>CAWIGE010000006.1:0-667511 GCA_963835425.1 uncultured Actinomycetes bacterium | reverse complement strand
CCACGGGCGCGACGCGCTCCCCAGAGCGCGACGCTGAGGCAAGTACCGCCCCGCGGATCAGCCGGGCGCGAGCACAGGCGCCCTGGGCAACGTCCAAGTCACAGCGTCATCTTCTGCGCCAGGAACAGGAGCGTCATGCCCTCAGCAACGAAGGCCGCGCAAGTCAGGCTCAATCGAGTTACACCTTCACACCGTCGAGTCGCCCGTTGACAACCCGCCGCTCAACCTCATGGGTCCGGAGTTCGTTCCGCAGATCCGGGAGATCGTCACGGCGCTCGAGAACGACGACCGAGTGAAGGTGGTGGTCTTCGAGAGTGCCGTTGACGGCTTCTTTCTGAATCACTCCGACTTCCTCGCGAAGTTCGAGGATCTGACCATCACCCCGCAAGGTCCGACCGGGCTCCAGGCATGGCCCGACGTCTTGGTGCGCCTGACGCGCGCCCCGTCCGTTTCGATCGCGCTGATCCGGGGGCGGGCGACCGGAAACGGAGTGAGCTCGCGCTCGCCTGCGACATGAGCTTCGCGAGCCGGGAGAAAGCGCTCTTGTCGCAGTTTGAAGTGGGCGTGGGCCTCCTCGCTGGTGGCGGGCCCATGGCGCGCGCTGAAATCCGAACGGCCTATCTCACTTTCTAAAAGGAAGCACACGACCATGGACTTGCCACCATCGGGAAGAAAATCGCTGACCGTCGAGGCCAAGTCGCTCAAACAAAACGTACCGGATGCGATTAGGAGGCACAGCGCCGGGAATGCCCTTAGCCTCGATCACTGTCCCCAGCCGCACGTGAACAGGACCGCGGATGCCTGACGACACGGCAGGACGGAACACCACAGCCCGGCCACACCTGAATCCCGGCGTGAACCGACGATCTGGGATCCGGAGGTGGAACGGCTGGATGAGGCCGAGTGCTGGCGGCTCATCTCAGCGGGCGGTGTGGGCCGCCTCGCGTACTCCGGCCGGTCCGGCCTGGCCGTGCTCCCGGTCGGCTACCAGGTACAGGAAGGCAGCCTGCTGTTCCGCATCGCGCTGGGCAGCCCGACCGACGAGGACCTTCGCACCGGGATAGAAGGTGCTGAATACAAGGTGGCGGTGGAGATCGACGACGTCGGCACGGACGCGCAACATGGCTGGTTCGTCTTCATACAGGGTGCCGCGCACCACCTGGATCCGGCCACGATCACGCATCAGCCGAGCCGCCGGGCGGGCAGCCATCGGCCGGACACAGGACAATTTCGTGCGCATCACGCCCACCTTCATCGCCGGCCGCCGCCTGCGCCGCCACTGACGTCCCGCCAGCACCGGCAATCCCTGCCAGCACTGCGGCCGGAACTCCGCACCCAGCATCAGGCTACGGAGTCCCGTGCGCTTTCATGGAAGGCCCGCGCCCCGCACCACGCGCCGCTGCCCGGATCTATGCGGGCTGGGCAAACCCAGGTGCGGGCTGACCGCCAGATAAACACCGGCCAGAATCCCCGCACACCGACGCGGGCGCGTCAGCCCTGCCGCGCCTTCTGGCGCGGATCCTTCTTGTTCACCACGAACGTCCGGCCACGACGCCGCACAACGATCGAGCCCGGGCGCACCTTTAGCCCCCGCAGCGAATTCCTCACCTTCATGATTTAACTCCTTCGCCTTCTCAGCACCTGTAACCACTTCCCCCGCCAGGTCATTCCGTCCGGCAAGGCGCGTCCAGGGACACCGAGGACTCGGCTCGCCGGAGGCCATGACCGCTCCATATTGCCCCGTTATGCGTGGCAAAGAAGGCACCGAACCCACGCTCCAAAGGCGTGCTGAAGCGGCTTTGCGCGGGTTCTCCCGGACCTTCCCGTCACGGAGAGTTGTGAAGGTGCCGCAGTAGTCAGCGGCAGGCGAGGAGCCGCGCGGCCTACAAGCTTCAGCCGGGCCGGGCCCGTTCTGGCCCGAGCCCCTGCCAGGTTCCGATGAACTCCGTACCGCGAGCGCGGCGGTCGGGAACTTGAGCCGAGCCGTTCGGGCGCATCCGCATCGCCTGCCTAGGCGCTGGCGAGCGCGCATACCCTGGACGTAGCTAGGCCGTCAGGCGAACGCTCACAAGAGCGTCCCGGCCCTGCCTGAGTTCCATCGGAGGGCATCGTGCCGCTCTCTGAGCACGAGCAGCGCCAGCTCGAGCAGATCGAGCAGGCGCTCCGCGCCGGTGACCCGCGGTTTGCTGAGGCCGTGCACGCGGCCGACCCGCGGGTGCACTACAAGCGCCGGGTCATCGCGGCGGCGCTGGGGTTCGTGATCGGCGTTGGACTGCTGCTCGCTGGGGTGGTGATCAATGTCATCCCGGTCGCGGTGGCGGGCTTTGTGGTCATGCTCGCCTGCAGCCTGTGGGCGGTGACCAGCTACCAGCGCATGACCGGCACCACCACCGGGCGCGCCCCCGCTCAGGCCAGGCGCTCTGGCCGGGAGCGGCACTCCGCTAAGGGCGGGCAGGCCGGCAAACAGGCGGGATCGGGGCTGATGGGGCGGCTGGAGGAGCGCTGGCGGCGCCGCCAGGAGCGGGACCGCTAAGTCCAGGCTGCCCGCTGCCGGCCCTGTCGTCTCCGGCGCCGTTTCTGCAGCTTGGTACTGCGTTCAGCGTGGCCATGCGGGCTGCGGCCCGAAATCGCGCCGCAGTTGTGAGGATTAGGCGACAACTAGAACGGGACTGGGGCTGAGATCTGACGTCGCGCGGCACTGCCGGGACGCCATAGGCCGGTCCCGTTCTCGGCGGCAGGCGAAGATGAGGCGCGGGCTTGCGAGTGTCACTGCGGAGCATCTTGGGTGCTGTTGATGGGAAGGACCGGGCCATGACAGACAACGTGCCTGTGAGCCGGAAGGACGGTCCGGCGGAGCACCGGACCGCGCCGGGGGCAGACGACGTGAGTGGCGCAACGGCGCAGAGGATCGACCCGGCGTCGCTGGGGCCGGCGTTCATGCGCACGCGCCACGTGCTGTTGCTCGAGTTCGGGAACCGCCAGGACTTCGATGACCCGCGCCGGGAATGGCGGCGGCTGTTCTCGGAGTTGCTGGGCACCTTCGCGCTGGTGCTGGCCGCCGCTGGCGGGGGGCTTTTGCACGCGAAGGGGCAGATCAGCCTCGCGGCGGCGGTCGTCGCCCCGGGCCTGATGGTGACGGCGGTCATCTTGTTCATGGGCGCGGTCTCCGGCGCGCACCTGAACCCGGCGGTGTCGCTGGCTTTCGCGCTGCGCGGGGACTTCCCGTGGCGGCGTGTCCCGGGCTACATCGTCATCCAGCTCATCGGCGCGACGCTGGCCTGCTTGTTTTTGCGCCTCGTGTTCGGCAACGTCGAGCATCTGGGGGCGACGCTGCCGGGCCCGGGGTATACGAACTGGCAGGCCCTGCTGATGGAGATCGTGCTTACCGCGCTGCTGGTGAGCGTGATCTTGGGCACCGCGTCGGCGGCGCAGAACGTCGGCGCGATCGCCGCGCTCGGCGTCGGCGGCTACATCGCCCTGGCCGGTCTGTGGGCGGCTCCGGTCAGTGGCGTGTCGATGAACCCGGCCCGCTCCTTCGGCCCCGCCCTGGTCAGCGGCGACTGGACCAGCTACTGGGTGTACCTCGTGGGGCCGCTCACCGGTGCGCTGATCGCCGTCGGCTGTGCTTTCGTGCTGCGCGGCCGCGGCGGCGACGTCATCGCGCGGGCGGCGGGCTCCGGCGTGCTGGACGAGGAGGCCCGCGCCGCTAAGTCCAAACTGTCCAAGGACATCGAGCCCGGCAGGGTCGTCCCCCAGGGCATCGCCGGCACCGATACGCAGCCGAGCGGGCAATGACCGGCACCGCGCTCACGAGCTGGGAACGATGACCCCGCCAGACAGGCCACCGCTGACTCCGTCACATAGCAAGATCGGGTCTCGCCAGCGCGGGTGCATCGCGCCGACGCCTCAAGGACGCTGCCCGCAGCCTGAGGGCGCGCCGCTACATTCCCCCCGGGCGAGAGCCATGAGTCAGCTGGTGCTAGTGGGGTGATCGACCGGCGCGCCCCGGCGGTGGCTTTCGATGATCGCCTGGCACAGGGCGATGTCCCGGAGCCCGTCCAGGCCCGAGGTCACGGGCCGCTCGCCGGTAGTGGCGCAGGTGTGGAACGCGATGAGCTCTTGCTTGAAAGCGCTCTGGTAGGAAACGACTTCCTCGCTGCGCCACGACCGGGTGGTGCCGGGGTCGCCGCCCTCGATCTCGATCGTGGTCGGCTCGTTGCGGAGGAACGGGGACGGGAAAGACAGGGTCACCCGGCGGCCCGGCGCGTACAGCGCGAACTCCATCTGGTAGCGGGCGATGCCGGGGAGGTCTATCCAGTGGATGGCGACGGGCAGGTCCCCGAAGGAGAGCATCGCGGTCAGGCTGTTATCCCGCAGGTCCACGTAGTCGAGCCGGTCGGGCTCCCCGAGCAGCCCGCGCACGGTGTTCAGCTCATGGACCAGCGTGTCCAGCAGGACCATGTGGTAGGCCCGGCGCTCGAACTCGCTCGCATCCGCGATCGCGGACGCGAGGCTCGCCTCGGTCTCGGCCCGCAGGCGGTCCGCGACATCGTCCGGCACCGGTGCCCGCGGGGGCAGCGGGTAGTGCTCGATGTAGGGAAGAAACGGCGACTCGAACGTGGTGACGCGCAGCAGCCGCGGCTCGGCCAGGTCGCTGGCCTCCTTCCTGAACCGCGCGTACGCCGGATCGTAGCGCTTCGGATAGGCGACCATCAGCGTCACGCCAGCCCGTTCCGCCGCGGCGATCATCGCCCGCCCCTCGCTGACCGAGAAGCACATCGGCTTCTCCACCAGCACATGCAGCCCGGCCTGCGCCGCCGCTATCGCGATGGGGGCGTGGCTGCCCGAGGTCAGCACGAGGACCGCGTCCAGCGGAGCCTGGATCAGCTCACGCCAGTCCGTGAACACGGCGCCGATGCCGTAGCGCTGGGCACATGCCCGGGCGTTGGCTTCCACCACGTCGCACACCGCGGCCACCTCGAAGGAATCAGCGAGTTCGTCGAGGTAATGCAGGTGCATCACCTGCGCGATGGTCCCGGTGCCCACCACGCCGACGCGCAGCCGCGTGCTCACGAACTCTCTCCCCTGGTCTCGCCCTCATCCAGCCGGGCATCGGCCGGCTCGATGACCACCTGCATCGCGTCGTCGGACTGCGCGGCCACGAGCGCGTCGGCGGCACGTGCCAGGCCAAACCGGTGCGTCACGATCTTGTCCAGCGGGTAACGGGAGAGGTTCGCCGCCATCAGGCGCATGGACGGCTCGTAGGCGGTCGCCTTCTCTCCGCCGACGCCGAGCACCGCCACGTTCCGCGTGCAGATCGCGGAATTGGGATTCACCGGCACCGGGCCCAGGTTGACGAACGTGCCGGCCTTGATGACCACCCCGCCGGTCCGCACCATGGCCAGCGATTCGGTGAACGTCTCCGGGAACCCGCTGCAGTCGATGACGATGTCGGCGCCCAGCCCGTCCGTGGCCGCGAGGACCGACGCCACCCGCTCCGGCGCCTCGGTCGCCGACACGTCGAGCGTGAGGTTGGCGCCGAACTCCCCGGCGGCCCGCAGCCGGCCCGGCAGCCGGTCGGTGGCGATGATGGTGCCCGCGCCCATCAGGCGCGCCTTGATCAGGTGGCACAGCCCCAGCGGGCCGGTCCCCAGCACGGCGACGCTTGCCCCGGCTCCGCTGCCCCCCTGCAGCCCGAGCAGGGTCATCGCGGTTTCCACGCCATGGGTCACCGCCATCACCTCGGTGATCACCGCGACCTCGTCCGGCAGACCGTCGGGCACCCGGAAGATGGGCGTGCCGGGAAGCAGGTAGAGGTACTCGGACCAGCCGCCGAACAGATACGGAGGACGCGAGCAGTTCAGGCTGTTCCCGTAGTCCTCCAGGTTCTGGCAGAAGTAGTACGGGTAGTCCCCCCGGCAGTAGGCGCAGTGCCCGCACGGCACGTTCGCGCCGGGCACGATCCGGTCACCGGGCAGCAGCCG
Organism: uncultured Actinomycetes bacterium; assembly: GCA_963835425.1. Lineage (GTDB taxonomy): Bacteria > Actinomycetota > Actinomycetes > Streptosporangiales > Streptosporangiaceae > UBA9676. The sequence continues at coordinate 661,527 of CAWIGE010000006.1, read as the reverse complement.
GCGCCCGGACGCGTCCCTCACCTCCCCACCGGTCGCCGCCACCACCCCGACGTTCTCGTGCCCGCAGATCAGCGGGTATTCAATGTCGCGCTCGTGCGGGGTGCCCGCGTACTGCTTGGACTCGCCGCGGAAGGTGTGCTTGTCGGTACCGCAGATCCCGGACAAGGACATCTTCATAACGACGGCACCGGGGCCGGGCTCGGGGACCTCGAACTCCCGTACCGCCACGCGCCCGGGCCCCTCCATGACCGCGGCCCGGCTGACCGTCATCACGGCTAGCCCTTGACGCCGCCGCTGAGCACGAACCCGCCGCGGAAGAGCCGCGACGAGATCGCGTACAGCAGGAAGATCGGCACGGCGTAGATGAGCGAGAACGCGGCGATGTCCCCGTACCGCACGTAGGCGTTCCCGATGAAACCGAAGATCGCGATGGAACCCGGCTGCTGGGTGGGATCGGTGATGAGGACCAGCGGGACGAGGAACGAGCCCCACGCGGTGACGAACCCGAAGATCGCGGCGGCCCCGATCCCGGGCAGCGCGAGCGGCCCCACGACGCGCATGAGGATCTGAAATGTGTTGGCATGTTCCATCCGCGCCGCCTCCTCCAGATCCTGCGGCACCGCGTCGATGAAGTTCTTGATCAGGTAGATCTCGAACGGGAGCACGGTGACGGCCAGGAACAGCGCGCACGGCAGCAGCGACAGCCAGCCGACGGTCGAGTACATCTGGAAGACCGGGATGATCAGGATCGCGAGTGGCACCCCGGTGAGGAACAGCACCGCCAGCAGCAGCGGGCCCTTCCAGGGGATGCGGTGGCGCGACAGCGCGTAGGCGGCGAGCGCGGCGGCCGCCGTGGCGATCGCGGTGGCGACGCCCGCCATGACGATGCTGTTGATGATCGACTGGAGGTTGCTGCCGGACAGCGCGTCGGCGAAGTTCGTCCCCGTCAGATGCGGAACCTCGATGCTCCAGCTGGCCGACGAGTCGAGGGAGGCGAAGACGAGCCACACCATGGGCAGCAGGAACAGCACCCCGAAGACCCCCAGCAGGATGTTGGAGATGGCCATGTTGCTCAGCGACTTCAGGGTCGCCGGATTGGCCGGTGGCCTGACTTGCCCGGCCGCCGCCGGTGCCATCTCCGTGGCCTGGCCGGCGGTCATGACCGCACCCTCGATGCGCGCACGTAGATCACCCCGAAGATCGCGCAGAGGATCACCAGCGCGTTCCCGACCAGTGCCCCGTACGCGAGGTTGTTGAACTGGAACGCCTGCTGGTAGGAGTACAGCGGCAGGATGTTCGTCGCGTTGCCCGGGCCGCCCTGCGTCATCACGTAGATGAGCCCGAAGTTGGCCAGTGAGATGAGGGTGATCAGCAGGACCACCGTCACGATCGTTGACCGCAGCAGCGGGAGCGTGATGCGCCCGAAACGCTGCAGGAGGGAAGCGTTCTCGATATCCGCCGCCTCGAGTATGTCCCGCGGGATGTTCCGCAGCGCGGCGGCGAACACCAGCATCGCGAACCCGGTCTGCGACCAGACATTGGCGAGCGTCACGATCAGCAGCGGCTCCCGGTGCAGGAAATCGGAATTATGCATGCCGAGCAGGGTGCCGAAGGTGCCGCTCGCGGTGGTCGAGGCGTACCACGTCATCCCGGCCGTGATGGCCGGCATCATCCAGGCGATGATCACGATCCCGCCCGCCAGGATCCGCAGCGGCGTCACTGCGGTCTGCAGCAGCACCGCCAGCGCCAGGCCGATCAGCACGACCCCGGCCACCGACCCCAGGATGAACACGAGCGTGAACCAGGATGACAGCGAGAACACGTGGTCGGCCAGCAGGCGGCTCACGTTGGCCAGGCCGGTGAAGTGCCAGTCCACCGCGTTCGGCCCGACCAGCTCGAGGTTGGTGAACCCGAGGTAGAACGAGTAGATGACCGGGATGATGAACAGCACGATGAGCAGCACCAGCGCGGGCGCGAGCAGGACAAGGCTGCCCCACTGGAACCGCTGCTTATCCGCGCGGCGCCCCTGCGGAATGGACGGCGTGCCGGGCCGGGGCCCGGCCCCCGCGTCTGCGGAAGCCGGGCCGCCAGCGCTGGCAACTGCCATCGGGTTACCCGGGGTGGTCATCGGCTAATGCAGCACCTCGACATGATCGGCCCCGAGTTGGTTGGTGACGTAGTTCTTGAGGATCGTCACCGCCTGGGACACGGTGGTTTTCGGGTTCGAGGCAATGGCGCCCGTCGCCTCGCCCATCCCCTGCACCCACACCGAGTACTGGGCGTTCGAGACCGTCAGGGTGGAAGAGGGCATGATCTTCGCGAAGAACGCGTTGTAGGGCGGCGCGAACTCCGTGTAGGAGGACAGGTTCCAGTAGCCCTGGTCCGGCGGCACCCAGCCGGCCAGTTCGCGGCGTCGATGCTGTTCTGCTGGTTCTCGGCGATGTTGACGAAGTCGAACGCCGCCTTCGCCACCTTGGTGTGGGCCGCGATCGCGTAGTCCCACCCGCCGAGGGTGCTGGCGGCACCGCCGCCGGCCGAGGTCGGGATGGTCGCCTCACCCATGATCTTCGGCGCGTCCGCCCAGAACGGGGCGCTGATGAACTTCGTCCAATTACCGCCGTAGTAGTTCGACCCGACCGCCATGGCGAGCTTGCCGGACTCGAACGCCGTCAGCGGCGTTGTCACCGCGTTGGGGCTGAACAGCGCCGAGGTGTCGGCCCCGAGCCCCTTCGAGTACGCCTGCGAGTACAGGGCCAGTGACGCGCGGATGCCGGGGCTGTCCACCACGAACTTGTTGGTCTTCTTGTCGTAGATGGTCGGCGTCTGGCTGCCCACGATGAAGTTGTTGATCCCCTGCAGCAGCCCGTTCGCGCCCGAGCCCGTGCCGGCGTTCAGCCAGATGGGCGTCACCCCGGGCACCTTGGCCTTGATCTTTTGCGCGGCCGTGATGATGTCCTGCCAGGTCTTCGGCTGCCAGGGCACCGCGATCCCGGCCTTCTTGAACATCTGCATGTTGTAGAGCAGGGCGCTGTCGTTCTCTCCCTGGTCCACGGCGTACACGTTGCCGGAGAACGTGCCCTCGCTCTGGACCACCGCCGGGAAGTGGCTCCACCAGGACGTGCTCTTCAGGTAGGTGTTCATGGGCAGCAGGTAGTTGGCCTGCGCCCACAGCCCGATCTGCCCGGTGGGAATCTCGGCCACATCGGGGGCGGTGGACGGATTGCGGTACAGCAGGCTGAGCTTGTTGACGATGTCGTTGTAGCTGCCCGGGATGGGGATGAACTGCACCGTTGCCTTCGGGTGGGCGGCCTTGAACTGCGCCGCGACCTGCTTCCACCACTTCTGGGTAAGGCCGGTGGTGTCGAAGACGTAGTTCGAGCCGAACGCTACCTTCAGCGTGAACGGGCCGGTGGGCTCCTTGGTCGACGCCGCGGTGGGCGCGTTCCCGCTGCCGGAGCAGGCAGCGAGCGCGGTCGCGAGCAGCACGGCGGCTGCTGCCAGGAAACGTGCCGATCGTCTTCTCATTACCATTCTGTGGTCCCTTATTTCGGAATTCATCCAGTGGGGGGCGAACCCGCCCTGGGCAGCTCACCGTTGGGAGGCGTGGCTCCCGCGGCTGACCTGTCGAGCAGGCTTTCCTGCGTCTCGCCGTCGAACAGATGGACATCGTGCGGATCGAACGCCACCTCGATAGGCTCGCCGGTCGCGGGAACCGGGTGGCGGGGGAGCTTGGCTATCACCTGGGCACCGCCAGTCTGGGCACCGTCGGTCTGGATGGTTGCGTAGATCGCGATGCCCGTCTGTTCGCAGACGTCGATCAGCCCGCGGATCTTGACCGCGTCCTGTGCGGCCCGCGCGGCGAGGCCGAGGTCATCGGGCCGGATGCCGACGAGCACGTCACGCGGAGCCTGCCGGTCTGGCCTGAGCGCCCAGGGAAGGACGAAGCTCGCGCCGAGGCAGGTCACCCGCCATTGCCCCGCCGAGTCGCTGAGCTGGCCGGGGACGAGGTTCATCTTGGGCGATCCGATGAACCCCGCGACGTACGCGGTGGCCGGAGAGTCGTAGAGCTCGGTCGGGGTACCGACCTGCAGCAGGCTGCCGTCCTTGAGAACAGCCACCCGGTCGCCCATGGTCAGGGCCTCGACCTGGTCGTGCGTGACGTACACGGTGGTGGTCTCCTCCAGCCGCTTATGCAGCCGGATGAGCTCCGCCCGCATCTGCACGCGCAGCGCCGCGTCCAGGTTGGACAGAGGCTCATCCATGAGGAAGAGCCTGGGCTCACGGATCATCGCCCGCCCGAGCGCCACCCGCTGCCGCTGCCCGCCCGACAGCTGGCCGGGATGGCGGTCGAGCAGTTCGCCGATGCCGAGGATCTCGGCGACCTCCTGTACCCGCTTGCGGATGTCCTGCTTGGGGTCCCTGCGGACCCGCGGGCCGAACGCCAGGTTCCGGTACACGGTCATGTTCGGGTACAGCGCATAGCTCTGGAACACCATCGACACGTCCCTCCGGCCGGGCGGGACGTCGGTGACGTCGCGGTCATCCATCCAGATCCGGCCGTACGAGGGCCGTTCCAGCCCGGCGAGCATGCGCAGCGAGGTTGTCTTTCCGCAGCCAGACGGCCCGACCAGGACGAGGAACTCACCTTCGGTGATCTCCAGGTCGAGATCCGCTACAGCGGGCGACTGGTGGCTGTACATCTTCCACACATGGTCGAACCGCAGCCCGGACATCAGCTCACCCCACCGGATCCGCTTCGGTGCTCTTGCCGGTGCGGCTACCGTGCCCGATACAAAGAAGCATGTCAATACCTAATGACTTTTGCTGGAAGGCTGAGACCGCATTGCAACCCGAACGCGGGGACCGAACGCCCGCCAAGGCTCAGCTCGGCCCAAGACGCACCGGACCTGCACTCCCTTGGCTGTCGGGGCTTCTTGACCGGGGCGGCGGACCCGGCCTTCCGAGAAAGATAGTTTGTTAGGACAAGCTCTTGACTGCGTCGGCGTCCCAAGTGTAGACATCTCGTGAGCCGTTCCGCGAGCAGCAGCGTCGGATACCCGGCACAACTGAGACCGGGGACTTGGGCAGAGAGGGACGGGACCGGGGCTGCCGCGCGGTGATCGTCGCGTCACGAATCGCATGTTCCGGCGCCGTGCCAACAGCTGTCGAGGCGGCAGCCCTGCTTGAGGAGACACGACGTGCTTGAGGACCAGCGGCGATCGATCCTTGAGACGAGAGCGCGCAGGCCGGCGGCGGTGGTGGCGGCGGCGGCCGGGCGGCGTCGGCGGCCCTGGCTCGGCCCGTCAGGACGGTTGTTGATCATCGCGGCCGATCATGCCGCCCGCGGCGCGCTCGGGGTCGGGGACCGGCCCATGGCGATGGCCAACCGGTTCGACCTGCTAGACCGGATTCTGGTCGCGCTCAGCCGGCCCGGGGTGGACGGGGCGCTCGGCACCGCCGACATCATCGAGGACCTGCTCGTGATCGGCGCCCTTGACGACCGGCTGGCCATCGGGTCGATGAACCGGGGTGGCCTGCCGGGTGCGGCGTTCGAGATGGATGACCGGTTCACCGGCTACCACGCCGGGGCGATCGCCGCCAGCGGGCTGGACGGTGGGAAGATGCTGCTCCGGATCGGTGTGGATGACCCGGCCACAGCGTCCACCCTCGCGGCCTGCGCGGAGGCGGTCACCGAGCTTGCGTCCCACCGGACGGTCGCGCTGATCGAGCCGTTCATGGTGCACAAGGTGGGCGGCCGCACCCGCAACGACCTGACGCCCGACGCGGTGATCCGGTCGATGGCGATCGCGTCTGGGCTGGGGGCTACCTCCGCCTACAGCTGGCTCAAGATCCCGGTGGTGGACCAGATGGAGCGGGTAACCGAGGCGTCCACTCTGCCGCTCCTGCTGCTCGGCGGTGACGCCGACGACCGGCCCGACGAGATGTTCGCCCGGTGGCAGAAGGCGCTGCAGCTGCCGGGCGTGCGCGGCCTCGTCGCCGGGCGCAACCTGCTGTACCCGCCGGGCGACGACGTGGCGGCTGCCGTCGACACCGCAGTCAGCCTGCTGTGAGTTGGCCGTCCGGGCCGTGCGGCAGCACGACCGTGGCGTAGGCCTCGAAGACCGGGGGGACGGCAGCGGTGATGGCCAAGCCGATGGATGCGCCGTTCTCGATCCACGTGACCTTGGCATCCGTCCCGATCTGCCATGTGATGCGGGTCCTTCGCCCGCCGGAACACTGACGCCAGCCTAGATGTTGGGCGGCGGCCGTCTTCGCCTGCTCGCTCGATACTGCGCTCGATCATTCGAACATGAGCGAGGCTAACAAGATGCCGGGGAGCCAAAACGGGGAGCCAACAGTGACGGATACCAGGCGACACCAGGCCACGCCCAGCCACTGTCGGTGCAGCTCAGCGGAACGTCAGGCCACACCCAGCCACGTCTGGCGACATCGGGAAAATGCCTCCTAAGCAGTAGGTCGCGCGTTCGAATCGCGCTCGGGGGGGCCACCCAAACAAGCAGGTCAACGGTCCTATCTGTGGGCTGGTCGGCGATGATCACGAAGCCCCGCGGCGGTTCCGTGCCCGTTGCGTGCCCGATCGGCCTTCACGGCGGGGCCTCAGGGCATCCGTCGTGAGCTGGCTCAGGGCCTCGGCGACGGCTCGCTGTTTCTCGTCGCTGCCGTGTAGGTAGATCAGCGCGGCCCGGGGTCGTGGAGTGTCCGAGACGGTCCATCAGCTGCCGGTGCACCCCTGGCTGGTGGCCACCAGGCGGACGCCGATTCTGGATAGGTTGGTGGGGGTGATGATCTGCACCCCGGCCCCTGCGGGGAGGGCTGAGGGGTCGATCGCCAGGATCGCGTGTCCCGGCCCAGGGGCTATTGAGGGGACAACCTTCGGCAGCAGCCCAGAGACGTTGCCGTGGTACCACTGACACGGCTCCGGCTGGACGTTCATCGGGTTTCCGAAGACGACACTGGCCGGCACGCCGTCGGCGCGGAGCTTGCGCTGCAACCCGGCCGGATCGCGCAGCTGGTTGATCCTGACATAGACCGTGCCGTCGGCGTGTTTGACTACCGTCCACGCGCTCAGGTGGATGCCGGGCCGAACGGTGGCCGAGTGGCCCGGCAGTAGCCCGGTCACGGCGAGCACCGCGGCGGCCACCACGGCCATGCCTGCGGCCAGGCCGGGAATCCGGCGGCGGTTGCGTATCGCGTGGCTGCGGCTGATGATTTGATCTGCCGGGATCGTCATGTGCACGTCGGTGACGGACGCCTTCACCACCGTGGCCAGTTCGTCGTCGTTCATGATGGGCTCTCATGCTGTCGTTCGGGCGTAAGGTCGTTGCGCAGCGCGGACAGGGCGCGGGCCATGTGGGCCATGACCGTGTTCGGGGTGATGCCGAGCACCTCCGCGGTGGCCCTGGTGTCCAGATCGAGGAGCAGCCGCAGGGCAACCACCTGCCGTTGCCGGGCAGGCAGCCGCATCAGGGCCGTCTTGAGCCGCGGATCGACGGAGCTGTGGGCCACCCCATCGCCCGCAGGCAGATCCGCGACCACGCTGGGATCGGGGACCGGCACCTCCCGGCGGTGGCGCCGCCACCGGGAGATGTTCATGTTCAGCGCAGTCCGCACCACCCATGCCGCCGGGGCCGGATGCCTGCTGACAGTGCGCCATGATGCACACGCCCGCGCGAAGGCCTCGGCAACAAGCTCCTGCGCCGTGTCCTGGTCACCGACGCTGATCAGGACGGTACGAAGGCAGTCATCCCTGGACTTGCGGTAGAACTCCGCGAAGCCCAGTCGTTGGGTTCCCACACTCAGTCAACGCAGAACCGGTTCCCCCGGGATTAGCCGTGCCCGTTGCGTGCCCGATTGAGCAATGAATCGGAGCGAACAGCGGTCACTCTCGGACAAGCTCATACGACGGCCGAACAGGGACGACGCAGGTAGCGCAGGCGACCGAGACGATCTCCTAAGCAGTAGGTCGCGCGTTCGAATCGCGCTCGGGGCGCCCGGGGGCCGCAGGTACCAGGCCCTGATCCGGTCGCCGCCCGCCCCGGAGAACTCGGTATCGAACACCTCGACCGGCGCGTAGGTATCGGCTTCGTACCTGGTCAGCGTCGGCGGGCGGCCCGCCGCCCGGGCCTCGTCGAGGCGCCGCCGCCACCACAGGTCCAGGTCCGCCGGCTCCGCGGTATCCGTGCGATATTCGCGCAGCTGGTTCAATGGCAGGTCAAACCACGGCATTCGTCCCTCCGGCCAGTCAAGGCGCCTGAGTCAAGCCCTACCATTTTCCTTGTGACGGCGGAGAGGCGGGGAGCCAATGGTGGCAGATGCCGGGCGACATCAGGCCACATCTAGCCACTGCCAACACAGCTAGACGGCGCGTCAAGCCACACTCAGCCGCATCTGGCGACGCCGGGGGAGTGCCTCCTAAGCAGTAGGGCCGCAGGTTCGAATACTGCCGGCGCCCGCATCCCCAGCCGAGGCGGATACGCAAGCCACCTGACCAGCCTGGGCGCGCCGCCGCGCGGTCAGCTCGCGCGCCGTTCTGTGCGCATCTACCCGGCTTGGAGGGCACTTCCGATGAGCAATGGCGCCGCGACGTTATGCGCGAGCCAACACGCTCACGTGACCGGGCCCGCCGTAGCACTCGACGACGGTCAGGCCCTGGTCCTCGACCAGACCAGGGAGGGAGTTCGTGTCGTAGAAGCGGACGACGCCAGGCACGAGCTGGTAGCACGCTGCGCGCAGCCGCCAGTACAGGTTCTGGGACCTGAGCGACGTGCTGTCGCGGGCGGGAGCGGTGATCAACAGGTGCCCGCCCGGCCGGAGGCAGCGCCGGATCTCAGCGATGAAGGCCGCGGGATGCGGGAGGTGCTGTACGACGAGGATCGCGAGGGCACCTCCGAGCGACGCGTCCGCGAAGCGGAGCGGCGCGCTGACGTCGTGCACGTCGAACGTCACGCCGGCCTTGTCGCGAGCGGCCCGTGTCCGCGCGACCTCGACCATGCGCGGTGAGGCGTTGACACCGACGACGTCATAACCGCGCCGCGCGAGTGCGAGCGCGTGCGCGCCAGGCCCGCAGCCGAGGTCGGCCACTGGTCCGGGCGGTGCAACCACGTTCGCGAGCTCATCGGCGATCCGCTTGACCAGCGCACGATGCCCCGGCTCGTCGCGTCGCCGCTCCCAGGCCGCGCTCTCGCGGTCGTACACGAACCGAAAGAACCAGTGCGGGGCAGTCATGGCGGCGACGCTACGGCTGGCGGATGTCCGGCCTCTAGCCGGGGTGACGCTCGTGGTGTCCCCGAGGGGCCTGATTGGCAGGTGGCAGGCACAGAACGAAACGCCGAGCGACGAGCAGCCGTCGGGGGGCACCACGCCATATCGAAGCGGATACTTGCGCGTGGTCCAGGTCGGCGGGGTGTCGGTACCGTCTCGGCGGGGTGCGACAATCGGCGCATGCCGGAACGGCTCGAGGTGCAGCGGGCGGTGGCCGCATCAGCGGGCGAGATCTTCGCCGTGCTCACCGATCCCCGGGGGCATGTTGCTATCGACAGCTCCGGCATGTTGATGGAGGCCAGCGGGGACATCGTCGCTAAGGTAGGCGACACTTTCGTCGTGCACATGGACCGGGAAGCGCTCAACGACTACCCTCTCGGGCTTTACGACGTCACCATCGAGATCGTCACGTTCGAGCCCGGCCAGGAGATCGCCTGGACCGTGCACGGGCAGCTGGACCTCGGCCATGTGTATGGCTACCGGCTGGAGCCCATCGAGGAGGGCACGCTCGTGACGTCCTACTACGACTGGTCGGGCGCCGGGCAGGACTGGAAGGACGCCGCCATCTTCCCGGTGATCCCAGAAAGCGCGCTGCGGGCCACGCTGGGGATCCTGGCCCGCATGGTCGCTCCCGGCAAGCCCCGCCCCGCGTCCTCAACCCGATAACCGGCATTCCCGGCTGTGCGGGGTGCGCAGCAGCCAGGCGCTCCGATCTGGTATCTGGATCCGCCTTGCCTGCTCTGCACCAATCGGGGGAAGATCCTCCCTGTGCTATCGCAGGTAGCTGGCCCCGGGGCCGCGCGGGGCGACGGCACCGTGCGGTTGTGGGAAGTATCGCCGATCGGCGCGGCGGTCTCGTCTTGGCGGTTCGTCCTGGGCGTGCAGAGGCGGGCGTTCTGCGCCCAGTCGCTGCACCGTCTCTCCAGCCTGGCTAGTCACTCTATTCGGGTGCCGCGAGAGGCTCCCCGGTTGTCAGCCACGGGCGCTCTAGGTGCGGATACCGTGCGAGGCTGGCGGGATGGCAACCTTCCGGGCGGAGCAATTCAGCGTCGGGGTGAGCGACGAGGTCCTCGCCGACCTGCGTGCGCGGATCGCTAACACGCGGTGGCCGGGGCCGGGGCCAGGTGCGCCGTGGGAGCAGGGTACAGACCTCGGTTACCTGCGGGACCTGCTGGCGTACTGGGCGGACGGCTTCGACTGGCGCGCGCAGGAACGCTGGCTGAACGGGTTCGGTCACTTCCGGGCCGGGATTGATGGTGTCCGGGTGCATTTTGTGCACGAACGGGCCCGCGGCGGCCGCGGAACCCCGCTGATCTTGACAAATGGCTGGCCGAGTTGCTTCGCCGAGTTCCTGCCGCTCGTGCCGTGGCTGACGGATCCGGCCGCGCATGGCATTGACGGGCCTGGTTTTGATGTGGTGATTCCCTCGCTGCCTGGCTACGGATTCTCTGATAGGCCGGCCCGGACGGGAGTGACATGCCGCGATACGGCGGGGCTGTGGCACCGCCTGATGCGCGGCCTGGGATACCAGCGCTACGGCGCGCACGGCGGCGACTTCGGGGCCGCCGTCACGACATTCATGGCGCTGGACGACCCAGCGCCCATGCTCGGCATTCACCTGTCCAACCTGGATCTCGCGCCCTATACCGGGCCAGGGTCGCGGCCGCTGTCCGCGGCAGAGCAGGCCTACCTGGCCCAGTACCAGCGATGGCGGGACGACGACCGCGGCTACGGGGCGATCCAGTCGACACGGCCTCAGACGCTCAGCTACGGCCTCAACGACTCACCCGCCGGCCTGGCTGCCTGGGTGCTGGAGAAATGGCGAGGCTGGGCCGACTCCGGCGGGGACATCGACGCCACCTTCTCCCGCGACTTCCTGCTCACCGTGGTGACCTTGTACTGGGCCACCCAGACGATCGCATCCTCCATACGGGACTACGTTGACAACCGAAGGCTGGCAGACGAACTGAGCCTCGCCGACGCGGTTACGGTACCCACCGCGGTAGCCGTCTTTCACCAGTTCATCGACGACGGCACCCCTCCCCGGGAATGGGCCGAACGTCTATACAACATCCGCCGGTGGACACCCATGCCCAGTGGCGGCCACTTCCCAGCCGCCGAGGTACCCGGCCTGCTCAGCCGCGACATCGCAGCCTTCTTCAACGACCTCACAGAGCGCGAGTAGCTATGCGAATGGCCGCATGAACATACGCCCATCCAACATGCGCTCTTCGGCATGAGTGCCATGGCCTCGAAGGCTCGCGATCAGCCATGGGTATCCAACCCGTTGCGATCGAGCGCTGCCCGGATCTGGCTGAGCCACTCCATGCCGAGCTGGCGCCCGTTTGGGAGTTGGTCGCCTTGATCCCAGCGCCACGTTGCGATCATCGCCAGCACGAGGATCCGGCATTCGCGTAACAAGTCTTGACTGACACCCGGATAGTGCTCACTGACTTCTTCGGGCGCATGGGCGAGGTCGAATTCGACAGGCCCACGGCAGCACGTCTCGAGGTCTATGAACAGCAGCCCGTTCTTCGTGGTGAGCACGTTGCCTGGGTGCGGCTCGCCGTGCAGTAGCTGCTCGGCGCCGCCGCGCTCGCCGATCACCCGTCTCAGGCGCCGTAACGTGTTGCCGAGGAGGTCCCGGTCCGCGTCGGCGAGCGCCGGAGTGTGGTCGCGGCTTGCCACGAGTTGTTGTGCCTGCCCGACTCGATCCGTGAAGTGCGGCGCAGGGACATCGAGCTTGCGCATGCCGGCATGCAGCAGTCCGAGCGCATTGGCATAATCGGCTGGTGAGACCTCTCCAGGTGTCGCAGGTTCGTAGTGGGTCCACAGCGTGACCACCAAGCCATCACGCTCATAGACGCGCGGCTCCACTCGAGGGTCAAGAGCAGCCACCGGGCTCCCGGATTTGGCGAGCCGTTGAGCAAGCTCGATTTCCAACTGTGCGACCTGATGCGCTACCGGTGCCACCCGGGCCACGACGTCACAAGGCAGCAGACGCAGAGTGAGCTTGTTCGAGTCATGAAGAACGATCGCGTCGTTGACTCTCAGGTCAAGTGACGAGGCGGTCAACATGGCCGCAGCCACTGCACGCGGGACCTCTTCCGGGGTCAGGGAGAGCTCGTAGGTGGTGGCGCGTCTGGGCCTCGGTCCGGCGGGGGCCCGCTCGGACCTGGTTCCGTGGGACCCGGCGTGGGATACGGCCTCGTCGAACCCGGTGCCGTGGGGTCCGGTGCTGCGGGGCCTGGCGTGGGGTCCGCCGGGGGCGGCCCAGGGGAGTCCGTTGGGCCAGGGGCCGTCGTGGGGTACGGGGGCTCCCAGACCGTGGCACCCGCTGGGCCGGTGGGGGTGTACGGCTGGCCGGTGTGGGCGGCGGTCAGCCGGTAGTAGATGAGCGTGGCCACCAGTGCCAGGAACGGCGAGATCAAGGTGCCCGACACCAGGTTGTTCACGAAGCTGCGCAGCCACAGCGGCAGGAGAATCAGGACGAAGCCGACCACGATGGCGAACGCGATCAGGATCAGGAACACCAGGACATAGGTGCCGAACACCCGCCACGCGTAACCACGCACGGTCCGCCAGCTGTTACGGAACGAGTCGATCACCCCCGAGTCCCCGAGCACGATGAAGGGGACGATGAGGCACCAGAACGTCAGGAGGATGAAGCCGGGCACGATGAGCAGGGCGAAGCCGATCGTGACGCCGATGCCGGCCAGGATGGAGGCTCCGATGACCGGCAGGATGTAGGGGCCGGCGGCCCGCACCGTTTGGGACAGGTCGAGGTCGACACGGCCGTCGCGGACATCCTGGACCGCTTTGATCAGCGACGCCTGAACCACATAGGTGGCGGCGAAGCTGATGATGCCGCCGATGATCGCGCCGGCGATCCCGGCCAGCGACAACAGAGCGACCAGGGCCGCGGTGATCAGATAGATCACGAAGGCGATCAGCAGGAAATGCCCCGCGAACCGCCGGTACAGGTCCCAGGCCTCTCTCAATACGCCAGTGAGCGGGCTCATAGGAGGATCTTAGGACAGCGCTGGCTGGATGGGACTTGGTGCCGTGCCGCGGGCCGTTGTGATCTGGTCTAGCCCGGTTGTGACAGCGTCAGCGCCCAGTGCGCCGGCTACTATCGCCTGCCTGGTCAACGACCTGTTGGGTTGGTTTGTCCTTTGGATGAGAACTACTGGCGTCGTCCACTGACTGAGCCCGGTGACCGTGCTAGCCCTACCTCAGACTCGGGTATCCGCACGGTGGATGTCCTGCCCGCGCGCGGCGAGCATTGAGATGCAGGTGACCGGAGTGGCCGGCACCGCAGCTCATAGGAGACATTCCAATGTATGCACCGAATGACCACGTCCCTTCCTCGCGATCTGTCCTCATGAGGTTTCTGGTCAGGTCATGGGAATACCGCCGCCCCCGTCTGTGGGTGAGTATGCGTGTTGCCTGTGGCATCTTCAACGTTGTCCTTGGCGTCCTGCTGCTCGCTTCGGTCCGCTGGCTTGGGCCGCTGGCGTGGCTGGCAGCGATTCCGCTGGCGGGAGCGGTGCTGATCTTCTGGACCGCCCACCGCTTGCAGACCAGTGTCCAGAGTTAGCTTGGCAGCATCTCCCCGTAGCGGCGTTGACCAGACCTCGGCCCGCTTGGGGAGATGCTTCGGCTCTCCAGCTAAGGTTTCGGTTGCGATCCCAGCCGAGGGCGCTGCGGGTTACGGGAGGCATCCCGATGTATGCACCGGCTGACAGGGTCATTCCCTCGCGGTCTGTTCTCATGAGGTTTCTGGTCAGGTCATGGGAATACCGCCGCCCCCGTCTGTGGGTGGGTGTGCGTGTTGCCTGTGGCATCTTCAACGTTGTCCTTGGCGTCCTTTTGCTCGCTTCGGTGGACCGGTTGGGGCCGCTTACGTGGCTGGCAGCGCTGCCCCTAGCAGGGGCGGCGCTGATCTTCTGGACCGTCTACCGTCTGCAGCAAGACAGCGTCCTCCGGGTGCGTGAGCTGGAGGAGTCCCGGGCCCACGTGGTGGACGATTCGGCCGCGAGGCTGCGCCGGATCGAGCGGGACCTGCATGATGGCGCGCAGGCCCAGATGGTCGCTGTCACCATGAAGCTGGGGCTAGCAGTGAAGAAGCTCGGCGGCATGACCGATGGGACCGGGCAGACCGACCTGGATCGGGTCCTGGAGCTGGTCGCTGCCGCCCACCGCGGCGCTAAGGAGGCCGTCACTGAGCTGCGTGACCTGGCCCGCGGCATCCATCCTCCCGTGCTTGACCAGGGCCTGGGCACCGCGCTGACCACCCTCGCCGCGCGCAGCGACCTGCCCGTCGAACTCGTCATCGACCTGCCCGAGCGCCCGTCGGCCGCGATCGAGACCATCGGCTACTTCTGCGCCGCCGAGCTGCTGGCCAACGTGGCCAAGCACAGCGGCGCCCGGCATGCCACGCTGGAGGCAGTCCACCTGCCCGGCCTGCTGCGGATACGGGTCAGCGACGATGGCTGCGGCGGCGCCCGCGTCGAGGCCCGCGGCGGCCTGGCCGGGCTCGCCGAGCGGGTCAAGGCCGTAGATGGCAGGCTGCAGCTCAGCAGCCCGCCCGCAGGCCCCACCGTGGTCACCGTTGAGTTGCCGTCCCGCGCCTGACCGAACCGGAGCCCCCGATGCGGATTGTGATCGCCGAAGACTCGGCCGTCGTGCGAGCGGGCCTGGCCGAAATCCTGGCCGACAGCGGCCACCAGGTGGCCGCCGCCGTTGGCAACGCCGACGAGCTGCTCGCCGCGGTGGACCAGCACCACCCAGACGCCGCCGTGGTGGACGTGCGGATGCCGCCCGGCTACACCGACGAGGGCCTGCGCGCGGCGATCGCCATCCGCCGAGACCACCCCAGGACCGGGGTGCTGGTGTTCTCCCAGTACATCGAGACCCGGTACGCGGCCGACCTGCTCGGCGCGGCCTCCGGCGGCGGCGCCGCCGGTGTCGGGTACCTGCTCAAGGACCGGGTCGGCGACGTCGAGGAGTTCGTCGAAGCGCTCAGCCGGGTGGCCGCCGGGGGTACCGCCCTCGACCCGGAAGTCGTCACACAACTGCTCGGTACCAGCCGCCGCAACGACGGGCTCCGCGCCCTCACCGCCAGGGAACACGATGTCCTCGCGCTGATGGCCGAAGGCCGCTCCAACGCCGCGATCGCCGAGACCCTGGTGGTTTCCGAGCGGTCCGTCGAGAAGCACGTCGGGAACATCTTCAGCAAACTCGGCCTACCCCCCTCAGACGCCGACCACCGCCGGGTGCTCGCCGTCCTCCGCTACCTGGAGTCCTGACCAGCGACGCCCAGACCGGCCCGTTTGGGCGCAGCACAGACGGCCGTGCTGTCACCAGTTCGCCGCCCATAACGGCGGCTGCTCGCGCGCCCTGTGATAGGAATGCCGATCACGCTCCGCGATCAGTTGGCGGGCACAGTCCCATCAACGCTGTGCGCCACCCTCGACGGGGCGGCGGGCTCCGACGATCGCTTCTTCCCCGACTGACAGGGTGCCGCCGGTGAGCACGTCGCACCAGACGCCGAAGAGACCACGATGGTGACGGGCCAGGGTGCGGAAGACGTTGACATCGGCTTCCAGGCCGGGCTGGGCGCGGGTCACCATGGTGCAGCGGATGCACGGCTGGAGGGGCACCAGCACGACCGCCCCGATGGACAGGGTCCCGCCGACCCATTCGTCTTCAAGCCAGCCCTTGCCCGCGACGTCAATCAGCACGTTGGGCCGAAAGCGCCGGGGATCCCAGACGCCATCGGGGTGCAACTGTGCGGCAGTGCGCAATGAGGCAGTGGAGAGCACCAGAACGGCGGCGGAGTCGACGTACCGCCCCGCCGGCATCGTCCACTCGATCGCCTGGCTGTTGTCGTCGGTCGCGTCCGCGAAGTACTCGGCTCGCCCACCTGCGTTTCCTGCGGAGGCCACCAGCGAGACAGGGCTCCCCAGCCACCGCGACAGTAGAGCGTCGGTACCCTGCCCCGGCCCGACGGCGGTACAGCCATCGGGAAGAGTGATCACCGGCAGCTCACCGTCATAGGACGCGACCGCGCCGAGCAGTTCAGGCCGGCGACGGGCAGTCAAGATCCGGCCCGTCCGCAAATCGCGGATCCCCCAGCGCCGGTCGCCCACCAGCCCGCCGTCCTCCAAGCGGGCCGACTCCAGCCGCTCGCCTTGCAACGACTTGACGGCGTGGCGCCACAACCCCAGGACTTCCATGACTCACCTCTGCGGCCGAGCCGCGCCCCTGCCCGGCAAGCGCGGCGCTCGGAGCATGCGCACGCCGACGACCATGCATGATCGTAGATAGCCTGACATGAGCGCACGCCCCCGTCACGCGGGCCCGGTGTCCCGGCTGCACACCAGCGCTCTCGGCAGCAGATCCGGACGACCCGATACACAGAGCTGCCCGATCTGTGCGCCCCGGCTGATATCGCCGGGGAGTCGCCAGCCGCCCGTAACGGCGGTTCGTCGCTCCGTTATCACTAGGGTGGCCGTCAGAGCCTTGCCAGACACTGGCCTGGTGCGGCGAGGCGCGTTTGCGCGTCTCACGTTCCGCGCCCGGTCCCTTGGGGTTTCGTGCACAGAACCGTGCACGTCGGCCCTGCGGAAACGGCTTCCGGCCCGGCGTCCTGGGCGGCGCCGGGCCGGATCAACGGTGAGCTGACCTGCCGGTGCCAGCGGCTACTGGTCTGCCGGTGAGCTCGCCTGGCGGAACCCGGCGGGGATGGTGACCAGGGTTTTGGCGGTGTTGGCGGCGGTCGGCCGCAGCCACTGCATGTCGGTTACGGATGTGAACCGCGTGCTGGGTGCCGGGCCGCCATACTGGTACGCCGAGCCGGACAGCCGCACCGGGAGGTACGTCTTGGGGTTCACGTACAGGGTCCACCGGGCCCGCAGCCATTTCTCGCGATAGGCCTTGGCCTGATCCGGCGGCAGCTTGATCGTGGCCGGCGACCCGGTGATCTTTAGGGTCTCCTGGCCGCCGATCTGCACGTGCCTGGTCACGGTCGCGGCCCCGCAGGCGAGCGTCGCACGGATGAAGGCCGGCCAGTCGCTGGTCGGGATCGGCGGGCCGGCCATCTGGAAGGCGCCCGTCCGGGAGCACGCGCTCGCCGGTATGGGCCCCTCCGGCAGCAGGCTCCACTCGCGGTTGTAGTAGGTGACGTAGACGCCGGTGAGCTTCCCGCCGATGAGCGCGGTTCCGGCGGCGAGGTAGGGCTCGGATCCGCCGCGGTGGCTACAGGACCCGTCGGGCAGGGCGTGACCGCAGCCGCGTCCGGTGAGCTCCTCAAACCGGTTCCGGGGACCGTACGCCCAGGAGATGGTCGGTCCCGCGGTGGTGGTCGTGCGCCCGCGAAGGACGAGGTGCTGGCCGGCCAGCGCCTTCTCGACCCGGCTGACTACGTAGGCGGCCGTGCGCGCCCGCACGGCACCGCCGCCCGCGCCCGCCCCGATTGCGGCGGCGATCACGGCGGCCGCGGTGACCGCGGCCGCGCCCGCCCCCGCGGCGGCACGGACGGCCATCCGCCGGCGCCGCACCGCCCTGCCCCGGGCGATCACGTCCGAAGCCCCGAAGCCCAGCGGGGGTTCTTCCTCGACTGCTGCCCGCAGCACCGTCGTCACGTCAGGCATGTCCTTCATCCCTCCGAACAGTCGGCCGATGCCGGCTCGTGGGTCGCGAGCAGCTCGCGCAACCGGGCGAGCCCCCGCGCGGTCTGGCTCTTCACTGTGCCTTCTGAGCAGCCCATGACCCGCGCGGTCTCGGCCACGTCACAGTCCTCGTAGAACCGCAGAACCAGCGCCGCCCGCTGCCGCGGCGGCACCTGCGCCAGGGCGTCGCGCACCGTGAGCCGTTCCTCCACGGCCATGGGCTCGACCGCCGCACGGTCCGGCATGACGGCCCGCGACTGCTCCCGCTTCCAGGGGCGCCGGCGTTCGTCGATCAGCCCGCGCACCAGCGTGGTCCGGACGAAGCCGTCGAGCGAGGAACGCGCCCGCACCCGGTCCCAGGCCAGGTACAACTTCACCAGCGCGGTCTGCACCTCGTCCTCGGCCCGCTGCCAATCCCCGCACACCAGATAAGCGGTGCGGCGCATGCGCGGCGCGCATGCCGCCACGTAGGCGGTGAACTCCTCGACCGCGTCAGCTCGCATCCGCTCCTCCGGTCCGCTCCTCCGGCTCCTCATCCGAAAGACGGACGGAAGGCATCCTGAGGTTGCACCATGGGCGTCCCGCGTCAAAGCCTTGGAGTTCGGTGAGCTGCGCTCACAGGCCCGGAACGCTGACGCAGTCAAGCTCGCCGGTGAGGATGACCGTGGCGCCGTCATTGTCCCAGCGAACCTGTATGTCTATGGGACCGATTCGGCCGGGCCCTTTTGCTGGAGGAAACATTGATCACCACCGGGGATGGGTGGGTTGCTCACGCCGAACGGCCACGGCGGGGGCGGCCCGGTGGCTGAGCGCGCCTGCCATCTGCCGGCGTACCGCCGAAATGTGCCAAGTGCCAATGAGCATCGTCTTGTCGTACCTGACATGTTGGGCACAACGATCAAGCTCAGCTTCCTGGCGGGGCCCGCTCCTTGGCGCCAACGGACTACAGCCAGCGGGGCAGTGCTGCCACCTATATAGGGCCGACCATCGTGACGTGCCTCGAGATCCGCTGGCCCGCGGGCTTCTGGTTTAGCGGACCGGCTCCCTCTCGTTACAGCCAGCCGAGGCCCCGGGCGGTCGGCTACGGAATGTGAGCGCGGCCGGAGTCTCTCAGCGCTCGGAGGCACGCCTAACGCCGAATCGGGCCGACTGCGCCGTTGGCCAGTCGTTGGAGCATTGGTGCCCGGATTTCCCTGTTCTGCGCTCGGCACTGATCCGCGCATGGTGTGGCGGGCCGCGGTCGGCCGACGGCTCTTGGCTGGCAAGGGTCCTGGCATCGCGGGGCGTCGGTGGGTGCGTCATTAACGGTCGTCATGGCATCACGGCTTGGTTGGGCCTCTCATTTCTTAACGCTTGCGGGTTCGGCGTTGATCAGGGCGGCGATGGCCGGGTGGCGGCGCAGCTTGGCCAGGCAGCGGCGGCGGGTGGGCCCGATGCTGCCGGCCGGTATGCCAAGCCGGGCGCCGATCTGGGCGTAGGGCAGCGGGGGGTCCTCGGTGAGCAGGACGATCAGCTGCTGGCACGGCGGCGGCAGGTCGGCGAGCGCCTCGCGCAGCGCCGCGTGCCGCTCCGCCCGCAGCAGTTCATCGTCGGTCACCGCGGCCGGCTCGTCGGGGATGTCCTCGGCGTCCAGCACACGGCTGCCGGGAGGGCAGGTTCGGCGTGCCGCGCGCACGATCCGGCCGCATTCGCGCCCGGTGGTGGTGGCCAGCCAGCCGGGCAGCGCGGCCGGGTCGCGGATCTGGCCGATGTGGTCCACCAGTTGCAGCCAGACGGCTTGACCGGCATCGTCAGCGTCGGCGCCGGCCAGCCGGTACCGGCGGCAGATCGACCACACCAGCGGGGCGTACCGTACAACGATCGCATCCCACGCCCGCTGGTCGCCGTCGCGCGCGCGCATCACCAGGTCAGTGACCGGCGCGTCCCCGGGGACCGGGCCTGCCTCAGCAGTCATGATCGTGATCTCCTTTCCCCCGCGCCAGGCCAGCGGCCCGGCCTGCCGCTGGCACCGGAACCCCCGGCAGGTGCCGGCCTCGCCAGGGCGCTGCCCGCCGGCACCGGGGAACCGGCTGCCGTGAGGGCTGCGCCCTGCAGCGACGCGGATGGGTGTGCACAGCCGCCGAGGCCGGTGGTGCCGGTGGTGCCGTGGTCATGGCTCAGGCGGCGCTCGCTATCTGGCGCCGCCGCGCGGTCCGTGCCCGGTCGGCGAGCACCGCCAACACGGCGGCCACCAGGGCGGCCCCGGCGGCGATCAGGGCGATCTGCCAGCCGGGCATGCCGCCGGCGACGATGGTGGGCACCTGGGGCGGTGCCTGCACCGGCCCGGCCCCCTCGCCCGGTGGCGGCACGTGGATGGCGAGCGCGGCTGGGGCCGCGGCGGTGAACGCCAGCAGCGCACCGGCGAGGATGGCCAGGGCGGTCAGGATGCGGCGGATGCGGGTCATGGTGTCCTCCCGTGTGGATGGTGGGGTCAGGAGAAGAGCCTGCGCAGGCGCATGGCGGCCAGGCGCCGGCGCGGCGATCGGGTGGTGCGGCCGCGGGGGGCGTGCCCGCCGGGCCTGGCCGGCGAGACGGTGGCGGGCCGCCGCCCGCAGCAGGTCGTCCTGGTAGCCTTCTTAGGCTGGCCGTAGACCGACATGACTGGCCCCTTCGGGTGGCTTTTCTCCTCTTCGCCTGGGCGGGATCGCCTGGGCGCCTGAGACGAGACTCAGCGAAGGGGGTTGAAGGCTTGTTGCAATCTTGTTGAACCCGTCGGCCGCCGGTCAGGCCGGCCTGGCGCCGGGCACGGGCGGCCAGGCTGGCCAAGGCGGCCCTGGCCTGCCCGGCCAGAGGCAGCGCGGTCGATACTTATAGATCCGTAGCGCCTTGCACAGGCCGGATGCGACCCTGGTCGCGCGCCGGGGTGAGCCAGTTCAAGCTCGGCCTTGCCCATTAATATCTGGGCCTTAAGCACCGTCCAGGAAGCGGCGGACTCGCTTCCTGGCCTCGTCTCCTAGCCGACGGGTGGCGGAACCTCGCTAACGGGTCCGTCTTCGGCGGGTTCGGTGGCCGCCTGGCGATTTGCCAGGCCAGCTGGTTGAACCATAGCCAGCGCGGCTGCCTGGGTCGCTGCCACATACCTTGATCGCCTGCATCAGGCCGGACCTGCGCGCGAACACTGGCAGCTCACCGTAACATCGCGCTCCTGCGCATGTGGTAGCCCAGATGCGCTGAGACATCTGGCGTTATGGCGTGGCGTTCTGGAGCAGGAAGTGGCGGTAGCCCCAGCCGTCTTCCTGGCTGAAGCTCTCGTCCATGATCTGCAGTCTCGCCGCGTGGAACCAGTCAGTTACCCGGTCGCGACCGGGGTAGTAGTGGTAGCCGGCGACATCGCCATCGATGACTTCGCCGCGCACGGCGGGAAGTCCGCGCCGGGTGAGCGCCGCGAATGCTTCCGCGATCACCAGCTCGGCCACTTCCTCCACTGTCAGATAAATCAAGCCGTCCGGGCGCGCCGCGCGATGCAAGTTCGCCAGCACCAGCGGCCAGTCTTCAGGTGGGACGTTTTCCATCGCATCGATGGTCATGATGCCGTCGAACTCGCTGGTGTAGGGCAGTTCCTGGAGCCGGACTTGGTCAAGGGCAATCGCAATGCCGCGTGCCCGGGCCTGGGCCAGCATCCCGGCCGATTGGTCAGCGCCGACGACGCGGTGCCCGGCTGCGGCCACCATCGAGAAATACTTACCGGTGCCGCAGGGCGCATCCAAGATCGTGCCGCCCGGTGGGCAGGCACGCAGCAGCCGGGCTACCCAATCTCGTTGCGTCTCGGTGGGGTAGCTGCGATCGTCGTAGGTGGGGGCTTCCTGGTCATAGCTGGCGAGGACCGCTGTACGCCGCTGGTCGAGCCAGGTCTGCCGGTCCATGCTGCCTCCCTTCCGCAGTGACGGTGGCCGCCGTCAATCGATAACAACGAGGATCAGCGACGAGGATTGAGAGGTCGTTGGGATCCTGTTGAATCCGCAGGCGGGAACTCGCCACGTTGGGGAGCACTCATGCATGCTGGGCGCCCCCACGCGAAGTTCAGGCTGTTAGTGCTCGGGCTGGGCCAGGTTTGCCTTGCTAGCTTGGGCTACGGAGGGCTTCCTGCACACGCTGCGCATCAGGGGCTCCGATGCGCTGGTAGATCGCCAGTGCCTGCCGTAGCCTTGCCGCACCTTCGCCAGGGTCGCCGTCTTGGATATGGCACCGACCGAGGCCTTCCAGGGCGCGTGCTTCCTCCTGGGGGGCACCAAGGTCGCGGGCGATGGCCAAGGCCTGGCCATGGTGATGGCGAGCTTGCTGGCTAGCCGATGACCGGGATAGCAGCTCGCCGAGGCTGTTCAGCGCTTCAGCCTGGCCAAGCCGGTTACCAAGGTCACCGAACTGCTCCAGGGCCTGCTGATGGCTGGCAGCGGCCGCTGGGTAATCCCCGGCCAACTGCTGTACCAGCCCCAGCTCATTGAGAGCGTCGGCCTGGCCGCGCCGGTGGGCGGACTGGCGGAACAGAGCCAGGGATTGCTGCTGGCTGACGGCGGCCGCGGCGTAGTCTCCGGTCAGGCGTTGCACGATGCCCAGATGGTTAAGGGCGTCGGCCTGGCCCCAGACGTGACCAATTTCCTGGTAGAGCGCGAGGCCCTGCTGTATGTGTCCGGCCGCCGCCCCGTAGTCCCCGGTCAGCTGCTGCACGGAACCCAGGTCGATGAGGGCGTCGGCCTGAACCGCCTGGTCGCCAACATCGCGGGCCAACGCCAGCGCCTCTGTCTCGCTGGCAGCCGCAGCTGGGTAGTCCGCGGTCAGCGATTGCACCTCGCCTAGGTAGTTAAGGGCGCGGGCCTGGCCAAGCCGGTCGCCGATGTCGCGGTATATCGCCATCGCCTGCCGATGGCAGGCGGCCGCGGCCAGGTAGTCCCCTGCCACGCCATGCAAAATGCCCAGCTGGGTGAGCGCGTCAGCCTGGCCGGCCCTATCCCCGGCCTGGCGCGCCACGACCAGGGTGGTCTGGTGGAGGGCGGCGTCCTGATCCCAGTAACCGTAAGCGCGCAGAAACCCGCTCATCGCGGCGGTGATGGCGATCGTATGCTGGGGCCGTCCGCACGCCGCGGCGTACTCGGCGGCCGCGTGCAGATTGGCACGCTCGGCTTCGAGCCAGTCGGCCGCCCGTGAGGTGGTGGACATCTGGGGGGCCCAGACCGGGGGGCGGCCCGGCGGCGGAGAGCGATTGGCGAAGGTGCGGGTTGCGATGTGCCTGCTGGCGGCCAGCGCGGTATGCAGGTAGTAATCGAGCAGCCGATCGGTCGCCGCTTCGCAGGTGGCGGGATCGTCGCTGGCCGCGAGGGCCTGGGCGTGCCCGCGGACCAGGTCGTGCAGCCGGTAGCGGCCCGGGGCGGGCTCGTTGATCAGATGCTGATCGTAAAGGCCCTCCAGGCCGCGGCGGGCGGCCTCTGTGGTGGCGCTGTCGAGGGCGGCGGCAGCACAGGCGTCGATGTCAGGGCCCGGGTGCAAGCCGAGCCGGCGGAACAGCCGCTGCTGATCGGCGGGCAGGTCCTGGTAGGACAGGTCGAACGCGGCAGCCACCGACAGATTCTCCGCGCGCATGACGGCCAGCCGGTCCTGGGCCGTGGCCAGATCGGCGGCCAGGCCCGCGGTGGTCCAGGCGGGGTGATGGTGCAACTGGCGGGCGAGCATCCCGATCGCCAGCGGCAGGTACCCGCACAGCCGGGTAATCTCACCCACCCCGGCATCGCTGGCAGACAGGCTGGCCGGCCAGCCAGGCGGGCCAGCAGTTCTGCCGCCTCACCCGGGGTCAGGGTGTCCAGGCTGATCACCGCCGCGTCCTCCAGCGCGGCCAGCCTGCGGCGGCTGGTGACCAGCACCAGGCTGCCGGCGGTGCCGGGCAGCAGCGGCCGGACCTGCTCATGCCCGGACGCATCATCCAGCACCAGCAGCACCTTCTTGCCTGCCAGGTAGTCCCGCCACCGGGCCGCCCGGGCCTCCAGACCGACGGGGATCGCATAGGCCCCGACTCCGGCCGCCAGCAGCAAGCTGACCAGCGCATCGGCGGGATCCACCGGCCGCTGCCCCGGCGTGTGCGCGTGCAACGGCAAGAACAACTGCCCGTCGGGGAACCGGTCCGCGAGCCGGTGCGCCGCGTGCACCGCCAGGGTGGTCTTGCCGATCCCGGCCATGCCGCCGATCGCGCAGATCCCCACCACCCCCCCGCCCGCCGCCACACTCGCCACCTGCCCCAGCAGCCGCCTGAGCTCAGCGCCGCGGCCGGTGAACCCGGCGACATCACGCGGCAGCGCCCGGGTGACCGCCGCGGTGACCGGCGGGGGGACCTCCTGGCGCAGCACCGCCTCCTCCAGGCGGCGCAGCTCCTCCCCCGGCTCGACCCCCAATTCCTCCGCCAGCACCACCCGGGCCCGGCGGTAGGCGGCCAGCGCATCGGCCTGCCGCTCGGCCCGGTACAGCGCCAGCACCAGCAGCCGCCACAACCGCTCCCGCACCGGATACCCGGCCACCAGCTGTTCCAGCTCCCCGATCACCTCCCCGGCCAGGCCCCGCTCAATATCGGCCTCGAGCGCGGCCCTCCACCGCCACCAGCCGCAACTCCTCCAGCCGGGCGGCCTCCAGCGCCAGCGGCTCCACATCCGCCACATCCGCCAGCGCACGGCCCCGCCACAGCGCCAGCGCTTCCCCGAACCGGCCAGCCGCGGCCGCCGCCTCACCCCGGCCCAGCGCGTCCCGGCCCGCCCCCACCAGCCGCTCAAACCTGGCCGCGTCCACCCGGTCGGGATCGACCCTGATCGCGTACCCGCCGCCTCGCGTCACCAGCGCGGCTTCTGGTTCCAGCAGCGAGCGCAGCCGCGACACATACGAACGCAGCGTCTTCGCCGCCCCCGGCGGCGGGGCGCCCCGCCACAACACCTCGGCCAGATACTCAACGGGCACTACCCGGCCCGCATCCACCAACAGCAACGCCAGCACCGCACGCGGCTTCGGGCCGCCCAGCCTAAGCTCGTGGCCATCGCGGACCGCCAGCACCGGCCCCAAGACCCCCAGCTCAAGCAACCGAACCCCCACGTGCCCAGCGCTCCCCACCCGGGCACACACACGCATCGTCAGCCATCGGCACCACCGCTGGCAACCAGCACAAACAGCTCACCCGCGCCAAAACCCGGCATACGGCATGATCACCCATGCCGAGCTCCTGCTTGTGGCCACCGCCCGAATCAGAAATGTCCACGCGAACCCGCACAGGCTCACCAGGCGAGTCATCCATATCTGGACGCCCTTGTCTAGCCCGGCGCCGAAGCGACATCCGCGCACGCCAGAGGGATATCAGGGTGCCTGTTGGTTCCCCAGGTGGCGGTTGCCTTTCTATGCTGCCCTTCGGGATCCGCCGAGGCCAGCCAACCAAGACGGGGGGCGCACGGACACGCCCACGCAGATAGCCAGCCAGCAAGCTCTGTGGAGATCCGCCCTATTCACCACATCTGGCCGGTTGGCGCTTTGCCTGACCTCGATCGCTAGCCCGCCCAGATCGGCGGCTGTGTGCGCCTCGTCTTGCTCGGAGGCTGGTCACGCTGCGTGCGATCGCCGCCGCGTCCGATCTTCGGGGTTTGCCCCCCAGCCGGATTCGCGCCCCTAACGGACACTTGCGGGCTCAGCTTTGACCGGGCCCAGTGGTGGAGGGTGGTCCGCCCCCGGATCGGTCCGCTGGCGAATCGGCGTCAAACTCAGCGCAGTCCCGCCCTGAGGTTGTGCGGGCGGGCATCAGGTGGCGCTTTCACGCCGGTGGCCGCCGGCTGAGTTCCTCCAGTGCCGCACGGTCGAACTGGCTGGCGTCGGCCGAGGCGGTCCGGCAGGCGGTAACGGCGATCAGCGAGGACGTGCGGGCGCCGCCTTCGAGGTGGGCGCGCTCGCCGAGCATGGCGCCGGGGCCGTATTCGGCCAGCCGCTCGCCGTCCCGCTCGACCCGCACCACCCCGTCCAGGATGAGGCAGACCTCGGTGCCAGGCTCGCCCTGGCGGACCAGCACGGTGCCGGGCTTGATGCGGCGGATCTTCGGCTTGGCGGCGCCGCGCATCAACTGGGCCGATAGGGACCGCTCCAGCGCGGTCTCCACGGTGGTGACCAGAGCCGGGGAGTCCCGGTCGCCCCACGGGGTGTGGCGGCCGGACGACCTGCGGTACCAGTCGCGGAAGTCGATGAGCCCGGACTTGGAGAACAGCTGCCCCACTGGGTCATAGACCCAGTGCCGGGGGAAGCGGCTGGCACCGGCCAGCGCGGGCTCGGCGCGGCCGTCGGCGTGCAACGTCAGTGCCACGGTCGTCCATGCCAGCGGCGCGTTCCACTGCACGTAGGGCCGCCGCCGCACCCGCCGGGGCATCGGCACACCGGTCCGGCCACCTGCGGTCTGGGTGAACCTGACCCAGCCGTCCCCGTGTTCCGGCTCGGAACGCCGGTCGGGCAGCGCAACGGCCTGGAAGCAGTGATGCAGGCTGCCAAGCCTGAGAGTGGTGGAGCCGATCAGGCCGCCGCCATCTCCATAACCGCATCCGGTGATGCGGCCCGAACCGTCCACCTCGACCCAGGCCCGCAGCTGGTTGGCGAAGCGGAACCAGTCGGCGGCCCGCCACTCCTCCAGGTCGCCCAGCGTGTCCGGCAGGGGATCATCGTAGTGACCCGGCCCGACATCCATCCCGTAGTGCAGCATGCCCTCCATCGCCTCGGACGGAATCCAGGATACAGAGGTGACGGAGCTCTCGTATCGCATGACCTCATGATCGCCACACCGGCCCGCGGCCCGCCAGGGTGGTACCTGGCATCTTCGGGCTGGGCTAGCCTCTCGCCGCGCCCGGATGCCAGCACCCACTGGCAGGCAGGCGGATCGGACCAGCCACGCCGGCAGTCGCGCAGAGCGCGATAGGAAAAATGACTACCCGCGCCGACCGCCTACGAGCGGTTAGCAGCAGGAACCAGATGACACCTCCCAGGCCTCGCCTCCGGGCGGCAGTTGTTCAACGAAGCCGGTGATTGCCGTGTGCCGGGGTGCCATCTGCGGTCAGGTCATGGCGCTCGGTGTTCACCCATCCCGCCGAAACCGACGGTCAGATGACGGTCGGACGATCTTGAAGGCTGCCATGAAGGGCTAGAAGTTTGGGCCTGACCTGGGGAAACTTGTGGAGCTACGGGGATTCGAACCCCGGACCTCTTGCATGCCATGGGAAATGCGGAAGTTCAACTGCCGCCAAATGCCAGCAACAGGCGACCTGTGCCGGTCAAACCGCGCAGGCCACGCCGACGACAACGGTCAGATGACGGTCAATACGATCTTGAACGACGATGGATCACATCGGAGCTGCGCCCCAGTGGATGGTCCCGTGACAAGCTCATGAGGAACTGGGTACTCCTGCAAGTCCCGCCAGCCGTCAAACGGGCGCAAACGCATGCACGGACGGTGACAATTCGGGAGGCGCCAGTGTGGTGCGCCGCGCGCCTCTGCCGACTATGCGCTGAGCGCCGATAGCGAGTTCGCCGTGGCCGGGCCGCGCAGAATGGCCGCTTCTGGCGCCCCATGCTGCGCTTACCTGTGTTGGCCGACGCGACTTCGTTCAGGCCGACAACCACCGGGGCCGTCGGTGTGGGGACGCTCCGCTGCGCAGACCAGGTTGGAACCCCTGGACGGCCTTTCAGTTCACTACACGGCACCTCTGCCGCCAGGCCATCCACCTGGTGTGATCGGGCCGGAAACACGGTCAGGCCCACAATCCGCGGGCCGGCAGATTGAACCGCTCTGGTGAGTCCAGCCTCCGGACTCACCGGGCGGTTCAGTCCGCCGGTTTCCTGGGGGCAAGGTCAACTATCACCTGGCACGAAAACAACCAGCCCTACCTGGCACACGACACCGGCACGAAACGCGAACGCGATGGGCGTGGCGGCTCTTACGGCTCGTCACCTCAGCGGATACTGGCAGAGCTACGCCAAGGACAACCCGAGCCGCACGATGACCTCGCCCCTGTCGTCATGCTCGCCGGTCGGCACGAACCCGAGCCGCTGGCAGAACGCGGCGGCCCAATCGTCCTCCGGTACATAGCTGGTCAGCAGTTCTGTCGCGCCCTCGGCCTGCACTAGCCCCGCGATCTGCCGCACCACCGCCGCGGCGTAGCCGCGGCCCTGGTACCGCTGGTCGATGAGCAGCTTCCACAAGAACCATGGCCCGATGATCTCCGGCGGCTGCGGCTCACAGTTCCAGCTCATCATCACGAACCCAACCGGCCCGGTCGGCTCGTCGCTGGCGAAGGCCGCCCGGTACCACGGCTTGGCCTCCGGGTGGTCGGCCGCCGCAGCCAGCGAGTCCTCCACCGAGCTCACGAACCGCTCCTGCCCAGGCGCCACCCGCAGCGCCAGGACCGCCTCGCGGTTCTGATCGGTGATCTCCTGCAGGGTCACGGCCATAGCCGTCGGGCCGAATGGGCTAGTCATTTGATCCTCCACTAATCGTGATTCCTGATTGCCCAACGTCAGCTACTGACGAGGTCCCGGGCAAATGCCCGCTGGCCAAGTGCTGGAGCAGCGAGTTGGGAAAACCTCCAGCCGGCCTCGGCCAGCCTGATCGGCTGGGCAGCCGTGGAGGCTGAGTTCTAGAGCGGCCCTTTCTATCTCTGTTAGACCAATCTGCCTCGCTCGACGGCCCCGCGGTCCGAGGCCCCCTTGTCTGTGACGGCGGCCAGCGCACCCAGGTGTGTGGCGCCCCAATACCGCTACAGGGCCGTCCAGCCGGTCCAGGTAGCGGGCGAAGTGCCAGGACCCTGCGTGTGAAGGGGCGGTGACGAAGGGCGCGCAGACCATGACGATCGTGATCACTCCCGGCAGGCGTTTCAACATCTCTGCGTTCCTGCCAGGGCGGACGGGTCTGGACCGAGCCAGGCCGCGTCCATGAGCCGTTCGGAGGGGATGCCGGGCCGGTCGCTGGCCTGGATGACGGCCGCCCGGGTGGGGCCCTGGAACAGGCACAGCACCAGGTCGTCGGCGGCGAATAGCAGCGAGCCGAGGTAGGCGACGGGATCGCGGCCGGGGCCCAGGTCGGCCTGAGCAGCGCGTTCCGCGACGCGCTGGAGGTCGGTGCGGGTGACGCCGGGCCAGTAGCACTTGGCCGCATACAGCATGCGAGTAAGCGTCGCCTGGCGGTGTTTCAAAATTGCTTCAAGGCTGTCTCACCCCCGCGAGCTGGCCGCGACTGGCCGTTTTAGCGGACACTGCTGGTGGGGGGCGGCGTGGACATTGGCCTGGTTTTCGGGATACTGGGGCCGCTGGAGGTGCGGCTCGGCGGATCGCTGGTGCCTGTTGGCGGCCCGCGGCAGCGGGCGCTGCTGGCGGTACTGCTGTGTCACGCCAACCGGGTGGTCTCCCGCGACCAGCTGGTTGATGAGCTGCTCGGCGATCAGCCGGCCGAGTCGGCGGAGCGGATGCTGCGGGTGCAGGTCTCCCGGCTGCGCAAGGCCGTCGCCGGCGGCGGCGGTCCGCCCCGGGTGATCGCCCGGCCGCCCGGGTATCTGCTGCGCGTCGAGCCAGGTGAGCTGGATCTTGATTTGTTTGAGCAGCGGGTGGCCGCTGGCCGGGACGCGCTCAGCCGCGGTGACCCGGGCCGGGCGGCGGTGCTGCTGCGGGGGGCGGAGTCGCTGTGGCGCGGCCGGCCGCTGGCTGATCTGGAGTTTGAGCCGTTTGCCCGATTCGAGATCCAGCGGCTCGAAGCGCAGCGTCTGCTCGCAGCCGAGGACCGGATCGAGGCAGAACTAGCGCTTGGCCAGCACGGCGCCCTGTGCCCGGAGCTGGAGCTGCTGGTGGCCGAGCATCCTTTGCGCGAGCGGCTGCGCGGGCAGCTGATGCTCGCGCTGTACCGGTCCGGGCGGCAGGCCGAGGCGCTGGCGGTATTCCACGACACCCGGCGGGTGCTCGATGCCGAACTGGGCATCGAGCCCGGCCCGGCCCTGCGTCACGTACATGAGCAGGTGCTGGCCGCCGACCCCCTGCTGGACCTGCCGACTCCGGCCGGGGCGGCAGCGACCCGGACCCTGCCGCGGGATATCGCCAGCTTCACCGGCCGCGAGCGCGAACTGGCGCAGCTGCTAGACGGAATCGATGGTCAGGCCGCCAGCGGTGCGGTGGTGGGCATTCACGCCATCGACGGGATGGCGGGGATCGGGAAGACCACCTTCGCGGTGCACGCGGCGCACCGGCTCGCCGCGGGCTTCCCCGATGGGCAGTATTTCCTGCCGTTGCACGGCCATACACCCGGCCAGCGGCCGGTGGACCCGGCCGATGCGCTGGCCTGCTTGCTGCTGACCGCCGGGCTGGCCCCCCAGCAGATCCCGCCCAGCATGGAGGCCCGCGCGGCGCGATGGCGGGACCACCTGGCCGGCAAGAAGATCTTGCTGCTGCTCGATGACGCCGTCGGCCATGAGCAGGTCCGCCCGCTGCTGCCTGGTACCGCCGGTTCCCTGGTGCTGATCACCAGCCGCCGGCGGCTCACCGCATTGGAGGACGTCGCGGTGGTCAGCCTCGATGTCCTGTCCCCGGATGAGGCGGCGGCGCTGCTCATCCGGCTGGCAGGCCAGCCCGGCCACGGGGCGGAGGGCACCGCGGTAGGGGAGATCACCCGCCTGGGCGGGTACTTGCCGCTGGCGATCGGGATGCTGGCCAGCCAGCTGCGCCACCATCCCGCGTGGCCGCCCGGTCGGCTTGCCGACGGGCTGGCCGCGGCGAAAGACCGGCTGGCGGTGATGCGCGCCGAGGACCTGTCGGTCGCCACCGCATTCGACCTGTCCTACGCTGACCTCACGGCGGCCCAGCAGCGGCTGTTCCGCCGCCTTGGCCTGGTCCCCGGTCCTGACTTCGACGCTCACGCCGCCGCCGCCCTCGATGGCACCAGCGTGGATGAGGCTCGCCGCCTGCTCGATGAGCTGTATGAACAGCACCTGATCGGCGAGCCCGCGTCCGGCCGTTACCGCCTGCACGACCTGCTCCGCGAGCACGCCCGTGCCCTGGCCGACGGTGCCGGCCCGGCAGATCGCGACGCCGCGACTGGACGGCTGCTGGACTATTACCTGCATACCGCGCTGGCCTCCGGCCAGCGCCTGCCCAGCTGGGACTTCGACGTCGGCTTCATGCCACCCGGCCAGCCGCCACAGTGCGCGCCGCCGCTGTCCACGCCCGGGCAGGCCGCCACCTGGCTGGAAACCGAACGCGCCAACCTGCACGCGGCCACCGCCCATGCCGCCGCCTCCGGGCGGCTCCAGCACGCCATGCTGATCCCAGCCGCCATGCACGATTTCCTGTATGCCGAAGGCCACTGGGACCAGCAACTCGTCCTGGACCAGATCGCCCTGGCCGCGGCGCGCCAAGGCGACGACCGGCCCGGCCAGGCCCGGGCGCTGCTACTGCTGTCCGACCCGCAGTTCTACACCAACGACCGGGCGGCTGCGGTAGCCGCCACGCAGCAGGCGCTGGCGCTGTACCGCGACCTGGGCAACCAAGTCGGCCAGGCCAGCGCCCTCAACGGCCTGGGCTTTATGTACAGAGTCAGCAGCGACTATCGCTCCGCCGCCGCCTGCTGCCAGCAGGCGCTGGAGCTGTTCCGCGGTCTCGGCAACCGGCGGCGCCAGGCTTACGCCCTTATCCACCTGGGTGTGGTGCAGCAAGAGACCGGGGACCACCGGGCTGCCGCCGCCAGCTTGCAGCAGGCGCTGGAGCTGTCGCGCGACCCTGCCGACCTGTACTGCCAGAGCCTTGCCCTCCAGGAACTG
Organism: uncultured Actinomycetes bacterium; assembly: GCA_963835425.1. Classification (GTDB taxonomy): domain Bacteria; phylum Actinomycetota; class Actinomycetes; order Streptosporangiales; family Streptosporangiaceae; genus UBA9676. Next base: position 629,744 of record CAWIGE010000006.1, on the reverse strand, counting down.
AGTGCCGTGCAGCGGCTGACCGGCGACTACCGGGCCGCCGCCACCACCTTGCAGCAGGCCCAGGCGGTGAACCGTGACCTCGGCGACCGCTACGGCCAGGCCCTTCTCCTGAGCGAGCTTGGCGCGCTGCAACGGCTGACCGGCAACTACAGGGCCGCCATCGCCAGCCAGCAGCAGGCACTGGCGGCGCTGTGTGACCTCGGGGAACCGGCCGCCCAGGGCTCCGCACGCAACGAGCTCGGCCTGGCACAGCAGGAAACCGAGGACTACACCGCTGCTGCCGCCAGCCACCAGCAGGCGCTGAGGCTGCTCCGCGACGCCGGCGAACCGTACGGCCAGGCCCGGGTACTGAACAGCCTCGGCGAGCTAGCGTCCCGCACCTCGGCCACCAGCCAGGCCCGCGACCACCACAGCCAGGCGCTGGCCATCTCCCGCGATATCGGCGCACCCCTGCAAGAAGCACGGGCCCTGGAAGGAATCGGCAACAGCCACCTCCAAGACGCCAACCCCAGCGGCGCCAGTACCCACCTCCAGCAGGCCTTCGCGATCTACCAGCGCATCGGAAGCCCTGGCGCCCAGCGCGTCCAGGAAACCCTGAGCCGGTACGGGCTCCCGCTCACCCCAACGCGACTAGGAAGCTCCCAATACGCGCGGCGGCTGCCATAAAGTTCACCGCGCATTGGGGCATCTCGGTGCGGCCGCCGGTCGCCGGGGAAGCGCGGTACTTGCGCCGGGGCGCCGCCGGACTGTAGACGTGGGCGAGCACACCAAGGAGGCGGCGATGGCGAGGGTCGGGCTGCGCGACATCGTGAGCTTGGGGGACCGTGCGGCGGTCATGGGCCTGCGCCGTGGCCCCGGCCAGGACCAGTACCTCAACTCGATGGAGGAGATCTTCGCCGAGGCCGGCGAGGAGCAGCGCGCGATGCCCCACCCGTGGGCGGTGCACGACGCCGGGACCGGCGCGCTGGTCGGCTTCGCGATGATCAGCGACAACATCCCGCAGCCGATGGACGACGACCTCGTCGGCCCGTACTTCCTGTGGAAGCTGCTCATCGACCACCAGTTCCAGGGCCGTGGCTACGGCGCGGCGACGCTGGATGCGGTTGTGGACTACCTCGGGACGCGGCCCGGCGCAGAGGTGCTCTATACCAGCTGCGCGGACGGCCCCGGCTCGCCGCGCGGGTTCTACCTCCGCTACGGCTTCACCGACACCGGCCGGGTCATGTGGGGCGAGAACGTCCTCGCGCTCGACCTCGCGCCGCGAGGCTGACCGGGGATCGCCTCGATCACCTCCACCGGCGTGAACATGCGCAGATCACGCACATCTGCGCGCCTCAGTTGCTGAGCATGAAAGGACCACTAGCCACCCAGAACGGCGGCTATTTGCGCGTGTCGGCACTGCGGCCCGGCGACGCCCCGTGACTGGTTGGCGAGCGACCACATTCGCGGCCTTGAAGGGGGTGCTCGTTGCTTGAACAGCGGGACCGAATCGGTCATTGCCGTCAGGTCAGAGTGAGGCATGCCCGTGGGGCTGGGGATGGCGCCGCAGCCCCTGCCGGGTGGCCCGGCGTGGCGGGCGTGCCGTGATGTGGCCGCCGCTGACCTTGCCGGACACCTGGATCCGCAGGATGACCGGCACGTCGGGACCCCACGGCGCCCGGACCTTCAGGTAGCTGCCTTCGGCCGCTACCTCGTCGGTGTCAACCACAACGCCAGGCTTGGTCACCAGCGTCAGCCGGCTTTCGCTCACATCAGCGTCGATCAGCAGCGACGGCTGCAAGATCACCGCCTCGGTGAAGTCCAGCGTCACGCTGCCGCCGGTGACCCGCACCTGCATCCGCTGCGGCACGAGCCAGCGGCCATCGCGCTTCACGCTGCTGCCATGGCATTCGATGCGGGCCAGGTCCTTCGGCTCCGGGACCGGCGCGGCCGGTGCGAACTCTGCTATGGCCGGCAGGTCCGTGCTCAGCGCCGCAAGCTCGCCGTAGATGCGTGCCGTCAAGGCGGCCTCCAGCCGCTCGTCGAGCTCCTCCGCGGTCAGCCGGCCATCACCCGCCGCCACCCGCAGCAGCTCGACGACCCGTTCCCGGTCCGCGTGCGACGCCCGCACGCCGGCCTGAGAGGCCAGCTCATGACCGCGTCGCGGCGGCGGCGCCTCGTCCGTCATGGACCTACTGTAAGGCTGCGTCAGCTGGCGCGATATCGGCGCGGCGGTGAACGTGAGCAGGTCATCACGGCCGCCGTGGAGGGCTAGTTCCGGGATTCGCGCTGCCTGTTCGCGAGCACGACAGAATGTTCCATCTGGATGCCGGACATCAGGCGAATTCCAGCCGACCGACCCACGCAGGCGGATCTCGCGCGTTCTCGGAACAATCAATGTGAACTCTAGGGTTGGGGCATTGCCGCAGGTCAGCACTCTTTCGTCGACGCTCAAGGCCAATCGGGGCTGGGCATCAAAAAGCAGCAGCGAGGAGAGGTGAGCGACCCCTTCGGCACCGTATGCCCGCTTTCTGCAGTGCCGAGCTAGAGGCCAGACCTGCCGCGACTCGCCGATCGGGACATTTCGGTCAGTGTCGCGGCATCATCCCTGGCGGTCATTCAGGTCTCTGAGCTGCGGCAACGTCTGAGTCGTTCAGTTGACAGGCAACGGTTGCTGCCAGCGACCCTCACGCTGCGCGCCTGGCGCTCCAGAGCGCCGACGAACCTGCCGAATCGGCGCGGGCAGTCAGGGGATCGGTGAGCCTTGTCCGGCTTATCCAGATCTGCTGATTCTGTGCACTTGGCCGGTCACCTTTCGGCGGATTCGGGCGCCTTCTGGCAGTCGGCGGCGCCGCGGATGGCGGGGAACACGTATCGGCTACGAGCAAAAGCCGCCCGGGAGGCCGGCTACCGGCTCGGGAGTGAGCGCGCCAGCCCGAACCACGGCAGCACGCTGGCCTCGAAGCGGGTGATGGCGCAGATCTGGCCGCCGGCCAGGGTGAGCACGTAGAAGGCGGTCGCATGGCGGATGCCGGCCGGGCCGCGCAGGTAGGCTCCGAACGCCGGCTGGCCGTTGGCTCGCACCGGGACGAGGTCGAACCTGCGGCCCGCGGCGAACAGGCTGGCGCAGTAGCGGGTCACGACGTCTCGGCCCTCGTATCCGAAGGGTATCGGCGGCATCGCGATGAAGACGTCGTCGGTCAGCAGGGCCACCAGCGCGTCGAGGTCGGCCGACTCCCACGCGCGGGCGAAGTTGGCCACGATCGCGTCCTCGGCGGGTGAGCCAGCGGCTGGCGGCGGTTGGTGGCCGACGGCCGGCTGCTGCCGGCGCTGGAGGCTGGCGCGGGCTCGTTTGAGGGTACTGTTGGCCGATTCGAGGGTCACCTCCAGCATGCCGGCCACCTCGCTGGCGTGGAATCCAAGGACGTCGCGCAAGATGAGCACGGCGACCTGGCGCGGCGGCAGCAGTTGCAGGGCGGTCACGAAGGCCAGCGAGATGGCTTCGGTCTGCTCGTAGCGGGCCTCCGGCCCGGGCGGCACGTCAACGGCACCCTCGAGGAGGGCGTCAGGAAACGGCTGCAGCCAGACGGCCTCGTCGCGCGGGGTCGGCACGAGCGGTTCGTACTGAGACACGTCCCACTCCTTGGCCGGGCGCCGGCTCGCTGCGCGGCGCGCGTTGAGGCACCGGTTGGTGGCGATCTTGTACAGCCAGGTACGCAGCGAGGCGCGTTCCTCAGTGAACCCGCCGATGCCTTGCCAGGCGGCCAGCATCGTCTCCTGGACGGCGTCCTCGGCGTCGGCGAAGGATCCGAGCATCCGGTAGCAGTGCACCTGCAGCTCCCGCCGGTGCGGCCCGGTCAGCTCCCCGAACGCCTCGCCATCTCCGGCCCGTGCCCGTGAGAGCAGATTGGCTGTCATCATCCTGCGCGCCTTCCTTCCGCATCACGTGGCGCTAGCACCCGGTATATACACCGCCCGGGGGGCGAACTGGGCGGCTCGCGGGCGCCCAGTTTCCCGGCGCCGCGGTGTATGCATCACCGACCGCCCGAACGATCCGAGCGCCGGATCGTGCCCCGTTCCTGCTTCCCGGCCGACCGCGGAAGCCAGCGCACGAGCTGCCAGAGCCGAACCCGGCGGCCGATGCCGCTGCCGCAGGAGACGTGGTGATCAGGTCAGGAACGAAATGAGCGAACAGCGCACCGATTCTTACCACCCACGCCGCCTGCGGCGGCGATAGCTGACAACACCAATCAGAAGGAGGAGCAGACCATGACCATCCACGAATACCTCATGAAAGCCATCCAGGATGACGCCCGGCGGGCAGGCGAACGAGACCGGCTGCTCCGCGAGGCACGGCGGGCTCGCAGGGCGCGCCGCCAGCGTCTGGTTCCCGCTGCTCCAGCGAGGCACCGGACCGAAGTGGGAAAGATCGTCGTGAGCGAGAACGTCACGCTCGACGGAGTCATCCAAGACCCGGCCGGTGACGAAGGCTTCAGGGCCCGCGGCTGGGTCGGCCTGATCGGAAATAGCCCGCAGCTCGCCAAGCTCGCGCTCGACGAGGCGCTGGCCGCCGGGGCCCTCCTGCTGGGCCGGCGCAGCTACGAGTGGCTCGCCGCGCGGTGGCCATCTCGCAGCGGCGAGCTGGCGGACAGGCTGAACAGCCTGCCCAAGTACGTCGTGTCCGCGACCCTCGCCAATCCCGCCTGGAACAACTCGACAGTCCTCAAGGGCGACGTGCTTAACGAGGTCTCGACGCTGAAGCAGCACATAAACGGGGACATCGTCATCGCCGGCAGCTTTCAGCTCGTACGCACGCTGATCGAGCACGACCTGGTCAACGAGCTGCGGCTAAAGATCTTCCCGGTCGCCCTCGGGGCCGGCGAGCGCCTGTTCGGCGAGACCAGCGACAAGAAACCTATGCACCTCCTCGACACCCAGACCCTCGAGGGCGGCATCGCCTACCTCACCTACCAATCTGTCCGTCCCGAGATGCTTGCGGGCGCTCCCAGGGCAGGCATCCGGGAGAGCGCCTCATGAGCAGCAGGTGGCAAGAAGGAGACCACAGCAATGAGGACGCCGCTACGACGTTCCATTGCCCAGGTACTGAAGATCGCCCGCGCTGGTGGCCGATCACTACGACAGCGCATCTGGTCTGACGCTTACCGCTTCCCGCGCGGATCTGCTCAAGACCCTGGCCCAATCACGGCCACGCTCATATGGGGCTGGTGACACGTTTCTCACCGTCCCATATCGCCCAATTCTGCCGCGATTGGACTGCCATGCTTGGCTATCGGTCCGCCGACCAGAACGGCGGTTCCCGTGCGCCAAGCGAGCGGGGACTGTAACAGAGCGTGATCGATCGGTGGCCGGTGATTGGCTGGGAGGATGCTGGCATGCCGGATCGGATCGAGCCGTTCGTGATTGGCGTGGACGCTGCGGCGCTGGATGACCTGAGTGACCGGCTGCGGCGCGCCCGGTGGCCCGAGCGCGAAACGGTGGGTGACTGGTCGCAAGGCGTGCCGCTGGGCTACCTGCAAGACCTGTGTGGTTACTGGGCGGAGGGTTACAACTGGCGGGCTACCGAGGCGCGGCTGAATCAGATCCCGCAGTTCACCACGGAGATTGACGGCCTGGATATCCACTTCCTGCATGTCCGCTCGCCACGCCCGGGCGCGGTGCCCCTGGTGATGACCCACGGCTGGCCCGGGTCGTTCCTGGAGTTCGAGCACGCCCTTGGCCCGTTGACCAACCCGGCCGCGCACGGCGCAGAGGCGGCCGACGCGTTCGATGTGGTCGTGCCATCACTGCCTGGTTACGGGTTCAGCGGCAAGCCGTCCGCCACCGGCTGGGACATTCACCGTATCGCCCGTGCCTGGGCCGAGTTGATGGCCCGGCTGGGCTACGGCCGGTTCCTGGCCATGGGCAGCGACTGGGGCACCAGCGTGTCCACCAGCCTGGCACTGCAGGACCCCGGCCGACTGCTGGGTGTCCACTTGGTGCCGCCGCTGGCGCCGCCCGACCGCGCCGCCGGCGATCTCACCGATGACGAGCGTGCCGCGCTGGCCGACCTGGACCAGCGCAGCCGCACCGGATCGGGCTATTCCGCCGTGCAGGGCACCCGGCCGCAGACCATTGGCTACTCGCTGACCGATTCGCCGGTCGGGCTGTGCGCCTGGATCGTGGAGAAGCTGTGGGCCTGGACCGACCATCCCGGCGACCTCGGCCAGGTCCTGTCCGCCGACCAGGTGCTGGACAACATCACCTTGTACTGGCTGACCGGCACCGGAGCGTCTTCGGCCCGGCTGTACTGGGAGAGCATTGCCCAGGTCACCGAGTGGTTCACCGCCGCCGCGGGCGACACCATCACCGTCCCGGCCGGGTGCAGCGTCTTCCCTAAAGAGGTACCGCGGCCCTCCCGCCGCTGGGCCCAGCGCCGCTTTACCAACATCGTGTATTGGAACCAGCCCGCCCGCGGCGGTCACTTCGCGGCGTGGGAACAGCCCAGCCTGTTCACCGGCGAAGTCCGCGCCGTCGCACGCAGTTGCGCGACTCCACCCCAGAAGCCCTGAAATTGCCACGGCCAAGGCAGCCGTCGGGAAATAAGCTCCCTCTCGGATGCGACACGGATGCCGTGTCCGGCCGGCCTGGAGGCGTACATCCAGCGGCAGTGCACTTCGCCCAAGCCGGACAATCACATTGCGTCAACCCAGAAACCAGGTTGCAGAGTTGCAGATCGCCGACTCGGCGCGGGTGGCAGTCAGGTAATTGGTTGTGGAACGAGCAGCCAGATCCGCCAGTTCTGGGTGCCCTTAGTGCTACTGGGCGTCGGTCCGGACGGCGCTGTTTCTGTGGCACGATTGCAACTGTCGGGCCGCCAGCGACGACCGTGCTCAGTCCAACTCGACCGGGGCAGTTGAGAGTGTAATGACCAATAGTCGCCTTTATGCAGCGACCTTGGAGATGGCTGGCGCAGCGTTTCACGGGCAGATACGTCGGTAGGTCAGTCCTGGCGCCACATATCGTGCCCGCTCGGCGCGGGTGAGGAATCGTTTTGCTGAGGCGCACAGATGTGGCATGGTGTCCACGAGGTAAGCCACATTCCACAGCCGTACCATGTCATCACGGCTGCCGCTGGCCAAGGTCTTTCCATCCGGGCTGAACGCCACCCAGAAGATATCGTCGTTGTGGCCGGTGAGCGGGCTGCCGATCTGGCGGCGGGTGGCCGATGCGCGCGTGCCGTTCCTGCTCGCGTCCCACCGGGGCTACCGTCGCGCTGGAGCTGATCAGCTACGCAGGGTGCGGGCACCGGCCGGCGGATCCAGCGTCCCGCTGGGGCGGACCCGGGTTCCGGCGGAAGGAAGCCGGCCTTGGGGGACAGCAGGTCAGGGCGTCGGTTGAGCCGTCCGCGTGGTGTTACATTGCGACGTCGCCGGCGTTGACGAGCAGGGTGCTGCCGGTCATCAGCATCGCAAGGTCGCTGGCGCAGAACAGCGCCACCCGGGCAACGTCATCGGGGACGCCCACCCGTCCCAGCGGTTCCCGCTGAGCCATCTGCTCCAGCAGGTCCCCGAGCCCGGCGGCCTGGAACTCGGCCCGGCCCGCCTCCATGCCGGGTGTGTCGGTGATGCCCGGCGCTAGCGCGAGCACGCGGATCCCGTGCGGCCCGAGTTCCACCGCCAGGCTCTTGGTCAGCCCGCGGACTGCGTGCTTGGACGACACGTAGTGGCAGATCCCCGGGCCTGCGGCCCGGTAGCCAGCGACCGAGGCAAGGTTGATGATTACACCGCCGTGGCCGGCTTGGGCCATCCGGCGGCCCGCCTCCCGGGCCGCGATGAAGGTCCCCCGCAGATTCACGTCCAAGACCTTGTCCCAGTCCCGGTCGGTCATCTCCAGCAGCGGGGTGGACGGGTAGATGCCCGCGTTGTTCACCCAGATGTCAAGGCCGCCCAGCTCACCAACAGCCCAATCGGCAGCCGCCGCGATCGAGGCGCCGTCGGTGACGTCGAGTTCGGCCCCAGCGACCCGCTGCCCGGACTCGCGGGCGACCGTCTCGGCCGCCCTTTCGGCGCCGGCCCTGTCCACATCTGCGACCAGCACCGACGCGCCGGCCTTGGCGAGGCGCCGCACGATAGCCAGCCCAATGCCCCGGGCGCCACCGGTCACGACCGCCGCCCGCCCCTCCAGGGAGATCAGCTGCGCGATCGAACGGCCGCTCACGTCTGGCACTTGCATCGCACTCCTCCTCTGCGGTCCTGCGCACACTTAGATCTTGATTCCCAGGCAAACCCACCTTCTTCCGCTGAATGCTCACGGCAAGCGGGATACATCCCTGCCAGCCACATCACCCCGTCCGGCGTAGGTCACCCGCCGGTCGAGGCTGCCGCGGGCGCGACCTGGTGGACTCGGTTATTGGAACTGTCCGAATGCCTCTCACCCACCCGCGTGCCGTAGTGCCGGTTCGGCATCCTGGGCGGGTGCTGGTGTGCGGCGGCTGTAGTCGGCGGCGTAGGTGGTCCAGTCGCCGGCGCAGGCCTGCTGCCATGCGACGGCGACCTTGATGTGGATGCCGAGCAGCCGGGCGAGCACGGCGGCAGGGAGTTCGGCGGAGAGGCCGAACAATGCGGTGGTGCGGCTCTGAGCGGGGCGTAGCCCGAGTCGGCGCATTCGCTCTGCGAGCTGGTAGGCGCTGATCGGTTGGCCGGGGCGGCCGCCGGGGAACAGCCAGGGCGAGGTTGCCTGGTCACCAAGCGCGGCGTGCCCGGAGCGCCGGGCGACGAGATCGACGATCAGGCCGGCGAGTGGCTCGGGCAGCGCGATGGGCTCGCGGCCCAGCCGAAGGCGCACCGCACGTTCGGTGGTCTGGACATGCTCGAGGGTGAGGCGGCTGACCGCGGCCGGGGTCTGCGCGTAGAGCAGCATGAGCAGGCCGGTGACCCGGTTGACGGGATGGACGGCGTGATCGTGCAGCAGCCATCGAGCTTGCGCCCAGCGGGCCTCGGTGTCGATAGTGCGGGCTGGCCCGTGCCATCTGGTAGCGGGGAACTCCAAGCTGGTCAGCTTCTTCCGTTGTGCCCAGCGCACGAAGTGCCCGGCACCGCGGCGATAGCGAGCCTGGTCGCTGGTCAGCCACGTGTCGAGGTCTGCCTGGCGGGCGTCGGCCAGGGCGCGCCCGCGGGTGCCGAGCCCGTCGAGCAGCGCGATGGCGGCGCTGACGTGGCGCTTCACGGTGACCAGTTGGGAGTAGGTGGCGTATCTGCCGTTGTTGCGCTGCCGCAGCCGGCGCAGCAGGTGCCAGACGGCGTAGCGGTGCAGCAGTTGCCGCTGCCCGGGATCGTCGCGTTCGGCGAGGATGCGTGCGACCCAGCGTTCCAGGCGGGCCAGATGTTCATCCCGGGGCGGCAATGTGCCGGTGGCGACCAGGATGGCGCGCAGGTGCTCGATCGGCTTGCCGGCCGGGAGCTCATCGAGCCCCGCATGGCTGAGTGCCCGCCGGCCGGCGCTCATTTCGCGCAGGACGCTGGCGATTGCGGTCTTGTTCAGCCACTGCAGCACGAGGTTGGGGCGATCGCTGTTGACCAGGTTGTCGTGCAGGCCGCGCAGCTCGGCGCGGACGTCGCCGTCGTGATCGGCGAGCAGGACCTGCAGCCGTTGCCGCAGGTTGCAACGGGTGCAGGATCGCGTGCTGAGTTGACGGTGCCCGCAGGCCGGGCAGCACCTCCAGAAGGATAGGTCGGGGCGGGTGCAGGCTGCGCACAACGGCTTGGCGAGGGTGCCGCCGCGGATCAGCTCGACCCGGCCGCAGCCCGCGCAGCGTGCCCGCCGCTTCTGGCAGGCCTTGCACCACGGACGGCTGGTGGCCTGAGAGATCTCGCAGGGCGCGGTTCGGCCGCAGATCGAGCAGATCATCCGGGCTACTCACCGGCCCGGGTGATGCGGGCCCGCTTGGGCCGCAGCTGGCCGACCCCGGCCGTGCCGCCGCCGGCCGCCTTCGCGGCGCGGGACCGTCCCCCGGCGGCGACCGGCTCGATCAGGTCGCTCATCGAGCAGTCCAGGATGTCCAGCAGCGCCATGAGGATCTTCAGGCTGAGCCGCTCCGGCCGCTCGGCGACCAGCCGGTAGACCTGGCTGGAGGACAGCTGGATCCCGCGGGCGGCCAGCGGCTCGAGCAAGTCGGTGGTGGCGAACATGCCGCGGCGGCCCATCACCTGCCGCAGATGCCAGCGGTAGTCCAGCTTGCGCGCCATCAGCATTCCTTACCGTTGCCGCCCGGCGCGCCGAAGGCCGGGCTGATCGCCTTGCGCAGTGCGGTGTTCATGAAGTCGGAGCTGACGTGGGTATAGATAGCCGTCGAGGTGTCACAGCGATGCCCGACCTGCTGCTGGATGAACCGGCGGTCCGCGCCGTCCCCGGTCAGGTGGGTGACATAGGAGTGGCGCAGCGAGTGCGGCGACAGCTCGCGCGGCAGGCCGAGCGCGTCCCGGTAAGCGACGAACCGGGCGTTGATCTCCGCTGGTTTGATCCGCCCGCCGCGCTCGGTCACCCACAACGCCGGGTGATCCACTGCCCCGAACCGGGGCCGGATGTTCTCGGCGTAGTCGGCCACCGCCTCCACCGCCCAGCCCATCACCGAGGCGACATTGCGCCGCCGCGGCGGCTGGCCCCGCACCGCCTTGCCATAGCGCACGTGCAGCATCCCGTACCGGCCGAACTCCGCCGCGGCCGGGTTGCGGCCCCAGTCGGCCAGATCCAGCCGGGCGGTCTCGGTGCGCCGCAGCCCCCAGCCGTAAATCACCTTGAACAGCGTGGCGTCCCGGTAAGCGGCCAGCGCCCCCTTCCGCTTTGCCCGCGCGGCGCGGCCGACCTGCTCGTCGGCATAGTCCAGGAAGCGCTGCACCTCCTCCCGGGTAAACGGCCGGGCCTCCGGGCTGCCCTCGTACTCGTTCAGGTGCGCGATGGTGTTCCACTCGTGGCAGATCGGCGCCGGGAAGGTGCCGAACGCCTCCTCACACGCCGCCGCCCAGCCGTAACGAGCGTCGGTGAGGTACTCGCTGAACAACCGCAGCTCAGTCTGGTAACCGCGGATCGTCGCCGGCGCCAAATGATGCTCGGCGGTCAGCGTCAGCGTCCACTCATCCACGTGGCCTGGGCTCCACTGCCACGGGAACTCGTTGGTGAACGCCACGAAGCGGCGGACCAGCCGCTCCCGCGCGCCGATCGTCTTCGCGCGCAGCCCGCGAGCGGTCTGCTGCGCCCGCCAGCCCTGCAGCATCGCCTCGGCCATCGCCTCCTCCGGTCGCAGATGGACGACTCCGTCCACCAGTTGCCCGCTCGCCGCACCGGCCAGACCCACCCGCCGCAACCCGACTCCACTCCGCAAGTGACGGGCGAATCCTGCATCAGACGGGATCATCGAATCAAGCCGCCACGCCCAAAGCCCGAGATCCCAGGCAAGTCAGCGCGGCGTGCAAGCCGCTAACTGTCGCAAAGACGCATTCAGCTCATGCATCTGATGCAATTTCCGAGAGTTGTCATATCGCATGGTGGTGCGGGGATCGGCATGGGAGGTGGATTCCTGCACATCCCGTAATGAGACCCCGGCGTCCAGCGCGGCGGCGATGAAAACGTTGGCTCAGTGGCTATCGCCTGCGCCCCCGGGCGCCAGCTGGGGGAAGTAGTGGAAGGCGACGTCCCTGATGACTTCGACGATGAGCTGGGGCGTGAGTTCGGCGGAGGGGTCGTCTAGTTGCGGTGGGAGTTTGACCCCCATTTCCCTGGCGTGCTCGATGATGCCGGGTCCGATGTCCTTGCCCAGATAGCCGAGGGCCTGGCCCATGGTCTGGTAGCCAATCGCCCATGCAGGGACGGGCTGGGCCGCGACGGTGGCCCAGGTCTGCGGGTCGCGCGGTGTGCCGCGGGTGAACACGTGGTCGAAGGTGCGCGCCGAGGCATCGCGCTGGGTGAACGGCGCGCCGAGGTCCCAGGCCTTACGCAGCGTCGCGATCAGCGAGGTGTGCCGGTACTCCTCGTTGTACACCGAGCCCGGCTCGACCCATGGCGACACGATGATGGCGGGGACGCGGTAGCCGGACGGTCGAACATGAAGCCGAACTCACCCGCTGCTGCGGCCGAATCGGGCGGCGGGACCGGTCCCGGGGGCACGTGGTCGTAGGTTCCGCCTGGCTCGTCCCACCCGATCAGCAAAGTGGTGTTCCAGACGTTGGCGCCTGACGGTGCAGTGGCGGACCGGTAGGCGCTGAAGACCCGCTCCAGGAACGCCTCGCCGCCCAGCATCGCCGACGGCGCGTCCAGCCCGATATCGACGTTGCCGCCGAAAAACGACCGGCCGAACGCCGGGTGGTAATCGCCGTGCCCGGCGATCATGTCCGGCTCGATCAGCGCGAAATCGGGCAGGGTCCCGGCCGCGGCATCCTTCTCGAACTCAGAAAACCGCACGAAGTGCGTCGCCAGCCGGTCCTTCAGCCGGGGATAGTGGATGACACCGGTGAACGACAGGCACATCGGCTCCATCACATAGACCCTCCAGGTCCTGCCGTGCTGCTCAAGCCGCTCGAAGATCGTCTCCGCGTCGTTGTCGGTGAACCACTTTCTCACCGGGCTGTTCACGACCAGCCCCGACGACGTCGCCGCCGTCCAGAACGACCGGTTCATGAACGTCTGCGACGGCACCTCGGAAAACCAGTGGTCAAACACCCCGAACTCACGCGCGATGCCACTCAGCACCGGCAGCTGCTGCGGGGTGTACCCGGTCATGATCTGGGCGTACTCCTCATAGGTCGGCTGCCGCCCAACTTCGCCGGTGAACGTGCCGATGTAGTCGGCGACGAACCCATCCATGGCCGGAACCGCACCTGGCGGCGGCGCGTTCCACGGTGCTGTCACGCCCTCGCCGATCTTGAACCGGTTGTGTTGTCGATCGCGCCGAACAGCTGGGTGTTGGTGTGGTACCACTCCTCACCCGAGTCCGGGTTGGGCGAGTCCATGTCGGTGGTGACGCCGTAGGGCACGACCTTGCGGTCGGCGCCGTGCTCGGCCCATCCGGGGATCGGGTTGCTCAGGTCCTTCCCGATGACCCCCTCAAAGGCCTTGCCATCCCCCGGCCCGTAGAGGCGGCCCAGCACGTTGTCCAGGGACCGGTTCTCAAACAGCACCACCACCACATGATCGAGCCCATTGGCACGGGTAGCTGAGCCAGGCATGTCAGCCTCCACTCGCCTGAGGACATATCGGGCGTGTCTGTCCCGCCAGGCACCCACAAACCACCAGTGTCATCCCATCCCATGAGCAGCTGCCGATACCTCCCCGAATGGGTGATGGGCCTGATCCGCGCTCCGGCATGCTCGCGATCTCCGGCGATCTTCCTGGCGTGCCACATACGTGCCACAGCATCAGGAGCCTCAGCTGGTTGATGCGGGCTCGTAGAAGCGGATCCGGTTGGAGGCAGGGTCGATGAGCTGCATCTCTTTAACCCCCCTGGGACCTGTCCCGAGGCCCGGATTGAAGAACGGATACCCACGTTGATGGAGTTCGGCGTGCAAGGCGTCGATGTTGCGGACCTCGACAAGCACCGCCGTCCCTGGCGTTCCATCGTCATGATGCGAGGACAGATGGAGCCTCATGCCATCACGCGAGACTTCCATGTACACCGGCCGGTCGCCTGAACCGGCCTGGTGATCCAGTGAGCATCCGAGGTAATCGATGTAGAAGCGGATGGTCGCTGCAACGTCATACATCCGCAGGATGGGAACCACAGAGATGACCCGCGGGTCATCGGGGCCCGCTGTCGATGGGCTGGACATGGGCCTGAGCCTACAATTCTGCACCGTCACGCTACCGATTCAGGCCGTGCCACACACGTGCCATGCGATGCCGCCGAGGCGTCCCGGGCTGTGTTCGGAACCGCTGGCCTAGTCTTTCAGCGTGACGGCATCCCTCGATGAGCTTCCCAAGATCGGCGCACCGGCGACCCGCGCCCTGAACAACGCGGGCTACACAGCCTTGCGTCAGCTCGCGGGTGTCCCGCGCGCGGAACTGGCCAAACTCCATGGCATGGGTCCCAAAGCCCTTCGGATCATTGAAGACAAGCTGGCCGAGCACGGCCTTCGCCTCCGCTGACATCCCAGGCGCCAAACACATGACAAGATCGGCGCTCCCGATGACAGGCCGCGGAGCTCTGTCAACACGGCTACCGGCCGATGAGCCCCGCTTCGCCGCGTCGTCTACATCGTGGAGCACGGGCAGCACTTCTCGCGCAAAGCCGTGAGGAAACCAGAGGAACCGGGGACCAGCCACCATGACCGAGGAGAGCGTCAGCGCGACCACCACGATCAGCACATCGGCCGAAACCGTGTTCGCGGTGCTTGCCGACCCATCCCAGCATGCCGCCATTGACGGCACCGGCTGGGTTCGTGAATCCCCCGATGACCGACGGCTGACCGGCTCAGGCCAGATCTTCCGGATGGCCATGTACCACCCTAACCACCCGGACGGCAGCTACGAGATGGCCAACCAGGTTGTGGCGTTCGAGCCGCCGCGCGTTATTTCGTGGAAGCCGGGCTATGTGTCAGCGGCAACAGGCAAGCTGGAGTTCGGCGGCTGGATCTGGCGTTACGACCTGACCCAGCTCGGCCCAGACCAGACTCATGTCACACTCACCTATGACTGGTCGGCGGTGGGGCCGGTTCCCCGCCAGCGCATTCAGTTCCCGCCGTTCACTGCAGACCATCTCGGCAACTCGCTGAGCCACCTGGCCGCGATCGCTACGCGGTAACGACGCTCCGGGGCCTGTAACACTTTCGGGCACTCTGAAAGGCCGCCCAGGTAGGCTCACAATTTACGGGAGCTTGTGAATATCCTGTGAATAAACGCAGAAAACTCCTGCCCACAGGCCTGGGTCTGTTCCTATTGGACTGCATGTTCCGCTTCCCTAAATCAGTACCAGTGCCTGCGGCCGTAGAAGGCATGACCTGCATGGCCGAGAATCGCGAGGATCAGGCCGATAACGATCAGGACGATCCCGATCGTGACCAAGACCGCCAGCTTCGCCACTAGAAGACCGATCACCAGCAGAATGATGCCGAGGATAATCATGCAGCGCGTTCTACCCCGCTACAGCGAAACAAACATGCGCGACCCGCCGCTGGATGACGTATGCGGAGGTCAGTGGGCACAGGCGGTGAGTGAGCGACGTATCGGTACGCCGAGGTTTCGTCGTACCCAAATCGCGACGGTCGTTGCCCAGGATGCGCAGGACGCCCCGCACAATCCACTCCGGCGGATGTGTGCCCGCCGTGCCCGTTTGAGGTCAAGCTGGGCTCTGCGGGGTAGGCCGACCGGGAGATGGTAGTTACCCAGGCGCAGTGATGGGGGGATGAGGACACCGGCGGAACGTCACGCGTCAGGCCGGGATGGCGCCGAGTTGCTGCATCATGGCGGCCCCGTCGAACTGCGTCCAGATGTCGGTCACGCGACCGCCCTTGAGGCGGTAGAAATTCATGCCCTCGACCCTGATCGTCTGGCCGGAGCCGGGGATCCCCATGAACTCCTGCTGCAGTGAACCGGTCACGACCCACCGGGTGGCGACGGTGTCGCCGCTGGCGATGATGTCCTGCAGGTCCTCCTCCAGGTCGGGGAAGATCGCCTTGAAGCCCGCGACCTTCTGTTTGAAGCCGGCCAGCGTCGGCTCATGGCCGGGCGCTGGATTGTGGTTGACCAGCCCCGGGTCGCAGAGCTCGTCGATCGTCGCCTGGTCGGCCGCGCGAAACGCGTGCTCGAAGCGCGTGATGATCTCGATGTTGCCGGACAAGGCCAGCCCCTCTTTCCGTCGGCGTTGATGATGTTGCTCACGCGAAGATGCAACTTACTGGTTGCGATAATATGGCAACCAATAGATTGCGTCAACGGGTCGGCGTGCCCGCCGGCACAGGAGGACGGTCATGAGAGCACCGGCACAGCCCACTCTCGACGCGCTGGCCGATTGCTGGTTCGCCACCGAGTGATCGCGCTGTCCAGGTCAGCCCACGCCCGGTTGCCCGAATGCAGGCCCGGGTACAGACCAGGGATGTCACGGGCGCGACGCACGCGCCCGATCTCCGATCGTGAGGCGTACCACTGTTCCGCCGGCGCGGGAAGAACGCCGTGCCGTGGAACATCGGGCCGGAGCCGGCCGGTCGTCCGTCGTCGTCAGCCAATCGAGGGACCTGGAGACCCTATGTCCAACGAAACTGAGATCCGTCCCTTCCGGGTCGACATGCCCGACGAGGCGATCGCCGAGCTTCGGCGGCGCATCGCCGCGGCGCGCTTGCCAAGCAAGGAGCTGGTCAACGACCGCTCGCAGGGCGTGCAGTTAGCGACGATCCGGGAGCTGGCCCGCTATTGGGCGACCGATTACGACTGGCGGCGGTGCGAGGCGCAGCTGAATGCGCTGCCGATGTTCAAGACCGGGATCGACGGGGTGGACGTCCACTTCATCCACGTGAGGTCGCCGCACGAGAACGCGCTGCCGCTGATCATCACCCACGGCTGGCCCGGCTCGGTCATCGAGCTGCTCGGGGTCGTCGGGCCGCTCACCGAGCCCGGCCGCGCACGGCGGGTCCGCCGGGGACGCGTTCCATCTGGTGCTGCCGTCCATCCCCGGGTACGGCTTCTCCGCCGAGCCGGCCGAGCTCGGCTGGTACGCCGGCCGGGTTGCGCAGGCGTGGGCGGAGCTGATGCGCCGGCTGGGCTACACCCGCTACGTCGCCCAGGGCGGCGACCAGGGCGCCGCGGTCACCGACGCGATGGGCCGCCAGGCACCCGGGGGGCTGGCCGGCATCCACATGAACTTGCTCGTGACGGCGCTGGGCGGCGGCGCGATGCCGGCGGATACCGAGGCCGAACGCGCGGCGCTCGAGCAGACCAAGACGTTCAGGGCTAGCGGCTTCGGCTACTTCCTGGAGCAGGCCACGCGGCCGCAGACCATCGGCTACGCCCTGCTGGATTCACCGGTCGCGCTGGCGGCCTGGATGCTCGACCACGACACCGACGCCTACTACAAGATCTCGGCCGCCTTCACCGGCGGGCAGCCCTCCGGCGGCCTGACCCGGGACCACATCCTCGACAACGTCACACTGTACTGGCTGACCGGCACCGGGGCCTCAGCCGCCCGCTCGTACTGGGAGGCCGGACGAGCCCAGGCCCTTGCCGCCGGGCAGCCTCCCCCGCAGGTCAAGCTCCCGGCCGGCTTCACCACCTTCCCCGGCGAGATCTTCCGCGCCCCGCGCAGCTGGGCCGAGAACAGCTACCCCAACCTCACCTACTACCACGAGGCCAGCAAGGGCGGCCACTTCGCCGCCTGGGAAGAACCCGAACTGTTCTCCGAGGAGATCCGGGCGGCGTTCAAGCCGCTGCGCTGACGACAGCCCGCGCCGGGGTTTGACGGCAGGCGGGGCGGCCGTCAAGGGCATTACGCGACATATCGCGTTTGGCCCCGTTGGCCGCTACCATGGGGACCATGGCCGACGCCCGCTATAACCGTTCGCTCTCGCCCGATATCCAGCCAACCGGTGACGCGGCGCGGCTCGAGCTGCGCGCCTCGGACGCCGACCGGGACCGCACGGCCGTCGTGCTCGGCAACGCCCTGGCCACCGGTCGGCTGACCACCACCGAGCATGCGGAGCGGCTCGACGCCGCCTATACCGCGAGAACCCTCGGTGAGCTCGCCCCGCTCACCCGTGACCTGCCCGCCGACGCCGCTGGCACCGGGCTGGGGACGGTGGACCGGGCCGAGGTCGCCGCCCGCTTCAGCAAGGTGATCCGCTCCGGGCGCTGGGTGGCCGGACGGCGCACCCGGCTGACCGCGCATTTCGGCGCGCTGGTCGTCAACCTGGCCGATGCGGTGCTGCCGGGCCGCGAGATCACGCTGGAGATCGACGCCTTCTGCGGCAAGCTGATCCTGACCGTCCCGGCCGGGGCACATGTGATCGACGAGGGCGGGGCTCTGTTCGCCAAGCGGGCCGTCTACGGCCACCAGGACCCCGACGACGCTGACGGCCCGGTGATCCGGCTCGTCGGCGAGGCCCGGTTCTCCAAGGTTGCCGTGCACCGGGGGCGCTACGACCCGCACGGCCCGTGGCGGCACTGGCAGCAGCAGCCGTAACCCGGCACCGTCCTCTGCCGCGGGGCCCCGGCATCGGGGCCGCACCCCGTCAGCCGCGGCGGCGGCCCTTGACACTGGCTGCCGCAGAAAGGTACAAGGGTTTAAGGATAGCATTGAGGTCCTTTTAGCTTTTGCCGAGGAGGATGACGTGGCTGCCACCGATCACCGCGCTGGCGGGCGGCACGAGGCGGAGGCCAGCGCCATCGAGCACCTGTGGCCGCATTCGAACGACCTGGAGTGGGACGAGTTCACGGAGAGAGGGCTTCGGGTCTTCGTCTCCGGGAAGGGTTCCACCCTGACCGACGTCCAGGGGCGGTCCTATCTCGACGGGCTCGCGGGCCTGTTCCTGGTCAACGTCGGCCATGGGCGGACCGAGATCGGCGCCGCCATGGCCGAGCAGGCGGGACGCCTGGCCTACACCCCATCGTCCATCTCGACCAACCCGGCAACCGTCGCCCTGGCCGAGACCATCGCCTCGATCACGCCCGGTGACCTCGACCGCGTGTTCTTCTGCTCGGGCGGGTCGGAGGCGGTAGAGACGGCCCTGAAGATCGCCAAGCAGGCGCAGTTCCTGCGCGGCTACCCCAAGCGCTACAAGGTGATCTGCCGCCGGGGCTCGTACCACGGCCAGACGTTCGGCGCCATGAGCCTGACCAGCAGCGCACAGGAACGGTACTTCGGGCCCTTCATGGCCGGTGTCTCGAAGGTCCCCTCGCCCAACCATTACCGCAACGACTTCGGGCTGGAGGGGGAGGCGGGTGACCTGATGTGCGCCCGGTATGTCGAGCAGGAGATACTCGCCCAGGGCCCGGAGCACGTCGCCGCGGTCATCGGCGAGCCGATCTCGGCCGCCAACGGGACCCACCTTCCCACGCCCGCCTACTGGCAGGAGCTGCGCCGGATCTGTGACCGGCACGGCGTGCTCCTGATCATGGACGAGGTCATCACCGGCTACGGCCGCACCGGCACCATGTTCGCGGCGGAGCACTACGGCGTCGTCCCGGACATCATGAC
Organism: uncultured Actinomycetes bacterium; assembly: GCA_963835425.1. Classification (GTDB taxonomy): domain Bacteria; phylum Actinomycetota; class Actinomycetes; order Streptosporangiales; family Streptosporangiaceae; genus UBA9676. The sequence goes on along the minus strand of CAWIGE010000006.1, from coordinate 610,597 downwards.
CATGGCCAAGGGCCTGTCGAGCGGCTACGCCCCCATCGGCGCGGTGGCGGTGCGCCCGGAGATATTCGAGCCCTTCACCAAGCACGGCAACGCCATCAACCACCTGCTGACGTTCGGCGGCCATCCGGTGGCCGCGGCCGCCGCCAGCAAGAACATCGAGATCATGCAGCGCGAGCAGCTCGTCGAGCGCTCGGCCGACATGGGCCGCTACCTGCTCAAGCTGGCCGACGGGCTCCGGCGGCATCCCACCGTCGGTGACGTCCGCGGCGGGCTCGGCCTCCTGTGCGCGATCGACCTGGTGCGAAACAAGGAGACCAAACAGGCCTGGGGCACCGAGCATCCCTTCATCAAGGGCCTGGCCCTCCGCACCCAGGAGCGAGGGCTGATCACCCGGGTGTGGGACGTCCTGCATCTGGCGCCCCCGCTGGTGGTCACCGAGCGCGAGGTCGAGCAGGCGGTTGACATCGTCGACGGCTGCCTCACCGAGATGGAGCGTGAGTTCGCCGATCTCATCGGCTGAGCGGGGCCGGCGCGTCCGCCTTCGGGACGGTAGGCCACCCGCCGCAGCAGGAAGAACGGGGACCGGTAGACGAACGCGGCGATCAGCATCGCGGCGATCCCCCAGCACGGCGATCCCCACCATTGACCACAGCGAGGCGCCGGAGAACCCGAGAATGGATTTCACGGCGATGTACAGGAGCGCGGCCGCGCCGCCGAGCGGCAGGATCCCGATGAGGACGACGTCGCCGGCGCTCCGGCGCAGCAGCGCCCGGTAGTACCAGGTCGTGGCGATGCCGGTGAAGGCGTAGAAGATCGCGAACAGGACGCCGACGGAGGCGACGACGGTGTCGAACGCCCCGGACACCGACGAGGAGAACACGTACAGCCAGGTCATGATCAGTGTCAGGACCCCGAACACGATCGTGCCGAACGCGGGCGTGCGGAAGGTGTGGTTAATCTTCCCGAACTGGCTCGGAAGCAGCCGGTCCGTTCCCATGGCGTAGGCGATCCGGGCCGTCCCCACCAGGAATGCCTGGGTGGTCCCGATCACCGAGAGCGTGATGGCCAGCGCCATGAACTTGTCCCACGGGCTGCCGACCAGGTTATGGGCGATGTAGGTCATGGCGCTCGAGGCGTTGGCGTTGATGCCGCGGAGCGGGGCTCCCCCCTGGAGGGAGACCACCAGGAGCGTGTAGAACAGGCCCAGCACGATGACCGACAGGATCGCGGCGAGCCCGGGATTGCGCTCCTTCTTCTCGGATTCCTCGTTCAGGTAGATGGCCACGTCCCAGCCGGTGAACAGATAGACCGCTATCAGCGCGCCGCCCACCAGGCTCCCCTTCCCGCCCACGCCGCTCGGGCTCAGCCACGCGAGCGTGGGGTGGACCGTCCCCGGCCAGTGGGCGATGAAGACCGCGTAGATGGCGATCCCCGAGAAGACGAGAAGGATGACGTACTCGATGGCCGCGATGGCCATCTGGAAGCGGGCGGTGACCTTGATGCCGAGGACGGAAATGACGGTGACGGCGGCGCCGAGAATGGTGGCCGAGATGACCGTCCCCCACTGGCTGGAGGAGTTCGCCCCGAAAACTGACAGGAGCGCCGGCCCGAGCGGCAGGATGTCGCTGACGGTGGCGAGTATCCAGCCCACGAGCATGATCCAGCCCACCATGAAGCCCAGATAGGGATTGATGGCGCGCCCCACCCAGACATACGACGCGCCGCAGTTCTGCTCCCACATGTTCAGCCGGTGGTAGGCGAAGGCGATGGCGAGCATGGGGACGGTGGTGATGATGATCGCCGCGCCCCCGCCGTAGGCGCTCGCGACGATGATGGCCGCGAGCGAGATGGCCGTCGCCTGACCGGGAGCCGACGAGGCGATGGCGATCACCGTGCTCTGCAGCAGCCCGATCGCGTTCGGCCGCAGCTCGTGGAGGGACGGCTCCGAGGCGGGTACCGCTCCGGTGACCGTCGGGGCGCCGGTCGGCTCGGCGTCGGGGCTCTGACTCATGACGACCTCCTCGGGTCAGCCAATCCGCCAAAAGATCGCGCCTGCAGATCACGCGGTCACGAAGCAGGCGTTCCCGCCGCCCGCCTCCGGCCGGCACGGTCCCCACGAATCAAAAGAACCTCTCGTAGGTCCATACATCGCATATGGGGATGGTGGTGTCAACCCTCAGGATTACCGCGCATATGACCAGCGGTTGCGAGCGGCCGGGATTTGTAATAGGACTTGGCCTGAGACCTATTCAATGACAGATACGGTCCCCGGCGGGGGGCTCGCCAGCGCCGGGGCCTGGTTCAGTTACACCGTGGCACCTTCCGGGGGAGCGAACCTGACCGCGGCGAGCGATGCCTGGCCCCGCGCCCGTGTCACAGGCGGAGAATGGGCATCCGGGGTGACACCACAGATCATGGAGGACCGGGCCGATGACGTTGGCGGCGCAGCGGTCAGGGCAGATCAAGCGGCCTTCGGTCGAGTTCGCCCCGATCCGCCAGCCGCGTGCGCACGAATACGTCGCGGAGCAGATCCGGCGCCACATCGCCCTGCGGCTGATCGCGCCGGGGCAGGCCCTCCCTCCGGAGCGGGAACTCGCGGCGATGTTCGGCGTGGGCCGCCCGACCGTTCAGCATGCGCTGCGGATACTGGAGGCCGAGCGTCTGGTGGAGGCCCGCCGCGGCCGCAGCGGGGGGACGTTCGTCCTGCAACCCGCCGACGACTCGCGGGTGATGGAGGAGCTCATGACCCGCCTGCTGCGCCTGGCGGCACGAGCTGTCGGAACTCCTGGACCACCGCCGGGTGCTGGAGCCGGCCATCGCGAAGATGGCCGCGAGGTCGCGGCGCAGCGCCGACCTGCAGCGGATGCGGCGCGCGCTGGACGGCATGGCCTCCGGGCCGCCCGAGCCCGATTACATGTACTTCGACACCGAGTTCCACATAGCCGTGGCCGGTGCCACGCGCAACCGGTTCCTGAGCCAGGCGATCGAGCAGATCCGGATGGACCTGAACGACGCGCTGAGCCTGCTGCCGGAGACGGAGATCTGGCACCGCCAGCTCGCCGGTGAGCACCAGGCCATCTTCGCGGCGATCCAGGCGCGCGATCAGGCCGCGGCCGAGGCGGCCGCGGACCTGCACGTGGCCAACAGCGAAACGGGGGTCCGGGCGCTGCTCACGTCGATCCGGCGCAGCATGGCGCGGGGCACCACCTGACGGAGCCGGCCTGCGCTAGGAGCGCCCGGTGTGACGGCCGGCCAGAAACGCGGACAGCACGTTGTCGGTGATGCGGTAGACGTCGTTGTCATAGGAGTTGTGGGACAGGCTGCCGCACCACGAGCACGAGCCGACGCTGAAGACGGCGCCCCCGCCCTCATACGGCAGGTAGACCACATCGGAGCGCGCGCGGGGATTCGCGGTCGCGGTGACATTCGGGATCATGACCTCGGCATCCTCGATGACGAGCAGGTAGGAGTCGGGGTGCATTCCCTGCGAGGTCATCAGCACGGCCGCCGGCCCGGGAGAACCGAGCGACGGGTCGTGCCGGTCGATCTCGTATCCGGCCGCGCCGCCCAGGTACAGGCCGTAATCGCCGATGACCTCGGCGTCCGAGACGCCGTCGAAGATCCAGCTGTAGCCGGGGTCGAAGCTCGCGGGGGTCCGCCGGTACCCCGGCGCCCGGTCGTGCGTATCCGACTGAGCGCTGAATCCGACGCCGGCCAGCGCGTTCGGCGGCCGGCCCCGGTACCGCCACAGCCCGCCCTGCTCCCCGGTGGTCTGGTGCCTCAGCTCGCCGGGCGGCGACGTCCACGCGCGGGTCCCGTTGATGCCGCGCCGCACCTCCGCCAGGTAGGGACGGGCCGGGTCGATGCTGGTGACCCAGTAGAACCCGTTGCCGCCCAGGTACATGACCCGGCCGCCGCCGTTCAGGTACTCCTCCAGCGCGGCCAGCATCGCGCGGGAGCAGTACTCCGGGTGGGTGCCCGTCAGGACGACCTCATACCGCCGCAGCAGCTCCGCGCCCTGGTCGTGCAGGTCGTGGTCGGTGAACGCGTCCCATGCCTCGCCGCGGTGATCAAGAAAGCCGGTGATGTAGAGATCGGCTCCGAAGCGTTCGGGGGCGCCGGTGTTCCACCACACGAAGTCGGGGCGGAAGTTCGGGACCGGCCGCCGCATCGATACCAGCGAGCACCCCGACCCGTCCGCGTGCCGGTCATAGGCCGACAGGCCCGCCTCCGGGTGCGCCGACAGCCACGTGTCGGCCTCATCGAGGCGCGCCGCCTGTCCGGCCGGGACCATGCCGCCCTCCCCGGCGGCGATGAGGCGCTCGTTGGCGTAGGCCAGGTAGGTCAGCGTCGGCAGCAGCAAGCCGATCCTGGCCGTCGCCTGCCCGCGGGGCGGGGTGACGACGAACGGCACATGGTCGGTGAGGCTGCCGGCCGTCAGCCGGAAGGCGTAGACGCCGCTCCGGAGACCGGCGGGAACCACAAGCTCGGCGAGCGGTGGCCATCCCGCGTCCTCGACGTCGTCCTCGTGAAAATGCACCGCCGCGTACTGGTCCGGCGCGCCGCGGAAGTCGGTGGTGTCGTCGTCCCAGGTGCGCCCGGTCACCGCCAGCGTCGGGGCGTTGAGCAGCCTCAGGTCCGGGATGGCGTAGGCATGGTCGCCGATCCGGAGTTCCTCGAGCCGGCCGTTGAAATGGTCACCGCCGCCGGCCGACGCGGCCAGCGTCACCGGGCCGGTGGGCGCGCCCAGGCCGGCCGGCTCCGCCGTTACCAGCTCGCCCGCGACCTGGAGGCCGAGCTTGCCGTCGGCGAAGGACACGCCAAGCCTGGTCCACGTCTCCCGCCCGAGCGGCTGCCGGGCCGCCAGGCGCACCTCGCCGATGCGGATCGAGGGCACGCCGCCGACGTCGAGGAACAGCTCAAGTGGCCCGCGGGCGAGCAGGACCTGCCGCCGCCCCCGGGCGGGAAGGCATGTCCAGGCCCACACCGACAGGTCCGGTCCCTCGCCGGGCGCGTCGTCGAGGACGGCGAACGACCCCGACCGCACCGTGTGGGGGCGGCCCGGGTACTCGCCGTCCACGGCGGATCGCACCGGCGCGGCGCGCAGGCCGGGACCGGCCGGATTGGGATCACCGTGCCCCAGCCTGACCAGCTGGACGGTGACGGGGGAGGCCGATGACGAGGCCATCAGCTGAACGCGCTCGCCGGGCGCCACGGACCAGCGATCGGTGTAGCCGATCAGCTCGCTGCCATCCGGGCCGATGATTCTGGCGGCCATGGGCCGGGCCGGGCCGCGTTACCCGTCGCCGCCGAAGTTGCGGCGAAGTGTTTCCCCGTTTGGGGACCCGCCCAGGGCGGCGGAGATCCGGTCCCATGACCACTCCGCCGCGCGGGCCTCCCGCACCGCCACCCTGATCGCGTTCTGGGCGGTACGGCGCGCATCCAGTGCGTTCTGCATGAGTTCTTCGACGGTGGTCGTCATGGCACAGACTGTGCCACAAAATATGGCACAAATCAAGCAGCGCCTGCGGCACCTGGCGACGGCACCGGTTCTGGTGAATCGGCGGTATGACCGCGCCGGGGCGTGAAGGCTGCCCCTCCCGCCCGGTAGCGGGAGAGGCAGCCACCCCGATCGGCCACCTGGGAAGAGGATCGCCGAAGATCAATAGTATCGTGCTACGATATAACTTGTCTACTCGTGCGAGGTTGCCAATGAATGGGCAGGTCTCTGACACGGGGAGCCCCGCCAGAGCACAGTCCCGGCTCCGGCTCCTCCTCCTCGATCTCGTCCGGTTTCCTGGCCGCGCCCACCGCGGCCGGGTCTCCCACCCGGCCGGGCCGCCCGGCCCGGAGCACCACCCGCGGTCAGGCAGAACGGCAGGAAAACGGTACAAGTACCGGGCGCTGGTCACGCCCGTCCCGCGGCCGGACGACCAGCTGGAAGCCGCACTGCCCAGCCCGGTCTGCCGCGTCGTGATCCGCGCCCGCCATCCGGAAACCCACCGCAACAAGCTCTTCAGTGCCCTCGTCACCAGCGACGACGACCTGCAGCCGGGAAAGGCCAGCATGGTGACGGTGGTGGTCATCGGGGGCGATGCGGACGACTATCTCGCTCCCGGCGAGCACTTCGCGCTGCTGCGCGGGTGCGACGTTGCCCGCGGGACGGTGACCAGCCGGGTCTTCGTCTGACCTTGGCCGCCGCGTGCTTCCCGCCGAGTATGAGAACCTGCTGGCGTTCCGAACCAGCCTCCGCCACTTCCTGCACTGGAGTCACAGCCGGGCCCAGGCGGTCGGCCTGACCCACGCTCAGCACCAGCTCATGGTCGCGGTCAAGGGCCATCCGGGCGGCCAGGATCCGGCCATCTCCGACCTGGCCGGCTACCTGCTGCTGCGCCACCATAGCGCCGTCGAACTCGTTGACCGGACGGCGGCTGCCGGGCTGGTGGAGCGCTATGCCGACGCCGGGGACGGCCGGATCACACGGGTCCGGCTCACCGCCGACGGCGGGGACCGCCTGCGCCGCCTCACCCCGGCTCATCTTGACGAGCTCCGCACCCTCGCTCCCGTCCTGGACCAGCTCGTCGCCCACTGGGCGGGGACGGGAAATGGCTGAGACAGGGGCCCAGCGGAGGGCTCCCGCCGTGGCTCAACGGGGCCCGGGGCCGAGGGATATTTTATATCGTGATACGATATAAATATTTTAGGAAGGAAGCTGCCGATGTCCTCTTCAGACATTTCAGAGAGCCTCAGAGCACCGGCTACGGCGGCCGGGAACTGATCCCCACCTGGCCACTGAACTGACGGAGGTACCCACGGCGGCCCGGCCGGGCGGCCCGGTAAGGCGAAAGGGGTGACGGTGATGAGCCTCAGCACACAGGAGCGGCGGGCCCTGCACTCCATCGAGGATGACATCTCCGGTTCCGACTCCAAGCTGGTCTCGCTGCTGGCCACGTTCACCCGGCTGACCCAGCACGAGGAGATGCCCGGGCACGAGCGGATCGGCACCACCGGCCAGCCGCGTGGCCCCTGTCGCCCGCGGCCTGGCCGGTACCGCCGTCACGCATGGCGCGCGCGCGTGCTCAGCCAGCCGCCGATCTTGCAGCGGGCTGGCCTGCTGCTGTGGCTCGTCATAACCGTCTGCCTCGTCGCCGTCGCGCTGACCGTCAATCGCAACGGCGGCAGCGCCAGGACCTGCATGAATCCCTGGCTCGTCGCCTGCGGCGCACCGGCACCCACGCACACCCCGCGGAAGCCCGGCGGGCAGCCCGCCAGCGCCCTGCCGGGAGCGCAGGCGCCCGCCGGGCAGATCGCCAGTGGCCTGGGCCGCGGCTGGGCGGGCAGAATAGCCAGGCATGACGGAAGGTCCTGACCGCTGGCATCGCTGGCTGCTCGACGTGCGATTCGGGGGGGACGCCGCCTGCCGCCAGAAGGATCTCACCGAGTTCCTCTACCCGGTGCGGGATACGGTGCTCGACAGGGCCCGGCTGCGGCCGGGCGAGACGCTGCTCGACGTGGGCACCGGCGATGGCCTCATCGCGTTCGGCGCACTGGAACGGCTCGGCCCGGCAGGCCAGGTGATCTTCTCCGATATCTCCCAGGACCTGCTTGATCACTGCCGCGAGGCCGCCGACGCCGAAGGGCTGCTTGGCCGGTGCCGCTTCGTGCTGGCCGCCGCCGATCGCCTGAACGGCGTGGCGGACGCCTCGGTCGATGCCGTCACCACCAGGTCGGTGCTGATCTACGTGAAGGACAAGGCGGCGGCGCTGCGGGAGTTCTACCGGGTGCTCATGTCTGATGGACGGGTGAGCCTGTTCGAGCCGATCAACGTGCTGATGTCCGCCGCCGATCCCGACCGGTTCTTCGGCTATGACGTCACCCCGGTCAGGGCCCTGGCGGCGAAGGTCCAGGCGCTATATGAGTCCATCCAGCCGCCGGGCGTTGATCCGATGATCGACTTCGACGACCGCGACCTGGTGCGCCACGCCGGGAGCGCCGGCTTCGGTGAGATCGATCTCGAACTGCGGGTCAGCGTCAAAGCCCGGAAGCAGCCAATTCCCTGGGAGCGGTTCCTGCGCACGTCGGGCAATCCGCTGGTGCCGACGTTCGGTGATGCGCTGGGCCAGGCGCTCAGCCAGCAGGAAGCCGCCGAGCTCACCGGGTATCTCAGGCCGCTGGTGGAATCCGGCGCCGGGCTGGAGCGCCGGGCGGTTGCCTACCTGACCGCGGTCAAGGATTAGCCGGATCCCGGAGGCGCCTATGCGTTTAGCAACGGGGGCCGTCTACAACGGGCACCAGTTCCGGCTGTACGTTGACGGGTTCGACGCCAACGTCAGCGCGCTGTACTCGGTGTCGGTGACCTCGACCGGCAAGGTGCTCATCCCGGCCGCGCCGAACAACAGCCCCACCTGGAATGACGGCCTCCTGATACTGAGCGCCCATCTCAACGACCCATGCGGCGCACTCAACTCGTGCAGCCTCACGCTGGCCGACAGCCTCGGGTCGTCCGTCACGATAACCCTCCCGCCCGCCAGGTACTGAGCAGAGGCTCCTTCGGCATCCAGCCTGAGCGCCGCATTATGCAGAACGGCGCTCCCGCCCCGGGACGCCGGCCTCCGCGAGACTGATGAGCCGCCCGGAGTGGGTCACGCCGGCCGGTAAGAGTTGCGCGGCCCGCCTCCTCAGGACCCGTCAGCCGTCATCGCCCGGGGCGGCCGCAGGTCGAGGGTCCGGTCGCAACGGGCGGCGACCTCGGGGTCGTGGGTGGCCAGGACCAGGGCCCCGCCGCCGGTGGCCACCTCGAAGAGCCGGGTCAAGGTGATGGCCCGTGAGGCGGGGTCGAGCTCCGCGGTGGGCTCGTCGGCGATCAGCAGTCTGGGCCTGAGCGCGAGCGCGCGGGCGACCGCGGTGCGCTGCTGCTGCCCGCCGGAGAGCTCCTCGACCAGATGGTCCGCGTACGTGCCGAGGCCAACCTGGCCGAGGGCCTCCCGCGCGGCGGCGGCCGCCTCGGAGGGGGGCCGCCCCGCGGCACGCAGCGCAACCTCGATGTTCTCGGACGCGGTGAGCAGGCTGACGAGGCCGTAGCCCTGGAGGACCAGGGCGACGCCGTGGCCGGGCCCGGCGACCCCGGTGAGCCGGATGCCGTCGATGTAGACCTCGCCGGAACTGGGAGTGTCCAGACCCGCGAGCAGCGTCAGCAGGCTGGTCTTGCCGGAGCCGGACGGCCCGGTGACCGCGAGGCGCTCACCGGGGTGCACCGACACGCTGACCTGGGAGAGGATCTGCTGGCCGTCGCGCATGTAGGCCAGGCCGCGTGCCTCCAGGGTGGCCATTCCCGCCCTGGCCTCCAGGGCGGTCATTCCTGCTCCGGGCTGATCGGGCGCAGCTCGACGCCGTGCGCGGTACGCGTGGCACGGGCCAGGGATCCGGGCGGCAGCACGTCCAGCGTGTCCGGCGGCAGCTGGACGGTTCCGTCGCGGCCGACCACCACGTACTCCTCCCCGGCCCGGCCTTCCGCGCCCACCCGGCCGTCGCGGATGGTCACGGTCCGCCCGAACGCCGCCCCCACCGCCGGGTCGTGCGTCACCACGAGCGCTGTTATGCCGGAATCGCGGTTGGCCGCCTGGATCAGCCCGATGACAGCCGCGGCCGACTCCTGGTCGAGCTGGCTGGTGGGCTCGTCGGCGAGCAGCAGCTGCGGCTCGTTGGCCACCGCGACCGCGACCGCGAGCCGTTGCTGCTCGCCGCCCGACAGCTTCCCGGCGGCCCGGTGCGCGACCGGGCCGAGGCCGACCGCGTTCAGCAGCCCGGCCGCCCGCCTGCGCCGGGCCGCCTGGCGCCCGCGGGCAGGCCGCTGCGCGAACATGATGTTCCCCACGGCGGTCTCGTACGGGAGCAGGTTGCGCGCGGGGGTCTGCAGCACGACCCCGATCTCATGCAGCCGCAGGTCGGCGCCCGCCTGCGCGGACAGCGCGCCCGGCCTGCGCCCGTACACCTCGACGGTTCCGGCGGTGGGGCGCAGCAGGCCGGCCAGCAGCCACAGCAGGGTGGACTTGCCGGCACCGCTCGGCCCGAGCAGCGCCACCGTCTCCCCGCTGGTGATCGCCAGATCAACACCGCGCAGCGCGGTGATCTCCTGGCCGGGGGTGCCGTAGACGTGGACCAGGTTGTCGCAGCGGACCGCGCTGGATGTCATGCCGGCGCCTCCCGCAGCTGACTGAGCCGGACCCCGTGGACCAGCGCCACGCTCGCCGCGACGGCCGCGGCGAGCATCAGCGCGGCGGCCACGCCGAGCAGCACGGCCAGCTGGCCGGCCGGCGGGGTGTACGACAGCGGCGCCGCCACCGGCCCGATGAACTCGGGAACGTTCGGCAGCACGACGGCGGCGGCCGCCAGCCCGGCAGCGATGCCGACGACGGCGCCGAAACCGAGCACCGCCACCTGCTCGGCCAGCAGCGCGCGGCGCAGCGTCCGGCGGGCCACGCCGGAGGCGACAAGCGCGGCGTACTCGTACCGGCGCCGGCGGGCGGACAGATACAGCCCGAGGATCGCGCCGGCCACGGCGAGGACCGCTGCGGCCACCGCATCGGCGAGGAAGAGCACGCTCGCCAGGCCCGGGCCCTGGCGGCCGAGCCGGGCGGCCACCACGCCGGCCTCCTGGACCGACAGCACGCGCACGTGTGCCGCCGCCAGCCTGGCCTGGATGAGCTGCCGGGCGCCCGCGGCGACCCACACCTGCTCGGTCACCCCGGACAGGTTCCCGTTGGCGGCCAGCTCGGCATAGCGGCGGTCCACGATGACGCCGCTCGCCGGGGCTCCCGGGACCGCGGGCGCGATCGCCACCGGGCGCACCGGCAGCGGCCCGCCGTCCAGCCCGACCCCGGTGAAGGTGCCGCGGCGCCCGCCGGTCAGCGCGGCCGAGACGATCGCGGGCAGCACGGCCGGGCGGTCGGCCACGACGATGGACGGGCTCTGATTCCCGGGCGTGACGAAACGCCACCCCAGGCCGCCGGCCGTCGGCCTGATCACATCGGGCGGGTCGTCGGCGATCCCCGGGCGCCACCGCGCGGCGGCGGTGAGCCCCGTGCCGGCGGCCGTCCAGCCCGTGCCGCGGTGGACCTGCAGGCGGGTGAGGACCAGGTTGCCGGCGACCGACTGGGGCGCCTGGCCGGTTACCAGGTTGACGGTGAGGTCATGGAGCGTGCAGGGACAGCCGGCCAGCTGGCCGGTCAGAGTGACCGTCCCCCGGGCAGGCAGCCGCCCGAGGCTGACGGGCGTGAGGCCGGTGCCCGCCGGCACCACGACATCGGCGGCCAGCTCCGCTCCGGCCGGGACCAGCGAGCGTACCTGCACCGTGACCCGCACTGCGTCGCCGGTCAGCGTGATCGGGGGCGGAGCGGGCGGGGCGAGGGCGGCCGCCAGCGACGGCAGCGGCGTGGCAGCGAAACTGTGGTTCCAGTAGGCGACCCGGGCGAACCGCTGTGGCTGCACCCCCAGCAGCGAGAGCCCGGCGGTGCCGCTGGTCAGGCTCGTGTACCGGTCCACGGCCGCGGCCCTTCGGCCCCCCGGGTCCACCCGGTCCACCACCGTCCCCAGGTCGCGTCCGGGCGGGACGCTGACCGTCAGCACGGCGGGCGCGCCGACCTGGGTGCCCGCGATGAGCTGATCGTTGCCGCGGTTGACCGACCATGCGGCGACCGCGAAACCCGTCAGGGCGAAGGCCGTGGTGAGCACCATCGTGGTCCGGACACCGCCGGGGCGCCGGACGAGGTGCCGCACCGCGAGAAAGCCTCCGACGCCTCCCACGCCCCGGTCCCGGCTGGTCGGCTGGAAGAGCGCGCGACAGACCACCGGCAGCAGCCGCGACGCGACCACCGCCACGGCCAGCCCGACCAGGCCGGGCACCAGCAACCCGAGCACGTTGCGCCGGGCCGAGATTATCCGCCCGCCTACGACCAGGTCGACCAGCCCGGCCACGGCGCCGGTCAGCAGGACGGCGTCGAGCACCCAGCCGCGGTCGGCCGCACGCTGGCCCGCGCGGCGCCACTGTTCTACGACCGGCCGGCGAACGGTCCGCCACGCGGCGATGAGCATGGCGGTGAGCCCACCCGCGGTGGCCGCCGCCGCGGCGGCCCAGGCGAGCGGAGGCAGCCCCACCGGCGTGCCGGGCCGCAGCAGCGCCCGGCCGAGCGCCGCCGTGATGGCCCAGCCGGCCAGGGCCCCGGCCGGCAGCGCGATGAGGAGCAGGAGGGCCGGCTCGGACAGCCCGAATACGATGCTGCGCCAGGGCCCATACCCGCGCAGCTTGGCGAGCGCGATCTCCGGGCCGCGCGCCTCCGCCGCATCGCGCACCGCGAGGAACAGCAACAGCCACACGGGCACGAGCAACTGGGCGGTGATCAGCAGCACCGGCACGGCGATCGCGTTCCAGCCCGACTCGACGGTGCCGAGCGTGGCCGGGATGTCGCTGGTGATGATCACCTGCTGCGCGTTCAGCCGCGGGCTGTTGGCCAGCGCGTTCATCGACGCGAGCAGCCCCGGCACGTCGGTCGGCGCCAGGTGTGTGGGTCTGAGCAGGTAGTCGAGGACGGCGGTGCCCTGTGTGACCGGCGATGCGTCGGCCATGGTGGCCCGCGAGGTGAACATGGCGTCGTATAGCAGCGGGTGCAGCGAGGGCCCCTTCGACGGGTGCTCGTACGGGAAGTAGGAGGGACCGCGGCCGAACCAGTAGTCCTTGCCGATGTCCGGGGGGGTGTAGATCCCGGTGATGGTGAGTTTCCCCCAGCCGGGCAGCGCCAGCCGCTGCCCGATCCGCCAGGGATGAGACAGGGCAAGCGAGTGGCTGAGCGAGTTGCTGATGACGATCTGGCCGCGGCGGGTTGGGCAGCTGCCTTGGATCCGCAGCTGCGCGCAGACGCCGCTGCGCCACACCAGCAGGATCGAGGCATTCAGCGGGACGTCGACCGCCTGCGCCTCCAGGGACACCACCGGGGGCGCGAACAGCCGCCCGGCGTTCGCCTGCCCGCCGCCCCGTCCGAGCTCGCCCCGCACCTCGGCCGCCAGCGGGTCCATCAGGCTTTTCACCGCGCCGGTCTGGTCAGCCTCGAAGCCCCTCCCCAGGTAGCCGGCGCTAGCCACCGTGTCGTGCAGGATGGAGGTCTTCGCGGCCGCGTAGTAGGCCGGGCCGGTGGCGGCCGCGGCCGAGGCCACCAGCGCCGCCGCGAAAATCATGACGGCGGAGCCGCCGCGGTGCAGCAGCCCCCGGATCAGGCCCGCCAGCCGCGTCACAGGATGCCCACAGCCGTCAGCCCGGCCACGGAGGCCCGGCACCGCCAGTCAGGGCAACGCAACCGATCCACTTCCCGTTTGCATCCTGCGCGCGCCCGCGCATCTGCGCGCCCGGGCAGCGCCACTTCGGCTCTGGGCCCGCTCCAGAGCGGTCACGGTGACTACGTTCGGCGACATGCTACCCGCCCCCCGGGCGGGCAGCCGGAAAGGAAGCGCCCAGGCCCCCCGGAGCAGGCCCGCCACGACTAAGCAGGGAACTTCTACAGCCGCCGGGGCCGGGCCGTTCCGTGCTGCGGGCCATACCGGTATCAAGAACCGTTGGGATGGGGCCGCGGCCGGGCCGGCGCCAAGCGTGACACCGTCAGTGCGCCGTCCAGATCCCGCCGTCCACCGGGATGACCGCGCCGGTCACGTACGCCCCGGCGCGGCTGCTCAGGAAGATCGCTACGCCGGCCATGTCATCGGGACGGCCGATGCGCCCGAGCGGGGAGCTGGCGGCGATCTCGTCACCGAACTCGGCCAGCGTCCCCGCCATCATCTTCGACTCGAAGGGGCCCGGCGCCACAGCGTTGACGGTGATGTGCCGCGGCCCCAGCTCGCGGGCGAGCACGCGGGTGAGCTGGTGCACGCCGGCCTTGCTCGCCGAGTAGGAGTAGGTGGGGAGCTCCGGCACCCGCAGGCCGTCGATGCTGCCGATGTTGATCACTCTGGCGGGGTCGTCGGTGGTTGCCGCCGCCTCGAGCAGCGGCAGGAACGCCCGGGTGAGGTAGAACGGCGCCTTGAGGTTGAGGTCGAGCGCCCGGTCCCAGGCCGAGGCCGGGAACTCCGCCAGCGGCGCACCCCAGGTGGCGCCGGCGTTGTTGACCAGCACGTGGACCCGCCCCTCGGCGCGGCCGACCTCGGCGGCCAACCGCACGCATTCCTCCTCGCGGGCCAGGTCGGCGGGCACCGACACCACCCGGCCGTGCGCGGAAAGCTCGGCGACCGCGGCCTCACCCGCCTCTGGCTTGCGCGAGCTGAGATAGACCGACGCGCCCGCCTGCAGCAGGCCACGCGCGATCATCAGGCCGATCCCGCGGGTCCCGCCGGTGACGACGGCGGTCCTGCCGGTGAGGTCGAACAGGTCCATGAACCGGAGCCTAGTATGTGGCCGTGGCCTGAGTGCCGAAGAGGAGCCGCAGCGATGATCAAGGAACTGAGCGGGCTGCCCGACGGTGTGACCGGATTCGAGACCACGGGCAAGCTGAGAGCCGAGGACTACCGCGATGTCGTGCTCCCGGCGCTCGAGCGCGCCGCGGCCGGCGGCGAGGTCAGATTCGTCGTCGTCCTCAGTGAGTTTCAGGGCATGTCCGGCGGCGCCCTGTGGCAGGACCTCAAGGTGGGCGTCGAGAATCTCCGGGCGTGGAAGCGCATCGCCGTGGTCACCGACATCGAGTGGGTGGACCACATGCTCACGCTGTTCGGCTGGATGACACCAGGTGAGGTCCGGCGCTTCCCGCTCGCGCAACGCGACGAGGCAATCGCCTGGGCGGCAGCCGGGTAGCTGCGCAGCTATCAGAAGCTGCCCCGACCTCCCCGGCGCCGCGACGATGGCCGGCCTGCCACCCGCGCGAACCGTCAGCTGCCGGATTCGCTTAGCCGCCGGTGCTCTTCTCGGGTAACGGCGAACTGTGGACCAGAATTCTGGCCGAGCGATACCTTGACTACGCTGATCGCCGGGATAGAAAGCATGTGCGTACGGGGGACGTCGGCGGGAAGGGCATCGGGTACCCGATTGGTGCCGATACCCCTTCAAGGAGATCCTGATGAACCGGAAGCTGAACCTCGCTTTGTGGGTCGTTGCCGGGATCCTGGCCGTTGTCTTCCTCGTCGCCAGCAGCACCAAGGTGTTCGTGCCCAAGGAGAGGCTGGCCGGTATGGGCGGCGCCGCGTCGAGATGGGTTGACGACTTCAGCCCCGGTGCCCTCAAGGCCATCGGGGCCCTCGAGTTCCTGGCGGCGGCCGGGCTGATCGTGCCCGCCGCGCTCGGCATCGCGCCGGTTCTGGTGCCGCTGGCCGCGACCGGTGCGGTGCTGCTGTTCGCCGGCGCGGTGATCATGCGCCTGCGCCGGGGCGAGCGGGCCACGATCATCGCCGACCTGGTCTATCTCGCCATGGCCGCCTTCGTGGCGTGGGGCCGCTTCGGCCCAGGGTCGTTCACCCGGCAGGCCCAGCGGGGCGTCGTTAGCCGGGCCCGCCCGCGCCGGATCGCCCGAGGGGGCCTGCCGGGCCGCGGCCGGCTCGTTCCCTGACCGGGCGCCGGGGCGACGGCCCGGCGGCTGGTTCAGGCCGGTTTGCCCGGCGGCGCCCGTGCCCGCGAGGGGCGCCGCGAACCGCTATCGGCCGACCACGGACGCGCTCCAGGCACCCGGGGCCGCCAGCCCTGAGGAACTCCGAGCCATCGGTGCAGGTAGCCCTGTCGGGGCCGACCGGGCGCCCCTCTTTAAATCCGCGGGTTCGACGCCTCTGGCAGGAGTGAATTCCTGCCTCGACCGCAGTAGCGTCCTCTCGGCACTACCGCGAGTCGCATCCTGTCCGCTGACGATCGTCAATGGGCGTGCAAGGGAAATGAGCCCGGTGCTCCGATCGGGGTCCGACCGAACGTCGAGCAGCCATCCGAGCTTGCTGGTCGCCAGCTCGGGTCGCCGTTCGCCGGCCAGGCGTCGCATCGTCGTACCGCCAGCGACCATCGGCTGTCCCGGGGCTGGAGGGCAGCGGGCGGGGCGGTTGCCTTTGGGGCTGAGCGGGCCTGCTGCGGCTCACCCGCCGCGCCTCAGACCGCCGTGTTCGCGATGGCGAGCTTCGAGCGGACGAGCACCAGCGGCGCCTTGGGGTCGTGCGGCTGGGGGATCGCCGTGAGGGCGAACCCGGCGATCGCACCTGGACGAAAGACGAGGCAGTGAGTCGAGCCGCCGAACTGGAAGTAACCGAGCTCCTCGCCCTTCCCGACGTGGTAGCCGGGCGTCACCTTCGAGTCGATCATGCAAGACGAAACCTCCGACATGCCGACCGGCACGAACGCCATCAGCCCGATAACGGGGTCGTCGGCCTCGATGAGGATGATCGCCCGGGCCGCGACGTGAGCTAGGTAGGACTGTGAGTTCGTGGGCTCGACCGCGTCGGCGCCTTCGGAGTCGGCCTCTGAGTAGTAGGTGCCCTCCTGGAGGAACGCCCGCACGATTGTCCCGGCCACCGGGCTGTGCCAGCGATGATAGTTGGTCGCGCTCAAAAAGGCCTGATAGACGGTCCCGCCGACGAACTGATCGACCGAATCGTCATCGGCCAGCATGTCCTCAAGCGAATACGGCTGGCTCTTGATCCAGAAGCGATCTTGACGCTGGACGTCCGTGCTGATGCCGTAGGGCGTGGACTCGCAGGCGCTGACGATCACCTTGTCGTCGTCCGGCGAGGCCACCGGACGCTCGCCGTCCTTGAAGCGCCGGGTGAAGAAGTCGTTCCACGAGGCAAACCCCCAGTGCTCGTCCTGCGGGTCGTGCTCGTACTGCCCCATGCCGACAATGCGCTGGGCCTCGGCGCATTTCCAGCCGGACGGCGAATCGTTGAGCACGTAGAGCGAGTCGCCGCTACTGAGGAACTCACACCAGGCGCTCAGGATCTTCTTCAGCATGGCGTTGATCCGCGGATCGCGAAAGGCGGCGAACCCGGCCGGCGTCCCCATCGCCCAGTCGAGGATCGCGCCGAGCGGCGTGGCCACCAACGCGCTCTCGCCGAACTCAGGCGCCATCGTCAGCACCTCGTTGATCAGGCGCATCATCTGCTGCACGCTCTCCAGATGCCGCTTGCGGTACGGCTTGGCGCTCGGCACCTGGGCGATCATCCGATTGACGTACATGCGCACCACGGGATCGGTGTCGATCAACTCCTGCAGCTCGGTGAGCACGGGATGGAGCACGACCTGCTCCCCCTGGCCTCCACCCGCTCGCGGTGGCCGGCGAGCCATGACTCCAAGTCGTCCTGATCTTCCGGCAGCCAGCCTGCCCGGCGCCGCACGTCCACAGCATGGGGGCGAGTCGTCATGGTCCCCGGCGGGCTGTCAGTGCCGGATCGCCTGATCAATGCCTCGCGGCATTCTTGGCTTTCTTACCTTTATGCTTGACCTTGCCTGCGCCTTTCTTAGCGTTACCCTTTATTGACTTTGCCCCTCGCTTGGCCTTCTTGGCCACACCCATGACTTACTCCTCTTGTCCCAGGGCAACGACCCTGAACGCGACGATCCGGTGGCTGCCATCTTCCATGCCGGATGCCGCTCAAACCTTGCGGGTATTGCCGCCGCCGAAGCAGTCGCAGCGCTCACCGCAGATGCGGCGGCACTCCGCCGGGTTGTTGCCCGGCCGCGTGTCCGCGATCTCCTGCTAGGGAACGCCGCGCCACGCTGCGCCAAAGTTGCTCACCGCTAAGGGGTTTCTGCGAGGAAATCGAGGAGAGCGCAGGCGACGGCATCCGGTGCCTGCTCGGCCTGGTGGTGGCCGGAGTCGATGGTGCGGTGCCGTAGCGGGCGGGTGAGCCAGGGAGCCCAAATGTCGGCCGGATTGCCGTGGATGTCGAGGTCGTCGTGGGCGGACTCTAGCAGCAGGGCTGGGCAGGCGACACGTCGCCCGGCGTGTCGGTCGGCGGCGTCGTGGCCGCGGTCGATGCCCAATCCGGCACGGTAGTCCTCGGCCATGCCGTGGACTACCGCGGGCTCGTGGAGCGCCGCCCAGAGGTCGTCGTGGTTACCTGCGCCCATATCGGCGGGAGCGGGGGTGCTGTACCAGGCGTCGGGGTCCAGGCAGATGACACGTTCGGCGGGCTTTTCGGTCTGGCCGAGGAACCACCAGTGCCACCACGCTCGAGCGAACCGGGCGTCGGTCCGTTCGAGGTGTTCGATGACGGGCAGCCCATCCATGACGGCCAGGTGCGTCACGGCCTTGGGGTGGTCCATCGCGGTACGGAATGCGACCAGAGCTCCGCGGTCGTGCCCGGCGACGGCGAACCGGTCGTGGCCGAGTTGCGTCATGAGCGCGAGAACGTCATTGGCCATCGCACGCTTGGACGATTGCGCATGATCGGGCTCGTCCGGTGGGAGCGTCAACTGGCCGTATCCGCGCAGGTCGGGCGCCACGACAACGTGGTGCTCGGCGAGCCTGGGCGCGACCGCATGCCAGGTCGTGTGTGTGCGAGGGTGACCGTGCAGCAGCACGATGGGTGTTCCCGTACCGCCGTATCTGACCCGCAGCGTCACGTCCCCGACGTTCACCTGGTCCAAAACGAATCCCTCGAACACCGCCCCAACATTACCGAGCTGGCGGTGCCGCTCGGTGTGTGCCTCGGCCGCCTCGCCCCAGCCTTCCAAGCGGCGCGGCAACAGGCCTGGTGAGGGCTTTGGCGCTGGGCACAATCGTCGTAGGCGTGCCGCTCAGTTGGTTCGCCGTCGAACATCGGGAGCAGCGCCAAGCTGTGGTACATCTGGGTGGTGATCGCCATCGTCTACGGGCCGGCGCCGCCGCGGTCCTGGCCCGGGACAGGCGCAGACGGCAATCGGCAGGAAGACAGTAGAGAAACGGTGCCCCGTCAGGTCCATCCCGGGGCGAGCGCGTGACGAGGATCATCCCTGGTCACTGATGACACGGTTGCGTGTCCGCCGGCCCTGGGGGCCGAGTGCCAGTTGCGTAACCCCGCAAGGTCTGCGTGCCCGTGAGCCCTGGCATGTTGATACCGGCCGATGTAGCTGGGCCGGCCAGGGGGCTGGTGCCTAGTGGCACCGGGTGACTCTTCGCGTGCCTGGACGGTTTCGTGCCAGGTGATGATTGACTCAGGCCCCTTGAGAAATTGAAGAGACCCCCCACGGGCCGGTGGGCTGAGGCAGAATACTGTATACGGTTGAGCAGCCAGCCGCGGTCTTGGGGCTGGTTCTTCCTGCCTCGTAGCATCTCCGGGGTCGCGGGCGGCTAGTGCCCGGAGGTGACTCTGATGGCCAAAGCACAGCCCCCGGTCCACGCCAGGGTCTCGCCGACGGTAATCGCGTTGCCCGCCGAGATCGACATGGCCAACGCTGACCGTGTCGGTGCCGATCTTCAGGCAGCCTTTGCCCCCGGAGTCACCACTGTGGTCGCGGATATGACAGCCACCACGTTTTGTGACTCACGGGGAATCCACGCGCTGGTGCTGGCCCACCAGCGAGCCACCGCCAGCGGTGCCGGGTTGCGGCTGGTGGTGCCGTCCGCATGTGTCTTGCGGGTACTGGCCCTGACCGGCCTTGACCGCTGGCTGGCGATCTACCCGGGCTTGCCGGAGGCCCTGGCGGCACAACCCGCGCCCAAGCCGTGAGCCACCTGCAACGCCTGCACCTGCCGGAGCCAGCGCGCCACCTGCCGGTCGTGGTTCCCGCGCGCGGGCGGGCGTCACCGTTGACGGGTCGAACAACGTGACGTCGCCCTAGGCCGGCCGTCAGCCTTCCAGGTGGCGCGTACGCGGCCGGGATCGCTCCAGCGGCTGCGCAGAAGTTTAAGCAGCCGCGCAGAT
Organism: uncultured Actinomycetes bacterium; assembly: GCA_963835425.1. Classification (GTDB taxonomy): domain Bacteria; phylum Actinomycetota; class Actinomycetes; order Streptosporangiales; family Streptosporangiaceae; genus UBA9676. The sequence goes on along the minus strand of CAWIGE010000006.1, from coordinate 590,752 downwards.
GGGAGCGTAGCAGCATCCACCAGATCCGGGCGCGCCGCGCCCGCCTGCCGCCCAGGACCCCGGCGGCACATCACCAGCTCGGTCATGATGTGCCTCCCAGGAGTCCCCACAATGCGAACATCCGCAGCAGCAATGGATTCCACGCCAGCGGCGCCGCGCTCGCCGGTAGCGGATGCGCTTTATGACGCCCGGCGCGGCGTCTATTACACGAAGCCGGTTCTGCGCGGCTGGCTGCACCTGATCTGGTTCGGGGCGTCGCTGGTGCTCGGCACGCTGTTGCTTGTCCGCATGCACGGATCCGTGCGGATCACGGCCATCGCCATCTACGCGGCCAGCGTGAGCGCATTGTTCGGGATCAGTGCGCTATATCACTGCGGCAACTGGACTGATACGTGGCGCCGGCGGCTGCAGCGCCTGGACCACGCGATGATCTTTTTCCTTATTGCCGGCACGGCAACTCCAGCGTTCCTGCTCGCCATGCGCGGCGCTTTCGGGCTGGCCTGCCTGATCGTGATGTGGTCACTGACGCTGACAGCGGGCGCGGTCCACATGGCGCGGATGGTCTTGCCAGAGCGCCTGGTCGGCGCGATGTTCCTGGGGCTGGGCTGGGTAGCTGGCCTTGCGCTGCCGGGGGTGTGGATCCACGCCGGTGCCGCGGCCGGAGCGCTGATGCTCGCGGGCGGCCTGCTCTATACGGCCGGGGCGATTTCCTACCATCGCCGCCGGCCGGACCCGTACCCGTCGGTGTTCGGCTACCACGAGGTCTTTCACGCCTACGTCTGCGCCGCCGCGACCTGCCAGTTTATTGCGATAGCACTGTTCATCAGCTGAGCCAGGGCGCCGCTGCACCAGCTACCGGCAGCGTCCAGCGGACAGGGCGCACGGTGCCTGTTCATCTCATCCGTCCGGGGCATTCCACACCAGCCCGGGCCAGCATTGTCCGGGCTGATGTGGATGAGCGCGGACGCGTGCCGCCAGACGAGGCAAGCGGCCGCGCCGAGCGGAATGGGGAGCAGGTAGGTGACCGCCCGCCACAGCAGCACGGCGGCAGTCACCTGCGCAGTGACCCGATGGCCGGCGCCGGCGGCCAGGATGGCCACCAGTGCGAGCTCGGTGATCCCGAGACCGCCAGGGGTGATCGGCAGGATCGTCAGCAGCCGGACGGACGCGAAGGCCGCCAGCGAGGCCTGCCAGGGCACCTGGGCTTGGGAAAGGCCAGTGCCGCGCAGGCACGCCAGCAGGGCCAGCCACAACATCAGCTGGCTTGCCACGGTGGCGGCGGTGATCCGCCAGCCGCGCGCGGCGATCAGGCCGACGGCCCGGTCGCGGAAGCCGAGCAGTGATCCGGGCAGATGGGAGGGCGGCTGCCGCCGCGCCATCCGGCTAGCGATCGCAAGCGATGTGGGGACGTCAGCATCCAGCCGGGGCGAGCGCGCTCTTGGAAGCGAGCCTCCCGGCTGATAGTGCTGACGGCACGGCGCACGCCGACCGCGCCGTCCTCGCCGCGCTGATCCGGGTCCTGCCGGGAAAGGCTGCGGATGCACCGGCTGATCACGCCCGGCACTGATCTTCGGTGGCACCGCCGCCTGGTCACCCGGAAGTGGACCTGGTACGCGTACACAGCGCTCCATGCGCAGCCCGCGGCGTGGGACGAGATCGGCTTCCCGGCCCGGCCCTACCTCGCGGCTACAAGAATATCGGCGTCGATGCGCGTGAGCCCTTCGAGGTGCGGGACACCAGGCCCGCGCAGGAGATCCGCGGCCAGTTGCTGCTGGCTGAACCCGAGGCCACGGCTGAGCGGAAGGCCGGGCCAAACCTGGGACTACCCGGTCCGGGGCCCGCTGGAGGAGCGCACCCGGTAGGCGTTTGATCAGTCGCCCGGGCTGGTGGCCGGGGTCGCCGCGGGGGGTTCAGGTTCGGCCGCGAGGGAGGCTGCGGGCAGCCCGGCGGTGAGGGTGCGGGATGCTGCGCGGTGTGCGCGGATCACGTGTACCGGCCGCAGGCTGCTCAGCGCGGGTGCGCGGGCCACCATGATCACCCCGGCGACGATGGCGGCCAGCCCGGCGGCCTGCAGGGCGATCATCCCGACGGAGACGCGGACCACGTCGCCGAAGACAACAACGCCCAGCGCGATCCCGGCGAGCGGTTCCGCAGCGGTGATGGCCGGCAGCGACGCGTGCAGCGGCGCGGCGTTGAACGAGCTCTCCATCAGCCACAGCCCGATCAGGCTAGCGGCCGCAAGGCAATACACCGGCCAGCTGGTCAGCAGCGCCATCAAGGAGTGCGCGTCAGCGATCTGCACGGTACGGCGGGTCAGCGCGTCCGCGATCCCGAAGACCAGCCCGGCCGCGCAGCCGGTCAGCGTTGCCCGCTGCTGGCCCGAGCGCCGGCGGCTGGCCATCACGAACAGCCAGGCGGCGACCGCGATGCCAGCCGCGGTGGGCCAGTAGGCGAACGAGCCGAATCTCGCGCCCTGGCTGTTGACGGTGCGCGCCACCGACAGGGCCGTCACGCCGAGGCTCAGCACCAGGGCACCCACCAGCTCGGTCGCCCGCAGCGCCTGGCCCGACAGCGGCGCCGCCAGCAGCAGCGCGAAGATCAGGCTGGTCGCCAGCAGCGGCTCGGCGACCGACAGGTCGAGATGACCGAGCACCCAGACCGACAGCAGCTGGCCCGCGGCCATGACCGTTATCCCCGCGAGCCACCGCGGCCGGCGAATCAGATCGGCCATCAGCCGCAGCCGCAGAAAATACGTCTTCGGCGCCTGCTCGGCGGCACGCTGCTGCAGCACCAGGCCGACGCCGGCGAGCAGCGCCGCTGCCAGCGCAATCATCACGGCCATATGCCTGCCCCTACCCGCGATGCGCGGGCTCACCCGCTATGGCCGGGCCCTGCTGCCGGTGCGACAGGAGCCGAGGCCGCCGACCGCCACATGGCCGGGAATACGCCCCTCAGGGCGGCCGCGGTGACCCGCGGCGAGAGTCGATCGACGCGCCTATTGGGCCAGTAGCCTGCCGCGAGCCTCAGTGACACTGGGAAGCTCGGAGATTACCGTCACAATCTGGGCTAGGTGGTTACGGGCCGGAAGGGGCCCGTGCGTGACACCGCTGCCTGGTAGCGGTGGCGTCTGTCGGCGACCAGGTGGAGGAGGGTGTGCCCGAGCCAGTCCGCAGTGGTCAGCGGTACATGCCCGGCCTGGACGGGCTGCGGGCCCTGGCCGTGCTGGCCGTTATCGCCTACCACCTGGGCCTGGGCTGGGCCCCTGGCGGCCTGCTCGGGGTCGGCGTCTTCTTCACGCTGAGCGGCTATCTGATCACCGATCTCCTCCTCGGCCAGCATGAGGTCACCGGCCGGCTCCAGCTGACGGACTTCTGGCTGCGCCGCGCCCGGCGGCTGCTGCCGGCCCTGTTCGTCATGCTGGCGGTGGTGGCCGCCTGGGTGACGCTGCTGGACCGGGATCAGCTGCCGGCCATCCGCGGAGCGGTCGCCGCGTCAGCGGCCTACGTGGGCAACTGGTGGCTGATCGCCCAGCACAGCTCCTACTTCGCGCAGTTCGCCCCGCCCATGCCGCTGGGCCACCTGTGGTCGCTGGCGGTCGAGGAGCAGTTCTACCTGATCTGGCCCTGGCTGCTGCTGCTCGGGCTCCGCTGGGCGCGCGGCCGGCGCCGCGCCCGCACCAGGCTCGCCGCGGCGACGCTGCTGCTGGCCGCCGTCTCGGCGGTGCTGATGGCGCTGCTATACCGGCCGGGCTATGATCCGACGCGGATCTATGACGGCACCGACACCCGGGCCTTCGCGGTGCTCATCGGCGCGGCGCTGGCCTTCGTCTGGCCCAGCCGCCACCTGGGCAGCGACGTCACCGAAACGGCCCGCTGGATCCTTGACGGCATCGGGATCACCGGGCTTGTCATCATCGGCGTGCTGATCTGGCGCACCAGCGAGTACTCGCCGTTCCTGTACCGGGGCGGGATGGTCCTCCTGTCGGCCGGCACGGCACTGACCGTGGGCGCGGCCGCATCGCCGGCCAGCAGGCTCGGCGTGGTGCTGGGCATACGGCCGCTGCGCTGGGTCGGTGTCCGGTCCTACGGAATCTACCTGTGGCACTACCCGATCATCGTGCTGACCACCCCGCCCAATGGCCGGGACAGCCTGGCCCGCGGGGCCCTGCAGGTCGCCGCGGCCTTCGGCGTTGCCGCGCTGTCATGGCGGTTTGTCGAGGAGCCGGTCCGCCATGGCGCCATCGGCCGGGCGCTGGCCCAGGCGAGATCCGCCGGGTGGCGGCTGGGCGCGACGGGACGGCGGACCCGGCTCACGATCGTGGCGTCCGTCGGAGTGGTGGCGCTGGCCAGCTGTGGCCTGGCCGGTGTGGTGCGGCCATCAGCCAGCCCGGAGGCGGGCACCATGCCTCCACCGTCGCCCGCCGCCGCCCGCATGCAGCAGCCGTCCAGCGCACCCGCCAGCCCGTCTCCGGCCGCCACCGGCGGGTCGGCCCGCACCGCGTGCCGGTCCGTGGTGCACATCGGCGACTCCACCTCCGACGGCCTCATCTCGCCCGACTACCTGCCCAACCCGCGGCGGCGGATCGGGGCGCAATACGCTCGGGTCGGCGTCACCAAGTTCATCCCCGAGATCTCCGGCGGCACCTCGATCGTCGAGACCTCCAGCGGCCAGGCGAACGCCTACACCGTCGCCCAGCAGCTGGTCCACGACGGATACCGGGGCTGCTGGGTGCTCGCCCTCGGGACCAATGACACCGCGGATGTTGCCATCGGCTCGGTGGTCAGCCGGCCCGCCCGGATCAGGCAGATGATGTCGCTGATCGGCGGCCAGCCGGTCATGTGGGTCAACGTCAAATCGCTGCTCGCCACCGGGCCGTATTCAGAAGCCGACATGCTGGCCTGGAACACCGCCCTGATCCGTGCCTGCGCCCGGTACCCGAACATGCGGGTCTACGACTGGGCCTCGGTGGTCAAGGACAGCTGGTTCATTTCCGACGGCATCCACTTCACCTCCCGCGGATACGCTGCGCGCGCCCACCGGATAGCCCGCGCGCTCGCGGCCGCGTTCCCGCAGGGCGGCCGCCGCGCCGGGACACCGCAGGCCGGCCAGCAGGGCACACCCCGGCCGTCCTGTCTCGTCCCTTAGGGCGTCTCCTCATGGGAGGACAGCGCGGCTCTGGTCCTGGCCCGCTGCTCCTCATCGGCCGGCGGCGCGGAGCCAACCTCCGGGTCGCCGTCCTCGGCCGTGAGCCCGGCCCGGCTGTCCGCGCTCAGCGGGCCGGTGCCATCGGCGGCGGTCTGGGCAAGGCCCCACCAGGTCGAGGGTCTCTGGGACGGTGAGGGGCTTCTCGCAGACGGTGGCCGGCACGTGCCGGGTCCTTGCTGCCAATAGTACCGGCCGGTACGCGGGGGCGACCGGCACGGCACGTACACGATCAAACCAAGCGGCGTCGCGCCGAAAACATCAGATGGCACGTGCGATACGGGCGGCACTGCCACCCCGGGCAATGGCCACCTAACGGTCCGGCTGCGGGGGCCGCTGACGCCGAACCCCGGTAGCTGATCCGCCTCAGCCCGCCTGGCTGTTGGCGCGGGAGTAGACCTCAAGGTCGGTGGCCTTGGTGGTCAGCCATACCTCGCTGCCCGACCTCAGGGAGAGCTCGGCCACGGCCGCCGGTGTGACGTCCACCAGGGCATGTGGCTGTCCTTCCAGGTCGAGCCGGACCCGGTCGGCCAGCAGCGTGAGCCCGGTGATCTTCGCCGGCCAGGTGTTGCGGGCGCTGCTCGGCTGGGGACGCTGGCTGCTGACGACCACGGCGGAGGGGCGGACCGCGACGAGCACGTCACCGTGCTGGCCGGTGTCGGCGACGACGAACGCCCCGCCTCCGGTGAGTTTCACCTGCGCACCGTCGGCCTGGCCCTGGTACAGGTTCAGGCCGACGAGCTTGGCGACGTAGTCGGTGGCGGGCTGGCGGGCGATCTGCGCCGGGGTGCCCTCCTGGACGACGCGGCCGCCTTCGAGGACGAGGAGCCGGTCGGCCAGCACCAGCGCTTCCAGCGGGTCGTGGGTGACCAGCAGGCACGGCCCGGTGAAGTCCGCTAGGTGGCGCTTGAGCTCGGCCTGCACGTCGAGGCGGGTCCCGGCGTCCAGCGCCGACAGCGGCTCGTCCAGCAGGAGCAGCTCCGGCTGCCCGGCCAGCGCGCGCGCCAGCGCCACCCGCTGCGCCTGCCCGCCGGACAGCTGGCCCGGCTTGCGGTCGGCGAGGCCGGCCAGCCCGAGCCGGTCGAGCCAGTGGGCGGCCACCGTCCGGGCGGCCTGCCGCCCCTGGCCCCGCGCGCGGGGCGAGAACGCCACGTTCTCGGCCACGGTCAGGTGGGGGAAGAGCCGGTAGTTCTGGAACACGAACCCGACCGGCCGTCCGGAGGCCTCCACGAAGGCCCCCGAGTCCGCGTCGTCCAGCACCTGCTCCGCGAGGGTGATGCGCCCGGCGGAGACGGGGGTCAGGCCCGCCACCGCGCCGAGCAGGGTGGACTTCCCGGCGCCATTCGGCCCCAGCAGGCCGAGGACCTCGCCGCAGGCCGCCGTGAGGCTGACCGCGAGGGTGAAGCCGCCGCGCCTGACCTCGGCGTCGAAGACGAGGCCATCGCCGCCCTCGTGCGTCATGACAGTGAGCCGCCCCGCAGCCAGTGGTCTCGGAGGGAGACCAGCACGACAATGGAGACGAGCAGCAGCACCAGGCTGAGCGCGATCGCGGCGTCGGGGTCGGTCTCGAGTGCGTAGTACACGACGATGGGCATGGTCTCGGTCTGGCCGGGGAAGCTGCCGGCGAACGTGATCGTCGCGCCGAACTCGCCCAGGGCCCGCGCCCAGCACAGGACCGCGCCCGCCCCGAGCGAAGGGGCGACCAGGGGCACGGTGACCCGCCGGAACACGGTCATCCGTTTCGCGCCCAGGGTGGCCGCCGCTTCCTCAAAGCCCTGATCGGCGGAGCGCAGCGCCCCCTCGACGGTGATGATCAGGAACGGCATGGCGACGAAGGTCTCCGCCATGACCACCGCCAGCGGTGTGAACGGGATCGTCAGCCCGAACCAGGAATTCAGGTACTGGCCGATGAACCCGGTCCGCCCGAACGCCAGCAGCAGCGCGACCCCGCCGACCACCGGCGGGAGCACCAGCGGCAGGGTCACCAGGGCACGAAGGAGCCGCTGGCCCGGGAAGCTGGTCCGGGCCAGCACCCACGCCAGCGGCACCCCGACGGCCAGCGAGATCGCCGTGGTGGCGGTCGCGGTCCATAGCGAAAGAACAAGGGCCTGGGTAGCGTCGGCCCCGCTGAGGGCCGCGCCGATCCTGCCCCAGGGGGCGCGGATCAGCAGCCCGACCAGGGGCAGCACCAGGAAACCGACCGCGATCAGCGCCGGCGCCAGCAGGGGCGCCGGCGCCGACCGCGAGGCACCGCCCCGCGCGGTCCGCCTGGCCCGTTCACGGGCTGTCAGGCGCGACGGCGCGGCGACGGTCACCGGCAGCTCCGGGTACTAGGTCAGGGCTTCTCGAACCCCGCGGCCGTGAGCACCTGCTGGCCCGCTGGTGACAGCACGTAGTTCATGAACGCCTGAGCTTCGGACTTGTGCTTGCTGCTGTTGATGGTAGCGATCGGGTAGAGCGTGGAGGCGTTGTCGCTGGCCGAGATCTTCACGCCCATGACCTTGGTGCCGGCCGCCATCACGTCGGTCACGTACACCATGCCCGCATCGACGCTACCGAGCTCGACCTGGGTCAGCACCGACTTCACGTCCGGCTGCAGCGTGACCGGCTTGACGGTGATCCCGGCGTTCTTGAACACCTCCGCCGCCACCACCCCGCACGGCACCTGCGGCTGGCATAGCGCCACCTTGACGGATTTCTTCGCCAGGTCATTCACGGACGTCACCTTCGCCGGGTTCTTCGGGGGCACGGCGACTTCCATGGTGTTCTGGGCGAAATTCTTCGGGCTGGACGCGTCGCCCGCCTGGACGACCGTGTCCATGTTCGCCGGTGCCGCCGAGGCGAACACGTCGGCCGGCGCGCCGCTGGTGATCTGGGTGGCCAGGCCGGAACTCGGCCCGAAGCTGAACTTCACCGTGTCGCCCTTGTGGGCGGCCTCGAACTGCTTGCCGAGCTGAGTGAAGGTCCCCATCAGCGATGCCGCGGCGAAGACGGTTATCGTCCCGCCTGACGGGCTGGCGCTCGAGCCCGACGACGAGCTTCCTGAGCCGCTGCTTGAGCAGCCCGCGGCTGCGACTGCCGCCAGCGCGACGGCAATGACTGTGAAACGGCGCACTATGAACTCCTCGGTGTCGCGGAGCACCCGGCTGACCAGGCCGCTGAACCTGTTCCGCACCGAGTGGCCGACCACCGCCCGGCCATCGGCGTGATCGCCCAGCTCGGCCAGCTCGCGCGCGAACCGCGCCAGCTCGGCCCCGTCGACGGCCAGCCGCCCGGAGGCGTCGGTGGTCGTCTTGATCCGGCCCCCATCGGCCCAGCGGCGAAGGGTGTCGTCGCTGACCCCGATCAGGTCAGCCGCCTCCCTGATCCGGAACGTCGGCACCACCCGACTTTAACGCAGATACGGCTGAAGATCACGTTTGGCGTCCGCAAATGCGGCAGGGCGCCCCGGGTGATACCCGGCCAGGAGCCGCGCTAAGGTCCAATTCAGACGAGGAGAGGCGTGGCTCAGATGATGGAATTCACGATCGGGGCCGAGGCGGGCTGTACCGATGGCGTCTGCGGCGAGGTGACCCGCGTGGTCGTCGACCCCATCGTCGAGTCGGTCACCCATCTCGTGATCGAGCCGAAGCACCGCCGGGGGCTCGCCCGGCTGGTCCCGCTCGCCCTGGTCGACGCCACGGCGGGGGAGGTCCGGCTCAGCTGCACGATCGCGGAGTTCGAGCGGCTCGACCCGGCCGAGGAGACGCAGTTCGTGCCCGGAAGCCCCGGCTACGCGGCCTACGGCCCGGACGAGGTGGTCTCGTGGCCGTACTACGGCCTCGCCGCGCCCGATATCGATCCCGCGCTGGTGGGCACCTCGCAGACCGTCACCTACGACACCATCCCCCTGGGTGAGGTGGAGGTGCGCCGCGGCGATCGCGTCCACGCCACCGATGGCGACATCGGGCGGGTCCAGGGCCTCGTTATCGACCCACGCAGCCACCACGTGACCCACGTGCTGCTCCAGGAGGGGCACCTGTGGGGCCGCAAGGAAGTGTCCATCCCGATCAGCGCCGTGACCCGGGTAGACGACGGTATCTGGCTCAGCATCACCAAGCAGGACGTGGCCGACCTGCCGCCGGTGGACATAGGCCACCCGGCCGGGTAGACCCGGGTCAGGCGGAGGACGTGGGCCGCCTGCGCGGGCGCGGGCGGGTGCCCCAGCCCCGCACCGTGGCGCGCTCGTTCTCGTCCCGGAAGACGCGCTGGAACTCCTCGTCGGCGTCCTCGCCGCCGGTCAGCCAGCCGAGCATGTTGGCCATCACCACCGGCACGAAGCAGCACCCCGCGACCGCCCACACCACGCCCACCGCGATCTCCTGATCGGCCACGGCGCCCAGGCCGCTCCCCGCGGCGTCGTAGGCACTGAACACGGCATGGCTGGCCGAGCCGAGGACGTAGGCGACGATCCAGATGGACCACATGGCCAGCGCGGCCACGGCGGCGCGCTGCGGCCGGGGGAGCCGGGGGGCTACCGGTGGCGAGTCCACGATCTCGAGCCAGAGCGCCACGCCGGCCGCGAGCAGCGTCACCGCCTCGGCCACTACCAGGGCGGGCTGGCTGGCCAGCGCGTCCATGGCCGGCGGCAGCCGCCAGGCCAGGCACACGCCGATGAAGGCGAGCAGGAAGATCCCGGCCCGCAGGAACGACCGGTTGCCCCGGTGCGCGGCCGCCAGCCTGGCCGCCGGGCCGGACAGGCGCAGCAGCCGCCACGGCGCACCCAGGACGATCAGCGCCGGGCCGGCCATCGCGAACGCGCTGAACTGGATCGACTCGGCGAAGACGTAGCGGCGGGCGAGCGCGCTCAGCGGGGGCAGGAGGCAGGCGAGCACCAGCACCAGGCCGATCGCCGCGAGCCAGCGCCGCCATCCGGGCAGGCCGGGCGGGGGTGTTACGTTTTGCTCGCCGGGGGTAGCGGTGGCAGCGCTCACCTTGATCTCCAACAGGCCGCCGGCGGTGCGGCCGCGGCGGCCATCGTGACCGTGGGTATCAGTGGCACCACCCATGATGGACCATGAGGGTGGACATTGGCGCCCAGAGCCAGCGAAAACCCCGTCGGCCGTGGCAACTGGCCGTCATGATGATCACGTTGAGCGCGCCGCCCGCGGCGCAATCCCGCGGCGAGGCCCGGAGGTGGTGGCATGGAACTGGTCCATGAATTCACGGTGAACACGCCCATTGACCGGGCGTGGGCGGTCCTGACCGACGTCGAGCGGATCGCCCCCTGCATGCCAGGCGCCCAGCTGACCGAGGTGGACGGCGACACCTACCACGGGCTGGTTAAGGTCAAGGTGGGGCCGATCACGGCCCAGTACAAGGGGACCGCGTCGTTCGTGGAGAAGGACGAGGCGGCCCATCGGGCGGTGCTGAAGGCGGCCGGACGGGACACGCGCGGGCAGGGGAACGCCTCGGCTACGGTCACCGCGGTCATGACCGAGCAGGGGGACGGCACACAGGTGGCGATCACCACCAATATGACGGTGAGCGGCCGGGTTGCCCAGTTCGGCCGCGGGGTCATGGCCGATGTCACCGCCAAGCTGCTGCAGCAGTTCGTCGGCAACCTCGAAGCGAACGTGCTCGCACCCGACGGGAAGGGAGAAGCCGCCGGCGCGGGCGATGCCCCGGGGCAAGCCGGTGCCGCGCCCGCCACGGATGCCGCGGGCGCGGCCGGTGCAGGCCCTGCCGTCAATACCGCGGGTGCCGCCGGTGCGGGGCCTGCCGCGGGTTCCGCCGGTGCCGCGGGCGCGGCCAGTGCCGCGGGTTCCGCCGCTGCCCCGGCCGCCGGTCCCCGGCCGCAGCCGCGCACGGAGGGCGAGCCGGTCAGGGTGGTGGGGCTGGTCATGCGCTCGGTCATGCGCCGGACCGGGCAGTTCTTCGTCAGGCTGTTCCACCGGCTGACCGGCCGGCGCGAGCGCTAGACCGGCCGAGCGGGTTCCCATTTCCCGCCACGGAAGCTGTCGCTGAGGGGTTCCCGCGCTCAGCCGGGGTCGCCGAACCGGGTGGCGAGGGCCCGGAACGTCCCGGGCGCCGCGCCGTGCAGCCAGGCCGGCAGCCGCATCCATCGCGGCACGTAGGAGATGCCGCGATCGTGCTCCAGGCAGGCCACGATCGCCCGGGCCACCCGTTCGGGCGGCTGAGGCCCCGGCCTCTTCCGGCCATAGGGGCGCCCGCGCCGGTCGAAGAACGGGGTGTCGATCACGCCCGGCACGATCACCGAAACCCCGACGTCGTGGCCGTCCAGCTCGTAGACGAGGCTGTCGGCGAACGAGACGAGGCCGGCCTTGGTGGCCGAGTAGACCGCCTCACCGCGCACGCCGGTGGCCCCGGCGATGGAGGAGACGAAGACCACCCGGCCCCGGCCCCGCGCGACCATGCCGGGCAGGAGCAGCCTCGTCAGCTGCATCGGCGCGGTCAGGTTGACCGCCACGAGCTCGGCGACCTTCTCGGCGGTGATGTCGCCGATCGGGCCGGCCCAGCCCAGTCCCGCGTTGTTGACCAGGATGTCGATCCCGGCCGTGGACCCGGTGGCACCGGGCGCCGCCGGAAGGGTGGCCGCCGCCTCCTGGGCCGCGGCCGCCAGGTCGGCGGCCCCGTCGGGTGCGGCAAGGTCCCCGGCCAGCGCGATGCCCCCGGTCTGGTCGGCGACAGCCCGCAGGCGTGCCGGGTCGCGTCCGGCGATCAGCAGCCGGGCCCCGGCCGCGGCGAGTACGCGGGCCGTCGCCGCGCCGATGCCGGACGAGCCTCCGGTAACGAGCGCGACCGCGCCAGTGAGCCGCATGGCGCCCCACTTTCGCGCACCGCCGCGTCTCCCGCAAGGCGCGACGCCGACGGCCCGGCGGCCATGCGGCGACCCGACGGCCGGGCAATGAAGGGCGGTCGGCAGTGATCTGGGCGGCCGGGCAGTGATCTGGGCGGCCGGGCAGTGACCTGGGCGGTGAGGTAGTGACCTCGGAGGTCAGGTCCGTGCCGCGGTGGGCTCGCTCGGCGCCGGGGCCCCGGTCTCGGACCAGCAGCGCACGATGTCGCGCATGGACAGCAGCCCGGTCACCTCGTTGCCCTCCACCACCACCAGGTGGCGGAAGCCCGCCCGGACCATGGTGGACGCGGCCTGTTCCAGGGTCCATTCGGGGGAGGCGTACACGACATCGATGGTCCGGTGCGCCGCGGCCAGCTCGATGTCAGGGTCCTGCCCCCCGGCGAGGGAGTCGAGGATGTCGCGCTCGGTCAAGATGCCCACGCCTGAGTGTTCCGGGTCGATGACCACGGCCGCGCCCACGCGGCGGGACGACATCAGGCGGGCGGCCTCACGCAGCGTATGCGCGGGCCCGATCGTCAGGACCAGTGTGGTCATGCCGTCCCGAACCTTCATTGGGCATCACTCCTGGGGGACGTTCGGCGGGGTGGAGCCAGTGGCATGCCGGTGCGCGCTGCCGGAACGCCATCGGCGGCACCGCGCTTGTGCCTTTGTGACCCATACCCCAGCATCGGGGATGCCGGCCGCGAGGGCAAGGCCCTAGGGCGTGCCTCGTAGGTCCATGCCGTCGCGAGCGGGTGCCGGCGGGATGGATCGCAAGGCGACGACAACGCCGCGAGACGCCCGTCCGGCGGCCGCGCAGCAGGCTGGAGACCTACGAGGCACGCCCTGGGCAGATACTCGTCGTGAGACGGCGCTCACCCGCGGCGGGTGCCGCCCGCCGGGGCCAGCATGCCGAGAACCTCGGCGTGCAGCAGCCCGTTGGTGGCCACCGCGCTGCCGCCGTCCGGGGTCGGCTGGCCGGCCAGGTCGGTGAACGTGCCGCCCGCCTCCTCCACGATCACCTGGAGCGCGGCCAGGTCCCACAGATAGACGGCCGGCTCGGCGGATATCTCCACCGCCCCCTCGGCGACGAGCATGTGCGACCAGAAGTCGCCGTACGCCCGCGTGCGCCAGACCCGGCGGGTGAGGTCGAGGAACCCGGGCAGCCTTCCCTGCTCCTCCCAGCCGGACAGGCTGGAGAAGGAGAACGACGCGTCCTCCAGCTTGGCGACCGACGAGACCCGGCAACGGCTGGCCTTGGTCAGGCTCCGGCCGGTCCAGGCGCCGCCGCCCTTGGCCGCCCACCAGCGGCGGCCGAGCGCGGGCGCCGAGACCACACCGACCGTGACCTCGTCGCCATCCATCAGCCCGATCAGGGTGGCCCAGACCGGGACCCCGCGGACGAAGTTCTTGGTCGCGTCGATCGGGTCGATGACCCAGCAGCGCGGGCTCGTGCCGACCCGGCCGAACTCCTCACCCAGCACGGCGTCACGCGGCCGGGCCCGGCGCAGGACGTTGCGCAGCGACTCCTCGGCGGCGCGGTCGGCGTCGGTCACCGGCGTCAGGTCCGGTTTGGCCTCCACCCGCAGGTCGAGCGCGCGGAACCGGCGAGTGGTGATATCGTCCGCCGAGTCGGCAAGGACGTGGGCGAAACGCAGGTCGTCGTCATAACCCGCCATGGCGCGAACGGTATCGCTTACCGGCCCCCGGCGGCGACGCCGGTACGGCGGGAAGCGGCCGGCGGCCGCGCATGGCCGGGCCGGCTCCGGCCCGGCGCGCGGGAGCAGTCAGGCGGGCTCGGCGCCCTCGCGGCTCCGCAGGAGGCGGCGCAGCGAGTCCAGGCGGGCCACCAGGCGCGGGTCGGCGCCCTGGTCACGCACCCAGTCATCCAGTGCGCAGTCGGGCTCGGAGTGGGTGCAGCCGGGCGGGCACGCGGCCACGCCGCCGGCCAGGTCGGGGAAGGCGCGCACCACCCGCTCCGGCGTCACGTGCGCCAGCCCGAAACTCCGCAGCCCGGGCGTGTCGATGATCCACCCACCGCCGGACAGGGGGAGCGCAACCACGGAGGATGAGGTGTGCCGGCCCCGGCCGGTGACCGGGCTGACCTCGCCCACGACCCGGTCCGCGTCCGGGATCAAGGCGTTGACCAGCGTGGACTTGCCGACTCCGGAGTGGCCGACCAGTACGCTGATCCGGCCCGCCGCGTACTTGCGCAGCGGCGCGAGCACCTGGCTGGTCAGCGGCCGCCCGATCACTACGTACGGGATGCCCAGCGGGCCGTAGGCGGCGAGCAACTCGTCGGGCGGGGCCAGGTCGGCCTTGGTCAGGCAGAGCAGCGGCTCCAGCCCGGCGTCGTAGGCGGCGACCAGGAAGCGGTCGATGAGCCGGGGCCGGGGCGGCGGGTCGGCGAGGGCGGTGACGATGATCAGCTGGCCGGCGTTGGCGACGATGACCCGCTCCACCGGGTCGTTGTCATCGGCGGAGCGGCGGAGCACGGTGGTCCTCGGCTCCACCCGGACCACCCGGGCCAGGGTGCCGGGGGCGCCGGAGACGTCACCGGCCAGGGCGACCGTGTCGCCCACCACCACCCCGCGGTGGCCAAGCTCGCGTGCCTGCATGGCGGTGACCCGCCGGCCGTCCACGAGCACGCCGTACCGGCCCCGCTCGACCGCGGCAACAAAGCCCTCGGCCGCGTCCTCGTGCGCGGGCCGCCGGCGGGTGCGGGGCCGGGAGCCGCGTCCCGGGCGCACCCGCACATCGTCCTCGTCTAGCCGAGAGTGGCTCGCGCGGCTGGTCAGGGCGCGCCCTCCAGCATCGCCGGCCACAGGCGGGTGAACTCGGGGAAGGTCTTGCCCACGGTGGCCGGGTTCTCCACCTCGATGCCGGGGACGGCGAGCCCGAGCACCGCGGCCGCCATCACCAGCCGGTGGTCGTCGTAGCTGGCGAACACCCCGCCGTGCAGCGGGCGGGGCCGGACCGCCAGACCGTCGGGGAACTCGGCCACATCCCCGCCGAGCCCGTTGATCTCGGTGGCCAGCGCGGCCAGCCGGTCGGTTTCCTGCTGCCGGATGTGCCCGATGCCGGTGAGCCGCGACGGCGCATCGGCCAGCGCGGCCAGCGCGGCCACGACGGACGCCAGCTCGGGCACGTCAGACAGATCGGCGGTGATGCCGTGGATCGTGCCGGTGCCGGTAACGGCCAGCCCGCCGTCGGTGGTCTCGTACCGGCCGCCCAGCCGGGTGAAGAGGTCCAGGATGTGCCGGCCGGCTGGGTCGTCCGCCGCGGCCAGCCGCTGATGGTCACCGTGCCGCCGGTGACCAGGGCGGCGGCCAGGAACGGCGCGGCGTTGACGACATCGGGCTCGACGGCGAGCGTCCCGGCCCTGACCGGCCCCGGATGAACCCGCCACGTGTCCACCGCGTGGAGGCCGGCAGGATCGTTATGCATGCTGGCGGTTTCCACCTCGGCGCCCGCGGCGCGCAACATCTGCACGGTCATGGCGATGTGCGGGGCCGAGGGAACCCGGCGGCCGCGGTGGCGGATCTCCACGCCCTTGTCGAAGCGCGGGGCGGCGAGCAGCAGGCCGGAGACGAACTGTGAGGACCCCGACGCGTCGAGGGTGACCGCGCCGCCCGCCAGCGACCCGGTCCCGCGCACGGCGAACGGGGCGGCGCCGCGGCCGCCGTCGTCGATGACCGCGCCGAGCTCGCGCAGTGCCGCCAGGATCGGCGCGACCGGGCGCTGGGAGGCCCGGGCATCGCCGTGGAACTCCACCGTGGCGGCGGTCAGCGCCGCGACCGGCGGCACGAACCGCATCACCGTGCCGGCGTTGCCCACGTCCACCCGGGCGTCGCCCGCCGGGCGGCCGGGGGCGACCCGCCAGGTCCCCGGCGCGGCGTCGGTGTCGATGCGGGCACCCAGCGCGGTCAGCGCCCGGGCCATCAGCAGCGTGTCCCGGGCGTGCAGCGGGCGGGTGATGGCGCCGGGCCCGTCGGCGAGCGCGGCGAGGACCAGCGCCCGGTTGGTCATGGATTTCGAACCCGGCAGCGTCACCCTCGCCCGTACCGGGCCGGCCGCGGCCGGCAGGGCCAGCGCCGGCCAGCCAGGCCGGGCGGCTGGTGCGCGCTCATGCTGCGAGCCTAGGCCATTTCACCTGGATCTCCAGCCGGTCGGGGGGCCGCCACGGGCGCGCCGCGAGCCGCCAGGCGGCCCGGGGCCGGCGGGATGACCGGTGCTGGCGGGGCGGGGCGCCGCCGGCGGGCAGCGGCCCTCCTCCGGGCGGGGAGGCGACGGGCCGGTGGCCGATGTTTGGCAGGCACGTATCGTGGCTATGAAAAGCCCATTCTTGGGTACTTTGCACCTCTTCCATGTGACGACAGGGTGATGGCATGTGCGGCCGGTACGCGTCAGCGCGCAAGCGTGAGGACCTCCTGGCCGAGTTCCGCATCGAGCGCGACCGTGTTGACGAGTCGCTGGAGCCGGACTACAACGTCGCCCCGACCAAGCCGGTCTATGCGGTGATGACCCGGGGCAGCCGCGGCAGCGGCGACTCCGGCCCGCAGGACGTCGCGCGGGAGCTGCGGGTGGTCCGCTGGGGCCTGGTGCCGTACTGGGCCAAAGACCTCAAGATCGGCAGCCGCATGATCAACGCACGGGCGGAGACGGTGGACTCCAAGCCCGCGTTCCGGCAGGCCTTTACCCGGCGCCGGTGTCTGCTGCCCGCCGACGGCTTCTACGAGTGGCAACAGGCGGCCGGGAACGGGAAGACGCGCAAGCAGCCGTACTTCATCCACCGCGCCGACGGCGGTGTGCTCGCCTTCGCCGGCCTCTATGAGATCTGGCGGGACAAGTCCGTGCCGGAGGACCATCCGCGCGCCTGGCTGTGGACGTCCACCATCATCACCACCCGGGCCGAGGACAGCGTTGGCCAGATCCACGACCGGATGCCGATGGTGATCGACCCCGCGCGGTGGACGGACTGGCTCGACCCGGGCAACTCCGACAAGGCCGACCTGCTCGCGCTGCTGGCGCCGGCGACGTCCGGCATGCTGGAGACCTATCCGGTTTCCATGGCCGTCAACTCCGTCCGCAACAACGGCCCGGATCTGATGGAGCCGCTGGCCACCGAGCCGACCCGCACCGGCCATGACTGACGTTACCGACGGCACCGGCCACGGTGCGATCGGCCCGCCGGGCAGGCGGGCCGCGGCAATCGGGCTGCCCGGGGACGGGGATCCGTACCGCCATCCCGCTCCGGCCCCGCTAACGCTGTTCTGAGTTACCCCGCTGGCGGGAGATCCCTGAGAGCGCTGCTCTGCTCCGCTCCTGCCGACCAAAGGAGGACCTGTGGACACTGACACCGCGAGTAAGCGCCTCGAAGAAATGCGCGGCGAACTTGACAAGTCCATCGCGGTGCTGCAGGGGGAACAGCCGGCGGAGCGGATCGGGTCCGACTCCCCGCAGGATCCGGCGGACGCGGGGACGAACCTGTCGGAGAACGACCGCACCCAGGCGGTGGTGGAGGCGGCCAAGGTGCAGCTCCGCGCGGTGCTCGCCGCGCTCGACCGGATCGAGCACGGGACCTACGGCACCTGCGCCGACTGCGGGTCGCCGATTCCGGAGGGACGGCTGGATGCCAGGCCCGAGGCCGCGCGCTGCGTGAAGTGCCAATCCCGGCGGGACCGTGGCCGGTAAGGGGTCAGGGCAGGCAGGGGGGCTTGCGGGCGGCGGCCAGCAAGCTGATCCCGAACGATTCGGCCGGGATGAGGCCGCCCGCGCGGTCCTGGCAGGCAGCGAGTTCGGCCCGCACGAGACGCGTGATCGCCGACGGGTCCCGGCGCAGCACTTGATCCACCATTGACGGGGACAGCACCGTGCGGGGCCTGACCCAGCTGACCTCCAGCCCGGCCTCGGTCAGCAGCTCGGTGAACTGGCTCACGCCGAAACAGCGGGTGATGGTGCCGTCGGGCCAGGGGATGAGGACCACCTCGGCGTGGACGAGGTCGGTGAGATGCGCCCAGCGGCGCTGTTCGGCCAGCATCGCCATCCCGAGCACGAGGGAGTCCACGGACGCCAGCAGCTGCCCGCCCGGCCGGAGCACCCGGGCGATCTCGGCCGCCAGGTCCTCGGTCATCAGCTGCCGCGACAGCGCGCCGTCCTCGGCGACGACTCCGTCGGCGCAGCCGTCGGCGAGGAAGGCCAGGCTGGCGGGGTCGGCCACCACCGGCACGATCGTGCCGCGCCTGCCCCCGGTCGGCCGGGCGCGGCGCGGCTCCGCCGCTACTGCTGGTGCCGGTCCCACTGTTGGCGCTGCTGCTGGTGCCGCCGAGAGGACCCGGATCACCGTGTGGCCGCGGTCCGCCGCCTGCGCCGGGGCGCTCGCGTCCGGCCCGGAGATGTCCACCAGCACGCCTGCGGGCGGTCGGCAGCCACGCCACCAGCTGCGCCCTGGCCACGGCCCGCTGGAAACGCCAGTAACCCGCGAGCGAGCCCGGCGCCAGGGCCGCCAGGGGGCTGGCCGCCGATGCCGACACCTGCACTCCATCTGCCTCGGGCCACGCGGGCCACGACCGGCGCGAAGCCGGGGTGCCTGGGGCGGGACGTCACCGGGGTGACTCCTCCCGCGCGAACCCTCACTCAGGGTCTTCCCCACGACCACGCTGTGCTCACCTGACCTGCCCCGACTGGTACCGCTGACGGCCGGAAAACCTCACGGCGCCCCACGGAATGAAGCTGCGGGTGCTCATGTTGCACCGGGCGTGCTGGTAAGCAGTTATGCGCCCCTGGATGATCTCCCGGTTGCGCCCGCGTTCGGTTCGGCCCGGGGGGGACATGCGTCCTCCGGCCCGTCCGGCTACCGTTGGCGCACGGGGACAACTTCATCCGAGGGGGTGGGTCCCGTACCTGAAACCCGGCGAAGCCAGGAGCCAGCGGCAGCGGAAGCCGGTCAAGAAACTCTCGAGCAGCGGAGCGAGCGGTTCGAGCAGGATGTGCTGCCCTTCTTGGATCAGCTCTATTCGGCTGCGATGCGGATGACCCGCAACTCGGCCGACGCCGAGGACCTGGTGCAGGAGACCTTTGCCAAGGCCTACGCGTCGTTTCACCAGTTCCAGCCCGGCACCAACCTGAAGGCGTGGCTGTTCCGGATCCTGACGAACACCTTCATCAACACCTACCGCAAGCGCCAGCGGGAGCCGCAGCGATCCGGTGCGGAGGACGTCGAGGACTGGCAGCTGGCCAGGGCCGCCTCGCACACCTCGTCGGGGCTGAAGTCGGCCGAGGCCGAGGCGCTGGAGCGGCTGCCCGATTCGGACGTCAAGCGAGCCCTCCAGGACCTGCCGGAGGAGTTCCGAATCGCCGTTTACCTGGCCGACGTGGAAGGTTTCGCGTACAAAGAGATCGCCGACATCATGGGCACACCCATTGGCACGGTCATGTCGCGCCTGCACCGCGGGCGCCGGCAGCTGCGCGAACTGCTCCAGGACTACGCGGCCGAAAGCGGCCTGGTCAGGGTGGCCCCCGATGCCGACCAGCAGCCCTCACGGGCGGAGAGCGGGCCCGGGGAGGACTCGACATGAGCTGCGGGAAGCCTCACGAAACGCCCTGTACCGAGGTGCTAGCGGAGCTCTACTCGTACCTGGACCAGGAGCTGGATCCACCGGGCCGCGCCAAGATCCGCCAGCACCTCGACGAGTGCGGCCCGTGCCTGCGTGAGTACGGCCTGGAAGAGGTCGTCAAGCAGCTGGTGCACAAGTGCTGCCGGGACGACAAGGCCCCGAAGGAGCTGCGGGTCAAGGTGATGGCCCGC
This sequence comes from uncultured Actinomycetes bacterium, assembly GCA_963835425.1. Taxonomy (GTDB): domain Bacteria; phylum Actinomycetota; class Actinomycetes; order Streptosporangiales; family Streptosporangiaceae; genus UBA9676. Next base: position 570,905 of record CAWIGE010000006.1, on the reverse strand, counting down.
ATCCAGGAGATCCGGATCGAGCTTGAGAGCGACTGAGGCCGGGGCGCAGTAGCCCGCCCGCGCTCCGCGCCGTCAACCCGCGCTCCCCGCCGTCGACCCGCGCTCCCCGCCGCCGGCCCAACGCATTAGGCTTCCTGCGTGCTGGAGTCCGTGCTTGTCGCCAACCGTGGCGAGATCGCCCGCCGCGTCATCGCCACCACCCGCCGGCTCGGCATCCGGTCAGTGGCGGTCTACTCGGAGGCCGACGCCGACCTTCCCTTCGTCCGGGAGGCCGACGAGGCGGTGCTGATCGGCCCGCCGCCCCCGGCGCAGAGCTACCTGGACGCGGGCGCTATCCTGGCCGCCGCCCGCCAGAGCGCCGCCGCCGCCGTCCATCCCGGTTACGGCTTCCTGTCCGAGAACGCGGCGTTCGCCCGGCAGGTGCGGGCCGAGGGGCTGACCTGGGTCGGCCCCACGCCGGAGGCGATCGAGCAGATGGGCGACAAGATCAACGCCAGGAACCTGATGCACCGGGCGGGGGTTCCGGTCGCCCTGGGCAGCACGGAGCCGGTGACCGACGCCGCTGCGGCGCTGGCGGAGGCCGAGCGGATCGGTTACCCGGTGATGGTCAAGGCCGCGGCCGGCGGGGGCGGGATCGGCATGAGCGCGGCCACCGGACCGGAGGATCTGCAGACGGCGTTCGAGACCGCCCGCACCCGCGCTGAGCGGTTTTTCGGCAGCCCCGCGATCCTGCTGGAGCGGTTCATCGAGCGGGCCCGGCACGTCGAGGTCCAGATCATGGGGCTGGCCGATGGCCGCGTGGTGGCGCTGGGGGAGCGTGACTGCTCGGTCCAGCGGCGGCACCAGAAGGTGGCCGAGGAGACCCCGTCCCCCGGCGTCGGCCCGCCGGTGCGCGAGCGCCTGCTCGCGGCGGGCGTCCAGGCCGGGGAAGCGGTCGGCTACCGGGGCGCCGGGACCGTGGAGTTCCTCCTCGACGTGCGGACGCAGGAGTTCGTGTTCCTGGAGATGAACACCCGGCTGCAGGTCGAGCACCCGGTGACGGAACTGGTCACCGGCATCGACCTGGTCGAGCAGCAGTTCCGCATTGCCGCGGGGGAGCCGGTGGGATTCGACCCGCTGGCCGTTGCGCCCGTGGGGCATGCGCTGGAATTCCGGGTCTATGCCGAGGACCCGGTGCGGTTCCTGCCCAGCCCCGGCGCGATCACCGAATGGGACCAGCCAGCCGGCCCGGGGATCCGGGTGGACGCCGGCTACGAGGCGGGCAACAAGGTCACGCCGTTCTACGACCCGCTATTGGCGAAGCTGTGCGTATATGGCGGGACCCGGGACGAGGCACTGGGCCGGGCGCGTGAGGCGGTGGCGGCCTTCCGGCTCAGCGGGCCCAAGAACAACCTGCCGTTCCACGCGGACCTATTGACGAGCGAGGCCTTTGTCAGCGGCGACTACGACACATCCGTGGTGGCGGGGCTGCGTCCGTGACCCCCGTGGCCGCACAATGATGGCGGCGGCATCCGGCACAGACGCCGGGCCGAGGAGAGGAGCGGTGGGGTGGCCGAAGTCCGCGCGGAGATGGTGGCCAACGTCTGGAAGGTCGTGGCCACCGAAGGGGATCAGATCGAGGACGGCGACACCCTCGTCATCCTTGAGTCGATGAAGATGGAGATCCCCGTCCTGGCCGAAGGGGCCGGCACCCTGGCCAAGCTGCACGTGGCCGAGGGAGACGTGGTCCAGGAGGGCGACCTCATCGCGACCATCAGCTGAGGTGGGGCCGGCGCTTGAGGTGAGGGCCGGCGCTTGAGGCGGGGGGCCGGCGCTTGAGGCGGGGCCCGGCGGTCAGGTGGTGCTTGTTGTCAGGCCGTGGCGGGGGCAGCGGCTGGACCAGGCGCCGGGGGTCACCTTGACCACCATGCGGCGGCCGCAATGGGGGCAGTAGCGGGGCGGCTCGAGCGCCCGGGCCTCCCGGCAGGCCTGGTGCCCGTGCTGCGCCTGTGGCTGGCCGCAGTGGTCGCAGTACCGCGCGCCGTCGTCCATCGCCGACCAGCCTAATCTGGCCGGTCGCCCCGCCGGACCCCCGACTTGTCACGGATTTTGGTCAACGGAACCGGGACGAAACGGACGGGATCATGGCCAAGATCCGTGGGAAGTGGGGCCGGCGGGGCGGATGGCGAGTTCTAGGGTGGTCGGCATGGGTGTTGCGGCCGGGCAGCGGGCGTCGGTGAGTGCCGTGGTGGCCGACGCGGATACCGCGATCTCGGCCGGGAGCGGGGATGTGCCGGTACTCGCCACGCCCCGGCTGCTGGCCATGGCGGAGGCGGCCACCGTGGCGGCCATCGCGCCGCATCTGCCCCCCGGCATGACCTCGGTCGGCACGTCCGCGTCGCTCGAGCACCGGCGCGCCAGCCCGGTGGGCGCCGAGGTCGTTGTGGAGGCGGAGCTGACCGAGGTCGATGGGCGCAGGCTCATCTTCAGCTTCATCGCCCGCGAGGGCGCGGGGAGCGCCGGGTCGGGCGAGGACGGCGACCTGGTGGCGGGCGCCGGCACGGTGGAGCGGGTCCTGGTCGACCGCGCTGCCTTCCTCGCCCGGACATCCAGCCACCGGCCGTGACCGTGTCAAGCGGCGGGCCCAGGCGGGCCGCGACGGGTGGCGGCGGGTTGCGGCGCCCGGCGGGTCAGATGCCGGTGGTGGAGCGGGGGTAGGCGATCGCCGGGTCGGTGATGACGTTCACCAGGTAGGGCACGCCGGAGGCGAAGGCCCGGCGCAGGGCCGGCCCGATGCCGTCCGCGCGGGTGACGATCTCGCCGGCGCCGCCCAGGGCCCGGACCACCTCGTCATAGCGGCAGCGCGGCTGCAGGTCCGCCGCCACGTCGTATCCGTACAGGGCCTGCATGGGATGCTTCTCCAGCCCCCAGGCGCCGTTGTTGCCGCAGATCATGACCACCGGCAGCCGGTGCCGCACGAGCGTGTCGGCGTCCATCAGCGAGAAGCCCGCCGCCCCGTCGCCGAGCAGCAGCACCACCTGTGCCGACGGCCGCGCGATGCGGGCGGCGATCGCATAGCCGAGGCCGGTGCCCAGGCACCCGTACGGGCCGGGATCGAGCCACCCGCCGGGGCGCCTGGGCTCGAGGTACTTGCCCGCGTAGGAGACGAAGTCGCCGCCGTCGCCGATCACCACCGCGTCCTCGTCGAGCAGCCGGGCGAGCTCGCCATAGATACGCAACGGATGGACGGGGTCGGCGTCGGAGGTCAGCAGGGCGCCGTCGGCCGCTATCGCCTCGGCCCGGGCGGCCTGGAGCCGGGGCAGCCACGACTCCCGCCAGGCCGGCCCGGGGCGGCCGGTACCGTCCGTCCCGGCCAGCCGCAACCGCTGCGGCACCGCGTCGGCGAGCGCGGCGAAGAATGCAACCAGGTCGCCCGCGGCGGAGGCGGCGAGCGGGCAATGGGTGGCGATCTGGTCCGGGGCGTCGGCCACGTGCACCACCTGGGCGGGCGGGGCCCCGTCCTGGCCGCCGAACTCGCCATAGCCCAGCCGGAAGTCCAGCGGCGTGCCCACCACCACGACCAGGTCCGCCTCCCGGAACGCCACCGACCGCGCGCGGGTGACCAGCAGGTCGTGCCCGGCCGGCAGGACGCCCCTCGGCCCTGGCCGTTCGTGATCACGGGCAGCGACAGTTCCTCCGCCGCCGCCCGGGCGGCGGTCTCCGCCGCGCCCAGCCACACATCGGAGCCGAGCACCAGCACCGGGCGGCTGGCGCCGGCCAGCAGGCCAGCGATCATGTCCACGTCGGCGGGGCTGGGGCGCCGGAGCCTGAGGTGCCGTGGCCCCGGCCGGCCCGGCCTCAGCCGCCTCGCCGAACAGGGCCTCCAGCGAGAAGTCGACGAAAACCGGTCCCTGGTGCGCGGTGGTGGCGATGCGGAACGCCTCGTCCACCGCGGCGCCCACCTGGTCGGCCTGGTGCTCGGTCCAGGCGCGCTTGGTGACCGGGGCGAGCAGCAGCGGGTGGTCGATCTCCTGCAGGCTGCCCGAGCCCCAGCGGTAGTCCGGTGCCCGGCCGGCCAGCACCACCAGTGCGGACCCGTTGAAGTGAGCCGTGGTGATCGCGCTGATGCCGTTCGTCACCCCCGGGCCGGCGGTGAGGACCGCCAGGCCGGGGCGGCGGGTCAGCCGCGCCGTCGCCTCGGCCGCGAACACTGCGGTCTGCTCGTGCCGGACGTCGACCAGGCGCATCGGCGGGTCGGCCTTGACCGCCCCGTCGTAGAGGGGGAACACATGCCCGCCGGAGAGGGTGAACATCGCGGACACGTCGTGCCGGCGGGCGGCGGCCACCGCGCGCGCACCGCCGTGACGTGGCGCCTCCCCGCTGGCGTCGCGCGTGGCCTGCGCCGCACCCGTCCTGGCGGAATCCTGGTTCCCCTCGGTCATGCCCGCGACGTTACCAGCGCGGCGTCACCGGCCCGGCCGCTGGCAACCGGCTGACGGGCCCGGGCGGTAACCGGCTGACCGGGCCGGGCGGTGACCGGCTGACCGGCCCGGGCGGTGACCGGCTGACCGGCCCGGGCCGTGACTAGCTGACCGGCCCGGGCCGTGACCGTGTCAAGCGCCGGGCCCGGGCTCAGCGCTGGGTCGAGTCGGTCGCCGTCGGGCCGGTCGCCGTTGTGATGGCCGCGGCCGCCGCAGGCTCCCCCTCCGGGTCGGCGTGGTAGTGGCCGGGCGCGGTCTCGTCCGCGCCGGCCGGGAGCTTGGCCAGCCGGAACACGCCGGTCAGGACGGCCGCCACCACCAGGTTGATGACCAGCGCGGTGAGCGCGATGTACACCGTGTGGTTGAAGCCGGGCACGTTCGCGGTGGACGCGCCGAAGTGCGAGCCCGGCACCCCCGGCGCGGGCGTGTTGTAGGCCACGATCGTGCCGTAAGCCATGGCCACCGCCCAGCCGGTCACCAGCGCCCAGCGGTGGAACCAGCGCGTGTACAGGCCGATCACGATGGCCGGGAAGGTCTGCAGGATCCAGACCCCGCCCAGCAATTGCAGGTTGATCGAGAAGGTCTTGCTCAGCGCGAGTACGAAAAGCAGGGCGCCCAGCTTGACCACCAGCGAGACCGCCTGCGCGACCCTGGTCTCCTGGCGTGGCGTCGCGTCCGGCTTGAAGAACTCCTTGTAGATGTTGCGGGTGAACAGGTTCGCGGCCGCGATCGACATGATCGCCGCGGGCACCAGCGCGCCGATGACAATGGCCGAGAAGGCAAGGCCCTCGAACCAGGGCGGGAACATCTTCTGGAACAGGAACGGCACGGCCAGCTGGGCGTTGGCGCCGTTGGCCTTGACCGCCTGGGGCACGCCCGGCGCGGCCAGGGCCATGTAGCCCAGCAGCGCGACGAACCCGAGCATGAGCGAGTAGGCGGGCAGGATCGCCATGTTGCGCCGGATGACGTTGCGGCGGCGGGAGGCCAGTACGCCGGTCACCGCGTGCGGGTACATGAACAGCGCCAGCGCCGACCCTAGAGCCAGCGACGAGTAGGCCCAGGTGACCGTGGGTCCCAGGGTCAGTGAGCCGAATGGCTTGCCGGTCTTGGGGTTGGTCTTGGCCAGATGATCGCCCGCGGTGGAGAAGATGTGGCCCCAGCCGCCCAGCTTGGCCGGGATGTAGAAGATCGCCACGATGATCATCACGTAGATGAGGATGTCCTTGATGAAGGCGATCAGGGCGGGCGCCCGCAGCCCGGACAGCCAGGTGTAGCCGGCGAGCACGATGAAGGCGATGATCAGCGGCAGGTCCTTGACGAATGCGTTGCCCGAGCTGCTGCCCACCCCGAGCACCGTGAGCACGGCCTGGATGCCGACCAGCTGCAGGGCGATGTAGGGCATGGTGGCCAGGATGCCGGTCACCGCGACGGCCAGGGCCAGGCCACGCGATCCGTAACGGCCGCGGATGAAGTCCGCGGGAGTGATGTAGTTGTGCACCCGGGAGACCGACCACAGCCGGGGGGCGAACACGAACACGATCGGGAACACGATGACCGTGTAGGGAACGGCGAAGAAGCCGACCGCCCCCACCCCGAAAACCAGGGCGGGCACGGCGATGAAGGTGTAGGCGGTGTAAAGATCACCGCCGAGCAGGAACCAGGTGACGAACGTTCCGAAGCCACGTCCGCCCAGTCCCCACTCGTTGAGGTGCAGCGTGTCCTCGGCCCGGCGCCAGCGGGCGGCGGCGAAGCCAACCAGCGTGACGACCGCGAACATGATGATGACGATGGTGAAGGCCACGGCGTTGCCGCTCATGTCAGCTCACCTCCCCCGGGCCTTTCTCCGGGGGCTGCGGGCCGGCCGCTGCGTTGCCCCGCTGTGTCAGCCGGCTGAGCAGGTAGGCGGCCGCGGACAGGATCGCGACGATCGGCACCCACATGAGCTGGTACCAGTAGAAGAACGGGAAGTCGCCGAGCGTGGGGCTGGTGTGGTTATAGAACGGCACCCACAGCGTCCCGACCAGGGAGGCTGCCAGCAGGACCGCGATCACGATCCAGGCGCCGGTGCGCGTGCGCCTGCGTGCGGGGCGGGGCTCGGCCATCACGACCTCTTCCTTACGTGGGTCATGGGTTCAGCGCGCCCGCCCAATCACGGCGCGGCAGGGCGCGTTGCGACGTGTGTCGCGTAGTGGTGGCTATGATGCAGCCGTGCCTCGATGGGCGCAGTGGTTTACAGTCGGCGACCCGGCTGACCTGCGGCGCTGGCGCTGCGGCTGCCATGCCGCCCCCGCTACCCCGATCCGCCCGGCTTATCCTTTGACGGCGCCCAGGGTGAAGCCGCGGATGAAGCGGCCGAGGAAGACGTTGTAGAGCAGGGCCACCGGGATCGCGACGATGATCGCCGACGCCATGAGCGACTGCCAGTAGAACACGTCGCCGCGGATGAGGACGGTCGGCACCCCCACGCTCACCGTCATGCTCGATGAGCTCGACACGAACGCGAGCGCGTAAATGAAGTCCTGCATGGTGAGCGTGAAGGTGAAGACCACCACGGTGAAGATCCCCGGCAGCGCGAGCGGGAAGACGGTGCGCACCACGGCCTCGACACGGCTGTAGCCGTCCACCTGGGCCTGCTCCTCGATGTCCCGCGGTATCGACCTCAGAAAGCCCATCAGCAGCCAGGTCGACAGCGGGATCGTGAAACCAGGATAGACGACGACCAGGGACCAAATCGAATCCTGCAGGCCTATCACCGTGATGAGGCGCGACAGCGGCAGGAACAGCAGCGTGGGCGGGACCAGGTAGGTCAGGAAGATCGCGATTCCCACCTTCTCGCCCCACCGGCCGGACAGCCGGGCCAGGGCGTAGGCGGCGGGCAGGCTCAACGCCAGCGTAATCACCACGGTCGCCAGCCCGATCATTACATTGTTGAGGATGAACTGGAGGTAGGGGGTGTTCCGCAGCAGATCGGTGATGTGGCCGAGCGTCGGCGGCTTGGCGAACACGAACGGGTTGTGGGTGGTGACGTAGAGATCGGAGTCCTGCCGGACCATGGTCAGGGCGGCCCACAGGAACGGGAAGCCGCTGAACACCGCGAACCCGATGGCGAGCAGGTAGATGGCAACCCGGCCGCGGACGGTGCGGGGCTGGGCGGCGGCCATCTCAGCTCACCTCGGCCCGGCTGGCGATCCTCAGCAAGACCGCGGCCAGCCCGAGCAGCACGGGGAACATGATGAGCGCGTCGGCCGCGCCCACCGCCAGGTTCCCGCCGTTGATGCCCTTGTAGAACGCCCAGCTCGCCAGGACCTGGGTCGCGTTGCCCGGGCCGCCGCCGGTGAGGACGAACACGGCCGCCATGTCGGTGAAGGTGAACACGATCCCGAACAGCAGCGCGACCGTCATCACCGGGCTCAGCAGCGGCAGCGTGATCCCGAACAGGCGCCGCCAGAAGCCCGCCCCGTCCACCTCGGCCGCGTCGCTGACGTCGGCCGGGATGGCCGACAGCCCGGCCATAAGGATCACCGTCGCGAGCGGCAGGATCCGCCACGTCTGGAGCGCGATGACCGATCCCATCGCCAGGTCGCTCTGCCCGAGGAAGATGATGTGGCCGCCCGGGGGGACGATGTGCAGCAGCTGGGCGAACCAGTCGAACGGGCTGAAGATCGAATCCAGCATCCACAGCCAGATCACGGCGCTGAGCGCGACCGGCGTCGCCCACGGCAGCAGGACCAGGAACCGCACGAACCACCGGCCGCGGAAGTTGGCCGTAAGGACGAAGGCCAGGACCGTCGAGAGGATCACCACGAGCGCCTGCGAGATGGCGGTGAAGACGAACGTGTTACGCAGCGTGGTGAGGAAGACCGGGTCCTTGACCGCCGCGATGAAGGTCTGGAAGCCGACGAAGTGCAGGCTTTGGCTGCCCGTGGTCGCGTCGCTGAACGCGTACACGAACGCCAGCACCAGCGGGTAACCCACGACGAGGATCAGGTAGATGACGGCCGGTGCCATCAGCGCGGGCCCGAGCAGCCGTTCGGAGTCCAGCAGGTACCGTTCCCGCCGCGGTCCCATCGCGATCTCGGCCGGGCGCTGGGCGATCGTCATGGCTTCACCTTCGCTTCCCCGGCCGCCGTCAGCGTCCCGGTCTGCTGGTCGAAATAGCGCAGGTCACTGCCGCTGACGGCGAACGGGACCCGGTCCCCGACGTAGACCGGCGTGGTGACGGTCGATGGCAGCTTCGCGATGACCTTGGCCTCGGGGTCCACGCCCGGCAGGTGCCCGTACACGTACCGGTCGGAGCCGAGGTTCTCCACCCGGGTCACCGCGAAATCAAAGATCACCTGGCCTGGCCGCTCACCCACCGCCGGGGCCGGGAGGAACTGTTCCGGCCGGAACCCGAGCAGCTTGCCGTCCCTGGTGAGCAGGTTCATGGGCGGTGAGCCCACGAACGTGGCCACGAACGTGTTGGCGGGGTGGTGGTAGATCTCATCGGGGGTGCCGATCTGCTGGATCTTCCCCTCGTTGAGCACGGCGATGCGGTCGCCGAGACCCATCGCCTCGACCTGGTCGTGGGTGACGTAGATGGTGGTGATCCCCACCCGCTGCTGGAACTCCTTCAGCTCGTCGCGGGCCGACGAGCGGAGCTTCGCGTCCAGGTTGGACAGCGGTTCGTCGAGCAGGAACACCTGTGGCTCGCGGACCAGCGCCCGGGCCAGGGCGACCCGCTGGCGCTCCCCGCCGGACAGCTGCCGGGGCCGGCGGTCGAGCAGGCCGTCGATTCCCAGCCGGCCGGCCGCCCAGTGCACCCTCTCCGGCCGCTGCTCCCGCGGCATGCCCGCGGCCGCGAGCGGGAACGCGATGTTCGCGAACACCGTCTTGTGCGGGTACAGGGCGTAGCTCTGGAACACCATCGCGATCTGCCGCGCCCTGGGGGGCAGGTGGGTGACCACCTGCCCCCCGATGAGGATGTCGCCATGGCTGGGGTGCTCCAGGCCCGCGATCAGCCGCAGCAAGGTTGTCTTGCCGCACCCGGACGGCCCGAGCAGGACGAGGTACTCACCCTCGCCGGTTTCCAGGTCGATTCCGTCCACCGCGGTGGTGTGCCCGAACTCCTTGCGCAGTGACTTGGTTTCCACCACGGCCATAGCCGTTAACTCCGTCCTAGGGGTGGGGCCCGGCAGTATTTCTCACACCAGGCCCTTGGCCCGCCATTTGCTGTAAATGGCCTCGCACTGGCTCGCCGCGGCGGCGACCGCCTGCTTGGGCGTCGCCTTTCCCTGGGCCGCGTTTGCCATCATGGTCGGGAGAATATTGGTGTCGAAGATTTCTCCTTCCGCCGCGTTCGCCGCGCCCGGGTACCCGACGTTCGTGGTCCATTGCTGGGAGGAGGCCAGCAGGGCGAGCTTGTTCGCGGGCTTCGACCCGAAGGGATCGCTGCGCAGCCAGCCCGGCAGTGCCGGGGCCGCGGCGGTGTTGGGAAAGGCGGGGAAGTCATACAGTTCCGAGTTGTACACGGAGCTGTGCGCCGCTCCCACCAGGTCCAGCAGGAACTTCTTGACCTTGTCTACGTTCGCCGCCCATTTGGGGACGATGTAGCTGCGGACGACGTGCTGGCTGGCGATGCCCTTCCCGGTCGGCCCCTTGAGCGCGGGCACGAAGAAGATGTCGTTGGCGACGCTCGCGCTGGTCGTTTGGGCGGTCCGGTAGGCGGAGATCGAGTTGAGGATGTAGGAGAGCTGGCCGGCGACCAGGCCCTGGTTGTTGGAGGCGGCGGTCCAGCTGAACACCTCGTCGGTCATGGCCTGCTTGAACAGTTTCACCATGTAGGCGACGGCGTTGACCGTCTCCGGCGAGTTGAGGACCACCTTCCCCTGCGCGTCCTGGGTGCTGCCGCCGTAGGACCAGATGAGCGCCCGGGCGGCCATGTTGGAGTCCACCTCGGGCGACATGCCGATGCCCATGCGCACGTGCTGCTTGTGGTCGATCTCCGTGCCGCCGGTGAGGAGATCGGCGTACGTCAGGGGGCCGTTGGGCATGCCGGCCTTGGTCCACAGGCCCTTCCGGTAGTCGCCCGGGTCGGGCGTCCAGGTATGGCAGAAGGCGTAGTACTTGCTGGTGTGCGGGTTGAAGCTGGACAGCTTGCAGAAGCTGATCTGGCTGCCGTACTTGCCCTCGGCCTGCTTGACCACGTCGGTCAGGTCGTGGACGCTCGGCTCGTACGCCGAGGCCGGGGTGAGCCATTCGATCATGTCGTGGCCGGCGCCCGCCGCGAACTCCGCCGCGGTACGGGCCGGCAGGTCGGCCTGGTTGATGTGGTCAACGACGACATTGACGCCGTTCTGCTCTCCCCATTTCTTTGCCCACGGGTCGTACCACGTGTCATAGCGCGGTACGAAATGGCTCCACAATAAAATCTTGATTGTTCCCTTGCTCGCACTCGACGCCGACCCGCCGACGCCGGTGGCGGTGCTGCAGGCCGACAACAGCGCCGAGCCCGAGCCGAGCAGCACTCCGGCGGTCCCTGCCTTCTTTAAGAAATCGCGTCTGCTGGTGTGTGCGGGGGACGCCCCTGTCGGCGAGGCCTCCGGGGGCGAATCGTTTCTGCGGCTCAAGACAACCTCCTCGCATAGCTCTGTCGCATGGCAGCTCCGCCGCCCGGCGGGCAGGCGAGCGCAGGCGGGATTGCCGCGGCCACCACCCGCATGAGCTGGCATAAACGGAAGAACTGGATTCCCCCGGCCGCCGGGATGGTGTGATCAGAGGACGGGAACCGGCCCGCCGGGGCCGGGGCGGCGGCTAACAGGGCCAGCGCCGCGATCCGGCCGGAGAGGCGCGCATGCCAGCGGCGGGACTGCGCCATCACGTCCTCTTCCGTGCATTGATGATGGGTCAGGTACGCCCGCCGAGCCACATCGCAGGCGGGCGCGATGCGACGTATGTCGCGTGATGATGTCTATGGTGCGACTACAGATCACCACGGGCAATGGTTCTGCTACCTAAAGTTGGTAGATCTTCCCGCCGGCAGGTCCCGGGTGGCAGGGCGTGCCGCCGGGATTGGGCCATCAGATGGTGCCGGACGCTGGCGGCGCTACTCCCGGCCGGTGCCCCTGCTTCCCCGGTGCAGCCGGGTGACCAGCTTGTAGCGGTCTCCGCGGTAGCGCGACTGCGCCCACTCGACCGGGGTGCCGTTGTTGTCGAAGGAGTGCCGCGACAGCAGCAGCAGCGGCATGCCGACGTTGACCCGCAGCAGGGGAGCGTCCTTGGGGTCGGCGAGCACGGTTTCGATCGTCTCCTGCGCCTCGGCGACCTCGACGCCGTAGTCGGTGGCGAGCGCCTCGTACAGCGACGGGTGGCGTTCCAGGCTGCGGCGCAGCCCGGGAAAGCGCTGCGCGGACAGGTGCGAGGCGTCCACGGACATCGGCCCCCCGTTGGCCAGCCGGAGCCGGTGGATGCGCAGCACCCGGCTCCCGGCCCGGATGCCGAGCAGCCCCGCGAGCTCGTCGTCGGCGGCGATGTAGCCGGTGTCCAGGACCACCGTCTGCGGGTTCAGCCCCTGGGCCCGCATCCCCTCGGTGTAGCTGGACAGCTCCAGCATCTGGGCGACCTTGGGCATGGCCACGAACGTGCCCTTGCCCTGCATCCTCAGCAGCCGTCCCTCGACGACGAGCTCGGCCAGCGCCTGCCGCACGGTGGTCCGCGACGTCCCGTACCTGAGCGCAAGCTCACGCTCGGGCGGAACGGGGGTGCCCGGTGACATCGCCCTGGTCAGCTCCAGCAACTGCCGCTTCACCGCGTAGTACTTGGGGATCCTCGGGCTGGGCCGGCCGGGCGGCGGGCTGCCGTCGGGGTCGCTGCGAGCCGGGGAGGCGGTCAACAGGTCACTCCCTTCCCGCCGGGGACGCCGTCCGGCCATGATCCCGCACGGCGGCCGGTCCGGCCAGAACCAGCCCGGCCAGAACAGGCATCAGCCTGAATCAGCTCAGCCTGAACCGGGCCGGCGGGGTGCGATGATGAAACGTGCCAACCCTGACCGACCTGGCCCGCGGGCTGACCCCGCTGACCGGGGCTGACGTCGAGTGGCTGCATGCGCTGGTGTCGGACTGGCAGCTGCTCGCCGATCTGTCGTTTGCTGACCTGGTCCTCTGGGCCCCGCTGTTGACACGGCCCGGCTGGGTGGCGCTGGCCCAGATGCGCCCGACGACGGGTCCCACGGCGCTGTATGACGACATGGTCGGCACCGTGATGGCGGCGGGGGAGCGGCCTCTCGTGGACGCGGCCCGCGCCGAGCAGCGCATCTGCCGGGAGGGCGACCCCGAGTGGACCCACGGCGTCCCGGTCCGGCGGGAATCGATCCCGGTGACGCGCGACGGCCGGCTGGTCGCGGTGATCGAGCGAAGCACCAATCTCAGCTCGGCCCGCACCCCGAGCCGGCTGGAGCTGACCTACCTCAAGGGGGCGGACGATCTCGCCCAGATGGTCGCCGCGGGCATGTTCCCTCATTCCGGTGAGGAGCCTGCCCTGGTCCGGTCGCCCCGGGTCGGTGACGGGCTGCTCCGGCTCGGCCGGTCCGGCAAGGTCAGCTACGCCAGCCCGAACGCGCTGTCGGCCTACCGCCGGCTCGGCCTGTCCGCCGACCTGGTCGGAGCCGAACTGGGCCCGCTGACGGCGGGCCTGTGTGCCCCCGCGCAGCCGTCGGACGACTCGCTGATGGTGACCGCCAGCGGCCGGGCGCCCCGGGAGACCGAGGTGGAGGGAAACGGGTCGGTTCTCCAGTTGCGATCCATCCCGCTGGTCGTGGGCGGCCTGCGCACCGGCGCGCTGATCCTGGTACGCGACGTCACCGAACTGCGCCGCCGCGAACGCGAGCTGATGACCAAGGATGCCACCATCCGCGAGATCCACCACCGGGTCAAGAACAATCTCCAGACGGTCGCGGCGCTGCTGCGGCTGCAGGCCCGGCGCCTGTCCGGGCCGGAGGCCAGGGAGGCACTGGAGGAGGCGGTGCGCAGGGTCGGGTCGATCGCGATCGTCCACGAGACCCTCTCGCACACCCCGGAGGAGATCGTCGACTTCGACGACATAGCCGAACGGGTGGCCGCGATGGCGGGCGAGATGGCCGACCCCGAGGCGAGAGTCGCCCCGGTCATCGCCGGGCGGTTCGGGTCGCTGCCGGCCGCGGTCGCCACGCCGCTCGCGCTGGTGCTGACGGAATTGCTGCAGAACGCGCTGCAGCACGGCCTGGCTCACCCGCCGGGCACCGAGCCAGGGGGAACGCTGAAGGTAACCGTTCAACCGCGCGCCCGACGGGCTCACAGTGACGGTTGAGGACAGTGGGGTTGGGCTGCCGGAGGGTTTCCGGCTGGACGCCGCGACCAGCCTGGGCCTGCAGATCGTGCGGACGCTGGTGATCTCCGAACTCGGCGGCCGGCTGGAGATCTCACCACGCGCGGGCGGGGGCACCGCGGTGCTGGTCGCCCTCCCGCTGGAAACATCCACCTGACCGCCCCGGCCAGCCACGGGCTGTCCAGCCCTGGCCGGGGCGGCCGGGTCAGTCGTCAGCGAGCCTAATCCTCCCGCACGATGACCACCGGGCAGTGGGCGTGATGCGTCACCTGGGTGCTGACCGAGCCCATCGACAGTTTCGCGAAGCCGCCGGCGCCGCGGGCGCCCACAACCAGCAGATCGGCGTTTTCCGACGCCTTGATGAGCTCATCGGCGGGCACGCCACTGACGGTCCGCACGGCCACCTGCTGCTGGCCGTGGCGGTCAGCTGCCTCCTTGACGATTCCCTCGGCGGCGTCTTTGACCTTTTGCTGGGTCTCGGGGGCCGGGTCGAACTGTCCCGTGATTCCCCAGATGCTGGCAGCAGCCGGGGCGACCGCGAGGACGGTCACTGAGGTTTTCCGGAGCGCGGCCTCGTCAAGAGCCCAGTCAAGCGATTTCATGGAGTGGGCGGACCCGTCCACTCCAACCACAATGCCAGACATCTCTCTTCCTCCAGTCCTGGCAACCTGCCACCCTGAGGGTAGATCATTTAGGACAGCTTTATCAGAGGCGCAGCGTATCGTCTAGCGGGACTTTCCCCGCCGACGCGGAGGCGAAGGTCCCCGGCGCGGCGGCTATCGCGGACGGGGTTGGCAACGCGCCAAGGTCTGCCCGGGCGGAGCGCAGCGCTGATGGGCAGGCGGCACCGCCGCGGGAAGATCATCGCTTTCCTGCCCGGTAGTCACGAGATTGCCATCCGCGGCTGGGGCGCAGGACCAGGCATCAGCCATGTCGCAGAGTTCCCGGACGGCGCGGCGATCCCGGCCACTGCTGCGGCGCCGTCCCGGCCGGGCCGAAGGGCCAGCCGGTGGGCGCGGGCTAAGCGCGGACGCGGACGCGGGCGGTGCGGCGCTTGTACGCCCGCCGCTCGTCCTCGCTCATGCCGCCCCAGACGCCGGCGTCCTGGCCGCTCTCGACGGCCCATTCCAGGCAGGGGTCCATCACCGGGCAGCGCCGGCATACCTGTTTGGCCTCGTCGATCTGGAGCAGGGCGGGCCCCGTGTTGCCTATCGGGAAGAACAACTCCGGGTCTACCTCACGGCAGGCGGCGTGATGGCGCCAGTCCATGCGGTCCACTCCCTCTTCGACTGCCGGGCTGGTAGCCCGGATCCTCCCGGCCCGCTTGTGAATGATTTCACGAGCTAGGCCACATGCCAAGGACCCGCGCCTGGCCCCAGAGAACGCACGAAACTACTGGTTCGGTAGAGCCTCAGCCCCCGCGTGGCCCCTTGCCCGAGCCCGGAGGCCGGATCTGCACCCGGCTGACCAGATGACAACATGCGCGAGGTGCACGCTGCGCGCTCGAACGAGATCAAGCCTCTCAATCTCGTGGATCAATGGTCAAGAGGCTGCGGCAAAGGGTTGGACTGTTTTCTGTGTCTGATAGGTCACATTCGTGGCTATCCGCCCGTCCCGGATTCCCGCCGGGATCGGCTCTCGGCGCCGGGACGCCAGCTATGCAATTGATTGGTGGTTAGGAAATGACGCGCAGGGCATCGGGAACTGAACGGAAGGTAACGTACTCGCGCTCGCCGACGTACTCCCCATCGACCTGGAACGCGATCGGTCGGCTGGCGCGGAACACGAGTTCGCGCTCGTCGTGCAAGCTGAGGATGTGCCTGGGTTCCGCGTGCCCGCCCTGCCCGATACCGAGCATGTAGCGCAAGGTGCCGAGCGTGGGCAGCGTGCCCAGCGTGCGCGCGGCGAACACGTCGAGGCCGGTGTTGAAGCCGGCCTCGGGACTCGGGTTGACGGGCCGGCTGCCCAGGTAGGTCCACGGCGCGGCGTTGGAGACGATCGCGAAGAACAAGCGGCCGGCGGCCGGGCGCCCGTTCAGTTCCAGGGCGAGTGCGGGCTGGCGCCGATTGGTGACGCCGTAGAAATGGCGAATCGCGGTCCATACATAAAGCCCCGCACTTGCCTCCTGCCCATCCGCGCGCAGCCCTTCGATCGCGCGGACCACTTCGGCATCAATACCCAGCCCGGCGTTGATCGTGAAGTACCGGTCCTCGGCCAGGCCCACCCCGATGGTGCGGCGCCCTCCCCCGGTGAGCGCGGCGAGAAGGCGGCCGGTGGCGTCCACCGGATCGGCCGGCGTTCCGAGCGCCCGCGTGAAGACGTTGGCGCTGCCGCCCGGCAGGGCGGCCAGGGCCGGGCGGGCCCCGGGGCCGCCGGCCTCGGGCGGGAAGGCGCGGAGCAGGCCGTTGACCGCCTCGTTGGCGGTGCCGTCGCCGCCGAAGGTGAGCACGAGGTCATAACCGTCCTTGGCGGCCTCCCCGGCGAAATGGGCGGCGTGGCCCCGGTACCGTGTCTGCACGACCGTGAGATCGAGTTCGGACGCCAGCGCGCGTGCGATGACGTCCCTGCGCAGGGGCGTGGTGGAGGTGGCATGGGGGTTAACGATGAGCATCGCGCGCACGGGATCAGGGTAATGAGGGCGAGGAGGTGCCCGACAGATGGGGCGTAGCCCAGCCACGCTTCGCGCCGCAGCCGCCGTGCAGGCGGCCGAGGCGGCCCTGGTGCTGGCGGCGACGGTGCTGGCCGGCATCGACACCGCCGCTGGGCGGTCCTACCAGACGGGCAGCGGCATCGCGCTGACGCTGATCGGGGCGGCGAGCGCGGCCGCACTGGCGGTGGTGGCGGCCGGCCTCGCCCGCGCCGGCCGCTGGAGCCGCACGCCGGCCCTGCTCACGCAGCTATTCGTCGGCATTGTGGGGATCTACCTGCTGCAGGCGAGCCGCCTCGACTGGGGGGTGCTGTCGGTCGTGCTGGCCGTCGCCGGGTTCGCTGCCCTGCTCTCACCGCCCAGCCTGCGCGCCCTGGCCGGCCAGGAAGAGACGCGGCCGGAGCCCGGCCAGTCCACCCAGCCAGCCCAGCCCAAGCAAACCGGCCAGCCCAAGCAAACCGGCCAGCCCAAGCAAACCGGCCAGCCCAAGCAAACCGGCCAGCCCGGCCGGTCTAAGCAGGCCACCGGGTCCAAGCAGGCCGGCCAGCCCGATCAGCCCGGCGGGCCCAAGCAGTCCGGCCGGTCGAAGCAGTCCGGCCGGTCGAAGCAGTCCGGCCGGTCGAAGCAGTCTGGCCGGCCCGGCAAGTCCAACCGGCCCGGCCAGGCGCGCTCCTGATCGTCTGCTAATCGTCGGCGGTCAGTCCGGCCCGGAGCTGGGTCAGGGTCCGGGCCAGCAGCCGCGAAACGTGCATCTGGGAGATGCCGAGTTCACTTGCGATCTGTGACTGGGTCATGTTGCCGAAGAAGCGCAGCAGCAGGATCCGCTTTTCCCGCGGCGGCAGCTGCTCCAGCAGCGGTTTGAGCGACTCCCGGTACTCCACGCCCTCCAGCGCTTCGTCGAGCATGCCCAGCGACTCGGCCACCGCCGGGGCGTCGTCATCCCCGGAATCGGGCGCATCCAGCGAGACGGTCGAGTAGGCGTTGGCCGACTCCAGGCCCTCCAGCACCTCTTCCTCGGTCATCTGCAGATGGGCGGCGATCTCCGCGACGGTGGGGGCCCGGCCCTCGCGCTGCGCGAGGTCGCCGATGGCCTTGGTCAGCGCCAGCTTCAGCTCCTGGAGCCGGCGCGGCACCCGCACCGCCCATCCCTTGTCGCGGAAGTGACGCTTGATCTCGCCCACGATGGTGGGCGTCGCGTAGGTGGAGAACTCCACCCCCCGCTCGAGGTCGAACCGGTCGATCGATTTGATCAGGCCGATGGTGGCGACCTGGGTCAGATCGTCCAGCCACTCACCCCGGTTGCGGAACCGCCGGGCGAGGTATTCCACCAGCGGGAGGTGCAGCTCGACCAGTTCACCGCGGATGCGCAGCCGCTCATCGTCATCTTCGGGCAGCGTGGCGAGCCGCTCGAACAGGTCCCTGGCCCGGCCCCGGTCCGGGACGGCATGCTGGATCTTCGGGGTGGCATTCAGCTCGGCCTCAGCCACCTTGGCGTCGAATCCCTCGGTGACCGCGATCTCGATGTGCTCGGTCACCTGTGCGCTGACGCTCTCGGTCAGCCGGGTCTCGGTTTCCCCGGTCACCCGGGCCTCGACGACTCTCGGATCTTCCTGAGCATGACCGTGACCCTGTCGCCCGGCCCGACCCACGCGTCCACGCTGCCCGCTAGCGCCGAGAGCACCGTCCAGGCGAAGGTGTCGCGGGCGGGCGGGCGGGGCTCCGAGGCGACGGTGGAGACCGCGATGCCCATCCTGTCCTCGCCCAGGGTGAAGTCGCACTCCAGGTCGGCGCCGGGGGCCGCCTGGGCGAGCAGCATGCCGCAGGCCTCGTCCACCGCGATGCGCAGGTCCTCGATCTCGTCCAGGGTGAAGTCCAGCCGGGCCGCTAGGCCCGCTGTGGCCGTCCGCAGGACCGACAGGTACGCCCCGTCGGCTGGCATGCGGATGGTCACCTGGTCCTGGACGGGGCAATCGGCCGCGGCTTCGCCCTCAGCCATCACGGCTGTTGGCGCGGCCGTTGCTCTCCGCGCGGTGGTCTCTCCGGTCACTGCGTCCTCCACTGGCGGCGGCCGCCCTCATGTCCCCGGCCGCCGTCTGTCCTTGTGTGCAACTTACCGTCCGCGACAAGTGGTGCCGACGTATCCGCCCCGCCCAAACTGGAGTGGCACGTGTTTTGCCTGGATAGACGGCATGTTCTGGATGTCGCGCAACGCCAGAGGCCGCGCGGGTCGCGCGCGGCCTCCGGCGTCGATGCGTCCTACGGTAGCGTCAGCCCTGCTTGGTCTCCCAGAAGATCTTGGAGATCTCCTCGATCTTGCCGAGCAGCTCGTCGGCCTTGCCGACGTCCACGCTGCCCTTGGTGCCGGCGGCGCCCGCCAGCTTGGTCGCCTCGTTGAACAACGTGTTCAGCTGGGGGTACTTCTCGAAGTGCGGCGGCTTGAAGTAGTCGGTCCACAGCACCCACAGGTGGTGCTTGACGAGTTCGGACCGCTCTTCCTTGATCTGGATGGCGCGGGTGCGGAACTCGGGGTCGGCGTTGTCGGCGTACTTCTGGCAGATGGCCTTGACGGACTCGGCCTCGATCCGGGCCTGCGCCGGGTCGTAGATCCCGCAGGGGAGGTCGCAGTGGGCGTACACCGTGACCTTCGGCTCGAGGAGACGTGCGAGCAGCCTCATCGATCTCCTTCTCTCATGTCGGATCATGGGTGTCGGTGTCCGACACTACCCCGTCGGTCCTGAGCTACTCCGGGAGGCATGGATGCGCTGGCCGATCTGGCGGGCCAAGGTCGCCGAGCGTTCCATGCAGCCTGCCCTCGATCCGGGTGACATGCTCCTTGTCCGCAGAACGATAAGGGCCGGGCGGGTGTTGCGGGTGCGCGCCGGGCAGATCGTGGTGGCGAGGAACCCGGGGCGGCCGGAGCAGCTGGTGGTGAAGCGCGTTGCATGGCCGGAGGGCGGCGGCTGGTGGCTGTCGTCCGACAACCCCGGGGCTGGCGCCGTGGACAGCAAGGCCTTCGGCCCGCTGCCGCCTGGCCTGATCGAGGGCCGGGTCCTGCTGCGCTATCACCGCGGCCACCCGGCCGGTTCCTGAGGGGAAGACGGAAGGCCCCGTCCCGGACCGGGACGGGGCCTTCCGTCTTGGAACTGCCTAGCAGGGTGCCAGGCCGAGGTGCCGTGTCAGTGGTGGGGCACCTCCGGCTCGTCACCGTGCGCGCCCTGCCGCTCGACCAGGGCGAGCATCTCTTCCCTGGGCAGCCTGGTGATCATGGCCCAGTAGAAGATGACCACGCTGAACACGGCGACGATCAGCATGTCCCACCAGAACGGGATGTGGTTGGTGTTACCGGGCCCGTACTGGCCCTGCCAGGAGATGATGCCGATGCCGATCAGCCAGACCGGCAGCCATACCGCCGACTTCCACTCCAGCGGCGGCCGCTGCTTGTCGAACGCCATGCTGATGCCCATCAGCACGTACCCGATCACCAGCACGATGCCCAGCTTCCAGACCACCTCGAAGCCCGACCAGTAGATGAGCAGGTTGGCGATCACGAACGCGGCCGGGGTGAGGAAGCCGGCGGCCGGCATCTTGTAGGGCCGGTTCGCGTCCGGCACCTGCCGGCGGAACGCGCCCACGGAGAGCGGGGCGCCGGCGTACATGAGCACGCTCGCATCGACGATGATGCCGACCAGCGAGCGCCAGCTCGGGAACGGGAGCAGGAAGACCAGGCCGAACAGGAACGCGAAGATCAGCCCGACCCACGGTACGCCGTTGCTGCTGACCCGGCCGAAGATCTGCGGGGCGTACCGGTTCCTGGACAGGCCGTAGCTGATCCGCGAGGTCCCGGTCGTGTAGATCAGGCCGGTGCCGGACGGGGAGACGAACGCGTCCACCCGCAAGATGTGCGCCAGCCACGTGATCCCGCCCAGGGCCGCGACGGCGGCGAACGGACCCGCGAGGATCTCCGGGTTAGTGATGTGCTGGAGCCCGTGGCCGACCGCGCTCGCGGGCAGGGCACCAATGAACACGATCTGCAGCAGGCAGTAGATCGCGGTGCCGATCAGGATCGAGATGATGATCGCCCGGGGCAGGTTGCGGCCGGGGTTCTTGATCTCGCCGGCCAGCTGGTCGGCCTGTTCGAAGCCGGAGTAGGCGAAGATGATGCCCGACAGCGGCAGCGCCGCGGTCAGGCCCCTGACGCCGCCGGGGAACATTCCCACCCCCCCGGCGGTGAAGTTGCCCGGGGTGAACTTGAAGGCCAGCACGATGATGGCCAGGACCGGGACCAAGACCTTCCACCACGTGATGGTGTTGTTGACCTTGGCGAAGGTGCGCATGGCCAGGAAGTTGACCGCGGTGAACACCGCCATCAGCCCTACCGTGACCCACAGTCCGGCACCGGTGATCTTGTCCTTCTCCGCGTTGAACAGGCCCGGCCAGTAGTAGGAGGCGTAGGTGACGAACGCGTAGCACTCGATCGGCGCGATCGTGACCGCCTGCACGTACGAGAAGAACCCGAACCCGATGCCGGCCACGCTGCCGAACGCGAAGTGCGGGAACCTGGCCGTCCCGCCGGAGACCGGGTACATCGCGCCAAGCTCGGCGTGGGCGAGGGCCAGGACGATGACCACCACCGCGGCGATGATCCAGGCCAGCCAGGCACCCCCGCCGATCAGTATCGCCGCGGTCAGCGGGGCGAACAGCCAGCCCGAGCCGATGATCGACGTCTCGGATGCCCAGGTCGCACCGATCAGCCCCAGCTCCCGTTTGAAGCCGACGTCAGTCGGAACGATCTCGGTGGCGACAGACTCACTTGCCATGTTCGAACCTTCTTCCCGGGTTCGCATACGGAGGTACAGCCCCCACAGTTGCGCCTCATGGTAATGATCGTCAAGGACCATGAGAAGAAGGCTTTGGGCTTCATTTCGGTAACGTGGATCACTGCGCGTGCCCACGTCAGCGCGTTGCCTGGTCCGCCGGACGGCACACACTGTACACACCGGTGATCCCCGCGAAGCTACGGCCGCCTCGTGGATGCCGTTGCGCGCATTCCGCCTGTCACCGTGGCAGAAGGATGCCGGCCGACGTCAGGGGCGGCCGATGATGCGTAATACCGGGATGCTCGCGCGGGTCAACGAACCTCCCAGCGCTACCGCTGGCGAGGGCTGGTCGTGGCCGACCTGCTGTCCACCAGGCAGAGGCGCCAGGGCTGGCCGTCGGCCCGGCCGGTATCCGGGAGGAAGGGATACGGCCCGTCCGCTATTACGGCGGGTAATTAGCAGGCGGTAGACGGTAACGGCCATCGTGCCTTTGCGGTCGCCTTTCGCGGGGGTGCGCATAGAACCTGCGGCGCGGGTTAGTGTGCGGGCATGTTCGCTGCCACCGCCGCCCGCTGCGATACCGACAACCCGCTGGCCGGACTTGAGCTCGGCGAGCGCCCTGACCCGTCCCCGCCCGAGGGCTGGGAGACCGTCACCGTCAAGGCCGCCTCGCTGAACCATCACGACGTCTGGACCCTCCGCGGGGTCGGGATCTCCGCCGACCGCCTGCCGATCATCCTGGGATGCGACGCCGCCGGGGTGGACGGGACCGGCCGCGAGGTGGTCGTGCACTCGGTCATCGGCGACGCCCTCGCCGCCGGTGGCGATGAGACCCTCGATCCCAAACGGTCGCTGCTGTCCGAGCGCTACGACGGGACGTTCGCCGAGCGGGTGATGGTGCCGCAGCGCAACCTGCTGCCCAAGCCGGCCGCGCTGTCCTTCGAGGAGGCCGCCTGCCTGCCCACCGCGTACCTGACCGCCTATCGCATGCTGTTCGACCGGTCTGGTGCCCCGCCCGGGTCCACCGTCCTCGTCCAGGGCGCCGGCGGCGGGGTGGCCACCGCGCTGATTCTGCTGGGCCGGGCCGCGGGCTACCGGATGTGGGCGACGAGCCGGAGCGAGGCCAAGCGGGAGCGGGCGCTGGAGCTCGGCGCTGACCAGGCGTTGCCGGCTGGCGAACGCCTCCCGGAGCGGGTCGACGTGGTGATGGAGACCGTCGGCCAGGACACGTGGGCGCATTCCCTGCGGGCCCTGCGGCCGGGCGGCCGGATCGTGATCTGCGGCGCGACCAGCGGGGCGGTGCCGCCCGCGGACCTGAACCGGGTGTTCTTCCTGCAGCTGTCGGTGGTCGGCTCCACCATGGGCAGCCGCGACCAGCTGGGCAGGCTGCTGCGGTTCTGCGAGCAGAGCGGCGCGCGTCCTCGGATCGACCGGACGATCCCGCTGCCGCAGGCCGCGGACGGGTTCGCCGCGATGATCGCCGGCGAGCTGTTCGGCAAGGTCGTGTTCACCGTTGGGTGACGGGTGCAGCCCGCGGCGTCGCTAGCGCGACGCCGGCCTCACGATCCGGCCGCAGGTCACCTCGCGCCGGTGCTGCCCCGCCCGGCTCTGACCTCATGATCCCGGCCGCAGGTCAGCTCGCGCCGGCGTTGCTCCCGCCCGGCCCCGGGTCGCCGCCCTGGGCCGGCCCGCTACCCGCGTCCTGGGTGCCGCCAGCGTCCTGGCCACTGCCCGCGCCCGGGCCGCCGCCCGCTCCGGGGCCGGTGGGGCCGGTGTCCTGAGGTGGGCCGTCGGCGGGGTCCGTGGGCCGGCGCGGGCCGGCCGTGGCGGCGAACACCTCGGCCCTGATCCGGTCGAGCGTCTCGTCGAGGATCACCCTCAGGTCGGCCAGCTTGTCCTCGCTGACCGCCTGGGCATGCCAGGCGGCCGACCTCAGGTCGCGCGCGAACTGCTTGGCCAGCCGCTCCAGGTCACGGTAGCTGCGGCCGGATGGTCCGCCCGCGCCTGACCAGCCACCCCAGCCGGAACCGCCCGCCCAGCCCGGGCCGCCTGCCCACCCGGGCCAGTCACCCCAGCCGCGGCTGCCACGGCCGCCCTGGCGGGGGCCCGCTTCGTCTTCGGGCTCATCCTCGGCCTGCGCGGCCTGCTCCCAGACGTCGCCTGCCTCACCCCAGGCGTCTTCCGCCCGGCCCTGGCCACGCTTCCCGCCCCTGGGCCGCCCCGGGTCCTGCTGCGCCGACCGGCCCGCGCCCTTGCCCGGCGGCCGGGTCTTGTTCATGTCCCGGGCGGCCGATGCGAGTTCCTCGCGCAGGCTCCTGACCGTTTCCCGGACGTCCTCGGAGACTTCGCGGGCGATATCGCGGACCGAAGCCGTGATCTCTTCCTCGAGCTCGGCCAGGTCGTCCAGGCGTGCGTGCAGCTCTTCCCGGCCCTTGTCGGTGATCCGGTACACCTTCTTGCCATCGATCTCGTCGTGTGTGACCAGGCCTTCTTCCTCCAGCCGGGCCAGCCGCGGGTAGATCGTGCCGGGTGAGGGCGCGTACACCCCGAGGAAGCGGTCCTGCAGCAGGCGGATGACCTCATAGCCGTGCCGGGGCGCCTCGTCGAGCAGCTTGAGCAGGTAGAGGCGGAGGCTTCCGTGCCGGAACACCGGGCTCATGAGGCATCCTTTGGGGTCTCGGGGCCGCCCTCGGCCGGCCCGGCGTCGGAGTTGTCGCGCTCAAGCAAGGTGACCTGGCCTGACACGCTGGTGATGGCCAGCCGTCCGGCGCCGGAGCCCAGAGTCCCGCTGAGGGTGCTTGCGCCGGGGCTGCGGGAGGCGGTCAGACCGCTGAACTCGCTCTGCACCCGGCCGGTGGTGGACCGCAGCTCAACCCGGGTGCTGGCTTTCGGCCGGCAGCCGGATCGCGACCTCGCCGGAGATGGTGGTCACCCGCAGCGCGCCACCCTTGTTCAGCTCGACGTCGGCGGTCACCCTGCCGCTGACGGTCTTGGCTTCGAGTTTCTCGATGGCGCCGTCGGCCATCGTCAGGTCGCCAGAGACCGAGTTGAAGCCGACCTGCCCGTCCACGCCCTGCGCCTCCATGTCGCCGGACAGGGTGGTCGCGTCAACGGCACCGGTCACACCATCGAGCGTGATCTTCCCGGAGACGCTCTTGACCGAGGTGGTCGCGTTGATCCCCGATATGACGGCACTGGCGCTGACGACCCCGAGCTGGGTTGGGCACTCCGGGGGCACCATGATCGTGATGGTCGCCGAGTGCGGCTGCGGCCGCAGCCAGCCGAGCATCCCGTCCCAGGTGAGGTCGGGGTAGGTGATCGTGAGGATGCCTGCCTCGTGCTTGACCAGCAGCGGCTGGCCCGCCAGGCCGGACACGTCGAGCCGGGGCTTGTCATCGGTGGAAAGCACCGCGACCGAGCCCGAAACGACCCGGACCCGGAGCGCGGCCACACCATCGAAGTCGAGCGTGGTGGGAGCGTCGACCGTCCAGTGCTGCATCGCGTGTCCTTCCTGCCCGCCGGGTCAATAACAAGATATATCGCGTCCACTGAAAGTCCAAATGTGTCGCGATCAAGGGCACCCAGCGGGGGGGGCCGGATGGACGGTGCATCTGGCAGTCCGCTGAACGCTCCCTGCCAGACGCACACGTCCACCGGGCTGGGCGGGCAGCTTACCCGGGCGGACAGTCCTCAGCTGGGCAACGGACGGTCAGGCGCAAATGCGAGAGGCCCGGGGGCTGGTGCCGTGGAGTGGCGCGTTAGTCGTCGTCGGCGTCCAGGCGGGCTAGCCAGCTGGCTAGGCGGTCTACGGCGGCCTCGAACTCGGGGGACTGGTCGACGAACTCGCGCAGGCGCTCGGCGAGCCAGCCCAGGCTGACCTCGTCGTCTGAGCGGCGCTGCGCGAGTTCTTCTATGCCCTGGTCGGTGAAGTACATCGTCCTGTCCTGGGTCAGTGGGCCAGAGCGGCCTCGATCACGCCCCGGTGTTCGGCCGAGTGCAGGGCGGCGGATCCGGCGGCCGGTGCGGAACTGGCCGGAAGCGAGATGGGCCGCACCTGCCGGGGCCCGGCGATGCCGGGCATCGCCAGCGCCATGGTCGGCCACGCGCCCATGTTGGCGGGCTCTTCCTGCACCCAGGCGATGTCGGTGGCGGCCGGGTACTGGGCCAGCTGCGCTGCGAGCTCGTCCGCCGGGACCGGGTAGAGCCGTTCGACCCGGACGATCGCGGTGTCGGTCAGCCCGTCCTCGGCCCGCTTCACCGCCAGGTCGTAGTAGATCTTTCCGGAGCACAGCAGCACCCGCCTGATGGCCCCGGGATCGGAGACAGAGCCGTCCCCGATCACCGGCAGGAAGGAGCCGTGGGTGAAGTCGGCCACCGGCGAGGCGGCCGTCTTCAGCCGGAGCATCGACTTGGGTGTGAAGACCACCAGCGGCTTGCGCCGGCCCGAC
Organism: uncultured Actinomycetes bacterium; assembly: GCA_963835425.1. GTDB lineage: Bacteria > Actinomycetota > Actinomycetes > Streptosporangiales > Streptosporangiaceae > UBA9676. The sequence goes on along the minus strand of CAWIGE010000006.1, from coordinate 545,194 downwards.
AGTGCCTGCCAGCGCAGCAGATGGAAGTAGTTGGCCGGGGTGCTCGGGGTGGCGACCGTCATGTTGTCCTGCGCGCACAGCGACAGGACCCGCTCGATCCGGGCGGAGGAGTGGTCGGGGCCCTGCCCCTCGTACCCGTGCGGGAGCAGCAGCACGACGCTTGAGCGCTGCCCCCACTTCTGCTCACCGGCGCTGATGAACTCGTCCATGATCGTCTGCGCGCCGTTGACGAAGTCGCCGAACTGGGCCTCCCAGCAGACCAGGGCGTCCGGGCGGGCGACCGAGTAGCCGTACTCGAAGCCGACCGCCGCGAACTCCGACAACAGCGAGTCGTAGGCGTGGAACCTTGCCCCGGCCGAGTTGAACTGCCTGAGCGGCGTGTACTCGGCGCCGGTGTTGCGGTCCACCAGGACCGCGTGCCGCTGGCCGAACGTGCCGCGCCGGGTGTCCTGGCCGACCAGCCGCACCGTGTGGTGGTCCATCAGCACGGAGCCGAACGCGAGCAGTTCGCCGGTCGCCCAGTCGATCGCGTCCTCGGCCACCATGGTGGCCCGGCGCTGGAGCACCGGCCGCAGCCGCGGGTGCACGGTGAACCCCTCCGGCACGCTCAGCTGCGAGTCGATGATCTGCTTGACCGCGGCCTCGGTGATCGCGGTGGGCGTGGCGCCGTGGTCGATCGGCGCCAGCGCGGCGGGCTCCTGCCTGACCACCGCGCCCGGTGCGGTCGGCTGCCGCGTCGCCTCCCTGGTTTCGGTGAACGCCCGCTCCAGCTGCTCCTGGTAGTGGCGCAGCGCCCCCTCCGCCTCTTCCATCGTGATGTCCCCGCGGCCGATCAGCGCCTCGGTGTACAGCTTGCGGGTAGAGCGCTTGGCGTCGATGAGGTCGTACATCAGCGGCTGGGTGAACGACGGGTTGTCCGCCTCGTTGTGTCCCCGTCTGCGGTAGCAGATCAGGTCGATGACCACGTCCTTGCCGAACGCCTGCCGGTACTCGAACGCCAGCCGCCCGACCCGCACCACGGCCTCGGGATCATCCCCGTTGACGTGGAAGATCGGCGCCTGGATCATCCGGGCGACGTCGGTGGAGTACACGCTGGAGCGCGAGTACTGCGGCGCGGTGGTGAAGCCCACCTGGTTGTTCACCACGATGTGCACCGTGCCGCCGGTGCGGTAGCCGCGCAGCTGGGACAGGTTCAGCGTCTCGGCCACCACGCCCTGGCCCGCGAACGCGGCGTCCCCGTGGATGAGCACGGGCAGCACGGTGAACCCCGGCTCACCGATGTCCAGGACGTCCTGCTTGGCCCGGACCACGCCCTCCAGCACCGGGTTGACCGCCTCCAGGTGACTCGGGTTGGCCACCAGCGAGGTGGGGATCTTCGCGCCGTCCTCGGCGGTGAACACGCCTTCCGCTCCGAGGTGGTACTTCACGTCGCCGGATCCGTGGGTGGTGCGCGGGTCGAGGTTGCCCTCGAACTCACCGAAGATCTGCGCGTACGACTTGCCCACGATGTTGGCGAGCACGTTCAGCCTGCCCCGGTGGGCCATCCCGATGACGACCTCGTGCAGCGGAAGGTCGGCCGCCTCGGTGAGCACCGCGTCGAGCAGCGGGATGAGGGACTCCGCCCCTTCGAGCGAGAACCGGCGCTGGCCGACGAACTTGGTCTGCAGGAACATCTCGAACGCCTCGGCCACGTTGAGCCGGGACAGGATCTGCATCTGCTCGTCGTGGCCGGCCCTGTCGTGCGGCCGCTCCACCCGCGCCTGCAGCCAGGCGCGCTCCTCGGGTTCCTGCATGTGCATGTACTCGACCCCGACGGTGCGGCAGTACGAGTTGCGCAGCACGCCCAGGATCTCCCGCAGCTTCATCAGCGGCTTGCCGCCGAACCCCCCGGTGGGGAACTCCCGCTCCAGGTCCCACAGGGTCAGACCGTGCTGGTTGATGTCCAGGTCGGGGTGCTTGCGCTGCTTGTAGTTCAGCGGGTCGGTGTCGGCCATCAGGTGGCCGCGTACCCGGTAGGCGTGGATCAGCTCGTGCACCCGGGCCGGCTTGGTGATGTCGTCCTCGTGCCCGGCCGGGATGTCGCGCACCCACCGGACCGGCTCGTACGGGATGTGCAGCGCGGCGAAAATGTCGTCGTAGAAGCTGTCCTCGCCGAGCAGCAGGTGGTGGATGCGGCGCAGGAAGTCCCCGGACTGGGCGCCCTGGATGATCCGGTGGTCGTAGGTCGAGGTGAGGGTGACCGTCTTGCTGACCGCCAGCCGGGCCAGGGTCTCTTCGGAGGCGCCCTGGTAGGCGGCCGGGTACTCCATCGCGCCCACGCCGATGATGCAGCCCTGCCCGGCCACCAGCCTGGGCACCGAGTGCTCGGTGCCGATGGTGCCCGGGTTGGTCAGCGTCAGGGTCGTCCCCGCGTAGTCCTCGACGGTGAGCTTGCCCGTCCGCGCGCGCCGGACGATGTCCTCATACGCCATCCAGAACTGGCGGAAGTCCATGGTCTCGGCGGCCTTGATGCCGGGCACGAGGAGCTGCCGGGAGCCGTCGCGGCCGACCACGTCGATCGCCAGGCCCAGGTTGACGTGCTCGGGCCGGGCCACGGCGGGCTTGCCGTCCACCTCGGTGTAGGCGTAGTTCATCTCCGGGGCCCCGGCCAGGGCCCGGACCACCGCGTACCCGATGAGGTGGGTGAACGAGACCTTGCCGCCGCGGCCGCGGCTGAGATGGTTGTTGATGACGATGCGGTTGTCGATGAGCAGCTTGGCGGGAACCGAGCGGACGCTGGTCGCGGTCGGCACGGTGAGGCTGGCCGCCATGTTCGCCGCCGTCCGGGCCGACGCCCCCCGCAGCCGGAGCACGTCCGCCTCCGGCACCGGCGGGGCGGACGGCGCGGCGGCGGGCTGAGCGGCTGGGGCCGATGCAGCCGGGGCCGGCGCGGCCGCTGGGGCCGGGCCAGCAGCGGAAGCCTGGTCAGCGGGGGAGGCCGGGCCAGCAGCGGAGGCCGGGCCTGCTGCGGCGGCTGGGCTGGCCGCGGACTCCGGGCTTGCTGCGGAAGCGGGACGAGTTGCGGAAGCGGGGCCTGCTGCGGCGGCCGGGCTGGCCGCGGAGCCCGGGCGGGCTGCGGAGGCCGGGCCCGGCGCCGGGGAAGCCGCCGCGGCCCGATCCGGCGCCGCCGCGGGAGTCCGGGTGGCGGTGTCGCCAGCCCCCGGTCGCCCCGGACGGCTGGCCGGCGCGGCGTCGCTGGCCGGTGCGGCCGCCCCCGCGGGCGGGGAGTAGTCGGCGAAGAAGTTCCACCACGCCATGTCCACCGAACCCGGATCGGCCAGGTAGCGCTGGTACAGCTCGTCGACGAGCCATTCGTTGGGACCGAAATCGGTTCCGGCTGGCCCTGGCGGCGCCTTCCCGTCGGCGTGGTCGCTGGCTGGCTCGGTGGGTGTCGCGGACGCTCGCTGCGGCTCCGGAGGCACGGCGGACATCGCCCTCTTCCGATGGTTGTCTAGCTGATCAATCCCCGCCCTTTAGGCTACCTGGGGCGACGACCGCTGTATCGGGGGCGAGCTTCATGTTGTGCCAGGAAAACGGTCCCTGTCATGCGGTGACAGCCAGTTCACGTAGGGACCCTTCGGGACGATCCTGGCCGGGTTGATCCAGTCCTGCGTCTGGTAGTAGTGCCGCTTGATCTGCACGAAATCGGTCGTGTCACCGAACCCGGGACGCTGGTACAGGTCCCGGGCGTACCCCCACAGGTTCGGGTAGTCGATGAGCCGGTGCAGGTTGCACTTGAAGTGGGTGTGGTAGACGGCGTCGAACCTGACCAGGGTCGGGAACAGCCGCACGTCGGCCTCGGTGAGCTGCCCGCCGACCAGGAACCTGCGGGTGGACAGCCGCTCCTCCAGCGCGGCCAGGGTGGCGAACAGGGTGTCGAAGGCGTCCTCGTAGGCGGCCTGGTTGCTGGCCAGGCCCGCCTTGTACACGCCGTTGTTCACCGCGTGGAAGATGAGCGTCCCCAGCGCGTCGATGTCGGGCCGCAGCTCGTCCGGGTAGAGGTCCGGCGCCCCGGGCCGATGGAAGGTGCGGAACTCCGTTTCGAACGTGACGGTGATCTGCGGCACATCGTTGGTCACGATCCGGTGGGTCCGGGTATCCCACAGGCAGGGAACCGTGAACCGGCCGGCGTAGCCGGCGTCGGTGGCCAGGTACAGATCCGAGACGTACCTGGCGCCGGTGACCGGGTCGAACCCGCCGTTGCTGGCCGGGAACCGCCAGCCCCGCTCGTCCCTGATCGGGTCGGTCAGGGTGAGGCCGATGACCTGCTCCAGGCCGAGCAGCGCGCGCACGATCAGCGCCCGGTGGGACCAGGGGCAGGCCAGCGACGCGTACAGCTGGTAGCGGCCGGCCTCGGCCGCGTACCCGGTCGAGCCGTCGTGGGTGATCAGGCCGCTGAAGCTGGTCGGCCGGATGTTATGGGGGTAGGGCACGAGTTCCGCGCCCGGCTGAGGAGCCGCCATCGATCACCTCCCCGCTGGCCCGAAGAAACGACGACGTGTGAGCGTTCACTCGATGATGCCCGATCTAGCGCGGACGCGAGGCTGAGCGGCAGATGTCACTGGTCCCGGGTATCCGGGGATGCCCGGCACCGGCCGGCGGCCTCGCCGGGGCGGCCCGGCCTGGCTGCCGTGACCCGGGCTCGCCGCCGAGCGTCTATCGTCGAAGTGGCCCATCCAGCGATCATCCGCAGCCAGGGGGCAGTCGTGAGCGCGATCACCAGCGAGCTGGCCCACCTGTCGGGGCCGCTCGCCTATCTGCTGGTGGCCGCCCTGGTTTTCGGCGAGACAGCGTTGTTCTTCGGGTTCGTGCTGCCGGGCGAGATCGCGGTCGTGCTCGGCGGTGTGCTGGCCAGCCGTGGCCGCGTCTCGCTGCCGCTGCTCATGCTGATCGTGGTGGCCGCCGCGATCATCGGCCCGCTGGTGGGCTACGAGGTAGGCCGGCGGATGGGCGGCCGGGTGGTCGCCTCCCGCTTCCTGCGCCGGGTCTCGGGCACGGTGGACAAGGCCGCGGCGGCGCTGAATTCGCGCGGCGCGGTGGCCGTGCTCGTCGGCAGGTTCACCGCGGTGCTCCGGGCCATGATGCCGGCGCTGGCTGGCACGGCCCGGATGCCGTACCGCACCTTCGTCGTGTACAACGCGATCGGCGGGGTCATCTGGGGGATCGGCGTACTGCCTGCTCGGTTACCTGGCCGGGTCCGCCTACGAGGCGGTCGCGCGGCAGGTCGGGACCGGGTTTGCGATCGCGATCGCGGCACTGGTGGTGGCGGCGCTCGTGGTCTGGGCGGTGCGGCGTCACCGGCGGGCTCCGGCGCTGGTCGAGAACAACGATCGCCGGGCCGCCCCATGAGCCTCCTGCGCGGGCCGCGCTGAGCGGGTTCCGTCCGCGGGCCGCGCTGACCGGGTTCCGCCTGCGGGCCGCGCCGGGCGGGTTCCGCCGGCGCGCCACGCCGAGCGCCTGCGGAGGGAAGACATGGACTGCGGGCGATGAAATCATCCCCACGGTGCCGTTTTCCTCCCCGCGCTCCCCAGCCGGGCCGAGTTGGCGCCGCGGTGCCCGTGTTTACATGGATCACTGGAGGAGGCGGCCATTGCGCGAGTTCGGTGACCTGGAGATGGCGATCATGCAGGTCATGTGGGCCGGTGATCGTCCCTATGTCGTGCGGGAGGTCAGGGAGCGGATGCAGTACGGCCGTCCCGTCGCGTACACGACGGTTATGACCGTGATGAACATCCTGCACCGCAAGGGGGTGCTCCACCGCGAGAAGCTTGGCCGCGCCTGGCAGTACTGGCCGGTGGAAGCGCGCGAGGATCACGACGCCCGGCTGATGGCGGAGGTCCTGCGCTCCGGCGGCGACGAGGACATCACGATGCGGCGATTCATTGAGCGCGTCAACGACGAGGAGATGGAGAGCCTGTGCAGCGCGCTGGCCGACGCCAGATCGCGGCGGCGGCTGACCGTCGCATAGCCGCGGGACCTGCGCGGAGTGGCACCTGGCCGTCGGACCCGCGGTAGGCATCGGCCGCGGGCCAGCGCGGGGCACCTGGCCGCTCGAATCGCCCGGATCGGGACATCCTGCGACAGGTGACCCGATCTCCGTGGGTGCAGGCCCCTGCGCCGCTACCATCGTCCGGCGTGAGACAAACCGCGTTCCCTGCCTGCTCGCGCACGCCATATTCACGCAAAACCAGCGCATCGGACGATCGGTGAGCAAGAACGCCGGATCTACCGGGGGCACCAGCCTCACCGTTTCATCGTGGACGCTGCGCGGGGTCATCCCCGCCCTCGGCCGCACACCAGCCCTCCGCGGGTATCCCGGCGGGATCGATGCCGCGGGTCCCGGCTGGCTGAGCCTGACGGGAGGAGGCGACCAGCCGGACCCGGGCCCGGCATCCGCCCCCGAGACGATCGTCGCGGCGGCGGGCGGCCCGGTTACCCGGGGCGCCCCCAGGACCGCGACTGAACCCCGGCCGGGGAAACGGCGGCGAACCCGGGGCAAACGGCCCCGTGGCCCGGCGACGTCCCGCGCGCTGGCCGGGGCGGACGGCCGGTCGGTATGGCAGCAGTCGCTGAGCGCGTGGCGCGAGGCGGGGCTCGAATGGCAGCGGCTGGCCGGGTGGGAGCCGGCGGACGCCGACGAGCAGCGCACCGAGCCGATCCCGGTCGTGCCCGCGATGGTGCCCCTGGATGCGGGTCCGGCGGCCGCCCCGCCGTCGGGTGGGGCCGCCAGGCATGCCGGGCCGCCCCGCGGGCGCGCCGGGCGGCATCCCGCGCCGCCCCGCGGGCCCGCCGGGCAGCCTCGCGGGCCCAGCCGCCCGCACCCCCGGCGCGGCGGCCGCACGGTCCTGGTCGGTGCCGCGGCCTGCGTGGCGCTGCTCGCCGTGGCGGTCGCTGGCATCGTCATCACCGGTCGGCCGGGCGCCGGCTCCGGCCCGACCGGGCCGGTGCTGGCCTCATCGTCCGCCCGGCTGGCCGATGCGCAGTTCGCCGGGCCGGGCGGAGCACCCGCGCAGGAGGTGCCGCCCTCGCTCACCGGGGTGGCCGCGTCCGGCCGCACGGTGGTGGCGGTGGGCTCGCAGGCCGCGCTTCCCTTCGCCCGCCCCCTGGCCCTCACGTCGCCTGATGGCGGCCGCACCTGGCAGTCGACGGTCTTGCGCGGCCCGGCGGGCGGGGGGACGCCGCTGATGGTTGCCGGTGGCCACGGACGGTGGCTGGCGCTGGGACCGGACGCCGCGTGGACGTCGCCGGACGGCCGCTCCTGGCGTCTCGGGCCGGGCATTGCGCCGCTGGCCGGCGGCGACCGCGTGCAGGCGCTGGCGCAGACGGGCGGCGGGTTCACCGCCGTGGGCGAGAACGTGCGCTCGGTGGGCGGCGAACTCGTGCGCACGCCGGTGCTCTGGACGTCCGCCAACGGCCTCACCTGGCAGCGCCGGGGCATTGGCCAGCTTGATCTTCCGGCCGGGAAGGGGCGAGTAGCCGGTCTGCGCTGGGTGGCCGGGCGCGGCAGCGTTTTGATGATCGGGGGGGAGGTCGCCCGCCCGGTGGTGAGGCACCACGGCAAGCGGAAGGTGAGCGTCCTCACCCAGTCCCCGGCCGTGTGGTGGAGCAAGGACAACGGCACCAGCTGGCGGCGGGCGGACCCGCCCTCCAGCCATGGCGCGACCGCCAGGCTCGCCGGGCTGGCGGCAACCGGCTCCACGATCGTTGCCATCCGGCCCGGCCGTGGCGCCAAGGGAACCCGGGACGCGGTGGCTTACGCCTGGGGCCGCAAGCCTGCCTGGCGTTTCGCCGGCGTGCTGACGGCCCGCCGGGGTGCCGCGCTGACCGTGACCTCGGTGGCGGGCAGCGACCAGGGCGTGGTGGCGGCCGGCTCGGCCGGCCGGAACCGGGTGGCGTTTGTCAGTGCGCACGGACGGTCCTGGCGGCAGATGGCTCCTCTGGGCAAGTCCTCGGCCACCGCAGTGACCGGCGTGACGGCCGGCCCGGGCGGCATGGTCGTGGCCGCTGGCGCGAGCCACTCCGGGCCCTTCCTGCTGCTGGCCGGAGCGCACCGGCACCACGTCGGCCAGCCGGCACTGGCCGGGGCGGCGGCCGCGGGGCTCAGCGTCAACGGCCTCGGCGCGGGCCCCGGCGGCCAGGTCGCGGTGGGCCAGGCTGACGGGGCGCCCGCGGTCTGGTCGCGCGCGCCGCAAAGCCAGTGGTCCCCAGCGGCGGTCGGGACGCCCCCGTCCTGGCGGGGCGGGGGTCCCGGGCTGACCGGCGTCGTCCACGGCGGCGCGGGCTGGCTCGCGGTCGGCGGCGAGAGCGGCCCGGCCGGGGCGGCCCAGGTCGGCGCGGCCGGCACCCTGGACTCGGCCACCGCCCAAGGCAGTCAGCAGCCGCTTGTCATGACCTCTCCGGACGGACGGACCTGGAGCCTGGCCGCGGGTGCCGGGACAATGGCGGGGCCGGGCGTCACCCTGGCCGGGGCTGCGGCGGGGCGATCTGGCTACGTCGTGGCCGGTGTGCGCGACGTAGGCGGCCAGCCGATGGCTGCGCTGTGGTGGTCGGCCGACCTCACCTCCTGGGTGCCGCAGGGATGGTGGACCGGATCAGCGCGCAGCGGCGTCCCGTCCGCGCTCATGGCGGTGACCGCTGGCACTAGCGGTTTCGCCGCCGTGGGCGCCGTCGGCACGCACCCGGCCGTCTGGTTCTCCCGGGACGGCCAGGGGTGGCAGTCGCGGTCGCTGGGACTGCCCAGAGGCGCGCGCAGCGCGGTGCTCCAGCGCGTGGCCATCCGTGGAAGCCATATAGCCGCCCTGGGCATGCAGGCGCGGCCATCCGGGCCGGCGCCGTTCGCCGCCGTCTCGGTCAACGGCGGCAGGACCTGGCGGGAGACCCCGCTCCCCGTGCTCGGCAGGTCGGCCGGCGTGACGGCCCTCGTCGCGGCGGGCGGGGGTTTCGTCGCCACCGGCACGCTGGGCGACGGCGGGGACCAGGACGTTGTTGTCTGGTGGTCGCATGACGGGCGTACCTGGCACGCGGTCCGCCCGCCCGGGAGGTGGCTCAACGGGCCCGGCGCCCAGCAGATCACGGGCGTGAGCATGTCGGGGAACATGCTTACCGGGGTCGGCTACACGGCTAACGAGAGCGGGCAGCATCCCGTTCTGTGGCAGGCGCGGATCCACTGACCGGGCCGGCCGTCCCCGCCGGGCCGGCCGCCCCCGGGTCGGCTACCCCCGCCGGACCTCCCGCGGCAGCCAGGCCGGCCCCGGCCGGGCCAAATAGGTCGTCACGCCGGTGCTCCAGGCACGGCAGCACCGCCCTCGCCCGGGCGGTCAGTTCGCTGTCCAGCTCGGCCACGGTCACCTGCGGCCACAGCCCGAGGTCGGCGCGGACGGTTCCCATGGGATCAACCAGCATGCTGCGGCCGACCCCGGTTGGCGCCCGGGTCGGAGGGGATTCGGGGTCGGGGACCTGCCCGGCGGCGGCGACCCAGACCGTGTTCTCGATCGCGCGGGCCCGCACCAGGGTGACCCAGTGCTCCTCCTTGAACAGCCCGGCCGCCCAGGCGGTGGGCACCACGATGAGTTCGGCGCCGCGGGCCACCAGGGCCCGGGCCAGCTCGGGGAAGCGGATGTCGTAGCAGGTGGCAAAGCCCGTCCGGATGCCGGCGAGCTCCGCGACGACCGGCTCCGAGCCGGGGGCGACCATCGCCGACTCCCGTTCGCCCAGTGAGTCAAACAGGTGGATCTTGCGGTAGGCCGCCACCAGGTGCCCGGAGCCGCTGTAGGCGACCGCCGTGTTGTAGACCCGCCCATCTGGCGCGGGCTCGAATACCCCAACTACCAGCGCCACCCCGGAGTCGCGGGCCAGCGCGGCCAGCCCCGTGCCAAAGGCGCCGTCCAATGGTTCGGCCGCCGCGCGCAGGTCACTGCCGAACCTGGCCTGGGTCGCCTCGGGGAAGACCGCCAGGTCAGCCCCCTGGCGGGCGGCGCTGGCCACCGCTTCGGCGACCCGGTCCAGGTTGATGGCGGGCTCGGGACTGATGGGCAGCTGGCACAGTGCAACGCGCATGCCCGCAGCGTAGGCCACCGCGCGCGCCTTGGCGCAGGGCAGGCTCCCCAGTTATCACGGATTTTCGTCCCGAAAATCAGGACGAAACGGGCGTGATCATGGCGAAAAGTCGTGACAAGTCAAGGCCGGCCCGGTGCTGGGAAGGGGCAAAAGGCACGGCCGGCCCCATTGCGTGATGTCATGGCGGGGTGAACCGACCACTGCTGAATGCCCGGCTCGACGGAATGGGCACCACGATCTTCGCCGAGATGTCGGCGCTGGCCGGCACGACCGGCTCGGTCAACCTCGGCCAGGGCTTCCCGGACACCGATGGGCCGGCCGAGATCGCCGCCGCGGCCGCGGCCGCGATCTTGGAGGGGCGCGGCAACCAGTACCCGCCCGGCCCGGGCATCCCGGAACTGCGGCAGGCGGTCGCCGCGCACCAGAAGCGCTTCTACGGCCTCGACTTCGACCCCGATACCCAGGTGCTGGTCACGGCCGGGGCGACGGAGGGTATCGCGGCGGCCCTCATTGCGCTGCTGGAACCGGGGGACGAGGCCATCGCGTTCGAGCCCTACTACGACTCCTACGCGGCCTCCGTCGCCATGGCCGGGGCGACCCGGGTGCCGGTCACCCTCCGGCCGCCCGATTTCCGGCCCGATATCGACGCGCTGCGCGCGGCCATCACCAGCCGCACCAGGCTCATCCTGCTCAACACCCCGCACAACCCCACGGGCGTGGTGTTCACCCCCGGTGAGCTCGCCCAGATCGCCGAGCTCGCGTGCTCCCACGACCTATTGGTGGTGTCGGACGAGGTCTACGAGCACATGGTCTACGAGGGTTCCCACGTGCCCATCGTTTCGCTGCCTGGAATGGCGGAGCGGACGGTCACGATCAGCTCGGCGGCCAAGATGTTCTCCTTCACCGGCTGGAAGATCGGCTGGGTCACCGGGAGCCCGGAGCTGGTGGCGGCGGTCCGCACGGTCAAGCAGTTCCTCACCTACGTGAGCGGCGGCCCGTTCCAGTACGCGGTGGCGGAGGCGCTCGCGCTGCCCGACGACTTCTACGCCTCGATCAGCGCGGACCTGCGGGTCAAGCGCGACTTCTTCGGCGCGGGCCTGGCCGCGGCCGGGTTCGAGGTCTACTGGCCGGCCGGGACCTACTTCATCACCACCGACGTGCGCCCGCTGGGATACGCCGACGGCATGGAGTTCTGCCGCGAGCTGCCGGGCCGGGTCGGCGTGGTGGCCATCCCCAGCGTGGTGTTCTACGACAACGTGGACGCGGGCCGGTCGCAGGTGCGGTTCGCCTTCTGCAAGCAGCAGGACGTCCTGGCCGAGGCGCTGAGCCGGCTCGCGCGGGCGGGTCGCGTCGCGGGCGGGCAGGAAGCCAGCTGAGGCGGAACCGGGCGGGGGAGGCTGGCCGCGGCGAGGCCGGGCTGGGAGACTGGCGCTATGCGACCGGATGGCCTCCACCACGTATCGATCAACGTCAGCGACGTCGGCGCGGCACGGGACTTCTACACCCGGGTTCTCGGCCTGACCGAGCGCCCCGACCGCCCCAATTTCAGCTTCGACGGGGCCTGGCTGGACGCGGGGAACCAGCAGGTGCACCTCATCGAGGCCGAGGTGCCGCCGGAACTCGGGCAGCACTTCGCCCTGGCCGTCACCGACCTGGATGGGGTGGTGGCCGAGCTGCGCGCGCTGGGCGTCACCGTCACCGACCCGGTGCCGGTCGGCCAGGGCCGCCAGGCGTTCGTGACCGACCCGTGCGGCAACCGGGTCGAACTCCAGCAGCCGCCGGCGGCCCGGTGACCCCTCGTTGACCCCCCGCGTCAGTCCTGGAGGCGCAGGGCCGTCTTGGGGCAGGACTGCACCGCCCGCCGGACCCCGTCCGCGAGCTCCGGCGGCACCTCGCCGTCCGCGATATGCAGGACGTCCTCGTCGTCAACGTCGAAGACCTCCGGCACCAGCCCGGCGCACACGGCGTTGGCCTCGCAGAGATCGCGATCGACCGTGACCCTCATCCCAGCATTGTCTCCCGGGCCCGGGCCGGCCACCACCGGCGGAGCGGGCCGTGACTGACGCGACCGCCGCCCGGGCACGGCCGGCCGGGCCGATGCCGGACCAGCTCCGGTCCGCCGCCGAGGCGGCCACCGGTTTCATGCCGCCGGAGGAGGGGCTCGCCCTGTACCGGGCGGCGGCCGCGTACGCCCCGGTCGGCCCGGTGCTGGAGATCGGCACCTACTGCGGGAAGTCCACGATCTACCTGGCGGCGGCGGCCCGCCAGGCCGGCCAGGTGGTGATCACGGTGGACCACCACCACGGGTCGGAGGAGAACCAGCCGGGCTGGGAGTACCACGACCCGGGCCTGGTCAACCCCCGCACCGGGCGGCTGGACACGCTGCCGCACCTGCGGGCAACCCTCGGCGACGCCGGCGTGGAAGACGACGTGGTCGTCGTCGTGGGCCGGTCCGCGCAGGTGGCGCGGCTGTGGCGGACGCCGGTCGGGCTGCTGTTCATCGACGGCGGCCACACCGAGGCGGCCGCCCGGGCCGACTACGAGGGCTGGGCGCGCTGGGTCGCGCCCGGCGGCGCGCTCGCCATTCACGACGTCTTCCCGGACCCGGCCGACGGCGGCCAGGCGCCCTACGGCATCTACCAGCGGGCACTGGCCTCCGGCGGCTTTACCGAGGTAGCCGTGCAGGGTTCGCTGCGGGTCCTGGAACGCACCGGCGAGGGCACCTGATACCGAGCCATCCGGCCGGTCAGAGCTGCTGACGTTCTGCCAGCCAGTCGTCATGGCTGGCGACGATGTTGACGGGCTCGATGCGCATGAGCTCGTCCCGGGTCCAGTTGCGGCCCGGGTCGGAGGTCAGGCGGTGCGCGTGACGCAGCCGGGCGCGCTCCAGCTCGTTGCGGACGCTGCGGGCGTTGGCGAACCGCGGCCCCCCCATCTGCCGGGTGATGTAGTGGCGGAACGCCGCCTCGGCCTCCTCGGAGAGGTAATAGCGGGTCTGCTTCAGCATCAGCCGCGCGATGTCCGTCAGCTCGCCCACCTCGTAGGGCGCGAAGTCGAGGTGGTGCGCGATCCGGGAACTCATCCCCGGGTTTGACTTGAAGAAATCGTCCATCCGGTCCTTGTAGCCCGCGAGGATGACCACGAGCTTGTCGCGATGGTTCTCCATCATCTGAACCAGGATCTCGATCGCTTCCTGGCCATAGTCCTTCGAGTCGGAGTCCCGGTAGAGGTAGTAGGCCTCATCGATGAACAGGAGCCCGCCCATCGCCCGGCCGAGGGTCCGCTTGGTCTTCGGCGCGGTCTGCCCGATGTACTCTCCGACCAGGTCGTCGCGCATGGCGTGGACCAGCTGCCCCCGCTCGAGGTAGCCCAGCCGGTGCAGCAGGTCGGCCATCCGCAGCGCCACGGTGGTCTTCCCGGTCCCCGGGGGGCCGGTGAAGCACATGTGCAGGTTCGGCCGGGGCGCCTCGAGGCCGAACTTGTTCCGCGCGCGGTCGACCAGGAGGAGCGCCGCGACCTCCTGCACCTTCTTCTTCACCGGGACCAGCCCGACCAGGTCGGCGTCGAGGGCGTCCAGGACCTCGTCGATGCCCGCGGAGCGGCGCTCGTCGGCGAAGGTGACCGTCGCGTCAACAGGCAGGGGCGCTGCCGGGCGCTCCCCATTCGATGTTCGCGAGGACCGCGGGGAGCGCAGGAGCGGCGGCGCCTGTATGCGCTCAACGTCTTGGTCAGCGGCAGGCTCAGTCTTGTTCCCGGCTTTCCTGGCGCTCACGATCGCCGTGACGACTACGACGGAGAAGATGGCGGCGACGAAGATCGCAAGAATGACCATGGGCTGTCATGAGGCCGCTGTCCCCGGCCCCCCTCCACACCTGCATGCTCGCATTGAGGGTGCCCGGGTTGCCAGTCCCCGTCCGGATATGCCAGGTATCCGCCCCTCGCTTTGCCCCCGGTCTGGCTGGCCGGCGGGTGGCCGGGCCGGGGGTTCCGCCCGGCGCCAGGCGTGGTCAGCCGGGGGCGGGCAGGGCGCAGCCACAAGCGTCGGCGTCGGCTGACGGGAGCACCGCGCGGCCTGACCCGGCCGTGCGGAACAGGGCCGCCCCGCCGGTCGCCCCGGCCAGCGCGTCGGCGGCCAGGATCATCGCCGCCGCCGTCCAGCTGCTGTGCTCGGCGGGGAAGTGGGCCTGGTTCACGAACTGCCACCCGGTCCAGTAGCCGCCGTCGGCGTCGCGCAGGTGCTGGATGTCGCCGAACAGCTCCACGGCCCGGCCGTGGTCGCCGTTCGCGTCCAGCGCGAGCACGAGCTCGCAGGTCTCCGCGCCGGTGACCCAGGGCTGGTCGCTGACGCAGCGGGCGCCGAGGCCCGGGACCACGAAGTCGGGCCAGCCCGCGGCCAGCCGGGCCGCCCCGGCCGCCCCGCGCACCGGGCCGGCGAGCACCGGGTAGTACCAGTCCATCGAGAACTGGCTCTTGTCGGCGAACGCCTCGGGATGGCTCGCCACCACGTGCCCGAGCTGGCCAGCGGCGAGTTCCCAGTCGGGCTGCGGCTGCCCGACGAACTCGGCCAGCGCCACCGCGCAGCGCAGGCTCTGGTAGATGCTGGAGCAGCCGGTCAGCAGGGCGTACCCAGCCGGGCGGCCGTCGGCCCTCCGCTCCCAGGCGATCTCGCCGCGCGGCGTCTGCAGGGCCAGCACGCAGGAGATGGCGCTGCGCACCGTGTGCCACATCCGCGCCGCGAACGCGGCATCCCGGGTGACCAGGAGCTCGTGCCAGACGCCGACCGCGACGTAGGCGACCTGATTGCTCTCGGTGGCCGGGTCGATGACCACGCCGCCGGCGGCCGTCTTCTTCGGCCACGACCCGTCGGCCCGCTGGCTGGCGCGGAGCCACTCGTAGGCGCGCCGGGCCGGCTCGCGCAGGCCACAGGCGGACAGCGCCATCGCGCACTCCACATGGTTCCAGGCGTCGATGTGGCCATCGGGCCAGCCGACCGCGCCGGACGGCTCCTGCACCGCCGCGATGCTCTCCCCGGTGGCCAGGACGTCGGCCGCGGTCAGCACGCCCGGCACGGCGGGGACGGGGGGGACGGGGGACGGGCGGTGCGTGGCGTGCCCGGCGGTGGCCGGCGTGGGCGGAGCCGGCCCGAGCTGGGCCGGGTTCTCACGCACCGGCATGCGCGCCCTCCAGGCGGCTCGCGCTGCGGCCAGCTCCGCGCCCGGCGTCCCCGCGCCGGGCGTCTCCGCGCGGCCGGTGCCGCCCGCCGGGACGGGCTTGCGGGCGTAGAGCACCAGGCTCTTGCCGATGAGCGGGTTCAGCGCCCGTTCCGCCACCCGGGTGGCGGCCGGGCGCTTCATGATGTCCCACACCAGCAGGCGGTGGTAGGCACGCGCCAGCGGGTGATCGTCGTCGCCCACCCCGACCGCGCACTTGAGCCACCAGTAGGGCGAGTGCAGGCCGTGCGCGTGATGGTGGCCGCCCACCGTCAGTCCCGCCCGCCGGAGCTTGGCCTCCAGCTCGGGCCTGGTGTAGATGCGGACGTGGCCGCCGGGGACGTTGTGATAGTCATCGGACAGCCGCCAGCAGACCCGCTCCGGCAGCCAGGCCGGCACGGTCACCGCCAGGAGGCCGCCCGGGCGCAGCACCCGCGCGATCTCGTTCAGCGCCCGCTGGTCGTCGCCGATGTGCTCAAGCACCTCGGCCGCGATCACCCGGTCGAACACCTCGCTGCCAAACGGCATGACGGTGCCATCTCCTGCCACCGGCCGGGCGTGCGCCGTGGCCGGTGTCTCTCCGGCCTCGTGCATGGCTGCCGCCATGTCCGCCACCGTGCGCAGCTCGCCCAGGTCGGCGTCGCAGGCGACCACGTCGGCGCCGCGCCGGTAAGTCTCGTAGGCATGCCGCCCGCCGCCGCAGCCGAGGTCGAGCACGCGGTCACCGGGCCCGACCGGGAAGCGGCGGAAGTCCACGGTCAGCACTGCCCGGCCCCCTTCGGCTCCGGGCTGCTGAGGGCCTGGTCGCCGGTCCGGGCCTGGCCACCGGTCTGGTCTTGCTCGCTTGGCCGCCGCTGGGCGGCGATCGCCCGCTCGTATTCGGCCACCGTGGCGCGGGCCACCGCGGACCAGGTGAACCGCTCCTGTACCCGCTGCCAGGCGGCGGCGGAGAGCCGCTCCCGCTCCGCGGGCGAGTCGAGCAGGCAACGCAGCGCGGCGGCGAGTTCCTCGGCGTCACCCGGCTCCACCAGCAGGGCGGCGTCGCCGGTCACCTCCGGCAGCGCGCCGGTCCGGCTCGCCACCAGCGGGGTTCCCGAGGCCAGGTGCTCCACCGCGGGCAGCGAGAAGCCCTCGTAGAGGGAGGGCACGACGGCGATCTCCGCGCTCGCCACGAGCTCGGCCAGCTCGGTGTCGCTGATGCCGTGGACGAAGCGCACCCGCTCGCCCAGGGCGAGCTCGGCGGCGAGGCGTTCGGTCGGGCCGCCGGGCGCCGGCTTGCCCACGACGATCAGCTGCGCTTCCCGTTCGGCTACCAGTTTGCCGAACGCCTGCAGCAGCGTCCCGACCCCCTTCACCGGTGAGTCGGCGCTGGCCACGGCCACTATCCGGCCGGGGGCCCGCGACGAGCGGGGGTGGAACAGGCGGGTGTCAACCCCGAGCGGGATGACCCGGACGCTCTCGGGCTGGACCCGGAAGTCGCGGCAGATGTCGTCGCGGGAGGACCGTGACGCGGTCAGGATCGGGCCGCACCGCCGGGCGACCCGGGCCTGCATCCGGACGAAGGAGTACCAGCGCCACTTGGACAGCCGGGACAGGCCCCGGGCCGCGGCGAGCTCGATCCGCCGGTCCACGCTGATCGGGTGGTGGATGCTGGTCACCAGCGGCAGGCCCGCCCGGCGCAGCCCGAGCAGCCCGTACCCCAGCACCTGGTTGTCGTGGACGAGGTCGAAGTCGGCGCGGCGGGCCCGCAACAGCCGTCGCGCGCGCAGGCTGAACGTGAGCGGCTCGGGGAAGGAGCCGGAGCGCATGGCGGCGAACTCCAGCACGTCGATCCAGTCGCGGAACTCCGACGGCCGCGGCCAGCGGAACGGGTCGGGCTCCCGGTACAGGTCCAGGCTCGGTACCGTGCGCAGGACGGGCCCCGGCTCGAGCTCGGGGTAGGGCTGGCCGGAGAAGACCTCGACGTGGTGGCCGAGCGCGGCCAGCTCACGGGACAGGTGGCGCAGGTAGATCCCCTGGCCGCCGCAATGCGGCTTGCTGCGGTAGGAGACCAGCGCGACACGGAGCGGGCGCCCTGTCGTGAGCACGCAGCCTCGCACCTTTCGTGGCATCCGCTGTCCGGTGATGATCAGCCTGCTAGGCGCGAACATTACCACCGGGTATGTCCCGTGCTCTTGCGCCCCTCCTGCGCCAGTAGGCTGCCGCGTCATAGCCTGATGACGCGCCGCCAGCCGGGTGCGTCCGGGGCACATGCGGCGGGGTGGAGGACTGGCGATGGCGAGACGGGCACTGATCACCGGGATCACCGGGCAGGACGGGTCCTACCTCGCCGAGCATCTGCTGGCCCAGGGCTACGAGGTGTGGGGGCTCGTGCGCGGCCAGTCCAACCCGCGGGTGCGCCGGGTGCGCGAGCTGCTGGGGGAGGTCCGGCTGGTCCGCGGCGACCTGCTCGACCAGGGCAGCCTCATCTCGGCGGTCGAGCGGGTCCAGCCCGACGAGGTGTACAACCTGGCGGCGATCTCCTACGTGCCCATGTCGTGGCAGCAGGCGGAGCTCACCGGCGAGGTGACCGGCCTGGGGGTGCTGCGGGTGCTGGAGGCGATCCGGGTCTGCAGCGGGATCAGCGGGTCGCGCAGCCCGGGCAGCGGGCAGATCCGGTTCTACCAGGCGTCGTCGTCGGAGATGTTCGGCATGGTGGCCGAGTCGCCGCAGACCGAGCAGACCCCGTTCCACCCCCGCAGCCCCTACGGGGTGGCCAAGACCTACGGCCACTTCCTGACCCAGAACTACCGCGAGTCGTACGGCATGTTCGCCGTCTCGGGCATCCTGTTCAACCACGAGTCGCCCCGCCGGGGCGGCGAGTTCGTCCCCCGCAAGGTGTCGCTCGGCGTGGCCAAGATCAAGCTTGGCCTGGAGCGCCAGCTGCGGCTGGGCACGCTGTCGGTGCGGCGGGACTGGGGCTTCGCCGGCGACTACGTGCGGGCGATGCACCTGATGCTGGCCCGGGACGTGCCGGAGGATTTCGTGGTCGGCACCGGGGTGACCCACAGCGTGGAGGAGCTGGTGGCCCGGGCGTTCGCGGTGGCGGGCCTGGACTGGCGCGACCACGTGGTCTGTGACGCCTCGTTCGTCCGCCCGGCCGACGTCAACCATCTCTGCGCGGACCCGTCGCAGGCGGTCAAGCAGCTCGGCTGGGAGCCGAAGGTCGGCTTCGACGAGCTGATCACCATGATGGTGGAGTCGGACCTCGCGCTGCTGGGGCGGTCGGGAGCCTACGACGACGACCCGTTCGGCCCGGACACCTGGTGACGCGGCAGACCCGGCCGGTCATCCGTTCCCGCGCCTGCCCCGGCTCGGCATCTGCTCCCTGCCCGCCGCAAGGGCGCCGCCCGCCGCAAGGTCGCCGCCCGCCGGGCGGTCCACGCCCGCTGGCAGACGGCCGCCCGCTGGGCGGTCCACGTCCGCTGGCAGGGCAACGTCGGCTGGCAGGGCAACGTCGGCTGGCAGGTCGGCGCCTGCTGGCAGGTCGCCGCCCGGCGTGCAGGCTACTGCGGCCGGGCGACGGAAAGATCCCGCCGCGAGGATGGTGACGGCCAGCATGGCCAGGCACGCAACCGCGGTCAGCCCGAAAACTGCCTGCGCGCTGAGCTTCCCGGCCGCGAGCCCCGCCGCCAGCGGGCCGAGCAGCACGGTCGCCGCCCATACCCCGTTGAGCAGTCCCATCACGACGCCCATGCCGGCCCCGCTCCGCTCCGCCCCGGCGGCGGCCAGGGGGTAGCTGACCGTCCACAGGAGCGAGCGCGCGGCGGTGGTGGCGCACTGCATCGTGATGATCGCGAACGGCGCCGTGGCCAGGATGGCCGGCGAGAGAGCGAGGGCAAGGGCCAGCATGCCGGCCATGACCACGGATATGCGCACGGCCCGGCGGCCCGCGGCGGTGGTGAGCATGCTGGTCACCACGAACAGCACCCCACCCAACCCGAACACCAGGCCGATCTGGCCCGGCGACGCCCCGGCGATGTGCAGCTGGGCGGGAACCATGAGGGCCGAGACGCCGGTCGTGGCGCCCGCGGTCACGATCGCGGCCGCCGCCACGACCGTGCGGCGGTCGGCGGTCGCGGCCCGCAGGCTGCTGCCCATCCGGGCCGGGGCCGTGGGCGCGATGACCCGGAGCCGGAGCAGCCCGAGGGCCAGCGTGAGCACGGCGAAGCCCGCGGCCACGACGAGGAACGGGCTCACCAGGCCGAAGTACTGGACTGCCACCCCCGACAGGGCCGGCCCGACCACGCCGCCCGCCCCGGCGCTGGCGACGGTCCCGCCGAGCCCGGGGCCGCCCGGCGCGGCCTCGGCCAGCCAGGCCAGCCCCGCGGTCCAGATCACGGCGAAGCCGATCCCGAATCCCAGCCGCGCCGCCAGCAAGAGCGGGAACGAGGGGGCCATCGCCTGTGTGAACAGCGCGACCGCCATCAGCCAGCCGGCCCAGAGCGTGAGCCTGCGCGCGCCGAACCGGTCGGAGAGGGCCCCGGCCGGCACCGAGACGACAAGGGTGGCGAGCCCGGTCGCGCCGAGCACCATGCCCTGCTGGACGCCGGTCAGGCCGAACTGGTGGGCATAGACGGGAACGATCGGCACCACCGAGTACTGGGTGGCGGAACTGGCGAGGACGAGGCTGTAGATGAGGAAGCGGAACAGCCGCACCGGACCCTGCTCCCCGGCCACCGGGTCCTGCTCCTCGGTCACTGATCTCTCTTCCACGGCTTCGGGTTTCCGGACGGCATGCCCATCGCATTTTAATATGAAGAAAACAGCTATTAAGCTGAAGAAATGAGCCATCTACGATCAATAGATTCGATCAAAAGTGGCCTTGGCCTTCGCGAGCTCCGAGCCGTCCTCGCCGTGGCCGACCTGGGCTCGTTCCGGCGGGCCGCGGCCGAGCTCGGCTACACCCAGTCGGCGCTGTCGCATCAGGTCGCGGCGATCGAGGCGGCGCTGGGCTGGCCGCTGTTCCACCGCCCGGGCGGCCGCGGGCAGGTGCGCCTGACCCCGGCCGGTGAGGCGGTCTGCCGCCGGGCCAGGCGCGCTCTCGGCGAGGTCGAGGCGATCGCCGCCGACGCCGAGGAAGCGGAACGCGGCGAGAGCGTTCGGGTGCGCGTCGGCGTCTCCCAGACGGCGGCGGCCGAGATCATGCCGCTTGCCCTGCGGTCCTTCCGTGACGAGTATCCGGGGGTCGAGGTGGTCCTGAGCGCGGCCGACGATTCGGCCGCGGCGGATGGCCTCCGCAAGGGGCGCTTCGACCTGGCCTTCATCAACAATCCCGAGCCGGACGACGTCATCGAGGCGGTGCCCATGCTCGACGACCCGTGGGTGATCCTGACCCGTCGTGACAGCGCGATCGCCGAACTGCACCGGCCGGCGTTCGACGTGCTCGACGGGGCCGACCTTGTCGCCTGGACCCACCGCTGGCAGGGGCAGCGCGAACTCGAGCAGGCCTGGGCCCGGCGCGGTATCGCGCCGAGGATCGTCTACCGCACCGACGACAACCTGGCCCTGCAGCGGCTCGTGGCAGCCGGGCTCGGGCACGCCTGCATCGGGAGGCTGGCCGCCCGGCGCGCGGTGGACCCGTCCCTGACCTGGCTGTCGCCGCGCGATCTGCTCAGCCACCGCGAGATCGCCCTCTGCTACCCGCGGCAGCGGCAGATGACGGCGACCTCACGCGCGCTCGTCGCCGCCATCCGCAGGCAGACCCTCCTGTGACGCGCCCGCCCGGCCAGTGGCCACCGCGGTGGCCAGCTCATACAGGCGCGGCGCCGGTACTGTACGGTGACAGGAATGTCGGCCGGGTGTTCCGGACGGGCGCCCGTACCTGGAGCGATACGGCGCGCCGCGCCCGCCCCGGCCGGTCTGGTGACAGCACCGTCCGTGCCATGCACATGCCGAGCTAGGAGGACCACATGCCGGATCTGTCCGCAACGCTTGAGCGCGGCCCTGTGGTCTGTGCCGAGGGCTACCTCTTCGAGTGCGAGCGGCGCGGATACCTTCAGGCGGGGGCGTTCGTCCCCGAGGTCGTCCTGGAACACCCCGAGGTCGTCGAGGAGCTGCACCGCGAGTTCGTGCACGCCGGCTCAGACGTGGTCGAGGCCTTCACCTACTACGGCCACCGGCAGAAGCTGCGGGTCATCGGCAAGGAGGACATCCTCGAGCCGCTGAACCGGCAGGCCCTGTCCATCGCGGCCCGGGTGGCCAGCGAGACCGGGACGCTGCTGGCCGGCAACATCTGCAACACCAACGCCTACGAGCCGGGGACCCCGGCCGTCGCTGAGGCCAGGGCCGCGTTCGAGGAACAGGTGGCGTGGGCCGCCGAGGCGGGCGCGGACATGATCATCGCCGAGACGTTCAGCTGGCTGGGCGAGGCGCTGCTGGCCCTGGAGGCGATCCAGGCGGCCGGCCTGCCCGCGGTGGTGACCTTCGCCGTCCACCGGGAAGGCACGCTGCGTGACGAGCCCAGCCCGGCTGAGGCCTGCCGCCAGGCGGAGCAGGCCGGAGCCGCCGTGGTCGGGCTCAACTGCATCCGGGGGCCGCGGACCATGCTGCCGCTGCTTGGGCAGATCCGCGAGGCGGTGTCCTGCGAGGTGGCGGCGCTGCCCGTGCCCTACCGGACGACCGAGGCGGAGCCGTCGATGCAGGCGCTGCGCGATCCCGTGCGGGGCGGCGCGCAGGCCTTCCCCACCGCGCTCGACCCCTTCACCTGCACCCGCCACGAACTGGGCGACTTCGCCACCGAGGCGCTCGGGCTCGGCGTGCGCTACCTGGGTGTCTGCTGCGGCGCCGCGCCGCATCACATCCGGGCGGTGGCGGAGGCGGCGGGCAAGACGCCCCCGGCATCCCGCTACTCGCCGGACATGACCAAGCATTCGTTCCTCGGCACCGATCCCGGCATCGTCCGGACCTACCAGGAGTACGCGGGCAACCTGTAGGCCGGAGCCGCCCGGCGGCGCCGGCCCTGAGCCGCGCGCCGCCTCGGTCAGGGGAAGTCGAGGCGGCCCGAGACCGAGGCCGCCCGGAAGACCCCGGCCAGCCTTCCGGCCTCCGCGCCGAGGTCACGCCCGTCCGGCGCGCTCGACCGGGGGGAAGACCGACCGGATCCCGGCGGCCAGGTCGCGCAGAGGCGGGGCGGGCTGGCGGCCGGTCACGAACAGCGCCTGGCTGGCGACGAGCGCAAGGATGGCCAGCGCGCCGTCGAAGGCCCCGGCGGCGTCCCGCTCCTTCTGGTGGGCGATGGAGGTCGCGGTGGAGAGGTCGTTCTGGGGGTCGACGACGACCGCGGGCATGAGCGCCGGGCTGGCCGCGGCGCGGGCCGTCTCGACGTAGCTGGTCACGGCCCACCCGAAGTGGTTGGTCGCGCCGCCCAGCGCGCCCCGGTACCCGGGCGGGGACAGCAGGTGGGGAAGCCCGTAGGCGGACCCGCGGTGGAAGGACGCGATCTGGCGCTCGGCGGCCAGGGCGAGCTCGGCCCAGCAGGACGACAGCGACTGGAGCACCGGGGACGCGGCCGCGTTGTGGAACCCACCGTTGGAGGCCATCCGCCCCAGCGGGTGGCCGGGGCCGGGCGGGAAGTACACCGGGTTCACCGAGACCGAGCGGAGCGCGGCGGCCGCCGCCCGGTCCGCCTCCGCGACGGCCCGCCGGGCCTCGCCGAGCAGCCTCGGCATGATCCGGAAGCTCACCGGCGCCTGGTGGCTGAGCCGGCCCGAGGTGTCGGCGCCCGCCAGATGGGCGCGGAGCGCGCGGAGCGCCTCGACCTGGTACTGGTCCGCCCAGAGGTCGTCCAGCGCCTCGTCGTAGGCCTCGAGCGGCGCCCGGAACGCGTCGGCGGAGAGCGCGAAGAGCGCCTCGGCCTGGGTCAGCCGGTTCCTGGCCCGTACCGCGGCGTCGGCGAGGACCGCGGTGGAGTAGGGGCTGCCGTTCACCAGCGCCATGCCCTCGCCTTCCTCGAAGTCGAGGTCCCCGACCCAGCTCGTGAGGTACAGCATCGGCAGCACCTCGCCCGGGCCGGCCTGGCCGCCGAGGGGCACGCAGGGCAGGGGCCCGCGCAGCAGGGCCGCCACCCGCTCGGCGAGCTCGGGGCGGACCTTTCCGTGACCTTCGACGAAGTCCACCAGCCGGGCGAAGACCATGCCCCGGATTACCTGCTCCTCGTGGCATCCGCCGCCGAAGCCGTATCCCGCCTCGGCGCGGAACAGCCGCGCGTGTTCACGCTGCTGATCCGGCGGCACCGCCGTCGCGACCTCGACCCCCGGGCGGGTGGTGACGCCGTAGATGAACGCGGTCCGGTCGGAGTCGAGCAGGGCGAGGAACCCGCGCCGGGCGGCGGCCATCGCGTCACGCGCCAGCGGGCCGATCTCCACGCCCTCCCGCCCGAACGCGACCCGGCGGAAGCCGTCCAGCGTGAAATCGGCCCGCCGGTTCACAACGACGGTCACCGGTGCCTCCCCGGGGGCCAGGCCGGGGAGGCCGGTGCGGTATCCGTCAGGCCTTCGCCGCGTTCCACAAGAAGAACTGCCCCTGCGCCGTCGGATAGGTGCCGGTGACGTTCTTCTGGCTGGCGCTCAGGTAGTTGTACCAGTAGGCGAAAATGATCGGCGTCTCATCGAGCAGGAGCGTCTGGATCTGCCCAGCCAGCTTCTGCTGGGTGCCTATGTCAACCGCCGCGATGAATTGCTTGGAGAGGGAGTCGTACTGGGCGTTGTTGAAATGGGCGGCATTCCAGGAGCCCTGCCCCGTCTTGGCGTCAATGGACTGCAGCGGTGCCTTGAGATACACGTTGGGCACCGCCCGGGCGCCGTAGTCGACCAGGCTCATCTCACCGTCGAGCCAGTCGGACTTCCCGAAGATCGCCTGGCCGTAGTACTTCGTCGGCGTCTCGACGGTGAGGCTGATGTTGATGCCGATCTGGGCCGCGGACTGCTTGACGATCTGCGCGAAGTGCGGCATCTCCTGCGTCGTCTCGGTCAGCAGTGGCGTCGAAAACCCGTTCGAGACCCCGGCCTGGGCCAGCAGCTGCTTGGCCTTCGCGATGTCCTTCACCCGCTGCGGCACGCTGTGGTTGGTGGCCCGGAAGTTGGGCGCGAACGGGCTGTCGTTCCCCACCACGGCCTGGCCCTTGAACAGCGCGGCCACGATGCCGGGCCGGTCCAGCGTCAGGGCGACCGCCTGGCGCACGAGCTTGTTCTTGAACGGCCCCGTGTCGCAGCGCATCGACAGCTCGCGGTGCGTGGCCGCCTTGATGCTGATCACGTTGAAGCCCCCGGTCAGCAGCTGCGGGCTGACGGCCACCGAGAACTGGTCCATCGCGTCGATCGAACCCGCCTGGAGGGCCGACGCCATGGTCGATTCGTCGGCATAGTTGGTGAATTCGACTTTCGACGGCAGCGCCGCCTTCCCCCAGTAGTGCGGGTTCCGGACGAATGTCGATGTCCCTCCGACGGTGGGCGTGTAGCTGGACATCATGAACCGGCCGGTGCCGGGGAATTGCTTCTGATAATTGCCGAAGTCGAAATTCTTCGGCACGATGATCATGTTGTAGTTGTCCTCGGACACCGCGTCCAGGAAGCCGTTGTTCGGGGCCACGAGGTGGAAGGCGACCGTCTGGTTGTCCACCTTCTGCACTCCGTCCGGGGTGAGCGTGCCGCCGAAGACCGACAGCGCGTTGGACGAGCTCTTCGGGTCGGACTGCTTCTTGAAGCTGTACACCACGTCGTCGACCGTCATCGGCGTGCCGTCGTTGAACTTGACGCCCTGCCGGATCTTGAACGTCCACACCGACGCGTCCGAGTTGGAGGTCCAGCTCGTCGCCAGCCACGGGTGGTAGACGCCCGCATGGTCGGTGAAGACCAGGAACTCGCCGACGTTGCCGATCAGCTCCAGGCCGCCCTGGTCAGCGATCGTGATCGGGTTGACCGCGCCGGCGGGCACGAGGATCCCCGCCTTGATGGTCGCGCCGGCCTTGCCCGCCGGGGCCGAGCTGGAGCCGGACGACGACGTGCCCGAACTCCCGCATGCGGCCAGGATGCCGCCGATCAGCCCCATCGACAGGCCCATGGCGCTGCCCCTGCGGATGAAGTCGCGGCGCGACAGCCGCCCGGCGACGAACTCGTCGATGACGTGCTCCTGGACAGGCCCGCGCCCCCGACGAAGATCATCAAGCCGCTCGTGGTCGATGTTACGGCCGATGCCCATGAACCCTCCAGAAGAACTCGCCGGCGCCAGATTCATGGCGTCCGGTAGACAAAATGCAATGAACTCTTCGCACTCGTGCACCACAAGCTACAGGAGCCGTTCACCGTCATTCAATGATGTTTATCGAGTCTCAACATTCTGCGGCCGCAATGTTACTGACTCTCCACATTCTGCAACTGCCGCAATTCATCCGGTGGGATGTGGCAGCGCATGAAGTGGCCCGGCTCCACCTCGGCGAGCGGCGGCTCGGTGGACTCGCAGATACCGCTGGCCAGCCGGCGCGGGCAGCGGGTGTGGAACACGCAGCCGCTGGGCGGGTGAGCGGGGCTCGGGATCTCGCCGGACAGGATGATCCGCTCACGCCTGGTTCCGTCCAGGCTCGGCACCGCGGACAGCAACGCCTCGGTGTAGGGGTGATGCGGCCCGCTGAACACCGCCTCGGCGTCCCCAAACTCCTGCAGCCGGCCGAGGTACAGCACGGCGATCCGGTCCGAGAGGTAGCGCACCACGCCGAGGTCGTGGGAGATGAACAGGTAGGTGACCCGTTTGCTGCCCTGCAGCTCGGCGAGCAGGTTGAGGATCGCCGCCTGCACCGACACGTCGAGCGCCGAGGTGGGCTCGTCACAGACGAGGATCCGGGGGTTCCCGGCGAACGCGCGCGCGATGGCCACGCGCTGCTTGAGCCCACCGGAGAGCTGGGCCGGGCGCAGCCCGAGCTGCCGCGGCTGCATCCGGACCGAGGCGATGAGCTCGTCCAGCGCGGTCTCGCGCTGCTTCCCGGACAGCCCGGCGAGCTTGGTCAGCGGCCGGCTGATGATGGCCCGCACGCTGTGCCGCCGGTTCAGGGCGGAGTCGGGGTTCTGGAAGATGATCTGCAGCGCCCGCAGCTGGTCACGGCCGCGCTTGGGCGCCAGGGGGGCGAGCTTCGTCCCGGACATCTCGAGCGTCGAGCCCTCGTCCGGCGCCGACAGCCCGAGCAGCACCCGGGCCAGGGTGGTCTTCCCGCTGCCCGACTCCCCGACCAGGCCGAGCGTCTCGCCGACGTGCAGGTCAAGATCGATGCCGGTGAGGGCGTGCACGGGCTCCTTGCCGCGGGTGAAGGTCTTGGACACCCCCCGCAGCGAGATGACGGGGGCCGATGACTCGTCCGGCGCCGGGAGCCGGACGTCTTCCGGCGTAACCCGCGGCAGCTCGGGCGCCTTCTCGTGGTAGTGGCAGCGCGAGATCCGGTCGCCGCCCAGCGGGTACATCGGCGGCGCCTCCCGCTCGCAGCGCTCCTGGGCGATCGCGCACCGCTGGGTGAAGATGCAGCCGGTGGGCACCGCGCCGGGGGCGGGCAGGAAGCCCGGGATCGTGTCCAGGCGCCCGTGGTCCTTGCGCTGGCCCCGCCGCGGGATGCACCGCAGCAGCCCCACCGTGTACGGGTGCCGGGGCTCCTCGAAGACCTGGAGTGCCGGGCCCTGCTCGACGAGCTCGCCCGCGTACATCACGCCGACCCGGTCGCACATCTTCGCGATCACCGCGAGGTTGTGGCTGATGAACAGCACTGAGGTGTGGAACTCCTGCCGCAGCGCCGACACCAGCTCGAGGATCTCCGCCTCGACGGTGGCGTCGAGGGCGGTCGTCGGCTCGTCCAGGATGAGCAGGGCGGGCTGCCGGGCGAGGGCCATCGCGATGATGACCCGCTGGAGCATGCCGCCGGAGAGCTGGTGGGGATAGGCCTGCAGCACCCGCCCGGGATCGTTGATCTGCACCGTGCGCAGCGATTCCTCGGCCCGGCCGGCCGCCTCCGACTTGCCCAGGCCAGCGATCTCGAACACCTCGGCCAGCTGGCGGCCGACGCGGATGGACGGGTTGAGCGCCCGGCCGGGCTCCTGGTAGACCATGGAGATCGTCCGCGCCCGCAGCTCGCGCAGCGCATGCGTGCCCAGCGCCTCCACGTCCTGGCCGGCCACGGTGATCGACCCCTTGCTCACCCGCCCGTTCCGCGCGAGGTAGCGGACGAGGGCGAGGGCCATGGTCGTCTTGCCGCAGCCGGACTCGCCGACCAGCCCGAACGACTCCTGCTGCCCGATCTGGAACGAGACGTCCCGGACCGTCAGCCGGTCGGCACCGCGCACCGTGTAGGTCACGTCGACGTGCGCGGCGTCGACCACCGGCCTGTCGGTGATCTGGTGGACCTCGGGGGCGGCGGGAGCGTCACTGGTCATTGGATGACCACCGCCTCGATGGAGTCGGCGATGAGGTTGATGGAGACCACCAGCGAGGCGATCGCCAGCGCCGGGAAGAGCACCTCCCACCAGTACCCGGCGCCGAGGTACTGGTAGCTGTTGGCGATGTCGGCCCCCCAGTCAGGCGTGGGCGGCTGGATGCCGAAACCGAGGAACGACAGGCTCGCGATCGTGAAGATCGCGTAGCCGAGGCGGACCGTGAACTCGACCAGGATGGGCCCCATCACGTTCGGCAGTATCTCGACGAACATGATGTGAGGGTCGCTCTCATCGCGGAGCCGGGCGGCCGCGATGTAGTCGAGCTCCCGTTCCTGGAGCACAGCGGTCCGCACCGTCCGGGAGATAAGCAGCCCGAACACCAGCCCGATGATGACGATCAGGATGGGAGCCGAGGGCCCGAGCGCCACCACGAACAGGAACGCCACGATCACGACCGGGAGGGCGAGCACGGCCTCGATGATCCGCCCGACGAAGCTGTCCACCGGGCCGAGGAAGTACCCCTGCACCAGGCCGATGCTGGTACCCAGGACGGTGCCCAGCAGCGTCGCGAGCGACGCGACGAGCAGGATTCCCCGCGAGCCCACGATGACCCGCGACCACACGTCCCGCCCGAGCGAGTCGGTGCCGAACCAATGGGCGGCCGACGGGGGGTCGTTGAACGCGGTCAGGCTCCCGGCCACCGGGTTGTAGGGCGCGATCGTCTTCCCGAACAGGGCGCAGGCGATCCACCAGAGCAGGATGGCCGCCCCGACCAGGAAGGCCGGCGAGCGCACCAGCAGGCGCAGGTTCTCCCGCCGGATGGTCCCGGCCGAGCTGTCGACCGTACCGGCCGCGCCGCCGGTGATTTCCGGCGCGAAGCCGACGGCGGCCGGGTCCAGGAGCGCGGGCGAGTCCTCGAGGGGAGTCTTGACCGCCGATGGAGTGGGGATGCCGTCGACTGGTTCCTGGCTGCTCATCACTCGGCCCCCTGGAATCGGATCCGGGGATTGAGGATCGTGTACAGGATGTCGGCGATCAGGGTCGCCCCGAGGTAGACGATGCCGATGACGAGCACGCCCGCCTCCAGCATCGGGAAGTCCTTGTTGGTGGCGGCGGTGAAGATCAGCCGGCCGAGGCCGGGGTAGTTGAACAGCGTCTCGACGATCACCAGGCCCCCGATCAGGTAGCCGCACTGGGTGGCGATGACGGTGATGGTGGGGAGCAGCGAGTTGCGCAGGACGTGCCGCCGGATCACGGTCGAGCGCGGCAGCCCCTTGAGGACGGCCGTCCGGACGTAGTCGGAGTCGAGCGCCTCGATCGTGCCCGCCCGGGCCATCCGGGCGATGTAGCCGAAGAGAACGAACACCAGCGGGATCGCCGGCAGGATCAGGTAGTGGAGCTGGCCCAGCGGCGAGGTCCCGGGGGGAGCGGTCGCGGTGACCGGGAACCACTTCAGCCCGATCGCGAAGATCACGATGAGCACGATCCCGGAGACGAACTCCGGGATGGACGTGAGGGACAGGCCCGTCACGCTGATGCTCCGGTCTACCGCACGGCCGCGGTAAAGCGCGGCCAGCACCCCGCCGAGGATGCTGAGCGGCACCAAGATCACGAAGGCCAGCGCGGCCAGCTTGAGCGAGCGCCCGAGGGCCGGGAACAGGAAGGTGCTGACCGGCGCGCGGTACTGGTAGGAGGTGCCCAGGTCGCCGTGCAGGATGCCGGTGGCCCAGCTCCAGTACTGGGCGATCAGCGGGCGGTTGACGCCGAGGGCCTGGTTCAGGGCCTCCACGGCGTGCTGGGAGGCGAACGGGCCGAGGATGGCCCGGCCCGGGTTGCCGGGCAGCACCGACCCCGCGAAGAAGATGATCAGGCTGAGGAGGACCAGGGTGAGCAGCGCCAGCCCCAGCCGCTTCAGCACGTACTGCGTCACTTGCCCTCCCCCTTCCCGTTCACGGGCCGCCGGGCATGGTGACGATGATGGTCTCTTTCCTTAATACAGCGCTTGATTCTTACCCGGCACGCTCCTGAGCGCAATGGCCCCCGCGTCGTTATGCCTTTGAGACCTGCGCAGATGCGGCGCCAGCGGGCCGGCCGGTGATCGTTGCGGTCGCGGTTGACCCGAACGGTGCGAGATAGTCGGCCCTTGTGAACACACACCCGCAGGGCATGCCGAACGATAACGGCGGCCCGGCTCACGCCGGTTTCCTCACCGCCGTAGCGGTACTCGGCACCGGCGCCGCCTCCGGCATCGGCCTGGCCGTTGCCGCCCGCTGCCTGGCCGAGGGGGCCGCCGTCGCCGCCCTCGACCGCGACGGTCCCGCCCTCGGCCGGGCGGTCGCCAGGCTGACCGCCCGGCGGCCGGGACCGTATCACCTTCACCTGCGACGGCGGCTGGACCGCAGGCTGACGGCACCGCCGGCCGCCGGGGCCCCGGTCAGGACGCCTCGACGGGGACCGCCCGCGAGGTCTCCAGCGCGCGCTCGGCCGCGATGGCCACCGCGAGCGTGGCGGCCGCGTCCGGTGGCGTGCAGACCACGGCCGCCGGGTCGCGCTCGCTGACCGCGCGCAGGAACCGGCTCATCGACCGCTCCATCGGCTGGGAGGCGGCGCGCTTGTCAACCGGCTGCCCGGCGCTCAGGCCGGTGAGGGTGAAGTCGGGGTCGAGGGCGAGCCTCAGCGTGGCGTCGGACGCGACGATGTCCAGGCCGTAGCGGCCCGGCTGGCCGGGCTTGGTCCAGCCCACCACGATGGTCGCCAGGGCGCCGGAAGTCATCTCGAGCATCATGGTCAGGGCGTCGTCGATGTCCCCGCCTTCCCCGCCGCTGCGGGCCAGCCGGACCCGCCCGGCGGCGGTCTGGACCGACGCCACCTCGCCCGCCACGGTCCTGGCCAGGTCCAGGTGGTGGCTGCCGCGCTCGAGCAGGTTCCCGCCGCCCGCGCGCATGTCCACGAACCACGGGCGGCTCTGGGTCGGCCCGATGCTGGTCCCGAGCAGGAGCCCGATCTGCTGGCCCGCCAGCAGCGGGGGCAGGTCGCCGAGCAGGTCGAGCGCGTGCCACTGGTAGCCGACCGCGCAGACGGTGCCGGTGCTCTTGGCCGCCGCCACGATCTCCGCCGCGTCCTCGGCGGTGCGGGCGATTGGCTTCTCGAGGTAGATGGGCAGCCCGCGGCCGAGCGCGGCGATCGCCGGTTCCCGGTGCGCCTGCGGTGGCACGCAGACGATGACCGCCCCGAGATCCTCGTTGTCAAGCAGCTCGCGCCAGTCCTGGTAGGTGCGCGCGCCGGTGCCGCTGGCCAGGGCCTCGGCCCGTTCGCTGTCGAGGTCGCAGACGGCCACGAGCTCGGCCTCCGCGAGGGAACCGAGCACGCGCTTGTGGTCCTGCGCGATCCAGCCCGCCCCGATCATGCCCATCCGGATGGTGCCTGTGTTGTCTGCCACGATCAGCTCCAGGGGAAGGGGGAGTTGCTCACCGGGTGCAGCTCCCCGGTGGTGTACCGGCCGAACCTGAACGGCTCGAGCAGCCGCTGCTGCTCGCCGAGCAGTTCCCTGGCGACCAGGGCCCCGACGCCGATCATCTTGAACCCGTGATTGGAGTCGGCGATCACGTAGGCGTTCTGCTGGAACACGTCGAAGACCGGGAAGCTGTCCGGGGTGAACGCGCCGATCCCGCCGGTGGGCTCGTGCCGGTAGAGGGGCCGCTTCCCCTCGAATCTCTTGTGGCAGTGCGCCAGCCCCGAGGTCCACATCCGGACGAAGTCCTCCTGCACGGTGAACTCGGGGCTCTCCGGGCCATATGGGTCGATGGCGATCTCACCCGCTGGCTTGCCGACGACGTAGGGCGACGCGCCGCCCTGCAGCCCGGCGAAGTTGAAGTCGGGCTTGTAGTAGATGCCCCACAGCTGGTCGGTGATCAGGTCACCGCTGATGTCGTCGTAGAGCGGTGCGTCCGAGTCCACGTGCGTGACGGGCGGCATGGCGCCCGCGTTGTCGGTGAACTCGCTCGGCTCGATCCCGAGCGTGCCTTCCTGCAGCGCCCAGTAGGTCCACATCGGCCGGTCCACGCCCCCGGTGCCTCCGGGCTGCGCCACCGTGATCGTCTCGGGCAGGTCCAGCCAGGCCCACGGGTCGCGGACCCAGGGACCGACCGCGACCACGAGCTGGTCGCACGCGATCGTGCCCTGGTCGGTCTCGACCGAGGTCACCGCGCCCCCGGCGATGCCGAACCCGGTGACGCGGACGCCGGTCTCGATCCGCACTCCCTCGGCCTCGGCCTTCGCGGCCAGGCCGCGGACCGCCCGGATGTTGTTCGCGTACCCGCCCTTCTTCTCGTGCAGGACCGTGGTGATCCCGGGCGCCTGCCAGTCCGCGAACATGTCGGTCAGGTAGCGGTTGCAGTCGCGTTCCCCCTCGACCAGCACGGACGGGTAGCCGATCGCCTGCTGCTCGGAGAAGATCTTCGCCACGTCGGCGGACATCGCCTCCGGCGCGATCTGCAGAAACCCGACCGGATGGTAGGAGAACGCCTCGGGGTCCGACTCCCACACCGACACCGAATGGGCCATCAGCTCGCGCATCGCGGGCTGGAAGTAGTTGTTGCGCACGGTCCCGCACGCGATGCCGGACGCGCCCGCGCCGACCCGGCTCTTGTCGAGAACGCAGATGTCCTCACCCCCGCCGAGCCCCCGGGCCCGTAGCTCCCGGGCCAGGTGCCAGGACGTGGACAGTCCGTGGACGCCCGCGCCGATGACGACGTACCGGCTGTGAGTGGGGATCATGGCACCTGCCTTCCAGATCTGCGGGGCGTTGCGGCGCAATACCTTCACAAGGTAGCCCGCCTCTGTGATCATGCCCAGCGGGGCGTAGGCCAGGGCCGCGCTCCCGCTGGCCGGCTGGCGGGCCAGTGATGCCGGCCTGGCTGCCAGGCGGCAGCCCCGTCCGCTGTGGGTGGGGCACCCTGGACGAGACGGGAAATTCTACGGAAGGCAACCCCATGGCCCGCGAATTGCTGGTGGCGGTCAGCTACCCGGTGGACGACGAATTCACCCGGATCAACACCGGCGTGCTCGACGGTTCCGCCAGGGTCGTCTTCCTGCACGGCCGCCCGGAGGACGAGGTCCGGGAGACCATGCGCCAGGCGGACGCGCTCATCGGATGGCACCTGAGCCAGGAGCTGCCCGCGGGTACCTGGCAGGACGTGCCCCGGCTCCGGCTCGTCCAGCTGCTGTCGGCCGGCGCCGACGCGGTGAACTTCGCCGCCATACCGGAGCGGCTGACGCTGGCCAGCAACGTCGGCGCCTATGCCAAGCCGATGGCCGAGTACGTCATGGCGGTGACGCTCGCCCTGGCCCGGCGGCTGCCGCAGCGGCACGCCGACCTCGCCCGGGGCGAGTTCAAGATGTGGGAACGCGTGCTCACCCTGGACGGCGCGGTATGCGGGATCCTCGGGTTCGGCGGCATCGGCCAGGCCACCGCCGACCTGATGCGGCCGTTCGGGGCGCGCATCCACGCCGTGAACACCTCCGGCCGCACCGGCGAGCCGGTCGAGTTCATCGGCACGCTGGCCGACCTGGACCAGGTGCTCGCCGCCGCGGACGTGCTCGTGATGGCCCTCCCGCTGACCAACGCCACCCGGGGCCTCATCGGCGCGCGGGAGCTGGGCCTGATGAAGCCCACGGCGATTCTGGTGAACGTGGGCCGGGCGGCGATCGTGGACGAGCGTGCGCTGTACGAGCACCTGCGGGACCAGCCCGAGTTCTGCGCGGGGATCGACACGTGGTGGCACGAGCCGGGGGCGGGGGGCCCGGGCTCGGGCTCGGGCTTCTCCCCGGGCTACCCGTTCTTCGACCTGCCCAACGTGATCGGGTCCCCGCACAATTCGGGCGTCACCGACGGCGCCCTTCAGTTCGGGGCGGGCAAGGCGGCCGAGAACGTCTTGCGGTTCGTGCGCGGCGAGGCCGTGATCGGGGTGACCCGCCGCGAGGACTACCTGTGACCTGGCCCGGCCTTAGTGGACCTCCGCCCCGACCGCGTGGCCGATCAGGTAGGTGATGCCGGCCGCGACCGCCCCGAGCACCAGTTGGCGCAGCGCGCCGCGCAGGAACGGCCGGTCGGTGAGCCGGGACACCAGCCCGCCGCCGACGAACGCGGCCACCGCCGACAGCGCCAGCGCGACCCACAGCGAGTCGTAGCCGAGCAGGTAGGGCAGCAGCGGGATGAGCGCGCCAACGGCGAAGGTGGCCAGGGACGCGCCAGCGGCGGTCAGCGGCGACGGCAGCTCGGTGTGGTCCACCCCGAGCTCCTCGCGGACGTGCATGCCCAGCGCTTCCTCCGGGTTGGTGGAGATCTGCCGGGCCACCTGGTCGGCCAGTGAGGCATCGATCCCCCGCAGCCGCAGCATGGTGGCGAGTTCCTCCCGCTCGCTCTCGGGATGGACCTCCAGCTCGTGCCGCTCCTTGCGGACCTCCGCCTCGACCAGCTCGTTCTGCGACGAGACCGAGACGTACTCGCCGGTGGCCATCGAGAAGGCGCCCGCCGCCAGGCCGGCCAGGCCGGTGAGGACGATGAGGTGCTGCGCCCCACCGCCCCCGCCCACCCCGGCGATCAGGGAGACGTTGGTTACCAGGCCGTCCATGGCCCCGAAGACGGCCGGGCGCAGCCAGC
This sequence comes from uncultured Actinomycetes bacterium, assembly GCA_963835425.1. Lineage (GTDB taxonomy): Bacteria > Actinomycetota > Actinomycetes > Streptosporangiales > Streptosporangiaceae > UBA9676. The sequence goes on along the minus strand of CAWIGE010000006.1, from coordinate 510,782 downwards.
CGCCCGAGACGTCACGATGCCCGTGACCAGGCGCCTCGCTGTCGGTGCCGCTGGCAGCGGTCATTTTTGATCATCCCTTGGCTCGTGCGCGCCCAGAGGGTGTGGATACGGGTGCGCGACGGAACGGCAGCTGGGCACGCGGAAGAGAAACGTGAATGGGGGAAAACCAGCCTCCGGCAGCCCATTATTCCCGGTGCGGCCGGCGCCGAACCGGATCTGCGGTGACCGGGCTCCCGGCCGCCGTGGCCGGAACAGGTGGCCGGCCTGACCGTGCTGGCGCAGGCCCGGATATCGTCCTCGTGCAGCACGATTCCCGCGTTTCCGCCCCAGGAGGCCCAGATGCTCATCGGCGAGAGCTACATCGGTGAGGGCGCCGAGGCCGCACACGTCAACACCGTCCTGGGTGACCGCACCGGTCCGGTGGGCGTCGCGTGGGCGACCGCGCTGGCCACCCCCAGCCCGGGGCACGCGCCGTTCGTCGCCGTGGTGATCCCGGGGCTCCCGGTCAAGCCGATGACGCTGTTCGTCAACAAGGCCGCCATCGCGGGCGACGAACACGGGAACCTGACCTGGGGGGCGGCGCAGGCCGGCGTCGCCGGTGGCGTCGCCGACGCCGTGAGCGAGGGGATCATCAGCGAGGCCGACGCCGACCAGAACCTGGTCATCGCCGCGGTATGGGTCAATCCCGCCGCGAGGGACGCCGAGAAGGTCTATGCGAACAACCGGACCGCGACCCGGGAGGCGTTGCGGGCGGGGGTCGAGGGCATGCCGCATATGGCCGAGGTGCTCGTCGCGCGGGACCGCCCGTTCAACCCCTTCTACTCACCACCTTCCGGTGGCCAGGAGCCCGCACGCAGCGGGGCGGATGAAGCCGGCCAGGGACCTTCCGGCGATGGCGCGGCTGAGGCGGGCCAGGAGCTCGCGGGCAGCGGCGCGGATGAAGCTGGCCGGGAGCCTTCGGAAGTTGGCGCGGACGTGGGCGGCCGGGAACCTTCGGGCGAAGGTGCGGACGGAGGCAGCCAGGAGCCTTCGGGTGACGGCGGGGACGGGGGTAGCCGGGAGCCTTCGGGTGACGGCGGGGACGGGGGCGGCCAGGAGCGCGCGGGCGGCGGCGCGGATGAAGGTGGCCAGTCCCGGGCATCAGAGCCGCGATGAAGATCACCGCTATCCGGCTGGACCGGATGCGGCTGCCACTGGACCCGCCGTTCAATGCGGCCTGGGACCCGGTTCCGCGGCGGCATTTCGACGCCACCCTCGTCCGCGTCGAGACCGATGAGGGCATAACGGGGTTCGGCTCCGGCGACACCATGGACGGTTTCGCCGCCTTCGCTGACCTGTTCATCGGCCGTGACCCCCGCGAGATCGCCCGCCACGTGCTGACGATCGAGACGATCAACTTCCACGCGGGGCGCTACTGGCCGCTGGAGGCGGCCCTGTGGGACATCATCGGCAAGGCCGCCGGGCAGCCGGTGTCCACCCTGTTCGGTGCGGCGGGCACGAGGGTCCCGGCGTACGCGTCGTTCGGCGAGCTGAAGAGCCCGGCCGAGCGGGCCGACGCGGTGCTCGCGGCGCAGGCGGCGGGCTTCCGGGCGGTGAAGATCCGGATCGACAGGGCCGACGTCGCGGCGGGGCTGGCCGCCGTCCGGGCCGCGCGCACGGCGGCCGGCGACGGGATCGAGATCATGGTCGACCTCAACCAGGGGTGGCGGATGGCGGGCGACATCTCGCCCGCGCTGGACGCCGCCGCCGTGCGGCGGCTGGCCAGCGAGCTGGCCGAGCTCGGCGTGCTGTGGCTGGAAGAACCGCTGCCCGCCGGTGACCTGGCCGGCATGCGCATGCTCCGGGAGCAGACGGGGATCCGCGTCGCGGGGGGCGAGATGACCCGCACCCCGGCCGAGCTCCTGGATGCCGTCTCCGCGGGCGCGCTCGACGTGGTGCAGCCTGATGTCGTCCTGGCCGTCGGCATGCTCCGGGCGCGGACCGTCGCCGAGTTCGCGCAGCTGCGGCACCGCTGGTTCACGCCGCACACCTGGACGAACGGGCTCGGCCTGCTGGCCAACCTGCACGTAGCGGCGGGCGTCGGCGGAGGGCCCTACGTCGAGTTCCCCTACGACCCGCCCGGCTGGACCGAGAGCCGCCGCGACTTCTTCCTGGCCCAGCCGGTGCCCATCGACTCCGGCGGGTTCCTCACCGTGCCGGCACAGCCCGGGCTCGGCGTGGCTATTGACGAATCCGCGGTGAGCCGCTGGGCTCTGCCTTAACAGCAGCGCCGGACATACCGCCCATTTCCGCCACCGGGATCATCCCCCTTGCCCGCCTGGAGAGATCATGAAAGTCGGCTTCATTGGCCTCGGCCACATGGGCGCACCGATGAGCAGGAACGTCCTGGCCGCCGGCCATGAGCTGGTGGTCCACGACGTGCGCCCGGACGCCGCCGAGGGCCTGCTGGCGGCCGGCGCCTCGTGGGCGGAATCGCCCCGCGAGGCCGGCGCGGACCGCGACGCCGTCATCACCATGCTGCCGGGGCCCAGCCAGGTGGAGGAGGTCCTGCTCGGGCCCGGCGGCCTGCTCGCTGGGCTGGCCGCTGGCGCCACCTGGATCGACATGTCCACCAGCGTCCCGGCGGTGGCAGACAAGGTGCGCGCCGTCGCGGGTCCCGGCCACCCGGTCCTGGATGCACCGGTCGCCGGCGGTATAACCGGCGCCAGGGACGGCACGCTGCAGATCTTCGTCGGCGGCGCCACCGAGGACGTCGTGCGGGTGCGGCCGCTGCTTGAGGTCATGGGGGACAGCGAGCGGATCCTGCATGTCGGGTCGCACGGCGCCGGGTACACCGTCAAGCTGATGCTGAACCTGCTCTGGTTCGCGTCGGTCACCCTCACCGCCGAGGCGCTGACCATCGGGGTCAGGGCCGGCGTGAACGTGGCGACGCTCCGCCGGTCGCTGCTGACCAGCGCGGCCGCCAGTCATTTCCTCGAACACGACGTGCTGAGCGTGCTGGAGCGCGGCGACTTCGACGACTCCTTCGCGCTCGCGCTCGCCTGCAAGGATCTGGGGCTCGCGGTCGATCTCGCCCGGCAGACCGGCGTCCCGGCCGAGATGAGCGCGATGGTCGAGCAGATCTACCGGCGGGCCCGTGCCCAGTACGGGGATGCGGGCGGCCAGCTGCTCCCCATGAAGCTGATCGAAGACCTCACCGCCACCCCCCTCCGCCTGTCCGAACCGCGGGAGTAACGATGACCCAGGCTCGCCGGCACCAGGATGGTCCTGGACCCCATGCCGCCCGCGCACTTCGGCGCCGGCGCGGTCGATGCAATCGCCGGCGTCGTGACCGGCACCGGCTGCCGGGCAGCGGTCATCGTCACCGATCAGGGCCTCGCCGGCACCGCCGTGGTCGCCAGCGTGGTGGGCGTGCTGGCGGCGAGCGGCATACCGGTGACGGTGTTCGGCGGCGTGCATGCCAACCCCACCACCGGCGACGTGGCGGCCGGGGCGGACGCGGTGGCGGCGCTGGCCGCCGGCGGCGGCCGCCCGGCGGTGGTGGCGGTGGGCGGCGGTTCCTCCATCGATGCGGCCAAGGGCATAGCGCTCGCAGCGGTCAACCCGGAGCGCGGCCGGGACCTCGACTACCGCCGGACTTCTCCGTGCCCGCCCTGCCCCTGGTGGCGGTGCCGACCACCGCGGGCACCGGGACGGAGACCAACGCGTTCGGGGTCATCACCGATCCGGTCGCCCGGCGCAAGTTCTACGTCGGCGGCGCCAGCGCGCGGCCGGCCGCCGCGATCCTCGACCCGGAACTCACCGCCTCGCTCCCGCCCGGGGCCACGGCCGCGACGGGGATGGACGCCCTGGTCCACGCGCTGGAGTCCTGCATGTCCCGGCGCGCCAACCCGTGGTCGGAGGGAATCGCCCTGCAGGCCATCCGCATGATCTCGGCGCACCTGCCGCGGGCCGTCGCCGACGGCGCCGACCTGGAGGCCAGATCCCAGATGCTGCTCGCCTCGCACCTGGCGGGCGTCGCCTTCGCCAGCACCGGGCTCGGCATCTGCCACGCCATCGGCCACGCGCTCGGCGGGCGGTTCGACATCGCCCACGGCGTGGCGCTGACGATGGTGCTGCCGGGGGTGCTCCGGTTCAACCTCCCGGCCTGCGAGGAGCGCCTCGCCGCGGTGGCGTTCGCCCTCGGCGCGGGGGACACCGCGCGCGACGCCGGGTGGAACGCGGACGCGGCGATCGACGCGGTCGCCGCGCTGGCTGACACGATCGGGATGACCCACCAGCTGCCCGACTTCGGGATCACGGCCGCCGATTTCGACGGCATCGCCGGGGACGCCCTCGACGATGAGGTGCTGGCCAACACGCCCCGGTGGCCGACCAGGGACGACATCCGGGCCATCCTCACCGGCGCCCTCGACGGCACCGGCCGGGTCCCTGCGGCCGCCCCGCCTACCCGGCCCCCCGGGCCGGGACCGGCCGGGGGATGATGAATCCCTCGGGCCCGGTGATCCGTCAGGTCGTTAAGGCTGGTGGCGCCGCTGGCCTGACGACCGAGCCGATGAGAGCTGACTCGATGAGGAGCCACCGATGACCGCCACCCCCGCCGGCGGGGCCGCCTCCGGCCCGCGCCCGGTCCGCGCCCCCCGGGGCACCGCACTGACCTGCCGGGGCTGGCCGCAGGAGGCGGCCATGCGGATGCTCATGAACAACCTCGACCCCGAGGTGGCCGAGCACCCCGACCAGCTCATCGTCTACGGCGGCTCGGGCCGCGCCGCCCGCAGCTGGCCCGCGTACGACGCCATCGTCAGGTCCCTGCAGAGCCTGACCGGGGACGAGACGCTGCTGGTGCAGTCCGGCAAGCCGGTCGGGGTGATGCGCACCCACGAGTGGGCGCCGCGGGTGCTGATCGCGAACTCGCTGCTGGTGCCGCAGTGGGCCACCTGGGACGAGTTCCGGCGGCTGGAGTCGCTGGGGCTGACGATGTTCGGCCAGATGACCGCCGGGTCGTGGATCTACATCGGTACCCAGGGCATCCTGCAGGGCACGTACGAGACGTTCGCCGCCGTCGCCGCGAAGCGCTTCGGCGGCACGCTGGCCGGGACGATCACGCTGACCGCCGGGCTGGGCGGCATGGGCGGGGCGCAGCCGCTGGCGGTGACGATGAACGGCGGGGTCGCGATCTGCGTGGACTGCGACCCGTCCCGGATCGCCCGCCGGATCGAGCACGGCTACTGCGACGTGGCCGCCGACGACACCGACGACGCGCTGCGCCGGGCGGAGGCCGCCGCCAGCGCGGGCGAGGCGCTGTCGATCGGGCTGCTCGGCAACGCCGCCGACATCCTGCCGGCGCTGCTCGCCCGGGGCGCGCCGATCAACGTGGTGACCGACCAGACCTCGGCCCACGACCCGCTCACCTACCTGCCGCGCGGGGTCGCGTTCGAGGACATGCCGGCGCTGCGGGCCGAGGACCCGGCCGGGTTCACCGCCCGGGCCAGGGAGTCGATGGCCGCGCACGTGGAGGCCATGGTCGGGTTCCAGGACGCGGGCGCTGAGGTGTTCGACTACGGCAACTCGATCCGCGGCGAGGCCGAGCTGGCCGGGTACACCCGCGCGTTCGCGTTCCCCGGTTTCGTGCCCGCCTACATCCGGCCGCTGTTCTGCGAGGGCAAGGGGCCGTTCCGGTGGGCGGCGCTGTCGGGGGAGACGGCCGACATCGCCGCCACCGATGCGGCCATCCTCGACCTGTTCCCTGAGAACGAGGCGCTGGCCCGGTGGATCCGGATGGCCCGGGAGAAGGTGCACTTCCAGGGGCTCCCGGCCCGGATCTGCTGGCTCGGGTACGGCGAGCGGCACCAGGCCGGCCTGCGCTTCAACGAGCTCGTGGCCCGCGGGGAGGTCGCGGCGCCGATCGTCATCGGCCGCGACCACCTCGACTGCGGGTCGGTCGCCTCCCCCTACCGGGAGACCGAGGCGATGGCCGACGGCTCGGACGCGATCGCCGACTGGCCGATCCTGAACGCGCTGGTCAACACCGCCTCCGGCGCGTCCTGGGTGAGCGTCCACCACGGCGGCGGGGTGGGCATCGGGCGCTCGATCCACGCCGGGCAGGTGTGCGTCGCCGACGGCACCCCGCTGGCCGCGGAGAAGCTGGAACGGGTCCTCACCAACGACCCGGGCATGGGCGTGATCCGGCACGTGGACGCCGGGTACGAGGAGGCCGCCGAGGTGGCGGCCGAGCGGGGGGTGCGGGTGCCGATGAGCGAGGGCTCGGGCCAGGGGGCATGATGGCGCCGTGAGTTTCGCCGCCCTCTGGGAGTCGCTGCTGCCGATCGGCCGCGACGGGCCTTCCGGCGGGTACCGGCGGTTCTCCTGGACGCCCGAGGACGCCGCGTGCCGGGCCTGGTTCACCCGGGCGGCGGCCGAACGAGACCTCCGGGTGCTCGCCGACAACAACGGCAATCTCTGGGCGTGGTGGGACCCGCCCGGGTGGCCCGGGCCCGGCGCGCCGGGCGGCACCAAGGCGGTCGTGACCGGCAGTCACCTGGACTCGGTGCCGGACGGGGGGGCCTTCGACGGCCCGCTCGGCGTCGTCTCCGCGTTCGCCGCGGTGGACCTGCTGCGGGAGCGGGGGTGCCTGCCCGTCCGCCCGCTGGGGATCGCTGCGTTCAGCGAGGAGGAGGGAGGCCGGTTCGGGGTCGCCTGCCTGGGCAGCCGGCTGCTGGCCGGCGCCATCGAGCCCGGGCGGGCCCGGGCGCTGGCCGACACCGCGGGGGTGACGCTGGCCGAGGCGATGGCGGCGGCCGGGCACGACCCGGGCGGCATCGGGCCCGACGACGGCCTGCTCGCGGCCATCGGCGCCTACGTGGAGCTGCACATCGAGCAGGGACGGGCGCTGGCGGACCTGGACGCGGCGATCGCGATCGGCGGGCAGATCTGGCCGCACGGGCGCTGGCGGCTCGACTTCACCGGCCGGCCTGACCATGCCGGCACCGCCACCCTCGCCGACCGGCATGACCCGATGCTGCCCTTCGCCGCCGCGGTGCTCGCCGCCCGGCAGGCCGCGGCCTCGCACGGCGCGCGCGCCACGGTCGGCAAGGTGACCGCCGAGCCGGGCGCGGTCAACGCAATCAGCGCGCGGGTGAGCGCCTGGCTGGACGCCCGCGCCCCGGACGAGCGGACCCTGCAGGCGGTGGTCGGCGAGGTGCTGGCGGCCGCGCGGGAGGCGGCGGCCGGCCACGGGGTGGAGCTGGCGGCCGGCCCCGAGTCGGTCACGCCGGCCGTGGTGTTCGACCAGGACCTGCGCGAGAGGCTGGCGTCGTCGCTGGCGGAGCAGGGCATCCCGGCGCCGGTGTTGCCAACCGGCGCGGGCCACGACGCGGGAGTGCTGGCGGCGCGGGTGCCGACCGCGATGCTGTTCGTGCGCAACCCGACCGGGGTCTCGCACTCGCCCGCCGAGCATGCCGAGCCGGCCGACTGCGCGGCCGGGGTGCGGGCGCTCGCCACCGTGCTGGAGGATCTGGCATGCCGCTGACGGGGGACGGGGTGCGGCGGTGGCATGCCGACCTGGCCTGGCTGCCGGCCGGCGGGGTGCGGCCGGGCGTGCTCATCGAGGCGGCCGGCGAGCGCTTCGCCTCGGTGCGGCCGGATGTCCCCCCGGGCGATGTCCCCCCGGGCACGGCACGGCTGCCCGGGCTCACCCTGCCGGGCCTGGCCAACGCCCATTCCCATGCCTTCCACCGCGCCCTCCGCGGCGCCGCCCAGGCCGGGCAGGGAACGTTCTGGACCTGGCGCGAGCGGATGTACCAGGTGGCCGCGCGGCTGGAGCCGGACAGCTACCTGGCGCTGGCCCGGGCCGTGTTTGCCGAAATGGCCATGGCCGGGATCGCCTGCGTGGGTGAGTTCCACTACCTGCATCACGCAACCGGCGGCGTCCCTTATGCAGACCAGAACCAGATGGGGCGGGCGCTGATCGAGGCGGCGGCGCAGGCCGGGGTGCGGATCACCCTGATCGACACCTGTTACCTGTCCGGCGGGCTGGGCAACGACGGTTCACCCGAGCCGCTGGCCGGCCCGCAGCTGCGGTTCGGCGACGGCGACAGCGAGCGGTGGGCCCAGCGGGTCCACGCGCTCGGGGCCGACCAGCACGGCATGCTCGCCGCGCACGCCAGGCTGGGGGTGGCGATCCACTCGGTGCGCGCGGTGCCGCCGGGCCAGATGCACCCGGTCATCGCCTGCTCGCACGCCTACGGGGCGCCGCTGCACGCCCACCTGTCCGAGCAGATCGCCGAGAACCAGGCCTGCCTGGCCGCGCACGGGGTCACGCCCACCCAGCTGCTCGACCGGGTCGGGGCGCTCGGCCCCCGCACCACCGTGGTGCACGCGACCCATCTCACCGGGGGCGACATCGAGGAGCTGGGCGGGAGCCGCACCGTGGTGTGCATGTGCCCGACCACCGAGGCGGACCTGGCCGATGGCGTGGGGCCGGCCCGCGCGCTCGCCTCCGCGGGCTCTCCGCTGAGCCTGGGCAGCGATAGCCACGCCGTGATCGACCTGCTGGAGGAGGCGCGCCGGGTGGAGCTGGGGGAGCGGCTCATCACCGGGCAGCGCGGCAGTTTCACCGCCACGGCGCTGGCCAGGGCGGCCACCGTGGCCGGGCACACCTGCCTGGGCTGGCCCGAGGCGGGGGAGATCGCCCCCGGGGCCCTCGCCGACCTGGTGACGGTGGCGCTGGACACCCCGAGGCTGGCCGGTGTGTCCGAGGCCACGGCGCTGGAATCGGTGATCTTCGCGGGGACGGCGGCGGACGTGCGCGGCGTGGTGGTCGGCGGCCGGGATGTGGTGCGCGACGGCCGTCACCTGCTGGTGGATGTCCCGGCCGCCCTGGGTGACGCCATCCGCCCACTCCTCGCCCCGTGACTCCCGCCGCCCCGGCCGACTGGCAGCTCAGCTGTGATCCGGGCGGATCTGCTGGCAGGTGAGCGTGGACTCGACGGTATGCCGTGCCCAACGCGCCGAGCGCGAGATGAGGTCACGTTCAATGGCTGGCGCTAGTGGTTACGGGAGTCGCCATTAAAGTTCCACGGAGCCCGGGACAACGTCCCCTCGGGCCCGGGGCGCGGGATTTGCTGCTCGCACCATACGACCTTTCCGGTTGGCGTACGCCGCGAGCCCCACCGGTGGGACAGGCGGCTGACGATCTGAAGGCCACGGCCGCGCTCGTCGTCGCCGGCCGCGTCCCACAGTCGAGGCAGCGCCGGTGCGGAATCTGCAACCTCGCAGACCAGCGTGTCTTCGCAGATCAAACGCAAGGTAACCGGGCCTTCGGCATACCGGATCGCGTTGGTCACAAGCTCTGAGGCAAGCAGCTGGGTGATGGGCACGAAAGTGCCAAGCTTCCATTTCCTCAGCGGCTTGATGACCAGCCGGCGCGCCTCCCACGCGGAGGTCAGGTCCCCGGGCAGGGTCCAGCATGCTTGCCGGCTGCGGTGAACACGGGCAAGCCGGGCGATGACCAGCGCCACCCGCGCCCCGGGCAGGGCGATCGACTCGTACCAGTCGCCGCCCACCTCGATGAGCTGGTTGCGCCGACTTCACCGAGCCCTACCCGGCCCAGTTCCCCCCCGACACGGCCGTCTGAGTAGCGGCGTGGCTGCTCAGGGTCCGGTGGCGAGGTCGGCGTAGCCGGTCCCGCCTCCCCATCGCGTTGAGCATGGTTGCGCCAGCCATGACAAAAGAAGCTCATGGTTGGCGCAACGATGACAAACGGCGGCGGAACGTAGCGATCAGTCGTGGTCACGCTGGGGAGCGCAGGCGGGCGCGGGCGGCGGCCAGGCCCTCGGCCAGCGCGGAGCGCTGCGCGGGGGTGAGGGCGTCGATCAGGTAGTGACGCACCACCCGGACGTGGCCGGGGGCGGCGCGAAGGAGCGCCGCGCGGCCGCCGGCGGTCAGCACGGCCAGGACGCCGCGCTCATCGTCGGCGTCCTTCTCGCGGCGGACCAGGGCCGCCCGCTCCAGCTGGGTGACCTGGTAGGTCAGGCCGCTCCTGGACACGATGATCACGTCCGCGAGCTCGCTCATCCGCAGCCGGCCGTCCGGTGCCGACTCCAGCCGGGAGAGGATCTCGTACTGCGCGTGGGAGAGGCCAGCGTCCTGCCTGAGCTGCTGCTCGATGACCCGGTCCAGCCGGTGGCCGACCTCCAGGAAGGCGAGCCAGGCGGCCATCTCCGCATCATCAAGCCAGGGCGCCCCATCTGCCACCAGCCCAGCCTACGGGGAATGTAGTTTGAATTTGAACTGTTGTCGGCGTCAAGCGGCAGGGCCAGCGGCAGGAGGAACGCGATGTCGAGCGAGCACCCGGTGGCGCAGGGAACCCAGGAAGCAGCCACCCACACGGCGGACGGGGCCACGGCCGGCCGGATGCCCGCGATCTACCTGAGCCACGGGGCGCCGCCCCTGGCCGACGACGCGCTCTGGACCAGGCAGCTCGCCGGCTGGTCGGCCGGTCTGCCCCGGCCCGCCTCGGTGCTTATGGTGTCGGCGCACTGGGAGTCGGCGCCGCTCGCCATCGGCGCGACCACGACGGTGCCGCTGGTCTACGACTTCTGGGGCTTCGAGGACCGGTACTACCAGGTCACCTACCCGGCACCCGGCGCGCCCGGCCTGGCCGCGGACGTCCGCAAGCTGCTGAACGCGGCGGGCATGCCCGTGCAGGACATACCCGAGCGGGGCCTCGACCACGGCGCGTACGTGCCGCTGGTGGAGATGTATCCGGCCGCCGACGTCCCCGTGCTGCAGGTCTCGATGCCGACCCTCGACCCGCAGCGGCTCTTCGAGATCGGGCGCAGGCTCGCGCCGCTCCGGGATGCGGGCGTCCTCATCGTGGGCAGCGGCTTCTTCACCCACAACCTGCGCGCCATGAGCCTGGACGGCTCGGTGTCGTTGGTGATGTCCGAGTTCGACCACTGGGGGGCCGAGGCGCTCGCGCGCGGCGACATCGACGCGCTGCTCGACTTCCAGCACAAGGCCCCGGCCGCCCGGGCGGCGCACCCGCGGACCGAGCATTTCGCGCCGCTGTTCGTCACCCTCGGCGCGGGCGCCGGTGACCTCACCGGTGCGCAGACCGTCATCGACGGCTTCTGGTACGGCCTCGCCAAGCGCTCCATCCAGGTCTGACCCCCTGGGCAGCCATGTTGAGGTTTGGTGCCGGTAGATGATGCGGCCGACCTCGGCGGCCAGCTCCTCATCGCCTGATTTGTCGGCCCCGGTACGTATCCTCAGGGGGTGACGGGGACGGCTTCCCGCGAGGGGATGGGGACGGCGACGCGGCCGGTGGCGCTGCCGCTGCTGCCCTGCCTGCGCCGCGCCCGCGACCACATCGACCGCCACTACCAGCAGCCGCTGGACCTCGACCAGCTCGCGGCCGTCGCGGGGGTGTCGAAGTTCCACTTCGTCCGCTGCTTTGAGGCGACCTACGGGGAGACCCCGATCCGCTACCTCACCCGCCGTCGCATCGAGCGGGCCCAGGACCTGCTGCGCGTCGCCAATGTGACCGTGACCGAGGTCTGCATGCTGGTCGGGTTCTCCAGCCTGGGGTCATTCTCGTCGCGTTTCGCCCAGCTGGTGGGGGAGAGCCCGACCGCCTACCGCGACCGGTGGGCGGCGCAGGGCGGCCCGCACATACCGGGCTGTTACCTGTTCATGCGCGGCGTGCTGGACCCCGGCGGGACGGCCGGGCACCCGCCGGCGCCGGATCGCGCAATCTGAGAGAAGCACCGCCTGGCGGCCCCGGCCTAGGCTCGCTACATGATCACAAATATCTCTCTCGTCACCGTCTACTGCCTCGACCAGGACGCCGCGCGCGACTACTACGTCGACGTCCTGGGCTTCGAGTCCCGCACCGACGTCACCATGGGTGAGGGGTTCCGCTGGGTCACCGTGGGCCACCCCAGCCAGCCCGAGTTGGAAGTCACCCTGATGCTGCCGGGACCGCCGCTCGAGCCGGACGCGGCCGACTTCATCCGGCGCCAGCTGGAAGCGGGCCAGATGGGCGGCCTCGGGCTCCGGGTGGACGACTGCCGCAAGACCTTCGAGGAGCTCAGCGCCAAGGGCGTCACGTTCCTGCAGGAGCCGTCCGACCGCCCCTACGGGGTGGAGGCGGTCATGCGCGACGTCTCCGGCAACTGGCTGGTGCTGGTCGAGCCTAGGGAGTTCACGCCCGGCGACTTTGCCTGACCGGCACTGCCTAACGCCGACGGGACAGTTCCGGCATTGCGGCTGGAATAAGCCGACATGTTGCGGCGGCGTGTCATGGGTCAATTGTCGGTGGCGGCTGATGGGCTGAGTGCATGCCCAGATGCCGTGAGCCTGGCTTGCCGCGAGTGGTGCACCGCACCGCCCGGGCAGGCCTGCGTGTCACGCGGGCCCAGCGGCGGCGGCTGGTAGGGCTGCTGGTCTCGGCGGGTGATGTGTGGGCGTGTGTGCTGGAAATCAACGGCTGGCGACGGGCCCGGCAGGACCGGCCACTGGCCTCCTACCAGGCGCTGTGCCGGGAACTGGCCGCGTCCGGGCCGGGCACGTTCGGGGAATTAGACAGTGAGGGCGCCCGGTCGGTGCTCCGCCGTTACTCCGATGCCTGGTTCGCCGCCGCCCAGCGCCGCCGGGACGGTGATCATCGGGCGCGGTTCCCGCGGCGGCGGCGGGCGCTGATGCCGTTGCGCTGGTATCACGGCACATTCATACTGGCGGGTCGGCGGTTGCGGATCCCGGTGGCCCGCGGCCGGCCGCCGCTGTGGGTGCGGCTGGACCGGGACCTGCCCTATCCGCCAGAGCAGGTCCGGTCGGTCACGCTGCTACACGACGCTGGGCGGCTGTGGGTGGATGTGACCGCCGAGGTCCCGGTCGACCTGCTGCCCCGCCGGGCAAGAGCTGGATCCGGGCAGGATCGCGGGAGTGGATTTGGGCATCATCCACCCGTATGCGGTCGCCGGGCCCGGCGGTGAGGGGCTGCTGGTGTCGGGGCGGGCGATCCGTGCCGAGCACCGGATGCACCTGGCCGACCGCAAGGCCCGCGCCCACGCGGTCGCCCATCGTGCCCCCATGCCCGGGCAGAGGGGGTCGCGGCGGTGGCGGCACTACCGGCGCCGCCAGCGGCTGGCTGAGGCGCGGCACCGTCGACGGGTCCGCCAGGCGCAACACGAGGCCGCCAAGGCGGTGATCGCCTGGGCGGTGGCCCGCCAGGTCGGCACCCTGGCCGTCGGCGACCCGCGCGGCGTGCTGGACGTGCCTGCCGGGCGGCGGCATAACCAGCGCACACGGGACTGGCGCATCGGCTACCTGATCACCGCGCTCATAGACAAGGCCGCCGCTGCCGGGATCAGCGTGCAGCTGGTGGACGAGCGCGGCACCTCTTCCACCTGCCCCGCCTGCGCCAGCCGCGTCCCCAAGCCTGCCGGGCGGGTGCTGACCTGCCCGGCCTGCCAGTTCATCGGCCACCGCGACCTCACCGCGGCGGCCAATATCGCCGCCCGCGGGGGCGGCGGCACCACGCCGGCCACTCCGGCTTGCGTCACGCACCGCCGCGCCGGGGCGCACCTGCCTGGTGTCGCCCCCTCGCGACGTGACCCACGCCGCCGCGCCCATCACCGCGGCGCCCGTGGGTCCCCTGGCCGGCACCGGCCCGCCCCGCCGCCCGTTTAATATCGGCGGGAGTCGCTCGCCGCCCGGCGAGGAGCCCTATTCGTACAGAAGTGGGCAGGTGCACGTGAGCGTGCTGATCACCAACATAGGCGAGTTGGTCACCAACACCCCCGATGCCGCCGACGGCGCCCGCCCCGCCGGGCCCGGCCCGTTCGCGGCCATCGCCGACGCGGCGCTGGTCGTGGAGGACGGCCGGGTGGCGTGGGCCGGCCCAGCCCGGCAGGCTCCCGCCGCCGACGAGATGGCCGACTGCGGCGGGCGCGCGGTCCTGCCGGGCTTCGTTGACTCACACGCCCATCTGGTGTTCGCCGGCGAGCGCAGCGCCGAGTTCGCCGCGCGGATGGCCGGCATGCCCTACCGTGCGGGCGGCATCCGGAGCACGGTGGCGGCCACCCGGCAGGCCAGCGACGGGCAGCTGCGGGCGAACGCCGGGCGCCTGGCCGCCGAGATGCTCCGCCAGGGGACGACCACGCTGGAATGCAAGTCCGGGTATGGGCTCACCGTTGACGATGAGCGGCGCAGTGTGGCGGCCGCCGCCGGGATCACCGGCGAGGTGACCTTCCTCGGCGCGCACGTGGTGCCGTCGGAGTACGAGGCCGACCCCGGCGCGTACCTGGATCTGGTGTGCGGGCCAATGATGGTCGCGTGCGCGCCGCAGGCCCGGTGGGTCGACGTGTTCTGCGAGCGGGGGGCGTTCGGCGCGGACGAGGCGCGCGCCGTCCTGGCCGCCGGGAAGGCGGCCGGCCTGATGCCGCGGGTGCACGCCAACCAGCTGGGCCCGGGGCCGGGGGTGCAGGTCGCGGTGGAGGCGGGCGCCGCCTCGGCCGACCATTGCACGTACCTGACCGACGCGGACGTGGACGCGCTCGCGGCCGGGGCCACGGTCGCCACGCTCCTCCCCGGGGTGGAGTTCTCGACCCGGCAGCCTTACCCGGACGCGCGGCGCCTGCTGGACGCCGGGGTGACGGTCGCGATCGCCACCGACTGCAACCCCGGGTCGTGCTTCACCTCCAGCATGCCGCTGTGCATCGCGCTCGCGGTCCGGGAGATGCGGCTGACGACCCAGGAGGCGGTGTGGGCCGCGACCGCGGGCGGGGCCCACGCGCTGCGCCGCACCGATGTCGGCCATCTCGGCGCCGGTGCCCGCGCGGACCTGGTCCTGCTGGACGCGCCGTCGCATGCCTACCCGGCCTACCGGCCGGGCGTCCCCCTTGTCGCGGCGGTGTGGCGGAACGGCGAGCTGGCCGCCGGGGCAATGCCGTCAGGCTGACGCGCGGCCTGTCCGATGATGAGAATTCCCCGGCGTGTCGCTCAGGGATACAGGCAGGCGGATTGGGCACAATACGAGAAGGCCCCTCCATGCATGAGATGGAGGGGCCTTACCCGACCTCGCAGCGCCAGACACCGCTAACTCATGCTCAGCGCCCGTGCCGCTCGACCAGCCACCAAGCCGGACACCCGCCTGAAGTCCCAGTCACCCAGTTCCTCTTGCGTCCGGGGTGCCCCCCGGGTGGTCCCCGTTTTCGGTGGTGAGAGATTTCTACGCCCTTCTTGCCGGGCTCCACAAGGGGTTGCGGCCAGCAATTTCAAGATTTTTTAGCGGTCCACAAACTGTCCACAGTTCAGCAGAAGTTATCCCCCTGTTGGCCCGGATTCTCCACAGGAGGTCCACAGGTTAAGGCCGACCGGTGCTGGGCCTTAGATCCTTTATCCCGGGTGTGCCGCACCGGGCCCGGCAGTTCACCAATTTGAGACCGGCCACGCACAATAAGACACGGCACGATAAGAGAAGGGCCGGGCACAATAAAGGGAAGAGCCCCTCCACGCATGAGATGGAGGGGCCCTCCCGATCTCGCAGCTCAGACACCGCTAACTCATGCTCAGCGCCCATGCCACTCGACCAGCCACCAAGCCGGATACCCGCTTGAAGTCCCGGTTGCCCAGTTCCTCTTTGCGTCCGGGGTGCCCCCCGGATGGTTCCCGTTTTCGGCGGTGAGAGATTTCTACGCCTATCCGGGTCCACCGCACAAGAGGTTTCGGCCAGCAATTTCAAGATTTTTTAGCCGTCCACAAAATATCCACAGTTCAGCGGGAGTTATCCCCCTGTTGCCCCGGATTCTCCACAAGTAGTCCACAGACGACCCGCCGATCGTGCAATTCCGTGCCCAGCTGGCAACGCTCCGAAGTCGGCGGCACGAGAGCCTGGGGCCGGGCCCGGGATGCCGGGCAGTCAGCGGAGGCCGGGGTAGCGGCCGGCGAAACGGACCAGCGGATCGCCGGATTCGGCCACGTAGGGGACCAGGAGCACGGAGGCGATGACCAGCAGGTGGTCACCGGCCGGGACACGCTGGACCGCCTCGCACTCCAGCGCCGCCACTCCGCCGTCGGGAATCAGCGCACCCGAGACGGGGCCACGCCGGTGGGGGGTGCCCTCCAGCAGCAGCCGGGCGCCGGGCCGGCCCGCCGCGGCGAACCGGCCCGCGAGCGCGCGCTGCCCGGCCGCGAGCATCGTCACCGCGAACCGGTCCACCCGGCCGAGCACCTCGGCCGGGTACGAGCCGGCGATCAGCGAGACGAGTACCAGCGGGGGTGACTGCGACACCGGGCAGAACCCGCTCACCGTGGTCCCGATGTCGTCGCGCCCGTCGGCCACCATCACCAGGGTCACGCCCGTGGGGAACGACGCCAGCGCCTCCGCCAGGCCGTCCACGTGCCCGCCGGCCGGCTGCGACCCCGGCTGCGGCGCGCGCCGGCCAGGCACGAGGCGTTCGGTCAATGAATGACCCAGTGCCCCGGGAGCTGCAGCGGCCCGAAGGCGGGCAGGCCGGCGCTGGCGGCGAGCCGCCAGACCGGCCCCCAGCTCTCCGCGAGCAGGCTGGCCGGGGCGGCGGCGCGGTCCTCGCTCGATTCCGGCGGCCGCAGCCGGTCCAGCGGATGGGTGCGCGGGAACAGCCGCAGCGGCGCGGTGTCCGGCAGGCCGGCCTTGCGGCGGGCGAGCGCTACCGCCGTCTCCAGCCCGCCGAGCTGGTCTACCAGCCCGTTGCCGGCCGCGTCCGCCCCGGTCCACACCCGTCCCCGCGCGACGTCGTGTACCTGGTCGATGGACAGCCCGCGCGCGTCGGCGACCTTGCTGGTGAAGTCCGCGTAGATCCGGTCGAGCCAGGTGTTCAGCCGCGCCCACTCCTCGTCGCTGAACGGGCGCGTCGTGGTGAACATGTCGGCGTGGCGGCCCTCCGTCACCGTGTCCACGCTCACCCCGGCGCGCTGCAGGAGGCTGGCGGTGACCGGCTTGCCGCCGAGCACCCCGATGGAGCCGGTGAGCGTCCCCGGCTGGGCCACGATCGCGTCGGCCGCCATGGCGATGTAATACCCGCCGGAGGCGGCCACGTCCGCCATCGACACCACCACCGGCTTGCCCGCCGCGCGCGCCCGCACCACCTCGCGCCAGATCGTGTCGGACGCCACGTACGAGCCGCCGGGGCTGTCGATCCGCAGGACGATCGCCCGGGCCCGGCGGTCGTGGGCGGCGGCCCGCAGCGCGGCGGCGATCGTGTCGGATCCCATCGCCCCGCCGCTGACCGGGCCGCGCCCGCTGCGGCCGCGCCGGATCGGGCCGGTCGCGTGGATGAGGGCGACCACGTTCTCGGTCGGGTTGGGCAGCTTGCGCGCCCGCTGGGCCAGGGCGCGGGAACGCTGGTAGCGGCCGAGGTAGAGCAGGAAGGCATGGGGCCCGGCGTCCTTGCGGACGTCGGCGTAGACCTCGTCCCGGTAACCGAGGGCATCCACCAGCCGGTCGTTCAGCGCCTCGGTGGCCAGGAACGGGCCGCGATCGATCAGAGCCCGGGCCTCGCTGTCGCCGATCTTGAGCCGCTCGGCGATCGCGTCGGTGAGCTGCTGCGTGATCGAGACCGCGAGCCGCTGCATCGCCTCCCTGGCCGGCCCGGTGAACCCGCGCTCGGTGAACCGGTCGGCGGCGCTCTTGTATTCCTGCCGCTTCGCGACCTGGTAGTCCAGGCCGAGCTTGTCCAGCGCGTCGCGGAAGAACAGCTGCTGGATGCTGATCCCGGTCAGCTCGAGTTCCCCGGACGGCTGAAGGTAGATCCGGTCGAACGCAGTCGCCAGGTAGTACGGCACGTTCCCGGGCGAGGATTCGCCGAACGTCTCCGCCCAGGCCACGGTGGTCTTGCCCGCCCGGGCGAACTCCTGCACGGCGGCCCGCAGCTCCTGGACCCGGGCCAGCCCGATCGGCCGTCCGCCGAGCTTGACCACCAGCGCCTTCACCCGGTCATCGGCTCGGGCGCGGCGCAGCCCCTCCAGCACGTCCGCCAGGCGGGCCCGCCGCATCGTGAGCAGGGCGGAGACGGGATCGGAGGGCGGCTCCTCGGCGAGTCCCTCGGTGAGGTCGAGTTCCAGGATCAGCGGGGCGGTCCGCCGCTGACGCATCCTCACAATTTTCTGCTGCAGCATCGCCTCGGCCATGCGCCTACCATACGGGGCGCCGGTTCCGGCGGCGGGGGGCAGGATCGCCGGCTGCGGCCGGTGAGCATGGCTGGGACGGCCGTTACCTGAGCTATCGTCGGCTGAAATGACACAAGGCGATGGGGATGGCTGGGTCGGCTGCGGCCAGGACCACCGGCACTGGGGCAGGCACGGCGCGGCCGGGCTCCTGATCTGGGCGCCGGACGGTTCCGGGCGCCCGCTCGTTCTGCTGATCCGGCGGGCCGGGTGGAGCCATCACGGGGACACCTGGGGACCGCCGGGCGGGGCGCGGGACAGCCACGAGACGCCTGCCCAGGCGGCCGTGCGGGAGGCCGCCGAGGAGTGCGGCGCGCGCCGGCCTGGTCCGCATCGGCGGCGTGCTCGACGACGACCACGGCGGCTGGAGCTACCAGACGCTGATCGGCCAGGCCGCGGAGCCGTTCGCCGTGCGGCCCAGCCGTGAGGCCGCCGAGACCGCCTGGATCCCGGCCGACGACGTCGCCTCGCTCCCGCTGCACCCGGGCTTCGCCGCGGCCTGGCCGGTCATCCGGGAGGCCCTCGTGCCGGTCACGCTGATCGTGGACGGCGCGAACGTGATGGGATCACGGGCCGACGGCTGGTGGCACGACCGGGCGGGCGCGATGGCCCGGCTCCATGGCGAGCTGACGGCGCTGGCGGCCGACGGCATCGCCCGGCTCCCCGATGGCAGCGGGGTGGCCCTGGACCGGTGGTATCCGCAGTTCGTGCTGGTGGTGGAAGGCAAGGCCCGGGCGGTGCTGGCCCGGGTCCCCGCCGATGGGGCCGTGCAGGTGGTGGCCGCCCCGGCCGAGGGGGACGACACGATCGCCGACCTGGCAGGCCGGCTGCCGGGGCGGCGTTTCGTCGTCACCGCGGACCGGGAGCTGCGGCGGCGCTGCGTGGCCGCGGGCGCGGCGGTCACCGGGCCGCGGTGGCTGACTGACCTGCTGGCGCAGTCAGCCCACCGGGTGTGACCGGCGCCTGTTCTTCAGCGAGCGCAGCAGGGGCAGGCTGGCGAAGTAGGATCCCGCCACGGCGACGCCGCCGATGCCGAGGTTGACCGAGATCCGGCCCTGCCTGGCCCAGTAGACGTCGCGCAGGTCAAGCAGGAGGGCGAACTCGTTGACGATGAGGGCCAGGCCGCTGCCGTAGCTGACGGCCACCACCGGGTGCTGGCGCAGGCTTTCATCACCCCGGACGGCGATCGCGCCGACCCCGGCCAGCAGCCCGATGCCCCATAGATAGTGGTGCACGTGCTCGCCGCCGAGGCTGAGGTTGCGGAACGGCCCGCGCCCCGACCGGATGCTGTAGGTGATGCCGCGGACCGAGGCGAAGGTGGCGGTGAACGCCAGCCAGCTGATCAGGGCCGACCGCTGGCACGGGTCCAGGATCTCGCCGGTGCCCGGTGAGCCGTCGCTGGGCGCGGCCGGGCCGCCGTCCGGGCCGGCCGGCCCGCCGTGACCGGGCACGGGCGGGCCCCCGCCGCCGGGTGGGATGGCGGATGGGCCGGGTCGGGCGCCGTAGTCGCTCACAGGCTGAACCTTATCCCCGCAGGCAGGCAGCGCATGGATGGTGGCGGCGGCGGGAGCCGGGGGCCGCGGCTGCGGCGGGACACGGCACGTGTGCTTGGGTCGGGTGCGTGACCGTTATCGAGGGGCTGGCGCTGGCGGCGGCCGGGGTGGCCGCGGGCGTTCTCAGCACGGTGGTGGGCCTGGCGTCGGTGGTCTCCTACCCGGCGCTGCTCGCGATCGGGCTGCCGCCGCTGGCCGCCAACATGACGAACACGGTCGCGCTGCTGTTCACCGGCGTGGGCGCGGCGGCCGGATCCCGGCCGGAGCTGGCCGGGCAGGCCAGCCGGATTCGCCGCCTCGGGACGATCGCCGCCCTGGGCGGCGGCGCGGGCGCGGCCCTGCTGCTGATCACGCCGCCGCAGACGTTCGTGCGGGTGGCCCCGGTCCTGATCGGGGCCGCCTCGCTGGCCCTGCTCGCCCCGTCCCGGCAGGACCGGGCACCCGGCCCCGGCGCCGGGCCGGGCCATGACAAGCGCAGCCTGTGGCTGCTGGTCGGCGTGGCCGGCGTGGCGGTCTACATCGGGTATTTCGGGGCGGCCGGGGGCATCGTCATGCTCGCCCTGCTCATCGCCATGGTGGCCGAGCCGCTGGCCCGGGTGAACGCGGTGAAGAACATGCTCGGCGCGATCGCGAACGCCGTCGCCGCGGTCGCTTTCGCCGTGTTCGGGCACGTTGACTGGGCGGCGGTGGTGCCGCTGGCGGCCGGGTTCCTGGTCGGCGGCTGGACCGGCCCGGCGCTGGTCCGCAGGATCCCGGGGCAGGTGCTGCGCATCGGCGTCGCCGTCTGCGGGCTGGCGGTGGCGGTCAAGCTCGGCATCTCCGCCTACCGCTGACCCGGTTGCCACCAGCGGCCGGGCGCGGCCAGCTAGCCGCCCCGGGCGCGGCTAGTCGTCGGGAGCGAGCCACAGCACGCCGAGCGGCGGGACCGCGAGCTCGGCCGAAGCGGGCTGGCTGTGCCAGGGCTCCTCCACCGCCTCGACGGCGCCCAGGTTGCCGACCCCGCTGCCGCCGTAGTCGAAGCTGTCGGTGTTCACCAGCTCCCGCCACCGCCCGGCCCGCGGCAGCCCCACCCGGTAGGCCAGGTGCGGCCCGCCGGCGAAGTTGGCGACGCAGGCCATCACGCCGCCTTCGGCGTCATAGCGCAGGAAGGACAGCACGTTCCCGGCCGCGTCGTTCGCGTCGATCCAGCTGAATCCCTCCGGCGAGGAGTCCAGCGTCCACAGTGCAGGGGTGTCCCGGTAGTGCTGGTTCAGGTCGCGGACCAGCCGCTGCACCCCCGAGTGGTGGTCGTGGTCGAGCGTCCACCAGTCCAGGCCCCGCTCGGCCGACCACTCGGAGCCCTGCCCGAACTCCCCGCCCATGAACAGCAGCTGCTTGCCGGGATGCGCCCACATATACGCCAGCAGCGCGCGCAGCCCGGCGAAACGCCGCCATTCGTCCCCGGGCATCTTCCCCAGCAGCGAGCCCTTGCCGTGCACCACCTCGTCGTGCGAGAGCGGCAGGAAGAAGTTCTCGCTGAACGCGTACATCAGCGAGAAGGTGATCTCGTTGTGGTGGTAGTGGCGGAACACCGGATCGTGTGACAGGTAGGTCAGCGTGTCGTGCATCCAGCCCAGGTTCCATTTGAAGCCGAACCCGAGCCCGCCCAGATGCACCGGGCGGGTCACGCCCGGCCAGGCGGTGGACTCCTCCGCGATCAGCATGGTGCCCGGCACCCGGCGGTAGCAGGTGGCGTTCACCTCCTGCAGGAAGGCGACGGCGTCGAGGTTCTCCCGGCCGCCGCGCACATTCGGCGTCCACTGCCCCGGCGCCCGTGAGTAGTCGAGGTACAGCATGGAGGCGACGGCGTCCACCCTCAGCCCGTCAACGTGGAACGACTCAAGCCAGTAGATGGCGTTGGCGACGAGAAAGTTGCGCACCTCGGAGCGCCCGTAGTCGAAGATGAGCGTGCCCCAGTCCGGGTGCTCGCCCCGGCGCGGGTCCGCGTTCTCGTACAGCGGGGTGCCGTCGAACCGGGCCAGCGCCCAGTCGTCGCGGGGGAAGTGGGCCGGCACCCAGTCGAGGATCACCCCGATCCCGGCCTGGTGCAGCCGGTCCACCAGGTGACGGAACTCGTCCGGGCTGCCGAACCGGGAGGTCGGCGCGTAGTAGGAGGTGACCTGGTAGCCCCAGGAGCCGCCGAACGGGTGCTCGGCGACCGGCAGGAACTCCACATGGGTGAAGCCCATCTCCGTCACGTAGGCGGTCAGCTCCTCGGCCAGTTCCAGGTACGACAGGCCGGGCCGCCAGGAGCCGAGGTGGACCTCGTACACGCTGGCCGGCTCGCGCGAGGGCTCAGCCTTGGCCCGCTGGTCCAGCCAGTCCCCGTCCCCCCACTGGTACCGGGACGTGAACACCACCGACGCCGTCGCCGGCGGCTGCTCGGCGAGGCTGGCCATCGGGTCGGCCTTGCGCCGCAGCAGCCCGTCCGGCCCCCGGATCTCAAACTTGTACTTGGTCCCGTCGGCCACCCCCGGCACGAACAGCTCCCACACCCCGGCGCCGCCGAGCGAGCGCATGGGGTAGCCGCGCCCGTCCCAGTGGTTGAAGTCGCCGATAACCCGCACCCCGCGCGCGTTCGGTGCCCACACCGCGAACGCCGTGCCGGTCGCCTCCCCGAACGTCCGCACGTGTGCGCCGAGCACCTGCCACAGCTGCTCGTGGCGGCCCTCGCCGATCAGGTGCAGATCCACCTCCCCCAGGGTGGGCAGGTAGCGGTAGGGGTCGTCGGTCACGGTTCCGCCTCCGCCCGGGCCGGCTGGCCCCGGGTAGGTGACCGCGATCCGGTAGTCGGGCACCTCGGTGGCCGGCAGCGTGGCGGCGAACACGCCCTCATGCAGGTGGCTGGCGGGGAAGCGGCGGCCGTCGGGCAGGACTATCGTCACCGTCTCCGCCATCGGCCGCAGCGCGCGCACGGTCACGCCGTCCGGGCCGGGGTGGGCGCCGAGCACGGCGTGCGGGTCGTGGCTGGCGCCCGCCACGATCGCGTCGATCTCCGCGCGGAGACCGCGGTCGAGTTCGGGCGGGGCGCCGGCCGGCCCGGCCGCCTGGACGGCGTCAGCGGGCGTCCCGGCCTCGATGGGCCCGTCGGCGCCGACCGCCCGGCCGGGGCGGCCCGCGGGGCCCGTTGGATCAGGCATCGGCGATGGACTCCAGCGGGATGGACAGCCAGGAGGGCCGGTGGCTGGCCTCGTACCTCACCTCATACACCGCCTTGTCCAGGGTCAGGGCACGCAGCAGGATGGCCTGCTTGCTGGGGTCGGTGCCGCCCGCCTGGGCGTAACCGGCGCAGAACGCTGCCTGGTTGCGGCTCACCCAGTCGCGGGCGGCCGCGTGGGCGCGCTCCTGGTCGGCGTGACCGGGCAGCTGGTGCCGGGCGGCGTAGTCGAGCGAGCGGAGCATGCCCGCCACGTCGCGCAGCGCCGGTGCCCGGGCGCGCCGCTGGGCCAGCGGCACCACGGGCTCGCCCTCGAAGTCCAGCAGTACCCACCCGGCCTGGGTGCGAATCACCTGCCCGAGGTGGTAGTCGCCGTGAATCCGCTGGACCGTCAGCGGCTCGTCGATGTCAGCCAGCTCGGTGAAGGCCCCGGCCAGCAGGCCCGCGTGCCGCGCCAGCTCGGGCACCGCGGCGACCGCCGCGTCCAGCCGCCCCCGCATCTGCGCGGCGAGGTCGCCGTACGCGCTGGCGGGCAGCTCGGCGGTGCCGAACGCCTCGGCCAGCGCGCGGTGGACCTCCGCGGTGGCCTCGCCGAGCCGGTGCGCCTCGGCCGCGAAGTCGCCGCCGGCCTTGGCCGCGCTGGTGACGTCGTTGGCGTAGAGGTCACGCACGCTGGTCGCGGCGAGCAGCCAGCCGTCGGTCGCCGCCCGCAGGTAGGCGGACAGGATGGCCAGGATGGTGGGCATGCCGTCCAGCGTGGTCTGCATCCAGCCGAGCGGCGGGGCCACGTGCGGGAGCCCGCCCGGTGCAGGGCACGCGGGATCTCCAGATCAGGGTTGGGGCCGGGGTGCGGCCGCCGGAACACCTTGAGGATGGCCTCCTCGCCAAAGATCATGCTGGTGTTGCTCTGCTCGCCGGTGAGCACCAGGCTGTCGAGCCCGGTGTCGATGGCGGCGTCCGGCTCGGCGGCGAAGCTCACCGGCCCGATGGTCTCCTGGCCGGCCATGGCCTCCAGCAGCCGCCGGGTCAGCGGCGGGTCGTGCAGCGCGTCGTAGGCCACCCACGCCTGGCCCGGCTGGGCGTCGCCCGCCGGGCCGATCACCGCATGCACGAGCCGGTCCGGGACCGCCGTCCGCAGGCCGGCCAGCAGCTGGTACCGGTCGGTGCCGCCGGCCTGGGAGACGGCGACGATCAGGTGGTGCAGGCTGGGATCGCCCTCCACCAGCACCGTGTCGGCGACGATGGCGAGGCCGTCGATCGGGGCGCCCTTGCCCGCGAACCAGCGCTGGCCGGGGAGCCAGCCCGTCAGCGCTTCCTCGAATGTCATCTGGGATCAACCCTGTCGCGTCGGCCGTCAGCGTCCCTGTGGAGCACCCCTGCCCACGGCTGCCGGTCTCATTCTCCCGGGCCGCCCGCGGCGGGCGGCCCGCTGGACGCTGACCCTGCTCACCGCGGGTGGTCTTCCCGTGGCTCTGGCAGCTGGAACCAGTAGAACCCGTGGCCGGGCAGGGTCAATAGGTAGGGCAGCTCCCCGATCGGCGGGAAGATGACCCCGCCCATGCATTCGATCGGGGTGACCCCCTGGAACCGCCGCAGGTCCAGCTCGACCGGCTGCGGGAATCGGGACAGATTGTTGACGCACAGGATCCGGTCGCCCGGGTCCGGCGCCTCGGGGTCGCCCACCTCGGGATGCTCCCGGACGAACGCGAGCACGCTGGGGTTCGACGAGCTCAGCTCCTCGTACCCGCCGAGCCCGAACACGGGGTGGCGTTTGCGGATCTCGATCATGCGCTTGGTCCAGTGCAGCAGGGAGCCGGAATTGCGCTGCTGCGCCTCCACGTTGAGGGCCTGGTAGCCGTAGATCGGGTCGGTGAGCGTCTGCAGGTACAGCCGCTGCGGGTCGGCGGTGGAGAAGCCCCCGTTGCGGTCCGGTGTCCACTGCATCGGGGTGCGGACCCCGTCCCGGTCACCGGCCCAGATGTTGTCGCCCATGCCGATCTCGTCGCCGTAGTACAGCACCGGCGAGCCGGGCAGGGACAGCAGCAGCGCGGTGAACAGCTCCAGCTGGTTCCGGTCGTTGTCCAGCAGCGGGGCGAGACGGCGCCGGATCCCGATGTTCGCCTTCATCCGGGGATCCTTGGCGTACTCGGTGTACATGTAGTCACGCTCGTCGTCGGTGACCATCTCCAGCGTCAGCTCGTCGTGGTTGCGCAGGAAGATGCCCCACTGACAGGACGACGGGATGGTCGGGGTCTGGGCGAGGATCTCGGAGATGGGGTAGCGCTGCTCGCGCCGGACCGCCATGAAGATGCGCGGCATCAGCGGGAAGTGGAAGGCCATGTGGCACTCGTCCCCGCCGACGCCCTCATCGCCGAAGTACTCCACCACGTCCGCGGGCCACTGGTTCGCCTCCGCCAGCAGCACCCGGTCCGGGTACAGCCGGTCCACCTCGGCCCGGACCCGCTTGAGGTACTCGTGGGTCTCCTTGAGGTTCTCGCAGTTGGTGCCCTCCCGCTCGTACAGGTAGGGGACCGCGTCCAGCCGGAACCCGTCGATGCCCAGGTCCAGCCAGAACCGCAGCACCTCCAGCATCGCGTCCTGGACCAGCGGGTTCTCGTAGTTCAGGTCAGGCTGGTGGGCGAAGAACCGGTGCCAGTAGTACTGGCCCCGGACCTGGTCGAAGGTCCAGTTCGAATGCTCGGTGTCCACGAAGATGACCCGGGCGTCGGGGTAGCCGTGGTCGCCGTCGGACCAGACGTAGAAGTCCCCGTAGGGCCCGTCCGGGTTGGTGCGCGACTCCTGGAACCAGGGGTGGGCGTCGCTGGTGTGGTTCATCACCAGGTCGGCGATCACCCGCATGCCGCGCTCGTGGGCCGCGTCCACCAGTTCCACGAAATCCCCGATGTGCCCGAAGTCGGGCAGCACCTTGGTGAAGTCGGAGATGTCGTACCCGCCGTCGCGCAGCGGTGAAGCGTAGATGGGCAGCAGCCAGATGCAGTCGATGCCGAGCCATTGCAGGTAATCGAGCCGGGCGGTGAGGCCGCGCAGGTCGCCGGTGCCGTCCCCGTTCGAGTCGTGGAACCCGCGGATCAGCACCTCGTAGAAGACCGCGCGCTTGTACCAGTACCGGTCGCGCGGCTTCTCGAACGAGAAGGAGTCCGGGATGGGCTCTCCCCGCGATAGGGCGAAACCCGGCGGCTGCGCCAGCGGGGGAGGCGGCGGCCCCAGAGGGCTCGGGTCAGGCTCAATGGCCACTTGCTACTCCTGCGGACGGTACGCCGTCACCTGGCCGGGGATGGTGTGACGGTAAAGACATGGGCCGGCAACCACGCTGGGTCGAGGCGTACATAGTTCGCCTGCCCCCACAGATAAGACTCGCCGGACAGCTCGTCTGATACAACGAACTGCGACCCGGGGTCCATGCCGAGTGCGGGCAGATCGAGCCAGATCGTGGCCTCGCGTGGAGTGTGTGGGTCGAGATTCACCACGACCAGGACGGTGTCGGAGTCCCGCTGACTGCGCCTGGAGAAACAGATCAGGTCCGGCTGGTTGACGTGATGGAAGCGTAGGTTACGCAGCCAGTGCGTCGCCGGGTGGGCCCTTCTGATCGCGTTCAGCCGGGTGATGAAGGGCGCGATGCCGGCGGGCGGGCGCTCCGCTTCCACCCAGTCCCGCGGCCGGTACTGGTATTTCTCCGAATCCAGGTATTCCTCGCTCCCCGGCCGGACCGGCGTGTGCTCGCACAGCTCGTATCCCGAGTACATGCCCCAGGACGGGGACAGCATGGCGGCCAGGACCGCGCGCACCTTGAAGGCGGGCGGCCCGCCGTGCTGGAGGTACTCGTGGAGAATGTCCGGGGTGTTGGTGAAGAAGTTGGGCCGCATATACGCGGCGGCGGGGCCGGAGAGCTCGCCCAGGTAGAAGATGAGTTCGGGCGCGGTGTTCCGCCAGGTGAAGTACGTATAGGACTGGTGAAAGCCGATCTGGGCGAGGGTGTGCATCATCGAGGGACGGGTGAATGCCTCCGCCAGGAAGATCACATCCGGGTCGGTGCGGTCCACCTCCGCCAGCAGCCGTTCCCAGAACGGCAGCGGCTTGGTGTGGGGGTTGTCCACCCGGAAGATCCTGATCCCGTGATCCATCCAGTGCCGAACGATCCGCAGCGCCTCGGCGTAGAGGCCCTCGGGGTCGTTGTCGAAGTTGAGCGGGTAGATGTCCTGGTACTTCTTGGGCGGGTTCTCCGCATAGGCGATCGCGCCATCGGCCCGGGTGGTGAACCATTCCGGGTGCTCGGTGACCCAGGGGTGATCCGGCGACGCCTGCAGGGCCAGGTCGAGCGCGACCTCGAGGCCCAGCTGGCCGGCCCGGCGGACGAATTCGTCGAAGTCGGCCAGGGTCCCGAGCTCGGGGTGGATGGCGTCGTGCCCGCCGGCCGGTGAGCCGATCGCCCACGGCGACCCGGGATCGCCCGGGCCCGCCCGCAGCGCGTTGTTGCGCCCCTTGCGGGCGGTCACCCCGATCGGGTGAACCGGCGGCAGGTAGACGACGTCGAAACCCATCGCGGCGATCTTCTCCAGTCGGCAGGCGGCGCTGCGCAGGGTCCCGCCTGCCGGCTCGCGCCGCCCCATGGGATCGACCTGCACTCCCTCCGAGCGGGGGAAGAACTCGTACCAGGCCCCATAGAGCGCGCGCTGCCGGTGCACCACCAGCGGGTAGCTGGCTGACCGGGTCAGCAGCTCGCGCAGCGGGTAGGTGGCGAGGATCGCCACGACCTCCTCGTCCTCGGCGGCGGCGAGCCGGTCCCAGGGTGGGATGGCCGGGTCCCGCAGGCGGGCGGCGAGCGCCAGCAGCGCCGACCGGGCGGCCCGCGTGGCCTGGGCGGCACGGGCCGCCTCGGCCCAGCGGGCGCCCTGCGGGCCCGCCGGGCCGGCGTGGCCACGGAACGGCCGGGCCCGTTCGTCCCGTTCGGGCCTCTGGGGCCGTTCGTCCCGTTATGCCCATTGGGCCGGTCGGGCCGGATGGACCTGGCCGCCCGCTCGAACAGGATCGCGCCCTCGGTCATCATGAGCCCTACGTCCAGCCCGCGCGGGACCTTGATGGCGGCGTCGTGGCGCCAGTGCGCGATCGGGTCTCCCCACGCCTCCACCTGGAACCGCCACCGGCCTTCGCTGCCGGGCGTGACCTCGGCTGCGTAGCGGTCGGTGCCGGGCACGGTCTCGGTCATGCCGACGAGCGGGTGCCGCCCGCCATCGGGGGTGCGCAGGACCACACCCGCGCCGAGCATCTCGTGGCCTTCCCGGAAGATGGTCGCGCTGACCTCAAAGGTCTCACCAGCCACCGCTTTGGCCGGGCGCCGCCCACAGTCCAGGACGGGCTGCACATCCAGGATGGGTATGCGTCCGATCACCTCTGAACGCTACCCACTTGCCGGGCCGCATATCAGCCGACACTCAAGTTGACGGCAGCCGCGGCACCTTAATTCTGTTGCCGCTCGTTCGCTGGCCCGGTTCGCGGCAGTCGCTGGCGCACGTTAGGGTCACGGTGCGTGAGAGCCATCCGTCGCTTCGTTGTCCGGGCCACGCTGCCGGAGCCGCTCGCCGCGCTGCGCGCGCTGATGCTGAACCTCCGCTGGTCCTGGCACTCCAGCACCCGCGAGTTGTTCGCCGCGATCGATCCGGCCTGCCGGGCCGAGGCGGGCCGCGACCCGACCGCCCTGCTCGGCGAGGTGCCTCCCGAGCACCTGGCCCGGCTCGCCGCCGACCCGGCCTACCTCGCGCGGCTCGCGGAGGCAGCGAGCGAGCTGGAGGAGTACCTGACCGGGCCGCGCTGGTATCAGCGCGGCGCGGAAGAGCTCACCGGCGCACCGGCGGCGGTCGCCTACTTCTCGCCGGAGTACGGCATCGCCAGCGCCTTGCCGCAGTACTCCGGCGGCCTCGGCATCCTGGCCGGTGACCATCTCAAGGCCGCGAGCGACCTGGGTGTGCCGCTGATCGGGGTGGGCCTGCTGTACCGGCATGGCTACTTCAGCCAGTCCTTGTCAGCCGAGGGCTGGCAGCAGGAGCACTACCCGGGGGCCGACCCGAACGGGCTGCCGCTGACGCTGCTGCGCGAGGCCGGCGGGTCGCCGGTCCGGGTCGCGGTCACCCTGGCCGAGGGCTGGGTGCTGGCCGCGCAGGTGTGGCTGGCCCAGGTGGGCCGGGTGCCGCTGCTGCTGCTCGACTCCTACGTGGAGGAGAACGAGCCCGCCCTGCGGGAGGTCACCGACCGGCTGTACGGCGGCGGGAGCGAGCACCGGCTCCGGCAGGAGCTGTTGCTGGGGATCGGGGGAGTGCGGGCGGTGCGGGCGTTCTGCGCGCTGACCGGGCACCCGCAGCCAGAGGTCTTCCACACCAACGAGGGCCACGCCGGCTTCCTCGGCCTGGAGCGGATCCGCGAGTACGCGCAGGCCGGGCTGAGCTTCGACGAGGCGATCGAGGTGTGCCGGGCGGGCACGGTGTTCACCACCCACACGCCGGTGGCGGCCGGTATCGACCGGTTCCCCCGCACCCTGGTCGAGCAGCACTTCAGCGGGCCGCCGCCGACCCCGCGCTGCCCACCGACCGGGTGCTCGCGCTGGGCGCGGAGACCTACCCCGGCGGCGACCCGGAGGTCTTCAACATGGCCGTGATGGGGATGCGGCTGGCGCAGCGGGTGAACGGGGTGAGCCGGCTGCACGGCCGGGTGAGCCGGGCGATGTTCGCCGGCCTGTGGCCGGGCTTCGATCCGGACGAGGTGCCGATCGGGTCGATCACCAACGGGGTGCACGCCGCCACCTGGGTGGCGCCGGAGATCCTGGCGCTGGCGCGGCGGCGACGGTGAGTCCTCCGGCCCGGAGCTGGCCGAGGACGGCGAGGCCTGGGAGCGGGTCGCGGCGGCCGGCCCGGCCCGGCTCTGGGAGATCCGCCGCCTGCTGCGGGGCCGGCTGGTGGAGCTGGCGCGGGAACGGCTCCGCGCAGCCTGGCGGCAGCGCGGTGCGTCCGCCGCCGAGCTGGGCTGGGTCCAGGGGGTGCTCGACCCCGGCGTGCTGACCATCGGCTTCGCCCGCCGCGTCCCCTCCTACAAGCGGCTGACGCTGATGCTGCACGACCCGGAGCGCCTCCGCGCGCTCCTGCTCGACCCGCAGCGCCCGGTGCAGATCGTGATCGCGGGCAAGGCCCACCCGGCGGACGAGAGCGGCAAGCAGCTCATCCAGCAGATGGTCCGGTTCGCCGACGCCGACGAGGTGCGGCACCGGATCGTGTTCCTGCCCGACTACGACATGGAGCTGGCGCATGCCCTGGTGCAGGGCTGCGACGTGTGGCTGAACAACCCGCTCCGGCCGCTGGAGGCCTGCGGCACCTCGGGCATGAAATCGGCGCTGAACGGCGGGCTCAACCTGTCGATCAGGGACGGCTGGTGGGACGAGTGGTACGACGGCGAGAACGGCTGGCAGATCCCGTCGGCGGACGGGGTGGCGGACGCCGACCGCCGGGACGAACTGGAGTCGGCCGCCCTGTACGAGATGGTCGAGACCGTGGTGGCGCCGCAGTTCTACGACGCCGGCGGCGAGGGGATGCCCGCCCGGTGGCTGGAGATGGTGGCGCACACCTTCCGGACGCTGGGGCCGCGGGTCCAGGCATCCCGGATGGTCCGCGACTATGTGACCGGCCTGTACGTGCCGGGAGCGCGGGCGTCGCGGCTGCTTACCGCGGAGCAGGACGGGTCCTCCTTCGCCGCCGCCCGCGAACTGGCCGCCTGGAAGCACCGGGTGAGCATGGCCTGGCCCGAGGTCCGCATCGAGCACGTCGAGGCGGACGACGGGCGGCACGGCCCGGGCGATGCGATGCTGGTCCGGGCGAGCGTGGCGCTGGGCAAGCTGTCCCCCGCCGACGTCGCCGTCGAGGCCGTCTGCGGCCGGGTGGACTCTGGCGACGAGATCGTCGAGCCGGCGCCGAGCGGGATGTCACTCGATGAGGCCAGCGGCGATGCGGGCATCGCCCGCTACGAGGGGCGGGCCGATCTGCGCAGGCCGGGGCCCTTCGGGTACACCGTGCGGGTCGTGCCCCGTCATCCGCTGCTGGCCACCAGCGCGGAGATGGGCCTGGTGACCTTCCCCGAGGCGCCGGCCGGGATGACCAACGGCGACCTGCGCTAACCGGGTGACCGGGCCGGTGCCACGCGGGCCGCGGGCCTGCCCGGCCCGGAACATCCTGGATCGTGCTACCACCTGGATGTGAACCGTTGCTGTGAGTGAGGCGTCCTCCTTATGGCCCCGGCGATGTGCAGGTGAAAGGACGACGCGATGGTGAGGCCAGATGTGCAGCCCGACCGCCTTCTGACCCCGGCCGAGGTGGCCGCGCTCCTGCGGGTCGACCCCAAGACGGTCACCAGGTGGGCGGAGCAGGGCAATTCGGCTCGATCAGGACGCTCGGCGGCCACCGCCGCTACAACGAGGCCGAGATCCACGCGTTCCTGGCCGGCGCCGGCCAGGCGTCCCGGGCGGGGCGGTTCGCCTAGCCCGCCAGCCTGCCGCGCGGCCGCCGGGCGGCGGCTCGCATGGGATCATGGCCCCGGCCGAGTCGGTTGTTGCGGCGAATGCGCCCGTCAGCCAGCCGGAGGTCCTGCTGGGCGATCATCCCGGTGCGGGCGGCACCCACGGCTGCCCGCCTGATCGGGCCCGGCCAGGGTCAAGCGACATCATCTACACCGGGCGGTTCGTGCCTGCGGCGGAAGCACGCGAGATCGGCCTGGTGGACAAGGTCGTCCCCGACGGGGACGTCTACCAGGCCGCGCGCGACATGGTCGCACGCTACGCGGCCGGCCCCGCGCTGGCCCTGCGCGCCGCCAAGCAGGCGATCGACGACGGCCTGGATGCCAGGCCTGGCCACGGGCCTGGAGATCGAGCGGCTGCACTTCTCGGGCCTGTTCGCGACCGAGGACCGGCGCACGGGAATGCGCGGCTTCATCGAGAATGGGCCGGGGAAGGCCACCTTCACCGGGCCCTGACCTTAGCCTTGATCATGGAAATGGAGTTACCTTCGGCCCAGGAGTTGTGTTTCCCGGTCCGGCGGCGCGCGCGAGGAGCAGCAGAGCCCATGCATCCCGAGCACCACGATGCCCTCCCGGCGAGGGCCAGGCCAGCAGCGAGCCCGCCGGCAGCCCGTCCCTGGATATGGTCACCGCCGCGCTGCGCGCCGACAGCGCGGACGTGGCCATCTATGCCCGGGTGCTGACCGAGTCGCTGGGGGACGCGCTCCCGCCCGGCTGCGTGACGATCGACCGGGCGAGGAGCATGTCCGACCGCATGCACGGGCGCCCGGGCCAGGTATCGAAGATCACCGTCCGGCTGGGCGAGCAGGTGCTGTCGCTCGGCGTCCAGGCTGGGCGCGAGCCTGCCGCGGAGGTCTGCCGGGAGGTACGGGGCGTCATCCTGTCCCGTCAGCCGGTCGGCATCCAGCAGTGGGCTGACGAGCTCGCCAGGGCACTGGTGTCCCATGCCGAACGCAATGCCCAGGCGGCCCAGGCGCTGCGTAGGCTGGTTGCAGGATCGTAGGCGTCCGGCTCAGCGAGGGGAGCCCGTCCGCCGTCTGGGGGCAAGCAGTGTGGTGCTCGGAACAGTGCGATGCTCAGGAACAGAGCCTAGGCTGTTGGGACTGCCATGACTGCTGAGGACCAGATGCCGGACCGGCTCGGGCCCTACCGGCTGCTCGGACAGATCGGTGAGGGCGGGATGGGCGTCGTGTTCATGGCCCGCGACGCCAGCGAGCAGATGGTCGCGCTCAAGGTCCTCCGCTCGGTCGCGGCCGAGGAGCCCATGGCACGGCGCCGGCTGGCGCGCGAGGTCGAGACCATGCAACGGGTGCGCAGCCCCTACGTCGCGGAAGTGATCGACGCCGACCTGACGGGCGACATGCCCTACATCGTCACCCGCTACGTCCCCGGCCGGACCCTGGAGCAGGTGGTCACCGAGAGCGGGCCGCTCCCGCCGCCGGCCCTGGCCCGGGTGGCCTGCGGGCTCGCGGACGCGCTCGCCGCGGTGCACGCCGCCGGGGTGGTCCACCGTGACCTCAAGCCGAGCAACGTGATGCTGCTTGACGAGCTGCCGGTGGTCATCGACTTCGGGATCGCGCAGGGCCCGGACGCGACCCGGCTGACCTTGACCGGGATGTTCATGGGAACACCCGGCTACCTCGCGCCGGAGGTGATCGAGGGGCACCCGAGCAGCGAGGCGTCCGACGTGCACGCGTGGGCCGCGACCGTCGCCTTCGCCGCCACCGGCCACCCGCCGTTCGGGTCCGGCGGCTACGAGGCGATCTTCTACCGCATCGTGAACGGGCAGCCCGACCTCACCGGGGCCCCCTCGTCCCTGCTGCCGCTGCTGACCGCCGCCCTGGCCAGGGACCCCGGGCTCCGCCCGCCGGCGGCGTTGCTCAGCGCCCAGGCCGCCGCGCTCGCTCCCGGGGCGTTCGCCCCGGGAGCGGTCCTGGCCGGAGACGGGCCGGTGAGCCCGTCCACCGTGGTCCCGGTGACCAGCGCCGACCGGGCTCCCGGCGGCCCGCTGGCGGCGGGCGGCGCGCTGGCGGGCGGCGCGCCGGCCGGGCCCGCCGCCCTCAACGGCGGCGGCGCCGCGCCGACGCCCATCCGGGCAGACACCCAGCCACTGCAGGCGCTCCGCCCGGCGCCCGCCGATTTCGCCGACATGCTGCCGCCGGTGCGGTACGTGCGGGCCCCAGTCCCGCCGCCCGGCCGCGTCCCTCCGCCCGGGCACGGCCCGCAGCCGGCGCCGGCCCCCCGGCCCCGCCGCGGCGCCGGCCAAGTCCCCACCGGCCAGCCCGTTCGCCCGCCCCCCGTCACCCAGCGGCGCGGCCAGGAAGTCACGGTGGCCGTCGGCGATGGTGGTCGCGACGCTGCTGGTCGCCGTGGGCCTCAGCATCGTCCTGCCGGTGGTCGGCGCGCTGAGCGCGCTGGTCCTGATCGTCTTGCTGCGCGCCGGCGAGCTGACCCACGAGCGGCGCTCGGTGCGCGGCGTGCGCCCCCGCGACCGGGTCCTGCTGGTGGCCCTCTCGCCCTGGTACCTGGTGCGCTCGGTCCTCGGCTGCCTGCTGCTCGCGCCGTTCGCGCTGGCGGCGGCCGTGATCGCGGGCGGTATGGCGGTCGCGATCACGCCGGGCCATCACCTTCCCCGGGCGGTCGCCGTCGCGGCCGGGACGCTCGTGGCCTTCTACGGGTTCGCGCCGGGGTCGGCAAGGCCGCGCCGGCAGCTCGGCCGGCTCTTCGCCGCCGTGCCCACCGGCCGCGCCGTGCAGGCGGTCGCGCTGGCCGGCATGACCGCGCTCGCGCTCGCCACCCTCGCGGCCGCGGCCTCGTGGCCCTCTCTCTACTGGCCCGCCGGCGCGCCCGGCGGGGTCTGGCATTTCGGCCTGGCCCACATGGGGCCGATCCGCCATCTCGGCCTGGTGGGCCGGTTCCTGCTGTCCAGCGTGCGCAGCGGCTGAGGCGGCCCGCACGATCGGGCGGCCGTCCGGCGCCTGCGGGCATCGGCCTTCGTTAGCTGGCCTGCCGCGATGTCACCGGTTCCGGCCGCCCGGCGGGGGGTCTGAGCCCCGGCAGATCCGGCCGCCCGGTCGGCGGGAGGGGCCTGACCAGGCCGAGCGCGACCACCTCATTGGCCAGCCGGACCCGCCGGTTCGGCCCTTCGGGAATCCGGAACTTCTGGTACAGGCGCAGGAGGTGCTGCTTGACGGCGGCCTCGGTGACCACCAGGTCGGTGGCGATCTCCCGGGCCGTGGCCGGGGCGACGAACGCCTCGTCCGACAGCGCGGGCCGGCACAGCGACGTCAGGACGTCGAGTTCCCGCCGGGTCAGCTCGGGGCTGGCCGAGCGGCGCAGCTCCACCTCGGCGGCGATGTCCTCCTTCGGGATGCCGCCCACCCGGCAGCGGGCGGAGCCGAAGCTGAGGACATCGCCATCCTCGAGCACCCGGCGGGCGATCAGCCGCCCGTTAACCCGGGTACCGTTCCGTGATAAACCGAGGTCCGCCACGTACATGTAAGGCCCGTGCCGGACGATTTCGGCATGGAGCCGGGAAACGCTCGGATCACCCAGATGCACGTCGACCGCGGCGCCCCGCCCGATCGTCGTTACCTTCTCCGACAGCGGGACGACCGCTCCCGTTTCCTCGATGCGGATGTAGGGCCCCTCCACAAGGTCCTCCTGCCTGGCTGAGTAGCTACTGAGGTCTTACGGTCCAGTTACCCTTCCGCAGGCGTGTCGTACCACATTCATGGGTAGCGGTTCGCGCACCGGGCCAGTTGGCCGCCGGTAGCGCGCTGCCGCCAGGCCCCGGACTCGGGGATCGCCGGAACAGGAGGGGACGAGCCGGGGGCGGAAGTACACTGCCGAGCGAGCCTTGGAGGCAACCCAATGGCGGACAAGCCGTCCAAGGGCCTGGCGGACATCATCGCCGCGTCAACAGCGTTGAGCGATATCAATGGCCGGGCGGGCCTGCTGTTTTACCGCGGATACGACATTCACCAGCTGGCCGGGCCCGCGACCTTCGAGGAAATCGCTTATCTCCTGGGGGGACAGGGCATGAAGCTGACCGGCGATGATAGGCGACGCGGCGGGCGGCGGCGCCGCCTCCTCAGCCTCCGCTCCCCGGCCCGGCGCGGCGCGCGGCCGGGGATCGCGCGCCGCGGACGCCCCCGCCGGCCGGGGATCGCACGCTCCGGACGCCGCCGCGGGCCGGGGATCGCGCGCCGCGGACGCCGCCGCCGGCCGGGGATCGCATGCTCCGGACGCCGCCGCGGACGCCGCCGCCGGCCGCGGATCGCGATCCGCCGCGCGCGCGAAGCCGTCCCGCCCGGCCCAGCTCCCTTACCTGCTGGTGCTGGCGATCACCGTCGGCGCGCTGGCTTGGATCTGGCAAGGCGGCATCCAGCACGCCAAAGAAGGTACGTTGGCCTTGGCAGGCGCGATGTTCATCGGCGCGCTCGCCAGGCTGGTGCTGCCGAAACCGCGGGCAGGCATGCTCGCTTCCCGGCGGCGCCTCGTAGACGTGGTGTGTCTGGCCGCTCTGGCCGTCGGCCTGCTGGTCGCTGGTCTGGTGCTGCCGATACCGTCGTGACCCGGGCTCTCCCGCCTGCGCCTCGCCGGTTTCCTGGCCGGACAACACCCGAGGGAGAAGACTGAGGCATGGAGGAGAGGGAGTCGCTGGCATGCCCAAGATCAAGGTAGCCAATCCCGTCGTCGAGATCGACGGCGACGAGATGACGCGGATCATCTGGAGCTTCATCAAAGACAAGCTGATCTTGCCCTACCTGGATATCGACCTGAAGTACTACGACCTGTCCATCACCAACCGGGACGCCACCGATGACCAGGTCACCGTGGACGCGGCGAACGCCATCAAGCGCTACGGGGTCGGGGTCAAATGCGCCACCATCACCCCGGACGAGGCCAGGGTCGCCGAGTTCGGGCTGAAGAAGATGTGGCGGTCGCCGAACGGCACCATCCGCAACATCCTCGGCGGCGTGGTGTTCCGCGAGCCCATCGTGGTGTCCACCGTCCCCCGTTTCGTGCCCGGCTGGGTCAAGCCGATCATCATCGGCCGCCACGCGCACGGCGACCAGTACCGCGCAACGGATTTCGTGGTTCCCGCCCCGGGCCGGGTGACGATCTCGTACCAGCCGGACGAAGGGACCAAGGCGAACGGGTTCGAGCTGGAGGTGGCCACCTTCCCCGGCGGCGGCGTGGCCATGGGCATGTACAACTTCGACGACTCCATCCGCGACTTCGCCCGGGCCACCATGCGCTACGCGCTCAACCGCAGCTACCCGCTCTACCTGTTAACCAAGAACACCATCCTCAAGGCCTACGACGGGCGCTTCAAGGACCTGTTCGAGGAGATATTCGAGTCCGAGTTCAAGTCCGAGTTCGAGGCCGCCGGCATCACCTATGACCACCGCCTCATCGACGACATGGTCGCCCAGGTGATCAAGGGCCAGGGCGGCCTGGTGTGGGCGTGCAAGAACTACGACGGGGATGTGGAGTCCGACGTGGTGGCGCAGGGGTACGGCTCGCTCGGCCTGATGACCAGCGTGCTGATGACGCCGGACGGCCGCACCGTGGAGGCCGAGGCGGCGCACGGCACCGTCACCCGGCATTACCGCATGCATCAGCAGGGCAAGCCCACCTCGACCAACCCGATCGCCTCCATCTTCGCCTGGACCCGCGGCCTGGCGCATCGCGGGGAGCTCGACGGCACCCCGGAGGTCACCGCATTCGCCGAGACGCTGGAGAAGGTGTGCATCCAGACGGTGGAGAGCGGGAAGATGACCAAGGACCTCGCGCTGCTGGTCGGGGCCGACACGCCGTTCCTCACCACCGAGGAGTTCCTGGCGGTGCTCGACGACAACCTCCGGGCGGCGACCGCCGCCTGAGGCGGGGCCCAGGCCACGCGGCGATCATTGACAGACTCACATCGAAGGAGAAACACCGGACATGGCCCGTAAGGGGAAGGTGAGCGTCGTCGGGGCCGGGTTCTACGGCTCGACCACCGCGCAGCGGCTCGCCGAGTACGACATCTTCGACGAGGTCGTCCTCACCGACATCATCGAGGGAAAGCCGGAAGGCCTCGCGCTCGACATGAACCAGTCACGGCCGGTCGAGGGCTTCGAGACCAAGGTGACCGGGCAGACCACCGGCCAGGCCGGTGAGGGGTACGAGGCGATCGCCGGGTCGGCGATCGTCATCGTCACGGCGGGCCTGCCGCGCAAGCCGGGCATGAGCCGCATGGACCTGATCGAGGTCAACGCCAAGATCGTCCGCAACGTGGTGGAGAACGTGGTCAAGCACGCGCCGGAGGCGGTGCTCATCGTGGTCTCCAACCCGCTGGACGAGATGACCGCGCTCGCCGCCAGCGTCTCCGGCTTCCCCTCGCACCGGGTCATGGGCCAGGCGGGCATGCTGGACACCGCCCGGTTCAGCAACTTCGTCGCCGAGCGCCTGTCGGTGCCGGTGTCCTCGGTCCGCACCCTCACCCTGGGCTCGCACGGCGACACGATGGTGCCGGTGCCGTCCGCCTGCACGGTTGACGGCCATCCGCTCACCAGCGTGATGCCCGAGGCCGACATCGCCGAACTGGTCGAGCGGACCCGCAACGGCGGCGCGGAGATCGTCGCCCTGCTCAAGACCGGGTCGGCGTACTACGCCCCGTCCGCCGCCGCGGCGCGGATGGCCCGCGCCGTCGCCGAGGACGCCGGTGTGGTGCTGCCGGTCTGCGCCTGGGTGGACGGCCAGTACGGCATCTCCGGCGTTTACCTGGGGGTCGAGGCCGAGATCGGCGCGTCGGGCGTGCGCCGGGTGGTGGAACGGGACCTGACCGAGCAGGAACTGGCGGCGCTGCGCACCGCGGCCGACGCGGTGCGGGCCAAGCAGTCCGACGTCGCCAGCCTCTGACCCGCGGCATGACGCCTCTGCAGATCCGAACCACTGGCTGGGCAGGGGTCAGGGTCGGGGGGCCGGGGGAGTGGACGCTGCCGCGGCGGTGGTTAGGCGCTGGAGGGCTAGTTCGGCGTAGAGGGCGGCGCCGGCGGGCAGGACGGAGTCGTCGAAGATGGCGTCGGCGGCGTGGTTGTTGGGGGCGGTGGCCGGGTCCGCGCCGGGCGGGCACGCCCCCAGCATGAGGAACGCGCCCGGCACCTGCTCCAGCACGAAGGAGAAGTCCTCCGCGCCGGTCATCGGGTTGGGCTGGGCGAGGCAGCGCTCCTCGCCGAGCACGCCCGCCGCGACCGCCGCCGCGAACCGCGTCTCCGCCTCGTCGTTGACCGTCACCGGGTAGCCGTCGCGGAACTCGGCGCTGACGGTGAGCCCGTGCGCGGCGGCGATCCCGCCGACCAGCGCGAGGGCCGATTCCCGCACCCGGTCGCGGGCCTCGGGGGAGAACGAGCGCACGGTGGCCAGGAAGGTCGCGTCGTCGGGGATCACGTTGTCCGTGGTGCCGGCGTGGAAGCTGCCGATGGTGATGACGACCGGGTCGAAGACGTCGAACCTGCGGGTCACCAGGGTCTGCAGCGCGGTCACCATCTCGCAGGCGGCGGGGATCGGGTCGGCCGCGTGATGGGGCTCGGAGCCGTGCCCGCCGTGGCCGTGGACGGTGACCGCCAGCACCTCGGCCGCGGCGAGCATCGGGCCCGGCCGGGTGCTGCAGACCCCGGCGGGCCAGTCGGCCGAGGCGACGTGCAGCGCGTAGGCGGCGACGGGCCGCTGGCCCGCGGCGTCGAGCACACCCTCGGAGATCATGTGCCGGGCGCCGGCGTGGCCTTCTTCGCCCGGCTGGAACATGAACACCACCGTGCCGGGCAGCTCGCGCCGCCGCGCGGCCAGCAGCCGGGCCGCCCCGGCCAGCATGGCGGTGTGCAGGTCGTGCCCGCAGGCATGCATGACGCCGTCGATCTGGGAGGCGTAGTCCAGGCCGGTCCGCTCGGCCACGGGCAGGGCGTCCATGTCTCCCCGCAGCAGGACGACCGGCCCGCCCTTGGCGTCTCCGCCAAGGGCTGCGCCCTCGCCCCGCAGCACCGCGGTGACCGAGCTGAGCTCGGTTCCCAGGCTGATCTCCAGCGGCAGCCCGTCCAGGGCCGCGAGGACCTTGCGCTGTGTGCCCGGCAGGTCGAGCCCGATCTCCGGCTCGCGGTGGATGGCCCGGCGCAGCCCGACCAGTTCGGGGGCGATCGCCTCGGCGTCGTCACGTACACCCATCGTCAACCTCTTCCTGTGCCGTCACCGTCTGTCGGCCGGAGGCGGAACGCGCCCGCCGAGGGTACCGCCGGGAGGAACGCCGGGGGCGGCCAGCCGCGGCGGGCGAACTCCGCCGTGATGGCGGCGCTGACCGCCCGCTGCCCGGCGGGTACCAGCGCGAGGGCCGACCCGCCGAACCCCCCGCCCATCATCCGCGCGCCCAGCGCGCCCGCGGCCATGGCCGCGTCCACCGCCACGTCGGCCTCGGGCCAGGAGACCTCGAAGTCGTCCCGGAGGGAGGCGTGCGACGCATACAGCAGCGCCCCCACCCCGGCCAGGTCGCCGTCGGCGAGCAGGGCGACCGCCTGGTTCACCCGCCCGTTCTCGGTGACCACATGCCTGGCCCGGCGGCGCAGCACCGGGTCGGCGAGCCGGCTGGCCTCGGCGGGGCTGGTGACGTCGCGCAGCGAGCCCACGCCCAGCAGGGCCGCCGCCCGTTCGCATTCGCGGCGCCGCTGGGCGTACCGGCCGTCGCCCAGGGCGTGCCGGGCGCCGGTGTTGACGATCAGCAGCGCCAGCCCCGCGGCGGCGGGGTCGAGCGGGACGTCGGCGGTCACGCCGGTCCGGCAGTCCAGCAGGAGGGCATGGCCGGCCCGGCTGAGCAGGGACGCGGACTGGTCCATGATCCCACTGGGCACGCCCACGAAGTCATTTTCCGCGCGCTGCGCCAGGGTGGCCAGCTCCGGCCGGGGCAGGTCCAGCCCGTGCAGCCCGTCCAGCGCCAGGGCGGCGGCGCACTCCAGCGCGGCCGAGGACGACAGGCCGGCGCCCTGCGGCAGGTCCGAGTCGACGGCCAGGCTGGCGCCGCCCGCCAGCGGATGCCCGTCCTCGCGCAGCACCCAGGCCACGCCGGCCGGGTAGGCCGCCCACCCGGTGACGGCGCCGGGCGCCAGGGCGGCGAGCGGCAGGTCGGCCGGGGCGCCGGGTGCCTGGCGCGACCGGATCGCCAGCATGCCGTCCCCGCGCCTGCCGGCGGCCACCGTCACCCCCAAGTCCAGCGCGAACGGCAGCACCAAGCCCTGGTTGTAGTCGGTGTGCTCGCCGATGAGATTGGCCCGGCCCGGTGCCACCCACGTCTGCTCGGGCCGCCCGCCGAACCAGTCGCCGAACCAGCGCTCTGCGGCCACCCGGCCGGCCGTGCCGTTCACCGGAGCTTACCCAGGGCGAACTTCCACGCATCGGCGACCATCGCGTGCAGGCCGGCCTTGGGGCGCCAGCCTCGTTCTGCCTGAATCTTGTCGAAGGAGGCGATGAGCGCGGCGGGATCGCCGGCCCGCCGGGCGCTGACCCGCGCCGGGATCTCGTGCCCGGTCACCTCCCGGCACGCCTGGAGCACCTGCAGGTTGGAGAACCCGGTGCCGCTGCCCAGGTTGTAGATCTGGTGCTGGCCGGGGGTGCAGGCATCCAGCGCGAGCAGGTGGGCGCGGGCCAGGTCGGTCACGTGGATGTAGTCGCGGACACAGGTCCCGTCCGGCGTCGGGTAGTCATCGCCGTAGATTCGATACGTGCGCGCCCGGGCCGCCGTCGGCGAGCGCGATGGCCAGGATGTTCGGGATGAGGTGGGTTTCCGGGTCGTGCCGCTCGCCGAGCCACCCGCCGTCCGGGCCCGGATGGGCGCCGGCCACGTTGAAGTACCGCAGGCTCACCGCGCCGAAACCGTGCATCCGGGCATGCTCGGCCAGCGCCGTGTTGACGGCGAGCTTGGACGCGCCGTAGGGGTTGGTCGGCCGGGTGGGGGCGGTCTCGCCGGTGGGGACGCGCTCCGGCTCCCCGTAGACCGCGGCGGTGGAGGAGAAGACGATCCGGGTGGTCCCCGTGACCCTCATCGCCTCCAGCAGGGCGAGCGTGCCGCCCAGGTTGTGCTGCCAGTACAGCGATGGGCTGGCCACCGACTCGGCCACCAGCGACTTGGCCGCGAAATGCAGGACCGCGTCGGCCCCGCCGGCCAGCACCGCCTGCGCGTCATCCCGGACCGTCCCCCGGACGAAGGCGGCCGCGGCGGCCACGGCGTCCGCGTGGCCGGTGGACAGGTCGTCGAGCACGGCCACCTCGTGCCCGGCCTCGATGAGGAGGGAGGCGACCACGCTGCCGATGTAGCCGGCGCCGCCGGTGACAAGCAGCCTCATCGGGTCTCCTGGGGCCTGACGCCGGCCTCGCCGGGTGTGATCTCGTTGGTCAAGGCTTCCCCCACGGAACACATACGTTAGGGCATGCCCGGGCGCGGATGACCCGCTCCCTAATCCAGCGTCCCCTTGCCGCGGCCTTTTAGACTGTGCAGACCCACCCGCCGTGGCGACGGCCACGGCCCGGGGCACGCGGCTGGTGGGTCCAACAGGGGAACCGCCCCGCCGTGGCGGATGCGGAGGTCAGAGATCAAGCCGTGAACCACGTCGGCTGGGACATCGTTGTCGTGCTGGCTATCGTGCTGGTCGGCGGGTTCTTCGCCGGGGCGGAAATGGCCCTGGTCTCGCTGCGCGAGGGGCAGGTGCGCTCGATCCGGCAGCGGGGGAAGCGCGGCCAGCGGGCGGCGAAGCTTGCGCAGGACCCCAACCGGTTCCTGTCCTCGGTCCAGATCGGCGTCACCGTGGCCACCCTGCTCTCGGGTGCGTTCGGCGCCGCCACCCTGGCCGACGCGCTGAAGTCGACGCTGATCTCCCACCACGTCTCCACCGGATGGGCGTCGACGGTCTCCTTGATCGTGGTCACCGGGGCTATCTCGTTCTTCACCCTGATCCTGGGCGAGCTGGCCCCCAAGCGGCTCGCGCTGCAGCGCCCGGAGCCGATCGCGCTGGTCGCGGCGCCGGTGCTGGACCGCATCTCGGTGCTCGCCCGGCCGCTGGTGTGGCTGCTGTCGCAGTGCACCAACCTGGTGGTGCGGCTGCTCGGCGGGGATCCGGCCGCCGGGCGGGGGGTGATGACCGAGGAGGAGCTGCGCGACCTGGTCGCCGGGAACCAGGCGCTCAGCGACGACGAGCGGCACATAGTCCGCGAGGTGTTCGACGCCGGGAAGCGGCAGCTGCGCGAGGTGCTGGTGCCGCGCACGGAGGTCGAGTTCATCGCGGCCTCCACGCCGCTCGACCGCGCCGCCAAGGTCGCCGCCGCCGCGCCGTATTCACGCTTCCCCGTCTACCAGGAGTCCTACGACGACATCATCGGCTTCGTCCACGTGCGTGACCTGCTCAACCCCGACCTGGCCGGTCGGCCCGTGCCGGTGGGGGAGGTATGCCGGCCGGTGAAGCAGCTGCCGACCAGCAAGCGGGTCCTGTCCGCGCTCTCGGAGATGCGGCGGGACCGGGCGCACATGGCGATCGTGGTGGACGAGTACGGCGGGACCGCCGGCATCGTGACCCTGGAGGACCTGGTCGAGGAGCTGATCGGCGAGATCACCGACGAGTACGACGTCGAGGAGCCCGGCCCGACCCAGCTGCGCGACGGCGAGCTCGAGGTGGACGGGCTGCTGAACCTGGACGAGTTCGCCGAGCAGACCGGCGTGCAGCTGCCCGAGGGCCCGTACGAGACGGTGGCCGGCTACGTGCTCGCCGAGCTCGGTGAGCTGCCGGGGGTCGGCGAGGAGGTGGAGGTGCACGGCCACAAGCTCACCGTGACCGAGCTGGACGGCCGGCGCATCGCGCGGGTCAGGGTGGGCCGGGTGGGCCAGGCGGATGCCGATGGCGCGGCGGGCGGGAAGGCCGCCAGCCCGGCGCCGGGCGGCACGCCCTAGACTGCAGGTCGTGCCGCCCCCGAGAGCGGGTGCGCGAGACCCGGGAAGGCGACGTGGTGCACGCTGAGGATTTCGACACCGTGCTGGTGGTGGACTT
Organism: uncultured Actinomycetes bacterium; assembly: GCA_963835425.1. Classification (GTDB taxonomy): domain Bacteria; phylum Actinomycetota; class Actinomycetes; order Streptosporangiales; family Streptosporangiaceae; genus UBA9676. The sequence continues at coordinate 467,193 of CAWIGE010000006.1, read as the reverse complement.
CGGCGCACAGTACGCCCAGCTGATCGCCCGGCGGGTCCGCGAGTGCCACGTGTACTCGGAGATCGTGCTGGCCACGACGTCCGCGGATGAGATCCTGGCCCGCAGGCCCGCCGCGGTCATCCTGTCCGGCGGCCCGGCCTCGGTCTACGCCGAGGGCGCGCCTCCCGCGCCGGCCGGCCTGCTGGAGGCCGGGGTGCCGGTGCTCGGGATCTGCTACGGCTTCCAGCTGATGGTGTCCGGGCTGGGCGGATCGGTGGCGCACACCGGCGCGGGCGAGTACGGCGCGACCCAGCTCGAACTGCTGCCGCGGGATGCGGCCGGTGGCGGGCCGGCGGCGGCCACCTCACCGGGCGGGACGCTGCTGGGCGGCCTGCCCCCGCGCCAGCAGGTCTGGATGTCACACGGCGACACGTGCACCGTGGCGCCGCCGGGTTTCACCGTCACCGCACGCACCGCGGCGACGCCGGTGGCAGCGATGGAGGCCCCGGGCCGGGGGTTCTACGGCGTGCAGTTCCATCCCGAGGTGCTGCACACCGAGCACGGCATGGAGATCCTGCGCCGGTTCCTCACGGCCGCGGGGTGCCGCCAGAACTGGACGATGCAGAGCATCATCGACGAGCAGATCAGCCGGGTCACCGCCCAGGTCGGCGGGGCCAGGGCCATCTGCGGGCTGTCGGGCGGCGTCGACTCCGCGGTGGCCGCCGCACTGGTGCAGCGCGCCATCGGGCCCCGGCTGACCTGCGTCTTCGTCGATCATGGGCTGCTGCGCAAGGGCGAGGCCGAGCAGGTCGAAAAGGACTTCGTCGCGGCGACCGGGGTCCGCCTGCACACCGTGGACGCGGCCGGGGTGTTCCTGGCCGCCCTGGCCGGCGTGACGGACCCGGAGGAGAAGCGCAAGATCATCGGGCGGGAGTTCATCCGCGCGTTCGAGCGGGCCACCCGCGAAATCGCCGCCGAGGCGGGCGCCCACGGCGAGGCGGTGGAGTTCCTGGTGCAGGGCACGCTGTACCCGGACGTGGTGGAATCCGGCGGCGGCAGCGGCACCGCCAGCATCAAGTCGCACCACAATGTCGGGGGCCTGCCGGAGGATCTCGGCTTCAAGCTGGTGGAGCCGCTCCGCGACCTGTTCAAGGACGAGGTGCGCCGGATCGGCCAGGAGCTGGGCCTGCCGCCACAGATCGTCTGGCGCCAGCCCTTCCCGGGCCCGGGACTGGGCATCCGCATCGTCGGCGAGATCACCGACGAGCGACTCCAGATCCTGCGCGAGGCCGACGCGATCGTCCGGGAGGAGCTGTCCCTGGCGGGGCTGGATGCCGACATCTGGCAGTGCCCGGTGGTGCTGCTGGCCGATATCCGCTCGGTCGGGGTGCAGGGGGACTTTCGCACCTACGGGCACCCGGTGGTGCTGCGCCCGGTGACCAGCGAGGACGCGATGACCGCCGACTGGGCGCGGCTGCCCGACGCGCTGCTGGCCACCATCTCCACCCGGATCACCAACGAGGTGCGCCAGATCAACCGGGTGGTGGTGGACATCACCAGCAAGCCTCCCGGCACCATCGAGTGGGAGTAGCCGCCCGCCGCGTCACGCAGGCCTGTTGCCGGCCTAGGGCAGCCCGTCCGCGAGAATCTCCTGGCCGCCGCGCGGGCGGCTGGCCTCCCCGCCGGCGGCGATCCGGCGGATGATGTCGGCGGCGTCCCAGACGTCGGTGAAGCGGCTGGTGACCGGCGCCGGTCCCAGCCGGAGCCGGTCTGGGGCCCGGAGATCGCCGATTATCCCGGCCTCGATGAGCGCCTCGTTCAGCTGGACCGCCTGCGGGTGATACAGGCAGATATGCGAGCCGCGGCGCGCCGCGTCACGCGGTGAGGCGAGGCGGAAGCCCAGCGGGGCCAGCCAGGCGTCCGCGAGCTCGATCAGGTAGCCGGTGAGCCGCATGCCCTTGTCCCGCAGTGCCCCGATGCCCGCCTCGGCCAGCAGGCCGGCGCCCTCGGACACGGCGGAGATCCCGATGATGTCGGGGGTGCCGGTCATGAACCGGCCGATGCCGGGGAGCGGGTCGTAGGCCGGCCCCATCGCGAACTGGTCGCGCTGGCCGAACCAGCCCTGCACCGGCTGGTGCAGTTGCTCCTGCAGGTCGTTACGCACATAAAGGAATGCCGGGGCGCCGGGCCCGGCATTGAGGTACTTGTAGGTGCAGCCGACCGCCAGATCGGCGCCGCACCCGTCGAGGTCCACCGGCACCGAGCCGGCGGAGTGGCACAGATCCCACAGCATCAGCGCGCCGCCGTCGTGCGCGATGCGGGTGAGCTGCGCCATGTCGGCCAGGGCGCCGCTGCGGTAAGCCACGTGCGACAGGCAGACCAGCGCGGTGCCCCCGTCCACCGCCTCGCTGACCGCCTCCGCGCTCACCCCGTGGTCGATGTCGGTGTGGATCATGCGCAGCTCCCCGCCGCGCTCGCGGGCGATGCCGGCCAGCACGTACCGGTCGGTGGGGAAGTTGTCGTCGTCGGTCACGATGACGCTGCGGCCGGGCCGCGCGTCGAGGGCGGCGCGGGCCAGCTTGTAGAGGTTGACCGTGGTGTTGTCGCAGACCAGCACCTGGCCGGGCGCCGCGCCCAGCAGGTGGCGGCCGAGCAGGTCGCCCACCTGGCGCGGAAGGGCCATCCAGTGGCCCCAGGACCGGATCAGCCCCCGCCCCCAGCCGTCCCGGACCACCTCGCTGATCCGTTCCGCGGTGGCCAGCGGCAGCATGCCCAGCGAGTTCCCGTCCAGGTAGATCAGTGACGGGTCGTCGCGCGCGAAGCGGTCGTAGAAGCCGGCCAGCGGATCGGTCGCGTCGCATTCCCGCGCGAACGACCGGTCGAGCGGGGAGTTCGCCACACGCCCACACTAGCTCCGGTGCCTTTTGTCGGACCGCACGCCTACGCTGGGGATCATGCCGGGGGAGGACGCCGGGGCCGGCCTGCGACGAGCGGTATGAGGACCTGATCGACGAGCTCCTCGGCACCGCGGGCGTGACCCCCCCGCGTGGCGGCGGCGGCTTCGGCCGCAGCGCCCTCCGCTATCAGGGCAAGATCTTCGCGATGCTGGTCCGCGGCCGCCTGGTGGTGAAGCTTCCCGCGCGGCGGGTCGACGCGCTGGTCGGCGCGGGCGACGGCGTCCACTTCGACGCGAACAAGGGCACGCCGATGCGGGAGTGGCTGAGCCTCGACCCGGGCTCCGGCCAGGACTGGCTGGCCCTGGCCTGCGAGGCGCTCGACTTCGCCCGGTCCCGGTGAGCCCAGCCCGTCACCAGGACAGGGTGCGGCCGGCGGTGAGGCCCCCGAGCTTGTCCGGGTTGGCGACCAGGTGGATCGCGGTGATACGGCCGCCGTCGATGACGGTGGTGAATACGGCGACCGGTTTCCCGCCCGCCGTGATCACCGTGCCCGTGCCGCCGTTGATCTCCGTCATCTCCGCCGTCAGGTCGGCGTTGTCGATGCCCATGTAGGGACGCCGGGCGATCACCGTCAGGAACCGGGCCACCTTGGCGGCACCGGTGATCGGGCGCAGCGGCGCCTTGGCCTTGCCCCCGCCGTCGGGGATCAAGATGACGTCGGGAGCGAGAACCATCATCAGCTGGTCGATGTCGCCGCCCCCGGCGGCGGCCAGAAACCGCTCGGTCACCTCACGCTGCTGGCCCGCGTCCACGTCGAATCGCGGCCTGCGCGCCTGCACGTGCTCCCGCGCCCGGTGCATGAGCTGGCGGACCGAGGTGTCGCGTACGAGTGGCCCACCTGCATGTTGTGCCCGATGGCGGCGCCGGGATCGAGCATGACGCCGTACCGGCGCCGGGCAAACCGGGAGCCGAGCCGGTAGCCCAGGGTCTGGGACGGGTTCAGTGAGATGCGAGCCATGCCCGGCTCCTCTCTGTGCCTCACGATGCCTCTACCCCCTTCAGACACCGCAGGCCGCCCAAGTGTGACATTGGGCATCCATCCACGCGTGGGGTGGCGGGCCGTGAGCGGCGCCGGCCCCTGTGCGGCGCCGGGCCGGCCGCCGCGAAGCAGCCTTCAGCCAGCCCCCGCCGCCTGCCTGAAGACCGCCGTCGCGGCCGCGTGCGCTGCCGGGCGCGGTCGTGCTACATGGGCACGAGCTCGAAGACGTCGATGGTGAACCGGCCCTTGCCCTCGGACAGGAAGGGGTGCCCGTCGGTGAGCGCGCGGGCGCCGTCAGCCGAGGCCGCCTCGACGATCGTGTAGCCGTTCAGGTCACCGGGCGCCGGGCTGGTCCCGTCGTCGCTGACCGCGGTGCGCTGCCCGAACGGCGCCCCGCCGTCCACCAGCGCCGGACCCACCCGGCCCATCCAGTCACCCCAGGCCTTCATCTGCTCGGCCGACTGCTCGGGCGTGAAGTCCTCCATCGGCGTCGCCGGCCCCCGGTACAGCAGCAGGTACTTGCTCACGGCTGGTTCCTCTCTCGATGCCGGAGGAGTCGGCCGGTCACGCGGTGCCGGTTTCTCCCCCGTGGGCGCACCCACTTGTGCGCCCACCTAACCGACGAACGGCCGACCCGGTAATCGACAGCGCCGTGGCGGGCAAGAGCCCATCGCCGGATATGAAGCCGGATATGAAGGAGGTCACCGCGAGGACCGAGCCCGCAGGTGCGAAGGGTCAGGCGGTGCCGGAACCGCGGCGGCGGCGGCGCCGGCGGCCGAGCATGAGCAGCAGAACGAACGCCGCGACCACACCGACCGCGGGGAGCGCCCGCTTGAGCACTGGGAAGCCTGCCACGCTCAGCAGGTCGATCGCGTCCTCGTCCGGCGGCCGGCCGGTCTGTTGCGTGACCAGCGAGGGCGCGGCCGGGGCCTGCGCGGCCGCCGGGGGGGTTGCGCCCGCCACATCACCGCCGGCGCCGACCGCGGCGGGCGCGAGCGCCAGGCCCCGTTCGGCCAGCTTCTGCTTGATCTCGCTGACCGATTGCGGGCCCAGGTTGTTGATCGCGAGCAGGTCCGCCTCGTTGCGGGCGGCCAGGTCGCCGACCGTGTGGATGCCTTCGCGCCGCAGGCTGTTGAACGCACGCAGGGGGAGCTGGAGGTCCTCGACCGGGGCCTGCTGCGCTCCGTCGCCGGCCGCCTCCTCCTGGCCGCCGGCGGCAAGCTGCGCGGCCAGGTTCGTGGCGAACCTCTCGATGATCCTGCCGCCCACGTCGGCCATCACGCCGCGGCCGAACTGGGCGGGGCGGCCGGTCACGTTCATCGACGTGTGCACGGTCACCCGGGTCTGGCCACCCTCGTCGGCCAGCCACGAGTGAACCGTGGCCGAGGCCGTTCCGGCGCCGCGCGTCTCCTTGCCCGACGCCTCCAGCTTGATGGACTTGGCCTGCTCGTCCCGCTCGGTGAACCGTGCCTTGCCGGAGTAAGTGAGCGCGACCGGGCCAACCTTGACCTTGACCCGGCCGGTCACCTCGTCGCCTTCCACCGAGTCGACGGTGGCGCCCGGCATGCAGGGCGCCACCTTCTCGACGTCGAGGAGCACCTTCCACGCGCGCTCCGGGGGGACCGGGATAGTGAACGAGTGCTCCAGCTCCATAGTCAGACTCCTGATGCCACCGCCAATGCCCTGGCGGTCAGTACCCGCGCCAGGTGGCGCCGGTAGTCGGACCCGCCGTGCAGGTCCGACGGCGGCTGTGTTCCCTCATCCGCCCGCTCGGCGGCCGCCCGCAGGGCTTGCGTGCTGGCCTCCGCGCCGGCCACGGCTTGTTCCGTGGCCTGCGCCCGGACTGGGACCAGGCCCATGTTGGTGAGCCCGATCCTAGCCTCAGCGACGTGCCCGTCCGCGCGGCGGGCCACGGCGGCCACGCCGACGATCGCCCACGCCTGGGCGGTGAGATGGAACTTCTCATAACGATATCCCCATCCCGGGCCCAGCTTGGGTACCCGGATCCCGGTGAGGATCTCGCCCGGCGCCAGCGCCGTGGTCAGGTAGTCCAGGAAGAACTCCCCGGCGCCGATCGCCCTCTCCCCGCCGGGGCCGCGGGCGATCATGGTGGCGTCCAGCGCCGTCGCCACCGCCGGGAGGTCCCCGGCCGGGTCGGCGTGGGCCAGGGCCCCGCCGACCGTGCCGCGATGGCGGACGGCCGGGTCGGCGATCAGCGCGGCCGTCTGGGCGAGCAGCCCGCAGTGCTGGGCGAGGACCGGGTCGCGCTGCGCCTCGTCAATGGTGGTGAGCGCGCCGATCCACAGCGTCTCACCCTCGTCGCGGACGCCCCGCAGCTCCCCGAGCCCGCCCACGTCCACGAGCAGGTCGGGGAAGGAGAGCCGCAGCCGCAGCAGCGGCAGCAGGCTCTGCCCGCCGGCGATCACCTTGGCGTCCTCGCCGCCGTCGGCCAGGGCGCGGACCGCCTCGTCGACCGAGCCGGGCTTGGTGTACTCGAATTTCGCCGGGATCATTGCGCGCCTCCGTTGTTCTGCCCAGCGCCGGTATCGCGCGCGGACTGGACGGCCCGCCACACCCGTTCGGGCGTGCACGGCATCTCGACGTCGTCGATGCCCATCGGCCGCAGCGCGTCCACGATGGCGTTCACCACCGCCGGCGTGGACGCGATCGTGCCCGCCTCGCCGACGCCCTTGACGCCGAGCGGGTTGGTGGTGGCCGGCGTCTCGGTCCGGTCGGTGGTGAGGTGCGGCAGGTCGGCGGCCGAGGGAACCAGGTAGTCGGCCAGGGTGGTGGTCAGCAGGTTGCCGTCGTCGTCGTAGACGGCCTCCTCGAACAGCGCCTGCGCGATGCCCTGGACGATGCCGCCGTGCACCTGGCCCTCGACGATGAGCGGGTTCACGACCTTGCCCACGTCGTTGACGGCCACGTACGAGCGTATGGTGACCCGGCCCGTCTCGGTGTCCACCTCGGTCGCGCACAGGTGGGTGCCGTGGGGGAAGGAGAAGTTCTCCGGGTCGTAGGTGTGCTCGGAGTCGAGCGAGGGCTCCGTCCCGTCGGGGAAGTTGTGCGCGGTGAAGGTGGCGAGGGCGATCTCCTGGATGCTGCGGCCCTGCCCCGGGTCCCCGCGCACGTGCAGCCGCCGGCGGTGAACTCCATGTCGTTCTCGCTGGCTTCCAGCAGGTGCGCCGCCACCCGCTTGGCCTTGGCGATCACCTTGTCGCACGCCCCGACGAGGGCGATGCCGCCGACGGTCAGCGACCGGGATCCGTAGGTGTCCATGCCCTTGGCCGAGACCTGGGTGTCACCGTGCAGCACCCGGATGTCCTCGAACGGCACCCCGAGCTTGTCCGCCACGATCTGGCTCCAGGCGGTCTCGTGGCCCTGCCCGTGGGCGCTGGACCCGGTCACAACCTCGATCTTGCCGGTGGCCAGCACGCGCACCGTGGCGTTTTCCCAGCCGCCGACCCCGTATCTCAGCGAGCCGACCACGCGGGAGGGCGCGAGCCCGCACATCTCGGTGAAGGTGGAGATCCCGATGCCCAGCTGGACCGGGTCACCGGACTCCCGCCGGGCCTTCTGCTCAGCGCGCAGCTCGTCGTAGCCGAAGAGCTCCTTGGCCCGGGCCGTGGCGGCCTCGTAGTTCCCGCTGTCGTAGACGAGGGTGGCGATCGTGGTGTACGGGAACTCCTCGTGCTTGATCCAGTTCCGCTCCCTGAGCTCCATCGGGTCCATGCCAAGCTCGGTGGCGAGCTCGTCCATGATCCGCTCGATGGCGAAGGTCGCCTCCGGACGGCCCGCGCCGCGGTAGGCATCGGTTGGCATCTTCGTTGTGAATACACCGGTGCACTTGAACGAGTACGCGTCCATCTTGTAGATGGCGGGATACATGAACGCCCCGAGCAGCGGCACGCCCGGCGTCACCAGCATGAGGTAGGCGCCCATGTCGGCCAGCAGGTTGACTTCCAGGCCGCGCAGCCGGCCGTCCCGGTCCGCCGCCACCCTGATCCGCTGCCACTGGTCGCGGCCGTGGTGGATGGTCATGTTGCCCTCGCTGCGGGACTCGGTCCACTTGACCGGGCGGCCGAGCTTACGGGCGACCAGCACCGCGAGTACCTCCTCCGCGGTGACCTGGAGCTTGGAGCCGAAGCCACCGCCCACGTCGGGGGCGATGACCCGGATGTTCTGCTCGGGGATGCCGAAGAACGCGCCCAGCGCGAACCGGAGCACGTGCGGGATCTGGGTGGATGACCAGAGGGTGACCTCGTCCGCCACCCAGCTGGCGACCACCGCGCGCGGTTCCATCGCGCAGGGGATCAGCCGCTGCTGCCGGTAGGTACGCTCCACCACCACCGGGGCGTCGCCGAAGGCGGCGTCGACGTCGCCCTGGACGAAGGGCCAGACGTAGCACTTGTTGCCGGCCTCGTGCACCTTGGGCGAGCCGTCTTCGAGGGCGGCCCGCATGTCAAGGACCGGCGGCAGGGGCTCGTAGTTGACGTCTACCGCGGCGACGGCGTCGGCGGCCTCGTAGCGGTCCCGGGCGATCACGACCGCGACCGCCTCGCCGACGTAGCGGACCTCGTCGGTCGCCATCGGCGGGTGGGGCGGCATGACGATGTCCTCGGTGACCGGCCAGCCACACGGCAGGCTGCCCTGCTCGCCGAAGTCCGCGGCGGAGAAGGCGGCGATCACACCGGGCATGTCCTTGGCCGCGCTGACGTCCACCGAGGTGATCCGCGCGTGCGCGAACGGGCTGCGGACAAAGGCCATGTGCAGCAGGCCGGGCAGCACGATGTTGTCGGTCCAGTTGGTCTGGCCGGTGAGCAGCCGGGCGTCCTCCTTGCGGGTGCGTGCCTTGCCGAGTTCGGGCGCCGCGGCCTGGGTGTCGGTGGTCATGGCGTTACTCCCGCCTCGGACGCGCGCTGGACCGCGCGGACGATGTTCTGGTAGCCCGTGCACCGGCAGAGGTTGCCCTCCAGCCCGTCGCGGATCTCCTCTTCGCTCGGATGGGGGTTGGTCCGCAGCAGGTCGGCGGCGGCCATGATCATGCCGGGCGTGCAGTAGCCGCACTGCAGGGCGTGCTCGGTGTTGAAGGCCCGCTGGAGCGGGTGCCACTCCCCGTTCGACAGGCCCTGGATGGTGGTGATCTCGGCGCCATCGGCCTGTATCGCCAGCACGGCGCAGCTCTTCACGGACACGCCGTTCATGTGCACCGTGCACGCGCCACAGTTGGACGTGTCGCAGCCGACGGGAGTACCGGTCTTGCCGAGCCGGTCTCGCAGGTAATGGACAAGCAGAAGGCGGGGCTCCACCTCATCTGAATATTTGACCCCGTTGACTGTGACGGTGATGCTGGCCATGCGCGGTCTCCTCCCGATGCGGCGAATTCGCCTGACTGCCAACCTAGGCCGGTGAGCGCCGGCGCACCAGACCCATCGTGATACGGCTGAGCTCTTCTGTGATCTGAGCGCCGCTTGATATGCGGCGCCCGGGATGCCGCGGCCCGGCTGCCGGGTCAGGCGGTGTTGATGACCTGGAAGGTCTCCGCGAGCCTGCCCTCGGGCAGGCCGCCCTGCGCGGCCGTCTGGGCGAGCCGGGCGCGCAGGAACTCCTCCAGCTCGTCCATCTGCCCGGTCTGGCTCGCGTGCGCCCGCAGCGCCGCGATCTTGCGGGGGAAGGTACCGGTGATGTCGACGTAGTGGCCCGGGGCCGGGCCGCCCGGCAGCCATACCTCCCGCACGATCCACGGCTCGAGCCCCTCGTCGGCGAGCAGTTCCGGGAAGGCGAACGGGTTGCGGGCGTCGGGGTAGACCGCATCCAGCGCCGCCGAGCCCACCGCGCGGTGATCGGGGTGGCTGATCCCGAGCCGGACGTAGTTCCGTTCCGGCGAGGGGCACACCAGCCGGTCGGGCCGCACCTGCCGGATCACCCGGGCGAGGTCCCTGCGGAGCGCCAGGGTGGCCTCCACCCGGCCGTCCGGGTACCCGAGGAACCGCAGGTCGTGCACGCCAACCTGCTTGGCGGCGGCGGTCTGCTCGGCGCGGCGCAGCGCGGGGATCTCCGCCCGGGGCACATTCTCATCGCGCCCGCCCGCGTCGCCGTCGGTGACGATGCAGTAGATGACCTCGATCCCGGCGTCGGTCCACACCGCGATCGTGCCGGCGGCGCTGAAGTCCACGTCATCGGGATGGGCGGCGATCACAAGGATCCGCTGGATCTCAGAGTCGTCGAGCATGGCCCAATCCTATGAACGCCGGCGTACCACGGCTTTGGTCACGTGGTGCGGTCAACGGCTCTTCGGCGGGGCAGGGGCACAAGGCTTCCGGCGGCGGAGAGCGCGAGGGCGCGGCGCCGACGGCGCCGCGCCCCTTAGGGAATGCCTGCGCTCAGTCGAGGGACGACATGACGTGCTTGATGCGGGTGTAGTCCTCGAACCCGTACATGGACAGGTCCTTGCCGTAGCCGGAGTGCTTGAACCCGCCGTGCGGCATCTCGGCCACCAGCGGGATGTGGGTGTTGATCCACACACAGCCGAAGTCGAGCCGCCGGGCCATCCGCATCGCGCGGCCATGGTCCTTGGTCCACACCGACGAGGCCAGCCCGTACTGCGTCCCGTTGGCCCACTTCAGCGCCTCGTCCTCGTCGCTGAACTGCTGCACGGTGATGACCGGGCCGAATATCTCGTTCTGGATGATCTCGTCGTTCTGCTGGAGGCCGTCGACCACGCTGGCCTCGAAGAAGAAGCCGCGCTGGCCCGTCGGGTGGCCGCCCGCCAGGACCTTCGCGTGGTCGGGCAGCCGGGTCAGGAACCCGGTGACGCGCTCCAGCTGGGCCGGGTTGTTCAGCGGCCCGAAGTCGGCGTCCTCCACATCGGGGCCGGCCACGGTCTGGCCGCGCGCCTGGTCGGCGAGCGCCTCCGCCAGGTCGTTGTGGATGCTGGGGCCCGCCAGCACCCGGGTGGCGGCGGTGCAGTCCTGACCGGCGTTGAAGTAACCGGCCGCCGCGATCGCCTCGGCGGCGGCGGCGACGTCCGCGTCGTCGAACACGATGACCGGTGCCTTGCCGCCCAGCTCCAGGTGGACCCGCTTGAGATCGTTGGCCGCCGTGGTGGCGACCTCCTTGCCCGCGCGTACGCTGCCGGTGATCGACACCATCTGCGGCACCGGGTGGGAGACCAGCGCGCGGCCGGTGTCCCGGTCGCCCGTGACGACGTTCATTACCCCCGGCGGCAGGTGCTCGCTCATCAGCTCCGCCATCAGCAGCGAGGTGACCGGAGTGGTGTCGGACGGCTTGAGCACCATGGTGTTGCCCGCCGCCAGGGCCGGCGCCCACTTCCAGACCCCCATCATCATCGGGTAGTTCCACGGCGTCACCGCGCCGCACACCCCGATCGGCTCCCGCCGGATCATCGAGGTGAACCCGGACATGTACTCGCCCGCGGACAGGCCGTGCAGCATCCGGGCCGCGCCGGCGAAGAACCTGATCTGGTCCACCATCGGCGGGATCTCCTCGGACCTGGTGAGCCCGATCGGCTTGCCGGTGTTCTGTGCTTCCGCCTTAACGAATTCGTCGGCGCGGGCCTCGATCGCATCGGCGATCCGGATCAGGGCGAGGCTGCGCTCGCCCGGGGTGGTGTCCCGCCACTTCTCGAATGCGGCGGCGGCCGACTGCACGGCGGCGTCCACCTCGGTCTCGCCGGAGACCGGCGCGGTGGCGAACACCTCGCCGGTGCTCGGGTCGATCAGCTCGGAGCGCTTGTCAAACGACATGTCCGTCCACTGGCCGCCGATGAAGTTCTGCAGTTCCTGTACCACGATGGCTCCGTTCGGTGTGAGGGGGGTGTGCTTACCGGCTGGCCGGTGTGCGTTCCTCCATCGACCACGGCGAGCCGTAGTCGGTGAGGAGGTCGAGGAAGGGGTCGGCGGGGAACGCCTCGGGGCCGAGCACGCCCGCGCCCGACCAGGTGCCCGCGTCGATCAGCTCCAGCGCGACGACCGGGTTCACCGCCGTCTGCCAGACCACGGCCTGCGAGCCGTACTCGCTCATAGACCAGGCGTTGTCCACGACGTGGTAGAGGTAAACCTCACGCGGGCCGCCGTCGGTGCCGGTGCCCGTCACCCAGGTGCCCGCGCACGTGACGCCGGTCATCTTGTCGCCCAGCGTGGCCGGATCGGGCAGGCACGCGGCCACCACGTCACGGGGTGAGACGGTGGCGCCGCCCACGCGCACCGGGTCGGTGCGGTCGAGGCCGAGCTTGTGCAGGGTCTCCAGGACGCCGATGAACTCGCCGCCGAGCCCGTACTTGAAGGTCACCCGGCTGGCGTCGATCCAGCGCGGCATGAGCAGCACTTCCTCATGCTCCACGTTGACGCACTCGACCGGGCCGATCCCGGCTGGGAACGTGAAGACCTCGGGCTCGGAGAACGGCGGGGTGGTGTGCCAGCCGCCGCCCTTCTCCCACACCACCGGCGGGTTGAGGCACTCCTCGATGGTGGTCCAGATGGAGAACGTGGGCGCGAATTCGTAGCCCTCGACGACGAGGTTCGCACCGTCCCGGACACCGATTTCGTCGATCTCGCTGAACAGGCTGTCGGCGGCGTAGCGGGCGAACACGTCGGACAGGCCCGGCTCCACGCCCATCCCGGCCAGCGCCAGCTTCCCCCGCTTCTCCCACTCACCGGCCAGCGCGAACTGCTCGTCCCCGAGCTTGACCCCGGTCTGGCGGTAGGGCTCGGCCGGGTGGGGCTGCGACAGCGACATCGCCATGTCCAGGTAGTGGGTGCCCGCCGCGAGCGCGGCCCGGAACAGGGGCATGACGAAGCGCGGATCGGTGGCGTTGAGCAGGACGTCGCAGTTCTCTGCCCTGAGGAGCTCCGTCACCGCCTGCTCGTCCCGGGCGTCGATCTGGACGGCGGTGAACTCCTGGCCGGCCGCGCGGGTGGAGCGGCCGGTGTCGTAGTCGGCGACGAGCAGTTCGGCGAAGCTGCGGCGGGCGGCGATGCGGGCGATGGCGCTACCGACCCCGCCAGCCCCGACGAGAAGGATGCGCATGCCGAACATCCTAGACCTTGTGACCGCAACGCACTGGACCAGTCGTCACGTATGTCTTTCACAACTGAAATCGTTGCGGAACGAGCAGATTGATGCTAGAACCGTCGCATCAAGGTGCGAGAAGCGCACGAGCGGGCCACGGCGGCTCCTGCTTGGGAGGAGCAGAATCGAAGCAGGTGACCGCGGGCAATGCGGCACTGGTGGGGTGACGTCCGGGACCGGGCCGAGCGACGGCCGGCCGGGCGGGGTTACAGCCAGGAAAGGTGAGGAATGGCCACCGAGCAGATCACTGTGGAGCAGCAGGTTGACAAGGGCCTCAAATCGGGTGCCCTTGGGCTGGTCTCCACCACCATCATCGCGACCGCCTCCGTCGCGCCGGCCTATAGCATCGCCGCGACGCTGGTGTTCGTGGTCGGCTTCGTCGGGCTGCAGTCGCCGGCGGTCGCCGTCCTCGCGTTCGTGCCCATGCTGTTCTGCTCAATCGGCTACAGCGAGCTGAACAAGGCGGACCCCGACTGCGGCACCACGTTCACCTGGGCGACGCGCGCGTTCGGCCCCCGGTCGGGCTGGGCGGGCGGCTGGGGGATCATCGCCGCCGACGTCCTGGTCATGGCGAGCCTGGCCCAGGTCGCCGGCCAGTACGGGTTCCTGCTGTTCAACGCCAAGGGCATCGGCTCCGACCCGACCAGCGGCTGGGTGCTGCTGGTCGGCGTGCTGTGGATCGTGGTGATGACCTATATCTGTTACCGGGGGATCGAGGTCTCCGCCAACTTCCAGAAGGCGCTGCTGGGCATCGAACTGGTGATGCTGGCCGTGCTGTCGATCACGGCGCTGGTCAAGGTGGCCAACGGGAGCGCCCCGCCGGGCCATCTCACGCCGAGCCTCTCCTGGCTCAACCCGTTCCACATCTCCAGCTTCAGCGCCTTCACCGCCGGCATCATCCTCATGGTGTTCATCTACTGGGGCTGGGACACCGCGGTCGCGGTCAACGAGGAGACCAAGGACAAGAACAAGACCCCGGGCCGGGCGGCCATCCTGTCCACCTTCATCCTGCTGGTCACCTACGCGCTGGTGATCTTCTCGATGCAGTCGTTCGCCGGGATCGGGACCAAGGGCAACGGCCTGGGCAACGTGGCCAACGCCGGCGACGTGCTGTCGGTCCAGGGCGGCGCGGTGTTCGGCACCTCCGGCTTCGGGTCGTTCCTCACCCACCTGCTGCTGCTGATGGTGCTGTCCTCGGCCGCCGCCTCCACGCAGACGACGATCCTGCCGACCGCGCGGACCACCTTGTCGATGGCGGTGTACCGGGCGATCCCGAAGTCGTTCTCGAAGATCCACCCGCGCTACCTGACCCCGACCGTGTCCACGATCGTCATGGGACTCGTCTCCATCGTCGTCTACGTGGGGATGAACTACTCCTCCAACGGCATCGGGGTGATCGGCGACGCGGTGATCGCGATCGGCCTGTACATCGCCTTCTACTACGGGCTGACCGGCTTCGCCTGCGCCTGGTACTACCGGCGGAACCTCACCAGCAGCACGCGCAACCTGTTGATGCAGGGCATCATCCCGGTCCTCGGCGGCCTGATCCTGTTCTTCCTCGGCGGCTGGAGCATCTGGCTCGACTACGACGTGGCCACCGCGAACGACTACACGATGTGGACCGTGCCGTGGCTCCACTGGCAGGTAGGCGGCGCGTTCGTGATCGCCGTAGGGGCCGCGATCGTCGGCGTGGCCTGCTACTTCTACTGCAAGATCAAGGACCCGGCCTTCTTCCGGAAGGAAACCCTCACCAGGAACACAGCGACGCTCGTGCCGGACGAGTGACTTGCCGCCGGCCCAGGCACTCGTGGGGGCGTGCCTGGCGTCGGTGGCACCACCTACGCTAGGCGGGTGACCGCCCTCATCACCCACGCGCTGCTGGATGACCTGAACCCGCAGCAGCGGGCCGCCGTCGTGCACCATGGTGGCCCGCTGCTCATCGTGGCGGGCGCCGGGTCCGGCAAGACGCGCGTGCTGACCCGCCGGATCGCCTACCTGCTCGCGGAGCGGGACGTGGGCCCCGGCGAGATCCTGGCGATCACCTTCACCAACAAGGCGGCCGGCGAGATGGCGGCCCGCGCCGCCTCGCTCACCGGCGCGCGGGCGCGCGCCATGTGGGTGATGACCTTTCATTCGGCGTGCGTGCGCATCCTGCGCCGGGAGGCGCAGCGGTTCGGCTACCCCTCGTCGTTCTCGATCTACGACCAGGCCGACTCGCAGCGGCTGATGGCCCTGGTCTGCCGCGAGCTCGACCTGGACGCCAAGCACCATCCGCCGAAGGCGATGCTCAACCAGGTCTCCAACCTCAAGAACGAGCTCATCGACCACGAGACGTTCGCCGCGCGCGCCGACGGCTACCGGGAGAAGGCGCTCGCCGAGGCCTACGGCGAGTACCAGCGCAGGCTGGTGGCGGCCGGGGCGATGGACTTCGACGACCTGATCATGAACACCGTCTTCCTGCTGCAGGCGTTCCCCGAGGTCGCGCAGGCCTACCGGCGCCGTTTCCGGCACGTGCTGGTGGACGAGTACCAGGACACCAACCACGCCCAGTACATCCTCGTCCGGGAACTGGTCGGCCATGGCGAGGCGGGTGGTCAGGGTGGCGGCGCTGCGGATGACGCCGTGCCCCCGGGCGAGCTGTGCGTGGTGGGTGACGCGGATCAGTCGATCTACGCGTTCCGCGGCGCGACGATCCGCAACATCGAGGAGTTCTCGCGCGACTTCCCGGGCGCCACCGTGATCCTGCTCGAGCAGAACTACCGGTCCACCCAGAACATCCTGGCCGCGGCGAACGCCGTTGTTTCCTGCAACACGGGGCGGACGCCCAAGAAGCTGTGGTCGGCCGCGGGCGACGGGCCGCCGATCGTCGGCTACGTCGCCGACAGCGAGCACGACGAGGCGGCCTTCGTCGCCGAGGAGGTGGACCAGCTCACCGACAAGGGCAAGGCGACCCCCGGTCAGGTCGCGGTGTTCTACCGCACCAACGCCCAGTCGCGGGCGTTTGAGGAGGTCTTCATCCGGGCCGGCCTGCCCTACAAGGTGGTCGGCGGGGTCCGGTTCTACGAGCGCCGCGAGGTCCGCGACCTGCTTGCCTACCTGCGCCTGATCGCCAACCCCGAGGACGAGGTGTCCCTGCGCCGGGTGCTGAACGTGCCCCGGCGGGGGATCGGTGACCGGACCGAGGAGAGCGTCGCCGCGCTGGCCAACCGGGACAAGACGTCGTTCGCCGGGGCCCTGGTCCGGCCCGGTGACGTGCCTGGGCTGTCCCCGCGGGCGATCCGCGCGGTCGAGGGGTTCAACGAGCTGATGGCCGGGCTGCGGGCCGACGCGGACGCTGGCCTGCCGGTGGCGGAGATAGCCGAGGCGGTGCTGGAGCGTTCGGGATATGTCGCCGAGCTGGAGGCCTCCAGCGACCTGCAGGACGCGAGCCGGATCGAGAACCTGAACGAACTGGTCGCGGTGGCGCGGGAGTTCGACGCGCTGCGCGGCCAGGCGGTCGCCCCGGAGGCGGAGGGAGCCGGACCCGAGGAGGAGCCAGGCCCGCGGCCGGGCTCGCTGGCGGACTTCCTGGAGCAGGTGTCCCTGGTCGCCGACGCCGACCAGGTCCCCGAGGGCGAGGACCACGGCGGCCTGGTGACGCTGATGACCCTGCACACGGCCAAGGGCCTGGAGTTCCCGGTGGTGTTCCTCACCGGGATGGAGGAGAACGTGTTCCCGCACCAGCGGGCGGTGAACGACCCCAAGGAGCTGCAGGAGGAACGCCGGCTGGCCTACGTGGGGATCACCCGGGCCGAGCGGCGGCTGTACCTCACCCGGGCCGCGGCCCGGGCCTGGTGGGGCCGGCCGGAGTACCACCGGCAGTCGCGCTTCCTGGACGAGATCCCCGCGCACCTCATCGAGTGGCGCCGCGACCAGTCAACGGCGACGTCGCCCGCCTCTGAGCGGCTGGCCCGGCGCCCCGGGGTCGCCGGGCCCGGCAACCGGCGGGTGCCCTCCCTGGCACCGGGGGACAAGGTCACCCACGACGCCTACGGCCTCGGCACGGTCCTGTCCCTGCAGGGTTCCGGCGACGACCCCGAGGCGAAGATCGATTTCGGCGGCGAATACGGCGTCAAGCACCTGGTGCTGCGCTACGCGCCGATCGAGAAGCTCTGACGCCAGGCGGTACCGCCCGCGCGCAGGTCATGCCCGATGAGGCCGGACGTGCTGGCGGCCGCTCCGTACCATGGGTGGTAGTGCGGGCGGGCTCGCCACGCACTCCGTTGGGAGGGATCCATGGGCGCCATCCGGGTCGTCATCGCCAAGCCCGGCCTCGACGGGCATGACCGCGGCGCCAAGGTGGTGGCGCGGGTGCTGCGGGACGCCGGGGTGGAGGTCATCTACACCGGCCTGCACCAGACGGCCGAGCAGATCGTGGCCGCCGCGATCCAGGAGGACGCCGACGCGATCGGGCTGTCGATCCTGTCCGGCGCCCACATGACGCAGTTCGCGCGGGTGCTCGAGCTGCTGAAGGAGCGCGGGGCCAGCGACATCGTCGTGTTCGGCGGCGGCATCGTTCCCGACGCCGACATCGCCGAGCTGGAGCGGATGGGCGTGGCGAAGATCTTCACGCCGGGCGCCAGCACCCACGAGATCGTCGACTGGGTGAAGTCCACGCTCGGCGGGCGCGCCGAGTCCGGGGCGGCCCCGCTGACCGGCTAGCGGTCGGCGGAAATAATAACTATCGTGCGGAGCGTTGTCCCGCTACAGTGGTAGCACCCAAAGGAAAGGCGAGTTGCGTGAGACTCTGGACAGCAATATACGGGCGAGACGAGCGGTCCGCGTGTGTGCCCGCTTTCTCGTCAGTTAAAGCTGTCCTGGGTAGTAATGGGCAGCCGATCCATGGGGCGGCGACTGGGTAACGGCCACGATCAGAAGGCCCAGACCAGGAGCCGCTCGCCGGGTAACCCCAGCGGGCGGTTTTCAGTTTTCATAGGGATGTAGTTCAGCGGCCAGAACAGCAGCTTCCAACACTGCGTGGCGCAGGTTCGAGTCCTGCCATCCCTGCGGAGCACCACCTACGGGTGAACGTGCATGCCAATTGATAACTCCACAGTGTGAACACCAAGAACAAGGCGGACCACCCGGGTGGGAATGACGTATGCCCGGACCAGGCCCGCTATGAATTGCTGCCCCAGCCGCCCGGTCCCACACCGGGCGGCGAGGGGCGGCCTCGGGGCTGTAGCTGAACTGGAAGGGCGCTTCCACGGCAGGGAAGAGGTCCGCAGTTCAAGTTTGAGTAGCTCCATCCGGCGTGGCGCATACAGAGCGCGAAGCGTATATCTAAAATAAGAGCATGCCACGTGGTATTAAGTTAAACGTAACAGACGATGCCCTGAGAACGATCATTCCAAATGAGCGTTCCTGGCGCGGTGTGATGCGAGCACTTGGCTACGCGACCACCAATGGTAACATCCAGGCTCGGTTGCGCAGCCAAGCCCAGACAGCGGGAATCTCAACTGGCCATTTCTGGGGGAAATCGTCGTGGCCGATGGAAGAAGTTGCTGCAGCTGTACGGGCAAGCACGAGCTGGTCGGAAGTGGTGATTCGGCTAGGGCGTTCACCTAGCCCCGTATCCATCGCAAAGGTACGCGGATATAGCGTCCGACTAGGCATCGACTTCCGTCACTTTCCTAGCGAGAGGCTAGTTGATTCCGCGTCACCATTCGGTAACGTACCCGAGCAGCGATACCTGCGCAGGGCGGCAACCGGCATCGCCATGGCATGGTTCGCTCACCGTGGCTATGGTGTAACTCTGGCAGTCGAACTAGAACCTTACGATTTGATTGTAGAGGCGCACGGATCATTCCACAGGGTCCAGGTCAAGTCTGCAACCGGCCGCAGCCACAGTCAGGAACTGCTTTGCAGGCTGAGTCGCCAGCCAGGGCATGGCAGTGATCGCCGCGCCGTAGCCTATGATCCCGCTGATCTGGACTTCTTCTTTATCGTGGGCGCGGATGGTGCCTGCTATCTGGTGCCCATAAAAGAGGTGGCTGGCCAGACGAGTATCACGTTGACGATGCTGAGTGCATGCAAGGTTGATCAACTGACATTCGATTATTAGATGCCACGGGGGTGTAGCTCAGTCGGCAGAGCGTCCGGCCCGCAACCGGAAGGCCACGAGTTCGAATCTCGTCTCCTCCACATGCCAGGGGGTAGGTAGGTGTGACGGCCGCGTACGCGGGATACCCGAGTGATGGGTCGCCCGTGAATACCGCCAGCGCCGCCAGGAAACATGAACGGGTTAACGGGATGTAGCGTAAGGGTTAGCGCTCCTGCTTTGGGTGCAGGCAGATGGGGTTCGAGTCCCTGCTTCCCGACCTCGGCTCTCTAGCTGAGACTGGATTAGCGCATCCCGAAAAGGATGAGAGGCAGGATCGTTACCTGCGGGAGCCACCGCGCGGCACTAACACAACGGCTAGTGTGCCAGCTTTCCACGCTGGGAATGCCCGTTCGATTCCGGCGTGCCGCTCCAAGCGCTGCAAGCATTAAGGTGATGCACCGGGCTCTTACCCCGGGGAACAGGGACCGTTACCCTGGCGGCGCACTCTGCGGGTGTGACGGGAATTTGGCACACCTGGCCGGCCAATCCGGCCGTTTGGGAGTTCGAATCTCCCCACCCGCACTCAATGCCCGGTCGGCTAACGGCAGGCCTCCTGATTCTGGATCAGGCTATCGAGGTTCGAATCCTCGCTGGGCAGCTCACGCCGCCGCGCACGGCTGCGGCTTCGCCTTCGTACGGCGGATGGCCCGGGTCGGCACCGGGTGGCGGCTCCACGTCCTCGTAGCCCAACGGCAGGAGGCACCAGCATGAGGCGCTGGCGCCCACCGAGGACACCCAGCACCGGCGTAAGCACGGAGAACCTGTGCTCCGTGAAGCGGAGCGACCGCCATCGCTTGTGCCGGTGCCTGCCGTCGCACACGGCTGTGACCCTGCCCCTGTAAGGCGGGAGACCCGGGTCGGCACCGGGTGGCGGCTCCATTCCGGGTGGGTTGCTGGCATCCCGGCCGGTCCTTGATCGGCACACGCAGGTAGTGCGCTCTCGGAACGTTGCCTCTGTAGCTTCAGCGGACTGAGCGCCGCCTCGGTAAGGCGGAGGTCGTGAGTTCGAATCTCACCGGAGGCTCCATGTGGCCGTAGTGTCAGCGGCAGCACGCGACCTCGCCATGGTCGCAGGGCGAGTTCAAGTCTCGTCGGCCACTCCAAGCCCCGGTGGCGGAACTGGAAGACGCGCGGGCCTCAGGAGTCCGTGTCCGCAAGGGCGTGAGGGTCCGAATCCCTCCTGGGGCACGCTGAGGCACGTTGGAAAGCGGCCGAATGGTAAGGGATTGGCATGGAGAGGTGGCCCGGAGCGGTTGTACTGGGGCTCGCCTGCTAAACGAGAGACGCATAGCCGTCCGTGGGTTCGAATCCCACCCTCTCCGCTTCTTGTTAACACGATCCGTGCTATCGCCGGATCGCTAGAGGCAGGGGGTGCAAGTCCTCCCGAGCCAACCAGCCCCGCCCAGCGAGTGACGGGCCGGGGCGCCATGGCGAGATAGCTCAGTTGGAAGAGCGCCGCGCCCATAACGCGGAGGTCGGGGGGTCAGGACCCTCTCTCGCTACTGCACGGGCCAGTATCCCCTCGGTCTTATAAGCCGTCGGAAGGGTAGCCGGTGCACGAAGGTTCAAATCCTTCCTGGCCCACAAGGAGGCAGCCTTGAAGATCAAACCGCCCGTCACGATACGCATCTAACGGGCCGCAAGCACAATGGTTACTGCTCTGGACTTTTAATCCAAGGATTCCGGGTTCGCCCCCCGGGCGGCCCACCACGCGTCGCTGGCGCAACAGGACAGCGCAGGTCGCTTCTAACGATCAGGCTCTGGGTTCGACTCCCAGGCGACGCACGTAAGCCCCGTTGGAGCACTGGCGGTGCTCAACCGCCCCATTCCCGGGTAGCTCAATTGGCAGAGCGTCCGGCTGTTAACCGGATTTGTATAGGTTCGAGTCCTATCTCGGGAGCCTTGCTGCACCGTGGCTGGTGCAGATCCGGTGGGCGAACACAGGCGGCCTCAGCCACCGCCAACCGCAGCGGCGCGTATCCCCTGCGGTCGCCGCGACCGGAGTCACGGTGCAGGCCGGCGGTTCGAGTCGCCCAGGCCGGCCAGGTGTTCACGCTGTGGCAGACCCGATGGACGGACGCGGCCGGGCCTCACAACGAGGCTTCCGGCCGCGCCCTTCCTGCGGGTCGGCCCAGCGGGCCCACGGGGCCAGCCCAGAGGGGTTGCGGCCGGTAATCCAGGGGCCTAGCTGGGCAGCGCAGCTGGCAGCCCGCAGCGGATCGCCAGGGCCGGGTCGCGGTAGGACACCAGCGCGGTGATCAGCGGCTGTCCGTCCACGTTGGCGAGCTGGAGGACCTGCAGGCCGCTTGCGACCAGGCGGCCCTGGCCGTCCGGTTCATAGGTGGCGAAGGCGGGCTGGCCGTTGCACCAGCCGGCCGTCAAGCGGATCCCGTGCGGACGGGCCGGGGCGAAGACCGCGTTCTCGATGAACGCGGCAACTGCCTGCCTGCCGTCGAACCAGGCGGTGAGCGGCGGCATGGAGAAGCGGACGTCTTCGGCGATCAGCTGCACGAACCCGTCGATGTCGGCGAGCTGCCACGCCCGGACATAGCGGTCCAGGAGTTGCCGCACCCGGGGTTCGCTGATGTCAGGCTGGGGCCTGCCAGCGGTGGCGTGCACGGATTCGCGGGCCCGCGACAGCAGGCTGTTGACGGCGGTGGTGCTGACGCCGAGCACCTCGCCGACCTCCGCGTGGGTGAAGGCCAGCACGTCGTGGAGGAGCAGGGCCGCGCGCTGGCGTGGCGCCAGCCACTGCAGCGCGGCCACGAAGGCCAGGCTGATCTCCTCTCGCCGGACCACCTCGTCCTGCGGGTCCCCGGTCCCATTCAGGTCGGAGTCGCTGACCGGGATGCTGACATCAGGTTCGACGAAGGAACTTGGCCTGACCTCTCGGTGTGCGGCAGTACGCGGGATGAAGGCCGATGGACGGGCTGGCCTGGCGCGCGCCCGGAGGGTCAGCCCGGATAGGCTGCGACCGGTAATCCAGCCGCTTTGAGGACGGACACACGTGGACCTGTTCGAGTACCAGGCGAAGGAGCTGTTCGCGGAATACGGCGTGCCGGTGCCGCGCGGCAGCCTCGCCTCAACCCCCGTGGAGGCCCGCGTGATCGCGGCGGGTTTCGCCGACGCCGGGACGCCCAGGGTCGTGGTCAAGGCGCAGGTCAAGACCGGCGGCCGCGGCAAGGCGGGCGGGGTCAAGGTGGCCGACGGCCCGGATGAGGCGGAGACCAGAGCGACCGACATCCTCGGCATGGACATCAAGGGCCACACGGTGCACACGGTCCTGGTCGAGGAAGCCAGCGACATCGCGCAGGAGTACTACCTGTCCTACCTGCTTGACCGGGCGGCGCGCACCTTCGTGTCGATCTGCTCGGTGCAGGGCGGGATGGAGATCGAGGAGGTGGCGCACTCCAGCCCGGAGGCGGTCGCCCAGATCCCGATCGACCCGCTGGAGGGCGTTGATGCGGCGAAGGCGGCCGAGATTGTCGCGGCCGGCCAGCTTCCCGAGGAGGCCAGGGCGGGCGCCGCCATGGTGGCCGAGCGGCTGTGGGCGGTCTTCACCGACGAGGACGCCACGCTGGTGGAGGTCAACCCGCTGATCCTCACCGGCGACGGCCGGGTGGTCGCGCTGGACGGCAAGATGACCCTCGATGACAACGCCGCCTACCGGCAGGATCACGACCGGTTCGCCGACCCGACGGCGGCGGACCCGCTGGAGGCGCGGGCCAAGGCCAAGCACCTGAACTACGTCAAGCTCGAGGGCGAGGTCGGCATCATCGGCAACGGCGCGGGACTGGTCATGTCCACGCTGGACGTGGTGGCCCTGGCCGGGGAGGCGTTCGGCGGCATCCGGCCGGCGAACTTCCTCGACATCGGCGGCGGCGCGTCGGCCGAGGTGATGGCGAACGGCCTGGAGATCGTGCTGTCGGACCCGTCGGTGCGCAGCGTGCTCGTCAACGTCTTCGGCGGCATCACCTCGTGTGACGAGGTGGCCAACGGCATCGTTTCGGCGCTTGGCATGCTGTCCGGACGCGGTGAGCAGGTAACCCACCCGATCGTGGTCAGGCTGGACGGCAACAACGCGGCGGAGGGACGCCGCATCCTCGCCGACGCGGGCCTGGCCGTGGTCGAGCAGGTTGACACGATGGACGATGCCGCGCGCCGCGCGGCGGAGCTGGCGGCCAGCGGGCAGCGGCCGGCCGCGGCCGCGACGGGAGCATGACATGGCGATCTTCCTGACCGGCGAGAGCCGGATCCTGATCCAGGGCATCACCGGCTCGGAGGGCAGCAAGCACGGGCGCCGGATGCTGGCCGCTGGCACCAAGGTCGTCGGCGGGACCAACCCGCGCAAGGCCGGCCAGACCGTTGACCTCGGCGGCAACCAGATACCCGTGTTCGGGACGGTGGCCGAGACGATGGCGGCGACCGGCGCGGACGTGTCGGTGGTCTTCGTCCCGCCGGCCGGCACGAAGAGCGCGGTGATGGAGGCGATCGACGCCCGGATACCGCTCGTGATCGTGATCACCGAGGGCATCCCGGTGCACGACACCGCCGAGTTCTGGGCCTATGCCTGCGCACGCGGCAACGAGACCCGCATAGTCGGCCCGAACTGCCCGGGTGTCGCCTCGCCGGGCAAGTCCAACGCCGGGATCATCCCCGCCGACATCACCACCGAGGGCCGGATCGGCCTGGTCTCCAAGTCGGGCACGCTGACCTACCAGATGATGTACGAGCTGCGCGACATCGGCTTCTCGACGGCCGTCGGGATCGGCGGCGACCCGGTCATCGGCACGACCCACATCGACTGCCTGCGGGCCTTCCAGGACGACCCGGAGACGGACGCGATCGTCATGATTGGCGAGATCGGCGGGGACGCGGAGGAGCGGGCCGCCGCCTACATCGAGCAGAACGTCAGCAAGCCGGTGGTCGCCTACGTGGCCGGGTTCACCGCGCCCGAGGGCAAGACCATGGGCCACGCCGGGGCGATCGTCTCCGGCTCCTCCGGCACCGCCCAGGCGAAAAAGGAGGCGCTGGAGAAGGTGGGCGTCCGCGTGGGCAAGACCCCCAGCGGCACGGCCCTGCTCGTCCGCGAGGTCATGCGGAGCCGCTGACCCCGCGGGTCCCCGGCGCGCCCCCGCGGCGCGCCTCCGCCGTGCCTGCCTGCACGGTTGCCAGGATGGGAGCCTATGACCGCTCCCGCCCGGCCCGGCGCGCGGCCGCGCGACCGGCAGGGCTCACCGGACGAGCGGCCGGGGGCAGCGCGCCCGCTGGCCGTCACCGGGGCGATGGCTGCCTGCGTTGTGATGGTCGCCGGGCTGGTCATCCTGACCCTGCTGGTGCTGGTGGGCTGGATCGCCGCCCCGCACGCGGGCCTCGGGCTGCCCGGCGTGCTGCGCACGGCCACCGGGCTGTGGCTCGCCGCCCACCACGTCGGCTTCGCCCTGCACGGCGCCGGGCGGATCGGCATGCTCCCGCTCGGCCTGGTGCTGATACCTGGCTCGCTGCTGTGGCGGGCGGGCCGGTGGGTGGCGCGGACCGGGCAGCTGACCAGGCTGTCCGAGGTCGGATATGCGGCGCTGGCGCTCGCCGCCCCCTACGCGGTGCTGTGCGGGGCGCTCGCGCTGGCCAGCCGGTCCCGGCTGGCCACCCCCTCGCTGCCGCAGGCGGTGGTGGCCGGCTTCCTCATCGCGCTGTGCGCCGGCGGCCTGGGCGCCGCACGCGCGGTGGCGCCGTGGGACCGTCTGGCCCGCCTGCTGCCGCCCCGGCCCCGCTCCGTCGTCCTCGGCACGGCCGGGTCGCTGGCGGTCCTCGCGGCGGCGGGCGCGGCCCTGGCCGGCGCCTCGCTCGCCACGCACCTGCACGAGTTTGGTTCGCTCAACGATGCGCTCGGGGCGGGTGCCGTGGGGTCCGTGCTGCTCCTGCTGGCCCAGCTGGCCTACGTGCCCAACGCCGTGATCTGGGCGGTGTGCTTCACGCTGGGGCCCGGCTTCGCGTTCGGCGCCGGCACGGTGGTCGCCCCGACCGGGGCGGCGCTGGGGCCGCTGCCCATGTTCCCGATGCTCGCCGCGATGCCGTCCGGGGCCCATGCCTCGCTGCCGGGGTGGGTGTCGGTGGGGATGCTGGTCGTGCCCTACCTGGCCGGGGCGTTCGGCGGCGTGCTGCTGGTGCGGGCGGCACCGAGCCCGGCCGCCGAGATAGCCCCGCTGTGGGGTTTTGCCTGCGGCGCGGCCACCGGGGTTGTCACCGGGGTCCTGGCGGCGTTCTCGGGTGGCCCGCTGGGCAGCGGGCGGCTCGCCGTGGTGGGGCCGTCCGGGTGGCAGGCGGGACTGGTGGCGACCCTGGAGGTGGGGGTGGCCGCCGCCGTGGCGGCGGGCGTCGCGAACTGGCTGCGGCTGCGCCGCGAGCCCGGGCTGGCGGAGGCGCTCGCCGTACCCGCCGGGCCCGCGCCGGGCGGTCCGGCGCCCGCGCACGACGGTGCCGGGACGCCGGCGGACGATGACGGCGATGACGGGCACCGGATCTTCGTCGATCCGTGGGCCGATGACGACGAGGCCTGGCACGACACCGAGCGCCGGGCGGCGCCGGGCCCGTCCGAACTGCCCTGAGGCACCGCCTGCGGACGGCGGGCGGCACAGGGCGTTCCTCGCCCTGGCCTGGCTGCGCCGCCGGGGCAGCTACCCGCGGCCGGTCAGCCCGATCTCACGGTCCAGCGCATGGGAGAAACGGCTGTAGCAGGACTGGCTGCCCGTGATCGTGTTGGCGCCGCTCAGGCACCGGCCGTAGCTCGACAGCTGCTGGCCGAACAGGCCGAACGCCATCAGCATCGCGCCGGCGAGCCCGATCCCGACGCCGGCGATCACGGTCGCGGCCACCGAGCCGCGTGGCCGGGCCGTGCGGCTGCGCCGCGCACGCCTCATCGCGGTCAGGGCCAGCCAGAGCGCGGTCGCACCGGCAAGCAGGGAGTAGACGACGACGAGAACGGCCCGCTGCGCCTCGATGTTGAACCCGAGCAGTCCCACCAGGCTGAGCAGCGCCACGATCAGCGCGGCCAGCGCTCGGTGCCGGAGCGCGGGCTCGGGCGGGGGCAGCGCCCTGGCCTTACCGCCCGCACCGGCAGGCGGCTCTTTCCTGCCGGGGGTGCGAGCGGGGGGCATAGCCCTCTATTCTGCATTGCCCATGGCACTGACCAGGCCATCGTGGCGGCCGTTAGGGTGGCCGCATGAGGGCACGCCTGGTGGTACTCGTCTCCGGCGTGGGCACCAACCTCCAGGCACTGATCGACGCCTGTGCCGGCGAATCCTACGGCGCGGCGGTGGCGGCGGTGGGCGCGGACCGCTCCGGCATCGAGGGCCTGGCGCGGGCGGAGCGCGCGGGCATCCCCACCTTCACCGCCCGGCTGGGCGACTACCCGACCCGGGCGGCCTGGGACCGCGCGCTCACGGAATCGGTCGCCTCGTTCGACCCGGACCTCGTGGTCTCGGCCGGGTTCATGAAGCTGGTGGGACCGGCGTTCCTGGACCGGTTCGGCGGCCGGTTCATCAACACTCATCCCTCGCTGCTGCCGGCCTTCGCCGGCATGCACGGCGTCCGGGACGCCCTGGACTATGGGGTGAAGGTCACCGGCTGCACCGTCTTCATGGTGGACGCCGGCACCGATACCGGGCCGGTCATCGCGCAGTCGGCGGTGCCCGTCCGCGATGATGACGACGTGCCGGCGCTGCACGAGCGGGTGAAGGTGGCCGAACGGGCGCTGCTGGTGGACACCGTGGGCGCGATGGCCCGCGGCGGATGGTCCGTCCAGGGCCGGAAGGTGAAGGTCGGGTGTTGACAGAGGTGACGGTCGGGGTGTTGACGAAGGTGAAGGTCGGGCGTTGACGAAGGTAGCCATCAGGCGGGCGCTGATCAGCGTCTACGACAAGACCGGGCTGGCCGGGCTGGCGCAGGCACTGGCCGGTGCCGGAGTCGAGATCGTCAGCACCGGCAGCACCGCGGCGGCGATCGGCGCCGCGGGCGTGCCGGTGACCAGGGTGGAGGACCTGACCGGCTTTCCCGAGTGTCTCGACGGCCGGGTCAAGACCCTCCATCCGGCGGTGCACGCCGGGCTGCTGGCCGACGTGCGGCAGCCCGCGCACCGCGAGCAGCTCCGCGAGCGTGAGATCGCCCCGTTCGAGCTGCTCGTGTCCAACCTGTACCCGTTCGGGGAGACCGCCGCCAGCGGCGCCCCGGCGGAGGAGTGCGTGGAGCAGATCGATATCGGCGGCCCGGCCTTGGTGCGCGCCGCGGCCAAGAACCACGCCAACGTCGCCGTCGTGACCGATCCGTCGATGTACGCGGAGGTGGCCGAGGCCGTCACCAGTGGCGGGTTCACGCTGGCAGGGCGCCGCCGCCTCGCGGCCCGCGCCTACGCACACACGGCCGGCTACGACGCCGCCGTCGCCTCCTGGTTCGCCTCGGTCTACGCGCCGGATGACACCGCCACCGAGACCGGCTGGCCGGACGTCGTCGCCGCGCTCTGGTCACGGCGGGAAGTGCTCCGCTACGGGGAGAACCCGCACCAGCGCGCGGCCCTGTACGCGGGGACGGCCGGGCCCCGGGGCATCGCCGGCGCCGAGCAGCTGCACGGCAAGGCCATGTCCTACAACAATTACGTGGACGCGGCGGCGGCGTGGCGGGCCGCGTTCGAGTTCACCGAGCCCTGCGTGGCGATCGTCAAGCACGCCAACCCGTGCGGGATCGCGATCGGGGCCGATCTGGCCGAGGCGCACCGCAAGGCGAACGCCTGCGACCCGGTATCGGCCTACGGCGGGGTCATCGCCGCCAACGGCGAGGTGACGCGGGACCTCGCCGCCCAGATTGCCGACATCTTCACCGAGGTCGTGGTCGCGCCCGGCTTCGAGCCCGCCGCCTGCGAGCTGCTCACGGCGAAGAAGAACCTGCGGCTGCTGGCCTGCCCGCCACCCGCCCGTCCGGCGGCGCGGGTCGAGTGGCGCCAGCTGGACGGCGGCCTGCTCATGCAGTCCGCTGACCTGCTCGACGCGCCCGGCGACGATCCGGCCAGCTGGGAGCTGAAGGCGGGCCCGCCGGCCTCGCGCGAGGCCATGGCCGACCTGGCCTTCGCGTGGCGCGCCTGCCGGAGCGTGAAGTCCAATGCCATCCTGATCGCCATCGAGGGCGCCACGGTTGGGGTGGGCATGGGGCAGGTCAACCGGGTGGATGCGGCCCGGCTCGCGGTGACCCGCAGCAAGGAGCGCGCCATCGGCGCGGTCGCCGCCAGCGACGCATTCTTCCCCTTCGCCGACGGCCTCAAGGTGCTCGCCGGCGCCGGGGTGCGGGCCATCGTGGAGCCCGGCGGGTCGGTCCGCGACGACGAGGTGGTGGAGGCCGCGCAGAACGAGGGGGTCACCCTGTACTTCACCGGCGCCCGGCATTTCTTCCATTGACGGCAAGAGCTGGTCTGCCACTGGCGACGGCCACTGGCGATTCCGAGAGGGGTTTCATGAGCATCCCGGCAGGTGCGGCGGCGAGGGCAGGAGAAGCCCGATGACGGCCGTGATTCTCGATGGCAAGGCGACCGCCGCGGCGATTAAGGAGGATCTCGCCCGGCGGGTGGCGGCGCTGGCCCGGGCGGGCACCGTGCCGGGCCTGGGCACCGTCCTGGTCGGTGACGACCCCGGCAGCCATGCCTACGTGGCGGGCAAGCACCGCGACTCCGTGCAGGTGGGCATCGCCAGCATCCGCCGCGACCTGCCGGCCGACGCCACCCAGGAGCAGGTGGAGGCGGTGATCGATGAGCTGAACGCCGACCCCTCGTGCACCGGGTACATCGTGCAGCTGCCGCTGCCCGCCGGCCTTGACGCGCACCGGGTGCTGAACCGGATGGACCCGGCCAAGGACGCCGATGGCCTTCACCCGGTCAGCCTGGGACGGCTGGTCCTCGGGGAGCCGGGCCCGCTGCCGTGCACGCCCCGCGGGATCGTGGAGCTGCTGCGCCGCTACGACGTCCCTATCGCCGGCGCCGACGTCACGGTGATCGGGCGCGGGATCACCGTCGGGCGGGCGCTGGGCCTGCTGCTCACCCGGCGCAGCGAGAACGCGACCGTCACCCTGACCCACACCGGGACCAAGGATCTGCCCGCGCACACCCGGCAGGCCGACATCGTGGTGGTGGCGGCCGGCCGGCCCGGGCTGGTCACCGCGGACATGGTCAAGCCCGGGGCCGCCGTGCTTGACGTGGGCATCACCCGGACCGAGGCCGGGCTGGTGGGTGACGTCGCGCCGGAGGTCGCCGAGGTGGCCGGGTACCTGGCGCCGATGCCCGGCGGGGTCGGGCCGATGACCCGGGCGATGCTGCTCGCCAACGTGGTCGACGCGGCCGAGCAGCGCCTTGGCCAGTAAAGCTACCTGTTAGTAACATGTAGGGGCCGCGCGCCGGGGGTGGCGCCGGGGCGCCTGCCGGCGGCATGGTGGGGAAGGTACCCCGGGGCGGTGCCCGGCAGGTGCGTTTGGCAGTCTTAACGGTGCCCGGAGCCGTTGAGGTACGGTCACGGGATCACAGGCAGGAGGTCGGCCGCCGGTCATGAACATCGTCGTCTGCATGAAGCAGGTTCCCGATACCTGGTCGGAACGCACCCTGCGGGCGGAGGACTCCCGGCTCGACCGCGCGGCCGCCGACGGGGTCATCAACGAGCTGGACGAGTACGCGGTCGAGGAAGGGCTCCAGCTCGCCGAGGCGCACGGCGGCGAGGTGACCATCCTGTCCATGGGCCCGGACAAGGCCAGCGAGTCCATCCGCAAGGCCCTGTCCATGGGCGCCGACAAGGCCGTCCACCTGATCGACGACCAGCTCGCCGGGTCCGACGCGCTGGCCACCTCGCTGGCGCTGGCCACCGTGCTCGGCCGGATCGGGTTCGACCTGGTCATACTCGGCTCGGAGTTCAACCGACGCCCGGATGGGCGTGATGGCGGCGATGCTGGCCGAGCGGCTGGGTGTCCCGCAGCTCTCGCTGGCCAGCAAGGTCGAGATCGACGGGTCCGCGATCTCGGTCCAGCGCCAGACCGAATACGGATACGACAAGGTCGAGGCGACCCTGCCCGCTGTGATCAGCGTGGTCGAGAAGATCAACGAGCCGCGCTACCCCTCCTTCAAGGGGATCATGGCGGCCAAGAAGAAGCCGGTCGAGACCCTGAGCCTGGCCGACGCCGGGATCGACCCCGGCCAGATGGGGCTGGGCGCGGCGGCGACGGAGGTGGTCAGCTTCGCCAAGCGGCCGCCCCGCCAGGCCGGCACGGTGGTCAAGGATGACGGCGACGGCGGCGTCAAGGCGGCCGAGTTCCTCGCCAGCCAGAAGTTCATCTGAACGGGAGGACGCAGAAGTTCATGGCTGAGGTCCTTGTGCTCGCCGAGCACTCCGGCGAGACGGTCAAGAAGGTCACTCTCGAGCTGCTGACCCTGGCCCGCCGGTTCGGCGAGCCTGCCGTGGTCTGGATGGGTGACGGCGCGGACGGCGGCCGGGAGCGGCTCGCCGAGTTCGGCGCGGCCAAGGTGTACGTAGCGGACGGCGAGGGAGCGGGCGACTACGTGGTCGCCCCCGCCGCCGAGGTGCTCGCGTCCCTGGTCGGCCGGGTGTCAGCGGCCGCGGTCCTGGTCGCGGCCACGGGGGAGGGCAAGGAGATCGCCGGGCGGCTCGCGGTCAAGATCTCCTCCGGCGTGCTCACCGACGCGGTGGACCTGGCCCCGGCGGACGACGGCTCCGGCCCGGTGGCCGAGCAGTCCATCTTCGGCGGGGCGATCATCGTCCAGTCGCGGGTGCGGAGCGGCACGCCGATCGTCGCGGTACGGCCAAACTCGACCGCCCCGGAGCCAGCCGTGGGCGCGGCAGCGCTGGAGCCTGCGGGGGTAGAGCTGAGCGAGGCGGCCAAGGCGGCGCGCGTCACCGAGCGGGTGGTTGCCGAACGCGGCGAGCGGCCCGACCTGACCGAGGCATCCATCGTCGTCTCGGGCGGCCGCGGGGTGGGCAACGCCGAGAACTTCGCGCTGATCGAGAAGCTCGCCGACTCGCTGGGCGCCGCCGTCGGGGCGTCGCGGGCCGCCACCGACGCCGGCTGGTACCCGCACCAGTTCCAGGTCGGGCAGACGGGCAAGACCGTCTCGCCGCAGCTCTACCTGGCCGTGGGCATCTCGGGCGCGATCCAGCACCGGGCCGGCATGCAGACGTCCAAGACCATCATGGTGATCAACAAAGACCCCGAGGCACCCATCTTCGAACTGGCCGACTTCGGCATTGTGGGCGACCTGTTCAACGTCGTCCCGCAGCTCACCGACGAGATCGCCCGGCGCAGGGAGTCCTGAGGGGCGGCGTCCCGCCCAGCACCAGCTTCGGCAACCGACGCTGAGGCGCTTACCTGGAACTAGAACTAGGCTTGGTGCCGTCATGGGGTACTCAGGGAGCGCGGGCGAGGGCCCGCGGCAGCAGCAGGACTGCCTGGTGTACCTGGACCATGCCGCGACTACGCCGATGCTCGGCGAGGCGATCGCCGCGATGACGGCCGAGCTGGCTGAGCTCGGCAACCCCTCCTCCCTGCACAACGCCGGCCGGCGGGCCCGCCGGGTGGTCGAGGAGTCCCGCGAGCAGATCGCCGAGTCCTACGGCGCCCGGCCCAGCGAGGTGGTCTTCACCAGCGGCGGGACCGAGGCCGACAACCTCGCGGTGAAGGGGCTGTACTGGGTCCGCCGCGGGGCCAGCCCGCGGCGGCGCAAGGTGCTCGTCACCGCGATCGAGCACCACGCGGTGCTCGACTCGGCGCAGTGGCTGGCCAGCCACGAAGCGGCGGAGGTGTGCTGGCTCCCGGTCGACAAGACCGGCCTGCTGTCGCCGGACACCCTGCGCGCCGCCATCGCCCCCGACCCCGGCGCCGTGGCGATGATCAGCGTCATGTGGGCGAACAACGAGGTGGGCACGATCCAGCCGATCGCCGAGCTCGCCTCGGTCGCGTACAAGTACCAGATCCCGTTCCACACCGACGCGGTGCAGGCGGCCGGGCAGGTGCCGGTGAACTTCGCCGCCAGCGGGGTGGATGCGCTCACCATCACCGGCCACAAGATCGGCGGCCCGGTCGGCGCGGGCGCGCTGCTGCTCGGCCGGGGGATCGAGCCGGTGCCGGTGATGCACGGCGGCGGCCAGGAGCGTGACGTGCGCTCCGGCACCCTGGACGCCCCGGCGATCGCCGCCTTCGCCGTCGCCGCCCAGATCGCGGTCAAGCGGCGGGACGAGGAGGCGGTCCGGCTGGCCGCCCTCCGCGACGAGCTCATCGAGCGGGTCATCACGGCCGTGCCCGACGCCATACTCAACGGCGCCCCCCCGGGGCCCGGCCGTCTGCCGGGCAACGCCCACTTCTCCTTCCCCGGCTGCGAGGGCGACGCCCTGCTCATGCTGCTCGACGCCAAGGGCATCGCCTGCTCCACCGGCTCCGCCTGCACCGCTGGCGTCGCCCAGCCCAGCCACGTCCTCCTCGCCATGGGCGCCGACGAGGCCCGCGCCCGCGGCTCCCTCCGCTTCTCGCTCGGCGTCGCCTCCACCCAGGACGACGTCGCGGCACTGGGCTCTGTGATCGGCGAGGTCGTGGAACGCGCCCGCCGCGCCAACAAATCCTGACGCATAACGAATGTGCCGTGTGACTGTGGCTGGGCCGCCGCTGCTCTAAGCCCAGCCTCGACGGAGGCCGATGTCGTGCACCCGAAGGCGTAGCGTGACTGACCGGATCCACTGACCCGCGCGCCTCGGGCCGATGGCGGGAAGCGATGCCGTCCCCGGCCAGCCATCGGGTGTGCGGCGTCGGCCTCACCCTGCCGAGGGGAGGTGTGGCGGTCATAGGTGCCGGAGAGGCCAATAGGCTGATGGGGCGACAAGTTCTTAAGAAGGGGACTGCGGTGCGGGTGCTGGCGGCCATGTCGGGCGGGGTGGACTCCGCCGTGGCTGCCGCGCGGGCGGTAGACGCCGGGCATGAGGTGACCGGGGTGCATCTGGCGTTGTCCGCCAACCCGCGGTCGTACCGGTCGGGGGCGCGGGGGTGCTGCACGCTGGAGGACGCGCGGGATGCGCGGCGGGCCGCCGATGTGATCGGGATCCCGTTCTACGTGTGGGACATGGCGGAGCGGTTCGAGCGGGATGTCGTGGCGGACTTCGTGGGGGAGTACGCGGAGGGGCGGACGCCCAATCCGTGTCTGCGGTGCAACGAGAAGATCAAGTTCGCGGCGGTGCTCGACCGGGCGGTGGCGCTCGGGTTCGACGCGGTGTGCACCGGTCACCATGCGCGGCTGGACGGCGGGCGGCTGCGGCGCAGCGTGGATCCGGCCAAGGATCAGTCGTACGTGCTGGCGGTGCTGAACCGGCGTCAGCTGGACCGGGCGCTGTTCCCGCTCGGCGGGTCCACCAAGGACGAGGTCAGGGCCGAGGCCGCGGCGCGGGGGCTGGCGGTCGCCGACAAGCCGGACAGCCACGACGTCTGCTTCATCCCCGACGGGGACACCCGGGCGTTCCTGGCCGCCCGCCTGGGCGGCGCGCCCGGGCGCATCGTGGCGGAGGACGGCACGCAGGTCGGCACCCATGACGGCGCCTACGGTTTCACCATCGGGCAGCGCAAGGGGCTGCGGGTCGGCGCGCCGGCCGGCGACGGCAGGCCCCGTTACGTGCTGGACATCGAGCCGGTGTCCCGGACGGTCACCATCGGCCCGCGCGAGTCCCTCGACGTGGCCGACATCGCCGCACAGCGCCCGGTGTGGACCGGATGCGAGCCGCCCGGCCAGGAGCGTGACTGCCTGGTTCAGCTGCGCGCGCATGGCGAGGTCCATCCGGCCACCGCGCGCCTCGACGGTGACCTGCTCCGGATCCGGCTGTGGGCGCCCGCCCGCGGCGTCGCGCGGGGCCAGGCGGCGGTCCTCTACGACGGTGACACCGTCCTGGGCAGCGGCACGATCACCGCCACCTCCTGACCGCCCGGGCAACCGGAGTGGTGGCTGCCCGCAATCAGCAGGCCGCGAAAGCGTAACAACAAAAAGGTATGCCCTTGTGCCTGCCTTTCTGCGGGAGTAGAGCGGTGTTGTGGGCCTGTTCAAGTTCGGGCTAATTCCGGATACGCGGGCTGGTTTAAATCCCGCTGCGGCTGGAAGATCTCGCCCCCATGCGCGCGAAGTCGATCTTCGGGTGGGAACAACGCCCTTGTGGCATGGGCAGGATGCCTCCTCCCCTTCTGGCCTGGGTCTTGACGGCGGTGTGACGCGGGGTGAAGATCGTCTAGTGGATGGAACCGGTTCCAACCGGAGGTTCCAGCGCGCGGGAGGTCAGATGGCGCCCTCGGGGCGGGTCACGATCTCTGACGTGGCTGCCGCCTCGGGCGTCGGAGTCGGCACCGTCTCACGGGTGATCAACGGCGGGGCGAACGTGCGGGAGTCGACCAGGCGCAGCGTGCTGAGCGTCATCAAGCAGCTCGGGTACCGGCCGAGTTACCTGGCCGCGTCGCTGTCGCGGGGCACGCCGCGGACGATCGCCATCGTGGTGCCGCATCTCACCACGCCGTCGGCGGTGATGCGGCTGGCCGGCGCATTAGCGGTCCTCGATGGGCAGGGCTACGACACGGTGGTGTGCAACGTCGACACCCCGAGCAGCGCGATCACCACCTCACCGCGCTGACCAGCCGGTACCGGGTGGACGGCGTGATCGTCGTCTCGCTCCGGCTGTCCCGGCAGTGGCTGGCCTCGTTCCGGCGGGCCGAGGTGCCGCTGGTGGCCGTCGATGCGGCGCTCACCGGCGTCCCGCACACGATCACCGATGACGTCGCGGGCGGCCGGATGGCGACCGAGCACCTGCTGTCGCTGGGGCACCGGCGGATCGGCTTTGTCGGCGACACCAGGCACCTGACCGCGCGCACCGACCTGGGCTTCACGGCGTCGCAGCAGCGGCTGTGCGGATACCAGCAGGCGCTGCGGAACGCGGGCCTCGAGTACTACATCGGCCTGGTGCGGCGCGGCCCGCACGGGGCGGCGAACGCCGAGGCGCTCGCCGCCGACCTGCTCGCGCTGCCCGATCCGCCCACGGCGATCTTCGCGGCGTCGGATACGCAGGCGATGGGGGTTCTCGCCGCGGCCGACCGGGCCGGCTGCCCGGTCCCCGGCGAGCTGTCCGTGATCGGCTTCGATGACATCGAGTCCGCGATGCTGCTCGGACTCAGCACGGTGCGCCAGCCGCTGGAGGACAGCGGCGCCGAGGCGGCGCGCCGGTTGTGTGTGCTGCTGCGGGGCGAGCCGATCGGCCCGCTGCGGCAGCAGCTCCCGCTGGAGGTCGTGCACCGCTCGAGCACGGCACGCCTGCGTGGGTCCGGGCCGTCCCCGGCCGGTGCCCGCGCCGGGACTGCCGCGCGCATGACGGAGGTCGGCGCGGCCCGAAGAACCTAGTGTCGCGCCCGGGTGACCTGGACGCCCGGGCGCTGGATGGAGGGATGATGGCTGACAGCGGTAGCAGAACCGTGTCGCGGCGGCCCTGGAGACGGGGTACCCTCCGGCGCGCATCCCGGCTGAGGTCTCTCGGCGCCGGCGTGGCTGGCCTCGCCCTGGCCTCCACGGCGCTCGCCGCCTGCGGCAGCAGCGGCGGCACCGGCCCGGTCGCGATCAACTACTACGTCTTCAACGACGTCTCGGGCTCCTTCGCGACGGCGGTCAGCAACTGCAGCAAGGCAAGCGGCGGCAAGTACACCATCAGCTACAACAAACTGCCAGCCGCCGCCGACGACCAGCGGCTGCAACTGGTGCGGCGGCTGGCCGCGGCCGACAACTCGATGGACATCCTCGGCCTGGACGTGACCTGGGCGCCGGAGTTCGCCCAGGCCGGCTGGATCCTGCCCTGGACCGGCACCTTCAAGCAGCAGGCGGAGGCGGGCACCCTGAAGGTCCCGCTGCAGACCGCCACCTGGAAGGGCAAGCTCTACGCGGTGCCCGCCAACAGCAACACCCAGCTGCTGTGGTACCGGTCCGACCTGGTGAAAACCCCACCCAAGACCTGGGACCAGATGATCAGCGACGCGGAACAGCTCGCCAAGCAGGGCAAGCCGCACCTGATCGAGATCCAGGGCGCCCAGTACGAGGGCACCACCGTCTGGTTCAACACCATGGTCGCCAGCGCGGGCGGCAGCATTCTGACGCCGAACGCGCAGCACGCATCACTGGGGCCGCCCGCGGTGACCGCTTTGAAGGTCATGAAGCAGCTGGCCACCTCGAAGGCGGCCGACCCGTCGCTGCCGGTGCAGATGGAGGACCAGAACCGGCTGGCTATGGAGAGCGGCTCTGCGGCCTTCGAGCTGAACTACCCGTTCGTCTACCCGTCGATGAAGACCGACAAGCCGGACCTGTTCAAGCACTTCAAGTGGGACCTGTACCCGAGCGTCATCTCGGGTAAGCCCTCCCGCGTCACCATCGGCGGCCTCG
This sequence comes from uncultured Actinomycetes bacterium, assembly GCA_963835425.1. Classification (GTDB taxonomy): domain Bacteria; phylum Actinomycetota; class Actinomycetes; order Streptosporangiales; family Streptosporangiaceae; genus UBA9676. The sequence continues at coordinate 430,573 of CAWIGE010000006.1, read as the reverse complement.
ACCTGGCGGTCAGCAAGTACTCCCCCCATCCGCAGATGGCCTTCCAGGCCGCGCTCTGCCTGCGGAACCGCGAGAACCAGCTGAACGCGGCCATCAAGGGCGGCCTGCCGCCGACGCTCGAGAGCCTGTACCACGATCCCAAGATGTTCCCCGCCTACCCGTTCCACGCCGACATCCTGACCGCCCTGCAGAACGCCAGCGTGCGGCCGCAGACCCCGGCGTACCAGAACATCTCCATCGTCATCTCGCACCTGGTGTCCCCGCCCGCGGGCATCGACCCGGTGCCCACCGAGCAGACGATGAAAACCCAGATCAACGAGGCGCTCCTGTCGGAAGGGCTGATCCCATGAGGGCCCGGGCGGGCCGGGCGCCCCGGCCAGCCAGCGCGGGCGGCACGCACACAAGGAGATGGGGCCGATGACAACCGGAACCGATGTCGTCACCACCGCCGAGCCCGAGGTAACCGGACGCAGAGGCCGCCCGCGGCTGTCGGAAGGGGCGCGGGCCGAACGTCGGCTGGGCTGGATGCTGTGCGCCCCGGCGGTGATCGTCATGATCGCCGTGGCGGCGTTTCCGATCCTCTACGCCGTCTGGCTCTCGTTGCAGCGGTATGACCTGCGCTTCCCCCAGCTGGCTCACTTCGTCGGCCTGAGCAACTACGGCGCGGTGCTGTCATCCTCCTACTGGTGGCACGCGCTCATCGTGACCCTGATCATCACGGTGGTCTCGGTCGCCGTCGAGTTCGTCCTCGGCATGCTGCTCGCGCTCCTGATGTACCGGACCCTCTTCTTCCGGGGAACGGTGCGCACCATCATCCTGATTCCCTACGGGATCGTGACCGTGGCCGCCGCCTACGGCTGGCAGTACGCCTGGACGCCACACATCGGCTACCTGGTCGGCCCCAACAGCGCGCCGCTGACCAGCCAGGGGTCGGCGATCGCGATCATCATCCTGGCGGAGATCTGGAAGACCACCCCGTTCATGGCGCTGCTGCTGATGGCCGGGTTGTCACTCGTGCCAGAGGACCTGCTGAAGGCGGCCCGGGTGGACGGCGCCAGTGCCTGGCAGCGCTTCTACCGGGTCACGCTGCCCCTGATGAAGCCGGCCATCCTGGTGGCGCTGCTGTTCCGGACGCTGGACGCGTTCCGGATCTTCGACAACATCTACATCCTGACCACGGGCGGCAACGGCACCTACTCGGTGTCGATCCTGGGGTACGACAACCTGTTCCGGGCGCTGAACCTGGGCATCGGGTCGGCGATCTCCATCCTGATCTTCATCTGCGTCGCGATCATCGCCTTCATCTTCATCAGGCTCTTCGGCGCGGCGGTACCGGGCAGTACGACACCAGGAAGGTGAGCTGACATGGCCGCCACTACCAGGCAGAAGTCCGGCTGGATCACGGCGAACATCGTCACGATCCTGCTGGTGCTCATCCCCGTCCTGTGGATCGTCTCGCTGTCCTTCAAGAACCCCGCGACCATCGCGGCCACGGGACGCGGCACGTTCTGGCCCACGAGCTGGACCTGGGTGAATTACAAGGGGATCTTCTCCACCTCCGAGTTCACCCGGCCGCTGCTCAACTCCATCGGGATCGGCGTGATCGCCACCTTCATCTCGGTGGTGCTGGCCTCGCTGGCGGCGTACGCGGTGGCCCGGCTCAACTTCCCCGGCAAGCAGGCGCTCATCGGCATATCGCTGCTGATCGCGATGTTCCCGCTCATCTCGCTGGTGACGCCGCTGTTCAACATCGAGCGGTCGCTCGGGATCTTCAACACCTGGATCGGGCTGATCATCCCGTACATCGCGTTCGGCCTGCCGCTGGGGATCTACACGCTGTCCGCGTTCTTCCGCGAGATCCCCTGGGAGCTGGAGAAGGCGGCCAAGGTGGACGGGGCCACCCCGTTCCAGGCTTTCACCCGGGTCATCGCCCCGCTCGCGGCGCCCGGCATGGTGACCACGGCCATCCTGGTGTTCCTGTTCTGCTGGAACGAGTTCTTGCTGGCCATCTCGCTGACCTCGACGACCGCCGCGCGGACGGCGCCGGCCGCGCTGGCGTTCTTCACCGGCAGCTCACTATTCGCGGTGCCCACCGGGTCGATCTCGGCCGCCGCGGTGGTCATCACCATTCCGATCATCATCTTCGTGCTGTTCTTCCAGCGGCGGATCGTCGCCGGGCTGACGTCCGGCGCGGTCAAGGGCTAGCCGGGAACGGGACTTAAGGAGCAGACAGTGGCCGAAATCGAGCTGGACCACCTCACCAAGCGCTTCCCGGACGGGGCGCTCGCGGTGAACGACATCAGCCTGGACATCACGGACGGGGAGTTCATCATCCTGGTCGGGCCGTCCGGCTGCGGGAAGTTGACGACCCTCAACATGATCGCCGGGCTGGAGGACATCAGCGAGGGTGAGCTGCGCATCGGCGGGAAGGTGGTGAACGACAAGGCGCCGAAGGACCGCGACATCGCCATGGTGTTCCAGAGCTACGCCCTGTACCCGCACATGACGGTGCGGGAGAACATGGGTTTCGCGCTCAAGCTGGCCAAGACCCCCAAGAACGTGATCGACGAGAAGGTCACCGAGGCGGCCCGGGTCCTCGACCTGACCCAGCACCTCGACCGCAGGCCGGCCAACCTGTCCGGTGGCCAGCGGCAGCGGGTGGCGATGGGCCGGGCGATCGTCCGCGACCCGGCCGCGTTCCTGATGGACGAGCCGCTGTCCAACCTGGACGCGAAGCTGCGCGTGCAGACGCGCACCGAGGTGTCCAGGCTCCAGAAGAGGCTGGGCACGACCATGGTCTACGTGACCCACGACCAGACCGAGGCGATGACGCTCGGCGACCGGGTCGCGGTCATGCGCCTCGGCACGATCCAGCAGGTGGCGTCGCCGGAGGAGCTGTACGACCGGCCGTCGAACCTGTTCGTGGCGGGCTTCATCGGCTCACCCGCGATGAACTTCATGGCGGGCACCCTGGAGGACGGCAAGCTGCACACCGGGGTCGGGGACTTCCCGCTGACCCCCCAGCTGCGTCAGGAGCTGGAACGCTCCGGGACCGGCCGCGACGTCATCGTCGGCATCCGGCCGGAGAGCTTCGAGGACGCCGCGGTCGTGCCGGCCGAGGTCAAGGCGAACGGGCTTGAATTCAACACCGGCATCGACGTGGTCGAGTCGCTGGGATCGGAGAAGTTCGTCTACTTCACCCGGGAACTCGGGGAGACCCACAACGTGGCCGAACTCGAGGAGCTCGCCCGGGACTCCGGCCGGGCGGACGCCGGCGGCGCCGCCGCGGAGACCGTGGTCGCCCGGCTCGACCCGGCGTCGCGCATCAGGGAGGGCGAGGACGCGCGGCTGTGGGTTGACATGCGGAAGCTGCACGTCTTCGACCCGTCCACCGGCCGCAACCTCAGCCTCGGCGCCGATGGGGCCCCTGGCGCGGCCGCACCGGCCGCTGCGGCGGGCGCAGGCCCGGCGGATGCGGGCACGGCGGCCCCCGCGGACGCGGCGGGCACGGCCGGGGCGGAAGCCCGGGCCGAACAGGCATCCACGACGGCCGACCCGGCCGCCGGAGCGGACCCAAGTAGCGCAGGAGGCAGCTGATCCCCGCCGTTAGGGCGTGTCTCGCGTCGGCCTGGAGCCTTGAGACACGCCCTGGCGGCCGAGCCGGTGGGAAGGCCGGAGGCTGCGCCGCAGTTCCTCGATGACCGCGTCGTTCCACTCGTGGGTGCGCATCAGCCGGTACCGCTCGCGCGCGATGCCCATGTAGGCCTCGGCATCGGTGCACGCGCCGACCAGGTCGGCCGCGTGCAGCATGCGCACCACCGGGGTGAACTCGTCGGCGAACCAGCGCCGGGCGACCTCGGCCCGGTCGAGGAACTGGTGCTCGTGCTGCATCAGCCGGAAACCCCAGGCCTCCACCGTCTCGCCCAGCTCGGCGTACGACCACGGGTCGGCGACGTTGATCTTGGCGTAGGCCTGCGCGGACAGCGGGACGCGGGAGCGGAATATCCGCTCGTAGCTCTTCATCAGCAGGTCGCCGCGGCGCCGGATGCCCTGGGCGGGCACCGCGGTGAGGACCTCGGTCACATAGGCGTCGATCGTCTTCTGGCCGGTGGCCAGCGCGATCGACACCCGGTGGTGGCCGTCCTGGACGAAGTGCATGTCCCCGACCCGGTACACGTCGATGGGCGGGATCGACTCGCCGCGCCGCTCCGCCAGCGCCAGCCGTTCCCAGCGCTCCCGCACCCGGCCCGAGGTGGGCCGGAAGTGGCGGTCGAAGTCCCGGCGCGAGTCCATGGTGCCGACCACCGAGTCCAGCCGGATCGTCTGCAGGCCGAGCGGCCGCTCGCCTTTCATGCCGAGGGCGGCGATGACCTCGTCGAACGGCAGGATCAGATTGACGTCGTCCGGCTCACGGCGCAGCCGCCGCGCGAGCCGGGCCAGCACCTGGCGGCGCCGGACACGCAGGAAGGCGTCCTCGACGTCCGCCCGCGGGAAACCGGTCTCAGCTGGCATGGCGGGCTCCCGCGGGGGATCGCCGCGCGCCAGCGCCCGGCTCGATGTCCAGCAGATGGCGCCCGACCACGTTGCGCACGACCGTATGGCCGAGCCGGTGGACCCTGATCGGCTCGTCATCGGGGTGGATGTGCCCGTGCAGCAGCAGCGGCGGCCGGAGCCGCCCGGTGAGCCAGTTCAGGGCCTCGAACCCCTGGTGCGGCGGATCCTCGCGGTCACCGGTACCCCGCGGCGGCGCGTGCGTGAGCAGCACGTCCACGCCGCGCCCGTCCCGCAGCTTCCGCCAGCGCGCCCGGCGCGCCAGCGAGCGGGCCCGCCGGGCCTGCTCGCGCGGCGTGTACTGGTTGGGGCCATCGCTGTAGCGGCGGCAGCCGCCGAGCCCGGCCAGCCGAAGGCCGGCCACGTCCACCACGGCCCGCTCGGCGCTGACCGCGCCGGCCGGCCAGGGCGGCCGGGCCGGGCAGCCCGGCCCGGAGCGTCAGCCCGGCGCGCGAGGTGCGGTAGCCGGACACGTCGGGATCATGGTTGCCCGGTACGAACACGAGCGGCACGTCGAGCGCGTTCATCAGGTAGCCCAGGTAGTCGAAGGGAAGGTCGCCGCAGGCGACGATCAGCCGGGCCTCGCGCACCGCCCCCACGTCCGCGTACAGGGGGTTGTCCACCTCGTCGGACACCGCGAGGACGAGAACCACACCACCGATCGTACTGGGGGCGGCCGGGGCCAGACCGGGCCCGCCGGGGCCAGGAGGCCGCTGAATGATGGCGCCCGAGCCGGGGGGCCGGGTTAGTAGGGGTCTCCTACAGCCCGGCGGTCTCCCTGACGTCGAGGCCGCGCTCACGCAGCGCGGCCTCCATCCGGTAGATGTCGCTCTGCGCGACGCTCTCCGGGCGTGCCTGGGCGCTGGGCGGCGGGCTGACATCCAGCCGCTGGCAGGCCTCGCAGAGCGAGTTGACATAGGCCGCGCGGAGCGCCCGCAGCCGCAGGTTCTTGGCCGGCAGGTCGGTGCGGGTCTCCATGGCCTCGAGCTGGGCCCGCAGCCTCACCAGTTGCGCCCGCACCCGCTCGATCGGCACGGGAGCGGGCGCGCGGGTCTGCTGCTCCGAGATCCATTTCGCTAGGCGGCCCCCGCCGATCAGCGAGTACACGGCGGCTATCGGAAGCACGATCGCCGTAAGCAACTGGAAGGGAGGGCTCACAGGTCCAGTCTCCGCCGCAAGTGCGGTGGGTAGCAAGGGCGCGCGGGCGGGTACGGGTACGGGCGCGGCCTGCAGTTACGGATGTGGCCTGTTGGCTGCGGAGCCGCCGCCGGATCACAGCCGTGGGAGGCACATGAACGCGCACGCGGCCGGGCAGCACTGGTGGCACGGGGCGGCCCTGTACCAGATCTACGTCCGCTCCTGGCGGGACAGCGACGGGGACGGGTACGGCGACCTGCGGGGGGTGATCTCCGGGCTCGACTACCTGGCGTGGCTGGGGGTGGACGGCATCTGGCTGTCGCCGACGATGCCCTCCCCCGATCACGACTGGGGCTACGACGTCTCGGACTACCTGGCCGTCCATCCCGAGCTCGGCACCATGGACGACCTTGACGAGCTGGTGGCGCAGGCGGGCCAGCGGGGCATGCGGGTGCTGCTGGACCTGGTGCCCAACCACACCAGCAGCGCCCACCCCTGGTTCGTGGACGCCCGGTCGGGCCGGGGAGCGGCGCACCGCAGCTACTACGTGTGGGCCGACCCGGCGCCCGGCGGCGGGCCCCCCAACAATTGGCTGAACAACACGGGCACCTCCGCCTGGACCCTCGACGACGCCAGCGGCCAGTACTACCTGCACAACTTCCTGCCCAGCCAGCCGGACCTGAACTGGTGGGAGCCCGCCGTGCACGCCGAGTTCGACGCGATCCTGCGGTTCTGGTTCGACCGGGGGATCGCCGGCTTCCGCATCGACGTGGCGCACGGGCTCTACAAGGATGCGGCCCTGCGCGACGACCCGCCGGCCGCCGGGCGCGACCGCCTCGCCGGCCGGTACGGCCTGGCCCAGGTATACAGCGCCAACCGCCCCGAGTCGCATGGCGTGTACCGGGACTGGCGGGCGATCGCCGAGACCTACTCCCCGCCCCGGCTGCTGCTCGGCGAGACCTGGGTGGGCGACCTGGCCAGCATGGCCGCCTTCCACGGTCACGGCGACGAGCTCCAGCTGACGTTCAACTTCCCCGTCATCTTCGCCGATTTCACCGCCGAGGCGCTGTCCGGGGTGGTGGCCAAGACGCTCGCCGCCCTGCCCGCCGGGGAGTCCCCGGTGTGGACGGGATCCAATCACGACGTGAGCCGGTTCCCGACCCGCTGGGGCGGCGGGGACGAGGTCAAAGCCCGGCTGGCCCTGCTGGTGCTCGCGACGCTGCCGGGCACGTTCGTTCTGTATTACGGGGACGAGATCGCGATGACCGACGTGGAGATCCCGGACGAGTCGCGCCGGGACGAGATGACCGCGGGTGCACCGGCCGGCCGGGACCGCGACCGGGCCAGGACGCCCATGCCGTGGGACGCCTCCCCGACGGCGGGCTTCACCGCCCCCGGCGTCCGGCCCTGGCTGCCCATCGGCGGGCATGCCGAGCGCAACGTGGCCAGCCAGCGGGACGACCCCGCCTCCACGCTCCGGTTCTGCCGGGACCTGCTCGCGCTGCGCCGCGCCGAGCTCGGCGGCACGATCGCCGCTTACATGCAGCTGCCCGGGCCGCCCGGGGTCTGGGTGTACCGGGTGGGCGGCCTGGTGGTCGTGGCCAACTTCGCCGACGAGCCCGCCTGCCTGGGCGAGCTGGCGGCCCCGCTGCTGCTGTCCACCAGCCGGGCCACCGCCGCGCCAGGGCCGGCCGGGCAGGCCACCAGGCTAGGTCCCTGGGAGGGTGTCATCGTCCGGGACGGGGGCGCGGTCACCTGATCCCGGAGGCCGGAGGGACCGGCACCCGCAGGGCCGCCTGGTCGGTGAGCGCGATCGCGAGCTGGCCCAGCGCGGTCGGGTGGAACGGCGCCGGGTCGCCGAACCACTGGACGTAGGGCTGGCTGGTGCACAGCTGGTGCCCGGTGAAGTCGGGCTGCGGCGACAGGAAGCGGAATTCGGTGGCCCCCTTGGCCAGGACCGCGTTCAGCGTGGTGAGCCGCGAGGTGAGGATGGCCAGCTTGGCCGGGGTAAGGCCGACGTGGCCCAGGCAGGTCTGCTCGGGGCCGAACGGATCGTAGTACTGGTTGATGATCACCCGGGGGTGCCCGGGCAGGGTGGCAAGCTGGCTGAGCAGCTCCAGGTAGTTCTTGCTGAACGAGGCGAGCTGCTGCTGGAAGTAGGCGGTGGTCGCCTTGTCGTCACAGCGCGGCGCGACCGCGCAGTAGCGCACCATCGTGGCCCAGCCGAGATCGTTGGCGCCGATGTTGACGATGATCACGGACGCGTTCCTGGCCCGCTGCGCGGAGGTGACCTGCGGGGGGATGACCTTGCCGTGCCGGTCCTGCGGGCCCAGCAATCCGTTGGCGATTGTGGCGCCGCTGCAGGCGAGGTTCAGCACCCGCCAGCCGTTGACGGCGGCCAGGTCCTCCGCGTAGGAGTCCTGGCTGCGGCCGCAGGCACGGGTCAGGCCAGAGGACCTGGTGGCGACGGGGAGCCCCTCGCCCGCGGCGGTCGAGTCCCCCAGGACCACGGCCTGCACCTTGGGCAGCGGCCGGCCCTTGACGTGGAACTGCGGCGGGGGTGAGCTGCCCACCAGCTGATTCAGTGAGTTCACCTGTCTGAGCAGGGCCGGCGCCCGGGAGGCGGTGATGATGATCGCGCCCGCGTTGATGGCCTCGGTCACCAGCAGGCCGGCCACGAGCAGCTTGATGGTGGTGCGGGCCGGCAGGCGCCGCCAGCCGGCCACCGCGCCGAGCAGGACCAGCGCGCCCAGCCCGGCGATGGCGGTCTCCCAGGCGAAATAGTGCTTCCACCCGTCCGCCAGCCGGCTGCCCAGCGTGCGTTCGGCATCGGCGGCGTTCGCGCCGCGGACGAAGTTCGTCAGCTCGCTGTTGATGCTGATCTGCGACAGGGCCAGCCGCGGCCGAAGCGGCCCGGGGAAGTGAAGCGTGGTGGGAAGGCTCTGCCCGAACAGGTCGACCTCGCCCGGACCCGACAGGCTCCAGCTGGGGGCCGTCGTGCCTACGGTGACGACCTGGCCAGCCACGTTGACGGTCTGCATCGGCGTCGCCTTGATCGCGACCGCGATCGCGACCACCGCCACCACCAGCAGGGCCACGGATTCCGCGGCATGGCGGAGCAGCCGTTGCCGCCTGCCCGCCGGTTCAGGCTGGGTCATGGCGTCCTAATGAAGGGCACCTGGCAGTGCGGACGGGAACCTGGCCGGGTTCGCGGCGGACACAGGGGCCGTCGTGCGTGCTGAAGACAGTTGCCATAGCTTTCCCGAAGCTACCCGCCACGAACCCTTGCGACGCACGCTGCCAGGCCGGTTCGCGGAACGGGAACCCAGACGGCCACCGAATGCGGCTCAGCCGCCGGCCGCTGGCTGGACACGGAACCGAGTCTGAACCGGCGGCCGGATGCGGCTCGTATCCTTCTGGAACAGGGCTGCCGAGGGGTAACCGGATGCCTCGGAGAACCCGCATGACCCGAATCCCAGCCGCTTGTAGTAAGCGTGAAGCGCGGTGTTGGTGGTCCATACATCCACGCGGATCCAGCGGGCCCCGTAGCTTTGCCGGGCGCGAAGCCCAGCCCAGTCCAGCAGTGCAGCGCCGAGGCCCCGTCCCGAGAAGGCCCTGCTGACAACCAGGCGGCATACATACACCCCTGGATCGCGCCGCGTCTCGGCAGGCCAGATAGGGTTTTCTGCCGGATCAGCGGTGATCGTGGCGGCCGGTGTGCCGCCTTCCCAGGCGATCCAGGTCTTCCCGGCGATCAGGTCCTGGCGGATCCGGTGATTGCGGTCCTCCTCGCTCGGCCAGGGCTGTGCCCATTGATCGGTGTTCTTGGTCCGCAGCCAGTCGGCCGCGGCGTCAATCAGGTCGATAATGACGTCGTGATCACGCAGAGTGGCACGATGGAGCGCAAGCGGTAACTCTCCCACGCTTCCCAATCCTGCCCGGAGCGGCAGGACTTGGCACTTGCCGATCGGGCCATCCGGCATCATGCGGCTCTTCTGGCCCGTCCGGCTCACCAGTCGTGCTACCTTGCCTTGCCGCTGCCGGCGCACCGCGAGCTTCTCCAATCTCACTGCGCCGGCAGCGTGCTCTTAGCAGGCCGCCCGGTGGGCTGCCTCGGCGAGGCCGCAGCCGGGGGGCCCTGACACGCTCGCCCGAGCTACCAGCGCGGGTCGTAGTGCTCGTAGCGGTACTGCGCAGACGGACGACCATAACGCTTCGCCATGACCCCCTCCTCTCGCTTCTCGTGCCGGTCTCGCCCCGGAACCTCCCGGTGCGCCAGGGCAAGGTGCCCTGTCCCGCGCCCATCAATGGAATGGATCACGGAAGTCTTCGCGGTTCTGTCAAATCAGTGCAGCCCCGGCGGCGTTCACCGGCCGGGTCAGTCGTTGCTGGCCTTAGGGCTTGGCTCCTGTTCGGAGTTGGTGCGCGCGCCTGAGCCCGAGTCCTGCTCGCTGGCCGCCGCGGAGGGCGGGTCAGCGACCTCGGCGGGCACCTCCCCGACGTTGATGGCGAACTGGTTCCGGTCAGCGGGGTAGACGCTGACCGTGAGCCTGATCGGGATCCCTTCCTCTTCAAACACGATCTGGCGGATCTCGATGATGGGGATGCGGCCGTCATCGGGAAGCTTGAAGAACGTCGCCTCGGAGCTATCCGGCGCCCTCACCGTGAGGGTGTCGCGGTACCCGACCTGCTTCATGCCGAGGGTTTCCCTGAGGTAGGTCACTGTGCCCCTGGAGATGTCGCCGGCCTGGATGAGTCGCGCGGCACCCCGCTCGACCAGAGTCATCGGGTAGAAGGAGGTCTGCAGGGACCAGGGGATGTCATCGATGAAGCATCGCTGATGGCGGCTGACGACCATGGTCCCCTCAGGAAGCTGGAGTTCACCGGTGGCTGGGACTGTGCTGCCCGCCTGGTGGACCCCCACCTCCGGAGAAGTGACCATCGGGATCCGGCGCCGCGCGATCACCTCGTCCCGGTAAGTCTTGCCATCGCCGCTGCCGCCGGCGATCGCCGGATCCGCGGACAGTGTGGTCACGAACGGAACAATCCGCTCCACCACGAAGGTGCCCTGGCCCGGGCGGGTCTCGATCAGGCCACGGGTGACGAGCAGCTTGATGGCGTCGCGGATGGTGTTGCGGGAGGCGCTGTAGTGATCCCGGAGCTCGATCTCGGTCCTGAGCTGCTGGCCTGGGCGCAGCTCGCCGGTCTCGATCTGGCGGCGCAGATCGTCAGCGATCGCCCGGTAGATCGGTTCCGGCATGGCACCTCCCAGACATCCCAACCACCCTGATGGTACCTCTTGCTGGGCTCAAAAGGATCATTCTTGCTAGTCAACTCATCAGAAATTTTGGGATGAAGCCGGGTTTGGGGGCTCGTAGACGGGTATGGGAGGAGCATATACCAGAGATTGGGATGACTAGGATGATCAGATTCATGCAGCTGAGTCTAGCAGTAGGACTGCTTGGACACAGTCAGCCTGGTCAGGTAGTTCCCAACACCCCTCCAGTCCCAGTGACGCGTACCGGGCGAAAGACCAAGATCGGTGCCAGCGGAATCCATCGCCGCAGGTAGAAGCAAGGGGGGCCCCTACCATGGGCGCCACAATCGTCATCGTCGGAGCGGCGATCTTTGCCATCGGGGTCGTCTTCGGGATCGTCTTCATAGCCAGTGTCGGCATCAAGCGGGAGGAACGGGATTTCCTCAGGAGCGGCCTGATCTCGATGACCCGCCGCGCTCCAGACGGGGTTAGCGGCGGCGCCCGGTCCCTGACCGGCCTCTACGTCGGCCAGCTCACGGACTCACGACCTTCGACTGCCCGCTACGAGAACACCCTGGTCTAACCCGGAGGGCCGGGCCGCCGGGAACGGGGACAAGCCCGGCCGGCCCGGCCGCGGGGGCGTCCGCGCCGCACCGCTGCCCGGCATGGTGCGGCGCGGATTGCTGTCCGGGAGCTTGCCTGGCCACCCCGGTCCGCAACCGATCTCGTGGCCGCTGTATCAGGAGCCGCCGCCGGGCCACCAATCTTATGTGCCGTTCATTTCCTGCCAGGACTGCCGGACCGGGCCAGAGAACCAACCATCGGCTGGAAGTAAGGGGGTCTGCCATGGCTGACATGGTCATCACCATCGCCGGCGCGGTCTTCCTCGCCGGGATCGTCATGGGCGCGGTCATCATCGTCTGCGTCGGCATCAGGCACGAGGAGCGGGATTTCCTGCGCACCGGCCTGGTCTCGATGACCCGCCGGGCCCCGGGCCTGTTCAGCGGCGGTGCCCGCTCCCTGATGGGCCTGTACGTCGGCCAGCGCACCGACCTGGAACCCGTGGCCGTCCGGTACCGGGACAGGGCGATCTAACCCCGATGGGCTGGGCCGGCCGGGAACGGGGGAACCCGGTCGGCCCGCGGGGGGATCTCCGACTGCCGTAGGGGCGATCTAAGCTCAGCACCGTGTCCGATTCCAGCACCGAGCCCACCAGCACCGAGCCCACCGGCCCAGGGCCTGCCAGCACAGGGCCTGCCAGCACGGGGCCTGATGCCAGCACCGCAGGCCGGTTCCCGTGGCCGCCGGGCTGCGCGACCGGGATCGGATCGCTGCCCGGCACCGACCCGGCCGAGGCGATGCGGATCGTGCTCGGGGAGCTGCCCGATCTGCCGCACCTGGCCGAGCTCCCGGCCCGCGGTCCCGGCGCCGGCCTGACCGGCCGCACCGCCGCGCTCCTGGTCGACCTGCCGGTAGAGAACACATCCACGGGCTGGCGGTTCGCCGCCCGCCCGGGACGCGACCTGAGCCGGGCACGCGGCCTGCTGTCCTCCGACCTTGACGCGCTGGAGGAGACCGCGGGCGGCTACCAGGGGCCGCTGAAGGTCCAGATCTGCGGGCCGTGGACCATGGCGGCCACGATCGAGCTGGCCCGCAGCCAGGACCCCGCGCTCGCCGACCCCGGCGCGATGGCCGACCTCACCGCGTCGCTCGCGGAGGGCATCCGCGCCCACGTCGGCGAGGTGCGCAAGCGCGTCCCCGGCGCGCAGGTGCTGCTGCAGCTCGACGAGCCCGCCCTGCCCGCGGTGCTCGCGGGCAACGTGCCGACCGCCAGCGGGCTCAACCGCGTGCCCGCCCCCGAGGAGACCGCCGCCGAGGCCGGGCTCCGCGCGGTGGCCGACGCCGCACGGGCCTTCACCGTGGTCCACTGCTGCGGGCCCGAGGTTCCGTTCGGCATGATCAAGGCCGCAGGCGTGCAGGCGGTCAGTCTCGACCTGAGCCTGCTGCGGCGAGACCAGGAGGACGGCCTGGCCGAGATCGTGGAGGCTGGGCTGGGGATCCTGGCGGGCGTGGTTCCCGCCACCGCTCCCGGCACGGCCGAACGGGGCGGCGCGCGGCTGCCCGAACCGAGCGTGACGGCGCGCCGGGTGGTGGATCTGTGGGGCCGGATGGGCTGGCCGGCCGAGCCCGGCGGCGGCCGGGACGCTGTCGCCGGGCAGGTGGTGCTCACGCCGGCCTGTGGCCTGGCCGGAGCGTCGCCGGGGTATGCGCGCGCCGCGCTGGCCCACTGCCGGGAAGCGGCACGGCTGCTGCCCGAGGTGATCGAGGAGGGGTGATGAGGAGCGTGGCCGACGACGCGGCTGCCGCACGGCAGCGTCACGCGCAGCTGAGCATGGAGATCACCGAGCACGACCACCGGTACTACGTGCTGGACTCGCCGGTCGTCTCAGACGCCGAGTATGACGCGGCGATGCGGGAGCTGCGCGCGCTGGAGGAGCGCTACCCGGAGCTGCGCACGCCGGACTCGCCGACCCAGCGGGTCGCCGGCGGCATCTCCACTCTGTTCTCCCCGGTCGAGCACCTGGAGCGGCTGCTCAGCCTGGACAACGTGTTCTCGGAGGAGGAGCTGGCGGCGTGGGGCGCACGGGTGGACAGGCTCGGCGGGACCGGGCCGTACCTGTGCGAGGTGAAGATCGACGGGCTGGCGGTGGCCCTGGTCTACCGGAACGGGGCGCTGGTGCGCGGCGCGACCCGCGGCGACGGCACCACCGGCGAGGACATCACCCCGAACATCCGCACGATCGCCGCGGTGCCGATGCGGCTGACCGGGCCCGACATACCGGAGACGCTGGAGGTCCGGGGCGAGGTGTTCCTGCCGGTCGCCGCGTTCGGTGAGCTGAACGAGCGGCTGGAGGACGCGGGCAAGCCGCCGTTCGCCAACCCGCGCAGCGGCGCGGCCGGCTCGCTGCGGCAGAAGGACCCGCGGATCACCGCCAGCCGCGCGCTCGGCCTGATCGTGCACGGGCTGGCCGTGCCGGGAACCGACACTGGGGCGGGCGGTGCGCCGGCCCCAGACTCGCCCGCCGTGGCCGACAGCGCGCCGGTCACCCAGTCGGGCTGGTACGAGCGGTTGCGCACCTGGGGACTGCCGGTCAGTGACCTGGTCAAGGTGGTGGACGACCTGGACGGCGTCCGCGGGTACGTCGAGTACTACGGCGAGCACCGGCACGATACGCCGTACGAGATCGACGGGGTGGTGGTCAAGGTCGACCAGCTGGCCCTGCAGCGGCAGCTCGGCGCCACCAGCCACGCGCCCCGGTGGGCGATCGCGTACAAGTACCCGCCGGAGGAGGTGACGACCCGGCTGCTCGACATCCAGGTGAACGTCGGCCGGACCGGGCGGGTCACCCCGTTCGCGGTGATGCAGCCCGTCCACGTCGCCGGGTCCACGGTGGACCGGGCCACCCTGCACAACGTGGACGAGATCGCGCGCAAGGGCGTGCTCATCGGGGACATGGTGGTGCTGCGCAAGGCCGGGGACGTCATCCCGGAGGTGGTGGCGCCGGTGGCGGACCTGCGCGACGGATCCGAGCGCGCCTTCGAGTTCCCCACCGTCTGCCCCTCCTGCGGGACCACCCTGGTCCGCGGGGAGGGGGAGGTTGAACTGGCGCTGCCCCAACACCCGGTCCTGCCCGGCGCAGCTGCGCGAGCGGCTGTTCCACTTGGCCAGCCGGGGCGCGCTCGACATCGAGGTGCTCGGCTACGAGTCGCTGAGCGCGCTGCTGGACTGCGGGCTGATCACCGACGAGGGCGACCTGTTCTCGGTCACCGCCGAGAAGCTGGCCACCTGCCCGTTCTTCGTCAACAAGGCCGGCAGCCTGACCGTCAACGCCGGCCGGCTGCTGGTCAACCTGGACGAAGCGCGCACCCGGCCGCTGTGGCGGATCCTGGTCGCCCTGTCGATCCGGCACGTCGGCCCCACCGCGGCGCGGGCGCTCGCCGCCGAGTTCGGCTCGCTGGAGGTGATCATGGGTGCGTCGGCCGAGCGGCTGGCCGCGGTGGACGGGGTCGGGCCGACCATCGCCGCCTCGGTCATCGGCTGGTTCGGCGTGGACTGGCACCGGGCGATCGTGGACAAGTGGCGGGCGGCCGGGGTGGACCTCGGGACCGCCCGGGCCGAGGGGGCTGGGGGGACCGGTGACGCGCGGCCGCTGGCCGGGGTCACCGTGGTGATCACCGGTACGCTGGCCGGGTTCACCCGGGACGAGGCGGCCGAGGCGGTGACGGCGCTGGGCGGCAAGACATCATCCTCGGTCTCGAAGAAGACCGCCTTCGTCGTGGCCGGCGACAATCCCGGCTCCAAGTACGACAAGGCGCTCAGCCTGGGTGTGCCGGTCCTGGACGAGACCGGGCTGCGGCTGCTGCTGGACAAGGGCCCGGCCGCGGCCAGCGCCGCCGCCGGTGGTGGTGCCGCCTCCGGCCCGGAGGGCTGAACGCCGACAGACCCGGACCCGGGCCGCCGCTTGAAGTGGCGGTGGAAGGGCACTAGCTGCGGTCATGCCCCCGCGGCCGAGACTGTGACGGATAGTATGCAAGCGGCTTCGTGGTGTACGCTATCGGCCCGCACTTCCGGGGAGAGCGCATCCGGTCGGCTGCCGGCAGGCACGGGGGCGGAATGAGAGATCGGAACGACTCACGCGACGTCCGTCCGCGCATCGGCTCACCGCTGTGGGTGTACCTGGCGTCGGTCACCGCGGCGGGGCTGGCCGCGCTGGGTGCAGCGGCCGCCACGGTGCGGGCGGGCGGGCTGCTCCACCTGCTGGCGGAACCGCTGTTCTGGGCCGTCGCGGGCCTGGCCCTGCTGGCCGAGATCAGGCCGATCGTGACCCCCGGGAAGTCCCACCCCGACTACGGCACGGCCGCGCTCACCTTCTGTTTCGCCGCCTTCCTGTACTGGGGCTTCGGAGTGGGGGCGCTGCTGCGCGTGGCCACCATCGGTGTCGCCGCCCTGGTGGCGCGCCGGGCGCCCTTCCGGACCGTCTTCAATGTGGCGCAGTTAACGCTCAGCCTGGGCGCCGCCGGGCTGGTCCTGTCCACGGCCGGGATGCATCCGCAGCCGCTGGCGCCATGGCTGCCCGAGGGCGGGCAGCTGCTGGACGTGGCGTGCGCCGCGATCGCCTACTTCGCCGTCAATTTCGTGCTGGTGGACGTGGCGGTCGCGCTTCATTCGCGCACCGGTCGCGGCGACGCTCCGGGCCGCCCTGCCCTTCCAGGCGTTCGTCAACCTGGTGCTGCTGTCCGCGGCGCCGCGCTGGCGGCCCTCGCCGCGCTGGGCGTCCCGCTCAGCCTGGATGACTTCGGGACGGGTTCGTCCCTGGTCGGGCTCAGGCGCCTGCCGGTCAGCGAGATCAAGATCGATGCGTCAGTCACCGCGCGGCTGTTCGATGGCCCGGACACCAGGCTGATCGTGAAGTCGCTGGTGGATCTCGTGCGGGCGCTGGGCATCCGGTCGGTGGCCGAAGGGGTGGAGTCGCCCGACGCGGCGGGGGCGCTGGCCGCGATCGGATGTGACGCCGCCCAGGGGCGCTTCTACTGTGGCCCGCTGGACCCGGCCGCCGCCACCACGTGACTGGCCGATCACCTGCCGCCCACGGCGGCGAGGCCGAGGCGCGGCGCGCACCCGCCGCGGGCCAGGAAGCCGGGCGGGCGGCGGCAGCCCGCGCCGGTGCGGCCCACCGCGGCCGACGGGTAGCGCCCGGCCGGTTATCCAGTCGGCACCGCCGGGACGGGCCCCTAGGATGGCAACCATGCCGATCGCCCGCGACGATGTCGCCCATCTGGCCAGGCTCTCCCGCCTGGCGCTGGCCGACGGGGAACTGGACCACCTGGCCGCCCAGCTCGACGTGATCATTTCTGCGGTGGCCCGGGTCCAGGAGGTCGCCGCCGAGGGGATTCCGCCAACCTCCCACGCGGTGCCGCTGGTCAACGTGTTCCGCGAGGACGTCGAGTGGCCGTGCCTCGGCGCGGAGAAGGCGCTGGACCAGGCGCCAGCGGTGGAGCAGCAGCGGTTCCGCGTCCCGCGCATCCTGGATGAGGACTGATCATGTCCGATGAGCTGACCCGGATGAGCGCGGCCGGGCTCGCGGCAGCAATCGCGGGCGGTGAGGTGTCGGCGCTTGAGGTCACCGACGCGCATCTCGCCCGGATCGGCGAGGTAGACGAGTCCGTCCACGCGTTCCTGTACGTCGCGGCGGACGGGGCGCGCCGGGCCGCCCGGGCGGTGGATGAGCGGCGGGCGGCCGGCGAGCCGCTCGGCCCGCTGGCGGGCGTGCCGCTGGCCCTCAAGGACCTGTTCACCACCACCGACATGCCCACCACCTGCGGGTCGGCCATCCTCAACGGCTGGCGCCCGCCCTATGACGCGACCATCACCCGGCGGCTCCGTGAGGCCGGGGTGGTGATACTGGGCAAGACCAACATGGACGAGTTCGCGATGGGCTCCTCTACCGAGAACTCGGCGTTCGGGCCGAGCCACAACCCGTGGGATCTCACCCGCGTGCCGGGCGGCTCTTCCGGTGGCTCGTCGGCGGCGGTGGCGGCGTTCGAGGCGCCGCTGGCCGTCGGCACCGACACCGGGGGGTCGATCCGCCAGCCGGCGGCGGTCTGCGGGGTGGTCGGGGTCAAGCCGACCTACGGCGGCTCCTCGCGTTACGGGGTGGTGGCCTTCGCGTCCTCGCTGGACACGCCGGGCCCGCTGGCCCGGACGGTGCTCGACGCTGCGCTCCTGCACGAGGTGATGTCCGGTCATGACCCGTGCGATTCCACCTCGGTGGACGCGCCCGTCCCGCCGGTGGTGGCCGCCGCGCGGCAGGCGGACGTGAGCGGGCTGACCATTGGCGTGGTGCCCGAACTGGGCGGCGAGGGCTACCAGCCCGGGGTGCTGGCCCGGTTCGGCGAGGCGGTGGAACTGCTGGAGTCGCTGGGCGCGAAGGTGGTCGAGGTCTCCTGCCCGCACTTCTCCTACGCGCTCCCCGCCTACTACCTGATCGCGCCCAGTGAGTGCTCGTCCAACCTGGCCCGGTTCGACGGGATGCGCTACGGCCTGCGGACCGGGGACGACGGCACCCGCAGCGCGGAAGAGGTTATGGCCCTGACCCGGGAGCAGGGCTTCGGCGCCGAGGTGAAACGGCGCATCATGCTGGGCACCTACGCCCTGTCGAGCGGTTACTACGACGCCTACTACGGCAAGGCGCAGCAGGTGCGCACCCTCATCATCCGGGACTTCGAGGCTGCGTTCGAGCAGGTGGACGTGCTGGTGTCGCCCAGCACCCCGACCACTGCGTTCCCGCTCGGCGAGCGGGTGGACGACCCGCTTGCCATGTACGTCGCCGACCTGTGCACCATCCCCTCGGACCTGGCCGGGAACGTCGCGCTGTCGGTGCCGTGCGGGCTGGCGGCCGAGGACGGGCTGCCGGTCGGGCTGCAGATCATGGCGCCGGTGCTCGCCGACGACCGGGTCTACCGGGTCGGGGCCGCGGTCGAGGCGGCGCTGGACAGCCGCCGCGGCCATCCGCTGCTGGACGATGCGAAGGGGCTCGGGCGATGGCCGGCCGGGAGGGACGGGCGGACGCGCTGGTCCCGTTCGACGAGGCGCTGACCCGGTACGAGCCGGTCATCGGCCTGGAGACGCACGTCGAGCTGGGCACGGTGACGAAGATGTTCTGCGGCTGCCCGGCGCGGTTCGGCGGCGAGCCGAACTCGCTGGTCTGCCCGGTCTGCCTGGGCCTGCCCGGCTCGCTGCCGGTGACAAACCGGGCCGCGATCGAGTACACGATCCGGATCGGGCTCGCGCTGAACTGCACCATCGCGGACTGGTGCCGGTTCGCCCGGAAGAACTACTTCTACCCGGACATGCCGAAGAACTTCCAGATCTCGCAGTACGACGAGCCGTTGTGCACCGATGGATATCTCGACATCTCGGTCGAGGATCCGGGCGCCGGCGGCGGCGCCCGCCAGATCCGGGTCGGCATCGAGCGGGTCCACCTGGAGGAAGACACCGGCAAGTCGCTGCACGTGGGGGGCGCCACCGGGCGCATCCACGGCGCTGACTACTCGCTGGTGGACTACAACCGGGCCGGCATCCCGCTGGTGGAGATCGTGACCAAGCCGGTCGAGGGCGCGGACGCGCTGGCGCCCGCGGTCGCGCACACCTACGTGAGCGAGCTCCGCGACCTGTTGCGGGCGCTGGAGGTGTCGGACGTCCGGATGGAGGAGGGGTCGCTGCGCTGCGACGTCAACACCTCGCTGTCGCCCCGCGGCTCGGGGAAGTGGGGGACCCGGACCGAGACCAAGAACGTGAACTCGCTGCGCTCGGTGGAGCGGGCGGTCCGGTACGAGATCGAGCGGCAGGCGGCCGTGCTCGACGAGGGCAGGCCGGTCGCGCTGGAGACCCGGCACTTCCACGAGGACACCGGCGCGACCACGGCCGGCCGCAGCAAAGAGGAGGCGCAGGACTACCGGTACTTCCCCGAACCCGACCTGGTGCCGGTCGCGCCGTCGCGGGAGTGGGTGGAGCAGATCAGGGCGGCCCTGCCCGAACTGCCGCTGGCCCGGCGGGCGCGGCTGAAGACCGGGTGGGGCCTGTCGGACCGCGAGTTCGCGGCCATACATAACGCCGGTGCGGTCGACCTGGTCGCGCGGACCGTGGAGGCCGGGGCGTCGCCGGCCGACGCCCGCAAGTGGTGGCTGAACGAACTGGTGCGCCGGGCCAACGAGTCCGGCACCGACCTCGCCGGCCTGCCCATCACGCCGGCCGACGTGGCACGGGTGGCGGCCCTGGTGGCCTCCGGTCAGCTCAACGACAAGCTCGCCCGGCAGGTCATCGAGGGCGTGCTGGCCGGTGAGGGGACGCCCGACGAGGTGGTGGCCGCCCGGGGCCTGGCGATCGTCAGCGACGAAGGCGCGCTCACGGCCGCGGTGGACGAGGCGATCGCCGCCAATCCGGAGGTGGCGCAGAAGGTGCGGGACGGCAGGGTCGCCGCCGCAGGGGCGCTGGTCGGCGCGGTCATGAAGGCCACCCGCGGCCAGGCGGACGCGGCCCGCGTCCGGGAGCTGATCCTGGCCCGCCTCGGCCAGGTCTAGACCCGGACGCGGTCATGCGCTCTGGCGCTGGCCGGGGCGGCGAGGTGCACGGTCACGCGCGCTGACGCGGTGGCCGGGATGGCGAGGTGAACGGTGCTTTTCTGGGTGCCGGTACCGGAGGTCGCGGCGGCGCTGACGGGCCTGCCGGGGGCCAGCGTGGAGGTCGTCGCCCCGGACGGCGGGCCGCTGCCCGTGGGCGCCGCCGAGGTGGAGTTCTACGTGCCGCCGTTCTTCCCCGGTCAGCCCGCGATCGAGGCCATGGCGGACCTGCCCCGGCTCCGGGTGGTGCAGGCGCTGACCGCCGGGATCGACCGGTACCTGCCGTACCTCCCGCCCGGGGTCACGCTGTGCAATGCCCGCGGCGCGCACGACGCGAGCACCGCCGAGTGGGTGGTCGCCGCCATCCTCGCGGCCGTCCGCGACCTTCCCTACTTCGCTCTGGAGCAGGCCGCGCAGCGGTGGAGTTACCGGTTCACCGACAGCCTGGCCGGGAAGACCGTGCTGATCGTCGGGTACGGGTCGATCGGCCAGGCGGTGGAACGTCGGCTGGCCGGGTTCGAGGTGGAGGTCAGCCGGGTGGCCAGGCGGGCACGCGACGGCGTGGCCCCGGTGAGCGATCTGGCCGCGCTGCTGCCCGCCGCCGATGTGGTGGTGATCCTTGCCCCGGTCACCGCGGAGACGATCGGCATGGTCGACGCCGGCTTCCTGGCCCGGATGAAGGACGGTGCGCTGCTCGTCAACGCGGCCCGGGGATCGCTGGTGGTGACCGACGCGCTCGTGGCCGAGCTGCGCCAGGGCCGGCTGCGCGCCGCTGTCGACGTGACCGACCCCGAGCCACTGAGCCCCGGCCACCCGCTGTGGGAGGCGCCCGGCCTGCTGATCACGCCGCACGTGGCCGCCTCCACCCCGGTGTCGGCGGCGCGTTCGGTCGCGTTTGTGCGGGCCCAGGCCGGGCGGTTCATCGGCGGGCAGCCGCTGCAGAACGTCATCGCCGGGAAGTATTGACCGGCCAGCGGCGTTGGCCCCGTTTGGACGCCCTTCCTCAATCGAAGTGTGACCTTCGGCATTTACGGTAGAAGCACGTCACCGGTGACGTTGTTCTGGACCAGGCACGACCTGGCCCATACTTTAGTAACAACGGGCCATGGCCCGATTACTGGGCGGTACGGCAACAGCCCACAAGGCATGCCATGCCCGCCAGACCCGGCTACCCGGCCAACTTGCGAGCGGATGCGGCGAAGGGAGAGTCGTGCGCCCGGAAGCATCGGGTGAACCGCGATGAGCCTGACCTCGCAGGTCGGGACGGCGGCTGGGATTCTGGCTGCGGCTGGTGCGGCTGTCAGCCTGTGGCTGGGAGCGGAGCGGTATGCGGGGCCGTCCCGGCGTGCCTACCGCTGGTTCGCCGTCGCGGCGGCGCTGTGGGGGGCCGGTGTCATCACGAGCCACGTTCTGGCCGTCCCGGTGGAGGCGGCGGCGATTCCGCTCTCGTTCGGCGACCTGCCTTCGCTGCTCGCGCTGCCGGTCATGGCGGCCGGGTTCGCCCGGCTGGCCGCGGCCGGATCGCGGGAGGCGGCCGAGGCCCACACGCCCGCCGGGGTCCGCGCCCAGAGCAATGTCCTCACCGGCCTGGCTGACGGCTACATCCTGGCCTCCGCGCTGTTCCTGATCGCCTGGGTCACCCTGTTCCGGATGGCGTTCCTGCGGGCCGGGGCCGGGGTCCCGACCTTCGCCGGGGAACTGGTCCACCCGCTGGCCGACCTGATCCTGCTTGGCGTCTGCCTGCCGCTGGCCGCCGCGGCGGGCCGGCGCGGCGCGATCCCGTATCTCGCCGTGCTCACCATCACCGCGGGCGATGCGCTGGCGGTCGGGGCCCGGGCCGTCGGCCTGCCCCCGCAGGTGGGGGCGCTGCTGGTCCAGGTCGCCGGGCTGGCGCTGCTGGCGTGGGCGCCGTGGGCCGGCGGTGGTGCCGGGCAGACGGAGCAGGCCGGGCAGGTGGAGCAGACCGGGCAGGTGGAGCAGACCGGGGAGACGGAGCAGACCGGGCAGACAGAGCGGGCCAGGCAGGCCGGTACCCGGTGGCGGGGCCGGCTGCCGGGGCTCCTCGGATGCGGGCACCGCGGCCCGGCCGTCACCGGCCGTGCCCGGCGTCGCAACCGCCGCCGCCGCCGTCGCGGCGGCCACGGCCGCGCTCGTCATCATCGGATGGGCGCTCGCAGGTGAGAGCGTGGACCGGCCGGTGGTCGCCGTCGTTGCGGGCACCACCCTGCTGGCGCTGGCGCTGCGTGCACTCGGGCTGCTCCGGCGGGAGAACTCCGCGGTCTGGATCTGGCACGAGTCCCGCCAGCGGTTCCGCGAACTGGCCGACCGGACCACCGATGTCGTGCTTCTGTGCGACCTCAGCGGGGTGATCAGGTACGCGAGCCGGGCAGTGGCCGGCTACGGGTACACCCCGGAGGCCCTGGTGGGCACGCCACTGTCGGATCTCCTGCACCCGGAGGACCGGGCCGGCGGCACCAGGGCGGTCCGCCGGGCCGTGACCGACGCCGTCAACCGGGTCGGCCGGTACCCGTGCCGGGTCCGGGCGGCGGACGGCACCTGGCGGCATGTCGAATCGACGGTCTCCCGCTTCCGCGAGCCGGGCGGGCCCGCCCAGCTGCTGGTCACCGCGAGGGACGTGAGCGCACAGGTCGCGCTGCGCCGTCAGGTCACCCACCTGACCTTCCATGACGGGCTGACCGGGCTGCCGAACCGCGCCTACGTCGAGCAGCGGGTCCGCGACGCGCCCGGCCCGGCGGACCCGGCGCCCGGCACGGCGTCCCCCGCCCCCAGCATCGCCGGGATCATCCTGCTCGACCTGGACCATTTCGCGGCCGTGAACGCCACCGTGGGCCACGGCGCCGGGGATGTGCTGCTCGCGCAGGTCGGCCGCAGGCTGCGTGCCGCCGTGCCGCCGCAGGACACCGTCGCCCGCTGGGGCGGCGATGAGTTCGCGGTCCTCGTCGAGGGAGCGGTCAGCGCCGAGGAGATAGCCGACATGGCCGAACGGCTCGCGCGCAGCGTGGCCTCGTCACCCTTCCGGGCCGGTGAGGCGGAGGTGAGCATGACCGCCTGCGCCGGGGTCGCCGTCTCGGGCGAGGGCCCGGCGGGGGCCGTCTGGCGCAACGCGGACATGGCTATGTCACGGGCGAAGGAACACGGTGAGGGCCGGGTGGAGATTTACGCCGGGGAGACCGGGCCGGGCGATGATCACATGCCGGGCGGACCCCTGGGTGGCGCCGGGAATCCGGCCGGGGCCGGGCCGGACGTGAGCTCCGCCGGGACCGGGGTTGTCAACGGGGCACCGGGGCAGCCCCACGCCGCCGCCCGGTGACGGGGCAGGGCCGTTGTCTCACATCCCGAGACGTGGATGCTCGTCAAGTTGACGGACCGCGCACGTTAGGCCACAGTGGAGATCGTGATTTTCGCCCGCCTTCTCGTACTTGCCAGGCGCGTGGGTCGCTGACCAGCCACCCGCGCGCCCCCCCTCGGCTGCCCTAGGGCACGGGGGGTTTTTTGTTGCCAGCGGCCGCTACGGACTCCTAGATGAGGATTCATTGCGATGACTGACCAGACCACCACGACCACCGGCTCACGGGCCGGGCTGGCGGGGCAGGTGCGCCAGGGTCACGGGCCATCGCCGCGTGACCTCGCCGCGCGGGCCGCGGCACGGGAAGCGGCGCCCGGGACGCCTGCCGCCCCGGACCCCGAGCCTGCCGAGTCGATGCAGGTCACCGGCGCGCAGGCGCTGGTCGCCGCGCTGGAGCGGCTGGGGGTCGACGTTATCTTCGGCATCCCCGGCGGGGCGATCCTGCCCGCCTACGACCCGCTGTTCGACTCACGCAGCGTGCGCCACATCCTGGTCCGGCACGAGCAGGGCGCCGGGCACGCGGCCACCGGCTACGCGCAGGCGACCGGCCGCCCGGGGGTGTGCATGGCCACGTCGGGCCCGGGCGCGACCAACCTGGTGACGCCGCTCGCCGACGCCTACATGGACTCGGTCCCGGTGGTGGCCATCACCGGCCAGGTGTCGTCCGGGCTGATCGGGACCGACGGGTTCCAGGAAGCCGACATCGCCGGGATCACGCTGCCGGTCACCAAGCACAATTTCCTGGTCACCAACGCCGACGACATCGCCAGGACCGTCGCCGAGGCGTTCCACGTGGCCTCCACCGGCCGGCCGGGGCCGGTCCTGGTGGACATCGCCAAGGACGCGCTCCAGGCCCAGACCACGTTCCGCTGGCCGGTCCCGTTCGATCTGCCCGGTTACCACCCGGTGACCAGGCCGCATTCCCGGCAGGTGCGGGAGGCGGCCAAGATGATGACCACCGCCCAGCGGCCGGTCCTGTACGTCGGTGGCGGGGTGATCAAGGCCCATGCCAGCGAGGAGCTGGTCGCGCTGGCCGAGCTCACCGGGATGCCGGTGGTCACCACGCTGATGGCGCGGGGAGGCTTCCCGAGCAGCCATCCGCAGAACGTCGGCATGCCCGGCATGCACGGCAGCGTCGCGGCGGTCGGGGCGCTGCAGAAGGCGGACCTGCTGGTCACGCTCGGCGCCAGGTTCGACGACCGGGTGACCGGCAAGCTCGACAGCTTCGCGCCCGCCGCGGCGATCATCCACGCCGACATCGATCCGGCCGAGATCTCCAAGAACCGGCGGGCGGACGTTCCGATCGTCGGCGACTGCCGTGAGGTGATCACCGAGCTGCTGGCCGCGGTCCAGGCCGAGCACGAGGAGGGCCACCGGGCCGACCTGACGGCCTGGTGGTCGCAGCTGGAGGCCTGGCGCCGGACCTATCCACTGGGGTACTCCGAGCCCGATGACGGCTCGCTGGCGCCGCAGTACGTGATCGAGCGGATCGGCAAGCTGGTCGGCCCGGACGCGGTGTACGTGGCCGGGGTCGGCCAGCACCAGATGTGGGCCGCGCAGTTCATCAGCCACGAGCACCCGGGGCACTGGCTCAACTCCGGTGGCCTGGGCACCATGGGATACGCGGTGCCCGCGGCGATGGGGGCCAAGGTGGGCCGCCCGGACACCGCCGTGTGGGCGATCGACGGTGACGGCTGCTTCCAGATGACCAACCAGGAGCTGGCCACCTGCGCGGTGGAAGGCATCCCGGTCAAGATCGCCATCATCAACAACGGCAACCTCGGCATGGTCAGGCAGTGGCAGACGCTGTTCTACAACGAGCGCTACTCCCATACCGACCTGGACAAGGCCAGCGCCGCGGCGGAGCCCCAGCCCGCCCCCGGGGAGGCGGGCGGTGCCCGGGCCGCCCTCGGCACCCGGGTCCCCGACTTCGTCAAGCTCGCCGAGGCCTACGGCTGCGTGGGGCTGCGGTGCGAGGACGCGGCCAGCGTCGACGCGGTGATCGAGGAGGCCATGAAGATCGACGACCGGCCGGTCGTGATCGACTTCGTCGTGCACCGTGACGCGATGGTGTGGCCCATGGTGGCGGCGGGAACCAGCAACGACGACATCGTGGTGGCGCGGAATATGGCACCGGATTGGGACGTGACCGAATGAACAGCATCGCCCCCCGCCTGCGGGAACAGGATCCGGCGGCCAGCAGGCACACGCTGTCCGTGCTGGTGGAGAACAAGCCCGGCGTGCTGGTGCGGGCCGCGGGGCTGTTCTCGCGCCGGGGCTTCAACATCGACTCGCTCGCCGTCGGGCCGACCGAGCACGAAGAGATCTCCCGGATGACGATCGTGGTCAACTGCGCGGATCACCCGCTGGAGCAGGTGACCAAGCAGCTCAACAAGCTGATCAACGTCCTGAAGATCGTGGAGCTGGAGCCGTCGGTGTCGGTCCAGCGGGAGCTCCTGCTCGTCAAGGTCCGGGCCGACGCCGAGAACCGGTCCCGGGTGCTGGAGACGGTGGCGCTCTTCCGCGCCAAGGTGGTCGACGTGGCGCAGGACGCGGTGACGGTCGAGGCCACCGGGAACCGCGACAAGCTGGACGCCCTGATCAGGGTGCTGGAGCCGTTCGGCATCAAGGAACTGGTGCAGTCCGGCATGGTCGCACTCGGCCGCGGCAGCAAATCCATTACCGACCGGGCGCTGCGGCCGCTGGACCGTGCCGCGGCCGGCCCGGCCCAGTGACATAAGCCCAGTGACATAAGCACGGCGACATAAGCACGGCGAGCGAACGAGAGGCAAGCGATGGCAGAGATCTACTACGACGACCGCGCCGATCTCGGGGTCATCCAGCGCCGCCACGTGGCGGTGCTCGGTTACGGCAGCCAGGGGCATGCCCACGCCCTGTCGCTGCGGGACTCCGGCGTGGACGTCCGGGTCGGGCTACCGGAGGGATCGGCCAGCCGGGAGCGTGCGGCCAGCGAGGGACTGCAGGTCACCACCCCGGAGAAGGCCTGCGAGGAAGCCGACGTGATCATGGTCCTGGCGCCGGACCATATCCAGCGCGCCCTCTACGCCGGGGCCATCGCCCCGAGCCTGGATGAAGGCGACGCCCTCTTCTTCGCCCACGGGCTGAACATCCGCTACGGGCTCATCGACCCCCCGGCCGGGATCGACGTCTGCATGGTCGCGCCCAAGGGGCCCGGCCACCTGGTCCGCCGCCAGTTCGCCGAGGGGCGCGGCGTGCCCGTGCTGGTCGCGGTCGAGCGCGACGCGACCGGCGGCGCCTGGCCGCTCACCCTGGCCTACGCCAAGGGCATCGGCGGCACCAGGGCCGGCGCGCTCGCCACCACGTTCGCCGAGGAGACCGAGACCGACCTGTTCGGTGAGCAGGTGGTCCTGTGCGGCGGCGTCTCCGAACTGATCAAGGCCGGGTTCGACACCCTGGTCGAGGCCGGCTACCAGCCCGAGGTGGCCTACTTCGAGTGCCTGCACGAGATGAAGCTGATCGTCGACCTCATGTATGAGGGCGGCCTGTCCAAGATGTACTGGTCGGTCTCGGACACCGCGGAGTACGGCGGCTACACCCGCGGTCCCCGGCTCATCGACGAGCGGTCCAAGGAGGAGATGCGGCGCATCCTCGGCGAGGTCCGCGACGGCTGCTTCGCCCGGGAGCTGGTCGAGGAGTTCGACAGCGGGCGGCCGAACTTCCTCAAGCGGCGCGAGGCCCTGCACGCCGAGCAGATCGAGCAGGTGGGCGCGAAGCTGCGCCCGCTGATGAGCTGGCTGGCCAGCGACGACGACCAGGCGGCACGCCTGATGCCGGGCTGGCGATCTGCACGGGGGGCAGCTCGTGAAAGCTTTCACAAGGTGTGGCTAGACTGTGACGATCCGACGTCAACGCCCGAAGGGCTGATCTGCTGTGCCGCATCGATACCTGTCGTTCTCGTTGCCGAAGAACTCTCACCCGCCGCGATCGCGCAGCTTGAATCGGGGTTCGAGGTGCGCTACGTGGACGGCGCCGACCGGGCCGCGCTGCTGCCCGCGCTCGCCGGCGTGGATGCGGTGATCGTCCGGAGCGCGACCAGGATCGACGCCGAGGCGCTGGCCCAGGCGCCGAACCTGCGGGTGGTGGCGCGGGCCGGGGTCGGGCCTGGACAACGTCGACGTGGAGGCGGCCACCAAGGCGGGCGTCATGGTGGTGAACGCGCCCAGCTCGAACATCGTCAGCGCGGCCGAGCACGCCGTGGGGCTGCTGCTCGCGGTCGCCCGCAACGTGCCGCAGGCGATGGGCTCGCTCAAGGCCGGGGAGTGGAAGCGGTCCAAGTTCACCGGTGCCGAGCTCTACGGGAAGGTGGCCGGGATCCTCGGCCTCGGCCGGATCGGCGAGCTGGTCGCCCAGCGGCTGGCCGCGTTCGGCATGCAGGTGATCGCCTATGACCCCTACGTGCCCACGGCGCGGGCGGCCCAGCTGGGCGTCCGCCTGGTCGGCCTGGAGGAACTGCTCGCGGAGGCCGACTTCATCAGCGTGCACCTGCCGAAGACCGCCGAGACCTCCGGCCTGATCGGCGAGCGGGAGCTGCGGCTGGTCAAGCCCGGCGTGCTGATCATCAACGCGGCCCGGGGCGGCATCGTGGACGAGAACGCGCTCGCCCTCGCGCTCAAGGACGGCCGGGTCGGCGGCGCGGGCATCGACGTGTTCGCGACCGAGCCACCCGCCGACAGCCCGCTGCTGGCGTTCCCCAACGTGGTGGCCACCCCCCACCTGGGCGCCAGCACCCACGAGGCGCAGGAGAAGGCGGGCACCCAGGTGGCCAGGTCGGTCCGGCTCGCGCTCTCGGGTGAGTTCGTGCCCGACGCCGTCAACGTCCAGGGCGGCGCGGTGCACGAGGACGTCAAGCCGGGCCTGCCGCTGGCCGAGAAGCTCGGCCGGATCTTCACCGCGCTGGCGCGGCGGCGTCGCGGCCAGGCTCGACGTCCAGGTGCGCGGCGAGATCGCCGCCCACGACGTGCGGGTGCTGCAGCTGGCCGCGCTGAAGGGCGTCTTCGGCGGCATCGTCGAGGAGGCCGTCACCTACGTGAACGCGCCGCTGCTCGCCTCCCAGCGGGGCGTCGAGGTGAGCCTGTCCACCGACGCCGTCAGCCCTGACTGGCGCAACCTGGTCACCGTGCGCGGCACGCTGCCCGGCGGCCAGGTGATCTCGGTCAGCGGCACCCTCACCGGTCCCCGGCAGATCGAGAAGCTGGTCGAGGTCAACGGCTTCGACATGGAGATCGCGGCGGCCGAGCACATGGTCTTCCTCACCTACACCGACCGCCCGGGCATCGTCGGCGTGGTCGGCCAGATCCTGGGCGGCGAGGGGATCAACATCGCCGGCATGCAGGTATGCCAGGGACGCCCGCGGCGGCCACGCGCTGATCGTCCTCACCGTGGACTCCGCGATCCCGCCCATGGTCCTCGACGACATCACCTCCACCATCGGCGCGGTCGTAGGCCGGTCGGTCGACCTGGAGATGACCTAACGCACTGAGCAGCTACCCCAGCAGGAGAACTCCCCGTGTATG
Organism: uncultured Actinomycetes bacterium; assembly: GCA_963835425.1. Lineage (GTDB taxonomy): Bacteria > Actinomycetota > Actinomycetes > Streptosporangiales > Streptosporangiaceae > UBA9676. The sequence goes on along the minus strand of CAWIGE010000006.1, from coordinate 401,526 downwards.
ACATGTATTACTGGGACCAGACCGAGCCGCCCGGACCGGCGCCGCTGACCGGGGCCAGGCAGCCCCGGCGCCCGGCCGGCCGCGCAGCCCACCCACGCCGGCCCGGCGGGCGGGACCCGGCACCCGGGATCGGTGCAGGCGGTTCAGGTGGCCCTGGACAGGCGTGACAACGGAGGGGACTCCGGCGCCCCGCGCGACCAGTAAGGTACGGCGCATGGGATCTTCCGCGATAAAGCTCGCCGTGATCGGCGGCGACGGCATCGGGCCCGAGGTGGTCGCCGAGGCGCTCAAGGTGCTCAAGGCGGCCGCCGTCACCGTGGACGCGACCAGCTATGACCTGGGCGCCCAGCGCTGGCACCGGACGGGCGAGACCCTGCCGGACTCGGTGCTGGAGGAGATCCGCGGCCATGACGCGATCCTGCTCGGGGCGGTCGGCGACCCGACCGTGCCCAGCGGCGTGCTGGAGCGGGGCCTGCTGCTGCGGCTGCGGTTCGAGCTGGACCACTACGTGAACCTGCGGCCGGTCCGGCTGTACCCGGGCGTGGCCACCCCGCTGGCCGGGGTCAGGCCCGAGTCGATCAACATGGTGGTCGTCCGGGAGGGTACCGAGGGCCCGTACGCGGGCGCGGGCGGCGTGCTGCGCAAGGGCACCCCGGCCGAGGTGGCGACCCAGGAGAGCCTCAACACCGCGTTCGGGGTGGGCCGGGTGATCCGGTACGCGTTCGGGCTGGCCGCGCGGCGGTCGCGGCAAACACCTCACCCTGGTGCACAAGACGAACGTGCTCGCCTACGCCGGCGACCTGTGGCAGCGGACCATGGCCGAGGCGGCCAAGGAGTCCGGCGAGGTCACCGTGGACTACTGCCACGTGGACGCCGCGACGATGTTCCTGGTCACCGACCCCGAGCGGTTCGACGTGATCGTGACCGACAACCTCTTCGGCGACATCCTGACCGACCTCGGCGCCGCCGTGGCCGGTGGCATCGGGCTGGCCGCGAGCGGGAACATCAACCCGGAGCGGACCGCGCCCAGCATGTTCGAGCCGGTGCACGGCAGCGCCCCGGACCTGGCGGGCCAGCAGAAGGCGGACCCGACCGCCGCGATCCTGTCGGCGGCCATGCTGTGCGAGCACCTCGGCTTCACCGCCGAGGCGGCGAGGATCGAGCAGGCCGCCGCCGACGATCTGGTGGAACGCCAGGGGGAGTGGGCGGCGCGGTCCACCGCGGAGGTCGGCGACGACATCGCCGAGCGAGTAGCCGGCTGAGCCGCGCTGGGGTGCCGAATAACCCGCGCCGCGCGGCAAGATGGGATTGCGGTGTGGCGGGCCGCGCCGCAATCACGGGCCAGGCAGTGGCGCCAGGCCCGGGCGGCCCGGCGGCGCCGGGCACGGAGGGAAGGACCTGTGATGACCACGATCAGCCAGAGCGCCGAGATCGAGTTCGACATCCACATCAGCGATCACCCCGTTCCCACCGCCGAGCGCGAACGGCTCCTGGCGGCACCGGGGTTCGGCGCCGTATTCACCGATCACATGGTCACCATGCGCTGGTCGGCGGAGCGTGGCTGGCATGACGCCCGGCTGGAACCCTACGGCCCGCTCACGCTGGACCCCGCCACCCAGGTCTTCCACTACGCGCAGGAGATCTTCGAGGGGACGAAGGCGTACCGGCAGGCCGGCGGCCTGATAGCCACGTTCCGCCCGCTGGGCGAACGCGGCCAGGTTCAACTCGTCGGCGCGCCGGATGGCCATGCCGGAACTGCCGGAGGACGCCTTCGTCCGGGCCATTGAACTGCTCGTGACGCAGGACCGCGCCTGGGTGCCCGACGCCGACGAGTACAGCCTGTACCTGCGCCCGTTCATGATCGCCACGCAGGTCGGGCTCGGCATCAACCGGCCCTCGCAGTCGTACCAGTTCACCCTCATCGCCTCGCCCGCCGCCGCCTACTTCCCGAGCGGCGTCAAGCCGGTCACCGTCTGGCTGTCGGAGGAGTACACCCGCTCCGCGCCCGGGGGCACCGGCGCCGCCAAGTGCGGCGGCAACTACGCCGGCTCGTTCGCCGGCCAGCAGCAGGCCGTGAACAACGGCTGCGACCAGGTCGTCTGGCTGGACGCCGCGGAGCGCCGCTGGGTCGAGGAGATGGGCGGCATGAACCTGTTCTTCGTCTACGGCACGGGGCCGGACGCGAGGATCATGACCCCGGCGCTGACCGGGACGCTGCTGCCCGGGGTCACCCGCGACTCGCTGCTGACCCTCGGCCGCGACCTGGGCTACCGGGTCGAGGAAGGCAAGATCTCGGCCGACGCGTGGCAGGCTCGGCTGCGAGTCCGGTGAGCTGACCGAGGTCTTCGCCTGCGGTACCGCCGCCGTGATCACGCCCGTCGGCAAGGTCAAGGGGGCCTCGGCGGAATGGGTCATCGGCGACGGCACGCCAGGGCCGGTGACGCTCAGGCTGCGCGAGGAACTGATGGGGATCCAGTACGGCGAGCGGCCCGACCCGCACGGCTGGATCCACAAGATCTGCTGAACGAGCTGCGCCACGCCCGCTGTCGGCTGGGAGGGGCGTCGTCACAGGCGCGCGGGCACGGCAGACAGAAACGCCGTGCCCGCGTGCCTGCGCCGCCGCCTGCCGCCCCCAGCGCGCGGGATGACCGGGGCTGCTGTCCCGGATAGTGAGACGGGCGTTTCGCGGTGGGGTGGTTGGTGTGCAAGACTGTGGTCATGACGTGCGGCCGGATTATTATCGGCGGGCGCGTCGGCACTTAGCAGGGCCAGCTGAACGGGCCCGCACCGCCGACGCGCAGACCTCTCGCATCCTGCGAGGGGTCTTTTGCTTTGTGGCGGCAGGGTCAATACCTACCCGGAGGAATCACGAGATGATGCCCGACGACGCGTTCCACGTCTACGACACCACCCTGCGCGACGGGGCCCAGCAGGAGGGCCTGTCCCTGACCGTGGCCGACAAGCTCGCCATCGCGCGGCGGCTGGACGAGTTCGGTGTCGGGTTCATCGAGGGCGGCTGGCCGGGCGCCATCCCGAAGGACACCGAGTTCTTCCGGCGGGCGCGCACCGAGCTGCGGCTGGGCCACGCGCAGCTGGCCGCGTTCGGCTCGACCCGCCGGCCGGACGCGGTGGCGGCCGACGACCCGCAGGTCGCCGCGCTGCGTGAGTCCGGCGCGCCGGTGGTGACGCTGGTCGCCAAGAGCCACGACCGGCATGTCCAGCTCGCGTTGCGCACCACCCTGGCCGAGAACCTCGCCATGATCGCCGACACCGTCAGCCACCTGCGCGGCCGAGGGCCAGCGGGTCTTCCTCGACGCCGAGCACTTCTTCGACGGCTACCGGTCCGACCCCGGCTACGCGCTCGAGGTGGTGCGCACGGCGGCCGAGGCCGGCGCCGACCTGGTCGCGCTGTGCGACACCAACGGCGGCATGCTGCCCAGCGAGATCGGTGACGTGGTCGCCGCGGTCGCCGCCGCCACCGGCGCGCGGCTGGGCATCCACTGCCATGACGACACCGCATGCGCGGTGGCGAACACCCTGACAGCCGTGTCGGCCGGGGCCACGCACGTCCAGGGCACCGCGAACGGCTACGGCGAGCGGGCGGGCAACGCCAACCTGTTCAGCGTGGTCGCCGGGCTGCAGCTCAAGCAGGGGCGCGAGGTGCTGCCCCCCGGCTGCCTGCCGGAGATGAGCAGGGTGGCGCACGCGATCAGCGAGGTCACCAACGTGACCCCGGCCACGCACCAGCCCTACGTCGGGCATTCCGCGTTCGCCCACAAGGCCGGCCTGCACGCCTCCGCGGTGAAGGTGGACCCGATGCTGTACCAGCACATCGATCCGGCGCTGGTCGGCAACGACATGCGGATGCTCGTCTCCGACATGGCGGGCCGCGCGTCGGTCGAGATCAAGGGCAGGCAGCTCGGCTACGACCTGTCCGGCGACAAGGCGACCGTCGGCCGGGTCGTCGAGCGGGTCAAGGACCTGGAGGCCCGCGGCTACACCTTCGAGGCCGCCGACGCCTCGTTCGAGCTGCTGCTCCGCGACGAGCTGGCGGGGGCAGCGGCTGCGTCACTTCGACGTCGAGTCGTGGCGCGTCATCGTCGAGCGGCGCACGGGCGGCGAGGTGGTCAGCGAGGCCACCGTGAAGCTGCACGCCAAGGGCGAGCGGATCGTGGCCACCGGCGAGGGCAACGGGCCGGTCAACGCGCTCGACAACGCCCTGCGGCTCGCGCTGGAGCGGCTCTACCCCGAGCTGGCCCGGCTGGAGCTGGCCGACTACAAGGTCCGCATCCTGGAGGGCTCGCACGGGACCGGCGCCGTGACCCGGGTGCTCATCGAGTCCGGCGACGGCGACGGCGCCGCCGACGACATGTGGAGCACGGTCGGCGTGGACGAGAACATCATCGCCGCCTCGTGGCACGCGCTGGAGGAAGCGGTCACCTACGCCCTCCTCCGCGCGGGCCACGAGCCCGGCCGAGCCCGCGGTGAGCCCGGCCACCTAACCGGGCAGCCCGCGTGGCGTGCCGGCCGCCAGCCAGGTGAACCCTGCGTGGAGGCCGGCGCCGGCTGGCTTATCCCGGATCTGCGTCACGGAAACCGCCCCGAACGGGTCGACGGTCATGGCGCGGCATCCCGCGGGTCGGGCCCTCGTGGTCAGCCGGCGGCGGTGGTCACGATCCAGGCGAGGACGAAGGCTTCCTCACGCCAGGCGTTGTAACGGCCGCTGCGGCCGCCGTGGCCCGCGACCATCTCGGTCTTGAGCAGGAACGGGCCGCCGTGGGCGGTGGCGCGCAGCCGGGCGATCCACTTGGCCGGCTCGTGGTAGAGGACGCGGGTGTCGTTCAGGCTGGTGATCGCGAGGATCGGTGGGTAGGTCCGGTCGCTGACGTTCTCGTACGGCGAGTAGGCCTTCATGTACGCGTAGACCTGCGGGTCGTCCAGCGGGTTCCCCCACTCCTCCCACTCCGTCACGGTCAGCGGCAGCGACGGGTCGAGGATGGTGGTCAGCGAGTCCACGAACGGGACGTGGGCGACGATGCCCCCGAACGCCTGCGGCGCGAGGTTGACGGCCGCCCCCATGAGCAGGCCGCCCGCCGAGCCGCCGCGGGCGATCAGCCGCCGCGGGCTGGTCCAGCCCTGCGCTCACCAGATGCTCCGCGCAGGCCACGAAGTCGGTGAACGTGTTCGTCTTGCGGAGCATCTTGCCGTCGTCGTACCAGCGGCGCCCCATCTCGCCGCCGCCCCGCACGTGCGCGACTGCGCAGACGAAGCCGCGGTCGAGCAGCGACAGCCGGCTGATCGAGAAGAAGGGGTCAGCGGATATCTCGTAGCTCCCGTAGCCGTAGAGGACGCAGGGCGCGCTTCCGTCGCGCGGCGTTCCCTTCCGGCAGATCAGGGAGATCGGGGACGCGGGTGCCGTCGCCGGCGGTCGCCCATTCGCGGTGCTGCTCGTAGTCCTGGGGGTCGTAGCCGGCCTCGCCGGGCAGCGGGAGCACCGGCGTGCGCTTGAGCAGGGTCAGCTCGCCGGTACCGAGGTCGGCGTCGTACACCGAGTCCGGCGTGGCCAGCGAGGTGTAGTGCAGCCGGTAAACGCGGGCGCCGTATTCCGGGTTGGCGCCGGGGGACACCTGGTACAAAGGCTCGGGGAAGGAGATCTCGCGCTCGCCGCCGCCGGCGCCGATGATGCGCAGGCGGGTCAGCCCGTCCCGGCGGGAGTGGATCACGAGATGGCCGGCGAAGGCGTCCACGCCGAGCAGCCGGATGTCGTCACTGTGCGCGATGACCGGGATCAGGTCGGCGGGACCGGCCAGCGCCCCGGTGCCCGCCACCGGCCCGCCACCCGCCGGGGGCGCGGGCAGCGGCACCGCCGACAGCTCGAAGTTGACCGCCCCGTCGTTGTGCAGGATCAGCAATCGGCCGGGGTCACCGGGCCCGCCCGGCCCGGCCTGGTGCTCCACCGAGTACTCGACGCCCTGCCGCCGCGGCAGCACCACCCGGGGCGGCGCCACCGGCTCGGTGGCGTCCAGCAGCCACACCTCGCTCGTCAGCTTGCTCGACGCCGTCAGGCACAGGTAGCGCTCGCTGCGGGTCAGCCCCACCCCTACCCAGTACCGCTCGTCGCTTTCCTCCAGCACGATCACGTCGTCGGCAACCGGGGTGCCCACCAGGTGCCGCCACACCCGGAAGGGGCGCCAGGCCGCGTCGGCCGTGGTGTAGAACAGCGCCGAGCCGTCGAGGGACCAGGCGCAGCCGTAGTGGGTGTCGGGGATCTCGTCTTGGGCGGTCTCCCCGGTCACCAGGTCCTTGACCCGCAGCGTGTAGCGTTCCGCCCCGGCGAAATCGGTCGAGTAGGCAAGCATCCGGCCGTCCGGGCTGACGCTGAACGCGCCGAGCGAGAAGAACGCCGCGTCCCCGGCCAGCTCGTTCCAGTCGAGCAGGATCTCCTCGCCGGGCAGCGGCCCGTCCCCGTCCACCGACGGCGGCGCGGTCTGCCCCGGCGGCGCGGCGCACCTGCAGTTCAGCGGGTACTGTCTGCCCTCGACCATCCTGGTGTAGTACCACCAGTCCCCCTTGCGGGCCGGCACCGACAGGTCGGTCTCCTTGGTGCGGCCCTTGATTTCGCCGAAGATCGTCTCGCGCAGCCCGGCCTGGCCAGCGGTCATCGCCTCGGTGTAGGCGTTCTCTGCCTCCAGGTAGGCGATCGTCTCCGGGTTGTCCTTCCCGGCCAGCCAGGCGTACTCGTCCACGACGGTGTCGCCGTGGTGGGTCCGTTCGTGACGGACCCGCGAGGCGGCTGGCGGCGCCGGGCGGGCGGGGGCGTGGCCGGCGGGGGTGCCCGGCGTCGGCCCGGCGGGGGAGGCGGTGTGGTCGGGATTGGTGGTCATGCGCGCAGTCTAGGAGGGGCCGCCGCGTGCCCCGTGTGCGGACGGGGCGGCGGTCGCCTAGCGTTGGCGTCATGGATGACAAGGAGATCATGAGCCACATCGACGAGCTCATCGCGACCGAGCACGACCTGCGCACCAAGGTCGCCAGCGGCGAGCTGTCCAGCGCCGCGGAGCGTGATCGGCTGAAGTCGGTGGAGGAGGCGCTGGACCAGTGCTGGGACCTGCTGCGCCAGCGGCGGGCCCGGCGGGAGTTCGGCGAGAACCCGGAGGAGGCGCAGGGCCGCCCAGCCGGGGAAGTGGAAGGCTACTTGCAGTAGCCGCGGGCGCGGCGCGCTGGCATGCGCCGTCGGGATCCCGCCTCAGTAGGCTCTAGCCTGGCTCGGGCCACAATCGGGATGGGTAGGGGCAGACGTGCGCATCGCCAGATTCGCCATCGGCGACGAGGTTGGTTACGGAGTGGTGGGCGAGGCCCGGGCCGATGGCCCGGCCGGCGCCCCCGCAGGACGGGGCGGGCAGATCATCGCCCCGCTCAGCGGCCATCCGTTCGGCCCGGGGCCGGACGCCATCCAGCTGGTCGGCACCAGCCTTCCGCTCGACGATGTCAGGCTGCTGGCGCCGGTACTGCCCAGCAAGGTGATCGCGGTGGGCAAGAACTACGCCGGGCATGCCCGCGAGATGGGCGGGGAGCCGCCCGCGGAGCCCGTTTTGTTTCTTAAGCCCTCGACCGCCGTCTGCGGGCCCGGTGATCCCATCCAGTACCCGGTCACGATGAGCAAGCGTGTTGACTTCGAGGGCGAGCTCGCCCTCATCATCGGCAGGCTGTGCCGCGACGTGCCGGCCAGCGAGGCGGCCAGCGTGATCTTCGGCTATACCTGCGCCAACGATGTCACCGCGCGCGACCTGCAGGAGCGGGACGGCCAGTGGGCGCGGGCGAAGGGGTTCGACACGTTCTGCCCGCTGGGGCCGTGGATCGAGACCGACGCCGACCCCGCCGACCTGGAGCTGGTCACCGCGGTCAACGGTGAGGTCCGCCAGCGGGCCCGGACGTCGCAGCTGCTGCACGACGTGGCGGCGCTGGTGGCCTATGCCAGTAGCGTGATGACGCTGCTCCCCGGCGACGTACTGCTCACCGGGACCCCCGCGGGAGTTGGCCCGCTCGAGGACGGAGACGAGGTATCGGTGACCATCGAGAACATCGGGACGCTCACCAACCCGGTGGCCAGCCGTGACTGACCACGACGCCGGGCTGGGCGGCGGCGGCCGGGACGGGGCCGGGCCCGGCGGGGTCAGGGTGCGGTTCGCCCCCTCGCCCAGCGGCGACCTGCACGTGGGCAACGTCCGGACCGCCCTGTACGACTGGGCGTTCGCCCGCTCGACCGGCGGCACGTTCGTGCTCCGGATCGAGGACACCGACCGGACCCGGGTCACGCCGGAGTACATCGGCTCCGCCCAGGACACGCTGCGCTGGCTGGGACTGGACTGGGACGAGGGGCCGGCGGTGGGCGGGCCGTTCGGCCCGTACCTGCAGAGCGAGCGGCTGGACATCTACGCCGAATGGGTGGACCGGTTCCTCTCCGGCGGGCACGCCTACCACTGCTACTGCAGCCCCGAGGAGCTCGCCCAGCGGCGGGAGGCGGCCCGCAAGGCGGGCGGCCCGAGCGGGTACGACGGGCACTGCCGCGACCTGACCCCCGGCCAGGTCGCCGCCTACCAGGCGGAAGGGCGCCAGCCGGTGGTCAGGTTCAAGATGCCGCCCGGATCGACCACCTTCACCGACCTGGTGCGCGGCGAGGTCACCTTCGACCACGCGCACGTGCCGGACTTCACGCTGACGCGGGCCGACGGCACCCCCCTCTACACCCTGGCCGTCGCGGTCGACGACGTGCTCATGCGGATCACCCACGTGGTGCGCGGCGAGGACCTGCTGTCCTCCACCCCCCGCCAGATCGCGGTGTACCGGGCGATGGGCGTGGACGAGGGCCAGTTCCCCGTCTTCGCCCACCTGCCCTACGTGCTCGGCAAGGACGGGCAGCGGCTCTCCAAACGCAACGGGGTGGTGTCCGTCAACTGGTACCGCGAGCAGGGCTTCCTGCCGGAGGCGATCTGCAACTACCTGGCGCTGCTCGGGTGGTCGCCGGGGGAGAACCGGGAGGAGTTCACGATGGCCGAGATGGCCGCCGAGTTCGACCTGGCCCGGGTGAACAAGAACGCGGCCCAGTTCGACGCGCGCAAGCTGGAGGCGATCAACGGCGACAAGATCCGCGCGCTCGGCCCGGCCGATTTCGCCGCCCGGATCACCCCGTTCCTGGCCGGGGCCGGGCTGGTCGCCTCGCCCCCCACGGCCGCCGAGGCCGAGCTGATCGCGGCCGCCGCCCCGCTCGTCCAGGAGCGGATCACCACGCTCGCCCAGGCGGCCGAGATGCTCGGGTTCCTGTTCGCCGACGAGGCCGATTTCCGGGTCGACCCGGAGGACGCGGCGCGGGTACTCACGCCCGACACCGGGCCGGTGCTGGCCGCCGCGGAGGAGGCGCTGGCCGGGCTCGGATCCTGGACCGAGGAGGCCATCAGGGCGGCGCTGGAGACCGCGCTGGTGGAGAGGCTGGGCCTCAAGCCGCGGGCGGCGTTCGGCGGGGCGGTGCGGGTCGCGATCACCGGGCGGCGCGTGGGCCCGCCGCTGTTCGGGTCGATCGAGCTGCTGGGCCGCGACCGCACGCTCGGCCGGCTGGCCGGGGCGCGGGCCAGCGTCGCCGGTGGCGGCGGGCAAGCAGGCGGCTGACCCCGGCCGGGTGCCCCGTTCCGCTTTGGCCGCCGGGTCGCGTTCGGCTAGACTTCACGGGCGCGGAGCGGGCCCAGAGCCTCGCTCCGATGGGGTATGGGGTAATTGGCAGCCCGACGGGTTCTGGCCCCGTTAGTCTAGGTTCGAGTCCTGGTACCCCAGCTGACCAGGCATACCAGCCTCGGGGGCGGAGGCTGCCCGGCCAGCCGGTGGCACGTCAACGTTCAGGCGATCAGATCCAGCTCCGCCGGTACCGGCGGCGGCTGCGGCTGCGGCCGCGGCCGCGCTCATGCCCGGAAGCGCGCACCAGCAGCAGGACCAGGAACGCACCGATGATCGAGCCAATGATGCCCGCGAAGTGGAATCGGTGCGGCGCCAGCTTGTGGTAGAAGAGCAGGTTCTCCAGGAATCCACCGACAAAGGAACCCGCCACGCCCAGCAGGATCGTGCCCAGCAGCCCGATCGGGTCCCGGCCGGGCATGAGAAGGCGCGCGATGGCGCCAGCGATCAGTCCGACGACTATCAACATGACGATGAATGTCAACATGGGGGCACAGCTACCCCACCTGTGGACAACCATGCAGGGCCACGTGAGGCACGTCACAGCTGACTGCCCGGGGCGCGGGCCGGCCAGGTCTCCGTTTGGCGCGGCTCGGCTGAGTGCGCTACCGTTCTGTGGCTGGCCCCGTCGTCTAGCGGCCCAGGACGCCGCCCTCTCAAGGCGGTAGCGCCGGTTCAAATCCGGTCGGGGCTACTCACCGAAGTAGCAGGTCAAGGGCCTGATCGCTGCTTACAGCGATCGGGTCCTTGATCATCTGGGGGCAAAATGTGGGCAGGACTGAGCGTCATAGGGCGGCACTGAGCCCTGCTGGTCGGCCTGCGCTGCGGCTGAGTGCCAGCGCTCGGTACGGGTGGATGGGGGGACTTGCATGACGCGCGACGAGTTCCTGGACCTGCTCGCTCGGCTCCGGCGCGCATCGGTCGGCGGCATCCGGGCGCCGCACAAGCCTCTGTTGCTGTTGTGGCTGTTCGGGAGGTTCGCCGCCGTTAGCAGCAGCGCAGCGACCTACGAGGAGGCCGAGGAGCCGGTCAGCACTCTGATTAACGACTTCGGCCCGCCCGTCGCGAGTGTCACAGTCGCGCGGCAGCGGGCGGCGATGCCGTTCGTCCATCTGGAACGTGAGATCTGGGATGTGCGGGATGCCTCGGGAAGCGAGATCGGGCCGGACGCCCCCGAGCGTGGGCCCTTGCTCGCCAGCCACGGGGCGGTCGGCCGGTTGCGGCCGGAGGTCGAGCAGTTGATCGCGGACCCCGGCGCGCTGGCGGCCGCCGCGCGGCTTCTGCTGGACCTGCACTTCACGCCGGGTCTGGCCGTCATGATCTGTGACGCGGTCGGCCTTGATCTCGCGGTCCTGGAACTCGCCGCCAGCCCGGCGGTTGCGGCGGCAAGGCGTAGCGTGCGGCGGACCGGGTTCGCCGAGGAGGTACTGCGTGCTTACGCCTACCAGTGCGCCATGTGCGGCTTCGATGGGGCCCTTGGCCGTAATCCAGTCGGTCTTGAAGCAGCCCACGTGCGATGGTACAGCCAGGACGGTCCTGACTTAGTGGCTAATGGCCTGGCGCTGTGCGCGCTTCACCATTCGCTGTTCGACCTGGGCGTGCTGGGGCTAACGACGGACCTGTGCATTCGGGTGCCCAGCCTCTATGTGGCCCGTAGCGACGCTGGCCGTGCGGTTGACCGCCTCGCGGGCCAGGCGCTGCTCGCACCCCGGCCGGGTCAGCCCGTCGTGGAGCTGGATCATGTTAGCTGGCATCACCGGCAAGTCTTCAAGGGAGCTGGCGCGGAGGCCGCCTAGAAGCCGGTGATCTGCTTGGCCGCATCGAGGCCAGGACAGTAATTCAGCCTCTGAAATAAACCAGGCTGGGACGGCATTAGATAACGTCCCTGATGCTAATCCGACAGCATTTCTGACTATCGAAACTAGCTGATGCTGGAGCTCACGATCTTGCATCTGATGGAATCCTATAGCGGCAGGGCGCCCCGCCCCGCCAGCCGCGGCCCTGATCGCGGCGCCTGCCCGTCACGCCGTCACGGCCCTCCCAGTCACCCTCCGTCGCTCGCATCAGAAGAAGGAAACTTTCATCAGATGAAGTCGGCCGCAGCCCCGCAGCTCAGTCGCCATGTCAGGACTGGCGCGGGGCGACCGGCAATCTGCGGTCAGGAATGACAGCCGATGCTATTTTGCACGCTTATGCGGCACTCCCAGGAGGGTTTTTAGCGGGCGTGTGCCAAGTGATGCGAGTTCTTCATCGGATGAAACCCGCTACAGAAGGAGCAAGATATATATAAACCCGGGATATCTCTGGACCAGGCGCGGTCCAGAGATGCATGATGAACCACACAGAACCCGATACAAAGGGCGAGAATGGCCTGCATGCCGGGGTGTGCCGACGGGGGCCAGGGACGCTGTTAAGGGGATTCCGGTGATCGGCAAAGTGACCCGAGGGGCCAACGTGCGGGGTCTGCTGTATTACCTGTACGGGCCAGGCCGGGCGAATGAGCACACCAATCCGCACCTGGTGGCGGGATTCTCCGATCCGGCCGAACTGGAGCCGGAACGCCTCCCCAGCGGATCACCGGACTTGCGCCGCCTGGCCGGGCTGATGGCTCAGCCGGTGGCGGCGCTGGGTGGGCGGGGCTCTGACAAGCCGGTCTGGCACTGCGCGGTGCGTGCCGCGCCCGAGGACCGGGTGCTCTCGGACGCAGAGTGGACGCAAGTGTCGGCTGGGATCATGCACCGCACCGGGCTCGCAGCCGAAGGTGATGACCTGGCCGTGCGGTGGCTCGCGGTCCGGCACTATGCTGATCACATTCACATCGTCGCGACACTGGCCCGCCAGGACGGCGGCAACCCCAGCACCTGGAACGACTTCTACCGGGTACGGGAAGCCTGCCAGGACGCGGAACACCGGTTCGGCTTACGCGCCACTGCTCCGGCGGATCGCACCGCGGCGCGCCGGGCTACCCGCGCCGAGACCGAGCAGGCGGCCCGCCACGGATGGGACGAGACGCCGCGCGCCGTCTTGCGCCGGGAGGTGTGCACCGCGGCGGCCGGAGCGGACACAGAGCAGGAGTTCTTCACCCGGCTCCAGCAGGCTGGGGTACTGGTCCGCCTGCGGCACAGCACCACCAACCCCGGTGAGCTGACCGGGTATGCGGTCGGTCTGGCCCGCCACACAGCCAAGGACGGCGGCGTGATCTGGTACGGGGGCGGCAAGCTCGCCGCTGACCTGACCCTGCCCAAACTGCGCGCCCGCTGGCCCGCGACGGCCGGACAAGATCCGCTCTCCGCAGCGGGACTGCCCGCCTCGGTCGTAAGGGCCGTGCTCAGCAATAAGGTCATCCGAGCGGCACAGCAGGTACGACATGAGGCGGACTTCTTCGCCCAGCTGCGAGCGTCCAGGGTGCTGGTGCGGTTGCGGTTCAGCGAGACTGACCCGGGCCAGGTCACCGGGTACGCCCTCACGCTCCCCGGCCACACTCGCACTGACGGGGCACTGCGCTGGTATGGCGGTGGGCGGCTGGCCGCAGGGCTCACCCTGCCGCAACTGCGCCGCTACTGGACACAGGGACCTGACGCTAATACGGGGCGTTCCGCGGCGTTCCGGTTCACTGTTCGGGAACGGGACACGATCTACCAGCATGCGTCCCGCCAGGCCGCCACGTCGGCGGAGCATATCCGCCGGTGCGCCTACAGCGACCCGGCCGCAGCGGCCGATGCTGCGTGGGCGGCAGCCGACACGCTGCATGTCGCGGCGCGGGCGCTGCACAGTCCGGTCCTTCGGTGCGCCGCGGATGCCTACGACCGGGCCGCCCGGGCGCCCCATGGCTGCACCCCGCGTCGCAGCCGCGACGGGGACCGCCTGCGCGCCACGGCGCGGCTGCTCGCTATGGCTGGTGACCTCACCGGCGACGCCGCCTTGCAGGCCGCCGCGCTGCTGGCGAGCCTCGCCGCTCTCGCCGTCGCCGTCGCCGAGCTGCGCCAGGCCCAGCAGCATGCTGCTCAGGCGGCCGCCGCCCGTTCGGCGGCAGAGCAGCTGCGCACGGCTATGACCCAGGCCCGATGCCCCGCGCCTCGCCCAGCCACGGGCGAGGCGCCACGACGAGGGAAGACAGCGAGAGCGACCGGCGATGCCCAGGCCGACTTCCTGGTCACGTTCGGCCAGGGCGTGCCAATGCCTACCGGGCAGGATAGCCATCCAAGTCCTTACCGAAGCCAGCTGCTGCCGCCCAGGCGCGCCGCGCCTGCGCGGTGATGGTAGGCGCATCACTAAACCGCCACCAACATCGCAAGCTGGGGCGGGGAGCACACCGTTGCCGAGTGCAGCTGCCCGGCCTTGTGGTCACCGGATACCCAGGGATAGGCACAACTCGACCCCCAGTAGTGACGCAGAGTGAAGAAGGACGCCCAACCAGGAACCTGTGACCCGCCCTGCCGAGTATGAGCGCCCGAGGGCTGTGTCAGCGGCACGGGTGGGGTGCACGCAGATCAGCCGGTTCTGGGTGGCCTGGTCGCGCCACATGTTCGGTCGGCCTGTATCAGCCGCGCGCTCGGCGGGACGGCGGCGGTCAGGCACTGCAGACAGCTGGCGGCTGTAGCACGCGCATAGGTAGCAGATCTGGGATGACTGAGATCCAGGATCCCTTATCCGGCCATCGCGGCCACAGCCTAAATATTCATCGCTCACTCTGCCCGGAGCAGTTGCCCGGGCCCGTGGCGGGCGGCGGTTACCGCGGGGATGGTAGCGAGTGCGTTGGCGGTGAGGAGGGCACCGGCGGCGAGCGCTCCGATGAGCCAGGCGTGTACAACCGGGACCGGCACTACCCCGAGGCTGACTGCGAACGCGCGCCAGATGGCCTGCCCGGTGGCGATGCCCAGCGGGATCCCGGCGACGATCGCGGCTGTCGCGATGGTGGTGGCCTGCCAGAACACGATCGCCGCCAGCTGGCGGCGGACCATGCCGATGGCCATGAGCAGCCCGTTTTCGGTGCGCCGCCGCGTCACGCTGACCACCAGCAGGTGGGCGAGTGTGGCCAGGCCGCACAGGGTTACTACGCCAGCGAGCAGCAGCGGGAAGTTGGCCGACTCGCCGAAATTCACCAGCGCCGCGGGCACGGTGGGGTGGGAGACGTTGTCGTGATGCCGGCCGATGTGGCGGGCCAGCGCGGCGCTGCCGACCGGGCCGGGGACTGCGCGCACGAGGACCTCGTCGGCGGGGTGGGCTTGGGCGGCGCGGCGGCATCCTGCCTGCCCGGGTGAGGGCGGGCATTGGGCCGCGATATACCCCGCGGTAGTCAGCGCCGCTCCGGTGCCAAGGCCCCCGGTCCCGAAGTCACCTGGGAATGCCAGCAGCCCCACGACCCGGAACCGCCCGGTGCGCGGGACGCCTGCGGGGGAGGTCACAGTCACCCGGACCAGGGAGCCGATCCGCGCTCCGATCCGGCGCATGGTGGAGGCACCGAGCGCTATCTGGCCGTTGCCGGCGGGCAGCCGCCCCTGCGCGGCCGACAGCAGCATCGGGCCCCGGACGGCGGTCGCGGCAATGGCCCGGACGCTGACGTGGTTGACGGCGATCGCCGGCGCCGACACCAGGGTGATCCGGTCAATCGCCCGGTCGCGTTTCAGCTCGGTGAGCAGACTGCCCTCGGCGATACCACCGGGTCCTGAGGCGTTGAAATACGCCTGGAAGGGGGCGCCATAGAGCGCGGGCGTGGCGGTGAGGTGGGCCAGGCTAGCGCCGAAGACCGCGGTCGCGCACACTGCCGCCACCGCGGCAACCGAGCCGATCAGCGCCGTTCCCACCGGAACCATGCCGGTACCGCGTCCCCGTTCCAGAGCATGCCCGATGCCTATGACCGCGCCGGGCGGCGCGCCAGCCGCCGCGGCGGCAGCCGCCACCGCTGACGGGCGGGCCGCCGGCGCGCGGTCGGCCGCGCTGCGCACCCGGGCGGTGCGCAGCGCTGGCCGCACCCCCAGCACCAGCACCACAGCCACCGTCGCCAGTGCTCCCAGGCCGATCACCGCAGCGTCGAACGGACAGGCCCGGCGAGGGTTCGGCGAGCCGCGCCTCGCCTACCGGCGCGAGCGGAGACAGCAGCACGGCCACCGCGATCGCGCCGACAGTACCGGCGGCCGCCACGGCCAGCGTCCGCAGCATGCTCACTGTGGCGAGCTGCCGCGGGCTCAGGCCCAGCGCAGCCAGAGTGGGGTGGTCGGTGCTCTCGGCGCTGGCCTGGCGGGCCAGCGCCTGCCCCACCACCGCGATGGCCGCCAGCCCGGCCAGCGCGGCCAGCACCTGCCAGCCGACCGCCTGAGGGTGGATCGAGGAGGTGATCGCGGCCGCTGGCCGGTCCAGATCCTCCACCCCGGCCCCGTTCAGGCCGCTGGCCCTGGCCTCGAACCGGGCGAAGCCGGCCTGGCCGTGGCGCAGCCGCACATAATAGGCCGACAGCGCGGGCGTGCCCCGGGTCGCTGCGGCGAAGGCCCGGGTCGGGTACAGGTCGTAGGTAGCGCCCTGCCCGGACGGGAACTCGTTCTCGGCGGCCACGATGCCCACCACCCGCACCGCGATGGTGGGCCCGGCGGGCTTGGGTGCCGGACCGCCGGCTATTGCGCTGAACACCGCCCGCCATTGGGAAGCGGCGGCCATCGGCAGGCTGATCACCGTCCCCAGGCGCACGCCATAGTCGCGCTGAAGCGTGAACGACGCCAGCGCCTCATGGGGGGACGCCTGGTCGGGCATCCGGCCGGCGACCAGCTTGGCCACACGGCGCAGGCCCGCCGAAGGCACCTCCCGGATCGAGAAAGCGCCCTCGTTGATCCGGCGCGAGCATGAGCACCGGGGATGGCCGTAAAAGGGCATCCGGACCGGTGTCACCTGCGCCACCTCGGGCAGCCGGGCCAGCCCTGGCAGCGGCCGGATGGTGTACACGATGGCGTCGTAGCCGTGGCTGGTGACATAGCGCGGGAAAGCCGAGTCGGTGCGGCGCCCCGCCGCGGTCGCGGCGAGCACGACCCCGCTGGCCACCGCGATCAGCAGGCTGAGCAGCAGCCAGGACCGCCAGTGACGGCGCAGCTTGGCCGCCAAGACCAGCCAGACAGCCCCCATGTGCCCTCCTCCCAGCAGTTTCCCCTGGCAAGACGGAGCAGCGGAAGGAGGGTAGCCGCCCGGGCAGGCAGGTGGTAACACGACGCCCGGCGTACCCGGGCACGTGGATAAGGATGGCCGCAGTGGTGAGCAGCCGCCGCCGTGCCGGGCCGTGTGGTGTCAGCTGAACGTCATGTGGAGCGACAGTTCAACCGAGGCATCCGGCGGCAGTACGCGGCCAGACCAGATCGGCCTGATCTGCGCGCCCCTTCCCATCATGCTGGCCGGCGGCTGAACCAGGCCGATCGGCGGCTCGGCGTGCGTTATCCCTGACCTTCTCCATCACTCGTCGTGATCCTGTCTATCGACGTCGCCCTATGCCGACCGTCGGCTTGGCCCGGCGCGACTGGCCTGAAGGTCGCCGTCGAGCTGTGAGCAAACAGCCGAACTCCGTCGGCTAGATCTCGCCTGGCCAGGCGCGCGGCTGTAGCGGCATTGAGCGACTCCGTCGGCCTGCGGTTGTGAGTTCTTCTCAGTCGGCACTCGTCAGGTCATTAACAAGGGACACTGCGACGTACACGGTCTTGCCTGGGCCACCGCTGTCGTCCACCACTCCTCGCGCACCGCGGTAAAGGTCGATCAGGCCGTCGAGCAGTTCCAGGCCGCGGCCCTGTTCGTCGTCGGCGGTGGCCTGTCGGCGGACTGGTCGGCCAGCTCCATCGTCGTGTACTTCGGCCCACAGGTCACTGCCGAAGTAGGACAGCCCGATATCGATCGGGCCGGTGCCGTGGTGCAAGGCGTTGGTGGCGAGCTCGGTGATGATGAGTTCAGCCAGTCCGGCGTGCTCGCTAAGGCCCCACGTGGCAAGCGTCTTGCGGGCCAGCTCACGAGCGCATCCGATCCCGACCGGATCGTGGCCAAGCCGATAGGTGACGGACAGCTCGGCTGTCATGATCGACGGCATTTACGGCTCCGTACGCAGGAGCTGCCGGCCCTTGCCCGCTGTGCGGCTGGTCTCGATCCGCGCGCTGGTCTCCTTCTGGACCAGCTTGGCTTGGCGGCCTGAATTCCCGCCCATCCTTCGGCTCCGTTCATTGCCGAGCCCATCGTCGAACGCGGGGGCTGGGATTACGCTGCTGACGACTGCCTGTTGTGCTGCAAGGACAGAACGTAAGCTCGGTGCCGGGCATTGTGGACTGACGGCCAGTACGGGTGGAACGGCGGCCCGTGAGAACTGAAGGCGGCGGATGGCCCGGCGAGCACACGTAGCACTGACTGGTGGTACGAGTCCGGAGGGACGGATCTCTGGCTACCTCCTCAAGGCGATCCGCGAATGCGCTGGCCAGACTCAAGAACAGCTCGCCGAGGGGCTCGGGGTCAGTGCCGCAACAGTCCAGGGGTGGGAGAGCGGGCGCCGCCCGCTCATGGCAATGTCGGCCGGGAACTTCATGGCGCTGCAGGCTCAGCTCCGCCGTCTGGGCACCGCCCCCGGTCTGCTGGACGCCTTGGCACAGGGGCTGGAGGCTGACCTGTTCATCGGCCAGGCGCTGGCTACCCCATACCACCAGGCCGATCCCGCTGGCCATCTGCTCGGCACCTGGGTGATCACCCGCCCATTCACCGAAATGACGGCATGGCCGATCGGCAGGAAAGCTCCGCAGGCTCTTGAGCGCAGTACCCGCCGGGCCTTGCGGCGTGGCCCAGTGCCCTCCGGGCCAGTGCTCGGTGCCGACGAGCGCCGACACGTTATCACCCATTTGCAGGCCGTCGCCGAGCGCGCCGACCGGCGCACGGCACATGGGCTCTTGCTCGCCCGCCAGGCTTATTACCTGATCGGCTTCGACACCTCGCCAAACACCACGGCCTGGCTTGCCCAGATGTACCGGACTGACCGGCAGAAAGTGCGGCCAGCCCAGGGCTGGTCGCCGACCTGGCCGCTGGCCCGCTCCACCGCCAGCGCACTGACCCGGCTTGGCGATCCCGAGCCCATGCGGCGCTTCATCTCCGACCAGCTCTGCGACGAGGCGGGCGAGCGCGCCAACCTGAACTACTGGGCGTTCTGGGCCGGCGACTTCGTCGAGCAGCAGACCAGCGACACCTTCATCGGCTCCACCCCGCTGAGCGCCTGGCATGGCAACCGGCTGATGCGCCACCTGCTGGACCGGCTCTACGGGAACATCGGCTTCCTCGAGCTCAACATCCACACGTTGTGGTCGCTGGTCCGGGTCCGCCCCGAGATGATCAGTGATCCACCAGTAGCTGAGGAGTTGGCGGCCAAAATCGAACAGCTGCGGGATGAGAACCTGGTGTCAGCGACCTCGCAAAGAGAACTCGACGCGCTGCGGTACGCCATCGCGATCGCGCGCCGATACTGAAATCTCCTGTACCTGAGAGGCAGGGCAAGCGGGTTGAGTGAACAGCTGCGGGACATCACCGGCTTCTTCTATGAGATCGGGCTGCTCAAGCGGTATAAGCGGACCGGTTGGGCAATGGCTGGCGTCCCGGTACCCGAGTCCGTCGCCGACCACTCCTTCCGTGCCAGCGTCATCGCCTCGGTCCTCGCTGCCATGGAAGGCGCCGACCCGCAGCGGGCCACGTTCCTCGCGCTCTGGCATGACAGCCAAGAGGCCCGCACCACCGACATTCCGCACCTGACCAAGAGCTATGTCTCTGCCGCCCGTAACGAGATGGTGACCCGGGATCAGGTGGCACCGCTTCCACCCCCGGTGGCAGGCATGATCTCGGCCGCTGTCGCTGAGTACGAGGCAGCCGAGACTCATGAAGCCCGCTGCGCCCGCGACGCCGACAAGCTGGACTGCCTGCTGCAAGCCCGCGAATACCAGGAACAAGGGCACGCCAACGTACAGCCATGGATCGACAGTTCGCTCGCGGCACTGACCACCGCGTCGGCCAAGCAGCTTGCTCACGAGGCCATCGCCCAAAACAGCCTCAACTGGCTGGAGCGCGCCAAGCAGGCAGCCCCCGGCAACGAACAGCACAGCGCACCCTGACTCCACCCGCGGCCTTCTCGTTGCCGAACATGGCCGACGAGAGGCCTCACCCTCCAGGTCGTTCGTCCTTGCTTCGCCGCGCGTGCTCCACCTGCACCTGCGTCCCTCGCGTCAGAATGGCTTCTATCGTGGAGCCGACTTAGCCGAGGGGTACATGTGGCGCATCACGGGGCGTCCGCAGGTTCATGCTGACCTCCCTTTGCCACGCGTCGCGCTTGCCGGAGTGCGGTTTCGGACGCGGCTGAACGCCTCGACCGCTGCCTCGTCGGCATCGGGAAGAGTGTGGAGGTACTTCTGGGTGGTCATGATCGACGCGTGGCCCAGCCTCTCTTTCACGACCTGGAGGTCGGCGCCGCCAGCGAGCAGCCACGAGGCATGCGCGTGCCGGAGGTCGTGCACGCGCGGCTTGAATCCCAGGCTGGCCGCCTCGCAGGCCGGCCTCCACACGCAGCGGCGGAACCAGTTGCGTGAGAGGTGGTCATCAGCGTCGGCCACGCGCGGGGTCTGTGGCTGGCCGCTGGCCTGAGCGCGGCGCTTGGCACGGTAGGCGGTGAAGGCGCCGCGGCAGTGGTCACAGCGGCACCTCCCCGCCGTGTAGGCGCTGAGCGTGGCATGCCGATACTGGCGGCCCTTCTCATTCGGCTCGGTCAGCCCAAGAGTGGCCGGATCGGACAGCATCCGCTGCGGCCTCGCTGGCGGTCGCGTCGCCCGGCGGGCGAACAGCAGATCGTCGGGCCCTAGCCGCTGCGACTTCATGTGGGCCTCGATCTTCTGCACGAGCTGAGCGCTGAGCTTCAGCCGCCGGTACTCCTTGTCCTTGGGGTACTGCTTCACCGCGAAGCGCTTGCCCTGCGGCTGGAACTTCGGGTTGACCTCGATCACCTTGCGGCTCACGGTCAGCACCCCGGTTCCGAAGGCAAGGTCCCTGGACCGGAGTTCGGCCAGCTCACCCCCGCAGCCCGCTCTCGACCGCAGTTTCGACGAGGAGCCGGATGTCCTCATCAGGCAGCGCCCGGTAGATCGCGTCGAACTGCTCAGGGGTGATGATCTGCCGCGGCGTGCTGGGAACCGTAGGTGTCCGCACGCCCCGGCTGGGATGGAAGGCGATCACCCGGTCTTCCAGCACGGCAGTCGTGAAGATCGAGTTGAGGATCGAGTACTTGCAGTACTGGATCGTCCACGCAGACGCCCCCTTGGCCTGCATCTTGGTGATCCCCGCGCGCACATGCTCGGGCAGGATGTCGGCCATTCGCATCGGGCCGAACTCCGGCAGGATGTGCGCTTCCAGGTAGTAGCTGTACTTCTCCCTGGTGGTCGGCTCCACCATGTGATGGGGCAGCCACTTCTCCTCGACGTACCTCCGGAACGTCTGCCGCCCACGGCGTGGATCGGCTAACTGGCCCTCGGCGACCTTGGCCTCTGCCCTCTGCCATGCGGTATTGGCGGCGGGCTTGGTGGCGAAGGTGCCCGCAGATTGTTTGCATCCGCGCAGGTCCCGGTACTTGGCGATGTACCTGGGCTTGCCGTCCCGGCCGGTCCGTGTTTCGACCCATCCCATGACGCGTCCCGTACATGATCATTTGTGGGCAGCTTGTGGGCAGATTGCTTGTCAGGGTTCGGCATCGTCCGGAACTATCCGGTACTAAAATAGCGCCCCTAACCTGCAGCTTAGTATAGAAGCGCCATTACGATCAAAATCCATCTGAATGGAAAATCCGCCCTCTCAAGGCGGTAGCGTCGGTTCAAATCCGGTCGGGGCTACTCACCGAAATAGCAGGTCAAGGACCTGATCGCTGCTTACAGCGGTCGGGTCCTTGATCGTTTGTCACTGGTTTGTCATTGAGTTCTGCCGCTACTTGGCGACACCGGGCGTCTCAGAAGGGGTGTCGCCAACACTTTGGGATGCCGTGGCTGAGGTCCATGTGAACACGGCCTGCGCGCCACCCTCTTCGCCGCTGCGGCCCCGGAGGCAAGACCTGCCTTTCCACGGTGACCAGCGTGCTCCCAGCGCCAGAAATCGCCTCGGCGGTCGTCGCTGCATCCGCCGCAGCCCGGGTGTGGCCATTCGGTAGCTCGCTGGGCTCATAACCCAGAGGTCGCGGGTTCAAATCCCGCCCCCGCTACCCAGTAGTTGCAGGTCAGAGCCGGTTCGCCCAAGGATGGCGACCCGGCTCTTGATCGTTTGACCGTTATTTGACCGTGCGACCGGACGCTACCACGTGTTCATTCGCGTCCCTACGCGGCAGTTGGCGGCCCATAGGCCTGCGCTGTGGTGGTGCCCAGCAGCCGTAGCAGGTCGGCCGTGGACACGCGGTAGCGGTCTCCGATACGGATCACCAGGCATGGGAACTCACCTCGGCGGGCGAGTTCGTAAGCCTTGGTCCGGCCGATGCCGAGGATCTGTGCGGCGGTCATCAGACTGATGGTGACGGGCAGGTTGGCGAGCTGGCTGATGGTCAGCGGGGCGGTGTCGATCGCGTCCTCCTGGGTTCGGGTCGGGTGGTTGACTAGCGGTACGCGTTGCCTCCTGCGCGGGTAAGGTGACCCGGGTCAGGGATTGCGCTGTCCACGTCGATCAGCCGGATCTGGCGGCCTGAGCCGTGCAGCGGCATCCAGACCTGCCCGGCCGGGAAGGTCACCTGCGGGTCGAGCGCGGCAGTGGCGATGCGCAGGCTGAGCGAATCGGTGCTCGCGGCGAGGGTACGGCGAGCGGTCTGCTCTCGGCGCGGGGTCAGAAAGCAGAACAGCAGCAGCGGCAGTTGCTCGTGGTAGCGGTAGATGACCTCCGCGAGCCTGGCGTAACCGTCAAGCTTGGCCGCCAGTTGGGCCAGGTGCTCGCTGCCGGTGTCGTACTCCAGCATGAACACGATCTCCCGGCCACCTTCGGCCCAGACGCCGATCCCGTCCGGTTGTGGCAGCGATGCGACCGCGGACAAGCTGATCGCAAGCCCGTAGAAGAACTCGGCGGTGTGGCTTTCGGTCAGCCAGCTCCGCAGTTCCCCACCGCCTCGGCGGCCCTGAGCGGCCAGGGAGACGAAGAACCAGTTGGCTCCGGTCATGTGGGCGAGTCGCTGGGACCGTTGCAACGCGACCTGGCGCCCGGCACGCACGTGCGGCAGCCATTTCTTGTCGTCGCGATCTTCGGCGCCCAGGATCGCGGCGCCGAGCGGGCCGAGCAGGTAGTGCCACGGCGCCGAGCCGGTCGCCCGGTGCGGCCGGAATCGGCGCAGTACACCGAGGCCGGCGAGCACGTCGAGCCTGTGGCGCGCGGTGATTATGTTGCCAAAGGCAAGCGTGGCGAGTTGGTCGGTGGTCAGCACCCGGTGCTCGGCGACGACGCGGACCAGGTAGCGGTCACGATCGGTCAGCCGTGCGGCGGCCTTCAGCACTGCCAAGTCGTCGACCGCGCGGACATGCGCCCGCCGCGCGATGGGAGATTGTGATGCCATCAGTCATCAGTCCCGGTTCGGTGCCGCAGGTACATTTGGGCGCTGACCAGCGGCTTCGCCTAAGTCCAGCCCGGCAGGTGCATCGGCCGTTCTGGGTGTCCGGGCCATGGTCCGGACGGCCGTCCGGTCCACCAGCCGGAGCAAGCGTGCTCAGTCAACGTCAGTCACCTCCTATGAAGAAATCCGGATTTGGGCGGCGGTTTTCACGCGCGGAGCCGAGATCGTTATGGACTTGGCGGTCGGGTCACCGAATGTAGGGGTCCGCTGAAGATGTCGGTTGGACCGCCTGCTTGGCGTCGCCGAGGTCGTGAGCCTGTCGCCTTGCAGGTCATCCCCACTGCGGCGTTGAGCACAGCCGAGGGAAACGACAACTACCACGGTCAGGTCAGTGCCGAGCCGGGGTGACAAACGACAAGTACCTTGCGCAGCGACGACAACTTCACCAACTCCCTACACCGAAGCTGGCCGCAGCGACATGTCGGTTGGCATGGTGCTGGGACCTGCCCACATGCAGCGGAGGTCCCATGTGCCGTATCAGCCGCCGTGTGCGCCGCACAGCGCCTCGTGGGCCCGCACGTCGCCATGCCTGCCAGGAGCGGTGTTGGCGGTCAGAGTCTGCCCACTGACGGTCATCAAGAGCTGGCTGGAGGCGGCCAACCTGGTCGCTGAATGTGACTGCCGCTTGCGCTGCAGCCAGCACCTGATCCGCCTGAGCGGTGACCTGGTCTCCTGCGTGTTCGCCTGCGTTGCACCCGAACGGGATGTTCGGTGCGGCGTTCTCGGCCCGGCTTGGTCTTGACCGGCGAACGGGGAGCGTTGCCGTCGGTGGAGATGCGCCCGGGTTATCTCTGCTCGCGTTCGTGCGGAACGACGAGTCCTGACTCGTAGGCGGTGACGACCGCCTGGGTCCGGTCGCGCAGGCCCAGCTTGCTGAGCACGCGGCTGACGTGTGTCTTGATGGTCTCCTCGGTGACGATCAGCTGGGCTGCTATCTCGTGGTTCGACAGGCCCTCGGCGACCAGCTTGAGGACTTGTGTCTCCCGCGGGGTGAGCGTGGCGAGCACAGCCGTGGGCGGGGCATCGGGCCTGGGGCGCTGCCGGGTGAACTGGCTGATCAGCCGCCGGGTGATGGTCGGTGCGAGCAGCGCCTCGCCGGCCGCGATGACTCGTACCGCGTCGAAGAGGCGTTCGGCGGTGACGTCTTTGAGCAGGAAGCCGCTGGCTCCGGCGCGCAGCGCATCGTAGACGTACTCGTCTAGGTCGAAGGTGGTCAGGATGAGGACACGCGGTCCGCCCTGGCCGGATCCGGTCAGCTGCCTGGTGGCCTGGATGCCGTCCATGCCGGGCATGCGGATATCCATGAGCACGACGTCTGGATGGAGATCGCGGCAGATCCGCACCGCTTCAGCCCCGTCGCAGGCAGTGCCAGCGACCGTGAGGTCTGGCTGGGTGTCCAGCAGGGCGGCGAATCCGGTGCGCACCACCTCGTGGTCGTCGGCGACAATGATCCGGATCACCGGGGGCGGGGCCGTCACGCGGTCGCCTCCGCCGTCGCGGGCAGAACGGCCTCGACGACGAAGCCGCCGCCGTTCCCGGCGCAGGTGCTCAGCTCACCGCCGACGGCTGCGGCGCGCTCGCGCATGCCGAGCAGCCCGTGACCGCCGCTCGGCGGGGCCGCCGTGGAGGGGGAAGGGGAGGTGGGCGGGGGGCCGGGCCCGTTGTCGCGGATGCGCAGCCACAGCGCGCCGGGCGCGTAGTGGAGCTCTACGTCCACGGCGGCGCCCTCCGCGTGTCGCCTGGCGTTGGTGAGCGCTTCCTGGACGATGCGGTAGGCGGCGAGCTCGACACCGGGGTCGAGGGTGGTCATGGGGCCGCTGACGATGAGGCGGATGCCCGATCCGGAGGCGTCCCGTGCCTTGTCGAGCAGCTCGTTGAGCTGTAGCAGGCCGGGCATGGGCTGCCGCTCCGTGACGGCGGTCCCGGTGTCCTCGCGCAGCACGCCGAGTAGCCGCCGCATCTCGGTTAGCGCCGCCCGGGCGGTGTCGCCGATCGCCGACAGCCGCTGCGCCCCGGCGGCGGGCATCCCAGGCGTGGTCAGCCGGGCCGTCTCCGCCTGCACGGCGATCATGGAAATGTGGTGGGCCACGACGTCGTGCAGCTCGCGGGAGACCCGGGCGCGTTCCCCGCGGGCCGTGTGCTCGACCAGGGAGCCGGCGATGACCTGCCGGGCGGCGGTGTGCTCGGCGGCCTCGGCGCGGGCCCGCCCGGCTGCCCCGGCCCACGCCGCGGCCGGGCCCAGCGCGGCCAGCAGCACGGTGAGGATCCTAGCCGCCGAGCCTGCGGGGCCGGCCAGCGCCAGCACCAGGAAGGACAGTGCGAGGCTCGCGGCCAGCGGCTGTGAGCCGCGGCGCCCGAGCCGGTACAGGACGACGAGTTGCGTGATCAGGCCCGCCACGGTCAGCGCGTGAAAGGCCGCAAGGGACAGCAGGCACGCCGCGCAGACCGTCACGGCTGCCGCCGCTGGGTGCGCCCACAGGAGCCCAAGCGGCAGCGTGGTGAACAGCGCGAGGAGCGCGAAGGCGACCTGGAGGTCCCCGCCGTGGCTCCCGGCATTGCCCGCAGGCTGCGCGAGCGCTTGGGCCCCGGCAGCCACCGCGAGGAGCGCCCCGGCTACCGCGGGCGCGTGCGGGCCAGCGGCGACCCGCCGCAGGGCTTCGGCCCGCCAACCCGGCTGGTCTCCCGCTGGGTCCATGTAGCCATTGTCCTCGCTGGCCAGCGAGCGTGCGTCCCCCCAGGCGGGCATCCTGCCGTCCCTCGCATGTGGGATGCGCGGCTGGTGTCCCTCATGCCAGCGACGGCGAAGACGGCTCGCAGGCGTGACGACAGCGCCGCCGGCGCTTCCCTACCGTGGGCGGCATGGAAGCAACGATCGAAGTCAGCGGCCTGCACAAGCGGTTCGGCCCGACCTTGGCCCTGGACGGGATGACGTTCACCGTCGCCCCGGGGCAGGTCACCGGGTTCGTCGGCCCGAACGGCGCGGGCAAGTCCACCACGATGCGGGTGATCCTCGGCCTGGACGCGCCCGACGACGGCAGCGCGCTGATCGGCGGGCAGCGGTACCAGAGCCTGCGGCACCCGCTGAGCCACGTCGGGTCGCTGCTGGACGCCGCCGCGCTGCAGCCCAGCCGCAGCGCCCGCAACCACCTGCTGTGGCTGGCCCACTCCCAGGGCCTGGGCGCCCGGCGGGTCGATGCGGTGATCGAGCAGGCGGCCCTGGAGAAGGCCGCCCGGCGGAAGGCGGGCGGCTACTCGCTGGGCATGCGGCAGCGGCTGGGGATCGCCGCGGCGCTGCTCGGCGATCCTCCGGTGCTCATGTTCGACGAGCCGTTCAACGGCATGGACCCCGAGGGCATCGTATGGATGCGCGGGTTCTTGCGGTCGCTGGCCGGCGAGGGCCGCGCGGTGCTGGTGTCCAGCCACCTGATGGCCGAGCTGCAGGATTCCGCCGACCACCTGGTGGTGGCCGGCCGGGGCAAGGTCATCGCGGACACCACGGTGGCGGCGCTGATCGCGGCCGCGTCCGGTAACCGGGTCTCGCTGCGCACCACTGCGCGGCCGGAGGCGATGGCCGCGCTGGCCCGCGCGGGCGGCACAATAGCGGCGACCGGCCGCGACACTCTCACCGCCTCCGGGCTGCCGGCCGAGCGCATCGTGGCCGTCCTGTCCGGCAGCGGGGTGCCGTTCTCGGAGGTGTCGGCGCACCGCGCCACTCTCGAGGAGGCCTACATGGAACTCACCAGGGACGCGGTCGAGTTCCGCGCCGCCGCACCTCCACAAGGATCGCTCCCCCGGGCCAGCAGCGAGGAGGCCGCGAAATGAGCACGGGCACGGTCACCCCGTACCGGTCGGGCCAGCGGCCCGGGCGCGACGATTTCCCGCACCTGCTGCGGGCCGAGTGGACCAAATTCCGGACCGTACGCGGCTGGGCGATAGCGATGGCCGCCGCCGCGCTGCTGACCGCGTTGGCCGTGGTGGCCCTGGCGGGCGTCTCCAGCGGGAGCCAGAACGCGGGAGCTAACCCGGCCGTTGCCATCGGCCCGGGCGGCGAGGCGGTCACCGACAACTTCTACCTCGTGCGCCAGCCGCTGGCGGGCAACGGCAGCATCACCGCCCGGGTCGCCTCGCTGGACACCGAGCTTGCGAACGTCGGCTCGGCCCCGCCGCACATTGCCGTGCCCTGGGCCAAGGCCGGGATCATCATCAAGGCGGGCACCAAGCCGGGATCGGCTTATGCCGCGGTCATGGCCACCCCCGCCCACGGGGTGCGGATGCAGTACGACTACACCCACGACACGGCCGGCCTGCCCGGCACCGTCTCCGCGGCGTCGCCGCGCTGGCTGCGGCTGACCCGGTCCGGCGACACGATCACCGGATATGACTCCGCCGACGGCACGCACTGGGCCGAGATCGGCACGGCCAGCCTGGCCGGGCTGCCGCCGACCGTGCAGGCCGGGCTCTTCGTGACCTCACCGCCGCTCCTGGCACCGAACAATAGTGTGTCCTGCCGCGGGGCAGCCTGCTCGGTCGGCACGCCCGGCCAGTCGTTCGCCAGCAACTCCTCCCTCGCCTCCTATCCCACCCAGGCCACTGCCGCCTTCGACCACGTCAGCCTCCAGGGCCAGCAGGCCAGGCAGCGCGTGGCGCGGCGGCCAGATAGGTTTCCCGACCGGCATTCCGCTCATCTGCACGCCTTCGCCCGGACATTTCTGTCCGAAAACACCGGCAGGCGGCTTCACGAAATCCGGCGGCACGTTCACCCTGGCCGGAAGCGGCGACATCGCGCCGTACGTAACCGGCGTCAACCCGCTCGGGACCGTGCTCAAGGGCTCGCTGGCAGGCCTGCTCGCCGTGATCGCCCTGGGGGCGCTGTTCATCACCGCCGAGTACCGGCGGGGCCTGATCCGCACCACGTTCGCGGCCAGCCCGCGGCGGGGCCGGGTGCTGGCGGCCAAGGCCATCGTGATCGGACTCGTCACGTTCGCCGCCGGGCTGATAGGAGCCGCGGTCGCGCTCCCGATCGCCGAGAACAAGCTGCGCTCGGCCGGGTGGGCGTCGTCGGTGTACCCGGTCTGGTCGCTCACCAGCGGGCACGGGCTGCAGATCGTCGTGGGCACCGCGGCGCTGCTCGCGGTGGCCGCCATCCTCGCCCTGTCCGCCGGCGCCGTGCTGCGCCGCAGCGCCGGGGCCATCGCCGCCGTGGTCGTGCTGCTGATCGTCCCGCTGATCCTCGGGGCCATCCTGCCCCAGAGGCCCGCGGACTGGGTGCTGCGGATCACCCCGGCCGCCGCGTTCGGACTGCAGCAGGGCACACCGCACTACTGGCAGGTGGCCAGCGTCTGTCAGCCGATCAACGGCTGTTTTCCGCTGGCACCGTGGGAAGGGTTTGCCGTGCTGTGCGTCTGGGCCGCGGCCGCCCTGGGGATCGCCGCGTTCCTGCTGCGCCGGAGGGACGCATGAGCGCGGGACACGGCACCAGCCGGGCCCTGCGCGCGCAAAGCGCGACCCTGCGCGAGGCCGTGCACGCGGAGTGGACCAAGCTGCGGACGATGCCGAGCACCGGCTGGCTGCTGCTTACCGCGATCACGCTGATCGCCGGCGTCAGCGTCCTGGCGACCGCAGTGGTCAAGTGCCCGGCCTCGTGCGGCGAGGACACCACCAAACTCAGCCTCACCGGGATCCTGCTCGGCCAGGCGGCCGTCGCGGTCCTGGCCGTCCTGGTGATGACCGGCGAGTACAGCAGCGGCATGATCCGGATCACGCTCGCCGCCGTGCCGCGGCGGGCCATCGCCCTGGCCGCCAAGGCGATCATCCTCACCGGCGTAGTGGCGGCCGCCGGGACCGTCTCCGTGCTCGGATCGGTGCTGGCCGGCCGGTACATCCTGCGCGCCAACGGCTTCACCGGGGCACACGGCTCCCTGCTGCTGTCCCTGGGCGACGGGCCGGCGCTGCGCGCCGCAGCCGGCTCGGTCCTGTACCTGGCCCTGATCGCGCTGCTCAGCCTCGGCGTGGCCACCGCCCTGCGGGATTCCGCCGCATCCATCACGGTCATGCTCGGCCTGCTCTACATCGTGCCGATCCTCGCCGGCCTTGGCACCCTGGACCCGGCCTGGGAGCACCGCCTCCAGCGGTACGGGCCGATGACCGCCGGGCTGGCCATCCAGGCCACCAAGAACCTCAACAAGCTGCCGATCGGGCCCTGGCCGGGCCTTGGCGTGCTGGCCGCCTGGGCCGCCGCCGCCCTGCTGGCCGGCGGCCTGCTGCTCCGGCTACGCGACGCCTGACGCCTCGACACCGGCGCACCCTGACTGCCGCCACCTGTGTGGCGCATGGCCCGCGCAGGCTGTGCCCGCCTCGCTTGCCGGGCCGCCGGCCACAGACCCACCAGTTCATTGGGTGGCACTCCACCCATCCCGAGGAAGGACACCGCGATGAACACTACCTGGACCTCCCTGCGGCTACCGCACGGTGCACGAGCTCCAGGCCGCAGGCCATGCCGGCGGCTCTGACGCACCGCTGCAGCGACCGCCGCGACCTTGACGGCGTGCCTGACCGTCGCCTCCGCGTCGGCCGCATCCACCGGCGGCACAGCCAAGGCCACCACGGCCACCGGGCCCGTGTCGTGCGGGCCGCCGGGTTATTTCATCCAGTGCCAAAGCCCCGGCCAGTACCAGGTGGCCTACGGAGTGGCGCCGCTGCTGCACAGCGGGATCACCGGCAAAGGCGAGACCGTCGTCATGCCCGAGCTTGCCAACCGCCCGGGGCCCAACTTCACCGACATCCGCAAGGACCTGGCCGCATTCGACAAGAAATTTGGCCTGCCCGCGCCGAAACTCAAGGTCACGACCACCCTCGCCGGGGCCAGCGCGCCCTACGTGGCGGGCACCGAAGAGGTCGAGGACACCGAGATCGTGCACGCGATAGCGCCCGGCGCCGCCCTCGACGTGATCCTCGTTCCAGCCAATGCCACGGCCAGCGCGGCGAACTTCACCGCAGCCGTGACCGGGACGATCTACGCCGCCATCACTCAGAACGCAGCAGTGGTCTCAGTCAGCGGCAGCAAGGGTGAGCACTTCTTCACCCCGGCCCAGGTGGCCCGTCTCCACACGGCGCTGCAGCAGGCCGCCGACCGCCATGTCACAGTCGTCACCTCCTCCGGGGACACCGGCGTGATCAGCGACAACGGCCCGCCCGTGCAGGTCAGCCTGCGCGCCTCAGACCCGCTGGTGCTGGGTGCCGGCGGTACCGCCCTCAACGCAAGTATTTTCACCGGCGCCTACCACGGCGAGATGGCCTGGAACGCCAACACCGAAGCCTCCGGCGGCGGCTACAGCGGCCTGTTCCGCCGGGCCTCCTACCAGGACGGCGTCCCGCGCATAGGCCGGATGCGGGGCGTGCCCGACGTCGCCGCCGACGCCGACTCGTCCACGGCCATGGCGCTGACGTTCAGTGGCGGCGTCCTGTACCCAGCCCAGGGCACCAGCGCCGCAGCCCCGCTGTGGGCGGGCGTGATCGCCCTGGCCGACCAGGACGTCGGCCAGCACCTCGGCTTCGTCAACCCCGCCATCTACGCCATTGCCCGCAGTCCCGCCTACCACTGCGCCTTCCACGACGTGGTCACCGGCGACAACTCGGTGTTCTGGCCAACCCGCCTCTTCACGGGCTACCAGGCCGGACCCGGCTGGGACCCGGTCACCGGCTGGGGCAGCCCCAATGCCCAGGTCCTTGTCCCGCTGCTGGCACACAAGACCCATCCCGGCGGCACCGCTCATTCCTGACCAGACACCCCGCCAACCGCCGGCCGCGCGCCAAGGCCAGCGCGCGGCCGGCGGGTAATCGGACTTCACCGGGGGCGAGGCGAATCCGAGGTCTTCGACTGGCGGGGGTCAAGGCCTTGTCGCCATGGCCGCGGGCGCCGCACCTGAACGGATAGGTGCTTTAAGCGCAATAAGCGCAGCAGTCCCGCGGAATTGCCTTACGCTCGTAATCGGCGTTATACGGGTGATCGAAGATCACCAAGCCCTGCGGGCGTATAACGGCTGATACATGGGTGATCGTCGCTCCGTGACTTGGATGGAATGCGGAAACGATCACCCGTGTATCACGCGATCGGCAGTGGACTGGCGGTGGGCCACCAGCGAACCCGATCACTCTCTGTAATGGCCGCAGCCTCGGCCTTCGTGTCCGTCACCGGGCAGATCCTGGTGGCTGTCCACAATGCCGCGAGGACGCGGCGCAGGTCCAGCAGAAGACCGCACGAGGTCAACCGCGGGCTGAGTTGCGCGCTACGTGCCAGTCGGCCCTGGCTCGGGCAGCAGTTCGGTCCGCCATTCTGCGAACCGTTCTCGCATTTGCTGGATCTGCTCGGCTCGCAGGCCGTAGGCCGAAAACTCGGCGTCCGGATAGATGTCGATGACTGAGAGCATGTCGGCGAGAACTAGAAGATCGAAGCCAGCGTCCCTGCTGGCGGCGAGTTCCTGGAGCCTGGTCCGGGTGAATCTGCCGCTGGTGACCATGGCGTCAATGTCGATGAAGTCCCGTGCCTCGGCGCGGGTGAACAGTGCTTCCATCTTGCCGCCTGCGACGTCGTCCACGTGCACGACCGGTCCGATGTTCATGGTGACCGGCGCCTTGCTGCGGATGTCGGCGGCGAGCTCAACCTTGCCTGACTGGCCGGAGTGTGTGTCGGTCACCCACAGCCGGGCGAAATGATCGCTGCAGACATCGACGCGGACCGCGATGCCGTTCTTCTCATACGCGGACTTGATCGCGTTGACTCCGTCACGGAAGTCGGTGCGCTCCGCCGAGGTGAACAGGTCCACATCCTCGCTCGGGCGGGTGAGGAAGCCGTGTGCCTGAACGGCATAGCCGCCGGCCAGCGCGAACCCGAGGGGTGAACCGGCACGCAGCGCGATTTGTGCGAGGCGCTCGTGGAAGGCGTCCACTTACGCCGCACGGCCGAGGCTAGGGAACCGGCCCTCCCACAGCGCGCGCACGCGCGGCGGCAAGATGAGCTGTGGCCACAGGCGCATCAGGATCTGAGCGTTGAGGAACCGGCGCAGATCTTCCACGTGCGTGCTCTCCCTGATGACCCGCATGTAAAGCAGCCGCGAGTCGCTGAAGTCGTCCAGGTTGTACTCCCGGCGGGGGCCCCAGTCCAGGTGACCGGGCAGTTCCACGACCCCCCCGGTCGGGCCGGTGAGTTCATCGAGGGTGTCGGGAACCGTGTAAGGCCGTACTGCGGCGTATCCCATCGCGCTCACGCTTCCAGTGTCCCTCGGCGGGTGCTGGACGGGGTCCTCGGTGGTGCGGCCGCGGATCCGGGACAGCGCATCCAGCGCCGTTTCGTCCGCTTCCGGCAAAGTGTGCAGGTACTTCTCAGTCGTGGCAATGCTGCCGTGGCCGAGCCGTTCCTTGACGACTTGCAGGTCGGCGCCGCCGGCGAGCAGCCAGGAGGCATGCGCGTGGCGAAGATCATGAATGCGCACTCGGATTCCCAGGCCAGCGGCCTGCACGGCCGGCTGCCAGACCTGGCGGCGGAACCAGTCGGCCGGGATGTGCCCGTCGGTGTCGCGGGAACGGCTGCCACGAGGGCCGTCCTTGCCTGCCGCCCGTCGGCGCGCCCGGTAGGCCGCGTAGGCCGCCTTGCAGTGCCGGCAGCGGCATTTCCCGGCGGCGTAGCCGCTCAGCGTGCCATGCCGGTACTGGCGTCCCTTGCCGTTCGGTTCGGTCAGCCCCAGTCCAAGCGGAGCCGGCACGTCAACGGGCACCGCGGTGGCTGCATCTTCGCCAATGACCGCGAACAGAAGATCGTCACGGCCCAGGCTGCGGTCGGTGACATGACCCTGGAGCTTGCGGACGATCTGGGCGCTGAGCTTGAGCCGGCGGTACTCCTTATCCTTGGGGTACTCCTTGACCAGGAAACGCCCGCGCTCGGGGTGGAACTTCGGGTTGACCTCCACGACCGCTCGGCTCACCGTCAGGATGCCGGTGCCGAAGTCCAGGTCCCGGACTCGCAGCTCGGACAGCTCGCCCCAGCGCAGGCCGCTCTCGATCGCGGTCTCCACCAGGAGCCGTGTGGGGGCGTCGGGCAGCGCCTGGTATAGCAGGTCGAACTGGCCGGGTGTGATGATCGTGCGCGGCCTGACCGGCACCGTGGGCGTCTTCACGCCCTTGCACGGGTGCAGGAACGTCACCTGGTCGTTCAGGGCCGTCGAGAAGATCGCGCTGAGGATGGCCTTGTTGTTGCGGATGGTCTTGGCGGTGACACCATCGGCGGAGAGCCTGACCACCCAGGCGCGCACATGCTCGGGCAGGATCTCCACCATCCGCATCGGCCCGAACTCCGGCATGAGGTGCTTGTGGATCGAGTAGACGTAGCTCTGCCGGGTGGTCGGCTCGACCACGTGATGGGCCAGCCAGATCTCCTCGACGTACCGCTGGAACGTCATCCGGCCCCGGGCCGGCTCACCGATCCGCCCCTCGGCGAGCTTGGCCTCGGCCCGCTGCCAGGCCTTGTCGGCGTCCTTCCTGTTGCCGAAGGTCCCGGCCGAGCGCTCTCGTCCCTTGATGTCCCAGTAGTAGGCGGTGTAGCGCGGCCTGCCGTCGCGCCCGGCGCGCTTGCGCGAGTACCCCACGCTGCTGGACCCTTCCATGATCGTTCGACCGTGGTTTGACCGTGGACATTGCGTCATCTACGGTCACCACGCGACAGTTCACGTCATCGAAAATAGCAATCTACCAGCTATTATACGATGAGCCGCGCAGGTAGGCAAGGCGTGTATGAACGCTGTGAAGGGGCTCATAACCCAGAGGTCGCGGGTTCAAATCCCGCCCCCGCTACCAGTAAGTGCAGGTCAGAGGCCTCATCGCCAGAAGGCGGTCAGGCCTCTTGATCATCCGTTGGTGGTTCGTTGGCGGGACGGAACCGCGGATCACGGCAGACTCTGTTCAAGACTGGCAAACATCGGCACCTCGCAGTGAGTGCTTGCGATCCGTGCCGCGTAAGGGTGTTTCTCGGTGGGGTCGCTGGGACACGCGCAGCGCCCGGCGAGCAGTCGTTGGCAATCGGGGTCATGCGCACGATCAGGCAGGTATGTCGTCCGCTCTCCCAAGGCGCAGCGCCGGTTCATCCGGTCGCACCATGGTCAGGCGCGCCATCGCCTACCTGCGGGACCAGGCTGCCATCTGGACCATGCCCGGCCGGGGAAGCTATATCGCGAAACGCTGATCTTGACTCGCGCGGGTCCCAATGCAAGCCCCGTCAGTCGGCACCGGTTCGCCGGAGCTGGCAGGGCAAGGCCGAAGAAGTGTGGGATTCGCAGCACCGCGTCGCGCTTGCTTGGCGGCGAGTCCGTACGTTGTCGTGACCGGACAGCCTCTTATAAACATGCGGGCTGGGCCACTCTCTCATGGGCGCAGGCTGCTTGAATGGGCTGCCGTGGGTGACCGGCGTCGACGGGGACTTGGCAGGTGAGCCGCCAGGGGGTGGCGATCAACCGGACGCAGTGGCTGGTCCTGGCATTCTTCCTGGCGGCGTGGGTCACCGTGATCATCATCCTCGCCGTATCGCCGCAGGTTTACCGGCCGGACCTGGCCCGGGCGCCGGGCAGCCTGCGGGTTGCGGAAATCGCGTTCGTGGTTGCGCTCTCGGCCCTGATCGGTGTGATTTCGGCTGGTGTCGTGCGGCGCTGGCGCTGGCTGTTCTGGCTGATCCTGGCGATCTTCTTCCTGGGGGTGCTGCGCGTGCCGGTGACGTTTCTGGAATTGTCCGGGCAGATGACGGCCAGCGGCCCGGCCTGGTACATCGCCGTGCAGGGCGTGGCAGCCGTGGTTCAGTTCGCCATCGCGCTGCTGATGCTCGCCGGCTATCGCCGCTCCGGCGTCTGGGGAGCCTTCTGAGCCGGCCGCCCGCAACTCATCAGCGGGGCATAGCGACGCACACTAGGCCAGGCGACGGTCGGGGTGCCAGGCGTTCTGGCTAAACTTGGTGGTGGTGCGCCGGGAAGCCTGGTCGGTAAGGCCTTAGCCGTGACCGTCCCGGAGGAGCACCGTTGTGACTGGTGCCGAGCCGTTCACCCTGCTGGTAGTGCTGCTGGCGGTAGTGGGCCTGGTCGCGGTGCTGTCGAACCGACTGGCTCATCGGGTAAAGCTCCCCGCGCCTGCACTGTTCCTGGTGGGTGCGGCCATCGCGGCCAAGGTGATCCCTGCCCTGCACGGGCCCTCACAGCACGCGGTGGAGCATGTGGTGGCCGTGGCCTTGGCCTGCATCTTGTTCGACGGTGGTATGAATATCGGCTGGGCCCGGTTCCGGTCCGCGGTCGCCCCGATCGCCACCGCTGGCGTGCTGGGCACGTTCTTGACCGTGATCGCCGCCGCGTTGCTGGTCCACTTGGCGTTCGGGCTCGCCTGGTATGTCTCGCTGCTGGTGGCCACCGCGGTCGCGCCGACCGACCCGGCGGTGGTGTTCTCCGTCCTTGGCCAGCGGGAGGTCTCCGGCCGGGCCGGCATCATCTTGAAGGGGGAGTCGGGGGCGAACGACCCGGTGGGGATCGCGCTGATGGTGAGCCTGATCGCGGCGGCTGGTGTCAGTGCGGGCGCGTTCGCCCGTGTCGGCGGCGAGTTTGTGCTGCAGATGGCGCGTCGGCGTGGTGGTTGGCGTGGTGGGCGGCCGGGCGCTGCTGTGGTTCACGCGCCGGGTACCGCTGCCCAGCGAAGGGCTTTACCCGCTGCGGACCCTGGCCTGCGTGCTCTTGCTGTTCGGCGCCGCCACCCTCGCGCACGGATCGGGGTTCTTGGCGGTGTTCGCGGCCGGGATCGTGCTGGGCGATGAGCGTGCCCCGTTCAAGCGGGAGATCGAGGTGTTCCATGCGGCGCTGGCCAGCCTGGCCGAGATCGTCGCGTTCGTCGTCCTTGGCCTCACCATCAATCTCGCCGTGATCGCCCGGGCCGACGTGTGGATCCCTGGCCTCATCCTCGGCGCCGCGCTGGCGTTCGTCATCCGGCCGGTCCTGGTCGGGCTGTGCCTGCTCCCGGCCCGGCTGAAAGGCAACGAGCGCACCTTCGTGCTGTTCGCCGGGCTCAAAGGGGCGGTGCCGATCCTGCTGGGCAGCTTCCTGTTCGCCGCGCACGTGCCCGGTGCCGGGCGGCTGTACGGCATCGTCGCCGTTGTGGTCGTGTTCTCCGTGGTGGTGCAAGGAAGCCTGACGCCCGCCGCCGCCCGGCTGCTCCATGTTCCCATGCGGGTGATGGAGCCCGAGCCATGGGCGCTGGGGGTACGGCTGCGCGATGAGCCCAGCGGTGTGCACCGGCTCACCATCAAGCCCAGGTCACATGCCGACGGCCGCACCATAGCGGACCTGGCCGGCCTGCCCGGCGACGCCTGGATCAGCTTCATCGTGCGGGACGGCCAGGTCGTCCCGGGCAGAGGTGCGACCAGGCTGCAGGCCGGGGACGATGTTCTGGTCCTGGCACCCTCCGAACTGCACAACGACCTGGCCACCGTCTTCGAAGGACGCCACCACAGCTGATCCGCGGAAGTCATCCGGCCACCGAGAGCGCGTGGCCGGGAGCCCCACCCCCGTGCCACGGAACAGGAGCCTAGGAGTCCGGCTTCACGGGGCGGAGGATGTCCTGGTTCTCGTAGACCTTGCGCTGGCCGGAGCTCGCCGCCGAACCCTCCGTCGAGGTGGCACCAACTGGCTGTTTCCCGCAGCCTCGCCATGCAGCCGCACGCCAGAGCAAATCAGCTAATGGTGTAGATCGCGGAAATCCGGCCGCGGAAGCGCTGGCGGTCATGGTCGGCTCCGCGTGTTGAGCCCTGCTATCTGAACCAGCGCCGACCAGGCTTCCCGGCACCCCTGGAATCAGATTAATCCCGCAGGCCGCGGCGGCCAACCCTCACTGTGGCCTCCGCGCCCCGCTGTCCGCGCATGTCACCTTGGCGGTGAAGGGGTGCGGGGCTCGTTTGGGCCGCCGGCGGGCGAGCGGGGCGCGGGTCCGTGCCCGGCGACCAGCTGGCGTACCGCCTCGGCCTCGGCATGTGCGAGGGCGAGGTCGAGCGGCTGGGCGACCTCTCGTTCAGCGTCGGCGATGACGATACGGGCCTGTTCCTCGATCGCCGCGTGACGCTCCGGGTCGTCACCGGTCACGGCGGCGCAGTTGCCCAGCAGCCGGAGCAGCGCATGGGCGACGGTTGGCTCGCCGGCGCCGTAGCGGCGGATGAGCCCGCACATCGTGGCCAGGTATTCGGGGAACCGCCGTCCCGGGACGATCACCGCGGCTCCGCTGCCGTCGCGGGTGACGTGGTTTCCCAGCGGCCGCTGGGCGAGCGCGCAGAAGATCACCGACAGGTGGTCGACGGCCTGGACCGCGGTGTAGGGGTCGTTGACCGCGGGGGACAGCGCCTTGCACGCAACGTCAACCAGCTGCCGGATGCCGAGCGCGGCGTCTTGCTCCAAGGTGCGCTCGAACCCGATCCGGACTTCTTCCCGCAAGACCGGCGCGAAGGCCCGCGGGTCGGGGGCGGGGTCACGCGGCGAGGCGGCCCAGATCCACGCCAGCGTCGTCCCCGCGACCACGTGTTCGCCGACCCGGGGCCGGAGCCGCAGGCACACCCCGTGCCTGACCGCCTGGGCGAGCAGCCGGCCCGGGCGCACCGACTGCACATACCCCGAGCGCTGTGAGGCGACTGGCACCGCCCACTCGGGGACCTGCGGTGCGTCCTGGGCGCCGGGGAGCAGCAGTCCGTCCCGGATCACCGCGAGCGTGCCGCGCTCGGCCACGCGCATGATCGCATCGACCTGGAGGGAGTGGACCAGGTGGTCGGCGAAATACACCAGCAGGCCCAGGCTGATAAACAGCAGCACGAGCGCGCCGCTGACCGCCAGCCGGGGAAAGGTGCCGGTGCGGTTGCCGGCCGAAACGCCGACCGTATAGAGCCCGGCCGCGCTGTAAGCGAAGGTCGCCACAAAGACGCTCAGCACGATCTGGTTCGGCCGGTCGCGGAGAAAGTTGCGCAACAGCCGGGGCGAGTACTGGGTCGACGACAGCTGCAGCGCCACCACCGTCAGGCCCAGCAGCAGCGCGATGACCGTCACCATCGTCCCGGCAATCCCGATCAGCAAGGCCCGGGCATCATCGGAGGTCCCCTGAAAGGCCAGCGGCGAGTGCGGGCCGATGCTGACCAGCGACAGCAGCGACCCGGCGGCCAGGGCGG
Source organism: uncultured Actinomycetes bacterium (assembly GCA_963835425.1). Classification (GTDB taxonomy): domain Bacteria; phylum Actinomycetota; class Actinomycetes; order Streptosporangiales; family Streptosporangiaceae; genus UBA9676. The sequence continues at coordinate 362,983 of CAWIGE010000006.1, read as the reverse complement.
CCAGCACCGACAGCGTGGGCAGCACCCACAGCGACCCCCGGACATACTCCGACAGCGCATCACGACGGATCATCTCCAGCCCTCCCGCACGCCAATATCTCCCCCACGCCAGCACAGCCGCGGCCCAGCTTCCACGAACGGCACCGGCCCGGCCCGGGCGGCGCGCTGCGCGGGGGTGGTTTCATCTTTCAGGCAGATGTCCCGGTTAGGTCTTGCGTACTCCTCGATGCCCGTTCCGGGGAGCAGGCGGGCGCCTAGCTGGTCGTGGCGGTGTTCCCAGTCATGGTGTTCCTGCTCATCCGGCTCAACCGGCAATACCGCAGAGAAGCCGGTGTGGTCGAGGCCCTCAGCACCGGCAAGCCGCCGGATCCGCCGGACTTCGCCCGCCGGACCGTGCTCGCCTTGGTGGACGACTTCGACCTGGCCGCGATCGCCGCGCTGCGCTACGCGCGCAGCCTGCGCCCCACCGCGCTGCGGGCGGTGCACTTCGTCACCGACCAGCAACGAGCCGACCACCTGCTGCAGCAATGGGTACACGCCGACCGGGGCATTCCGCTGGATCTGGTGGACTGCCCGCACCGGCGGATCGAACGGGCAGCCGGCGAACTCGCCGCCAAAGAGGCCTGCCAGCCCGGCACTTATCTGACTGTTCTCCTGCCGCGGCGCAGCACCCGGCCGCTGCTCGGCCGGCTCCTGCACGACCGGACCGCCGACAAGATCGCCGGAGTGGTGAGCCGGATCCCCCGGTCGGCAGCCATGATCATCCCCTTCGACGTGACCGCCCGGGTCGAGGTACTGCACGAACCCCAGGCCAGCCCAAACGGGAAACAAGGCCCGCGCAGGCTGAGAGGGCCAACGGCGACCATCACCGGGCCGCCGGGCCGTCAGGCGTTATCCCGATCTCCGCACTAACCAGCTACCTCCGGGCCACCGTGGCCGGCCGGGTGCACACCATCGAATTCCGGCCGGTGGAAGGCAGCTCCGTCCTGGCTTGCGTGGTCACCGACACCAGCGGGGAACTTACTGCGCTGTTCTACGGGCGCACCCACATCACCGGGCTAAGGCCCGGCAGCAACGTCAAGCTCCACGGCACAGTCGGCATCACCAGCACCGGTGCCGTCATGACCAACCCCGCATACGAGCTACTCGACTGAGCGCCCCGCGCCGTGGCTGATGCCACCTGACCGGCGCCACGGCCAGCTCAGCGGCAGCGGCGCGTACCGCCTCGCGGTCTTCAGCTGCGATGCGGGTAACCGCGTCGGCGGCGGTATGGACCGCAGCCGCCACGCAGGTGATATCACCCGGCGAGGGGACCATATCTGCTGGGTCGCGGGTATGGCTGACATGGTGGGCCCGGGCTGGGCGCTCTGCGATCCGCTCGCGGTTGGCGATATCTAGCTGGTGCTGGGCGTTCGGTGCTCGGCGAGGTCTTCGGCTGCCGGGTGGGCGGGGCTCTTCCCTCTGCCGGCGGAGGTGATGATGGGGGTGCGGTGCTGGTGGGGGCGGGGGTCTTCGGCGAGGTTGAGGATGTGCCAGGCGACGTCGGCGCGGGAGATGGTTTTGATGGTGAAGCGGGCGCTGGCGTGGACGTGCCCGGTGAGCGGGCCGTCGGTCAGCTTGATGGGGCGCAGCGCGTACCAGTCGAGCCCGGTGGCGGCGAGTTCGTTCTCCATGGCCTGCAGGTCCTGGCCGACGCGGCCCAGGTTGGGGGCGGCGACGGTGCGGAAGAAGCGGAACAGCAGCCGCGGCCCGGCGCTCATGGCGGCGTCGGCGGGTCCCATGCTGGCGGTGCTGACCGAGATCAGCCTGGCGGGTGCGCCGGGGTCTTTCATGGCGGCGATGAGGGTGCGGGCCAGCCGCTGGTGGAGGTCTGGCGGTGAGATCATCGTGGTTCTGGGGTTGTGGCGCTTGGCGAAGTCCGGGCCTAGGGCGGTGACGACTACGTCGGCGCCGCGGATGGCCTGGGCGGCGAACCGGGGGTCGAAGATGTCCGGGCTGACCAGGATCTCGGCCTGGCCGGTGGGTGGGATTTGCGGGGTGGCCCGGTAGACGGCGCGGACCTGGTGGCCGCGCTGGGTGGCGAGGTCGACGACGTGGGTGCCGATTCCGCCGGAGGCTCCGAAGACGGTGATTTTCATGGTCAGGTAACTCCTTTGGTCAGGGCCGCGGCGGCCCGGGCTGCGGTGTGGTGGCCGCGGTCATCGTGGCTGTGTCTGCTGGGGTGTGTGTGCTGGTGTGGGCTGGTCCTGGCCGGTCAGCTCCGGTGTGGCCATGGGGCCGTGGCTTTCGGGGAGGTGAGCGGGCTGCGCCGTCGGTGCGCCGTGGGTGTTGGTGGCGCGCAGCGCGATACCGGCGGCGGCGAGCAGGAAGATCGCGCAGGCCAGCAGGGCCTGGTGGAAGCCTGCGGTGAGCGCGTCGGCGCGGGGGGTGTGGGCCGCGAGGAGGGCGCTGGTGCGCGCGGTGGCGATGGCGGAGAAGACCGCCAGGCCGAGCGCGGTCCCGAGCTGTTGTGAGGTGTTGAGCAGGCCGGCCGCCAGCCCGGCTTTGTCCGCGGGGACGCCTGCGTTGGCGGCGGCGGTGACCGAGACGAAAACGGCGCCCAGCCCGATCGACATGACTACCAGGCCCGGGAGCAGGTCGGTCAGGTAGGAGCCGTGAACGGGGACACGGGACAGGTAATAGATCGCGGCGGCGGCGATCAGCGCGCCGGCGACGGTGACCGGCCGGGTGCCGATGCGAGCGAACAGCCGCGATGAGATCCCGGCAGCGGCCACGATGCCGGCGGTGACCGGCAGGTAGGCCGATCCGCCCTGGATCGGCGTGTAGCCGAGCACATCCTGCATGTACAGGGTGAGGAAGAAGAACAGCGAGACAAAGCCGGCGAAAGCGATCATCTGGGTGGCATCGGCGGCGGCCAGCCCCTTGATGCTGAATATGGAGAAGGGGAACAGCGGGTTGCGTTGGCGCCGCTCGGTGAGCACGAAGACGGTGAGCACCACAGCCGCGGCGGCGAGCTCGGCGATCGTGCTGGCAGGCGCCCCAGCCCTGGCCGGGGGCCTTCACCAGCGCGTAGACGAGCAGCAGCATGCCGCCGGTGGCCAGGACCGCGCCGGGCACGTCGAAGTCCGCCAGCGCCGCGCGGCGGCGCTGGCCCGGGACCAGGCGGTAGGCGCCGGGGACGATCGCCGCGCAGACCGGCAGGTTGACGAACAGCACCCAGCGCCAGCCTGGGCCCTGTGACAGCACGCCACCCAGGAACACGCCGGTGGCGGCGGCAAGCCCGGAGACGGCGCCCCACACGCCGAGCGCCCGGTTCCGGTCGGTGCCCCGGCTGAAGGTGGTGGTCAGGATCGACAGCCCGGCCGGGGCCATCATGGCCGCACCAATGCCCTGCCCCACGCGCGCGCCAATCAGCATGCCCGCGTCCGCGGCCAGGCCACCGGCCAGCGAGCAGGCCGCGAACAGCGTGGTGCCGGCGACCAGCAGCCGCCGCCGCCCCAGCAGGTCCGCGGCCCGGCCGCCCAGCAGCAGGAAACCGCCGTAGGTGAGCAGGTAGCCGCTGAGGACCCACTGCAGGCCCGGCACCGAGAATCCCAGGTCACGCCGGATCGAGGGCAGGGCGACATTCATGATCGAGGAATCGGCGATGTCAAGGAACTGAACCGCGCACACAAGAAGCAGCGTGAGCCTGCCGCGGCGGGTGGCGAGCAAAGAACCTGCCTGGGTGACCATGGCCGCCCCTCCATACTGGACTAACTGGTCCAGTTGACGGTAGCAGCTAGTGGACCGATTAGTCCAGTCTCGGGGCCAGGTAGGTCCGCACGTGCGCGAGCGCCGCCTCCACCGCAATCCGCAGCGACGCCGCCTGCTTGCGCGTCTGGCTCAGCACCAGCCCGCCCTCGATGCTCGCCAGCAGCGCGGTGGCCAGCGCGCCCGGTGACGCGTCCGCGCGCAGCTCGCCCCGCTCGCGCATCCGCTCCAGCGCGTCCGCAAACAGGCCCTCCCAGGCGTCGAAGGCCGCGGCCGCCTGCCGCCGCGCCCCGTCATTGCGCTCAGCCACCTCGCTGGCCAGCGACCCGATCGGGCACCCCGGCAGGCCCTGCTGCTCAAACCCCGCGACGAAACCCGCGAGCATCGCCTCCAGCTCCGCCAGGGTCGCAATTTCCCCCAGCGCCTGGGTCAGCTCGCCCAGCACCTGCGCGCAGCGGCGCGCCACCGCCGCCTCCACCAGCTCGTCCCGGCCAGCGAAATAGTGATAGAGCTGGCTCTTGCTCGCCCCAGCCGCCGCCAGCACCTCATCCAGGCTGGTCCCCTCAACGCCGCGCTCGGCGACCAGCTCCGCCGCGCGCTCCACGATCCGCTCGCGGCTGGCGCGCCCCCGCCCAGTCCTCGGCTCACCCGCCATGCGGCCATGCTAGCCCTCCGTTGGACCGAACAGTCCAGGAAAGGCTGTGGCGGGTTGAACCCCAGACCGCCTGCCTTGTTGCGGCGATCTCGCTGGGTTAGCGGCGGGCGCGGCGTCCGGGAGGCTTGGGCTTTTTAGGGGCGAGGGTCCGGGCATAATCGGCGGCCGCGGTGATCCAGCGCTCTAGTGCGGGGCCGTGCAGCCCGGCGGGCTGCACGAAGATCATGTTTTTCATCGGCCTGCCGGTGAAGTCCATCTCCCGGACATGGTCGAGTTCAAGCGCTCGCAGGGCGGCGTCATCGCCGATCCGGACCATGAGCTCGCTGCCCACGATGCCGGCGAACATGTGCCCTCTCAGGAGGAAGGCAAGGCCGCCGAACATCTTGCGTTCGGTCACTTCGGCGTCGGCGGGCATGACCTCGCGGGCGCGGTCGGCGAGGTCCTCGTCGTAGGCCATCGAGCCTCCAGGCGGCCGGGCAGACCGGAGAAGCGAACAGGGCAGGGGTCGCGACAGGCTGTCATCCCGGCCGACCACAACCGGCTTCTTTCGCAATCCTACTCCTTCGCAAAGAGTCGATTGCGCAATAGGATGGTTGTACTAGGGTCAGGCATCAGGAACCTACTGTCCCCGGAAGGAACATCATGGAACTCTATGAAGCCTTTGACCGTGCCGTCGCCTCGACCGCCGGGATCATCAAGGCTGTGCGCCCTGACCAGGCCGGCGCGCCGACCTCGTGCACGGAGTGGGATGTCCGGGACCTGCTCAACCACATCATCGGCACCCTCTGGCTCAGCGAGGCCCTGCTGGCCGACCGCGCCCCCCGCCACCCGATGGCGCCCGGCGGCCTGCCCGGCACCGACCTGGCCGGCCAGGACCCGGCCGCCGCGTACGCGGAAGCCTCGGCCGCCGCGCTGACCTCCGCCAGCGCGGGCGATACCCTCACCCGCGTGCACACCACACCGTTCGGTGACATGCCTGGCCCCGCGCTGGCCGGCTTCACCACCTTGGACATCGTCGTCCACGGCTGGGACCTGGCCCAGGCCACCGGCCAGCCGGCCGCGCTGGACGAGACCCTGGCCGCGCATGTGCTGGCCTTCGCGGAGCAGGCCATCACCCCGGGCTTCCGCGCGCCGCGCATCGGACCGGCCGTGCCGGTCGCGGCCGATGCCCCGGTCACCGACCGGCTCGTGGCGTTCCTCGGCCGGCAGCCGTGAACCCCGACGCGGCCCTCAAGGCGCTCGCCGAACCGCACCGCCGGGCCATCCTGCAGCTCGTCTCGCACGATGCCCGCCCGGTCGGTGACATCGCCAGCCACCTCGACATCACCCCCCAGGCGGTGTCCCGGCACCTGAAGGTGCTGCACGAGGCAGGCCTGGTCAACGAGCACCGCGAGGGCACGCGTCACCTGTTCCTGGTCAACCCCGGCGGCTTTTCCGCGGTGCAGGAGTTCCTGGCCGACTTCTGGACCCACCACCTCGGCCAGCTCCACACCACACTGCAAACCTCCAGCGACCCCGCCGACGGCGGACAATCACCAGCGTGACCGAATCATTCGCCACCGAACTCGATCTTCCCGCCCCCATCGAGGAGGTTTTCCGGCACCTGACCGACCCGGCCGCGATGACCCGCTGGATGGGCCAGCACGCCACCCTCGAACCCGCCGTCGGCGGCGCCTTCGAGCTCGACATCAACGGCGTCCCCATACGCGGGCGCTACCTGGAAATCGACCCACCCCGGCGGGTCGTGGTCAGCTGGGGCGTGGCCGGCAGCACCGAACTGCCCCCCGGCGCCACCCAGGTCGAGTTCACCCTCACCCCCACCCCGGCCGGCACCCACCTGCGCCTGGTCCACAGCGGCCTGCCTCCCAGCCAGGCACCCATGCACGGCACCGGCTGGAACCACTTCCTGCCCCGGCTCAGCCGCGCCGCCGCCGGAACCGGCCCCGGCCCCGACCCCTGGAATCCGGCCTCCTAGCCGCCACGGCCAGGGCGCGGGGTTCGATCCTGGTCACCGGCAACGCCGCCGGCCTCGCCCGCAGCGATGTCGGCGTGCTCGATCCTTTGACCCCTCCGGCCGCAGCAAATGATCCACGTGTAACCGGTGCTTGCCAGGAAACGCCGGGCGGCCCCCCAGATGATGCCTGGTGTTGAACAGTGCCGACTTGGCTCATAACCCAGAGGTCGCGGGTTCAAATCCCGCCCCCGCTACCAAGAAGTGCAGGTCAGGGGCCTGATCGCCAGGAGGCGGTCAGGCCTTTCGGTCTTCGTGGCAGCGTGGTGGCAGCGGGATCGGCCCGCATCTGACATGCATGGCCGCCAGGAATCGACAGGCATCGGCATCCACCGGCCGTGTGTCGATGGCGCGCTGCGGGTCGCATGGTCTGGCCGGGTAGATCGTCGCGTGGTCAGTAACCGATGGCGTTACCACTCGGGTGACGACTCTCAACACGGGTGTCCCCATGTTCTCCGTCAAGATGGTTTAGGGATCCGGGTTGTCGGCTCTGTCGGTTCATGCGGCGACGGTTCGGAAGCTGACCGGATCATCCTCGGCCGTTCACCATCGACGTCCAGGCCGCATGTGACCAGGTGAAGCTCCTGGTGCTCGACCGCCGGTCGGCATTCTGCGCGTTCGACGATCCGGCCGCGTTTGCGGACTGCCCTGCACCTAGAGCCCGCGGGGCCAGGCGAGCGAATGGCGGGCTAACCGAGCATGAGAAGAATTGCTCCCGCAGTGGTCATCGCGGTCGTCGTCGTGGTCCTCGCCCACGCGGCCTCCGTCACCGGGCAGGCCGGTCACGGGCAGGACGGCCAGCGAAGCCCGGCGTTGGCCGCCTCGCTGGCCCCGGCTGCGGGCCGACCGGGAGAGGTCTGACGGTCGACCATGCCGTCCCGCTCCGACGGCTGCCCGGTCATGCGGGCGGATGGCAGGCGTGCTTGCATTTATAACAAGGTCCGCTCGCTCAGCGTCAGCTAACGTGGTGTGCCGCTGATGCGCTCCCGTGGCCTGGTCATTTTCGATGCCTTCAACACACTTGTCACCGTCCAGCCCGGCAGCCGGTGGCCAGATCATTTGAGGGTCAACCCAAGATCACCGGCACCGATCCTGGCACCAGCCCCAGGGTCCGGGCCGATCAAAAGCCTCACAGATCGTTTACGTTGATCCCGAACGTAGACGGGGCTCGATGTAGCAGCAATTACCGGCGCGGGAGAAAGAGCACTCGCCCGGGCTGGATCTGGCCTGGCTGGTCGAGGAGGGCCGAGAGGGCACTAATGATCGCTGCGGTGAAGGTGCGGTCTTGGGGGAAGGTCTTGGCCGAGACGAGGATCAGCCCGGCGTGGGTTTGGCTGGCGGCGCGGTAGCGGGCGTCCAGGGGCATGAAGTCCTTGATGTTGGCGGTGACCAGGGCGCGCCCGGCCGCGGCCGCATGGGCCAGGATCTGGTCGTCGGCAAGCCCGACGAGCGCCGGGTCGGCTACCACAGCTAGCACGTCATGGCTTTTTGCGCGCAATTGCTCGGCGATGCTGCCCGAGAACATCTCATCCAGCAGCAGCGGGTAGCTCATGGCCTCTTTACCCAGCGAGCAGCCGGCGCTCCCGCCGCCAGGCGTCTTCGGCCGCGTCGTCGGCGGCCTCGGCCGCAGCGATCTCGGCATCGACCTCATCGGGGTAGGAAGCCCAGTAGCGGACGGCGACACGGATCAGGCGTACCGGGATGCCCGCGTTCTCAGCTATCAAGGTGAGCAGCTCGTCTTCGGCAAGGCCAGGCTCATGCGCACGAGCCGATTTAACTGCCCGCACGACTTCCCACACATCGGGCCCGCCGACCAGGCCCGCCCGCCGTCCGGTGGGCCCTGGCCGGAACATGATGCCCGGATGCTCGCTCATCCGGAGAGCCTCGTCCACGAGCCGGTTCGCAGCCGACGACAGGGACATGCCAGGGTTGGCGGCAACGAAGGACGACAGCCGTTCCGCGACGGCGGTGTCGAACCTAACTGGTGTTGCGGCACGCTTGCTCATGACTACATGGTAGTCGGTTCATGTCACCCTTAGGGATGATGGTCGGCGAGTGCCAGATAGGGTTGAACAGTGCCATCTGCGTTCATAACCCAGAGGTCGCGGGTTCAAATCCCGCCCCCGCTACCAAGAAGTGCAGGTCAGAGGCCTGATCGCCAGGATGCGGTCAGGCCTTTTGATCTTCGTGGCTGCGTGGTGGCAGCAGCAGGATCAGGCTGCATCTGACGCACATGGCCATCAGGAACTGGCAGGTTTTGGCAGTTCCGTGGCTGGGAGTTCCGCGCCCCCCGCTGGCTGGACGTCGTGCTCTCCTAACGGGTGCGCAGGGCGGTGGCTGGGTGCCAGAACCGGACCTGAACCCACCGATAAAGGCCCAGTGCGCCTGACCATCCGCTCATGGCTCCTGGGGTTGTCCCAAAGGAGCCCCTGGACGACCGCGATCGTGCGGCAGGTGACCTCGCGCTCGCGGATGGCCCGGGTGATACGCGGCTGACGCCGACGGCCGGGCGATTGGGTCACGGGTCAGGCTGGTTCGCTTATCCGCCGCTCGGACTCGGCCTTCAGGTGCCGCAGACCGCTCTGGAGCGAACGGTCGAGCGTCCGCTGGAGCGACCTGCGCAACACGCGGGCCACCAGTCCATCCCATGACTCCTCCTCCCGCACCAGGGTCGTGCCGTCGCGCCGCTCGAGGCGGAATGCATCGACCGCGGTGATTCCCATGGTCTTGCCGGACCACGCGACCAGCCGGGGCGGCTCGAGCCGCTGGATGGCTGACGTTATCGTGCCCGGACCCGCCTTCCACCGGAACGTCGATCCGACCGCGACAGGCCCCTTCATCGACATCGACTTGATCTCCGGGTTCCAGGACGGCCAGCGCGCGAACGCGGTGAGCACGTCCCACACCACCTCGGGTGGGGCAGCAATCTCGATCTCCTTCCGGCTCACGACCGGCGCTCCCGCGTTGATCAGGTCAGTCATCGCTGCTCCTTTACGTGCTGGCTTCGTCGTCACTGGTCAACTTCACGATCACACTACGGATCGGGCCGGTGAACTTCTTTTCCATGGGTCGTGGGCCTCTTCAGGGGAGTACCCGTGGGGCCGCCGGGCCTTCGCCGCATGGACCATCTCCACGTCCGCTCGCGAGGGTTTTCGGCTGGGGGGTTAGAAGCGGTAGTGCAGGACCGTGGTTCCTCTTCGGGATAGGGCTGCGCTGTGCGCTGCCAGCCGGGTGAACAGGCGAAGGGCCGGCGGGAACTCGGCGACCTCGGGTTCTCGCGTGAGCAGGATTTCCCTGACCAGTGTCAGGCGGGGGTCCCAGCGTTCGGGCTCGCGCGGGTCGTCGAAGCCGGGAGACCTTACTAGGTCTGCCACGGACTGGGTGCCGTGGTAGCGCTTCGCCGCCCAGATGGCGAACCTGCTGTAGCCGTTGAAGGCCACTTCCCCGCTGGGGAAGTGGCTGACGAGGCGGTTCAGCAGGGAGACCATGTCGTCCGGGGCCAGGAACGCCAGCAGGCCATCGGCGACGATTACGGCCGGCCGGTCGGCCGGGATCGCGTCCAGCCAGTTCGGCCCGGTCAGGTCGGCGCCGACGGCGTGGGCGTTCGCGCGTTCTGGTAGCAGTTGCCGCCGGGCGGTGATGACTTCGGGGAAGTCGATGTCATACCAGTTGACGGTGGGCGGCGGGGCGATGCGGAAGACGCGGGTATCCAGCCCGGCCCCCAGGTCGAGCCCGACCGCGTCGGGGTGGCGGGTGACGAACGTGAGCGCTATCTCGTCGAGTTTCTTGGCGCGAAGTGCGATGTTGAGGATGGGGCTCGCACTGAGACGGAACTTGCCGCAGTCGTAGCCGAGCTTGCGGACGATGTCTCCGGCCATTGTGTCGGCCAGGATGGGGTGCGGCGAGAGGCTGTCGAGCGCCCGGCCGCACTGCGTCAGGAACAGGCTCTCCTGCATCGGCGTGAAAACCGGAAGGGTGATGCTCATGTGCTTATCTCACTTTCTGCTGTCGTGAATGCGGATCCTGTCCGTGGCGCACTCCGGTTGAGCGCGAAGACGCGGCCGCCAGCGGCGCGCGGGCCGCCGCCTTGGGGGTTGCCGGGACATGGCCCGTGATCCTGGAGCTGGCTGGTGGCCGATCTTGCGGCGCAGGGCGTCGAGCAGGGGGGGCGGGCAGGCCGGCAACGAGGGCCATCCGCCGGGAGTCCTTGCCGGCCAGGTAGCGGGAGCGCGGCCGGGGTGTGGTCAGCGCGCGCCACCAGCTGCGCGACGACCTGCGGCGGGCTGCCGTTGCGCTCGCGGGCCAGGCCGACGCGCACAAAGCTCCTGAAGGCGTCCTCGTAGAAGGTCCGGGCGCAGGTGTCGGACTCGCGCAGCAGCCGTTCGGCGTCCCGGGCGAGCTTGCCGACGGCCTCGGTGTGGACGATGTGGGAACGCCTGCAAAGTTCATGTCTCCTCCGGTCGTGGTGTTCTGGGTGTCATGTCGGCGCGGGTCAGAGCCGCAGGAGCTGTTCGGCGTTGGTGTGCGCGATGCGGGACCGGTCGGCGGTGCTGACTGGCAGGTGATCCAGGAACGCGCGCGCCTGTGTCATGGACGCGTAGGGGTGGTCGGTGGAGAACATGATGCGGTCGGCGCCGACCTGCAGCAGCAGGTCGAGGAAGGCCTGGGTCCAGTTGAAGCCACTGAAGCTGTAATGAAGGTTCTCGCGGAGGTAGGCGCCGACTGGCCGCTGCAACTTCGTCACGCTCACGGGGAGGGCGAGCTCGAGTCTGGGCAGCATGAATGGGAGCGCCTCGCCCAGGTGCCCGATGATGAGCTGCAGATCGGGGAAGCGGTCGAATGCTCCGCTGAGGATAAGGCGCAGGACGTGGATGGCGGTATCGATGTGCCAGCCCCAGGCCGCGGTGGCCAGCAGGCTCGTCACATCCGGTTGGTAGTTCCCGGCGTACACGTCCTTGATCACCGATTGCGGCGGTGGTGTCGGATGCAGGTAGAGCGGTACCTGGAGCGCCTCGGCACGCTGCAGGATCGGCCAGAAGAACTCGTCATCGAGGTAACGGCCCCGTGAGTGCCCGTTGATCAGCGCGCCCTTGAAGCCGTACGCGCGGACCGTGCGTTCCAGCTCATCGGCGGCAGCGGCCGGAGCTGAGGTCGGCAGCGCGGCGAACCCGGCGAGGCGGGCCGGGTGCCGCCGTACGGCCGTCGCCAGGCAATCGTTGGTCGCGGCGGCGAATGCCACTGCCTCGGTCGCGTCGAGCTGTTCCGCGCCGGGCGAGGTCAGCGACAGGACCTGAACATCGATTCCCGCAGCGTCCATGGCAGCGATCCTGCCGTCGCCAAGATCACATAGCTGCTTGATGAGCAGCTCATAGCCCGCCGCCACCTGCGGATGCTCGCGAACCGAATCTGCCAGGGCCGCGAGCTGGCGGCCGGGCCCATCCATGAACGCCGCCGTCGCGTAGTGCTCTTCGACCGTGATCGTCCGCATTTCCTGACCTCCCTCACGGTTGCCGTGCAGCCACGGTAAGAGCCGGGGCCGCCACGGCCATCGCCCTAAGGTGGACGTCGCGGGATGAAAGCTCGTGAGGGCTCACCGGCTCACCTGGCCCGAAGGGATACCCGGGGTGGTAGCGGGGTGATAGCCGAGGTCAGCGCAGCAGGCCGAGCTCAGCGCGGCGATTTCCCGGCCTACTTCACCGACGATGTCATCGCCTCATTCGAGGGGACCGATCAGACCGCTGTCGGGCGAGATCGTGCCGGGCGACTGATCCGGTTTGTGCACGAGAGCGCGTTCGATGCCCGGGCGGAGCTGAAAAACCTATTGGTAGGTGAGGGCAAGGCGGCGATCGAGGCGGATTTCGTCGGCACTCATACCGGCGAGTTCGCCGGGATCCAGCCGACGGGCCGGGCCGTCCGGGTACCGTACTCGGTCGTCTACGACCTGCGTGCCGACAAGATCAGCGGGCTGCGCATCTACTTCCCGATGAGCCTGCTGGTAGAGCAGCTCACGGGCTGAATGAGTCGCCAGCACCCCCAGGTCCGGGCATGCTCACGCTCCGGCCAGAGCCGGGCGGTGCGCGCTCGTCGCGGCAGAGGTGCGTGTTCTCGTGCATGGCATAGGGCTGTCTGCGCTGATGACGTTGTGCCCGTTGCGGTCCGGGGTTGTCATCGCGGCGCCGGTTGGTCTTGCTGCGCTGGGCCTGCCTGTGCCGCGTGGGGCCGGACAGTGCCGTCTGCGCTCATAACCCAGAGGTCGCGGGTTCAAATCCCGCCCCCGCTACCAGGAAGTGCAGGTCAGAGGCCTGATCGCCAGGACGGCGGTCGGGCCTCAGATCGTTTGTCCGCGGCTCGTCCGCGGGATCCCGCCTCTGAGAGCGGCACGTCCCGTCCGGGACTGGTAAGCATCGGCATCGCTGCCCGGGGTTCAGCGTGCCGTTGTGGGCTCGTAGGTACTGATTGCGGGATACTGCTGTCAGCTCGGGCAGCACCAGCGCATGACCGGTCGTACCGTCCTGGGCCTGGCAGCCCATCTGGCCTCGGGCTTGAGGACGCGCAGGTGCGTCGCCCCGGTTTCAGTCACCGGGCCGGGCACAGCGGTCCGGTCGCTGCCGGTGGCCACCAAGCGTCGCGGGGCTTGGGTGGGGCAGGCCGGAGGCCGTTGGGTCTGCTTGGTGCCAAGAGCCCCGGACCGCGGGCGGGCTGCCCCGGCCAGGCTGCCTTCTCGCCGGATACGGCGGCATGTCAGTTCCGCAGCGTCTTCCACACGTACTCCGCGACCGTTTCGCGGGCCGCCGGCGAGGCCCACATCCGGCGCATCAGATCGTCGGTGGCGCGTTGTTTGGTGATGCGGTCCAGCACGGGGCCGCGGATCTGGCGGCGGGTGTGCCGCAGCGGTTCAGGGGCCAGCGCCGCGAACTGGTCCGCGATGGCGACCGCGCGCGCCAGCACCGGCGCCCCGGCCAGGGCCTCGTCGATAAGACCCAGGCCCACCGCCTCAGCGGCCGGGTACGTCCGGCCGAAATGGGTGAGCTCCGGCAGCCGGTGGGTACCCACGGCAAACCGCAAGATCTCCAGCGCGGTGACCGGAAACGGGAGCCCGACGAGCAATTCGGTGACGCCGATGCGCCCGTGGCCCGCGTTCATCACCCGGTAATCGCAGGCACAGACAAGAATGCAGCCACCGGCGACCGCATGCCCGTTCACGGCCGCCACCACCGGCACCGGGCAGCTGAACACCGCGAGGAACGCCTCACTCAGGGCGAGCAGGAACTCCTGCAGGTAACCGGGGCCGCCGTCGCGCAAGCGCAGCAAGTTGACATCCGCCGAGAAGATCGGTCCCTGCCCGGTGAGGACGGCGGCGCGGTAACCGCTGCGCTCAAGGCCGGCCAGCTGCGCGGCGAGTTCGCGGCACAAGGTTGTATCCAGGGCATTCGCCCTGCCATGCGCCTCCCACCAACCGCCCCGCCAGCACCCAACCTAACCAGACCCCGGCAGCGGTCCCGCCGATGCCGGGGTCCTCAGACGGCGGCGGACCGGGCAATCTGCGTGCGGCCCCGCATGAGGTCTGACAACACCCGATTCTGGCTCCCCTCTGTGTCAAGAGGGGTCATTCCCGGGCCTGGATAGTGGCCCCGGTCCTCGCCGAAATGAGCGCGTTGCCTGCACGCATGCTTATGCGCTGATCGGCATATTCACTTGTAGTGCTGCGGCTGGCCGCAGTTCGCCGAGATTAGGGCCAGCCTTGTCGTGCATCCGGCTGGCGGCAGCGTAGTTCCATAGGTGCCGGCTTCTCAGCAACAGTTCGTCGATGGGCGCTGGTGCGTTCAGGTTGGCGGTGAGCATCAGGAAGGCGTGCCTGTCCGGGAAGTCGATGGAGAAGCTGCGATCTCGGTGTATCAAGGATGGCTGTACGTTCCTCCTGACGAGTGAAGAAGGGATCATTGCCGACACACCCATCGACGTGTTCTCCAGTTACGACCACAACGGCCGGTGACGCGTTCGGCTCCTAGTCGATCAAGTCAGGCGGAACGGGTGAGCAGTGTGGTAGGACACCGGCGTCAGGGCAGGTCGCTGTTGGAGGACACCGGCCTGGGTCATGAGCTGGTTCATCGTTGCTTGACGGGCGATGGTTCTCCGGCTGTGGACCGCTGATCTGCAGATCCGTAGAGTGGGACGAGGGCAGGAGTTTCGGGGTCGCGATCATGGCGGAATCCGTTGGGGGAGCTTCGGGCCGGATTTTCCTGAGTTACCGGCGGGAGGATACGGCTTACGCGGCGGGCTGGCTGTATGACCGGCTCGCTGAGCGCTTTGGCGGCGGTCAGGTTTTCAAGGATGTCGACTCGATCGAACTGGGCGAGGACTTCGTCCAGGCGGTCGCCACCGCTGTCGGGTCCTGCGACGTGCTGCTGGCGTTGATCGGTGACCGATGGCTCACGATCACGGGCTCTGACGGGACGCGCCGCCTTGATGACCCCGAGGACTTCGTGCGCCTGGAGATCGCGGCCGCCTTGGCGCGCGATGTCCGGGTCGTGCCGATCCTGGTTGCTGGGGCGAGGATGCCCGACGCCGGTGACCTGCCGCCCAGCCTCGCAAAGCTGGTGCGCCGTCAGGCCCTTGAGCTCAGCCCGAGTCGGTTCGACGCTGATCTCAGCCGGCTCCTTAGAGTGCTGGACAGCACCCTCGCCGAGGCACAGGCCTCACCGGCGGCCCAACAGCCAGAAGCCGCTGCGCTGGCACTTTGGACCGAACGCGACCCGAGAACCCGCCATATGGGGCCTTCCAGGGACCTTATATATCAGCTGGTCTCGGAGTTGTCGCTACCGGGAAAGGGAAATAACTTCCTTGTCCTCGAACGCCAGGACCGGCCTGAGTCGTTTGCGCAGACTGCCCGAGCCGCGCAGGGCGACTACGTGGTCGAGTACCGAGACGGCGATGCGGCCAGGCACTTCACCGCAGCTCACCTCACCATGCACCAGGCGCAGGCTGCCCTCGGCGGCTGGGCATTCAATCTCCCAGGGTGGCAAGACCGCTTCACCTGGACCCGGACACCCGCCGGCGACACTGCCGGGAAAACAGGACGAAGCAGCGGGCCCCGTATCGCGCCAGATCCAACCGCACCGACCGGGGCTCAGCCGCCTTGGGACCCTAGCAAGTCGCCTGGCAAGCAGCGCAGACGCCTCTCCAGGCGACCCTTGATCATCGCCGGTGCCGGCAGCGTCGCGGTCATCCTGCTGATTGTCGTCATCGCCGTTACCAACTCAGGGTCAACCACCACCGGAGGGAGCAGACCAGGTTCGGCGACCCCGTTGCCTGCTTCACTCCTGCCTGCTAAGGCAACCATCTTCCAGGACAACTTTTCTAGCCGAGCGTATGGGTGGCTAGATGCTAGCGATAGGTCTGGGAGCATCCACTACTACAACGGTGCATACCGCATCCTAAACCGGACTCCAGATTGGACCATTTGGTCTTATCCAGCTAAGGCAAGCGTATACCCGTCGGCCCCTGCAAACATCCGCATCAAAGCCGTTGCACACATTATCTTCGGGCCGAACAATAGCGCTTATGGCATTATCTGCCGGGCGAACCCAAATAGTGACAGTGCCTATGCGTTCATAGTATCGGAGGCCTATGTTGCTATCTATAAGTCCTCCGGGGCTCATAGCTCTCGCATATTGGATAGTAACGCTAACACTTCTGCGGTTCCCGTCAAAGCCAACAACGTGCTGCAAGCCCAATGCACCAACGAAGGACAGCAGGGCGTGCGCCCGGTCTTCTCGCTGAACGGCCGGATAGTCGCCGCGGCAACCGACACGAACAATCCACTGCTGACCGGCACCGTCGGCTTTACGGTGGTGCAACCGAGAAACGTAAATAACCCGGTAGAGGCGGAGTTCGACAACTTCGTCGTTTCGCGGGTCTAAAGAATCCGGGCTGACCGAAAGGAGGTCGTATGGCGCGCCGTGAGGACGGGCAAGGATCAGCGTGACCGGTCGAGGCTGTGCCTATCTTCGCCGCAAAGGATCTGGGTTCACTCGCGGACTGGTCACCGGATGTAGTGGAGCCTCGGTTAGGCAACGCTCGCAGATCCGCCATGCGCGTCAGTTTCGGTCCACCGGGACGCCGCCAGCGCGGGTGCCGAACAGGGTGATCTGTGCCCGGCGATCCGCTCGCCGACACGGCTGGCCTTTCCCGCTCATAGCCGAGAAGAGGGCGTTCCGATTGACTTTCGTCCAGAACGGTATGGTTCGGTCGCACGGCCAGCCAGTTATCAGCTGAGGCCGACCAGCCAGCGAAGCTATCGGCATATCCGGCACATGTCGGTCACGCCAGGAGAGATTGTTGACAAGTTTACGGGATGGGTGGATTCTAGTAAGTTGGCTAAGCTTGGGCAATTCGCTGATCGTCGGCTGTCTGTAGGAGCAGTAGATATGACGCCAGAGGTCACAGCTGGTTGGATCGGGGCAGGCGCTGTCCTTGTGTCAGCAGTGTTTAGCACTTGCGTTGCCCTATGGGTCCGCGCACAACAGACGAGGACCGAAGAGCTTCTAAATAAAACGCAGCTAGCAATTTCTGACTTGGAGCGGGAGACGCAGCTAGCAGTTTCTGCCACATCCAGGGATACTGAGCTAGTCGTCACTGCTCTAGGGCATCTCGGCGGTGGTTCGCAAGAGCGAGCCGCTGGCCTCGCCGCTCTTCGCGCACTTAAGTCTCTGACCGGCACACGATGGCCAGACTACGGTGAAGTAGTGGGTCAGCTATTGCACACTCAGATGATGTTCGTGCTCACCCGAGGCAGGAATCGCTGGGAAGCTCATGAGGTAGCCAACCTCACGAACATGTCCACCTGGCTCGACAGCGATGCTAGGACACTCGCGTTTGATGCCAATATGAGACTTCGATTGAAGCAGGCGATGGAGACTTACATCGCTGATTGGAAGCATGGCGAGTCCGGCGGTAGGAGAAACGAGGACGCAGTGAACGAATTCATACACACGATCCGGGAGAAGTGGTCGTCAAGTCCTTCTTGAAGCAGGTAAGAGAAAGCGCGGCGTATTTATAAAGCTGGCATACCGCGTGGCACTTGGGCCCGCGACGCTCGCCGACGCAAAGTGAGGTGGACCTGGCGAGGTGCCTGTGGGGCAGGTCCTTTTCCAGCGCCCTCCTCCCGAACCAACGCTTGCGCCTTTCAGCGCACGTGGCTCTCCAGTGACTTCTGCGTGAGTGTGGCGGCTGGCTGCCCGGCGTGGATGGTGTCGTGGCAGGCTTGGCAGAGCAGGAGGGTCTTGCGCCGTCGCCTGGCCATCAGTTCCGCCCACCCGGGTTGTGGCCGCCCCGGCGTTGCGAGGTCAGCGAGTTTGCGGGCCTGGTGTACTTCGGTGTGGCCCGCGTGCCCGCATAGTCGCACCGTCCTGCCGGGAGCCTGGTGATCAGCTCTTTGCGGTGGGGGGCTGCCGGGGGAGCTGGGCGGTCGGTGATGGCCGCCGTGCGCTGCCGTTTGAGGGGGATGCCGCCGAACCGTGCGACCAGTGGTTTCCTGCCCTCGCCGCGGTCGATGCTGGCCTGGAAGCAGCGCCGTGGGCCGTGCGGTGTGGAGATGACCGCGCCGTAGCGGGCGGCCATCTTCGGCACGGTGGAGCGGTGCTTGGCGGCGAGCGTCTTCAGCAGTGAGGTTTCTGCGGCCCAGCGCAGCCGGTTCAGTCGCCAGACGTCACCGGCGAGCAGGTAGTACTGGACGATGCCCCGGTATCCGGCCCGTAGGTGCTGATGATGGCGAGGTCGTCGTCGTTCATCAGCTGGGTCCGGTGCGCGGGTTTCCCGCGTTTCATATAGGGGGCGATCTTGGTCTTGATCACCGGTAGGGGCACGCGCAGGGCAATGTCGCCATTGACTTCGCGGCGGCCACGGGTGAGCTTGTGGTCGCTGTGCCGGACGGTGATCTCGTAGCCGAGGAACCGCGCCGCGCTGGTGCGGGCGTGGGTGATCAGGGTCTTGCCTTCGGAGAGTTCCAGCTTGAGGTCGTCACGCAGGAACTCGGCGAGGCGGGCCTTGATCTGGTCGGCTTCGGCTTTGGCCCGGCGAACCCGAGCAGGTGGCCGTCGGCGTAGCGGATGTAGCGCAGCCGCCGGTACCCCGGATCGTGGGTGTCCCGGCTGGGCAGGCTGTGCTGCTGCTGGCGCAGCTCCCGCACCGTGGCACGGTCGCCACGCTTGCGGGCACGGCCGATCGCGTCGGCGATTTTCCTGTATGCAGGGTTGGCTTTCCTTTCCCCGCCCCGGGTGTATTCCGGTATCAGAACTGTCTCAGCAAAGTTGTCCAGCCGGTGCAGGTAAATATTGGGCAGAACTGGAGATACCACGCCGCCCTGCGGAACTCCGCACAGTGTAGCGTTCCATTTCCAGTCCTCCAGGTACCCGGCCTTCAGCATGTTGCGCAGCAGGCGCAGGAACCGGTTATCGTGGATCTTCTCCGCCAGTATGGATAGCATCACCTCGATGGTCAAGTGAGCCGAAGCAGTCGGAGATGTCCCCTTCGATGAACCAGGTTGTCCCGGTCCAGGTGTCCGCCACTTTCCTTAACGCGGTGTGGCAGCCCCGGCCGGGACGGAAACCGTGTGAATGATCGGAGAACTGCGCTCGTAGCAGGCCTCCAGCAGGAGGCGATCACTTCGCCGACGAGTTTGTCTGACCAGGACGGCAGGCCGAGCGCCTTTTCTTCCCGTTCTTTTTCGGGATCCAGGTCCGCCGCGCGGGCTTGAACCGGTAACGCTCGTGGCGCAGCGCATCAATGATGCGCCCGATCTTGGCCAGCGACGTGCCGTCCGCGGTTTCCCCTCGGCCCCGGGTGTCATCGCGCCCTGGTTGGCGTAGATACGCCCGCAGGCCAGCAGGTATAGCTGCGGGTTGAACAGCTGCCGGTACAGCTCGTCACACGGCAGGCCACGCCTGCCGCGCTCACGCAGACACCCAGCACCGTTTCGGCGTTCTGCATTTCGCATACCTCCCGGTCTCTGGAATATCCATCACCTGGCCCCCGTTGCCCTGTGCCTGGCTCTCCCAGGCTCCTTGGCAGGCCGTTACCCCTGCGACTACTACGGGCCTCCGTCACCTTAGGCTCGCGCCCCTTAGGCGATCCCATGTTCGTCCCTGACATACGTAACAGCGTGACTTAGGCGCCCCACTCATCTCCTTCAATGCCCTCACTGGGCATCGTCCCGCGCCCGGAGGCTGCACTGACCCGGACGTTATGCCAGCGCAGGCACGGCGGCGTTACAGACGTCTTTCCGCCGGATGCGAATTTCATCAACTGGAGATTGGGATTCAGGCAGTCTAGCTTTCGCCATATCACGCGGGTCCCGCAGCGGCCCACCTTCGACGCCTTCGCGATGCCCGCTGCTTTCCTCGCATGCTGCTGTCCCCTTCACCTTTCAGATCCAGGTAAGCCATCAGACCCAGAAATCAACCTCCAATCCCTCCGGCTGAACCGGGAATATGTCAGGGCGCTTCATGGCGCACCGTCCGCATCTGCCGCGTTCCGCGCTCCATGTGTCGCAGATCAGTTGACGGACGCCTGGTCGGTTCAGCCGGTGTGCGCAAGGAGCTCGGCGAGCTTTCCGATGGTGTCAGGTATCCGAGCGTCTTGCGCGGGCGGCCCTGCGGCGACACGTCGCCTCCAGTCCGTCGCCAGCCGGGGCGTGGCACGGTACCCACCTCAGCGTGTACACGCCCCGACCGCATGCTCGCCTCACTCGCCTCGCTTCGCCACGTGACCGCCAATGGCACGGACGACGCCGAGGCCTTGCTCGTCGTCCAGCAGCCCAAGGTCGGCGAGCACCCCCGGCGGCCCGCGGGCTGGAAGCATGCCGAGGCGTTCGCGTGCGGACCTGGGTGCGGAGCTACGCGTCGGCGTCGCCGGGCTTTGCGGGCTCCTCGGCCGCTTCCGCGGCCCGGGACGCCGGCCTCTCGCCCAGTTCCAGGCGTGTGAGTCCCGCCGAGTGGACCCCCAGCGCCACCAAGGCGCTCACCAGGACCCCCACGCCGGCGATCCAGTGGATGTGCCAGAACCCGCCAACCAGTCCTACGAAGGCGGAGCCCTGGGCGGTGGCCTTTGCCACCACGACCATGCGAGAGCTCGTCCTACGGTGCCGGAACGTTTCCAGCCGGTTGACCAGCACCAGGGCGGCCAGAAGCGGGATCGCGATCGCGAAGGCGACCACGCAGATCAGTCCGGCGATGTCCAGGGAGGCTCCGCCGACGAACGGCTGCACCAAGACGACGCCGATTGCGATCAACCCGCCGTAGGCCAGGTTGTCCTGCCGGATCCACTCCTGTTGCAGCTGCGGGTCCTGCGTGACGTGCTGCGCGAGCCATCCGGCTTCGTCTTGCGCCTCATTTTCGAGCCGTTGGGCTTGGTGCTCTGCGTCCTCGGTCACGGTCACCACCGCGGGGTCGGCATACCGGAGGGATGAGCGTACGACTTAGCGTGGCCGCACGTCTCTCCACCTGGTGCCGTCCCATCGGGACGACCATCAGGGTGCCAGCGATCGGCCCGGGGACGACGGCCACCTTCATCCCGACGACCTCCCAACTTTATCCCCGGTCTCGGACCCTCCCGTGCCCGCCGCCGTCGCCGAGGCGCGGCGACTCCCCCGGCTGATCAAGGCCGCCGACCACGCCACGACTGAGAGGTGGGGTGGCCACCGTGGACGCAGCGCCGGCTTGTCACGGCCCTTGGCCAGGCCCTGCTCTGCTTCACCATCAACGCAGGAGGCGCCGGCGGTGGCCAGGCAGCCGCTGTCAGGACCGCTCCCGAGCCGCCGATCGGCGCGGTTGCAGTGAGCAGGTGGAGCAGGACAGGGCCGGCGCATATTGGGTCGATCTGGCGCGCCGGCCGCTGAGTCCAGCCGCAGTCGAGCACCTGCGCCGCCAGTTCGGAGTTCGCTCCTCCAGGCTCCGCGTTGCGCGTAATGCGTTGCCGCCGCCGATCGCCGCGATCAAGATGGCGTCATGGGCGAGCGGTTCGTGATCGAGCGGGAGGGATGCGATCTGGCCGGCGAGCGCTGGCCGGGGAGCGCCCAGCTCGTGGTGCTGCTGCACGAGGGAGTCTCCGACCGGCGCGGCTGGCGCGAGGTGGCCCAGCGCCTGGCGCCGCGGGTGACGGCCGTGGCCTATGACCGCCGGGGCTATGGTGAGTCCGCCGTGAGCACCGCCCCGTTCACCGATGTGGATGACCTGCTGGCCGTCCTGGACCAGCAGCAGGCCGGGCGGGCGTGGCTGGCCGGCGCCTCGGCCGGCGGCGGCCTGGCGCTGGACGCCGCGCTGCTCGCCCCGGACCGGGTCGCGGGCCTGGTGCTGCTCGGGACGGCGGTGAGCGGCGCGCCGGAACCCGAACTTGATCCCGATACCCAGCGATTCGGCGCGCTGCTCGATGCGGCGATGGCCGCCGGGAACCTCGATGAGGTCAACCGGCTGGAGACCTGGCTGTGGCTGGACGGGCCATCCTCGCCCGAGGGCCGGGTCGGCGGCCAGGCCAGGACGCTGGCGCTGGAGATGAATGCGATCATCTTGCGCAACGGTGCCCGGGAGGACGCGGGCGGCAGCGGCGTGGACGCGTGGCACCGCCTGGACGAGATCCAGGTCCCGGTAACGGTCGCCTGCGGCGAGCTTGACGTGCCGTTCCTGACCGCCCGCAGCCGCGAGCTGCCCGGCCGCCTGCGTGACGGCCGCCACCGCCAGCTGCCCGCGATGGCGCACCAGCCGTACCTGGAACAGCCCGGGCAGGTCGCGGACCTGGTGCTCGGCGCGCTCAAAGGCGGCTGAGCGCTGGCCAGCCCTGCGAGAGTCACAGGTTGTCTCACCCCATGTGACCGGCGCTCGACTCCAACCCAGCGCGCGGACCCGCCTTCATATGGGCGGGTGTGGAATCGGGTTTTGGCTGGGTCTACGTGAGGCGACCCGTACAGATCAGGATGGTCTGCCATACCCGATCCTGGGCAAGTTTGGAGTCACGTCCTGCGCGTACACGGGGCTGCGGGCTGAGCTTCAGCCGCCGGTACTCCTTGTCCTTGGGGTAATGCTTGACCAGGAACCGCTTGCCATCGGGATGGAACTCCCGGTTGAGCTCGATGACCTTGCGGCTGACGGTGAGCATCCGGCCGGCAAGGTCCAGATCGCTGACCCGCAGTTCGGTCAGCTCTCCCCAGCGCAGCCCGCTCTCGATGGCCGTCTCCACCAGCAGCTGGGCATCGGCGTCCGGCAGCGCCCCGTAGATCGCGTCGAACTGCTCCGGAGTGATGATGGTCCGGGGCGTGGCGGGCACGGCGGGGATCTTCACGCCCCGGCACGGGTGGATGTAAGTGACCTGATCGTTGAGCGCGGTCGTGAAGATCGAGTTGAGGATCGAGCTTTTGCAGTACTGAATCGTCCATGCCGACCGACCCTCACGTTGTATCCGGCTGATCCACTCACGGATATGCTCAGGGAAAATGTCGGTCATCCGCATCCGGCCAAGCTCCGGAAAGATATGCGCACCCAAGTAATAGGTGTACTTCTCCCGCGTGGTCGGCTCCAGCACATGGTTGGGCAGCCACCGCTCCTCGACATACCTACGGAACGTCTGCCGACCACGCGCCGGGTCGCCGACGCGTCCCTGCCGCAGCTCCACCTCGGCCTTCTGCCACGCCCGATCGGCAGCCTTCTCGCTGGTGAAGGTCCCAGCCGAGCGGATCGAGCCGCGCAGGTTGACGTAGATCGCCGCGTACCGCGGCTTCCCGTCCTTGCCGACCCGCTTCCTCGCGAACCCCATCTACCGCCGAGCCTCACAGATCATTTGTCCGTCGTTTGTCCGTGAGGTTTGCCGTCACGGAGCGGCATCCGGCGTCCCGGACAGATTGTCGTTGCTGCCTGAGGACGTCAGAGCGCGGGTCAATGTGAACACGGCCGTCGGGCTGGTTTCGGGCCATCAGTTGCAGGACCGACCCAACTGCTCGGCGACACCGGCGCATGTTCGGCTGAAACGAGGTAGCCGGCAAGGTGTCTGCAGTTGAGCTTGATCCCCACTCAGCCCTGATGAGCGCCCTGCTCGGCGCGATCTTTGAAGGTGAGCACGAAGCCGGGCGTCCCGCCCTGACTTCCATCGTCACCCACGAGTACGGCGACAAGGAACCCGGGCCAGGTTTCTATGACAAAGCCCGGGCACTCGGCTACCGGTTCAACGAGCCATACATCTTCTGGGCCCAGCAGGTAGCCGCCGTGTTCAAGGTTCACGGGAAGCCTCCGCGCACCGGGCCAGCAGCGTAGTAGCTACTGTGCGGGTGCGCCGATGAGGAGACGGCCTCCGGCCCATAGTGCAATAACTGCGATCATCAGCCAGAGCGCGGTCCACACGATTCGTGGGATGCAAGTGATCCTGCGCAGGGTGCCTGCATCGGGCGGTCCGCTGCCGCCCCTAAAAACCATACGGACTCCAGCCAAAAGCAGGAACCAGCTGAGGGCATAGGCGGCAATGGTCTGGAGCTTAACGCTCCCGTACCCCACGACCAAGACGAGTAGCCCGCCATTCACGAGCACTGACACGACACCGAAGCGATTGCGGACCCAAAGTAGCATGATGAAGAGAGCGACTCCTGTCACGACCAGCACCGCATCGAGCTGGTGGTGGGCAAGAAGTCCTGCTGCGCAAAGGCCAAATAGGCTCGGGCCTAGCAAATGCAGTGATGGCCCTGCCCAGGCCGACATCAGGCCCGTCACTGTGCGTCACACCGCTGCCGTTACTATTCAGTTCCACACGGATGGACTTGCGCCCCATGCTCCAGCCTGGCAAGCGCATGCGCGCCCTCGTGTGCGATCACACCGATGTGCTGTGCGAGCCGCCAGATACCCTCCGACGCGAACGCAAGGAGCACGAGTATCCCTATCGGCCCACCTACCGGCGTCGGCGATGACGTGGGGTTCGTGGCCCAGTTGATGCCGCGTAAATTCCAGCGATAGCGCCAGCACTCCGGCCTCCACTCACTCACAACCACGGGGCTAACGGCAGGCAGGAATTCTCGGTACCACTCACAAATAGTGGCTATGTGGGCTCCACTCACCAGTTGAGCACCGGTAGCAGACCTTGACAAGGATGAGATAGATCTTTCCTATGTGAACGCCGAGCTGTTGCTCTCGTATGCGATTGACCGTCGGTGATCTTGGACGCCTGATCCTTGACGAGGATGAGAGCCGTGCCACCACGGTGGAGGTATTCCGAGACTGAGCGAGAGGACGGTCATCGCGGCGTTCGCGGCCGCGTGCTAGCCGCTGAAGCGACCGTAGTTGCCAGCCGCCCCGAGCCATTCGCTGTGCGCTGGTACGAATGATGGCGCTGAGCAAGGATAACCGCTGCTTCAGCCCAGCCAGGTGTCAGCTTGGGCCACGATCGTTGAGTTGCTACCTTGTACTGCTCAACCACGCTCGCGGGGATCCACCCGCGCTCGCTAACCGTGATGCCCTGGTCTCCCGCCCAGGCCCGGATATCTGTGCTGCGCTCACGGGTGGGCGCGGCCCGCCCGGGACGGCGCCGCTGCCCCCGGCCCGCCTTGCGGGCGTGTTCGATGAAGGGCGCGATCTTCCGGCGGAACGCCTCACCGCCCTCCCCCCGTGCACCGCGATTGGCGGCGCGGTCCGCGGGTAGCGGGCGTCGTAGCCCGCGATGAAGGACAGCGGGAACGAGGGACTGCGGCCACGCCAGCAGGTACCGGGACGGACGAGGGGAGGTAAGCATGAGCAGCAATACCGCGGCGATCTCGTCACACGAGAACATCGATCCACGCGCGGGTGCCGTGCACGCCTGGCGAGTGAGCCGGCTGGCCCGTCTCGGGCTGGCCTGGCCCGTGGCCGAGGCCGTCGCAGATCGGGTTGACTGGCATGATGTCGCCAAGCTCGTGCAGCGCGGCTGCCCAGCAGCGCTCGCAGTTGCCATCCTCGACTGACGCGGCCAGCCCCGGCCTTCCCGCGGCTATCGCTCGGCAGTCAACGCCGGAGGCGGTCTGTGGGTCATCGTCCTGCCGCTGCGACCAGAAATCCGCCACTGCACCTGGCTCCCATGCGGGCGCAGCCGTCAGCCAGTGCCGCGCCCGGCAGCGCCTGCCTGGGTCAAGGCCGTAGGCCTGCGCGGCGGTGGTGCGGCCCAAGGGGAGCAAGAAGCATCGGGGCCGGGGTGGCAGGGCGGTTGTAGGCTGCGCGCGTGGCCGGCCGCCTGCGAAGTGCGTGGGCTGATGTGCCGCGGTGGGCGAGATGGGTCCTGGCGGTCTACCTGGTTGGCTTCGCGCAGGGCACTGGTGCTCATATCAGGGACTTGGTGCGCGGCGGGATCCACGCCTATTCCTCAATTCCGCAGCCATGGATCCAGGTGTTCTTCATCAGCCTGGTGGCAGTTGATCTGCTGGTGGTGGTGCTGGCCGGTTTCGTGCGCCGAGAGGGCATCTGGCTGGCGGCTGGCGTGATGGTGCTGGACGTCGCCGCGAACTGGATCGCGAACTGGTCTTCGCTGCAGGAGGATCCCGTGCGGCTGCTGCGCCCGGTGGGCCTGCTGCCCATCACGCTGTTCGGCGTGTTCGTCCTGGCCACCGCGCTGCCCTTGCTTCGCGTCATGAAGGGCTGACATCGCCGCGGGTGTACAGGCGGAGCACGACCGCGCCAGCGTCCCACCGGCCGGCCGGGTGCAGCTGCCCGATCAGCCCGACTTTCGTCTGGTCGGTGCGTGAATCCGGCGGCGGGTGACTCAGGTACCGGATGGTCACTACCCACACCCGCTGCACGCCGGCGAACCGGTGCCGCAGCACCGGGGGGCTCACCTCGGTGCCGGCCAGCGTGGCCGAGGCGGCCAGGGAGCGGGCGAGCGCGACGTCGCGCAGCCGCCGGAACGGGCCCGGATAGGACATGCTCACTATCCGCCGGCTGGACGGCAGATAGAGCACGGCGTCGCCCGGGAGCTCGTGGGCGGCCAGCACCGCGGCGGCCCGGCGCAGTTTGTCGATCCGGGAGTCCGGCCGGCGGAGCGCCTGCTGCGGGCCCGCCAGCAGCGCCCCGAGGAGGGCGGCGATCACGGCCGCGGGCAGCCACGCGAGTGGCTTGGGCGGACCGCCGCCGATCACCCACGTGACGGCGCCGGCCAGCCAGGACAGGCCCGCCGCGCACAGCAGGGCCAGGGCGGGCAGGCTGAACTCCACGTACCGCGCGGTGAACAGCGGCTGGACCAGCGACACCGCCAGCAAGATGGCGGCGGGCGCGGCCAGCCAGGGCAGCGCGATCACCCCCGGCGTGAGCGCCTCCGCGCGGCGGGGGACCAGCCCCGCCGCGGCGCCGGCCAGGGCGAGCAGGGTCACCGGCAGCAGCGCCGCCCGCGACCCGGCGAATCCTGACGCCAGGGCGGCGGTCGTGCCCCAGCCCGGGCGGGTCAGCCACTCTATCTGCACGCGCTGGCGGTAGCCGGCCAGCAGCAGCGGCGTCAGCACCGCCGTGGCCGCCGCGGCGGCCACGGCCCACCGCGCCAGCTGGCGGCGGGGCGGCCGGGCGGCCGGCGGCGCCGCCCCGAGGATGAGCAGGGAAATCCCGTGCGCGACGACGAGCAGCAGGGCGAACAGGTTGAAGAGCCCGGCGCACGCCAGCGCCGCCCCATACCCGGCCCACCACCGCCAGCGGCCGTCGGCCAGTGAGCGGACCAGCAGGTAGCTGGCGACCACCGCGAGCATGGTCACGATCCCGTACGGGCGGGCCTCCTGGGCATACCTGGTCGCCTGCGGCGCGGCCACCACCAGCAGCCCGGCGAGCAGGCCGGTGAGCGCGGGGGAGGGCAGGCCGGCCCCGGCCGCCAGCCGCCGCCCCAGCGCCGCCGTGAACCCCGCGGCGGCGGCCATCGCCAGCACCGACGGCGCCCGGATCGCGGCCGGCGAGCTGCCCAGGAGCAGGATCACTGGGTGCAGGCACAGGTAGTAGGCGCCGTTGACCGCGTCCTGGTGGGCCAGCAGCACGAGGATCTGCGGCACCGAGCGCTGCGCCGCGTCCACCGTCGCCGCCTCGTCCCGCCATGGCGACGGCACACCCAGCTGGTAACCGCCCGACGCCAGCCCGGCCAGCGTGGCGGTGACGGCGGGCAGCCATCCCGGTACGGCCCGGTGGCGCGGGGCGCATGTGCCGTCGCCGGCCGCGGGCGCCGCCGCGACGGCGGGCGCCAGGCGCGTGCCGGCGTGGTCAGCTGCCATTTGGGTCACCTGACCTGGACGGGGAAGCGCCGGCCGCAGTGGCCGCTAGGCTGCCTGGTCAGCGGACCGTGATGGTGCGATCGACCGGCACAGGGTTGCGGAACAGATCCAGTACCGGGCAGTGCTCGTCCACGGCCGCCGCGAGCTCCTGGTAGCGCTCCGGGGTCTCCGGCCCGGTGATGCCGACCTGAACCCGGACAGCCGAGAAGCCGGGCCGCACGCTGTCGTCAACCCCGAAGAAGCTGCGGATGTCGAGGTCGCCTTCGACGGTGACGGTGAGCTTGTCGAACGAGATGCCGAGGTGCTCGGCCCAGAACCGGTAGGTGATGGCCTGGCAGGAACCGAGCGAGGCCAGCGCGTACTCGACCGGATTCGGCGCGCTGCCCGCGCCGCCGAGTGCGGGCGGCTCGTCGACCGTGAATGCGTGGGTGGGGGTACGCACGTCCACCTCGGTGATACCGGTCAGTGTCCCGTGCGCGCTGAACAGCGCCTGGCCGGCCGCGGGGTCGTCGGTCACAGCCTTGCGGGTGTCTGCGATAACGGTGCTGAGCGTCACTGTGCCTCCTCGGCTGGCCTGGCTCGGGAGCTTCCCGATATTTCCGATTGGAATCCTAGACTTTTGGGTCGGCGTCCGCCAGTCTTAGGCACATGCCGACCTACCGCCCAGCCCTGCAGAAGGCCCATCTCCGCGACGTGCAGGCCGACGTGCACGGGCTTATCTCCAAGAAGACCGCCCCACCAGTTACCGGGCGCAGGAGCCGGACACCTCGATCCGGGCCCACCGCAACGAGGTGCTCGCCGCCATCGGCGAGCAGAACCTGGTCGACGTCAGGTCGCCCGATGAGTTCGCCGGCCGCCTCCTCGCTCCGGCGCACCTGCCGCAGGAGCAGGCGCAGCGCGGTGGGCACATCCCGGGCGCGAAGAACGTGCCGTGGTCGAAGGCGGCGGCGGACGACGGCACGTTCAAGACCGATGACCAGCTCCGGGCGCTGTATCAGGGCGAGGCGGGGCTGGACTTCGGCAGGGACACCATCGCCTACTGCCGGATCGGCGAGCGCAGCGCGCACACCTGGTTCGTGCTGCACGAGCTGCTGGGCCTGCCGCGGGTGAAGAACTACGACGGGTCGTGGACCGAGTACGGCTCCCTCGTCGGCGTGCCGATCGAGACCGGGGACTGATCGTCAGCAGGCCGGGCGGCGATCCCCGATCCCGGTCTCCGGGCGGGTGAATTTCTCGCGCTCACGCCACGGCCACCTCTCTCAGGTCTCCCGCCACCCGGGCGGCCCAGGGCCGCAGCACCTCGTCCAGCGCGTCAAGGCCCGGCTCGGTCTGCACGCCGTCCGCCGGCGAGCCGGAATGCGATGTGATCTTTAGCTCTCAGGCTTTCCCGAATTCGCTGCGTAGCTGCTTGCAGAAGGCCGGCAGATCGCCGGGGTTGCGGCTGGTGATGAGCACGTTGGGCCCGGACGTGTCAACCTGTACCTCGGCGTTGACCCAGTTCCCGCCTGCGTTACGGATATCGGTCTGCAGGCTGGGCCACGAGGTGAGCGTGCGCCCGCGCACCAGATCCGCTTCCACCAGGGTCCACGGGCCGTGGCATATCACCGCGGCGGGCTTGCCGGCGGCGAACATCGACCGGGCGAACTCCACCGCCGCGGGCACCGTCCGCAGCTGATCGGGGTTGGCCACGCCGCCCGGCAGCACCAGGGCGTCGTAGTCACCGGGATCAGCGTCACCGATGGCGTGGTCGACGGGGAAGGCGTCGGCCTTGTCCAGGTGATTGAACGCCTGGGCCTGGCCGGCCTTGGGCGCCAGCAGCTCGGGAGTTCCGCCGGCCTCGGTGACCGCATGCCAGGGCTCGGTGAGCTCGAGCTGCTCCATGCCCTCGTTGGCCACCATGAACGCGATCCGGCGGCCGTCAAGCTCGTTCGCCATGAGTGCTCTCCCCATTCTTTCGATGGTTGTCATCGTCATCGATGCGGCCCAGCGGGAGCGGCCCACGTGCCGGGCCAGCCGGGCCCCAGTCCGGTCGTGTGCTGCCCCCGTGCGCCCTATTGATTCGGCTTGAGCCGCATTGATTCGGCTTGAGCCGCCGCGGCTCGCTCACCGTGGGCCAACGGCTGCCTGTGCCCGTCCGCGGTGGACGGCGACTGAGGCGGACCCGGCGCGGTCTCTTCGTGCGGGTCGCCTGCGGCCTTTGCGCCGCGGCCGAGCACGACCGTTCCGGCCCCGGCCAGGCAGAGCACGGCAGCGATCAGATAGGCCAGCGTGAACGCCGCGAACTGCGGCTGGCCGGTGGTGACGACCGGGTAGGAGACGAGCAGGATGGTGGTCACCTGGCCGCCGATGCCCCCGGCGAAGCGGCGGACCATGCTATTCAGCGACGACGACGCGGCGGCCACGTCGGCGCTGACGCCCTGGGTGGCGACATTGCTGCTGCTTTGCAGGCCAATTCCGGCGCCTGCCCCCAGTATCAGCAGCGCACCAGCGGTTTGCGGCAGCCCGCCGCGGATGACGCTCAGCCAGGCCAGCGCCGCCGCCGTCATGCCCAGGCCCGCGGCGAACACCGCCCGGGGGTTGACCCGGCGGCTGACCGCGCCCGCGAGCGGGGCGGCGACGGTCTGCGCGATCGCCAGCGGGAGCATGATCAGGCCGACCGCGGCGGTGCTGGCGCCCAGCCCGTAGTGCGAGGAGCCCGGCTGCGCCAGCGCGAATTCCGGTACCAGCAGGTAGCTGCCGAACAGCGCCCAGCCCAGCCCTACGGTAGCGAGATTGGCGCGGAGCACCGCGGGCGTGCGCAGCGCATGAACGTCGATAAGCGGGTCGGGCACCTTCTGCTCCAGGCGGACCCAGGCCGCCGCGGCCAGCGCCGCGAGCAGGAGCAGGCCGGTGGTGACCGGCGAGGCCCAGCCCAGCGGCACGACCAGGATCAGCGCGACCAGCGGGCCGATGGCGATGGCCGGCACGACCGCGGTCTGCTGGAAGGCGAAGGCGACATCCGCGGCGAGCAGGTCGGCGATCACTGTCCGTGGTGTCTTCACCGG
This sequence comes from uncultured Actinomycetes bacterium, assembly GCA_963835425.1. Taxonomy (GTDB): domain Bacteria; phylum Actinomycetota; class Actinomycetes; order Streptosporangiales; family Streptosporangiaceae; genus UBA9676. The sequence goes on along the minus strand of CAWIGE010000006.1, from coordinate 332,288 downwards.
GTGACTGCGGCCGAGGTTGGCCGCGGCGTGATACCTGAACGGAGCAGGTTCAACGCACGGATCCAGGCCGGGACGGCAGCAGCATGCCGCATGCGCTACCACGCCCATGGCACCGCAAACGCAGGATGGCTCAGCGGGCGGTAGCTCAGGACGTCAGCGTCGTGGGCGGCGATCTTGGCCGCAGGCGCCGACCTTCATGGCCCGGCGTGATGGTTCGCGTCTGGCCACCTTTGCGTCACGCCGTTCTCTTCCTCACGTACCAGGAGATCGTCGGTTTCGGGCTCCAGGAACAGCGTCACGAACAGGGGGTAGTCTCGATCGGCGTGACCACACCACAACACCGTGCGGACCTGTTCCTCGATCCCGCCTCCGACCCGCGCGAAGGCGGCCCGCGGCTGGGGGACGAGCGGACGACGCTGAATGAGTTTCTGCGCGTCCAGCGGCTGACGCTGCAGCTGAAGTGCGACGGGCTCGACCCCGAGCAGCTGGCCCGCCGGTCCGTGGAACCGTCCACGATGTCGCTGCTCGGCCTGGTCCGGCACATGGCCGAGGTGGAACGCGCTTGGTTCCGCCGCCGGTTCGCCGGGGCCGACGTTCCGAAGCGCTACCAGACCGAGTCCGATCCCGACGCTGACTTCAACGGGGCGGTCGCGGACCCGGCGGTGGCCGAGGAGGCGTGGGAGGCGTGGCGCGAGGAGATCGCATTCGCTGAGCAGTTCACGCGCGACCACGACCTCGATTTCGTCGGCCAGGACTCCGAGGGTGAGCCGGTCTCGCTGCGCGAGCTGCTCGTGCACATGATCGAGGAGTATGCCCGCCACAACGGGCACGCCGACCTGCTCCGCGAGCGCATCGACGGGCGCCTCGGCCAGTAGCACCCGCCCGGTGGCTAGCCCGGGGGGGACGGGCGGCGGGGCGCTGATGCCGGCGAGCGGGATGCCATCCGCCCGGGCCGGTATTGGCACACCCGATAGCCGGTGAGATCTGGTGCACGCCTCGCGGTCAGCGCAGGTCCAGCCGCATCACCACGCGCGGGAACGCGCCGGAGACCGAGGTGGTGCCGGCCGCCTTGGTGAAGCCGGCGTCCTCGAAGAGCTTGCGGGTACCCACGTAGGCCATCGTCAGGTCAACCTTCCTGCCCTGGTTGTCCACCGGGTAGCCCTCGATCGCTGGCGCTCCCCGGGACCGTGCGTAGGCCACGGTGCCATCGAGCAGGGCGTGTGAGATGCCCCGGCCCCGGTAGCCGGGCCGGACGCGGATGCACCACACCGACCAGACGGGCAGGTCGTTGACGTGAGGGATCTTGGCCGACCGCGCGAACGGCAGTTCCGACCGGGGCGCGACGGCGGCCCACCCGGCGACCTCGCCGCCGGCGTAGGCGAGGACGCCGGGGGCGACCCTGCGGCCGCACAGCATCTTGACGTACTCGCCCCTGGCGCGGCCGGTGAGCGAGCGGTTGGTCTTCGAGTCCAGCCGGTGGCTGAGGCACCAGCACACCGAGGAATCGGGGTTCCTGGGCCCGAGCATGGTGGCGACGTCGCCGAACCGCGCCCTCGTGGCGGGCCGGACCACGATGCTCATCGTGTCAGGCTACGCCCGGCCTCCGGCGAGGCCGACAGCCTGACCTCACTACGCAATCCATCGCGCAGCATCGCGTAGCCGAAGGCTGAACATGCGCAGCGCGCGTCCCCGCAGGAACCCGGGGTCAGCCCTGACCCGGGATGGATGGACCAGAACTTCTCCGTCGGCGCGGCTGGCCCCTCCTGATGACGCGTCGGGGCAGCGTACGGGGCCCAGGCCGGTCGTGGCCGCAGGGGGTCAACCTGCGGCAAAAGCTCCTGGTCAACGGCCATGTCACCTGTATCATCAGGTGGTGACAGGTGGGGGGTTGGACGGCGCACGGGTCCGCCTGGCCGAACTGGTCGCGGCGCTTTCGCTGGGCGTCGACCTTGGCTTCGGGCAGCCGATGGAGCACGTCCTCCGGCAGTGCCTGATCGCGCTGCGGATGGCCGAGCGGGTCGGCCTCGGCGACGACGACCGCGTCGTCGTCTACTACACGGCGCTGCTCGTGAACGTCGGCTGCCATTCGGACGCCCATGAGCAGGCCAAATGGTTCGGCGACGACATCGCGCTCAAAGGTGCCAAATACGACCATGACATGCACAGCCTCGCTTACGCGGCCACGACCACCCGCATGATCGGATCGGGCAACCCGCCGCTGCACCGCTTCCGGGTGGGTCTGGAGTTCGCGCTCGCCGGGCATCGTGAACTCGCCGGGATGATCGCCCGGCACTCGGCGATCGCCCGGTCGCTGGCCGAGCAGCTCGGGCTGCCGGACGCCGTGCAGCAGGCGGTCGGCGCGTCGTACGAGCAGTGGGACGGCCACGGATGGCCGGGGGAGCTCAAGGGCGACGCGGTGCCGATCGCCGCCCGTCTGGCGCAGCTGGCCGAGTACACCGAGGTGGCCCACCGCATCGGCGGGTCCGAGGCTGCTGCGGCGCTGGCCCGCAAGCGCGCGGGCGCGCAGTTCGATCCCACGCTCTCGGCGTTGCTGTGCGCGGACCCGGAGGCGATCCTGGGCGGCCTGGAGTCGGCGCAAACCTGGGAGGCGGTGATCACGGCCGAGCCCGCGCTCGGCGTCCAGCTGTCGGGGGAGCAGTTCGACGCCGCGCTGGCCGCCGTCGCCGACTTCGTCGACCTCAAGTCGCCCTACACACTCGGCCACGCCCGCGCCGTCGCCGGCCTCGCCGCCGCCGCCGGGGCGCAGCTGGAGCTGGCGCCGGGGGACCTGGTGACGCTGCGGCGGGCCGGGCTGGTCCACGGGCTGGGGCGGCTGGGCGTGTCGAACTCGATCTGGGACAAGCGCGGGCCGCTCGGCGCGGGCGAATGGGAACGCGTGCGCATGCAGCCCTACCTGACCGAGCGGATGCTGCACCAGTCGCCGTCGCTGGCGCCGCTGGGCGTCGTCGCCGTGCAGTACCGCGAGCGTCTCGACGGCTCCGGCTACCCCCGCGGCCTGTCGGGCGCGGCGATCACCCAGCCTGCCCGCATCCTCGGCGCCGCCGACGCTTACCAGGCGATGACCGAGCCGCGCCCGCACCGGCCGGCGCTGTCCGCCGGGGAAGCCGCGGCGGAGCTGCGCGCCGGGGTCAAGGCCGGGCGGCTGGACCGGGACGCGGTCGAGGCGGTGCTCGCCGCCGCGGGACACCGCGCCGCGCGCCGCCGGGAGGGGCCGGCCGGGCTCACCGCCCGCGAGGTCGACGTGCTCCGGCTGCTGGCCCGGGGCCTGTCGAGCAGGGAGATCGCCTCGCGGCTGGTGATCTCACCGAAGACGGCCCGCAACCACATCGAGCACATCTACGTGAAGATCGGCGCCTCCAGCCGCGCGACCGCCAGCCTGTTCGCCATGCAGCACGGCCTGCTTTCCGACGAGTACCCCGTCACCGCCTTACGGGGATAAAGATGGGGCAACTGCCCCATGTGGCCTGGCGGGCTGCCTCGTTACCTTCCGATCTATAGATCGAAGGATGACGAAACGAGGTAGCCATGAGCCTGCGGAGCAAGCTGTTCGCCTTCACCTACGACCGTCAGATGGCCAAGGTCGAAAAGGCCACTCTGCGGGCCCTCCGGGAGAGCCTGCTCGCCGCGGCCAGCGGCGATGCGCTGGAGATCGGCGGCGGGACCGGGGCCAACCTGCCCTTCTACCCGCCTGAGGCCGGGTCGCTGACGATTACCGAGCCGGACACGGCCATGGTGCGCCGCCTCGAGCGGCGCGCCCGTGAGCGGGCGCCCCAGGCCAAGATCCTGCGGGCGCCGGCCGAGGACCTCCCGTTCGAGGACGGCACCTTCGACACCGTCGTGTCCACCATGGTGCTGTGCGGCGTCAGCGACCAGCCGCGGGCGCTGCGCCAGCTCCGCCGGGTGCTGCGGCCCGGCGGGCAGCTGCTCTTCATCGAGCACGTCCGCTCCGGCGATCCCCGGCTCGCCCACCACCAGGACCGCATGAACTGGATGTGCCAGCTGGTGATGCGCTGCGACTGCAACCGGCCGACGCTCACCTCCATCGAGGAGGCGGGATTCGCCGTCGGCCGGGTCGAGCACCTCACCATGGCCAAGGCCCCGTCGTTCGTGAGCCCGCTCATCGTCGGCAGCGCCACGGCGCCCGCCGGCGCCGGCCGCCGGGACGCGCAGTTCGCCCGCCAGGACCTGGCATAGCCACCGCGATCGGAAGAGCGCAATCCGCCGAACGAGGAGGGGACCCCATGTCGATGCAAGAGATGACCGCCGTCATCACCCGGTTCCAGGCCGCCACCGACGCGCTGGCCGCGCTGGGCGCGCGGCTCGGAATGGGCGACGGCGACACCGTGGCGCCCGAGATACTCGCCGCCCTCGACGAGGTGCTGGCGGCCGCGGGCGTCACCGACGTCGATGGCCTCGAGCCGCAGCAGCGCGCGATGATGGCGGGCCTGATCCGGACCGCGTTTGCGCAATCGGCCGATCTGCTCGGCCGTCCCACCCGCGACGCCGGCTGGTCCTACACCGATCCGGTGCTGCTCGAGGGCCAGGGCCGTGGGTCGATGATGATGCCGACGATGCTTCGCGGCTCCGGCGAGCTCACGGACGTCTCGTCGCTGCTCGACATCGGGACCGGTGTCGGCCTGCTCGCCGTCTCGGCCGCCCGCGTCTGGCCGGGGTGCACGGTGACCGGGATCGACGTGTGGGAGCCGTCGCTCGAACTGGCCCGCCGCAACGTGACCGCCGCCGGCCTGGACCACCGCATCGAGATTCGCCGGCAGGACGGTCCCGATCGGCTTCGTCACCGGCCAGAAGGCCTGAACCCCATCCCCCTGCCACCGGAAGGAACCATCATGGACGAGATTCACGGGCGCGCCGCGCTGCAGGTTGACGCCACACCGCAGGCGGTCTTCGACCTCATCACCGACGTCAACCGGCTGCCCGAATGGAACATCGCGATCGAGAGGGTGCTCGAGCGGCCACCGGAGCTGGCCGAAGGCGTCGAGTGGACGATCAAGATGCACCCACCCCGCACGCTGAGCTGGACGAGCATCTCCCGGGTCGAGGAACTCGACCGCCACCGCCTCCGCTTCGCCTACGAGACGCGCAACGGCGACGGCAACCCCTCCTACACCAAGTGGGCCTGGGAGGTCACCGGCGCGGACGGCGGCGCCGAGGTCACGGTGACGTGGGACGTCTACCTCAAGACGGCCGACCGCCGGTATTTCGGCGGCCCGATGCGCAAGCGCCAGCTGGCGCGCGAGGTCCCGAACTCGCTCACCGCGATGGCCGGCGCGCTCGTCGCGACCCGGCCGGGGTGACCGCCCGGTCAGGCGTCCCCGTGGCTGTGGACCACGACAACCGGGCACTGCGCGGCGTTCACGCAGTGCAGGCTCACCGAGCCGAGGTGCTTGGCCAGGAACCCCTCATGCCCCCGCCTGCCCACCACCAGCACGTCGGCGTGGCCGGACTCCTCGATCAGCACCTCAACCGGGTGCCCGTAGACGACCTCGCCGTGGACCTCGGCGCCATCCGCGTCCGTGGCCGCCTTGGCGATCGCCTCCCGGAGGAGGGACACCTCGTGGCCCTCGACCTTCTCGGTGACGGGCTCCGGGGCATGACCCACCGGTGGCTGAGCCGCGGCCGTCGGGTAGTGCCAGGCCAGCACCGCCCGGACCGGCGTCCCGGTGGCTGCGCCGTACCGGATGGCCCAGCGCAGCGCCGCCACCGACTGGTCCGAGCCGTCCACGCCCACCACCGCGGGCGGCCGCGCGTCGCCTTCGCTCGCCATGTCAGCTGCCTCCTCACAGAGCGCCTAACCCCAGGGGTGACGCAGAGAAACAATCTTCCCCCAGGTCGGTCGCGACCGCCAGGTCAGGGTCAGCCCGTCGGCCGGCCGCGGGCGTCGGGCTCGGGCCGGGAGCCCGCCGGTGTCGGGCCAGGGCCGGCCTGCCGGCCGACTCCGGGGCGGGTCACGGGCGTTTCAGGTGTGCGCGGCAGCGATCGGGCCGAGGCGGACGCTGGGCAGGCCGAGCAGGCGTTTCGCCTCGCGGATGCCGCTGGTCATCGCGCCGTCGGCGTAGGCCATCCGCGCGCTCTGGGTGTGCTCCCCGGCGAACAGCAGCCGCCCGCCGACCGGCTCGCCGAGCAGGTCGGCGTCGGCGGGACTGGCTCCCGGCGGGATGTGGGTGTAGGCGCCGCCGGTGAAGCGATCGGTGGCCCATGAGGTCACGGCCACGGCCGTCGGCTCCGGGCACGGGCGGCCGGCCGCCTCGGCGAGCAGGTCAAGGGCCCACCGGGCCGCGGCGTCCGGGCCCGCGGCGAGCAGCGGCCGGCCGCGCTGTGGAAGACGAGAAAGACCAGCGCCGGGCCGGCGCCGAACGCGTCCAGCCCGAGCGCCCAGACCATCCACTCGCCGGGGTCGCGGGGGAAGATCATCAGGTGCGGGAACCCCGCGGCGCGCCAGAACGGCTCGTCGAACCGCAGCGCCACCTTCTCGAAGCGGCCGAACCCCAGCCGCCCGATGGCCGCCAGCCGGTCCGGCGGCAGCGCGGGTGAGAACCGCGGCGCGCCGCGCTTGAGCACGCCCAGCGGGACCGTCACCACCACGTGCGAGCCTTCCTCGGACGTGCCGTCGGCGCAGCGCAGGCGCACACCGCCCGCGGAGTGCTCGACCTCGGTCACCTCCACGCCCAGCCGCAGATCAGCGCCGGCCGCCATCGCGTCCACCAGGCTCCGGTAGCCCCCGTCCGGTACATCGCCGAGGTAGTTCCCCTCGTACTCGATCTCGTTCCACATCCAGCGCAGCGACTGGCGCTCGGCGAGGTCGGCAGACTCGGCCTCGATGGCCCCGTACAGCGTCTGGCGCGCCCGCCGCGCCGGGCCCGGGGCCAGGCCGGCCGCGGCCACGAACGCCTCGATCCCATCCGCCGCTGACGCATCCGGGCCGAGCTCGGCGGCCAGCGGGCCGGCCGCCTCCGGGAAGGCCTCGAGGTACAGGGCGAGAACCGCCTCGGCCTCGGCGGCCGACAGGCGCCGGCCCTCGCCGCAGTCGAAACCGGCCATCTCCGGCACCGGGTCTGCGCTGCGGCAGGGCACACCGGCCAGCTCGGCGAAGGCACGCATCGGGTTCCCCCCGCCCGGCATGTGGATCCACGAGCCGCCCAGATCGACCGGCGAGCCCGCCAGGTCAACCGTGTGCAGCCGGCCGCCGATCCGGTCGCGGGCCTCCAGCACCACGCACTCGACCCCGCCGTGCGCCAGCGCGTTCGCGACCGTCAGGCCGGCGATCCCGGCCCCGACCACCAGCACGCGCTCGGCCGCGCCCGCCAGCCCCCCCGGGACGTCTGCCCGCCCGTCGTCGAAACTCCCAGCGGTCACCCCGGGCACCCCCCGTGTTGGCGAACTGCCACGCTACCAAGGAGGCGCGTCGGCCCCCGGCGGATCGGCCACGCGCCGGAGGGCAGGACGTCGATGTCGAACTCGTTGCCTTCCGGGCCGGCCATCCGCCGCCACCGGCACCCCTCAAGCTCGCGCGTCGTCCCTGGCTCCAGCCACCGGCCCGCCCAGCTTCTCCACCTCCGCGGTCGCCTCGCCGAGGTCATCCACGACCAGGTCGAGGTGCAGCCGGTTCTTCCCGGCCTTGCCTCGGGCACGCGCTGGCTGAGCGGTAGCGTAACGCGCCGCCGGCCCGGCGGCGGGGGTGGTCCACCGTTCTCAGGCCGGCATCGTGGCGGCCGCCCGTGCAGGGCATTCCTGGGCAGCGGGATCCGGCACCGCGGGATCGAGGGCTGCGGGCTCTGGGGTCGCAGGATCCGGCACCGCGCGATCCTGGGCTGCGGGCCCCGGCGCGGCTCCGGCCGGGCGGTGCCGTGACGCAGGGCAGGCTCCTCCGGGGCCGGGCCGCGGCCGGTGGCCAGCAGCGGGAGGCTGCTCAGGGCGATGCCGGCCAGGATGGCCGCGCCGCCGGCGAGCTGCACCGGGCCGGCCGGGTCGCCGAAGACGACGACGCCCGCCACGGCGCCGACGAGCGGCTCCAGGTTGAGGAAGGCGCCGGCCACCTCGGCGGATACCCGGCCCTGCGCGTAGGCGAACAGCGTGAACGGCAGCAGCGTCCCGCCCGCCGCCAGGCCGAGGACGGCCAGCACGGTGCCCGGCCGGCCGGGAGAGCGGGCACGCCTTCGGCCGCCACCGAGAACGGCAGCACGGCGAGCGCCGCCCCCAGGAACTGCACCGCGGTCAGCGCGACCGGGTCGCGGCCGCGCAGCCGCCGGGCCTGCGCCACGGTGAACGCGGCCGACAGCAGGAGCGACGCCAGCACCAGGCCGTCGCCGGTGGCCGTCGCGCCGCCCCCGCCTCCGCCGGCGACGAGGCCGACGCCGGCCAGCGACACCGCGAAGCCCACCCAGGCCACCGGGCGCGCCACCGTCCGGTGCCAGAGCGCCGCGATGATGGCAACCAGCACCGGGGTGGCGCCGATCAGCAGCGCCGCGTGGCTGACGCTGGTGCGGGTGATGCCGGCGTTCTGCACCACGACCGACCCGCCGTACCCGATCGCGCCCGAGGCCAGCACCGACGGGGTGCAGACGGCACGCACCCGGGCGCGGGGGGCCACGGCGAGCAGGATCGCGGCGGCCAGGCCGAAACGCACGAAGGTGAGCCAGCCGGGCGCCAGCCAGCCCAGGGCCAGCTTGGACAGTGGCACGGTCGTGCCCCACAGCAGCCCGGCGGCGGTGAGCGCGGCGACGGCGCGGCGGCGGTTGGTGTTCATGTATCCATACTCGCCGGTAGCGACACAGAATTTGATCGTCAGACACTAGAACGAGATAACATATCGTTATATGGCTGCTGAACTTGATGAAATTGACGTAAGGCTGCTCACTGCGCTGCAGGAGGATGCCGACTGCACGAACGTCGAGCTCGCACGCCTGGTCGGCCTGTCCCCAGCGGCGACGCTGCACCGGGTCCGCTGGCTGAAGGAGTCGGGCGTCATCCGGGTCATCAGCGCCCAGCTCGACCCGGTCGCGGCCGGGTTTCCCCTGCAGGTGTACGTGACCGCCACCCTCAGCCGCCATGACCCGCGCTCGAGCCGCATCTTCGACGACGAGATCCGGGCGCTGCCGCAGATCATCGCGGCGGACAACGTCGCCGGCGAGACCGACTACCTGCTCACCGTCGTCGCGCGCGACGTCGCCGACCTGCAGGAGGTTCTGGCCGGCCTGGCCACCCGGGGCGGTCAGCGGCTGGTGACCTACCTCCGGCTGGCCGAGATAAAGCCCCCATCCCGGCTGCCGCTGGTCCCGACCGCCCCGCCCGAGGCCGGCCCGTCCCGCAGGCGCCGGCGGGCGGCCCGTGCCCGCCCGCGGGCATAACCGGCGGGCATAACCGGCGGCCATAACCGGCGGGCATAACTGGCGGGCATAACCGGCGGGGCGCTGCGGTTACGCCGACGCCTGCAGATGAGCCCGGAGAACGGAGTGGCGATGCCGAAGGCGGTCCGGTTCGACGAGTACGGCGGGGTCAACGTCCTGAAGGTGGTCGAGGTCCCCCGGCCGGTGCCGGGACCGGGCCAGGTCCTGGTCCAGGTCAAGGCGGCGGGGATCAACCCCGGCGAGGCCAAGATCCGCGACGGGCTGCTGCACTCCCGGTGGCCGGCGGTGTTCCCGTCCGGCCAGGGCAGCGACCTGGCCGGGGTCGTGGCCGAGACGGGCCCCGGCGTGACCGGATTCTCCGCCGGGGACGAGGTCATCGGCTACACCGACAACCGGGCCAGCCAGGCCGAGTACGTCCTGGTCGAGTCGGCCAACCTGGCGGCGAAGCCGGCCGCCGTGCCGTGGGAGGTGGCCGGGGCGCTGCCGGTGGCCGGTTTCACCGCCTACGCGGCCGTGCGGGCGGTCGCGCTGGCCCAGGGCGACACGGTGGTGGTGGCGGGAGCGGCCGGCGGGGTCGGCTCGATCACGGTCCAGCTGGCCAGGCGCGCCGGGGCCACCGTGATCGGCGTGGCGGGGGAGGCCAACCATGCATGGCTCGCCGGGCACGGGGTGATCCCCGTCAGCTACGGCGATGGCGTGGCCGGCCGGATCAGGCAGGCGGCCGGCCAGGTGGACGCGCTCATCGACACGTTCGGCGATGGCTACGTCGAGCTGGCGCTGGAGCTCGGTGTCGCGCCGTCCCGGGTGGACACGATCGCCAACTTCGAGGCCGTCCAGCGGTACGGCGTCAAGGCCGAGGGCAATGCGGCGGGGGCCAGCGCGGGCGCGCTCGCCGAGCTGGCGGGGCTGATCGCCGCCGGGGAGCTGGAGATCCCGATCGCGGCCGTCTTCCCGCTGGCCGACGTCCGGGAGGCCTACCGGCGCCTGGCGACGGGCCACATCCGCGGCAAGATCGTCCTGGTGCCCTGAGCGTCAGCCGGGAGCCGTGACCCGGTGCACGGCCGCCGGCCGGGCGGGCACCGCGCCGGGGTGGAGTATCGAGGCCAAGGCCTCGACGCCGTCGATCAGGCGGGGGCCGGGACGGACCACGATGCCGTCGGCGTCGATCGCCCAGACCGGCACGCCGGGCAGCGTCTGCGCCACCGCCTGCGCCTGCTCGACCGCGCCGGGCAGGTGGTAGCCGCAGGGCGCGACCACGGCCAGTTCCGGTTCCGCAGCGGCGATGGTGTCCCAGTTCGTCGCGACGGACGGCACGCCTGGATCGGCCGCGACCGGCAGGCCGCCCGCCGCGGTGACGAGGTCGGGTATCCAGTGCCCGGCGGTGAACGGCGGGTCCACCCACTCGACCACCGCCACTGCGGGGCGGCGCCGCCCGGCGACGCTGGCCTCGACGCGGGCGAGCCTGGCGCGCAGGTCGCCCACCAGCCGCGTGGCGCGCTCCGGCACGCCGGTCCGCTGCCCGACCGTGAGGATCGAGTCCAGCACCTCGTCGAGCGAGTGCGGGTCAAGGGACAGCACGTCGGCCTGGCACCCCAGGTAGCCCAGAGCGTCCTCGACGTGACCGGATGGCAGCGCACATACCCGGCACAGGTCCTGGGTGAGGATCAGGTCGGGCCGCAGGTCCGCCAGCGCGTCGGCGTGCAGCGTGTACAGGTCCGCCCCGGCGGCGAGCTGTGCGCGGACGTAGCTATCGATCTCGCGGGCGGTCATCCCGCGGGTATCGCGGCCCCCCACGACGATCGTCTTCTCCGACCGGGCGGCGGGCGGCTCATCGCACTCGAACGTGACCCCGACCAGATCCTCGCCCAGGCCGAGCGAGTACACGATCTCGGTCGTCGAGGGCAGCAGCGAGACCAGGCGCACGAGGCCAGGATAGGCGCCCGTGGCCGGGCAGGGGCGGCGGGCAGCCGCGGCGTTACTCGTCGCGGTCGGTCCAGGTGCAGACGCAGACCTCGTTGCCCTCGGCGTCGGCGAGGACCCAGAACGCGCGGGCAAAGGAATCGTTGACCAGCCGGCCGCCGGCGCCGAGCGCGGCGCGCACCCGCGCGTCGGCCTCGTCGTCGGCCACGGTGATGTCGAAGTGCACCCGGTTGCGCTGCGGCCGTGCGGCGTCCATCTGCTGGAACCAGATGGCCGGGCCCTGCCCGGCCGGATCCACGATGGCGTCCTCGGGACCGCTGCGGCCAGGCTCATCGGCGTAGGCCATCACCGCCCTCCAGAACGGGCGGATGGCCGGGATGTCCAGCGCGTCGATGGCCATTTCCAGCATCTGCACCGGCCGCGGTGACTGCGCCGACGTCGCCCCGGCCGGGGCGAGCCCGAGTTGGCCCACGGCGCCGGAGATGCGGCGGGCCAGCTGCGTGTCGCGGGCCGTCACCTCGCCCAGTGCCCGGGTCTGCAGCGACAGCTCGGCCCGGTCGGGGCGCAGGTCCACGCGCAGGTGACCGTCGGCGTCCGCCCCGGCCGCCGTGAGCGCGGCGGAGGACACCTCACCGGCCTGCGCCAGTGACCGCACCGGTACGGACAGGGCCAGCGTGCCCAGCAGATACCGCCAGCCGAGGTCGCGCACGGCCTCCGAGGCGGCGGTGCTGGGCAGCGGGGTGTCAGGGCCCGGCTCGGTCATGGGAGCCAGCATGCCAGCCGGTGGCCGGGGCGGCCACGGCCGGCCCGGCGCCGTCCGCCGGCCCGGCCCGCCCCGCTCCCTGATTCCCGGCGGGCATGGCTCCCTGATCCCCGGCGGTCGCCGCCGTGACGGCCTGCTCGTCCCCGGCCAGGATGCCGCTGCGGCGGAGCCGGGAAATGAGCGGGCCCATCCGGCCCGTGATGTCCGGCTCGCGCCCGGCCCAGCCGTACAGGCGGGCGACCCGGGCGGTGAGCTCGCTGCGGCTGATGCCGCCGGCGTCGCGGATGAAGCTGACCAGCGCCAGCGCGAGCTCGTCGTCGTGGACCTGGTCGACGGTGCGCTGGCAGGCCGGGACCGGGGTCCGCACCGCGGGAGCGCGGCGCGTCGGCGAGGATGAGGAATTCACCGTCCCGGATCACGTCCGCGAGCACGATCGCGGCGTCCATGTTGTCGCGGATGCGGGTCGCCGACCCGCCCGATGTGCCAGGCGGCGCGGAGCCGCTCATACAGGACGCCGATGTGGACGGGGGCTTCGGTGCTCACCACCGCGCGGATCCCGTCCGTCATGGTGAACTGGCTGCCCGGGTCGGCCGGGTCGATCCAGTGCGGCAGGGCGGGCACGGCCGCCGTCACGTAGGGCGTGGCCCAGCCGGGTACCTCCGCCAGCGAGGCCGCCTCGGTCCGGACGGCGGGCCGCGCCGTGTCCGCGGGCCTGCCGGCGCCGCCGGGCAGGCCGTGCACGGGCGCGGCCATCGCGTGCTCGATCGCGGCCTGGAGCCTGCGCTCCTCGCCACTGCGGTCGCGGTACCAGGCGGTGCCCCAGATGCGGTGCAGGTTCCAGCCGAGGTCGCGGAGCACTTTCTCGCGCAGCCGGTCGCGGTCGCGGGCGGCCTTGGCGGAGTGGTACTGGTAGCCGTCGCATTCGACGCCCAGGGCGTACACGCCGGGATGGCTGGGGTAGTGGATGCCGATGTCGATGCGGTAGCCGGCGGTGCCGACCTGCGGGAGTGAGCGCGTACCCCCAGGAGCGGATGACGTTGATGACCGACTCGACGAACGGCGATCCGGCATCACCGCCGGCGCGGCCGCCGGGCGCGGCCGCGGGCGGCCCACCGGCGGCATAGTCGAGGTAGCGGCGCAGCTGCCGCACCCCTTCGCGTGGTGACGGACTCGGGGATGTCACCGGCACGGATGCTGCTGACGATCTCGTTGCGGTAGCGGGCGCGGGTGACCGCGACGTTGAGCCTGCGCCACCCGCCCGGCCGGTTGAGCGGGCCGAAGTCCATCGTGATCTTGCCCGTTCTCGTCCGGCCCGTAGCCGATGGAGAAGATCAGCGACGTCCCGCTCGTCGCCCTGGACGGCTTCGAGGCTCTTGACGAAGAACCCGCGCAGCCGGTCGTCGGTGAAGAACCGGTCCAGGTCGGGACGGTCCTGGCGGGCCCGGCTGACGGCGGCCTCGATGGCGGTCGGCCTGTGCCTCGCTGAAGGTCACCACGCCCAGGCTGAGGTCGGGCCGGGTGTCGTAGTGGTGGATCACGCGCTCGGCCACCCGCGCGGCCTCCTCCGGGTTGTCCCGCGAGGTCCCCCGCCGGTAGGTCCCTTCGACCCAGAACAGCTCCACGCCGACGTCGGGCCCGTCGCTGTGCCTGCTGGGGAAGGTGACCAGGCGGCCCTGCGTAGAACGCCGCGTTGGAGAACGCGATCAGCGCCTCATGCCGGGACCGGTAGTGCCAGCGCAGGGTGAGGCTCCGGTACGCGCCGGATCCCCTTCGCGAGGTCGAGGACCGATTCGAAGTCGGCGGCGTCGCCGCGCCTCCTCGGCCGCTCGTCCCCGTCGTCGGCGCGCCGCGGCGAAGAAGCTGCCGGCGGCAGCTGCTTTGGTCCCCGGCCAGGATCAGGGCGCCGCCGCGGTAGATGCAGCTGATGGCGTCGGCCGGGCTGACCTGACTGGCCTCGTCGAAGATGACCACGTCGAAGCGCAGGTCGGCGGGCAGGTACTGGCTGACCGCCAGCGGCGACATCATGAAGCAGGGCTTGATCGCCTGGCAGACGTGGCGGGCCCGCTCGATCAGGACCCGCACCGGCATGTGCCTCGCTCTTCTTCTCCGCCTCGCGGCGGATGATGGCCGACTCGCCGACGTCGCTGCGCGGGCGCCGGGCATTGCAGGCGCGGATGATGTCCCCGGTCGCCGCGCGCGATCAGCGCCCGGTCCAGCTCCTGGTACTCCCTGACCAGCGCGTCCCGGTCCGCCGCGCGCACGACGGCCAGGGCCGGGTCGGTCCTGAGGTGATACTCGGCCCATTCCTGCAGCAGCGCCCGCTCGATCACCTGGGGCACCTGCGCGGGCTCGACGTGCTCGGCGATGCAGAAGTCAACGGCAACGATCCAGGCCGTGGGCGGCCAGCGACGCACGGGCGGCCTGGTAGGTGTGCCATTCGTCCCGCCCGCCGGTGTCGTCGAACATCACGGTCGATGAGATCGGCCGTGTCGCGTAGTCGTCGAGTTCGGCGGCCAGCTCGGCGCGGCGGTCCGGGTCGAACGCCGCCATCAGGGCGTCCCTGGCCTGGCGCCACGCATCGTCGGCCGCGGGCAGGCGGGGTGTCGGCACCGCGCTCTCGGCCGCCTTGAGGTGGGCGGGAGTGAGCGGGCCGGCGCCGCCGGTGAGCATCGTGCGCAGGCGCCGGGCCCAGTCGAGCGCGGCCCGGAGCGCGGTGACATCGGTCTCGCCGCCCGCGTACAGGTCACCGCACACGTCGCGGAACGCCGCGTCCTGCGCGGCCAGCCGTTCGTGCGCGGCGTCGGCCGCGTCCCGCAGGGCCACCAGGTGCCGGGCCTGGCCGAAGGTGAGCTGCCGGCCCGCAACCTCGCTGACCGCGTGGGTGAACGCGCCGGCCGCATGCAGCGGCGCCGAGGTGGGCCCGCAGCCACCCGATCGCATCGGCGATCGTGCCGTTCAGCAGTTCCGGGCGGCCGGCGGTGGCGGGCCGGCGCGGCCAGGGCCGCCTGCCAGGCGGCCAGGTCCTGGCGCGACTCGGCCGCGATGCCGGTGATCGCCGGGTTCGGCAGGCGCATCGGCAGCCGATCTGGGTGGCCGCCTTCCGGAGGTCCTGCCCGTGGGCCCGGTGCACGGCGTCGGCGGCGTGCGTGAGCGCGCGGCCGAGCCGGTCGAAGTCGGTGGCCGCGCCCGCGTAGTAGCGGCCGAGCAGCGGGGCGAAGCTGGCCTCGGCGGCGGCGACCGCCTGCGCGGCGCTGCTGCCAGGCAACGGCGAGCGGGAGCTGCTGATAGGCGGTTTCCCTGGCGATGCCGTCCCGGGTGAAGGCGGCGACGGTCTTCTTGTCCGTCCGGTACTCCGCGGACAGCTTGCCCAGGCCGTGATGCTCGCCGTCGAAAACCGGTCCGCCAGGCCCGTGCACATCGTGCGTGGAGCGCCTCGGGGGTGTAGTAGGCGCTGGCGTCGGCCTCGGCCGCGGGCGAGCTCACGGTGGGCATCGTAGAGGGCGCGCCCGGCCTCGCTGGCCGCCTGGTAGCCCGGGACGGATAGCCACCCGCGCTCGGGCCGGTCGGTCCGCCGGCCAGGTCGGCGATGGCGAGCAGGTCAGCGGCGTCGCTGAAGGTCACGGGCGGCCGGAGGCCGAGCATGCCGGCCAGGCCGGACAGCGACCCCAGGCGCTCCTGCAGCATGTCGGCGTCGGCGGCGAACGCCCGGGAGAGCCCGGTGATCTGCTCGGCGGTCAGGCCGCCGGGATCGGCGTACGGCGGTGCCAGCGCGGCCAGGGCCGCGCCGTCGAGCGGCGGGCAGCAGGCCGCGATCGCGGTATCGCCGACCAGGGTGATCCCGGCGGCGCGGGCCGCCTGGTCCTCGCCGTCCGCGATCTCGCTGAGCGTCGCGGCGACGCTGGGCCACGGTCGCCGTCGGCCGGCTCGAGGGTGCCCGCGGTCAGCCACTCGTCCGGCATGCCCGGCGGCCAGGCCAGCAGGTGGCTGAGCAGCCCGGCGAGGGCGCCGGCGTCGGACGGGCGCGTCAGCCCGGTGACCTCGGCGATCGTCTCGTTGAGCTGGGTCATCCCGGCCAGCGCCTCCAGGGCGGACGCCGCCTGGTAGAGCCGGGCATCGAGCGAGCCCCGCTCGGTCACGCCGCGCCAGACGAACGACCGCCCCTGCGCGGCCGGACGCCACGCCGCCGCCAGGGTCGGCCGCGGTCTGCCGGATCTCGCTGAACGCCTCGACGGTGAGGTCCCCCACCGGGGCAAGGCCGGTCGCCGGGGCAGCCGGGACGGTGCGACTGGTTGGCGATCACCCCGAGGATGTCGTGCAGCGAGTACCCGAGCGGGTCACGCGTGCGGTTCATGGCCTCGGCGTAGGCGTTGAGCTGCTCACGGCGCTTGCGGGCCGTGTCCACGTCCGCCCGCGGCATCGGCGGGGGCGCGACCGGCACCGTGTCCAGCGCCCTCCCCAGCGACGCCGCCACCTGCTTGCGCGTCGCCTGCTGCGAGTGCAGCTCCAGCAGGTAGGCGCCCAGGCCGGCGCCGGCCAGCCGGTCCCTCACCACGTCGAGCGCGGCCGCCTTCTCCGAGACGAACAGCACGGTCTTCCCGGCGTGCAGCGCCGCGCCGATCATGTTCGCGATCGTCTGGCTCTTGCCCGTGCCGGGAGGGCCGTCCATCACGAACGACCGGCCGTCGAGCGCGGCCGCGATGGCGGCCCGCTGTGACGCGTCGGCGTCCAGGACCACCGGGGTGACCTCCGGGGCGGCGCGGCCGTCGATCTCGTGCTCGGGAATCTCGTCGAAGGCGAAGTCCCGGGCCGCCCGCGCCCGGCCCGCCGGCCGCCAGGGCCCGCTACCGCCGCGTGCGCCACGGCCATATCCTCGTGGTCGAGCAGGTCCCGGTAGATCGCCTCCTTGGCGAACGAGAAGCACGACAGGACGGCGCCCCCGCTGACCTGCCAGCCGTCCCGGGCGGCGACCGCGTCGCGGACGGCGGCCAGGAACCCGTCCAGCGGCACCTCCTCCAGGTCGTCCGCGGGCGGCAGCGTGATCCCGCGCGGTGACAGCTTCCGGCGCAGCGCCGGGTTGATCACCGGGTCGTCCCCGTCCGGCTCCAGCACCGGCGGCTGCCGCGGCGCGGCGGCCACCAGCCGGACCGGCACCAGCAGCAACGGGCTGGTGTAGCGGGCCCGGTCCTCGTCTTCCCAGGTCAGGGTGCCGAACGCCAGGTACAGGACCCGCAGGCCCCGGTCGAGGTACTCCTGGTTCGATCGCCGCATGAGCGCCCGCAGCGCGGCGGCGAGATCGTCCGGGCCGGCCTCGGTGTCGAGGATGTCCGCCGCGGTCGGCGGGACCGCAGGCGGCCCGCCGTGCGCCCAGCCGTTCTGCCCCGTGGCCGGGCCGCCGTAGCCCGCCGCGCCCGGTTCCGGCGCCAGCGACCGGAACGTGTAGGTGCCGCCCATCCGGAGGCGGGCGAGGATGTCGGCGGCGGCGGGGCGGACCAGCCCGACCGTGCCGGTCCCGCTGGGCCTGAAGTTGAGCAGCCGGTTGGCCCCGGTGAGGCTGACGAGGCTGTCCCGCCAGCTGCCGATGGCAGCGCGGATCAGCGCCTCCCGGCCGGCTGAAGGCCGGCCAGTGCCATCGTCCTGCACGCCGCGCACTCCGTTCGCATCCCTACGTCAGGGCCCGGCCGCCCGCAACCCGCAGGATGTCGCAGTTCCGGCAGTTCGCGGCGGCACTTGCCCAAAATTAGACGCCGGGTCAGGCAGTCTGGATGACCCGCCAGATGAGCAAGACCACGGTAAAGAAACCGGCCCGGATCATAAGGCAGAACGCTCAGATCCGGGCTCGGCCGGATTTTCCCGGCCGGGATCGGCCCGTTACCCCCATTCCAGGCAGAACGGATGTCCGGCCGGATCGGCGTAGACCCGGAACCCCGGCTCGGTGCTGGGCAGCCGGGTGGCCCCCAGCGCGAGCACCTTCGCCTCCGCGGCCGTGATGTCGTCGACGTGGATGTCCAGGTGGACCTGCTGTGGAAACGCCGGGTCCGGCCAGCGCGGCGGCTGGTGGCCGGGTGCGTGCTGGAAGCTCAGGCGGGTCCGGCCGTCGCCGATGTCGACCCAGTCACCGTCGACCCTGGTGACTGGCAGCCCGAGCAGCTCCGAGTAAAAATGCGCCAGGCGGTGCGGGTCGCCGCAATCGAACACCACCGAGGAAAGCCGGCCGGTCATCGGCACTCCTCCCGAAGCACCGGGGTGCTCCTGCGTTCCGCGAATCTTACAATCGTTCGCTTGATGCGTCATTCAGGGCGCTTTCCGGAACTCTCGCGGGAGATTCCAGCCGGAATTCTCCCACCGCGGCCGGGGTCCCGCCGCGCAGGGCCGCCGTGGCTGGGATCCCGCCGTGCGGGCGCGCCTCCGACGCCTCCCGCGGCCGGGCGGCAACGGGCACCGGCTCGGCGCCGTGGACGTACTTGCCGCCCCGCAGCAGCGACGCCACCGCCGCGACCAGGCAGGCCACGATCGCGAAGTCGAACGCGATGGCCAGCCCGCTGGAGAACGGCGCCGAGATCAGCGACGGGAAGAAGGTGTGGCCGGTCAGGTAGGCGGCGTGGCCCGGGGGCAGCTTGTCAACGACGTTCCCCAGCAGCGACTGGATCGGGTTGTAGCCGAGCAGGGCCGCGAACATGATCGAGACCGGGGGCAGCGCCGCCACCCGCGCCGCGTCCGCCGCCGGCACGCCCTGGGCGATGAGGCCATGGCTGAGGGTCGCGGGCAGCGACGAGGCCAGGCCGAGGATGATCAGCGTGAAGAAGATGCCGATGGACAGCACCATGGCCGAGTTCTGGAACGTGGCGCTCATGCCCCCGCCGACGCCCCGCCGCTCGGGCGGGAGGCTGTTCATGATCCCGGCCCGGTTGGGCGAAGCGAACAGTCCCATCCCGATTCCGTTGAGCAAAAGGATGCCCGCGAACTGCCAGTAGACGAAGTCAACGGGCAGCAGCTGCAGCGCGGCGAACGAGGCCGCCGCCACCACCATGCCGCCGGTGGCGAACGGGCGGGCGCCGAACCGGTCCGACAGCCAGCCGGAGACCGGCCCGGCCACGAGGAAACCAGCGGTCAGCGGGAGCATGGCGATGCCCGCCCACAGCGGCGTCTGGCTGAAGCTGTAACCGTGGATGGGCAGGTAGATGCCCTGCAGCCAGATGATCAGGATGAACATCAGGCCGCCGCGGCCCAGCCCGGCCAGCAGGTTGGCCACGTTCCCGGCCGTGAACGGGCGGATCCTGAACAGGGACAGCCGGAACATCGGCTCGGCGACCCGGGTCTCGATCACGCCGAAGATCGCGAGCATGGCCAGGCCCCCGCCGACCAGGCCGATCACCAGCGGGCTCGTCCAGCCCATCGTGTGGCCGCCGTAGGGCTGGATGCCGTAGGTGATCCCGGCCAGGACGGCCACCAGCCCGGCGGCAAACGTCAGGTTCCCCCACCAGTCCAGCGCGGCCGGCCGCCGGACCCCGAGCTCGCGGAGCTTCCGGTAGGACCAGATCGTGCCCAGCACCCCGAACGGCACCGACACCAGGAACACGTAACGCCAGCTGATCGGCCCGAGCACGCCGCCGAGGACCAGGCCGATGAAGGAACCCGCGATCCCCGCCACCTGGTTCAGCCCCAGCGCCAGCCCGCGCTCGTTGTGCGGGAACGCGTCGGTGAGGATGGCGCCCGAGTTGGCCATCAGCATCGCGCCGCCGACCCCTTGCAGGAGCCGCATCACGATCAGCCACCACGCGGCGGCCGTCCCGTGCATCCAGGTCAGCGACAGCGCGATGGAGAAGGCGGCGAATACCGCGAAACCGAGGTTGAACATCTTGACCCGGCCGAACATGTCGCCGAGCAGGCCGAAGCTGACCACGAGCACGGCGGTGACCACCAGGTACCCCATGATCAGCCAGAGCAGCAGGCCGGTGTTGCCCGGATCCAGCGGGTTGACCCCGATCCCGCGGAAGATGTCCGGCAGCGCGATCAGCATGATGGACGCGTTGATGGTCGCCATCAGGACGCCGAGCGTGGTATTGGACAGGGCGATCCACTTGTAGTGGGGGCCGGCGGGCATGCGCATCCCTCCGCCAGGGGGCCTGGCCGGGGCCGTGGTGCTCGCCACCTGCCCGGCGGCCAGGACAGTCAGATAGTTGCTATATGACAACTAACATTACAGGAGCCGTATTCCAGCGGGTGGCGGCCCCGCCGCCGGTGCGCGTCAGCGGAATTGCGTGAGCGAGAGGATGTTGCCGTCCGGGTCGGCGAACCAGGCCACCTTGTCGCCGCCGGGGGTGGTCCAGACGCCGTCGCCGTCCTGGTCCATGCCGTCGTAGCGGATGAGCACGACGCCCCTGGCAGCCAGATCGCGGGCGGCGGCCCCGATGTCGGTGACCCGCCAGCCGAGAACCGTGTCAGCTGGCCCGCGACACCTCTGGGACCGCCGTCACCCTAAGCATGGTGCCGTTCGCGTCGAACACGCACGCGATCTCGTTCTGCCCGACCAGCGGCAGGCCCAGCGCCCGCTCGTAGAACGCCCGCGCCCGGTCCAGGTCGGTCGCTGCCGCGAAGGCGATGATGTAACTCGACCCCAGCATGGCAGCCCCCTGGTGCAGATGGCCCGGCGCACGCGCTGGCCCGGCGCATGCCCGATCCTAATCACGGCCGCCGGCGGGTCAACGGGCCCCGGGACGGCCCCGGTCCCGGAACAGCGGGCGGGGAGCCGCGCCCCGCAGTGCCGGCTCCCCGCGTCCCATGGCTCCCCGGGCTGGGACCCCTACCGGTGCCTTTGCACGACCCCGGCCTGCATGAAGACCTGGCTGGTCGAGCAGGCCCCGATCGGGTAGGGGACCAGCTTGGAGGTGAACTGGTTGGGCGGGATGACCCGCAGCCCCGCCGCCGTCACCCGGTGGCACACGCTGGCGGGATAGTTGTACACGTCCGTGACGGCCAGCACCGCGGTCGCAGTGGCCCCGCTGGCGAGCCTGATCGTGCGCAGCCGGGCGTTACCCGGGTTGCCCCAGCCCGCGGGCGTGCCGACCCGGCCGCCGCTGAAGTTCACCGCCGAGACCCCGGGATGGCCGCGCAGGGTGCAGGCGTGCCCGGACAGGTTGGTGAAGTTGAGGTCGTAGTAGAAGGTCCCGGCCGCGGCGCTGCCGTTGGCCAGCCAGATGACCAGCCCGGCCGTCTGGCAGGCCGGCGTGCTGGCCGCGGCGGGTGCCGCCGGGGCGGCGGTGGCGGCGAGCGCGGCCACCGGGATCAGCGCCGCTGCGCAGGCGATGGCGGCCGTGCCGGCCAGCCGCCGCGAGGAGAGGGTGGGCAGGTGCATGGCGGGCCCCCTTTGGCTCGACGGTTCAGGACCCATGCACCATTTATGAGTCCTCGGCCCGCATGGTGGATACCGTCATGGGGAGGCCTCCCCAGGACGGGCAGGCCGCGTTGACGGGCGGTGGCGGTGAACCTACGGTTTGCCTGGAGGAGACGCCGGGCCGGTGCTGCTGATTGTGATGTACGAGGCGCAGACGTGGCGCGTCCGTCCCGGTGAGCCGTTCACGTTCGGCCGGGCGCCGGAATGCTCAGCCGTGCTGCCAGCGGCCGACCGGGGCGTGTCACGCAGCGCCGGCAGCTTCCGCTTTCGTGACCGCTGGTGGTGGCTGCACAACGACAGCAGCTCCTGCGTGCTGTGCGTGATCGGCGATCGCGGGTTCCGGGTCAACCTGCCGCCGGGCCTCCAGGTCCCGCTGCAGCAATGGCACGCCAAGGTGACCGTGACCGGGACGCTGGGCAACTACACCCTGCGGCTGCGGCTGCCCGACCTCGACGACGTGCCCGATCCCGGCCAGCCGCCGCTGGTGACCGGGGAGCACCTGGTGACCAGCAGCCGCCACCGCCCGCGGCTGACCGACGATGACCGGCTGGTCCTGGCGGCCCGGTTCGAGGCCTACCTGACCTGGCGGCACGCCGGGGACCCGGCGCCGCGCAGCGCCCGGGACACCGCGCGTCGGATCGGCTGGCAGCCCCACGCGGTGGCCAAGCGGTGCGAGAACATCAGGAACCGGTACGTGCGCCTGGGCGTGCCCGGGCTGCGCGGGCCGCGGGCCCTGGACGAGCTCGCGCGGCTGCTGGTCTCCACCGGAGAGCTCACCGCCGCCGACCTGCGGCGCCTGCCGGCCCAGGCCGCGCCCGGCTGACCACCGCGCGAAGCCCATGGTTGTCCGGCCGGGCCGCCTACCATGCTTGGTGTGCCGCGGGAGCGAGTTCTGGTTACCGGCAGCGCCGGGCATCTGGGTGAGGCGCTCGTCCGTGTCCTGCGCGGGCAGGGCCGCGATGTGGTGGGGCTCGACCTGCTCGCCTCGCCGTTCACCACCGTGACCGGCCCGGTCACCGACCGCGCCGTCGTCCGCCGCTGCCTGGCCGGGGTGGGCACCGTCCTGCATGCCGCAACGCTGCACAAGCCCCACATCGGGTCGCACGCGCGGCAGGACTTCGTGGACACCAACGTCAGCGGGACGCTGACGCTGCTGGAGGAGGCCGTCACCGCCGGGGTGGAGAGCTTCGTGTTCACCAGCAGCACCAGCGTCTTCGGCCGGGCGCTCACGCCGCTGCCGGGCGAGCCGGCGACGTGGATCACCGAGGACGTGACCCCGGTGCCCAGGAACATCTACGGGGTGACCAAGGCGGCGGCCGAGGACCTGTGCGAGATCATCGCCCGTGACCACGGCCTGCCGGTGGTGGTGCTGCGTGTCTCGCGCTTCTTTCCCGAGGACGATGACCGGGACGAGGTCCGCACGGCCTACGACGGCGCCAACGTCAAGGCGAACGAGTACCTCTACCGGCGGGTGGACATCCAGGACGCGGTGGACGCCCATCTGCTCGCCATGGCCGGGGGGCCCGCGATCGGCTTCGGGCGGTACATCATCAGCGCCACCACGCCGTTCACGCCCGCCGACCGGGCCGGGCTGGGCCGGGACGCGCCCGCCGTCGTGCGGCGCCTGTTCCCCGACGCCGACGCGGAGTACGCCCGGCGCGGCTGGGCGATGTTCGGCGCCATCGACCGCGTCTACGTCAACGACCGCGCCCGCGCCGCGCTGGGCTGGCGGCCCCGGTACGACTTCCGCTGCGTGCTCGACCGGCTCAAGGCGGGCCACGACCCGCGGAGCCCGCTCGCCCGGGAGGTCGGGGCCAAGGGCTATCACGCCGTCCCCACCGGGCCGTACACGGTCCGCTGACCGCGATGACCGGTCACCCGGGACGGCGCCGCTCGATGTTGTCGGCCACGATGGCGAGGAAGCGGTACACGGCGTGCATGAACCTGGTGTAGGGGACGACCGCGAAGCAGACGACGATCGTGGCGAGGTGGGCCACCAGCACCGGGCCGTAGGCCGGGGTGGCGCGCAGCAGCAGGGTGAGCATCCCGGTGAAGGCGAGCAGGCCAAGCCCGATGAGCAGACCGTAATCGGCGGCGGCCGGCGCCGGATCGCTGCCCCGCTTGAGGACGGCCAGACCGGCGCAGCCGGCGATCATGGCGAGGCCGCCCGCCGTGCCGGTGATCACCGGGACCGACAGCAGCGGGTAGGGCGGGGGGATGCCCATGATGTCCTGCATGAAGGCGGCCGACACGGTGGCGGCCGAGCAGGCGGCGAAGCCGTAGAAGACCGCCGCGTGCAGCCGGCGCCGGGCCGGCGAGGGGTTCTCGCCCGGGTAGGAGCACTCGCCGCGCCCGCGCAGATACCTGAGGCTAGCGGCGTAGGCCAGCGCCCGCCCCAGCGCGGCCGGGCCGGGGAGGCGGGCCAGCGGCCCGCGGATGTCGTGCCAGCACCGCGCGGCCGCCCGCAGCATCACCGTCACACTCCAGGCGGAGGGCAGCAGCACCGTCACCAGCAGGGCCGCGTAGGAGATGACCTGATAGGGCCCCCGGTGGCTCCAGAGGGCGTTGATGCCGCCGGTGAGCGCGATGATCACCACGAGCGCCGCCGCGACGCCGGTGGCCGCCGTGGCCAGGGCGCCCCGGCCGCGCAGCCAGGCGGGGCCGCGCAGCCAGGCGGGCGGGTGCGGGGGACGCGCGTATTCGCGGTAGCTGGCCAGCCGGACCCGGGACAGGATCTCCGGCGGGTCGACGGCGAACTCGTGCGGGGGCGCGTACATGCAGGCGTGGAAGCAGGCGCGGCAGTCGTGGCAGAGGTTCGCGAGCTGGGTGATGTCGCCGGCCTCCAGCACCGTCCGGCGCTCCAGCGCCGGGAAGACGGCGCAGTACCCCTCGCAGTAGCGGCAGGAATTGCAGATGTTCAGCTGCCGCTGCGCCTCGGTGAACAGCTCATCCATCACGCGCATGACGCGCCGCCGCCGCTCCGGCGATGCGCCCCCAGACGGTGCCGATGGTGAGGCCGAAGCCGGCCAGGTAGCCGGTGGACAGGATGTTGCCGGACATGATCTCGCCGGCCGCGAACACGTTGCGCAGCGCCGTGCCGTCCGTGCGCAGGACCTGCGCCTGCGGCGTGACCGCCACGCCCAGGTAGGTGAACGTGATGCCCGGGCGCATGGCGATGCCGTAGTAGGGCGGGGTGTCGATCGGCTGCGCCCAGTGGCTCTTGGGCGGGCTGACCCCGGCGGTGGCGCAGTCGTCCAGGCGCGCGGGGTCGAAGGTGCCGCCGGGCCTGATCGCGGCGTTGAAGCCGGTGACGGTCTCGGCCACGGCCCGCCCGTCGAGGCCGAGCGACGCGGCGAGGCCGGTGATCGAGCCGGCCCGGGCGGGCGCGTACATGGGCGGCAGGAACAGCCGGGTCACCTTCGCGTCCCAGATCGAGTAGGCGATCTGGCCGGGCTGCTCCGCGATGTTGCGGCCCCAGATCGCGTACCGCTTCGGCCAGATCTCCTCGCCTTCGTCGTAGAACCGCCGCCCGGCGGAGTTGACGACGATCCCGAAGGGGATCGAGTCCAGCCGGGTGGCGATGCCGCCGTCGAAGCGGGGCGAACGCGCGTCCACGGCGACCGCGTGGAAGCCCCGCTCCTCGCCCGCGCGGGCGGCCCCGTGGGCATACAGCGCGGCCAGGACCCGGCCGTCGTTGTCCCGCGGGCCGCGGATGAGGTAGTTGTCCGCGGCGTCGCCCCAGTACCGGCGCAGCCAGGCGATGTTGGCCTCGAAGCCGCCGCTGGCGGCCACCACCGCCCGGGCGCGGATCACGCCGCCGGCCGTGAGCAGGCCGGTGCACCGGTCGCCCGCCATGACCAGGTCCTCGACCGTGGTGCCGTAGCAGACCGCGATCCCCATCCGCTCCGCGGTCCGGTGGTACGTGTTGACCAGCGCCTTCCCCCCGCCGAGAAAGAAGCGGTTGGTCCGGCCGAGGTGCAGCGTGCCGGCCAGCGGCGCCTGCCACCTGACCCCGTGGGCGCTCATCCAGGCCGGGGCGGTCTCGGACTCCCGCACCGTCAGCTCGGCCAGCCGCTCGTTGGCCGGGCCGGTGCCGACGCCGCACAGGTCCCGCCACAGCTCGGCGAACGGGTAGGACCCGGTGGTGAACTCGTCCGTCCGGCGGTGGACGCAGCGGATGTTGCGGGTGTGGCGGGTGTTGCCGCCGCGCATGGACGCCTGCGCGCGCTCCACGATCAGCACCCGGCCTGCGTGCCGCCGGGCGGCGAGCGCGGCCACGAGCCCCGCGTTGCCGCCGCCGATGACGGCGACGTCCCACGGGCCGCCGCCGGGGAGGAGGGCCCCGGTGCTCACCGGGCCCATCGGGGCACCCCTCCTGCCGGGGCGGGACCGGCTCAGGTGCCCGCGGGCACGGCCGGCTCGGGGGCCCGGGTGTCGGTGACGTCGGTGAAGTAGTCGGCGGCGGTCGTGTGGTCGATGCCCTCCTTCACCCGGAACGCCTTGAGCAGTGCCGTGCCGCCGAAGGTGATCGCGAGGTTGACGACGACGGCGATGAAGCCGATGTAGATCGCGGTCGCGGTGTGCAGCCCCAGGTGGCTGAGCGCGAACCCGGTGCCGCCCCAGTGGGCCACCTTCTCCGCGACGTTCGGGGTCAGGTAGAAGGTCCAGATGCTGACGATCATGCCGGCCGCCCAGCCGGCCAGCAGCGCGCCGCGGTGCAGCCACCGGGTGTACAGGCCGATCATGACCGAGGGCAGCGTCTGCAGGATGATCGCCCCGCCCAGCAGCTGCAGGTCGATGGAGAACTGCGGGTTGATGAGCAGGATGAACAGCAGGGCACCGACCTTCACCAGCAGTGAGACGATCTTGCTGGTCATCGCCTGCTCCCGATCGGTGGCGTCCCGCCGCAGGTACTCCTTGTAGATGTTGCGGGTGAACAGGTTGGCGGCGGCGATCGACATGAAGGCCGCCGGGACCAGCGCCCCGATGATGATCATCGCGAAGGCCAGCCGGCGAACCCGGACGGGAACATGTGCTGGAACAGGTTGGGCACCACGGTGTTGGTGTCCGGCTTCCCGGTCGGCCCGATCAGCGGGGGATGTGGCCCGCGATGGCCATGACCCCGAACAGGGCGATGAGGCCGAGGACGAAGCTGTAGATGGGCAGCGCGGCCATGGTCCGCTTGACCACGGCGCGGTTCCTGGTGGTGATCACGCCGGTGATGGCGTGCGGGTAGAGGAAGATGGCGAAGGCCGAGCCGAGCGCCAGCGTGACGTACT
This sequence comes from uncultured Actinomycetes bacterium, assembly GCA_963835425.1. Taxonomy (GTDB): domain Bacteria; phylum Actinomycetota; class Actinomycetes; order Streptosporangiales; family Streptosporangiaceae; genus UBA9676. The sequence continues at coordinate 305,549 of CAWIGE010000006.1, read as the reverse complement.
GCAGCTGGTTGGCGCCCGTGAGCAGGGAGGCGGTGCCCGGCGGCGTGGCCTTGAAGTGGGCGTCGTAGGCGTTGAACATGTGGTTCCAGCCGCCCAGCCGGTGCGGGATGTAGAAGATGGCCACGCCGATCACCAGGTAGACGAGCACGTCCTTGACGAAGGAGATCATCGCGGGCGCGCGCACGCCCGAGGTGAAGGTGAAGGCGGCGAGCACCGCGAACGCGATGACCAGCGGCCAGTACCCGCGGATCCCGATGGTGGTGAGGACCGCCTGCATCCCGAGCAGGTTGAGCGCGATGTAGGGCATGGTGGCGACGATGCCGGTGATGGCGACGGCCAGCGCCAGCGTCGGCGACCCGAACCGGCCGCGGACGAAGTCCGCCGCCGTGACGTAGCCGTTCGTCTTCGACACCGACCAGAACCGGATCATGATCAGGAAGACGAGCGGGTACTCGATGGCGACGTAGGGCAGGGCGTAGAAGCCGATCGCACCCGCCCCGAACAGCAGGGCGGGCACCGCGACGTAGGTGTAGGCGGTGTACAGGTCGCCGCCGATCACGAACCAGCTGATCCAGCTGCGGAACCCCCGGCCGGCCAGCGCCCACTGCTCCAGCGACAGTCGGATGACCGGCGCCAGCGGTGGGCCCAGAAGCCGAGGACGCTGACGGCCGCGAACAGCGCGACGACGATGACGAACTCGGTGACGTTCATCTGGAGTCCCCCCGCTTCGTCTTGACGTAGACGATGGCGGTGACCGCGGCCGCGAGCAGCGTGAACATGATCTGGAACCAGAAGAAGAACGGGAATCCGAACAGCTTGGGCGTCCACCGGTTGTAGATGGGGACCAGCAGCGGCAGGACGATGGGGATCAGCAGCAGCCAGTTCCAGGGGCTGCGGTCGCTGTTGGCCGGATGCGCCAGCGCAGCCGGCGGGGGTTCCTGCGGGTTGGGTGCCTGCGTCATCATCGACTCCTTCTCGATGTCGGGGCCGTCACTGGGTGCTGATAGGGGGGCGGTAACCGGCCGTCGGGGCCGCCGGGTCCGGCCAGCCGAAGGTGGGCTCGGGGTGGTGCAGCGGGGGGAGCTGCCAGGTGGCCGCGGACGGCTGGGCCGCATCGGCCTGGACGGGGACATCGATCACGGTCGGCAGCCCCGAGCCGAGCGCGGTCTCCAGCGCGGAACCGAGGTCGCCGGGGGTTTCGACCCGCAGGCCCTGGGCCCCCATGGACCGGGCCATCGCCGCGTAGTCGGCGGAGTAGGGTCCGCCGGTGGCCGCGTACCGGAAGCTCGTCGCGATCTCCCGCCCGGCGCCGAAGTACCCCCGCTGCTGGTCGCGGATGGAGATGTAGCCGCCGTTGTTCCAGACCAGCCATACGGCGGGGATGCCGTACTCGACCGCGCTGGCGACGACGCTGGGCAGCATGAGGAAGCCGCCGTCTCCGACCACCGCCACCGCGGGCGTGTCCGGGGCCGCCAGCCGGGCGCCGAGCACCCCGGCCATCCCGAAGCCCATGGACGCGAAGCCCCAGCTCTGGAGCAGCGTGCCCGGCCGGGCCGGCCGCCATTCCTGCACGATCCAGTTGTGGTGGACGCCGACGTCACTGATGAGAATCCCGTCCGCGGGCAGCGCCCGGCGCAGGTCGGCCAGCACCCGTTCGGGCCGCAGCGGGCTGGCGTCCGATGACCGGTTCGGGGCGGTATGCCGTTCCCACTCCTGGGCCCACGTCGCGACGTCGGCCAGCCATGTGCAGGTGTCCAGGGCCGCGGGCAGGCCGTCGCACAGCTGGCCGAGCACGTCCTTCGGGTTCGCCGCCACCCCGAGCGCCACCGGGTAGTTCCGGCCCAGCTCGGCGGGGTCGGCGTCCACCTGGATCAGCCGGGCCGGCGGGATCGAGTAGGTGTAGCCCGGCAGCCAGGAGCTGGTGGACCGGTCATCGAACCGGGTGCCGAGCGCGATGATCACATCGGCGCTGCGGGCCGCGCGGTTGGCCTGATAGGTGCCGTTGCGGCCGGTGGCGCCGAGGTACAGCGGCGACAGGGAATGGCCGACGCTCTTGCCCAGGGGAGAGGTGACCACCGGGATCTGGGCGGCGACGGCGAACGCGTGCCAGTTCGCCGGCCGCCTCGGCGTTCTGCACGCCGTAGCCGGCCACGATCAGCGGCCGCTCGGCGGCCCGCAGCAGGTCCAGGATGGCGGCGACGTCGGCGGGCGCGGCGGCCGAGTGGCGGGAGATGCCCATGCCGCCACTGACCGGGGTCGGGGACCTCCTCGGCGGAGGTCTCGACGAACACGTCCAGCGGCACGTCCAGGTGCACCGGCCCCGGGCGCCCGCCGAGCATAACGGCGAACGCCTGGCGGAGCATCAGCGGCAGCTGGTCGGCGCGGGTCGCCTGGAAGCTGCGCTTGACGTAGGGCCGTAGCACGCCCGGGCAGTCCGCCTGGTAGTACCGGCCCGTCTCCTGGAACGGGCCGCGGTTGAACTGCGTCGTCGGCACGTTGCCGGTGATGGCCAGGAACGCGGAGGCGTCCATGAACGCCGACCCGAGGGCGACCGGGAGGTTCGCCGAGCCGGGCCCGACGGAGGTGAACGTCACGAGCGGCTCGTGGCGGATCCGGTAGTAGGCGTCCGCGATGAAGCCCGCCGCCGACTCATGGTGGACCGACAGGGTGCGGATCTCCCCGCTGCGGTCGTAGAGGGCTCGAGCAGGCCCAGGTCCCCATGCCCGCACAGCCCCACCGCGTACGGCACGCGCTCGCGGATGAGGTACTCGGTGATGATCTCTGCGCCCTTCAGTCGCGGACCGTCATCGTTTGCGTATTAACGCAAGCCATTGCATAATGCGCGACCGTATGGCAGCCTGATGTCCCCGTCAAGAGGGAGGCGGCACATGGCAGAGCTGCCGGCATGGCGCCACCGGCCTGCTCATCGACGGGCGCTGGTGTGCCAGCGGCACCGAGCTCGCGGTGAGTGACAAATACACGCTGCAGCCGGTCGCCGCCATCCAGCGAGGCCCGGCCCCGCGACGTCGGGGCGGCGGTGGCGGCCGCGGCCGCGGCGGCGCGGCACCCGATGCCGCCCGGCCCGGCGGCATGACATCCTCAGCGAGGCGTCCCGGCTGCTCGCGATGCGCCGGGACGAGATCCGCGAGGTCTACGTGGCCGAGACCGGCTTCACCCCGGCCGACGCGGACACCGAGATCACCCGGGCGGTGGCCACGATGCGGCTGTCCGCGGAGGAATCGGTCCGGATCGCCGGCGAGGAGGTCCCGGTGGCGGCCGCCCCCGGGCAGCGAACAGCCGGCTCGCGTTCACGATCCGGGTGCCGGTCGGTGTGGTGGCGGCCATCGCGCCGTTCAACGCTCCGCTGAACACCGTCGCCCACAAGATCGGGCCGGCGATCGGCCGCGGGGAACGCGGTCGTGCTCAAGCCCGCCGGGCAGACCCCGCTGTGCTCGGTCGCGCTGGCCCAGATCCTGCTCGACGCGGGCCTGCCGCCCGGCTTCCTGCAGCTGGTCTGCGGGCCCGGCGAGACGGTCGGCGCCGCGCTGGTCGCCGACCGGCGGGTCCGCTTCTTCACCTTCACCGGCTCGACCGCGGTCGGGCTGGCGGTCAAGCAGAACTCCGGGATCGCCAAGACCCACCTCGAGCTCGGGTCCAACAGCGCCTCGATCGTGGCCGCCGACGCCGACCTCGACCTGGTCGCGGAGCTGGTCAGCCGGGCCGGGCTACCGCAAGGCGGGCCAGGTGTGCACCAGCGTGCAGCGCCTGATCGTGGACCGCGCGGCCATCGACGACCTGGCCGGGCTGCTGGCCAAGCGGGTGGCCCAGCTCCGCGCCGGGGACCCGCGGGACCCCGACGTCGAGGTCGGCCCGCTGATCGCCCCGGCCGAGGCGGAGCGGGCGCAGGGCTGGATCCGGCAGGCGGTGGCCGCGGCGCGACGGTGCTGGCCGGCGGCGAACGCGACGGGCCGGTGCTGGCGCCCACGCTGCTGCGCGACCCGCCCCGCCACAGCAGGATCATGACCGGCGAGATCTTCGCACCGGCCGTCGCGCTGGTTGCCGTCGGCGGCCTCGGCGCGGCCATCGAGGAGGTCAACGCGGGCGAGCTACGGCCTCCAGGCGGGCGTGTTCACCCGCGACCTGGACGCGGCGTTCCACGCCGCGCGCCGGCTGCAGGTCGGCGGCGTGATGATCAACGACACCTCCAGCTACCACGCCGACGCCATGCCCTACGGCGGGGTCAAGGACAGCGGCTACGGGCTGGAGGGGCCGCGCTATGCGGTGGCGGACATGACCGACCCGCGCATCATCGTGCTGAACCTGCGGGAGGACCGATGACGCAGCCCGTGGAGACGCTGGCCCTGCCGCTGTCCGGGTGCAGCTTCGGCTGGCTGCACCAGGCGCCGCTGGCCGACGCGCTGCGCGCGCTGGCCCGGCACGGGTTCCGGTCGCTGGAGCTGACCACCGCGCCGCCGCACCTGTTCTCGCCCGGCTTCGGGCCCTACGAGCGCCGTGGAGCTCAGGCCCGGACGCTGGCCGGGCTGGGCCTGCAGGTGGTGTCGGTCAACCCGAGCTTCGCCGACATCAACCTGGTCAGCACCAACCCGGAGATCCGCGAGATCAGCGAGCGCCAGCTCGTCGCCAACATCGAGCTGGCCGCCGACCTCGGCGCGCGCTTCGTGGTGGTGATCCCAGGCCGCCGGCACGCGCTGGCCCCGGCGCCCGCCGACGCCGCGCAGGCGGTGCTCGACCGGGGCTGGAACGGCTGCTGGCCCGGGCCGCGGAGCTCGGCATCACCATCGCCCTGGAGAACAGCCCCTACGGTACCTCGGGCCGGTCCGCCGACCTGGTCGAGATCGTGGAGCGCTGGAACTCCCCGCGGCTGCGCATCACCTACGACGTGGCCAACGCGCTGGCGATCGAGGACCCAGCCGAGGGGGTGCGGCGGGCCGGCCGAGTATCTGGCGCTCGCGCACATCAGCGACACCTGGCGGACGCAGGTGGGCCCACACCTCGGCCGGCCGCGGCGAGGTCGACTTCGCCGGCTTCGCGCGCGCCCTCGCGGGAGATCGGCTTCGCCGGCCCGACCGTGTACGAGCTGGTGGACGGCGCGGATCCGGAGCCCCGGCTGCCCCCGGCCGACCTGGCGACGCTGGCGGCCGGCGGGGTGGGCGCCGTGACCCCTCGCCGTCGCCCGCGGCCGACGTCGTGGTGGCCGGCAGCGGCGCGGCCGGGCTTACCGCGGCGCTGGCCGCCGCGGTGGCGGGCGCCACCGTTGTGCTGGCCGAGCGCGGCGAGCCGGCTCGGCGGCACCACCGCGCTGTCCGGGGGGCGGGTCTGGGTGCCGGGCAACCACCTCCCGGAGACGGACGGACACGCCGGACGCGGCGCCGCGCTACCTGGACGGCCTCTTCAGCGGCCGCTACCCGCAGATGACCGGAGGCGTTCCTCGACAGCGCGCCGCGAGATGGCGCGTTTCGTCGAGCCGCACAGCGCGCACCGGTTCGCCGCCTGCCCCCGCTACCCCGACTACGATCCGTCCCGGCCCGGCGCGACCCTCGGCGGCCGGTGCCCTGGACATGCGAGCCCATCGACCTCACCAAGCTCACCCCGCTGACCGCCGACATCCTGGCCCCGCCGGGCTACCTGCCGATGTCCTTCGCCGAGTGGGAAAGCTGGCGCTACCCGGACCGGTTCGACCGGGACCTGCTCGCACCAGCGGGCAGCGGATCGGCGTCCGGACCGGCGGGGTGGCGCTGGTCGCCGGGCTGCTCGACGGCGTCGTCACGGGCGGGCGTGCAGGTGGTGACCGGCGCCCGGCTGACCGGTGCACCTGGCCGGGGGCTCGGTCCGAGCCGTGCGGCCTCGACCTCGACGGGACCGCGCCACGGTCCGCGCGTCCCGCGGTGATCCTCGCCACCGGCGGCTTCGACTGGGACCAGCCGCTGCGCGCCCGGTTCCTGCCGCCGCCGCAGCGGGCCAGCGGGGCGCCGCCCACCAACACCGGCGACGGCCTGCGCATCGCGGAGGACGCCGGGGCCGAGATCGGCAATATGGGCGAGGGCTGGTGGATGCCGATGCTGGCGATCCCCGGCGAGACGGCTGCTGGGCGAGCAGTTCTACCGGTCCCTCATCCGCGAGCGCGGCCTGCCGCGGCAGATCATGGTCAACGCAACGGGCCGGCGGTTCGCTGACGAGGCGCAGCCCTACAACGAGATCGGCAAGGCGATGCACCGCCAGGACCGGGCCCGTTTACCTGATCTTCGATGAGGCCTACCGGGCGCACTACCCGATGCCGGGTGTCCCGCGGGACGGCCGGCGCCCGGCTGGGTCGCCTGCAGCGGCTCGCTGGACGGCCTGGCGGCCCGGATCGGCGTCCACCCGCCGGCCCTGGCGGACACGGTCCGCCGCTGGAACGACGCGTGCGCGGAGGGGCCGACCGGGACTTCGGGCGCGGCGAGGGCGCCTACGAGCGCTTCTGCGGTGACCCGGCCGCCCGCCAAACCCGAGCCTGGGCCCGCTCGACGCGGCGCCCTACTACGCGGTCGAGGTCCTGGCCGGCACCATCGGCACCAAGGGCGGCCCGGTCACCGACGCCGACGGTGCGGTGCTCGACCTGGCCGGAGCCCCGATCCCCGGCCTGTACGCGGCCGGCAACGCCGCGGCCTTCTGGACCGCCGACGGATACCCGGGCCCCGGCGCCACGCTCGCCGTGGGCATGACGATGGGATACCGCGCCGGGCTGCACGCCGCGCGGACCGTACGCTGACGGCATGACGACGGATCCGGCGAAGGGGCTGATCGGCTCCCTCCTGCACGGCCTGGCCATCCTGGACATGTTCGCCCGCGACCGGCCGGAGATCGGCATCGGGGAGATGGCGCAGGAGCTCGGCCTGCACCGGTCCACCACCTCCCGGCTGGCGGCCACGCTGGCCACGGCCGGGTACCTGGAACCGGCCGGGGAGCCCGGGCGGTACCGTCTGTCCGGCCGGCTCGCCGCGCTCGGCGAACTGGTCGCCGCCGAGGGCGACGTGCGCCGGGCCGCCCTGCCCTACCTGCAGGACCTCGTCCAGAGCCTGGGCGAGACCGGGCACCTGGCCGTGCTGGAGGGCACCGAGGCGGTCACGATCGAGGTCGTCAACGGCTGGCAGACCGTCCGGATGCACTCCTGGGTGGGCAAGCGCTCGCCGGCCCACTGCAGCTCGATGGGCAAGGCGCTGCTGGCCGGCCTGCCCGCGGCGGAGATCGCCGCCCGCTACCCGCGGGCCCGCCTCGAGGCCAGGACGGACCGGACGATTACCGACCTGGGCGAGCTCAAGCGCCACCTCGCGCAGGTGCGCGAGCGCGGCTATGCGGTGGACCGGCAGGAGCTCGAGCCGCACCTGTGCTGCGTCGCCGGGCCGGTCTTCGACCGGACCGGGACGGTGGTGGCGAGCATCAGCGTCTCCGGGCCCGACTCACGGATCGATGAGGCGAGCATCCCCGCCATAGCCGAGGCGGTGCGGCACGCGGCCTGGCAGATCAGCGCCCGGCTCGGGGCGCCACGCGACCTACCGGAATGGAGGATTCATGACGACCATCGCCTTTCTCGGGCTCGGCCGGATGGGCACGCCGATGGCCGGGCGCGTCCGGTCGGCCGGCCATGATCTGATCGTCTGGAACCGGACGCCGGAGCGGACGCAGCCGCTGGTGGCCGAGGGGGCGCGGGCCGCGCGGACGCCCGCCGAGGCGGCGCGCGAGGCGGAGATCGTGATCACCATGCTCGCCGGGCCGCCGGCCCTGGAGGCCGTGATGGCCGGGCCCTTCACCGCGTCGGTCAACCGCATCAAGAGCACCAGCAGCGACTTCATCATCACGCTCGCGGCCAAGGACCTGACGCTGGCCACCGACGCGGCCGACCTGCCGCAGCTGGCCGCCGCCCGGGACTGGCTGCGCGCGGCGGCCGCCGAGGGCGCGGCGGACACCGATCTGCGCAACGTGGCCGGGCACATCCGCCCGGGCGCCGCCGGGCGGCCAGCGCGGTAGCTCCGGCTACGTCACCCGCTGGCGCTGGGCCCGGCCCCTCCGCTGCGGGCCTGGCCGGCGGGCTTGCCCTGCAGGCTGCTGAGCGAGTCGAGCACGCTGGTGATGTGATCCAGCATGGCCGCCTCGGCCTGCTGCGGATCCCGGGCGGCGATGGCCGCGACGATGCGCTCGTGCTGGGCCAGCGACACCGCGGGCCGGCCCGGCACCAGCGCGAGCGTGAACTGGTGGCGGACCATCTGGGCGCGCAGGCGCTCGAGGATGCCGGTCGCGGTCTGGTGGGCGCCGATCCGGCGGATCAGCCCGTGCAGGCGGGCGTTGGCGTCGCTGTAGCGCATCAGCTCGGCCGTGGAGACCGCCTCCCTCATCTCCTTGATCACCTGCCGGAGCTCGGCGACGTCGGCCCGGGTGGCGCGCTCCGCCGCCCGGGCGGCGATGAGCCCCTCCAGCAGCCGGCGTACCTCGGTGATCTCGATGGCCTCCGCGAGCGGGATGATGCGGACCCGGGCCCCCCGGTGCCGCTGCACGTCCACCAGCCCCTCGCTGGCCAGCACCGGGATCGCCGCGCGTACCGCGAACCGGCCGCAGCCGAACCGCTCGCACAGGTCCACTTCCACCAGGCGCTGACCGGCCACGAACTCGCCCGCCAGGATGGCGGCCCGCAGCTCGTCAAGCACACCCCCCTCGTCGGCCATGCTCACATCCTCCTGGGGTCTGCCCGCAGCACGTCCGCGCCGGCGAGCAGCCGGCTGTTGTCCACGATCATGGTGGTGATCTCCTCATCGGTGAAATCGGTTGCGTGCAGGGCGTCGGCCATCAGCGCGAGCCCGTCCTCCACCGGGGGGTTGTCCGGCTGCCCCAGGTCGGTGGTCACGATCGTCGCCGCGGGCCCGGTGGCCCTGATATTGGCGACCATGCGGGCCCAGTCGCACATGCCCGTGTACGGCGGGCAGAAACAGCGTTCCAGGAAGACCCCCTGCCGGGCCAGGGCGAGCTGGTCGTCAAGGCTCATATCCTGCTGCGGGAAATCGGGGTGGGTGGCGATGACATGGCGGACCCCGGCCGCCAGGGCGGCGTCGGCGATGGCCCGCGCCTCGAACGCGCTGAGGTGGCCGGTGGCCACCACCAGCTGGTGGCGTGCGGCCAGCCCCAGCACCTCCCTGGTCGCCGGGAGCGGCTCCCCGGCGCCGTCCACGACGGCCACCGGGTCCACCGTTATGCCCTGTGAATCAAGATCTTGCTGGAGGGCCAGCCACGGCGGCGGCTGCGCGCCCGGCGTGAAGTGGCCGCCGAAGGCCCGGTGGTTGACCGCGTCCACCGTTGGCATCCACAGGATCCGGGCCCCCTCCCGGGCCGCGATCTCCACCGCCAGCGGGTTCAAGCCGCCCACGGAGGCGTTCAGCGCCAGCGCCCCGAGCACCTGGACCTCGCCGCCGAGCGCCTCGTTGACCACCGCGGCGCGCTCCGCGGTGGGAACGTAGTGCGACTTGAGCACGAAGCCGGCCAGGCCGGCGTCCCAGCAGCGGCGGGCGAGCTGGACGTCGGTGACCCGGCGGCGCATCACGTCCGGGGCCACGTGCACATGCAGGTCGTAGGCACCCCTGACGAGATTGCGGGCCCACTCACTGGGCACGGTACTGCTCAGCATGGATCACCACTCCATGTCGTAGGCCTCCAGCATGGCGCGCTCGGGGTTGACCGGCGCCCGCCCCGGGCCGGCGCCATGGGCATCCAGCAAACTCATCACCGGGATATTGCCAGGAAATTTTGGCGCCAAAATTACCGCCAACTTCAGCTACAATAGGGAAGCCCAGCGAGGGCCGTCAAGCGCAGCTCCCGCGCCGCGAGGAGGACGGGATGGGCACGGTCAAAGGCGCTGGCCCGCGTACCTGCATCCGTTCCTTCCGCGCCAGTCCCGACCAGGTGCGAGAGGCCCGCCGGTTCCTCGCCGAGGTCCTGGGCGACTGCCCCACCGCCCCGGACGCGGTGGCGTGCCTGTCCGAGCTCGTCACCAACTCGGTCCTCTACAGCAACTCGCGCCGGCCAAAGGGCCGCGTCATCGTCCGCGCGTGCCTGCGCCCGGCGGGCCTGCGGGTCGAGGTGGAGGACGAGGGTGGCCCGTGGGAGAACCGCCAGGAGCATAACGACCAGCGTGGCCGCGGCCTGGCCATCGTCGACGCCTTGGCGACCGACTGGTCGGTCTCCGGCGACGGAACCAGCCGCACCGTCTGGTTCGAGATGGGCGGGAACCCTTAGCCCTCGTCCTGGGGGGCCAGGGAGAAGTCCATCTCGGTGACGTAACTGACGTCCGGCGGGTCGCCGGGCCCGGCCGGCCGGAACGGCCTGACGAGCGAATCCTTCACGCCGAAAACGGTGTCGCTGTCGAGGTAGGGGTTCTCCGCGTCGAAAATGTGCGTGGTGACGGGACGGTAGCCGGGCGCGGAGACGATCGCGTGGATATGCGCGGCCCGCCAGTTATGGCGGTCGGCCCCGCGCAGCAGCCCGCCGACCGGGCCGTCGGTGGGAATCGGGTAGCTGGCCGGCCGGACCGTCCGGAACTGGTAGGCGCCGTCGGGCCCGGTCACGAAGATCCCGCGCAGGTTGAACGGCGGCTGCCGCGGGTCCTGGGTGTCATAAAGCCCGTTGCTGGCGCTCTGCCAGACGTCCAGGGAGGCGCCGTCGAGCGGCTCGCCCGCCGGACCCGTCACCCGGCCGCGCACCAGCGTGGGGCTGCCGTCCTCGGGACGCCCGAGCTGCTCGCCCATCGCGCGCCGGGGCGCGCCCGGCACGTAGAAGGGCCCGAGGACCGTCGAACTCGGTGACGCCGTCCGCCGCGTTGATCAGGTTGACCAGGGACGAGAACCCGAGAACGTCGGAGAGCAGGATGAATTCCTGCCGTTCGTCGTCGCATTTCTGCCCGGTCGCGGTGAGGAAGTCCACCCCTGCCTGCCATTCCTGCCTGGTCAGCCGGGTCTCCATCGCGAACGCGTGCAGATGGCCTATGAGGCTGGTGAGAAGCTGGCGCAAGCGCGGATCGGGCGTGCCCGCGTAGGCGGCGAGCACTTGCTTGGTGAGCTGGTCCGGGGTCATCACGGTCATGGTGCCGCCTCCTTGCCGTCAGATCCACACGTTGACTTCCTCCCCGGCCTGCAGGCCGGGGATTCCCGCCTGTCGCGCCGTTTCCTGGCGTGAGATCGGGTGGGTTCCTGCTTCCCCGCGCTGCGCCGGTACGGGCCCCGGTCTTACCTGCGCTCCACAGACTGTCACCGCCAGCCCGGCGGCCTTGGCGATGTTAACCGCCGCGTTGATATCCCGGTCCAGCAACGCCCGGCACCCGTGGCACTGCCAGATGCGGACGTGCAGCGGTTTCGGGCCGTCTTTCATTCCGCACGCCGAGCACACCTGGGACGTTGGCTCGAACCGGCCGATCCGGTGGAACTGCCGCCCATACAGCCGGGCCTTGTACTCCAGCATGGTCACGAAGCTGGCCCCCGGATGGCCTGCCGGTGGTCCTTGCGGGACCGGAACCTGGGCGGGGCGACCTTCAGACCCTTGCGCTTGCCCGTGACCGAGGCGAAGAAGTTGCGGTAGGCGGTATTCAAGTCAGCTAAGGCCTGCTGGAGTACCACGGCCGACACTTCATTCAGCCAAGCCCGTCCTGGCGTCTTCTTGGCCACAGTCAGCCTGGCCGACAGTTCCGCGTCGGTGATGTACGGCAGCCCGGCCTGGCGCGCCTCTTGGCGTGCCCGCAGCGCGTCGTTGACCACCACCCGTGCGCACCCGAACGCCCTGGCGAACGCCTTGCGGTGCCTGGGAGCTGGGTCAAGGCGGTAGTTGTACCGGAGCTGCACGAGTACACCATACTTGGTTTCATGGCTGGTCATGAAGATGTCCGCACTGGCAGACACTGCGTCTTTCTCCTGCACGTTCACTTGGTTTTCGTCACCAAGTACCGGCATCAGGTGTTCACCGTGAAGCATCTGGAACGCATGGAGGAGATCATGCAGGCCGTCTGCGCGGACTTCGGCGCGCAACTCCGCGAGTTCAACGGCGAGCAAGATCACGTCTATCTGCTGGTGAACTTCCCGCCCACCATTGCCGTCTCCCGGCTCGTCAACTCACTTAAAGGAGTATCGTCCCGGCGGCTGCGGCAGGAGTTCCCTGACCTGCGACGGCACTACTGGCGGGCCAAGCGGCTGTGGTCCGGGTCCTATTTCGCCGGCTCGGTGGGCGGGCCCCCGATCTCTGTCCTGCGCCAGTACATCGAGCAGCAGAACTGCCCGTGCTGACCGGCTCACGCCCGGCCGCCTTCACCACCGGCTTGAAGCCCGGCGCACTGGCAGCCACTGTGGTAGCCGACGGACGGCAGGCGCAGCCACGTCCTGACCGTCACCAGCCCTGGCCGCCACCTGATCCGGAGCCGCGTACCAGCCCACTGACCACCCGGGGGCATGGCCCCTGGGCCGCGTGCGTCTGCGCACCGGTCAGCGAACCCGCGCGGGCCGGCGGCGGGGCATCACGGTGCCTGGTCCCCCGGGGCCGGCTGGCCACGAAACGCTGCCTCAGGGGACAGGACCGGGGCGCCGGCGTCTTCCGGCCGGTTCTGCGAGATCCACGCGTCGATGCGCTGCCACCAGTCGTAGAGCCACCGCTCCTGAGCTGCATGGTCAGCGGACCGGGGCACCTCGGCGGTCGGCACCCGCCACCATCTCGCCCGGACCGTCTGGTCCACCCGCAGGTTCCGCCAGACGTCGCCGACGGTGACGATCCGGTCCAGCCCGGCATGGGCGACGAAGATCACGTCGGCATCGGGGCAGGCGGCGATGGCGGACAGCGCGCCGCCGGCCCGCGGCGGGAGCAGGTTGGGCATGTCCCGGGCCCGGGCGGCCAGGTCACCGCGGCCGTGCTCTTCCAGCCTCCGGATGCCGCGGCGCCAGCGGCCCGGGGTCCAGTTCGCGCCCTCGGGAAAGATCACCAGCGCGCCGAGCTGGTCGAGTCCGTGCGCCAGCCGCTCGATCTGCTCGCTGAAGATCCCCGCGCCGGCCCGGCTGTGCCGGACGAACACGTTGGGCAGGCGGTTGCCCACCACGTCCAGGCTCGGGTCGAGCTGCATCGTCGCCTTCATGACCACCCGCGGCCGCCGCCCGTACACGCTGAGCAGCTGGCGGACGAGCAGCAGCGAGTCGCCGGGACCGGCGTGGCGGCTGAGCACGATGACCGGCCGCGCCAGCCGGGCCGCCTGCTCCCCGGCGGTGAGTTCCGGTCCGTCCACCTCGACCCGCAGCCCGAATGTGCCGGTGGCCGTGTTGTAGATCACGTCGAGGAACCAGCGCATGATCGCGTAATGGCGGCTCTGGAAGGGCTCGGTGTGCATCCGCCCGCCGAACCCGCTCACCAGCCACAGCCCCAGGCACATGAACAGCGTCGCGGTCTCCGCGGTCAGCCAGGCCAGGGCGAACAGCAGCAGCCTGACCCCGCGCATGCGGCCGGACGGTGAACGCCTGACCAGGCTGAACGTCACGGTGAGGAGGGCGATGAGCGGGGAGAGCACCACCAGCGCGACCGCGAGAGCGATCACCAGCGGCGCCAGCACGACCCGGCGCAGCAGCCTGGGTGGGAGCATGGGCTCCTCCCGTCCTCGGTGGCCTGATCAGTGACCGTCAAGCCCGGCGAGATACTTCGCGGACGCGGCGTACGCGCGCTCGATGCTCGCCGTGACCTTAGTTTTGTCGCGGTAGCGCAATTGCGACAGATCTGGCGAGCGCCGGTCTGTCCCCGCCGGGAGCACGTGCACCCGCACATCATCGGGCAGCAGCGACATCTCCTCGTGAAACCGGTGCCGCCGGGCGATCTCGAACGCGACCAGGCCTACCTCCCACGGCCACCGCGGCACCGTCAGCGGCCGCTCGATCCGCCCGACATGCAGAACGAAGACGGTCCTCGCGCCCAGGGCGATGGCACGCCCCACCGGGATGGAATGCACCAGGCCGCCGTCGAAGAAGTGCTCGCCGCCGATCTCGACCGGTGGCAGGAGCCCGGGGACGGCGCACGACGCCAGCACGGCGGGCACGATGGGCCCGCTGGTGAACCAGTGTGCCCGCGCGCGCTCGATGCTGGCCGCGACGCACTGGAAGGGCAGCTCGAGATCGGCGAAGTCGGCCGCCGGCAGCATGTCGCGCAGCATGTCCCGCAGCGGGGCCATCGGATGCAGGTGCGTGCCCGAGCTCGCCAGCCGTACCGCCCGTCCCAGGAGGGTCCCGCTGAACGCCTGCCGCACCGCGTCGCCCTGCCACATCTGGCCCAGCCGCGCCGCCGCGCCCGCCGGGTCGGCCGCCACGAACGCGCCGTTGATGGCGCCGACCGAGGTGCCCACGACCACGTCGGGCGCGATGCCCGCCTCGGACAGGGCCCGGAGCATGCCAACCTCATGGGCGCCGAGCACGCCACCGCCGCCGAGCACGAACGCCGTCTTCACCCCGCTGACCTCCACGCATTGAGCCTATGAGCTCGCGCGGATTGGTGTGATCTGGGACCGGCTCACCGCGGCGTCAGCGCCCGCAGGGCGGCTGGTAGGGCATCTGCGCGATGTCAGCGGCCCACACCCGGGGCGTGAGGACATTTCTGGTTGCGGCGCAGATCCGCAGCTTGGCCTGGCTGACGTTGAGGTTCCACAGCCGGACGGTGAGATCACCGCTGCCGCTGGCCAGCGTCCGGCCGTCCGGGCTGAACGCAACCGAATAGACGGTGCCGGTATGGCCGGTCAGGGGCTGGCCCAGCGCCCGGGGGTGGCGGAGATCGGCCATGTCCCAGAGCTGGATCGTGCCGTCACCGTTGCCACTGGCCAGCGTGTGGCCATGCGGGCTGAACGTCACCGAATAGGCGCCACCGGTGTTGCCCGTCAGGGCATTGCCGAGCCGCACGGGATGGGCGGGATGGGTCACGTCCCACAGCCGGACCGCGCCGTCGGCGTCGGCGTCGGCGAGCGCCCGGCCATCCCGGCTGAACGCGACCGAGAAGACGGAACCGGTGCCGCCGCGCAGCGGCTGGCCGAGCTGCACGGGATGGGCGGGATCGCTCACGTTCCACAACCGGACCAGGTTGTCAAGGCTGCCGCTGGCGAGGAGGTGACCGTCCGGGCTGAACGCGACCGAGAAAACCGGGCGGATGTCGTTGCCGAGTGGTTTGCCAAGCGACACGGGATGGCCGGGATCGGTCACGTTCCACAACCGGACCCTGCCGTCGGCGCCCCCGCTGGCCAGCAGGTGACCGCCCGGGCTGAACGCGACCGAGGGCACGCCGCCGACGCCGCTGTCCAGCGGGTCGCCGAGCGGCCTGGGCCGGGCGGGATCGGTCAGGTCCCACAGCCGGACGGATCCGCCGCCGGTGGCCAGCATGCGGTCATCGGGACTGAACGCCAGCGACATCACCCCGCCGGGCAGTGGCCCGCCGACGGCCCTGGGCCGCGCTGGGTCGGCCACATCCCACATCAGCAGCGTGCCGTTCGGCTCACCGCTGGCCAGAAGGTGTCCGTCGTGGCTGAACGCCACCGAGAAGGCGGCGCTGGTGTGGCCGGTCAGCACGGTCGGAGGCAGGCTCCAGAGCCAGATCGGCCCGTCGTTGCTGCCGCTGGCCAGGGTGTGGCCATCCGGGCTGAACGCCAGCGCCGCGACCGGGCCGGCGTTGGCCGACACGGGCTGGAACAGCGGCCGGGGGTGCGCTGGATCGGCCGTGTTCCACAGCCGGACCGTCCCGTCGCCATCGCCGCTTGCCAGCTCGTCGCCATCCCGGCTGAACGCCACGGAGTAGACGGGGCCGGTGCCGCCGGTCAGCGGCGGGATGACCAGCCGGGGGTGCACGGGATCGGCCACATTCCGCAGCCAGATCGTGTTGTCGTAGCTGCCGCTGGCCAGCGTCTGGCCATCTGGGCTGAACGCGAGCGAGGTGATGGGACCGGCCTGGCCGGTCAACGGCGAGCCGAGCCGCCGGGCATGGCCGGGATCGGCCACATCCCACAGTTGGATCGCCTGGTCCTCGCCGGCGATCGCCAGCATCCGGCCATCCGGGCTGAACTTCACCGAATTGACGGCGGGCCGGCCGTTCAGCGGGCCGCCGGCCGTCCCCAGGCTCTTCATGGGCCCACCGATCAGGAATGGGTGCGCCGGGTCGCCCGCATACCACAGCCACACCTCGCCGTCATCGCCGCCGGTGGCCACCACCTGGCCATTGGGGCTGAACGCCACCGAGTTGATGGGCAGCAAGCCCGCCAGGGTCCGGCTGAGGGAGCGGGGATCGGCGGGATGGGTCACATCCCACATCCGCAGCCTCCCGTCTGAGTTGCCGCTCGCCAGCGTCCGGCCATCCGGGCTGAACGCGATCGAAAGCACCGTGGAGCTGGTCTTGACCTTGCCGAGCGTCCGGGGATGGCCGGGATCGGCCACATCCCAGAACCGGATCGTGCCGTCATAGCTGCTGCTGGCCAGCGTGTGGCCATCGGGGCTATACGCCACCGAGTAGGTCGGCTTCCGGTCGCCGGTCAGGGGGCTGGCAAGTGGTGAGTTCTGCGTGCTCAGCAAGCGCGAAGTGAGATCTGGCGTCGGCTGCATGTCGTAGGCGGCCAGGTTGAGCTGAGCCGCGACCGGAGTGTCGCTGGTGGCGAACGCCGCGGCCTCGGCCACGGTCTGGGTATGGATGGCCTGGTTGCGTTGCTGAATTGCTGCCTTGCCCCGCTGGTAGGCCAGGACCGATGCCGTCGAGGCCAGCACAACCAGCACGCTCAGCGCGGCTATCACGGCACGGACCACCCGGCGGGTCCGCCGCTGCTGCCGGACATCCTCGCCCTCGATCTCTTCCTTGGGGACCTCGCGTATGGCCGCCGCCAGCGTGGCGATCTGGTCCCGGAATCGGGCGTTGCGCAGGGTAAGGCCCGCATCTCGGCGGCCCCAGGTCATATCCAGATACCTGGGCTCGGCCGGGAACACGCCGCGCAGCGCCCCGTTCCCGGCGGTAGAGCCCGGGCTCAGATCACCGCCGCCGCTGTCCCAGGCCCAGGTGCCGCTCGTGACCACGACGAGCACATGGTCTGTGCCCTTGCTGGCCACCCAGTATTTGATCTCTTCGCCGACCCAGTCCGACCGGGCGGCCTCCGGTGAGGCCAGCACGACAAGCCAGCCCGACGCGTCCAGCGCGGCCCGGATGCTGGGCCACAGCCCGGAGCTGACGGGCAGGCTGGTCTCGTCCCGGAACACCTCCATGGCGCGGCGCCGGTTCCACGGTTTGGCCAGACGCTGCAGGCCGCGCTGCACGACCGGAGCGAACACGCCATCGGCGTCGTGGGCATAGGAGATGAAGGCGTCATACCTCTTGCCGGGGCCTTCCGGGACAGGCGTGCCAACGGCGGCATCCGCTTCTCTGACGTCCATGTTCAGCCGTCCCCCCCACCGAGGCAGCACGGGTTCCCGGCCGGCGCAGCCGACGCCCGGCACGTAACTAACCCACCGCTCTGCCTGACGGATCTTTGGTAGGAAGGAGCGCGCGCCCGCCCGCCCTGATACGTCCTCAGTCGGGCATGGCGCCCTCACCCGGCCGCGACGCCGCTACGAGCGGCCGGTCATCCCCGAGACCAGTTCAGGGATGTCGCCTGTGACCCGGACGCTGTTCTGCCGCGAGCAGTAGCGCGGGCGCCTGCTGGCGGGCGCCGGGCTGGGCTCATTGCAGCCTGCGGGCGCAGCAGCGAGGATGACCGCTGTGGGCGCCGTTCATCTGCCAGATTTCCTGACCCTCTACGCGTCATCTCAGCCCGGCAAGCTGGCCGTCATCGACGACAGGCCAGGCGGGAGTGTCGTCTCGTGGACCTACGCCCGGCTCGAGACGGAGGCGAACCGCCTGGCCAACGCGCTCGCCTCGCTGGGCGTGGGCCAGGGCGAGAAGGTCATCTGGTGCGGGCCCAACTCGCCACAGGTCGTGGCGGTCATCAACGCGACCAGGAAACTCGGGGCGGTGGCGGTTCCGCTGAACTACCGGTTGACGACCGCGGAAGCCCGCTACATCGTGACCCATTCCGACGCCAGCGCCGCCTATGTCGATGCGGAGTATGCGCACCTGATCCCGGTACCACGCGATGAGGACGCCAGCCACCTGCGTCATGTGCTCGTCTACGGCGGCGCCGCCCCGGCCGGGATGCTCGGCGACGACCATGTCGCCCGGGCCCCGGCCGAGCCTCCGGCCGGGCAGGCCGGGGGCACTAACGCGACCATGATCTACACCTCCGGGACGACCGGCAAGCCGAAGGGCGCCTACCGCAAGATGACCGACCAGAGCACGGCGGTCGCGCTGATCGGCCTCATCGGCTATACGCCGGACGACATCTATCTCACCTCCGGGCCGCTGTATCACAGTGGCCCGCTGGCGTTCATGGGCGCCGGACTCACCCTCGGCCAGACGGTCATCGTCCAGCGGAAGTTCGAGCCGGAGGACTGGCTGCGCCTCGTGGACAAGTACCAGGCCAGCTCCACCTTCTCCGCGCCGCCGTTGATCCGGCTGGTGTGCGCGCTGCCCACCGAGGTCAAGGCCCGCTATGACCGGTCCTCGATGCGGATCATGCTGGCCAACGCCGCGCCGTGGAGCTTCGCGCTCAAGCAGGCCTACCTGGCCGACTTCCCGCCGGACTCGCTCTGGGAGGTCTACGGATCGACCGAGCTCGGGGTGAACTGCGTCCTGGAGCCCAGGGACCAGCTGCGTAAGCCCGGCTCGTGCGGCAGGCCGGCCCCCGGTGTCGAGATCCGCCTGCTCGACGCCGGCGGCGACGAGGTCACCGGAACCGGCCCCGCGCACCCCGGTGAGCTCTACGTCAGGTCCACCGCGGTCTTCAACGAGTACTACAAGCAGCCGGAGAGCTACCGGGCCGCCATGCCTACGCCCGCCAGCACCTGGCCGGGTACAAGTGCCCCCGCTCGGTGTCCTTCCTGGACGAACTCCCGCGCACAGGCTCGGGCAAGCTGCTCAAGCGCGAGCTCCGGGCCCCGTACTGGGCCGGTCATGCCAGGCAGGTCAGCTAACCCGAGCGCACCACGCGTTCGCATGCCGGAGGGTAGTCCGGATGTCCCCGGCGTTCCCGGCCGCTGTCAGCCTTCGGCGACTAGGTCAGCTACTGCCGTACGCAGGGGGCCGAGGCGCCCGGCCGCGGTGGCCCGGGCGGCAGCCAGAGTCTGCGCCGTGGCCGGCTCGACGACCTCCAGGTAGGCCTTGAGCTTGGGCTCGGTGCCGCTCGGCCGGATGACCACCCGGGCTCCGGGCAGCCGGTAGATGAGCACATCGGCGGGGGGCAGGCCCGGTTCCCGGGTCCCGTCGGCCCCGGCCGCGAGGTCTTCGGAGCCGGTTACCGGCTGGCCGGCCAGCGCGGCCGGGGGAGCGGCCCGCAGCCGGGCCATAATGCCGGCCGGGGACGGCGCGTGCAGGGTGACCTGTGCGGTCAGATGGACGCCGTGCTCGGCTTCCAGGGCGTCCCAGCGGTCAAGCAGCGACCGGCCGGCCGCGCGGGCGGTGGCGGCCAGCGAGAGCAGCGCGAGGGCCGCGCTGATCCCGTCCTTGTCCCGCACCACGTCGCCCACCGCGTACCCGAGCGCCTCCTCGTACCCGAACAGGAAGCGGCGGCCGGGAACGCCCCCGCCCGGCCCGGACGATCCACTTGAACCCGGTCAGCGTCTCGGCGTAACGGGCCCCGGCGGCCGCGGCGATCTTCGCCGAGGAGCGTGGATGAGACCACGGTGGTGACCACGAGCCGCTGCCCTGCGTCCGGCTCGGTGGCCGTCCTTTCCAGTAGGTACGAGCCGATGAGAGCGCCAACCTGATCCCCCGACAGCACCCGCCAGCCGCCGGGCCCGGCCGGGTCGGGCACCGCGACGGCGAGTCGGTCGCCATCCGGGTCGTTGGCCAGCACGAGGTCGGCGCGGTCGCGTTTGGCCTGCGCCAGCGCCAGATCGAGCGTGCCCGGCTCCTCGGGGTTCGGGAACGCGACGGTCGGGAAATCGGGGTCGGGCTTCTCCTGGGCGGCGACCACGAGCGGGGGCCTGAAACCAGCCCGCTCGATCGCCCGCAGCGCCAGGCTGGCGGCCACCCCATGCAGCGCCGTGTAGACGACGCGCAGGGGCACGGAGACGGCGCGCGGCGGCGATCGGTTCGACCGAGGCTGGCGTTTCCAGCTGGGGCGCCCCGGACGGGGAAGCCCCCGGCGTGGGCGCGGCCGGCGGGGCAGCAGCCGGCGGGGCGGGGGACGCGGCGATGATGGCGTCGAGGTAGGCCTGCGCCACCTCGTCGCCATGCCGGATGACCAGCGGGCCGTCCAGGGGGCCGGCCGGGATCTGCGACAGCGGGCCCAGACCGCCGATCGCCGCCTCGATCTGCGCATCGACCGGCGGCACGATCTGCGCGCCATCGCCGAGGTAGAGCTTGTAGCCGTTATCGGCCGCCGGGTTGTGGCTCGCCGTGATCATGATGCCCGCCGCGGCCGACAGGTGCCGGATCGCGAACGCCAGCAGCGGCGTCGGGTTCGGCCGCGGCAGCAGGTGAACGCCGATCCCCGCCCCCGTGAGCACGGCCGCCGCCTCGTCAGCGAAGGCGGCCGACCGGTGCCGCGCGTCACATCCGATGACCACTGTCATCCCCGCCGTCGACCCGCGAGACGGCAGCACTCCGATGCCGGCACCCGCCGCCGCGGAAGCACCAGCCGCAGCGGGACCGGCCGCCTGGACAGCGTCGGCCGCCGACAGAGCACCGGGACCGTGCTCGCGCAGCCACCCGGCCAGCGCCGCCGTCGCCGCCCTGACCACCGCCCGGTTCATCCGGTTCGGCCCCGCCCCCACCTGGCCGCGCAGCCCCGCCGTGCCGAACCGCAGGCGGCCGGCGAACCGGTCGGTGAGCCCGGCCACTGCCGTCCGCCCCGGCTCGCCCCCCTGCTGGCCGGCGGCGAGCAGTGCGCGCAGTTCGGCCTGGTCACCGGGATCCGGATCCTCGCGGATCCAGGCCTCCACCTGGGAGCGCAGGCCGTCGGGGATCACGGGGTGCCCGCGGCCGCGGGCCGGTGTGGCCCGGCCGGGCAGGTCATGCGGGCCCGGCATGTCCGGCAGATTGGGCTCACGGGAGTGCGACCTGCGGCAGGATGTCGGCGAGCAGGGCACCTGTCCGGCCCGCGGCCTCAGCCCCGGCCGCGATGACCTCGGCGTGGTCCAGCCCGTGGTCGGCCAGCCCGGCGGCGAGGTTGGTGACCAGCGAGATGCGCCAGCACCTCGGCGCCCAGGTGGCGGGCGGCGATGGCCTCGAGCGCCGTGGACATCCCGACCAGGTCGGCGCCGAGCGTACGGAGCATCCTGATCTCGGCCGGCGTCTCGTAGTGGGGGCCGGGCAGCGCGGCGTAGACGCCCTCGGCCAGGCCGGGATCGCTCGCGCGGGCCAGCGCCCGGAGCCGGGCCGAGTACACCTCGGTCAGGTCGGCGAACCGCGGTGGGTATCCGTCCGGCGGGGGCGGGCCGGACAGCGGGGACCGGCCGGTCAGGTTCAGGTGATCGCTGATCAGCACCGGCTGGCCGACCCGGTAGCCGGCGTTGATCCCGCCGGCCGCGTTGGTGAGCACGACCACCGAGGCCCCGGCCGCGATCGCCGTCCGGACCCCGTGCACCACGGCCTGCGGCGGGTTGCCCTCGTACAGGTGCACCCGGCCGAGATAGACCAGCACCCGCCGCCCGCCGATCGTCAGCGAGCGCGCCGTGGCCACGTGGCCGGCCACCGTGGGCGGCGGGAAGCCGCCGAGGTCGGCGAGGGGGATCTCCGCATCGGCGGGCCCGAGCGCGGCGGCGGCCGGTGCGAAGCCGGAGCCGAGCACGACCGCCACGTCGTGGCGGTCCTTGCCGGACAGTTCGGCCAGGCGGGCGGCGCTGGCCTGCGCCGCCCGGTACGGATCGGCCGGTGCCGTCATGCCTTGACGTACGGCTTGCCGTCGGCGGCGGGCGGGCGCACCCGTCCCACCAGACCGGCCACGGCGATGATCGTCGCCACGTACGGCGCCATCAGCAAGATGAACGAGGAGACCGGCACCCGCAGGATGGACAGCTCGGTCTGCAACTGGAAGCTGAACCCGAACAGCAGCGCCGCCGCTACCGAGCCGAGCGGCGTCCAGCGCCCGAAGATCATGGCGGCGAGCGCGATGTAACCGAAGCCCGAGCTGATGTCCGAGGTGAAGAAGCCGACCGAGCCGACGGTCAGGTACGCGCCGCCGATCCCGGCGACCAGGCCGCCGAGTATGACGTTGCGGTACCTGGTCCACAGCACCCGGATGCCGACCGTGTCGGCCGCGACCGGGTGCTCGCCGACCGCCCGCACCCGTAGCCCCCACCGGGTGCGGAACAGGCCGATCTGGATCACCAGGATCAGCGCGTACGTGATGTAGAGGAAGATGTTCGCGTCGAAGAAGATCGGGCCGATGATCGGTATGTTGCCGAGCACCGGGATCTTGAGCGTGGTGAACGTGTTGCCGGCGTTGAAGGTGTTGGCGTAGGGGCCCATGACCCGGTTGTAGAGGTAGTTCGTCAGCCCGAGCGCGATCACGTTGAGCACCACGCCGACGATGATCTGGTCCACCAGGAACATGATCGCGAATATCGCGAGCAGCGCCCCGACCAGGCCGCCGGCCAGCGACCCGCCGATCAGCCCGAGCCAGACCCCGCCGGTAACGCTGGCCACCGCCGCCGCGGTGAACGCGCCGACCAGCAGCTGGCCCTCGATCGCGATGTTGATGACGCCGGACCGCTCGCCGAGGAGGCCGGCCAGGGCACCGAGCACCAGCGGGATGGACGCGGTCAGGGTCCCCTGCAGCAGGTCGATGACCTGGAGCGGGCCGACCGAGTTGCCGGCGTCCGCCCAGGCCAGCAGCGACAGCAGGAAGCACAGCAGCACGACCGCGATGGACAGCCGCTTGGCCCAGCGGGGGACGTCGATGACGGCACGCATGATGCCCAGGCCGATCGAGATCGCGCCGAGCACGTAGGCCGTCAATGCCCCGGGAACGCGGATCGCCGGCAGGTGCGGCGTGGCGCCGGGCAGCGACAGCGCGAAAACGGCGTCGCCGCGGTGAGCGAAGAGGCCGAAGACGAAGATGTCGATCAGGCCGAGCATGATGAACGTGCCCGCCGCGAGGTACCTGCGGCTGATCGAGACCGGCACGCGGACCGGGGCAGCCAGCGTGGTCATCCCGACCATCCCTTCGGCGCGACGGCCTGCAGGCCGGCGCCGCCGGTGCGCCGCAGCCGGAACAGCAGCCGGATCAGCGGTGGCGCGGCGACGAGGAGCACGATCAGGCCCTTGATGACGTTGACGACATCGGACGGGACGCCGGTGGCGGCCTCCATGAGCGTGCCGCCGCCGTTCAGCGCGCCGAACAGCAGCCCGGCGAGGACCACGCCGAACGGCCGGGCCCGGCCGAGCAGCGCGACCGTGATGCCGTCGAAGCCGTACGTGCCGTAGCTGCTGGACGTCAGCGGCGCCGTCTGGCCCTGCACGATCGTGGTCGCCGACAGCCCGGCGAGGCCGCCGGCGATCAGGAACGCGAGCACCCAGACCCGCTCCACGTTGATGCCGGCGCTGCGCGCCGCGCTCGGGCTCGCGCCCACGGTCCTGAACTGGAAGCCCACCGTGCTGCGCGAGAGCAGCCAGGCGGTCGCGGCCGCAGCGGCCAGGGCGATCAGGAACCCCACTCCGGCCTGCTGGTGGCGGCCCTCCGACGTGGGGCAGCATCGCGCTGTCCGCGATGTCCGGGCGCGACCGCGTTGCTCTGGCCCGGCGCCTGCATCAGCTTGTGGTTGGACAGCAGGAAGGCCAGGAGGTTGTACATGACGTAATTGAGCATGATCGTGAGGATGACCTCGTGCGCGCCGGTCCGCGCCTTGATCTCGCCCACGATCCAGCCGATCACCGCACCGCCGACGAAGGCGCCGATGATGCAGACCACCGCGTGCAGCACGATCGGCAAGTTCACCGCGTATCCGAGCCAGGTGGCGACCAACGCGCCGCCGATCCATTGGCCTGCCGCGCCGATGTTGAACATCCCGGCCCGGAACGCCACCGCCACCGACAGGCCGGTGAGGATGAGCGGGGTCGCCTCGAACGCGGTGAGCGACAGCGGGTAGAAGATCGCGGCGATCGAGCCGCCATGGAAGGCCGCCGAGATCGTCGCTGGGCTGAATATCGAGCCCTCGAACAGCGCCGCGTAGGCCGCGGACACCGAATTCCAGGTCGCCGAGAACGCGGCACCTGGTGCATAGCCCAATGAATCCCAGGCGCGCAGCACCACCGGGTCGCTGGCCACGATCAGCACGGCGCCGACCACCAGGGCCACAAAGACAGCCAGGATCGTGATGACGGCCGAATTTCCCTCGGTCACCGCCTGGATGATTGCGCTGCCAGTCAGCGGCAGTCGGCCACGTGGCCGGCCTGGCGTGGGCGGGCCCGTGTCCTGAGCGGTGGCGGTCGCCGCAGTCGCCGCGGGCGCTGCTGGGGCCTCTGCCTCGTGTTCATCACTCATGACTGGTCAGGCTCCTGCACCAGCATCTCCGGGTCATCCGGCGAGCCGGAGCCGCTGGCCCGGATGCTCCGCTGCCTGCCATCAGCAGGCCGAGCTCCTGCTCGGAGACGGTAGGCGGGCGGAACGCCACGATCTGGCCCTCGTACATGACGGCGATGCGGTCGGCCAGGGCGTAGATCTCGTCCAGCTCGGATGAGACGAGCAGCACCGCCGCGCCCGCGTCCCGCTGGGCGACCAGGCGCTTGTGCACGAACTCGATCGAGCCGACATCGAGGCCACGGGTTGGCTGGCTGGCGAGCAGGAGCTTGACGTCCCGGCCCATCTCGCGCGCGACGACGACCTTCTGCTGGTTGCCGCCGGACAGCGTCCCGGCCTGCGTCTGCACGGACGTGGTCCGCACGTCGTACTCCTGCACGCGGCTGGCCGCCGCGTCCCGGATGGCGTCCAGGTTCAGTGCGATGCCGGAGGCGTACGGCGGCCGGTCGTAGACGTCGAGGATGAGGTTGTCGGCGACTGAAAAGTCGCCCACGATGCCGTCCTCCGACCTGTCCTCCGGGACATAGCCGATGCCGGCCCGCAGCCGGTCGCGAGTCGAGGCGTGGCTGAGATCGGCGCCGTCAAGGTGCACCGACCCGGTCGAGGGCCGCAGGCTCATCAGCGCCTCGCACAGCTCGGTCTGGCCGTTCCCCTGGACGCCGGCCACGCCGAGGATCTCGCCTGCCCGCACCTGGAACGACACGCCGCGCACCGAGTGCTCGCCGCGCTCCCCGTGCACGTTCAGGTCCTTGACGTCGAGCACCACGCCGGCCGGCACGGCCGGCTCCTTGCTCACCCGCAACTGGACCGACCGGCCCACCATCAACGACGCGAGCTCGGCGCTGCTGGTGGCCGGCGGCCGCTCTCCGACGACCTTCCCGCGCCTGATGACCGTGATCGTGTCGGCGATCGCCTGCACTTCCTTGAGCTTGTGCGAGATGAAGATGATCGACCGCCCGCCCTCCCGCAGCTCGCGCATGATCCGGAACAGGTCCTCGGTCTCACCAGGAGTTAGCACGGCGGTGGGCTCGTCGAGGACGAGCACGCTGGCGTCGCGGAGCAGGGCCTTGATGATCTCGACTCGCTGCTGCACGCCGACCGGCAGGTCCTCGACGAGGGCGTCGGGGTCGACCCGCAGGTTGAACCGCTCCGAAAGGTCGAGCACCTCACGGCGCATCTTGCGCCGGTCGAGCAAGCCGATCGACGGCAGGCCGAGCGCTGGGACACGGAGTCCGCCCACATGCACCGGGGGCGTAGCCACCCTGCGGACCGGCTCGGTGCCGAGCGTGACGTTCTCGGCCACCGTGAAGACCGGGACCAGCATGAAGTGCTGATGCACCATGCCAACCCGGGCCCGGATCGCATCCCTGGGCGAGTGGATCGCGACCGGCTCGTCGTCGAGGAGGATCTCGCCCTCGTCGGGCTGCACCAGCCCGTAGAGCACATTCATCAGCGTGGTCTTGCCCGCGCCGTTCTCCCCGAGCAGGGCGCGGATCTCGCCGGGCTGGACGACGAGGTCGATGTGATCGTTGGCGACGAGGCTGCCGAAGCGCTTCGTGATGCCGCGCAACTCAAGCTTCAATGGCAGCCACCCTCCGCCGGCTACGGTCAGTGTCCCCGGGCGCCCGGGGACACTGACCAGCTTGACCGTACTTCCTGCCGGGTGCCCGTGACTAGACGGGGCTCTTGGTGACCGGGACGATCTTGCCGCTGATGATGCCCTGCTCCACCGTCTTGAGCTCGCTCTGGAGCGACGCGGGCACCTTGGACGCCCAGTCGTGGAACGGTGCCAGCACGGCCCCGCCGTTGGCGAGAGTGCCGATGTAGCTGCCGCCACGGTGGCCCTTGGCGCCGTCGAGCACGGCGGTCTTCACCGAGGTGGTGATGCCCTTCTCCACGCTGGTGACGAAGTACTTGCAGTAGGTCGCGGCGCTGATGCAGCCGTCGGTGTCCACCCAGAACATGGAGATGTGCTTGCCGGCGCTGTCGGCGGTCTGGACCGCCTTCGCCGAGCCGAGCCCGACGCCACCCGCCACGGGGAAGATGATGTCGGCGCCATCGGTGATGAACGTGTTGGCGATGGTCTGGCCCGCGGTGATGTTGGTGAAGCTGCCCGCGAACGTGCCGTTCTGGCTCGGCTCGCTCCAGCCGAGCACCTGGACATGGGTGTGGTGCTGCTTGTTGTAGTACTGCACCCCGTCCCAGAAGCCGTCCTCGTAGATCGTGACCGTGCCGAACTTCATACCGCCGTAGGTGGCAACCTTGCCGGTCTTGCTCATCCCGGCCGCCAGGTAGCCGCCGAGGAAGGCGTCCTGGACCGTGTTGTACACCAGCTGGTTGATGTTGGGCTCGTGCGCTGCCGGTCAGGCAGGCTGAGGCGTACGAGCAGTCGACGATCGCGAACTTCTGCTTCGGGTTGGCCTTGGCGGCGGCCTCGGTCGCGGGACCCATATCGAAGCCGACGGTGACGATGATCCCGCACTTCTCGCTGATGAACGTGCTGATGTTCTTGGCATAGTCCGACGTCACACTCGACGGCAGGTACTTGACCGTGACGTTGGAGTCGGCGGCCGCGGCCGCCTGCATGCCCTCCCAGGCGGACTGGTTGAACGACTTGTCGTTGACCCCGCCGAAGTCGCTGACCATGCAGCCGGTGAAATGAGCCTTGGTCGTGGTGGTCGACGAGGAGCTGGGTTTGGCACACCCAGCGGCGAGCAGGGCCACCGCGGCCAGTGCCGCGCCGGCCTGGAGAGCTTTCCTCACTTGTTTACCTCCTGTCCAGGAGCGCCTGTCGCAGGCTGCTCCGCCCGGCGGGCTCCCGCTGCCCCCTCGGACCGCGGATCCCCCTCCGCCACCCGGGCAGCCAGGGCTTGCCGAACCCAGACGCCCTGCCTCGGGATGATCGCAGGCTAGACCGGCCCGACCTTCAGGGGGAAGGTCACGGGCGGTGATCTTGCACGCCGTTGCCAAATCGCAATAGGAATACCGGGATGACCCGGGCGGCGGCCGCAGGTATTCCGCCCGCTGCCGCCAAGCCGGGGCGCTGTTATCGTGTGCAGCCGGAGGCGTTGCGATGGCGATCGACTGGGCCGGGCTGAGGGCGGCGGCGGCCGAGGTGGCGCAGCGGGCGTACGCGCCCTACTCGGGCTGCGGGTCGGGGCGGCGGGCGAGGCCGGCGACGGCCGGGTCGTGGTGGGATGCAACGTCGAGAACGCGTCCTATGGCCTCACGCTCTGCGCCGAATGCGGGCTGGTTTCCGCGCTGCACGCGGCCGGCGGCGGCCCGCTGGCCGCGGTGAGCGTGGTCTCCGGGGACGGCCAGCGCCTCCTCCCCTGCGGGCGCTGCCGGCAGCTCCTGCTCGAGGCGGGCGGCCTGGGCCTGCTGGTGGACACCGACGCCGGGCCC
Source organism: uncultured Actinomycetes bacterium (assembly GCA_963835425.1). Classification (GTDB taxonomy): domain Bacteria; phylum Actinomycetota; class Actinomycetes; order Streptosporangiales; family Streptosporangiaceae; genus UBA9676. Next base: position 277,519 of record CAWIGE010000006.1, on the reverse strand, counting down.
ATCGAGCTCAGCCGGCTGCTGCCATCGCCGTTCACCCAGGCCGACCTGGCCGCCGCGCGCGACGGCGATGACTGAGCCGGCCGGCGCCGCCCCCGCATACGCGGCGGTGGACCTGATCCGGGCCAAGCGCGACGGCGTGGCACTCACCGGCGACGAGATCCGCTGGCTCATCGGCGCCTATCTGTCGGGAGAGGTCGCGGACGAGCAGATGTCGGCCATGCTCATGGCCGTCTACTTCCGCGGCCTCGGCGACGCCGAGCTGCGCAGCTGGACCTCGGCGATGGTGAACTCCGGCGAACGGCTGGACCTGAGCAGCCTGACCCGGCCCACCGTGGACAAGCATTCGACCGGCGGCGTGGGAGACAAGGTCTCGCTGATCCTCGCGCCGCTGGTGGCCGCCTGCGGCGCGGCCGTGCCGCAGCTGTCCGGCCGCGGGCTCGGCCACACCGGCGGCACCCTGGACAAGCTGGAGTCCATCCCGGGCTGGCGGGCCGCCCTGCCGCCCGCCGAGATGCTCGCCATCCTGCGCGATGTGGGCTGCGTCATCTGCGCGGCCGGGCCGGGCCTGGCCCCGGCCGACCGGCACCTGTACGCGCTGCGCGACGTCACCGGGACCGTCGAGTCGATCCCGCTCATCGCCAGCTCGATCATGTCTAAGAAGATCGCCGAGGGCACCGGGGCGCTGGTGCTGGACGTCAAGGTCGGCAGCGGTGCCTTCATGCGCGCCGAGGAGGACGCCCGGCTGCTGGCGCAGACCATGGTGACGCTCGGCGAGGAGGAGGGCGTGCGCACCGCGGCGCTGCTCACCCGGATGGACACGCCGCTCGGGCGCGCGGTGGGCAACGCAGTCGAGGTCGAGGAGGCGGTCGCCACCCTGGCCGGGCACGGGCCGCCCGACCTGGTCGAGGTGGTGCTCGCGCTGGCCCGCGAGATGCTCGCCCTGGCCGGGATCGAGGCCGACCCGGCGGCGGCGCTGGCCGACGGCAGCGCGCTCACCCGCTACCGCGAGATGATCGCCGCCCAGGGCGGCGACCCGGACGCGGCGCTGCCCGTGGCCCCGCACACCAGAACGGTGGCCGCGCCCGCCACCGGCTTCCTGGTGCGGCTGGACGCCCGCGCGGTCGGCGAGGCCGCGTGGCGCCTCGGGGCGGGCCGGGCCCGCAAGGAGCACCCGGTGAGCGCGTCCGCGGGCGTGCTGTGCCTGGCGAAGCCGGGGGACTGGGTGGAGGAGGAGCAGCCGCTGCTGGAGCTGCGCGCCGACGAGGAGCCCCGGTTCGACGCGGCGCTGGCCGCCCTCGGGAACGCCATCGAGATCGGTCCCGAGGGGCCCGACGAGATGGCCCCGGTCATCGCGCGCGTGGGAATGTGACAATAAGGACATGAACGCCGACGTCGTGACGGGAGCGGCGGGCGTCGTCGCGGCCGGGCTGGCCAGCCCCGGGATCACCGGCGCCGGGGGGACCGGCCCGGCGGTGGCCGCCTCCGACGCCGCGCTCCGGCAGCTCCTGCACGGCCTGCCCGGGGTGGACCAGGTCGGGGCGCAGGAGCGGGCGGCGTCGCTGGCGACCCGCTCGATCAAGCGCGAGGCCAAGCTGTGGGCGCTGGAGACGGCGGTCACGATGGTGGACCTCACCACGCTGGAGGGCGCGGACACGCCCGGGAAGGTGCGCGGGCTGTGCGCCAAGGCGCTCCACCCGGACCCCGATGACCCGTCCGTGCCACCGGTCGCGGCCGTGTGCGTCTACCCGGACCTCGTCGCCCTGGCGCGCGGCGAGGTGGCGGGCAGCGGGGTGGCGGTCGCCTCGGTGGCGACGGCGTTCCCGTCCGGGCGCGCCTCGCTCGCGGTGAAGCTCGCCGACGTGGCCGAGGCGGTGAACGCGGGCGCCGACGAGGTGGACATGGTCATCGACCGGGGCGCGTTCCTGGCCGGCCGGTACGCGCAGGTCTACGAGGAGGTGCGCGCGGTGCGCGAGGCGTGCGGCAGCGCGCATCTCAAGGTGATCCTGGAGACCGGCGAGCTCGCGACCCTGGACAACACGGCCCGCGCCGCCTGGCTGGCCATGCTGGCCGGCGCCGACTTCATCAAGACCTCGACCGGCAAGGTGACGCCCGCCGCCACGCCGCCGGTGGCGCTGGTGATGCTGTCCGCGGTGCGGGACTTCGCCGAGGCGACCGGGCGGCGGGTCGGCGTCAAGGTGGCCGGCGGCATCCGGACCGCCAAGGACGCCATCCGCTATCTGGTGCTGGTCCGCGAGATCGCCGGGCCGCAGTGGCTGACGCCGGACCTGTTCCGCATCGGCGCCTCCAGCCTGCTCAACGACCTGCTCATGCAGCGCAGCAAGCAGCTCACCGGCGCCTACGCCGGGCCGGACTACTTCACCCTGGATTAAACGGAGGCCAGCGCACAGTGGCGAGCGTCAGCACCACGACGCCGGGCACGGACTGGGAGTACGCGCCCGCGCCGGAGTCACGCGAGATCGTGACCATCCAGCGCGAGTACGGCCTGTTCATAGACGGGGCATTCGTCCCGCCCGCGACCGGTGAGTCCTTCACCACGCTCAACCCGGCCTCCGAGGAGCCCCTCGCGCGCGTCGCCCAGGCCGGCGAGGCGGACGTCGACCGGGCGGTCGCGTCGGCCCGGAAGGCGTTCGAGACCAGCTGGGGCCGGCTGCCCGGCCGGGAGCGGGCCAAGTACCTGTACCGGATCGCCCGCGCCATCCAGGAGCGCGCCCGCGAGTTCGCGGTGCTGGAGAGCCTGGACAACGGCAAGCCGATCAAGGAGTCCCGGGACGTGGACGTCCCGCTCGCCGCGGCGCACTTCTTCTACCACGCGGGCTGGGCGGACAAGCTCGGCTACGCCGGGTTCGGCCCCGATCCCCGCCCGCTCGGGGTCGCCGGGCAGGTGATCCCGTGGAACTTCCCGCTGCTGATGGCGGCGTGGAAGCTGGCGCCCGCCCTCGCCACCGGCAACACGTGCGTGCTCAAGCCGGCCGAGACCACCCCGCTGACCGCGCTGCTGCTCGCCGAGGTCATCGCCGAGGCCGGGCTGCCGCCCGGCACGGTGAACATCATCACCGGCGACGGGAGCACCGGGGCCGGGCTCGTCGGCCACGGCGGGGTCGACAAGGTCGCCTTCACCGGCTCGACCGAGGTGGGCAAGCAGATCCAGCGGACGGTGGCCGGCACCGGCAAGCGGCTCACGCTGGAACTGGGCGGCAAGGCCGCCAACGTCGTCTTCGACGACGCGCCCATCGACCAGGCGGTCGAGGGCATCGTCAACGGCATCTTCTTCAACCAGGGGCACGTGTGCTGCGCGGGCTCGCGGCTGCTGCTGCAGGAGTCGGTCGCCGACGCCGTGCTCGACCGGCTCAAGCGGCGGCTGGGCACGCTCCGCCTCGGCGACCCGCTGGACAAGAACACCGACATCGGCGCGATCAACTCGCGCCAGCAGCTCGACAAGATCGAGGGCCTGGTCGCGGCGGGCGAGGCCGAGGGCGCGCAGCGGTGGTCGCCGCCGTGCCAGCTGCCGGCCAGGGGCTACTGGTTCCCGCCGACGGTGTTCTCCGGGGTGAGCCAGTCGCACAAGATCGCGCGGGAAGAGATCTTCGGGCCGGTCCTGTCGGTGCTCACGTTCCGCACCCCGGAGGAGGCGGTGGCGAAGGCGAACAACACCCCCTACGGGCTGTCCGCGGGGATCTGGACCGAGAAGGGCAGCCGGATCCTGTGGATGGCGGGGAAGCTGCGCGCCGGGGTGGTCTGGGCCAACACCTACAACCGGTTCGACCCGGCCAGCCCGTTCGGCGGGTACCAGGAGTCCGGCTTCGGGCGGGAGGGCGGCCGGGCCGGGCTCGCCGCGTACCTCGATGCCTGACCGCGCAGCGCGGGCGCCCCGCGAAAACCGCGGAAGACCGCGGAAAACCCGAGAAGCCAGCGGCCAAACGAGTGGCCCGTGGCGACCGTCCTGCCGATCGGGCTGCCGTCCGGCGGGTGAACGCCGGGGGAGACGGGCCCGCCTGGCGCCGCGTCCGCCCGGGTGGACGTGCGCAAGACCTACAAGCTGTTCATCGGCGGCGCGTTCCCGCGCTCGGAGTCCGGCCGGTCCTACCCGGCGGCCGGGCCGGACGGCGCCGTGCTCGCGCACGTGGCCATGGCCTCGCGCAAGGACGCGCGCGACGCGGTGGTGGCCGCCCGCAAGGCGGTGGCGGGCTGGGCCGGGGCGACGGCGTACAACCGGGGGCAGGTCCTCTACCGGGTCGCCGAACTGCTCCAGGGACGGGCAGCGCAGTTCACCGCGGAATCCGTTGCGAATGAAGGGGTCTCGCGGGCGGAAGCGGAGTCGGCGGTCGCCGAGGCGATCGACCGGTGGGTCTGGTACGCGGGCTGGCCCGACAAGGTCGCCCAGGTGACGGGGTCCGCCAACCCGGTGGCCGGGCCGTACTTCAACTTCAGCGTGCCCGAGCCGACCGGGGTCGTGGCCGTGCTCGCGCCCGCCGCGCCCGGGCTGCTCGGGCTGGTCAGCGTGCTCGCCCCGGTGATCGCCACCGGCAACACCGCCGTGGTGGTGGCCAGCGAGACCGCGCCGCTCCCGGCCGTCACCCTGGCCGAGGTGCTCGCGACCTCGGACGTGCCGCCCGGGGTGGTGAACATCCTGACCGGCCGCACCGCCGAGCTCGCGCCGGTGCTGGCCGCGCACATGGACGTGAACGCGATCGACCTCACCGGGGCGGCAGCGGCCGACCGGGCCGGGCTGGCACGGATGGCGGCGGGGAACGTGAAGCGGGTGTTCACCTCCGACGACGACTGGGCGGCGCCGCCGCGGCCGGAGCGGATGCTGGCCTTCCTGGAGATCAAGACGGTCTGGCACCCGATCGGCATCTAGGGCACGTCCTGAGCGCTGGCCGTCAGCCGGTCACGTCGAACGTGTCCGGGTCGGGTCCGGTCCGCTCGTCCCGGTTCAGCGCGCTGATCATCTCGATCTCCTGCCCCGAGAGCCCGAAGTCGAAGATGTCGATGTTCTCCCTGATCCGGGCCGGGGTGACCGACTTGGGGAAGACGATGTCGCCGCGCTCGATGTGCCAGCGCAGCACCACTTGGGCCGGGCTCTTGGCCGCCCGCTCGGCGATCGAGACGATCGCCGGCTCGCTCAGCAGCTCGCCGCCCCGCGCCAGCGGCGACCACGCCTCGACCGCGATCTGGTGCTCCGCGCAGGACGCGCGCACGTCATTCTGGGTCAGGTAGGGGTGGACCTCGATCTGGTTGACCGCCGGGGGGACCTCGCATTCGGCGTCCAGCCGCCGCAGGTGGTGCGGCTGGAAGTTCGAGACGCCGATCGAGCGGGCCCGCCCGTCGCGGTAGAACTCCTGCAGGGTCTCCCAGGTTGACACGAAGTCGCCGTCGTACCTCGTCGGCAGCGGCCAGTGGATCAGGAACAGGTCGATGTAGTCGGAGCCGAGCGCGCCCAGCGTGCCGTCGAACGCCCGGCGCGCGTCGTCCGGGAGATGGCTGTCGTTGGCCAGCTTGCTGGTGACGAACACATCCCCGCGGTCAAGACCGGACTTGGCGATGGCCTCGCCGACCTCCTTCTCGTTGCCGTACATCTGCGCGGTATCGATGTGCCGGTAGCCGGCCTGCAGGGCGGTCGTCACGGCCTGGACGGTGTCCTCCGGCTTGACCTGGAAGACACCGAAGCCGAACTGGGGGATCGTCCTGCCGTTGTTCAGCATGACGTCGGGTATCGCGGTCACGGCGGCTGCCTCCTCGCGCTTGACTGCATGCTCGCCAGTGCCACCCCCTGCCCAGGACGGGCGGCTTCATCCCTGGGTTCCCCGGGTCACCCTGTGATAGCAAGGACGCACGCGGCGGGGCCGCCAGCTTCTGTGCCGGGATGACAGGAGGACCGACCCGTGAAGATCGATGCTTTCTGCCACATCATGCCGCGCCCTTATTACGACCGTTTCTTCACGCTGGAAGAAACGGTCCACGCCGCTAACCTGCGCAAACGGGTGGCGAACATTCCCTGCCTGGTCGACATGGACGTGCGCTTCGCGCAGATGGACGAATTCGGCGATTATCGCCAGCTCATCAACATCTGCGCGCCCCCGGTGGAGGACCTCGGCTCGCCCGAGATCTCCCGGCAGATGGCCCGGATCGGCAACGAGGCCCTGGCCGAGCTGGTCCGGTCCCACCCGGACCGTTTCGCCGGCTTCTGCGCCTGCGTGCCGATGGACGATCCCGACGCGGCCGTGGCCGAGCTGGAGTATGCGACGAGCGAGCTCGGCGCGGTCGGCGCGCAGATCTACACGCATTCCCGCGGCGAGGCCATGGACGCCGCCCGGTTCGACCCGTTCTATGAGGCGGCGGCCCGGTCCGGCAGCCTGGTGCAGGTCCACCCGTGCCGCAGCTCGGCGTGGGCCGACTACCCCACCGAGAAGCGGTCGCGCTACGAGATCTGGTGGACCTTCGGCTGGGAGTACGACCTGTCGGCCTTCATGGCCCGGATCGTGTTCTCCGGGGTGCTGGAGCGCTACCCGGACCTCAAACTGCTGATCCACCACGGCGGCAGCATGGTGCCCCACTTCGCCGGCCGGGTCGGGCCCGGCTGGGACCAGCTGGGCGCGCGCACCCCGCCCGAGCAGCAGGAGGACATCGAGGGCTACCCGCTGTCGCGCCGGCCGATCGAGTATTTCCGGCAGATGTACGGCGACACCGCCATGTTCGGGGCGGCCCACGCCCTGCGCTGCTGCATCGACTTCTACGGCACCGACCACATCCTGTTCGGCTCCGACAGCCCGTTCGACCCGGAGCGCGGGCCCGGCTACATCCGCGCGACGATCGCGAACCTGGAGGAGATCGGCCTCACTCCGGCGGAGCAGGAGGCCATCTTCTGCGGCAACGTCACGCGCCTGACCGGGCTCACCGTCCAGGGGTGAGCACGCGGGTGCGCCGCCCGCACGGGTGCGCCCACAGGGGCGTGTGAGTGGCCGTCAGGCCGCCTGACGGACGGGCTCTTCCTCCGCGCTCCGTGGCCGCCCGATCGGCGCGGTGCCGGCCGAGCGGTGCCGCGCGGCCGGGGCGGACTGCTCCGGCATCACACTCCCATCCGCCTGCTCCCTGGCGGCGAGGTACGCGTGCGCCTCGGAGTGGTCGGGGGTGGCGCCCGGGCGCGCGAACGTGATCCAGTACGGGATGCGGCGAAACCCGGACATCAGCCGAAAGTCAGGTAATGGCCCCGGTCAGCCGGCCGGGCGGTCGCCGAGGTGTGGGGCGTACCAGGCAGCCTGCCGCGACATCCGTTCCCTGGCCGGGGTGCCGCGGGCGACGCCGTAGACGGTGCCGGGGAAATCCAGCGGCTCCTGGATGGCCCAGATCTGCTCGTGCCGGCCCGGCGGGAGGATCTCCGCCGGATCGCCCACGGCGACCCAGCCGATCGGCACCGTGGCTCCCGGCGGCAGGACCGTGTTGACGTGGACCACCCCGTGGATCCGCACCTCGGTGCCCTCGCCCAGGACACAGCCGGGAAACAGGGCGGCGCCGGTGGCCAGGAAGCACCCGTCGCCGACCCGGGCCCCGTTCACGTGCGCGTGCGGCCCCACCAGCACGTCGTCGCCGAGGACGCACGGGTGCCGGGCCCGGCCGCGCAGCAGCGCGTTCTCCATCACCACGCAGCGGGCGCCGACGCTGATCTCGCCGTCCTCGGCGGTGAGCACGGCCCCGAACAGGATCCGGGCCTCCGGCCCGACCTGGACAGCGCCGCACAGGACCGCGGTGGGCGCGACGTAGGCGCTGGGGTTGACCCGCGGGGTGTTTCCTCGATGCTCGATCAGCACACCGCCAGGCTGCCCACGTCTCCCGCGCTCATGCGCGGCAGCGGCGGGAACCGCGGGCGAGGCGGTCCATGGCGGCGCCGCGGTTCGTAGAATGATGGCCCCGACCCGGAACGGGAGCCATGTACCGCGCTTCCCCTGCTCTCGCGCTGGCTGGTGTGCTCGCCGTGGTGGTCGCCGGCTGTTCCGCGGCGCCCCGGCCCGCGCCCGCGCGGCATAAGCCGCCGGTCAGCTACTACCTGGCGCTGGGCGATTCCCTGGCCGTGGGCGTGCAGCCGGACGCCGCGGGGACCAGCGTCGAGACCCGGAGCGGCTACGCCGACCAGCTCTACGCGACGCTGCGCCACAGCCATCCCGGCCTGCGCCTGGTCAAGCTCGGCTGCCCCGGCGAGACCACCGTCACCATGAGGAAGGGCGGCGTCTGCCCCTATCCCGGCGGGTCGCAGCTGGCCGCCGCGGTCAGCTTCCTGCGCGCCCATCGAGCCCGGGTGTCGCTGGTCACGATCGACATCGGGGCCAATGACGCCGACGGGTGCGTCACCCGGCTCTCCTTCGGCAACTTCGCGTCCTGCCTCACCAAGTCCGTCCCGCAGGTCACCACGAACCTCACGAAGATCCTGACGAGGCTGCGGCAGGCCGACCCGAAGGCCCACATCATCGCGATGAGCTACTACCTGCCCGCGCTCGCCCAGTGGCGCGACGGGCTGATCGGCAAGGCCGTTGCCCGGGTCAGCGAGATGGCCATCTCCGGCTACAACATCTTGCTGAACCGCGTCTACCAGACGTACCGCGTCCGGGTGGCCGACGTGTTCGGCGCCTTCCACACCTCCGACTTCGGCCAGCAGGTGACCGTGCCCGGGCTCGGCAGGCTGCCGCGCAACGTCGCCGCGATCTGCCAGTGGACCTGGGAGTGCGCGGCACCCCCGCGCGGGCCGAACGTGCACGCCAACCAGGTCGGCTACCAGGTGATAGCCCAGGCGTTCCTGCGCGCCTGCGCGTCCGCTCCAGGGCCCCGGCAGTAGCTGGGGACCGCGGGGCCTGCGAGCCGAGAGGGCTAGGCGGCGCTGGGGCTGGCCGCCGGCCGCGGGAACGTGGGCAGCTTGGACTGGCAGGCCTTCAGCGCGGCGGCAACCTTGGGATCGCTGCGGTTCAGCCCGTTCAGGAAGCGGTCGGCCCTGGGCGCCTCGCTGGCGGCCGCGCTGGCGGGCTGGCTGGGCGGCGCGGTCGGCCGGGTAGTCGGGATCGTCACGCCGTGCGAGGCCATGCACGTGCGGAACGCCTGGAACATGGCCCGGCCGTGGCCTGATGCCTGCGCGCCGCGCCGGGCGGTCTAGCATCGGCGTGTGACAGCACTGGGTGATCTCGACCGGGCGAGGATCGGCGAGCTGTACGCCCAGGAGCTGGCCCGCTTCCGTGCGGACCGGCCCCGGTCGCTCGCCATGATCAGCCGGGCGCGTGCGCACATGCCGAACGGCGTGCCGATGGCCTGGATGGCCTCCGAATACGACCAGCCGGTCTACATCGACCACGGGCGGGGCGCCGGTTTCACCGACCTGGACGGGTTCAGCTACGCCGACTTCAATGCCTCGGACATGTCGATGTTCTGCGGGCACGCCAACCCGGCGATCGTCGCCGCGGTCCAGGCGCAGGCGGCGCGGTCCACGCAGTTCCTGCTGCCGACCGAGGCCTCGGTGGAGGTGGCCGAGGAGCTCGCCCGCCGCTATCCGCTGCCGCAGTGGCAGTTCACGCTGTCGGCGACCCAGGCCAACACCGAGGCGATCCGGCTGGCCCGGGCGGTCACCGGGCGCGAGGTGATCGTCTTGTTCGAGGGCCACTACCACGGCCACTTCGAGGAGGGCCTGGTGGACGCCGACGGCGGCCAGGTGACCGTGACGCAGCGCGGCCTGTCCAAGGGCGTCACCGGCCGGGTGCGGATCGCCCAGTTCAACGACCCCGGCACGCTGCGCGAGGCGCTCGAGCCCGGCGACGTCGCCCTGGTCCTGACCGAGCCCGCGATGACCAACGGCATTCACCTGCTGCTGCCCGAACCCGGCTGGCATGAGGCGGTGCGCGAGCTGACCCGCCAGCACGGCACCCTGCTGGCCATCGACGAGACCCACACCCACGTGGTCGGGCCCGGCGGGGCGACCGGGATGTGGCAGCTGCGGCCCGACATCGTCACGATCGGCAAGGCGGTCGCCGGCGGCGTGCCGATGGGCGCCTACGGCGTCACCGCCGAGCTGGGTGAGCAACTGGACGTGGCGCGCAACGTCGCCGTCGGCGGCACCCTGTTCGGCAACCCGCTGTCGGCGGCGGCCGCCAGGGCAGCGCTGACCGACGTGCTCGTCCCCGCCGCCTACCAGCACACGTCAGCGCTCGGCGGGGATCTGGCCGACGGGATCGAGGCGGCGATCCGCTCGGCCGGCCTGCCCTGGACGGTGATCCGGCTCGGCCCCCGCTCGGGGCAGTGGTACGGGCCCAGGCCGCGCACCGGGGCGGAGGCGCACGCCCTCACCGACGGCCAGCTCACCCGCCTGGTGCGGGTCTGGCTCGGCAACCGCGGGGTGTGGGAGGCGCTGCCGGGCGCGGGCCCCACCGTCCCGGTCCCCGCGGAGCGCGCCGACGTGACCCGCTACCTCGAGGCCTACGGCGACCTGCTGGCCCGGCTGGGCTGACCCGGACATGGAACCGGGCCAGCAGGTGACCGTGCACGCGGACTACCAGGCCGGCCAGCACCCGGCGGATGGTGGCCGGGTGTGGACGTTCGAGGCAACGCGCGACTGAGCCCAGGTGATCAGCCTGCCCCTCCAGGCGCTTGACAAGATAAGTCCTCATATGGAGACTTATTAGAAGTCCTCGTGCGGGGACTTCTGGGAGGTGGCCCGATGGCGAGGACAGGCAGGCGTCCCGGGCCCTCGAGCACCCGGGCCCAGATCCTGGCGGCGGCGGCGAACTGCTTCGCCGCGGCCGGCTACGACGCCACCAGCCTGCGCCGCGTCGCCGCGGACGCGGGCGTGGACCCGGCGCTGGTCCGCCGCTTCTTCGGCGGCAAGGAGCAGCTGTTCACCGAGGTGGCGTCCGCGCTGATCGACCCGGAGCGGGCGCTGGCCGCGGTCACCGAGGGGCCGCCATCGGCGGCGGGCGAGCGCCTGCTCAGGTACTTCCTGGCCCTGCTGGGCGAGGTGGGGCAGCCGGGGCCCTCCCTCGGGCTGGTCCGCTGCGCCGTGACCAGCGAGCACGCGGCAGGCCTGTTCCGCCGGTTTCTCGCCGGGCGCGTCCTCGGCGAGATCGCGGCCCGGCTCGACGCCGGCCGGCCCGAGCTGCGCGCGGCCCTGGTGGCGAGCCAGCTGGTCGGCCTGGCGGTCGCGCGGTACGCCGTCCGGCTCGCCCCGCTCACCGCCGCCGACGCCGACGAGCTGGTGCGGTGGGCGGGGCCGGTCCTGCAGTACTACCTCACCGGAGCCGAGCCTGCGCCGAAGGAGGAGCAGTCATGAACAGTTGCGCCCGTCCCCACGTCCTGGTCACCGGCGCCTCGTCGGGCATCGGCCGGGCCACCGTCGCGCGCCTGGCCGCCGACGGCCATCACGTCTACGCCGGGGTCCGCAGGCCCGCCGACGGCGCCGCGCTGCAGGACGCAACGCGCAAGGCCGCCGCGCCCGGGGAGGTCACCCCGCTGCTGCTGGATGTCACCGACCAGGCCCAGATCGCCGCCGCCGCCCGGGCCGTCACCGAGCACGTGGGCGCGGCCGGTCTCGCCGGGCTGGTGAACAACGCCGGCATCGGCGGCTTCAGCCCGCTCGAGCTGACCGGCACCGCCGATTTCCGCCGCCTGCTCGAGGTCAACGTCACCGGGCAGCTCGCCGTCACCCAGGCCTTCCTGCCGCTGCTGCGCCCGGCCCAGGGCCGGATCGTGATGGTCGGCTCGATCGGCGCCCGGTTCACGCCCCCGTTCACCGGGCCGCTCGCCGCGTCCAAGAGCGCCCTCACCACCCTGGCCGAGGCGCTCCGCCAGGAGCTCGCCCCCTGGAACATCCGCGTGGTGGTGATCGAGCCCGCCAGCATCCGCACCGACGCCGTCGGCAAGCTCCGCAGCGACGCCGCGCAGCTGATCAGCCAGGCCGGCCCCGGCCAGCGGTCGCTGTACGAGGACTCCTTCCAGCGGATGGTCGCGGCCTTCACCGCCCAGCACGACAAGGGCAGCCCGCCCGACGTGGCGGCCAAGGCCATCGCCCGCGCCCTGGCCGCGCCGCGGCCACGGGCCCGCTACCTGACCGGCCGGAACTCACGCCGGATGGCCATCATGGCCGCCGTCCTTCCTGCCCCGGTGCTCGACGCGGTCCGCCGCCGGATGACCCACCAGCCCGCCCCGGGATCACGCGTCGCCGGCCCCAGCCGGCCGAAGCCGCGCCGGCGGGATGAGCGCGCCTCGGTACGCTTGCCTCATGGGAGAGGACACGAGGAGCCCGGCGGAGCTCGCGGCGGACATCGACGCGGCCCGGGAGCGGCTGGGCGGCTTCGTGGGCGGCTGCACCGACGCCGACTGGCGCTCGGCGCCCCTCGACGGTGACCCGCGGCCGGTGGGCGTGGTCGTCGATCACGTCGCGCACGCGTACGAGTATCTCGCGGGATGGATGCGCCAGCTCGTCGCGGGCGAGCCGGTCGAGGTCAACGGCGACGTCGTGGACGCGCTCAACGCCGAGCACGCCCAGGCGGCCGCGTCGGTGACCAGGGCCGAGGCGGCTGACCACCTGCGCCGCAGCGCCGCGGACATCGCCGCGCTGGTCGCGGGCCTGTCCGCCGCCGACCTGGATGCCGGTGACGGCAGGGTCCGGCGCCTGGCACAGATCGCGATCCGGCACGCGGACGACCACCGGTCCGAGATCGAGGCGGCCCTGGCCGCACCGTCCACCCGGCGGAGCTGACCCGCCCCGCACCGTCCACCCGGCGGAGCTGACCCGCCCCGCACCGGCCGGCCGCCGGTTGCGTAGGTTGTGCGGCATGAACAGTCCCGCCGGCTGGCCCGATGATCTCGCTGCCGTGCTGCACAGCGCCGCCCCGCATCCCGGGCAGGCCGAGCAGCTCAACCTGTTCGGCCGCTTCATAGGCGCGTGGGACGTCGACTGGCGCGGCACCGATCGTGACGGGCAACCGGCCACCATGGCCGGTGAGCTGCACTTCGGGTGGGTTCTCGGCGGCCGCGCGGTCCAGGACGTGTGGAGGGTGCCGGCCTCCGGGCAGCCGCCCGCCGGCCTGCGGCCGTTCTACGGCACCACGCTGCGCTTCTACGACCCGGCGATCGGGGCGTGGCGATCGACCTGGATCGACCCGCTCAACGGGCGCGTCCGTCGCTTCATCGGCCGCCCGGAGGACGGCGGCATCGTGCTGGACGGGCTCGACGACGACCCGCCCGAGCGCTGGGGCTTCCGCGACATCTCGGAGAACTCCTTCCGCTGGACCGGCGAGGTGTCCGACGACGGCCGCCGCACGTGGCGCCTTGACGAGCAGATGTTCATCCGCCGCCGGGACCATGGCTGACGCACGGGCGGCGTTCCTCGACGCCGCCTCCACCGCCGTGCAGCTGCTGGAGCGCCGTGAGCTGGGGGAGCGCTGGCAGCAGGACAGCGTCCTGCCGCAGTTCGCGGTGGCCGCCCTGGCCGGTCACCTGCTGCGCGGGATGACCACCGTCGAGCAGTACCTGGGCGGCCCGGAGCCGGACGAGGCGGGCATCAGCGCGGCCCGCTACTTCCACACCGTCATCCGTTCTGCCGATATCAACGATCCCGCTCACCAGGCGATCAGGGGCCGCGGTGCGGAGGCGGCAGCGGCCGGGCCCGCGGCGCTGGCCAGCGAGGCGCGGGCGGCGCTGGCCGGGCTGTCGCCGCGGCTCTCCGAGATCGGCGCGGGGCGGCGTCTCCGCGTGGCCGGCGGCCTGGTCATGACGCTGGACGAGTACCTGCGCACCCGCGTGGTGGAACTGGTGGTCCACGCCGACGATCTCGCCGCCAGCCTGGGGGTGGAGCTGGCGCCGCCGCGGCCGGACACCTGCGCGGTCGCGATCGACGTGCTGGTCGGGGTGGCCCGGATCCGGCACGGCGACCTGGCGGTCCTGCGGGCGCTGGCCCGGCGGGAACGCGACCCGGTGCAGGCCCTGCGGGTCCTGTGACGCCACCGCGCGGCACCGCGGGGGATACTGGCGAGCATGCCTGAGCTGATCGGTGCACCGAGCAGGGTGGCTGCCGCTGGCGAGCCGCCGAAGCTGATCGACGAATATGTGGGCAGGGCCAGTACGGGCGAGACCGCGGTCAGCATCGCCCACATGCGCAGCCCGTCGGGCTGGGCCGAGCCCGGGCAGCGGCCGGAGTTCGGCGAGTTCACGATCGTCTTGCACGGGGCCCTGGTGGTGGAGTTCGAAGGCGGCCAGCTGACCGTCGAGGCGGGCCAAGGGGTGCAGGCCAAGCCGGGGGAATGGGTGCGCTACAGCACCCCGCGCGGCGGCGCGGAGTACATCTCCGTCTGCCTGCCCGCCTTCGCCCCCGGCACGGTCCACCGCGATGACGGTTAGGCGCCCGCGGGCCCGGCGCTGACGGGCCGGTGAGGGTGAGCGGCGGTAGCTGATGCGCGGGCCGGGCAGGTGTGCGGTGATCGGCGCCGGAGTGCTCGGCGTGTGCGTGGCGGCGCGGCTGGCCGAGGCGGGCGTCGTGGTGACGCTGCTGGAGCAGGACCGGCCCGGGCATGCAGCCACCCGGTCGAGCTTTGCCTGGCTGAACGCCAACGACAAGACGCCCCGCGCCTACCACGACCTCAACCACGCCGGGATGCGGGCATGGGCCGCGCTGTCGGCGGCCCTCGGCGGCGCGCCCTGGTACCGGCCCACGGGGAACATCGAGTGGGCGGAGGACGAGCCCGGGCGCGCGCGGCTCGCCGCGCGGGTGAGCAGGCTCGCCGGATCGGGGTACCCGGCGCGCCTGATCGGTGCCGCCGAGGCGGCCGGGCTCGAGCCGTCGCTGCGGCTGCCCGCGTCGGTGGCCGAGGTCGCCTGGTTCCCCGGCGAGGGGTACCTGCTGACCGAGCCGCTGGTCAGCCAGCTGGCGGGGCTGGCGGTCCGGCACGGGGCCACGCTGCTGACCGGCGAGCCGGGCCGGGTGACCGGCCTGGAGACCGCCGGCGGCGCGGTGCGGGCGGTGCGCACCGCGGCCGGCGAGCTGATACCGGCGGATGCGGTGGTGTGCTGCGCGGGGCGCTGGGTTCCGGACCTGGCGGCACTGGCCGGCGCGGCCGTGCCGGTGCCGCTCGTCCCGTGGGCGGAGCCCGGCGCGCCAGGCGCCGGGACTGGTGGTGCAGGCCGGGCCGGTGACGCCGCCGGGCCCGGCGCGGATGGTGCATGCCCCGCGGGTGTACCTGCGGCCCCATGCCGGCGGGCTGGTGCACCTGGAAGCGCCCGACGCGGCCGTGGACCTGCACACGCCCGAGGCGGACCTGCGGCGCTGGGCCGGCGAGCTCCTGGGCCGGGCGCGCCGCGTGGTCCGCGGGCTGGACGGCGCCAGCGTCGCCGGGTACCGGGTGTGCGTGCGGCCGATGCCCGCGGACGGCCAGTCCGTGGTGGGGTGGCTGCCGGGCATCGGCGGCGTGTACGTGGCGGTGACGCACAGCGGCGTGACCCTCGCCGCGCACCTGGCCGGGCTCATCGCCGCCGAGCTGGCCAGCGGCACGGCGGCCGCTGAACTCGCGCCCTACCGGCCCGCCCGCTTCGCCGCCGTCCCGCCAGCACCGGACCTGTCCTGGGCCCTGGCTATCATGGCGCGGGTGCGAGGGGCCGCAGGCTGGGGTGAGCACGTGCCATGGTGACCATCGATGACGTGCGCGCCGTCGCCTCCCCGCTGCCGCGCTCCTACGAGGTCCTGGTCAGGGACCGGGTGAAGTTCCGGGTCGGGCGGATCGTCTACCTGGCCTTCTCCGCGGACGAGACGGTCATGGGGTTCGCCTTCCCCAAGGAGGAACGCGACGCCCTGGTCGCCTCGGAGCCCGGCAAGTTCCTGCTGCCGGGCCAGTCGGACCTCCGGTACAACTGGGTGCTGGTGCGGCTGAGCGCCATCGGCCGCGAGGAGATGACCGAGCTCGTCCTGGACGCCTGGCGCATGGTCGTGCCCAAGCGGGTGGCCGCGGCGCACCTGGCGGCGGGCGCGACGCCCGATGGGCCGGCGCGCCCGTGACCGGTGGCGGCCCGGCCGGTGGCCGCCGTGACATATCGTTGGGGCTATGGGACGTCTGATCCTGATCCTGCTCGCGGTGCTCGCCCTGTTCTTGGTCGTCTCAGTGGTGATCTCCGCGCTGCACTTCCTGTTCTGGGTGGCCTTGGTCGCGCTGATTGTCGTCGGGGTGTTCCGGCTGGGCGGCGTCATGCGGCGGTCCAGCCGCTAGCAACCGGCTGCGAGGCGGGGCCTGGCGGCCCTATCATGACCGACCAGGACCTTCATCAACGGCCCGAGTCCACCGATCCGGGCTGCTTGGCCCTATCTGCGACAACGCTGCGGTCACCTAAGGGCAGGAGCCGTCATGGCGGAGATGGACTGGGCCAGCTCTGACCCGGATGAGCCCGGCCACCAGCCGGTTGACCTCCAGACCGACCAGCCCCATCCCGCGCGGGTGTACGACTACCTGCTGGGCGGCAAGGACAACTTCGCGGCCGACCGGGCGGCGGCCGAGGCAGGTCTGCGCGCCAATCCCAACTCGCGGATCCCGCCGCGTGAGAACCGCGCCTTCCTGCGCCGGGCGGTGCGCTACCTGGCCGGCGAGGCCGGCATCAGCCAGTTCCTGGACATCGGCACCGGCCTCCCTACCTCGCCGAACGTGCACGAGGTCGCGCAGCAGATCGAGTCACGGGCGCGGATCGTGTACGTGGACAACGACCCCATCGTGCTCACCCAGGCCCGCGCGCTGCTCACCACCGGCCCGGAGGGCAGGACCGCCTACATCGACGCCGACCTGCGGGACATCGATGCCATCCTCGGCTCCGCCGAGCTGCAGCGGACCCTGGACCTGAGCAAGCCGGTCGGATTGTTACTGATCGCCGTCATGCACTTCATTCCCGACGAGGACGACCCCTGGGCCCTGGCCGCCCGGCTGCTCGCGGCGCTGCCGTCCGGCAGCTACCTGGCACTGTCGCATCTCACCGGCGACTTCGACCCGGCGGCGTGGGAGGGGGTGGTCGCGGTGTACAGGCGCAACGGGGTGACCATGCGGGTCCGTCCCAAGCCCGACGTCGAGCGGTTCTTCGCCGGGCTGGATCTCGTTGATCCCGGTGTGGTATCGCTGCCCCAGTGGCATCCCGACCCCAGCGACGTAGGCAGCCCCCCGAGCGACGCCGCCGTCTCGGTGTATGGCGGGGTCGCGCGCAAGCCCTAGCCGTTCGGGAGGTGCCGGTGGCAGCGGAGCAAGGATTCCCCAAGGTCCGGCAGGTGGTCCTCGACAGCACCGACGCGCGGGCGCTCGCGGAGTTCTACCGCCAGCTGCTGGGCCTGGCCTACCGGCCGGGCGATGAGCCACCGCCCGACGGCGAGCCGGACCCGCTGGGCCAGGACTGGCTGGTGCTCCGGGACCCCGGCACCGGCTCGGGCCGGATCGCCTTCCAGCAGGTGACGGAGCTGCCGGAGGTGACCTGGCCGGCGGGCCCCGTCCCGCAGCAGCTGCACCTGGATCTGACCGTCGCCTGCGCGCGGCCGACCTCGACGCCCAGCACGAGCGGGCGCTGGCGCTGGGCGCCCGGCTGCTCCACGACCGCTCCGGCGATCCCGAGGAGCCGCTGCGCGTCTACGCCGACCCGCCGGCCACCCGTTCTGCATCTTCGTGGCCAGCGGGCCTGAGGCCTGATCCCGGGGCCCGGCCGGTCACACGGGCACGGGAACGTCGGCCCTCTCCCAGCTGACGACCACGATCGGGCAGGGCGGATGCCGGAGGCAGTCGCGTGCCACCGGGCCGATCGCGTCCCGCCCGGTGGAGGCGACGCCGCCGAGCACCAGCAGGTCGGCACCCGCCGCGCGGTCGAGCAGCACCTGAGTGGCCAGGCCCTCGGCCACCTCCACGGTGACCGGGATCGCCGGCGCGGGGCCGAGCATCGTCTGCACGGCCCCCTCCAGCCGGGCGCCGGCCGCGGACCGGTCCTCGTCCGCGCCGCGCGGGCGGACGCACGAGGCGTAGGGCGCCACCCGCCACCGGGCGCGCTCCCACGCCTGCACCACCTGGAGCCAGGCTGCGCGCAGCCCCGCCTCCCGCGCCGCCCACCGCAGCGCGGCCAGCGAGGCTGGCGACTCATCCACGCCCACGACAATGCGGGGCTTCCCGTGGGCAGTGTTCATGGCGGCACCCCTTTCGCCGCGGTTCCAGTCTGGCCCAAGCCCGGAATCCGCGGAAGGGCAGAAGGTCCCTGTGCATCGGTCGGGAACATTCGCCCGTGGCGCCGCGGGTGACGGCGGCGGCGGACCCTGCTGGCTGCCCGAGCGGGTAGACCGCCACCGGCGTGCCTCCTTTTCCCCGCGGAGCTGGCTGGCCCGCGCCAGCCCTCCACCCCGGCCTGCCGCTGCCATCGGACTCAGGTGGTCTACCCACGCCCGGGGCGGAGCGGGTAACTCGTGCACCCCGCCTCCCGTGCCTATCACGTAATGATCACGGGCGCAGGGCCGAAATCGCCGAATCACCCGTTCTGAGTGACGCGCGCCAGTGCGTGCGGGAGGAATATTGATGCTAGTGGCGCGGTTACCGGGTGAGCCTCGCATATGCGGATCGAACGGTCGCCGGAAACCGGGAGAAATCAAAATGGGTACGGAAAGTGAACGGGTCGCCGGGTTCGGGCGGCTCGAGGACGGTCTGCGCCAGGCCAGCGACTGGTACCTGTGGGGGCCCTACGTGAGCGAGCGCCAGTGGGGCACCGTCCGCGAGGACTACAGCCCCGACGGCGAGGCCTGGGGCTACCTGCCGCATGACCACGCACGTTCCCGCGCCTACCGGTGGGGCGAGGACGGCCTGGCCGGGTTCTGCGACATCGAGCAGCGCCTGTGCCTGGGGCTGGCGCTGTGGAACGGCCGCGACCCGATCCTGAAGGAGCGCGCGTTCGGGCTCACCGGCGCGGAGGGCAACCACGGGGAGGACGTCAAGGAGTACTGGTGGTATCTCGACGCCATGCCCAGCCATGCCTGGAATCGCTGGCGTTACCATTACCCGCAGTTGGCGTTTCCCTATGAAGACCTCAGGGCGGAGAACGGCCGGCGGGGCAAACATGATCCGGAATATGAGCTGCTGGATACCGGGGTATTCGACAACGACCGCTACTGGATTACCGAGGTCCACTACGCGAAGGCTGATCCCACCGATCTGCTGATGCTCGTCACCGTGACCAACGCCGGCCCGGAGACCGACACCCTGCACGTGCTGCCGACCGCCTGGTTCCGCAACACCTGGTCCTGGGACTATGACGCCCCCAAGCCGGTCATGCAGGAGGCCGGGGAGACGTCGGCCCGGATCGAGCACCCGTTCCTCGGTACCCTGGAACTGCTCGCGGGCAACGCGCCGGACGGCACCGCGCCGACGCTGCTGTTCTGTGAGAACGAGACCAACCTCAGCCGCCTTTATGGCGCGGACCCGGTCACGCCCTACCCGAAGGACGGCATCAACGACCACGTGATCCACGGCGCGGCCACCGTCAACCCGGACCGCCGGGGCACCAAGTGCGCCTTCTGGTACAAGCTGGAGGTGCCCGCCGGCGGCACGGTGCAGCTGCGGCTCCGGCTGCGCCCGCAGAAGGCCACATCACAAGGCGGACGCGGCCCTTGGCCAGCAGTTCGAGCGCGTCATCGTCCGCCCGGCTCGCCGAGGCCGACGAGTTCTACGCCGAACTCACGCCCGAAGCGGGCCACCGCCGACGAGGCGCTCGTCATGCGCCAGGCGTTCTCCGGCATGCTGTGGAGCAAGCAGTTCTACAACTACGACGTGGCCCGCTGGCTGGACGGGGACCCCACCCAGCCGCCCCCGCCGGCGTCCCGCCGCGCCGGCCGCAACGCCCGCTGGCGCAACTTCAACTCCTTCGACATCCTGTCCATGCCGGACAAGTGGGAATACCCGTGGTTCGCCGCCTGGGACCTGGCGTTCCATTGTGTGGCCCTGGCCCACGTGATCCCGGCGTTCGCGAAGTACCAGCTGATCCTGCTGTGCCGGGAATGGTTCCAGCACCCGAACGGGGCGCTGCCCGCCTATGAGTGGGATTTCTCCGACGTCAACCCGCCGGTGCAGGCGTGGGCGGCGCTGGAGGTGTTCGCCATCGACGGCGGCCGGGACCTGGACTTCCTGAGCCGCGTCTTCGACAAGCTGCTGGTCAACTTCACCTGGTGGGTCAACCGCGAGGACGCCGAGGGCAACAACCTGTTCGAGGGCGGGTTCCTCGGGCTCGACAACATCGGCCCGATCGACCGCTCCCACCTGCCCACGGGCGACACGCTGGAACAGTCGGACGCCACCGGCTGGATGGCGTTCTACGCGATCGCGATGATGGGCATCGCGGTGGCACTGTACCGCAGCGGCCGCCGGCCGTCCAACGACCTCGTCCTGAAGTTCCTGGAGCACTTCGCCGCCATCAGCGACGCGATCGACGGCCAGGGCATCTGGGACGACGCCGACGGGCTCTACTACGACCGGCTGCTCACACCGGGCGGGCACCGCCATCCCGGTGAAGGTCCGGTCGATGGTGGGCATGATTCCCATGCTGGCGGTCGCGGTCATCGACGAGGAGATGATCGACCGGTCGGTCCATATCGGCAAGCAGTTCGCGGACTTCCTTGACCGCCAGGGCTTCAACGAACCGGACAAGCTGCAGCCAGCTCGGCATGCTGCGCGGGGAGCCCGGGCACCTGCGGCTGCTGCTCGTCCGTGGTGGGCATCGACCGGCTCGAGAAGCTGTTCGCCCGGCTGTTCGATGAGAACGAGTTCCTGTCCCCGTACGGCCTGCGGGCCCTGTCCGCCTATCATCGCGACCACCCGTACACGCTCGACCTCGACGGCTACGCCGCCACGATCGACTACGAGCCCGCCGAGTCGACGACGAACATGTTCGGCGGGAACTCGAACTGGCGGGGACCGCTCTGGTTCCCGCTCAACTACCTGGTCGTCACCAGCCTTGAGCGCTACCACCGGTTCTTCGGCGACGAGCTCACGCTTCGAGTACCCGTCCGGCTCGGGCCGCCAGCTGCCGCTGGACGCCATCGCGGCCGACCTGCAGGACCGGCTGATCTCCATCTTCCTGGTCGGCCCGGACGGCCGCCGGCCCTGCTTCGGCTGGGTCGAGCGGCTGCAGAACGACCCGGCGTGGAAGGACAACCTCGTCTTCAGCGAGTACTTCCACGGCGACAACGCGGCCGCCCTCGGCGCCGCCCACCAGACCGGCTGGACCGGCGTGGTCGCCGACCTGATCCGCCGCCGCTACGGTGAGGTGCCTTCCGTGGGCGACGTGGTCAGGACCTGGTGGCGAGGCAGGCCCGGTCATGACCGCCCTCCAGGACGCCAGGACGGCACAGGAGCTGCCAGGAAGCCAGTTCCCGCTCGGCGCGACCCCCGGTGACGGCGGGACGAACTTCGCGGTGGCATCGAGCGTGGCCGACGCCATGACGCTGTGCCTGTTCGACGGCGACGGCCGGCGAAACCCAGATACCGCTGCTGGACTATGACGCCGGCGTCTGGCACGGCTTCGTGCCCGGGGTCGGGCCCGGGCAGGGCTACGGATACCGCGCCGCGGGTCCCTACGATCCGGCGCGGGGCCTGCGCTGCAACCCGGCCAAGCTGCTGCTCGACCCGTACGCCCGGGCGATCAGCGGCGAGGTCACGTTCGGGCCGGAGGTGCTCGGCTACGCGGTGGGCAACCCGGACGCGCCGAGCGCGCTCGACTCGGCCGGGCACATGCCGCGCAGCCTCGTCGCGGACGGCTCGTACGGCTGGACCGATGGCCGCCCGCTCCGCCGCCGCTACTCCGACACGATCATCTACGAGATACACGTCAAGGGGTTCACCATGCGCCACCCGGACGTGCCGCCCGTGCTGCGCGGCACCTATGCCGGGCTGGGGCACGAGGCCGCCGTCGGCTATCTGACCGGCCTCGGCGTGACCGCCGTCGAGCTGCTGCCCGTACACCAGAACGTGCCGGAGAGCTTCCTGCCCCAGCGGGGGCTGACGAACTACTGGGGCTACAACACGATCGGCTACTTCGCGCCGCACAACGGCTATTCCGCGGCGGTGCGGGCGGGTCAGCCCGGCGGCCAGGTCGCCGAGTTCAAGGCCATGGTGGACGCCCTGCACGCGGCGGGCATCGAGGTGATCCTTGACGTCGTCTTCAACCACTCCGCCGAAGCCGACCAGCTGGGCCCCACGCTCTGCTTCCGCGGTCTGGACAATCCGGCGTACTACCGGCTGGACCCCGGCGACCCCAGCCGCTACATCGACACCACCGGCTGCGGCAACTCGCTCAACGCCGGGGACACCCTGACGCTTCAGCTGATCATGGATTCGCTGCGGTACTGGGTCACCGAGATGCATGTCGACGGCTACCGTTTCGACCTGGCGCCCTCACTCGCCCGCCAGGAGGGCGGGTTCGACCAGATGTCGGCGTTCTTCGACCTCGTCGCGCAGGATCCGGTGGTTTCGCAGGCCAAACTCGTCGCCGAGCCGTGGGACGTGGGCCAGATGGACTCCTACGACGTCGGGCGCTTCCCGCCGCTGTGGCGGGAGTGGAACGGCAAGTACCGCGATGCCATGCGCGACTTCTGGCGCAGCCACCAGATCGGGATCGGCGAGTTCGCCACCCGGTTCTGTGGCTCGTCGGACCTCTACAGCGGCGCCGAGCGCCGCCGGCCGACCGCCTCGGTGAACCTATTCACCGTGCACGACGGGTTCACGCTCGCCGACCTGGTCTCCTATAACGACAAGCACAACGAGGCCAACGGCGAGAACAACCGGGACGGGACCGACGACAACCGCTCCTGGAACTGCGGCGTGGAGGGACCCACTGGCGACCAGGCCATCCTGGCGCTGCGCGCGCGGCAGTCCCGGGCGATGCTCACTACCTTGCTGCTGTCGTTCGGCGTGCCAATGCTGCTCGGGGGGGACGAGCGTGGCCGCACCCAGCAGGGCAACAACAACGCCTACTGCCAGGACAACGAGATCACCTGGTTCGACTGGTCCAGCGCGGACGAGGAGCTGCTGGCGTTCACCCGGCGTCTGATCGGTTTCCGCAAGCAGCACCCGGTCTTCCGCCGTCGGCGCTTCCTCGCCGGGAAGGAGGCGGCCGAGCTCGGCTGGTTCACCTTCGCGGGCGCGCCGATGACATCGGCTGACTGGGCCGACCCCGGCGGCCTGTCGCTGGCCATGTACCTTGACGGGTCCGACGCCCCCGACCGGGCGGAGGATGGCACCCCGATGGTGGACGACGATTTCCTCGTCCTGTTCAACGCCTGGTGGGAACCGCTCGAGTTCGTCATCCCGGAGACCCGTGCCGGGCTGGAGTGGCGGGCGGAGATCGACACCTACGATCCCGCCGCGCCCGCCGCGGCGCCGCGCCACGCCGGTGACCGCGTCACCGCCGGCCCCCGCTCGGTCACCGTGCTCCGCGGCCCGCGCCCCTGACTGGGGCGCCGCGCCCGCGGCTCTAGCCCGGCGCCCGGCCCGCGCCCTCCGTACCTGCCCGGCCTGGCCGGAGAAAGGGAGTGGCTGCGACCGCGATGACGATTATAGTGCAATATCCTCAAAATGGCACGGCGTGCCTTTCAGCAGTTTTGGCTGGATAATTAAAGAAAGGAGGTCAGCAAATGTCAGCCAACAACGTCGTGCCAATCAAGAAGGCCCCCGAACCCGACATCACCGCGGTACTGATCATGGAGCACATCTGAGCCCGCCGCGGAGCAGGTCCATCAGCAGCCCATCGCGGAAGCGGCCATCGCCGCCCCGCTCGTACTGGCGCATCACGCCGACCGGCCGGAAGACCACGCTGGTGTAGCAGCGGATCGCCCGGCTGTTGGCCGCCGCGGGGTCAATGGTGATCCGGTGATGGCCGCGCTGCCCGAACAGGCCGCCGTCGGCACCACGCTAGCGGCGGCTCCGGCCCGCCGTGCCGCCGCCAGTAGCCGATGGCGGCCACCGCCAGCAAGATCCCCCAGATCAGGAACCACAGGTCCCAGACCCCGGCGTGCCAGCGCAGCGCCGTCCGGTCCACCCGGCCGGCGGGGTGGATGACATCGAGCAGGACGAGGGCGCCCGCCAGCACGTTCAGGCCGCCGTACCCCACCAGCAGCACGCTGGCCGCGGATGAGGCGACCAGCAGCCACCGGCGCGGGACCATCCTGCCCCAGGGACGGACCAGGGCGAGCGCGAGCAGGCCACCAGCCGCCTTCGCCGCTGCCGCCGCGAGCGCGATCAGCACCGCGAGCGCCCCGCCCCGGCGAGCGAACTGCTCCACGTACCCGCCGACGGTGGCGACCAGGGCATGCCCGCCCAGGGCCCAGTACAGGCTCACCAGCGCGTAGGCGAACGCGAGGACGGCGGCCGCGTACGCCGCGACGGTGCCCACCGCGCGGCGGCCGGAAGCAGCACGGGCCGACTGCCCGCGCCCGGCCCCGGTCCTGCCCGTCATGCTCCAGTATCGCCAGCCGGACCCGGATCCGGGCCTGCTGGCGCCCCGCCTTTAGGGTGACGGCATGAGCGTCATCCAGGTCCCCTACCACCTTGATGAGTACCTGCCCGATCTGGATGTCCCGCTGCCACCCGACGCGGTGATCAACCCGGACCTGCCGGCTGGTGATGTGTGGGACCGGCTGAGTGCGCTGTATGCGCCCCTGGCGGCCGCGGTGGCGGCCGAGGCTGGGAGTGGCGGCCGCCCGGTGGTGCTTTCCGGTGACTGCACGACGGCGCTGGGCACGGTGAGCGGGCTGCAGCGAGGCGGCGTCGAGGCCGGAATCGTCTGGTTCGACGCGCACGGCGACGTCCAGACCCTGGAGACGACAACGTCGGGCTACCTGGGCGGCCTGCCGCTGCGGCTGCTGGTGGGCTACCGGCCCGAGCTGATCGCCACCGGGCTCGGGCTGCGTGCCGTGCCCGAGAGCCAGGTCACCCTGGTGGGCGCCCGCGACCTTGACCCGCCCGAGGTCTCCTATCTGGCGGGCGCGCAGATCCGCCGCTGCGAGGTCGGCGAGCTGGATGCCGCCGGCCTGCCCGGCGGTCCCCTGTACATGCACCTGGACCCTCGACGTGATCGATCCGGCCCAGCTGCCCGGCCTGCGGTTCCCGGCAGCCCGGCGGCCCCGGCCCAGCCCAGGTCGGCGGGGCGCTGAACGCGCTGCTCAGCACCGGCCGCGTGGCCGCCGTCGGGGTCGCGCTGTACCTGGTATCCCGGTCACTCGGCCGCGGCGCAGATAAGGGATCACCTCGGCGCCGTACTGGCCTGAAACTGCGCCGGACCTCCTCGGTGTATCCGTGCTGCCGCTGGAAACAGGTGACCGCTTCGTTGGAGCGAGCATGTCGCCCCGGTGTCACGCGTGACCCTCCGCCTCGCCGTACTGGCGCCATCTCGCTGAGCCGCGGGCGCGCCGCCCTCGATCCCGGTGATGACAGCTTCCTTGATGCAGGTCTGCTCGCTGACCTGGGCAACGGTCAGGCCAGCCCGCTGGCGCGCTTCGGCCAGGGTGTCACCGATCGGCACGCGGCACCTCCACTGCTCGGCCGCACCGCGTACCCACTCCCATAGCGGAGTGCGGGTGATCTTGACCCGCATCATGACACGGCGCTGCGCGCCCACGCCGGGGATGCCGGAAATCTCGGTTAGGTTGCTGGGGTGGAGCAACGGATCAGCATGATCACGCTTGGCGTCGCCGACGTGAGCCGGGCCCGGGCGTTCTATGAGCGGCTGGGCTGGCGCGGCCAGGAAGTCGAGGAGACGGCGTTCTTCCAGGCCGGAGGCATGGCGGTCGTCCTCTGGGCCCGCCACAAGCTGGCCGGCGATGCCGGTGTCGAGGACCGCGGCGCCGGTGGCTTCGGCGGTCTGGCCCTGGCGCACAACGTCCGGTCGCGGGCCGAGGTTGACGGGGTGCTGGCCGAGGCGGCGTCCGCCGGGGCCGAGATAACGCAGCCAGCGAGGGAGACCTTCTACGGCGGTTATGCCGGTTACTTCACCGACCCAGACGGCCACGCCTGGGAGATCGCCTACAACCCGGGCTTCGGCCTGGGCGCGGACGGCTCGATCTCGGTGCCCGACTTCGGCGCGTCATAGGGCGCCAGGTTACGCACCGCGCGCCTGCAGGGCATCGAGGTCCCGCTCGGCGTACAGCCGGTGCTCCCACTCCTCGCTGAGGATGCACAGCAGGCACTCACGCACCGGGTAGCTGCGGGGCCGTGGCCAGCCCGGCCCCTCGACCGGTTCGGTGTGGCCGTCCAGCGAGTCGCCGGTGAGGCCCGCGATGACCTGCCGCACGGTGGACATCCGGTCGCGGCGCAGCTCGAGCACGGCCGCCAGCGAGGGCCGTGCCTCGCGGTCGCGGGGGACCCCCGGCGTGTCGGGCATCTCGTCCCATGGCAGGTCCAGGGGGTCCCACGGCGACGGGTCGCCGAGGATCGCGCGCCTGACCCAGGCGTCGGTGGCGAACACCAGGTGGCGCAGCGTCTCGATGAACGACCACTCGCCATCGACCGACTCGTGCAGCAGCTCAGGTGGCAGGCGGCCGGCCCGTTCGACGGTCTGGCCCCAGAGCCGCTCCAGGATGTCCCACGCCTCGCGGAAGCCCGCCGGGCCGGCCGGGCGCATCTTGGCCCGGCCGGGATAGCGCCGGTCCAGCTCGGCGTTGACCAGCGGCTCGATGTCGACGCCGTTGATCGTCAGGTTCCCGATCTCGCCGTGGATATCGACGCCGGCCAGCTCGACGTTCCGCATCACCGCCCCGCTCAGGTCGACGGCGCGGAGACGGGCGCCGGTCAGGTCAACGGCACGGAGCTCCGCGCCGCTGAGGTCAACGTGCTCGAACCGGGAGCCACGCAGATCGGCACGGATGAAGTCAGCCATACGACGACGCTAACCTCACGCGCCGACGGATCAACGCGCGGTGGGCGGCGGCCGCTGGCCGCCTCAGCGGGCCAGGCCGTCGATGACGGCGGCGCCGGGCAGCTGGCCGAGCAGGCTGCCCGGCAGGGTGAGCTTGGAGCGCCGGACGCCGCTGCCCACCACCACCCGCGGCGCCGCGGCGACGCGGGCGTCCACCAGGACGGGCCAGCCGCCGGGCAGCCCAATCGGCGTGATCCCGCCGTACTCCATGCCGGTGGCGGCGACCGCCTCATCGACCGGGGCGAACGACGCCTTGCGGACGTCGAGCTCGCGCCGGGCCACCCCGTTCACATCCGCCCGGGTGGTGGCCAGCACCACGCAGGCCGCGTACCGGACCTGGCCCTCACGCCGGCCGGTGAGGACGACGCAGTTCGCCGAGACGTCGGGGCTGACCCCGTACCGTTCGCAGAACGCCGCCGTATCGGCCAGCGCCGGGTCGATCTCGGCCACGCCCACGGCGTCCGCGGGGAGCGTCCCGTCCAGCGCCGCCAGCGCCGCGGCCACCGGCGGGGCCAGCAGGTCGGCGCGGGCCAGCGCCGGCTCGGTGTCCAGCTTGCCCATGTTCGCGTCCACGGGCTTCATCCTGCCATCACCAGGCCCGTGCCCTGGGCGGCCCCGGTGGATCCGTGCCGCCGCGGCCGGCGGCCGGGAAACCCGTCAGGTTCGGCCGCCGCTGGTCCGGGAAGCCTCTGTAGGAGAAATGTCCCGCTGTGCTCCTGTTTGCCGGGCAGCGTGGCGAGTGACCGGCCCACGACGACCGCGCCCACCCGAGCCCAGGAGATCCGCCTTTGTCACCCGAGTCCTTACTGTCGATCCTGCATGAGAGCAGCCAGCACCCGGCCCTGATCTGCCCCGACGACGGCACCGTGGTCCCGCACAGCGAACTGGCCACCTCGGTGCACCGGGTCGCGGGCCTGCTCGCCGGGCTCGGCGTCCGGCGGGGCCAGCGGGTCGCGATCGTGATGCGCAG
The DNA here is from genome assembly GCA_963835425.1 of uncultured Actinomycetes bacterium. Classification (GTDB taxonomy): domain Bacteria; phylum Actinomycetota; class Actinomycetes; order Streptosporangiales; family Streptosporangiaceae; genus UBA9676. The sequence goes on along the minus strand of CAWIGE010000006.1, from coordinate 249,612 downwards.
CGGCCCCGAGGTCGTGGAGCTGCTGCTGGCCGTGGCGGCGCTCGGGGCGGCGGCGGCCCCCATGAACCCCGGCTACACCCAGGCGGAATACGCCTTCTACCTCTCCGATCTCGATCCGGGCCTGCTGCTGATCCAGGCTGGGCGAGGCGCCGACGCCCGCGCGGCGGCCGGCGGCCGGGCGGTCGCCGACGTGTCGGCCCGGCCGCAGGGCCCGCCGCAGCTGTCGGTGGCCGGGACGCAGGCCACCCGGGAGGGCTCATTCGAGTCCGGGTCGGCCGACGACGTGGCCCTGCTGCTGCACACCAGCGGCACCACCAGGCGCCCGAAGCAGGTGCCGCTGCTGCAGCGCAACCTGATCGCATCGGTGCGGGCGATCGCCGCGCACTACCGGCTCGAAGCGGCCGACGTCTCCTACTGCGCGATGCCCCTGTTCCACGTGCACGGCCTCATCGCCTCGACCCTGGCCCAGCTCGCGGCGGGCGGCTCGGTGGTCACCCCCCGGCGGCTGTCCCAGCGGCGCTACTGGCAGCAGGTAAGCGCCCACGGCGTCACCTGGGTCTCGGCGAGCCCGACCATCCACACCGAGCTCATCGAGCATGGCACCGGGTCAGCCCCGTCCATCCGTTTCGTCCGCTCATGCAGTTCCGCCCTGTCGCCGGCCCTGTTCGAGCGGCTGGAGGAGCTCTACCAGGCGCCGGTCCTGGAGGCGTACGGGATGACCGAGGCCAGCCACCAGATGACCTCGAACCCGCTGCCGCCCGGGCGGCACCTGCCGGGCTCGGTGGGGGTCCCGGCCGGGGCGGAGGTGCGCATCGTCAACCAGGCCGGGCGGGACCTCCCAGCCGGGCAGCCCGGCGAGGTGGCGGTCCGCGGCCCCGGGCTCACCCCCGGCTACCTGGGCGATCCGGAGGCGAACGCCGAGTCCTTCTTCGATGGCTGGTTCCGCACCGGCGACCGCGGCCTGCTGGAAGACGGCTACCTCCGTCTCGAGGGCCGGATCAAGGAGCTGATCATCCGCGGCGGTGAGAACATCTCGCCGGGCGAGGTCGAGGACGCGCTGAAGGCGGATCCGGCGGTCGGCGACGCGGTCTGTTTCGGGATCGACGACGATAAGTACGGGCAGGTGGTCGGCGCCGCCGTGGTCCTGAAGGGGGAGGCGGACCCGGCGCAGCTGCGGGCCCGCTGCCGGGTGTCGCTGGCGGACTTCAAGGTGCCGAAGGTCATCCACGTGGTGAACGAGATCCCCCGCACCCCGACGGGCAAGATACAGCGCAGCCTGATCGCCGCCCGGCTGAACGGGCGCCAGCGGTGAGGTTCGCCGTCCTCGGCGCGGGCGCCATCGGGGGCTACGTGGGTGCGTGCCTCGCCCGGGCGGGGCTCGACGTCACCCTCATCGCCCGCGGCACGCACCTGGCGGCCATCCGCTCCCGCGGGATCCATGTGCTGAGCCCGGACGGCGACTTCCACGCCAGCCCGTGCGCCACCGACGACATCGCCGCGGTCTCCGGCGCCGACGTGGTCTTCCTGGGGCTCAAGGCCTACAGCCTCCCGCCGGTCGCGGCGGACCTGCACCGCGCGCTGCGGCCGGGGACGGCGGTCATCGCGGCGCAGAACGGGATCCCGTGGTGGTACTTCCAGGGACGTCCCGGGCCCTACCGCGATCTGGTGGTTGAGAGCGTCGATCCCGGTGGCGTCGTCACCGCGGCCATCGACCCGGCCAGCGTGGTCGGCTGCGTCGTCTACCCCGCGGCCGAGATCACCGAGCCCGGTGTCATCCGCCATGTGGAGGGGCACCGGTTCTCGCTCGGCGAGCCGGACGAAAGCCGGAGCGAGCGGTGCGGCGAGATCTCCCGGGCGTTCCGGGCCGGTGGCTTGCGGGCCCCGGTCGCCACCGACCTGCGCAGCCAGATCTGGCTGAAGGTGATCGGGAACGCCGCGCTGAACCCCGTGACCGCGCTGCTCGGGGCGACCCTCGGCCAGCTCGGGGAGTCACCGGCGGCGATCCGGCTGGTCCGGGCGGTCATGACCGAATGCGCCTCGGTGGCGTCCGCGCTCGGGGTGGCGCTCCCCGTCTCGGTCGAACCAGCGGCTGGCCGGGGCCATCGCGGTCGGTGACCACCGGACGTCCATGCTGCAGGACCGGCTGGCGGGCAAGCCGCTGGAGATCGACTGCCTGACCGGCGCCGTGGCCGAGATCGCCGGCCGGGCGGCGTCGACGTGCCGCAGACGCGGGCGGTACACGACCTGGTCACGGCGCTGGGGGACCTCGGCGACCAGACGGCCGGCCGGTGATTACCCTGGGCTGCGGGCAGCCCGTCCCGGAGGAGGGCCCATGGACCTGACGGTCCTCGCGGTCGCGGGCTGCCCGCATGCAACGCTGATGGAGGAGCGGCTGGCCGCCGCCCTGGCCGGTGGGCCGCCGGCGGTCGTCATCCGGCGGGTGATCACCGATCCCGAGGAGGCGGCCCGGGCGGGCCTGCACGGCTCGCCGACGGTCCTGGTCAACGGGTCGGACCCGTTCGCCGCGCCCGGCCAGGCGGCCAGCATGTCCTGCCGGCTGTATGACAACGGCTCGGGCGGGCTGGAAGGCGCGCCGTCGGTCGGCCAGCTGCGCCGGGCGCTGGGGCGCTCCGGCCCGGCTGGCCGGTGATGCCGGCCGGCGCGGGCTCGGGACCGGCTGGGCGCGTCGGCTCGGGACCGGCCGGGCGCGCCGGCTCGGGACCGGCCGGGCGCCGGCTCAGGAGCCGGGGGAGCGGCGGGCCAGGCGGACCGGGTCGAGCGGGGGAGCGGCCAGCGGCGCCCCACGGTAGCCCCGGACCTCCCCGAACCGCGCCCCGGCCGCCCAGGCCTGCGCCGCGTCGATGATGTCCTCCGGGGTCCGGCCGACGAAGTTCCACCACATCAGGAGGGTCTCGCCGAGCGGCTCGCCGCCGAGGAGGAACAGCCGGGCACCCTCGCCCGCCGTGAGGGTGACCGAGTTGCGCCCGGTGGCCAGGTACAGCAGGCTGCCCGGGGCGAGCGTGTTGCCGTTCGCCGCCGCCGACCCGCGGGCGACGAAGATCACGTGCTCGTGGCCGCGGGCGAGCTGGATGGTGACATCTCCCTCGCGTCTTGCGTTGATCTCGGCGCCGACCAGCGGGGAGTACGTCCGGGCCGGGGAGGTGACGTCGGCCAGCGACCCGGTGAAGACGGTGATCTCGGCCCCGCCGATGCCCAGCACCGGCAGCTGGGCATGGTGCTCGAAGGCGGGCGGGGCCTGCCGGTCGGCGTCGGGCAGCGCCAGCCAGAGCTGCACCCCGTGCAGGCCGGGATCATGATCTTCTGGTGACTCCTCGGCGTGCGCGATCCCGTGCCCGGCGGTCATCAGGTTGAGCTGCCCGGGCCGGATCATCTGCTCGCTGCCGAGGCTGTCGCGGTGCAGCACGTTCCCCTCGAGTAGCCAGGTGACGGTCTGGAGCCCGATGTGCGGGTGCGGCGGGACCTGCATCCCGGCCACGCCGTCCACCGACATCGGGCCGTAGTGATCCACGAAACACCAGGCGCCCACGCTGCGGCGGCGGCGCAGCGGCAGCAGCCGCCTCACCTCGACGTCGCCCACGCGCGCCAGGCGGGCGCTGGTCAGCTCGGTGTGCCCGCCCGGCGGGTCGCTCTCCCGGAGCGGCGCGCCCGGGGTCTCGACATCCGCGTCCACGGTGCTCATGACTCTGCGCTCCTGTCTGCCGCCGTCCGGCAGGAGTTGAATGGGTCAACAACGACCGACCATACCCAGGGGAGAGTCCATGACCTCGATCCGCGACGACCACCGCGAGCTGATCGGCCTCGGCCGCCGCCTGCGGGAGGCGATCCCGGACGTGTATGCCGGCTACGCCCAGCTGCACAGCGCCTCCATGGGCGACGGCGCGCTGCCGGCCCGGATCAAGGAACTGATCGCCCTGGCCATCTCGGTCACCAAGGAGTGCGACGGCTGCGTCGTCGCCCACGCCCGCGCCGCGGCCCGGCGCGGGGCGACCGCGGAGGAGGTCGCCGAGACGATGGGGGTCGCCATCCTCATGAACGGCGGCCCGGGCACGGTCTGGGGGCCCCGTGCCTACGGCGTCTTCGAGGAGTTCGCGGGCGAGACCCCGCGCTGATGCCGCCAGCGGTCGCGCCGGCCAGCGGCCGGGTCAGCCGACCAGGGTCTTGACGGCGGCGGTCAGCTCGGACAGGGCCTTCTTGGCGTCCGCGAAGTACATGCTGGTCTTGGGGTCCACGTACAGCTCGTTGTCGATGCCGGCGTAGCCGGACGCCATCGACCGCTTGATCACGATGATGCTCTTGGCCTGGTCCACGTCGAGGATCGGCATGCCGGAGATCGCGGTGCCCGGGCGCCGGGCGGCCGGGTTGGTGACGTCGTTGGCGCCGACCACCAGCGCCACGTCGGTCCGGGGGAACTCCGGGTTGATCTCGTCCATCTCCTTGAGCTGCGGGTAGGGCACGTTGGCCTCGGCCAGCAGCACGTTCATGTGGCCGGGCATCCGGCCCGCCACCGGGTGGATCGCGTAGCTGACCTCGATCCCGTGCTTCTCCAGCTCATTGGCCAGCTCGGCCAGCTGATGCTGGGCCTGGGCGGCGGCCAGGCCGTAGCCGGGCACGATGATGACCTTCTGCGCGTAGGCGAGCTGGATGGCGGCGTCGTCGGCGGCGATCGACCGCACGTCCCCGCCCGGGCCCTCCACCGCCACGGCGGTGTCCCCGGTGCCGAACCCGCCGATCATGATGTTGCGCAGCGAGCGGTTCATGGCGTCGGCCATCAGCTTGGTCAGGATGCCACCGGACGCGCCGACCAGCGCCCCGGCGATGATCAGGGCCCAGTTGCCGATGACGAAGCCGGCCATGGCGACCGCGGTGCCGGTGAAGGCGTTCAGCAGCGAGATGACCACCGGCATGTCCGCCCCGCCGATCGGCAGCACCATCGTCACCCCGAACACGAGCGCGGCCAGGATGACGATCAGCAGCGCGGGGACGCTCGGGGTCACGATCAGGTAGATGCCCCCGCCGATCCCGACCAGGGCCGCGGCCATGTTGACCACCCGCGAGCCGGGGAACGTGATCGGCGACCCGCTGATGAGCCCCTGCAGCTTCCCGGCGGCGATGATCGACCCGGAGAACGTCACCGCGCCGATGATCACGTCGAGCAGGGTGGTCACGGTGGTGCTCTCCGGCACGCCCGCCGAGGCGCCCGCCAGGTTGATGTAGTCGTGGATGGCCACCAGCGCCGCGGCGCCGCCGCCGACCGCGTTGAACACGCTGACCAGCTGGGGCATGGCGGTCATTTGCACGGTGCGGGCGGCGTAGAGGCCGGCTCCCCCGCCGAGCAGCGCGCCGGCGAGCATGACGATCCAGCCGGTCGCGGTGATCGTGCCGGCGTGGATGATGATGGCGAACGTGGCCACGATGGCGGCGACCATGCCGCCGGTGGACAGCTGGTTGCCCCGCCGCGCGGTGGCGGGGGTGTTCATCAGGTGCAGGCCGAGCACGAAGCAGCTGGCCGCGGCCACGTACACCAGCTGGACGATCCAGTCGAAGGTGCTCATGACGAGGCGCCTCCGCTCGTCACGTGGCGTGCCTGCCCGTCCGGGCTGACCTGCCCGTCGGAGCTGACCTGCCCGTCCTGCCCGGCCTGAACCGGCGTGGGCCGGCGCCGGAACATCTTCAGCATCCGCCCGGTGACGACGTACCCGCCGACCACGTTCATGGCGGCGAACGCGGCGGCGATGAAGGCCAGGACGTAGCCGACCGCGTTGTTGGCGGAGGCGGCGATGAGCATCGCGCCGACCAGGATGATGCCGTGGATGGAGTTGGCGGCCGACATCAGCGGCGTGTGCAGGGTCGCGGGCACCTTGCTGATGACCTCGAAGCCCACCAGCAGGGCCAGCACGAAGATGGTGATGTCGGTGAGCAGGGCGGTGGTCACTGGGAGGTACCTCCGGCGGGCTGATCGGCGAGCAGGGCGGCGGTGGCGGGATGGATCACGGACCCGCCGTGGGTGATGACGACCCCGGCCTGGATGTCGTCGCTGGGATCGATGGCCAGCGCGCCGTCGGCCACCATGTGCAGCAGCAGGGTGGTGACGTTGCGCGCGTAGGCGGTCGAGGCGGCGGTCGGCATGGTGGCGGCCAGGTTGGCCGCGCCGATCACCGTCACCCCGTTGCCGGTGACGACCGTCTCGCCCGGCACCGACCCGGCGACGTTCCCGCCGAGCGGGCCGGACCCCATGTCCACCACCACCGACCCGGCCGACATCGCCTTGATCGCGTCCTCGGTGAGCAGCACCGGCGGCCTGCGCCCGGGGACCTGCGCGGTGGTGATGACCACGTCGTGGCGGGCGATGTGACCGATCAGCTCGGCCTGCTGCGCCTGCCGCTCGTCGTCGGTGAGCGCGCGAGCGTAGCCGCCCTCACCCGCCGCCGAGCCCACCGAGGTCAGCTCGATGAAGGTGGCGCCGAGCGATTCCACCTCGGTCTTGCTCGACGGGCGCACGTCGTAGCCGGAGACCACCGCCCCGAGCCGGTGGGCCGTCCCGATGGCCTGCAGGCCCGCCACGCCGGCGCCGAGGATCAGCACCTTCGCCGGCCGCGCCGTGCCGGCGGCGGTGATGAGCATGGGGAAGAACCGCCCGAACGTGGCCGCCGCCACCAGCGCCGCCTTGTAGCCGGCGATGTTCGCCTGCGAGCTGAGTGCGTCCATCGGCTGCGTCTTGGACAGGGTGCGGGGGATCCCGTCGAGGCTGATCGCGGTCACCCCCTTGGCGGCCAGGGCGGCCGCCAGCGCGGGGTCGGCGAGGGGGTTGAGCATCCCGATCACCGCCTGCCCGGACCGGAGCGCGCCGAGCAGCGCCTCGTCGGGCTTGGTCACCGTCAAGATGATGTCCGCGGCCGAGACGAGCTCCGGCCGGCTCACGATCGTGGCGTCGGCCTCCGCGTAGGCCGCGTCGTCGAACCAGGCCGCCTCGCCCGCGCCGGACTCCACCAGCACGTCCAGGCCGGCGCCTTCAGCCGGCCGACCATCTCGGGAACAAGGGCGACCCGGCGCTCGCCGGGTGCGGTCTCCTTCAGGACAGCGACTTTCATCGGCGCGACCTCATGTTTCCGGGGGGCGTCACCTGGAAGGCAGCATCGCAGTCAGGCGACGAATCTGCAGAGTCGGACGTCCCGCCATTTGCACCACGTGCGCACATGATAGGCGCAGCAACACCGTGCACATGCCGGAACTAGCTCAGTGTGTACGCACGGGGACTGACCGTCACCATGGATCGCTGGCGGTGTTCCCCGCGGCCTCACTACCGTGCCGCGTTCGTCGTGGGACCGGGGTTCGAGCCTTGGGGGAGGCGGGCCGGTAACGCGCTCCGGCGGAGGGTGGCGGTGATCTTCTCGCCGGCGGCGACCACCGCGGCGGCGTGCAGCCGGCCGGGCGAGCGGGTCAGGCGCTCGATGGGCCCGGAGACCGAGACGGCGGCGATGACCTTGCCGCCCTGCCCGCGCACCGGGGCGGACACCGACGCCACCCCGGCCTCGCGCTCGGCGACGCTGGCGGCCCAGCCGCGGCGCCGCACCTGGGCCAGGGAGGTGGCGGTGAACCGGGCGCCCCGCAGGCCCCGGTTCACCCGGTCCGGCTCGTCCCAGGCGAGCAGGACCTGGGCGGCCGAGCCGGCCGTCATGGGCAGCGCGGACCCGACCGGGACGGTGTCGCGGAGCCCGGTCGCGCGCTCCGCCGCCGCCACACAGATCCGGGAGTCGCCCTGGCGCCGGTAGAGCTGCGCGCTCTCCCCGGTCAGGTCACGCAGCTGGATCAAGATGGGCTGGGCGATGGCGAGGAGCCTGTCCTCCCCGGCCGCCGTGGCCAGCTCGGCCAGCCTGGGGCCCAGCACAAAACGCCCCTGGCGAATCCCGGCTGACCAGGCGGTGCCGCTCCAGGGCGACGGCGATCCGGTGCGCGGTCGGTCGGGCGAGGCCGGTGGCGGCCACGAGCTGGGCGAGCGAGGCGGGCCCGGACTCCAGGGTGGTAAGTACCGCCACCGATTTGTCCAGGACGCCGACTCCGCTAGAGTTGTCCATGGTTCGATATTGCCGTCTCGATATGCGAGACGCAAGATGACCAGATGTCCTCGGGTGAGAGGTGAACGCTGATGGGGCGCACGCTGGCACGCAAGATCTGGGACGCCCACGTGGTGCGGAGCGCCGAAGGCGAGCCCGACCTGCTCTACATCGACCTCCACCTGGTGCACGAGGTGACCAGCCCGCAGGCGTTCGACGTCCTGCGGATGGCCGGGCCGGACGGTCCGCCGCCCGACCTGACGGTCGCGACCGAGGATCACAACGTTCCGACCACCGGGATCACCGGCCCGGACACTGCCGCTGCGCGGTCCCGCCAGCCCGCTGACCGACCCGGTGTCGCGGGTCCAGGTCGAGACGCTGCGCAAGAACTGCGCCGACTTCGGGATCCGGCTGTACCCCATGGGCGACGCGGGGCAGGGGATCGTGCACGTCATCGGGCCCCAGCAGGGGCTGACCCAGCCGGGCCTGACGATCGTCTGCGGCGACTCGCACACCAGCACCCATGGCGCCTTCGGGGCGCTCGCCTTCGGGATCGGCACCAGCGAGGTGGGGCATGTGCTCGCGACCCAGACGCTGCCGCAGGCCAGGCCCGCGGACATGGCCGTGACCGTGACCGGGGAGCTGCCGTACGGGGTGACCGCCAAGGACCTGATCCTGGCCGTCATCGCGAAGATCGGCACCGGCGGCGGCACCGGCCACGTCATCGAGTACCGGGGCAGCGCGATCGCCGGGCTGTCCATGGACGGCCGGATGACGGTCTGCAACATGTCCATTGAGGCGGGTGCGCGCGCCGGGCTGATCGCACCGGACGAGACGACCTTCCGCTACCTGCAGGGGCGGCCGCATGCCCCGCAGGGGGCGGCCTGGGAGGAGGCGGTCGAGCACTGGCGGTCGCTGCCGACCGATCCCGACGCCGTCTTCGACCGGGAGGTGACGCTGGACGCGGCCGCCCTCACCCCGTTCGTGACCTGGGGCACCAACCCGGCACAGGCCGCCCCGCTGGGCTCGGTGGTACCCGACCCGGACGCGATGGCCGACCCGGCCGAGCGGTCCACCGCCCAGCGTGCGCTCGCCTACATGGACCTGGCCCCGGGCACCGCCCTCACCGACATCGCCGTGGACACGGTGTTCGTCGGGTCGTGCACCAACGGCCGGCTGGAGGACCTGCGTGCCGCGGCCGAGGTGCTGCGCGGCCGGAAGGTGGCCAGCGGGATCCGGATGCTGGTCGTTCCCGGTTCCATGGCGGTCAAGGCCGCCGCCGAGCAGGAGGGCCTGGCCGAGGTGTTCACCAGCGCCGGGGCGCAGTGGCGGTCGGCGGGCTGCTCGATGTGCCTGGGCATGAACCCGGACACGATGGCGCGGGGTGAGCGCAGCGCGTCTACCTCCAACCGCAACTTCGAGGGGCGGCAGGGCGATGGTGCCCGCACGCACCTGGTGTCACCGCAGGTCGCCGCGGCCACGGCGGTGACCGGCAGGCTTACCGCCCCGGCCAGCCTGTGACCGCGCGGCACCGATAACCGGCCAGCACCGACAACGGAGACGATCCCGATGGAGCCCTTCACCACGCACACCGGCCGCGCCGTGTCGCTGCGGCGCAGCAACGTTGACACCGACCAGATCATCCCCTCCGAGTACCTGAAGCGGGTCAGCCGGGCCGGTTTCGGGGATGGGCTGTTCGCCACCTGGCGGACCGACCCCGGCTTCGTGCTGAACCGGCCCGAGGCGGAGGGCGGGACAATCCTCGATCGCCGGCCCCGACTTCGGGATCGGGTCCTCCCGCCAGCATGCCGTGTGGGCCCTCGCCGACCACGGCTTCCGGGCCGTCATCTCCGCCCGGTTCGGGGACATCTTCTACAACAACTCGATCCAGGAGGGGCTGCTCCCGGTGCTCCTGCCGGCCGGCGCCGTCACCTCACTCCAGGACGCGATCGAGGCCGACCCGGAGCTGCAGGTCACGGTGGACCTGGCCGGGCGCGAGGTCAGGGCCGGGCGCGCGGGGGAGCCGCCGCTGCTCACCGCGCCGCTGCAGATCGATGACTACACCCGCTGGCGGCTGATGGAAGGCCTCGACGACATCTCGCTGACGCTCCGGCACGCCGACCACATTGCGCGCTACGAGCAGGAGCGCCCGGCCTGGCTCCCGGCGGTCGGCTGACGGGTCAGCCCGCGGCCCCCGGCGCATCCGCGGCGGTGCCGGGCCGCGTGTTCCCCCGGCCGCGCCGGCGCAGCGGGAACGTGGCCAGCGTCAGGCCGGTGATGGCGCCGCCGTGGTCACACCGGATGGCCACCCGCTGGCCGGGCCGCAGCAGCCGCAGGCCCGAGCCGGCGAAGGCGGCGGGGCCGAACTCGACGACGGTCCCGTCGTCGAGGAACACGCTGCCCGACCCGGCCGCGGGGTCGAAGCTGCGGACGGTGGCCTGCATGACGGGATCTCTTCCTGGTGGCCCGGCGCGGACGTGACGGCGGCTCTCAGCGCAGTCCGGGCCGCTTGCGCAGCGCGGTCTGGATGATCCGGTCCCACAGCTGCGGGAACGGCAGCCCGGTCGCCTCCCACATGAGCGGGAACGCCGACGCCGACGTCATCCCGGGCATGGTGTTGATCTCGTTGAGGATGACCCGGCCGTCGGGCGTGTAGAAGAAGTCCACCCGCGCCAGGCTCTCGCACGACAGCGCCTCGAACGCGGTGCAGGCCAGCCGCCTGACCTCCGCGACGGCGCCGGCGGGAATCGGCGGCGGGATGGCCATCGACGTGTCCGCCTCCAGGTATTTCGCCTGGAAGTCGTAGAACTCGGCGCCCCCGCCGACCAGCACCTGGGCCGGGACGCTCGCGTCCGGCGGGCCGCCGGGCGCGCCCTCGAGGACCGCGCACTCGATCTCCATGCCCGGCACCGCCGCCTCCACCAGCACCTTCGGGTCGTGCCCGCGGGCGATCTCGATCGCCTCCTCCAGCCCCGCCGGGCCGGGCACACGGGTCGTGCCGATGCTGGACCCGCCCCGGGCCGGCTTGACGAAGACCGGCCAGCCGAGCTCGGCGATGTCGTCGAGCACCCGCTTGCGCTCGGTCATGGCCGTGGCCGCCGCCGCGCCCTCCGGCTCCGGCGGCCGCCAGTCGCGGTCGCGGACGACCACGTAACGCCCGATGGGCAGGCCGCGCGCGGCGAAGATCAGCTTCATGTACTCCTTGTCCATGCCGGCCGCGCTGGCGAACACCCCGGCCCCCGCGTACCTGGCCCCCGCCATCTCCAGCAGGCCCTGGATCGTGCCGTCCTCGCCGTACGCGCCGTGCAGCAGCGGCAGCACCACGTTGACCTCGCCGAGGCTGCGCGGGGGGTCACCCGGGGCCGTGACCACCAGGCCGCGCGTCACCGGGTCGAGGCGGGCGGCGATCTCGGCGCCGGGGGCGGACATGGCGTCCACGGACGGCAGCTCGCCGCCCGCGATGGCCAGCTGCCCGGGGTCGTCCGGGGCCAGGACCCAGCGGCCGTCGCGTGCGATGCCCACCGGCACGACCTCATAGCGGTCGCGGTCGAGCGCCGCGAGCACGTTCCCGGCGCCCAGGCACGATATCGCGTGCTCCGAGCTCCGCCCGCCGAATACGACCGCCACCCTGATCTTGCGTTCGGTGTTCAGTGTGGTTCTCCTCTCGCGGCGTGACCGGCGGCGCGGTCAGACTCCGTACCGCTCCGGCTTGGCCGACCGCGACGCCAGCAGCATGACGGCCTCGGCCATCCCGATCCGGCCCTGGGTCACCCCCGCCACCACCTCGGTGATCGGCATTTCCACGCCGTGGGCGCGGGCCAGTTCCAGCACCGGCCCGGCCGACTTCACGCCCTCGGTCACCTGCGATGCGCTGGCGGCGGCCTCGGCCAGCGGCATGCCGCGGCCGAGGTTCTCGCCGAACGTGCGGTTGCGCGACAGCGGCGAGCTGCAGGTGGCGACCAGGTCCCCCATCCCGGCCAGGCCGGCGAAGGTGTGCTGGTCGGCGCCGAGCGCCGCGCCGAGCCGGGCGATCTCGGCCAGGCCGCGGGTGATGAGCAGGGCCCTGGTGTTGTCCCCGAGCCCCATCCCGACCGCGATGCCCACCGCGAGCGCGATCACGTTCTTGACCGCGCCGCCGAGCTCGCAGCCGATCACGTCCGGGTTGGTGTAGGGCCGGAAGTACGGCGCGTGGCAGGCCTCCTGCAGGTGCTTGGCCATGGCATCGTCGGCGCAGGCGACCACCGTCGCCGCGTACTGGCGGGCGGCGATCTCCCGCGCCAGGTTCGGGCCGGTGATCACCGCGATCCGGTCCGGCCCGGCGCCGGTGACCTCGGCGATCACCTCGCTCATCCGCAGGTGGGTGCCGTCCTCGATGCCCTTCATCAGGCTGACGAGCAGCGCGTCCGGCGGCAGCAGCCCGGCCCAGCCGGCCAGGTTCCGGCGCAGCGTCTGCGGCCGGCACGGCCAGGACGACCAGGTCGGCGCCGTCCAGCGCCGCCGCCGGGTCGCAGGTCGCGCGCAGCTCGGTGGTCAGCGTGATCCCGGGCAGGTACCCCGGATTCTCATGGCGCTCGTTGATCGCCTCGGCCAGCTCCGGCCCGTCGGCCCCAGAGCACGGCCGGGGTCCCCGCGTCGCAGAGCACCTGCGCGAAGGTCGTCCCCCACATGCCGGCGCCCATGACCGCCGCGCTCACGCCGGCGCCGCCTTCCGGGACGGGTCGTCGGGTGGCTCCGCCCGGCCGCCCGCCTCTGCCTGCGCCTGGCCGCCCGGCCCTGCCTCCGCACCAGCCTCCGTTGGCGCGCCAGGTGCCTGCGCCGGGGCGCCGGGTGACCCCGGATGGCCGTCCTTCCCCGCCTTGGCGCGGCGGGCGGCGGCGGGGTCGAACGGCACGGCCGGGGGCTCCTTGCCGCGCAGCTGCGCGAGCAGGCCGGTGATGTCGGCCATGACCGCGGCGGTGGCCGCCCGCAGCACCTCCCGGCCCAGCGGCCGGCCCCGGTAGGCGGACAGGTCCACCGGCGGGCCCGCCACCATCCGTACCAGGTGGCGGGGGATCAGATTGGGTTTCGTGCTCCCGTACGGGAGGATGACCTGCGCGCCCCAGTGCGCGACCGGGATCACCGGGGCGCCGGTGGTCAGCGCGAGCCGGGCGACGCCGGTCTTGCCCACCATCGGCCACAGATCCGGGTCGCGGCTGGCGGTCCCCTCCGGGTAGACGATGAGGCACCCCCCCGCCCGCAGGGCGGCCTCGGCGTCCTTGAGCTCCTTGACCACGAGCGTCGCGTCGGCGCGGTCACGGTGCACCGGCAACTGGCCGCAGGCGCGCAGAAACGGCCCGAGCAGCTTCACGTCGAACGCCGAGGACTTGATGAGGAAGGACGGGTAGCGGCCCGCCTGGTAGGTGAACAGGGCGACCGCGGCCCAGTCGGCGTAGGACAGGTGGTTAGGGGCAATGATCACGCCGCCGTCGCGGGGAATGTGCTCATGGCCGTGCCAGTCGCGTTTCATCACCGCCTTGATGATCGGCGGCAGGACGATCGTGGTGCCGCGGCGCACGGCCGATGAGCCTCCCGGGTCTGCCTGCTCGCTCATGTGCGCCGTCTCCCCATCCTCATCTGGCCAGTCTCCCGGTTGACGCGCCCCGGTGTCGAGGCAGGATCACGGTATGCCCGCGCCGCCGCCCCCGGCACCGCTCACCTGGTCCCTGGTGGTCCCCGTCAAGGTACTTGCCCGCGCCAAGACGCGCCTGGCCAGCCTCGCCGGGCCGGACCGGCCCGCGCTCGCGCTCGCGATGGCGGCCGACACGGTGGCGGCCGCACTGGACTGCCCCGAGGTGGGACGGGTGATCGTGGTCACCGACGACCCGCAGGCGGCGCGGGTGCTGGCCGGCCTCGGCGCCGTCGTCGTCCCCGACCGCCCCGGGCGGGGGCTCAACGGGGCGCTGCGCCACGGGGCCGCGCACGCCGGGTCACGCTGGCCGGTGTCGGGGATCGGCGGGCTCGCCGCGGACCTGCCCGCCCTGCGCCCGGCCGAGCTGGGCGATGCCCTGCGGGCGGCGGCGCGATGGCCGCAGGCGTTCGTGCCGGACTCCGCCGGGTCCGGGACCACCCTGTACGCCGTGCGGCCGGGGACCGCGTTCCGGCCCAGGTTCGGCCCGGGGTCGGCCGCCCGGCACCGGGCGGCCGGGGCGGCCGAGATCACCCGGCCCGGCCTGGCCAGCCTCCGCCGCGATGTTGACGAGCCGGCGGACCTGCGCGGGGCACGGGAGCTGGGGCTGGGAACCCGCACCGCGGCGGTGGCCGCGCGGCTGGGCTCCGGGCAGGCGGGGGGCAGCACGAATGACTGACACGGGCCAGCGCGTGGGCCCGGATCAGATATGGACGAAGTGATTCCGCGGTGGCCGTGGCGATGGCGGCGATCACCCGTGGCCGTAACTGATAGCCGGCGGCGCGTCAACTGAGGTCCGGAGGCGCACCAGGGCAGCATGGGCTGCGGATCGCTGGATCTGGCGGGCGCGGTAGTGGCGGCGGCTTATGATCGCCCGGCCGTGAAGCGCAATGAGCATCATGGCCTGTTCGCGGGCGGCGCTCCCGGGTTCGGTGTGGGCGAGCCTGCGCAGCTCGGCGAGCATGGGGCCGTCGTTGTATTCGTTGGCGGTTAGCCAGGGTTCCCAGGGCGGCCCGGCTGCGCAGGCAGGGCAACGCAGCCACCAGGCGAGATAGGCGCCGAATCGCGGCCAGCTGGCGCAGGTGCCCACGCGGGCGTCCATGAGGGTCATCTGCACGTTGCAGGGCCCGCAGGTCACCCCGCGTATGTAGTCGTGCTGGTGGCAGTGCTCGTACACGTAGCCGGTGCCGCGGCCCCGGTGGTCGGGGAGGGGTGAGCGGTTGCGGCATCCGTCGATCTCGCACGGGGGAGTGGCCGGGCTCAGAATGCCCTGGGCGCGCAGTCCCTTGACCTTGGAGTAGCGCCGGGTGATCAGCGACCGAGGTTCGATCATGGGGAGAGGCGGGGCCTGGCCGCGGTGATGCCAGCACACTCCGTCGCGCCACGCCTTGGCGTGGCAGGGCTGTGGGCCTTCGGGGCCGGGAACCGTAGCGAGGCACCCCGGCGGCTCAGTCATGGCGGCCACGGTAATGGCTGGTACCGCCAGTCCCGGGCGGCCCGGGCCTGCATCGGGGCAGCTGGCATCGTCGAGCACCTGCGGAGGCACAGGCGGCGGATGCTGAGAGCCTATTGAGGGCTGGCCTTGCGGAACGTGATAGCCCATACTCGGAGCGTGAGTATAGGCGCGGCTTTCGCCGCCATGGTGGTCGCATTTGCTGCTGGCTGGCTGACACGCCGCTGGCGAGGCGCCGAGGCCGGCCTGCGGGCTGCGCGTCGTGCTGGCGACGTGGCCGGTGCTGCGACATGGAGGGCCCGGCTGTGGTTCGCTGGGGTCGCAATTCTGATCTGGGGTCTTGCCGACTTATGGATCCACAGCCACTAAATGCTCTCGGGCCTGGCGTCGGCCACCATCGCCCGCAGCATCGCCTGGACCACCATTGACCGGATCATCACGCAGGCTGGAGACGGCCCGCACGCGGGCCCGGGGGAGGGCGGCACGCCATGAGCGCAGGTCAGACCCGGCTTTGGGCTAAATATGGACGATGGGGCAGGTCAGTGTCCTGGTGATCCCGGAGACGGCCTGGATCTTGCGCCACCACCAGCCGCCCAGATCGTCGACGTTCTCCGCCTCGGCCCGGACGATCACGTCATAGGGACCGGTGACGTCCTCCGCCTGGGTCACCCCGGAGATGGCGCCGATGCGAACGGCTACTTCAGCGGCCTTCCCGACCTCTGTCTGAACGAGGATGTACGCCTGCACCATGCCGTCCTCCCGGGGTGATCCGGAATGGCAACGCTATCCTAAGAGCCTGTTTCAAGCCCGGGTTCGATCACCCGGTGTGGAGAAGCCGTGCCATCGCGGGCGTCGGACATGCCGCACGCGCCGGGGTGCTGATGACCATCGCCGACCTCGGCGAGTTCGGGCTCATCGCGGCGATCGCGGCCGGGCTCCCGCGCGGCGACGCGGACGATCATCGGGATCGGCGACGACGCCGCGGTGCTGGCCGCGCCCGACGGCCGCGTGGTGGCCACAACCGACCTGCTGGTGGAGGGGCGGCACTTCCGCCGCGACTGGTCCGGCGCCGCCGACATCGGCGCCAAGGCCGCCGCGCAGAACCTCGCCGACGTCGCCGCCATGGGCGCCGTTCCGGTCGCCCTGCTGGTCGGGCTTCGCCGCGCCGGGGGACCTGCCCGTCGCCTGGGCGCGCGACCTGGTGTCCGGGCTCGCCGCCGAGTGCGCGCGGGCCGGCGCCACCGTGGTCGGCGGGGACATCTCCAGCGCGGACACGATCATGCTCGCCGTCACCGCCCTGGGCGACCTGGGCGGGCGCGAGCCGGTGACCCGGGCCGGCGCCCGGCCGGGTGACCTGCTGGCCGTCACCGGGGTGCTGGGCCACGTCGGCGGCCGGGCCTGGCGCTGCTGGACGCCGGGCTGGCCGAGCCCGGCCGCGCTGATCGCCGCGCACCGCCGGCCCCGCCCGCCGTACCCGGCCGGGCCGGAGGCCGCCGCGCTCGGGGCCACCGCGATGATCGACGTCAGTGACGGGCTGCTCGCCGATACCGGCCACCTGGCGCGGGCCAGCGGCGTCCAGATCGACATCGACACGGCCAGCCTGGCGCCCGGCCGCGATCTCCTGGCCGCCGCGGCCCGGCTCGGCGCGTCAGGCCTGCCCGGGCAGGCGGGTCCGGCAGATACGGCTGGGGCGGCCGGTCCTCCCAGGCCAGAGGATTCCGCTGAACCAGCAGGCCTGGTCCGGCCGTTGGTCTGGATGCTCACCGGCGGCGAAGATCATGCCTTGGCCGCCACCTTCCCGCCCGGCACCGTGCTTCCGTCCTACTGGCGCGTGATCGGGCAGGTGAGACAGGGAGAGGGGGTGCGGGTGAACGGCCAGCCCTTCCCGGGCCGACCGGGATGGGATCACTTCGATCTGAGATTCGCATACCTATCTATTCGACTGTGGGATGGTTTAGATTAGAGCTTCTTAACTCAAGCGGAACGCATGCAGCGGCGACCCCCTCATGTCACGACACCGTAAGAGGCCGGCGCCCCGGCATCAGGCGCCCCGGCACCAGGAGCGCCACGGCCCCAGGCCCTGGCCGCCGTGGGCAGCCGACGGCCCAGCCCATGGCCACCCCCGCGCGGCCCCCGCCTCTCGGCACGGCCATGCGCCGTGTCGTGGTGACGCCTACCTTCGCGGCCGGGCTCGGCGTCGTCATCGCGGCCGTGATGGCCTACCCGATGACCAAGACCGTCTTCAGCTACGGCGGGACGCCCCCGGCGGGCGGGGGGTCCGTGCCTGCCGCGACGGCTGCGTAGGCGCACGGCGGCAGCGGATCGCTGGCGACGGCCAGACCCGGGCGCAGCGGCTTGAGTCCCCCCCGCCCGCGGCCACGACCCGGACCCGTCGGCCGCACCCGCTCGCCGCGGGCGGCGGGCACCGGTCGCGGCCGGGCCGCCGCCGGTCATGCAGTACCAGACGCTGCGCCAGTGGCAGAGCGGGTTCTTCGGGCAGATCACCATCACCGACGCGGCCGGCTCGGCGCCAGCCAAGCTGGCAGCTGCGGCTCGGCTACGACTCGGCCCACATCATCGGCGTCTGGGGCGGCAAGTGGACCGCCAGCGACGATCACGCGGTGGTGGTGACGCCGGACAGCGGGGACGGGACCAGCCACAACGGGGGCAGCAGCGTCCAGGTCGTGCGTCGCGGTCTCCGGGCACGCCGGGCCGCCCTCGGGATGCACCTTCAACGGCCAGGCCTGCCAGACGAGCCAGGCCGGCGACCACTCTCAGCCGGGGGACCAGCCGTCGCAGGAGCAGCCGGCAACAAGGCGGCCAGCAGTCGGGGAGAGCTTTTCGGGCCGGTCGAAGCCCGTTCCGCCGGCGCGAGCCGTGACGTCAGCGGGCGGCCCGGGTGGCGTCAGCGGGTGACCTTCCCGCCTTGATGCAGGAGGTGCACACGCGCAGCCGCTGGGCGTGCCGTCGACCGTGGCCCGCACGACCTGGATGTTGGGGTTCCAGCGGCGCGGGGTGCGGCGGTGCGAGTGGGAGACCCTGTTGCCGAAGCCCGGCCCCTTGCCGCAGATGTCGCAGACGGCAGCCACGGGATCGCTCCCTTGGTGTGATCGAGGAAGATGGATGCCGCCCCGGGCGCCGCCCGGGCCAGCCGTGGAAGGATATCCGACCCCGCGCCCCCGGCGCGAACCGGAGCCGCGGCGCGCCGCACCCGCCGCCGCCAGCCACGCCCCGCCCGGCCGCCTATCCTGAGAGGCCATGGCGGGCCTGGAAGAATCGCTGCGCGACACGGTGGGCGGCAAGGCCGCGGCCCGGGCTGGAGAAGGCGTTCGGCCTGCGCACCACCGGCGACCTGCTGCGGCACTACCCGCGCCGCTACGCCCGCCGCGGCGAGCTGACCGACCTGGCCTCGCTGCGGGACGGCGAGGACGTGACGGTCTTCGCCCAGGTCGCGAAAGTCACATCCCGGCCGGATGCGGGCGCGCCGCGGCAGGCTGCTCGAGGTGACGGTGACCGACGGCCGCGCCCGGCTGGCGCTCACGTTCTTCAACAAGGTGGAGTTCTGGGAACGCCAGCTGAGCCCGGGCCGCCACGGCATGTTCGCCGGGCGGGTGTCCACCTTCGCCGGGAAAGCGCCAGCTCGCCCACCCCGAGTTCAAGCTGCTCGGCGCGGACGACGCGGACAAGGCGGCCGAGTACGCGGCCGAGCTGATCCCGGTCTACCCGGCGACCAGGGATGTCTCCTCCTGGGACATCGAGAAGTGCGTGCGGGTCGTGCTCGACACCCTGGGCGAGGTGGACGACCCGCTGCCGGAGGCCGCTGCGCGAGCGGCACGGGCTGGTCGGGCTCGCGACGGCGCTGCGCGGCATCCACCGCCCCGCCGACCTGGCCGAGGCGCGACCGCGCCCGGACCCGGCTCAAGTGGGACGAGGCCCTCGTGCTGCAGGCCGTGCTGGCCCAGCGCCGCCGGGCCGCCGCCGCCCTGCCGGCCACCGCCCGCCCGCCCCGGGCGGGCGGCCTGCTGGACGCGTTCGACGCGCGGCTGCCGTTCAGCCTCACCGCGGGCCAGCGCGACGCGGGCGGGACCATCGCCGCCGACCTGGCCCGCACCCACCCCATGCACCGGCTGCTGCAGGGCGAGGTCGGCTCCGGCAAGACCGTGATCGCGGTGCGGGCGATGCTGCAGGTGATCGACGCGGGCGGGCAGGCCGCGCTGCTCGCCCCGACCGAGGTGCTCGCGCAGCAGCACTACCGGTCGGTCACCGACCTGCTCGGCCCGCTCGGGCAGGCGGGACGGCTGGACGGCGCGGACCAGGCGACCCGGGTGGCGCTGCTGACCGGCTCCCAGCGCGGCGGCGGCGCGCCGCGAGGCGCTGCTCGACGCCGCGTCCGGCGCGGCCGGGATCGTGATCGGCACCCACGCCCTGCTCACCGAGCAGGTGCAGTTCGCCGACCTGGGCATGGTGGTGATCGACGAGCAGCACCGGTTCGGCGTCGAGCAGCGCGACGCGCTGCGGGAGAAGGCCCAGGGCGCCCGGCCGCACGTGCTGGTGATGACCGCGACCCCGATCCCGCGCACGGTCGCCATGACCGTCTACGGCGACCTGGACACCTCCACCCTCACCGAGCTGCCCGGCCGGCCGCTCGCCGATCGCCACCCACGTCGTGCCGGCGGCGGAGAAGCCCCGCTACCTGGCGCGGGCGTGGGAGCGCATCCGGGAGGAGGTGGCGGCCAGGGGCGCCAGGCCTACGTCGTCTGCCCGCGGATCGGCGGGGAGGACACCGACGGCCCAGGCGGCGGGGCGGATGGCCGTATGACCGCCGATCACCGACGGCCCGGAATCCTTCCTGGCCGAGGACGAGGAGGACGCGGAGCCCGCGCCGGCCGCCGCTCGCCGTGCTCGACCTGGCGCCCGCGCTGGCCGAGGGCCCGCTGGCCGGGCTGCGGCTGCGGGTGCTGCACGGCCGGCTGCCGGCCGAGGAGAAGGACGCGCGCGATGCGCGCCTTCGCCGACGGGCCGGCCGACGTGCTGGTGGCGACCACGGTGGTCGAGGTGGGCGTGGACGTGCCCAACGCCACCGTCATGGTGGTCATGGACGCGGACCGGTTCGGGGTGTCCCAGCTGCACCAGCTGCGCGGCCGGGTCGGCCGGGGCAGCGAGCCGGGCCTGTGCCTGCTCGTCACCGAGGCCGCCCGAGGGAACCAAGGCGCAGGGACCGGCTGGACGCCGTGGCCGGCCACGCTGGACGGCTTCCGGCTGGCCGGCTCGACCTGGAGCAGCGCCGGGAGGGCGACGTGCTCGGCGCGGCCCAGGCGGGCCGCAAGCGGAGCCTCAAGCTGCTCAGCCTGCTCAGCGACGAGGCGCTGATCGGGCAGGCCCGGGAGGAGGCGGCCGCCCTGGTGGACGCCGACCCGGACTGGCCGGCCACCCGGCGCTGGCGGCGGCGATCGGCTCGCTGCTCGACGAGGAGCAGGCCGAGTTCCTGGAGAAGGCATGACACGGCGCTGCGGGGGGAGCAGGCGGTAATGCGGATCATCGCCGGAAGCGCGCGCGGGCGGCGGCTGGCCGCGCCGCCGGGGACCGCGACCCGCCCGACCAGCGACCGGGCCCGGGAGGGGCTGTTCGCCACCGTCACCGCGCTCCGCGGCCCGCTGCCGGGGGCCCGGGTGCTCGACCTGTTCGCCGGCTCGGGCGCGATAGGCCTGGAGGCGCTGTCCCGCGGCGCCGTGCGGGCGGTGTTCGTCGAGTCCGATCCGCGGGCCGCCCAGGTGATCCGGGACAACATGGCCGCCGTCGGCGCTGCCCGGCGGCGCAGCTCGTCACCGTTGCCGGGTGGCCAGCGGTTCCTGGACCGCGGGCCGGGCGACGGAGGCCGCCTTCGACGCTGGTGGTGGCCGATCCGCCGTACGCGGCTCGGCGGACACGAGGTCACCGGGATGCTGACCGCCCTGGCCAGCAGGGGCTGGCTGGCGCCGCGGGCGCTGGTCGCGGTCGAGCGCGCCACCCGCTCGGGCCTGCTCTGCGTGGCCCGCCGGGTTACCGCGCGGACCGGTCCCGCCGTTACGGCGAGGCGACCTTCTGGTACGGTCTCGCCGCAGCTGAAGCGTCGTAAGGGAAGGGCGTGACCGCGTGCGCCGTGTCGTCTGCCCAGGCTCGTTCGACCCCGT
This sequence comes from uncultured Actinomycetes bacterium, assembly GCA_963835425.1. Classification (GTDB taxonomy): domain Bacteria; phylum Actinomycetota; class Actinomycetes; order Streptosporangiales; family Streptosporangiaceae; genus UBA9676. Next base: position 228,252 of record CAWIGE010000006.1, on the reverse strand, counting down.
GACCAACGGGCATCTTGACATCATCCGCCGCGCGGCCCTGCTGCACGACGAGGTGCTCGTGGTGGTCGGCGCGAACCTGGCCAAGGAGGGCCTGTTCACCGTCGAGGAGCGGCTCGGCATGCTCCGGGAGGTCACCAGCGACCTGCCCAACGTCTCGCGTGGACAAGTTCACCGGCCTGCTGGTCGATTTCTGCCGCGCCCACGGGGTCTCGGCGATCGTGAAGGGCCTGCGGGCGGTCAGCGACTTCGAGTACGAGATGGAGATGGCCCAGATGAACTACCGTCTCGCCGAGATCGAGACGCTGTTCATGACCGCCAACCCGCTCTACTCCTTCCTGCGCTCCAGCCTGGTCAAGGAGATCGCCACCTACGGCGGCGACGTCAGCTCGCTGGTGCCGGAGCCCGTGCACGGGCGGTTGCTGGCGCGGCTGGCGCAGTCCTGACCGCAGCCGCGCAGGCCGCATCGCGGCGGGCGCGGTCCTGACCGCGGCGGGCGCAGTCCTGGCCGGGCGGCGCACCGGTGCCGCGCCGCACGAGTTGGGGTTCCGCAACCCACTGGGTAAGCTGACCGTCCTGGATCCGCCGCCCGATACCCATGTTGCCATGCCACATTCACGCAGAACGCCCACGGCCCGCACCGACCCCCGTGGGCCGCTGGTGTTCGATACCCGGACGCCTCCCCGCCGCCCGGGGTCGGCGCGCACCGAGACCCGGACCGTGCCCGCTCCCGCGGACCTGCACACCGGCATGGCCGGTATCCCGGAAGGCGCAGACCTGCGGCTGGACGTCACGCTGGAGTCGGTCACCGAGGGCGTGCTCGCCACCGTCACGGCCACCGCGCCGGTCGCCGGTGAGTGCGCCCGGTGCCTGGAGCCGGTGACGCAGACGATCGAGGTCCGCGTGCCAGGAACTGTTCAGTTATGAGCAAAACGCCGGGGATGCGGACGAGGACGGGTACTCTCTGGACGGAGACCTGCTCGATCTCGAGCCGGTGCTCCGTGATGCCTTGGTTCTCGCGCTGCCGCTCGCGCCGCGGTGCCGGCAGGACTGCCCCGGCCTGTGCGCCGAATGCGGTGCGCGGCTTGCCCAGGCGGGCCCGGAACACGGGCATCGCACGTGCCATTGACCCCCGGTGGGCGGGGCTGCGGCAACGATGACGCAGGCAGAGCCGGACGGTCCGCCTGCGCCGGAGACACGTGAGGAGAGTGGACGTGGCCGTCCCTAAGCGGAGGATGTCGCGGAGCAACACCAGATCGCGGCGGGCGCAGTGGAAGGCCACCGCCCCGGCGCTGGTGCGCTGCCCGCAGTGCCGGGACCCCAAGCTGCCCCACACCGCGTGCCCGACCTGCGGCACCTACAACCGCCGTCAGGTGATCACGCCGTCCTGACGGCGCGGTGTCTGAGCGGATCCCGCAGCCGCCCAGCACTAAGTCCCTGGGGGAGGAGGACAGCATGAAAGGCGCTGCCGAGCACCAGGGACGAGGGCACCAGCCCGAGAGCACCGCCCTGCTGCGGGCCCTCGACGCGGGCCTCAGCCCGGGCTGCTGGAGCGTGCGCTCACGCACCGGTCCTTCGCCTATGAAAACGGCGGCCTGCCCACCAACGAGCGGCTGGAGTTCCTCGGCGACTCGGTGCTCGGCCTGGTCGTCACCGATGCGCTGTTCCGCGGCTACCCCGATCTGCCCGAGGGGCACCTGGCCAAGCTGCGCGCCGCGGTGGTCAACATGCGGGCGCTGGCCGGGTGGCGCGCGGCCTGCAGCTGGGCGACTACGTCCGGCTGGGCCGGGGCGAGGAAGGCACCGGCGGCCGCGACAAGTCCTCGATCCTCGCCGACACCCTTGAGGCGGTCATCGGCGCCGTCTACATCGAGCGGGGCCTGGACGAGGCGTGCGCGCTCGTGCACCGGCTGTTCGACCCGGTGATCGCCCAGTCGGCCCGGCTCGGGGCCGGCCTGGACTGGAAGACCTCGCTGCAGGAACTCACCGCGTCCGGGGTGCTGGGCGTGCCGGAGTACCACGTCGACGAGAGCGGTCCCGACCACCAGAAGTCCTTCCGCGCGCTGGTCCGGGTCGGCGGGCGCGTGTACGGCTCGGGCCAGGGCCGCTCCAAGAAGGAAGCCGAGCAGCAGGCCGCCGAGGCCGCCTGGAGCGCCATCAGCAACGGGACGACGGGCAGGCGGGCGAGGCCGGGCCGGAGGGTAACGGCGGCGGGCGCCGGCGGTCGGGGCGTGGACGGGCAGGAGGCGGCCGGCCGAGGCGAGCCATCGGCGCCCGCGGCAACGGCGCGGGCAGCAGGGCGGGCGGCCAGGGCCGGGAATCCGCGCGGCGGAACGACGGCGGGCAGGCCAGCACGGCGGGCCACGCCGCCGCCGCCCAGGATTCCCCCTAGTGCCGGAGCTGCCCGAGGTCGAGGTCGTCCGCCGGGGCCTGGAACGGCATGTCGTCGGCCGCACCATCGGCTCGGCCCAGGTGCTGCACCCGCGCGCGGTCCGGCGGCACGCGGCCGGCCCCGACGACTTCGCCGCCGCCGCCCGCGGGCTCACCGTCACCGGCGCGCGCCGCCGCGGCAAGTACCTGTGGCTGCCCGTGGCGGTAGGGACGCCGGGCGCGCCGTCGGTGGCCGAGGACGCCCTGCTCGCCCACCTCGGCATGAGCGGCCAGTTGCTGCTGGGCGATCCGGGCCGGCCCGTTGTCGCCACATGTCCGGGTCCGGTTCACCTTCACCGACTCCGGGCCCGATCTGAGGTTCACCGACCAGCGGACGTTCGGCCACATCGCGTTCGCGCCGGGCGGCGCGGCCCTGCCGCCGATGATCGCCCACATCGCTCCCGACCCGCTGGAGGCCGCCTTCGACGAAGACGCCGTGACTCGCCCGCCTGCGCTCCCGCCGCACCGGCATCAAGACGCGCGCTGCTCGATCAGTCCCTGGTGAGCGGCGTCGGCAACATCTACGCCGACGAGGCCCTCTGGCGGGCGCAGGCCGCACTGGGCCAGGCCCGCCGCCGAGCTCAGCCGGGCCGACGCGGGCCGGCTGCTGGCCGCCGTGCGCGAGGTCCTGGGCGAGGCGCTGCAGGCCGGGCGGCACCTCGTTCGACAGCCTGTACGTGAACGTCAACGGGGAAAGCGGGTACTTCGGCCGGTCACTCGCGGTTTACGGGCGCGAGGGCGAGCCGTGCCCGCGGTGCGGCACGCCGGTCCGCCGGGACCCGTTCATGAACCGGTCCGCGTACAGCTGCCCGGTCTGCCAGCCACGGCCGGGCCCGGGAGGCCCGTTTGACCTGCGAGATCGCTCAACTTGACCTGATACCCATGAGGGTGCGATCCTTGATGTGTCACCTTGCGCGCACTTATGCGTGTCTTCGCGTGTGCGCCCACTCTGGTCACTCAGTGTGGAGGACCCACTACAATGGCGAAGGCTCTACTCGGCCACGTCGGCGGGCCTGATCCCCGCATGGTGTCTGAAATGCGCCGCCTCCAGCAGCGGGTGCAGGACCTGGAGGCCGAGCTAGCCAGGCTCCAGGAGGAGAACGACGTGCTTGCCGCCGGCGTCAGCCACGACTCATCGTCACCAGCCGCGAGCGCGAACCCGCGCTCACCTGACCTCATCCTGGACGCACGTCACATCGAACAGGGACGCCGCATGCGGCGTCCCTCTGCGTTGCCTCCTTCGGCCGTGCGGCGCCCTGACCCGGGTGAAGCCGCTGGTGAGGACGGGGCCAGCGCCCCAGCTGTCCCAATTTCCCCGCCCTGCTCATGCCCGTCGCCGGGCCGGGCGGCGAGTTCGTTGCGTCCCCAGCGGCGCGTGAGGCACGGGAAGCCCGCCCGATCGCGGTAGGGTCGTGACGATCGGTCCGCAGCGCGCTCCCGCGACGGCGTGCCGGACAGGCACGCGGCCCGACGAGGAGGAGAGCCCGCAGGTGTACCTGAAGACTCTCACCCTGCGCGGGTTCAAGTCCTTCGCCTCGGCCACGACCCTGCGGTTCGAGCCGGGCATCACCTGCGTCGTCGGCCCGAACGGATCGGGCAAGTCGAACGTCGTCGACGCCTTCTCCTGGGTCATGGGCGAGCAGGGGGTCAAGAGCCTGCGCGGCGGCAAGATGGAGGACGTCGTCTTCGCCGGCACCTCCTCGCGGCCGCCGCTGGGCCGGGCCGAGGTCACGCTCACCATCGACAACACCGACGGCGCGCTGCCGATCGACTACACCGAAGTCACGATCAGCCGGCTGCTGTTCCGCTCGGGCCAGAGCGAGTACTCCATCAACGGCAACCAGTGCCGCCTGCTCGACGTCGCCGAACTGCTCTCCGACTCCGGCCTGGGCCGGGAGATGCACGTCATCGTGGGCCAGGGCCACCTGGACGACGTGCTGCAGGCCGGGCCCGAGGCGCGCCGTGCGCTGATCGAGGAGGCGGCCGGGGTGCTCAAGCACCGCCGGCGCAAGGAGAAGGCGCTCCGCAAGCTGGAGGCGATGCAGGCCAACCTGACCCGGCTGGTCGATCTCACCGGCGAGCTGCGCCGCCGCCTGGGGCCGCTCGGCCGGCAGGCGGCGCTCGCCCGGCGCGCCGCCGCCATCCAGGCGGACCTGCGGGACGCCCGGCTGCGCCTGCTCGCCGACGATTACGTCACCGACGCCGCCGACCTGGAACGCGGGCAGAAGCCGACGAGACCGCCGCGCTGGCCCGGCGCGGCAGAGCTGGAGCAGGCCCTGGCGCAGGCGCGCCAGCGGAGTCCGCGCTCGACGCCGCCGAGCAGGAGCACGTGCCACGGCTGGCGCAGGCGCAGGAGGCATGGTTCTCCCTCTCCTCGCTTGCCGAGCGCCTGCGCGGAGTCGGCCGGGTAGCGCAGGAGCGCCACTCCCACCTGGGGGCCGAGCCGGAGCCGCCGCGCCCCGGCCGCGACCCGGACGAGCTCGAGCGGGAAGCGGCCGCGCTGCGCGACCAGGAAGCACGTGCTCGGGGAGCGGCTCGAGGCCGCCCGGGAGCACTCACCGCGGCGGTCGGCGCGCGGAAATCGGCCGAGGCAGACCTCGCCGAGGCCGAGCGGCAACTGGCCGCGCAGGCGCGCGCGGCCGCAGCCCGGGCGGAGCGGCTGGCCAGGCTGCGCGGGCAGGTAGGAGCGGCCCGCAGCCGGGTGGCCGCCGCCAGAGAGGAAGAAGGCCGCCTGGCCGATGCCCTTGAGCAGGCACAATCCCGCGCCAGGCTGGCCCTGCAGGAATACGAGGAATTCCAGGAGGCCTCGGCCGGCCGCGACGACGATCGCAGCGGCCTGGCCGCCGCGCACGAGCAGGCGGCCGCTGCGCTGAGCGAGGTCACCGCCCGGGTCGCCGCATCGCGGGCCACCGAGCGGCGGGCCAGCGCCGAGCGGGCCGGCCTCATCGCGCGCAAGGAGGCGCTGGAGGAAGGCATCCATGCCATCCAGCACGGCGCCGACGCGTCGGCGACCCTGCTCGCCGACCCGGTGCTCGCGGGCGACGTCCTGGGCGCGGTCGCCGGCCTGCTGACCGTGGCCGACGGGGCGCAGGAGGCGGTCACGGCCGCGCTCGGCGGCGCCGCCGACGCGGTGGCGGTCGCCAGCCTCGACGCCGCGGTGACGGTCATGCGGCAGCTCAAGGCCGCGGACGCCGGAAGCGCCGAGCTGGTCATCGCCGGCGATGACGCCCGGCAGGCACCGGCGGGCCGCCCCGGCATCAGCTACCCGCAGGGCGTTCTGCCCGTCCTAGATCTTGTGAAGGCGCCGGGGGAACTGTGGGGCGCGCTCGCCGGGCTGCTGGCCGGGGTGGTGATCGCCGACGACCTCGATCAGGCCCGCGATCTCGTGCGAGCCCATCCGGAGCTTCGGGTCGTCACCCGCGACGGCGACCTGCTCGGCGCACACTGGGCGCGCGGCGGCGCGGCCCGGCCGCCGAGCCTGCTGGCCATGAGGTCGGCCGCAGAGGGCGCGGCCGCCGACCTGGCCGCCGCCGACCGCACCTGGGAGCGGATCGCGGCCGACCTGGCCGCCGCGATGGCGGAGGAGGAGCGGGCCCGAGCAGGCCGTCGCCGGGGCGCTCGCCTTGATGCAGGAAGCCGACGCGGCGGCGGCGGCGGTTTCCGGGCAGCTCGGGCGGCTCGCCGGCGCGGCACGGGCGGCCCAGGACGAGGCCACGCGGCTGGCGGCGGCGATCGCCGCGGCCCGCGAGAAATCCGAGCAGGACCAGGCCGCCCTCACCGAGCTGAACGCGCGGCTGGCGGCCGAGGAGGCCGGCGAGGCGTCACCGGGTTCCGGGCGCCGGCGCCGACGCGGTGCCGGCCGAGGCCAGCACCGCCGAAGAGACGCGCCAGGGCGGCACCGCGGACGGGCCGCCGGCCGGGGAGCCGGACCGGGAGGCACTCGCCGGGCGGGCCACCGCCGCCAGGGAGGCCGAGACCGACGCCCGCCTTGAGGTCAGGACCGCCGAGGAGCGCCTCCGCGCGATCGCGGGGCGCGCGGACGCGCTGGCCGCGGCCGCGGCCAATGAGCGCCAGGCCGCCCGGGCCGCCGCCCAGCGCAGCCGGCTGCGGCAGCAGCAGGCGCAGGTCGCCGGCGCGGTGGCCCAGGGAGCGGGGATAGCGCTGGCAGCAGCTCGAGCAGTCGCTGGCGATCGCCACCGCGGACCGCCAGGCGGCCGAGCAGGCGCGCGAGGGCCGGTCGGACGCCCTCAAGACGGTGCGGGTACAGGTCCGCGAGCTGGCGGAGGAACTCGACCGGGTCGTCGACAGCGCGCACGGAGCGGAGATCGTCCGGGCCGAGCACCGGATGCGGCTGGAGCAGATCGCCGACCGCGCCGTGGAGGAGTTCGGCGTGGACTCCGCGGCGCTGGTCGCCGAGTACGGCCCGGACGTGCCGGTCCCGGCACCGCCGAGCAGGCCTGCGCCCAGGCAGCACGCGGCGCCCAGGCACCCGCTGAGCAGGCCAGCGCCCAGGCACCCGCCACCGACGGTGAGCAGGCCGCGCTGCCGGGCGACGGCGATACGCCGCGCCGCACCATTGCCTACGTCCGGGCCGAGCAGGAGCAGCGGGCCGCCACGGCGCAGCGCCAGCTCAACCAGCTCGGCAAGGTGAACCCGCTGGCCCTGGAGGAGTACGCGGCCCTGGAGGAGCGGCACGCGTTCCTCGCCACGCAGCTCGAAGACCTCAAGAAGACCCGGCGCGACCTGCTGACCGTCGTCAAGGAGGTGGATGACCGGGTCCAGCAGGTGTTCACGGCCGCCTTCGAGGACACCGCCCGGGAGTTCGAGCAGATCTTCGGCGCGGCTGTTCCCCGGTGGCGAGGGCAGGCTGGTCCTCACCGAGCCCGACGACATGCTGGCCACCGGCATCGACTTCGAGGCGCGGCCCCCGGGCAAGAAGGTCAAGCGGCTGTCCCTGCTGTCCGGTGGTGAGCGCTCGCTGACGGCGATCGCCTTCCTGGTGGCGATCTTCAAGGCCCGGCCGTCGCCGTTCTACGTGCTGGACGAGGTCGAGGCGGCGCTCGACGACACCAACCTCCAGCGCCTCCTGCAGATCTTCGAGGAGCTGCGGGACACCTCGCAGCTGATCATCGTCACGCACCAGAAGCGGACGATGGAGGCCGCGGACGCGCTGTACGGGATCAGCATGCAGGGCGATGGCGTGTCCTCGGTCGTGAGCCAGCGCCTGCGGGAGCCCGAGCACGCCTGAGCGCCCACGCTGACCCCGCTTGTGGCGGGGTAGGGAGGGCCTGGGCCGTGCGCACATCTGCGAGACTGGGGCCGTTATGGAACTCGTGATCATCATCATCGTTGCCCTGGTTGTCGTGGCCGCCATCGCGGCCGGGGGCCTGTATTTCCTGCGCCCGCGGGGGGAGCGCGCCGGTCGGCCCCACCCGCCCCGCCCACGTCCGGGGAGGCCAGCCCGGGCACGGGCACGGCGACGGCGGAACGGCCCGGCACCGCGACGGCGGAGCCCAGCCTGCCGCCACTGGCCCCCGGCCCACCCCCGGTGGCCGAGGCGCCGCCGCCGCTGGCAGGCCGGATGATGCGGCTGCGCGGCAGGCTCGCGCGCTCGCAGAGCGGGTTCGGCGCGGTCCTGCTCGGGCTGTTGTCCCGTGACGGCCTGGACGACCAGTCATGGGAGGAGATCGAGGACACGCTGATCGCCGCCGACATCGGGGTCGCGCCGTCGCGGCAGCTCGTGGACGAGCTGCGGACCCAGGTCAAGGTGGAGGGCGCCCGCGGCGACGCGGTCAAGGCGCTGCTGCGGGCGGACCTCGTCCAGGCGGTCGGCGCCGACCAGGACCGGACCCTGCGGATCGGCCCGCACGGCGACCGGCCCGCGGTGGTGCTGATCGTCGGGGTCAACGGCACCGGCAAGACGAGCGCCTGCGGCAAGCTCGCCCGCGCCCTGATCGGGGAGGGGCAGACCGTGCTGCTGGGCGCGGCGGACACCTTCCGCGCCGCCGCCGCCGACCAGCTGGAGACGTGGGGGCAGCGGGTGGGTGCCCAGGTCGTCCGGTCGGACCGGGAGGGGGCGGACCCGGCGAGCGTCGCGTTCGAGGCGGTGCACGAGGGGATAAGCGAGCGCGCGGACACGGTCATCGTGGACACGGCGGGGCGGCTGCACACCAAGACCGGGCTGATGGACGAGCTGGGCAAGATCAAGCGCGTGATCGAGAGGCAGGCGTCGGTGGACGAGGTCCTGCTCGTGCTCGACGCCACCACCGGGCAGAACGGGCTGCGCCAGGCGCGCGTGTTCGCGGAGGCGGTGGACATCACCGGGATCATCCTGACCAAGCTGGACGGCACGGCCAAGGGCGGCATCGTGGTCGCCGTCCAGCGGGAACTGGGCGTGCCGGTCAAGCTGGTGGGCCTGGGAGAGGGCCCGGATGACCTCGCGCCCTTCGACCCGGCGACGTTCGTCGACGCCATCCTGGGCGACTGACCTGGGCGCCCGCCGGCCGGGGGCGGGCGGATGCTTGCCTCCGGGCCGGGGCCGGATGCCCTGCCTTCGGGCCCGGCCTGCACAATTGGGAAATGCGACGGTTATTGCCTACTCAAGGCATGGTCAATTGGCTCGTGATGCATACCTCGTGCCGCGACGCCATTAACGATCACATCACGAACCTCGCAGCCAGCGACGCAAACGGGGCATAGTGCCCCGTACGCCCGTTTCTTCGGCAAACGCCGGGAACGTCCGGCCTTTCTCATCTAGGCTCGCCTGTCAGTAAGCCATTCCGATGTCCCCGCCTGCTGGAAGGAGCGGCTTGGACGTCCAGCGTCTCCAGGAATCCTTCGCCCGTATGACCATGCACGGTGACGCTGTGCCACTGTTCTTTTACTCAGATCTGTTCCTGCGGCACCCGGACAAAGCGCCATGGTCAGGAATGCCGCCTGCTTCGCCACCTGGCGATCCATGTCGACATCGTCGAAATAAGGTGCCAGAAGCGGATCGGCCAAAACCTGGCGGTAGAAAAGGCCGGCGGCGGCAGTGATCGCCGGAGCGCCGCCTAAGCGATCAAAAAGACTCATTTGTGTTCCATGTGCCGGGTTATAACTGGCGATCTCGTGAAGGCACAAGAGACCTCCACCCGGTAAATAGTCAATCCTCATTTCCCTTTTAGGTTTATGCAGGCAGCACGGACGGCGCGGCGCGATCGGCCACACGCAATCCGGGCCCGGTCGGACGGCCCGAAACACGCGTGTAACATCCCGGGCGGGTGTTTCACGGCCCGGAAACACTGCGAGATGGTGGCGGAAACGCCGCCGGGGGAGGGTGAGGGCCGGCAGGGTGCCCCGGGAGGTAGGTCGGATGAAGCTCATCACCGCCGTGATCAAGCCTTTCAAGCTGGACGAGGTGAAGGCGGCGCTGCAGGCCTTCGGTGTACACGGCATGACGGTCAGCGAGGCCAGCGGGTACGGCCGCCAGCGCGGCCACACCGAGGTGTACCGCGGCGCGGAATACGAGGTGGACCTGGTGCCCAAGGTCAGGCTGGACGTGCTCTGCGACGACGAGGATGCCGATGACCTCATCGACGTCGTGGTCAAGGCGGCGCAGACCGGCCGGATCGGGGACGGCAAGGTCTGGTGCGTCCCGGTGGACGTTGTCGCGCGGGTGCGCACCGGTGAACGCGGCCCGGGGGCGCTCTGACGGCGGGCCGCCCAGGCCCGGGCCACGCCATGCCGGGACGGCGGGCCGCCGCCTTCGGCGCCGACCGCGCCCGGCGTGCCGCCGAGACCGACCGCTGGCTGGCGTCGCTGCTCGGCGACGAGGCCGGCGTGGCGCTGGTGGCCGTCGGCGGCTACGGCCGCCGTGAGCTGCTGCCCGGCAGCGATCTCGACGTGCTGCTCCTGTACGCGGGGCGGCCGGACATCTCCGCGCTGGCCGACCGGATCTGGTATCCGATCTGGGACTCGGGCGCCCGTCTCGACCACGCGGTGCGCACCCCAGGCGAGGGCCGTGAGGTGGCGCGCGGCGACCTGCGCGCCGCGCTGGGGCTGCTCCACGCACGGCACGTGGCCGGCGACCCCGGGCTCACCGCCGAGCTCCGCCTCGGGGTGCTGGCGGACTGGCGGGCGGCGTCCGGCGTCCGGCTGGCCGAGCTCCAGGTGCTGCACGCCGAGCGCACGCAGCGCAGCGGCGAGCTCGCCTTCCTGCTCGAGCCCGACCTCAAGGAGGCCAGGGGAGGCCTGCGGGACGCCAACGCGATCCACGCGGTCGCGGCGGCGTGGGTGGCTCCCGGGCCGGGGCCGCGCGTCCGCGCCGCGCATGAGTTCATCCTCGATACCCGGCACGCGCTGCATGAGGTGACCGGCCGCCGGGGCGACCGGCTGGTGCTGCAGGAGCAGGACGAAGTGGCGCGGGTGCTCGAGCTGGCCGATGCCGACGCGCTGCTGGGCGGCCTGGCCGGGGCCGGGCGCACCGTCGCCTACGCACTCGACCAGTCGTTCCGGCAGGCCCAGCGCAGCCGCGGCGCCCGCCCGGGCGCCGGGCGGGCGCGGCGCGGGTCTCCGCCCGTCAGCGCTCACCGCCGCCCGCTGGCCGAGGGCCTGGTCGAGCAGGACGGCGAGGTGGTGCTGGCCCGGTCCGCCGACCCGGCGACCGACCCCGTGCTGCCGCTGCGGGCGGCGGCAGCGGCCGCCCAGGCCGGGCTCGCGCTGGCCCCGCGGGCGCTGGCCCGGCTGGCCGGCTGCCCGCCGCTGCCGGTCCCCTGGCCCGCCGAGGCGCGGGACGCCCTGGCCGCCCTCCTCGGCGCCGGCCAGGCGGCGATCGCCGTCTGGGAGGCGCTGGACCAGGAGGAGCTCATCACGCGCCTGCTGCCGGACTGGGAGCGGGTGCGCAACCGCCCGCAGCGCAACCCGCTGCACACCTTCACCGTGGACCGCCACCTGGTCGAGACCGCGGCCCACGCCGCCGCGCTCACCCGGACCGTGGCCCGGCCTGACCTGCTGCTGATCGCCGCGCTGCTGCACGACATCGGCAAGGGCTGGCCCGGTGATCACCGGCTGACCGGCGAGGTGCTGGCCCGGGACACCGCGGCCCGGCTCGGGCTGGCGGCGGGTGAGGCCGACCTGGTCGCCCGGGCGGTGCGCCATCATCTGCTGCTGCCGCAGACGGCCACCCGGCGTGATCTCGACGACCCGGTGACGGTCGCGCAGGTGGCGCAGGCCGTCGGGAGCCGGCCACTGCTGGAGCTGCTCCACGCGCTGGCAATCGCCGACGGCCAGGCCACCGGCCCGGCCGCCTGGAACGACTGGAAGGCGGGGCTGGTGAGCGAGCTTGTGCGGCGGGCCGGCGCGGCGCTGGGCGGCGAGCCGCCGCCCGCCCCGCTCCCGCTGCGGGCTGAGCAGATCGCGCTCGCCGCCGGGCGCGAACCCGCGGTCATGGCGGCCGGGCCCGAGGTGACCGTGGTCGCGCCCGACCGCCCGGGCCTGTTGTGGCAGGCGGCGGGCGTGCTCGCCTCGCACCGGCTGGCGGTCCGTTCGGCGAATGCGACGTCGTGCGGCGACATGGCGGTGATCGCCTTCACGGTCGCGCATCAGTACGGCGAGCCGCCGGACGCGGTCCTGGTCACCAGCGACCTGCGCCGGGCGCTGACCGGTCAGCTCGATGTGGCCCAGCGGCTGCACCGGCGGGAGCAGGCGGCGGCCCGGCCCGTGGCCGGGGTGGCGCCGCCCACGGTCACGCTGGTCGATGACGCCTCGCACACGGCCACCGTGGTGGAGGTGCGGGCGCACGACGCGCCGGGCCTGCTGTGGCGGATCGGCCGGGCGCTCGGGGAGTGCGGCCTCGACCTGCGGGCGGCCCGGGTAGAGACGCTGGGCGCCGAGGCGGTGGACGTCTTCTACGTGGTGGGCGCCGACGGCGAGCCGGTGAAGGACGCGGGCACCCGCGGCAAGATCGCCGCGGAGGTCCTGGGCGCGCTGGCCGGGTAGCAGCACGGGCCGGGCAGCCACGCCGGACCACGTGGCACCCGGACCATGTGGCGCCCGGGCCTGGTGGGCGCGCCGGGCAGGAAAGCTCACCAGGCACGGTCACAGGATCCCTGGCGGGGGCCGGCACCGGATAGCCTGGGACGCGTGTTCGAGACTCTCTCCGACCGGCTGACCCAGGTCTTCTCCTCGCTGCGCGGGCGGGGCAGGCTGTCGGACGCCGACATCGATGCGACCCTGCGCGAGATCCGCATCGCGCTGCTGGAGGCGGACGTCGCCCTGCCGGTGGTCAGGGAGTTCACCGCCCGGGTGAGGGAACGCGCCTCGTCAGCCGAGGTATCAGAGGCGCTGAACCCGGCCCAGCAGGTCATCAAGATCGTCCACGAGGAACTCATCACCATCCTCGGTGGCGAGGCACGGCGGCTGCGTTTCGCCAAGAATCCGCCGACTGTGATCATGCTGGCGGGCCTGCAGGGCTCGGGTAAGACGACGCTCGCCGCGAAGCTGGCGCTCTGGCTGCGCGAGCAGGGAAACACGCCGCTGATGGTGGCGGCGGACCTGCAGCGGCCGAACGCGGTGCAGCAGCTCCAGGTGCTGGGCGAGCAGGCGGGGGTGCCGGTGTTCGCGCCGGAGCCGGGCAACGGCGTCGGCGACCCGGTCGACGGTCGCGCGCCGGTCGCTGGACGAGGCGCGGCACCGCCTGCACAACATCATCATCATCGACACCGCCGGGCGGCTGGGCATCGACGAGGAGATGATGCGCCAGGCCGCGGCGATCAGGGACGCGACCGACCCGGACGAGATCCTGTTCGTGGTGGACGCCATGATCGGCCAGGACGCGGTGACCACCGCCCAGGCCTTCCTCGACGGGGTCGGCTACGACGGCGTGGTGCTGACCAAGCTGGACGGCGACGCCCGGGGTGGCGCCGCGCTGTCCATCGCCCAGCTCACCGGCCGCCCGGTGATGTTCGCCTCCACCGGGGAGAAGCTCGGGGACTTCGACCTCTTCCACCCCGACCGGATGGCGTCGCGCATCCTCGACATGGGCGACATGCTCACCCTGATCGAGCAGGCCGAGCGGACGTTCGACGAAGAGCAGGCCACGGCCATGGCCGGCAAGCTCACCTCCGGTGAGGGCTTCACCCTGGAGGACTTCGTCGAGCAGCTGGCCATGGTGCGCAAGCTGGGCCCGATCGGGAACCTGCTCGGCATGCTCCCCGGCGCGGCCCAGAACCGGGAGCTACTCAGCCAGGTCAGCGACAAGGACCTGGACCGGGCGGCGGCCATCGTCAACTCGATGACCCCGGCCGAGCGGCGCAACCCCAAGATTCTCAACGGATCGCGGCGCGCGCGCATCGCCCGCGGCTCCGGCACCAGCGTGGGCGAGGTGAACAACCTGGTCATCCGGTTCCAGGAGGGCCAGAAGATGATGCGCCAGATGTTCAGCGGCGGAGGCGTGCCCGGCATGCCGGCCATCCCGGGAATGCGCCGCGCAACCAAGAAGGCCGCCAAGAGCCGGAAGGCGCCGGCGAAGAAGAAGCCCAAAGGCGGGCGCCCCGGCGCCCCCCCGCGGCCCGGCGGCGGCCAGGGCGGCAACCTCGTGCCCGATGGCCACGGCGCGGGCAAGGGCTCCCCGGAGCCCGGCCCGGGGCGGCCTGCCCGCGGGGCTGGGCAAGCCGGGTGCGGGCGACGACCTGGCGGCCGGCCTGGAGGCACTGGCCCGGGGGAACCCCGGTTTCCTCGTAGTGCCGGAAGACGACCAGCCCAAGACCGGGGCCGCCCCCACCGACCTGCCGGCCGGCTTCGGCCGCTTCCGCCGCGGCAAGCGGGGCGACCGCTAGCCCTCTGGTGGATGCCGGCCGCCGGCGCCTGGCCGTCCGAGCACCCAAGCGATTACGCCTGCGGTCAACTCCTCTGGCACAATGACAGGGTTGTCACTACCGTTCCTTGGCCGTCGACGCCCTCTCTCGCTCGCCGGCCTTGGTCCATCCGGGCGATGCCGCCGGTCCTCACCTGGCGCTTTCCGCCCGCAGCCGAGCTTTCATGGGAGAAGACCGCAGCCGTGGCTGTCAAGATCAAGCTCAAGCGCATGGGGAAGATCCGTGCGCCCTTTTACCGGATCATCGTCGCCGACGCCCGCACCAAGCGGGACGGCCGGGCGATCGAGGAGATCGGCAAGTACCACCCCAAGGCGGAGCCCTCGTTCATCGAGGTCAATTCGGAGCGGGCTCAGCACTGGCTCTCGGTAGGGGCGCAGCCCACCGACCCGGTCCGGCGGATCCTGGAGATCACTGGCGACTGGCAGAAGTTCAAGGGCCTGCCCGGGACCGAGGGAACGCTGAAGACCGCTGAGGCCAAGACGGACAAGAAGGAAGCCTTTGCCGCGGCGGTGGCGGAGAACCTGAAGGCGGCCGACGCCAAGCCAGACAAGGGCAGGGGCCGCAAGCCGGCCGCGGCGGCGGACACCGGGAGGGCGAAGGACACCAAAGCGGCGTCCGGCAAGTCGGCCAAGGCGGATGGCAAGCGGGCGGGCGGCAGCAAGGCCGCCAAGGGCGCCGATGCCGCGGCCGGAGCCGCCGCGGCTGAAGGCACCGCCGTTGAGGACGCCACGGCTCCCGCCGAGAAGGGCGCGGCCCAGGCCAAGGACAGCGCGGCCAAGGACAGCGCGGCCAAGGACAGTGCGGCCACCAGGCCGGGGACGCCACGGCTTCGGCTGAGGACAGCCCGGCCTCCGCCGAGGACACCGCCACCCCCGCGGAGGACACAGCGCCCGCGGGTGACAAGCAGGACAGCGAGGCGTGAGGTGCTGGAGGAGGCTCTTGAGCACCTGGTGAAGGGCATCGTGGATCATCCCGACGATGTCCGGGTGAACAGCCACGGCCTGCGCCGGGGCCGGGTCCTGGAGGTGCGGGTGCACCCGGATGACCTCGGCAAGGTGATCGGGCGCGGCGGGCGGACCGCCCGGGCCCTGCGAACGGTCATCGGGTCGCTGGCCGGCGGGCGTTACGTCCGGGTCGATCTGCTGGATGTGGACGAGGTCCGTTAGCTGAGCAAGCAACTGGATGTCGGCCGGGTGGTCCGGCCGCACGGGATCCGCGGCGAGGTCGCGGTCGAGGTCCGGACCGACGATCCAGGCCAGCGTTTCGCCGTGGGTTCGGTGCTGGACACCGATCCACCTGACGCCGGGCCGCTGACCGTTGCCGCCACGCGGTGGCACAGCGGGCGGCTGCTGGTCACCTTCAACGGCATCGCCGACCGGACCGCGGCCGAGCCGCTGCGCGGCGTCTGGCTGACCGTGGACGCCGATCAGGCCAGCTCCCCCGAAGGGCCGGACGAGTTCCACGATCACCAACTGGTCGGGCTCACCGTGGTGACAACGGCAGGGGAGCCGGTCGGCGTCGTCACCGACGTGCGCCACCATGGTCAGGACCTGCTGGTGATCGAGCCGGCGACTGGCTCGCGCCGCCGCAGCGAGGTCCTGGTCCCATTCGTGGCCGCGATCGCGGTGGACGTGGATGTGGCCGGCGGCCGGATGGTGATCGACCCGCCGGCGGGCCTGCTGGATCTGGGGTCGTGACCGGCCATGCGCATCGACATCATCACGATCTTCCCGGAGTACTTCGGCCCGCTGCGGGTCTCGCTGCTCGGCAAGGCGGCGGAGCGCGGCATCGTCGAGTTCGAGGTGCACGACCTGCGCGCGTGGGCGCACGACACCCACCGCACCGTGGACGACACACCCTTCGGCGGCGGGCCGGGAATGGTCATGACCCCCGGCCCCTGGGGCGAAGCGCTCGACGCGGTCGCCGGTGCCTCGCCGGAAACCCGGCTGGTGGTGCCCACCCCGGCGGGCATCCCCTTCCGGCAGGAGATGGCGGCCGCGTATGCGCGCCACCCCCATCTCGTTTTCGCCTGCGGCCGGTACGAGGGGATCGACGCCCGCGTCATTGAGGATGCCCGGACCCGGATGGCCGTCGACGAGGTCAGCGTGGGCGACTATGTGCTCTCGGGCGGGGAGCCTGCCGCACTGGTCATGATCGACGCCGTGAGCAGGCTGCTGCCCGGTGTGCTCGGGAACAGCGAGTCCGCCGCCGACGACTCCTTCGGGGCCGGTGCCGGGCCCATGGCGGGCCTGCTGGAAGGCCCGGTCTTCACCAGGCCGCGGGTCTGGCGCGGGCGTGCCGTTCCCGACGTCCTGCTGTCGGGGGATCACGGGGCCATCGCGCGCTGGCGAAGGGACGAGGCGCTGCGCCGCACCGCGGCCTACCGTCCGGACCTGGTGACGGGAATCGCTCCCGCCGCCCTCAATGACCGCGACCGCCGGGTGCTATCGGAGGCTGGCTTTCCGGTTTGGGGCGAAGATATGGCACACTGAAACCCGCCCCGTGCCGGCTCACCGAGCGCGAGCTCACCGAGCGGAGCGCTTCCCCGGCGCTGCAGGGCCAGGGCTTCAGGATTACCGAGACAGCTCAGACCGAACTGCACGTGCCCGTCCGTGCGCGCGTGAGGATCAACCGAGGAACGCCAGCCATGCACACCGCGATCACCGACTTGGAGCAGGCCCAGATCCGCTCCGACATCCCGGACTTCCGGCCGGGAGACACACTCAAGGTGCACGTCCGGGTGGTGGAGGGCAGCCGGTCCAGGATCCAGGTCTTCCAGGGCGTAGTCATCCGGCGCCAGGGCGGCGGTGCCAGGGAGACCTTCACCGTCCGCAAGATCAGCTACGGCGTCGGGGTGGAGCGTACCTTCCCAGTGCACAGCCCGTCGATCGACAAGATCGAAGTGGTCAGCCGGGGCCGGGTACGCCGGGCAAAGCTCTACTACCTGCGTTCCCTGCGCGGCAAGAGGGCCCGGATCAGAGAGCGGCGCGAGACGCCGGCGCGCTAGCAGGCGCCACCTCGTAGCGGCGGCCGCGGGTGTCCGGCCACGATGGGAGGGGCACCGCTGCCGGAGAGCCGGGCGGCGCGGCGGCCCCGGGTCGGCCAGGACCGCGCTTGCGCGGCCGCCTCCTGCGCGACGTCCTCCTGCTCGTCGGGCTCGCGGTCCTGTTCACGGTCCCGGCCAAGGCCTTCGTGGCACAGGCCTTCCTGGTCCCCACCGGCTCCATGGCCGACACGTTGCGCCCCGGTGACCGGGTGCTGGTCAACAAGCTCGTCTATCACCTGGGGGGCGTGCACCGGGGTGACATCGTCGTGTTCAGCGGCACCGGGTCGTGGGGCCCGGCGCCGCCACGGGCGGCCAGCCCGCTGTCCCGCTGGTACCGTGACGCGCTGACGGCGACGGGCCTGGCCAGCAACGGGACTGACTACGTCAAACGTGTCATCGGTCTCCCCGGAGACCATGTGGCCTGCTGCGATGCGCGCGGGCTCATCACCGTCAACGGGGTCCCGCTGCACGAGGGGGATTACGTGTATCCCGGTGAGCGGCCATCCGACCAGCCCTTCCATGTGACCGTGCCGCCCGGGCGGCTCTGGGTGATGGGAGACCACCGGGCGGACTCGGATGACTCGCGCGGCCACCGGAACGACCCAGGGTCAGGGACGATACCGGAAAGCGCGGTGGTCGGCCGCGCCTTCCTCATCGTCTGGCCGCCCGCCCAACTGGGTTCCCTCCCCACCCCTGCCACCCTGTCCCGGCCGTCGCCGCACGGCGACGCGCAGACGCCAGCCGGCCGCGCCGCGTCGCAGCGCTGCGTGGCCGGCGCTAGGCTCAATCCGATGAACGAAGAGCGGGGCACGCGCGATGACCGTCGTGCCGAGACCGGCCCGGACACCTCCGATGGCCATCAGGCAGGCCCGGCTCTTGAGCGCGGTGGCAACGCTTCCGGCCGGGCCGGTGGGGGCAGCTGGGCAGATGCCGACGGCCCGGCGGGCGCCGGCGCGCGCGGCGGCGCTGGCGCGGCCGGGCAGCAGAGCGGGAAGCGCTCGAAGGGCAGGTCGTGGTGGGTCGAACTGCCGATCCTGCTGGCGTTCGCGCTGATCCTGGCGCTCCTCATCAAGACCTTCGTGGTCCAGGCGTTCTTTATCCCCTCGTCGTCAATGGAGAACACCCTGGAGATCGGCGACAAGGTGCTGGTCAACAAGATGATCTACGATTTCCGCCCGATTCACCGCGGCGACATCGTGGTCTTCAACGGGGAAGGCTCCTGGGATCCGGTGACGTCCCAGTCCACGCCGCCGCTGGAGAGGCTGTGGAACGCGATATCCGGCCTGTTCGGCACCGCCCCCGGGGTGCATGACTACATCAAGCGCGTGATCGGGGTGCCCGGCGACCACGTGGCGTGCTGTGACGCCCAGGGCCGGGTCACGGTCAACGGGGTGCCGCTCAACGAGAAGTCCTACCTCTACCCAGGCAACGCCCCGTCCACGACCAAGTTCAGCATCATCGTGCCGCCTGGGCGCCTGTGGGTGATGGGGGATCACCGCAACGTGTCGTTCGACTCCCGCGGGCATGAGCAAGATCCAGGGAACGGTACCGTCCCGGAGGACCGCGTGGTCGGGCGCGCATTCGTGATCGTCGCCCCGGTCAGCAGGTGGAGGGTGCTGCCCATCCCGGCCACGTTCCAGCAGCCCCAGCTGGCCCGGGCCGCCGCGCTGGCGCCGGCGCCCGCCGGGGCCGCCCCGGCCGGGCGGGCCGCCGTGACCGGGTCGGCAGCCGCAGCGGTGCCGCTGGGACTCGGCCTCACCGGTGCGTTCCCGCTCACCATGCTCCAGCTGCGGCTGCGGCGGCGGCTGGCCGGCTCGCTGCGGCGCGGGCGTCTGGCGCGCGGCCGTCCGGGGGCGGGGTGACGGGATGCTGGTGCCCCCGGTGCGGCATCCCGGCTACACCCCCCGGCGTGCGGCAGGCCTGACCGGATACGAGCGGGTGCTCGCCCGGGCCGGGTTCGTGCAGGTGGCCGGGATCGACGAGGCAGGCCGCGGCGCCTGCGCCGGCCCGCTGGTGGTGGCGGCCGTCATGCTGGATCCGCGCCACCGGTCCGGCATCGGTGATATCGCGGACTCCAAGTCGCTGACGGCTGCCGTCCGCGAGGAGGCCTACCAGCAGGTGATGGCGCTGGCCGTGTCCTGGCACGTGGTGGTCATACCGTCGGAGGAGATCGATAAGACGGGCCTGCACGTCTGCAACATCGCCGGGATGCGCCGGGCCCTGGCAGGCCTGTCGCCGCAGCCGGAGTACGTGCTCACCGACGGTTTCCCCGTGCGTGGCTTGGGCGTGCCCGCGCTGGCCATGTGGAAGGGCGATGAGGTGGCCGCATGCGTGGCCGCCGCCTCGGTTGTCGCCAAAGTCACCAGGGACCGGCTCATGCGCGACCTCCACACCCGGTATCCGGTGTACGGTTTCGCCCGGCACAAGGGATATTCCACGCGGAGCCACATGCGGGCCCTCGACGCTCACGGGCCGTGCCCGGAGCACCGGCGCTCCTTCGCGAACGTCGGTGGCGTGGCCCGCGACCCCGCGGACCTGGAGGCGCCCGGCCCCATGGGCCTGGAGGCGCCCGGTCCGCTGGATCTGGAGGCGCCCGATCCCGCGGGCCTGGAGGCCGGTGATCCGGCATGCCTGGACAATTGACCTATGGTTGATCTCATCCGTGCCGAAGCTCCCGTCGCTGCCTGAGGAGGTGACCATGAGCGCGGAGGACCTCGAGAAGTACGAAACCGAGATGGAGCTGCAGCTCTATCGCGAGTACCGGGACGTGGTGAAGCTCTTCACGCACGTGGTGGAGACCGAGCGGCGGTTCTATCTGACCAATCAGGTCGAGCTGAACGTCCGCACCGCCGACAACGGCGAGGTCTTCTTCGAGGTCACGATGCAGGATGCCTGGGTGTGGGACATGTATCGGCCTGCCCGTTTTGTGAAAAATGTAAGGGTCGTCACCTTCAAGGACGTCAACGTCGAGGAACTGGCCCAAAGCGAGCTGGAACTGCCCGAACCCGAATAGGCGACGGCGGCGGGGCGGATCTCCAGCCCGGCGGGGCCCGCATCGGCCCGTGGTAGCCGCACGGTCCCGCATTGGCCTGCCGCGCGGGCCGTGCGCCGCACTTCCCCCTCTCATCAAAGCAAGGGCCAGCGACAAACTGGCTCCTGCCCTCCACAGCCAACCGGGCCTGGCCCGGCCCCTCCACAGCGAAACAACTGACCGCGCGAGCACCCCCAGCCGTCCGGCAGCGTCGTCGGCGGAGGTGATGCTCGGTGAACGCCAAGGACAACCTGGGCCGGTGTGGTGAGCAGGCTGCGGTGGAGTACCTGGAACGGGCCGGGTTACGGATCCTCGACCGCAACTGGCGGTGCGCGGAAGGCGAGATCGACATCGTGGCGGCCGAGCGCCAGGTGCTGGTGATCTGCGAAGTCAAGACGCGGTCCAGCGCCCAGTACGGCAGCCCCCTGGAGGCCATTACGCCGAGAAAGCGTGCCCGGCTCCGGCGGCTCGCGGTCCGGTGGCTGGTCGCGCACGGCGTGCTCTTCGAAGAAGTGCGTATCGACGTGATCGGGCTGCTCCGCGATGAGTCGGGTCATTACCAGCTCGAGCACGTGCGGGGGGTGGGATAGGTGCCGGTGGCGCGCACCCATTCCATCGCTCTGGTCGGGGTGGAAGGCCACCCGGTGGAGATCGAGACCGACATCGAGAACGGGCTGCCCGGGCTGCTGCTTGTTGGCCTGCCCGATACCGCGCTGCGCGAGGCACGTGACCGGATCCGGGCCGCGATCATCAACAGCGGCGAGCAGTGGCCCCAGCGGCGGATTACGGTCGGGCTCTCGCCGGCCAGCCTCCCGAAGCGGGGCAGTGGCTTCGACCTTGGTATCGCTGTCTCTGTCTTGGCCGCCGCTGGCACCGTCCCGACAGCCGCCATCGAGGGGGTTACCTTTCTCGGTGAACTGGGGCTGGACGGGCAGTTGCGGCCGGTCTGTGGGGTTCTTCCCGCTGTGGCGGCCGCGGCAACTGCCGGGTTCCACAAGGTCGCTGTTCCGGAGATCAGTGCGCCGGAGGCCACCCTGGTGCCAGAGGTGGTGGTGCTCGGAGCCCCAACTCTTGGTGCCCTGCTGGCCTGGCTGCGCGGCGAGCCCGAAGCAGGACAGGACGTTACTGTGCGAGTGTCCGGCGAGGGCACTGACGTTCAGCCGAACCAGACAGACCTCCAAGGACCCCCAGGTCTGGCGAGGGCGATCGGGCAACCCGGTCCATCGGGCGAGAGGGGCGGCCGCCCCGACTTGGCTGACATTCTCGGGCAGCCGACTGCACGGCGTGCCGCAGAGATCTGCGCGGCCGGTGGCCATCACCTCTCGCTTATGGGGCCGCCGGGTGCAGGCAAGACCATGCTGGCCGAGCGGATCCCGACCATCCTGCCTAGCCTGGACCGCCCGGCCGCCCTCGAGGTCACAGCGATCCATTCCGTGGCAGGGACTCTGCCTGCAGGCAGCCCGTTGATGACTGAGCCTCCGTTCTGCGCACCACATCACACCGCGACTAAGGCAGCGATCGTGGGGGGCGGCACTGGCATCATCCGGCCGGGCGCGGCGTCCCTCGCCCACCGGGGATGCCTGTTCCTTGACGAGGCGCCCGAGTTCGGCAGGGATGTGCTAGATGCTTTGAGGCAGCCGCTGGAGTCAGGCGAGGTGGTAATTGCCCGGCTGGGCCTGACGGCCCGCTTCCCGGCTCGGTTCACGCTGGTGCTGGCGGCCAACCCGTGCCCCTGCGCCAAGGGCCCCGGTCCGGAGGCGGGCTGCACCTGCACGCCGACAGAACGGCGGCGCTACTTAGCCCGGCTGTCCGGCCCGCTGCTCGACCGGGTGGACGTCAAGGCCGGATTCCTGCCGGTGAGCCGGGCAGAACTGCTCAGCGACCGCGGTTTCACCGAGCCGAGTTCTGTAGTGGCGAAGCGGGTGGAGGCCGCCCGGGACCGGGCCGCCGTCAGGCTCCGGCACACCCCATGGCGGCTCAACGCGGAGGTCCCCGGCCGGGACCTGCGGCGCAGCTTCGCGCCGGGGACCGGGAGCGCTCGCACCGCTGGAGCGCGCCATGGACCTGGGTGAGATCAGCGCCCGCGGGGTGGACAGGGTGATCCGGGTGGCCTGGACGCTGGCCGATCTCGCGGGCGTGGCCCGGCCCACGGTCGATGAGACCAGTTACGCGCTCGGGTTGTGGCTGGGGGTGGGCGGTGACTGAGGTCAGCGGCGAGGAGCGGCTGGCCCGTGCCGCTCTCACCTGCGTGGCCGAGCCCGGCGATCCCGTCATGGGCGCCCTGCTGCGCACCTGCGCCCCGGCCGAGATCGTGACCGCGCTCGTCCAGGGGCGGGTGCCGGTGCCAGCCGCCGGGACAGCGGGTCAGGGCCGGGAACGCGCACAGGGACCGGACCAGGATCGGTCGCAGGAACCGGACCAGGATCGGCCACAGGGACCGGACTGGGACGGCCTGCCGGGGCTGGACCGGGCCCGACTGCCAGGACTGGACCGGGACGACCTGCCGGGGCTGGGCCGGGCGCTGCGTAGGTGGGCCGGGCTGGGCGAGGCGCCAGCGGTGCCCGACCTGGATGCCTGGCGGCAGGCGGGGATCCGGCTGGTGTGCCCGGGTGATCCCGAATGGCCCAGCCAGCTCGAGGTCCTCGGCGACGCCCGCCCGTGGGGGCTGTGGGTGCGGGGGAGCGGGGATCTGCGGTACGCGTGCCTGCGCTCGGTGTCGGTCGTGGGCACCCGATCGGCTACGGCCTACGGCTCGCATGTGTGCACCGAAATGGCCGCGACGCTGGCCGAGCGGGGGTGGACCGTCGTCTCCGGCGGGGCGTTCGGCATCGACGGCTGCGCGCACCGCGGCGCGATCAGGGCCGGTGGGGTGACGGTCGCCGTCTTTGCCTGCGGCGTCGATCGCGACTATCCGCCGGGCCACCACGGGCTGTTCCGCGACATCCGCGAGGGCGGGGCGACCGTCAGCGAGTGGCCGCCCGGCCGCATGCCCACCCGCCCGGGATTCCTGGTCCGCAACCGCGTGATCGCCGCGCTCAGCCGCGGCACCGTCGTGGTGGAGGCGGCGCGGCGCAGCGGCGCGCTGAACACCGCCCGCCACGCGCGCGACCAGGGCCGTCCGCTCATGGCGGTGCCGGGGCCGGTGACCTCGATGCTGTCGGCAGGCTGTCACGAGATCATCCGTGACTGGGGTGCCGTCTGCGTCACCGGTGCGTGGGACGTGATGGAGGTCCTCTCGTTTCCCGGCGATGAACCGCCGGGCCGCGCCCGTGGGCCGGTGCTGCCACGCGACGCGCTCGACCCGGTGACCCGGCAGGTGCTGGAGGCGGTCCCCGCCCGGGCGGGACGCGGCCCGGCCAGGATCGCGGTGGTGGCGGGCGTCGGCTTCGACACGGCCATGCGCTGCCTGGGCGCACTGGCGGCGGCTGGTTTCGTCGAGCGCAGTGACAGCGGCTGGCGGATACGCAAGGGACCGGCGGGACACGCTCGTGAATCCGGCGGGACACGCCCGTAGAGTGACGTCCGGGCTGCCCGGGGCCGCGCCTCCCGGTGCCGCACACTGGGTCCATGGAGGCAGCCCAGAGCCGGGACGCCACGCCGCTGCCGGGGCGCATGCAGGCCGCGCTGGACGGATTCGAGCGTCACCTGGCGGCGGAGCGCGGGCTGTCCCCGCATACGGTGCGCGCCTACACCGGCGACGTCCGGTCCCTCCTGGAGCACGCGGCGCAGGGCGGCATCACGGCGCCGGACGGGCTGGACATTACGGTCTTGCGACGCTGGCTGGCCGGCCAGCACGGCACCGGCCACGCCCGTGCCACGCTGGCCCGCCGGGCCGCGGCCGCCCGTGCGTTCACCGCCTGGGCCTGCGCGGGCGGCTGGCTCCGCAGGGATCCCGGCCCGCTGCTCGGGACGGCGAAGATCCCGCGCCGCCTCCCGCAGGTGCCGCGCCAGGACCAGATGGCCGCGGTCCTGTCCGCGGCCGGGCCCGTCCCCCGGAGCAGCGAGGCGGAACTGGCCCTCCGCGACGCCGCGATCATGGAGTTGCTGTACGCGACCGGTATCCGGGTCAGCGAGCTGTGCGGCCTCGACGTCGACGATCTCGATGAGGGGCGGAACACGGTCCGGGTACTCGGCAAGGGCGGGCGGGAACGCACGGTGCCCGTCGGGCTGCCCGCGGTCCGGGCGGTGGCGGCCTGGAAGCGGGCGGGCCGCCCGTCGCTCGCCCGGCCGGGCAGCGGCCCCGCCCTGTTCCTCGGGGCGCGCGGCCGCCGGCTCGATCCCCGGACCGCGCGGCGGGTCGTGCATGCCCGCCTGGCCGCGGTGGCCGGCGTGCCCGACTCCGGGCCGCACGGACTCCGGCATGCGGCCGCCACCCATCTCCTGGAGGGCGGCGCCGACCTGAGAAGCGTGCAGGAGATCCTCGGCCATGCCTCGCTGGCGAGCACGCAGATCTACACCCACGTTTCGGTCGAGCGGCTGACGGCCGCCTACCGCCAGGCCCACCCCCGGGCGTAGGCGCCGGGCCCGCCGGTTACCGAGCGGCCCGAACTCCCCGGACCAGGTAGACTACGGGGCGGTCGGGAGGTCCTGTGCGCCTCGGCGCACGCGGCTTCCGGCTAAATTCGCGCGTCCGCCTGCCGCAAGGCAGACCCGGCCGGACTTCCGGCGGGGCGCACCTCATCGGTCTGCGGGTTCGGCCCGCAGTGAGATGCGCACGGTCGCCAGGACCAACCGAGCGCGTCCGTGCCCACGGGCACGGCGCATGACAGGAAAGGGGACCGGGATGGCACCGGTCGTCACCATGCGCCAGCTCCTTGAGAGCGGCGTCCACTTCGGGCACCAGACCCGGCGGTGGAACCCGAAGATGAAGCGCTTCATCTTCGCCGAGCGCAACGGCATCTACATCATCGACCTGCAGCAGTCGCTCGACTTCATCGACCGCGCCTACGAGTTCATCAAGGAGACGGTCGCCCACGGCGGGACCGTCCTCTACGTCGGCACCAAGAAGCAGGCGCAGGAGGCCATCGCCGAGCAGGCCCGCCGGGTCGGGATGCCGTTCGTCAACCAGCGCTGGCTGGGCGGCATGCTGACCAACTTCTCCACCGTCTACAAGCGCCTGCAGCGGCTCAAGGAACTCGACGAGCTCGACTTCGAGGACGTCGCGGGCTCCGGGATGACCAAGAAGGAACTCCTGCACCTGCGCCGCGAGCGGGACAAGCTCGACCGCTCCCTCGGCGGCATCAAGGACATGGCCCGGACCCCGAGCGCGCTGTGGGTGGTGGACACCAAGAAGGAGCACATCGCCGTCAGCGAGGCCCGCAAGCTGGGCATCCCGGTGATCGCGATCCTCGACACCAACTGCGACCCCGATGAGGTCACCTACCCGATCCCCGGGAACGACGACGCGATCCGCAGCGTTTCCCTGCTGACCCGGGTGGTGGCCGATGCCGTGGCGGACGGGCTGATCGCGCGGGCCGGCGCCTCGAATGGCGAGGAGAAGCCGGCCGCTCCCGGGGAGTCCGGCCAGCTCGGCGCCGAGGAACCGCTGGCGGAATGGGAGCGCGAGCTCCTCGAGCACCAGGCCAGTGCCGCTGCGGCTGCCCCGGAGGCCACCGCCGAGGCAGCCCCGGACGCCACCCCTGCGGCAGCCGCGGAGGCCCCCGCTGCCGAGGCAACCGCGGAGGCCCCAGCCGCCGAGGCAGCCCCAGAGCCCCCCGCTGCCGAGGCAACCGCGGAGGCCCCAGCCGCCGAGGCAGCCCCAGAGCCCCCCGCTGCCGAGGCAGCCCCGGAGGCCCCCGCCGCCGAAACGGCACCGGCCGATGCTGCCGCCGGTGATGCCGCAACTGCCGATGTCACGGCCGGTGATGCCGCCGCGGCCGCGCCGGACGCCCCGGCGGGCGAGGCCGCCGCGGAGCAAGCGGGGGACGCCGGTGACGCCGCGCCGGACACGGCGAAGGCCGGCACGCCTGACGTCGCCTGACCCATGGCCGCCCGGCACACACAACTTCCTGACTGACCACAAGCGAGAGATGAGGACATGGCGAACATCAGCGCCGCGGAGGTAAAGCGGCTACGCGATGCAACGGCCGCCGGGATGCTCGACTGCAAGAAGGCGCTGGAGGAGGCCGGCGGTGACTTCGACGCCGCCGTCGAGATCCTCCGGGTGAAGGGCGCCAAGGACGTGGGCAAGCGGGCCGGCCGGGTCGCGCGCCAACGGGCTCGTCACCGCGCTGCTGGACGGCACCAGCGCCGGGATCCTCGTTGAGCTGAACTGCGAGACCGACTTCGTGGCCAAGACCGAGCTCTTCCAGCAGGTGGCGGCCGACATCGCCGCCGCCGCCCTGGCGCACCGGCCCGCCGACCGGCTGACGCTGCTGGGGACGGAGGTCCGCCCGGGCGCGACCGCCCAGCAGCTCATCGAGGAGGCGGGCGCCTCGCTCCAGGAGAAGCTGGAGCTCGGCCGGTATGCCATCTTCGAGGGCGGTTACGTGGCCAGCTACCTGCACAAGTCCGACCGCGCCCTGCCGCCGACGGTGGGCGTGCTCGTCCAGCTGGACGCGCCGGCCGAGCAGGCGGGCAAGGACGTCGCGCAGCAGGTGGCGGCGATGCGGCCGCAGTATGTGATCCGCGACCAGGTGCCCGGCGACGTGGTCGAGAACGAGCGGCGCATCGCGGAGCAGATCACCCGCGACGAGGGCAAGCCCGAGCAGGCGATCGGCAAGATCGTGGAGGGCAGGCTGGGCGCGTTCTTCAAGGACGTCGTCCTGACCGAGCAGGCCTTCGTGAAGGACCCGAAGAAGACGATCAAGCAGGTCCTGTCCGAGCAGGGCGTCACCGTGCTGGCGTTCGCCCGGTTCCAGGTCGGCCAGGCGGGCTGAGGAGGCCCGCCCCGCGGCCAGGCGCGCCGCGGGCCCGCGGGGACACGCGGCTTGCCTGTTGGTGTCTTTGCGGAGGCGGAGAGGGGTAACGTCGTGCGGACGGCACATGCACAGCAGACGCACGCCGGGCCGCCGGCCGCAAGGGCCGGTCCGGGACGGCGGGCGGCCCAGGCATCCCAGGCAGGACAGGGACCGACGGGAGCGACAGTGATAGACGAGATCCTCTTCGGGGCCGAGGAAAAGATGGAGAAGGCCGTCGCGGTCGCCAGGGAGGACCTCGGCACCGTCCGGACCGGCCGCGCCCACCCGGCCATGTTCAGCAAGATCACGGCCGAGTACTACGGCACCCAGACCCCGGTGAACCAGCTGGCATCGTTCCATATCCCGGAGCCGCGGATGGTGGTGATACAGCCGTTCGACAAGTCGTCGCTGGGCTCGATCGAGAAGGCGATCCGCAACAGCGACCTCGGGGTGAACCCGTCGAACGACGGCGCCATCATCCGGGTGATCTTCCCCGAGCTCTCCGAGGAGCGCAGGCGGGAGTACATCAAGATCGCGCGGCATAAGGCGGAGGAAGGCCGGGTGGCGATCCGCAACATCCGCCGGAACACCAAGGACTCACTCGACAAGCTGATCAAGAGCGGGGAAGCGGGCGAGGACGAGGTCCGCCGGGCAGAGCGGGAACTCGACGAGCTCACCCACACCTACGTGGGGCAGGTGGACGAGCTGCTCAAGCACAAGGAAGCCGAGCTCCTCGAGGTCTGAGGTGCCAGAAGACGGACCCGCCGGGGCGGCGGTGCCAGGGGAGGACAGCACACCGGGTGCGCGTGCCCCGGTCCGGGCCGGCCGGAACCTCCCGGCCGCGCTGGGAGTCGGGCTGCTGCTGGGCGGCCTGGCCATCGTCACCCTGTTCACGGTGAAGGCCACCTTCCTCGTGTACCTCGCCGCCGCCGTGGCGGTCGCGCTGTGGGAGTTGTCCCGCGCCCTCGGCACGCGTGGCATCCGGCTCCCGCTGGTCCCGGTGGCCGCGGGCGGCGTCGCGGCGGTCTCGCTGCCCTACTGGTGGGGTGGGCGGGCCCTGGTGGCCTCCGTGGCCCTGACCGTGATCGCGATCCTGGCCTGGCGCCTGACCGGCGGCACGGCCGGCTACCTGCGGGACGTGAGCGCCGGGGTCTTCGCCGTCGGCTACCTGCCGCTGATGGCGGGGTTCGTCGCGCTCATGCTGGCCATGCCTGACGGGTCACGGCGCATCCTGGTCTTCATCATCCTGGCCGTGTGCAGCGACGTCGGCGGCTACTTCACCGGCATCCTGCTCGGGCGGCACCTGATGGTGCCCGCGATCAGCCCGAAGAAGACCTGGGAGGGTTTCGCGGGCTCGGCGCTGGCCTGCGTGGTGGCCGGGGCCATCACGGTGCCGCTGCTGCTGCACGGGGCGGTGTGGCAGGGGCTGCTGGTGGGCGCGGCCGCGCTGCTGGCGGCCACGCTCGGGGACCTCGCCGAATCGGCGCTCAAGCGGGACCTGGAGATCAAGGACATGGGCACGATCCTGCCCGGCCACGGCGGCGTCCTCGACCGGATCGACTCGCTGGCCCTCGCCGCGCCGGTGGTGTGGCTGCTGCTGCTCGTCTTCATACCGGCCGCGGCCCACCACTGACGGGCTGGCAAGACCCGCCGGTTACGTTGTCACACGAGTATCTCTGGTCACACCCGGTGGCGTTTGGAACTTGTTTTCCAGGGGAGATGGCGGGCGTCTATCCACACTCGGGGGGATGGGAGTGCAGAACGATGTTCAGGCGGCCAGTCAGCATCGTTTTCATCATCTACGTCATCATCGGCATCGTCGTAGCCTGGACCCAGAGCTACATCACCATCGGCCTGATCAAGGGCGTCCTATCCGCCCTGCTGGCGATATTCCTCTGGTTCCTCCCGCTGCTCGGGGTCAGCCTCCACCTGCACTAGGGCGTGCCGGGGCGGGGCTTACGCGGGCTGGAGATCCGCCCGTGGGGCCCGGCCCGGACGGCCCGGCGGGAGCGGCCGGGGTGACCTGGGCGGCCGGGGCGGCCGGGGTGGTAAACGGCCGACGACCCAGCTGCGGCGCTGCGCGGCAAGCTGGGTGATCAGGCTCGACGCGCCGCGCTCCTTGGCCAGCTGCCGCTCCCGCTCGGTGATCGGCAGGATCCAGAGCCACCGGACGGGCTCCCCGGCGAAGACGAACCCTGACAGGTCCGGCACCTCCGGGCCGATCAGCTGGCCGGGGTCATCCAGCAGGAGCACTCCCTCGTTCCCCCCGCCCAGGGGGAACGTGGCGGGCTCGTGGTACCAGCGGATGCTGTGACCGGCCCCGAACCAGGTGACGGCCCGCCACGGGTACTGGGCCAGCCACAGGAAGATGCGGGCGACCTCGGGGCTGGGCATGGTGGTGGCGATGGCGAGCTCGATCCGTGCGCAACCGCTGGGTTCCTCCATCACCTGCTCGACCACCGGCATCCGCTGGCAGCTCATCCCGAGCGTGGACAGCACCGTGTACGGCCGCTGCTCGGTGGGCGGGCGCTCGGACACCCCCACCGACGGCAGCTTCCCGCTGCCGACATCCCAGTACCGCGCGCCGGGCCCGAGCCGGGCCAGGAGGTGGCCCAGCATGGACTGCTGGAAGCCCGCCCACGAGTCCTCGCGCTGGCGCCAGCGCCAGAACGCCGTCGCCCGGTCGGCCCGCGGGCCCAGCCCCTCCATGGCGTCATCGAGCGACCAGCCGAACGGGCTCTGGCCCATGACGTCCCGGCTGTACCCGGGCATCCCCCGGGACATGTCGGACCAGCCCGGGATGACGGCCAGGAGCTGGCCGCCCTCGATGATGGCCACCCCGTCGCCCTCCTCGAACCACAGCGCGCGCAGGGCGCGGGCGTCGAGGGGCGGCCTGCCGCCGGGATGCTTGGTGTGCGCCGGCGGGCATGAGCGGCGCCCGGCCGGCGTCGAGCCGCGACAGATCGGTGCTCGACGGCGCCTGCTGGTGATTGGCGATCCACGCGGCGCCCACGACGGCATCGGCGTCGTGCAGGTAGGCGGCGGTGGTGGCGCCGTCGTACTCGACCACCACCCGGCGGCTGCCGTAGGGGCTCTCACTGTCCAGCAGGATTCCCCGCTGCCCGGAATGCGCGCCCGACCGTGAGCCACCCGCACCCTTGCGCAACGTTGCCATGTGCCGAAATCTACTGACTGGTCGCAGGTCATACTGCGTGCTGCCAGATATTCTTCAGGTTGTCGTGGCCAGCGCCCAGTGTTAACCACCGAACGGAGCATCGTTTGCCCGGCCCCAGGACCCGGCCGCCCCGCCACCTCGCCGACCTTGACCCCTCCGCGCGCCGGGAGGCCGTCGCCGAGCTGGGCGGCGAGCCCTTCCGCGGCGACCAGCTCGCCCGCCACTATTTCGCCCGGCTGACCGACGACCCGGACGACATGACCGACCTGCCGGCTGCTTCACGTGCCGGGCTCGCCGCCGCACTGCTGCCGCGGCTGCTCACCGCCGAGCGCGAACAGTCCTGCGACCGCGGGATGACCCGCAAGACCCTGTGGCGCACGTTCGACGGCGCCTACGTGGAGTCGGTCCTCATGCGTTACCCGGGGCGGGTCACCATGTGCGTGTCATCGCAGGCCGGCTGCGGGATGGCCTGCCCGTTCTGCGCCACCGGCCAGGCCGGGCTGACCAGGAACCTGTCGGCCGCCGAGATCGTCGCGCAGGTGGTGGCGGGCGCGCGGGTGCTCGCGCGGGGCGAGGTGCCCGGCGGCCCCGGCCGCGTCTCCAACGTGGTGTTCATGGGCATGGGCGAGCCGCTCGCGAACTACCCGCAGGTCATGACCGCGCTGCGCCGGCTCACCGACCCGGTGCCCGACGGGCTCGGGCATCTCACAGCGGTCGGTCACCGTCTCCACCGTCGGCCTGGTGCCGGCCATCCGGCGGCTCACGGCCGCAGCGGCGCCGGGGTCACCCTCGCGGTGTCGCTGCACGCGCCGGACGACGAGCTGCGCGATGAGCTGGTGCCCGTGAACAAGCGCTGGAAGGTGGCCGGGGTGCTCGGCGCGGCCTGGGAGTACGCGGCCGCCACCGGCCGCCGGGTCTCGATCGAGTACGCGATGATCTGCTGGCGTCAACGACCAGCGCTGGCGGGCCGAGGCGCTGGCGGCCCTGCTCGCCGCCCGGCTCGCGCACGTCAACCTGATCCCGCTCAACCCGACGCCGGGCTCGCGGTGGACCGCCTCCACGCCCGCCGCGACCCGGGACTTCGTCGCCGCGCTGGAGGCCCGCCGGGTACCGGTGACGGTGCGCGACACCCGCGGCCGCCAGATCGACGGCGCGTGCGGCCAGCTGGCGGCGAAGAACTATGCCTAACGATGGCCGCGTGGTGCTCTCGCTGGCACCGCCGGTGCCGCGCCCGCGGCCGGTGACCGCGGGGCCGGTAGTAGCGTTGGCGGTCATGGCCGGGAAGGACGCCCTGGCGCGGCGCAGCCGCGCCGTGGCCTGGCGGCTGGTGCACCGGCTCTGGCAGGGGGCCCAGCAGGCGGGCAGGATCACCGCGGACACTCCGGCCGGGCGCGCGTTCGCGTCGTTCGGTCAAGGTTCGGTGATCGGCTTTCCCCCCGGCGCCCTGTACGGCCAGCGGTGGATCGAACTCGGCGCGGGCACCCTCATCGCCGCCCAGGTCAGCCTCAGCGCCGGGATGGTCCCGGGGCAGGATCTGGGGGACCGGCCGGTGCTGCGGATCGGTGACCGCTGCGTCATCGGCCGGGGCAGCCACATCACCGCCCACTACTCGATCGTGATCGGCGACGACGTCTACACCGGGCCCTACGTGTACATCACCGACCAGAACCACGGATACGCCGACCCTGACGCGCCGATCGGGCGGCAATGGCCGAGCAACACGGCGGTATCCATCGGCGCGGGAAGCTGGCTCGGGGCGGGGGTGATCGTGCTTCCCGGGGCGTGCATCGGGCGGAACGTGGTGGTCGCGGCCGGCTCGGTGGTCCGCGGCCAGGTACCGGACCGGTGCGTGGTCGCCGGCGTGCCCGCTAGGGTGGTCCGCGAGTACGTGACGGGCAACGGGTGGTCACGACCCGTGCCGATGCCCGGCGATCATGGCTGATCGCCAGGAAATTGGCCGTCAGTCTGTCACGATGGGATGACCGCCACTGACGGACGTGGCGGATCCATGAGGCGGCCCAGGTGGGCCGGGGGCGCGCGGCAGCAGCGCCGGCAGCGGAGAGGGCACGTGGAGGGACTGGACGGTCTTGTCGCCACTGCGGCATACCAGCCGGAGCCGACGGCCGCCGCAGCGGCGCGCCGGTTTGTCCGCGACACGCTGCAGACCTGGTTCATCAGCGGCGCCGCGACCGGCGGCCATGACCTGGTCGATGACGCCGTGCTGCTCACCAGCGAGCTCGTCACCAACGCGGTGGTGCACGCCGGGACCCCGGTCGAGGTCACCTGCAAGCTGACCGACGGCGGGGTCGAGGTGGTGGTCAGCGACGGCTACCCGGCCCGGCTGGTGCCCGAGCCCCCCGAGAACGAGCACATTCCCGCCGAGCGCACCAGCGGGCGCGGGCTGCTGCTCCCGGCCGCACTCGCCTCGGCCTGGGGCGTCACCTACGGGCAGGCCGCCAAGGCGGTCTGGTTCCGGATCGGGCAGCAGGGATCCGGCCTCGAGCTGGCGCCGGGCGGCTGGCGCGAGGATGGGCTGCATCCCGTGCTGGACACCGGGATCCACACCGTTCCCGGGCGCGGGCCGGACGGGCAGCCCCAGGTGGCGGCGACGCTGAGCCAGACAGCCGCCCCGGTCAGGGTGGGAGCCGCCAGCGCGCCGGGGATGAACGGCACCCACCGGTGGCCGGTTCCGCCCTTCGGTGAGCCTGGCTACGACGAGCTGCTGGCCAGCACCGTGGAGTCGGCACGCGCGGCGGTGGGCGCGGACGCCGCCTACGCCATGGTCCCCGACGAGGACGGTGAGCTCCGGCTGCGGGCGGCGGCGGGCCGGTTCCCGTCGCTGGCCAGCCCGGCTCCGGCCGACGGCGCCCCGGGGGCGCCAGCCGGGCTGGAGGGGCACACCAGGCAGGCCGGCCAGGCGGCCCAGGCGGACCAGGCCGGGCAGGCGGACCAGGTCCCGCAGACCGGGCGCAGGCAGCGGATCGGCCGGGTTGGCCGGGCCAGCCGGACCAGCCGGGCGCAGGCCAGGCGGGCCAGGATGGTGGAGCAGGCCAGGCGGGCCGGGCTGCTGGGCCAGCCCGCGGCCAGCGCACCCTCGCTGGCCGCCGTGCGGGCGGCCGCCGGTACCGCCCCGTCCGTGCTGACCGTGCCGTTCGTGGTGGATGGCCGGGTGACCGGCCTGCTGGCGGTGGAGTCGACCACGGCTGGCAGGTTCCACGACAACGAGGCGACCCGGTTGCAGCACCTGGCTGACCGGTGGGGGCCCACGCTCGAGCGGGCGCGGCTGAGCGAGCTGGAGCGGATCAGGCGTGGGCGCATCAGCGCGCTCGCCCAGGCCCGCGGACTGCTGGCCGGCCGCGTCGACACCGATGACGTGCTGGCCCTGGCCGGTGAGACCGCGGTTCCCCGGCTCGTGCCCTGGTGCGCGGTGCTCCTGCCGGCCGAGGGGATAGGCCTGCGGGTGGTCTACGCACGGCACATGGACGAGGAATGGTCGCCGGCCCTCGCCTGGCTGCTCGACCGCGTGGCCGAGCAGGCGGCGGGCGCCGAACCGCCAGCCCGGCCGGGCCCGGGCCGCCCCGGCCCCATGTGGCGCTGGCCGCTGGCGGTGCCCGGGCTGGCGGAGGCACCCGTCGGCGCCGATGCTCTGGCCACCGAAACCGCCTGGTGCTTCCCGCTGGACACGGACAACGGCGCTGGGGTGCTGGTCGTCGGCCATCGGCGGGAGGAGCGGCTGCCCAGGGAGCTGGCCGAGCTGGCCACCGACCTGGCCTGCCGGATCGGCCTGGCCCTGGACAACGCCCGGCTCGTGGGCCAGCAGCGTTGATGGCCGCCCCCGGCCGGCCGCGCGGCCGGGGCTAGCTGACGGTCTGCTTACGCCGCTGCTTGGCCGGCGAGGCCGCGGCCGTCGCGCGTTTTTGCTGCTGCTTCACCGGCTGCTGCTTCACCGGCGTGGGCTGCCGCGGCTTCTGGTTCTCCCGTGTGGGCTGCTCCTGCCGCGCTGGCAGTTCCTGCTGCTCCTGCTGCCTGTGTCGTTCTTGCTGTCCCTGCTGCTCCTGCTTCCCTCGCTGTCCCGGCGGGCCGGGCGCCTCGTGCAGCGGGGGCGTGAATTCCTTCCCGCGCAGTGCCCGTTCCACCAGATCCGCGGCGCGCGCGGCGGTAACGAGGCGGTGCCCCTCGCTCCGGTAGGCGGCGAGCACGGCGTCCACCCCGCTCACCGGGAGCACGCCGCCCAGCTCGGTCCGGGCCGTGCGGTAGCCCTGGCGCGCACCCTCCACGCAGGCGGCCAGGTGGCGCCGGGCCAGCGTGGCGAGAGCGACGGGATGGCGCTGCAGCACCCCGTGCAGCCGGTAGTCGGGCGGGACGACGTCCAGCAGCCATGCCACGGCGGTCCGCTCGAACCCCTCGCTGCCCGGCGGGTGAACCCCAGTTGGCCATCCGGGTGGCAGATACGCAGCCATGTGCCAACAATAGCAGATAATCGAACTGATGTTCTAGTCACGACTGATGGTGTGCGTCAGACTGGGGTACTACGGTCTCGACAAGCGGTTGCAAACCACAAGCGGAAGGAGCCACCCGTGCTCAGGCAGGTCGCGGAGGGTGTGCTGATCCACGAGAGCGAGTTCTGCCAGAGCAACGCCGTTGTCGTGCACGGCCGGGCTGGCGTGTTGCTCATCGACCCCGGGGTGCTCGGCTACGAAATGGCCGCCCTCGCGGACGACCTTCGCGAGTTGGGCCAGTCCGTTGTGGCAGGGTTTTCTACGCATCCGCATTGGGATCACCTGCTCTGGCACGCCCGGCTCGGCGAGGCGCCTCGTTACGGCACGGCCCGCTGCGCGGCCACTGCCCGAGATGTGCTGTCGGACCCGCGTTGGAAGGCCCGCATCGCCCAGTGGATACCGCCGGACATCGCCGAGCAGGTACCGCTGGACCTGCTCGGCCTCATTACCGGCCTGTCCGCCGAGATGGCGCAGATTCCCTGGGATGGCCCTCAAGTCCGGATTGTCGAGCATCAAGCGCATGCCCCGGGCCATGCGGCACTGCTGATCGAGGAACGCGGGGTTCTCGTCGCCGGCGACATGCTTTCTGATGTCTTGATTCCGTTGCTCGACTTGAACGACACCGCTGACCCGATCGAGGATTACCTCGCCGCGCTGCGGCTGATCGAGGGCGTGGCGGGCGACGTCGATGTCCTCGTCCCCGGCCACGGGTCCGTCGGTGGAGCTGATCAGGTACACGCACGGATCGACCAGGATCGGGCGTACGTGCACGCCTTGCGTGACGCCCATGCACTCAGCGACCCGCGGGTCGGCCCATCGGCCAAGGACGGCTGGGACTGGGTAGCTGGCGTGCACAAAGGGCAACTCCAGCGCCTCGCCCGAAGAAGCGAGCGGGACGGGACGCCCGGTTAGTGATCGGGCTGCGGCACACGATGACCCCGCCACTTTGCTGTCGCAAGACGCTGACTGGAACGGAAGGTGCCCGGACGGCGTCGGTCACGCCGTCCGGGCACTTGCCTATTGTCAGGGCCGGAACCTAGCTCACCGGCGCCGCCGCCCGCGCCGCGGGCTGGGACCATCCGGGCCCACGGGGCGCGCCGCGGCGGCCTGCTGCCGCTGGTTCATCAGGTAGATGGCGCTAAATACCCACCTCATGTGCTGCGCAGGCGAGTCGCCTGCAGGCAGCCGAGCTGCCCCTCCTCGATGGGGTGCTGGCGAGCGGGTGAGCGGCGCGCGCGCCGCGCCATCCGGGCCAGCCGCGCCCGGCATGCGTCCGCCTGCCGGTCCCTGACGCGCTCGGTAAGCAGGTCCTGCCACAATGCCGGATGCACGGTGTCCTCCAAGGTCTGGGCCAGGGTTCCTGGCCGTTCACCTTCGAGGATCGTGCTAAGGCGGCCTGCGGCACATCAGGCGTATGCCCTATCTCTGCATCTCTGCCCGTGGTGTGGAGCTAAGGCAGCGTCACCGGTTGGCGCGCGAGCTTCCCAGCAGGCTCCACGGCGTCCCGTCCTCGGCCCATTCGCCCTGGCCGCCGCCCTGCGGCCGCTGCCGGGCCCGCCGGTGGCGGCGGCCGTCGGGCGGGCGGGGCGGCGGTCCCAGCCCGACGGTCACGGCCCCGCCGCCCGACGTCGAGCGCCCGATCGTCAGGTTGCCGCCCGAGGCCTCGGCGATCCGCCGGGCGATGTCAAGACCGAGGCCGGTAGAACCGCCGCTGGACCGGCCACGCTCGGTCGGGTCGGCGTCCGGGAAGCCGGGCCCGTCGTCCGCGACCACCAGCCAGGCGCCACCCCCGGCCCGCCGGCTCAGCCTGACCGTAAAGGCGGCACCCTCGACGGTGTGCGAGAACACGTTCTCCAGCAGGACGTCGGTGCAGGCCGCCAGGTCCTCGCTGGACACGTTGACCAGCACCGGGCCCGCGGCGACCTCCACCATCATCGGGCGTTCCTGGTCCTCGGCGAGCGGCTGCCAGAACGCGGCCCGCTCGTTGATGACCATCGAGGCGTCGCACAGTGCCCCCACGCCGCCGGCGCTCGGCCGCCGGGCCGCGCGGATGATCTCGTTAACGGTTCGCTCGACCGCGTCCACGTCGGCGGTCACCTGTGTCATCTCGTCGACGTCGCGCAGCGACTCGGCGTCGATCCGCAACGCCGTCAGCGGGGTGCGAAGCCGGTGGGAGAGGTCGGCGACGGTCTCCCGCTCGTGCGCGAGCAGGTCCCCGATCCGCGCCGCGAGGCGGTTCAGCCCGCTGCCCGCCCGGCGCACCTCCGGCGGTCCGGCGACGGTGGCCCGGGCGGTCAGGTCGCCGGTGGCCAGGAGGTCGGAGGCCTGGGCGAGGTTGACGATCGGGCGGACCAGGGACCGGGCGAGCTGGTCGGCCACCGCCACGCTGACCGCGAGCAACCCGAGCCCGAGCCCGACGAGCAGCAGCCACGCCCGGGCCACCCCCTGGCGCAGCACGGCGTTGGGCACGAAGATGCGGATCACCGCGGTCCCGGGCGGCGAGCCCTGGACGGCGGGGCCGCCGGGCAGGCCCTGGACGGCCGCCAGGACCTCCGTGCCCGCCGGGCCCACGGCGGTGAAGCTCTGGCCGGTGGCGGCGGCCTTCACCACCGTGGCGGTCACGGGCGCCGGCAGGCCGGCCATCTGGCGGCCGGGGAGGAAAACCGTGATCTGGCTGCCCCAGCTCTGCATGTTCATCTGGTCGACTACGCCGCTGAGGGTGTCGGTGCCGACCAGGGGGGCGAGGCTCTGCGCCTGGGTGGTCGCCTTGCTGACCGCCTCGTTCGCCGCGAAGCTGCGCAGCACCAGCGCGAGCGGCACCAGGAAGGAGACCAGCACCAGGGAGCTGGTCGCCACCACGAGCAGGATGACGCGGAGTCTCATCCGGGTGCGCTGAGCTTGATCCCGACCCCGCGGACGGTGTGCAGGTAACGAGGATGCTGCGCGGTTTCCCCGAGCTTGCGGCGCAGCCAGGACACGTGAACGTCGACTGTCTTGTCCGCGCCGCCGTATGGCATGCGCCAGACGTTGGTCAGCAGGTCGCGCCGGGTGACCACCTGACCGGCGTGCTGCGCCAGGTAGTGCAGCAGGTCGAACTCGCGCCGGCTCAGGTCCAGCGGCGACCCGTCCAGGGTGGCCTCGTGCCCGGACGGGTCCAGCCGCAGGCCGCCGACCTCGAGCTGGCCCCCGTCCTGCGGCCCGTCCTGGGCCGCGCGGCGCAGGACCGCCCGGATCCGCGCGTCGATCTGGCCCGCCCCGAACGGCTTGATCACATAGTCGTCGGCGCCCGCGTCCAGCACCCGGATGATCTCGGCCTCGTTGTCGCGCGCCGTGACCACCACCACCGGTACCGAGCTGACCGCGCGCATCATCCGCAGCGCCTCGTACCCGCCGAGGCCGGGCAGGCCGAGGTCGAGCAGGATCAGGTCGGGAGGCGAGTCGAGGACGTGCTGCAGCGCATCCATGGCGCTCGGCATACTGGTCACCGCGTGGCCGCGATCGGTGAGGGCCCGGATCAGGGCCCCCCGGATGGCGGCGTCGTCCTCGACCAGCAGCAGCTGTGCCACGGACACGAAGTTACCTGTGCTCGCCGTTTCCGCGTGGAAGATCCGGGATTCGCGGCCTGCGGAGCCCAGGTTTCCTTGAGGCGGCCTTTACTCGCGCTTAATATCGCATCCGCGACTCTGGCGGCATGCGTACCCGCATTGTCATTGGCTCCGGCGCGTGGCTGCTCGGGGCGGCCGCGGCGACCGCGGGCGGCCTGTACGTGGTCTCGGAGCTCGGCGAGGGCATCTCCGCCTCGCCCGCCAGCCAGCAGTCCAGCGTGGCGGCCGCGGTGCAGGCACAGGCCAGCCAGGCCGCGCAGCCCTCCTCCTCAACAACGCCGCGGTCCCAGCACAGCCCGGGCGCAAAGGGCGCGACGGGCGGCGCCGGCACTGGCGGGTCGGGCGGGCCGGCCAGCACCAGCGGCACCGTCCTGAGCTCGTCCGGCGGCACGGTCGTGGCCCAGTGCGCCTCGGCGGGCGCCTTCCTGCTGTCGTGGAGCCCGCAGCAGGGCTTCACGGCGAGCAGCGTGGCACGCGGGCCGGCCACCACCGCGCGGGTCGTGTTCACCACCGCGTCGAGCACGGTGAGCATGGCGGTGTCCTGCACCACCGGGGTGCCGGCCGCCGCGACCACCGTGACGAGCGCCGCCGCCCCGGCCCCGTCGGCGACGGGAGATGACGGCGGCGAGGGCGGCGGAGGGGGCAACAAGGGGCCAGGCGGCGGTGGCGGTGGTGGGGGAGACGGCTGACCCGTACGGCTTCCCGGTGGTTGGCCTGGTCAGCTGGGTTTGCCTACCCGGCATCAGCTGAGCAGCGGCGGCCCGGTGGCTTCCTCCAGCAGCAGCGCCATGGTCGGGCAGGCGTCGACCGCCCGCCGCGCGTGGTCCATCACGCTGGGCGGGATGACCGGGGACAGCAGGATCGGGTAGCCCCACGGGTCCAGCTCGATGAGCTCGGGCAGGAGTTCGGCGCACATGCCGTGCGCGGTGCAGGCGATCGGATTGACCCGCAGCCGGTAGCTCACGTCCGGCCCCACTCCCGTTCCTCGTCGCTGGGTACCGGCAGCAGCGGGGCACGGCCCACGCCGTGGCAGGGGCCGTGCCGGTCGTGCCAGCGTGCGTCGGCGGAGAACGCGGTCAGTGCGCTGCGCACGAGCTGGGTGGCGCCGTCGGGATGACGGCAGGCGCCCCGCTTCTCGATCAGGGGCACGAGGGTGGCGATCGCCTTGATCGCCTGGCCCCATCCACCCTGATAGGCCAGCTCGATGAGGGTATCGGCCAGCGCGGGCAGCCCGAACATGCAGGGGCCGCACTGGGCGGCGGTCTCCTCGGCCAGGTAGCTGACCACCCGGGCCGTCTCGGCCAGTGCGCACGCGGTGACCGGCAGCGCGATCACCATGCCGGCGCCCATCGCGCCGCCTACGGCGCGCAGATCCGCGTGGGTCATCGGCACCGGCCAGGCGAACTCGGCCGGCAGCCAGGCGCCGAAGTAACCGCCGACCAGCAGCGCCTGCAGCCGCTCGGACGGTCCTCCGGCCATCATCACCACCTGGCCGGTCGGGGTGCCCAGCTCGATCTCGTACACGCCGGGGCGGGCGACCGCGCCGCCCACCGTCACCAGGGTGGAGCCCGGGGCCGACGGCGTCCCGACACCGCGGAACCAGCCGTCGCCGTAACGGGCGATCAGCGCCAGGTGGGCGAGCGTCTCGACGTTGTTCACCAGGGTGGGCCGCCCCCTCACGCCGCGCTCATGCGGCCGGGGAGGCGAGAAGGTCGGCTTGGCCGGCCCGCCGTTCAGGTACTGGACGATCGAGGACTGCTCGCTGGAGACGTACCGGGCCGGGATGGCGGTGAGCTGGATCGGCACCGGATCGACGCCGAGCGTCTCCCGGTCGGCGACGGCGTACTCCAGGCTGGCCATCAGGTCGGCTTCCTGCCCGTGCACGACCAGGTGCGCCTCATCCGCCCCGACCGCGTAGGCGGCCAGCGTGATCCCGTCCAGGACCAGGTGCGGCGCGCGGG
This sequence comes from uncultured Actinomycetes bacterium, assembly GCA_963835425.1. Taxonomy (GTDB): domain Bacteria; phylum Actinomycetota; class Actinomycetes; order Streptosporangiales; family Streptosporangiaceae; genus UBA9676. Next base: position 187,755 of record CAWIGE010000006.1, on the reverse strand, counting down.
TCAGCAGCAGCCGGTCCTTGCAGCTGGCGGGCTCGCCCTCGGCGCCGTTGGCGACGACGACGGTCTTGCCCCGCTGGGCGGCGACCGAGCGCATCTTCCGGCCGGTCGGGAAGCCGGCGCCGCCCCGGCCGGTGAGCCCGGAGCGCTCAACCAGGTCGATCAGGCTCTCTGGCCCCTCCCGGCCGGCCCGGTCGTGCTGCGCGGTCTCGGCGGGCAGCGGCAGCGGCCCGTACAGGTCCTCGTGCTCGGCCAGCCCGGTCGGATGGTAGTAGGAGACGCCCGCCAGCAGGCGGGGCAGCCGCAGCTCCGGCGCGCGGTAGGCGGACAGGGTGATCGAGGTCACCGGGCACCTGCCCGGGCCGCACCGACGAAGCGCCAGGTGGCCACGCCGGTGACCGCCGCGGCGCAGCCGACGGTGAGCACGAACACCCACAAGGTGTCCCGGTCGGTGCCCGCGCCCAGGCCGTGCGCCACCGCGACCGGCCAGCAGACGTAGGCGGCCCAGTGGACCCAGCGCCAGGTCCGCAGCCCCAGCCGGTTCCTGATCAGGCTGGTCGCCACCAGGGCGATGAGCAGGTCGAGCGCGACCGCGCCCAGGCTCAGCCAGAGCGCCTTGTACGACGAGGCGAACGGGATGAACGCCGCGGTCAGCGGGATGGACACGAAGGTGTCGATCACGGTCGTGCCGACGTGCAGCGCCAGGAACACCAGGACCAGCAGGGACAGGTTGCGGTGCAGGCCCACGGTGAGGAACCGGGGCCAGCTGCCGCCGGCGAACCGGCCGGTGGTGAGCACCCCCAGCAGCACGCTGACGCGGTCAGCAGGAGCATCGTGACCAGGCCGGTCGCCCGGGTGGCGTACCACAGGGCCGGCCCGTGCAGGAGGGCGCTCATGCCTGGCTCCCCGGTTCGGCCGGGCGATCGGCGGGCCAGCCGCCGGCGAGGACCGTGGTGCCGTCATGGCGCACGAGGCGGGCCGGCAGGCGCAGCCCATCCAGCCATTGCGGCGCCCGCTCGCCGCGCAGGATCGCCGCCGTGCTCGCCGTGTTCGCGTCGACGCAGGTGGCGGCGGCCACGCTGACGGCACGCCAGCAGGAGTCCGCGGGCAGGCCGGTGCCCGGCACGATGATGTGGTGCAGCCGGGTCCCGCCCCGCTGCCAGGCCCGGGCGCGGGTGCTGGAGGTGGCCAGGCCGCCGTCGCGGATGATGACCGCCTGGCTGGGCTCGGCGTAGGCCCGGCGGCGCCGGGCCGAGCCAGATCGTCGGCGATCCCGACCCGCCAGCCGTCGGCGGGCGGCTCGCCCGCCACCCGGATGTCACCACCGAGGTTGACCAGGACGCCGCAGCCCGCGGCGGCGTGGATCCGGGCCGCGGCCCGGTCGGCCGCCAGCGCCTTGGCCGTCGCGCCCAGGTCGAGCATGACGCGCGTCGGGCACCCTGACGGTGCGATGCTCGGTGTCCAGTTCCACGGTCCGCCAGCCGGCCGCGGGCACCGGCTGGCATGGCCAGGTCGGTGGTGTCGCGCTGCGCTTGCGCGAAGTCCCGGTCGTAGCCGAGCCGGACCAGCGACCGCCCGCAGGTCGGGTCCACGTCGCCGTCGGTGATCCGGGCGGCGGTCAGGGCGGTGGCCAGGGCCTGTGTCAGCAGCGGGCTGATCCCGACCGGGCGGCCGTGGGCATGGTTGACCCGCCGCAGCTCGGAATCCGGGCGGAAGCGCGAGCAGGCCGATGTCCACCGCGAGCAGTTCGCGCGGTGAGCAGCCCGTACGCCAGTTCCAGGCTGCGGCGGTCGGTGACGAGCAGCGACGCGAAGGTGCCAAGGGCGGAAAACGTGCGGGCGCCGATGGCCTCGGCGGGCGCGGCCCTCATGCCGGGACGGACCCGGAGGAGGTCGCCTGCGTGGGCGCCGGGCTGGGCGGGGCGGGGGCCAGCGCGGTGGTGGGCGGGGCCAGGGTAGGAGCAGGAGCCGCGGGGGCGGGCGCGGCGGACGTGGCCGGTGCCGCGGCGGGCGCCGCTTGGTGATGATGCTCCGGTGGTTCTTCTTCTTCTTGTGGTGCGCGGGGTCGGGCCCGGCGACGGCGTGCCGGATGCCGCCGCCGGGCCCGGGGAGGGCTTGGCCGTGACCGCGGTCCCCGTCTGGGCATGGGCGGTGGTCGCGAACAGTGTCGCGAAGCCGATCGCGGTCACCACGCTGAGCCCAGTGGCGTGCAAGGTCAGCATGGACAGGCGGCGCAGGCCCTGGTCACGTGCCTCGTCGGCCGGCCCGTCGGACCGGGCCAGGTAGTCCGGGTCCCAGCCGTAGCCGGCATGCGGGTCACCCGCGTCCCGCACCGGGTCGGCCGGCCCGAAGGCCGGCCACGGCTGCGGGTCAGTCGGAGGCTCGTATCTGTCGCGCATGGGATCTGATCCCATCAGGGCCCGCGTTAAGAAGCCGTGAAGAACCCTTCAAGAAGGCGTTGCGCGTGGCCGGTCGCACGGCAGGCGGGCGCGCGGCACCGCCGTTATGCCGGTGAAATAGAATGGGGGGCTTCGGCGGTTGAAATTGCCGTACCCCCAACCCGCATCCTCTTTCGAGGCCTCCTATGCCCGTGCCTGCACCTGCCCTGGCCACCCGGGACGACCTGCGCAACGTCGCCATCGTGGCCCATGTCGACCACGGCAAGACCACGCTGGTGGACGCGATGCTGTGGCAGTCCGGGGCGTTCCGCGCGAACGAGCGCGTGGCCGAGCGGGTGCTCGACTCCGGCGATCTCGAGCGGGAAAAGGGCATCACGATCCTGGCCAAGAACACCGCCGTCCGGCACGGCGGGCTGACCATCAACATCGTGGACACGCCCGGCCACGCCGACTTCGGCGGCGAGGTGGAGCGCGGGCTTTCCATGGTGGACGGCGTCCTGCTGCTGGTCGACGCGGGTGAGGGGCCGCTGCCGCAGACCCGGTTCGTGCTGCGCAAGACGCTGGCGGCGGGCCTGCCGGTCATCCTGGTGATCAACAAGGTGGACCGGGCCGACGCCCGGATCGCCGAGGTGGTGGACGCCTGCTACGAGCTGTTCCTCGACCTGGACGCGACCGAGGAGCAGATCGAGTTCCCGATCGTGTACGCCTCCGCCCGGGCGGGCCGCGCCTCGCTCACCCGGCCGGAGGACGGCACCCTGCCGGACTCGCCGGACCTCGAGCCGCTGTTCACTGTGCTGCGCGACACGGTGCCAGCGCCTTCGTACGAGCCGGGCGCGCCGCTGCGGGCGCACGTCACCAACCTGGACGCCTCCTCCTACCTGGGCCGGATCGCGCTGTGCCGGGTGCACAGCGGGACGATCAGCCGCGGCCAGCAGGTGGCCTGGTGCCGCCGGGACGGCACGGTGGAGCGGGTGAAGATCACCGAGCTGTACCTCACCGAGGCGCTGGAGCGGGTGCCGGCCCAGACCGCGGGCCCGGGGGACATCATCGCGGTGGCGGGCATCGCCGACATCATGATCGGCGAGACGCTGGCGGACGCCGACGACCCGCGGCCGCTGCCGCTGATCACGGTGGACGAGCCGGCGGTGTCGGTGACGATCGGCGTCAACACCGGGCCGCTGGCGGGCCGCGACAAGGGCACGAAGATCACCGCGCGGCTGGTGCGTGACCGGCTGGAGCGGGAGCTGGTCGGCAACGTGTCGCTGCGGGTGCTGCCGACCGACCGGCCGGACACCTGGGAGGTGCAGGGCCGGGGCGAGCTCGCCCTGGCCGTCCTGGTCGAGACCATGCGCCGGGAGGGCTACGAGCTGACCGTGGGCCGGCCCACCGTCGTCACCAGGCAGATCGACGGCGCGCTGTACGAGCCGGTGGAACGGCTCACCGTCGACGTGCCGGAGGACTACCTGGGCGCGGTGACCGCGCTGCTGGCCGTGCGCAAGGGCCGGATGGAGAACATGACCAACCACGGCACCGGCTGGGTGCGGCTCGACTACACCGTGCCAGCGCGCGGGCTGATCGGGTTCCGCACCCAGTTCCTCACCGACACCCGGGGGACCGGCATCGCCCATCACGTGTTCGAGGGCCACGAGCCCTGGTCGGGACCGATGCGGGCGCGCCCGACCGGGTCGCTGGTGGCCGACCGGTCCGGGACGGTCACCAGCTATGCCTGCTCCTCGCTGCAGGAGCGCGGCTCGCTGCTGGTGTCGCCGGGCACCGAGGTCTACGAGGGGATGATCGTCGGAGAGAACTCGCGCGCCGACGACATGGACGTCAACATCACCCGCGAGCGCAAGCTCACCAACATGCGCCAGTCCACCGGGGAGGAACTGGAGCGGCTGGTGCCGGCCCGGGTGCTGAGCCTGGAGCAGGCGCTGGAGTTCTGCGCGGACGGCGAGTGCGTGGAGGTCACCCCGTCCGCGGTCCGGCTGCGCAAGGCGGTGCTGGACGCCAAGGAGCGGATGCGCGAGCGAGGGCGCCGGGCCAAAGGTGCGCAGTAATCCAGCGCCGACAGAGGGACGTAGACCGGGGACGGGACTAGTCACGATACGCCCGGGCTGAACGGTTCGGGCAACTGTCCTGGACCGCGACTCGGCCGACTGGCGCGGCCTGGCCGCGGATCTAAATCAGGTGAGAGTGCTCTGTGAAGGGAACTTGCTGCTGAGCACGAGAGGACCTGACTTGTGACACATTAGTGCGTACCCGAACGTGGATTCTGTGGCGAGCGTCGCGCAGGTCGGCAGGATGCGGGTTGATGGCGGCGATGGTGCGGGCGTCGGCTTGGATCTTGGTGGTGCGATAGCGGCGGAGACCTGCTCCAGCTCACCTATCTGTTCGGGATCGGCGACGGCGCGGCCATCCGGTACTGCACCCAGGCGGCGAACTGGTGTGGCTCACGCGCTCGCTGCCCTGAACGTGTCCCGGCACCAGCGCCCAAGCCGTTAAGCCCAAGCCCGCTGGCACGGGCCGATGAGGCAACCTCGTTACAGAGATACCAGCCCTCATGCTCAAACGACGTGCCGAGTTACTTAGGTTCTTTCGCTCCGGTCTGCCCATACCCCTCCCTGCTCCCGATCGCCCGGATTAGTGCGCAGATCTGGCCGTCCCGACCAGCGAACCTACTGGTCAGCGAGCTAGACGCGCAACGGACCGCAAGGCCTGTCACAAGTCAGGTCTAAATCAGGTGAGAGTGCTCTGTGAAGGGAACTTGCTGCTGAGCACGAGAGGATCCGGGCTGGAACCGAACCAAATAACAACTGGACTGTTTGGCAGCGGGCGAGTTGCTGTCCGGTGAACACCAGCATCTCTTATGAATAAGCCTCAAGCTCTCCATTCGTGATGTAGCTAACTTTCGGGTGTGCGCTGATGTAACGAAACACGTTCTCTAGGCGCTTCCAGTCATCATGCTCATCAATTTCCCAGCTATGACCCCAAATATGGTATATGCCGCCTTCCTTTATGACCTGATCAAACATGGCTACTGCCAAAGCGTCCCATTCGAGGCAGCGCAGGAATTTTATGGGCTGGAACCTCACAAAACGAGCGATCTGCCATAGGTTGAACCCGAACCGGTGGTCATGGAGATGCAAAGAAGTTCCGGCCTGGTAGGGATCCTCGACTGTAAATGCGTACTTGGCCACTGTGCGCGCATATCGGTACCCGGCGTCCTTGACTAGCTGCACATGCAACTTGGTATAGGCGCCGCCTGGATAACAAAAAACTTTGATCTCCTTGCCGACAACCTGCTCCAGCACTGCCTTCGACGCGATTATCTCCCTCGCTGCCTCCTGTTCAGAGATCGTAGGAAGCCGACGATGCGTCATCGAATGTGCGCCGATCTCAAAATCCTGGCTTAGATCTTTGATCTCCGGCAAAGTTAGCAGATCCTGCTTCGCGAACTCTTGATTCTCGGGTGCCACGTAAAAGGTCGCTTTGAGCCCGTGCTCTTTAAGCATCTGTGCCAGCCTCACATCACACCTGTGACCGTCGTCCCAGCTGGTTGTGAGTACAACTGTCTTCATTCCCACATTCCAGTCCCCGTTTGCGTGCTCTATTCTGCCGGCCATGCGTACAGGAGCGCACGCTGAGACTATAGCTCTGAGTAGCCTGCGACAAGTAGGGCGACCCTCGGCACTGGCAGGTCACTGCTGCCGTCCGAGGCAGTGCCGACCGTGCCTCCTGGCAGTTCGTGACCGCATGCCACCACGACGGCGCGAGCCTGACAGGGAGCAGTCCTGCCTGGTGGTCGGAGAACTCTTGGTGTTAGGGAGATGTTCATCTGATCAATTTGGGCAACAGGGCTGAAGGCTACAAACAGAGGCTGAAAACCCACGACCTGCTGGTTGCCGAGGGAATGGCAGCAGGGCACCGTTGCCCGCGGCGGCGCACCGGGCGCGCATCAGTGCAGTTAGATGGGGTAGGCCCTCGTATCAGGCCGCCGTTGGCGGTGTGGTCGGCGGGGCTAAGATGGCAGAAGTGGCTGGAGCGGTGGGTGCGGCGGGCGTGCCCGGCGCGATCGGCCGACCGCTGCTGGTCCACCTTCGTCGGCATAACGAGTTCACAGAGAGTCACGCCGCTTTTACAATAATGGGTAAGGTCACAGAGAGTCACGCAGCTTTTACGATAATGGTGCTGACCTCCAGACTTTGTCAAAATTTTACCCACTCGTAAGTGTGAAAGCTTACAGTGGGACACTGTAAGCAAAGCGGTTGAGGCATGGGTAGCCCCTTCTAACGTGCCCGGGGAGGCTGCTCGTGAGGCGCCTAGGCCGACACTGGCTGGGCTGTCTTTTGTGAAAGGGTTGATGATTATCGCCCAACAGGTTATGGAAAACCATCCGAGGTTGGCGTTATGGCGCAAAGCAGTGGCGATCGGCCCTTAATACAGAGCTTCGCCTGAAGTCATAGCATAGCAGGGGGAGCAATGACAGCTCAGGGAGAGTCAAGTCAGCGTTCGCCGCAGGTTTCTGTCGTCGTCCCAGCCTTAAACGAATCCCGTAATCTGCCGCACGTCTTGGCGCGGATGCCCGCTGACATCCACGAACTGATACTCGTGGACGGGCACTCGGTCGATGACACCGTGCGGGTCGCCCTCAAACTGTGGCCGGGCGTGCGGGTGGTGATGCAGACCCGCACCGGCAAGGGCAACGCCTTGGCCTGCGGTTTCGCCGCCGCGACCGGCGATGTCATCGCCGTGATCGACGCCGATGGGTCGGCCGACCCGGGGGAGATTCCGCGGTTCGTCCAGGCGCTCGTCACCGGCGCCGATTTCGCCAAAGGTACACGTTTTGCCCGCGGCGGCGGCAGCCACGACATCACCCGGGTGCGCAGCGTAGGCAACCGGGCGCTATCCAACCTGGTCAACGTGTGCTACGGCACCCACTACACCGACCTGTGCTACGGGTTCATCGCCTTCTGGCGCCACATCACCCCGGTGCTCGGCCTGGATGCTACCTCGCCACCGGCCGGGAACGGCCCGCTCTGGGGCGACGGCTTTGAGGTGGAAACCCTGATCAACGTCCGCGTCGCCGCTGCCGGGCTGAGAGTATCCGAGGTTCCCAGCTTCGAGCACCCCCGCATCAACGGGGTGAGCAACCTCAACGCCCTCCGCGACGGCCTGCGCGTGCTGCGCACCATCGTCTACGAGCGCCTCACCGCCCACGCCGCCAAGGATCTGGCCACTTCGAATTCAAGCCAGGAACCTGCCTACAGAAGGCTTATCAATGACGGCAACCGTAAGATCGCAACGGACCGGGTTGTCATCATCGGGGCAGGATCGCACTTCGCTTCGGGGATCAGTCACTATACCTACCTGCTCTCCTGCGCACTTAAAGGCGAGTACGATGTCGGTGCTCTGCTCATGCGGCGCCTCGTGCCCCGGCGTTTTTACCCCGGACGGCGCCACGTCGGTGCCGCGGTGGCTGACACGGTGGTCTACCCAACGGATATGCCGGTGTATAACGGCGTGGACTGGTACTGGGGACCATCGCTGACTAAGGCGCTGCGGTACCTCGACCGCCAGCGTCCTGCCGTGGTGATCTTCCAGTGGTGGACTGGCGCCGTTTTGCATACGTACCTGCAGCTCGCCAGGTATGCAGCCCGGCATGGTGCCCGTATCATCCTGGAGTGGCATGAGGGCCAGGATGTGGGAGAAGCGGCGATGCCAGGCGCCCGCCGCTATGTGCAGGCTCTCATGCCCCACCTGCTGTCCCTGGTAGATGCACACGTAGTACATTCCAGTTTCGACTTGCAGGCTATCCCAGCCGCCTACTCCCTGGACAATTCCATCGTGCGAGTGATACCGCACGGTCCATATAGCCACTTTGTAGCATCGAGGACTGCGTGGGTCGATACCGGGGATGACACATCCTTCCGGTTGCTGTATTTCGGCGTAGTCCGGCCCTTTAAGGGGGTCGAGGATCTGGTGACCGCGTTCAGTTCGCTCGACCGTGATCAGGCCAGCCAATTCCATCTGTCCATCGTGGGGGAAACGTGGGAGGAATGGACGGCACCAGATGAGGCTATAGCTAGCAGCCCGCATTCGGATCTCATCGAACGCGTCAACCGGTACGTATCTGACGAAGAGCTTGCCGCTTACGTGGCGCGTGCCGACGCCATCGTGCTGCCTTATCACCGCTCGTCACAGTCCGGTCCGCTGCACATAGCCTTGACTGCTGGGCTGCCGGTGATCGTGACCGCAGTTGGGGGTCTGGTCGAGGTAGTCCGTGACTACGCCGGCGCCGTGCTGGTGCCTCCGCAGGATCCCCGGGCTCTGCGGGAGGCCTTGCTCAAGCTGCCCGCGCGCCGGGGCGAGCGGTACCCAAATCCACATTCCTGGCAGCAGCCCCTGGACGGCTACCGGGCGCTGATCGCCGAGGTACATCAGACTCAGCGCACCGGTCGGCGAAGTCTCTCATCCTCCATGTCCCGCCGAACGGGCGACGCACGAAACCGCGCACCGGGTAACCGTCTTTCCCATGAGGTGCGAGGACGTCAACTAATAAAGGGAGAACACGGCTGATGGTTCCTCGGATCCGCACGATCGCCCCTCCGTATTTCTTTCGCAGGAGGGGAACGGATGTTCCACCCTTCCCGGCTTCAGAGGGCGGCTGCACGCAACCTGTAGCCTTTCAGAGGCTAACGGCAGGAGGCAGGCCCATGTGGGACGGGATTCCGCCGGCCCGCCTAGATGCAATACCGCTGACCTAAGTCTTGTGGGGAGGGCTTATGTCTACTGGTAGGGCTGAGTTCGGTGGCTGCGGTGATGGCGATCGTGGTGGCAGGCCACTTCGCATAATTTACATCGGGGGTCTCGGCCGTAACGGTAGCACACTCCTCGCTAGACTCTTGGGGGAAGCCGGAAACGCAGTTCCTGTGGGCGAACTGTTTGACGTCTGGCATCAATGCTTTATCAAAAACCGCCGCTGCGGATGCGGTAGACCCTTTGATCAATGTGAGTTCTGGCTCAGCGTCGTACATAGAGGATTCGGGCGCGCCATCCGCGAGCTACCGGTGACGGACATGCACATGCTTAAAGTGCACATGACCGCCGGGTGGCGCATCCTGGCGATCGCTCTACCCTTTTTGCGCTCACGCTCCTATCGCCGACAGCTAAGTCAATATAAGAAGATACTTCGAGATCTATATCAGGGAATCCATCTCTCATCCAATGCTGATTTTATAGTTGATAGCTCTAAGGTTCCACATTTTGCATGGCTACTCTGTGAGCTAGACAACGTCGAAGTCCACGTGATCCATCTTGTTCGCGACAGTCGAGCCGCTGTGTATTCGTGGAGTCGAGATAAGCTTCAGTCTGAATTGCCCGGGGTTCACTTGGCCTCTGAAATGCTGGGTAGGCACGGTCTCACCAAATCGACCGTCGAGTGGGACGCGCTAAACCTGATGCTTGAGATGAAGAATAAATGCTTCGCAAGCTATACATTCATGCGTTACGAGGATCTAGTCGCAGATCCATGGCGCGAGCTGAAACGTGTCGCACAGTCAGTGGGTGCGCTCAGGATTAAGAATCCGGAGGGATTTGAGAACACTTGGCGTTTGGGCCCCGCTCATATTGCCTCCGGAAACCCGGACAAGTTCGCTATCGGCCCAGTCACCATCGAATACGATGGACGATGGCACACGATGTTTCCCAGACGTCATCGATGGCTGGTCACAACACTGACTTTGCCGCTGCTTGTCAGATATCAGTACATTCCTGTACGAATCTGGGGTCGCCGATCTGGACCGCCGTCGCGCCCGACGCCGTCTTCACCGTCCGCACACGGCACCGGCCGCTCTACGGTCCGGGATTAGCGCATGGCGATGACACAAGGGCACGTCATGGAGGCCGATGACCTCTCGGTGAGCGGCAGTCTGCACCAGCGACTCCGGCTCGAGGCAGCCGTCGATGGAGCCGATTATTTTCCGGAGAACGCCCTGCGGACGACGGCAGCCGCTGGTTTCGGAGTGCCGTTTAGCTGGAACAGGCCATAACCGTACTGGGCCGGGCGACCCGCTGCGGGTGGCGGGATGGCTCCCGGGAAGAAGTCGTTGAGGGTCCACGGCGCCGGGGTGGGCAGTCCCAACGCCGCGGCCGCGGTGATGACGGCCCGGTAGTAGGCAGCCTGTGCCTGCTCCTGCGCCGCTTGGTCTCCTGGCGTTCCGTCCGTGGAGTATCCGGTTTCTCCAATGAACAGCGGACGGGGAGCGGCAAGCGCCTTGATCAAGCTCAGCACGGGGTAGGCATCGCCGGGCGGACCGTAGTAGTGGTAGTCCCAGAAGTCCGGCGGCGAATTCCTGAGCTCATGGGTGAACAAGGCGAACTCCTCGGGAGGCACGCTCGCGGTAGACACCGTCCGCAACGTGGCGGGCAGGACGGTGGACAGGTACGGGAGCATCGTGCGCACCCAGGCCACGGCCTCGGGATCTTGCGGGTTGACTTCATTCTGCAGCTCGACAACAGCGATACGCGGATCGTCCCGGTACCGTGACAGGAGCGAAGAGACCCACTCCTTACTGCCGCCGATGTCGGCGTACTGGGACCAGCGGCCGAACAGCGTCAAGTGAACCCGCAGCGAGTGTCTCGCGGCCAGCCCGATCACCTCGGACAGGCGATCCGCCATGACCGGACGGACGGTCGGGAACCCGAAGACGGATGGCTGGATGAATATGCGCACTGTGTTCGCGCCCAGGGCGCGGATCCGTGCGAAGTCACGGTCGATCGCGGTCGGGCCGAAGCGGGACCACATGTACGTCCACCCGCCGGCGGCCGGGAAGTAGTTCACTTCCTTGAGGTCCCCTACCGTGCGTTCCAGAACCGCCGGGCCCTTCGGCACCACCGCAAGCTGCCCGGCATGCCCGTGGGAGGCAGGCTGATCCAGCGTGATGGACAGGATCAGGGAGGCCACGAAGAGTATCGCGGCCGCTAGGCCCACAGTACGCGCATGCCTCATGCCGGCCCTCCCGGCGCGGCCTGCTGAGGAATCGACGGAGGGCATTCCACGGACGGAGCCTACCTAACAGGCCGTCTGCGAGGTCGTCTCCAGTGCCTCCTCGAACGGGCCGGTCCCGTGTGCGGCGGTGAACCGCCGCCCATGCAACCGCCCGACCTGACCCATCGCCCGGCCCCGGTCGCCGCTGGCGAGCAACTCAGCGATACGGTCCGTCAGGGCCCGTTCGTCGGCTGCGGGCACCAGCCAGCCGGTCTGCCCGTCAACGACCTGCTCAGGTATCCCACCGACCGCGGACGCGATCACCGGGACGCCGCAGTTCTGCGCTTCGCTGACCGTCATCGGGAGCGAGTCGGGCCCCACCGACGGAACTACCACGCAGGCAGCCCGCACCATGGCAGCGATAACGTTCCCGTGCGCGACGCTGGTCCGCATCGTGACGCCAGCTGGGAGGGACTCAGGAGCCGGAGAGGTCGGGTGTGGCGTTCCGAGCATCACCAGCGGCGGGGGGGAGGGGAGTCGCCGATAGGCATCGATGAGGACATCGGCGCCCTTGTACCGGGACAGTTGCCCGACATAGAGGAGGTAGCCGTCTTCGGCGGGCAGGAACTCCGGCCGCTCCGCCTGCCACCCACTCTCGTAGAGGCCATCGGGCACGAAGGAATGCAGGGTGTGGACCGGCTGGCCAGCAACCTGGCCGATGATGGGCGACAGCCGGCTCGCCAGATAGTCGCTCACCGCGGTGAACGTGGCCACCCTCTTGAGCAGGCGGAGACTGGACAGGGACGCGGCCGCCAGGACATTGCCCTTGGCCGGGCCGTACATGGAGCCGGCACACGGCCCGCACCGCCGCCAGGACGGGCCGGGGCAGGAGATACCCGACCTGTGTACCAGCGACTTTCTCGCACACGCCAGACTGTAGTCGTGCGCGGTCACCATAACGGGCGTCCGCGGGAAGGCCCGGGCCAGGCAGGAGAACACGCTCCACGCGTGGGCGTGGATGACGTCCGGCTTGACCTCCTGGACGACCTCGGCCAGCAGGCGCCGGAACACCGGGTCGGGAGCCGGCGGATGAAATGGCCGGGCCGCATCTTGGCTCAGCCGGGGCGCCAGCCTCTGGTAGAGCAGTGGAAGCCGGTGCACCGTCACCCCGGAAGACCTCTCCACGGCCGGGGCGCCCGGAACCGCGCTCGTCACCACATGTACCTCGTGACCGCGGCTTCCGAGTTCCTCGGACAGCAGGGCGACGAAGCGCTCCACGCCGCCGATCACAGGCTGGTACAGGTCGGTCAACTCAATCAGCCGCACGACATCACCTCACGGACCGGTAGATCGCCTCGAACCGCCGAGCCATCGTGGACCAGCCAAAGCCTTGATCCGGCAGCGTGGTCAGGCGTGCCATCTCGACCTGACTATCCAGCGCGGCTGCGACGGCGGCCACATCCGGCGTCACGACAGCTATACGCGCACTTACTCGCCCCAACCGGTGCGCCAGTTCGGTATGAGCAGGGATGTCCGAAGCCACCACCCGGCTGCCAGCCACGGCTGCCTCCAGGATCACTAGCCCAAAAGCCTCCTGTGCTGACAGGCTTATTGTTGAGGTGGCGGTGCGCTGCCAGCGGCGCAGCTCTCCGTCGCTGACCTGCCCCCGAAAGGAGACCCTGCTCGCTATCCCCAGCTCCCGGGCTAGGCTCTCGAGCGCCGGCCGGTGGGAACCTGTTCCGCAGACAACCAGTTGTGCGTCCTTACGCATAGACGCGAATGCGCGTATGGCCGTGTCGACGCGCTTGTAGGCTTCCAGGCGTCCAGCGACCAGGACGACCGGACGATCGGTCTCGAAGGGCTCGGCCGCCAGGAGGGCCTGGGTGTCCACGCCGAGCGGGATGACGGACAGCCGAGGTTCCACGGACGGATAACGCCGCAGCAGCAGCTCGGACTCTGCCACGGAAACGCAGGTCACCTTGTCGGCACGGCGAAACAACAGCGTTGCCAACGGGTCGTAGACCGTGTGCAGGGCGGATGCGGCCCTGGTGTGACCGACGGCATGAAAATGCGGGGTGAAGACCAGCGGTACCTTCGGGACCGTGGCGGCCATCATCGCAGGCGCCGCATGGAAGCTGTGCGCGTGGATGACGTCGAACAGCCCTCTGTCTCGCCACAGCGCGCGGGCGAGCCCAGGCGCGACCGGAAACTGCCGGGAGCCACTCCAGTTGGCAAACCGGCGCACGGGGTAGTCGGACGAAGCCGGAAACGAGGAGCCACGGGGTCGCTGTGCGTAGACCGTCACCTGATGGCCCTGCCCGCGCAGCTCGTCGGCCAGGTGTCCTACAACCATTTCAACGCCACCGAGCTGTGGCGGGAACCCAGGGGAGACGAGCGAGATCCTCATCGGAACGTCCGCTGGCAACGCTTCCCCGTCGGTCTCCGGGTCTCCGGCTGGCAAACCGAACGGGCCGGACAAGCCGAGCTGTTGGTCTATCCGGCTAGATGCCAAGCTCTCACTCCCCGCTCCGGCAGCCGAGCCGGTGCGCCGCGCTGCGTCAGCTGGACTCCGCTGCTTTCTACCCTGGCTGTACGATCCCAAGTTATCGCCGCCGCAGGAGCCGAACTCAACCGCGGCTGGGTAACGCAGGTATACCGGAGGTTGTGGCTAAGGGCCCGTCAGCCGCCCGGCACGATTCATCCCGCGACGAGACAGCCTTCGCCGAGGGTATGCACGACACGCAGAGCAACCGGCCCGCCTGGCGACCACAGGGTGGCCTCCGCCCGCTTCCCCGGCCTGCTCAGCGAACCCTGTCGCTGTCGGATGCGATGCATCGTCTACAGTCTTATCTGGAGATTAACCCGGCTGAAGGGACGACGGTCGTGCCGAAGCCCCGGTTTGTTCACCTTGCCTGGCTGTATGCCCGGGACTGGTCATCTGTGGCTCCAATCTTTCTACCTACCGCCAGATTCCGTCCGGGCCTGCAGGAACCTGAAGACCCCCGTCCCTGGGTAAGCCAGACAACCGAGATCGTCATAGAGGGATATCCGCGCTCGGGAAACACATTCGCTGTCGTGGCATTCCGGCTGGCTCAGGGTCGCGAGATCGAGATTGCTCATCATTTGCATGCCGCCGCTCAGATTAAGCGCGCAGCTCGTCTTGACGTTCCGGCGATCGTGCTGATACGGGAGCCATCCGAAGCGATTCTATCCTTGGTGGTCAGGGACCCGCAAGCATCGATGCGGTGGGCTCTTCGCAGCTACATACGCTTTTATTCCACCGTTGTTCCTTACCTTGAGAAGACGGTGGTCGCACCCTTTGCAACGGTTATATCGGACCTAGCAAGCGTTATCCGTATGGTGAACATACGCTATGGGACTGCCTTTAAGGAGTTTGTGCCAACTGAGGACGCGCTGAACTCGGTTCGGCAGACCGTCGAGTGGATGGGGCAGCTGGATTCCATGAAGACCGGGTGGGATTACCGTCTGGGCGTCGCCCTGCCGAGCGAGCAACGCCGACGCGCCAAGGAAGCACGCCGGACCGAGTACCTTGACGAACGCAACAAGCCGCTCCGGCTTACGGCGGAGTCGCTCTATGAGCGCGTTATGCAGTACTCGCGCAACTGACTGCCAAGAGGCCTGCAATCACCGTTTCCATTGATCGTTTACGGTGGGTTGGGCAAGCGCTCAGCAGGGATGAGAAACTGGTTCAACCGCCGAGGTGCTCCCCGTACCTCTGCGAAACTGCGGCCATCGAATTCCATTAGACGGTAGTCAAGTGGCTCTACGATCTTATGGGTGTCGCTTCCACATCGGACCGTCTCAGCCATGATGACCGGCCGACACGTTCGGATCGTCTCTAGCCCTCCCGCAAGAACCCGATATTCCAGCCCTTGGACGTCGATCTTGATGAAATCCGGCTGCAATCCGCACTCATCGAGACGAACAAGAGGCAGTCGCTTGGACGACACTGTGAGCTTCATCGGATCGAACCGCAATACACGGTCTGAACTGAGCCAGCTCTTGGCGCTCTCGTAGTCGAAGGATGCCAGTCCAGTGAGTACGTTACCGTTGTACGAGGGGACGAACAATTCCGCCTCGCCAGTTTGGTCGGAAAGTCCGTTGGGAATGACGGTTAGCCGGGGAAATCTCCTGGTCAGTCGTTGAAGCTTGCGGAATACGGCAGGGTTCGGCTCGAAGCTCACGACTGTCGCAGCCGGAAACACCGTGTAAAGTGACAATACTGACTGCCCTACATTTCCGCCGACATCGACCAGTAGAGGGCGATTGCTGAACTTCAGTAGCGGAAGAGCGCGGAAATCATGTTCATGAGGACGACGCATCCAGTACAGCAGGATATAACGCCACTGAGGAGTCAGTAGATCGTAGCCACGCGGAAACCAAAGCACCATCATGACTGCGAACCGTGTCGTAAAATCATTAAAAACCATATAGATCGTTTCCCAGTGACCAAGATATGACCGGTGATTTCGTGTCTGATGCTAACAGTTGGGACTCACTTGGCAAACGTCCCCTGACATCTCGCAGAATACGCCAGCAGCGGGGATTTATCAAGATGCGATCACATCGCATGATACTTTGCGCTAGATCACTTGATTGTGCCACCGCACTGGCGTCCGGAGCAGTGGGATCGGCGCCGCGTTCTCTGGTCATGCTCTGCAGGTACTTCCGGTAGCCCGTAGATCTGCACGGTCAGCATTGTGTGAATAATCTGCTTCACCAGCCGTCCGGTGGGTTCAGGCTGACAACGGGCGCAAAACAACAGCTAGGTGATAGAGCTGTAAACCGTGGGCCTCGGCGGCCGGGTCGGCTCCGGGTCGGCGTCGGCGGACACGGACCGCTTTTTGGGCGGGCCATCCTGGCCTCGGCCGGTACCTGGGGAGGAGTCTATGATTGGCTATGGGTGGCGGCCACAACTAGCGGGGAGGCCAGACTTGCGGCAGAGACGGCGTGGAGCTTCTCACTGAACGCCGATCAGCGCGAGATGCCCGTGCGCCGGAAAGCAGGAACCCGCGGATGGGTGACAACCCTGCGGGAAAGTTGCTGCGCAGTGTCGAAGGCGGGGCTTACTGGGTGGCAGTCGCGCCGGCCCTGGCCCGCCTGCCCGGCCGCCCTGGGCTACCGCATCGCATGCTGGCGCGGCGACTTGCTCTTCCGGTGCCAGGCCGGGAAGCGCACCGAGCTAGCACGTAACGTGCGGCTGGTGCTCGGTGACGAGCTCAGCCCGGCGGCGGCGCAGCAGGTAGTCCGGGACTGGTTCCGGCTCGCCTCCTGCAGTACGGCCGACGTGAAGCGGCTGCGGCGCGGGGCACGGCCCCTGCGGCGGCTGATCGAGATCCGTGGGCGGGAACACCTGGAGGCGGCACTGGCGGCGGGCAAGGGAGCCATCCTGTGCTCCGCCCACTTCGGCTCTCACGCCAGCGGCTTGTCGGTGCTGCACGCCAGCGGCTTCCCCGTCACCCACATCGGGCGCTGGGACCACAACTATAACTATGACTACAGGGTCGTCTATAACCGTAGGATCGGCGTCTCATCTGCCGAGCGGTGGTTCTGGGAACTGGTCTACGCCAGGCCGGTGCGGCGCTATCGGCAGCGGCCGAACATCGAGCCATGGCCTGGCCGGCCCCAGGTCGCGGTGCTGGCAGCTGCCGCACTCCGCGCCAATGAGGTGGTGTCGATCTCGATCGACGCGCCGCCGCTGGACAGCGAGCGGGCCCGCGCCGTCGAGGTTCCCTTCCTCGGCGGCCGCGCCCCGCTGCTGCCGGGGGTCGTGACCCTTGCCCAGCTGACCGGCGCGCCGGTGCTCATGGCTTTCCTCTACCGCAAGGCCGATTACCGCCACCAGGTGTGGGAGATCTCCGCGCCAGTGCCGCTGGAGGGAGAAACCGCGACGGCATTCGGGCGCTGCACCGCCGAGGTGAGCGCCGCCATCCGGAGAAGCCCGGCCCACTGGAACCTCTGGCACACACTCGATCTTGCCCGCCTCGGGCTGATCCAGCCGGGTCATCCGACCTTAGCAGTCACCTCGCTTCCGCAGGCTCCGTGATGCGTTGGTTGAACTCTTCGAGCGCGCTCAGGCTCTGCGACAGGCTGGCCTCGTCCGCTGTCACCGGCTCGATCTCGCCGTCGGCGAAACGGCGGTAGGCACCCAGGTCCAGCAGGCCGTGCCCGCTGATGTTCACGAGGACGACCAGCGGGGGCCCCTGACGCGGGTGCCGCGACACGAGATCCATCATCCCGGCCACCGCGTGGGCGGCTTCGGGAGCGGGCAGAATGCCCTCAGTCTCGCAGAACAGCATGCCCGGCCCGGAACGACGTGAGCTGGTCGATGGCCATCGCCTCGATGGAGCCGTCCGCATACATGGCGCTCGTCAGCGGCCCGGCGCTGTGGTGCCGCAGTCCGCCCGCGTAGACCGGCGGCGGCACGTAGGTGCTGCCGAGCGAGTAGATCTTGGTGATCGGGGTTGTGCCCAGAGCGTCGCTCAGGTCGTAGAGGTAGCGACCTCGGGTCAGCTTCGGGCACGCGGCCGACTCGACGGCGAGGAGTCGAATCGGCCTCCCGGAGTCTTTCGCCGCACCTAGGAAGGGCAGCGTGATCCCGCCGAAGTTCGATCCGGCGCCCATGCACGCGATGACGTAATCGGGGAACTCGCCCAGCGCGGCCATCTGCGAGACGGCCTCCTGGCCGATGACCGTCTGGTGGAGCAGCACCGAGTTCTCGCCACTCCCGACGGCAAAGCGTGCTTCGCTGTCCTCGCTGGCGAGCGCAAGAGCTTCCCCGGTAGCCCCGCCCAGGGTACCGATGCTCTCCGGGTCCTCCTTGAGCGCCCTCCGCCCGACTTCGGTCAGGTTGCTGGGGCTCTCATGGACGACCGCACCGAAGAGCCGCATCATCTCGCCGCGAATGGGCTTCTGACGCAACGTGGATCTGACCCAGAAGATCGTGCAGCGCAGGCCCATGAGCTGGCACGCGTAGGCGAGAGCGGTCCCCCATTGCCCCGCGCCCGTGCCCGTGACCAGGTGCTTCACGCCTGCGCGGGAGTAGTAGTAGGCCTGCGCCAGGGCAGTGTTGAGCTTGTGGCTTCCGGTGAGGTTGGCGCCCTCGTACTTGTAATAGATGCGAGCGTTGGCGCCGAGGCGCTCCTCCAGGCGCGCTGCCCTGCGCAAGGGCGTCGGACGGTACTGCGCATACAGGTCCAGGACCTCGTCGGGGATCGGTATGTAGCCGGTCGGCCGTGTTAATGGACTGCCGTGCGAGTGACAACGGCTGCTGGAGCAGTGCGCCGTGTCCCGCCGTTTTTACCTCTCCCCCCAATCGTGATCTCGACACAGCCGAGGTCACGTACTGCGGCCGGTCATGCAGGATGTTGAACCAGTGAGTGGGGAGCTGTGGGTCTCGTGGCACGCGGTTGTCATCCATGCGCGGCCTCCTTTCCGGGCTCACGGGCGCGGAGGTAGGCGCAGATGGCGTTCACGCTGGCGAAATTCTCCGGGAGCAGATCCGCGTCGCCCATCGTGATCCCGAACCGCTCTTCCAGGAAGACCACCAACCTGAGCAGGCTCAGCGAATCGAGGATGCCGCTGTCCAGTAGTGAGGTGTCGTTCGCTCAGCGGCAGCAGCGCCGCGTCCGGGACGAGTTCCCGGCTGATGTAGTCGTTGATGACCGTCTCCACTCGAGCACGCTCCTTTTGCGTGTCTGTCTAGTCGCTTGTTCCGTCGGCCGTCTCCGGACGGCTCTAGCTCGTTCTGCTCCTGGGCGAGGCCGGCCCGGTCAACTTTGCCGGTCGATGTTCTCGGCATCTCCTCCCGAAACTCGACTATGTCCGGCACCATGTAGCTCGGCAGCCACTGTCGGCAGTGGTCCAGCACGTTCTCGCGGGTGAGGTTGCTGCCGCCGTCCGCGGTAACGACCGCCCGGAGGCGGCTGCCGAGCAGCTCATCCGGCACCGGCAGCACCGCCGCTTCCCGTGATGGCCGGGTGCCGGTACAGCGTGGCTTCCACCTCCCCCAGCTCCACCCGGTAACCGCGCACCTTCACCATGCTGTCCCGGCGGCCCAGATAGGCGTAGTTCCCGTCCGGTTCCAGGGTCACGAGGTCACCGGTCCGGTACACCAGCTCGTTGTACTCGGCCCGGAACGGGTTCCGGACCAGTACCTCGCTGGTCTTGGCCGGCTGTCCCCAGTACCCGCACATCAGCGAGGGACCCCGCACGTACAGCTCGCCCACCTCGCCGGTCTGGGACACCTGGCGGCCTTCGTCTGTGACCGCGAACACCTCGGTGTTGGCACAGGCCTTCCCGATGGGGGCCGGCCGGGTGTCAGCCCAGCCCGCGGGCACCTCGAACGCCGTGCATACGTTGGTCTCGGTCGGCCCATACCAGTTGAGGTAGCGGCGGAGCGGCAGCTCGGTTATCAGCCGGGCGAGGTGCTTGGGCGGGAACACTTCTCCGGCGAAGATCACCATCCGCAGGTCCGACAGGTCGAACTGCTGCACGTTGCCGTAGCAGGCCAGCAGCGTGAGGACCGAGGGTACGGAGTACCAGACCGAGATCCGTTCGGCTTCCAGCCACCTCGCGATCGATACCGGAAAGGTGGCTGCTCCTTCGGGAAGCACCGTCAGGCACGCGCCAGCCCGGCAGGTGGCGAAGATGTCGAAGACCGACAGGTCGAAGTGCAGCGGCGCGGGGCTGCAGACACGGTCCTGCTCGCCGAGCTCCGCAGCGGCTGCCGCCCAGTTGACAAACGTGAGCGAGTTGCGATGGGAGATCATCACCCCCTTCGGGGTGCCGGTGGATCCCGACGTGTACAGGATGTATGCGAGGTCGGTCTCGATCGCGCGTTCCTCCGCCAAGGGCTCGCCTGATTCCCCAGCTACCGCGACCCACGGCACAATGGTCGCGCCCTGGGCCGGGACGCTGGCCGCCGCCCCGCGCTCCGGGCGGCTGGGAACGCCCACCACGACCACACCGGGTGCCTGGGGTACAGCGTCGGACAGGGTGGCTGCCTGGGACGTCCTTGCCTCGTCCGTCACGATCACGGCAGCGCCGCTGTCCCGCACAATGTGGCTGAGCCGCCCGACGGGTGCTTTCGGGTCGAGCGGCACATAGCAGGCCCCGGCCTTCAGCGCCCCGTATAGCCCGAGGACCGCAGGGGCCGACTTGGGGGCGAGGATACCCACCCGGTCGCCTGGCGCCACGCCCAGGCGCAGCAACGCCCGGGCCACCTTGTTGCTCAGCCGGTCCAGCTCCTGGTAGGTGAGCAGGCAGCCGTCGGACGCTACCGCCGGCCGCTGCGGCTGCCGCGCCGCAGCCTCGGTCAGCAGCCGCTGCAGCAGATACGCCATCACGCTTCCTTTCCTGTCTCCCCGCCGGTGATGCCTCACCTGCCCGAGTGGCTCAGAGCCCGAGCATCCGGGCGACGACCACGCGCTGGATCTCCGACGTGCCCGAGTAGATGGTGCCGGCGACCGCATCCCTGAGATCCCGCTCGATCCCCGCGTCTTTCAGGTAACCCCAGGCCCCGTGGACCTGGATCGCGTCCTGGCTGGACCGCACGAACGCCTCGCTGACGAACAGCTTCGCAGCGGCCGCCTCCGCCGGGGCTGACCTGCCCTGCTGCTTCAGCCACGCCACCCGGTAGATCAGCGACCTCGCCGCCTCCAGCCGCACGTACATGTCGGCCAGCTTGCCGGACACACCCTGGAACTTCCCTATCGGCTTGCCGAACTGCTCGCGTGACCGGGCGTACTCCACACAAGCCTCGAGCTGCCGCCGCATCGCGCCCACGACGCTGGCAAAAAGGCAGCTTCGTTCCCAGTCCATGGACGAGTTGAAGATCGACATACCCGCCCCTTCCGGCCCCAACCGGCTCTCTGCGGGAACGCGGCAGTCGTGCAGCGTTATCTCGCCCATCGGCGAGGTCCGGAGCCCCATCTTTTCGAAGCTGCTGCTCACCGAGAGCCCCGGCGTCGCTGCATCGACGAGGAAAGCGGAGATCCCGGATAGTGCAGGCCGGCCTGGTTCCACGGCGTAGACCAGCAGAACGTCAGCGACCGGGGCATTGGTGATGTATTGCTTAGCCCCTTCGAGGACGTAGTGGTCACCGTGCCGCACGGCGCGAGTGCTCATGTGCAGTGCGTCGGAACCGGAGCCAGACTCGGTCATCCCGTGCGCACCGATGACGTCTCCCGATACCATCCCGGACAAGTACCTCTGCTGCTGCGCCGGGGTGCCGAACGTCAGCAGCGGCAGCTCGACGCTCCACATCTGGGCGTTGAGGGAAAAGAGGAGCCCGTTGTCCTGGCACCCGTATCCCAGGGCCTCCATGACGAGGGCTGTCGTGACGACGTCGGCGCCGGCCCCGCCCAGCCCCGCGGGAACAGGCAGGCCCTGGACCCCGAACTTGGCACACTTCCGCCACGCCTCTCGCGGAAACTCTCCAGCATCATCGCGCTTCACCAGATCCTGGTTGAGCTCACGCCGGGCGAACTCGGCCGCTGCCTCTGTCAGCTCGCGCTGCTCGGCACTCAGCAAGAAGTCCACGCCGCCCCCAAGGAGTCCGCGCCGTCCCCTAGCCGGACACTCTACAATGGCCGCCCGGCCGGGACTGGTGGCCATGGCCGCCCGCCACCTCCCAACTGGGCGCTAGGCAAGACCGTAGACAGAGTCCCGTCGCGAACTGTCGAACGACGAGCATCGCGTCGGGATGTGGACTGCCTCCGCTCCCTCGCCAACCATAATCACCCCCCGGGCGCCGAGCCCGGGCATCGCCCTCCCCGAAAGCGCCGTGCGGGACCGCTGTGGCTATAGATGACGTGCGGGACGAGTGGCTATAGATGTGATCTAGATATGGTGAGAGCCCAAGTCCTGAGGCACCGGCTGGCCGATGGTAGCGTTACTGACGTCGGCCACCGGGGGACCTGCTATGACCCTGACGTACGAACCGCCGTGCCTGAACAGGATCGGCTCGCCGCACGTGCTGGCGTTGACCAACGAAGAGGGGTCGAACGCCGATGTCGGCAGTTCCCAGGCAGCACACGGCAATCCCACCTCCGGCACCGGGTAAGCCGGCTCATTGATGCGCATGTCCCGAAGGCCGGTTACTGTGCTTCTCCGGGGAAACAGCCCGTCGAGGCTTCCCCGGGAAGACAGCCCGTCGAAGGTCCCGCTGGTCCCGAGCGGTCCACGGGCGGAGCTGATGGCGGCCGGTCTCGTCGCGGTCGGCGCCGCCCTGGTGATATGGGCGTATCGCCTAGCGCCGACCGCCGCGATCCAGTCTTACGATCCCATCTTCTGGGCAGGAATGCTGCTCGCCTACCTAGCGATCGCGTGGCGGGCGGTATCCGGGCGCCATGCGGTTTTCTGGCTTGGATTTCTCGGCCTCTTCGCCCTGTTGCCGAAGTTCTGGATGAGCCTGGGTGGCCCGCTCTATTTCGATGAGGTGTCTTTTTTCTCCCTGCTGCGGAACGTCATTTCGGCGGGTCGGCTCTTCCAGCACACGCCCTTGCTGCCGATCGGGACCTTCTACCCAGGGTTGGAGAGCGCCGCGGCAACGATCCACTGGCTGACCGGCCTTCCCCCGTGGGCCTCGGCCCTGACTCTGATTGCCGTGGTGCACTGCCTGCTCCCGGTACAGGTCTACTACATAGCGCGAGCCCTGTCAGTTCCCGATCGGTGGGCGGCGGTGGCCGGCCTGGTCTACGCCGCCAATCCAAGTTTCGTGTACGACGACGCCATGTTCGGCTACGAATCCCTTGCGATCCTGCTCATGCTGACGATCGTCCGCCTCTACGTGGAAGCTCTCGCGGCCGAGCGATCCGGCACCCGCACCTGGAGACGGAGCCTATCAACGGCACTACTGATAGCGGTGATCTCCTTCGGCCTTGTGGTGACACACCATCTCTACAGCCTGACCGGCATCGTCCTGCTCTTCGCGGGCGGGCTCTTTCTCAAGCCGATAAGCGGGCTCGCCGACCGCAAGGGTGGCTGGCGCCGCCTGTTCGTCAGGTGGATGCCGGTGCTGACACTGGCAGCATGCTTCGGGTTGTGGGTTGCCTTCGTCGCGCCAACAACGGTGAGCTACCTCTCGCCCTGGATATCAAGCCCCGCATCAGACCTTGTCGCCTTGGCCAGTGGCTCCAAACACAGTGGTGTAACGCGGACGATCTTTAGCCCATTCCACTAATCCCATCTACGAGCAAGCCGCTGCAATCGTCGCGCCCGCCATAATCGCGGTCGCGCTCCTCTTTGCGGGAATTCGCTGGTTGCGGAAGCCGTCCCTCCGCTCGAACTTCCTGTGGCCGTTCGTGCTGACAGCGGCCTATCTGGTGAGTCTTCCACTGACGCTGACGACTCACGGGGAAAATGGAGCGCACTTTACCTGGCCCTCGACGTACGTCGGGGTCGCTCTACTGCCGGCCGCCCTCGTCACCTTGTTCCAATTGGACAAGCGCGGGGTATGGCTAAAGCGCAGCCCTTGGCTAACTTATACGGCCGCGACGGCAGGCGCGGCCATATTCGCCGTGCTGCTCGTTGGGAACGTCGGAGGGGCTAATTCGATCGACCATCGATTCCCTGGGCCTTACGAGTTCGGCTCTGACACCCGCAGCGTCACCCCCGAGACCCTCAGGTTTGCGCAGTGGGTTCAGGCGCACCTGGGCTCTGGTGCGCATGTGGTGACAGATCGTTTCACCGCTGAGGCACTCACAGCTCACACCGACGCCGTCACCCCGATGCAAGCTGCTGGCGGCGGGGCCGGTCTGCTATATGCGACCATCTGGTATAGCCCCGTGCCGCCAAAACGGGCCCTCATGTCCGCCATGGAGCGTCAGCGAGACGACCTACCTGGCCGTCGATGTCCGCGACGCGCAGCACACCGCGACATTCCCGCCCCTGTTCTACAACAGCGAACCGAAGCGAGTGCCACTGCAGAACATCACCCGCCTAGCGCACTGGCCGTGGCTGCGGCTCCTGTACTCCTCGCAGCATTATCGCCTGTATAGGATCGATTTCCACTCATACTTTTTGTGGTATCACTCCCATGCCAGCGATCATTGACGTGCCGCCGGGATGGCGGACCCGCCTGCAGGTGCCGCGAGACCAGGTGGCGCGACACCCCGGACTCCTAGCCCTCGCCGGAGCCGTCCTGCTCATGTGCGGGCCGGTCCTCCCCGGGCTCTCACGGCTGCTTGTCCTGCCGGCACTGTTGCTAGCCCCGGGTTATGCGCTCCTGCGTCTGCTAGGGCAGGCCACCGGCATGCGGTCGATCTCCGTAGTGGTTCCGGTATCGCTTGTGCTCGTCGTCTGCGCGTCGCTGGTTCTCGACGTCAGCGGCATTCGGCTCGACCCGCTCTCGCTCGGGTTGCTGCTAGGCGGGGTCACGGCCCTTTTCCTGGCCGGCTCGTACGGTCGGCAACTGGTCGCCGGCCCGCTGTCGCAAGACCGGACAAGGCCGTCCGGCGATCGGGAGTTGGCCCCCAAGAAGCTATGGTCGGATGCGGGTGACGGGCCGAAGATCGTCGGCTATGTCGCCGACAGCGAGCACGACGAGGCGGCTTTTGTGGCCGAGGAGGTGGACCGGCTCAACGACGAAGGTGAGGCGACCCCCGGGCAGGTCGCGGTGTTCTACCGCACCAACGCCCGGTCGCGGGCGTTTGAGGAGGTCTTCATCCGGGCCGGGCTGCCCTACGTCATCGTCGGCGGGGTCCGGTTCTATGAGCGCCGGGAGGTCCGCGACCTGCTCGCTTTCCTGCGGCTGATCGCCAACCCCGAGGACGAGGTGTCCCTGCGCCGGGTGCTGAACGTGCCCCGGCGGGGAATCGGTGACCGGACCAAGGAGTCCGTCGCCGCCATTGCCCGGTGGGACCAGACCTCGTTCGCCGCGGTCCTGGCCCGGCCCTGCGACGTGCCCGGGCTCTCCTGCCGGGCGGTCCACGCCATCGAGGGTTTCAACGAGCTGCTGGCCGGGCTGCGGGCCGACGCAGATGCGGGCGTGCCGGTGGCCGAGATAGCCGAGGCCGTGCTGGAGCGCTCGGGATATGTCGCCGAGCTGGAGGCGTCCAGCAACCTGCAGGACGAGGGCCGGATCGAGAACCTGAAGGAACTGGTGGCGGTGGCGCGGGAGTTCGACGCGCTGCGCGGCCAGGGCGACGGCGCGCCGGAGACCGAGGAGCCCGGCCCGGCGCGGGGCTCGCTGGCCGACTTCCTGGAGCAGGTGTCCCTGGTCGCCGACGCCGACCAGATCCCCGAGGGCGAGGACCACGGCGGCAAGGTGACGCTGATGACCCTGCACACCGCCAAGGGCCTGGAGTTCCCGGTGGTCTTCCTCACCGGGATGGAGGAGAACGTCTTCCCGCACCAGCGGTCGGTGAACGACCCCAGGGAGCTGCAGGAGGAACGCCGGCTGGCCTACGTGAGGATCACCCGGGACGAGCAGCGGCCATACCTTACCCGGGCCGCCGCCACGAGTTCGGGCCGCCACGATGGTCGCGGTGGGGACCGAGTCCGAGGTCTCCGCCGACAGGTAAGCCCTAGTCCTCGGCACGACGGGCACCACCCTAATGCCGACGTCGTGCTGACGGCACCGGGCGATCACCCAGCAGCGGCCAATGCCCTGCATGCCATGTTCACTCGGGATTTTGTCTACCTCGGAGTGGCCGGCCTCCAGGTGGTTCTCGCCGCGGTGATCACACCTATCCTGACCCGGCGCCTCGGCGCAGGCGAGTTCGGCCAGTTGGCGCTTGCCTTGGTGGTCGCGCCGATCCTAGGGCTGACCTTTAGCCTCGGACTCCCCCTCGCGGCGCAGAAGGTGTTCGCGGGGGAGGACGGCGATCGCCGGTCTCGCGGGGTACTCGCCATCGCCGCCGTCCTTGCGGTCGCCGCTTCGCTTGTCGCCATCCTCGCTGCACCGGCGTGGGGCCCGGCCGTGGGCCTGGACCAGGTCCTGGACGCGCGCTTGGCCGCATTGTGGGCCGCCTGCTTCGCGTTGACGTTGACGTCCCTCGCCATGCTCCGATCCAGAGATAGGCTGAGGATGGCGATCTTCGTCGCTAATCTGCAGTCGGTGGGAGCGCAAGCGGCCGGTGTGCTTCTGCTGTTCTGGTGGGCACCCACTGTTACGAGTTACCTCTGCGGCCTGATCATCGGGCAAGGCGCAGCTGCTTGTGTCGGCTTGCTAGCCCTGACGCCAGACTGGTCGGCACTGGCCGCGATCCGGCGCTACGGCGGGGTATTCCTTTTCGGCCTGCCCATGGTGCCGCAGCAGCTCAGCGGCTGGATTCTCGGCGCCGGCGACCGAGTAGTCGTCCGCCATGTCCTCGGGTCGGCAGCCGTTGGGCGCTACTCCGTCGCATACAACGTGGGCAGTCTCTGCTTCCTCCTTCTCGTCTTGGTCAATCAGGTGTGGATGCCACGCATCTACGCCGTGGCGGACCGAGCGGCACGATCCCGGCTCCTGGCCAGCAGCCGCGACATGATGAACCTGCTGTTGATCCCCGTGGTCTGTGGCCTGGCTGCCGGGGCCCCAGTGGTGCTGCGAGTGTGGGTTCCACAATCGTTCCATCCAGCCGAGCTGGCGCCGATTGTCGCGATCGTCGCCATCTGCACGTTCCCTTTCGGGCAGTTCCTGACCAACCTACGGGCGCTGATGAGCGAAGGAAGGACGGGCCGGGCGGCAGTGGCAACGCTGGTCGCAGCGGCGGTGAACATAGGCCTGAACGTCGTGATGGTTCCGTTCCTCGGCATCACCGGCTCGGCTATCGCCACGGTGCTCTCCTATGCCCTGTGTGCTCGGCTCACCCGGCCGCCTGTAAGTTCCCGTCTGCAGGTCCCCCGTGCCTCGGTCCTGCTCCGCTCCCTCATCGGTGGTGCCATCGCTGTCACCTTGGCGATTGGGGTACTGCCGACCTCACCGGTGTGGCTCGCTATCCGCCTGGTTATAGGTGCCGGGGCCCTGCTCGCCTTCGCTTTGTTGTTGCGCCGCTTGATAACAGGGATGGAAACATCTGGCCGACTCGTGACACCGGTCGACTGACTCGTCTCTCGACCCCAGCTGTGCGTAGCGGGCTGGTTCCATCACACTAAGTGATCAGGGATTGCTAAAGGGTGGCTGGACGGGCCAGGCGCATCAGCCGAGACGATGCGCCGGTGTTCAGCGGTCTCCTTCACGGAGGTAGCCCGACTCGCCTAGAGCTCTTCCCGTCCGGGTCGGCTGATCAGCCCCTTGACGATGCGCATGACCCAACCTCGGTCCTTCCGCCAACGCGGGCAGTCCGAACAAAGCGAGCACTCAGTTCCGCGCCGGTAGTGCTGGTGCGCGGTGTAAGGATGCCCGCATACGCAGAGACGGGCGCGTCTGTCGTCACGTAGCACGGTCTAGCCAAACTCTATAGCCGGTTACGGCCCACCCGGGCTCCCAGGCCCGGCAGGCGCTCGGGAGCTTCCGCCCACATGCCTGCAGGGGGTGAACACCATCCTTGCTGGGGCGACTCTTGCGGGCTGGCTGGCGTTCTTGGCCGTGGGCGGGCCCGGCGGTAGCAGGGCCTGCAGGCGCTGCCATATACCCGGCCGCCAGCCGCACAACTGCCGGACCGCAAGCCAGACGGCGAGGCCAATCGCAACCCGTCACAACGGGCTCATGCCCCCCCCCAGGTGGCACAGCGCTTGGGCAACGCTGACTACCCTCTTTACGAATAGCATGGCCGACCATGCACACTTGAACCGAGAACTCTACACGAGGCGATCACCCTGCGCCGCCAAGTCTTGGTGGTCCGCGAAGGCCGCCGACCCGGACGGCGGCGAATCGCGGGGCGGTTACGCTGTCCGCATGCGCGACTCGCCGCTGCCACCCCGGAAAATCCGGATGGCCGCTGGGGCATACGCCGAGCTTGGGCCCGAGTACAGCGCGGCGGTGGCATCGTCCCTGGAACGAGTCGAGCAGGAAATAGCCGCCGGGGTAGGCGCGCGCCTGGTCGGCATGGGATGAGATCAGCCGTCCTGGGGCGAATCCGGTGGTGGGCTGGTCCACTGCTGCTGGCCGCGGCCGCGCTGGCATTCGACGCGGCCGAGCGCAGGATTCCCTTCGGCGTGTGGACCACCGGGCCCGTCGATGAGGTCGCCCATCTGTGCACCGCGGCCCTTGGCCTGCTCGTCCTGGCGCGCTTCATCGACGCGCCGCGCCGCTTCTATGTCGCGGCGCTCATCGCATCGGTCGCCATTGATGTGGATCACATACCGCTGTACCTCGGGCTGCTGGGAAACCAGGCCCAGCGCCCAGTCACGCATTCGCTGTCCACCGTGGCCGTGTTCGTCGCCGCCGCAGCATCCAGCCGCCGACACCGGGCCGTATTGGCCGGGATATCCACCGGGCTGGTGCTCCATTTCGCGCGGGACATCGCCGAGGGTTACCCGGGAGTCCGGGTCTTTTGGCCGCTTCAGGACACTTCCTGGATTGTCAGTTACTGGTGGTTCCTGGGAATGATCGTCGTGTTCACGGCTGCCCGGCTCGTGCTGATGGGCGTCGGCCTCCCGCACACACGCATCCCTGTCTTCTGGACGCAATCCCCGTCTGTTCAAATCCCCGCTTCCTAGGCCGTCCCACGACACCGGGTGACCGCCATCCGGGCCTCGAAACGAAAGGGCCTGATCCTGAGGCTGCCCACGAGGTGAGATCCCGCACTTCGTTACCGCCATGGTTCCGTGATGCCAGGAGGGGGCGGGACCTGCGACTCTAGTGTCCAGGGGCGATGGTGCTCGATGGAGTGCAGGACGTAAAGCATCCGCATGAGGGCCGTCTCCATATGGATAAGGCCACTGGCCCGTACCGCCGTGGTTCGTGCGCCCGGCGCACGACGACAGGAACGGTGACGGAGTCGGGCGCGGCGGCGTTCGACCAGGATGATCGTCAGCACGCGAAGGCCATCGCTGAAGGCATTCAGGTTGCTCACACCGTAGATCCTGCGATGCTCGAAACTGGGAACTTCTGTGACGCGGAGCCTTTCGGCGGCTACCCGCATATGGATCAGCGTCTCGATCTCGAAGCCGTCGCCCCACAACCGCCCGTCGCCCCTGCGTGAAGGCGGAGAGGTGGCATCGAGGTCCAGGACCGGAACGTACTTCTGCCAGAACACGTTGAAGCCGTAGCACAGGTCGGAGTAGTGCGTTCCATAGCAGAGATTGGCCACCGCGCCGAGCAGGCGGTTGCCAAGCCGGCGCAGCCGGGTGATGTCGCTGCTGCCGCCGCCCGCGGCGAACCTGGTTCCCTTGGCGAAGTCCGCGCCGCTCAAAAGCACATCCACGAACGTCGGGATCTCGCCCGGGTCCGCCGAGCCGTCCGCGTCGACCATGGCGATGACGTCACCGGTCGCAGCTTCGAACCCGCAGGCAAGCGCGTTCCCCTTTCCCCGGCGAGTTTGCTGCACCACCCGGACATCGGGCCGTAGCTGGCGCGCTACAGCTATCGTGTCGTCCACCGAGTGCCCGTCCACCACGATCACCTCATGGATGTCTGGGGGCAGCTGAGAGAAAACATGCGGCAGGTTTCTTGCTTCGTTCAAGGTCGGGATGACCACGGATACGCGTGGCCAGGGTGAATTCGAGCTGGCCTTAGTCACGTTGTCTCCCTCATCACTTCAGTAACGTGAAGTGCGGTCGCTCGGGCCGTGGCCCGGCGAGCAACATCTGCCCCCCGGATCTCGTTGAGCAACCTGGGCAGCTCAACGAGAGGGGCCGAGCGCAGCAAGTGGCTCACTCGCGGGCACTGGTCGTGGCTTACCGTCCATCCAGCATTTGGGTTCTGGATGGTAATGGTCCGGAGTTGTGTACTCGGCATCAGGAGCGTGGCGCCGAGGTCGGCGGCCATCACCGCGAATCGGTCGCACGGCGGAAGTACTGTGCTCCGGACCGGGACCGGGCACCGTTCAGGAAAGCCCGTAGTCACGGACGCCCCGTGCCCGGCGCCCGTGTCGGCACGGTCGCAGCGGCCTTCACAACCGCAGCCTGCTTAAGGAATCGAGATACCAAGACATGGCGTGTCGGTAAGTCCCCGGTACCGCATCGCTGCCTACTAGACTGACCGCCCGTCGGTCGGTCCCCTAGGAACCACCCGCCGCTCACCCTGGCGGGTGCGTTACCAATATATGAGCCTAGAGATCTCGGATGCCGCTTGTCTAGTGCGGTCACATAGCCAAATCAGCAGGTAGTTACTCGGTCTCCCTGTGTTGAGCGGCGGCGCTCGGCTTTAACTACTTTGTCTATTGGTTTAGTAGTTAATAGCCTATATGGACACTTTGTCAGATCTTTACCCAAGTATCTGCGTGAAACGCCCCGCTGTGGCCATCGGAGGGTGCGTCAGTCACATGTGGCCGTCGAGCTGGAGGCTCTAACTGGACCCCGGAGCAAAGCATCAAAAACGGGGACGATAGTGTATATCCATCTGCCCATCCAAGAGCAAGCAGGGTACGCCCATCCCGGACCGTCTACCCTGGGTAAACGCCTGCTCGACCAGGTTACGGTATGGCGATCGCCCTACTAGATGCCGCGGGGAGGCCCCTTGTCAGCCCCCTAGTCCGGCTTGGCTGGATTGGTGCGCCACCACCCCTTCACCAAAGGATCTGATACCTATTTCCCGGCACGCTCTAAAAGGCTATCTGAAGATCGCGTCATGCCACCAGGAAGTGGCGATCAACCCGTAATAAAGCCCTTCGCCTGAAGTCATAAAGGGGGACCAATGACAGCTCAGGCAGATTCCAGCAGTTCTTCGACACGGGTTTCTGTTGTCGTCCCTGCGTTAAATGAAGCCCGTAACCTAGCGCACGTTTTTGCACGGATGCCCAGGGACATCCACGAGCTCATACTCGTTGACGGGCACTCCGTGGACGACACAGTGCGGGTCGCCCGCGAGCTTCGGCCGGACGTGCGGGTGGTCATGCAGACGCGTACCGGTAAGGGCAACGCCCTTGCCTGTGGTTTCGCCGCGGCGACCGGCGACATCATCGCCATGGTCGATGCGGACGGCTCGGCGGACCCCGGTGAGATCCCACAGTTCGTAAAAGCGCTGGTTGATGGCGCTGACTTCGCCAAGGGATCACGCTTCGCCACGGGCGGGGGAAGTCACGACATCACGCGACTGCGCGGTCTGGGTAACCGTGCGCTCAGCAACCTGGTCAACGTCTGCTACGGCACCAGGTACACAGACCTGTGCTACGGATTCAACGTCTTCTGGCGGCGGATCGCACCGGTTCTCGGCCTCGACGCTACAGCATTACCGGCCAACGGTGACGGCCCGTTGTGGGGTGACGGCTTCGAGGTAGAAACCCTGATCAATGTCCGGGTCGCCTCCGCCGGGCTGGTTGTCACCGAGGTCCCGAGCTTCGAGCACCCGAGGATCCACGGGGTGAGCAACCTCAACGCATTCCGCGACGGCCTGCGCGTACTCCGCACCATCCTCTATGAGCGGGTCACCTCTCGTCGTCCATACGTAGCCTCGGCTACCCATCGCGGTACTCCGTTAGGTGAGCCGTCTGCACAGCACACCTCTGGGCCTTCGCTGCCGTCACCGTCCCCAGCGGCGGGCCAGCCGGGGCACCGGGTTCCAAGGTGACCAGCGCGGGCATTCGCAGAGAGCGCAGTCACTGCCGGGCCGGTAGTGGCGGTGAGCATCGCTGCTGTGGCGACAACTGCACAGGAGGGGACGAACTGCCCACTTCATAATTGTCGCAAGCCCTCCGCGCTGAACGCTGTGTTGCGACGCCCATGGGACTCACCCCAGGTCAGAAGCGGACGCCGCAATGCATGGAACCTGTGGATCGGCAGAGGAGGAGTGTACCTTCCCCGCGTCCGAGCATAGGTTCTCAAAGCAACCACCCCGGCCTGGACGACTTACGCCGAGGGAGAAGCCGCTAGCCGGAACCCGGCATTAGCTCACCAGGCTGAGGTAAACGATGCTGCCGGCGCCGACCACGATGCAGTAGATCCCGAACGGGGTCAGCGTCCGGGTGCGGAAGTACCTGATCAGGAAGCGGACCGACAGGTAGGCGCCGACGCCGGACAGCACGCTGCCGACCAGGATCTGGCCGTGGATGCCGTTGCCCAGCGGGCCCGTCAGGTCGGGCACCTTGAGCACGCCGGCGGCCAGGATGACCGGGGTGGCGAGCAGGAAGGCGAACCGCGCGGCGTCCTCCCGGGACAGGCCGCGGAACATGCCCGCCACCATCGCGACCCCGTCCCGGCTGATGCCGGCCAGCAGCGCCAGGATCTGCGCCGTGCCGATGAGCAGGGCCGACAGATAGCCCTGCATCGAGAGCCGCCGGTCCGACTGGACCCCCAGCTCGTACTCGGCCTCCCGCTCGGCCTGGTGGCCGGCCGCGTGCCGGGCCGTGCCCGACCGCCGCCCGCCGCCCACGGCCACCAGTTCCCGCTCTTGCGCGATCTCCTCGTCGGCCCGCACCGATGACTTCCGGCGGAAGAACTCCCCGGCCAGCAGGATCAGGCCGTTGATAAGGAGGAAGATCGCGGCCCGGATGGGCTTGCCGAACAGGACCCGGAACTCGTGCTCGAACACGAGCCCGACGAGCCCGACCGGGATCGTCGCAAGGATGATCATCCAGGCGAGCCGCTGGTTGACCGTCTGCAGCTGCCACCTGCCGGTGCCCGCCTCCGGCTGGATGAACTGGCGGAGCGAGGAGAAGAAGCCCTTGACGATCCGTACCCAGTCGCGCCAGAAGTAGATGAGCAGCGCGATCGCGGTGGCGACGTGCAGCCCGACGATGAAAGCCAGATACGGCGATTCGGGTGCGGCGACGTTGAGGTCGGCGGCCCAGCTGCCACCCACGAGGGCGGGCAGCAGGACGTTGTGCCCGAGGCTGGAGATCGGGAACAGCTCGGTGACGCCCTGGATGAGCCCGACGACCGCAGCCTCGAGGTAGGTCAAGTGGGTCATGATCGCCTTTCGCGCAGAGGAGCCCTGGCCCGCGCGCTGTCACTGCGGGGGTCGGGACCGGCGCGCAGGACAATCGTATTGACTGCACGGGCCCGCTAGGACATCTCCGGGTAAACCTTTGACGTCGCGGCAGGTTTCAGCGTTCAGGGCCGGGCATGACGGGCGTGCCGTGGCTGAGAGCCGGGCACGGCGGGCGTGTCGTGGCGCGGGCGCCGGCCGATCTTGGCGCCGAGCCAGACCAGCGGGTCGTACTTGCGGCCCACCACGCGCTCCTTCATCGGGATCAGCGCGTTGTCGGTGATCTTGATGTTCTCCGGGCAGGCCTCGGTGCAGCACTTGGTGATGTTGCAGTAGCCCAGGCCGAAGTCGTCCTGGGCGATCTCGCGCCGGTCGGCGGTGTCGGCCGGGTGCATCTCCAGTTCGGCGATCCGCATCAGGAACCGGGGGCCGGCGAACGGCCGCTCGTTCTCCGGGTGGTCGCGGATGACGTGGCACACGTTCTGGCACAGGAAGCACTCGATGCACTTGCGGAACTCCTGCGAGCGCTGCACGTCGACCTGCTGCATCCGGAACTCGCCGGGCTTGATCGCCGGGTCCGGGGTGAACGAGGGGATCTCCCGCGCCTTGGCGAAGTTGAACGACACGTCGGTGACGAGGTCCCTGATCACCGGGAAGGTGCGCAGCGGGGTCACCGTGATGGGCTCACCGGGCTCGAAGATGGACATCCGGGTCATGCAGGCCAGCCGCGGCCGCCCGTTGATCTCCATGGAGCACGAACCGCACTTGCCCGCCTTGCAGTTCCAGCGGACGGCCAGGTCACCCGCCTGAGTGGCCTGCAGCCGGTGCAGGATGTCCAGGAGGACCTCGCCCTCGTTGGCCTCCACCTGGTAATCGGTCAGCTCGCCCTGACCGGCGTCGCCGCGCCAGACCTTGAGCGCTACCTTCTCGCCCATCAGCTTCTCGTCTCCTCGCTGTCGGCTGGCTGAGCCGTTCCGGCCGCCGGCGGCAGTTCCGCTTCGGTGTAGTACTTCTTCAGCTCATCGGTGTCGAACAGGGTGAGCAGGTCCTCGCGCATCGGGGCCATCGGCTGCTGCTTGATCGCCACCCGGTCGCCCTCCAGCGAGCAGATCAGGTTCACCTTCCGCCACTCCGCCGACATCTCGGGGAAGTCGTCGCGGGTGTGCCCGCCGCGGCTCTCCTGGCGCTCCAGCGCCGCCTGCGCCACGCAGTCCGCGATCAGCATGATGTTGCGCAGGTCCAGGGCGAGGTGCCAGCCGGGGTTGTAGGCCGCGCCGCCCTCGGCGCTGACGTTCGCGGCCCGCGCGCGGAGCTTCTCCAGCTCGGCGAGCGCCGATTTGATGTCGTCTTCCTTGCGGATGATGCCGACCAGGTCGCTCATGGTCTGCTGGACCTCGCCGTGGACGGTGTAGGGGTTCTCGCCGCCGGAGCGCTCCAGCGGGGCGAGCGCCTCGGCCCACGCTGCCTCGAGATCAGCGTCGCTGGCCGCCGGCCGGGCGCCGCCCAGGGAGTCCAGGTAGGCCACCGCGCCCAGGCCGGCCCGGCGTCCGAACACCAGCAGGTCGGACAGGGAGTTGCCGCCGAGCCGGTTGGAGCCGTGCATGCCGCCGGACACCTCGCCCGCCGCGAACAGGCCGGGGACGATCGACTCGGCCGTGTCCGGGTCCACCTCGACGCCGCCCATCACGTAGTGCTGGGCCGGGCCGACCTCCATCGGCTCCTTGGTGATGTCCACGTCGGCCAGCTCCTTGAACTGGTGGTACATCGACGGCAGCCGGCGCAGGATCTCCTCGGCCGGCCGCCGGGAGGCGATGTCCAGGAACACGCCGCCGTGCGGCGAACCGCGGCCGGCCTTGACCTCAGCGTTGTTGGCCCGGGCGACCTCGTCGCGGGGCAGCAGCTCCGGCGGGCGGCGGTTGTGGTCCGGGTCGGTGTACCAGCGGTCGGCCTCCTCCTCGGTCTCCGCGTACTGGGCCCGGAACACGTCGGGCACGTAGTTGAACATGTACCGCTTGCCCTCGGAGTTGCGCAGCACCCCGCCGTCACCGCGGACCGACTCGGTGACCAGCAGCCCGCGCACCGAGATCGGCCACACCATGTGCGTGGGGTGGAACTGCACGAACTCCATGTTCATCAAGCGTGGCGCCGGCCAGCAGCGCGAGCGCGTGCCCGTCCCCGGTGTACTCCCAGGAGTTGGAGCTGTACTTGAAGGTCTTCCCGATCCCGCCGGTGGCCAGGATGACCGCTGGCGCCTCGAACAGCACGAACCGCCCGCTGTCGCGCATGTAGCCGAACGCCCCGGCGATCCGGTCGCCGTCCTTGACCAGCTCGGTGATCGTGGTCTCGGCGAAGACCTTGATCATTGCTTCCGGGTCGCCGTGCTCGCGGGCGTCCTCCTGCTGCAGCGCCACGACCCGCTGCTGCAGGGTCCGGATCATCTCCAGGCCGGTCCGGTCGCCGACGTGGGCCAGCCGGGGGTACTGGTGGCCGCCGAAGTTGCGCTGGCTGATCTTGCCCTCGGGGGTGCGGTCGAACAGCGCGCCCCACGCCTCCAGCTCCCATACCCGGTCCGGGGCCTCCTTGGCGTGCAGTTCGGCCATCCGCCAGTTGTTGAGGAACTTGCCGCCGCGCATGGTGTCCCGGAAGTGGACCTGCCAGTTGTCGTTCGGGTTCATGTTGCCCATCGCGGCCGCGCAGCCGCCCTCGGCCATGACGGTGTGCGCCTTGCCGAACAGGGACTTGGAGATGACGGCGGTCCTCTTGCCCGCCTCGCGCGCCTCGATGGCCGCTCGCAGCCCGGAGCCGCCGGCCCCGACCACCACCACGTCGTAGGGGAGCCGCTCGATGTCAGTCATGTGCCCTGCACACCCTCTGCCAGCCTAGAAAAACCGCGGGTCGGTGATGGCCCCGCTGGCCACCAGCCGGATATAGAGATCGGTGAACAGCACCCAGAACAGCGATATCCAGGCGAACTGCATGTGCTTGGCGTTCAGCTTGGAGACCTGGGTCCACATCCAGTACCTGACCGGGTGCTTGGAGAAGTGCCTGAGCCTGCCGCCGACGGCGTGCCTGCACGCGTGGCAGGACAGCGAGTACAGCCACAGCAGCGCGGCGTTGACGAGCAGCACCAGGGTGCCGAGGCCCATGTGGCCCCACTGGCCCTGGTGGTTGCGGAACGCGATGACGGCGTCGGCGGTCAGGATCACGTTGAACACCATCGCGATCCAGAAGAAGTACCGGTGCACGTTCTGCAGGATCAGCGGGAACCTGGTCTCGCCGGTGTACTTCGCGTGCGGCTCACGGACCGCGCAGGCGGCCGGTGCCCGCCAGAAGGCCCGGTAGTAGGCCTTCCGGTAGTAGTAGCAGGTGAGCCGGAAGCCCAGCGGCCCGCCGATGATGAGGACCGCTGGGGACAGCCAGGTCAGCCACGGGATCCAGTCGTAGCCGGCGCCGGGGGTGCACGTCGTCGACCAGGCAGGGCGAGTACAGCGGGGAGATGTACGGCTTCCAGAAGTAGTCCGCGTTGACCAGGGACGCCCAGGTCAGGTAGATCACCACGATTGCGAGGGCGGTGCCATTGATGGCCGGCTGCCGCCACCACGGGTCCTTGCGCAGGGTGCGCTCGGGGATCTGCGCCCTGGTCTTGGCCGGCGCCGTTGTTGCCTGCGTCATCTTTGACGTCTCCAGCCTTTGATTTCCTTCGGGTTCACCTGCCGCGCACCCTATTCCACTGAATATCACCACGTGGGCCCGGAGGCCGCTTACAGACATGTGACTCTGGCAACACTGGGCGCCTTACCATCGTCTACCTGCCCGGCTGACCGGCCAGCCCCAGGGCCCGCCGGAGGAAGTCCACCTGCAGCAGCAGCAGGTTCTCGGCCACTTCCTCCTGCGACGCCATGTGGGTGACCCCGGACAGGGGCAGCACCGTGTGCGGGTATCCCGCGGCCAGCAGCGCGGACGATAGCCGCAGGCTGTGGGCGACCACCACGTTGTCATCGGCCAGCCCATGGATGATCATCATCGGCCGGTGAGTGACGGCGCCGCCCGCGCGTGCGCGGGCGGCGATCCGTTGAGCATCTGTGATGGGTGAGCAGTGGTCGTAGACCTCGGGATTCTCCTCCGGGTGCCCCAGGTAGCGCTCGGTGTAGTGGGTGTCGTAGAGCCGCTGGTCGGTGACCGGGGCGCCGACGATCGCGGCGTGAAACACCTCCGGGCGCCGGAGCACGGCAAGCGCGGCCAGGTAGCCGCCGAACGACCAGCCCCGGATCGCGACCCGGGACGTATCCAGGTCGGCGCAGCGCCCGGCGGCCGCGTGCAGCGCCTCCACCTGGTCCTCGAGCACCGGATCGGCCAGGTCGTGCCAGACGGCCCGGTCCCACTCCGGCCCCCGGCCCGGCGTGCCCCGGCCGTCCGCGACCACCACGGCGAACCCCTGATCGGCGAGCCACTGGGAGGTCAAGAAGACCGCCTGCGCGGCCAGGACGCGCTGGACGTGCGGGCCGCCGTAGGGGTCGAGCAGCACCGGCAGCTTCCGGGAGCCGGGCTCGTGCCAGGACGGCAGCAGCAGGGCGGTGCGGATGCCGCGGGAGGAGGCCGCGAAGATGTCCGGCCGCGGGGCAGGCAGGCGGGGGTGGGCGGCCAGCGAGGCGACCGGTATGTCCGCGGATCCGCGGATTAGCCGCGGCCTGACGCCGGCCTCCGTCAGGGTCCGGCTGATGATCACGGTGGTTCCCCCGGCCCGGCGTCCATGGTGCACGCCCGCTTCCCCGGTGACCGGTGTCAGGCCCCCGGGCCCGTACGTCCACAGGCCGATCTCGGTCGGCTCATCCGCCCACGCGGTGAACAGCACGGTGTCGCCGTCCACGTCGAGGACGTCCCGGACCTGGAGGTCCGCGGGTGTGACCGGCGCCGCGCTGCCCTCGGCGAGCTCTTCCGGGCTCGCGACCAGCAGCCGCCTGGCCCCGCCGGCGTCCGCTGTCCAGACGATCCGGCCGTCGCTGGTCCAGGCCGGCACCCCGGGCACGATGTCCACCCAGCGGTCGTCGGTGTCCTCCCGCAGCACCGCGGTGGCCGCCCGGGCCGGGTCCGCCGAGAGCAGGAGGATCCGGCGCTGGTCGCGGCTTTCCACCACGATCAGCGGGTCGTCGCCGTCCCAGTTGACCGTCACCAGGTACGGGAACCCGGCCCGGTCCCATTCCAGCTGGGCCCGGCTGCCGTCCAGGCCGGCCAGCACCAGCGTCACGTCGGCGTTCGGGGTTCCCGCCGCCGGGTAGGCGACCTCGGCGGCGGGCCGGGCCGGGTTCGCCGGGTCGGAGATGTACCAGCGGTGGACGGGGGCGTCGTCCACCCTGGCCACGAGCAGGGCGGTGCCGTCGGGCGCCCACCAGTAGCCCCGGG
This sequence comes from uncultured Actinomycetes bacterium, assembly GCA_963835425.1. Lineage (GTDB taxonomy): Bacteria > Actinomycetota > Actinomycetes > Streptosporangiales > Streptosporangiaceae > UBA9676. Next base: position 149,001 of record CAWIGE010000006.1, on the reverse strand, counting down.
TGCGGTCCATCTCCTCGGCCGCGATGAACTCGGCGAGCCCGTAGCTGAGCCCCGGCTCCCCGCCGGGCCCGATGATCTCGGTGTCCTCGCCGGTCGCCAGGTCGGTGACCCGCAGCGCGCCCTCACAGACGTAGGCGACCCGCTGCCCGGCCGGGTCGGGACGGGGGTCGAACGCGGGAGCCCGGGCCGGGATCTCCCGCGGGGGGGCGTCCCCCGTCAGGTCGGCCAGGTAGATCCGGCCGGCCAGGGCGAACGCGGCCACCGTGAGCGCGGCGTCGGTGGCGAATCCGGTGATGCCCCCCGCCCGCTCGCGCATCCGTTCCCGGATGGCCCGCTCGGCGTCGGTCATGGCCCCGCCCAGTCCGTGTGAGGCCGGGTCGGCGACCAGGCGTTCCTCGCCGGTGCCGGCGTCGATCACCCACAGGCAGGTGGCCGGGTCGGCGCCGCCCTGGCTGCGCAGGAAGGCCACCCGGCTTCCGTCGGGGGAGATCTGGAACGAGCGGGGGACGCCGAGGCTGAATCCCTGGGTCCTGGCCTGCTGCCGCGGGAAGCTGTCTGTCATGCCCCGATCCTGCCAGCCGGGGCACCGGTAGGCTCGCTCGTGTGGTTGCTGCTGGTGATTCCCGGCGGCTGCTGCTGGTCCACGCCCATCCCGACGACGAGTCGATCGGCACCGGCGCGACCATGGCCGCCTGTGCAACGCAGGGCGCCGCCGTCACCCTGGTCACCTGCACCCGCGGGGAGCTGGGTGAGATCATCCCGCCGGAACTGGCGTACCTGGCCGACGGCGACGGCGACCGGCTGGGGGAGTACCGGACCGGCGAGCTGGCGGCCGCCTGCGCCGCGCTCGGCGTGACCGACCACCGGTTCCTCGGCGGCGTGGGCCGGTGGCGGGACTCCGGGATGATGGGCCTGCCGTCGAATCAGGCTCCCGGCTGCTTCTGGCAGGCGGACGCCGGCGAGGCGGCGGCGGAGCTCGCCGCCGTGATCCGCGAGGTGGCGCCGCAGGTGGTCGTCACCTACGACGCCAACGGCTTTTACGGCCACCCCGATCACATCCGGGCGCACCGGGTGACGCGGCGGGCGGTCCGGACCGCCGCCGATCCGGCCGCCGTGACCGTCGGCGGCGGTGCCCCCTGGCGGGTGGCGAAGCTCTATGCGACGGCGATGCCGCGCTCGGTGCTGGCCGGGGCGATCAGGCTCGGGCCGGATGCGCCCGCCCGCTTCACGCGGGCGGGCTCGGTGGCTGACCTGCCGTTTGGGGTGGCGGACGAGCAGGTCACCACCGAGATCGACGGCACCGGCCAGCGCGCGGAGAAGGTCGCCGCGCTCAGGGCCCACGCCACCCAGATCGCGGTGGAGGACCCCTATTTCGCCCTGTCCGACATGGTCGGCCAGCGGATCGGCGCCCGGGAGCACTACACGTTGCTGGCCGGCCTCGCGGTCCCGGCGCCGGGCCACACGGGCGCGAGCAGGATCTATTCGCGGGCCTCGCCGTATAGCCTGCTCTGCGTGGACAGCACGCCAGAGCCGGGACAGGTCCAGCCCGCCCGGCCGGCCCAGCCCGCCCAGCGGGCCCAGCCGGGCCGCCCGGCCCGCCCGGATACGGCCGGTGCCGGGAGCGCCTACGCGGTGCTGTTCCTGCTCGGCGTGATGGAGGGGCTCCTTGGCTGCTTCCAGTTCAGCCACGCCATCGGCCCCGTGCCGGTGGCGGCGCTGGTGTTCTGCGTGGTGATCTTCGCCACCTGCCTGCTGGCCGGCCTGGGCATGGACTCCCCGATGGGCGCCCTGGTGCCGGCGTTCGGCTGGTTCCTCGCCTCGTTTGTGCTGACCATGCCCACCGCGGCTGGCAGCGTGATCGTCACCAACACCACCGCGGGCAAGTGGTACCTGTACGGGGGCGCGGCCAGCGCGGGCCTGGGCGTGGTGCTCACGTTCGCGCTGTCGCGTCGCCGGGGCCGGTGGCCGCGGCGTGTGGGCGCATGGCCGCGGTAGACCAGGCCGACTTCCGGCGGGTCGCCGGCCGGTTCGCCAGCGGCATCGTCGTGGTCTCCACCAGCCTGGACGGCGCCGGTCACGCGATGACGGTGACCGCCTTCACCTCGGTGTCCCTGGAGCCGCTGCTGGTGCTGTTCTGCGCGGAGAAGGCCGCCCGCTTCCACGACGCGGTGCTGGCCACGGGCACCTGGGCGGTATCGGTGCTGGGCGAGGACGCGGAGAAGACCGCCCGCTGGCTAGCGACCCGTGGCCGGCCGCTGACCGGCCAGCTTGACGCGGTGCGTCACCATCCCGGCCCGCTGACGGCCGCCCCCATCCTCGACGACGCGCTCGCCGCGATGGAATGCCGGACCACCGCCGTCCACGACGGCGGCGACCACAGCATCGTGGTCGGGGAGGTGCTGGCGGTCAGCGAGCCAGGCCCGGCGGGCGGCCCGCTCCTGTACTACTCCAGCCACTACCGCCGGCTGGACGACGGCGCGGCTGACGGCGCGGGCTGACCATGATCATTCCGACATATCACCGGATGTGGTCATGATCCCGCCCGTTTCGTCCTGGTTTGCGTGGTCAAGATCCGTGGTAAGACGGGGCTGCCCGCTGAGACTCGTGACGGGCCGCGGCTAGCGGACCGCCTCTTCCAGGCGGTCCAGCGCCCAGTCGAGGTCTTCCTGGGTGATGACCAGGGGCGGGGCGAGGCGGATGGTGGTCCCGTGGGTGTCCTTGGCCAGCACCCCACGCGAGGCCAGGCGCTCGCAGGCCACCCGGCCGCCGAGAGTGGCGAACTCCACGCCGGCCCACAGGCCCCGGCCGCGGACCTGACGCACGACCTCGCGCGGCAGCGCGGACAGCCGGTCGTGCAGGTGCGTGCCCAGCTTGGCGGACCGCTCCTGGAACTCGCCGGTGGACAGCATCGCGATGACCTCGCGGCCGACCGCGCAGGCCAGCGGGTTGCCGCCAAATGTCGAGCCGTGCTGGCCGGGCCGGTACACGCCGAGGACCTCGCGGGAGGACACCACCGCCGAGACCGGCACGATGCCGCCGCCCAGTGCCTTGCCCAATAGGTACATGTCCGGCTTCACGTTCTCGTGCTCGCAGGCGAAGGTGGTCCCGGTGCGGCCCAGCCCCGACTGGATCTCGTCGGCGATCATCAGCGCCCCGTGCGCGGTGCACGCCTCCCGGACGGCAGTGAGGTAACCCGGCGGCGGCACGACCACCCCGGCCTCGCCCTGGACCGGCTCAACGAGCACACCGACTACGCGCTCGTCCATGGCCGCCGCGAGCGCGGCCGGGTCGCCGTAGGGCACGACCCGGAAGCCGGGCGTGTAGGGGCCGTAGGAGGCGCGGGCGTCATCGTCGGTCGAGAAGCTGACGATGGTGGTCGTCCGCCCGTGGAAGTTCCCCTCGAACGTCACGATGACCGCTTCCCCGTCGGGCACCCCCTTGACCTCATAGCCCCACTTGCGGGCCGTCTTGATTCCCGTCTCCACCGCCTCCGCGCCGGTGTTCATGGGCAGCACCATGTCCATGCCCGCCAGCGCGGCGAGCTCGGCGCAGAACGGGCCGAACTGGTCATGGTCGAACGCCCGGCTGACCAGCGTCACCCGCTCGAGCTGGCGCTGTGCGGCGGCGACCAGCCGGGGGTGGCGGTGGCCGAAGTTGAGGGCCGAATAGGCGGCGAGAAGATCCAGGTAGCGGCGCCCCTCGACGTCGGTCACCCACGCGCCCTCGGCGGAGGAGATAACGACCGGGAGCGGGTGGTAATTGTGCGCACTGTGCGCGTCCGCGAGGGCGCGCAGCTGCACCGCTGTGCTCGTGGCCCGCATTCATCCGCTCCTTGTCAGCTGGCTGCCGGGGTCACAATCCAGACTAAGAGCACGCCCGGGCGGGCGATATCGCTGCATCCTGCGTTCAGCAGCAGATTTGTTGCGGATTCAGGCGATGAAACGGCGATCCGTTGCGGATGGTTCAGGCAATGGCCGCGAGGCGGGCCACGGCGGCGCCGATCCGCTCGTCGGTGGCGGTGAGGGCCACCCGCACGTGCTCCCGGCCGGCCGGCCCGTAGAACTCGCCGGGGGCGACCAGGATGCCGGCCTCGGCGAGCAGCTGCACGCTGCCCCAGCAGTCCAGGCCGGGCCGGGCCACCCACAGGTACAGGCCGGCCTCGGAGTGCTCGGTGACCCAGCCCGCCGCGGCCAGCGCCGCCCGCAGCCGCTCCCGCCGCGTTGCGTACCTGGCGCGCTGCTCGTCGGCGTGCGCGTCGTCGTCGAGCGCGGCGGCCATCGCCGCCTGGATGGGGGTGGGCATCATCATCCCCGCGTGCCGGCGGATCTCCAGCAGCTCGCCGACGAGCGCCGGGTCACCGGCGACGAACCCCGCCCGGTAGCCCGCCATGTTCGAGCGCTTGGACAGCGAGTGCACCGCGAGCACGCCGCGGGCGGAATCCCCGCACACCTCTGGATGCAGGACCGACACCGGCTCGGCGTCCCAGCCGAGGTCCAGGTAGCACTCGTCGGCGGCGATGACCGCGCCGCGCTCGCGCGCCCAGTCCACCATCTTGCGCAGGTGCGCCGCCGGCAGGACCCGGCCGGTGGGGTTGGCGGGGGAGTTCACCCACACCAGGGCCACCCGCCCCGGGCCGAGCGCGGCCAGCCCGTCCGCCGCCACCGCCGTGGCCCCGGCCAGCTGGGCCCCGATCGCGTAGGTCGGGTAGGCCAGTTCCGGGTGAACCACGGTGTCGCCGGGGCCGCAGCCGAGCATCGTCGGCAGGGCGGCGATGAATTCCTTGCTGCCGATCAGCGGGAGCACCGCGGAGGGGTCGGCGGACACGGAGTGGCGGCGGGCCAGCCAGCCCGCCGCCACCTCACGTACCCGCTGAGTTCCCTGGGTTGCGGGGTAACCGGGTGCGTCCGCCGCGTCCGCGAGCGCCGCCCGCACCGGCCCGGGGACCGGGTCGACCGGGGTCCCGATCGACAGGTCCACGATCCCGTCGCCGTGCGCCCGTGCCTTGTCCCGGTAGGGGGCCAGAAGGTCCCAGGGAAAGGTGGGAAGACGGGCGGCGAGGGTCAGCGCAATCCCCTTACTGCATTGGCGGGTACGACGCGGTGATTGGGTGGTCGTAAGGGATCTTGCCCACCTTGGATGCGCCGCCGGGAGAGCCGAGGTTCTGGAAGAACTCGACGTTCACCCGGTAGAAGTCCTTGAGCTGGTCCGGAAGGTCGTCCTCGTAGAAGATCGCCTCGACTGGGCAGACCGGCTCACAAGCGCCGCAGTCCACGCACTCGTCCGGGTGGATGTACATCTGCCGGGCGCCCTCGTAGATACAGTCCACCGGGCACTCGTCGATGCACGTTTTGTCGAGCAGGTCGATGCAGCCCTCGGTGATGATGTAGGTCACGTTTGGAACTCCCTCATTCCGGCACTGTCCCAAGATCGGTCCCGTAACGCGCAACGGCCTTAGTATTGCGCGTCTGGCGTGGCCTTTGGGGCGGTATTGCTCATTGGCCGGGGGATCAGGCTATCAGCTGGCCCGGACCACATCCGGGTGCGTTTGGCCCTTGTCCCGCGTCCACCCGCTGCTGCCGGACGACGCCTGCCACCGGAACCCGGCGTAGCGCACGTCATGGATCCCGTACGACGACGCGTGCGTCACCAGCCAGGCCGCGACCGCCCAGCCCACCGCGGGCCGGGGGGTGTGCACCAGCATGACGGGGGCGTCGCCCGGCGTTGCCGCCCGGTGCGAGCTGATCGGGCCGAACGCGTGTGCCAGCCCCTGGCGGGCCGCCGTCAGGTTGGCCTTGGCCGGGGTGGGCGCCGCGGACCAGCACCAGACCGCACGTGCGCTGCGGCCGGTGAAGTCGGCCGCCAGGGCGGCCGCTTCCGGCTGGTACTGGATGTAGGCGTAGCCGTCGGCGCTGCGCTGGACGGCCTGGGCGGCCCGGTACACCGGCTTGTGGAGGTAGTCGGGCACGGTGGCCAGGGCCTTGAAGAATCTGGTGCTCGCGTAGACCGGGTCCTTCAGCTTCCAGGCCGGCCCCAGCCCTCGGACGGGCGCTGCTGGAACACCCCGACCGAGTCGCGGTCGCCGTAGCTCAGGTTGTGCAGTTTTGATTCCTGCAGCGCGGCGGCGTAGGCAACCATGACGGCGCGCCGCGGCATCGACCGCTGGTGTGCGACCCCGGCGATGGTCGCCGCGATCGCGGCCTGCTCCGGATCGAGCGCGACCGAGGCCGCGCCCCGGCCCGCCTGGCAGCCGCTCCCGATCAGGAGCGGTTTGTTCTGCCTGAGCAGGAGGTAACCGGCCGCCGCCAGGGCGATGACGAGCAGGAAGATGCCCGGCGTCAGGACAGCTCTGCGCGGTTTGGTCGGCACATCAAAAGACGGTACCGGTCACCGCGCCCGCCCTGGGCCCGTCCGGCGAGTCCGGGCCCGTGCCCCCCGCGCCTCTCGTCGGCGGCCACTAGCATCAACTCATGAATCCTTCCCAGGCCACGGCCGGCCTGTCCCGCTCGCCCCTGCCCGCTGGCATCGACGAGCTGTGGGACCGGCGGGCCGAGCTCGGACCGGACGACGCGGCGGCCCGGGCGGTGGTGACCGCGGCGGTGGACGCGCTCGACGCGGGGGAGGCCAGGGTGGCCTGGCCGGACCCGGCGGGCGGCATCGGCGTGGACGAGCGGGCCAAGCGCGCGATCCTGCTGGCATTCCGGCTGCTGCCGATGGAGCCGTCGGGCGCGGGCGACTTTCGCTACCACGACCGGGTGCCGCTGAAGACCCGGCTGGACGGGGTGCGGGTGGTCCCGGGCGCGATCGCCCGCTGGGGCGCCTACATTGCCCCCGGTTGTGTGCTCATGCCGTCGTTCGTCAACATCGGTGCCTACGTGGACTCCGGGACCATGGTGGACACCTGGGCCACCGTCGGGTCCTGCGCCCAGGTCGGGAGGAACGTCCACCTGGCCGGCGGGGTTGGCATCGGCGGGGTGCTGGAACCGCCGAACGCGGTGCCGGTGGTCATCGGGGACGATGCCTTCATCGGCTCGCGGTGCATGGTCGTGGACGGCGCCCAGGTGGGCACGGGCGCGGTCCTGGGCGCGGGCACGATCCTGACCAGAAGCTCCCACGTGATCGACGTCGAGACCGGGGAGGAGCTGCCCAGGGGAGAGGTACCGGCCTGGTCGGTCTGTGTCGGCGGCACCCGGACGAGGAAGTTCGCCGGGGGGGAGTTCGGCCTGCCCGGCGTGCTGGTGCTCAAGCGGCTGCCGGAGGGCAGCCGGCACGACAAGGCGGTGCTGAACGACATTCTCCGCGACCATGGAATGAACGCCTGAAAGCGGCGGGGTTGCCGGCCAATGGCCATCTGACGGCGGCCCTGGCCAGCTGGCCCGGCGGCCGGTGCGGCCGTTCTTCCCGGCCGCTGAGCTGGGTTACCGTGGACGGATCATGAACCAACAACCCGAGTCCCGGCGCCGCATCCGCCGGCAAGGCCCCGTCATGCTCCGCGGCAAGGCGATTCCCATGACCACGACCGACCAGCGGCTGCTGGACCGGCGTGGCCCGAGCGACTGGGTGCACACCGATCCGTGGCGGGTGCTGCGGATCCAGGCGGAGTTCGTCGAGGGCTTCGGCCTGCTGGCGGAGCTGGGCCTGGCGGTCTCCGTTTTCGGGTCGGCCCGCGCCGTACCCGGCACCCGCGACTACGAGCTCGCGGAAGCCATCTCGAGAGGGCTGGCGGGCGCCGGCTACGCGGTGATCACCGGAGGCGGCCCCGGGATCATGGAAGCGGCCAACAAGGGAGCAATGTCCAAAAACGGGGTCTCGGTGGGCCTGGGCATCGAGCTGCCGCTGGAGCAGGGCCTCAACGACCACGTCGAGATCGGCATCGAGTTCCGCTACTTCTTCGTCCGCAAGACCATGTTCGTCAAGTACTCGCAGGCGTTCGTGGTGCTGCCGGGCGGGTTCGGCACGCTGGATGAGCTGTTCGAGGCGCTCACGCTGGTCCAGACCGGCAAGATCACCAAGTTCCCGATCGTGCTGGTGGACAGCTCCTACTGGTCCGGCCTGCTGTCCTGGCTCCGCGACACGGTAGTTGGCCAGGGCAAGGTCTCCCCGGGCGACCTGGACCTGCTGAGCATCGCGGACGAGCCCGACGAGGTCGTCCGGATCATCCAGTCGGCGCACCAGAACGGCGGGCCGCTGGGCACGTCGGTGCCAGCGGCGGACGCCCCAGGACGCTAGCCCGGGCTCAGGCCAGCCCGCGGACCGTGCGGGACGGGGGCCGGTGGCCGGCGATGGACGCGGTCATGTCGATGGCGCGGCGTACCGCCCGGGTGTGCCGGGACCGGACAACGGGGGCGCCCAGCCAGGCGCAGACCGCGGCCGTCGCAATCACCGCGGCCGGTGTAGCCGCCAGCCGGTCGGCGTCCAGCGGGCCGGCGTCCAGCGGGTCAGTCCGCGGGCCCGTCCACAGCATGTCCGCGGGCAGGCTGGCCCGGATCGTTGCCAGCGCCTCCGGGGTGGCGCCACGGACATCGATGAGGTCGGCGCCTTCGGCCCGCGCCAGCGCCGCCTGCTGCGGGTCGGCACCGGGGCCGAGCAACAGCGTCCGGGGCGCCCGCCCGCCGGGCTGGGTCTGCCTGAGCACCCACCGAGCATGGCACGATTCGTAGTGTGCCAATAGTGCTGTTGGTCGCGGCCGCCGCGATCCTGGGCGGCGTGGTGCTGGCCGCCCTGGGGCGGGTCGGCGAGATGGCCACGTTCGCCGGCGACACCGCGCCTATCGAGCTCGACGAGGTGAGCGCCACCGACGTGGCGCTGCTGCGGCCGCCCATGTCGCTGTGGGGATATAACGCCCAGGCGACCGAGGACGCGCTGCGGGTGATCGCGCGTTCGGTGACCGCGCGCGACGTGGAGATCGCGACGCTGCGCCGGGAACTGGCCGATCTGCGGGGCCGCCAGGACGGGACGCGGTCCGCCGGCGCCGGCGACCGGCGGACGGTCCCGGCGGGTCCGGGCAGGCCAATGAGTTCGACGGCCCCGGCGAGCCAGGCAGGCCCAGTGAGCCCGGCGGAGCCGGGAGGGTCAATGAGTTCGACGGCCCCGGCGAGCCAGGCAGGCCCAGTGAGCCCGGCAGGCCCGGCGGGCACCGGAGGGCCGGTGGGCACAGCGGCCCAGGCGGGTGCGGGCGGCCCGGCGACCGCGGCGGGCCCGGCGGGCCCGGCAGGGCCGCCAGCTGGCAAGCCGCCCCCCGCAGATCCGCCCGCCCCACCCGCCGGCGAAGAGCATCGCGTCGGCCCGCCCTGGCTGCCCGCCTGGCAGCGGCCATCCGGGCCGGGAACCGATGAGTGAGGCCGGAGCGGGACCGGTGGGTGACGCCGGGGCAGGGCCGGAGAGCGCGGCCGGGGCGGGACCGGCGCCGGGCCCGGACGGGCTTGCGCGCTGCCCGTGGGCGCTCAGCAGTCCCGACTACCTCCCCTACCACGACGAGGAGTGGGGGCGGCCGGTCAGGGACGACGCCGGAATCTTCGAGCGGCTCTCGCTGGAGGCGTTCCAGTCCGGGCTGTCCTGGCTCACGATCCTGCGCAAGCGGGACAACTTCCGCGCCGCCTTCGCCGGGTTCGACCCGGGGGCGGTGGCGGCCTTCGGCGCCGGCGACACCGAGCGGCTGCTGGCCGACGCCGGCATCGTGCGCAACCGGGCCAAGATCAACGCGGTGATCGGCAACGCCCGGGCCACGCTGGCGGTTCCCGGCGGGCTGGCCGCGTTGATGTGGCGCTACGCCGAGGCACCGGGCCGCCCGCCGGCCACGACGGCCGACATTCCGGCGTGGACACCGGCATCCAAGGCGTGCGCCAAGGAACTGCGGCGGCTCGGTTTCACCTTCACCGGCCCGGTCACGGTCTACGCTGCACTGCAGGCATGCGGAGTGGTAGACGACCATCTCGTCGGCTGCTTCCGCCGGGGTGCGTATTCATGAACACACCGGCCATGATGTGCGCCCAGCGGTTCGCGAATCACACGTAGCGTGCGAGACTGAAGGTGGGCTGTTCTAACGGAGGCACGGAGGCCAGGTGACTGTGTCACCACAGCCCGCGGGGAGAAAGTGCCCGGGCGAGGCGGCGTGGCCCCCCGGGCGCGCCATGTCCGGGTGGAGCTCACGCTGGCTGGCGGATCGCTGGCGGATCGCCCGCCTCGCTGGCGGCGGCGGCTCCCGGTCCCGGGCCGAGTAGTAAGCGGAGGTGCGATGAGCGGTCACCCCGGTGCGGTGGGTGTGACGACCGACCCGCCGGCACCAGCCGGTGCAGGTTCGCGCGAGTTAAGTCCCGGGCTGGACGGCGCGGCGTGGGGGACCGATGACCCCCGCAGCGGGTCCCATGGGAGCTATTGCGGGGTGTCCAGATGCCAGTGAACTCTCAGCCGGATGGAGCGGAAATGACGGAAGACCCGCCGGTCCCCCCCGGGGTTGATCCGAACGTGCCGAGCCCGGCCCGCCTGTACGACTTCTACCTCGGCGGCAGGCACAACTTCCCGGCCGACCGGGCGGCGGCGAAGCGGATCATCACCGCCCTGCCGGACCTGCCGGACGCGGCCTGGGCGAACCGGAGCTTCCACCAGCGCGCCGCCCGCTGGCTGGCGGAGCAGGGGATCCGGCAGTTCATCGACATCGGGTCGGGGCTGCCTACGGTCGGAAACACCCACGAGATCGTGCAGGCGGTGGCCCCCGACGCCCGGGTGGTCTATGTGGACAACGACCCGATGGTGGCGCTGTTCTCGGCCGACCTGCTCAAGGACGCCCAGGGCGCCACGGTCGTCACCGCCGACCTGCGTGACCCCCAGGCGGTGCTCGGCGATCCCGGGCTGCGCGCGCTGATCAAGGACGGTGAGCCCACCGGGCTGCTGATGACGGCGGTCATGCACTTTGTCGCGCCGTCGTCGGATCCGTGGGGCCTCGTCGACCAGTACATGGCCTCGCTGGCGCCCGGGAGCTACCTGGCGCTGTCGCACGTGACCGCCGACCGCCTCCCGCCCCGGGGGGTCGAGGAGGGCATTGACGTCTACTCCAGGGCCACCGAGAACATCTACGTCCGGCCCAAGGACGACGTGCAGCGCTTCTTCGACCACCTGGACATGGTGCCGCCCTACCCCGGCGCCGACGCCGTCGTCTGCTACGTGGGTGAGTGGGGCGCGGAGGTCCCGTCGCTGGCCGACAGCGACGGGTCACGGATGCTCTACTGCGGCGTGGCGCGCCGGCGATGAGACCGCCGAGGCCGTCATGACCGGCAAGCCGACCGTCGAGACCCTGGGGATCGACACCGAGGCCCTGTCCTGGCAGCGCTCGGGGGACGGGGAGGGAGCCATCGAGGTCGCCTTCACCGGCAGGCGGGACGGGCCGGCCACCGAGTGGGTGCTGATGCGGGTCGTCGGTGACCCGTCGGAGAGGGTCCTGGTGTACGACCGCCACGAGTGGGAGTGCTTCCTCGACGGCGTCCGGAAGGGCGAGTTTGACGACACGCTCGGCTGACCCCGGGCGTGATCAGTGGGGTCGGCGTGACAACCGAGGGCAGTGTGTAACGTTGACTGAGATAAAAATATCTGTGATTCACAACTTAAGTAGCGCTATACTGTTGATGCCGCCCTGTCAAGGAGGCGACCCAGAATGACCGACGAGGCCCATGGCGCCACCGTAGCCAAGCGCCGGCTGTCCCGGCGGCTCCTGCAGCTGCGCGTCCAGAGCGGGTACACCGCCAACCACGTCTGCGACATGCTCAACTGGGGCCGGGGCAAGGTGGGGCGGTTCGAGGCGAATCAGTGGAAGCGCCCCGAGATGAGCGACATCCGCGACCTGCTCCGCATCTATGACGTGGACGAGGGTGAGCGGGAGCAGCTTGAGGAGCTGGCCATCCAGGCGCGCTCCCGGCCCTGGTGGCGTGACTACTCCGACATCTTCGAGAACGAGTTCCCGGGCTTTGAGAACGACGCCAGCCGGATCCGGGTGTTCATGCCGCTGGTCCTGCCAGGCCTGCTGCAGAGCCAGGACTACGCCGAGGCCTTCATCCGCACCGGGCCACGGCCGCCGTCCTGGCGCCGCAAGGCGCTGGACACCCGGCTGCGCCGGCAGGAGATCCTGTCCCGCCCGGGCGACACCTCCCCCGGGCTGACCGCCGTCATCACCGAGGCGTCCCTGCGGTATCAGTGGGGCTCGCGATCGGAGCGGCGCGACCAGATCGAGCACCTGATCGACATGGGCCGCCGTCCCAACATCGACCTCCGCATCCAGCGGTTCGCCGACGGGCCGCCGCCGGGCCTCAGTTCGGCGATCAACATCTTTGATTTCGCCGAGGGCGAGCCGAGCATCGCCTTCACCGAGACCGACTTCGCCGTCGTTGAGGTGAATGAGCCCGATCAGGTGGGCAGGTACATCCAGTCCTTCGAAAAAGCGGTCGATGGCGCGCTGGAGCCATCGGATACCGCTATCTATCTGAGGCAACTAGCTGACCAACTGGAGTGATCCATGACTGACCTGTCTCAAGCCGTCTGGAGGAAGGCCCGCCGGAGCCATCAGAACGGTGGCTGCGTGGAGGTGGCCGCCAACCTTCCCGGTGTCATCGCCGTCCGTGACAGCAAGCGCCCGGAGGGGGGCGCCCACGTCATCGCCCGCGCCGCGTTCGCCGCGTTCCTGGGGGATGCGCGGATGGGCCGTTACGACGACCCGGGCGTGGCCGCCGACGTGGGCTGAGCCCCCTCATCACGCCTGACACGAGAATCCCCCGGGCTGCCACCCGGGGGATTCTCTATGCAGCGCCTGTCTCAACGCCGGGCGGAGCGGAATCCGCCGCGTCTGTGACTGTACACGTACCGCGGATCACGCATCGGCACGGAGAACCGAAGGCAATCGGCTGATCCGCATTGCAAAAGCGCTTCACTACTCGTAATGTCTGCTTCACAGATATCTAAGTCACGAAGGCTGAGAAGCATGTTAAGATTTCCTATCGCTGCCACGCCGCCGCAGGTGGTGTCGGCTCCGGTAGCTCCGGGTGCTGCGGGCCGGTGGAGGGGAGGGCCCGCCGCGATCACAGACCCGGAGGCAGGGCGGGAGGCGGCGGATTCGCCGGGAGCCGGCGCCTCGCCGGGAGCAGGCGCCTCACCGGTCGCCGGGGCCGCATCGCTCCTGGCCGGCGATTGCCTGGTCCGGCCACTGTCCCTGGACGCCACCTGTGCCAGCGAGAGCAGGCGGATGTTCAGCGAGACGGCATCCGGCCTCGGGCTGCCCGATGACCTGATCTATGACGGCATGACGATGGCCAGCGAACTGGCCGCCAACACGCTGTACGCCCAGCAGAACGTCCAGTTCGAGGGCGCGGCCCGCCAGGCCGTCGCCGGCGTCCCCGAACTGTGGCTCTACCTGCGCCATGCCGCCGGCCGGTGGGAACTGGTCTGCAAGGCGTTCGACTCGCTGACCGGCTGGAAGTGCGGGACCCCGCCCACCCCGGGCCGGGCCGGCCCCGGCGCGGTGGACGGCCGGGGCCTGCAGGTGGTCGCCGGGCTGTCCGGCGGGCGCTGGGGCCATCATCTGAGCCGTTCCCGGCTCGGCTGCTGGCGGGTCCCGGGCAAGGCCGTCTGGTTCGCGCAGCCGGTGCACCCCGGACGCATCCCCGCCCGCCTGAAGCGCGCCAGGCCGCGCCCCTGCGAGGTGTCCCGGAGGCTGGCGGCGATGCTGGCCGACCGCGGGCTCGGCGAGAGCCTGCTGCGCGCGGGCGAGGCGGGCGCCGGCATCTCCGTGCTCTCGGTGCGGCGCGGGCTGACCGTGTGGTGCCTTCCCAACACGATCTTGTGGCGGACCGGCGGTGGCGTCTATGAGCAGCGGATGCTGACCGACGTGGAGGACACGGCCGAGCACATCGTGAGCCTGTGCGAGGAGCTCGACAGCGGCCAGGCCGCCACCTGCACCGGCCCGGCCCGGGTGCGCTAGCAGGGCGTCCGCCCATCTTGCCGCTGCCGACGCTGCTGATCATTCCCATCTGGGGCCCGAAGCCTGGATAATAGATCTAATGATCGACACGGCTGTGGATCGGCCGCACTCTCCGCAGTCGCCGGCGACACGGCGGCGGGCCTCGCTGAGGTCTCAGGCGGCCCCAGGCAGGAAAGGGGATGCAGGATGGCGGCGATGAAGCCGCGGACGGGTGATGGCCCGCTCGAGGTCACTAAGGAAGGCCGCGGCATCGTGATGCGCGTACCGCTCGAGGGCGGTGGCAGGCTTGTGGTCGAATTGTCGGCTGACGAAGCGGCTCAGCTCTCTGATGCGCTCAAGTCCGCCACCGGCTGAACCTTGCCGATAGACACACAGCTGATCGCGGTTGCCACCCACGGCCCCCGGCCGCTGGCCGCCTACCTCGCCGGGCCGGACGGCCGCGTCCCGGGCGCTACCGGCGCGCCCGGGCCCATCGTGGTGCCGGTCCAGGGCGCCGAGTCAGCCGGGATCGATTCCTACCTGGGCGCGCCCGCGGCCGATGTGATCGCCCGCTGCGAGGCGACCGGCGATGCCGGTGACCTCACCAGCGCGGTGATCGGCGTCGGCGACGGCCCGGGCCCGTTCCTGTTCCTCGGGCTCGGCGACGGGTCCCCGGCCGCGATGCGCAAGGCGGGCGCGGCGGTGGGGCGCCGGGTGGCGTCCGGGCGGACGCTGCTGACCTCCGCCCTGCTCGGCCAGCCCGCCGCGGCTGTCCACGCCTTCACCGTCGGCCTGCTACTGGCCTCCTACCGGTTCTCGCAAACCCGGAGGGACGCGGCCCCGGCGCAGGCCCCCGGGGAAGTGCGGCTCCTGCTCGACGGGCCGGATGGGCACCAGGACGCAATCGCGGCGGCCAGGACCGTGGCCGGCGCGGTGGCGCTCGCCCGTGACCTCACGAACACGCCGTCCGCGCGCAAGACCCCGGCCTGGCTGGCGGACCAGGCGGCGGCGGTGGCCGCCGGGGCCGGGCTGACGGCCCGGGTGTGGGATGCCGATGAGCTCGCCGCGCAGGGGTTCGGCGGCCTGATCGCGGTGGGATCGGGGTCGGCCTCCCCGCCGCGGCTGATCGAGCTCGGGTACGCCCCGGCCGGGGCGCGGGAGCACATCGCGGTAGTCGGCAAGGGCATCACGTTCGACAGCGGCGGGCTGTCGCTCAAGTCGGCCGACGGCATGAAGCTGATGAAGACCGACATGGCGGGCGGCGCGGCGGTGATCGCGGCCATGTCCGCGCTGGGCCGGCTCGGGGTCGCCTCGCGGGTGACCGGCTTGGTGGCCGCGGCGGAGAACATGCCGTCCGGGTCGGCGCTGCGGCCGGGAGACGTCATCACGCATTTCGGCGGACGCACCGTCGAGGTGCTGAACACCGACGCGGAAGGCCGCCTGGTCATGGCCGACGCGCTCGCCTACGCCGACGCGGTGCTCCAGCCCGACGTCATGGTGGACATCGCCACGCTGACCGGGGCGGCCCGGGTGGCCCTCGGCACGCACATGGCCGCGCTCTACGCCAGCGACGACCGGGTGGCGCGCGATCTGCTCGCCGCGGCCGATGCCAGCGGGGACGCCCTGTGGCGGATGCCGCTGGTGGACGACTACCGGGACGCGCTCGACTCCCCGGTCGCCGAGCTGGCCAACGTGCCGCACGGGAGCCGCATGCGGGCGGGATCCATCGACGCGGCCCTCTTCCTGCGCGAGTTCACCGGCGGGCGGCCCTGGGCGCACCTCGACATCGCCGGTGCCGCCCGGTCGTCGTCCGATGAAGGGGAGAACACCAAGGGCGCGACGGGGTACGGCACCCGGCTGCTGCTCGCCTGGCTGGCGGCGGCTAGCCGCGCTTGACCGCCGTCAGCAGGCCGTCCCCGACGGGCAGGAGCAGCGGCACCAGGCGCTCGTCCTGGCGGACCAGCCCGGCCACCTCCCTGATGGCCGACGTTTCCGGGTCGATCAGATCGGGATCGGCGACCCTGCCGCCCCAGAGCGCGTTGTCGAATGCCACCACCCCGCCGGGCCGCAGCAGCCGCAGGGCGGCGGTCAGGTAGGCCGGGTACTCCTGCTTGTCCGCGTCGCAGAACACCAGGTCATAGCCGCCGTCGGTGAGGCGGGGCAGCACGTCGGTGGCCTTGCCGAGTATGAGCCGGAAGCGGTTGCTCGCGAACCCGGCCTCGGTGTACGCGCGGCGGGCCAGCCGCTGATGCTCGGGCTCGACGTCGACGCTGGTGAGCACGGCGTCGCGGCGCATGCCCCGGAGCAGCCAGACGCCGGACGTGCCGCAGCCGGTGCCGACCTCCACGACCGCCTTGGCGCTGATGGCGGCGGCGATGAAACGCAGGGTGGCGCCCACCGCCGGGCTCACCGGGGAGGCGCCGCCCACCTGCGCGGCATTGCGGCGTGCCATGAGCAGGGGCTCATCCTCGGGGATGAACTCCTCGACATAGGCCGCGGTAGCCTCGGTGCTCACGATGCCTGCCTCCGGTGGGTCATGACCTTCCCAGTCCGGAGCCTATCGTCACAGCCTGGTAACTGGGGAACTAGCGGGGCCGGTTGGCGCGTTCAACCTGGAGCGGGCTCATGATGGTTGTGCGCAGCCGACAGCGCAGAGGGAGCACAAACGTGGGCGATGCCGCGGCGTCAGCCAAGAGCGCGGCACCAGTTGCGGACGCGGCGCCGGAATGGACGCCGCCGAGCTGGGATGACCTGGTGCGTCAGCACTCGTCGCGGGTCTACCGGCTGGCTTACCGGCTCACCGGCAACCGGCACGACGCCGAGGACCTCACCCAGGAGGTCTTCGTGCGGGTGTTCCGTTCGCTCTCCAGCTACACCCCGGGCACCTTCGAGGGGTGGCTGCACCGGATCACCACCAACCTGTTCCTCGACATGGCCCGGCGCAGGCAGCGGATCCGGTTCGAGGGGCTTGGCGATCAGGCGGTGGGGCTGCTGCGCGACGACGAGCCCACGCCCGCCCAGGCGTTCGACGCCCGCCATCTCGACACCGACGTGCAGCAGGCGCTGGAGGCGCTGGCGCCCGAATACCGGGCGGCGGTCGTGCTGTGCGACATCGAGGGCCTGTCCTACGAGGAGATCGCCGCCACCCTCGGGGTCAAGCTGGGGACGGTGCGCAGCCGCATCCACCGTGGCCGGGCCCAGCTCCGGGCGGCGCTCGACCACCGCCGCCCCCGCCACCCCGGGCACCCCGCCGCGAGGCTGGGCACGCCGTCATGAAACGGCACCTCGGCGAGCGGCTGTCCGCGCTGATCGATGGCGAGCTGAGCGATACGCAACGAGAGCGCGTGCTGGCTCACCTGGCCGGGTGCGAGGACTGCCGCCAGGAGGCGGCCGCGCTCCGGCTGCTCAAGCGGCGGATGCACACGCTGGGCGATGCCGCCGGCGCCGACGCGCTGACCTGGCGGCTGCTCGCCCTGCGCCCGGCCGGCGGCCAGGGACGGCCCGCGCGCCGGGCGGCCCGGGCGCCCCGGCCGGGGGCGCGCCGCGTCATGCCTGGTCACTGGCGGCGGCCGGGGTGGCCACCGCCGGGCTGGGCCTGACCGGAGCCGTCTTCCTGGCCGGCGGTGACAAGCCACCGCCCGGCCCGAAGGTCGTCCCGGCGGTGGACGTCTTCATGGTGCAGCATGCGATCACCACCGGGCAGGTACCGGCGCAGCCGTCCCGCGTGCCTTCGCCCAGTGCTACGAAAGTCCCGTGAGCCGTTGATGGAGTTCCGATCCGGCCCGGCCGGGAGCCTGTCGCCCGGCACCGACCCGGCCGCGCTGCGGGTCATCACCACGGCGGTGCTGGTCGGCCTGGTCGCGTCCGGCGTCGCGCTGGCGTCCGGGCTGGGCCTGCTGCCCGGTGGGCCCGCCGCGCCGCGGCCGTTGGCCGGGCGGGCCCTGGCCAACGGCCCGGCCCAGGCGGCCGGCCTCAGACTGCTCCGCGAGGCCGCCCAGGCCTGCGGGTCCCTTTCCTACCAGGGGGTCGAGGTGGCCTGGTGGGGTCCGGGGAGCCAGGCGGGCGGCGATACTTCGGTGGTCCAGGTCTGGCACCAGCGGGGCGGCCAGGCGCTGACCCAGGACCCGGGGGCGCAGGTGCTGACCCAGACCCCCGCCGCCCTGCTGAAGGAGCGGGGCCAGCACCACCAGCCGGTCTCGCCGTTCGGCTCCAGCGGCCCGAACCTGGACGAGGCCGGGGTGCTCGGCATGAGTACCCGGCTGGTGTCGCTGCTGGCCGCGAACTACGTGGTGACCGTGGCCGGTCGCGGGCAGGTGGCTGGCCGGGCCGCCCGCATCGTCACCGTACGGCGCCCCGCTGGCGGCGTGGCCGCCTGGTTCTGGCTGGACAGTGCCACGAGCCTGCCGTTGCGCAAGGAAATGTTTGACGCCCGGGCGCGCCTGATCAGCAGCGTGACGTTCGCCGAGCTGAATATCGGCCGGGGCGCGGTGGGCGGCGAGCCGGCCCCCACCGCGACGGCGTGGCATACCACGCTCGCGCCGGGCCAGCTCGCGCGGCTACGGGCACGCGGCTGGCCGCTGCCGGGCCCGCTGCCCGGCGATCTCACGCTGATCGGCGCCAAGGAGAGCGCCACGTCGGCCGGACCGGTCGTGGACCTCGACTACTCCGACGGGCTCTCGGTGGTCTCGATCTTCGTGCAGCGCGGGTACCTGCCAGGCCCGGCTGCGGGGCTGGTCGAAGGTGGCGCTGGCGGGCCACAAGGTCTATGCGAACGATCCCGACGACCTGTGCTTCGCCTGGTCCGCCCGGGGCTTCGTGTACACCCTCATCGCCGCCGCACCCCAGCAGACGGTCGGCCAGGCGGTGGCGGCCCTGCCGCACGATGACGATCCGGGCTGGCTGGCCCAGCTGAAGCACGGCCTGCACCGATTGCTGTCCTGGGTCAGGCCGTGAATCGCTGGTCACGGGCTACAGTGGGAGAACCACCCCCCAAGGTGGGCTGACCGCACACAGGAGAACCGTTGTTCGACCTGTCCATCACCAAGCTCCTGGTGCTCGGTGTGATCGCCATAGTGATCTTCGGCCCGGAGCAGTTGCCCAGGATCGCCTCACAGGCGGGCCGGGCGCTGCGCGACCTGCGCCGCATGGCGGATGTGGCCACCCGCGACCTGCGGGAGGGCCTGGGGCCGGAGTTCGCCGAGTTCGACGTCACCGACCTCCATCCCAAGAACTTCGTGCGCAAGCATCTGATGGAAGGCTTCGACGACAACGATTTCGCCGAGGCGCCCGACTTCCCGCCCGACGCCGGTGCGACGGTGACGGCGGCGGATGGCCTCGCGCCGGGCGAGATGCCGCCCTACGACTCCGAGGCGACCTGAGCTTCTAGACCGGCGACAGGCCGAGACGGCGGCCCGCCAGCCCCCGGCTGCGGCCCGCCAGACCCGTCGCGATCTCGGCGAGCTGCCGGGCCACGGCGGATTCGGGGTGACCGAGCACCAGCGGGATGCCCGTGTCCCCGCCCTCGCGCAGCGTCACGTCGATCGGCACCTTGCCGAGCAGCGGCACGGGCGCACCGGTCACCCGGGTCAGCGCCGCGGCGACCGCCTCGCCACCGCCCGACCCGAACACGTTGACCAGCTCACCGCAGTGCGGGCAGGGCAGCCCGGACATGTTCTCGATAACCCCGGCGACGCGCTGATGGGTCTCCACGGCGAGCGCGCCGGCCCGCTCGGCCACCTCGGAGGAGGCCACCTGCGGGGTGGTGACCACGATCAGCTCGGCGCCCGGCAGCAGCTGGGCCACCGAGAGCGCGATGTCGCCGGTGCCCGGCGGCAGGTCCATGAGCAGCACGTCCAGGTCGCCCCAGTACACGTCGGCGAGGAACTGCTGCAGTGCGCGGTGGAGCATGGGCCCGCGCCACACCACCGGCGTGTTGCCCTTGGTGAACATCCCGATCGAGATGACCTTGATGTCATGGGCGACGGGCGGCATGATCATCTGCTCGACCTGGGTGGGCCGGCCCGTCACGCCCAGCATGCGGGGCACCGAGTGCCCGTAGATGTCGGCGTCGAGCACGCCGACCTTCTGGCCCGAGGCGGCGAGCGCGGCGGCCAGGTTGACCGTCACCGACGACTTGCCGACCCCGCCCTTGCCGCTGGCCACCGCGTACACCTGGGTGAGCGACGACGGCTGGGCGAACGGGATCTCACGCTCCACGCGGCCGCCACGGAGCCGGGTCTGCAGCTCGCGGCGCTGCTCCTCGCTCATCACGTCCAGGTCCACCGCCACCCCGGTCACACCGGGGACGGCGGCGACGGCGGCGGTCACGTCACGGGTGATGGTGTCGCGCAGCGGGCAGCCGGCGACTGTGAGATATACCTCAACCCTGACCTTGCCGTCAGGGGCGATATCAACGTTCTTGACCATGCCCAGGTCGGTGATCGGCCGCCGGATTTCGGGGTCGTTGACCCGCGCTAGCGCCTCGTTGACCTGCTCGGTCGTGGGTGGCGGGGTGAGTGCTGACGGACTCATGGCTTCATGCTACGTGGCTCGGTGCTTGATCCTGGTCGAACTTCGGTCACCGGGCGGGCTCGCCCGTGGCCGGGTCCAGCAGGTACGGCGCGAAGCTGGGGTGGTTCCAGCTGAACATGTCGTTCAGCGAGCCGGCCAGGTTGTCGAACGAGGAGTTGCCGGTCCGCTGGCCGCCCAGCCAGTTGTCCTCGATGAACGCCAGGATCGAGGTCTGGCAGGCAAAGGCCGCCGGCGGCGGCGACGGCGAGCATTCTCCGGAAAGACCGGTGCATCAGGAACCTCCACACTGGTGGCTGTGACGCTAGGGGCTATGGCGACGCTGACGATGGCCGGCCAGGCGCCTGTCTGGGTGAACGGAAGGCAGCGCCGCGGATAACAGAGTGCGAGAGTTTGGTGCCTCTGTGTTAACCGGGGCTGTGTTAACCGGGGCTGTGTTAACCGGGGCTGTGTTAACCGGGGCTGTGTTAACCGGGGCTGTGTTGATCGGGGCGGCATCAACGGGCGCGAGCCGGAAGACGGCGCCGGAACGTGCCCACCGCTGCGCGGGCGACGTCTCTTCCTCCGCCAGCACCGCGTTGAGCCGCCCGGCCACGAGCGGGCCGATCACCTCGTCCCACTCCCCGGAGCCGGGCTCCACCCGGCCGACTGCGGCCGTCCATTCCACCCGGCCGCCGGCGGCCTGGCCGCTCGCCACGATGACGGTGACCCGGCCGGCGCCGGCCAGCCCCGGCAGCGGCTGCTCGCCGGTGCCTGTTACCACATAGGCGGCGTCCGCCCGCCAGATGTGCCAGGCGGGGCAGGGACGGTCCTGACCCTCGATAACGATCCAGATCAGGCCCGCCCGCTTGGTAGCCTCCGCGATGAGGTCAGGCGGGGTCTGACTCACTAACACAGGTTCCCACGGGAGGCGGGAGGCCGGAAGCAAGTGCCGGATGAATATCGGTCCCGGCGGTCCTGCCTGGCGGTGCCGGGCAGCAGCCAGAGGTTTCTGGACAAGGCGCGTGGCCTCGCCGCCGACGAGGTGTTCCTCGATCTCGAGGACGCGGTCGCCCCGGCGGCCAAGGAGGCGGCCCGGCGCAACGTGATCGCCGCGCTGAACGCCGGCGGCTGGGGCGGCAAGCTGGTGGCGGTCAGGATCAACGACGCAGCCACCCGGTGGGCCTACCGTGACGTGGCCGAGGTGGTCGCCGTCGCCGGGCGTGGCCTGGACGCCATCATCCTGCCCAAGGTCACCGACCCCGGCCACGTGGTCTGGCTGGACCTCATGCTGGGCCAGATCGAGCAGGACACCGGCGGCGAGCCCGGCCGGATCGGCATCGAGGCGCAGATCGAGGACGCGCGGGGGCTGGCGAAGGTGGACGAGATCGCGGCCGCGTCGCCCCGGCTGCGGGCGCTGGTGTTCGGCCCGGCCGACTTCATGGCCAGCGTCGGCATGCGGTCCCTGCGGGTGGGGGCGCAGCCCGCCGGGTATGTGGGCTCCGATGCCTACCACTACCCGCTGCTCCGGATCCTGGTGGCGGCGCGCGGTCACGGGCTGGCGGCGATCGACGGGCCCTACCTGGCGATCGGTGACCTCGACGGCCTGGCCGAGGCGGCCGCCAGCACCGCCGCGCTCGGCTACGACGGGAAGTGGGTCCTGCACCCGGGCCAGATCGACGTCGTCAACCGGGCCTTCTCGCCCAGCCAGGACGACTACGAGCGCGCCGAGCTCATCCTGGACGCCTATCGCTACTACACGTCGGTCGAGCACCGCGGCGCGGCGATGCTCGGCGACGAGATGATCGACGAAGCCTCGCGGAAGCTGGCGCTTGTCGTGGCGGCGAAGGGGCGCGCGGCGGGCCTGCGCAGGTCGCAGCGGTTCGAGCCGGTGGCTGAGCAGGATCTCAGCTGAGTACGCCCCATTCGGCGAGGGTCTCGGCCAGCCCGCTGGTCAGGGATAGCTGACCGATACCGCCCGGGTCGATCCACCGGGCATCGGCGGCGTCGTCACCGGCCGCGAGCTGCCCGCCGCTGACGCTGGCCGCGTAGTCGTAGATGTCGAACACCGCCCCGCCCGGCGCGGGCCGCTCCACCGCGCCGATCAGCCCGCCCGGCTCGACGTGCAGCCCGGTTTCCTCGCGTACCTCCCGCGCCACCGCCTCGGGGTCGCTCTCGCCCGGCCTGACCCGGCCGCCCGGCAGCGACCAGCGGCCCTCCTCCGGCTCGTGCCCCCGCTGGATCAGCAGCAGCCGTCCGGCGTCGTCGGTGATGATGGCGCCCACGCACCTAATCCGTGGTCCCGGCATGGACCAAGTATCGCTGCGCATCTCGATGGGGTACTTGACGCGAGCCTGCCCAGCGGTCACCGTCGGTGTCCATGAAGGGGACCCCGATGTGCCCGCGCTGTGGCGGGCCGGTGAGCGAGCCGAGCGCCTGGTCCAGCGGCTGGCGCTGCCAGTGGCACGGCGTGGTGTACCCGCTGTGGCCCGCCTACCGCCCGGTGCCGGACGGGCTGAAGGGGTTACTGCGCGACGCCGTGCTGCCGATCTGGCTGCCGTGGCCGCTGCCGGACGGCTGGCTGGTGACCGGTTTCGCCGGCGCCGGGGACGACCGGGACGGTACCCGCGCCGGTGTGGTCGCCCTGTCCGGGCCCAGCCCGGTGGGCGGGCTGGGTGAGATGCTGCTGGTCTCCGAGGAGATGGGGGTGGGCCTCGGCGCCTGGCTGGCGGGCCTGCCCGGGCCCGACCCCGGCGAGGGCTTCGCGGCCGGAGCACCGTACGCCTTTGTCCGTGTCCGCCACCATGACTTCCCGCTCTGGCACGTGGACGCCCCCGGCCGCGCCGCTTTCGCGGGGGAGGTGCAGGGGAACTGGCTGTGGGTGCTGTTGTGGCCCGATACCGCCGGCGTGCTGCTCGTGGAGCCGCTGCCCTTGCGTGACCTGCGTGATCCCGGCCAGGACCTGGATCTGCCGTTCGGCGCGCCCTCGCCGCATCTGCCGGGGTGACCGCAACCCGCGGCTGACTGTGCCTGCCCCTACGATGAGCGATCGTGCGCATCGATCTCCACTCGCACAGCACCGCCTCGGACGGGACCGACCCGCCCGCCGAGGTGATGCGCCGCGCCCGCGGCGCGGGCCTGGACGTGGTCGCGCTCACCGACCACGACACGATGGCCGGGCACGACGAGGCCCGCCGGGCCCTCCCGCCCGGCCTGACCCTCGTGCCCGGGATGGAACTGTCCTGCCGCCTTGACGGGCACAGCGTGCACCTGCTCGCCTACCATGCCGACCCGGGGCAGGCCGAGCTGGCCGAGCAGCTGTACGCGATCACCACGGACCGCCTGCGCCGCGGCCGGGACATGGTGGACAAGCTGCGTGAGCTGGGCGTGGCCATCACCTGGGAGCAGGTGGCGGCTATCGCCGGCGACGCCGTGGTGGGACGGCCCCATATCGCCCGGGCGATGGTGGCCGCGGGCGCCATCGCCAGCCCGGCGCAGGCGTTCACCCCGGACTGGATCGGGGCGGGCGGCCGGGCCTACGTGAGCAGGTACGCCCTCGACCCGGAGCGGGCGATCCGCCTGATCTCCGCGGCCGGGGGGGTGAGCGTGCTCGCCCATCCGGGGTCGCCCCAGCGGGGATGGGTGATCGGTGACGGGGCGGTTCAGCGGCTGGCGGGGGTGGGCCTGGGCGGGCTGGAGATCGCCCACCCGGACCACGATGAGGCGGAGCGCCGGCGTCTGGCCCGCCTGGCCGCCGGGCTCGGCCTGGTCGCCTCGGGGGGAAGCGACGATCACGGCAGCCTGACCGGTCACCGGCTCGGATGCGAGACGATCGCACCGGGGGAGTACGAGCGGCTGATGTCGCTGGCGGCCGGAGCCTGACGCAGGAAGGGAGAGGACACCATGGACGCGCGGATCGAGCGGGTGGAGCCGGGCGGGCGGCCCAGCTGCAACACCTGGCTGGTCGGGGACTCCGACGAGGTCATCGTGGTCGACCCGGGCAGCGACGCGCAAGCGGTGCTCGCCGCCGTCTCGGACCGCGAGATCCTCGCCGTGATCTGCACCCATGGACATCCGCGCCACGTGGCGGCGGCGCTGGAGGTCGCCGCCCGCGACGAGGCGCCGGTGGCGCTGCACCGCCGGGACACGCTGGCCTGGCGGGAGGCCCACCTCGGCCGGGAGCCGGACATCGAGATGGAGGAAGGCGGCATCTTCGGGGTCGCCGGCGTCGCGCTCGAGGTGCTCCACACCCCCGGCCACAGCCCGGGCTCGGTCAGCCTCTACTGCGAGGGACTCGGGGTGGTGTTCTCCGGTGACGCGCTGACCGCCGACGGGCCGGCCCCGCACGACGGTGAATACCCCGACTTCCCCGGCCAGCTCAGCGCGATCGGGCAGGAGCTGCTGACGCTGCCGGAGGAGACCAGGGTGCTGCCCGGCCACGGCGACGAGATCACGGTGGAGACGGCGGGCCGGCGGTTCGACGCGTGGGTGACGGCGGGCCCCACGGACGGCCGGGC
This sequence comes from uncultured Actinomycetes bacterium, assembly GCA_963835425.1. Taxonomy (GTDB): domain Bacteria; phylum Actinomycetota; class Actinomycetes; order Streptosporangiales; family Streptosporangiaceae; genus UBA9676. The sequence goes on along the minus strand of CAWIGE010000006.1, from coordinate 124,041 downwards.
CGGGACGGAGTGAGTCATGGAGCAGCCCATGCTGGAGGGCATGCCGCGGCGGCTGTACCCGTGCACGCCCACCCGGCTGGCCAGCTGGCTCGACTGCCCGCGCCGGTACCGGATGACCTACCTGGACCGCCCGCCGCCGCCCAAGGGGCCGCCGTGGGCGCACAACAGCCTCGGCGCCAGCGTCCACAACGCGCTGGCCGGATGGTGGCGGCTGCCGCTGGCCAGGCGCACCGTGGCCGCCGCGGGCGACCTGCTCGACGGCGGCTGGATCGACCAGGGCTACGCCAGCGACGCGCAGTCGGCGCGGTGGCGGGAAACCGCGCGCGGCATGGTGGAGCGGTATACGGCGACGCTCGATCCGGCCACGGAGCCGCTGGGGGTGGAGCGCACGGTGGGGGCCCGCACCGAGCAGATCGTTCTGTCGGGCCGGGTCGACCGGCTGGATGAGCGCCGCGGCCCGGGCGGGGACCGGGTCCTCGCCGTGGTCGACTACAAGACCGGCAGGCGCCCGCTCACCCAGGATGATGCCAGGACCTCGATGCCACTGGCCCTCTATGCGCTGGCCGCGGCGCGGATGTTCCGCACGGTATGCCGCCTGGTCGAGCTGCATCACCTGCCGACCGCCAGCGTGCACGCCTGGGAGCACTCCGATGAGGGGATCGGCAGGCAGTTGCGGCGCGCCGAGAGCATCGCGGCCGAGTGCGCCGACGCCGACGAGCGGTTCCGGGCCGGGATGCCGGCGGCGGAGGTGGACGAGGTGTTCCCGCCCCGCCCGGGCCCGGCCTGCGGCTGGTGCGACTACCGGCAGCTGTGCCCGGAGGGAACGGCGGCCGCGGCCTCACGCCAGCCCTGGGACGCGCTGGCCGACTGATTACCGTCGGTGCTTTACCGCCTGCCCTGGTTGTTCTCCACCGAGTTCCAGAACCTGGTGAGGGTGCTGGCGACCGTCTCCGGGGCTTCGACGGCGGGCGAGTGGGCCGCCCCCGGGATGCACACCCGCTGGGCGCCCAGCCGCTGCGCCATCTCGTCCTGGATCGACGGCGCCCAGGCATCGTCGTTCTCGCCGTAGAGCACCAGCAGCGACGCGCCCAGCGTGGCCAGGGCCGGGGTCCGGTCGGGGCAGACCAGCAGCCCGTGGCCCATCGACCACAGCCCGGTCGGGCAGCTGCTCAGCATCCGCGTGCGCAGGAAGTCGATGACCTCGGCCGGGGTCCCGTCGGCGACCGCGGCCGGCTCCAGCTGGGTGTCCCAGAGCCGTTTCACCTCGGCCGCGAGCCCGTCCGGCGAGACGGGTTCCAGCTCGGCAAGGACGGCCCGGAGCACCGCGGCGCGGGGGCCGGTCAGCGCGCCCGGCCCGGAGCTCATCAACGTGAGCGAGCCGATCTGGGCCGCCTGGGCGAGCAGGAGCTCCCGCGCTACCAGGCCGCCGAAGGAATGCCCGAGCAGGTGGATCCGGTGCGGGCCGCCGGCCGCCTGGCCGTCGGGACCGGTGAGCGTATCCGCGATCATGGCCAGATCGGCGGCCAGCGCGGGAAGGTGGTACCCGTCGGCGTCCGCCGCCGCGGGGCTCTCATACTGCCCGCGCATGTCGATGGCGGTGACCCGCCGGCCCGCCTGGGCCAGGGGCCCGAGCACCGGCAGGAAGTCTTCCTTGCTGCCGGTGTATCCAGGGATCAGCAGCGCGGGCTGGCGTTCGGCCACCCCGGCGGCCGGCATCGCCTCGAGCGCAGCGAAGCGGCCGCGGGCGGTCTCGACCGTTACCCGGCGCACCCCATCGGGTAGCCGTAGCGTCCTCGGTGTGCTCACAGGCGGCTAGCCTACCCAGGAGACCCCGCGGCTCAGACCGCCTCGGGGCTGGCGTCCGGCGCCGGTCCCTTCCGTCCCCGGCCGCCCCGCCGTCGGCGTCGCGCCGCCCCCGGCGATTCCTGGCTGTTTCCGGCGGCCGCCGGGTCGGCGACACCGGTGGCACCGGCGGCCTGCTGGCTGTGACCGGTACCGGCGGCCTCCGCCGGGAGGGCCTGCCCGCCCCGGGTCCGGCGCCGGATCCGGGTATCCCGCCGTCCCGGGGCACGTTCGCCGTCGGCCCGCGAGTCCTCGCTGCGCGGTCCGGTGTCCCACCCCGCGCTGCCGCGTCGGCCGCCGCGCCCGCCGTGGGCGTGCCGGTGCGCTTGGCGGCCAGAGCCGGAACGGGCCCGGCCGGTCTCCCCGAGGTCCTCGATTTCTTCCGCCTCCAGGCCCGCCCGGTCACGCTGCGCCCGGGGCAGCCTGCTGCCGGCCGCGGGCGGGATGCCCAGGGCGGCGAACAGGTGCTCGGAGGTGGAGTACGTCTCGGGCGGGTCGGCCAGGCCCAGGCTCAGCGACTCGTTGATGATCTTCCACCGTTGGAGGTCGCGCCAGTCGACGAAGGTGACCGCCACCCCGGTCCGGCCGGCCCGGCCGGTCCGGCCGATCCGGTGCAGATATGCCTTGTCGTCCTCGGGGCACTCGTAGTTCACCACGTGGGTGACATCCTCGACGTCCAGGCCGCGGGCGGCCACGTCGGTGGCCACCAGCACGTCCACCTTGCCGTGCCGGAAAGCCCGCAGCGCCCGTTCGCGCTGGGCCTGGCCGAGGTCGCCGTGCACGGCGGCGGCGGCGAACCCCCGGGTGGTCAGCGCCTCGGCCACCTGGTCGGCGGTCCGTTTGGTCCGGCAGAACACCATGGTCAGCCCGCGCCCGTCCGCCTGCAGGACCCGGGCCAGCATCTCGATCTTGTCCATCTGGTGGGCGCGGAAGACGTGGTGCTCGGTGAGCGGCACGAGCTCGGTTTCGTCGTGCTGCTCGGCCCGGACGTGCATGGGCTGCTGAAGGTGGCGGCGGGCGAGTGTGACCACCTCGCCCGGCATGGTGGCCGAGAACAGCATGGTCTGCCGGCCCGGCGGGGTGAGTTGCAGGATACGCTCGACATCGGGGAGGAAGCCCAGGTCAAGCATCTTGTCGGCTTCATCGAGGACGAGCGTCGCCACGTCGGACAGGTCGAGATGGTGCTGGCGTGCCAAGTCGAGGAGCCGGCCGGGGGTGCTGACCACCACGTTCGACGGCCGCGCGCAGGGCCTCGATCTGGGGTTCGTAGGCACGGCCGCCATAGAGGGTGAGCACCCGCGTTCCGCTGTGCGCTGCGGCCGTCTTGAGATCCTCCGCGACCTGGATGGCCAGTTCCCTGGTCGGTACCACAACCAGCGCGGCGGGCGCGAGCGGGCGCCGGTCCGCGGGCTGGCCGAGGCGCTGCAGCAGCGGGATGCCAAAGGCCAGCGTTTTGCCTGTTCCGGTCCTTGCCTGGCCGATGATGTCGTGGCCGGCGAGTGCGATCGGGAGGGCCAGCGTCTGGATTGGAAACGCGGTAGTGATTCCTTGGGCGGCCAGCGCGTCGCAGATCGGGCCGCTCACACCGAGGTCGCGGAAGGACGGGCCTTCGGGTGGGTTGGGGGCGCCGGCGCCTTCGTCGGCTTCCCTGGTGGTCTGTATTTGTGTTGTCAGGGCTTTCAGCTTCCATCAGTGGCCCGCGGCGCGGCATGGCGCCCACATTGACGCACGCCATCACCATCCCGGGCCCGGGGATTCAAGTCCGCCGGAGGCCAGTGCACCCGACGACAGATCGTCGTGGCGTTCAGCACGCTCAGCACTAGACCCCCGCTGCCATATGGAACGCGGCGCGGTACCGGCCGCATTCCCTCTGGCTGGGTAACAAGTCTAGCAACATGGGACCCGTGTGACCGTTGCGACATTCCGTATCCGGGTTCCGCTGGCCCGCTGGACAGCTTGTTAGGCTCCCCGTGTGGCCAGCGAGGAGGGTGTCGCCGAGGGTGTCAGGGACCTTTTGGGCCTGCTCGCCTACGCCGAGCTGGTCGCCTTCTTCCGGCTGTCAGAAGATGCCGCGCTGGCGCCGTCGCTGTCGGACAAGGCGGCGCTGGGCGAGATGGCCGTCGCGGAATTCGGCCATTTCCAGTTGCTGCGTGACCATCTCGCGCGGACGGACGTCCCCCCGGAGCAGGCGATGCAGCCGTTCGTGGGCCCGCTCGACGACTTCCACGCCAGGACCGCGCCCTCCAACTGGCTGGAGGGGCTGGTAAAGGCCTACGTGGGCGACGGGATCGCGGCGGATTTCTACCGGGCCATCGCCGAACTGCTGGACCCGCCGACCCGGCAGCTCGTGCTGGACGTGCTCGCGGACACCGGTCACGCGGACTTCGTCACCTCCCGGGTCCGGGCGGCCATCGACGCCGATCCTGCGGTCGCCGGCCGGCTGGCGCTCTGGGCGCGGCGCCTGGTGGGGGAGGCGCTGGCGCAGGCCCACCGGGTGGCGGCCGAGCGCGCCCCGCTGGCGAGGCTGCTGGCCGGTGCGATCACCGGCCAGGATGGGCCGGGCGGTGAGCAGGGTGAGATCGGCCGGATGTTCGCGCGGCTCACCGACGCGCACGACGAGCGGATGGCCGCGCTCGGCCTGGCCGGGTGGGAACGGGTGCCCGAGGCTGAGACGCCGGGCCCGGTTAGCTCATAAGGCTGGGCCCGGTTAGCTCACAGGCTGCCGAAACCGACCCGGCGCTGCTCGACGCCGGCGAACTCCACATAACCGATCTTGTCGGCCGGCACCATGATCTTCCCGTCCTTGTCGTCCGGGAGGACGAACAGCCCACCATCGGCCAGGGCCTTGGCCAGGGAGCGCTCGACCTCCTCCGCGGACGCCTTCGTCTCAAGCACGAGCTCCCGGGGGATCGATTGGATCCCGATCTTGACTTCCACGGCGCTCCTCTCGGTGTTTAGTGCTCGGGACCACCGTGTTCGCGACCACCGTGCTCAGCGGTGCCGTGCTCGGGATCGCCGTGCTCGGGACCGCCGTGCTCGGGACCGCCGTATTCACCCGCCCGCGGCCAGCCGCTGATCCCCCGCCACGCCAGCCGGGCTATGAGCTGCTCGGCGGCACCTTTGGGGATCTCATGGCCAGTGCTGAGCCAGAAGGTGGCACTGGCCTGGGCCATGCCGACCAGCCCTATGCCCAGCAGATGTGCCTCGTCGTCGCCGACCCCCGCGTCCTCCCTGATGATCTCGCTGATGATCTCGGCGCAGTCACGCGTTGACGCCTCCAGCCGGTCGCGGACGGCGGGCTCGTTGCGCAGGTCTGACTCGAAGACCAGGCGGAAGGCCTGGCCGGTGCTCTCGACGAAATCGAAGAAGGCGGTGAAGGTGGCGGTTACCCGCTCCTTGTTGTCGGTGCTGGAGGCCAGCGCGTTGCGGACGGTCGCGGCCAGCGCGTTGACGCTCTCGTCGAGCAGGGCCAGGTAGAGGTCGAGCTTGCCGGGAAAGTGCTGGTACAGGACCGGCTTGCTGACCCCGGCCCGCTCCGCGATCTCGTCCATCGCGGCGGCGTGATAGCCCTGGGCGACGAAGACTTCCCGCGCCGCGCCCAGGAGCTGCCGCCGCCGGGCTGGTTTCGGCAGCCGTGTGCCGACCGTCCGGGCCTGGGGGGTCGCGGTCACTACGGTCTCCGATTCGCTTGCTGGAACGGGGCGAACTCCGCTGTCAACGGTAGTCGTCCTCATCGAGCTTGACCTCACGCCGCTGTTCGGCGGCATCGGCCTCATCTACGTCGAGCGGCAGCTCGGCCGGTTCCTTGTCGGCGGCCGCTTCGGCGTCCTCGGTCCACTGCTGGTCCTCGGAGTCGGGCGCTGGCTTCTCCAGATCGCGCTCGCTCATCGGTCATCTCCCCTCGGGCACGCCGACGGCCAGGTCGCGCAGCGAACGCTCGATGGCCTCACCATAGGTCGGGAAGGCGTGGACCACGTCCGCCAGCGTCTTCAGTGGGATACCCGCCCGGATGGCGAGGGCCAGCTCCCCCATCCATTCTTCCGCGAACCGGCCCACGGCCGCGGCGCCGACCAGCATGTCCCCCCGAGTCATGTCCGCGTACAACTCGATCCGCCCCCGGTCGTCGTCCTCAACGGCCGCGCGAGCCGTCTCGGCCAGATCATGACCGACCGTGCGCAGCTGGATCCCAGCAGCGGCGGCCTGACCGGGCGTGACCCCGACGCAGCACACCGACGGCGTAGTGTAAACACAGCGGGGGATCGCACGGTAATCGGCCACGCGGCGCTCGCCCAGGATGTTGGCGACGACCACACTCGCCTGGTACCGGGCGGTGTGCGTGTACGGAGCGATCCCGGTCACATCACCGGCGGCCCAGACCCGGCCGCTGCCCGTCGTCGCCTGCCCGCTACCTGTCGTCGCCTCCCCGGTGGCTGTACCCGCCTGCTCGGCGGGCGAGGCCGCGGCCGGCTGGACGGGGGCTGTGGCCGGCTGAGCAGTGGTTGCGGCTGTGGCCGGCTGCGCTGTGGCTCCGGTCGGCTGCCCAGGCGCGGTGACTGGCCGCGCGGTGGCGGCGGCCTGCTGCCCTGGTGCGGCGGCCTGCTGCCCTGGTGCGGCAGCCGGCTGGGCTGGGGACGTGGTCGGCTGGGCTGGTGGTGCGGCTTGCTGCGCCGGGGGTGCGGCCTGCTGCGCGGTGGATGCGGCCGCAGCGGTGGGCTGCGCGGTAGCTGTTGCCGGCTGGGCGGTGGTCCCGGTCGGCTGCCCGTTGGCCGTCTGCACCCGGCAGGTCGCGTCTACCGGCAACGCGCCGGCCGCCGACGGTGTGATCCCGAGCTTGTCCAGGCCCAGACCAGCCAGCCGCGGCCTGCGGCCGGTGGCGAGCAGGATGCGGTCGCCCTCCAGGCTGGTCCCGTCGGCCAGGATCAGGGCCAGCCCCTTGTCCAGCGGCGCGGCCTTGACCACCGGAGAACCGAGACGCACATCCGCCCCCGTCCGCCGCAGCGCGTCGGACAGGGTGTCCCCGGCGAACGGCGCCTCATCGGGCAGCAGCTGCGGTTCGGCCTCGATCAACGTGACCTGGGAGCCGAAGACGGCGTAGATCTGCGTCAGCTCACAGCCGGCCGGTCCCGCACCCATCACGATCAGGTGGCGCGGCAGATCCTGGGAGCTCAGCGCCTCCGCGCTCGTCCACGTGGGTACGTCGGTCAGCCCTTCGACCGGCGGGGCGAGCGGCTCACTGCCGGTCGTGATCACCAGGTCGGCGTAGCCGAGGACGGTCTTCTCCGGCTGGACCCGGCGGCTCCGGCCGGCCGCGGTGACCTCGATCGAGCCCGGCTCCGTCACCTGGCCGGTGCCGCGGATCAGCGCCACCCCGGCGTCGGCCAGCCGTGCCGCGAACAGGCTGTCGTCGAGGTGGCCGGTGACCTCGTTGCGCCGGGCTACCGCGTGTTCCCAGGTCTCACCCCGGCGCGCGGAAGCCAGCATCGACTTGGACGGCAGGCATGCCAGGTACGGCGACTCGCCCCCGACCAGTCCCGCCTCAACCAGGGCGACCGAGCGGCCGGCGTGCGCCAGGCCGGTGGCGACGAGCACTCCAGATGTTCCCCCGCCAAGCACTACGACATCGAAGTCCGGCACCTGGTTACCCCTCCCAGCGACGGCAGCGACTCACTCAATCATGACAGCCGGGCGAGCCCCCGGGGACGGCGTGCGGCATTGATAGGGCGCATGACCTCACACCCCGTAGCCTGGTAGAGGACACTGAACAACAAGCAGAACGGGTATTGACACACCATGCGCAGTATGTGGAAGGGCGCCATCTCGTTCGGCCTGGTCATGATCCCGGTGAAGCTGTACGCCGCTACCGAGCAGCGCGACGTGACGTTCCGGCAGGTGCACCGCGAGGACGGCGGGCGGATCAAGTTCCGCCGGTTCTGCTCGATCGACGGCGAGGAGGTCCCGTTCGCCGACGTCGCCAAGGGCTATGAGCTGCCCGATGGCGAGATGGTGGTGCTCACCGACGACGACCTGGCGGAACTTCCCCTGCCCACCGCTCACAGCATCGAGGTGGTCAACTTCACCCCGGCCGAGCAGATGGACACCATCCTCGCCAACCGCGCCTACTACACCGAGCCGGAGCCGGCTGGGGTGCGGGCATATGCACTGCTGCGGGACGCGCTGGAGCGGTCCGGCAAGGTTGCGATCGCCCGGGTCGCGCTGCGCCAGCGTGAGTCGCTGGCCTCCCTGCGCACCAGGGACGGCGTGATGGTGCTGGAGACCCTGCTCTGGCCGGATGAGATCCGGGCGGCCGACTTCGATTTCCTCGACCAGGATGTCGAGGTGCGCTCGCAGGAGCTGAAGATGGCATCCTCGCTGATCGACTCGATGACGGTGGACTTCGACCCGTCTATGTACCGCGACGGTTACCGGGAGGCGCTGGAAGAGCTCGTAGCGGCGAAGGTGCAGGGCCACGAGGTGGTCCAGCCGCAGCCCAAGGCGGAAGAAGGCGGCGGCAGCCTGGCGGACGCGCTGAAGGCCAGCCTGGCGGCGGCCAAGGCAGGCTCCGCCGAGGCCACCGACGGGAACGGCAAGCGCCAGGCCCGGGGCAAGGCCAGCGCCTGACCCGGGGTACGACGCTGCGCGCCGGAGTGTCCGGACTGGCCAGAAGGTCGGTCGGATAGTGCCTGACTTGCTGATCACCGCGCCCCGGGTGGTGCCAGGCACGGGCGAGCCCGGCATTCTCGAACCCGGCTACGTCCTGGTCACCGACGGCCGGGTGACCCAGGTCGCCGGCGGGCCGCCGCCCCGTCCACCCGACCTCGCCCTCGGTCGCGGGTACATCATGCCCGGCCTGATCGACCTGCAGGTCAACGGCTATTTCGGGGTGGACCTGGCCGAGCCGGACGCGGCCGGGTGGGGGCGCGTCGCGCGGCGCTTGCCGGAGACCGGAACTACCGCGTTCCTGCCGACCCTCATCACCGCCCCGGTGGCCGAACTGGGCCGCGCCCTGCGGTTTGCCGCAAGATTCGTTGCCTATCCGCCGACGGGTGCGCGCATCCTCGGCGTTCACGTGGAGGGACCGTTCCTGGCGCCGGGCCGGGCCGGGGCCCACCGCCGGGACTTGATCATCCCTCCGTCGCCGGAAGCGGTCGCAGGCCTGCTGGCGGCGGGGACCGGGGTGCTCCGGGTGGTGACGCTGGCCCCGGAGCTGGAGGGGAGCCTGGCGGCGATCGCGGCCCTGGTGTCGGCGGGGATCCTGGTCAGCATCGGTCACAGTGACGCCACGGCCCGGCAGGTGACGGCGGCGGTGGATGCGGGCGCGCGGATGGTCACTCACCTGTTCAACGCACAACGGCCGCTGCATCACCGCGAGCCCGGCGTGGCCGGTCAGGCGCTCGCTGACCCGCGGCTGACCTGCGGGCTCATCGCCGACCCGAGCCATGTAACGGCAGCCGTCTGCGCGATCGCGTTCGCCGCCGCCCCGGGCCGGATCTTCCTGGTCACTGACGCATCCGCGGCCGCCGGCATGCCGCCGGGACGGTACCGGATCGGCGGGGAACCGGTCGAGGTGCGGCCGGGGGACGACCCGGCTCCCCGGCTGGCGGACGGGACGCTGGCCGGATCGGTGCTGCGGATGGACCAGGCGGTGGCGAACATGGTGGCTGCTGGCGCCGGGCTGCCGGAGGCGGTCGCCGCGGCCACCCGGATCCCGGCGGACCTGATCGGCCGCCCCGACCTGGGGCGGCTCGTGCCGGGGGCAGCGGCCGACCTGGCCTGGCTCGGCGACGATCTGCGCACGCGGGCCACCTGGGTGGCGGGCGAGCGGGTCTATCCGGACGGCGCGTTGCCCGCGTGACCCGGGCAGCACCGGCTACTGCTCGCGGTGCACCTTGTGCTGCGCGGCCTGCGCCCGCGGGCGGATCACCAGCAGGTCCACGTTCACGTGCGGCGGACGGGTGATCGTCCAGACGACCACATCCGCGATGTCATCGGCGGTGAGGGGCTCACGTACCCCGGCGTAGACGGCGGCGGCCCGGTCGCGGTCACCCCGGAAGCGGTTGAGCGCGAACTCGTCGGTGCGGACCATGCCGGGCGCGATCTCGATCACCCGCACCGGCTGACCGGACAGTTCCAGCCGCAGCGTCGCGGCGATCGCGTGCTCGCCATGCTTGGCCGCGACGTAACCGCCGCCGCCTTCATAGGCGACGAAGCCGGCCGTAGACCCCATCACGACGATGGTGCCGGCGCCGCTGGCTATCAGCGGGGCGAGCAGCGCCTGGGTCACATTCAGGGTGCCGAGCACGTTGACCTCGTACATGGCCCGCCAGTCGGCGGGATCGGACTCGGCGACGGTCTCGGCGCCGAACGCCCCACCAGCGTTGTTGACCAGCACGTCGCAGCGGCCCAGTGAGTCGGCGAAGGAGTTGACGGCGGCACGGTCGGTGACATCGAGAACACATGCCTGTGCCGAGCCGCCGTCCGCGCTTATCCGGTCCGCGATTGCATCGATCCGGTCGGCGCGGCGCGCGGTGAGCACCACGTGGTAGCCGGCGCCAGCTCCGGCGAGCCTGGTCGCGGTGGCGGCGCCGATGCCGCTGCTGGCTCCGGTAACGACCGCGACTGGCTGCATATCCCCGCCTTCTATCCGCATGTCCGCGCCTCGGCGGTCATGGATATCCCGCCTCGGCCCATGGGCTGTTGATGAATTCTGCCAGCCGTCCCGGCCACCGATGTTCCTTACCGCGGCTGTTCCTTACCGCGTCCCAACCGCGGCGCCGGGGATTGCCCGGCTCACTCCGGATAGGCCGCGGGCCCGGTGGCATAACTGCGGCCGCTCGGGGTGACCCACACCATCGTTCCCGGCTCGGGCTGGGTGAGCCGCCAGCCGCGGGCCTGCTTGGCGCGATGGTGGCGGCGGCAGAGCGGGGCCAGGTTGCACTCACAGGTCCGGCCGCCCTGGTCATAAGGAAGGGTGTGGTCGTCGTCGCAGCGGATGGCGGGTCGGCGGCAGCCGGGGAACGAACAGGCCGGCTGCCTGATCGTGATCAGGTGCCGCAGGCCGGGCGGCGGCCGGTAGGAGCGTGACTCCCGCAGATGGCGGCAGTCACCCGTCTCCAGCCTCCTGATAGTGATACCGGCCAGCCATTCGCTGACGTCGGACAGCCATTGACTGACATCGGCCGGCCAGCCCGGGGAAGTGGCGGCGGGGCGAGGAGATCCGCTGCTGGGCGGTGATGCTCCGGGAGATCCGCGGCTGGGCGGTGATGCTCCGGGAGATCCGCGGCCGGGCGGTGATGCTCCGGGAGATCCGCTGCTGGGCGGTGATGCTCCGGGAGATCCGCTGCTGGGCGGTGATGCTCCGGGAGATCCGCTGCTGGGCGGTGATGCTCCGGAAGATCCTCCGCTTCGTGGTGAGTCTCCGGGAGATCCTCCGCTTTGCCGGGAGCGTCGGGGTGGCGGCCGGGAGCGCCCGGATGGGGCGGGGCCGGTGCGGGCGCAGCCGTGGGCCACGGGCCGGCCGCCCTCGCCGGTCAGGGTGATACACCAGCGGCCGCCGCGCTGCCCGGCCAGCCGGGCGGCGAGGTCGCGCGAGTCAGCGGCGTCCAGCGGCCCGTATCCGGCGGCGTGGCCCGGAGCATCCGACAGGCCAAGCCAGGTCGCGAGCGGCATGGTCAGGTTCACCGCGCCGGCCGGCCCGTGCCCGCACGTGCCGGGGCGGGATTCACCGGGTCCGGGTCCGCCGGGGCCGGTCCCGGCGCAACCGCCACCGAGGCGGGCCTCAGGCCCGGCCAGAGCCGCGATGGGCTGGCCGGTGAGGAGCGCCAGGTAGACCTTCGCGCGGAGCTGGTCCATGGTGCCGCTCACCCCGGCCCGCCGGAGCGAACCGGCCAGGGCGGAAAGATTGTGGTCCGCGGCCAGCACGTCGGCCGGGGGCAGGTCCCGGCCGGCCAGGGCGGCGGTGCCGGCGTGCTCGTCCCACCTCTCAACCCGCGCATCGCGGCAGGCGCGCTCCTTGCGCTCACGGGCAGCGGCCGGATCGGCGGCCAGGACGGCGCGGCGGGAGGCGGCGCGCAACTGCCCGGTGGTCTGGCCCGGGGCGTCATCGAGAACCTGCAACTCGACGGCGGCGGCATGCTCGTCGCCGAGGCCGGCGACCTCGTCGGCGATGACCGCTGCCCGGCAGCGGTCGATCCGTCCGTCGGTCAGCGCGGCCATCGTGGCGGGCAGGCGGCGCAACGCGGTCGCGAGATCCAGCAGAACGTCCGCCGCCCGTGCCGTCAGCGTCAGGGCGGCGGCGATCTCATCGCCGATGTGCTCCCCAGGCGCGCACGATCCCGTGCCCGCCGCCTCGGCCTCGCGCCGCGCTGCCAGGTCGGTCACCGCCGCCAGCTCCAGGGCGGCCGACCACGAGGCCAGCCTCCGGGCGGCCCGCAGCACCCCGATGAGCTCGTCGTCGCTGAGGCGGCCCAGGCCGGCGGCCCAGGTGTCACCGGCGAAGCCGGCCAGTACCGGCCCGGGCGGCAGCTCATCGGCGACCCCGCCAGCGGCGAACCCGCAGCCGTCGCCCGCCTGCCGGGGAAGCCGCCCGGCCACGATCGCCTCCTGGCACGGCGGGTCTTCCGTGGCGGCTATGTATTCGGACAGCAGCTCCGCGGGTAGATCGGCCAGCCACGCATCCGGGCCGTCCGGCGGGCCGCACCTCGGGTCCGGAACAAGCTCACTCGGCTCCCACTCATCGGGTGGCGTTAGGGCCCCGGCCGCCTCCAGCGCTTCCAATTCCGCCAGCACGGCGTCCTGGCGCGACGCGGCCCGGATGGTCGGCCCCCATACCCGAGCGAGCAGCTCTTCGCGCAGGTCAGCGGCGCACGCTGCGGGCATCGGGACTCACCTCCCACCGACGGGTCAGCGACGATCCAGTGCTTCGATACTAATAGCGAGGTCTGACAATATTCGTGTGTCTAAATCGAACAGAAATATGAGTTTTATCCGGAACAAGCACCGCGGCGCAGGCCAAAGGCCCCGATTCGGCTGGCGCAGGCTCGGACCGCACCACCCGCCCAGGATCCGGCGGCACCCGCACCTGATGCCTGGCTCGCGGCGCGAGGTCCCTTACGCTCGGGGATGTGGATGACCCTCGCGACGCCACAGGCCAGGCGCAGGCGCCCGCCGCGGTCCGCAGCTTCCAAGGCCTGATCACGGACTGGGGCGGCGTGCTGACCAGCTCCATCCCGGCCGCCGTGCGGGCCTGGCTGGACTTCGACGACATCGATCCCGACGCCTACGCGGCCGCCGTCCGCCCGTGGCGGCTGGCGGGCCGTGACCCGGCCGGGGACGGCAACCCGGTCCACGCCCTGGAGCGCGGCGAGTACGGCAGTGCCGAGTTCGAGCTACGGCTGGCCGCGCTGCTGGTCAGGCGCGACGGGGGGCAGGTACTGGCGGAGGGGCTGCTCCACCGGATGTTCGCCGCCTGCGCGCCGTCTGAGCCCATGTACGCGGCCGTGCGCGCCCTGCGCGAGGCAGGCCTGCGGATCTGCCTGCTGTCAAACTCCTGGGGCAACGACGCGTACCCACGCGAGGTGTTCGACGGCATATTCCACGCGGTCGTCATCTCGGCCGAGGTTGGCATGCGCAAGCCCGAGGAGCGCATCTACCGGCACGCGGCTGAACTGATCGGGCTACCGCCGGCCGAGTGCGTGTTCGTCGACGACTTGGAGGCCAATGTGCGGGCCGCCGAGGCCATCGGCATGTGCGGCATCGTGCACACCGAGCCCGAGGCGACCATCGCCCGGCTCGCGGAACTGTTCGGGCTGCCACTCGGCTGAGCGGGCCTCCCGCACGGGCGTCACGACGTGCTCTAGCCTTGGGCTCCGTGGGTGACTACCCAGCCCCGTCCAGCCCCGGCCGTGCGGCCAACATGCGCGCCATCCGGCGCACCAACACCAAGCCCGAGATCGCGTTGCGGAGCGCGCTGCACCGCCAGGGATACCGGTTCCGCAAAGACCTCCGCCTGGCGCTTAACGAGGGTGCCAAGGCCCGCCCGGACATAGCGTTCACCGCCCGCCGGGTGGCCGTCTTCGTGGACGGCTGCTTCTGGCACGCCTGCCCCGAGCACGGGCGCGACCCCGCGGTCAACCAGTGGTACTGGGCGCCAAAGCTGCGCAAGAACGTGGAGCGGGACCGGGCGGCGGACGAGGCGCTGGCCGCGGCCGGGTGGCGGGTCGTCCGGATCTGGGAGCACGTGGCGATCACAGACGCGGTGGCGGCCGTGGTCGCGGCCTTGAATTCCGCCGTCTACCGGCCCCAGGGACAGGCACCAGTGGCACACTTTGATCCGTAGAAGGACGGATTCGCCCCCGTTTGGTGCGGTGCGTCCGGTCGCGACTGGGGAACTCATGCGCGTGTACCTGCCAACGACGCTGACGGCGCTGGCGTGCCTGCTGCGCGCGGGCGTGATCGGCCCCGCACCCGTGCACGGGTACGCGGTGACCCCGGCGCTGCGCGAGTGGTACGCCACCGGCGACCTGGAGGAACTCGAGTACGTCGCGATGGCGCATGCGGCGCGGGCGTCGCTGCGCCTGCTCGCGGACGACCCGCAGGCGCCCCGGCGCCGCGTGGTCCTCGCCGCCGACGTGCCCGACGAGCAGGTCGGCCATAACGGCGGCTTCGAGGAGCCCACCCTGGTCGAGGTCGGCACGCCGGTCACGGTGGACCGGGTGGTGTCCGCGCACGTGGACGACCTGGTCGCGGTGGCCGACATCGCCGAGGCGGCGGCCGCGCTCCCGGCCGCCGACAAGGGCGACGACGACGCGCAGTTTGCGGTGGACGGGGCGGAGGGGCATGAGTTGCTCTGGTTCGCCTCACAGGAACTGCCGTACCTGGTCGGCTGACTGCGGGAATCCCCCCGGCGTGCCTGGATGGCATCCTGGCTCGCAGAGTTAGCCTGTCATAGGTTAGTCTAACCGCGTGTACTTCGACATACTGATGCTGCGGGTGCTCGCCGATGAGCCGCAGCACGGCTATGAGATCAAAAAGCGCGTCGAGCGGATCCTGGGCGGCCGATCGATCAACAACAACGTCCTCTATCCCGCCCTGCGGCGCTTCGGGGAGCAGGGCGCGATCGAGCGGATAGCCGCGGAGGCGGACCCGGGCCGGCCGCCACGGAACGTGTACCGCCTCACCGACACCGGCCACGACCTGCTCCAGGCGATGATCAGGGACGTCGACCCCACCCTGCTCACCGACGACAACGAGTTCCAGGTGAGGGTCGCGTTCTTCGCCGATCTCGAACCGGCCGACCGGCTCAAGATCATCGCGGCTCGGCGGTCGATCATCGACGCGGAGATCGCCCACCTGGCCTCGCTGCGGCCCGAGGCCGCCGAGACCGACTGGGGGCTGCGGGTCCTGGACTTCAGCATGGACCGCTTCCGCCATGAGCGCCGCTGGCTGGACGAGCTGCAGGCCGCCGCGGGGAGCGGCAATGACGGCGGCTAAGGCCGGCGACTGGCCTGGGGAGCGCCTATGACGGCAACCCGCACCGTGGCGGCGCGCCGGTCCACGCTGACCCGGCTCGCCTTTCTCGGCGGGCCGATGCTGTCCATGATCGATTCCTCGGTGGTCAACATCGCGGTGCCCGACATCGTCACCGACCTGCACACCTCGCTGGGGACCGCCGCCTGGACCGTGAGCGGATACCTGCTGGGCCTGGCCGCCGGCCTGGCCGCCACCCCGTGGCTGGCCCGGCGCTTCGGCACCCTGCCCGCCTACCAGGCGGCGCTCGCCGGCTTCATCGCCTCGTCCGCCTGCTGTGCGTTCGCGCCCACCGTGGGTGTGCTCATCGCCACCCGCGTCCTGCAGGGGCTGGCCGGAGCGCCCATGGTGCCGCTGGCGATGGGCCTGCTGCTGGGCAGGGGGACCGGCGGCGCGCGGAGCATGCCGGTCAGCGCCGGCCTGCTGCTGTTCGCCGCCCCGGCGCTCGGCCCGGCCGTCGGCGGCCTGCTCATCAGCGAGTTCGGCTGGCGTTCGGTGTTCCTGATCAACCTGCCGGTCGGGATCGCCGCCTGGGCGGGCGTTCAGCGCGGGCGCCGGGGCCTGGCCGGCGGCGGCGACCGCGGCGCCCGGCTCGACCTGGCCGGCCTGCTGCTGCTGGCCGGCGGGCTGGCGCTGGCGACCTATGGCGCGAGCCAGGGGCCCGGCCGGGGATGGCTCTCGGGCGCCGCCGCGCCCGCGTGGACGGGCGGGCTGGCGCTGATCGCCGGCTACCTGCTCTGGGCACGCCTGCGGGCGCACAGCCTCGCGCGGCCGCCCGCGGTCAACCTGAGCCTGCTCGCCTCGCCCCTCAGGTCGGTCACGCTGGCGCTGGCCTGCGTGGCCAGCGTCGTTCTGTTTGCCGTGCTTTTTCTTGTCCCGGTGTTCCTGCAGGACGTGCAGCACCGGTCGGCAACCGTCGCCGGGCTGGTGCTGCTGCCGCAGGGGATCGTCATGGGGCTGGCCAGCTGGCTCGGCAACTCCGTGGTCGAGCGCGGCAAGGCCCGGCCCGCGGTGATCGCCTACAGCGTGTCGGCAGGCCTGGCGCTGCTCGCCGCCAGCACCGCCGGGCTCGTCCTGCTGACGGCGCACACCCCCGCCTGGCTGACCGCGGTGCTGCTGTGCGGGCGCGGCGTCGCGCTCGGCCTGACCGTGCAGCCGCTCGTGCTGGCGCTGGTCGGTGACCTCGACGACGCCCGGATGCCCGACGCCAACACGCTGTTCAACATCGCCGAACGGCTGTCGGGGTCGTTCGGCATCGCCCTGCTGGCCACCTTCTACTCGGCCCGGATCCAGATCACCGGGTCGGCGGTCACCGCGCTGCACGACTGCGCGCTGCTGCTGGCCGCCGCGTCCGCGGGCGGCGCGCTGGCCGCGCTCATGCTCCGCGGCCGGGCCCCTGGGCCCTGCCCCCCGTCCGCTCACCGTGCGACGATGGGTCAGGGCCGCCAATGATGCCGGGTAGGTCAGGGAGTCTCGCCATGGACGCCGTCACCAACGTTCCGTCTCCGCACAACGAGCCGGTCCGGCAGTACCCGCCGGGCAGCCCCGACCGGGCGGCGCTGGAGAGCAAGGTCAAAGAGCTGGCCGGGGAGCGGGCCGAGCTGGCCATGACCATCGGCGGCCAGCAGCGGATGGCCGGCGGGGAGCCGGTCGACGTGGTCGAGCCGCACAACCACCGGCACGTGCTCGGCACCATGCGCAACGCGACCGCCCAGGACGTAGCGGCCGCCATCGACGCGGCGGAGGCGGCCGCGCCGGCCTGGCGGGCGCTCTCGTTCGACGACCGGGCCGCGATCATGCTCAAGGCGGCCGACCTGCTGAGCGGCCCGTGGCGGGCGACGATCAACGCGGCCACCATCCTCGGCCAGTCCAAGTCGGTGTACCAGGCCGAGATCGACGCCGCCTGCGAGCTGATCGACTTCTGGCGCTACAACGTTCACTACGCGCGGCGGCTGCTGGCCGAGCAGCCGGAATCCAGCCCGGGAGTCTGGAACCGGATGGAATACCGGCCGCTGGAAGGCTTCGTGCTGGCCATCACGCCGTTCAACTTCAGCTCGATCGCCGGGAACCTGCCGACCGCGCCCGCGCTGCTCGGCGACGTGGTGGTGTGGAAGCCCTCCCCGACCCAGCAGCTCGCCGCCCACTACACGATGCGGGTGCTGGAGGCGGCGGGGCTGCCGCCCGGGGTGATCAACCTGGTGACCGGGAACGGGCAGGCGGTGTCCGAGGTGGCGCTGCCGCACCGGGACCTGGCGGGCATCCACTTCACCGGGTCCACCGTTACGTTCCAGCATCTATGGCGCACGGTCGGGGAGAACATCGCGGGCTACCGCGCCTACCCGCGGCTGGTCGGGGAGACCGGCGGCAAGGACTTCGTCATCGCGCACCCGTCCGCCGACCCGGCGGTGCTGGCCACGGCGCTGGTCCGGGGCGCGTATGAGTACCAGGGGCAGAAGTGCTCGGCCGCCTCCCGCGCGTACGTGCCGCGCTCGCTGTGGCAGGGCATGCGCGACGACTTCCTGGCCCAGGTGGAGTCGCTCACCATGGGCGACGTCGGGTCCGACCTGTCGCTGTTCATGGGCGCGGTCATCGACGAGCGGGCGTTCGCCAAGCACTCCCGGGCGCTGGAGGGCGCCCGGGGCAGGCAGTCGGTGCGGGTGCTCACCGGCGGGCAGACCGACGACTCCGAGGGCTATTTCGTCCAGCCGACCGTGCTCGAGTGCTCCGACCCGGCCGATGAGGTGTTCACCACCGAGTACTTCGGGCCGATCCTCGCCGTCCACGTCTACGACGACGCGCGTTATGACGAGATGGTCGCCCAGGCCGCCGACGTCGCGCCCTACGCGCTGACCGGCGCGATCATCGCCCAGGACCGGGCGGCGATCGCGGCGGCCACGGACGCGCTGCGGTTCTCGGCGGGCAACTTCTACATCAACGACAAGCCGACCGGGGCGGTCGTCGGGCAGCAGCCGTTCGGCGGGGCGCGCGCCAGCGGCACCAACGACAAGGCCGGATCGATCTTCAACCTGATCCGGTGGGTGAACGCCCGCGCCATCAAGGAGCTGTTCGTCCCGCCGGTGGACTACCGCTACCCGCACATGGGATAGCGAAATAGGGGTCTTCGGACGGGCGGCGCGTCTTATATAGACGCATGAGCAGGCTCAGCCACGCGGCCCGGGCTGTGCGTGCCATCCGGGCTACCCCGTGACCTGCATCGAGCCTTACCCGGACCGGCTGCTGTCACTGGTGAGGCCCGGGGAGCCCATGAGACTGCTGCGCCAGCCGGTCCAGGAAGTCCCGCTGGATCTCTTCACCGAACTTGATGCGGGGGACATTCTGTTCATCGACTCGTCTCATGTCGCCAAGGCGGGGTCGGATGTGTGCTGGCTGCTGTTACACGTGCTGCCGCGCCTGAAGCCGGGTGCTGTGGTGCACCTGCATGACGTTTTCTGGCCATTTGAGTACCCCGCCGCCTGGCTCCGTGAGCATCGCGGCTGGACCGAGGACTACCTGCTGCACGCCTTCCTGTCCGGCAACATCACCTGGGAGATTGTCTGGTTCTCATCGTGGCTGTGGCGCTGCCACCCCGAGGTTGTCCCTGAACACCTCCTGGCCGACGATCCGGGGTCGATCTGGCTGCGCAAACACGGTTAGACGCAGACACGGTTAGAACAGCCACCGCGTGCCCAGGCCGCGGATCGCCCGCGTTCCTACCGCACGACCTCGTACCCCGCCATGTGGAAGAACGGGCCGCCTTCCTTGGCGTTCGGGACGCCGGGCCTGATCTGGACGGTGTGCCGCCCCGGGGTGGGCCAGCGCCAGGCGAACAGGACCGAGTCCGGCAGGCTCCGGCCGGAGCTGGACTTGTTCTGCCAGATGCCGGTCTGGTCGTAGGTCTGGGTCCCGTCGATGAAGACCTGGGCGTGGCCGGGCTGGCAGCAGACCTCCCCGATGGTGCCGATGATCGCTACCGCGCGCCCGGTGAAGGTGAACTGGACGGGGCGGCCGGCCAGGCGCAGGTCGTGGCGGACGAAGGTGGCATGGCGCCAGAAGCCGGGGTCGGCCGGCCTGCCGCGCGGATCGAGGGCGGCCGCCGCCAGCGCGAGGGTGAGGCCGCCGTTGACCTGCCAGGCGGTCACCGGTGCCCGCGGCGGCGGGCCGCCGAAGAACCGGCCGTAGGTTCCGCTGACGGTGAGGTCGGACGCGGCGGCGCTCGCCGCCGCCAGCAGCCAGTAGCGGGCGAAGCCCTGGCGTCCGGCGGTGGCCATGTCGTACATCGCCTCGATGAGCGGCTCGGTGACGTCGTTCTCGGCCTGCGGATCGGCATAGACGCCGGTGGCATCGCCCAGATGCCGGGTCACCGCGCGGGCGGTGGCGACCGCCTGGCCGAGGTAGGACGCGTCCCCGGTGGCCCGGGCCAGATAGAGACCGGCCCAGATCATGTTGCCGTTGACCGAGCCGAAGTAGCGGCCGGGCACCTGGGTGCAGGCCGACCCGTTGTCGAACACGTACACGGTGTAGAGCGGCACGCCGGGGGACAGGAAATACCTCCGGACCGCCGCGTACTCCGTCTCCGCGTCCCGCAGGTAACCGGGGAACCTGGTGATCTGATAGAGCAGCAGGGCGGCCTTGATGTAGTTGGACCCGGTCTCCAGGGTCTTGAGCTTGGTGCCGCCCCCGCCCGGCTGCTGGTAGTCGACGGCCGGGCAGGCGCCCAGGGCGAAGCGGGACCCGCCGTCCGCGACGAAACGGAACGCGGCCTCCGCCTTCGCGAGGGCCTCCACGTCCCGGGTGACCTGGTACTCACGGACGTCCGCGATGGTGTCCCACACCGGCACGTCGCTGGACGTGTGGACGGCCGGGGAGTAGTTGACGGCGGTGCCGCGCAGCGCGCTCATGATGGGCCCGACCGCGCGGTCGCGGGTGAGGCTCCAGTGGAAGTACAGCGCGTAGGTCAGCGAGTCGACGCCCCAGTCCACGTTGCCGGTGCCGCAGATGTGGGGCACGCAGACGTTCCACTTCCCGGCGCCGTCGTAGTAGCCGTGCTCAAGGGTGTGCAGCGCCTGCCTGCCCAGTTCCGCGTACGTCGGGTCGCGCGGGCCGGGCTGGCCGGGCGACGAGCAGGAGGCCAGCGCCGTGGCGACGACGGCCAGCACCGTGAGCAGGACGGCGGATGGGGTGCCACGGCGGGGCGGGCTGACGTTCGGCCACCGCCTGGCGCTGCTGGGCATGGGCCGTTCTCCTGCGTTCTGCTGACGCCGGTCCGGGGGCGCTCCAGACTAGCGGTTGGCGCCCCCGCCATGGCCAGCGCTGGATCATGCCCCGGTCACCCTGACTAGCCCCGGTCACCCTGACTACCAGCCCTGGAGGTCCCCATTCACCGCCTGGTCCTGTGGAACATCGACCTGACCCTCGTTGACGTGGGGCGGGTGACCCGGGCCGCGTACGCGGATGCCTTCCGCAAGGTGACCGGCCGGCCGCTGGTCCGGCTGCCGCAGATGGCCGGGCGGACGGAGTCGGAGATCTTCTTCGACGCGCTCGCCCTGAACCAGGCCGAGTCCCTCGCCTCCGCCCCGGGCGAGGAGGCGCTCGGCCGGTTCGCCGCCGAACTCACGTCGGCCTTCCGCGCCCGGCGGAACCTGCTCACCGAGCAGGGCCGCCTGCTGCCCGGCGCCTTGGCGGCCGTGACGGAGGTGGGGGGGCTGGCCGGCGTGGTGCAGACCCTCCTCACCGGCGCGCTCAAGCCAAATGCGATCGAGAAGCTGCATGCCTTCGCCCTGGAGCGGTTCTTCGACACCGAGATCGGCGGGTACGGCTCCGAGGTCTTCCCCAAGGGCGCGCTGCTGCTCAATGCGCGCACGCGGGCGGCGGAGAAGTACGGCGTGGAGTTCACCGAGGACGCGACGGTGTACATCGCCGACTCGGGCCGCGACGTGGCGGCCGCCCGGATGGGGGGCGCGCGTTCGGTCGGGGTGGCCAGCGGGCGCTCGTCAGCCGGCGAGCTGCGGGATGCGGGCGCTGACGTGGTGCTGGCCGACCTGTCCGACACCGCGAACGTGGTGCGGGCGATCGACTGGCTCACCACCTCGGTGCCGGCCGGCTGATCCCGCGGCGACAGCCACCGGCGATAAGCCGGCGTTGCGGCCGCGCGGAGGAGGCTCGATGCTGGGGCGTATGCCGGACAACGAGGTGGCGGCGGGCACGGGCCTGCTGGGAAGCGGGTATGGGGACGTGCTGTGGGAGCCATCCGCCGAGGCGGTGAAGCGGGCGCGGGTCACCGACTACCGGCGGTGGCTGGCCACGCGTGGCGTGTCCTTGGGCGAGCCGGCCACCCGGGGGGCGTCCGTGGATGCGCTGGCGCGCGACTACCACCGGCTCTGGCAGTGGTCGGTCGATGAGCCGGCCGCCTTCTGGGGCTCCCTCTGGGACTACTTCGACGTATTGGGCGAGCGCGGCGACGGGCCGGCCATGGCGGGCGGCCCGATGCCCGAGGCCGATTGGTTCCCCGGCGCCACCCTCAACTACGCGCGCAACGCCCTGCGGACCGCACTGACGGACCCCTCCAGGACCGCGGTGATCGCCCGCGGCGAGGAGGGCGGAGCCACGCTGACCTACGCCGAACTCGCCGCCGAGGTGGCCCGGGTGCGGGCCGGGCTGGTGGCCATGGGGGTGACCAAGGGCGACCGGGTCGCCGCGTTCCTGCCCAACATCCCGGCCGCGCTCATCGGCCTGCTCGCCACCGCGAGCCTGGGCGCGATCTGGTCCTCGTGCTCGCCCGACTTCGGGCCGCACAGCGTGATCGACCGCTTCGCGCAGATCACGCCGAAGGTGCTGCTGGCCACCGGCCGCTACCGGTACGGCGGCAAGGAGTTCGACCGGCGGCCGTCGGTCGAAGCCATCGCCGCCGCCCTGCCGGGCCTGGCCGCGGTGGTCATGGTGGGCGGGGAGGCCGAGGCCACCCCGGCCATCCCCGGGGTGGCCACCGTTGCGTTCGACGATTTGCCGGGTTCCCCGGGCGAAGCACCGGAGTACACCGACGTGCCGTTCGGCCATCCGCTGTGGGTGCTGTACTCGTCCGGGACCACCGGCCTGCCCAAGGCGATCGTGCACAGCCACGGCGGGATCGTGCTCGAGCACCTGAAGGCGCTGTGCCTGCAGCAGGACCTCGGCGCCGGGGACGTGTTCTTCTGGTACACCACCACCGGCTGGATGATGTGGAACTACCTGGCTGGCGGCCTGCTCGCGGGCGCGGCAATCGTCGCCTACGACGGCAGCGCCACCCACCCGGGCACGGACGCGCTGTGGCGGATGGCCGCCGCCACCGGGGTCACCTACTTCGGCACCGGCGCCCCCTACCTGATGACCTGCGCCAAGGCCGGCCTGTCACCCGGCCGGGAGCTGGACCTGGCGGCGCTGCGCGGCATCGGCTCGACCGGCTCCCCGCTCCCCCCGGAGGGCTTCCGGTGGGTCTATGAGCAGGTGGGCGCCGGCCTGCAGCTCGGCTCCTTCTCCGGTGGCACCGACCTGTGCACCGGTTTCGTCGGGCCTTCCCCGCTGCTGCCGGTGCGGGCGGGCATCATCGCCGGACCCTGCCTGGGCGCGCGGGTGGAGGCGTACGACGCGGCCGGCCGGCCGGTCACCGGCGAGGTCGGCGAGCTGGTCATCACCGGGCCGATGCCGTCGATGCCGACCGGCTTCTGGAACGACCCGGGCGGCGAGCGGTACCGGGCCAGCTACTTCGACGCCTACCCGGGAGTCTGGCGCCACGGCGACTGGATCATGATGCTGCCCGACGGGGGATGCGTCATCTTCGGCCGGTCCGACGCCACCTTGAACCGGGGCGGCGTGCGGATGGGGACCAGCGAGTTCTACCGGGTGGTGGAGCGGCTGCCGGAGATCGCCGACAGCCTGGTGGTCGACACCGGGCAGCTCGGGGCGGACGGGCGGCTGATCCTGTACGTGGTGCTCGCTCCCGGCCACGAGCTCGACGACGGGCTGGTCACCCGGCTCAAGGCGGCGCTGCGGGCGGAGCTGTCGCCCCGGCACGTGCCGGACGAGATCCACCAGGTGCCGGGCGTGCCGCGGACGCTGTCGGGCAAGAAGCTGGAGGTCCCCGTCCGGCGGATCCTGCTGGGCACCCCGGTGGCGGAGGCGGCCGACCCCGATGCGCTCGCCAACCCCGAGGTCCTCGCGCTGTTCGCTCCGCAGGCGCCGCCCGCGTAAAGTCAAAGTCCAGTCAGGCATAACGATCAACGGCGATCGAGGAAGTCGGCGTGACATCTCCAGGGCCGCGGGGGGCCACTCGGGCGCCCGGCGTTTCACCCACCGGCCGCAATTTCGGCGAAGAGGGCGGGCAGCTCACCTACGGCGGCTACCTGCGGCTGGACGAGCTGCTGGCCCAGCAGGTGCCGCAGGCCGACCCACCGGCCCACGACGAGCTGCTGTTCATCACCGTGCACCAGGTCTACGAGCTGTGGTTCCAGCAGCTGCTGCACGAGCTCGAGGCCGTCCGCGACGCGATGATGGCGGGCGAGACCTGGCGGGCGCGTCATCTGCTGCGGCGGGTGTGCGCGATCGAGCGGCTGCTCATCACCCAGGTGGACATCCTGGAGACGATGACCCCGCAGGACTTCCTCGAGTTCCGGGCCAACCTGGCGCCGGCCAGCGGCTTCCAGTCGGTGCAGTACCGGGAGCTCGAGTTCCTTTCCGGCTGCAAGGACCAGGCGTTCCTGACCCGGTTCCGGTCCATCAGCGCCGCGCAGCGGGCCCGGCTGGAGCGGCGCCTCGCCGAGCCGTCGCTGTGGGACGCCTTCGTGCACCTGCTGGCCTCCCGTGGATTGCCAGCGGGCACCGACCAGCAGATCCTGGAGTCATTGCGGGTGGTCGCGGGCGACCGCGCCGCCTACGACGATCTGTGGCAGCTCGCCGAGGGCCTGCTCACCCACGACGAGCTGGCGGGACTGTGGCGGGCGCGACACGTGGTGATGGTGGAACGGCAGATCGGCACGAAGTCAGGCACCGGTGGGTCGACCGGCGCACCCTACCTGCGCAAACGAGTACCGCTGCGGTACTTCCCACTGCTGTGGGAGCTGCGGGACCACCTATAGGCACAGGGAGACGGGAACAGATGTCGGAAAGCAGGGCCGAGGTGACATACAGCTTGCTGGCGGAGGCGGCCCAGGCCGCCGATGCGGCGGGCGCGGACGGCATCGGCGTCGGCGACCTGAAGCGGTATCCTGGAGGCCTACTACCGGCACGTTCCCCCGGAGGATCTGCTGCCGGCCGGCCCGCTGCGGGCGGGCCGTGGTCGCGGCCGAGCACGCCCGCGTCGCGGCCCGGCGCCCGCAAGGCCGTGCCCTGGTGCAGGTGCACGCCGCCGGCGAGTCCGCCGCGCTGGACGAATCGCGGGGCGTGGTCGACATCGTCACCGACGACATGCCGTTCCTCGTCGACTCGATCACGATAGAGCTCGCCCGGCACGACCTGGACAGCTACCACATCGTCCACCCGCAGCTGGTGGTCCGCCGCGACGTCAGCGGGGAGCTGCGGGAGGTGGCCGGCCCGCCCACCGGGGACGGCCGCGGCCACGACGAGATCACCGAGTCGTGGATGCACATCGAGATCGACACCGCGGGCGCCGACCTGGCCGGGCTCGAGGACGACCTGCGGCGGGTGCTGGCCGACGTCCGGGTCGCGGTCGAGGACCACTCGAAGATGCAGGAAAAGGCCCTGCGGGTGGCCACCCAGCTGGGCACCGAGGGGGCCCGGGCGCCGGCCGAGACCCAGGCGCTGCTGCGCTGGCTGGCCGACAATCACTTCACCTTCCTCGGTTACCGGGAGTACGACCTGGTGGAAGGGCAAGACGGGATGGCGCTGCGGGCCGTGCCCGGCACCGGCCTCGGCATCCTGCGGCACGACAAGCCCGGCTCGTCATCCTTCGCCGCGCTGCCGCCCGAGGTGCGCGCGCGGGCCAAGGACCCGCAGCGGCTCATCCTGACCAAGGCCAATTCCCGGTCCACCGTGCACCGGCGCTCCTACCTGGACTACATCGCGATCAAGCGGATCGACGCGGGCGGCGAGGTCAACGGCGAGTACCGGTTCCTCGGCCTCTACACGCATGCCGCCTACCACGAGAGCATCACCCGGATCCCGGTGCTGCGGCGCAAGCTGGCCAGCATGCTGGAACAGGCCGGGGTGGCCCCGGACAGCCACGACGGCCAGGACCTGACCGAGATCCTGGAGGGCTACCCGCGGGAGGAGCTGTTCCAGATCTCGGTGGAGGAGCTGACCCCGATCGCGCTCGGCGGTGCTCCGGCTGCGCACTCACCGGCAGACCCGGCTGTTCCTGCGCAAGGACATCTACGGGCGGTTCATGTCGTGCATGGTGTACCTGCCCAGGGACCGGTACACCACCGCGGTGCGGCTGCGGATACAGGAGATCCTGCGCGAGGCGCTGCACGGGGTCAGCGTCGAGTACAGCGCCACGGTCGGGGAGTCGCCGCTGGCCCGGCTGCACGTGGTGGTCCGGGCCCAGCCGGGCACGTCCCTGCCGGACGTGGACGCCGCCGCGCTCGAGGCGGCGGTGGCGGCGGCCGCCCGGAGCTGGGACGAGGATCTGGCCGCCGAGGCCACCCGGACCCTGGGTGAGGA
Organism: uncultured Actinomycetes bacterium; assembly: GCA_963835425.1. Classification (GTDB taxonomy): domain Bacteria; phylum Actinomycetota; class Actinomycetes; order Streptosporangiales; family Streptosporangiaceae; genus UBA9676. The sequence goes on along the minus strand of CAWIGE010000006.1, from coordinate 98,025 downwards.
GCCGGCGCGGGCGCTGCTGGACGTCTGTTCCGCTGCGATCCCGGAAACCTACAAGACCGACGTGCCCGCGAGGGCCGCGCTGAACGACTTCATCCGGGTGGACGAGCCTGCTGCGCTCGGACCAGGACACCGCCTTCGACCTGTGGGAGGCCGAGAGCTACTCGGGCGGCAGGCCGGTCACCGAGCAGAGCAAGGCACGGCGTGTGGCGGCTGACCATCTACCGGACCGGCTCCCCGATCACCCTCACCGACGTGCTGCCCCGGCTCCAGAACATGGGGGTCGACGTGGTCGACGAGCACCCCTACGAGTTCACCGGACCGCGCGCTGGCGAAGCCGTTCTGGATCTACGACTTCGGGCTGGCCCGTAGCCGGGTAAGCACCGGCCCGGCCGTGCGCATCCGGAGCAGGTGAAGAGCCTGTTCGAGGACGCGCTCAGCGCGCTCTGGCAGGGCAAGGTCGAGGACGACGGGTTCAACGCCCTGGTCCTCGACGCCCACCTGACCTGGCAGCAGGTGTGCGTGCTGCGCGCCTACGCCAAGTACCTGCGGCAGGCGGGCACGACCTTCAGCCAGCGCTACATCGAGCGTGTCCTCGACCAAACGTGGCCATCGCCAGGCTGCTGGTCCGGCTGTTCGAGTCCAGGTTCGACCCCGCGCGCCAGCCGGGGGAGGCCGAGCGGAGCGAGGCCATCGCCGAGGAGATCCGCGGCCAGCTCGACGAGGTGGCCATCCTGGACCACGACCGGATCCTGCGCAGCTACCTGGGCCTGATCCTGGCCACCCTGCGGACCTCCTTCTTCGCAGGTCGGCCACGACCCGGGCCAGCTGGCTCCCCCCGGCGAGCCGCCCTACCTGGTGATCAAGCTGGACGCCGCGGCAGGTGCCGGAACTGCCCGCGCCCCGGCCGCGGTTCGAGCTGTTCGTGTACTCGCCGCGGCTGGAGGCGGTGCACCTGCGGTTCGCCGTCGGTGGCCCGCGGCGGCCTGCGCTGGTCCGACCGGCGGGAGGACTTCCGCACCGAGATCCTGGGCCTGGCCAAGGCGCAGGAGGTCAAGAACTCGGTCATCGTGCCCTCCGGGGCCAAGGGCGGGTTCGTCTGCAAGCACCTGCCCGACCCGTCCGACCGGGAGGCCTACCAGGGCGAGGTGCGGGCCTGCTACCAGACCTTCATCCGCGCCATGCTGGACGTGACCGACAACCTGCGAAGGCGGCGAGGTGGTGCCGCCGCCCGGGGTGGTCAGGCACGACGGCGACGACCCCTACCTGGTGGTGGCCGCGGACAAGGGCACCGCCACCTTCTCCGACACCGCCAACGAGATCGCCAGAGGCCTACGGGTACTGGCTCGGGGACGCGTTCGCCTCCGGCGGGTCGGAGGGGTACGACCACAAGAAGATGGGCATCACCGCCCGCGGCGCCTGGGAGTCGGTCAAGTTCCACTTCGCGACGCTCGGCGTGGACACCGACACCGACCGACTTCACCGTGGCCGGGATCGGCGACATGTCCGGCGACGTGTTCGGCAACGGCATGCTGCTGTCGCGAGCACATCAAGCTGGTGGCCGCCTTCGACCACCGGCACATCTTCCTCGACCCCGACCCCGACCCGGCCACGCAGCTTCGCGGAGCGGCAGCGGCTGTTCGCGCTGCCCCGCTCCTCCTGGGCCGACTACAAGGCGCGAGCTGATCTCGGCGGGCGGCGGGGTGTGGCCGCGGACCGCCAAGTCGGTGCCGGTGTCCCCGCAGGCGCGCCGCGGCCCTCGGCCTCGGATGACGGCGTGCACGCGCTCACGCCCGATCAGCTCATCTCGGCCATCCTGGCCGCGCCGGTGGACCTGCTCTGGAACGGCGGCATCGGCACCTACGTCAAGGCGAGCACGGAAACCCACGCCGACGCGGGCGACCGGGCCAACGACGCGGTCCGCATCGACGCCCCGCAGCTGCGCGCCCAGGTGGTCGCCGAAGGCGGCAACCTGGGCCTGACCCAGGCGGCCAGGATCGAGTACGCCCTGGCCGGCGGGCTGGTCAACACCGACTTCATCGACAACTCGGCCGGGGTGGACACCTCCGACCACGAGGTCAACATCAAGATCCTCCTGCAGGAGAAGGTGACCGCGGGCGACCTGACCGCCGACGCCAGGGGCGAGCTGCTGCACGAGATGACCGGCGAGGTCGCCGCGCTGGTGCTGCGGGAGAACTACCACCAGAACCGGGCGCTGGCCGCGGCCCGCGCCCAGGCGGCGCAGATGCTCCACGTGCACGCGCGCTACCTGCGCAAGCTGGAGCGGGACCGGCGGATCGCCCGGCGACATCGACTCGCTGCCCGGCGACAAGGAGATCGCCGAGCGCCGGTCGGCGGGCCTGGGCCTGACCGTGCCGGAGTTCGCGGTCCTGCTGGCCCAGGCCAAGATCTCCGCGGTGGACGACATCCTCGACTCCGACCTGCCCGACGACCCGTTCCTGCGCGTCGGTGCTGTCCGCCTACTTCCCGGCGCCGCTGCGGGTCGCCTACGCCGGCCGAGATGGGCCGACCACCCGCTGCGGCGGGAGATCATCACCACCGCCGTCGTCAACGACATGGTGGACCGGTCCGGGACCACCTTCCTGTTCCGCATGAACGAGGAGACGGGCGCGTCCGTCCCCGACATGAGCGGCGCCTGGCTGGTGGCCCGCGAGGTCTTCGACATGGCCGGGTTCTGGGCCCAGGTGGAGGCGCTCGACGGCCAGGTGGACATGGCCACCCAGATCGCCCTGCTGCTGGAGGGGCGCAAGCTGACCGAGCGCGCGGTCCGGTGGCTGCTGCACAACCGGCGCCCGCCGTTCGACATCCAGGCCACCATCGACTTCTTCGGCCGACGGGGTGGCCGCGGTCGGCGGCGGCCTGCCCAAGCTGCTGACCGGCCGGGACCTGGCCGGATTCACCGAGCGGCAGGAGGCCTTCATCGCCCGCGGCGTGCCGGCCGACCTGGCCGAGCGGGTGGCCGCGATGGTGCCCGCCTACTCGGCGTTCGACGTGGTGGAGATCGCCGCCGCCACCGGCCGGGACGTCGAGCGAGACCGCCGAGGTGTACTTCGACCTGGCCGACCGGCTGCAGATCGCCCGGCTCCGCGACCAGATCGTGGCCCTGCCCCGCGACGACCGGTGGAACACGATGGCCCGCGGCGCGCTCCGGGACGACCTGTACGCGGCGCACGCCGCGCTGGCCAGGGACGTGCTCATGGTGACCGGGCCGGGCGACCCCGAGCAGCGGCTGGCGGAGTGGGTGAGCCCGAACGGGCCGGCGGTGCGGCGGGCGACGCAGACCCTGACCGAGATCTGGGAGACCGACCGGTTCACCGTCGCCACCCTGTCGGTGGCGGTCCGGGCCATCCGCACCCTGGTCGCGGCGGGCACGCTGCCGGTGCCTGCGGTGATCGTCCGTCCTGATCTCACCGGCTCGCGTAGGCTTTCCGGCATGACAAGTACCGACCCGGCAGCCGAAATCTCGGAACTGTCATCGACCCTCGACTCGGTGGCTGCCGTCCTCAACCCGGACGCGATGTCGAAAGAGGCGGACCGCCTGCGCGAGGAGGCAGGCGACCCCGGGCTGTGGGCCGACCAGGAGCGGGCGCAGGCGGTCACCCGGCGGCTGTCCTACCTGGAGGGGGAGCTGGCCCGGCTGGACAAGCTGCGCCGGCGGCTCGACGACACCCAGGTCATGTTCGAGCTGGCCGAGAGCGAGAACGACGAGCCGACCCGGGCAGAGGCGGCCGCCGAGCTCGCGGCGCTGCGCAACGAGATCGACCAGCTGGAGATCAGGACGCTGCTGGCGGGGGAGTACGACTCCCGGGAGGCGCTGATCACGATCAACGCCCAGGCCGGCGGCGCGGACGCGGCCGACTGGGCCGAGGGCCTGCAGCGCATCTACCTGCGCTGGGCGGAGCGGCACGGCTACCCGACCGAGGTCTACTACACCTCCTACGCCGAAGAGGCCGGGATCAAGTCCACCACGTTCGCCATCCACGCCCCCTACGCCTACGGGACGCTGCGCGGCGAGCACGGCACCCACCGGATGGTCCGCATCTCCAAGTACGACAACCAGGGCCGCCGCCAGACCTCGTTCGCCGGCGTGGACGTGATCCCGGTCGTCGAGCAGGCCGACCACATCGACATCCCCGAGGACGAGATCAGGGTCGACGTCTACCGGTCGAGCGGGCCCGGCGGGCAGGGCGTCAACACCACCGACTCCGCGGTCCGGCTCACCCACCTGCCGACCGGGATCGTGGTCTCCTGCCAGAACGAGCGCAGCCAGATGCAGAACAAGGCGACCGCGATGGCGGTGCTCCAGGCCAAGCTGCTGGAGCGCAAGCGGGAGGAGCAGGAGGCCAAGCTGGCGAACCTGCGCGGGGAGAGCACCAGCAGCTGGGGCACGCAGATCCGCAACTACGTGCTGCACCCCTACCAGAACGTCAAGGACGTGCGCACCGGGCTGGAGACGAGCAACACCGCCGCGGTGCTCGACGGCGAGATCGACGACTTCATCGCGGCGGAGATCCGCTGGCTGCGTACGCAGGAAAGCGCAGCTGGCGAGTAGGCCGTCGCTGCTAGTGAGCTAGGCTGTACGCCACAGGGTCAGGAGCAGCAGCGCGAGCAGCGCGGCCAGCAGGAGCGGCACGCTCAGCCCCGGCGAGCGCCGGTGGACCTGCGCGCGGGCCGCCTGGCAGGCGGGGCAGCGTCCCTCGACCACCGGCGCTGCGCACTGGGCGCAGATCAGGTGTTCGCAGCTCATCTCCGTACCCCCAGCTGATGGCGTTCGGCGTCACTTCACCAGTGTTGCACGTCTGCGCCGAGTTTCCCCCCTAGACTGTCGTCTGGCCAAACCGGGCTACAGCGCAACGACCAGCCGGGAAGGCCGGTAGCGGCGGGCGCTCCCCGTCTCCCGCAGCCGTACGCGTCAGTATTCGCCGAGCGCGTGTGATGGGCCTGTGATCCACTTCGACAACGTCACCAAGACGTACACAAACCAGAGCCGGCCGGCGCTGGAGAACGTCAGTCTCGATGTCGAGAAGGGCGAATTCGTCTTCCTGGTCGGCCCGTCCGGCTCGGGCAAGTCCACCTTCCTGCGGCTGATCCTGCGGGAGGAGCGGCCGACCGAGGGCCGGATCTTCGTCGCCGGCAAGGACCTGGCCAGGATCACCAACTGGAAGGTGCCCTACCTGCGCCGCCGGATCGGATGCGTGTTCCAGGATTTCCGGCTGCTGCCCAACAAGAGCGTCTACCACAACGTCGCGTTCGCGCTTCAGGTCATCGGGAAGCCCCGGCGGTTCATCCGCAAGGTCGTCCCCGAGGTGATCGACCTGGTCGGGCTGGAGGGCAAGCACGACCGGATGCCCGATGAGCTGTCCGGCGGGGAGCAGCAGCGGGTGGCGGTGGCGCGGGCGTTCGTCAACCGGCCGATGATCCTGCTGGCCGACGAGCCGACGGGAAACATCGACCCGGCCACCTCCATCGGGATCATGAAGGTCCTCGACCGCATCAACCGGACCGGCACCACCGTGGTCATGGCCACGCACGACGCGGCCATCGTGGACTCCATGCGCAAGCGGGTGATCGAGCTGGAATACGGCAAGGTCGTCCGTGACCAGTCACGCGGGGTATACGGCCAGGCCTACTGACCTGGTCGGCCAGCACAACTGGCCGATAGCCACCGATTGCCGAGGGATCAGCGACCATGCGTGCACAGTTCGTGCTCCAGGAGGTCTGGACCGGCCTCCGGCGTAACCTGACCATGACGATCGCGCTCATCGTGGTGGTCGCGATCAGCCTGTCGCTGCTGGGCACGGGCCTGCTCTTCGTCAAGCAGGTCAACAACACCAGGACCTACTGGCAGGGCAAGGTCCAGCTCTCCATCTACCTGTGCACCGCCACCAGCGTCAGCCCGCAATGCCACCAGAACGGCCCGGCCACCGCGGCGGAGAAGGCGCAGATCGAAAGCGACCTGAAGGCGCTGCCCCAGGTGCAGCGGGTCTTCTACGAGTCCCAGGCGCAGGCCTACCTGCACTTCAAGCAGGACTTCTCGCGTGAGCCCTCGTTCACGAGCCTGGTCAGCAAGTCCGAGATCCCCGACTCGTTCCAGGTGAAGCTCGCGCAACGCCCAGACCGACTTCACCATCGTGGCCGGCACGGTCCAGGGCAGGCCCGGGCGTGGACCAGATCGTCAACGACTCCTCGCTGCTGGCGAAGTTCTACAAGCTTCTGGACGGGGCCAGGAACGGCGTGGTGATCATCGCGATCGTCCTGATCATCGCGGCGATCCTGCTGGTGGCGAACACGATCCGGCTGTCGGCCTTCAACCGCCGCCGGGAGACGTCCATCATGCGGCTGGTCGGCGCCTCGAACTTCTACGTTCAGCTGCCCTTCCTCGTCGAGGGGGTGCTCGCCGGGCATGCTCGGCTGGCTGGTCGCGGCCGCCCTGCTGGTTGCGGTGAAGTCGCTGGGGCTGGACACGCTGCAGCAGTACTTCCCCTACAACGTCACGCTCAACGCCGCTGACCTGATCGAGGTCATAGTGTTCGCTATGGTGATGGGCGTGGTCCTTTGCGGCGTCACCTCCTTCTTCACCCTGCGGCGCTACCTGCGGGCGTGAGGTCGGCGACCGCCAGGGCCGTGGCTCCCAAGCAGGAACGCCGGGTTGTTGCCCGCAACCGCCGGGCGAGGCACGATTATCACATCGAGGATGTCGTGGAGGCGGGCCTCGTCCTCACCGGCACCGAGGTGAAGTCACTGCGCGCTGGCCGTGCGTCCCTGACGGACGGGTTTGGCCAGATCACCGACGGGGAGATCTGGCTGCACGGGGTGCACATCCCCGAGTACGCACATGGAACCTGGACCAACCACGAGCCGAGGCGGCCCCGTAAGCTGCTGCTGCACCGGAAGGAGATCGACAGAGCTAGCCAGCCAGACCGCCGAGCGTGGGTTCACGCTGGTCCCGCTCTCGCTGTACTTCTCGGGCGGGAAAGCCAAGGTCGAGCTGGCGGTGGCCCGTGGCAAGCGGACCTATGACAAGCGCCAGGACCTGGCGCGGCGGGACGCTGCCAGGGAGGTAGAACGTGCCCTCCGGCGGCGAAGGTAGCGGAGAGGCAGGTCATGGCCTCCTACCGTAAGCGGGGCGCGCACGCGGCACGGCCCGTCACCGCGCCTTTCGTCGCCCTCAAGCGCGTGCCGCAGAAGGTGCTGGGGAGAACGCGCCGCAGAATGGCCATGTGGGGGATGGATCTGGGGAAGGCGCACGGCGCGTACCGCTGACGGGCGGCAATCGGGGGAGCGGGCGGAAGATGCGGGGAGTGAGCGGCCTTCGCACCCGCACATCGCTGCCGAAGGTGATCGCGGCGGTGCTCGTGATCGGGTTCGGGGCGGTGGGCTTCGCGGGCGGGCTGTGGTCCACGCCGTCGGCCGAGCCCACCGTGCAGGCGTTCCTGCTGGCCTGGCAGCAGCATCAGTACCAGGCGGCGGCCGAGCTGACCACGGGCAAGCCGGCGGTGGTGGCGACCGCCCTGCAGGACGCCTATCTCCAGCTTGACGCGGCCGCCTTCTTCGTCGCGATGGGCCCGATCAGCCAGCACGGGAACACGGCCCACGCGGAGTTCCGCGCCTCGGTGGACCTCGGCCAGGACGGCCCTCCCTGGAACTACAGCGGCGGCTTCGATCTGCGCCAGACCGGGTCCGGGCTGGAAGGTCGTCTGGTCCCCCAGCGTGATCAACCCCGGGCTGCGCCCGGGCCTGCGGCTGGCTGTGGTGTCCAGCACCCCGCGCCGGGCCCTGCTCGAGGACGCCGCATGGCGCCCCGCTGCAGCTGCCGTTGACCGCGTACGTGGCCGGGGTGCGGGCCGACCGCCTCACCCACCCGGAGGTCACCGCGGCCAGGCTCGGCCGGATCACCAAGCTCGACCCCAGCCAGCTGCTGGGCTGGATCCTGGCCGCGCCGAGATCCTCCTTCCAGGAACTGGTGGTGCTCCGCCCGGCCCAGTACAGCCGGATGGCCAGCCGGCTGGCCCGGGTTCCCGGCCTGATCATCCGGCCGGAGCAACTCCGGCTGTTCAGCAGCGTCGCCCCGGCCGTGGTCGGGTCGGTGGGCACCGAGACCTCCAGCACCCTGCGCGACCAGGGCATCGCCTACCGCCCGGGCGCCACCGTGGGGCTTGTCCGGGCTGCAGCGGGCCCGCCAGCGCGACCTGGCCGGGACCCCCACCATCAAGGTGGTGACGGAGACCGCACGCGGCCGCCAGGTGGCGGTCCTGCGCAGCTGGCCCGGGCAGGCGTCGCAGCCGGTGCGCACCACCATCGACTCCGGCCTGCAGGTCGCGGCCGATAACGCCATGGAGCCGCTGCCGCAGTCGGCCGCGGCGGTCGCCGTCCAGGCATCGACCGGGCACATCCTCACCGTGGCCCAGCACACCGTCGGGGGCATGCCCGCGATCGACCCGCTGGCCGGCCGCTACCCGCCGGGCCCGGCGTTCACCATCGTCTCCACCGCCGCGCTGCTCGCGAGCGGCCTGAACGTGAACACGCAGGTGCCGTGCCACAGCGTGAACGACGTCGGCGGGCGTATCTTCACGAACGTCCCGCCGGAGCCCGGGCTCGGCGCGCAGCCGGCCTTCGAGGAGGACTTCGCGCACGCGTGCGGCACCGCGTTCAGCGGCCTGTCCTGGCGGCTGAACGGGCGCGAGCTGGCGGCCGCGGCGGCCGGTTTCGGGCTCGGTGCGCCGTGGCAGCTGCCGCTGCCGGCCTTCTCCGGATCCATGCAGACGCCCAGCGGCGTCGCGGCGGTCGCGGCGGGCACGATCGGCGAGGGCAGCGTCCAGGTGAGCCCGCTCGCCATGGCCATGATCGCGGGCCAGGTGGCGACCGGCACCCGGCACGCGCCGTCGCTGCTCCCCGGCGCCACCCAGGCCCGGAAGGGCGACCCCCCGTTCAGCGCGGCGAACCTGGCCACGTTGCGGACGCTCATGCGGGCCACCGTGCAAAACGGCGCGGCCACCGAGGCCGACCTCGCCGGGCAGCAGGTCTACGGCCAGGTGGGGACGGTGGCCATGCGGACCGGCAAGCACCCGGTCTGGGCCAGCTGGTTCGTGGGGTACCGCGGCGACGTGGCCATCGCGGTACTGGAGCTCAGCCACTCACCCGCCACGTCCGCGGCGCCGCTGGCGGCCCAGATCCTGGCCGCTGCCCCGTAACGCCCGCAGGCTCGCGACACCCTCACGAAAATAGGACTATATCGAATCTAAATTCGATAGAATTGAAGCGTGCTCACGAAAATCTGCCTTGAGTGCAGCAGAGAATTCGAACCATCGAGCAGGCACTTGCGCTGCCCGGTCTGTCGCTCGCGAGACGTGTGCTCGTGCGGGGCACCAAAGCAAGGAAAGTCAGCCGTGTGCTCCGGTTGCCGCAGTGTTGCCGGTGCCTCCAACGGCCGCTGGAAGGGCGGTCGTACTCGTCACAAGGCGGGCTATGTCATGGCCTGGGTACCCGGCCACCCACGGGCCGGCAAGGGCCAGTATGTCTTCGAACACATCCTCGTGATGGAGAAGTTGCTTGGCCGCTACCTACTCCCGGGAGAGTCGGTCCATCACCGCAATGGCGTTAAAGACGACAACCGGCTGGAGAACCTCGAGCTCTGGACTCGTCCTCAGCCGACAGGAATCCGTGTGTCTGACGCGATCGCGTGGGCACACGAAATCCTTACGCGATATGCGGGGGACATGGACACCTCCAACAATGCTCACGGTCTCCCCTGAGCACTCTTGGAGGTGGCGGGAATCGAACCCGCGTCCTTCAGTACATCACCAGGGCTTCTCCGGGCGCAGCCTGCCCTGCTTTTCTCAGCCCCGGCGGTCCTGCAGGCCAGCCGCCGACGGGCTCAGTCGCTGTTAGTGTCCCGCTCAACCCCGCGACCGGGCGGAGCGGTGGATCCTCCTAGCTGATGCCAGACACCGGGCCGGAGGCGTTCCCGGGCTGACAGCCCCTAACTCGCGGTCAGGCCGCGAGGGAGAGGGCAGTGCGCTTTACATTGGCACTTATTGAGTTGCGGTCACAGGATTTACGAGGTTATGTCCGCAGTCCTCGGCCCGCTTCACCTGGATCAACTACCGAAGTCGAAGCCTGTCACCCCCATGTTCAGTTGTGCCGGTGAGCCCTGCGGCCAGCAGCCGCAGCCTTCACCTCTTGTCACGCTACCGTGTCAACGCCACCGGGCCAACTGCGATTCCCGGCCGGGATGCGGCCGGGCCGGTGAGCGGTTACCCGGCCGCCGGGGCGTAGCCGGCCAGGCGGCACTGGGGGCGGGCGAGCAGGGCGATCCGGTCGTGGTGGGCGAAGGCGCGCTCGCACAGGGCCTGCGCGGCGTCACCGCATTCATGCAGGATGCCGCCGCCGGTGGTGCTGGGCACCGTCACGTTGACGCAGCCGTTCCCCGAGCGGCCGTAGCTGCCGGGGTCGGTCGCGGCCCACACGCCGACGCCGCCGAGCAGGACCACCAGCGCCGCGCCCACCGCGGCGAAAGCCCGTTTCTGCCGTCGCGTGAGCGACTCCCCGAGGCGGTTCGGCTGGCGGCCCTCCATGACGGACCCAGCTTAGGCGGCCCGCGCCGCCCCTCTCATGCTGGCACCCGGTCCGCCTGCTGCAACAATGCCGCAGGGGATGGAGCCGGGCCCGCGCGGTGCGCCGCCGGCGCCCCGCCCTTGTGCCTGACGGGAGGGAAGGGATCCAATGAGGCATGGCTGATGCGCCACGTGAGGGGGACGGGGCCGCCGGGGCTGAGGTGCCCCCGCCCGCGAACCGCTGGTCACAGCCGGGAGACCGCTTCGAACGGGCGCTGAGCCTGTCCCGGCTGGTGGTCATCGTCCCGGTGATCGTCCTCCTGTTGTCCGCGGTGGCGTCCTTCGCCTACGGGACCGAAGTGTTTGTCCGGACGGTGCGGAGCGTCGTGGTCTCCCCGCAGCTGACCAGCCACAACCTCGGCTTTCTCCTGCTCCTGACCGACCTGTTCCTGGTCGGCGCGACCCTCATGATCGCGGGCTTCGGCCTGTATGAGCTGTTCATCACGAGGATCGATGCCCCTGACCCGGGCAAACGGCTGCCCAGCTGGCTGAGGATGCACGATCTCAACGACCTCAAGGCCAGGGTGATCTCGATGATCATCCTGGTGGCGGCGGTCACCTTCACGGACGTGGTGGTGGAGTCCAAGGGCGGGCTGAACACCCTCTATCTCGGCGTCGCGGTCGCGGTGGTGATCGCGGCGCTCACTGCGTTCCTGCGCTTCGGCAAGGTGGATGGCGGGTGACGGCCGGCTCAGCTAGCCGCGCCCGGACACGCTGACCGGCGCCTCCCGGCCGGCCTGCCCGTCCGGAGCGGGCCCGAGCCAGCGTTCCAGCCAGCCGAACTGCTCGGCCAGGACGTGCAGGACCGATTCCCGGGCCAGGTAGGCGTGGCTCTCGTGCGGGAGCACCACCAGCCGGGCGGTGCCGCCGTTGCCGCGGATCGCGTCGAACAGCCGCTGCGACTGGATCGGGTAGGTGCCCGAGTTGGCGTCCTGCGCGCCGTGGATGAGCAGCAGCGGCGCGCTGATCTGGTCGGCGTACCGGAACGGCGAGACCCGGTCGTAGACCGTCGGCGCCTCCCAGAAGCTGCGCCGCTCGGTCTGGAAACCGAACGGGGTCAGCGTCCGGTTGTAGGCCCCGCTGCGGGCGATGCCGGCCGCGAACAGATCGGTGTGCGCGAGCAGGTTGGCCGTCATGAAGCCGCCGTAGCTGTGGCCGGCGACCACGACCCGCTCCGGGTCGATGATGCCCGCCTCGTCCAGCGCCCGGATGTGGGCCCGGGCGGCCGCGGTGATCTGCTCCAGGTAGGTGTCGTTCATGGTCTCGGGGTCGCCGATCACCGGCATGGTCGCGTCGGCCAGCACCGCGTACCCGCGCAGCACGAAGGCGACCGGTCCCAGCGCGGTCAGCCTGGTGAACTCGCTGACGCTGCCCCGGACCTGGCCGGCCGTGTCGGCGCTGCCGAAGTCGAACGGGTAGGCCCACAGCAGCAGCGGCAGCCGCCCGTCCCGGGCGGGGTCATGGCCGGGCGGCAGGTAGAGCATCCCGGACAGGGTCACCCCGTCGCCGCGGTCGTGCGTGATGAGCTGCCGGGCGATCGGCGTCAGGCTGCGGATGCGGGTCGGGCCAGGCGGTCAGCGGCCGCGAGCCGGGGCTGCCGAGCGTGACGGCTACCAGGTTCGGCGGCTCGGTGGGGCTCTCGTGCCAGACGCACCACCTCGGGCTCGCTGGCGTCGGTGAAACCAAGCACATGCTCAACGGCTCCCGGCGGGCTCTCGTGCAGACGGGTGGCCGTCAGGGTGGCGAGATCGAAGCGGTCGAAGAAGGGCCGGTCCCCGTCCGGGGTGGCCCCGTCGCCGCGCAGGTAGATGGCGGAGCCGTCGCCCAGCACGGTGCGGGCGCCGTCCGGGCGGAGCGCCAGCAGCGGCGAGCCGGGGTCGCCGTAGGCGTCGTCCATCGACAGGTCGAAGATCACCCGGGCCTCGTCCGGCTCCGCCAGGTCCAGCAGCCAGGTGGTCAGCCACCGCCGGTCGCGGTCATGCTCGGCCAGCAGCAGCTGGTTCGGGCTCGTCCAGGTCGTACCAGCCCAGGCAGCGGTGGCGGGTTTCGGTGACCTGTGACCGGGCTCGCCGGTGAACGGCGCGCCGAGCTGGAAGACCCGGTCGCGGTGGTCGGCGGGCGTTACCGGGTCGCCGCCGTCCAGCGCCTCCGCCCACACCAGGCTGGCCGGCGCGCGCTCCTCCCAGCTGATCAGGCGTGGGCCGGTCGGCACGCCCTGCCGCGGCACCTCGTCGCTCACCGGCAGGTCGGCGAGCACGGCGACCGGCGTCCCGGTGGCATCCCACACCTCGGTCCGCCGGGCGAACAGCTGCCACGGGACGCGGAACGAGAAGGGCCGCTGGAGCCGGTGCACGAGCAGGTGGGTCCCGTCGGGGGAATCGTTGAGGCCCTGGTACAGCCCGGGCGGCCCCAGCTCCTGGCGATCGCCGGTGACCGGGTCGACCCGGCACGGGACGGTCGTCGCCAGCGCCTCGAAGACGTCCTCGTCGGCCGGGGTGCTCAGCAGGTCGGTGTAGGTGGCCATCTGCGAGTGCTTGCCGGAGGTCTCATCGGTCTGCGGCTCGATCGGCGGTTCCGGCAGCGCCAGCTGCCCGTCCGGCGCGGCGAGCACCAGCAGCGACCGCCCGTCGCGGGACCACCGCACGGTCCCGCCGGTGGCGGACGTGTCCCCGCCCAGCACGTCGCGGACGGTCAGCCCGGGCACCGGGGCGCCTCGCCGGTGGCCGCGTCGGCGATCCACACCCCGACCCCGTCGGCACGGTCGAGGCATGAACGCGAAGCGGCGGCCGTCCGGCGCCCAGATGGGCGGGCCCACCTGCGACCCGGCCGGCAGGTCCAGCCGCCGTCTCGGTCCCGTCCGCGGGCCGCACCACCGACAGGCCGGTCAGGCGGCGCATCCGGCGCCGGGCGCCGAGCGCCGCGGGTCCAGCCTGACCCCGGCCAGCGGCAGATAGGGCCGGGCCAGCATGGCGATGGGGGGATGCGTCTCGTGGTGCAGCAGCACCAGGAAGCCCCCGCCGGGCGCCAGGTAGGTGATCGGCGTCGGCGGGGCATCGATGATCGCGGCGATGTCGGCGCCAGGTGTTGCGTACGGCACGGGGTGTCCTTCCAGCGGCGGTGGGTCAGTCGTGGGGCATGGGCACGGGGGAGCCGAGCAGCCGGGCGAAACGGCGCAGGGACGATCGCAGGCCCCACCCGGCGACAGGGATGATCACCCGGGCCGCCAGAGCCCCGATGGCTGGCGGAAGCGGCAGCTGGACGTCCTCGATCCAGCGGAACTCGCTGCCGGGCCCGTGCGGTGCGACCTCGAAGATCCCCGTCCCGCGCACCACCCGGCCGGTATGTTTCATTTCGCACCGGCGCGGCGGATCCCATTCGGTGATCACCATGTGGTCGGTGAAGCCGATCGGCCCGATGCCGGTCCATCCGGTCACCCCGGCTCCGATGCCATGCCCGCCGCTCACCCGCGTGCCCCATATCCACTCGCGCTGGCGACGCCAGTCGGTCGCGGTCCGCCAGGTATCCGCCGGCGCCGCGTCCACGGTCACCTTGGCGGCGATCCGGAGCGGTGTGGGCATGCCACCCAGATTACTGACGGCTCATGGCCCGTCGTGACGGCCAGGAACTCCCTAACCGACCCGGGCCCCGGTGACCGCGAACCGCTCCACCGCCGCGACGTGGCCGCCCGTGTGCACCACGATGGTGATCACCTGGCCGGGCGTGGCGTGGAACGGGACGCTGAACGACCACGGGCTGGCCTGGCCGCCGGCCGGCTGGCAGCAGAAGCTGCCCACCGGGCCGCTGGCGCCCAGCCGGTGGACCTCGGCCCGCAGGCTCTCGTCCACGCCGGTGACCTTTCCGCCGATCCGCACCGGCGAGGTGGCGATGCCGCCGTAGGCCGGGACGTCCAGACTGAGGGTGGTGTCGTCGGTGCCGACCACCTCCCACGGCACGTTCTTGCCCGAGCCGTACTTCACCAGGTGGATGACGGCCGCGGCGCTGACGTGACCATCCGGGCGGTGGAAGCCGACGGTCACGTGGGCGTCCCCGCCGCTCATGAGCAGCGCCGCCACCTTGCCGATATGGCTGAAGCCCAGGTACCCCTGCGTGAAGGCGAGCGCGGTGAGGCCGGGGTTCAGGTGCCAGGGCTGATGCCCGCCCGAGGCGTAGCTGGCCTGCCAGGCCCGTACCTCGGCCAGGCTCCCGAACGGGAACAGGGGTTGGTAGGTGAACGGGGTCGGGGTGGCAGCGGCCCGGCGCCGAGGACGTGGCCGGGGCCGGGGCGGAGGTGGCGGGCGAGACCGCGGGCGACGCCGACGGCTGCCCGGCCGGCCCGGCCGGCCCGCAGCCGGCCGCCAGCAGCCCGGCGGCGGCGACCGCGGCGAGCCGAATGGTGAGCTTCATCAGGTCTCCCGCGGGAAGATCGGGGTGGCGCGCTGCGCCACCAACCCCAGCGTCGGCCTCCCGGGCCGGGCCGTGAACGGGCAGAATACCCTGCCCAGCACGGCAGAGGTCCACTACCGGAACACTGCACGACGGGCCGGCCGCTGGACACCGCGCCGGGCCCCGCATAGCCTTGACTGTATGGTCAGTCAAGCGCCGATGTCCCCCCGCCCCCGTCGACCAGGCCGCGCTCGCCGCGTCGCTGGCGCCCTTCGGCCAGAGCCGGATGCTTCCCCGCGACCGCCTACGTGGACCCGGCGGTGTTCGCGTGGGAGCAGCGCCATTTCTTCGGCGGCGGCTGGATGTGCGTGGGACGCAGCGACCAGATATCCGGGCCGGGCGACCAGCGGGCGGAGTCGGTCGGCGAGGGCAGCGTGCTGCTGGTCCGCGACAACGAGGGCGTGCTGCACGCGTTCGCGAACACGTGCCGCCACCGGGGGCACGAGCTGCTGCCGTGCGGCGCGTCCGCCCAGCAGAAGGTGATCATCTGCCCCTACCACTCCTGGACCTACACCCTGGACGGGAGCCTGCGGGCGGCGGCCGGGTTCAAGAACCAGCCGGGTTTCGCGGCGGAGCAGTGGGGGCTGAACGAGCTGCCGGTCACCGAGTGGCACGGCCTGATCTTCGTGGACGGCTCCGGCGCGGCGCCCCCGCTCGCCGACTCCCTGGGCACGCTGGAGGACATCGTCGCGCCCTACGAGATGGAGCGGCTGGTCGTGGCCGGGCAGCACGACTACGAGACCACGGCGAACTGGAAGATCCTCACCGAGAACTACCACGAGTGCTATCACTGCCCGACGATCCACCCGGAGCTGTGCAAGGTGAGCCCGCCCAGGAGCGGTGAGAACTACTCCGCCCCGGGGATCTGGGTCGGCGGCACGATGGAGCTGCGCGACGGCATGGCCACCATGTCGCTGGACGGGGCCAGCCACGGGGCCCCGTTGCGCGGGCTGGATGAGAGGGGGCTCCGGACCGTCGTCTATGTGGCCCTCTTCCCCAACGTGCTGGTGAGCCTGCATCCGGACTACGTGATGGTGCACCGGCTGGTGCCGCTGGCCGCCGACCGGACCCATATCGAGTGCACCTGGGCGTTCGCGCCGGAGTCGCTGGCCCGGCCGGATTTCGACCCCGCGTACGCGATCGAGTTCTGGGACATCACCAACCGGCAGGACTGGCACGCCTGCGAGTCGGTGCAGCGCGGCATGAGCTCGCCGCACGCGGTGCCGGGGCCGCTCTCGCCGGAGGAGGACGCGGTCTACCAGTTCGTCACCATGGTCGCCCGCGGCTACCGCGGCCAGCCGGTCTGGAACCCGGGCCAGACGATCTGGAACTCCGCCGTCCCCGCCCCGGCGCATGCCCGCTGACGGCAGCGGGCATGCGGGCGCGGTTGCCGCTGTTGGATCAGGCGTAGGGGGGAGCCTGAACCGAGCGGAGGACCATCTAGTGACCGTGTACGACCTGCCCGTGAACACCCTCAACGGCGAGCCCGGCTCGCTCGGCGACCTGGCGGGCAGCACGCTGCTCGTGGTCAACGTCGCCTCGAAGTGCGGGCTGACCCCCCAGTACACCGGACTCGAGCTGCTGCACGAGCGCTACGCGGACCGCGGGTTCGCCGTGGTCGGCTTCCCGTGCAACCAGTTCGGCGGGCAGGAGCCCGGCACCGCGGCGGAGATCGGTGAGTTCTGCTCGACCACCTACGGAGTCACCTTCCCGATGTTCGAGAAGATCGAGGTGAACGGGCCCGGCCGGCACCCGATCTACGCCGAGCTGACCGCGGTGCCCGACGCGAGTGGCGAGGCCGGCGACATTCTGTGGAACTTCGAGAAGTTCCTGGTCGGGCCGGATGGCACCGTGCTGGCGCGGTTCCGGCCGCAGGTCACCCCGGAGGACCCGGAGCTGGTCGCCGCCATCGAGTCAAACCTGCCCGCCTAGGCGAGAGCCGCGGGGCCGCGTTTTGCCATCTGGCCGGCGATGATCGCGCGCTGGACCTCGCTGGTGCCCTCCCAGATCCGCTCGACCCGCAGCTCGCGGTAGAAGCGCTCGGCCACGTTCTCGCGCATGTAGCCGCGCCCGCCGAAGACCTGCACCGCGCGGTCGGCGACCCGCCCGGCCATCTCCGAGCAGTAGAGCTTGGCCATCGAGCACTGGGCGTGAGCGACCTTGACGTCCCCGCCCCGGTCGATGCCGCGGGCGGTCTCGTAGGCGAGCGACCGGGCGGCGAACAGCTCGGTGAGGCTGTCCGCGAGCATGCCGGCGACCAGGCCGAACTCGCTGATCGGGTGGCCGCCGACCCGCCGGATGGCGGCGAACGCGGTCATCTCGGCGGTCAGCCGCTCCGCGGCGCCGAGGCAGCGGGCGGCGACCATCAGCCGCTCGAACCGGAACCACTCGTAGGCGAACGTCATCCCGTCGCCCTCGGCGCCGACCAGGCCGGCGGCTGGCACCCGGACGTCGGTGAAGGCGACGATCGGGTGATGGTGGCTGATCGTGTGCGAGTACGCCGGGGTGCGGACCACGCTCACCCCGGGGCTCGGCAGATCCACGAAGAACATGGCGTGCTCGCCGTCGTGCTGACCGCCCACCAGCTTGGCCTGGAAGAAGGCATAGTCGGCGGTGTTGAACGAGGTGACGTGCCACTTGACGCCGTTGAGCAGATAACCGTCGCCGTCCCGGCGGGCGGTCGCCTCGATGGCCGCCACGTCGGACCCGGCGTCCTCCTCGGTGATCGCGTAGCACTCCTCGCGCTCGCCGCGGACGGTGGGCAGGACGTAGCGATCGATCTGGTCGGGCGTGGCCACCGCCGGCAGCCAGGACGGGGGAGTGGACACCGCCCAGGCGAGCGCGTTGGTCACCCGCCCGACCTGCTCCTGGACCAGCACCTGCTGGAGGGTGGTGCATCCGCCGCCGCCCAGCTCCTTGGGCATGTTCGTGGCGCAGATCCCCAGCTCGCGGGCCCGCGTTGCATGTGCGGCGGCCAGATCTGCGGGCAGCTCGCCGCTCGCCAGCTCGGCCTGCTCCTCATACGGGATCACCTCGTCCGCGAACGTGCGGGCACGCTTCTGGATGTCGAGGTCGTCTTCCGTCAGCCCGTACATCGCGCTCCTCGTCGTCGGCGCCCGGCGAAGCCGGCAGGGGTGGCCCAGTCTTGACTGACTGTTCAGTTTATGTCAGCATCGGGCTCGTGCCAATGACCTCGCCGGGCCATCCGGGCAGCGCCGACGCGGTGGTCGTGGGCGGCGGCACCATCGGCGGCTGGTGTGCCTACTTCCTGCGCCGCGCGGGCCTGGACCGGGTGGTGCTGCTGGAAAAGGGCCTGCTCGGCCAAGGCGCGAGCAGCCGGGCCGCCGGCGTGGTCCGCATGCAGGGCGGCACGCCCACCGCGGTGCGCCTGGGCCAGTGGTCCCGCCGCTTTTACCTCGACCAGCATGACGAGCTCGGCATCGACTCCGGCTTCGTCGCCCAGGGCTACCTGCTTCCCTGCTTCACCGAGCCCGAGGTGGCCGCGGCCAGGGAGCGGCTGGCCATGCAGTCCTCGCTGGGGGTGCCGGTGCGCTGGCTCGACCCGGCGGAGGTGGATGCGGCCAACCCCACCCTGGCGCCGGGCCAGACCCTCGGCGGCACCTTCTGCGACGACGACGGCTACATCACCCCGCCGCGCAACGTCACCGCCTACGCGGTCGCCCTGGCCCTCAGCGGCGTCCGGGTGTGCGAGCAGGTCCGGTTGGCCGGCCTGGTGATGGAGGGCGGCCGGGTGGCCGGGGTGGAGACACCCGCCGGGCGGATCAGCGCCCCGCTGGTGGTGCTCACCGGCGGCCCGAAGCTGGCCGAGGTGGGCGCGCTGGCCGGGATCAGGATCCCGGTGGGCGGGGTGCGGCACCAGGTGGCCGTCACCGAGCCGCACCCGGACCTGCGGCCCGACCGGGTGCCGATGGTGTTCGACCTGCTGGCCGGCCTGTACTGGCGGCCCGAGGAGGGCGGGCTGCTGTTCGGGATGAGCAACCCGGACGAGCACCCGGGCGAGAACGTCTCGGTGGACGAGGCCTACCTCGCCCGCATGCGCGAGCGGCTCGCCACGCTGGTGCCCGTCACCGCCGGGCTCGGGTTGCGCCGGACCTGGGCGGCCACCATCGACTACACCCCGGACCATCAGCCGATCATCGGCCCGGCGCTCGGCCCGGACGGGCCGCTGGCCGGGGTCACCGTCGCCAGCGCCGGCGGGCACGGCATGATGTGGGGCCCGGCGGTCGCCCGGGTCGCCGCCGACCTGGCACTCACCGGCACCTCCGAGGTGGTGGACGCGGCCCCGCTCGGGCTGGACCGGTTCGACGAGGCGGGTCGCAGCAGGCTGGTCACGGACCCGATCGCGCTGCCGTTCCCGGAGAGGGCACCGGAGCAGGCGCTTAACAGGAGCTGACCCCTTCCCGAAAGGACGGTGCACCGTTCCATGACCGACACGACCGCGGCCACCCCGTTCCTGGCCGCCGCGGCGGCCGCCGCCGACCTGGAGGACTGGGGCCCGCTGGCCGAGGCCACGGGGGAGCCGATGCAGACCACGGGCAGGACGCTGTGGGCCGACGGCGATCAGGAAGTCGGGGTGTGGGAGTGCACGCCGGGGCCCTCCCACTGGACGCTGGAGACCAACGAGGCGGTGTACATCCTGTCCGGGCGCATGACGGTCACGCCCGACGACGGCCAGCCACAGGACATCGGCCCCGGCGACACCGCCGTCTTCCCCCGTGGCTGGCAGGGCAGCTGGCAGATCCACGAGACGATCCGCAAGCTGTACGTCCTGTTCTGAGCGGCCCAGTGGCAATGGTGCCTCCGGCCGGAACCCAGAATGGCTCATGGCAGGGTAAAGCCATGCCCTAGGCTCGGGCTCGGAGATCACCTGCATAGCGATCCGGGGTGGCGGGGAAATCGCGGTGAATGGCGTTGGCTGGGGGAGTCGCGTGAATAGTGAGGCAGGAGCCGCCGGGCGGGCGCAGGCGAACGGATACCGGATCGGCCGCTTCTGGGCGGACGGTCCCTGGGGCGGCGGATCCCGGGCCGGCGGATCGCGGGACGGCCTATCGCGGGACGGCCTATCCCGGGCGGCCGGCCCTGGGTCGCCGGCTGGGGACCCAACCGGCTGCGCTCGTTCAGCCCGCTGCGGGTGGGCCATCTCGAGGCCGCCGTGTGGGTGGCCTACTACCAGCGCGAATGGACGCGCTTTCTGGCCCTGTCGGTGCTGGTGGTGCGCACCGCGTTCGGCATGGACTGGATCAGGACCGTGCACGGGGCCTGGCTGGTGCTGCGCGCCAATCAGCTCTGGGCGCCGCCCCCGCCCAAGAGCGACCCGGCCGGCGCCCGCCGCTGCATGCGCCGCTTCTATGCCCTGCTGCGCCTGGCGCACGGCGAGCCCGCCGATCCGGCCCGCGCCGCCGAGCTGGAGGTCGAATGGTGGCGGGTCCACCGGATTCACCAGCGCGGCGAAAACGGGGACACCGAGCCGCTGGTGGACGCGCTGTCGCAGCTGTATGCCTACACCTTCGGCGTCGACGAGGCGGCGCTGCGGCCCGCCGCCGAGTACCGGGCGCGGGCGATGGACCTCGTTGACCAGTGGGTGATGGACGGCAGGCGGATGGAGAGCCCGCTGCTCGCGCCCATGCGCGCCGCCCTCGTCCGCTCGTACGCCGCGCTGCTGGCGGCCGTGCACCACTGAGCCGTACACCACTGAGCCGTGCACCCCTGAGCCGTGCACGGCTGAGCCGTCACAGCTGGCCGTGCGCCAGGCTACGGAGCGCGGCGCACCGCGAGCACGTCCACCGCGACGGCACTGCCCGGGCCGCAGATCAGCGGGTTGATGTCGAGCGCCTCCAGCTGGTCGCCGAGCTCACGGGCGATCGCCGAGACCGCCACGACCGCCCCGGCGATGGCGCCGGTGTCCGCGGCTGGCTGGCCGCGTACCCCGGCCAGCAGCCCCGCCACGCGCAGCCGGCCCAGCATGCACAGCGCCTGTGCCGCGTTGACCGGCGGCAGCGCCACCGCCCGGTCGGCTAGGAACTCGACCAGCAGGCCGCCGGCCCCGACCACCACCAGTGGCCCGAGGCCGGGGTCGCGGGTGATGCCGAGGGCGAGCTCGGTGCCGGGTCCGGCGGTCTCGCAGACGAGCACCCGCGGCCCGAGCCGGCCGGCCATCTCGGCATAGGCGGCGGCCAGGCCGGCCGGATCACCGATGCCGAGCACGACCCCGCCCGCGTCCGACTTGTGGGCGATGCCGGGCTGGCCGGTCTTGAGCACCACCGGGTACCCGATCTCGGCCGCCGCCGCCAGCGCGCCGTCGGCGGTGCGGGCCGGGCAGGCCCGGGCGGCCGCGATCCCGTAGGCGCGGAGCAGGTCAAGCAGGACGGGACCGTCCGGCTCCCCCTGCGCCAGCACCCGCGCCCAGTGGTCCCGCCGCGCCGCGTCGATGGGCGGCGGGTCCGCGCGCACCGGGCGGGCCGCGTGGTCGAGCAGGTGGCGCAGCGCCAGCAGCCCGCTGCGCGCGTTTTCGAGCACGGGGATCCCCGCCTGGCGCAGCCACGCCGCCGCCTCCGGGTTGACGGCGGCGGCGATGTTGGCCAGCACCATCAGCGGCTTGCCGGTGCGCAGCGCGGCGGCGTTCACCGCGAGCGGGTAGCTGCGGTCGCCGTCGAACTCGGTGAGCAGGTCGACCGCGAGCGCCACCGCCGCCACCGCCGGGTCGTCGGCGAGCGCCGCCAGCGACTCGGTCAGCTGCCGCTCGGCCTCGCGGCTGCCCCCCCACATGTCGAGCGGGTTGGCCGGCTCCAGGCCCGGGTCGAGCACGGCCGCGAGCCGCTTCTTGGTGGCGTCGCCGATCGCCGCGAACGGGACCCCCAGCTCGTCCGCGAGGTCGGCGATGTGGGCCCGCTCCAGGCCGGAGTCGTGCACGGTGGCGATCCCGGTGGCCGTCCCGGCCGTGGCGGTCCCGGCCGTGGCGGTCCGGGCCGTGGCGGTCCGGGCGGCCGCGGCCGCCCGGCGCCCGATGGCGAACAGTTCCAGTGTGTCCGCCATCTCGGCGAAGTCGCCGACCCGGTGGACGCCGTAGGCGTCGGCCAGCGCCTCCCAGCTCCCGTCCTGGCCGGCCAGCGCGCCGGAATGGGCGGCCACCATGGCCCGCCCGGCGGCCGAGGAGCCCGCGGTCAGCAGCACGACCGGGATATCCGCGGTGGACGCCGCCGCGAGCACCTGCCGCAGCAGCGCGGGTTCGCGGACGGCCTCCAGGACGAGGCCGAGCACCCGGGTCTGCGGCAGGCTCAGCGCGTAGCGCGCATAGGCGGCGGCCGGGGTGACCAGCTCCTGGCCGGAGGAGACGGCCAGGGTGTAGCCGAGCGCCCGCCGGCTGCGGAGCAGCGCGGAGAACACCGAGCCGGAGTGGGTGATCAGGGCCACGGGGCCGGCGGGCACCGGGTCCGGCTCGACATAGCCGACCGCGCGCAGCCCGTAGGCGACGTTGACGAATCCCATGCACCCGGCCCCGCAGAGGGCCATCCCGGCCGCGTTAGCAGTCTCGGTCAGCCGCGCCCGCAGCCCCGCCGTGCCCGCCGTTATCTCGTAGGCGCCGCCGAAGATCACCGCGGACCGGTCGCCACGCTGCGCGGCCAGGCCGAGCTGCTCGGCCAGCGCCGAGTCGGGGATGGCGAGCAGGACCAGGTCGGCGGTTTCCGGCAGGTCAGCGAGGGACGGATGGCAGGGCCGGCCGTCGATCTGCTGGTAGCGGGGATTCACCAGGTAGACCCGCGGCGCGGCCGGGCTCCGGCTGACCTCGGCCACCATCCGCTCGCCGAGGCTGCCCGGCCGTGAGCTGGCGCCGACCAGCGCCACGCTGCGCGCCTCCAGCATCGCGAGCAGCGCCGGGCGGTAGGTGCCCGGGTCGTGGTCGGGTCCGAAGCCCGGGTCGGCGATGCCGGCCGGCGCGGCCATCCGTTTGGCTGCTGCTCGGGTTTCGCCGGTCATGAGCGCCGGACACGCCGCCGGCGACGGTCGGCCCTCCGGTCGGCCTTCTTGTCGGCGATGGCCGCCCGGGCCGCCTGCATGCCGGGGATGCCGCACACGCCGCCGCCCGCGTGGGTGGCCGAACTGGCGTAGTACAGGCCGGGCACGGGGGTGCGGTAGTCGGCGTAGCCGGGCGCGGGGCGCATGTGGAAGAGCTGCTCCAGCGACAGCTCGCCGTGGAAGATGTTGCCGCCGATCAGGCCGTACTCGTGCTCCATCTCGTAGGGGCCGACGACGTCGGTGTGCAGGATCGAGCTCTTGAAGTTCGGGGCCACCTCGTTGTAGCAGTCGATCATGCGGTCGGCGTAGGCCTGCAGCTCCTCGGTGTGCGGCTCGGCGCTCCAGTCGGCGGGGACCCACTGGGTGAACAGCGACATGATGTGGGTGCCCTCCGGGCACAGCGTCTTGTCGAACGCGGTGGGGATGACCCCGTCGCTGAACGGGCGGGCGGCGGGGCGGCCCTCCCGGGCGTCCTGGAACGCGCGTTCGATGTACTCCATGCTGGGCGCCATCTCGACCGACCCGGTGTGGTGCTCGGCCAGCTGGGTGCCGGGGTCGGCGGTGAAGTCCGGCAGCTCGGCCAGGGCGAGGTTGATCTTGACCACCCCGCTGCGGGTCTTCCAGTGCTCGATGTCGCGCACGAAGTCGTCGGGCAGGTTCTCGCGGCCGACGTGGGCCAGGAACGCGGTCTGCGGGTGCAGCGACGTGACGACCACTTTGGCCCGGATCTCGTCGCCGTTGTCCAGCACCACGCCGGCCGCGCGCCCGCCTTCCAGCAGCACCCGGGCCACCCGGGCCCCGGTGCGGACGGTCGCGCCCTGCTCGCGGGCGGCGCTGCCGATCGCGTCGGCGACCGCGCCCATCCCGCCCTCCTGGAAGCCCCAGTTGCCGAGGTGGCCGTCGCCGATGTCGCCGATGGAGTGGTGCGCCATCACGTAGGCGGTCCCCGGCTCGTAGGGGCCGGCCAGGTGCCGATCACGCCGTTGACCGCGAGCGCGCCCTTCACCTGAGGTGACTCGAACCAGTCGTCGAGCAGGTCGGCGATGCTCATGGTCATCAGCCGGGTCACGTCGGCGACCGTCCGCACCGACAGGCCGCGCTGGCCCCAGGCGAGGCGGAGGGTTTCGGCGAGGTCGCCGGGCCGGCGGGAGCCGAGCTTGGGCGGGACGGTGAGCAGCAGCGGGCCGAGCACGTCGGCCAGCCCCTCCAGCCAGGCGTCCCAGCGGGGCATGGCCTCAGCGTCCTTGCGCGACCACTTGGACACCTCCTCGTAGTTGCGCTGGGCGTCGTCGGCGTAGAGCTTGATCGAGCCACCCTCCGGGAAGGCCTGGTAGTACGGGCCCATCGGGTAGACCTTGTAGCCGTGCCGGGGCAGGTCCAGATCGCTGATGATGCTCGGCGGCATCACGCCCATGACATAGGACAGCCGGGTGACCCGGAACTCCGGCGCGCCGGGCCAGGGTGCCTCGGTGGTCGCCGCCCCGCCGGTGGAGTCCCGGGCTTCGAGCACCAGCGTGCGCGCCCCCGAGCGGCCCAGGTAGGCGGCCGCGACCAGCCCGTTGTGCCCCCCGCCGATGACAATGGCATCGAATGATGCAGCCATGAGGCCGACCTCCCGGTCGTCTGCAGTTCTCTCCGCGGCACACCCGCGACCTTTTGACTGAATGTTCAGTCTAGAAACCTGGTAGCGTTGCGACAAGGGTGTGCGCCAGATCCGAGTAGATGGGCGCTCAGAGCGTTCTCATCGGTGAGGATGATTCCATGAGGCAGCGGGCGGATGGATCGGGCACGGCCGACCAGCGCCGGGAGCAGATGCTCCGGGCGGCGCTGGAGGTCATTGTCGAACGCGGGTATCCGGACACCCGGATCGCGGACGTGGCCCAGCGGGCCGGCACCAGCCCAGCCCTGGTCATCTACTACTTCAAGACCAAGGACCAGCTCCTGACGGAGGCGATCCGGCTGTCCGAGGACACCTGGTACGCCACCGGGACGAGCCGCGTGGCGGCGATCGACACGGCGGCCGGGCGGCTGGAGGAACTGATCGCCATGTCGTGCCTGCCCGAGGAGGACGACGACCCCGACGCGCCCAATACCTCATGGCTGCTGTGGCTCGACCTGTGGACGCAGGCGGCGCGCCACCCCGAGGTGGCCGGCGTGCGGCAGAAGTTCGACGAGCGCTGGCGGGATACGATCACCTCGCTGGTGGTGGAGGGGCAGGAGGCGGGCGAGTTCGGCCCGGTCAGTCCGGCCGACTTCGCGACGACGCTATCGGCGCTGCTGGACGGGTTCGCGATCCAGATCGCCCTGGAGGACCCCACGGTGGACGCCGGGCGGGCGTTCGAGCTGACCATGCGGTTCGCGGCCGGCGAACTGGGTTTCACCTGGGTTCCCCGCCACCGGACGGGCGGGCAGGCCGACGCTGGCCGGCGCCCGGCCGGCGCAGGCGCGAATCAGTAACGGTGCGCGGGCGGATCGGTAGCAGGAAGGCAGGGGAGGCGCGATGGCCGGAGGAAGGATAGAGCTGGTCGCGCTCACGAAGCGCTTCACCGACATCGCGGTGGACCGGGTCGACCTGACCGTGGAGAGCGGCGAGTTCTTCTCCCTGCTGGGCCCCTCGGGCTGCGGGAAGACGACCACGCTGCGGCTGATCGCCGGGTTCGAGCAGCCGACCGAGGGCACCATCCTGCTCGACGGCGTGGAGATGACGCACATCCCGCCGCACCGGCGCAACGTCAACACGGTGTTCCAGAGCTACGCGCTGTTCCCGTTCCTCTCGGTGTCCGACAACGTCGCCTTCGGGCTGCGCAACCGGCACCTCACGAAGGCGGAGATGAACAAGCGGGTGAGCGCCGCGCTTGACCTGGTGCAGCTGACCGGATTCGAGAAGCGGCGCCCGGGGATGCTGTCCGGCGGCCAGCAGCAGCGGGTGGCGCTGGCCCGCGCGCTGGTGCTCAACCCCTCGGTGCTGCTCCTGGACGAGCCGCTCGGCGCGCTCGACGCCAAGCTCCGCCGGTCGCTGAAGGTCGAGCTCAAGGCGCTGCAGGAACGGGTCGGCATCACCTTCCTCTACGTCACCCACGACCAGGAGGAGGCGCTCACCATGTCCGACCGGCTGGCGGTGATGCACGCCGGCCGGATCGTGCAGCTCGGCACGCCCCGCACGATCTACGAGGAGCCCGCCGACACCTACGTGGCGGACTTCCTGGGGGTGTCGAACCTGATGGAGGTTGACGTGGTGGAGCGCGGCCCCGGCTCCCAGTGCCGCGTCAGGCTGGGCGAGATGGCGCTGGCGGTGGAGCGCGGCGAGGTGGACTCGCTGGGGCCCGCGCACGCGCTGATCCGGCCCGAGCGGGTGCGGATCGAGCCCTACAGCCAGGACGGCCAGGCGGGGCCGAACCGGGTGCCCGCCATGGTCGAGCGGCTGGTGTTCCTCGGTGCCTCCACCCAGGTGATGCTGCGGCTCGCCCCCGGCGCACTGCTGCAGGCGGTGGTGCCCAACGACGGCACCGAAGCCACCCTCTCCCAGGGCACGCCGGTGCACGTGTTCCTCGCCCCGGACATGCTGCGGGTGCTCGGCGGCGCCACGCGGGACGTGCCCGTCGCCGAGGAGGATCCGCTCCCGGCCCGCTGACTCAGAGCTTGCGCCCCACCCCGCCCCACATGGCCGCGGCGCTCTGGGCTTGGGCCTGGGAACGGGGCCGCCATTGCTGGATGCGCACCATTCCCGGCTCGACCAGCGTGAGGCCGTCGAAGAAGCGCATGACCTCGCCGTGCGTGCGGTAGGTGCCCTTCTGGGCGACCATCCGGTTGAGGCGCTCCCTCATCTCGGCCATCTTTTCCGGCTCGATATCCGACGCGACGTGCGACAGCGCCAGGTAGCTACCGGACGGGACCTCGCGCATCAGCCTGGTCACGATCGCCTGCGGGCCCTCGTCGTCGCCGATCAGGTGCAGCACCGCGATGAGCATGACCGCCACCGGGGCGGAGAAGTCGAGCGTCCGCCGCGCCTGCTCCAGGATCGTGTCGGTGTCGCGGAGGTCGGCGTCGATGTAGTCGGTGGCACCCGCCGTATCGCTGCTCAGCAGGGCACGGGCGTGAGCGAGCACGATCGGGTCGTTGTCCACGTAGACGATCCGGCTCTGCGGCGCCAGCCGCTGGGCGACCTCGTGCGTGTTGTTCGCGGTCGGGATGCCGGTGCCGATGTCGAGGAACTGGCGGATCCCCGCCCGGCCGGCCAGGTACCGCACGACCCGGCTGAGGTAGGCGCGGTTCGCCCGCACCGAGGAGACCAGGTCCGGGTAGGCCTCCAGCGCGGCGTCGCCCGCCACCCGGTCAGCGGCATAGTTGTCCTTGCCGCCCAGCCAGTAGTCGTACACCCGCGCGATGTGCGCGACGCTGGTGTCGAAGGGCGGCGGCTTCCCGCCGGCGTCGGACGGGGCGGTGCCGCTGGCCCCGCCTGGGCCGCCCGCGCTACCGGCCGTCACCGCTGCCCTTGCGTCCCACCCCGCCCCACAGGGCCGCCGGGCTCTTGGCCTCGATCTCGGAGGCGGGCCGCCACTCCTGGACCCGCACCATCCCCGGCTTCACCAGCTCCAGCCCCTCGAACAAGCCCTCCACCTGCGGCCCGGTGCGGAAGGTGACCTTCTCCGCCATGAGCTTGTTCAGGCGCTCGGCCATCTGCGCCATGGCCTCGGTCTCGATGTCCGCGGCCGGGTGTGAGATGGCCAGGTAGCTGCCGGGCGGCACGGCGGCGAGCAGGCTGTTCACGATAGCGTAGGGGTCCTCGGCCTCGTCGATGTGCTGCAGGATGGCCATCAGCATGATCGCTACCGGCCGCGAGAAGTCGAGCGTCAGGGCCGCCTCGGCCAGGATCCGACCGGTGTCGCGCAGGTCGGCGTCGATGTAGTTGGTGTTCCCTTGCCTGCCGCTGACCAGCAGCGCGCGGGCGTGGGTCAGGACCACCGGGTCGTTGTCCACGTAGACCACGTTGCTGCCGGGCGCGACATCCTGCGCCACCTCGTGCGTGTTGTTCGCGGTCGGGATGCCGGTGCCGATGTCGAGGAACTGGCGGATTCCCGCCTCTCCGGCCAGGTAACGCACCGTGCGGGCCAGGAAGGCGCGGTTGGCGCGGACCGAGTAAACGATGTCCGGATAGGCCTGGATCGCCTGGTCACCGGCCACCCGGTCGGCCGCGAAATTGTCCTTGCCGCCCAGCCAGTAGTCGTAGACGCGGGCGACATGCGCCACGCTGGTGTCGATGTCCAGGGCTGCCTCATGGGGGCGCGGCGCGGTGCCGTTACCCCGATCCGTGGCCGGTGGGCTGCCTTCGCTAGTCACTGATGGGCTGCCTAGATCTCCTGGATGATCTCTTTGAGGAAGCGGGTGGTGGCCACCGGGGTGTGGGCCTCCGCGCTGAGACGGTTCATGACCTCCATGTAGTGGTCCACGTCCCTGCGGTCGTCCAGGTACAGGGCGCTGGTGAGGTGCTCGAGGTACACCACGTCGGGGAGGTCGGGCGCGGCGAACCGCAAGATGGTGAAGGACCCGCCCGCGGCGGCGTGACCCCCGCGGCGGAACGGCACGACCTGGATGGTGACATTGGGGAGGGTGGCCGCCTCCAGCAGGTGCTTGAGCTGGGCGCGCATCACCTGGCGGCCCCCGATCGGCCGCCGCAGCGCCGCCTCGTCGATGACGAACCACACCCGGGGCGGGTCGACGCCGGTGAGCACCTCCTGGCGGCGCATCCGCAGGCTGACCCGGCGCTCGGTCTCGTCGGTGGACACGGGGCCGTAACCGAGCGCGGTCACGGCGCGGGCGTAGTCCTCGGTCTGGAACAGGCCGTGCACGAACTGGATCTCAAAGTTGCGGATCAGCGAGGCGGCCATCTCCAGGCCCAGATACGGCTCGAACCAGTCCGGGAGGATGTCGTTGTACTTGGCCCACCAGCCGGGGGAGTTGGCCTGGCGGGCCAGCGCGAGCATGCCCGCCCGCACCTGCTCGTCGGCCACGCCGTACAGGGTGAGCAGGTCCTCGATGTCCCGCTCCTTGAATCCCACCCGCCCGTGCTCGATGCGGCTGATCTTCGACCGCGAGCCGCGGATCTCGTAACCTGCTTCGTCGGGCGTGATGCCACCCGCCTCGCGCAGGCGGCGGAGCTGGTTTCCCAGCATGATGCGAAGAACGGTCGGGCCGCCACGTGGCTCATCCATGGCTGGCTCGCGGGGCAGTTCATCGCTGGGCTGAACCGCACTCATTCTGGCTCCGGGAACCGGTTGATTTACACTCAGTGCCCACTCCAGATGGACGGCCTACGGCGCGCCACGGCACTGAGCGGGGAAGCCGGGCGGACATCGGGCCCCCCGGCGGTCGGGCGCACACAGCACGATATCACCGCGGAGCCGCTGTGTCGTGAGTCGATTGCTGTCAGTTTCATAAGCCCGCCGAGCGGGCGTGAATAAGCTGATCGGTCCGTCAAACTCGCCGTTCTTCATCCCCCGCAGGAACGCGATCATAGCGGCCCGCGGGTAGATCAGTGCCGGGCCCCCCTTGTCGCGGGAGTTGCGGACGGCGACCGCACCGGGCACCTCGGCGAGCTCCACGCAGCTCCCGCTGGGGTTGCTGCGGCTGCTCTTACGCCAGCGTGCCGACGGTAGCTGACCGGCCGGCATGCCGCTGTTGACCAGCATTTTCGCTCCGGGTGATGCAGGCGGGGGTGGGGAGGCGCTAAGGCATGCAATGCACAGTTGCAACGCCAGTTTAACATGCTGATGCATGTGCATATGCTTTTGCACCGTCGTGTGCACTGACCTCCAGCCCAGATCGCTCACCGGCCGGGCCGGCCCCGCCGTCAGTCCGAGCCGGCCAGGGAGGCGAGGGCGTCGACGCCGCTGCCCCGTTCGCCTCTGGTCATCCGGCGGTAGCCGAGGTAACCGACAATCGCGATGACGAAGGACATGACCAGCATGATGGTGCCGAGCGCGTTGAGCGCCGGGCCGCCGTTGCCGCCGTGTTGCTGCGAATAGATGTAGACCGACATTGGCGTGTTAGCGGCGTTGGAGTTCAGCAGGTTGACGATCACGAAATCGTCGATAACGCCAGAGAAAACCAGGACCGCGCTGGCGAAGATGGCCGGGGTGAGCAGCGGCAGCATCACCCGGCGCATGGTCTGCATCGGCGTCGCGCCGAGATCGGCGGCCGCCTCCTCGTACTGCTTCCCGATCGTGACCAGCCGGGCCTGCACGATGATGGCCGGCCAGCTGATGTTCCAGGTCACCAAGCCGAGGACCTCGGCCCAGGTGCCCAGGCCCACGAACGTGAACAGCTGCGTGAAGACGAAGAACAGGGCTACGCCGAAGATCAGCTCCGGGATGACGAACGAGAGGATCATCGCGAAGTTGGCCGACGCGGAAACGGCGCCGCGCCACCGGTTGATGCCGAGGGCGAAGGCCACGCCGAGCGGGACGCAGATCAGGGTGGTGTAGACCGAGAGCCGGACGGTCTGGATCACCGCGGCGTGCAGCTCGGGGTTGTGCAGGACCGAGTTCACCGGGTCGGCGAAATACCACCGCCAGGAGAAGCCCTGCCAGACGGCCTGGGAATGCCCGTTGTTGAACGAGAACAGCACGGCGAGCCCGATCGGCACCAGCGACCAGAGCAGGTACAGCCAGGTGAACCCCTCGAGGAACCAGGGGTGCCGCCAGGGGTTGCCGCGCGGCCAGAGGCGCGCGGACCTGGCGCGTGCCCCGGCCGCCGCCGGGCGGGCGGCCTCCGTGGTGACGTCGGCCGCGCTCATGCCGCCGTCCTCGACGAGCGGTTGGTGGCGACCACGTAGTAGATCATCGGGATCGTCAGGATGAGCAGCAGCATCAGCGACAGGACCGCACCCTCCGCCTGGAACGCGGGTGTCTGCAGCTGCCCGTCGATGACGTTGCCGATCATCGTCGTGCTGGTGGTGCCGGACAGGAGCTGGTTGGTGAAGTAGTCGCCGAGCATGGGCAGGATCGTGATCAGCATCCCGGTCAGGATCGCCTGCCTGGACAGGGGGAGGGTGACCCGGATGAAGGTGCGCGCCCGCCCCAGGCCGAGATCGCGGCCGGCCTCGATCAGGGCGGGATCGATCCGGTCCAGCCCGGCGTACAGCACGAGGATCAGGTACGGGATGTAGCCGTACACCAGGCCCAGGATCACCGTCACCGACAGCCCGCCGAGCCAGCCCACCGGGCCCACGCCCACCAGGCCCAGTGCCTTGTTGACGTAGCCGTTGACCTGCAGCAGGTCGACCCAGGCCAGCATGCGCATCATGTAGCTGATCCAGAACGGCGCGATCAACAGCACCAGGAGCAGGGCCTTGCGCCGGCCGCCGAACCGGGCCACGAAGTAGGCGACCGGGTAGGCGATGAGCAGCGACAGCGCCGACGCCACGGCGACGTAGACGACCGTCCTGATGACGATCGGGCCGTCGAACGCGCCGACCCCGGCCACGTCGTGCCAGGCCTTAACCAGGTTCGCTGAGCTCCACTGCAGCGGGTTCCAGACCGCAACCGGCTGCTCGAAGATCAGGTTCAGCTTGCCGCCGGCGATGGCCAGCATCGCGTACAGCGGCACGACGAACAGGAAGACCAGCCACAAGATGCCGGGCAGGGCGAGCACCACCCAGAACAGGCGGTGTGACTGGCGCTGCTCCCGCCGCCGCGCCCGGTACCCGCTCGCCGTCATGCGCTACACCCCGTGGCTTACCTGCTGCCACGCCGCCTGCCATTCCAGGTCGGTGGGTACAGGCAGCTGCAGCTCGCTCACCCCGCGCCGGAAGTAGGAGGGCAAGACCGCGGTGGAGATCAGGTTCGGGTTCAGCAGGCCCTCCTTGACCAGCCGCTGCGGGGTGACCGCGGTCAGCGGCTGCATGTAGCCGTTGAAACTGATGTTGGTCAGCACGTTCGGCAGGTCGAGCATGTAGTTCATGAACAGGTGCGCGAGCACCGGGTTCTGCGCGCCCTTGAGGATCGCGATGGTGTCGTTCCCCACCGGGCCCTTGCCGTCCTGCGGGAACCAGTAGCCGAGGACGTCGGGCGAGACGCCCTTGGGCAGGTAGTAGGGCGCGGCCGCCATGTCGCCGGACCAGCCGTGGTGGATCCAGATCTGGCCGCTGGGGACCTCGGTGTAGTCGTTGTTGTCGATGTGCACGTTGGTCATGGCCGACAGCTGCTGCAGGGACTTGGCCGCCGCGTTGATCTGGGCCTGGCTGGTGGTGTTGAGGTTGAAGATGCCGGCCTTCATCAGCGCGAGGCTGATGCTCTCCCGGTAGTCGTCGAGGATGGCCACCTTGTTCTTGTACTTCGCCTGCCACGGCATGGCCCAGGGGTTGGCCATCGTGTACGGGTTCTCCGGCACCTTGTCCTTCCGCCAGGCGATGCCCGTGGTGTAGATCGTGTACGGCACCGTGTAGTGCCACTTGCCGTCGTAGAACGGG
This sequence comes from uncultured Actinomycetes bacterium, assembly GCA_963835425.1. Classification (GTDB taxonomy): domain Bacteria; phylum Actinomycetota; class Actinomycetes; order Streptosporangiales; family Streptosporangiaceae; genus UBA9676. The sequence continues at coordinate 65,451 of CAWIGE010000006.1, read as the reverse complement.
TCGGTGAAGTCCGGCCAGGTCTGGGAGATGTTCGGAATATAGCTGTGGTTGATCGGCTGGATGAGCTTGGCCTCCACCAGCTGGCCCATCCGGTCGACGGTCGGGACGAAGACGTCGAAGTTCACCTGCCCCGAGCGGAGCTTCGACATCGCCTCGTTCATGGTGTTGAACGTGGTGACCGTGACCTTGCAGTTGTACTTCTTGCCGAAGTCCTTCAGGCACTGCGGGTTGATGTAGGCGACCCAGTTAAAGAGCTTCAGCGTGGCGCCCTGTTCCGGCTGCAAGCCGGCCTTGATCGGCTGGTTGTCCTTGAAGATCGGCCAGGTCACCGGGTGATTGGGCCTCGGCAGCGGGATGGCGGTCGTGCCGGCGGTGCCGGTGGTGCCTCCGCCGCCCCCGCAGGCGGCGAGCAGTGGGCCGAGACCGCCCGCGAGCAGCCCGGCGCCGGCGCTCTGCCGGAGGAAGCTCCGCCGGGACAGTCCAGGTCTGCCGGGCCCGTCCTCCGACCAGCCTTCTCTCGGATGCATGGTCGCCTCATCTCTCCTCGGGCGGCCGTTCCGGGATCAACCGCGGCCGGCCGGATCCTGACTGAACGGTCCGTCAATAAGTCGTACTCCTACCTCCTGTAAGGGTGCAGGCGCAAGACCTTCAGAGTAAAACCTCGGGCCATGCGCTGAACCTTATGATCAGCTGACAGTCAGCTGATGGACCGGGTAAAGCCGGCGAAGTTCGCGACGAGGCGGTCGATGTCGCCCTCGTCATGCTGGACCGAGATCAGCCACTGCTCGGTCTTGCCCCATGGCGGCAGGAAGACGCCGCCGTTGTGCTGAAAGAGCCAGTGAGCCTGGCTGTAGCGGTCGTCAACGTCGAGGAAACCCCGGTAGTTACGGACCGGCTGTCGCGAGAAGACCACGCACCCCTTGGCGCCCGCGGAAACCACATGCGCGGCCAGGCCGTTGCGCGCGATCTCCAGTTCCAGCCCGGCGACCGCGCGCTCGCGCAGCCGTTCGATCCGCTCGTAGGCCTCGGCGGTCGCCACCTCGCAGAGCATGGCCCGGGCGGCCGCCATGGCCAGCGGGTTGCCGTTGAACGTGCCCACCTGCTCGTAGTCGCCGTTGGCCACGTGCTCCATCACCTGCTCCGACCCGCCGATGGCGGCCACGGCGATCCCGCCGCCGATCGACTTGGCCAGGCACGTGATGTCGGGGACCACCCCGGTCAGCCCGGTGGCCCCGCCCGGCCCCGCGGTCAGGCCGGTCTTGACCTCGTCGAAGGTGAGCAGCGCGCCGTGGGCGTGGAGCAGGTCGGCGAGCGCGGCCAGGTAGCCGGGCTCGGGGTGGATGATCCCCGCGTTCATCATGATCGGTTCGATGATCATCCCGGCAATACCCTGGGAATGCTCGTCAAGGAGCCGTGCGACGCTGTCGAGGTCGTTGAAGCTGGCGACGAGGGTGAGCTTGATGATCGCGTCCGGGATGCCGGTACTGGAGGGGGACTGGGCGGGCTTGTTGGCCGGACCGACCTCGTCGGGCTCGGGGGTGACCGAGACCTGCACCGAGTCGTGATGGCCGTGGTAGCAGCCCTCCACCTTGATGATCAGGTCACGGCCGGTGACCGCCCGCATCAGGTGGACGGCGTCCATCGTCGCCTCGGTGCCGGAGTTGGCGAAGCGCCACAGCGGCTGGCCGAACCGCCGGCCCAGCTCGCCCGCGACCGTCAGGGAGTCCTCGGTGGGCTGGGCGAAGTGGGTGCCGAGAGCGACCTGGCTACGGACCGCCTCGACTATCGCCGGGTGGGCGTGCCCGGCCAGGGCGGCGCCGTAGCCGCCGTGCAGGTCCACGTACTCGTTGCCGTCAACGTCGTAGATCTTGGAGCCGCGGCCGTGGCTGAGCCAAACCGGCTGGGGGGCGGTGATCTGCCAGCTCGAGGTGACGCCGCCCGCCAGCGACTCCCGGGCCTTGGCGGCCATGCGGGCCGACTCCGGCTGGCGTTTGATGAAGATCCGCTCCTGCTCGGCGATGATGCGCCCAAGATCAACGGGTGCCCGCGCCGGGAGGTCTTGTGCCGGGCCGTCCTGCCCGCCGCGCGCCGGGCTGTGCTGCTCGCTGGCCACGATGCCTCCCATGAACTGACTGAACGTTCAGTCTAAAACTGAACGTTCAGTCTAAAGCTGCGGCGTCAGCGAGGGCAAGGGGAGCGACACCGGTGGCGGGGGCGAGGTGAGAGGCACCCGCCGGCGGGGCGAGGGGGAGGCACCCGGTCAGCAGCAAGGCGAGGGGAGGCGCCCGGTCAGCAGCAAGGGGGGGAGGCGCCGGTCAGCAGCAAGGGGGGGAGGCGCCCGGTCAGCAGCAAGGCGGGGGAGGCGCCGGTCAGCAGCAAGGCGGGGGGAGGCACCCGGTCAGCAGCAAGGCGAGGGAGGCGCCCGGTCAGCAGCGGGGCGCGGGCTGGCCCGGGCCCGCCGGGGCGGGGGTGGCGGCGTAGTTACCGGACACCCAGTGCCGGCGCGAGGTCTGGTACCAGATCCGGGTCCCGCCCACCCTGGTTCCGGCCCGCTGGCAGACCACCCAGGCGAGCGACCCGCCCGGCAGCTGGCCGGTGAGCGGGGCGGAGACGCTGGGGCCGCCCCGCTGGTTGGCCCCGTGGCCGGCCGTCACCTGGTACGGATACCGGCAGCGGGTGACCGGTGAGCTGTAGCCGGTGTCCGACGGCGTGTCAACGCGGGCATCGGTGACGTAGCTCCCGTCGGTGAGCTTGTCCCACACGGCGGTGGCGCCGGGGCCGGGTGCCTGGCACACCACCGTGACGCCCGCCCCCGCCTGGTACGTCCTCACCGCCCGGTAGGACCGGCCGGGCCCGCTGCGCGCCACGACCGGGCGCCCGCCGGTGACCTGGTAGCCGAAGGCGGTGGTGGCCACCGGGGCATCCAGGTTGTCGGCGTCGACGTTCAGCGTGACGCCGCCGTGCGTCTCGCTGAAGTCGGCGCTGAACTGCTTGGCCCGCTGGTGGACCGCCCACCGGCCGTCGGGGATGCCGGCCCAGCCGGTCAGCGCCTTGTCCCCGTCGTAACGGGCGATCCAGAGCGCGTCCGGCTGGGCGTAGGAGGCCGAGCCGTAGGCGCCCGCCAGGTCCCGCGCGCCCAGCCTGAGGTTCTCGTATACGCCCGAGACGTACCCCAGCCGGTGGAGTTCGGAGGTCCAGGCGGACAGGAAGCTCAGGACCGCGTCCCGGCACCGGGCATCGCCTGTGGCGTAGGCCTCCATGTCGTAGTAGATCGCGCTGCCCCTGATCATGCCCAGCGCCATGACCTGCGCCCAGGCGTTATCGGCCGCCCAGGTGCCCTCGGACGCCGCCACCGCCGGGAAGATCTTCAGGTCGGTGGCCTTGCCGCCGCACGGCGGCTGCCGGCCTTTGAAGATGGGGATCAGCCGCCAGCCAAGGACCGATACGGCCCCGACCCAGTGCCTGGTGAGGGCCGGCTGGGCGCAGGTGCGGTTCTGCCCGCCCACGTAGACCCCGACAGCGTGGTAGGGCGACCTCCGCCACGCCCGCATGCTGGCGAGCGACGGGGCGGCGCAGGCATCGAACGCGAGTCCGTCATAGCCGGTCGCGCTCGCCCACGGCGGGTAGCTGACCGCGGTCGCGGGCACGGCCGCGGCCGGCCCGCTGGCGGCGGCAGACGTGACGGTCGCGACAGCCAGGGCGGCGGACGGGACGGTCGCGGCGGCCAGGGCGGACGTGACGGCCAGGGCGGACGTGACGGCCAGGGCGGACGTGACGGCCGTGGCGGCCAGGACGGCCAGGGCGGCCAAGGCGGCGCGACGCCGGGCCCCGAGCCACCCCACTCTCACCAGCTGCCGCCGCCGTTCCGGCTCGCCGGCCGCGACCGGAGGGCGGGGACGCGGGCGGCCACCAGCCGCCAGCCGATCAGGAAGAGGCCGAGGAACACCGCCGAGACCGCGATGAACGCGGCGTCGGTGCCCTGACCGGAGACCGCCCGCAGCAGCTGGCCGAGCGCGACCGTCGCCAGCCACACGCCCACGCCGGTGGGGACCAGGGCGGCCAGGCGCCAGGCGCGGGTGGCGGCCTCGCCCACGGCCAGGCCGGCCAGGAACGGCCACGCCGTGCTCGCCACCCCGGCCAGGCTTTCCCCGTCCTGGTGGCTGGCCCGGCCGATCACCACGAAGGCGAGCACGCAGACCACGTCAGCGAGCACACCGAGGGCAGCACGCACAGGCTCAGGCTAACGGCCGGGCCCGGCGTAGACTGCCGGAGTGCCTGATCGCGGCGCGGTAAGCCGGTGTGTGCCGCTCTGATGGCTACCTTGCTTATCGTCTACCACACCAGCTCGCCCGCGCTGCAGGCGATGTATGAGGCCGTCGTGGCGGGGGCATCCACCGACGAGGTCGAGGGCGTCGAGGTGGCCGTGCGGCCGGCGCTGACCGCGTCCGCGGCGGACGTGCTCGCCGCCGACGGGTACCTGCTCGGCACCCCCGCCAACATCGGCTATATGTCGGGGGCGCTCAAGCACTTCTTCGACGGCGTCTACTACCCCTGCCTGGAGGCCACCAAGGGCAGGCCGTACGCGCTGTACGTGCACGGCAACTCCGACACCACGGGCGCGGTGCGCGCGGTGGAGTCGATCACCACCGGCCTGGCCTGGCGGCGTGCCCGGCCGCCGCTGTCCGTCCTGGGTCCCCCGTCCGCGGCCGACCTGGAGGCGTGCTGGGAGCTTGGCGCCGTCATGGCCGCCGGGCTCGCCGGCTGATCACCATCGCCGGCTGGTCACCATCGCCGGCTGATCATGGCGGCGGGCGCTCCCGGCCGCGTTTGCGTCCCGGCCTGCGGGCCAGCCCGGCGGCGGCACCCGCGGCCACCACGACCAGCGGGACGACCGTAAGGCGCGGGTCGGGGGAGGCCGAGTGGGCCGTGACCAGCAGGGAGCCGAGGAAAACCAGGTACGCGCCGATGATCAGGGCGCCGGTCGCCCGGCTCACGCCGCCGTCCCGGTAGGCGAACGCGATCGAGGCCACCGTCATCACCAGGTACCAGACCGTGATGAGAACCGAGTGGGCTGAGGGCGGCCCGAGCCCGGTGATGGTGGCCGGGATGAGCAGCCCGGCGGTGACGTTCAGCGCGTTGCTGTTCAGCGTGGTGCTGAGCATGGCGGCGCCGCGCCCCTTGGCCGCCAGGTAGACCGCGGCGACCGCGTTCGGCAGGCTGGTCACCGCGGCCAGGACGACGCCGCCGGTGATGATCTCGGGGACCCCGAAGCGGGTGCCGAGCGCCGACGCCGACCGCTCCATGGTCACGCTGGCCACCACCACTATCACCAGGGCGCCGGCCGCGACCGCCACGTCCCGGCCGCGGCCGTGCTCGGGGTGGATGACCTCCTGCAGCTCCTGCTCTTCCTCGGCGACGGCCTCACCGAGCCAGGCCTCCCACCGCCGCGTCAGCGCCATCCGCTGCAGGCGAGCGTGGCCGGCCGCGAGGATCGCCAGATAGGGCAGCAGGACCACGAGCACCGCGATCAGCCCGGCCGCGGGCGGGAGCAGGCCAAGCACCGTGAGCAGGCACGCCACCGCGACCCAGGTGCCGACCACGCCACCGAGGAGCACCACCCGGCGGTGCAGTGCGATGCCCCCGGCGACCACGGCACCCAGGCCGAGCAGCGCGGCCAGGTTGAAGACGTTCGAGCCGATGATGACGCCGGCGCCGATCTTGCTCTGGTGGGAGGCGAGCGCGGCGACCGCGGAGGTGATCTCCGGTGCGTCGGCGGCCAGCGCGGCGACCACGCCGAGCAGGGCCTCCGATAGGCCCAGCCGTCCCCCGATCCGTTCCAGCCTGATGACGAGGACGTAACTGATGCCGAGGCTGATCACGGCGCCCGCCGCGAACAGCGCAGCGGCGAGAGCTACCGGCATCGGGGCGTCCCCTCCCTGGTGGCGGCCCTGTGGGCCGGGGCGCCGGGGCGATCCCGCGCCCGCATTGATTGCTTTCCCGCCGAAGCGCCCGCAGCATAGCCTGAGACCGCGGGACCACGACCAGGGAGGTGGGGTCATGGGATCGCTCGGCTTCTGGCAGCGCGCGCTGGCTGATCCCGGCCGGGTAGCGGCCATCGAGCCGGACGGCACGCCCCACACCGCGGGCGACCTGCTGGCCCGGGTGAACCAGCTCACCCACGGCCTGCGCGCCCTGGGCCTGCAGCCGGGTGACGGGGTGGCCGTGCTGGCGCCCAACGCCATCGCGCCGCTGGAGGTCTACCTGGCCGCGCTCCAGGCCGGCTGGTACGTCACCCCCATCAACTGGCACTTCACCGCCCCGGAGATCGCCTACATCGTGCGCGACAGCGAGGCGAAGGCGTTCTTCGTGCACGAGCGGTTCGGCCCGGCCGGAGCCCGGGCCGCCGAGGAGGCGGAAGTGCCGGCCGGCAGGCGGATCAGCTACGGGGACGTGCCCGGGTTCCGTTCCGTGGAAGGTGTCCGCGAGGGCCAGCCCACCACCCTGCCCGACGACCGGACCGCCGGTGCCGCCATGCACTACACGTCGGGCACCACCGGGCGGCCGAAGGGGGTGCGCAGGCCGCTGTCCGGGCTCGACCCGGATATGGCCGCCGAACTGCTGTCCGCCCTGCCGCAGTTGTTCGGCATCACCGTCGGCCCGCCGAACGTGCACCTGGTCACGTCACCGCACTACCACACGGCGGTAACGGTGTTCGGGTGCAGCGCCCTCCACATGGGGCACTGCCTGGTCTACATGGATTCCTGGGATTCCGAGCAGATGCTGGCCCTGGTGGAGAAGCACCGGGTGACCAACACCCACATGGTGCCGACCCACTTCAAGCGGTTGCTCGCGCTGCCGGAGGAGGCCCGGCGGCGATACGACCTGTCCTCGATGCGCTGGCTGCTGCACGCGGCCGCGCCCTGCCCGGTGGGGATCAAGCAGGCGATGCTCGACTGGTGGGGGCCGCGGGTGTACGAGTACTACGCGGCCACCGAGGGCGGCGGCACGATCGCGACGCCGCAGGACTGGCTGGCCCGGCCGGGCACGGTGGGCAGGCCGTGGCCCACCAGCGAGATCATGATCGCCGACGACGAGGGGAACGAGTGCCGGCCCGGGGTGCCCGGCGCCGTGTACATGCGGATGACGCTGCCGGAGTTCGTGTACAAGGGCGACTCCGCCAAGACCGAGGCCGGCCGCTCCGCGGGTACTTCACCGTCGGCGACATCGGCTACCTCGACGCCGACGGCTTCCTGTTCCTGTGCGACCGGAAATCCGACATGATCATCTCGGGCGGGGCGAACATCTACCCGGCCGAGATCGAGGCCGCGATCATCATGCACCCGAAGGTGGCCGACGTCGCGGTGTTCGGCATCCCGGACGACGAGTGGGGCGAGTCGGTCAAGGCGGTGGTCGAGCCGCTCGACGGGGCCCAGGCCGGCCCGGACCTGGCGGCGGACATCCTCGCCTCGCTGGAGGGCCGGCTGTCCCGGATGAAATGGCCGCGATCGATCGACTTCATCGGCGAGATGCCGCGCGATCCCACCGGCAAGCTGCTCAAGCGCCGCCTGCGCGAGCCGTACTGGGCGGGCACCGGCCGCTCGGTCTGACGGCCGGGCCCGGCCGTTACGCGACGCCCGCTCCCGCCCCCGGGCCACCCCCCGGTGACCGGGAGCCCGAACCGGTGGCGGTGGCCGCGGCGGCGAGGGTCAGGATGTCGAGCAGGTGGTCCACCGCGCGCGGGTCGGGCGGCTGGCCGTAGGTGACCGCGAGCACCTGCCGCCAGGCGCCGGGCACGGGCTGGGAGTGGATGCCGGGATGGCGGGCCGCGTTGATCGCCAGCCCGGGCATGATGGTGACGCCCAGCCCCGCCGCGACCAGCGCCTGCGCCGCGACATGGTCGTCGGTGGTGAAGGCGATCTTCGGGCTGAACCCGGCATGCTGGCAGAGCCAGATCAGGTGGCCCCGGCAGTGCTCACACCCGGCTATCCAGGGGCTGTGCGCGTGGGCGGCCAGGTCGGGCGGCCCGGCCTCGCCCGCCGCGGGCTGGCCGCCTCCCGGCTGGCCGACGCCGGGCTGGGCGGCACCCGCCTGGCCGGCGGCAGGCTGGGCGGCACCCGGCTGGGCGGCTCCCGGCTGGGCGGCACCCGGCTGGGCCGCCCCGGGCTGGGCGGCAACCGGCTGGCCGGCGGCGGCGCGGTGCCGCGGCCTGGTCACCAGGTGAACCTGCTCGTCGAGGATCAGCCGGGTCCGGGCGCCCTCCGCGGCGGCGGGCGGGCCGACCGGGGTCCCGTTCTGTGTGTGCCGGGAGACCAGCGCAACGTCCACCTGCCCGGCCCGGAGCATGCGCATCGCCTCCGGCGGCTCGGCCTCGGCCAGCAGCAGATCGATCCCGGGGTGCCCGGCGGCCAGCCGGGACAGCGCGGCGGGGACGATCGTCGCCAGCGCTGACGCGAAGACGGCCAGCCGGATGCGTTCCTGCCGCTGCTCGACGTGTGCGGCCAGCTCCCGCTCGGCGGCGTCCAGCCGGCCCAGGATCTCCTCCGCCCGCCCGGCGAGCAGGCGGCCCGCGTCCGTCAGCCGGATGCCCCGCCCCGAACGCTGGGTCAGCCGGGCACCGGTCTCGGCCTCCAGCCGCGCCAGGTGGTGGCTCACCGACGGCTGGGCGTAGTTGAGCGACCGGGCCGCGGCTGTCACCGATCCATGCTGGGCCACCGCGACCAGGACACGTAGCCGGGTCATGTCCAGGATGCAGCAATAATAGATCCCCTTGATTCATCGGCCCATCACCCACCCGGGTACCTATCTGACGAGCTCGCGCCGCCGGCGCTCCGGGACGCGGGGTACGCGGGGCAGGCTCAGGCCGGGGGAGGCGCGGTCCGGCCCTGCAGCAGCGGGTCACCCGGCTGGCGCACGGGCTGCGCCGGCCTCGCGCCGGCGCCGCCATGCGATCCCGGACAGGGCCTCGAGCACCACCCGGCCCGCCAGGAAGGCGGTGATCTCCGCGTGGTCGTAGGGCGGCGCGACCTCGACCACGTCGATCCCGGCCAGTGGCAGCTCCATCGCGATCCGCCGCACCGCGTCAAGCAGCTGACGGCCGGTCAGCCCGCCCGGCTCGGGGGTGCCGGTACCCGGCGCCATGCCGGGGTCGACCACGTCCACGTCCACGGACAGGAACACCGCGTCGCAGTCGTCGGTGGCGATGGCGAACGCCTCGGTCAGGCAGGCGTCCAGCCCCCGCGCCACCACCTCGGCCATCTCGTAGCTGCGCATCCGCTGGCCGGCCATCCAGTCCAGCGTCTCCGGCTCCGGCCAGTAGCCGCGCAGCCCGATCTGCAGGAACCGGTCGCCCCGGACGGCTCCGGACTCGATGAGCCGCCGCATCGGCGTGCCGTGCCCGTACAGCGAGCCGAACTGGCTGTTGCCGGTGTCGGCGTGGGCGTCGAAATGGATGAGCGACACCCGTCCCCAGCCCACGTGGCGGGCCACCCCGGTCGCGTCGGGGAAGGTGACCGTATGGTCGCCGCCGAGGATCACCGGCAGCGCGCCGCCCTGGCAGGCCGACAGGACCGCTTCCTCCAGCGTGCGGAGCGAGCGTTCGGTGTCGCCGGAGGGCATCTCCACGTCCCCGGCGTCGGCCACCCGCAGTTCGGCCAGCGGGTCCACCCCGAGCGCGAGATGCGGGCGCGAGCCGTCGTGCGGCAGGTAGTCGGTGAAGCGGATCGCCTGCGGGCCGAACCTGGCCCCGGGCCGGTGCGAGGTGCCGCCGTCGAACGGGGCGCCGATGACGAGGATGTCGGTCCCCGCCCACGAGGCCGGGTCCTCGAGGTCGGCCTTGGGCACGCCCAGAAACGTAGCGTCAGGCCCGTACATGCCGCCCATCCGCGCCATCGCCCCTCCTTAGCACCAGTCAGGCAAGTATGCCCTCCGGCCGCGCGGCCTCCCGTGTCAGGCGGCCCCATGGAGAGCGATGCAGCGAGATGCCGGGCTCCTCCCTCAGGAGGCCCCGGACGGAGACCGGTACCCTACCCGCCCCGCCCGGCGGGCCCACCGGCGCGGGCCGGGACCCGCTCCCCGGCGGGGGGCTCGTCCTCGCTGAGAGAGGTTGTGGGCAGGATGCGGGCGAGCGGGGCGGGCAGCCACCAGTTGGCCTTGCCGAGCAGTTCCATTACGGCCGGCACCAGCACCATCCGCACCAGGGTGGCGTCGATGAGCACGGCCACCGCCAGGCCGAGGCCGATCTGCTTGACCGCCAGGTTCGCGCCGAGCACGAAGGACAGGAACACCACCACCATGATCGCCGCCGCGGCGGTGATCACCCGGGCGGTCTGGGCCAGCCCGCGGGCGACCGACGACGCGTTGTCGCCGGTGGCGTCGTAGTTCTCGCGGATCCGCGAGAGCAGGAACACCTCGTAGTCCATGGACAGGCCGAACAGGATGACGAACAGGAATATCGGCACCCAGGTGGTGATGGGCATCGGCTCCGGGAACCCGAACGCGTGCCCCAGCCAGCCGAACTGCACGATGGCGACGAGCACGCCGTAGGCGGCCGCGATCGACAGCAGGTTCATCACCGCCGCCTTGAGCGCGACGACGACCGACCGGAACATCACCGTCAGCAGCAGCGTGGACAGCGCGACCACCACCCCGATCAGCCACGGCAGGCGCTGCCAGACGAGGTTGGCGAACGCCACCCCGCCCGCGTTGGGCCCGGTGAGGTAGGCGCGGATGCCGGTGCCGGCGGTGGCGCGCGGCAGCACGTCGGCCTGGATCCGGTTCACCAGCGCGTTGGTGGCCGTGTCCTGCTCACCGGTGGTGGGGTAGGCGACCATCATCGCCGCGGCCCCGTCCCTGCTCACCACGGGCGGGGTGACGGCGGCCACGCCCGGCGTGTGCCGGATCGCGGTGGCCAGCCCGGCCGTGCTCGCGCCGGGCGAGGGGAGCAGGGCCGCGACGATCAGTGGCGCGTCGAAGCCGGGCCCGAACCCCTTGGCCATCGTCGCGTAGCTCGCGTAACCCATGCTGCCCCGGGGCTGGCTGGACTCGTCGGGGAAGTTCAGCTTCAGGGCCAGCGCGGGCGCGGCCAGCGCCAGGATGATTCCGGCCGACGCCGCGGCCGCGGCCACCGGGTGGCGCTGGATCACGCCCGCCCACCGCTCGGCGGCATTCACAGAACGATGGGAGCGTGGCCGGTGCCGTCGCCCGGGCAGCCGCAGGATCCCGGGCCGGGCGAGCCGGCGGCCGGTGAACCCGAGCAGCGCGGGCAGCAGGGTCAGCGACCCGAGCAGGACCATGGCCACGGTGGCGGCGGCCGCGACCGCGACCCCGTCGAGCAGCGGCTGGCGCAGCACCAGCAGGCCGAGCATGCCGATCACCACGGTGGTGCCGGCGATCAGCACGGTCTTGCCCGCGGTCCGCATCGCGGTTACCGCCGCGTCCTCGGGGGCCGCGCCACCCCGCAGGGCCTCACGGAAGCGGGTCACGATGTACAGCGAGTAGTCCACGCCAACCCCCAGGCCGATCATGGCGGCGATGATGGGGGAGAACGACGGGGCGGGCACGATGTGCCCGAGCAGGGCGATCACCGACAGGCCGCCGCCGATGCCGAGCAGGGCGGTGGCGATCGGCAGGCCCATGGCCAGGAACGAGCCGAACGCGATGAGCAGCACGACCGCCGCGGCGAGCACGCCTACGCCGTCGGTGGGGCCGCCGTAGGGCGTCTCGGCCAGGTCGACCACGTCGCCGCCGAGGCGGAAGGTCACGCCGTGCCCGGATGCAGCGCGGGCGTCGTGCATGAGCGCGAGCGCCTCACCATTGCTGATCTTGGTGGACGGGACGCCGAAACCGATGGTCGCGAACGCGATGTGGCCGTCGCGGGAGATCTGGCCGGGCGCCTGGTAGGGACCGGTGACGGCGGTGACGTGCGCGGCCCGCGCGAACGGGGCCAGTACGCCGGTGACCCGGGCGCGGACGGCGGGTGAGGTGACGGGGGCGGCCGATTCGATGGCCAGCGTCAGCGTGTCCCCGGACTGGCGGGGGAAATGCTGGTTGAGCAGGGCCTGCCCGGGGTCGCTGCCGGCGTAGTTGTCCTGCGCGGGTGCGCCGTAGGCCATCCACAGGGTGATCAGGCAGGCAACCCCGCCCAGCCAGGCGAGCAGGGTCAGCCAGCGGTGGCGGTAACAGGCGCGGCCGATCCCGCCGATCAGCCCGGGGCCGGTGCCCCGGGCTCGGGCGGCCGCGGTATGGGTGACGGGTGAGTACGACATCGGAGTCTCCACGAGCCGGGGAGTGGTTGTCGCTCTCGATGCTTGCGGGAGACGGCGGCCGGGGCGTCGTACACAGGGAGGCAGTTGACCGGGCCGGGTAGTCAGCCGGAGTACTCCCGGCGGAGTACCCCGGCCGTCCCGTCCGGCCTTACGGCTGGGCGGCCAGCCCGAACGGCTGCTGGTCCTGCGTGCACACTGTCCCAGCGGCGGCAAGGCCCCGGTGAGGAAGTAGCTGCTCTCGTAGTTGCCGATGCACGTGCTCGGGTTGAGCAGGGCGGTGTGGCCGTACCCCGCGACCGTGAGCAGCCGGGCCCGGGCGAGCTCGGCGGCCATGGCCAGCGAACCCGAGTACGGCGTGGCCGGGTCGTAGATGTTGCCCACCAGCAGGATCGGGCTGGCGGTCGGGCGGTTCCACGGCCCGTAGTAGCCGTCGGCGTCGGTCGCCGGCCAGGTGGAGCAGATCTCGGTGAGCCAGACCAGCGGCAGCCCGATCGCCCCGGCGCGGGCGTGGCTGAAGGCGGCCTGGGCCGGGTAGCTGGCCGGGTCTCGGGGGTTGGGGCTGTCCGCGCACAGGATGGCAAGCTGCTGCTCCTCCCCGCATAACGGCTGCTGGCCGCGCCCGTCCACCTGTTGATCCGGTGCCTGCGGCGGGCGTCCCCCCGCCGGGATAAACGGAGCCTCATTCTTTTCCTTCCCTGCCTCAGCCGGCCGCCGGAACCGCGGGTGCAACATAACGGTGCGCAATTGGCGCGTCAATACGCCCGCAGAAACGGGAGGCTAAAGGGCGGTTAAAGGAGGGTCACGATAAGAGGAGCGCGACGACAGGACGCCACTTGTTCATGCCGCGGTCACGGTGCTGCCGCGGTGGCGGCGCCGTTGGTGACGATGGGGTGGCTGGCCTCGCAGGCGCCGGCGCCGCCGGCGCCGTCGTTGGCCCAGGTGGTCTGCATGGCGAACGTGCCGGTGGCCAGCGTGAGGTCGAACGACCCGCCGCTGGTGCCCGGGGTGATCCAGGCGCACTTGTCGGCGTCCTCCGCGCCGGTGGAGTCGGTCCACCCGCCGGCCGGGTTCTGGTCGGTGATGGTCTCGGCGTACTCGTGGCCGTTCACGATGGAGATGCCGTCCTGCAGGCCCGCGCTGCCGGTGTTGACGAAGTTCTCCCCGCAGGAGGCGCCCAGGTCGGTGACGTAGGGCATGTTGGTGAAGGCGATGTCACCGTAGGGCGAGGTCACGCCGACGAAAGGGTCACCGTTCCAGTCGTGCCAGGCGCAGAACGCCCCGCTCGAGGTGTTGAACCCGTCGGGGTGGGTGCCGGTCGGGGAGATGATGTCGTACTGGGCGTCCCGATTGGCGGCGGCGGTGGTGTTGCCGAAGTGGGCGGCCGCGTTGACCGCCTCGGTGCCGAGCTGGAAGGGAGTCGCCTGGGCCGGGGACGCGGCGCTCTCGTCGACCCAGACGCCGGCCAGGACGCCGCCGGAGGGGTAGGCGACGTGCTCGGTGTTGCTGGCCGGGCAGGACTGCGCGCCGACCGCCACGCCGTCGCAGTACTGGGTCATGACGCCGGACCACAGCTCGCCGTTCGTGCCCAGGCCCTGGAACAGCTCCTGCAGGTAGGGCGCCTCACCCGACGGGTCGCCGGACAGCGTGACGTCGCCGCCCGAATTGGTGGACTGGGTGCCCCACTGGGAGCCGTAGAAGACGAGGTAGACCTTTTCCTGGCCGGTGGTGACGCCGATGCCGTCGATCCCGCCGCCGTAGTTGAGGTCGCTGGGCGACGCCGCGGCCGCCGCGGCGGGGTGGTTGCGGGCCCACGTGCGCATCTTGGCCAGCTGCGGGCGGGTCGGGATCACGCCCTGGCGGTAGGGGTGATGATAGGCCGGCGAATACGGGTTCGGCGTGGCTGGTGGGCCGCCCGCGGCCGCCTGCGCGCCGCCGGCGGCGACCTGCAGTCCGCCGGCTAAGGCGATGGCCGCGACGGTGGCGGTGCCGCCGCGGGCAGCCCAGCGCCGGAAGGCGTGGCTGAGTCTCATCCTGCGCTCCCTCCAGGATGGCACCGCCGGGCCGCGGTCCCTGCGGGCAAGATAGCGAGCCCCTTTTCGGCGGTCAATGGCCTATGGCTAACGTTAGCGGAAATATAGGGGATTGACGGGATTAAAACGGACACCAAGGGGACCGAAAGATGAATTATGGACAGCGGAGATGGCCGGAAATCGGTTCCCCGCCGTACCTGCCGGCCGGCCGGTCAGGAGGCGTTCAGCGCGGTGTCGTCGATGAAGAAACTCGTGCTGTGGCCGGCCAGGGTCTGGGCCCCGGTGAACTTGAGCACGATCGTCTGGCCGAGGAAGGAGTTCAGCGAGAACGAGTGCTGCACGTAGTGGCCGACCGCGTCCTGGTTGGAGTACACGTGCAGCGTCTGCTTCACCACGGTGCCGCTGGCGTCGAGCACCTGCACCGTGAGCGTGTCGGAGGCCTTGCTGGCCGGGTCGTTGGTCTTGATCCCCAGCCAGAACGAGAACGTGGCGGCCCCGTACGTGCCGTCGGCCGGCGCCACCGTCACCGACTGGGCCAGGGTGTCGGTGTGTGGGGCGGTCCGCCCGCCGAGCCGGACCATCCAGCCGCCGGGCGGGTTCTGGTCGGTGATCGTCTCGGCGTATTCGTGGCCCTCGACGATCGAGGCGCCGTCGAGCTTGCCCGCGGTCCCGGAGCGGACGAAGTTGGCCCCGCAGTTGACGCCGGCGTCGGTGACGTAGGGCATGTTGGTGAACGCGACGTCACCGTCGGGGGAGGAGACGGCACCGCTGCCGCTGAGGGTGGAGTCGCCGTTCCAGTCGTGCCAGGCGCAGAAATCCTGCCCGGTCTGGGTGTTGAACCCGTCAGGGTGGGTGCCGGTCGGGGAGAGGATGACGTAGGACGCGTCCCGGTTATCGGCCGCCGTGGTGTTGCCGAAGTGGGTGGCGGCGTTGATCGCCTCCTGCGCGAGCTGGTCACCGGACGCCTGGGCCGGTGAGGCGGCGCTCTCGTCCACCCACACCCCGGCCAGCGCCCCGCCGTGGGGGTAGGCGACGTGCGGGGCGGTTGCCGGGCAGGTCTGGGCGCCCGCGCTGACGCCCTCGCAGTACTGCGTCATCACGCCCGACCACTGCTCGCCGCCGGTGCCCAGGCCCTTGAACATCTCCCTTCGTCGTCCCGTGAACGCCGGGCTGCGGGCTGCGCAGCACCAGGGGCCGGAACGGCTGCGGGAGCGAGCCGGTGCCGTCGGACCGTAACGGAGGCTCATTATGCTGCTTACGCTGCCTTTTCGCCTACGCTTCTGGGCGGTTTACCCAACCGTGTCGATCCCGGCCGGAACGGAACCGGGTCGCTGGGCGTCTAAGCCTCGCGGGTTCATCCAGAACTGACCGCCACTGTCACCCGCTGTGACTGGGAGGTACGCATGCGCAGCGTCTCGCTTCTCGCCGCCGCGGTCATCGGGGCGTCGGCCCTGGCCGCTGGCTGCGGGCAGCAGCAGGCCGGCTCGGCGGCGAGCGGGCCATCCGGCAGCCCGGCGCCCTCGACCGCGCCCCCGGCGGCGGCCGCCTGCGGCTCCGCCGCGCCGACCGCGCCGCCCAACCGGACCCTCACCCTCAGCGCCGACGACAACGGCAGGTCGTTCTGCATCCGGCAAGGCATCGGGGTGCTCGTCTACCTCAAGGGCACGCCCCAGCTCAAGTGGGACGCCCTGAAGTCCAGCTCGGCCGCCATGGTGCCGACGGCGAACGGGCATCTGGCGCTCGCGCTCGGGGTGACCGGCGGGTACTTTGTCGCGGCCCACCCGGGCGTGGCGGCCCTCACCTCGACCCGGAGCCCGTGCGGGCCCCAGGTCGCGCCCACCGGGCCGACCAGTTCGAACCCGCGCAAGTGCGGGATCACCCAGACCTTCAGGGTGACCGTGCGGGTGGCCGGATGACCATGCGGGGTGGCCGGGTGACCGTGCGGGGTGGCCGGGTGACCGTGCGGGTGGCCGGGTGACCGTGCGGGTGGCCGGGTGACCGTGCGGGTCGGCTGACCCGTTAGCCGGCCCGGCTCCCGGCCGGGCCTCCCTGCCCTCCCGGCCCGGCCAGGCCGTGCTCATAGGCGATCACCACCAGCTGCGCCCGGTCACGGGCGGCGAGCTTGGTCATGGACCGGCTGACGTGGGTCTTCGCGGTGAGCGGGCTGACGACCAGCCGGGCCGCGATCTCGTCGTTGGACAGCCCGGCGGCGACCAGCGCCACCACCTCGCGCTCGCGGTCGGTCAGCGAGGCCAGCCCCACCTGCCGCGCCACCGCGCGGGCGTCGCCGGACGAGGCACCGGGCGCGCCGGGTCCCGCGCCCGCCCCCGCCGCCCGGGCAGCGGGCGCCTGCGCTGGCTGGCGGGCAAACGCGGCGATGAGGGACCGGGTAACGCTCGGCGCCAGCAGCGCGTCGCCGCGGGCGACCACCCGCACCGCCTGGAGCAGTTCCTCCGGCTCGATGTCCTTGACCAGGAACCCGCTGGCACCGGCGCGCAGGGCGGCGAAGACGTGCTCGTCGTCGTCGAAGGTGGTGAGCACCACCACCTTGACCGCGGCCAGGGAAGGGTCGGCGCTGATGCGGCCGGTCGCGGTGATCCCGTCCACCTCGGGCATGTTCAGGTCCATCAGCACCACGTCGGGCGTGAGCTCACGGACGAGGGCCACCGCGGCACCGCCGTTCTGCGCCTCGGCGACGACGCTGATGTCGTCGGCGGACTCCAGCAGTGCGCGGAAACCGGCGCGGACCAGCGCCTGGTCGTCGGCGAGCAGGACGCGGATCATTTCCCGTCCTCGCCGGCCACCAGGGGGAGCCAGGCGGCGACCTCGAAACCGCCCCCCGGGCGAAGGCCGGCCGTCACCTTCCCGCCGACTGCCGCGGCCCGTTCGGCCATCCCGGTCAGCCCGTGGCCGCCCCTGGCGGGCTGCCCCCCGTCACCGGCCGGGCGGGCGGGATCGTGCGGGCCGCCGCCATCGGCGCCCGGGCCGCCCTCGCCGGAGCCCTGGCCACCGTCGTCGGTGACCTGGATCGCCAGCGCGGCGGATTCGTAGCGCAGCGAGACGGTCGCCCTGGCCGCCTGCCCGGCGTGCCGGAGCACGTTGGTCAGAGACTCCTGCAGGATCCGGTAGGCGGCCTGATCCACGGCCGGTGGCAGCGGCCGCTGCTCACCCTCGATCTCGACCGTCACCGGGGCGCCGGCCGCGGTCACCGCGTCGCGCAGCGCGGGCAGTCGGTCCAGGCCGCCCGCCAGGGTCTGGGGATCGCCCGATGCCGGCGTGCGCAGCTGGCCGAGGGTGGCCCGCATCTCGGCGAGCGCCTCCTTGCTGGTGGCCCGGATCGCGGTCAGCGCCCGGCGCAGGTTCGTGTCGCCGCCGTCGAGCAGGTGCAGGGCCGAACCGGCCTGCACGGTGATGGTGGCCATGCTGTGCGCGACGGTGTCGTGCAGGTCCCGCGCGATCCGCAGCCGCTCCTCGGCCACCCGCCGTGCGGCCTCGGTCTCGCGCTCCTCATGCGCCACCCGCAGCCGCTGGGCGGTCTCGGCCGCGAGCGCCCGCCTGCTCCGGACGACCTCGCCGAGCGTGACCGCCAGGAAGAGCACGGCGATTTGCGGCAGGAAGGTGGCGGCCAGCGAGACCAGGCCCTGATGGGTGGAGGCGCCGACCACGAACAGCCCGATCACCATGAAGACGGCCGGGATGATGATGGCGAGCAGGAGGTAGCCGGCGACCGTCGCGTCATACAGCGGCAGCGACAGCAGCGGCGCGGGGGAGATGTCCCGCCGGTCGAAGGTGTAGTAGAGCAGCAGTAGCACCGAGCAGGCGATCAGCTCGAACCGGGGCCAGCGGTGCCGCAGGAGCACCGGCAGCACCATGATGCCGCCGAGCACGTAGGCGAGCGCGTCGAGCGGGGCCGCGCCCGGGCCGCCGCCGGTGGCCACGCTGATCTCGACCGCGATGAGCACCACCACGGCCAGGCCGACGTCGATGAGCCGGATGCCGAGCGGGCCGTGCGCTCCCTTCACGCGGCCACCGTACGCGACGCCGGCGGCGCCGGGAAATGCCTCGCCGCCGGGTCGTGCCCGGCTCGGGGCACCAGGGTTTGGCAGGATCGCGGTGTGGCCTTCGATGAACTGGACCAGCGGATCGTGGGTGCCCTGGTCGAGAACGCCCGCGCGACCTACTCGGAGATCGGCGGGCGGATAGGCCTGTCGGCGCCCGCGGTCAAGCGCCGGGTGGACCGGCTGCGGGCCACCGGCGCGATCAGCGGGTTCTCGGCCCGGGTGAACCCCGCCGCGCTGGGCTGGACGACCGAGGCCTACGTGGAGCTGTTCTGCCGTGGGCGCACGTCGCCCGCCGACATCGGCGCCGCCGTGAGCAAGTACCCGGAGGTGACGGGGGCGGCCACGATCACCGGGGAGGCGGACGCGCTGCTGCACATCCGGGCCGCGGACGTGCGGCACTTCGAGCGGGTGGTCGAGCGGATCAGCGCCGAGCCCTTCGTGGTCCGCACCCGGAGCGTCATCGTGCTCTCCCGGCTGGTGAGCCGGGCAGGCTTCCTGCCTTCCGGTGCGGGCGGGCCCGGCGAACCGGACGTCTCGGGAGATTACCCCGGAACGGTGATTCGGGATAATTTCGGAAATCCCGGCTGCTGGCCTGCATGACCGGATAAAGTCGCGCGTATGCCCGACCAGGAAGACACGGACGCCTCCGGCAGCACGGCCCAGTTCCGTGCTTTCGTCAACCGGTCTCAGGGCGGCGAAACGACCCAGGCGTGGTCCATGAACGCCCCCCGCAACCAGGTTGTCAAGCTCGTCGCGATCGCGGTCGCCGTGGCGGCCGTGCTCGCCATCCTCGCGTTCCTGATCATCGGCTAGCGCTCACCCGCTAGCGTTCCCGGCCGGGCCGTTGCCCGGCCGTTGCTCATCCTCATCAGGCTGGTAGCGGTAGCCCATCCCCGGCTCGGTCAGCAGCCAGTGCGGCCTGGCCGGGTCCGGCTCCAGCTTCCGGCGCAGCTGGGTCATGTACAGGCGGAGGTTGCCGGTCGCGTCGGCGTAGCCGGGGCCCCACACCTCGGCCAGCAGCTGGCGCTGGCTCATCAGCTTGCCCGGGTGCCGGAGCAGGACCTCCAGCAGGTGCCACTCGGTCGGGGTGAGCCGGATGTCGGGGCCGTCCGGCCTGATGACGCGCTTGGCCGCCAGGTCGATGACCAGGCCGCCGAGCCGCACCTGCGGCGTCTCCTCGGCCGGCGGGGCCCGGCGGACCGCGGCCCTCATCCGGGCGAGCAGCTCGTCCATGCCGAACGGCTTGGTGACATAGTCGTCCGCGCCCGCGTCCAGCGCCTTGACCTTGTCGGTGCTGTCGGCCCGGCCGGACAGGACGATGATGGGCGCGCTGGTCCAGCCGCGCAGCCCGCCGATGACCTCCACCCCGTCCAGGTCGGGCAGGCCGAGGTCGAGGATCACCAGGTCCGGCGGGTGGTGGCCGGCCGCCTCGAGCGCCTGCCCGCCGGTGGCGGCCGTGTCCACCTCGTATCCGCGCACCCGCAGGTTGATCCGCAGCGCGCGCAGGATCTGCGGCTCGTCGTCGACGACCAGGACCCGGGTCACGTGGCCAGCCTGCCACCCCCGGCGTCGGCCGGGGGTGCCGTCGCGGCCGGGGTGGCGGGCGTGGCCGGGCTGGCCGGTACCGTCGCGGCCGCGGTCGGCGACGTAGCCGCGGTGGCCGGCGGAGTCGGCGGGGAATCGGCCTGGCCTCGTTCGCGGCGGCCGGGGTCGCCCTGGCCGGGGTGGTCAGGCAGCGGGGCCGCGGGCAGCGACAGGACCATGGTCAGCCCGCCGCCCGGTGTCTCCTCGGGCTCGAGCGTGCCGCCCATGGCCTCGGTGAGACCGCGGGAGAGCGCGAGCCCGAGCCCCACGCCCGTGGTGTTGTCGGTGTCGCCCAGCCGCTGGAAGGGGACGAACACGCGGGCGCGGTCCGGCTCAGGGATGCCGGGTCCCCGGTCGGCCACCCGCAGCTCCACCCGGTCGCCGAGCGCACTGGCGGTCAGCAGCGGCGGCTGTCCCGCCGGGGAGTAGCGGATCGCGTTGGCGGTCAGGTTGACGATGACCCGCTCCACGATCGCCGGGTCCACCCGGACCTCGGGCAGGGAGTCCGGGATATCCACCACGACCTGCCGTCCGGGCGGGCCCAGGTCGTCGAGGGCCCGCGCCACGATCTCCTCCAGGCCGGCCGGGCGGGGGAAGACGGCCAGCGCCCCGGCCTGGAGCCTGCTCATGTCGAGCAGGTTGTCCACCAGGTGGGTGAGCCGGTCGAGCGACTCGTCGGCGGTGGCGAGCAGCTCGTCCCGGTCCTCATCCGTCCATCTGATGTCCGGCGAGCGGAGGCTGGTGACGGCCGCCTTGGCCGAGGCCAGCGGCGTGCGCAGGTCGTGGCTGACCGCCGCCAGCAGGGCCGTGCGCATCCGGTCGGCCTCCGCGATGGGGCGCGCCGCCTCGGCCTCGGCGGACAGGCGCTGCTGGTCCAGGGCAACGCCCGCGTAGGTGGCGAAGGCTCCGAGCACCCGGCGGTCGCTGGCGGACACCGCCGGGCCGCGCAGGGCCAGCGACAGCGTGTCGGTGACCGGCACCTCGACGTCCGCCCCGCCGGGCGCGGCCAGGGCCGGCTCGCCGGAGTGCGCGACCGCGGCCCACCTGCCGCCCTGGCCGGGACGGCGTTCCAGCAGCGTGACCGAGTCCATGCCGAACGCCTCGCGGACCCGGTCGAGCACGGCCGTGACCGCGCGCTCGCCACGCAGCACGCTCCCGGCGGTGGTCGTCAGCAGCTCCGATTCGGCGCTGGCCCGCGCCGCCTGGCGGGTGCGCCGGGCGGCGATGTCCACCACTGAGCTGACCAGGAGGGCCACCACGACGAATACGCCCAGCGCGAGCACGTTGTTGGCCTCGGCGATGGTCCACTTGTGGATGGGCGGGGTGAAGTAGTAGTTGAGCAGCAGCGACCCCACCACCGCGGCCAGCAGTGCAGGCGCGAACCCGCCCACGAGCGCCACCACGATGACGGCCACCAGGAAGATCAGCACATCGCTGGTCAGGTTGAGCTGGCCGCCCATGGCCACTAGCCCGAGCGTGAGCAGGGGCGCGAGCACGACGGCCAGCAGGTAGCCCATCAGCTGCCGGCGCAGCGTCAGGCCGCCGCGGCTGCGCGGCAGCCCGCGGCCGCGGCCCATCCGGGAGTGGGTGACGATGTGCACGTCGATGTCGCCGGAGCCGCGGATGGTGCGGGCGCCGATCCCCGGCCCGGTGAGCAGGGCCGACAGCCAGGACCGCCGGCTTGCGCCGAGCACCAGCTGGGTGGCGTTCTCGGCCCGGGCGAAGGTGAGCAGCGCATCCGGGATGTTGTCGCCGACCACCTGGTGATAGCTGCCGCCGAGCGACTCGGCCAGCCGCCGCTGCGCGGCCAGGGCCGCCGGATCGGCGCCGGTCAGCCCGTCGGAGCGGGTGACGTGCACGGCGAGCAGGTCCCCGCCGGAGGACCGGGCCGCGATCCTGGCGGCGCGGCGGATGAGCGTCTCGCCCTCGGGACCGCCGGTGAGCGCGACCACCACCCGTTCCCGGGCCTCCCAGGTGCCGGTGATGTGGTGTTCCGCGCGGTAGCGCTGGAGCCCTTCATCCACCTTGTCGGCCAGCCACAGCAGGGCGAGCTCGCGCAGCGCGGCCAGGTTCCCGCTCCGGAAGTAGTTGGTCAGGGCCGCGTCGATCTTTTCCGGTGGGTAGATGTTCCCGTGCGCCATCCGGCGCCGCAGCGCCTCCGGCGTCATGTCGACCAGCTCCACCTGGTCCGCCGCCCGGACGACGGCGTCGGGAATGGTCTCGCGCTGCGGCACGCCGGTGATCTTCTCGACCACGTCGTTGAGGGACTCCAGGTGCTGGATGTTGACGGTGGAGATGACGTCGATGCCGGCCTCCAGCAGTTCCGCCACGTCCTGCCAGCGCTTGGCGTTGCGGGAGCCGGGCACGTTGGTGTGCGCGAGCTCGTCGACGAGTGCGATCTGCGGCTTGCGGGCGAGCACGGCGTCGAGGTCCATCTCCTCGAAGCTGGTGCCGCGGTAGGCGATCTGGGCCCGAGGCACCACCTCCAGCCCCTCGACCAGCTCAGCGGTGTGCTGGCGTCCGTGAGTCTCCACGAAGCCCACCACGACATCGGCGCCGCGCTCGGCCCGCCGGTGGCCCTCGCAGAGCATGTCGTAGGTCTTGCCCACGCCGGCGGCGTTGCCGAGGTAGATCCGGAGCTGCCCGCGGCCTTCCTGGCTCATCGTCTCCCTGCCAGCGGAGTCTGTGCCTGCTCATACCAGTTTGGCGGCACCGGGACACCGGGCAAGCCCAGGCGGCCGGGCGGGGCAGAACCCTAACAAGATCCATGCGGCCCGGGTTCTAGGCTGTCCGCATGGCAAAGACGCCGGACGAGATGATGAGCGCGGTCAGCGAGTCGCTGGCGGAGCGCACCGGCCGGCCGCTGGCAGAGTGGGTGGCGCTGGTCCAGGCATCGGGAATCGACCCGCTCGACCAGAACGCGGTGCGGCGCTGGCTGCGAACCGAGCATGGTATGCCGCAGAACAGCCAGTGGGCGATCGCCGACGCCGCGGCCCGCGGAGCTGGCTGGATGCGGCCGGGCGTGGCCGAGTACATCGACCGCCAGTACACCGGGGCGAAGGCGGCGCTGCGCCCGATCTACGACAGGCTCGCGGCGGCCATCGAGGACTTCGGCGACGACGTGAGTGTCGAGGGCCGCGGCAGTTATACGCCGTTCGTCCGCGGGCGGCAGTTCACCGCCGTCGCCGCGGCCACCAGGGACCGGGTGGATCTCGGGCTGCGGTTCACCGACCCGCCGGCCGCTGACCGCCTCCAGCCGGCCAACGGGCCCGGGCAGGCTACCCACAAGATCGCGCTGCGCAGCGTGGGTGACGTTGACGACCAGGTGCTGCACCTGCTCCGCCTGGCCTACGAACAGAACCCCTGAGAGCGAGATCAGCGCGTGGCCATCGTTCTGCTCATTCTTGCTGCTGGCCCGGCTGCTACGGCTGGTAGCGGTAGCCCATACCGGGTTCGGTCAGTAGATGGCGGGGCCGGGACGAATCGTCCTCCAGCTTGCGGCGCAGCCCGGCCATGTGGAAGCGCAGATAGTGGGTGTAGCGCTCGTACCCGGGTCCCCAGATCTCGGTCAGCAGCCGCTGGGTGCCGACCAGCTGCCCGGGGTGGCGCAGCAGGATCTCCAGCAGGCGCCACTGGGTCAGGGTGAGCCGCACGGTCCTGGCCCCATCGAGCGCGGTGCGGGCGTCGAGGTCGATCTCGCAGCGGCCGACCCTCACCCTGACCGGCAGCGGCCCCGTGTCGTCGCGGCGCAGCGCGGCCCGGAGCCGGGCGAGGAGCTCTTCCATGGAGAACGGCTTGGTGACGTAGTCGTCGGCGCCGGCGTCGAGGGCGGCGATCTTGTCACCAGGCCCGGTGCGGCCGGAGAGCACGATGACCGGCGCCCGGGACCAGCCACGCAGCTCCCTGATCACCTCGATCCCGTCCACATCCGGCAGCCCGAGGTCGAGGATGACGGCGTCCGGCGGCCGCCGGCGGGCCTCGGCGAGGGCCTCCCGCCCGGTCGCGGCCGTGGTGACGTCGTACTTGCGCACCCGCAAGTTGATACGCAGGGCACGCAGCATCGCGGGCTCGTCATCCACGACGAGCACCCGCTGGCCCTTCGGCACCGCGCGTCTCCGTCGTCATCGTTTCTGCTGGGTGGCGCTAGGGCACCGGGTACTTCTGGTTCAGCGCGATGTTGAGGGTGAGCACGTTCACCCGTGGCTCGCCGAGGAACCCGAGCGTACGGCCCTTGGTGTTCTGCTGGACCAGCGCCTTGACCTGTGCCGGGCTGACGTGCCTGGCCGCCGCCACGCGGTCCACCTGGATGGCGGCGTTCTGCGGCGAGATGTACGGGTCGAGGCCCGAGGCCGACGCGGTCACCGCGTCCGGCGGGATTTGCGAGATCTTGACGTGGTCGAACGCCGCGACCTGCTTCTGCCGGGTCTTGATCAGGTTCACCAGCACCGGGTTGTTCGGGCCCAGATTGGAGGCCGCCGAGTAGAGCGGGTCGCAGCCGTAGTCGTTCTTGGCGCCGCTTGTCGCGTTGGATGGGCGGGGCTGGAAGTACTGCGGCAGCGGGTTGCCCCTGGCGCCGGTGAATTCCTGGCAGAGCAGGCTGGAGCCGACGGTCCGCCCCTGGTAGCTGATCAGCGACCCGTTGGCCTGCTTGTGGAAGGCCGCCTGGGCGATCCCGAACATGACCACCGGGTAGATGATCCCGCAGATCACGGTGAAGAGCAGCAGCCCGCGCAGCGCGGCGATCAGCTGCCGGCCGGTGCTGGGAAGACGGTTCATGGCAGATCAACCACCGAATCCTGGGATGTACTGGACGATCAAGTCGATGGCCCAGATGCCGATGAACGGGATGATCAGCCCGCCCACGCCGTAGATCAGCAGATTCCGGCGGAGCATCGACGATGCGGAGGCCGGCCGGTAGCGGACCCCGCGCAGCGCCAGCGGGATCAGCGCCACGATGATCAGGGCGTTGAAGATGATCGCCGAGGTGATCGCCGACTCCGGGGTGGCCAGGTGCAGGATGTTGAGCTTGCCCAGGCCGGGGAATACGGCCGAGAACATGGCCGGGATGATGGCGAAGTACTTGGCCACGTCGTTGGTGATAGAGAAGGTGGTCAGCGCGCCGCGGGTGATCAGCAACTGCTTGCCGATCTCGACGATCTCGATGAGCTTGGTCGGGTTGGAGTCCAGATCCACCATGTTCCCGGCCTCCTTGGCGGCCGAGGTGCCGGTGTTCATGGCCACGCCGACGTCGGCCTGCGCGAGCGCCGGGGCGTCGTTGGTGCCGTCCCCGGTCATCGCGACCAGCTTGCCGCCCTCCTGCTCCTTGCGGATCAGGGCCATCTTGTCCTCCGGCGTCGCCTCGGCGAGGAAATCGTCCACGCCGGACTCGTCCGCGATCGCCTTGGCGGTCAGCGGGTTGTCCCCGGTGATCATGACGGTCCGGATGCCCATCTTGCGCATCTCGTCGAACCGCTCGGAGATGCCCTCCTTGACGATGTCCTTGAGGTAGATCACGCCGAGTGCCCTGGCGGTGCCGTTGGCCTGCTGGGCCACCACAAGCGGCGTTCCGCCGACCCCGGAGATCCCGTCCACCATCGAGCCGAGCTCGTCCGGCGGCGCGCCGCCGTGGTCGCGGACCCACTGGGCCACCGACGCGGCGGCGCCCTTGCGGATCTGCCGCCCCCGGCCGAGCCGGCCGCCCGCCAGGTCGATGCCGCTCATCCGGGTCTGCGCGGTGAACTCCACGAACTCCGCGCCCTGCAGCTCGCCCTCGGGCCGCTCCCGCAGGCCGTACTGCTCCTTCGCGAGAACCGCGATGGAGCGGCCCTCGGGGGTGTAGTCGGCCATGGACGACAGCTGCGCCGCGTCCGCCAGCTCCTCGGCCGACACGCCGGTTACCGGCAGGAACTCGGTGGCCTCCCGGTTGCCGATGGTGATCGTGCCGGTCTTGTCCAGCAGCAGCGTGTTAACGTCGCCGGCCGCCTCGACCGCGCGCCCGGAGATGGCCAGCACGTTGCGCTGCACCAGCCGGTCGATGCCGGCGATGCCGATCGCCGACAGCAGCGCGCCGATCGTGGTCGGGATCAGCGCCACCAGCAGCGCCACCAGGATCACCAGCGACTGCGGCGCCTTGGAATAGAACGCCATCGGCTGCAGCGTGACCACGGCGAGCATGAAGATGATCGTGAGCGCGGCGAGCAGGATGTTCAGCGCGAGCTCGTTCGGCGTCTTCTGCCGCTGCGCGCCCTCGACCAGGGCGATCATCCGGTCGATGAAGGTCTCGCCCGGGTTGGAGGTGATCTGCACGACGATCCGGTCGGACAGCACCTTGGTGCCGCCGGTGACCGCGGACCGGTCGCCGCCGGACTCGCGGATCACCGGCGCGGACTCACCGGTGATCGCCGACTCGTTGACCGAGGCGACGCCCTCGACGACGTCCCCGTCGCCGGGGATGGTCTCACCGGCCTCGACCACAACGTGGTCACCGAGCGTGAGCTGGGTGCCCGGGACAGTTTCCTCACGCAGATCCGCGCCCGTTTGCCCTGGCCGCCATCCGACGAGCCGGCGGGCCACGGTTTCCCGCTTGGCCCGGCGGAGCGTCTCGGCCTGGGCCTTGCCGCGGCCCTCGGCCACGGCCTCGGCCAGGTTGGCGAAGACCACGGTCAGCCACAGCCAGACGACGATCGTCCAGTTGAAGACCGACGGCTTGGTGATCGCGGTGTAGGTGGTCAGCGCGGCGCCGACCTCGACGACGAACATGACCGGGTTCCTCAGCTGGACGCGTGGGTCCAGCTTCTTGAACGCGTCCGGAGTTGCCTTCCACAGCGTCCTGGCGTCAAGCAGCCCACCGCCGACCCGGCGCGGCTGGCCGTCCACGGTCCTGCCCGCAGCGGCCGGCGCTCCGGGTGTCGTTGTGACGGACATCAGTGCAGTCCTTCCGCGAACGGGCCCAGCGCGAGGGCCGGGAAGTAGGTCAGGCCGACCAGGATGAGGATGACGCCGACGAGCATGCCGACGAACAGCGGTGTCCTGGTGTCCAGCGTGCCCGCGCTCGCGGGCACCGGTTGCTGCCGGGCCAGCGACCCGGCCAGGCCGAGGGCGAAGATCTCCGGTGCGAACCGGCCGAGCAGCATCACGATGCCGCCGAGCGTGTTGTACCAGGGGGTGTTCGTCGTCAGGCCGGCGAAAGCCGAGCCGTTGTTGTTCGCCTCGGACGCGAACGCGTACATGATCTCGGTCAGGCCGTGCGGTCCCGGGTTGAGTATTGATGCCTGCGGAACCTTCAGCCCGATGGAGAGCCCCGCCGCGGCCAGGGTGATGGTGGGAATGGTCAGGAAGTACAGCGCCGCGTACTTCATCTCGGTGGGCCGGATCTTCTTCCCGACATACTCCGGCGTGCGGCCGACCATCAGGCCGGCGACGAACACCGTGACCATCGCGAGCACCAGGATGCCGTACAGCCCGGCGCCGACGCCGCCGGGGGCGATCTCGCCGAGGGCGATGTCGAACAGGGCGATGCCGCCGCCGAAGGGGGTGAACGAGTCATGGAACGAGTTCACCGAGCCGGTCGAGGTGACCGTGGTCGAGGCCGCGAACAGCGAGGAGCCGGGCGTGCCGAACGCGACGTTCTTGCCCTCCATGGCCCCGTGCGCGAGCTGCGGAGCGACCCCGGCCCCCTGCGCCTCGAAGAAGCTGATCCCGCCGACCGCGGCCAGCCAGATGATCACCATGACGGCGAGCAGCGCGTAGCCCTGCCGGTTGTCCTTGACCATCTTGCCGAACGTCCGCGGCAGCGCGAACGCCGTCAGCAGCAGGAGGAAGATCTCGAACCAGTTCGTGAACGGGTTCGGGCTCTCGAACGGGTGCGCGGAGTTGGCGTTGAAGAAGCCGCCCCCGTTGTTCCCCGCGTCCTTGATGACCTCCTGCGAGGCGACCGGGCCGCCGACGATCGTCTGGTGCGCGCCGGACAGGGTGGTCACGGTGTGGTAGGAGGAGAAGTTGTCGATCACGCCGCTCGCGGCGAGGATCAGC
The DNA here is from genome assembly GCA_963835425.1 of uncultured Actinomycetes bacterium. Lineage (GTDB taxonomy): Bacteria > Actinomycetota > Actinomycetes > Streptosporangiales > Streptosporangiaceae > UBA9676. Next base: position 37,482 of record CAWIGE010000006.1, on the reverse strand, counting down.
CCGCCGACGATGGCCAGCGGGATCAGGTACCGGATCGTGATCCTGGTCACGTCTACCCAGAAGTTGCCGAGCTTGTCGGTCCGGGACCGGATGAACCCGCGGACCAGCGCGATCGCGACCACGATGCCGACGGCGGCCGACAGGAAATTCTGCACCGCCAGGCCGCCCATCTGGGTCAGGTAGCCCATGGTGGACTCGCCGGAGTAGTTCTGCCAGTTGGTGTTGGTCACGAACGAGGCGGCGGTGTTCCAGGCCAGCGCGGGCGGCACATTGGCCATGCCGAGGGAGAGCAGCAGGTAGTGCTGCAGCCGCTCCAGGCCGTACAGGAACAGCACGCTGACCACGGAGAACGCCAGCATGGAGCGCAGGTAGGAGCTCCATTTCTGGTCGGCGGACGGGTCGATTCCGATCAGCTTGTAGAGGCCACGCTCGACCCGCCAGTGCTTGTCCGTGGTGAAGATGTGGGCCATGTAGTTGCCGACCGGTATGTAGCACGTGGCCAGCGCGGCCACCAGCAAGGCGAGCTGCAGCCAGCCCGCAGCAGCACTGCTCATCAGAACCTCTCAGGCAGCACGAGGGCCACGAACAGGTAAACAGTCAGCAGGATGCCGCCGATCAGGCCGAGCCAGTTCTCAGCGCTCAAAGCGCTCGACCCCCTTGATCAGCAGCCAGAGTGCGGCGAAGACGACGATCGTCAGGCCGATGTAGACGAGGTCGAGCACGAGATCCTCCTTGCGTTCGGGGGCATTACCGCACCCCGATGGCACTCGATGGGTTTAGTGAACCCCCTGGAACCGGGCACGGGCCGCGCCCATGCGGCACCCATGCACGGCGGCGAGCGTTCTTAACGAACCTCATGCAGCGGCAGAACGACCTGCCGCGCTGGGATAAGCGGCGGGCTGGGCCGGGCCGGCCGCGTGCGAGCTCTCGTCGCATGTCTGACCGCGGTTGGTCAGAGGTCGATGGGGTGGCTGCCGGTCAGCGCCGCACCGACCTGTTCGGCGAATGCGATCGCCACCAGCCGCTGCTCGAGCGTGGGGCGTGCACCGGGGTTCGCCCGCATCAAGAACCTGCCCTGGAGCACGCCGGCGTTCTCCACCAGCAGCTCGATATCGGTGCCGGAGGGCAGGCCCTCGACCGGCACATCCCAGGTCCGGTGCTCCGTCACCACCTGGCCGCCGTCCCGCAACCGGGCCGGCCTGCCCAGCCCGGCCTTGCCGTACTCGAACGTGCACGCGCGCAGCGACAGCAATTCGGTGAGCCGGCCGGACACCTCATCGATCAGCTCCGCCGGTGACTCGCCGGCCGCGACCGCGTGGGCGGCGGCGTTGATCCCATCGAGATAGCCCGCTCGCCTGCTCGCCGCGGCATGCTGGCGGCGTCCCCACACGGCGATTTCTGTCACGGCCACGCCAATGACCAGCAGCAGGACGGTCGTCTCGATGTCGGCCCGCCGCGTGATGCTGAACTGCTCGTAGGGACGGGTCAGGAAGAAGTCAAACCAGACCGCGGCCGACAGTGCCGCCAGGTATCCGGCCAGCCGGTAGCCGTTCGCCGCGACCGCCACCACCACCAGGATCAACGCCAGCGCCGCATCGGTGTTGGGGAAACTGTGCCGGAACGGCACCAGGATGGCGGTCAGCGCGAGCGGGGCCGCCAGCGCCGCGATCACTGCCAGGCGGTCCCGGGTGAGCCAGGGCGGGACCTGCACCCCATCGTGATAACACAACTGCCGCCCGGAGGCCAGCCCGCATACGGCACTCATGCAGCAGCCCGACGATCCCTGGCCGGGCCGGCGACCCGCCCGCCGGCAGAACGGGTGCGTGTGCCGTGGACCGGGTCAGCCAGGCCGGAGGAGGCTCCGGACGCCGACTTCGTCGGCGCGGGTCAGCAGGTCGGCGGGGTCGGCGTAGACCCGGTAGGCGCCGACGCGCTCCAGTTCGTCCCGGCCGTATCCGCCCGACAGGACGCCGATCCCCAGCGCCCCGGCGCGCCGGGCGGCCAGTAGGTCCCAGACGCTGTCCCCCACGACGAATGCGTGCCCGGGCTCCACGCCCAGCAGGGCCGCCGCAGCGAGGAACAGATCCGGGTCGGGCTTGGCGTGGGCCACCATGTCCCTGGTCACCATCGGCGCGTCGTCGGGCAGGCCGAGCATGGCCAGCGCCTGGTGGGCGGTGACCCGGTAGCCGCTGGTCGCGATCGCCCAGGCCACCTTGCGCTCGGTCAGCGCGGCGAGCAGGTCCGCCGCGCCGGGCAGCGGGCGGACGGAGTCCGCCTGGGCCAGATACTCCTCCTGGTGAGCCCGCTGCAGCATGGCGATGTCGGCCTCGGACAGGGTGCGGCCGGTCTCGCGCAGCAGGGCGGACACGAACAGCCCGCCGCTCATGCCGATCCGGCGGTGGATCCGCCAGACCGACAGGTCGATATCCAGCCGGGAGAGCGCCGCACGCCAGGCGATGACGTGCTGGTACACGCTGTCGATGAGCGTCCCGTCGAGGTCGAACAGGAACGCGGGCGGAGGGGGTTCGGTGTAGTTCGCCAGCCCGGTCATGGCACCAGTGTGCCGTCAACCGGCATGCGGCGCGGCGGCGCGGGTCAGGCGCCGGCCACCGCCGTCACCCCGGACATGGTGCCGATCAGCGCGAGCGGCCCGGACAGCGAGGGCGAGGCGAAGTGCGGGAGCGGCGAGCCCAGGGCGATCCGCTGGCGGACGTGCCCGGTGGCCGGGTCGAGCTGGTAGAGGTCGCCGGCGTCCCAGTCGGCGACCCAGACCGCGCCCCCGCCGATGACCGGTGAGCCCGGCCGCCGCCGCCGGGCCGCGCCACCGCACCCGGATGCGCAGGCCGGCGGTGTCCACCGCCGCCATACCGCCGCTGGCGCAGGGGACATAGGCGACCGTGCCGCGCACCGCGGCGCCGCCGAACGCCGGGCACACCGGCCCCTGCGCCAGCTGCCCGCCGACGCCGCCCAGGCGCGCGCCGTCGAGCAGGTAGCCGACGCCGCGCTTGCCGACCGACAGCACCAGCCCGCTGGGCAGGAGCACCGGGGACAGCGACCCCAGGTCGAGGTCGTTGGCGTTGTCCGCGGCCCAGACGGCGGGGGCGAAGATCCCGGTCCGGTGCAGCCCGGGCGACAGCGCCGTGACCGAGTCGCTGTCGTCGTACGCGCCGCCGGCCGCCGCGCCGTTGCCCACCCCGGCGTAGAGGGTGCCGCGCGCCATGGGCAGCCCGCCCGCGCCCCAGATCCCGGCCTCCCGGGCGGTGGGCACCACGTACGAGAGCAGCGGCCCGCGGCCCGTGGCCGGTACGCCCACCACCGAGCCCCGGTAGGGCCCGCAGTCCCCGAACAGCCCACCGAACCCGACGTACACCCGCCCGCCGGCCAGCGTCAGCGCGGCCCGCTGCTGGTCGAAGCGGGGCTGGCCGTCGGGGGCGGGGATGTCGCGCCGCACGGCGACCCGGCCGGAGGCCACCGACACGCCCACCAGCACGTGGTGGTAGCCGGTGGTCTCGGCGACCGCGTACACCAGCCTCGTGACCGGGTCGTACACCGGCGTGCCGGTGATGCCGAGCGGGTCGATGTTGCCGCAGGGCAGGCTGGCCAGCGGCACCGGCGTGCCGACGTGCGTCCGCCAGCGCACCGTGCCGGTCGCCCGGTCCAGCCCGTAGACCGAGTCGTCCTCGGTGGCCGCGATGACGAGCCCGCCGACGACGAGCGGCTGGCCGTAAACGGCACCGTCGAGCCCGGCGGGTCCAGGCGATCGACAGCGGCCCGGCCGGCGGGGCCGCGGCGGCGAGCCCGGTGTGGGCGGGGTCGCGGTGGTAGTTCGGCCAGTCCCAGGCGCCGGGGCGGGGCGGGGACTGGGTCGCCGCCGGGGCCGTGGCCGGGCCGGGGGGGCTCGCCGTTCCCGGGCCGGTCGAGCTCGTGCAGCCGGATACGGCCAGCACCAGTACGGGCACGATGAGGCGGGAGAGGCGCATGGCGCCCAGTCTGCCCGCCCGGCGGGCCCGCGGGGCCAGGGCAAGCTGGAACGAGGCCCGGGTCATCCCTGCTCGCGGCCGGGCCGGGAGCCGCGGCCGGTACCCCGACCGGGACCCGGTACGCGCCGCCTCCACCCGGCACGAGCAGGGCGACGGCTTCGGCCCGCTCGGCATCATGGATTTACGTGTCGCGCCAACCGGCCGGTAACATCCATTTACGCAGGTCACAAGCGCTTGATTGTGACCTGCGAGGATGCCGTACCTGGCGGGATGGGAAGAGGGTGAGGGGAAGTGGTGGCACGCGAGGCGGCCATGGCGATCGGTTCCTTTGTCGCGCTGGGGGACAGTTTCACCGAGGGCCTGGACGATCCCCGCGCCGACCAGGCGGGTTACCTGGGCTGGGCGGACCGGTTCGCCGGGATGCTGGCCGAGCAGCGGCCGGGACTGCGGTACGCCAACCTCGCGGTGCGGGGCAAGCTGCTGCACGAGGTGGTGGACGAGCAGGTCCCGCAGGCCATCGCGATGACGCCCGGCCTGGTGAGCCTGGCGGCGGGCGGGAACGACCTGCTCCGGCCGCGCGGCGACCCCGACGCCCTCGCGGAGCAGTTCGACGAGGCCGTCCGCACGCTGCTGATGGCCGGCTGCCAGGTGCTGGTGTTCACCGGCTTCGACCCCCGTTTCCCGGTGCTCCGGCTGATCCGGGGCAAGGTGGCCGCCTACAACATGCACCTGCGCGCGATCGCCGGCCGTCATCAGTGCCTGCTCGTCGATCTGTGGTCGATGCGGGTGCTCCGGGACCCGCACGCCTGGAGCGCCGACCGGCTGCACCTGACCCCGGACGCGCACCGGCGGGTGGCGCTGCGCACGTGCGAGGTGGCCGGGGTGCCGGCCGCCGCCGACTGGCGGGAACCGTGGCCGGCGGCCGAGGGGGTCGCCCCGTCGCCGGCGCGGGCCTGGCTGGCGGCCCGCCGGACGGACCTGCGCTGGGCGCGGCTCCACGCGGCGCCGTGGGTGGCCCGCCGGGTGCGCGGGGCGTCGTCGGGCGACGGCATCGCCCCCAAGCGGCCCGAGCTCCTGCCGCTCTGAGCCCGTGGCCGGGCTAGGGCGTGTCCTATGGATCTTTTGGCAATCGCGAGCGGTCACCGGCGGGATGGATCGCAAGCCACACGCCGCGAGACGCCCGTCCGGGGGCCGCGCAGCAGGCTGAAGATCTATAGGACACGCCCTACGGCGCCAGGTCGGCCAGGACGTCCTCCAGGCGGCGCAGCGAGGCGGCGATCCACGGCAGGCCGGCCGGGTCGGCGGCGGCCAGCGCCTCCTCGCGCTGCCCGGCTGTGTCCCCGTAGAGCAGCCCGGTCGCGACCCGGACCCGCAGCACGGGCTCCTCCTCGCCGAACGCGCTGGCCGGGAGCACGCCCACCCCGTACCGGTCCAGCAGAAGTTCGGCCAGGCCGGCGCCGGTGGTCACCCCGTGCCGCTCGGCCAGGTGCTCGCGCCAGGGGGCGAAGTCCGGGTACAGGTAGAACGCCGCCTGTGGCTCGGGGACGATCACCCCGGCGGCGGCGAACCGGTCAGCCACGGCACGGCAGACCGTTTCGTGCAGGGACCGGCTGCGGGCTATCCGTTCGGTCAATTCGGGCGGTTCACCGAACGCGAGCGCGGCGGCTTCCTGGACCGGGCCCGCGGCGGCGGACCAGATCTCGCTGCCGATGCCGAGCAGCCGGCCGTGCAGGGCGGCGCCGAGCGGGCCGTCCGGGAGCCGGGCCACGCCGATCCGCCATCCGCCGAGCGCCAGGTTCTTGCTGAGCCCGGTGGTGACCACGGTGCGTTCCGGGGCGAAGTCCACCGGGCTGGCCACCGCGGGCGCGGAGTCGTACACGAGGTCACGGTAGATCTCGTCGGAGATGACGATCAGGTCGTACCTGGTGGCGACGTCGGCCAGGTTCTCCACGGTGGCGGGGTCGCCGAACCGGCCGGTGGGGTTGTCGGGCACGGTGGCCAGCACCGCGCCGATCCGGCGGCCGGCCGCCCGGGCGCCCTCGATCGCACGGACCAGCGACGCCGGGTCGCAGATGCCGCCCTCGCCGGCCGGGGTGGGCACGAAATGCGGCCGGGTCCCGATCAGGCCGGCCTGGGCCGCGTAGCTCACCCAGCTCGGCTGGGGCACGGCGACATCCGTGCCGATGGCCAGCAACAGGCCGAACAGCAGCGGTTTGGTGCCCGGCCCGGAGATCACCGTGTCCGGGCCGGTCGGCAGGCCACGCCGGGTCCAGTAGCCAGCGGCCGCCTCGCGCAGCCCGGGCTGCCCGGCCACCGGGCCGTAGGCGTTGCGGCCGGCCGCGGCGCCCAGCGCGGCCTTGAGCACCGGGTGCACCGGCAGCCCGGCCTCGCCGAACGACAGCGGGAGGACGGGCTCACCGGCATGCCGCTTGCGGATGAGGATCTCGTTCGCGGCGAGGGTGGCCGACAGCGGGATGGCGGACATGGCTGCTCCCGACTGTACCGGCCCGGCCTGACCCGGCTCAGGCGTCGCGCTCGATCGGGCAGCTCATGCAGCGCGGGCCGCCCCGGCCGCGGCCCAGCTCCCCGCCCGGGACGGTGATCACCTCGATGCCGTTGTCCCGCAGGTAGGCGTTGGTGGTCACGTTCCGCTCGTAGGCGATGACCACGCCCGGCTCGACCGCCAGCACGTTGCAGCCGTCATCCCACTGCTCCCGCTGCGCGGAGCGGACGTCCTGGACGGCGGTCAGGACCGTGATGGCGGGCAGGTCGAGCGCGGCGGCGATGGCGCTGTGCATGTCCTGCGGCGGGTGATCGGTGACCTTGAGCTCGTGGGCGCTCGCGCCCGGCTCGACCGTGTAGGACGGCAGCATCCCCATCCCGGCGTATTTGGTGAACACCCCGTGGCCGGCCATGGTCAGCAGCGTGTCCAGGTGCATGAACGCACGCGTCTTGGGCATGTCGATCGCCACCAGGCAGCGGGCCGCCCCGGCCGCGAACAGCCGGTGGGCGAGCACCTCGACCGCCTGCGGGGTGGTGCGCTCGCTCATCCCGACCAGCACCGCCCCGTTGCCGAGCACCAGGACGTCGCCACCCTCGATGGTGGCGGGCGCGGCGTCGGCGCCGTGATACCAGACCTCGAAGCCCGCGCCGGCGAACATCGGGTGCCAGCGGTAGATCGCCTCGCCGGTGACGCTCTCCCGGATCCGGGCCTGCTTTCGCATCGCGTTGATGGACACGCCGCCATAGATCCAGCACGAGGTGTCGCGCTGGTAGAGCAGGTTCGGGAGCGGGGCCAGCACGAAGCCGTCGGGGTCGAGCGAATGGAACGCGATGCTCTTCGGCTCCGGGCCCAGCTCGGCAATCTCGCGCTTGGTGATCCCGCCGGCCAGGAACGACGCCAGTTCCGCCGGATCGAGCCCGGCCATCGCGGCGCGCAGGGTGCTGGCGGCGAGCGGCCCGTGCCAGCGCGGGTCGAACACCCGGTCCAGGATGTACTCGCGCGCGTCGGCGATCTCCAGGGTCCGTGCGAGCAGATCGCTGTAGTAGTGGACCACGACGCCGCGGGAGGCGAGGGCCGCGGCGAACGCGTCGTGCTCGGCCTGCGCCCTGCTCACCCAGAGCACGTCGTCGAAGAGCAGGTCGGCGGCGTTGTCGGGGGTCAGGCGCTTGAGCTCGAGGTCGGGGCGGTGCAGCACCACCTGCCGCAGGCGGCCGACCTCGGAATCCACGTGAAACATGGCACTCCCGTTCTGAACGATTCTGCTCGTCAGTTATCTCATGGCCCGCCGCCGGGGGCCCTCTCCGGAGGCATCCCCTAGGCTGCGGGCGTGGACCTTGATCTTTCGCGCGATGTGGGCGCGCTGACGGCGGCCCTGGTCGATGTCCCGTCGGTGAGCGGTGACGAGAAGGTGCTGGCCGACGCGATCGAGGGCGTCCTGGCCCGCCTGCCCCACCTGACGGTGCGGCGGGACGGGAACGCCGTCGTCGCGTTGACCCGCCTGGGCCGGCCGGAGCGGGTGATCCTGGCCGGTCACCTCGACACCGTGCCGATCGCGGGCAACGTCCCCTCCCACACCGAGGGCGGCCTGCTGTACGGCTGCGGCAGCTGCGACATGAAATCCGGCGTGGCGGTCCAGCTCCGGCTGGCGTACCGGCTGGCCGAGCCGTCCCGGGACGTGACCTATGTCTTCTATGACTGCGAAGAGATAGAGGCAGAACGAAACGGCCTGCTGCGGCTGTCCCGCGGCGCACCGGAGCTGCTCCGGGGTGATCTGGCGGTCCTGCTGGAGCCGACCGGTGGCGTGATCGAAGGCGGCTGCCAGGGGACGATGCGGGCCGAGGTCACCGCGCGCGGGGTCCGCGCGCACAGCGCGCGCTCCTGGCGGGGGCGTAACGCCATCCACGGCGCCGGTGCCATCCTCGACGCGCTGCGGTCCTACCGCCCGCGCGAGCCCGAGGTGGACGGGCTCGTCTACCACGAGGGACTGAACGCGGTCAAGATCACCGGCGGGGTCGCGAGCAACGTGATCCCGGACGAATGCGTGGTCACGGTGAACTACCGGTTCGCGCCGGACCGCACCGCGGAGCAGGCGGCCGAGCACATGCGCGTCGTGTTCGGCGGGTTCGATGTGGAGATCACCGACGTGGCGCCGCCTGCCCGGCCCGGGCTGACCGACCCGGCAGCGGCGGCCCTGCTCGCGGCGGTGGGCGGGACCCCCCGGGCCAAGATGGGCTGGACGGACGTGGCCAGGTTCGCCATCCTCGGCCTGCCCGCGGTCAACTACGGCCCGGGTGACCCGGAAGTGGCCCACAGCGTGGGCGAGCACGTGCCGCTCGCGCAGATCGCCGAGTGTGAGGCCAAGCTGGCCGCCTGGCTGGCCGCCTGACCGCCCCGGCCCTAACTGGCCGGGCCCGTGGTCAGCGTGACGGAACTGCTGTGACGCTGACCGCTCGTGTCCATCCAGGCGACGGTGACCTGGTCGCCCGGCTGGTACTTGGCCAGCACGCTGGTCAGGGAGGTCGGCGCGCCGACGGCATGGCCGTTGATGGCGAGGATCACATCGCCTCCGGTCAGGCCCGCGGCGGCCGCCGGCGCGTGGCAGAACGCACCCGCGATCAGCGTGCCCGTGCTGGCCGGGGCGATGCTGCCGGGAACCGGGTTGCCGGCGCCGCTGGGCAGGCACCGGCCGTTGCTGTTGATCCCGCCGCCGAACTGCCCCGCCGCCTGGTTCAGCTGCTGCAGCTGCTGCTGCGGGGAGTCATCGGAGCTGGCGGCGCTCGACGAGGTGCTCGCGACGGCGATGCCCATGAAGGCGGGCTGGCCGATCCGGATCGAGGCGCCGCCGTGCCCGGCCGCTATCTGGTGGGCGATCGTCAGCGCGTGATTGATCGGGATCGCGAAACCCTCGTTCGAGCCCTGCGAGCCGAACGACTGGGTGTTCGCCGCCGTGTCCATGCCGATCACCTGGCCGGCGGCGTTCGCCAGCGGCCCGCCGGAGTCGCCCTCCGCGATCCGCGCGTTGGTCTGCAGCATGTTGTGCAGCGTTTCGCTGTCACCGGAGCCGGCATCGCTCGCGGTGATCGTCCGGTGCAGCGCGGTGATCGACCCGCTGGTGACGGCCGGGGTCCCGCCCGCGCCGCCCGCGTTGCCCAGCGCCACCACCTGCGAGCCGACGGTGACCTTGGACGAGTCGCCGACCTGGACGGTCTTCAGCCCCGACACCCCGACCAGCTTGAGCAGCGCGACGTCGTCCGTCGAGTCGGTGCCGACGATCCGGGCCTGGTACTTACGGCCGGAGCTGACGACGGTCGCCGTCAGCCCGGTCGAGCCGTCCACCACGTGGTTGTTCGTCAGCACCAGCCCGGATGAGCTCAGCACCATCCCGGTGCCCTCGAACACCTGGCGGGTGTAGCGCAAGGTGGCCGTGACGTTGACCATCCCCGGCTCGACCTTGCCGGCGACGGCATGCTCGTCGATGCCGGAGGTGTTGGTGTTGCCGCTGCCCGGGCTGCTGGCCGGGGACGGGATGTCCTGCGGCGAGAAGCTGCTGCTCCTGCCCGGGGACGATGACCTCGCCTGCAGGGCGAACACCGCGCCGGCGCCGAGCGCGGCCGCGACCACCGCCACCAGCACGTAGAGCAGGGGATGGTTGCGGCGCCGCGTCGGCGGCGGGCCGCCGGGCTGGCCGTACCCGGGCTGTCCGTACCCGCCGGGCGGCCCGTACCCGCCGCCGGGCTGTCCGTACCCGCCGCCGGGCTCGCCGGGCCCGCCCGCGGGCGGGGGACCCCAGCCGCCGTGGCCGCCGCCCGGGGGTGGCTCCCAGGTTCCCTGGCCACCGGCCGACATCGTCCACGTCCCGAGCTCGGTGGTCGGCGGGCCGGCCGGCGCCTCGTGCGCCTCTGCCTGCTGCTCTTCTGACTGCAAGTCGGCCGGTGGGACCGGGTAGGACTGGCGGCTGGGCTGGCCGGAATCCCAGGGCACCCAGGAAGCGCCGGGCGAGGTACCGCCGTCACCCTCGGGCTCGGGCCGATCGCTCGGGCCGTGACCTTCCTGCATCTGCACCACCTCTGCCCGGAACTGGCCGTGGTCCCGCGTCAGGCCGCCGGCCGCCGGGCCCGCGGCCAGCCTGCGCTGATGTCGTCACCAGTAAGCACCATTTTCCTGGACGGAAGCTGAACGCCCTCTCAGGATTTGGGCCGCTCTTGGCTTGATACGACATTACGTGAGCCCGGGCCCTGGCCAGTAACCCGCGTACCCCCGGGGACCCGCTCAGCCGAGACCGTGGTCAGCCAGGGTCCCCACGGCCAGCCCGCGGGCCGAGCACTCGTCCAGCAGCCAGGGCAGCGCGCCGAGCGCCGCCGAGGCGGCCCCCGCCGGTGAGGTGCAGTCGGAGTCGTGGAGCAAGATCGTTGCGCCGCCGGTGAGGTCGGCCATCACCGTGGCGAACACCGAATCCGGGGTGGCGCCGGGCGCCCATTCCCTTCCCCAGCTGCTCCACAGGACCGGCGTCAGCTCCAGCCTGCGCGCGGCCAGGACGGCGCCCGAGCTGAGGACGCCGTAGGGAGGGCGGAAGAACCGGGGCGACGTGCCGGTGGCCCCGGACGCGGCGTCGCTGGCGCGGGCCAGGTCGCTGAACACGGCCCCGGGCCCGCGCAGGATCGTGTACCGGTGGTCCCAGCCGTGGACGGCGATCTCGTGCCCGGCCGCGGCGATCTCGGCCGCCAGCTGCGGCGCCCGGGCCACCATCGAGCCGAGCAGGAAGAAGGTGGCGTGCAGGCGCCGCGCCGCCAGCAGATCGAGGAAGGCGGGGGTGGTGGCGGGGTCCGGGCCGTCGTCGAACGTGAGCGCCACGTGGCCGGGCCTGCCCAGCCCGGCCAGCTGCGGGAACAGCCGGCGCCGCACCGGGCCGATGGCCGTCAGGCCAGGCCCGGCGTGCGCGATGGCCAGCCCGGCCGCCGCAAGCCCGGCGAGCGCTGCCCCCTGCGCGATCCATCGATGCCCGTTATGCATGCTATTGCCCCTCTTCGGCGGTCACGGTTGAGTCAATCGGCAGTTCCATCGATCACGCGATGTCACAGTGACAGGCGACACGCGCGACACCGGCGTACCCTTGCCTGCTATTGCTGAAATCATGGCAAAGTCGGGGTGCCGCGCGCGCCGTCTGGTTAAGACCAGTGACGCAGGCAGGTCGTATCGAAGGGGATCCGTTGGGAGTGCCAGCAGCGCGTGTCGTGTTCCCGGCCAGCGACCAGGCGGAGATCGCCGCTGCGGTCACCGGCGCGCTCGCGAGTGGCGCGCTGACGCTGGGACCTCATACACGCGGGTTCGAGGCGGCGTTCGCCGCGGCCCACACCGGGCCCCGCGCCCCGTCACCGGACGGGCCGCATGCCGTGGCCGTCGCCAGCGGCACCGCCGCGCTCACCATCGCCCTGCTCGCCCTCGGGGTGCGGGGGCGTGAGGTGGTCGTGCCGGCGAACACGTTCTACGCGACCGCGGCCGCGGTGTTGCAGGCGGGGGCCAGGCCGGTCTTCGCCGACGTGGACGCCGGCACGTTCGCGCTCAACGCGGCCACCACGGCGGCGGTCCTGACCCCCCGCACGGCGGCCGTCGTGGCCGTCCACATCGGCGGGCTGATCTCGCCCCAGATCGATGAGCTCCGGGCGCTGTGCGACGAGCGGGGCATCGCCTTGGTGGAGGACGCCGCGCATGCGCACGGGGCGACGTTCGACGGCCGCTTCGCGGGCTCGTTCGGAGCGGTGGCGGCGTTCTCGTTCTACCCCACCAAGGTCGTCACCAGCGGCGAGGGCGGGATGGTGCTCACCTTCTCGGAGGAACTCGCGCAGGAGGCGCGGATCTACCGCGACCAGGGCAAGGGCGCCTTCAGCGCCAACCATCACGTGCGGCTCGGCTCGGCCTGGCGCATGAGCGAACTACATGCGGCCACCGGCCTGGTGCATCTGCGCCGGATGGAGGAGTTCATCGCCCGGCGCCGGGCGGTGGCGGCCAGGTATGACAAGGCACTGGCCGACCTGGACGGGCTCCAGCCGCTGGCCGAGCCGCCGGGCTGCCGGAGCAACATCTATAAGTACATTGCGCTCCTGCCGCCCGGCCTGGACCGGGCACGGTTCAAGTCGGAACTGGCCCAGCGTTTCCAGGTATACCTGTCGGGAGAGGTCTATGATCTTCCGCTGCACCGGCAGCCGGTGCTGGCGGAGTACGCCGGCCCCCCGCTTCCGGTGGCGGAAGAGGTGGCGGCCAGGCACATCTGCCTGCCGGTCCATTCGGACATGACCGACAGCGAGGTGGACGAGGTGCTGACCGCCGTGGCCGCCGTCCACGGCGCTTTCGCTGGGAGGTGAGCCGGGACCTGCAGTCGGACGAGTTACGTTCCTTGCCTTAGCGGACCAACCTGCCGGGAGTGGGGAGAGCATGCAGGTCGCGGTGATCGGGGGCGGTGGCTTCATCGGCTCCCATGTGGTGGACCACCTGGTGCAAGCGGATCATCAGGTCCATGTGATTGATATCGCCCCGCGCTGGCGCAACCCGGCCGCGCGGTACCACGAGCTGGACCTGTTCGATGACGCCGGGCTGGCGGGCGCCCTGGCCGGCTGCGCCGCGGTCTTCCACCTGGCCGGGGCGTCCGACGTGAACGACGTGGCGGCGGACCCGGTGGGAGCGGTCAGGCTGAACGTGGAGGGCACCGCGCGGGTGCTCGAGGCCGCCCGCCAGCAGCAATGCGACCGGGTGCTGCTCGCGAGCACCGTCTGGGTGTACGGGGCGACCGCCGGCGACGGGGAGCGCACCGAGGAAGCCCCGGTCGACCTGAGCCAGGCCGGGCACGTGTACGTGGCGACCAAGCTGGCGGCCGAGCTGCTCGTGCACAGCTACCGGGAGATGTACGGGCAGCGTTTCACGATCCTGCGCTACGGCATCCCGTACGGGCCGCGGATGCGGGACGCGCTGGTCGTGGCCCGGTTCGTCCGGGCCGCGCTGGCGGGGACACCGATCACCATCGCCGGGACGGGGGAGCAGCAGCGGAACTACGTCTTCGTGGGGGACATCGCGGACGCGCACGTCCGCGCGCTGTCCCCGGCCGCGGCCGACCAGGTGCTGGCGCTGGAGGGCGGGACCCCGGTGTCGGTCCGCGAGATCGCCGACGCCGTCACCGAGCTCATCCGGCCGGTGCCGATCGAGCACATGCCCGCCCGGACCGCCGACTACCAGGGGGTGGGTGTTTCGAACCGGCGGGCCAAGGAAGTGCTTGACTGGTCGCCGCAGACCTCGTTTGTGGTCGGCGTCCGCCGGTACCTCGACTGGCTGACCACGGGGGACACAGGGAGCGGCTTATGAAGCGGGCGCTGCTGCTGTCGGGCTCGCTGGGAGCCGGGCACGACGTCCATGCCCGGACCTTCGCGGCCTCGCTGGCCGGGCACGGCTGGTCCACCGAGATTCTGGACGCGATGCGGCTGCTCGGCCGGCGCGGCGGGTCCGCGGGCGAGGCGGTGTTCCGCGGCATGCTGGCGGTACCCGGCCTGTTTGATGCATTCCACTTCGCCGCGCTGCGCCCGGGGAGCCGGCTCGCGCTGCTGACGGACGCGGCCGCCCGCCGGCAGCTCGTGCCGCGGCTTCGTGACTACCTCGATGCTTATCCGGCCGACCTCGCCGTCTCGGTGTTCGCGACCGCCGCGTCCGCCGTCAGCGTACTGGCCGACCGTTACCCGGGCATGAGCCACGTGGTCCTGTGCAGCGACGTCACGCCGCACCGGCTCTGGGTCCACCCGAATGTGGACCTGTACCTGGTTACCTCCCCGGCCGCCGAGGCCGCGGTGCGGAGGTATGAGCCGCGGGCCCGGGTGCAGGTCGTCCCGCCGCCGGTCCGGCCGGGGTTCCTCGACCCGCCCACCCAGGACCGGGCCCGGATCGACCTCGGGCTGGAGGTGGCGGACCGTACCGTCCTGCTCATGTCCGGGGCCTGGGGACTGGGCCCGCTGGCGCAGGCCGCCGCGGCGCTCGCGGACGCGGGGGTGCAGGTGCTGGCGGTCGCCGGGCGCAACGCCCGGCTGGAGGGCCGGCTCCGGGCCATCGCGATAGGACGGCCGCGGCTGCGCGTCTTCGGGTATACCGACCAGATCCCGCTGCTGATGGCCGCCGCCGACCTGGTGATCACGAGCTCCGGCGACACCTGCGCCGAGGCCCGCACGGTGGGGCGCCCGCTCCTGCTGCTCGACGTCGTCCAGGGCCATGGCCGGGACAACCTCCAGCACGAGCTCGATCTGGGGGACGCCGCCGTGACCTCGGCCCGGCCGGCCGAGATGGTGCGCACCACGCTCGCCGCGCTGGACCGGGTCAAGCCGCCATCGGGCCTGGCCCGCTGGCCAGGCCAGCCGACCTGGGAGGACGCCTTCGCCGCGGCGCTGGAGAGCATCGGCCTGAGCGCGACCTGACCGGTGCCGGACGGCCGTGCCGCCCCGTCAGCCGGGGAGTGGCGGGAGCTTGCCGGTGGCCGATGTCGCGTTGACCGCGTTCATCATGATCTTGTTCAGGTACGCGCGCTGACCGTCAAGCCTCCGCAGGTCACGCTGGAGCTTCGCGCTGGCCGCCACCCGGGCGGCGCCGCTGGTCCCGAGCACGTGGGCCACGTCGGTCTGGACGTGCTGTGCGTCCGGGAAGGCCCAGGTGACCAGGCCGTTCACCACCCGGGGCAGGCCGAAGCTGGCCAGCGACTCGCTGACCTGGTACTGGGTGAGGTCATCGAGCAGTTCGTTGTTCGCCGGCGAGCAGTTGCTGGCGCCGAAGGTGGCGATACGGGTCGCGGTCTGCACGTCGTGCTCGGCCCCCGACTCGATCGCGTGCAGCGCGGTGAGCGACTCCCTGACCCCGCCCGCGCACGACTGGATGTCGGTGGTCATGTCGTTCAGGAACGTGTTCACGTCGGCGGCGCGCTGTGACCGCGTGGGGTGATGCGCGAGCCCGGTCAGGACCGCCCCGGCCAGCACGACCGCGCCGGCCACGAGCAGCCACCGGGGGGCCTTCTGGGCCGGCCAGCCGCCGTGCCGGAGCGGGACGTGCGGGGGGTCGGTACGGGTCGGGGTGGACATGGGCTCAGCCTCACTTCGCCCGCTTGCTGATCAGGGCGGTCCCCGAGGTCAGCTCGGCCTGGCTGACCGCGCCGTAGACGCGCTTCACGATGCGGTGGTGGGAGTCCAGGAAGAAGGTCGCGGGCAGTCCCGGCAGATCGTAGGCGATGACGGTGCTGCCCATGGCCGTTTCGGTGGCGACCGGGTAGGTGACCCCGGTCTTGTGGACGAACGCCAGCGCCGACGAGGCCGGGTCGTTGACGTCGATGCCGATGACCGCCACGCTCGTGTGCCTGGCGAACCGGGCGAGCCTGGGGGTCTCCTTCTGGCAGGGCGTGCACCAGGAGGCGAAGAAGTTCACGATGACGGGGCGGCCGGCCAGCGAGCTGAGCGTGATCCGCCGCCCGGGATGGCCGAGCGCGCCGAGATTGAAGTTCTTGGCCGGGGTGGGCGGGGCCTGATGCGGCCCGCCACCGCCGGTGCCGGTGAGGCTGAGGGTCACGATCACGGCGATGCCCACCAGGACCGCCGTGAGGGCGGTCAGCCGGGCGGCTCCGAGGCCGCGCAGCCGGTGCGCCAGGCGCCGGGCCGTGCCGCCGGTGGCCTGCTCCGCCGCGTCCGCTGCCGTCATCGTGTCCTGCCGCGCCATTGGTCCTCCAGCGCCGTCTGCCCCGGGCCCGGCTGGCGGGGCGGGGACGGCGCGCTCGCTGGCACAGTACCGCCGCCGGGGCCCGCGCCGCCGGGGAGTGCGGCGGTCAGGCCGGCCGCCGGGGTGCCGCCGGCGGGGGGAGCGCCGGCGTCTGGGGCGGGCCCGGGCGCCGGCGCGAGGCCGGCCGCCGGGGCCGTGACCGGCAGCAGGAGCTCGAACTCGCTTCCGTGGCCCGGGGTGCTGTGCACCAGCGCCTCGCCGCCGTGGGCCCGCGCGACCGCCCGCACCAGGGCCAGGCCGAGCCCGGTCCGGCGGCCGTCGCCCAGCTCGGACCCGGAGCGGAACCGGTCGAAGATGTGATCACGCTCCGGCGGGGGGATCCCCGCGCCGGTGTCGGCGATGATCATGCGGGCGGCGGAGCCGTCCTCGGCGGACAGGACGGACAGCTGGATCACGTCACCGCCCCGGGTGTGCCTGATCGCGTTCTCCAGCAGGGCGTCCACGGCGAGGCCGAGCCGCTCCCGGTCGGCGTCCACCACGACCTCGTCGAGCCGCCCGAGCTGCCAGCGCCGCTCGGCGGTTGGCATCCACTTGCGGAGCACGTCCATGGTGAAGCGGTCCAGCGCGACCGGCTCGGGACGCAGGAAGTCGGGGTCCTCCGCGGCGGCGATCATCAGCAGCCGCTCGCTGAGCCGCCGGAGGCGGACCAGCTCGCCGACGACCACCCCGATGTCGCGCTCCTCCGCCCGGCCGCTGCCCGCCAGCTCGCTGGCCAGCAGCTCGGCGTGGCCGAGCGCGATGGTGATCGGGGTGCGCAGCTGGTGGGAGGCATCCTGCAGGAACCGGCGCTGGGTGGCGAGCAGGCGGGCGTTCTCGGCGCTGATCCGGGCGCTCACCTTGTACGCGGTGAGCCGGCGCTGCGCGTGCCAGACCATCATCGCGAACATGGCCGCCATGAGCGGGACCTCGTTCAGCTCATCCACGGTCTGGGCGCCGTGGAAGACGTCCCAGCCGATGGCGCCGAACGTGGTGACCATGACCACCGCGAGCACCCACATGGTCGGCCTGATCGACCAGACGCGGAACCCGTAGAGCAGCGTGAGGCTGATCCAGATGAAGTGGAACGGGACCGTTTCCCAGTGGGAAAAGACCACGATCGCCACCAGGTTGGCGATGGAGAAGGCCCCCCACGCGACGTCGACCCAGGCGAACGGCCACCGGGGCGCGGGCCGCCCGCGCGGCCAGTGCAGGCCGGGCGGCCGGTGCGGCCAGTGCAGGCCGGGGGCGCCCCGCCCGGGCCAGAGCGTGGCCCGCAGCGCGGCCGCAAGCTGGTGCAGGCGGTGGCCGGGCACCGCCTCAGGAGGCGAGCTGGTAGCCCTCACCACGCACCGTCTTGATCAGTTCGAAGCCGAGCTTGGAGCGCAGCCGGCGCACGCAGACGTCCACCACGTTCGAGCCTGGGTCGAAGTCGTACCCCCACACGGAGGCGAGCAGCTGGCCCTTGCCCACCGACTGGCCCGCGTGCTCCATCAGCTCCCGCAGCAGCAGGAACTCCAGCCGGGTCAGGGCCACCGGGCCGTGGCCGATGTTGGCCTCCAGCCGGCCCACATCCAGCACGAGGTCGCCCACCCTGAGCACCTCGTTCAGCGGGTGCGCGTCGTCGCGCAGCCGGACCCGCACCCGGGCCAGCAACTCGGCCAGGGAGAAGGGCTTGGACAGGTAGTCCTGGGCGCCGAGCTCGAGGCACTCGACCTTGGTGGTCACGTCGGCGAGGCAGGACAGCACGAGCACCCCCTGCTCGCGCCGCCTGCGCTGCAGCTCGGCCAGGATGACCCGGCCGTCCATGTCCGGCATGATCAGGTCCAGGATGATCAGGTCGTAGTCGCCGGCCATGGCCCGCCGGAACCCTTCGGTCCCGCTGCAGGCGGCATCGACCGCGTACCCGGCCGTCTCCAGCGCCCGGCTGATGAAGTCGCGGATCCGCGGCTCGTCGTCCACCAGCAGGATGCGCGGGCCGCCTGCGCCCTCGGCCTGCTCGGATGCCGTCATCGACAGTCGTGTCATCTCGCCTTACCCGCCACCACAGCTCATGACGAGGTGGGGTTCCTCTGAGGGTCCACCGCACCAGGGGGGCCGGTCAACCTGCCTGAAGCAATCCATTGCAAAAGCTGCCGCGTGGCCCGGCGGGGTTCGCCGCGGACTCCCACGGTAGCTCTTCGTAGCTAACCAAGTACTCATAGTCGTTGCGGTCGTCCCGTCAGGGAGACGGTACCTGCTGTAGCTCCTCCGAGAATGACAATTTGGTCATGCAGCGCCCGGACTGTTGCCGATAGCAGCGCGTTGCCCAGAAGATCAGGTCCGTAACAGGCACAAGCCGGCCGGGGTCCTGGGGATCGCCGCGGCCGGCCCCTACCGTGTGCGCTGCTCGCGCCGCGAAGAAGCGAGGTGGTGACTGGTGTCAGTGCCAGCCCGTGTCGTGACCCTGCTGGTGGCGTTCGCCCTGGTGGCTCTCGGTGCGGTGTACGTTGTCGCGCATTTCGTGGTAGGCGACCTGCCCACGGTGGACTACACGCACGCGGCCTCAGGCGGCGTGGTCAACGTCGTCCTGCAGGAAGACCCGCAGAACGACTCATCGAGCAGGCCCGACTGGGTCAGCTACTTCGTGATGAAGCCCGGTGCCAACCCGACCCTGCAGAGTTCATGGGTGCACACCACCCTGTTCTCGGTCCCGGCGAACACCAGGGTGAACATGACGATCATGGGCTATGACGGATGCACACCGCCGCGGAACAACTTCTGGACCCAGGTCCAGGGGACGATCGGTGGCGTCATAGCCTTCCAGCAGTTCAAGGACACCAACAAGCCGATGGGGCCGGTGCATGTCACGCCGACCCTCAACGGCTGGGCGCACTGCGCGGTGGGGCACACGTTCGCGATCCCCAGCCTGCACGTGTTCGTGCCGGTGGGCTCGCCCGACGCGTCGGCGCCGCTGTGCGGCGACTCGCCCTGCGTGGCCGGTCCATTCACGCTGCAGAAATTCAGCTTCATGACGCCGCCCCACGGCGGCGACTTCCGCTGGCAGTGCTACGTCCCGTGCGGGGGCGGATTCGTTGACGGTAACGGTGGTCCCATGCAGACAATCGGGTACATGACTGGCCAGATGACGGTGGTGGGCTCATGAGCCACTCCACCGACGCGGAGGTCTCCGGTGAGGCGCGCCATGGGCTGCGCATATTCCTCATCTGGCTCCCCCTCGCGATCATCGCCGACCTGCTCATCTGGTTCGCGTGGTACCCGCACATGCCCCCCGGGCGGATGACCGACCAGGCGCAGGGGCAGCAGTTCGACATCGCGGTCATGGCCGTGCTGGCCGCGCCCGTTCTGCTGTTCGTCTGGGTCTATGCCGCCTACGCCCTCATCATCTGGCGGCGCCGGCCGGGTGACGACGAGGATGGGCCGCCCATTCACGGCAACACCAGGGTCCAGGCGACCTGGATCACCGCCACCGCGGTGATCGTGCTTGGCCTGTTCGTCTTCGGCACGGTCCAGCTGATCGTCCCGGCCGGCGCGGGCGCGGGCGAAGGCCCGTCACCGACCTGGACGCCCAACACGAGCAACACCCTGCTGGTGCAGGTCATCGGCCAGCAGTGGGCCTTCACCTACCGGTTCCCCCAGTTCGGCGGCATGGAGACCACGCAGCTCCTCCTGCCCAAGGGGGAGGAGGTCCGGTTCAACGTGACCTCGCTGGACGTCATCCACAGCTTCTGGGCCTACCAGCTCGGGGTGAAGGCGGACGCCAACCCCGGGGTGAACAACGTCGCGTTCGCCAAGCCCCAGGAGCTGGGGAGCTTCACCGTCCGCTGCAACGAACTGTGTGGGCTCTGGCACGGGGCCATGTTCAACTACGGCCACGTGGTGACCCCGGCCGCGTTCCAGGCGTGGGCGAGGGGCCTGCAGGCCAGGGAGGCGCGGATCGGGTTGCTCCGCGACCTGCCGCCGTACGCGCTGACCTACGACCCCACCGTCCTCCCGCAGCTCGGCAAGGACATCGTGAAGGTGGCCGGCATCACCGGCGCCAACGGTTACTACTACCCGTCCCAGCTCCAGTCGGGTGACCCCGGCGATCCGGTATCGCCGTGAGGCGGGCCGGGCCGCTGACGGCGGCGCACCCATCACTGACCACTCCTTCGACGAAGAGGTGACCGGATGGCCATCGAAGCAACACCGGGCGCCGACCGGATCCAGCCGGTCGGCGGCGAACCTGGCGGCCCGGCCGAGACCCGGGCGTGGTGGAGGAGGCCAGCCGTGCACACCGGCCTGCTGGGCGCGGTGATCGGCTACCTGATCGGTAACTGGCTCGGCTGGCTCGTGCAGTCGGCGAGCGGCAACTTCGCCCAGGGGCTCGGCGACACCAGGGACTGGCCGGTCGTCCTGGGATACCTCTTCGGGACGGTCGGCTGGCTGGCCGGACTGGGGATCTTCAACGATCTGGGCCGGCTGATGGTGGGCAAGCCGCTGGCGGACATTGAGCACGCGCCCGTCGGCGGCCTGGCGAAGTACTTCCGGTACACGCTCGATCACAAGGTCGTCGGCATCCAGTACCTGTTCGGGATGATCACCTACTTCCTGACCGGCGGCCTGTTCGCGATGGCCATCAGGACCGAGCTGCTGTCGCCGACGTATCACATCATGAACGCGAACTCCTACCTGATGGTGGTGGGCGAGCACGGCACGATGATGATGATGATGATGTCGTCGGTCATCCTCGGGCCGTTCGGCCAGTACTTCGCCCCGCTCATGATCGGGTCGAAGCGGATGGCGTTCCCCCGGATCGAGGCACTGGGATTCTGGCTCACGCCACCCGCCTACGTGATCCTGCTGGCCGCCATCCTGTGGGGTGGCTTCCCCACCGGCTGGACCGGGTACGCGCCGCTGAGCATCCAGACCGGCCCCGGGATGGACAGCTACGCGATCGCCTTCGGCCTGATGGGGATCTCGATGATCCTGGCCGGCTTCAACATCATCGTGACCTACATCAACTACCGGGCGCCCGGCATGCGGTGGAGCCGCCTGCCGATGTTCGTGTGGTCGATGTTCACGGTCTCGTTCCTCCAGGTGCTCGCGGTACCGGTCATCGTCGGCGGCTTCTACATGATGATCACCGACCGGACCGCCCAGACCGCGTTCTACGTGAACCAGCTCGGTGGCAGCAGCTACCTGTACCAGAACCTGTTCTGGTTCTTCGGGCACCCCGAGGTGTACATCCTGGCGCTGCCCGGGTTCGGGGTGGTGTCGGAGATACTCCCGGTATTCGCCCGCAAGCCGCTCTTCGGCTACAAGGTGGGCGCGGCGGGCATGTTCGGCGTGGCGCTGCTGAGCTTCTTCGTCTGGCAGCACCACCTGTTCGACAGCGGAATCAACCCCGACATGCGCCCGCTGTTCATGCTCACCACCGAGCTGATCTCCATCCCGACCGGGTTCATCTACCTGGTCGCGCTCGGCACGCTCTGGAAGGCGAGGATCAGGTACTCCGTCCCGATGCTGTTCGCCCTGGGGATGTACTTCAACTTCCTGATCGGCGGGATCTCCGGCGTGTTCCTGTCCGACGTCCCGGCCGACACCACCGAGCACGGCAGCTTCTTCGTCATGGCCCACTTCCACTACACGATCATGGGTGGCCTGATCTTCGCGTTCTTCGGCGGCGTCTACTACTGGCTGCCCAAGATGCTGGGCTACGAGATGAACCAGACCCTGGGCAAGATCCACTTCTGGACGATGTTCCTCTTCTTCAACTCGACCTTCCTGCCGCTGTTCGCCCTCGGCATGATGGGCATGCCGCGGCGGGTGTTCGAGTACGCGCGGAACCTGCAGACGCTCAACGTCTGGGTGTCGATCTCCGCGTTCCTGCTGGGAGGGTCGATACTCATCTTCCTGATCAACTTCATCTGGTTCGACGGGGTTCGCCCGGGTGAAGGCGGCGGCCAACCCGTGGAACGCCCGTGGCCTGGAATGGCAGGTGTCCTCGCCGCCGCCGCCGCAGAACTTCGCGCACATCCCCGTGGTGCTCTCGGGGCCGTATGAGTACGGCGTGAAGGACGCACCCCCGGTCGCTGACCTGAACCCGCCGGTCGGCGTGGTCAGTGCCGCCTACGCCAGCGCAAGAGCGGAGGCATAGCCATGACAACTGCGGCACCGCAGGGTGGGCTTGACCGGACGGCCGAGGAGGCCGGCTTCTACCACGAGGCCGGGCTCGGCGCGACCTGGACCGGCTCCCGGCTGGCCATGGGCGGGCTGACCTTCCTGTTCGGCTCGTTCGTGTTCGCCTACTTCTACCTGCGCTCGGTGAACTCCAACGGCAGGTGGCACGGCTCCGGCTTCACCCAGCCGTCCGTGGCCATGGGGACGATCATCATCGCCCTCATCGTGATCAGCGCCGTGCTGAACACGGTCACGCTGCAGCGGATCAAGGCGGGCAACAAGAGGGCGTGGCAATCCGGGGGCTGGGCGGCACTGATTCTGGCCCTGGCGGCAGTGGCTCTGATGATCATCCAGCTGCTCTTCCTGCCCTTCTGGCCGGGCAGCTCCGGATACTCCAGCGTCTTCACCGGCACCTACCCGGTGTACCTGACGGTCGTCCTGGCGGTGATGATCTGGCTGGAGATCCTGCTGATGAGATCCCGGACGCTCCCGGCCATTTCCTTCGTCGAGCAGCCGCCCACCTTCACCGAGGCGTTCGCCGTCCAGCGGTTCCAGGCCAGCCTGAGCGCCTTCACCGCCATATGGAACTACATGGCGGTGGTCGGGATAGTGTTCTGGGTGCTGTTCTACCTGCTCTGAGGGAAAGGAGCGGGTCGTCCGGAGGGTTCTGTCTGCCGGCCGGAGGCCGCAACCGTCATGAACGTGGTTGTCTCGAACTGGTCGGCCAACGTGGTCGCCCTGGCCGCCTACGCGGTGGCTGCCGTCACGCATCTGCTCGGGATGCGCGACGCGGCCACTGACCAGGTGCGCCGGGCCGTGGCCTTCCAGGCTGGCCTGCTGCTGGCGGTCCTCGCCGTGGTGTCCCCGATGGGTTACTGGTCCTACCGGTACATCTGGGTCCGCAACTTCCAGGATGTGATCCTCACGATCGCCGCCCCCGCGCTCATCGTGCTCGGCGCCCCGTGGCTCCCGCTGAGGCGGGGCCTGGGGCTGGCCGTGCGGGACCGGCGCGCGGCCGGCAACGATGCCGCCGGCCAGGACTGGTCGCCCGGCTGGCCCGTCCTGCCGATCGTGGTCACGGTGATGTTCTGCGTCGTCTGGTGGGTGTGGCACCTGTCCGGGCCGTTCGACGCGGCGGTGCGCAGTCCCGCCGTCTACGCCCTAGAGATGATCACCTACCTGGCCGCGGGCATCCTGATGTGGCTCCAACTGGTGGAGTCACCGCCGCTGCGGCCGCAGCTGCCGCCGCTGCGGCGGATCGCCCTGGTGCTGGTCCTGGCCGCGTCCGGAACGGTGCTCGGGCTGATCCGCGCGTACGGCCCGGGGGTGGCTTACCCGGCATACCTTGATTCCGGCCGGAGCGTCGCCGCCGTCGTCTCCGACCAGCAGGCGGGCGGGGCGATCCTGTGGGTGATCCCGCTGATCCCGCTCAGCATCCTGGCCGTGGGGCTGGCCACCCGGTGGCTCAGCGAGGAGGAGTCGGAGCCCTCAGCGGCCGATTTCGACCGTTTGCTCAAGCACAAGTCAGCCTGGCCGTCCCGGCCCGGTCTGAGATGACCGTGAGTTGATTCGCAGGAGGCTGGAGTGCACGACATAGTCCTTGCGCTATCGCTGTCGCCCACCGGTGACTGGACCCAGGCGGCCGCCATCATGACGTTCGCGATCCCCGTGGGAATCTTCGTGGTGGTGGCGACGTGGCTGTACTTCCTGTACACGAGGCCACACGCCGTGCCGGGGCACAGGGACCTGGTGCCCGCCACCGCCGGCGCCGTCGGCAGCGGCAGGCATGCGGCCGACGCCCCGCGGCCCGCGGCCCAGCAGGCTCCGGCCCAGCAGCCACCCGCGGCCCCGCAGCCCCCGCCGGCGCAGCCGCCGGAGGGTGGTGGCTACTCTCAGGGCGGTGGCTACCCGCAGGGCGGCGGCGGCGCGCCGGGCGGTGGCGGGTACGGACCGCCAGACGGCATGGAGGGCAGGTAGTGACACCTGCGACGACGAACGCGCTCCCCGCCCTGGCGGGGCGCCGTTCTGCACGGGTCGTCGCCCGCTCGCTGTTCGCCCTCACCAAGCCGAGGATTATCGAGCTCCTGCTGGTCACGACGATCCCCACCATGCTGCTGGCGGCGCGTGGGCTGCCGTCGGTCCGCCTGCTCGTCGTGACGCTGGTCGGAGGCGCGCTCGCGGCGGGCAGCGCCAACACCATCAACTGCTATATCGACCGTGACATCGACGCGGTGATGCGGCGCACCTCGCGCCGGCCGCTGGCCAAGCCCACGCCGCTGGCGGTCATCAAGCCGGCCGAGGCGCTCATCTTCGGCATCCTGCTGGGTGCGGCCTCGACAGTGCTGCTCGGAACGCTGGTGAACTGGCTGTCCGCCGTGCTGGCCGACGCCGCCATCTTGTTCTACGTCTTCATCTACACGATCGGGCTCAAGCGCCGCACCCCGTCCAACATCGTCATTGGCGGCGCGGCCGGGTGCTTCCCCGTCCTGGTCGGCTGGTCGGCGGTGACCGGGACGGTCAGCCTCCCGGCGGTGGTGCTGTTCGCCGTGATCTTCTTCTGGACGCCGCCGCACTTCTGGGCGCTGGCCATGAAGTTCAAGGACGACTACGCGGCGGCGAGCGTGCCCATGCTGCCGGTCGTGGCGCCGCCCACGGTGGTGGCCCGCAAGATCCTCATCTACTCCTACATCATGGTGGCGACCACCCTGGCGCTCGCCCCGTACGCCGGCTGGCTGTACACGGCGTGTGCCGCCGGGCTCGGGGGCTGGTTCCTTCTCGAGGCCCACCGGCTCCAGGGCAGGGTGGCGGTGATCGCCCGGACCGCCGACGGCGGTGAGCCGGCCGCCACGGCCGACCCGGCTGACTCGAAGGTGACGCCGGGCGCGTGCGCCGGCGTGGCCCAGCCCACCGGCAACCCCGCGCCGATGCGGCTGTTCCACCTGTCGATCGCGTACCTGACCCTGCTTTTCGCCGTTATCGCCGTGACCTCGCTGCTCCCGTGGGGCAGCTGGTAGGAGCACCCGGCCCACCGCCAGCCGCTTCGCTGGTGTCATCCCCGCGGCTGACCCACGGACAGTCCCTGGGGGTGACGCGAGGACATCCGGGTTGGCGTAGCCTGGCGGAAGCAGTCGCATTCGGGGGGGCCGGTACCCGAGCCGGGCGTGACCCGGCCCGGTCTGAGCGAGTGTGTGAGGTGGCTATGAAGCTCGTGCCGATGACCTCGCGTCGAGCACGATGGGCAGTACCCGCCGGAGCCGTCGCCGTGGTGGCGGCGGTGACGGCCGCATCGATGGCGACCGCGGCGGCGGCCTCTCCGGCCCTGCCCGCCCGCACGCCCAGTCAGCTGCTCACCGCGCTGGCCAGCCACGCGGGTACGCCACCGCCGATGAGCGGCACTGTGGTGGAGTCGGCGTCGCTCGGCATACCCCAGCTGCCGGGGCAGCAGGACCCGTCGTCGCCGCTGTCGATGCTGTCCGGGTCACACACGATCAGGCTCTGGTTCTCCGACCCCGCCCACTTCCGGCTCGCCCTGCCGGTGCCCCTGGGCGAAACCGACGTGATCCGCAACGGCGGGACCGGCTGGGTCTGGCAGAGCAGCTCGAACTCGGTGCAGAAGATCACGCTGCCGGCCAGGGCGGGCCGCGTGCAGGCCCCGGCCGCCGGGGCCGGCTCCATGCCGGCGCCGCTCACCCCGCAGCAGGCCGCACAGCGGCTGCTCACGGCGGTCGGGCCCACCACCAGCGTCACGTCGGGGCCGACCACCACGGTGGCCGGGCAGGACGCCTACCAGCTGGTGGTCGCGCCCAAGGACAGCCGTTCCCTGGTCGGCCGGGTGGTCGTCGAGATTGACGCGCAGCACCCCGGCGTCGTGCTTGGGGTCCAGCTCTTCGCCCGGGGCGCGGCCAGCCCCGCATTCCAGACCGGCTTCACCTCCATCACCTTCGCCGCGCCGCCGGCCTCCACCTTCGCCTTCACGCCGCCGAACGGGGCGAGCGTGCACACGGTGACGCCGCACCGTCAGGCCGTGCGGACCGGTACGCCGCCGGCCGTCTCCGGAGCCAAGGTGGTCGGCAAGGGCTGGCTGGCGGTGGCCGTCCTGCCCTCGTCCGTCCTGTCCGCGGTCCAGCACGGCAACGCAGCCGGGGCGCTGGGCCAGGCCGCCCAGTCGGCGGCCGGCGGGCCCGGCTCCGGCGGCAGCGTGGACGCCGCCGGGGTGCTGGCCGCCCTGCTCAAGTCGGCCACGCCCGTTAGCGGCGCCTGGGGCAGCGGCAGGCTCATCACGACCAGCCTCGCCTCCATCCTGATCACCAGCAACGGCCACGTTCTGATCGGCGCGGTGGCCCCGTCGGTGCTGTACAGCGCGGCGGCGCAGCTCAAGTGAGCGCGGCAGGCACCGGAACCGACGCTGGCACCGGAGCCGCCGCCGGTGCACCCAAGGCCGGCCCCGGCACTGTGCCGGAGGCCGGCTCCGGCGCCGGGCCATCCGGGCCGTCAGGCCCACCCGCCGGTCCGGCGATCACTACCAGCGGGCTGACCAAGCGGTTCCGCGGCGGCCAGCTCGCGGTGGACGGCCTCGGCCTGGCGGTACCGCGCGGCGCCGTCTACGGCTTCCTCGGGCCGAACGGATCCGGGAAGACCACCACCATCCGGATGCTGCTGGGCCTGATCTACCCGACCCGCGGCAGCGTCAGCCTGCTCGGCGAGCCGGTGCCCGGGGCGGCCGCCCGCGTCCTGCCGCGGGTGGGCTCGCTGGTCGAGGGCCCGGCCTTCTACCCGTACCTGTCCGGCCGGGCCAACCTGGCCCGGATGGATGCCGCCGACCGGACCGCCGACCCACGTACCGCGGCGGCCCGGATCGACGCGGCGCTGGACCGGGTAGGGCTGCTCAGCGCGGCCAGGAAGCGCTACCGGGCGTACTCGCTGGGCATGAAGCAGCGCCTGGCGATCGCGACCGGCCTGCTCCGGCCCCGCGAGCTGATCATCCTGGATGAGCCCACCAACGGCCTGGACCCGCAGGGCACCCGCGAGGTCCGTGGCCTGATCCGCGAGATCGCCACCGACGGCGTGACCGTTCTCGTCTCCTCCCACCTGCTCGCCGAGGTGGAGCAGATCTGCACCCATGTCGGGGTGATGCGGACCGGGCGCCTGGTGTTCCAGGGCACGCTGGATGAGCTCCGGAGCCAGGGCAGCCGCCGGGTCGTCATTCGCACCGCGCAGGCCAGCGAGGCGACGGCGACCCTGACCGCGCTCGGGCTGGCCGACATCCGGTCGGCCGACGGTGAGGTCAGCGCCCAGCTCGCCGATCAGTCTCCCGAACGGATCTGCCGGGAACTCGTGCTGGCCGGCGTCGGCGTTGCCGGGCTGGACACCCCACGGCCCAACCTGGAGGACCTGTTCGTGGGGCTGACCGGGGAGGGGTTCGATGTCAACGGCTGAGGCCACCGCGGTTCCACCGGCCGCCCCGGCCGGGCCGGCGGATCAGCTGGCCAGCCCGCCGGGCGCCGTGCCGGCCTGGCTGCGCCTGGTCCGCTCGGAACTGCGCCTGGTCTTCCGGCGGCTGCGCAACCTGGCCCTGCTGGCGCTCCTCGCCGCCCTGCCCGTCCTGCTGGGGATCGCACTGCGGCTGGCCGCCCCGCACGGCGGCGGTGGCGGCGATGCGGGATCATCGTTCATCAGCCAGCTCGCCGGAAACGGGGTGTTCCTGGCGTTCATCGCGATCACTCTCATGATCGCGCTGGTGCTGCCCCTGGCGGTCGCCGTGGTCTCGGGCGACTCGATGGCCGGGGAGGCCGGGCTGGGGACGCTGCGGTACCTGCTCACCGTGCCCGCCGGCCGGACCCGGCTGCTCGCCGCCAAGTACGTATCGATCGTGGTGTTCGGGCTGTCCGCCTGCTGCGTCGTCGTGGCGGCGTCGCTGGCCACCGGGGCCGCGCTGTTCCCGATCGGGCCGGTGACGCTGCTGTCGGGCAATACCGTCCCGCTCGGGGAGGGGCTGCTGCGGGTGCTCTTCGTCACCCTGTACGTGGCCGCGGCCATGGCGGCGCTCGGGGCCATCGGACTGGCGGTCTCGACCTTCACCGAGCACCCGATCGGCGCGATCGCCACCGTGCTGGTGCTCGCCGTGGTCAGTGAGATCGCCGACAACATTCCGCAGTTCGCGGTGGTGCACCCGTACCTGCCCAGCCACTGGTGGCTGTACTTCGACTCCCTGCTCCGCACCCCCATTGCCACCTCGGACCTGCTGCACGGGCTCCTGTCGTTCGGCGTGTATGTGGTGATCTTCTGCTCGATCGCCTGGGCCCGCTTCACCAGCACCGACGTGTCCGCCTGACCGGCGGGGGCGGCTCGTGGTGCTGCCTGTCAGCCGTTGACGCTGGTTTCCTCCCAGCTCCCGTTGAGGTCCTGGTCGATCGCACAGTTGGCGACGTTGGTGCTGCCCGACGCGGACGCGGTCACGATGGTCACCCCGTCCACCCTGATCTGGCAGATCACGGTGCCGCCGTTCTTCAGCTGGGCGCTGATCGAGTAGAACTGCGGGCGCGTCGGCCGGTCCGCGCCCGCGTCCCGGCTGCGCTTAACAACCGGCCCACGGTGGGGTTACCTCAAAGCTGGAACCCGCGCCGCTGAGTCCCCGGCGGTCAGGCCGGATGATCAGCAGGGAGGGTATAGCCAGCGGCAATACGCTCACTGCCGCTGTTCCGTGGCGAGAAAGAACAATCCGGATTAGCTCTTGAGGCCCGGGAAGTCCTCCTCCCAGAACTCGGTGACGCCACGCATGCCGGGAACGGCGGGCCCGCCCGGGCCGAGGCGCTCGGTTTCGGCCTCCCTCAGCTCGACCCGGCGGATCTTGCCGGAGATCGTTTTCGGCAGTTCGCTGAATTCCAGCCGCCGCACGCGCTTGTAGGGGGCCAGCCGGTCCCGCGTGTAGGCGAGGATCGACAGCGCGGTGTCCGCCGACGGCTCGGCGCCGGCCACCAGCGTCACGTACGCCTTGGGCACGGCGAGCCGCACCGGGTCGGGGGAGGGGACCACGGCCGCCTCCGCGACCGCCTCATGCTCGATGAGCACGCTCTCCAGCTCGAACGGTGAGATCCGGTAATCCGATGCCTTGAATACGTCGTCGGTACGTCCGATGTAGGTGAGGTAGCCGTCGTCGTCGCGGGCCGCCACGTCACCGGTGTGGTAGTAGCCGCCGCTCATCGCCTCGGCGTCCCGCTCGGGGTCCCCCCGGTAGCCGGTCATCAGCCCCAGCGGGCGGTCGGCCAGGTCCAGGCAGATCTCGCCCTCGGGGCGGGCTCGCCGGTGACGGGCTCCACCAGGACCACGGTGTAACCGGGGAGGGGACGGCCCATCGAGCCCAGCTTGACGGGCTGCCCCGGGGGGTTGCCGACCTGGGCGGTGGTCTCGGTCTGGCCGTAGCCGTCCCGGACGGTGATGTCCCAGGCCCGCCGGACCTGCTCGATCACCTCGGGGTTGAGCGGCTCGCCGGCCGCGACGCACTCGCGCAGCGTGGCGGTGTCGGCCGAGGCGAGGTCGGACTGGATGAGCAGCCGCCAGACGGTCGGCGGCGCGCACAGGGTGGTGACCGCGCACTCGCCGAGCGCGCCGAGCAGCGCGGGCGCCGAGAACCGCTCGTGGCCCAGGATCAGCGCGGTGGCCTCGGCGTTCCACGGGGCGAACACGTTGCTCCACGCGTGCTTGGCCCAGCCGGGGGAGGAGATGTTCAGGTGCACGTCCCCCGGCCGCAGGCCGATCCAGTACATCGTGGACAGGTGCCCGGCCGGGTACGACGCGTGGGTGTGCTCGACCAGCTTCGGCTGGGCGGTCGTGCCGGAGGTGAAGTACAGCAGCAGCGGGTCGGTGGCCCGGGTGACGCCGTCCGGGGCAAAGCTCGCCGACTCGTCGGCGGCGTCCGCGTACGGGAGCCAGCCGTCCGGGGTACCGCCGCCCGGGCCCGGGCCCACCGCGATCGCGGTCCAGCGGCCGCCCAGCCCGTCGAACCTGGCGGCGAGGCCGGCCTCGGTCACCACGTGCCGGACGTCGCCGCGCGTGATGCGCTCGGCGAGGTCGGCCGTGCCCAGCAGTGTGCTGGCCGGGATGATGACCACCCCCAGCTTGATCGCCGCCAGGATCACCTCCCATAGCGGCGCGATGTTGCCCAGCATCAACAGGAGCCGGTCGCCCCTGCGGGCCCCGAGCTCGCTCAGCCAGTTGGCGACCTGGTTGGACCGATTGGCCAGCTCGCCGTAGCTGAGGCTGGCGGCGGCGTCGCCGTCGGCGACGATCCGCAGCGCGGTCTGGTCCGGGTGCCCGGCCGCGACCACGTCGAACCAGTCCAGCGCCCAGTTGAACTCCTCCAGCGCGGGCCAGGAGAACTCACGTTTGGCCGCCGCGTAGTCATCGCGGTGGCGCAAAAGCAGGTCACGGGCGGCGCGGAAGGCGGCCGCCGACGGGTGTGGCTCGGTCATGGAGTTCATCGTCGCAGGTCCGGCCCGCCCACGGGAGCCCGGTTTTGTCAGGAGCCGACACTCCCCGGGCCACGTATCCCCTTCATGTAACGGGATTCCCCGCAGAAGGGGTGCCCACGGGCCGGGCTCCGCCTCGCGCGCCTCCGTGGGCACCCAGCACCACGTGCCGCTGGGCACGGGCAGTGTGTCGTCTATCCGTTCTGCAGAATGAGCGGGTTGAAGGATCCTGTGGTGCCGCTGTATCGGGCGGCCCACAGGTTGTTCGGGGCGCTTTCGCTGACGCCGGTCAGGGCGCCGTTCGTGCCGCGCACGGGCCGGGCAACGGGGAAATCCCTGTATTTGCCGAAGCTTGGAATGCGTCGGTAGCGATGCGTTGGCGGCCTGCGGTCCCGCCGGACGTCCGGGGGGCGCGGTAGCGTTCCAGACGTGCCCCCCGGTGACACCCGCAGGCCCGCGCGAGCTGCCGCGTCCCCCCTCCCCGGATGCCTCGTCCGGGGAGGCCGCGGAGGCGCCGGAGTCCGTGACCGGCCTGCTGGCCGCGGCGGTGGACGGCATCGGCGGCACCGACCCGCCCGGGCCAGGACGCGATGGCGGAGGCGGTCTGGGCGGGCGATCGGGACCGGGGAGCATCTTGCCGTGCAGGCGGGGACCGGGACCGGCAAGTCGCTCGCCTACCTCGTCCCGGCGGTCGGCGCACGCCATCGGCGGCGGCTCGTCGGTGGTCGTGGCGACCGCCACGATCGCCCTGCAGCGCCAGCTGATCGACCGCGACCTGCCGCGCCTGACGCCGGCGCTGGCGCCGCTGCTCGGCCGCGATCCGACCTTCGCGATCCTCAAGGGCCGCCGCAACTACCTGTGCCTGCACCGGCTGCGGACCGGGCCGCCCGACGAGCCGGGCGAGACGCTGTTCGACCCGGCCGACGTCTCGGCCATGGGCCGGCAGGTGCGGCGGCTCACCGAGTGGGCGGCGGACACCGCCACCGGGGACCGCGACGAGCTCGTGCCCGGGGTGGAGGACCGGGCCTGGCGCCAGGTCTCGGTCAGCGCCACCGAATGCCTCGGCGCGCAGCGCGTGCCCGTTCGGGTCGTCGTGTTTTGCCGAGCGCGCCCGGGAGCGCGGCCGGGCGGGTGGACATCGTCGTCACCAACCACGCGCTGCTCGCCATCGACGCGCTCGGAGGAGTTCGGCGGTGCTGCCCGACCACGACGTGGTGATCATTGACGAGGCGCACGACCTGGTCAACCGGGTTACCTCGGCGGCATCCAAGGAGCTGTCGGCCCCGGCGATCGAGACCGCGGCCCGCCGCGGCGGGCGGCTGCTGTCGGCCGAGGAGGCCGCGACCGGCTGCGCGAGGCGGCGGAGGCGGCCGACCGGGTGCTGGCGGACGTCCCGGCCGGGCGCATCGACGACCTGCCCGCCGCGCTGGCCAGCACGCTCGCCACGGTCCGCGACGCGGCCGGTTCGTGCGCCGCACAGGTGCGCACCAGCGCCGGGAGCGCAGAAGATGCCGAACGCCTGGCGGCGGGGCGGGCCGCCCTGGCCGCGCTCGAAGACGTGAGTGAGACGGCCGACCGGATCCTGGGTGCGTTCGGCCCCGACATCGCGGCCCGGCCCGACGTGGTGTGGATGGACCGCCCGGCCGATCCCGATAGCCGGCGCCCGCCCACGCTGCGGGTCGCCCCGCTGGAGGTCGGCACGCTGCTGGCCGACCGCCTGTTCCGCCGCCAGACGGTCGTGCTGACCTCGGCCACGCTGGCGCTGGGCGGGTCATTCGAGCCGCTGGCGCGGCAGTGGGGCCTGCCGCCGGCGGAGGTGAGGCATCCACCGGCGCTGAGCCATCTTCTGGCCGTGAGGCATCCACCGGCGCTGAGCCGTCTTCTGGCCGTGAGCCGTCCGCCGGCGGTGGGTCGTCGGCCGGCGGCGGGGCGACCGCTACCGCTGAGGCATCCGCGGTGGGCCTCGCCTGGTCCGGGCTGGACGTCGGCTCCCCGTTCGACCATCGGCGCGCCGGCATCCTGTATGTCGCCCGCCACCTGCCGCCGCCGGGCCGCAACGGCCTGCCCGAGTCCTACCTCGCCGAGCTGCGTGAGCTCATCGAGGCGGCCGGCGGCCGCACGCTGGGGCTGTTCTCGTCCATGCGGGCGGCCCGGCAGGCGGCGCGAAGAGCTGCGCGGGCAGATCAGCCAGCCCCTGCTGTGCCAGGGAGACGACGCCACCGCCGAACTGGTCCGGCAGTTCGTCGACGACGAGGCGAGCTGCCTGTTCGGCACCTTGTCCCTCTGGCAGGGCGTGGACGTGCCGGGCCGGTCGCTGCAGCTCGTGGTCATCGACCGGATCCCGTTCCCGCGGCCGGACGACCCGCTCGCCTCGGCCCGGCAGCGGGCGGTGGCCGCCCGGGGCGGCAACGGCTTCATGACCGTGGCCGCCGCGCACGCGGCCCTGCTGCTGGCCCAGGGGGCGGGCAGGCTGCTGCGCACGATGGACGACAAGGGCATGGTGGCGATCCTGGACCCCCGCCTGGCCACCGCCAGGTACGGCGGCTTCCTGCGGGCGTCGCTGCCGCCGTTCTGGACGACCACCGATCCCGGCATCGCCCGCGCCGCCCTGCGCCGCCTGGCCGCCGAGCCCGGGTGCCCGCCAGGGCCGAAGGGGTGACGAGCAGCCACCACTGACCGGCCAGCCCCGCGTGGGGCGGGTGGTCAGAGGACGTCGTGGCCGGGGTGTGGCTCGTCCGGGAGCGTGCTGCGCTGGGCGGGGATGGAGCCGAGGCGGCCGGCCTGGTAGTCCTCGAACGCGGTGATGAGCTCGTCCCTGGTGTTCATCACGAACGGCCCGTAGGCGGCAACCGGCTCCCGGATCGGCTGGCCGCCGAGCAGCAGCACGTCGAAGTCCTGGCCCGGGCCGTCCTGGCTCTGGTCGGCAGCCAAGGTGATCACATCGCCCGGGCCGAACACCGTCAGCTGGCCGGTGCGGACCGGGCGGCGTTCCGCGCCCCACCGTGCCCGAGCCCGCCAGCACGTACGCGAGCGCGTTGAAGTCACGCCGCCACGGGAGCCGGACCTGGGCGCCGGGCGCGACGGTGGCGTGGAGCAGCGTGATCGGCGTGTGGGTAATGCCCGGGCCACGGAAGCCCGCCAGGTCCCCGGCGATGAGCCGGAGCAGCGCGCCGCCGTCGGCCGAGGACAGCAGCCCGACCTGGCCGGCCCGGATGTCCTGGTACCGGGGGTTGGTCATCTTCAGCGTGCGGGGCAGGTTCACCCAGAGCTGGAACCCGTGGAACAGCCCGCCGCTCATGACCAGTTCCTCCGGCGGCTCCTCTATGTGCAGGATCCCGCCGCCCGCGGTCATCCACTGCGTGTCACCGTTGGTGATCCGCCCGCCCCCGCCGTTGGAATCCTGGTGACGGAAGATCCCGTCGATGATGTAGGTGACGGTCTCGAAGCCGCGGTGCGGGTGCCAGGCGGTGCCCTTCGGCTCACCGGGGGCGTAGTCGACCTCGCCCATCTGGTCCATGTGGATGACCCGCTTCCAATTGCGCCAACCCCCGATTTCAGGGCCTTCTCGGCGTCGGGGCGGCGGGGCCCCCCGATCGTACCTCTCCCTTCAGAAGGAACGAGCGGTGGGGGCTCGAGTGGCGGGGGCTCGAACTGGTGGCGCTCCCTCCACGACGACGCCCGCGAGTGTCCCCGCGGGGGCGCTCGTCAACAGCGACGGCGGCGGCCGGGCCTTCTCCCGGTGTGACCACCGCCGTGACGGCCGGGGGCCAGGGTGCACCTCGGCGTCAACGGCGGGATCGAGCCAGGGGGAGTGGCGGCGGGAGGATCTCCCACCACCGCTTCGGGCTCGGGGGCGGCGCCGGCGGCGGAGACCGCGGGGGCCTACCGCCGGCCGCAGCCCGTGGCCTACAGGAGCCGCATCACCGGGGGGGTGCCCCCTCCTCCCTCTCCTGGCCTTGCTGGTGATCTTGATTGTCCCGGCGCTGCGGTGGGGAATACGGGGGCGCCTGGCCGCCAGGAGGAGATCGTGACCGACGGCGGCATTTCGGTCACGCAGGCAAGACAGCGGGAACCATATGCCCCACCGCGAAAAAGACTTATCTCCGAGTTCACCGGAATACAGACAATGGACGCCCGGGCTTCCGCAGGGGCGGGCATGCTGCGGTCTTACCACGCCGATGTGGTCGCCGAGTTCCCAGCTCGCCGGTGTCACACACCAGAAGGGGAATCCGTTGAGGAAATCCATGTTCTGCCGCGCCGCTGCCGTCGGCGCTGCTGTCCTGACCGCCAGCGGCGGCCTCCTCGCCTCGGGTGCCGCGGCGGCCCCGGCCCCGGTGCATCTGACGGTGGTGGGCTCCAACACCACCCAGGAGGTGATGGGAGCCATCACGGCCGCGTTCGACGCCAGCTCGGCGCCGCCCGGCGAGAACGCCAAGGCCACCAACGTTTACGCGCAGCCGGCCGACCCGGGCACGGTGGCGCCGAGCGACGCCCACTGCAACGGCGGGGCGGCCATCACCTACGTCCAGGAGGTCAAACCCGCGGCCAACAGCGCACCGCTCCCAACGGTTCGACCGCCGGCAAGGCGGCGTTAGCCACCTCGGTGACCAAGGTGACAGCTGCGTCAGCGTGGCTCGCTCCTCCTCGCCGGGTTCGTCCACCGATCCGGCCGGCACCCAGGCCTACGCCTACGCCGTCGACGCCGTGACCTGGACGACGGCGGCCAACAGCAAGGCTCCCGGCCAACCTTTCGATGAGCCAGCTCGAAGGCATCTACGACTGCAGGTTCACCAACTGGAAGCAGGTCGGCGGGCAAGAACGCCCCCATCGTGCGCTACTACCCGCAAAACGGCTCCGGATCCGGCACGTTCTTCGCCGGCGTGCTCGGCTTCGATCCCGCGATCGGTCGGTGGCATCAACCGCTGCGCCCAGCCGGCCACCCAGATCGAGGAGAACGAGGCCATCGGCATTCTCGGCCCAACATGAAGCGACGCCATCATGATCTTCTCCGCCGGGGCCTGGGTCGCCCAGGCCAACGGCGTCGACCCCGATCTGCGCAACGGCTTCGTCCTGCACCGATCAACGGCAAGGCCAAGCCGGTCGTCAGGTTGAAGGGCGGCAAGTGGTCCCTGAGCGCCATCGTCGGCGCAGAGCCACGTCGAACCCTCGACCTACCAGCCCGACCAGCAACTCGTCGGTCCAGGGGGTCCGCGACCTGTTCAACTTCATCAACACCAACAGCGTCGACCATGCCGCCGCCGCCTCCTTCGTGGGGCGTCGAGCGCACTGTGCAACGGCCGGGACGCCGCCATATCAAGCACTACGGCTTCGCCCCGCTTCGCCAAGTGCGTCGAGCAGTCCTGAGCCTGAGCTTCCGTCCGGCAGCGCCCGCCGCCCGGCCACCGTGGCCGCACCGAGGCCGGCGCCGTCGAGCTGACGGCTCCGGCCTCAGGCCCTCCCGGCCGCCGGCTTCTGCGACCCGCTCCGGAAGCGCGGGCGGTGGCGGCGGTCCTCCTCGTCGGTGCCTGGGTCGGCGTCGCGGAGCGGCGCTCCGGCATCGGGCCGGCGCCGCGGCGTCGCCCTACACCATCACCGTGCCCGATGACCTGGGCTTACCGACGGGACGCCCGTCCCGGTCGAGGTGACCACGTCGCGATCCGACCGCCGACCCGGTGGGCTGGGTCGACATAAGGGTGTGCCGGCCGGGGGTCGCCTACACGTCCTACGCCGTCGTCGAGACCCGGGGTAACTGCGGGTTCTCGCCCGGCTCATCGGCCTATAAGAGCCCGACCGGGAGCGCCACCGCAGGACTTCCCGGGTGAACCCTCCGGCGCCAGGTCGTTCCCCACCTCTTCATCGCCGGGGTCGGGGCGGCGGACTTCGCCGGCTTCTCCCTGACCTGCGACGCCGACCATCCTTGTGACCTGGTCATCTCGGTCTTCACCAGCGAGGCCGAGGCGCAGGGCCCGACGGCTGCGGACGTGCAGTCCTTCCCGATGACCTTCCTGCCTTTCGGCAAGGTCGCGGATGCACCGGCACGGCCGGCCACGCCATCCAGACCGTCAGCCCGGACCGACTGGTCGAGGCCTACGCCGACTGGTCCAAGCAGGCCTGCGCCGGCGGGGGATCCGGCGGGCGCAAGGCCGGCACCGTCAACACCTTCATCGACGAGGGCGGTCCCTTCGGCGCGGTCGGCAGCTTCGCCAACGGGAACGCCGACCTGGCCTACGCCGCGGGCGGTTACGACCTCCCGGGCTTCTCGGTGCCAGCCGGGCGACCCTACGTCGCCGTGCCCGTGGCCCTCAACGCCGTCGTCGTGGCCGCCTCAGGCGGCCAGCAGGTCCCGGCCTACACCCCGAAGGGCAGCCCCGCCGGTGACCACCTCGGCTCCCTTCACCCACCTCGAGCTGACCGCCGCGCAGGCCGCGTCCCTCTTCGGCGGCGGTTACGTCTCAGCCCGCCAGACCGGAGCCATCGACGCCGAGGATCCCGAGCTCCAGGCGGGCGCCCAGATCGTCCCCTACACGCCCCCGGGGGGCCGCCACCTTCGTCTATCCGCAGGCGGTCGCCGGGACCAACGCCACCACCGTGTTCGCCAGCACCTACTTCA
>CAWIGE010000005.1:0-312588 GCA_963835425.1 uncultured Actinomycetes bacterium | reverse complement strand
CAGGGAGACTGTGGATAGCGCTTCCGGCCCTGCTTCCGCGTTTTTGCGGTGGTGCGGGCGTAGGGTCAGGGGCCTGGGTCCCGGCCTGACCTTCGATTCGGCTGACGCCGATGCGTTGTCCTGCGAGACGATCTGTCGGCCGGGCCCAGGTTTTCTGGCACCACCGGCGCTGCCGGTCTGATCTGCCTGGCCTGGATCAGAGGCCAGGGTTTCACAGGTCCGACGGCCAGCGGTGCGTGCCATCCCTCAACCAGAGAAAGGGACGGCATTGACCATCGTAGAGACATGCGCTGAAACACGCGCCATCACCGGCGGCGTGGACACCCACGCTGACGTGCACGTCGCGGCCGCGCTCGACTCGGTCGGCGGGCTGCTCGGCGTCGAGGAGTTCCCGGTCAGCCCGGCCGGCTACGCCCGTCTGCTCGGCTGGCTGGGCGGGTTCGGCACTGTATGCCTGGTCGGGATCGAAGGGACCGGCAGCTACGGCGCAGGCCTGGCCCGCCACGTGGCGGCCGCCGGCATCCGGGTCGTCGAGGTGGACCGTTCCGACCGCCAGGACCGCCGCCGGCAGGGCAAATCCGATCCGCTGGATGCCGTCAGCGCCGCCCGGGCCGCCCAGTCCGGCCGGGCCCGCGGCGCGCCCAAGGGCCGGGACGGCGCCGTCGAGGCGATCCGGGCGCTGATGGTCGCCAAGCGCAGCGCCGCAGGAGAACGCACCCGGACGATCAACCAGGCCAGGGCCCTGATCCTGACCGGCCCTGATGACCTGCGGGCCCGGTTCACCACGCACACCCCGGCCGCCCTGGTCGCCGGGATCGCGTCGCTGCGGCCCCGGCCCGGCGACGTCGCGGGCTATGCCGTCCGCGTCGCGCTGCGCGAGCTGGGACGGCGCGCGGTGTTCCTGGGCGGCCAGCTCGAGCGCCTGGACGAGCTCATCGTCCCCCTGGTCACCGCCCGTGCCCCCGGCCTGCTCGCCCTGTACGGGATCGGCCCTAACACCGCGGCGCTGCTGCTCATCGCGGCCGGGGACCACCCCGGGCGGCTCCGCTCCGAGGCGGCCTGGGCGCACCTGTGCGCGGCCGCCCCGATCCCGGCATCGTCGGGGAAAGTCACCCGGCACCGGCTCAACCCCGGCGGCGACCGGCAGGCCAACCATGCCCTGTGGCGGATCGTGTTCACCCGGATGGGCTCGGACGCGGCCACCCGCGCCTACGTCGAACGGCGCACCAAAGAAGGAAAGTCCAAGGCCGAGATCATCCGCTGCCTGAAGCGTTACGTCGCCCGCCAGGTCTACCCGCACCTGCGCCCTAACGCCGGCTGACGCCTATACCCCGGGGACGGCCTGACCCGATATTCGGCTGCCGCGAACCTGCTGGCCTTCGAACGAGCCGTCGGCCGTCCCCGGCCTCATCTTTACCTGCTGGGCGTGACCTCATAAGAGCTTTCACTCACCCGAGTGGACCTTCCCTGTCTTGTCCGCAACCCAGCAAACTGTCACTTCACATCCTCTTGCAGAAACCCCAGAAATGAGATCAGGAAATGTCACCCGACCCCCTTGACAAACATAAGAGCATCGATCTGGCTGCGGCAATATCTTCCGGGTCGGCCGCTGGGCCTGGATTCCTGGCGCCAGATTCAGCTCATGATCATGAAGCTCTGCATACGTATTCGCTGCCGCTGACCTGCGCCGACGCTGTTACCTGGCCTCTTTCGCCGGTGGAGCACTGTGTTCGCATCGAGGGGGTCAGGGGTTCAAATCCCCTCAGCTCCACGTAAACCCGCACCCATGGGGGCCCCTGCTGTCAAGAGGGCGTACTGGTCTAGCCCGGTGACCTCCAGCCGTCGGGGTGGGGGTGGTGCCTGTGGTTCTGCTTTGCTCGCAGCTGCCGGGTTTCGTGCCGGCGCGCGGTCTGGGTCCAGCTGGAGCGCCCGGAGCCTGGGGCGCCCGGCAGGGCGCCGGCGAGGACGAACGAGCTTGACGCGGGCAAGCGGCGGCCGATCATCGGGAGCGAGGAAAGCGCCTGCTGGTTGTGAGTGTTGCTGTAGTGGGTGCGCCGGTGGGCTTGTTCCCCGGTGCGGGTGGCTGGCGGAGTGGGTCTCACATGCACCCATCCGGCGCCTGCCTGGGGGGCGGCGCCATGACCGTGTCATCCGGGGACCGGGCTGCTCAGTCAGGTCATCGAGCGCGGCGTGGCCGGCTCATGCGGTTTTGCGAGCTCGCCCGGGGCTTGGTGACCCCTCCCGGTCGATGCAGCGCGCCGGGCGGGCGTGGCCGGCGCGGGCGTGGCGGTCTCCGCTTCGGTGAGCAGGTGCCAGGCGCGGGTAAGCAGCCTGCGGGCTATCGCGGTGGTGGCGATCTTCTTGCCGCGGCGGCGGGCGATGGCCTGGTAGCTGGCGGCGAAGTCCGGGTGCCGCTTGGCGGTCTGCGCCGCCTCGCACAAGATCCAGCGCAGCCAGACCGAGCCCTGCTTGGAGATGTGCCCGTGCCGGACGGTGCGGTCGCTGCCGCGGACGGTCGGGGTGAGCCCGGCCCAGGCCGCCAGCTTGCGCGCCGAGCCGAACCGGCTGATGTCGCCGGTCTCGGCCAAGATGACCAGCGCGGTGAACGGCCCGACACCGGGCAGCTGGGTCAGGACCTTGACCCGCGGGTCGGCCGGGCGTGCTGGCGGACCTCCCGGTCGAGCCGGTCGATCGGCAGCTGCAGCGCGTCGATCAGCGCCAGGCCGTCCTCGATCACCTCCCGCGAGGCGGCCGGCAGTTCCAGCGAGGCCAGCCAGGCCCGGCCCGGGCCGCTCCAGCACCCGCCCGGCCGGTCCTGGCCGTGATCGGCCAGGACGGCGTGGATCCGGTTGCGCAGCAGCGTCCGCAGCCGCACCAGCTGGATCCGGTGCCGCAGCAGCGCCCGCAGCTGGCGCACCGCCGGCGGGGCGATCCACGCTTCCGGCAGCAGGTCCGCACGCAGCAGCTGCGCCAAGATCGCGGCGTCGACCTTGTCGTTCTTCAGCCTGCGCCGAGGCGATCGCCTTGCACTGCAGCGGGTGCACCAGGTGCGGGTCGAAGCCGTAATCCTCCAGCAGCTCCACCAGCCACCCCCAGCCGAACGCGGCCTCGAACGCCGCGGGCGTGCCCGGCGGCAGGCCGCCGATCACGCCCAGGATCGGCTCCACCCCGTTGGGCACGTTCCGGTTGGCGAGTACCTCGCCATCCTGATCGATCACCGCCACCTGGGAACGCTTGCGGTGGACGTCGATTCCGACGTAGACAGACATCGAGGGCCTCCTTCCCGAGCTCGTATGTCACCCGGAGCATACGCTCACCGGGCTGAGCAGGGAAGGGGGTCCGGCCTCACGCCCGGCCCCCATAGGGTCAGGTCAGCGCCCTGACTTGCGATCATATTGACCTCCCTGGGTCCGTATTGTCCGATTCTGGGAGCGACCGTGTCCGATTCTGGGAGCCGATCTTGAAGCAGCAGATCGGCGCGGACATCCGAGAACGGTTCATCACGTGGGCAGCGACCGAGCTGCACGCGCTTCGGGCGTCATGACCTGGTCTTGGTCTTCCGGCCACCTTTCGCGCGCTCGGGCAGAAACTCGGCGGCACCCCCGGCCCAAGCACGCAATCCATGACACCGACGTCTGGACCACCCCGTTGACCCAAGGTTCGGGCCGTGCTCTTGTCCATAATGGCGAGCGGCGCGCGCGAGCCAGAGCGGGCTAATAACACAGAAAGTGACGTCGAGCCTGGCGGTCATACGGCCAGATTGCCGACTCGGGGCGGCGGATAACTTTGCTACTCCGGCGGGGTGTCCGGGCGCAGATCAGCCACTTCTGGTCTCGGCTGTGCCGAGCATCCCGTACGCGTCGTGGTGTTGGCGGTGACTGATGGCGTTCACCGCCGTGGCGACGAGCTTGATCACTCCGTTGCCCGGTCGCGGTGCCTGGCCGTCATGGGGCACAGTTACAGGTTCACCGGCCGGTGGCTGGTGCGGTCGTCGGCGCGGTCCGGTGAGCGCCCCACCAGCCGGAGGCGAGGAGCAGCGCGCCGGGAACGATCCCGCTGATGGTGGCCACCAGCGGCACTGGGGCGCCGCACGCGGCCAGCACCAGGCCAATAACCCCGCAGGCCATGATGGCAGCGCCGAGCCGGTGGAAGAACCGCTGGCCAAAGACGACGGCAAGGGCGAAGAAGTGAGCGCCGACGACGGTGGAGACCCACGCGACCCCGGCGTGGGGAGCGTGCAGCGGGCCGTTGAGCAAGGCCAGTCCGGCCGCGAGGGCGGCGCCCTCAGCGGCCACCACCAACCAGAAAGGCCGACCGAACCCGCGGCCGGGGAAGCTGGGGGCGTGGCTGGCCGTGCTGCGAGCGGGTGGGCGGCAGATGGCAGCCAGTACGGCGAGGAAGGCCGCGGCTCCCACTGCGCGCAGCGGCAGGCTCGCCGCCAGCGGCAGAGCCCCGGCGTTGATCAGCAGGTAGATCAGCCCGAACGTGGCCCCGATCATCGAGCCCAGGCGCTGTCCTGGCATGTCTGGGTCTCCTTGTCTTGCGTGTCCGCAACTCGATAGAGTCTACCATATTGACCAGAATGACCACTATCTAATATTGTTTACT
Source organism: uncultured Actinomycetes bacterium (assembly GCA_963835425.1). Classification (GTDB taxonomy): domain Bacteria; phylum Actinomycetota; class Actinomycetes; order Streptosporangiales; family Streptosporangiaceae; genus UBA9676. The sequence continues at coordinate 307,980 of CAWIGE010000005.1, read as the reverse complement.
GTCATGAAGTCAGGCCGTGGAGCCTCAGCGCCGGCCACGCGGCGGGCGTACACCTCGCCGCTGCGCGCCGAACGGGCGGCCGACACCCGCCGCAGGATCGCGTCCGCCGCGCTCGAGCTGTTCGCCAGGCAAGGCTTCGCCGGCACCACCGTGGCCGCCATCGCCGAACGCGCCGGGGTTTCGGCGCAGACGGTTTACGGCACGTTCGGCACCAAGAGCGCCATCGTCCGCGCGCTGCTCAGCCAGCTCGAAGACGACGCCGGCGCCGCCGCCTGGCGGGCCCGCATCGCCGGCGAGCCCGACCCAGGCCGCAAGCTGGCCGCGTTTGCCGCATGGACCTGCGCCATGCTGTCCACCAGCAGGGCCGTCATCGTCGCCGCCGAGCACGCGGCCAGCGATCCCGCGATCCAGGAGCTGCGCGCCCAGGGCGACCGCCACCGCCGGCAGGCCCTGGAGGGCCTGGTGTCCGCGATCGCCGCCGCCGGCGCGCTCCAGCCAGGAATCAGCCAGCCGAAGGCCGTCGATCGCGCCTGGATGCTCACCGGCGTCGAGCTGTACTTCGCGGCGACCGCGGGTTGCGGCTGGTCCGACGCCGAATACACGGACTGGCTCGCCGGCCTGCTGCAAGAGCAGCTGCTCGCCCGCGAAGGCCAGGCGGTTCACGGGCGGCTTTGGGATCACGATCGGTGATCCACGGCATTTGCGGCACGTCCGCCTAGCCGGCGCCCCTGCCCGCATCGTCAACCCAGCCCACGGGATCACCTCAGCCGCCCAGGCAACCCGACCAGCCGCCTCATAGGCGCGCCAAACATCCAAATCTGTGCGACCAATGTCTTGACCGGCCCTGAACCGATGCCCGCGCGGAACGGCGGCACTGCGCGCTGATATCACCAGGGCCGATGTTACGGAACGTGACTCTATCGAGGCGTCCATCGCGATCATGGGACCGATCCAGTGGCGTGGCCAGTCGGCCAGGCTTGCTCAGCAGCTCGATTCGACACGATCCCACCGAGACGCGCGGACACCGCAGAGGACGCTCGGTTCGCGGCAGATGAGAATGTTCGCCCCAAGCGCGGCGATGCATAAACATACAGGCCGGGCGAGCGCGCGCTGGATAATCACAGGACTGCTGGCTGGGTAACGAGGCGCCAAGCGCCTTGATAACAGCGCGCCGACCCGCCTGATTGGAATGGCCAGTTGCTAGAGCATGATGACCGTGGAGGTCCGACAGAACGATCAGTTATGGCCGCCTCCGGCTGTCCGGCCCCGCGTCGGTCGCCGTGTCCGATTCGGTATGTAGCCGTGATTGCAGCCGCGCTGTGAGGTCCGGCCGACCTGGTGCGGCGCATACGGCTGTAATCCGCAGACCCGCCGCCTGCCGCACGCCGCTGACGACGATGCAGGCCAAGACGGCAGCGCTCACGGGAGCCGGTCGATGAGGAATTGCAGCATCTCGGCAAAGCCAGGCAAGTTGATCTTGCCTGACTCCCGGCCCGGTCACGAGCCGCTCAGGCGCTGCCGGGCGAGCGGGCCGTACTCGGGATGCCCGGACCCGGCGGCCTGCTGATAGGCGGCGTGGGCCGCGTCGGTCTGCCCGGCTGATCGGAGGAGATCGCCCAGTTCGAGCGCGGCCCGCGGACTGACCTGTGGGTCGTTGAGGGACGCGGCGGCCTCCAGCGCCCGGCGGGCCGCGTCCGGCTCTTGCGTCTCGGCGCTCAGCAGCCCGAAGTTGAGCAACGCCCTTGCGGTCTGCGACATGTGGCCGGCCGCGATCGCCTTGGTGAACGCGTCCAGCGCCCCGGATAGATCGCCCTGGTTCCACAGCAGCGCGCCGAGGTTGTTCGCGGCTGCGGCGGTCCACTCGGGCAGTCCCGACGTCATCGCCTCCTGGAAGCGGGCCTTGGCTTGTTCTGGCTTGCCCTCAGCCACCAGCAGATTGCCCAGGTTGTAGGCGCCCATGGCAGCATAGAGGGCGTTGCCTGACTCGATGGCCTGGCGGTAAGCGGCCGCCGCGCCGTCAGGGTCCCGCTGGGCACCGAGCAGGTTCCCGAGTTTCACCTGCGCCATCGGTGTGTAGCTTGTGTGGTGCAAGTCGATGGCCCGGCGGTATGCGCCGGCCGCGGCGGCCCAGTCGGACAGCCGTTCCAGCACCGAGCCGAGGCTCACTAGAGCGTGCGCGGCCTCGTCCTTGTCCAGGCTGTCCGCGAGCCGGCGGTACGCGTCGGCGGCGGCGGCCGGGTCGGCGGATTCCAGCTGGTATGCGTGTTTCATCAGGTCGCTCGGCGGCTTGGTCACGGCCAGTTCGCGTGGCTTGAGCACGTACGGAATCTGGCTGCCGCCGGCATACCGGTGGGCGACGCCGGTCTTATCTGGTGGCGCGTGCACGATCAGCCCTGGAACGCCGAGCCGCCCCAGGGTGGCTGGGCACGCCAGCCGACCTGGCGTGTTGCCGCCGGCCACGTCGATGAAAATCCCCGTGGCCAGCACCGCGGCAGTCGCCCGGCACACCTCGCAGGCCCCGTCGCAATCGACGATGCGGCCTAGCCGCCGCCGGAACACGCCAACCCGCATGACGATCATGTCAACGTGCTGATCCCCGGCCCAGCGGATGGCGCGCACCAGGTTGCGCGGGTCAGCCGCGCCGTGGCCGGGCACCACCTTGCCACTGAGCAGCGCCACCGGCTCGTTCTGCGTGGACAGCACGAGCAGCGCGGTTATGGTGCCGTGGCCGTACCGGTCATCCGGACCTTCCCCAGTGAAGTCCACGGCACCGCGCGGCTCCAGGCACATCCGGACCAGCGAGTGCTCGAGCAGCACGCCCGAATCGATGATGGCTACTCGGGACTTCTGACAGCCGGCCGCCAGGCCGCCAGCCGCCTGGGCTTGTGTGATCCACTGAGGAGTCGGCTCCAGCATCAACTCGGCACGGGTATCCGGATCATGCAGGCGCCGCACATCCATCGGGAACTTCACGTCCGGACCGCCGGTCGAGAAGATCTCTATCTGCTCGCCGGCAGCCATTTCTTCAGCCGATCACAAGCGAGATGACGAGCAGCACGATGCCGACGGCCGCAATGGCGAGGGCCGGGATGGCGGCATTGCCAGCGATCCTTTCCGGCAACGGCCGCTGCGCCGGCCGGTCCGTGAACAACTCGATGTCACTGGGTTTTTTCAGCGCGAGGATGCCCGCCAGGCCCGCGCCGACGACCAGGATGACCAGCCCTACCGAACTGGTCTTCACGTTGACTCCGCCGCCGCTGACCTCGGTCGCACTGGGCTTACCGATCCCGAGGACGGCGATGACCGCGCCGGCCACGGCCAGCAGGATGCCGGACAAGATGAGCCCGGTATAGACGACCGAGCGGCGTGGCGGTCTGTCGGTGGTTGACGCCACTCGTCCCCCCGCTTTCGATAGTCCGCCGCGGACATGCCAGGCGCGGACCGTGCCAGCGCGAATACCGTCGTGCTGAGCAACCTTACGATACTCCCGGAGTCACAGTTGACACCAGTTCGCTCACGCGGTGACCCGCCGTGATCGTAGCCGTGACAGATCCACTTGTACGCTTGCGCGGCTGGCGCGCCAGTATGCGGATGACGCTACGGAATGGCCAATCTGCGCTCGCCTGGCGCTCAGCGTTCTGGGCTGGAGAGACGCGAATATTCGGCGATCTGACCCCTCGGGGATTGGGGTCGAGCGCTTGGCCGGATGCCTCCGCAGGGATTGCCGACGGCTAATGATTATGCTGACCTGCGCATAAGCATCCACTAGGGCCGGCGTCCTCAATTCGGCATGAGTGCGCGTCGGCGGTGGCTGCGCGTAGCGCCCGATCGGCCAGTTCTGCGTGCACTGGGGATGGCTTCACCGCGCATCAGTAGCCGCGCCGATTGGGCGGCCCCGCGCGCGTTCTCCCTGACCTTCGCTTCACTCACCGTGATGTTGTCCATTGGCTTAGGCCGATCCTGACCGCCGACGGGGGTGATCGGTCCGGAGGCACCGTCGGGCGTGATGACGGTCAATGCTGGCCGCGCGGGGCCAGTGCGGCTGTCCGATTTTGGGAGCAGTATGGGAGCGGCGAGACTCGGTCAGACGGCCTCAGACGCGGTGATCGTGACCGTACGTAGGCCGCTGACCTGCGCCGACGCTGTTACCTGGCCTCTTTCGCCGGTGGAGCACTGTGTTCGCATCGAGGGGGTCAGGGGTTCAAATCCCCTCAGCTCCACCCAGAACCGCAGGTCAGAGCCGTGATTCCCCACCTTTGTGATCATGATCAAGATCATTTGACCGTCACTTGACCGTCGTCTTGAGTGGTTGGATCCGGTTGGATCCGGCGAGGACGGGCACCGGCCGCCACGCGATGACAGCTACGTTCCTTGCTCGCTGCGGCCGAGGCGAACGCCGCCTTTGTACCCCTGTGCGGTCTCATGGCTCTTCCGCGTTGGGGCGGTACATTGGCTGTATGGAAGGTCTTGACCGCATCACCATCGAGCCCGGCAAGATGGGTGGCCAGCCGTGCATCCGCGGGCACCGGTTCACCGTGGAGCATCTGCTGAGCCTGGTGGGTGCAGGCTGGACTCTGGAGGAGATCCAGGCCGACTTCCCGTTTATCGAGGCTGCCGATATCCAGCAGGCGGCCGCCTTTGCCGCCTTCTCGGTGCGTGAGTATCACCTGCCTGTTACCCGGCCGGCATGAGGTTCTTGCTAGATGAAAATGTCTCCTACCGGGTTTGCGCTCATCTGAAGGCGGCTGGGCACGACGCGGTGCACGTGGGTGAGATAGGGCTGACGAGCGCTGATGACCTGATGATCCTGGAGCGGGCCCGCGATGAGGACCGGGTACTGGTTTCCGCAGATCACGATTTCGTGCAGATCCTTTTCGCGTCCGGGGATTCCCGGCCCTCGGTTGTCTTGGTGCGTGAGGTGGACGCTCTGCCATCGGCCGCGCTCGCCGCCTTGCTGCTGGCAGCCTTGCCCGGGCAGCTCACGGAAATGCTGCTGGCCGGGGCGATCGCTACTTTGACACCAGAGCGGGTCAGGGTCCGGCCGCTTCCGCTCCGGCCACGCGCAGGCGCGTAAGCATCAGCCGGAGCTGTGCGCTCGGCAGGTCCGGTCTGCGCGTTCGCGCGGCCCGAACTGGGGCGACGCGGAGGCGGTGGAGCGGTCATCTGGATCTGCCTGCTGGGCATGGATATGGGGCTGCGGCCGCGCACAGAGAGTGAACGGCCGTTGGGCGGGACGTCTCCGCTACGACACCGGACCTGCCGATTCGGGGTGGTTGAGAACTGTGTGCGCTCATTGGATCGCGGCGCGCAGATCGTCTGGTTCTGTACGCATTGGGTCGTGTCGCGGAAGCCAGCACCGGGGATGGCGGCCTGGACTGCGTGGAACCTCGGCCTTCGGCTGATCGTTCGTGCCTGGGCCGCTGGAAACGTGGACTGGCAGGGAGATTCCGTGGTCAAGTGTGCCAGCGGTCCGGGCCGCCCGGCGAGGGCTGGTAGCGGCATGCGATGCCGGTGTGGATGGAGGAGTCGAGGTGCGCCCCGGCCATCGGGGCAGCCTTGGCGATGCGGGTGATCGCGGCGCGGAGGGTTCGGGTCACGTTCACCCGGGCTCGCTCGGCTTCGGCGGTGGCCCGCCGCGGGCGCCCAGCGAGCCCGGTTGCCCGGCGCAGCTCACCGGCCAGCGCCTGGCGTTCGTTATGAATTCTTTCGGCGGCGATGCTGTTTCCGGCGCGGTCGGCGGCGACGAGCTCATCGTCTAGCTCGCGGATCCGGTGCCGGTAGGCGTTCCGGGCGGTGGTATCCACCAGCGGCCCAGGGTCCGGGGCCGCCAGTCCTGGGCCGCCGGCGGCCAGGTCAAGGGCGGGGATGTCGCTGCCCGGGGCGGCCAGCAGGGCGCGCAGGTAGTGCAGGCCGCGGCTGTCACGCAGCCGGGCGTGCTCGGGGCCTGCTTGCAGCAGCCAGTCCTCGCCGTCGCGCCGCAGGCTCCACTGGGCCGGGGCGGCGACCCGCCGGCTGAGCGTTCCGCTCATCCCCAGCCGCCCGGCGATCGCCTGCGCCCGGGCCCGGCAGGCCGACACGGTGTCGCGGTCCCCAGGCGCCTGCCGCAGGCTCAGCGCCCGCGACACGGCCTGGAGGCTGAGCGCCAGGCAGGGCAGGGCGCCGGACCGTTCCGCGAACGCGATGGCCTGCTGCAGCGACTGCACCGCCTCGTCGAGCAGCCCGAGCTGCGTGGCCAGCAGCCCAAGAAACAGCGACACCGGGCCGAGGCACATGCCAGCTCCGCCGAATACTGCCAGGCGCCCTCGGTAGGGCAGCAAGGCTTCGCGCAGCCGCGCGGCGGCGGCGGCGTCGCCGCTTTGAGCGGCGACGAACGCCAGCCCCACGGCCGCGCCCAGCTGCCGCGGGCCCGATCCGGCCAGGACGGCGGGCAGGATCCGGTCCAGTTCGGTCTGGGCTTCGCCGGTGCGCCCGAGCAGTGCCAGCCAGACCGCGATGCCTGCCTCCATGAAGTGCCCGGGCAGCTGACGGGCCAGAGCCTGCAGCTGATCAAGCATGTCCGGAGCCGCCTGCGGGCCCCGGTAGAAGGCGATCTCCCCGTGCACGCTTCCGACCACGCGATAGGTGTCGGACAGTCCGGCCCGCGGGCCTTCCGCGGCCACCTCCGCGATCAGCTCGGTCGCCTCGTCGAACCGCCCGCGGAGGTTCGCGAGCATCGCCTGCCTGGCGGTCGCCATGACCACGGCCCGGACGTCACCGGCCGCGGCGGCCGCGCGGTGGAACGCCGCCAGGGCCGACTCGGCCTCGGCCACCCGGGCGAGCTCCATCAGGGCCACGAACCGCCAGAACATGCCGTCCCGTTCGCGGGTACCGTCTCCCGCGGCCCGGGCCAGGCCGATGATTTCCGATGCGGCGGCAAGCCGGTCCTCGGCGCCGGCGGGATCCCACAGCGCATTCAGCCGCGCGTCCAGCACCTCGGCGAGCACCCCCGGGTCTTGCGACTCGCGGGCGAGCTTGACGGCCTCGTCGGTGAGCGCCCGCCGCCGCGGCCCGGCCGAGGAGTCGGCCAGCAGCTCGCGGGCCAGCCGGCCCAGCAACCGGGCCCTCGTGCTGCCGTCGGGAGCCTGCGGCAGGGACAGCTCCAGCAGGCGGATCAGGCCGACGTTGACATCGAGGAACTCCGCCCGCGACGGCGCCGCAAGGGCCATGCGTACCAGCGTGGGCGTCTCATCGGTGCTGGCTGCCAGGTCAGCGGCCAGTGAGCGCGCGGCACCCGGCAGGCCGCCCGAGGCCAGCCAAACCCCGTGCCGGGCCTGCGGGGCCAGGCCGGGCAGCACCGCGGCCAGTTCGTCCTCGCTCAGCCCGGTCAGCGGCAGCTGCGTTCCCACGTCCAGCGGAAGGACCGAGGTGACCACCACGGCAGTGGCAGCAGTCGCCACCCGGGCGGCGACCATCCGCAGCACCCGCAAGGCTTCCGCCCCGCCCTGGTCGATGTCGTCGATCACCAGCAGCCGGCGGCGCCCGTTGCTCAGCGCGCGGGCAGCGCTGTCCAGTTCCAGCGGGCCGGCGCCGTCGATCACACGCGAGGCCAGGTCGCCGGGAGCGGCGGCGTCGGTCAGTAACCGGGCCCACGCCAGCGAACCGGGCTGGCCGGGTATCGCGACGGTGCGCAGCACCGTGAAGCCGCGGCGGGCGCCCTCCCGTGCCGCGGCGGCGGCCAGTTCGGTGCGGCCAGAGCCCGGCGGGCCGGTGATGGCCAGCACGCAGCCGCGGCCGTCAGCGGCATTGTCAAGCACGCGCCCGACCTCGGCCATCTCGCGGCGCCGCCCGGCAAGAGCCATACCCGACGTATACCGCAACCGTGGCTCGCTGGCACATCCGTGGGCTGACCGAAGAACGATTTGTTCGCCCCCGGTTTACGCCTTCTGGTTACAGAGCCGAAGGAGACTCGTCATGACAACACTTCGTTCCCCAGCCAGCGTGCCCAGCGTGGCGCCGGACCTGCTGGCCGCCATCGCGGCCTGGGACCAGGCGGCGTGGAGCCTGGCCGCGCTTGCACTGGTGGCCGCTGGCGACGGACCACCCGACATAACGGCTGCGGCGCAGCAGCTGCTCAGCGTCTGCGGGATCACCGCGGCACCGGGACAGCCGGTCCCCGGAGGTGACACCACGACCGCCCAGCAGATCGCCAGCCAGGCCGCGGCTCCGCTGCACCAGGCCGCGGCGCTGGCCAGCGGCCGCGTCGTCAGCTGGGGCGCCCAAAGCGACCAGGCACTGCTGGCCCAGGGGCAGGCAAGCGCCATCGGAGCCCAGTTCTACGCTGAAGTGCTGCTGCCCGCGATGGGCGACCTGGCAAACCGCCTGGCCGCGCCCGGTGCCCGCATGCTCGACGTCGGAACGGGCGTGGCCGCGCTGGCCGTCGCCTTCGCCCAGGTCTTCCCGCAGCTGGAGGTGGTGGGGATCGACGTGCTCGACCGGGCCCTGGACCTGGCCCGCCAGAACGTCGCCGCCAGCGACGTGGCTGCCCGGGTGGCGGTCCGCAAGCAGGACGTCGCAGGTTTCACCGACGACGTCGGCTTCGACCTGGCCTTTCTTCCCGCGCCGTTTGTCCCGCGCCCCGCCCTGCAGGCCGGGCTGCCCCGGGTCGTGGCGGCGCTGCGCCCCGGTGGATGGCTGTTCGTGGTACACGGCAAATTCGGCGGCACCCCGGCCGAAGACGCGCTGACCCGGCTCAAAACGCTCGTCTACGGCGGCACCCCGCTGGACGAAGCGGAAGCTTCCGACCAGCTGCGCAACGCCGGGCTGACCTCGGTCCGGCCGGTACCCACGCCCGAGGGAGCACCCGGCATCACCATCGGCCAGAAGCCAGCCTGACCAAGACGCCGCCGGGTGCCGTACGCCGCTGGTCCTGCAGCGGGGCTGACTTTCGGGCCGCGCGATGCCGCCATGGCAGCGGTACAGCGCCGCTGAGGGAAAGGAAAGACGCAATGAGCAAGCGAGCAACTGATGTGACTCAGTTCCGTAGTGTCCACGGGGCGGGAAAGCTCATCTCACGAAGGAAGGAGGCGGTAGGGCCGATGGAACCCCAGGAGATGGAGCGCTGATCGACCGGCACCTGCAGGCGGAGATAGCCGGAGACCTGGACGGGGCCGTGGCCGTCTACACCGACGACGTCGAGCACGACGACGTGGGGATGCCGGGCGGGCCCCTGATCGGCAAGGAGGCCGCTCGCCGCTTCTACAAGGAAGCGGTGATCGAGTTCGATCTGGGCGGGCTGCTGATCGACAGCCCCGACCGGGAGATGACCGGGGCCGTGGTAGCCGAGATCGACGGCGGCACGGTGAACGGCAGGGCCGGACGCCAGCTAGCCCGGCTACTGGCCGAGGCGGGACTGCGCGACGTGCGCGCGCGGGGAGAGCCGGTCCAACCCGGCTACGCGTTCCTCGAGCGGATCTACCAGCCTGCCCTGGCCAGGCTCGCCGGGCGCAACGGCCGCCTCGTGCCGCGCCTGGAGGTCTGGTCGGAGCGACTGCGGGCGGATGCGGCCGCGAGCTGGTTTTTCGCCGCCGCGCCGGTCATGGGAGGGCGGCGGCGGCGGTGAAGACGACCGCTCCGGCGGTGTAGCGGCGATCGTCCCAGGCCGCGGCGAGGGCTTGCTGCCAGCGGCCGAGGACGTGGGCGGGCACCGCGCCGGAGGTGGCGAGCTGGCGCAGGGTGGGCGCAAGCAGGCGGTGCAGGAACGGGTAGTCGGATTCGACGAACCTGGCGTCCAGGGTGATGCCGGTGAATTCGGCGGTGGCCAGCAGCCGGCGCAGCCCCCGCCCCGCCCAGCCGTCCGCGGCCGCGGCCGTGACGGCGGAGAGCACTTGGCTGGTGGTGGACCGGTCGGGGTGATCGACTGCTAGCGTGCCGAGGTCGAATTCGACCAGGGCGATCCGTCCCCCGGGCCGGGTGATGCGGGCCATCTCGGCAACCGCCCGGGCGGGGTCGGGCACGTGCTGCAGCAGGGTGTCCGCACGGCAACGGTCCACCGAGTTGGCGGCCAGCGGCAGATCCAGCGCGTCGCCGCGGCGGAAGGTGACGGGCAGCCCGCCGGCGGCCGCCCGACCACGGGCTTCGGTGAGCATGACGGCGCTGGCGTCGATGCCGGTCACCGATCCGCCGGGCGTGACCCGGCGGGCCATCTCCCTGGCGTCTTCGCCGGGCCCGCAGCCGATGTCGGCGACGGCGAGGCCCGGCCGCAACTCCAGTGCCTGCACCGCCAGGGATTTGGCGATGCGCACACCGGGCAGGGCGCGTGCATCGTCCATCCAGGCGATCAGCGCCGCCGGGTCCGGGGCGGCGTCCACCGCCGGGAATTTGGCAACGTCGGGGCCGGTCAGCTTGTCAGCAGGTTCGCGGTGTGCGCGGCCGGGCTGTGGAGGCGAACCGGGATCTGCCCGGAACGGGGAGGGTGAGGTCATGACGTGCTCTCCCGGTGAGACTGACGGAGGTCAGGGTTGGCCATCGGGCTGGTTCCAAGTACCCGGTGCAGGGCGGGGACGACATCGGATGGGCCGCGGACCAGGATGATCTTCGTGGCGGGGGCGTGAGCATGGATCAGGTTCAGGACGCGGTTGAACCACAGCGTGGTCTCCTCGGTGGGAGGCGTGCCCGGGTCCTGCCCATTGATGAAGCCGCCGATGACGACGCCGTCGTAGTCGGCCTGCCGCAACTCCCGGACCAGCCGGGCGTCCCCGTCGGCGTCATTGGTCAGGGCGAAGTTCGTGGCCTGAAAGCCGAGGGATCGCAGGCTGGCTTGGATGGCTGCGGCGACCCCGGCCTGTTTGCCGAAGCCCAGAATCCGCCAGCCCACCCCGGCGGAAGGGGTCGGGGTGTTGGTAGATGCCGCCGAGCTGTGGGCGGCGGGTTCGCTCATTGCGGGGTCTCCGGTTCTGCTCGGGCGGCAGGGCGATCCGTTCCTCGGCGTGGAGGTGCTCGTTGATCACCCGGTGCAGCTCGGCCAGCACCCCGGTCCGGTCGGCGAGCGGCCGGGTGGTGTCGCCGGCCGCCTCGATCAGGGGGTCCAGCTGGTCATGCTCGGCTTCGAGCTGGTCCAGGTCCTGGTGCGCTTCCGGGGCGCGATCTCGCAGCGTGGGCCACAGCCAGTCGTCTTCTTCATGGTGGTGGTGGTGTAGCAGCCCGAGGGTGATCACCAGCTCCTCTTCGATCAGCGCCCGGTGTTCCTCGTCGCGTGGGCTGCGGGCGGCTGCGGCGAGCAGCCCGTATTCGTGGCGCATCAGCGGGTGAGCGGCCAGGAAGGGGGTGGGGTCGAGTTCGGTCATGTCTGCCAGGCTGCCCGCTGACGCTGCCCCGGGAAATCCCACACCTATGGGGTTCTGCGCCGGTGCCGCCAGTGGTCGCAGGCCGGCTGGCCGTCGCCAGTATCAGCGGGATGTGCCGGCTAGCCGCTGGGCCAGCTCAGCGCGGGTATGCACCCCGGTCTTGGCGAAGATCGCCTTGAGATGGTCGGCGACGGTGTGGCGGGACAAGAACAGCTCCGCGCCCATCTGCCCCGTTGACCGGCCGGCCAGCGCCAGGCCGGCCACCTGTTGCTCCCGCCTGGTCAGCGCAAAGGCGTCCATGAGTAGCTCGGTGACCGCCGCCGGGCTGGCCCCTTGCACGGTGATCGCGATCGACCCGGTCCCCACCGGGGTCTCCAGCTGGCTGGCATTCAGCTCTATCCAGCCGCCGTCCACTGCGCGGACCAGGCTGCGGACCGAATCGGCCCGGGCGTAGGGGGCCCGCACCGCGCCGAGCCGCGCCACCAGCGCGTGAATCTGCACACCGCTGGCCCGCTGCACGGGATCCAGCCGGGCAAGCCAGCGCTCGGCAGCCGCCGTCGCGGTCACCTGGCGGCCATCGTCAGTGACCAGCACGGTGCCGGGAGGATCCTCGCCGCGGCTTGATCCCAGCTGGCACGCGGTCCACGAAGCCCGCGCCACCGTCGCGATCGGGCCGGCCAGGCCCGCCACCGCGGCCGCGTCGCCGCAGGTGAACCACGGGGCCCGCCTTTCCCGGTACAGGCTGATCGATCCCCACCACCGCCCGTCGGCCACCAGCGCCATACGCAGCTCGTCACCGATCCCGCCCGGGCGCAGCACCTCGTCCCAGCGGACGCTGCGCGCCAGGTCCCCGCCGGTGGCCGCGCTCAGTACCGCCGCCGGGCAGGGTGCCCGCACCAGATCACCGGTCTTGTTGACGTCCGGCAGCTGCATCTCGATCTGCCAGAACAGCCGCTGCCGACTGCTGATGGCATCGTTGTCGGCCAGCGCCGCGGCCGGCACCGTCGTCCGCGGGTCGTTCTGCGAGGCGCAGAATGCGTCGAATCCCACCACCCGGCGCAGCTGCGTGATCACCTCAGCAGCCACCGCCGGCCAGGGCGCGCCCGCGGCCGGCAGCCGCCCGATCACCCGCCGGGCGCGCTCCACCGCCGCCGTCCCACGCATCAGCCCTCACCCTATGCGCCCCATCGGCTCGTCGCACCCCCACATTCGTGGGGGACCGGGCCTATCCCTTCGCCAGTGCCCGCCCCGGCCAGGCCGCACCAGATCGTCGTGGTCTGCGCCGCCGCAAGACCGCATGACAGCCCGCTGTGACAGCAGGCCAGGAAGACGAACACCCCCCGCAGGGCCTGAGACCGTCACAGGGTTCTGGCCCGGTGCCGGTGAGCAGCCGCGATCCGCACGCACCGAGCAGGGCCCCTACCGTGGGTCTCGTGGGTGAGATCCGGTGTGCCGGCTGTGGCGCTCAGGTACCCGATCACAGGGGGCCAGTCCACGCGTACATGCTTTCCGCCCCGGGCTGCTGGGCATTGTACGGCTCAGTACTGGCATGGAGCAGCGCATGGGCGGCCGACGGCGACGTGACCGCGGCGCAGCGCATCGTTGACGCCTACGCCGTCCAGCACGCCACCAACCCGGACCGGCGCAACCGCCAATCCGTTGCCGGGCACCTCATGAGCCTGTGCGCGTCCATCGAGCACGGGGTCAGCGGCGCACAGTTGCGAAAGAGGATCGGTGACTGGACCCACCGCGACTACCCGCTGCTTGTCCCCCGCCCCACCAGATACCCGGTGACGGTCCGCGATGTCGCCGACGCCACGGAGCGTTCAAGGGCCACCGTCGCCAGCGAATGGGCGATCTCCACTTGGGCGGCGTGGTCAGCCCACCATGACACGGTCCGCGCCTGGCTCGCCACAGCTACGAGGAACCGGGACTGCCCACCGTCGATCACACCGCAATGACTTCAGAGGTCTGTGCGCGCGCCGGCTGCTGGCCGAAGTGGAAAGCCACCTTCGGGAGTCCATCGAAGCGGGTCTGGCCGCGGGGCGCAGCAAGCCACAGGCCACCGAGGAAGCTAAGATCAGCCACCTTCGGCCGGGATCCGTCCGGTGAGCGTTGCCGCGAGGTCGCGGCGCCGACTGATGCCTACCTTGCCGAAAATCGCCTTGAGGTGATGGCGGACGGTGTGCGAGATGAACAGGGCCGCCGCGATGTCGTCGGTGGACAGGCCGTCGATCACCAGCCGTGCCACCTCCCGTTCCCTGAGCGTGAGCGCCCATGCCCGCATGAGCAGCGGGGCCAGGTCATCGGAGCGGGCGGGCTCCAGCGTGATGGCGTAGCCTATCTCGGCCTTGGTCATGACGGGCAGGCGTGGCAGGTCGCTGATCTCGAACCGGCCCACGCCGATCCCGGCGAGCCGGCGGGCAGGAAAGGGAGAGTTCGCGGTGGCGTGCGCGAGCAGGTACCGGAGCCGCTCGCGCTGGTGCTCAGCCAGCCGTACCCGGTCCTCATCCCGCCGACCCTGCCTGGGCTGCTTTGTGCTCACCTGTAGGCCTACGGCACCAGCCAGGACGGGCGGCTGTTCCGCACAGGGCCAGGTGCTGTAGATACGGGCTTCCGGAGCGACCGCTGGAGGCTGGCGGAGCGTCTCGTCAGCTGGGGATCTGCCTGTTGAGGCAGAACGGGTGTCCGGCCGGGTCGATCATCACTCGCCAATTGTCTGGTGCGGGCTGGAAGGCGGCCTTGCGTGCTCCGGCCGCTATCGCCACCGCCTCGGCAGAGTCGAGGTCGTCGACGGCGAAGTCGAGGTGCTTCTGCTGGGGGTGCGCACCTTCGGGCCACGTCGGCGGCGCGTGATTCGGGACGGTCTTGATGAGGAGCCACAGGGCGTTAACGCGAAGCGTACAAAACGAGTCAGTGTCGTGAACGATCTCGGTGTCGAGCAGCTCGGAGTAGAACGCTCCCAGCCGTCGGTGATCGTCACAGTCGATCGTCACCGCCCCGATGCGCCATCTTGGCAACAGGCCCTCCCTCTCACTCCAACGACACGACCGAACGTTATGGGGCGGCATTATGCAGCGTCGGCGCGAGGCTGTCGCCTGACGAATAACCGTCGATCGTGACTCTGGTGTCATGCACCCTGGCAGAATCGCGCGGCAGCGGCGCCGGCTGCTATCCCGCAACCATGGGGGGTTTCCCCGCTAGATCACCCAGCTGCTCCTGCGCGGCCTTCTCACCGCGGACATCGCCAGGGGCTGTTCATCTCCCGGCATACCCTCGGCGACCACTTGAAAGCGATCCTCGCCAAGCTCGGCGTCTTCAGCCGCCCAGAACTGACCGCACTGCTGCTCGACCAGCTCCCGATCGGCGAACAGCCGTTCCGGACGGACCACCAAGCCTCCTGACGCCTGGCTTGCGCCAGCCCACGGCGGCGGATCACGTCGCGGTGGACGGAGGGAAGGTTCCGCCGGGTACGGCGCGAACGCGCAGGTTAAGCGGCGAGCTAAGATTGGCCACCCCCGGCCGGGATCCGTCCGGTGAGCGCTGCTGCGAGGTCGCGGCGCCGGCTGATGCCTACCTTGCCGAAGATCGCCTTGAGGTGATCGCGTACGGTGTGGGCGGAGATGAACAGGGCCGCCGCGATGTCGTCGGTGGATAGGCCGTCGATCACCAGCCGTGCCACCTCCCGTTCCCTGAGCGTGAGCGCCCATGCCCGCATGAGCAGCGGGGCCAGGTCGTCTGAGCGGGCGGGCTCCAGCGTGATGGCGTAGCCTTCCCCGGCCTGGGGGCCGCGGGTGAGCGGCGCGGCCCGCACGACCGCCCAGCGCCCGCCGGCGGTCTGCAACCGCACCCGGGCCGGCCGTTGCGGCCGGACCGTGGACGCTGCGACCCGGGTGGCGATGGCGTAGATGAAGCCGGGCAGCGGTTCGGCGTCGCTGACCTTTTGCATTCCCAGCCGGTCGATCCAGCGCCACGCCTGATCGGTGGCGGCGACCAGGGACAGGTCCCGGTCGACGACGATCGTCCCGGGTTCCAGGCCGGAATCGTCACGGGCGCTGCGGGCACGCATGCCGTCACGGAGCCGGGTGGCCAGCAGCGGCGCCACTCCGGCGAGGAACTCGGCATCGTCGTCGCTGAACCACCTGCCTGAGCTGTCCCGGCCAATGTGCAGCCGCGCCCAGCACACCCCGTCCGCGACGAGCAAGACGCCCATGGTGTCGCCGGCGCCCGGCCGGCTTGTGCATCTCCCGCCAGCACAGGTCGCGGCTCAGGTCGCCCCCGGTCGCCGCGCTGAGCACCGTCACGGCCCGCGGTGCCGCCTGCGCCGCGCGCTCCCGCCCGCCGTCCCAGGCATCGGGCATCAGCCGGCAGAAGCGGCGCTGCGCCTGGTCAACGGGCGCGTTCACGCCGACGTGGCGAGTGGGCAGGCGTGCACCGGGATCGATCAGCGGCCAGCACCACCAGTCAAACCCGATCGCCTGGTGCAGGACCGCGGCGGCCTCGAAGCGGAACGAGTCGTTGTCGAGTTCGGCTCGCGTCAGGCGAGCCAGCGCGGACCGTGCCCGGCGCCTGGCCGTCCGGGCCGGCATGGCGTCCGTCGGCATGGCACCAGATTAAGCGCGGGCGCCGGGCCGCGAACATCCCCCAGACGTGGGGTACCCGCCGCTGGCCGCCGCCGGTGATCGTGGACAGGCCAGCCGGTGCTACGGGGACACCGCTGCAGCACCGGCCCACGTCAAGCCATCGCGGCGAGAGGAGAAACAGGTGACCGTACATCACCCGGCGACGCGCCTCGCCGGCCTGGCACCGCATCTGCGCGGGCGGCTGCTCATGCCCGGCGATCCGGACTGGGACACCGCCCGGCAGCCATGGAACCGCCGCATCGACCAGCGGCCAGCCGCAGTCGTGATGGCGGAGGACGCCGGCGACATGGCCGCGACAGTCGCCTTCGCTGGCCGCCACGGCCTGCGGGTAACAGCGCAGTCCAGCGGGCACGGCGCCGGCGACACGCTGGAAGACACCATCGTGCTGCGCACCGGCGCGCTACGCGAGATCACCCTCGACCCGGGCGGGAACCGGGTCAGGGTGGGTCCCGGGGCCCGCTGCGACGACCTGATGGCGGCGATCAGCCCGCACGGGCTTGCCGCCTCGGTCGGCTCCGCGCGCGACGCGGGGGTCGTCGGCTACGCGATGTTCGGCGGGGTCGGCGTGCTCGGCCGCGCGCTCGGCTTCGCAGCGCGCCAGGTCCTTGCCGCCGACGTGGTCACCGCGGACGGGACCCCGCTGCACTGCGACGCCACGACCCATCCGGACCTGCTGTGGGCGCTGCGCGGCGGCGGCGGCGGCTTCGCCCTGGTCACCGGACTTGACCTGGCACTCGCCCGGATGCCCGGGCTGTTCGGCGGCCAGCTGGTGTGGCCGCTTGAGGCGGCGCCGGAAGTATTCGGAACCTGGCGGTCCTGGACCGCGAGCCTGCCGCCGCAGATGACCTCCAGCGTCTTGGCGGTCGAGCTGCCGCCGCTGCCGGAGGTCCCCGAGCCGGTGCGCGGACGGCCGGTGACCGCGGTCATCGCCTGCTACGCCGGTCCCGCCGAGGAGGGCGACAGCCTACTGCGACCGCTGTCCCATGCGGCCACGCCGCTATATAACTCCTGCCGCCCCCTGATACCAGCCGACCTGGCGGCGTTGTCCGGCGCGCCCGCCACACCGTTGCCGTCTCGAATCAGCTCCGCACTGCTCGCAGACCTACCCGATACCGCCATCAGCCAGCTCCTCAGGCACGTCGGCCCGGGATCGGGCTCACCCATGATGCTGGCCGAAATCCGCCATCTCGGCGGCGCGTATGCCGCCGAACCGCCGGGCAGGCACGGCGCGATCGGCCACACCGACGCCCGGTACCTGCTCGAACTCGTCGGCCTCGCTACCACCAGCGAGGCGGATGAGGTAATCCGCGCCAGCCAGCAAGCCGTTACCGCCGCCCTCAGCCCGTGGACGACCGGGACGACCCTGCCCGCCTTCGCCACCCCGCCCGCCGACGCCACGCGGGTCTTCCCGGAACGGACCCGCCACCGTCTCGCCACCATCAAGCACCGCTACGACCCCAGCAACATCCTGCGCACCAGCTTCCCCTGCTGAGCTGCCCTCATCAGCCCCGCCGCACGGCCGGGCAGCAGCACAGCCAGCTACCGGCGGCTGGAGACGCGCACGTCAGGAACCGGTTACCCAGATCGACGGGGTAACTCAACCGAGCCCACAAGCACCCACAACAGACCGCGCCCACAACGGCATATGGGGCATGACCGCGCGTCGGCAGCTCGAGCGATGCCGTCGTGCTCAGCTCACCACGCGGAATGTCGGCCCCGGTGGCCGCGCAGCGCTGTGGGAACCGTTCTGCGCGGCGGTCTAACCGGCTGGGCGCCAGCGTGCCCGCAACGGTGTACCTGCGTGGCAAGACGCTCGCCGACCCGGCGCGCACCGTCGCTGGAGCGCTCAGGCAACTGGATGCGGCTATCGAACAGCTCGCCGGAGAGGTGAACCCGGCCTGGATCGCGCGGATCGCCCGTGCGTCCCCAGTTCATCGACGCCCTGCTCGCGGCCTCCGGACTGACCAGCAAGCAGATCGGCCGGCGCGGCCAGCGATGAGTGCCAGACCGCCTCTTGGCCCGGTTCCCAGGCAGCGTCGGGAGCAAGCGATACCTTGGGTGCCATGAGTGCTCACCCGGCCGAGCCCGTTCCCGATGCTGACCCAGACGAGGCCCCTACCGCTGCGGCTGCCCTCAGGGAATACCGGGAATGGGTCGCTGCCGGCCGACCGGACGCGGTCTCTCATGAGGAGGCGATGGCCGAACTGCTCGGCGACACCCAGTGAGGGTCGAGTGGCTGCCTACGGCACGGGCCTCCGCACGCCGCTACATGACTGATCAAGCCGGGATGCGCTCCATCGGAGCGGCAATCGACCAACTGCCCGATAACCCGTACCCGCCAGCGGCGTTCCGGTGGGGCGAGGTGTTACGGCTGCGCGTCGGCCCATACCGGATCATGTACACGGTCGAGGGCGACTTGATCACAATCCTGCGCGTCAACCGCCGCGCGGACTAGCTCAGCCGCTTGGGGCTCACGTAGAGAGCCGGATCTTGACCCCTGCAGTTCACGCCGACCTCCTCCGGCCCGGGCAGCTGGGCTTCTTGCCGCGGTTGCGGATCTTGCTGAGGGCGTCGATCGCGGTGTCGTCGGTCTCGTCGAGGGTGCCGAGGTACTTCGGGGTGGTGACGATGCTGGAATGGCCGAGCCGCTCCTTGACGACCTG
The DNA here is from genome assembly GCA_963835425.1 of uncultured Actinomycetes bacterium. Lineage (GTDB taxonomy): Bacteria > Actinomycetota > Actinomycetes > Streptosporangiales > Streptosporangiaceae > UBA9676. The sequence goes on along the minus strand of CAWIGE010000005.1, from coordinate 289,353 downwards.
GAGGCCGGCTCCCCCGGCAAGCAGCCAGGAGGCGTGCGCGTGGCGTAGCCCGTGCACCCTCGCCGGGGTGGGCAGCTGGGCGGCCTCGGCGGCGGGCAGCCAGATGTGCAGCCGGAACCACCCTCGCGGAATGTGCCCGTCGGTCTGGGCCACCCGCGGGCGGCGTGGCTGGTCCCGGCCCGGCGCCCGCCGCTGCGCCCGGTAGCTGGCGTAGGCGCCGCGGCAGTGCTCACACCGGCACCGGCCGGCGGCGTAGGCGCTGAGGGTGCCGTGACGGTAACGGCGGCCGGACTCGTTCGGCCGGGTGAGGCCGAGCGTGGCGGGGCCGGCGAGCGCCCGGACCGCTGGCCGCGCCGGAAGCTCGGGCATCGCGAACAGCAGGTGATCGTCCCCGAGAGAGTGCTCATGGATGCGGACCTTGATCTTCGCGGCGATGCCGGCGCTGAGCCTGAGCCGCCGGTGTTCCTGGTCCTTCGGGTAGTGCTTGATGAGGAACCGGCCGCCGTCCGGGTGGAATCGCGGGCTCGTCTCGACGACCACCCGGCTCACCGTCAGGACGCCGGTGCCGAAGTCCAGGTCCCTGGGCCGCAGCTCGGTGAGCTCCCCCAGCGCAGCCCGCTCTCGATGTCGGTCTCCACCAGCAGCCTCATGGTGCCCGATGGCACCGCCAGGTAGAGCCGGTCGAACTGCTCCGGGGTCATGATGATCCGTGGCTTCTTCGCCACCGGCGGTGACTTCACTCCCTGCACGGGATGCAGATAGATGACGTCGTTGAGCGCCGTTGTGAAGATCGCGCTGAGGATGGTCTTGCAGTAGCGGATCACGTGCGCCGAGACGTTCTGGTTCTGAAGCTGAGTGATCCATTCCCGGACGTCGGCGGGCATGACATCGATCATCCGCATCGCGCCGAACCACGGCAGGATGTGGCGGCCGAGGTAATAGCTGTAGGTTTCCCGGGTGCGGGCTTCCATCTGATGGTTGGGCAGCCATTCCTGTTCGAGCATAGGTGCGGAACCTCTGCCGTCCGCGCGAGGGGTTGCCCATCCTGCCCTCGGCCATCCGGGCCTCGGCCCGTTGCCACGCCCGGTCCGCGGCCTTCTCCGTCGTGAACGTGCCCGCCGACCTGCGGTGGCCCTTCGCGTCGTCGTACAGCGCCTGGTAGCGCGTTAAGCCGTCACGCCCGTCCCGGGGCCGGGTGAATCCCATGATCACACTCCCCTGCCCGCCGGGTCCTTGTCACTCATTTGTCACTGACACCGTGCGTCAGAGCCCGTTTACGAGCGGCACATCCCGGCACTGCCATATGGCACTCTACCTGGCATTTTATGCCGAAAATGCGGCAGTGGCCGAAGCCCATTTGAACGGGTTTTCCGCGTTCGCATCGAGGGAGTCAGGGGTTCAAATCCCTCAGCTCCACCTCAGCTCCACGTTTCTACGCTGGGGGAGACCCGGGTTCTCGACTCATGAGAGCCGGGGTTTGATCTTGGTGCAGCACAAATGTGCAGCAATCGCTAGCCGTCTCGGTGAACCTGGCGCAAGCCGGCCCTGGCCAGCACCTGGTCGGCCAGTTCGGCCGGGGTGAGCCTGTCCGAGCGCAGCAGGAGCGTCCCGGCCGGCTGGCGGGAGGCGGCAGCCACCATCTCATCCACGCCGGTCATGCCGAGCTCGCGGGCTGCCTGGTCCCAGTCCGTGTATTTGGGGTCAGTCACGCGGGCATTGAGCCGCTCCCGGAGCACCCCGGCGTCCGCCTCCAAGAACACGTGCAGGACCTCCTCGCCCGCGTCGGCCAGGCCACCGAGGATCTCGGCCCGGTAGGCGTCGCGGATCAGCGACATCCGGACGATGAGCGTGTCCGCGTGGTGCCTGCGCAGCGACAGCGCCGTCGCGACGACCAGTTCCCGCCAGCTCGGCAGGTGCTGGAAGTCGCCGTTGGGCGGCAGCCACTTCCAGAGCATGAGGCCGACGTCTTCCGGGTTATATACGACCGCGTCCGGGAGCCGCCGGTGCAGCTCCTCCGCGAGCGTCGTCTTGCCCGCGCCGAACCCGCCGTTGATCCAGATGATCACCGGCACAAGCTATCCGGTTAATCCCTGAGCTGTCTTGCGCGGAGAGTGTCGCGCATCAAGTGAAGCCACTGTGTCGCATGTCAAGCGGAGCCTGACTGAGGTAGCCCCTTGTTGTCTGGCTCCACTTGATCCTTTACGAGGCTTCAGTTGATCCATTACACGCCCTAGTTGAAGTTGCGCCGAGAACGTTCGGCTGCTGTTGATGATGCCCGGCGGTCGTGCCGACTGTCCGGGCAAGGCTGGCATGGAGAAAACCGGAAACCTGGACACTCTTAATGATGGCTGACCAGCACCAATACGAGCATGACCGCCACCGCGCCGAGGACCACGCCCATGATGATCACCGCGGCGTTGGTCAGGCCAACCAGGTGCAGCCGCTCCGCTCGCGCGTCGGCGCGCTTTTCCTGTTCGCGCTCGGCCTTACTCGGCTCCGGCGGCTTCCTGGCCCATGGCGGCGGTGAAAGGCGCGGCCCGCGCCGGCCGCTGAACGGCCGCCACTTCGGCCCGCCAAATGACCAGTTCCATGACAAGTTATTCCGGCTATACGGGTCGTTCGGGTCATCCATCGGCACCTCGCGGGTGAGCGCCCCTGCTTAGCTCCGAGTATGAGGCAGTCAGACGCGGGGTCAGCGCGTTTTCGACCCCTGCTGACCTGAGTCAGACACTGACGTCACCGTCCCTCCTGGTAGGGCCGACCAGCCCGGTGAGCGGAAGCCGCCCGGCAAGCTGGGCCAGGCCGCGGAAGCCGGCCACCGCCGCCGCGATCCCGAGCGCCAGTCCTGCCCTGGCCGTGACTGAGACCTGGTACACGATGAGGGCGTCAACTGCGGCACCGCCGATCAGGGTGGCTAGGAGCCAGGCGCGCACCCGCGGGCTCCGCCAGGCGTCCCGGAACACACCAGCCGGGCTGTCAGCCGGCTGGCCCAGCCGGGAGCCACCAGGGTTCTTGATCAGGGCGGCTGCCAGTGCAAATGCGGCCAGGATCGTGCCGCCCTGGATCCGTATCGCGTCCCGCCACCCGGCCGACTGAACGAGCCAGGCGGTCAGCGGGAGATAGACGGGACTGGAAAGGCGCCGAAAAGCGTGAGCCAGATGATGGCGCGAGAGGGCGCCGCGGGCGCAGTGCGTGCGGCGACCGCGGAAACGCCGTGGTCAGACGGGATACCTGAGCGGGGAGAAGCCTTGTCCGGCCAAGCGCTTAGGCGGCGGATGCGGGATCCTCGGTGGGCTGATGCTGACCAGCTACCTGCAACGGCAGGGCGCTCGTCTGTCGCGGGCTGGTGGGCATGTCTTCCAGGCTGCGCCCGGCCGGTTCGGGCAGCACCAAGGTGAGGGCGAAGCCGAGGGCAGCCACCCCGGCGGTGAGCAGCAGCGTGCCGCGCAGCCCCAGCGAGTCATTCAGGATCGGGAACAGGAAGACGCCGATGAAGGCGCCGAGCTTGCCGATACCGGCCGAGATGCCGTGGCCGGTGGCGCGCATGCTGACCGGGTACAGCTCGCTGGGCATGACGAAGGTGGTCATGTTTGGGCCGAATTCGGTGAAGAAGTAGCTCACCCCGTACACCAGCAGGAACGGCACCACGGCGGTGGTCAAGCCCGGCACAGCCGCGATGATCAGGAAACAGGCGCCCATCATCGCGAACCCCAGTAGCTGCAACCGCCGGTGCCCGACCTTGTCCAGCCGGGCGATCGCCAGCACATAACCGGGGACCGCCGCGACCACGAAGATGGCCAGCTGGAGGGCGATCTTGGTCATGGTGGAGGCGGTGGGCGAGATCAGGGACAGGATCTGCGGGGTGGAGATCGTGTTGCCGTAGTAGGCGTAGTCGAGCAGGAACCAGGTCCCGGCCGTGCCCGCCAGCATGATCAGCCAGTAGCGGTTGGTCAGAAAGGCCCGCAGCCCCATCTGCAGCCGCGGCCCGCCGGAGCCGTTGCCGCTGACCCGGCCGCCGGTGAAGTCCGACATGCGGCTCGCCGCCTGCTCCGCCTTCCCCTGGACCTGGACCTGGTAGCGCGGCGATTCGGGCATCCGGGTGCGCAGGTAGATCACCGCCGCGGCGGGGACCGCGCCCAGGCCGAGCAGCACCCGCCATACCGTGTCGTTGCTGAGCCCAGCGCCGAGCAGGGCCAGTGCGATCAGCGGCCCGATGATCAGCCCGAGCGCCTGGGTGCCGAACACCATCCCGACCAGCTTGCCGCGGTCCTTGCGGTTGGCGTACTCGCTGACCATCACCGCGCTGACTGGGTAGTCACCGCCGACGCCGACGCCGAGCAGGAACCGGAAGCCGATCAGCACCCAGAACGAAGGCGACAGCGCCGACCCCACCGCCCCGGCGATGGTGATCGCGGCGACCAGCCAGTACACGTGCTTGCGGCCGATCAGGTCGGCGAACCGCCCGAACACGCACGCGCCGACAAAGGCGGCGAACAGCATGGTGGAGTTGAGCAGCGCCAGGTGGCCCGAGCTCAGGTTCCAGTCCTTGGTGATCAGCGCCGAGGCGACCCCGATGACGAACAGATCGTAGGCGTCGGTGAAGAACCCCATCCCCGACGCCAGCACCGCCCGCAGGTGGAACCGGCTCAGCGACGCCTCATCCAGCGCTGCGATCAAGTCCCTGGCCTGGGTCTCAGCCACCGCATCCCCCCCGCTCATTCGCCTGGCCTCGTGTTCGCGGTCGGCCACGGCCCTGGTCCTGCTGCGGCGGAAGCTATCCCGGCCAGGCAACGCTCAACCGACTAAAAAATGAACGACAGGTAAACGCACGATGACTGAAAGACGAACTAGCATCGCAGCCGTGGACTGGCGATGCCCTGGGCTGCAACCAGCACCGGGCGCGACGGGCCCGGCGTGCCCAGAGCACCGCAACCGCAGCGTTTACTGGAACTGTTACCGGTGAGGTCGATGGTTCGAGGCCCGGCAGGGCACGGCCAGGCTCGGCGGTCCGTACCGGCCAGGTGGCACCGACCGGCGGTGCCGCACTAGCGTTCACAATGGAGAACACCAGTGGTGACTGATACCCGGGACTGTGAGCAGTGCGGCACCTCCTTCGTGCCGCGCCGCGAGCACGCCCGCTTCTGCTCTCCCTCCTGCCGCGCCGACTGGAACCGCGAACACAGCGGCGACCTGAAGGCGGGGACGAGCGCGCTGCAGTGGTCCATCACCGCGATGAACGGCACCATGAAACGGCTTACCCGAAAGACCACATGGGACCAGCCGCGGACGTTCGCGGTGATCAGCGAGGCGGTGTGGTGGGTCACTATCGTCAACGCCACGCTCGTGCGCCACCACCTCGACGCCTACGACCGGGTCATGGCAGACCAGACACCAGAACAGCGCGATCTGATCGAGCAAACCCTGGCCGGGCTGCGCTTCGTCCGCAACCAGATCGGCGACGAAGCCGATCTTGCCGAGTTCATCGAACCCAGCCAGACCAGCCAGAACTCAAGCACAGGGCGGATCACCGGCTGGACATGGAAGCCCGTGCCTGAATCGAAGCTGACATCGCTTACCCCACACAGGCGAGCGTGGGAGATGTCGCGGTACCAGGCATACCAGGCCCAGCTGGCAGGCCACACCATCGGGGAGACCTTCGGCCGCGCCACAACGTTCCTCAAACTCGCCGTCGCCGACGCACCCACACTCACAGACGCCAGCGCACAGGTTGGACACTGAAAGGCTCTCTCGCAGGCAAGGGAACTGCTTGCTGCCCCCCGTCCTCGCGCATGTCAGCGTCTGGGCAGGTCGGGGTGACAGCCCTGGGACCGATGCGGTGATGTATCCCAGGCCTGCCACCCCCCCGTGTCGCCTAGTGGAGCAGCGGACTGAGCGAGCTCACCTGGACGGTGTCGCCAGCGTTGCCCAGCAGCGGCAAGCCGAAGTTCTGCTCGATCGTCTGCAGCAGGGAGTAGTGGTCGGCGAAAACGGAGTCGAACCCGGTGCCCGACGCCGGCAGCTACCACGATCATCGGGACGTGGCCGCCGCCGTAGACGGTGCCGCCGGCCAGGTCGCCGCCGCCGCCGCTGGTGGGATCGGCGGGGGTAGCGGGCAGGATCGGGGAGTCCGGCCCGGGTGTGATGTCGGTGGGTCCGAACGGGGCCTGGTCTTCGAAACCGCCCTCATCCCAGGTGATGAAGATGGCCGAATGGCGGGTCCAGGCGCGGCTGTGGGTGATGGCGCCCACCCAGGTGCGCAGGAAAGTATCGCCATCTTTGTACAGCGCGGCCTGGTTAGCGTCGGTCGGCGAGTTTGGGAACGGGCAGGTGGTCGCGCCGCCGTGCATGTCGTTGCAGATGTTCGGGGAGATCCAGACAAACTGCGGCACCTTGCCGCCTGACAGGTCCGTGGTCAGCTGGGTCAGCGGCACGACCTTGTCGGCCCGGGCCGGGTTGTTGTAGACGTCGGGGTACATCAGGAACGGGTCGTGCTTGCGCACATACAGCCCGTCGGGGGTGGTGTCCACCAGGTCACCGGGGAAGGGCAGATCCTCCATGTACGCCTTCCAGCTCACATGCGCGGCCTCGAGCTGGTCAACCAGGTTCTCGTGATTGAACAACGGGGCCTGGGCGGTGTCGTCGCTGTTGGAACCCCAGGTCTGCCCGCTGGTGGCGGCGATGTAGTTGGGCAGGCTGTCGTGGGTGACACCGAAGTAGTTGTTCGCCAGCCCGTTCGTCGCCGTCAGATGCTGAATGAAGGTCGTGTTCGTGTTGCTGGGCGAGAGGAGATCGTCATAGGAGGTGTTCTCCATCATGATCACGAACACGTGATCCAGGTGAAACGCGCCCCCCGACGAACTCAGCGCCGCCTGGCCAGCCTGGCTGGGACCTCCCTGCTGAGCGCTCACCGCAATCGGCCCCACCACCATGCCGACGACAAAAGCCACTGCCACAGCCGCAGCCCAGGCCGGCAACCGGAACACCCGCCGAGCCGAAGACCACGACCACATCCGTCGCGCCACTGCGCACCTCCTAGTCGCTGTGGGAACCGTGACACCAGCCGCTGCCCTGCGCCGGCGGCCGGACCGCAGGCGCTGACGCGGTGGTGACAAGGCAGCCCGCTCTGCTGGGATGGGACTGGCCCCGGCTACCAGCCCTGCGCATTCACCAACGGCTACCGAGACGAACCAGGACACGCGCACGTGCCGCGGAAACGCACTCTTGCGCGCTATCGCGCAACAGTGCCGCAGCCCCGTCCCACCGCGTGAGTCTGGCCCTGCGAAACGACCAAGTCAATACAAAGGTCCTGCAGTTCACACGTTTGAGCTGCGGCACATTATCGCCAGCAAGCATCTCCCGCCGCACTGGGAAGCAGGACTGGTAGACGGAGCCGACGGAGGCTCGCTTACAGCGCGCGGTATACAGAAGAACCCTGGGCCAGCTTGGCCTGTTCCACCGCCACCAAGAGCATCGGCGCGGACAGAGCCGCTGCCCTCTGGGTTGGCAACAGCCCGGACAATTGGGCGGATACCGCATGCCGCCGACTCGGCGGAGTTGGCACGGCTACCAGGATTCCCTCTCCGGCGGAGGTGGCCTGCGCGCGTCAGGGCGGCGTCCACAGGTAGACAGCGTTGCTGTTGGGCGAGCCATCTGCCACGGTGCGGCCATTGGTGGCCAGGGTGGGCTGGAGGTCCTTGACGTCGCGGGTGACGGTGGTGAGGCCGCTGAGTGCGACTGAGCTGGTCACGTTCCATGTGAACACCGTGTCGCGCGAGACATTGCTGTACGCGGGAGTCACGTTGGCCTCCTGGCGGTCGACGACGACGGTCAGGGTCCGCCCGTCCGGGGTGAACGCCACTGCGTAGCTGGCCGGGCTGCATAGCGGGCAGGGCGGGGCAGCCGGGTGGTGCAGCCGCCCGTCTGGGTAGAGCGCGTCGGCCAGGACGCCGCTGATAGTGGCGGTGAGGGCCGGGCGAGCCGGGCCGGCCAGGCTGAACACCAGCACCGTGCCGTGGTAGGTCACGCCGGCCAGCAGGCTCCCGCGGGGGGAGAACGCGATCGCCTGGATGAAGTCGCGCTGGCCGGTCAGGGTGGCGATGCGGGCGCCGCGGGCCGGGTCGGTCACGTTCCACACGGCGACGTGGCCGGTGCCGGTGACGCTGGCCAGGATGCGCCCGTCGGGGGAGAACGCCTCTCCCCACAGCGCTTTGCCGTCGCCGGTTTGCATCACCGCCACCCTGGCCGGCCGCCTGGGGTTGGCCACGTTCCACAGGGCCGGCTGAGGGCCGGGGCCACGGTAGCCACGATGCGGCCGTCCGGTGACAGCGCCGTGGGGTTGCCGCCCCGGAACGCCGACAGCTGCCGCGGCCGGGCCGGGTCCGTGATGTCCCACACGGTGTCCATGTTGTCCTCGCCCGGTCCCCCGACCGCGCTGACCAGGAGGCGCTGGCCGGGCGCGAACGCCACGCCATTCACGCCCCCCGCGCCCGACAGGTGCCAGCGCTCCTTCCAGGCCGCGAAGCCGACCAGCAGGCCGAAGACCAGCACGATCGGGGCGGCTATCGCGGCTGACATCAGGGCGGCCCGGCGCAGCCGGGCCAGCGACAGGTGTTCGCTGCGGTAGGCCGGGTCCGCGCGCGTGCTCAGCACGCTGGCCGCCAGGCTGGCCACGGTCCGCGTGCTGGCCTGGTGCTGGTCCAGGACGTCGAGCATCTCCTCGCCGTAGCGGTCCCGCCACCGCCGCGGATGCCAGCCGACCAGGACGCGGGACAGCCAGCCGGCCAGCCCGGGCCCCATCACGCGCCCCAGGCCATAGCGGTACGCAGCCGGGCGACCTGCACGATCTGCTGCATCGTGGTGACCTGCTCAGCCAGGATCTCCTGCCCCGCCGCGGTGATCTCATACGGGCGGCGGCGCTCGGCGGTGTCCAGCGGCCGGACCCAGCCGCGGCGTTCCAGCCGGGACAGCGCGCCGTACAAGGTGCCCGGCTCCATCCGGACGCCACTGAACGCCGCGACGTCGGTCATGATCGCGTAGCCGTGCTTGGGCCCGTCGGCCAGGCTGGTCAAAACCAGCAGTCACGGCTCGGCGAACGGGCCCAGGCCGTCGAAGTGGCCATGCACTCCGGTCCACCCCTCGTACTAAGCACCGCGTGCTAAGGCGTAGTGAATAACCCCGCCCCGGCAGACTGTCAACCCCGGGCCCCGGCCGTGCCCCGCGACCGCGGATCCGCAGCGGACCGAAGCGGGGCGCATTCCCCGTCTTGCCAGCTGGTCGCCGTCAGGTGCTGATGTGGTGTGCGGCCAAGGCGTCCCTCAGATCAGCGTCGTTGACATGGCCGGAATGGATGGGCAGTGATGCCGCGATGTATTCGTCTGGCCGGATCAGATAGAGCCGTCCGGCCTGCAATCGGCCTTTCTGGTCGGCGGGGAAGTGATGCGGGCCTTCGATCCAGGCGGGCAGGTCGGGCCGCGCGGCCTGGGTGCCGTAGGTGTGCAGTTGCCAGGCCAGTGCGCGCAGCGGCACGTCATTGTCGGGCACGGGCGGCAGCCGAAGGCCCACGGCGGGGTCGGCTGCCCAGGTGGGCGTGGCGGCGTTCTTGGCGGCGAAGTGGTAGCGGATCCGGTATTGGCCCAGGTACCCGCCGATGCGCCTGCCGAAGCGGGTGCTGCGCTTACCCGGCGGCGCAACAGTGCGGTCCGCCGATTTCGCCGGCCGATGAAGCCGAACAGCCGGTCGGTGACCTTGACGAGCATGACGGCGACCGGGCGGCGTTCTTGCTCGTACCGGTCGAGTGCCGCGGTGCCCAGTCGTCCCTGCCTGACGTCGGCGAGCAGGAGCGCGAGGTTGTGGGCGTCTTGCAGGCCGGTGTTCATTCCCTGGCCGCCAACCGGGGAGTGCACATGCCCGGCGTCGCCGGCCAGAAAGACCGATCCCTTGCGGAACGCCGTGGCGACCCGGTGGTGCACCCGGTAGCTGGAGAACCAATCCACCCCGTCGTAGGTCAGCCCGAGGTCATCACGGGCCGCCGCAAGAGCCTCTTGCTGGCCGATGTCGTCTCGCGGCGCCAGGGCCACCAGCCGGGTGTGACCGGCCGGGCCGAGAGGGAACGCGACGGCGAACGTGGCGTCGCCGAACCGGGTGGCCATCGAGTTGTCCGGCACCCCCCGCACGCCACGCAGGTCCGCAACCCAGAAGGTGGCGTCGTCGGTAACGCCCTCAAACGGGATATCCAGCTCGCGGCGCACGGCCGACCGTGCCCCATCGGCGCCGACACACCACTGTGCCCGGACGCGGACTAATCCTTCGGGCCCGTCGAGCAGCGCGACGACCCGGCCTTCGGCCTGGCCAGGGTCATCGATCAGGTCGACCAGCCGGTGCCGCCACATCACTTCTGTGCCCGCCGCCGCCAGTGAGCCGGACAGGAGTTGCTCATTGGCGCTCTGCTCGAAGATCTGGATGCCCGGGAACCGGGTCTCGCCGCGCTGCAAACTGGCGATGCTGAGACCCCCAAGCGGCGGGTCCGTGCCGATCTGCATCCGCAACGCCGGGTAGGCGCCGGACAGTACCTGCCCGGCGAGCCCGAGCTGGTCGTAGATCTCCATGGTGCGGGCCTGCACCGCAAGCGCCCTCGACTCACGGGTCGGTCCCGCCTTCTGGTCAACTACCACCACCGGCACGCCGCGGCGGGTCAGCACCAGCCCGGCCATCAGGCCAGTCGGGCCTGCGCCCACCACCAGGACGTCAGTATCGGTTGCCGGCAGGTCGGCCATCCGCACCGGGGCCATCACCAGCTCCTTCGGTTCGGCTAGCCCGCCCTGATCTCGCTACTTCTTGATATCTGAGCGCCTCAGGACCCAGTGGACCCCCAGCGGTATGCGAACCGCGCTCCATCACGCCCAAGGTAACGCGTTCGGCAGCGAAGCCGGGCGCCGTCCGGCGACCTCGCAGGTAGCCGGGATAACTGGCCCTGCCCAGCAGGCGTCAGAACCGGAAGCGGGTCAGGCCGCCCGGCTCCGTCGCCAAGGTCACGATCGCCGAGCGTGGCTCAATGCGATACACGTTCCACGGCGGTGGTCCCTGCGACGGTGCGTTGAACGGGGCAGTGATGCCCGACCCGCTGCCGTCCGGTTCGGCCGGCCAGCCCTGGTCCGCCCACGCCTTCGCAACGCGTGCCAGCGCGCCCGGCTCGGTCACCCGCGCAGCCTCACCCTCGATGACGACGTCCGCGCCGCGGACCGACACCGCGACCGAACACCGCCGATCGCGCGCAACGTTGCGCCCCTTCCGCGTGCCCGCGCCCGTCTGGAACCAGAATGTGCCATCTAGCCACAGGGCACCGACCGCGGTCACATGCGGGCTGCCGTCCTCGTTGACGGTGGACAGCCACGTCGTGCGGGAGTTCACCGCGTCCGGAGCCGGCGCCGCCCCCGCAGCGAGCTTGTCAGCAACCGCGGCCCAATCCACCGGCGGCAGCCCATCCGCCTCACCCAGATTAATGATCTCCATCAGGCATCCCTTCCTTGTCCAGCGGACATCCGGCTAGCAGCATCTGGCAGATAAGACGCGCGGCGACCGCGGAAGTCATCGAGGCGGTTGTGCCGGATTGGCTGGCGGAGGTGGTCCGGCCGCGCCGTACGCAGGTGCCGTGGGCGGAGACGATCCGCGCGGCGCAAGTGTCTGGGAAGATCGAGCCGAGCAGATGGGAGGCGTTGATGCCTGGTCGGGACCGTGGCGGCCGTGACCTGAGCATCGGCGCCCCCGCGACATATGTCGACCACCTGCGCCCGGACGGGGTGATCGTCCGTTGGGAATCACGCCGCCACCGCAAGCACCTGAAGGAGCGGGCCGCTGGCTCGACGTGGTGGGCGCCCCAGGCCCGGGGCTGGTGGATCGCCGTCCTGTTCGCCATCGGGTCGCTGCTGTTCGCGATCGGCTCGGTGCCCGGCTACGCCAGCGCGGTCGGGGCCCGCTGGGACAACGTGACGTTCTTCACCGGGTCCCTGTTCTTCACCTCGGCCGCGTTCTTGACCTACCGGGAGGCGGTCGAGGCCGCTCCCCCGGCGCTCAACCCCGCCCACCGCCGGTTTTTTGTCTGCCAGCCGGGACGGATCGACTGGTGGGCCACGGGGGTGCAATTCATCGGCACCTTGTTCTTCAACGTCAGCACCGGCACCGCCATCGCATCCAGCCTGTCCGCGCAGACGGCGCATCAGCACGTGTGGCGGCCTGATGCGATCGGCTCGATCTGCTTCCTGGTCTCCAGCTTCCTGGCCTGGTATGAGATCTGCCATGGCTGGGCCGCATGGCGCCCGAAGGAATGGTCCTGGTGGATCACGCTGCTCAACCTGGTCGGGTCGGTCGCGTTCGGCGTCTCCGCCGTCGCCGCCTACGTCAACCCGGTCACCGGCCAGGTGCACAACGCCTCGCGGGCCAGCACGCAGACCCTGATCGGCGCGGTGTGCTTCTTCATCGGCGCCTTGCTGCTGTTGCCCGAACGAACGGAGGAAACCCATGGCCAGGTCCTGGCCACTGGTGACAAAGGCGCCGTGGACGTGGGCGGGAGCTGACTGGCTTGCCGGGCTCTCCGCCCTGATCTGGACATCATGACCTTCGGGGCCTAGCGCTGTCTGGTCCACTGAGGGCCGGTTGCCCGCCACTTCGCGTCCCAGGCGGCCAGCCGCCGCCGGTCGAGCGTGACGTGGACGAGCAGGCCGACGCAGACCACGATCATGCCAAGAACCACGGAGGCGAAGATGCCGGCCAGCACAGCCTGGCCGCGTATCAGCGAAGGCCGCAGCGGCGGCAAGGTCAGCCTGCCGGCCTCATCGACCCAGACCATCACCGTGCCGCCAGCTGGTGCAGCGACCGGCGCGGGAACCATCCCGGTACGCCGCCTTCCGTCGGGGGCGGTCCACCTGGCCGACACGGTCACCTGATCCCCGTAGCCGGACGCGGGGACGGTGGTCAGCAGCGTGGCGGGCACCTGGTGCCAGGCGGCGGCGGTGCGGGAGGCGTAACTGTAGGCATAGTGCCCGGCGGCCACTGCGGCCAGCGGGACACCGGCCAGGAACGTGACGGCCAGCCCGGCCACGAGCGCCGCCTCCGCCCGGTCGATGGTGCGCCGCAGCGGGTTGCGGTCAGGCCATAGCCCGCGAAGCGTCCGGACAGCCCACGCCGCAACCACTGCCAACCGCCCCCGCATCCTGCCGTCTCCCGTCACTATGCTCGCCCGCCACAGTAGCTGCGGCCAAGGGCCGATGCTCCCACCCGGTCAGGACATTTGCCCCTGCCCCGGGCGGCCGCGGCCGGCCGGGCCACGGCTGGCCCCCCGCTGAACGACCGCCTGGTACCGGCTTACGAGCCACCGCGGCGGTTCTTGCCGCCGTTACGCTGGCAGATGATGCCGGCCGGACGAGGGAGGCCGAAGTTGACGAGCGACCGGGCCATGCGCGCCTCAGACCACGACCGGGAGGGTGCCGCTGAGGTGCTCCGTGATGCATACGCGGTCGGCCGCCTTGATCTTGAGGAGTTCCACGACCGGGCCGACGCTGCTTATGCGGCCAAGACGTGGGGAGAACTGCGCGAGCTGACCGCGGACCTGCCAAACCGGCCAACCCTTGGCCGGGCAGTGCATGATGCCGGCTCACGCGCCGCGCCCGCCCCGGCAGGCCAGGCGCCGGAGCGGCCGTTCGCATTCATCTGGGTGATGGCCGTCATCTGGCTTGCCATCGCCGCCGCGGCACACTCAGCGGCGGCTACGATCCCGCTCGTTCTGCTCTCGTTGTTTGTGCTGCGCGCAGCTCGCTGGACTGTCCAGCCAGAGCAGCCGCCCATCATGCAGGCGGAGCACGCCCAGCCAGCTTGCTATGCGGCACGGTCAGGCAGGCCGTGCCGCGCCATGGATATGAACCAGTGAACATTCCGTTCGCATCGAGGGGTCAGGGGTTCACTCCTAGGAGTCTGTCAGCCACGCCAGCAAGCGGCCCCGCGACCAGCAGCGGCCAACGGCCTCGGCGCGCAGAACCGACCGGTCGAACACCGCCAGGCCGATGATGCTGTGGCCAGAGGCGCGGCGATCGCCAAGCGTCGGTATCGTCGGCGCGACTCCGACCCCCTCCGCTGACACCCACGCCACCGCCCGGCCGACCGCCGCTTCGTCGAGGCGGTGCAGGAAGCGCAGGCGGCTCTCGAGCGGGAAGTGCGACAGCGCCCACGTCGTGGTGACGACGGGCAGGGCGCCCACGGGCACACGGGCGAAGGCGTCGGGCAGCACCTCGACGGCGTCACCTCGCAGCAGCAGCGGAGGGGCCGTCGCCGCCAGCGCCATCTCCGCTCCGAGCCTCGCGGCCCGCTCCGGCTGATCCGGCCACAGGCAGGCGCGCAACCATCGGGCGTCATCCGCGTCGGTCACGTCGATCGGATCGAGGTTGACGCCAACTCGCGCGACGACCTCGGGCATCGCCCGCGCCGGGATGGGCCGGTCGCCCACGATCGAAGCCGGCATCTGCACCGGAGATGACGGGTCGCCCAGCGATTGCCCGTTGCTGTAGGTGATGCCAACGCGATCGACATTGAGATTGAGCCCAGCCGAACAACCCACGTCGATCAGCCCGACCGCGTTCGCGCCCACCCGGCGCGCCGCCTCGGCAATGGCCGGATACAGCACGGCGCAGCGCCCGGTCTCGTTGGGCCGCGTCCGCCGGCGCACGGCGATGGCCACGACCGAGTCGGTCATTCGCAGCAGCGTGTCGATCGCCGCGCCAGCGGCAGCGTCGCCGTCCGCAGCGGCATAGGCCGCGGCAAGCGCCGGGGCGCGTCCGGCGAGGGCCAGGTCGTGCAGCGAGGCGAGGATCACCGTGGGGTGCCGCTTGCGAGCCGGCGCCGCCTCGATGGCGCGCAGCGCCTCGCCGGACTCACTCAGGGCGACGGCGACGCGCTCGTACAGCGGCGATGTTTCGGCGGCGTTGACCTCACCGAAGTGCCGGTACACCTGAGCGAGTGTGCGGGCCTTGCCCACGGGTACGGCGCTTTCTGCGGTCGGCCCTGGCATCCCGGCGATTCTAGCCATTGGAACGACAACGATCAGAAGATCGTGGCCCGGTCGGTTTTCATGCTGACGATCGTCCAGCCGTCCTTGTCAGCTCGCTCAAGAGCCTGCTCGGTGCCGCTGTGTAGCCGAACTCGCGCTCGTTGTCGTCGTGCAGCAGGAGCAGCCGGAGCGATGGCTTGTCCGGGTGCTGGGTGAACCTGGCACCCCGGCCGCAACGGTGCCCTCGACGAACTGCACGACCGGCCGCCGAGCGGCACCGTCATTCCAGCTGGACAGGATCCCCGACACACCGCTCACCCTAGCGGTGCCCTCAGCCCATCACCCGAGAGGAGCGCGATGCCCTGACGTCCAGCTCGCCGGAGACGCGTTCCCCGAAACCGCCGTGAAACCGCGATGAATCCCCCTGCGTGCACCTTGGACGTGGCCGTGGCCGTCCAGGCCGCGGTGACGGTGAAAGGAGAAGCATGACCAGCGCGATCACGGCCGCCGGGCTGCGCAAGTCATTCGGCGGCAAGGCCGTCCTGGACGGCATCGACCTGGACGTCGGCGCGGGAACCACGTTCTCGCTGCTGGGACCCAACGGCGCCGGCAAGACCACCACCGTGCAGATCATGTCCACGCTGGTGCACGCCGACGGCGGCGAGGTGCGCGTCGCAGGCCATGACGTGGCCCGGGACCCGGCGGCGGTACGGGCCGCGATCGGGGTCACCGGCCAGTTCTCCGCGGTCGACAACCTGCTCACCGGCGAGGAGAACCTGCTGCTGATGGCCGACCTGCACCACCTGGGCCGGGCGGAAGGGCGGCGGCGCGCCGCCAGGCTGCTCGGCAAGTTCGACCTGGCCGACGCGGCCAGGAAGACCGCGGCGACCTACTCCGGCGGCATGCGGCGGCGGCTCGATCTGGCGATGACCCTGATCGGCGACCCGCGCATCATCTTCCTCGACGAGCCGACCACCGGGCTCGACCCGCGCAGCCGCCACATGATGTGGCAGACCATCCGCGAGCTCGTGGCCGGCGGCGTCACGATCTTCCTGACCACCCAGCAGCTGGACGAGGCGGACGAGCTGGCCGACCGGATCGCCCTTCTCGACCACGGCAAGGTGGTCGCCGAGGGAAGCCCCGAGGAGCTCAAGCGCAGTATCCCCGGGGCCCACGTCCGGCTGCACTTCGCGGACACCACCGGGCTCGACGCGGCCGCACGAGCCCTCGGCGGCGCGTTCCGTCACGACGACGGGCTGACGCTGGAGGTTCCCAGCGACGGCGGCGCGATCGCGGTGCGGGAGCTGCTCAACCAGCTCGGCGACACGGCGGCCGAGGTCGACGACGTGTCCGTGCACACGCCTGATCTCGATGACGTCTTCTTCGCCCTCACCAGCCAGCCGGCGGCAGAAACGACTGCAGAAATGGAGAACGTCCGATGACAACGATGGCCTTTGCCGTTCGGGACTCGGCGACGATGACCCGGCGCGGTTTCCGGCACGTGCTGCGCTACCCGGTGACTCTGGTCGTGTCAGTGGCCGTGCCCGTGCTGTTGCTGCTGCTGTTCGTCGGCGTCTTCGGCGGCGCGCTGAAGACGGGGCTCGGGGCCGTCTCACACGGCGCTTACATCGACTACGTCATGCCCGGGATCATCGTGATGACCGCCGCGTACGGGAGCTCGGTCACCGCCCAGTCCGTCAACCGGGATTCCACCGAGGGCATCATCGCCCGGTTCCGCACCATGGCGATCTCTCCCGCATCGGTGCTGAACGGGCACGTCGCCAGCGCCCTGGCCCGCACGCTGGTCAGCGTGGCCCTGGTCATCGGCGTCGCGATCGGGCTGGGGTTCCGGCCCACCGCCGACGCAGGCCGGTGGCTGGCGGCGGCCGGCGTCACCGCCCTGCTCGTGCTCGCGCTCACCTGGCTGGCCGTCCCGTTCGGCCTGGCGGCCAAGACCGCCGAGGGCCTGTCCGGCTTCATCCTCGTCGTTCAGCTGCTGCCGTTCATCAGCAGCGCGTTCGTGCCGCCGGACCAGATGTCGGGATGGGTGCACTGGTTCGCGGCGTACCAGCCGTTCACGCCGGTCATCGACACCCTCCGCGGGCTGCTGACGGGCGCGCCGGACGGCGGCAGCACGCTCGCCGCCGTCGCCTGGTGCGCCGGCCTCGCGCTGGCCGGGTACCTGTGGGCGCGGGTCCTGTTCCGGCGGGACCTCAACCGCTGAGCTGGGCTCGCGCCCCAAGCGCGGCGCGGGCGGCGGCGCGCAGGCCGTCCGGGTCCAGGCCCGCGTACGCCGACACGGCGTCGGCGTATGCGGGCCCGTCGGCGTCCTGCGCGGCCCGCCGGGCGCGCGCGGCGGACATGGTCGGCTGGAGCCCGTTCTTCAAGCCGAAGCGCTCGGCCAGCGCGATCATCCTCGCTCCCGACCTCGCGGCGCGCGCGTCCGCGGCGCGCTCGGCCTGGTCGATGTCGGTCATGGCCAGGGCGAGCAGCAGCGAGGCGCAGACGGTGAGGCCATAGGACGTGGCGAGCGTCCCGGCCTGCGGCCCCGGGTCTGCGGTCAGCACGGACAGCGAGGCGGGCAGCACGTCGGTGATCTCCGCGACCAGGGCGAGCTGGCCGTACTGGGCGTGCGCGACCACGGCCATGGCCTGAACCTGCTGCGCCCAGGGCTCCAGGGAGGACAGGTCGCCGCCTCGCCCCTGGCGCCGCTGGGCTCGCAGCGCGGCCGCGGCCGGTACGCCACAGGCGCAGGCCTGTGGCGACGTCACCGCGGCCGAGGGCGATCTCCGCACGCACCGCGGTGTCGAACATCGACATATCCCAGGGCTCGTCTACGTCGCGCGGCGTTGTCAGCTTCAGCTCGCGTTCCGCCTCGTCGTAGGCGCCCCGCTGCAGGTTGACCAGCACGATTGCCTCGCGCAGCCGGTTCGCGCTGGACCACGCCCCGAACGCCTCGGCCACCGACAAGGCCGCGCTCAGGTGTTGCAGCGCCTCGTCGCCCGAACCGGCCTCGTCCACCTGGGGGCACAGTTCGCCGATCCGGGCGTGCGCGGCGGCCCGGAGCCACGCGCCGCCGAGGTGCTCGAACCCGGCGAGCGACCGCCGCGCCGCTGCCAGCGCGCCGTCCGGGTCGCCCGCCTCCTCCCAGGCGTAGCTGGCCACGTAGTTGGCCATGCCCGCGACCAGCGGCTGGTCGCTGTCGCCCAGCGCCCGCAAGGTCGCGAGGTCCGACTCGGGCGCACCGCCCAGCGCGTTCAGCACGGCCTGCGCGGCCCCGGCGAAGGTGTCCGGCGGAGCGGACGGCAGCCGACGCAGGCCCACGAGGAACCGCGCCGGGTTCGGCTCCCGCAGCAGGAACCCGCTCATCGCGCCGAGCACCAGGCTGGTCCGGGTGACCTCGACGAGGGCGGTTTCCGGCCGGAAGGGCGGCAGGATCCGGGCCGTGTCCCGGGCCAGGGCGATCACGCGGGCGAAATTCGACTCGACCATCCATAGTCCGCTCAGCACGGCCGACACCGCGGCGACCGTTCCGGCATCCTCGCGGTCGAGCCCGTGCCGCAGCGCCTGAACCAGGTTGTCCTGCTCGGCTCTGATCAGCTCGAAGCCCGGAAGGTCGTCACTGGTGAGCACCGAGTCGTGGTGGGCGACGCCGAAGTCGCGGGCCCAGGCAAGGAACCGGCTGGTGACGTGCTCGGTCTCACCGGCGTCCTCCCGGCGCGCGGCGGCGAACTCCCGCACGGTCTCCAGCATCCGGTAGCGGGTACCTGATGCGGTGTCCACGACCTTGAGCAGCGACTGATCGCCGAGCTGTTCCAGGACCGGCAGGATGTCGCCGCCCAGCAGGTGCCGGGCGGCGTCGGCGGCGAATCCACCGGGGAACACCGACAACGCGCGCATGGCCGCCTGCCCGGCCGGGTCGAGCAGGTTCCAACTCCAGCCGATGACGGCATCCAGCGTCCGGTGCCGTTGCGGTGCGTCCCGTGCGCCGCCGCGCAGCACGGCGAACCGATCGTCGAGGCGGCGGGCGATCTCCGCTACCGACATGACCCGGACCCGCGCGGCGGCCAGTTCCACGGCGAGCGGCAGCCCGTCCAGTCGGCCGCACAGCTCCCGTACTGCGTCTTCGGGCAGGTAGGCGTCGGGCCTGACCGCCCTGGCCCGCTGCCGGAACAGCTCGGCCGTCGTGGCCAGGTCCAGCTCGGGCAGCAGGTACACCGATTCCGACGACAGGCCGAGGGGAGCCCGGCTGGTGGTGAGCACGCGCAGGTCCTTGCTCAGCGACACCAGGGCGTGCACCAGATCGGCGGCGCCGCGTACGACGTGCTCGCAGTTGTCCAGCACCAGCAGCGCGGGGCCGGGACCCAGGGCGGCCACGATCCCGGCGGGTGCGCCCGGCGTGGCGCTGCGGCCTCCGACCGGGTTGCCGCCTTCCTCGCCGGCGCCGAGGGCGGACGCGACCTCGGCGGTGACGTCGCCGTCGGCGGCGACGCCCGCGAGCTCGACGACGTGCACGACGCGCTGCTCCGCCTGGCTGGCGACCGCGTGCGCGAGACGGGTCTTGCCCAGGCCGCCGGGGCCCACGATCGACGTGACCCGGGACGTGTGCAGCAGGCCGGCCACGGCGGCGATGTCATCGTCCCGGCCGAGCAGCGGGTTGGGCTCGTGCCGGACACCGCGGCGGATCATGGGCGTATCGGCCCGCAGCAGCTCCTGGTACACGCCCTGCAGCGCGGGGCCCGGGTCGCTGCCGAGCTCGTCGCGCAGCCGCTGCCGGTAATCGGCGTACCTGGCGAGGGCCGCCGCCGGCCCCGCGGTCGCCGCCTCGCACCGCAGCAGTTCGGCCAGGACCTCCTCATCCCGCGGGTACTCCAGCATCAGCTCGCCCAGCGGTGCAGCCGCCTCGGCCCGCCGCCCGAGGCGCGACAGCGCCAGCGCGCGGGCCCGCAGCAGCGACCGATAGGCCGGAACCCGTGCCGCACGCAGCGCGGACAGCGGGTGGCCGTCCCCGGCGTCCCAGCCCTCGGCGCCTTCGCACAGCGCGAGCCCGGCCTCGGCGTGCCGCAGCGCCGCCAGGTGGTCGCCGGCCCGGGACCGTTTGTCGCTCTCGGACACGCTGAGCAGGACCGCGGAGGCATCGATCTGGTCGTCGCGCAGCGCGAGGCGGTATCCGCCGGGCGTGCTGACGATGACCCCAGGGCCGAGGCGGGCCCGGGCGCGTGACACAAGGACCTGGAGAGCCTTGAACGGGTGCTCGGGTTGCTCGTCTGGCCACAGCGCGTCCACCAGCCGGGAGGTGCTGCACCCCACGTGCGGGTCCTCGGCCAAGAGCGCAAGCAGGCCCTGCAGCCGGGAGCCGGTGATCTCCAGGCCGCCATAACTAACCCGCGACAGCAGGGCCAGCTCAATGGTCACCGCCGTCAGATTAGCCGGTCCCTGCCAGACGGCGCGGGTGACGGCAATGCCCCGGAGGCATATCTGCCGGACAGCCCGGACGGCCGGGCACAGATCACCCAGTTCAGCGTGACACCGGTTGGTCATCTGGCCTGGCCGCTACCAAGCATGATGACGGTGGTGCCCGATGGACGGGCCGCCTGGGCTGGACGTACCGTCGGAGCCATGGCCGCTCCGACCTCCGCGCTTTCCACCGATGACGCTTTCTGGGCAGACGCCGACCGGCACTTGATCCGCTACGCCGGCGCCAGTGAGTTCACCCGCGAGGTCATCGACCATGCCGCCGGGAGCTTCCTGTTCACCGAGGACGGCCGCCAGATCCTCGACTTCACCTCCGGCCAGATGAGCGCGATCCTGGGCCACTCGCACCCGGAGATCGTCGCCACCATCACACGGCAGGCGGCCAAGCTCGACCACCTGTTCAGCGGCATGCTCAGCCGCCCCGTCGTCGACCTGGCCCGCCGTCTGGCCGAGACACTGCCAGAACCGCTGGAGAAGGCGCTGCTGCTGACCACCGGGGCCGAGTCGAACGAAGCGGCCATCCGGATGGCGAAGCTCGTCACCGGCAAACATGAGATCGTCTCGTTCGCCCGTTCCTGGCACGGCATGACACAAGCGGCCGCGAGCGCCACCTACAGCGCGGGCAGAAAGGGCTACGGCCCGGCCGCGCCCGGCAACTTCGCCATCCCCGCGCCCTACCGTTACCGGCCTGACTTCACCACCGCCGACGGCGAGCTCGACTGGCAGCGTCAGCTGGATTTCGGTTTCGACCTGATCGACGCGCAGTCGGTCGGCAGCCTGGCCGCCTGCATCGTCGAGCCGATCCTCAGCTCGGGCGGCATCATCGAGCCGCCGCCCGGCTACTTCCCGGCGTTGCGGGACAAGTGCCGGGAACGGGGAATGCTGCTGATCCTTGATGAGGCCCAGACCGGGCTCTGCCGCACCGGCAACTGGTACGCCTTCGAACGCGACGGCGTCGTGCCGGACATCCTCACCCTGTCCAAGACGCTCGGCGCCGGTCTTCCGCTGGCCGCCGTGCTGACCAGCGCCGACCTCGAAAGGGCGGCGCACGACCGGGGATTCCTGTTCTTCACCACGCACGTCGCGGACCCGCTGCCGGCGGCTGTCGGCAACACCGTCCTGGACGTGCTGCACCGCGACCGGCTCGACGAGCGCGCCCGGCAGCTGGGCGGCATCCTCCGCCATGGCCTCGAACAGATCGCGCGCAGGCACGAGATCGTGGGCGACATCCGGGGACGTGGCCTGCTGGTCGGCCTGGAACTGGTCGTCAACCGCCAGACCAAGCGCAGCTCCGACGAGTTGGGCGCGCTCGTCACCCGGCGTTGCCTCGAACTGGGGCTGCACATGAACATCGTGCAACTGCCCGGCATGGGCGGCGTTTTCCGGATCGCCCCGCCGTTGACCGCCACCGAGGACGAGCTTTCGCTCGGCCTGGCGATCCTGGACCAGGCGATCAGCGACGCCGCCGGACAACTCTGATACCGGTTCATGACCGGTACCGTCTGTGGGGTGTCCCGGAGGGTGCTCGGGCTGGAACCGCTCGAGGTCCGCCTCCGGCACTGCCCGGAGGTGACGCCGTCAGCCCTCGGACGGCCTGCCGGCCGCCAGGCTCGCCAGCTGTGCGCGGGCGGCAGCCACGAGTTCCTCGTTGGTGTTGAGCGTGGCCCGCGCAGGCCCCAGCCCCCGTCGAGTGCCTCGGTGAGCAGCACCCAGGTCCGGCTGGCCAGGCCCGGATCACCGGCGGCATCGGCGGCGATGTCTCGGTCAGCCGCTCGACCACGGCCAGCTGCTTGCCGCGATCGAGGGCGCCTGCGTTGGTGAGGACCTGTATCCGCACGTAGTTGCCGTCGCCGTCGACGTTGGACAGCGCGCCCGCGGGCAGGTCGTGGATGAACGCGGCGGTGTTCTTGCCGGAACATCGGGATGTCTGGCACCTGCTCGACGGCCATCACTGCAGCAGCAAGGTCGGCGGCCAGCTGGCTAGGTGTCGGCGAATGTCCCGGCCGTGGCGTAGACGTCGATCATGGGCATGGTCATGCTCCTTCTTGGGATCAGGGCGGCAGGCGCGGCGCCTCAGGCGGTGGCGGGGGCTGGCACCTCCGTCACACGGCGCAGCAGGCCTCGGCCACGGACTCGACGAGCTGGGCCACTTCGGCTGGGTGGGAGACCATGGCGAGGTGGCCGGAGGGGACCTCGATGGTGGTCGCGCCCATGCGGCTGGCGAACATGCGCTCGGCGTCGGGCGGGATCGCCTGGTCCTAGCGTCGGCGACCAGGTACCAGCACGGCAGCGACTTCCACGCCGGGACGCCCATCACGTCGGTCGAAGGTGGAACCGGCGAGCAGCTGCTGCACGGCGTGCAGCACCTTTCGCCCGGACCAGGTCAACGCCGGACGCGAAGTGTCTTAACGAAGTCGTCTTCCGGGATCCAGCCGAAGCCGCGGGAGTCGGTGAATTCTAGATAGCTCCAGCGCCGGGGGCGTGGGTCCCTGGGACTAGCAGCGCGCCGAGTGATTCCCCTTCGTCGATCCCGAAGGCGGCGATATACACCAGGCCGGCCACGTTCGGCGCGCCGGTGCCCAGTGCGGTCATGATCTGGCCGCCGTAGGAGTGCCCGGCCACGGTCGTTGGGGCCATCCTGGAGCTCCAGCACGTGACGCAGCCGGGCGACGTCATCGGCCAGTCGAGGTCTCTCGGGAACTGCGGGGCCGTGACGTGGTAGCCGCCGCCCTGCAGGCGCTCGATGACGCCGCTCCAGCACGATCCGTCGGCCCAGGCGCCGTGGACGAGGACGATGTTGGGTCGGGCATTCATGTCGGTGGTTCCTTCCCTGCCGGGGCACGTGGTCGTTCTGCCATGCTGACCGGCGGGCCGCCGGTGGGGTATCCGCATGTTGACTGCACCCGCCGGGCGATCAGGTGCGGTGGTCGCGGAGGAATTCGGAGGAATTGCCTGGTTGACCTGGTCCGCGTCGGTCCAGATCGTCGCGTGCGACCCCATCGGGGATCACCACACGCGCGGGCGGCGCGCTGAGCAGGCTGGCCAGCCGGTGCCCGGTGGCCTCCGGGAGGCATGATCCCGGTCCTGGCTGCCCTGTACGACCAGGACGGGGATGGTTATCCGGGCCAGGTCGGCGCGGAAGTCTTCCCGCCACGCGGCGGCGCCGCCAGAGCACGGCCGGGGCGGATGCCCCGATGGCGACGTGGAAGCTGTTCTGCCACGCCTGATCGCTGACCCGGACGCCGCCGAACAGGTCGATGTTGTCAGACCGGTCCAGGAAGGCCTTGGTCACGGCCGGCCGGTCGGCGCTGAATATCGCTCATGAGCTCGTCCAGGATCCTCGCGGTCGAACCCATCCAGTTCCCGCAGCCGCGCGGGAGGAACGGCGGCAGCGGTGCCAGCAGCACGGCGGCGCGTACCCGGCCCTGGCCGTAGGTTCCCAGGTAGCGGGCCACCTCCCCGGTTCCCGCGCAGAACCCGGCCAGCACCACCTCGCGCAGGTCAAGCCGGTCCAGCAGGGTGGCGAGGTCGGCGGCCAGCGTGTCGTAGTCGTAGCCCACGCTTGGCCTGCTGGAGGCGCCGAAGCCCCGGCGGTCGTAGGTGATGACGCGGTGCCCGGCGGCCAGCAGGGCAGCTTCCTGCTTCTCCCACGAGTGGCCGTCCAGCAGGAAGCCGTGCACCAGCACGACCGGGAGGGCCGAGCCCGTGGTCCTCGTAGTAGATCCGGATGGCGGCCGAGTTCTCCTGGCCGACGGTGACGCGCGGTCATCATGCAACCGCCTGCCGCCGTCGCGAAGGACGTGGCATACACGCCGCCACTCTGCGCCGCGGGGCGGGCTGAGGGGTATCAGCAGCCTGACTGCACTTCCTCTCCGGGGCGTCCGGTTAGCTTGTCTATAGTGGGCGCGCGATTGCATGAGGGGTTCCGGGTTGGGCGGTAAGGACGCGGGGCTGATCGGCCGGGATAGCGAGCTCTCCCGGTTGCGGGGCCTCGTGGATCCGCCCCCGGCGGAAAGCCGGGTGCTGGTGCTGCTTGGTGACGCGGGCATGGGCAAGACCGTCCTGCTGGCCAGAGGCGGCACGGCAGGCCAGGTCGGCGGGCCTTCGGGTGCTGCAGGTTGCCGGGCGGGAGTCCGAGCGGGACCTGGCGTTCGCCGGGCTGCACCAGCTGCTGAGGCCGGTGCTGGACCATGCGCCGGGCCTGCCGGACCGGCAGGCGGAAGCGCTGCTGGGGAGCGTTCGGGCTATTCGGCGGAGCCGGTGCCGCCGGCGCCCTGCTGACCGGGCTCGCCGTGCTCACCCTGCTTTCGAACCTGTGCGAGGACCGCCCGCTCCTGGTGGTCGCCGACGACGCCCAGTGGATGGACCGCGGTTCCCTCGACACGCTCGCCTTCGCCGCCCGGCGCCTGGAAGCGGAACCGCTCGTGCTGCTGCTCGGCACGCGCGGGAACCTCCCGCCCGCAGGCTTCGAGCGGGACTTCCCGGAGCTGCGGCTGGAGCCGCTGAACATCCGGGCCGCTGGGCGGCTGCTGGATGCCCAGCCGCACCCGCCGCGCGGCCGGGCCCGGGAGCAGGTGCTCGCTCAGGCGGCCGGCAATCCGATCGCGCTGATCGAGCTGTCCCGGATCATCGCGGCCGATCCGGCCGCCGGGCGGCGATGGGCCAGCCGAGCCGCTGCCGCCCACCGACCGGCTCGCCGCCATCATCGCCGCTCAGTACGGCGCCCTCCCCCGGGCGACACGGCAGGCGCTGCTGCTCGGCCGCCGTCGCCGACAGCCCGGATATGACGGCGGCGGCCGGGTCCAGGCTGACCGCCGCCGCGCTCGCCCCGGCCGAGACCGCGGGCCTGGTCAGGGTCGGACAGAGTCGGGGCCGCAGTTCACCCACCCCCTCGTCCGGGCGGCCGTCTACCATGCAGTCCCGTTCGCCGAGCGCGCCGCGGCCCACCTGAAGATCGCGGACTCGCTCCGCGATCAGCCCGACCGCTATGCCTGGCACCTGGCGGCGGCCACGCTGGAACCCGACGAGCACGTGGCCTCTCTGCTCGAGGAGACGGCCGCCCAGGCGCAGCGGCGCGGCGGCGCCGCCGCGGCCGCGCGTGCCCTCGAGCGCGCCGCCGAACTCAGCCCCAGTGAGCGCGATCAGGGCCGCCGCGGCTGCTGGCCGCCGCCGCGCTGGCCCTGGCCGCCGGGCAGGCGGACTGGGTCCAGGAGCTGGCCACCCGGGTGCTCGCGGTGACCGGGGACCCGCAGTTGCGCATCGACAGCCCGGCTGCATATCGGCTGGGCGCTGATCTGGTCGAACCAGCACGCCGAGCGCGCTCGCCACGCTCATCTCCGTCGCGCAGGAGGCATCGGCCCGGCTGCCGGGCATCGCCTGGCAGGCGATCGGGCCGCCGGCACCGTCGCCTACCAGACCGGAACCGCGGAAGGCCGCCACGCGGTGCGGGACACCCTCGACCGCATGCAGGAACCGGCCCCGCCGGCCGCGGACTGGCCAGACGGCCTCGCCGGCGAGTCCCGGATGTGGATAAGAGCAGCTACGGACCCGTTCGGCAACAGGGATGAAGTGGTCCCCCGCCTGCACCGGATGGCCGGCCGAACCGTCAACGGACACGCCAGGCTCGGCGCGGCGGCCTGGCTCCTCGACGAGTCCGAACTGGCGGTCAGGCTGCTTCGCGAATCCCTCGCCCGGCTGCGCGCCCCCGGTGTGCGCGGCGACAGCGGCGCCACCTTGTCTGCGCTGCACTGGGCCTGCATCGACACCGGACGATGGGACGAGGCGCTCGCCGCCTCCCGCGAGGCCGCCGACCTGGCCGCCGCGTACCGGATGGAGGCCGTCGCCGCCTCGGCCGGCCTGGCCACGGCGACCGTGCTGGCGCTGCGCGGCGCCCATGGCCATGTGCATCCGCTGGTGGCCAGCGCGCTCGCCACCTTGGACGCGGCAGCATACCCGGGGATTCGCCGCCCGGGCCTGGTATGCCACCGGCATCGCGGCGCTGGCGGATGGCAGTTACCTGACCGGCTACGCACAGCTCAGCCAGCTCTTCGGAGCGGACGGCGCGCCGCTGCACCACCACGTCTCCTACCTGGGCATCGCCGACCTCGCCGCCGCCGCCGGTGCGCGCCGGAGCGCCGCCTGGAGGCGCGGGCGCTCCGCGTCGAGAACGTGCCCTGGCCCGGTGGACCCGGCACTCGGTGCCGCGGCTGGAGCAGCTCGCCGCCCGGGCCCGCGGCCTGCTCGCCGACCCCAGCCGACGCCGAGACCCTACCTCGCCAAGGCCCTGTCCGATCCGGCCGCCGACGTGTGGCCGTTCGAGCGGGCCCAGCTGCAGCTCGACTACGGAGAGTGGCTGCGGCGGCAGCGGCGGATCAACGACGCCAAGCCCGTCCTGGCCGGCTGCGCTGGAGACGTTCCGCCGCCTCGGTGCCGTGCCCTGGACCCGGCGCGCGGAGGGCGCGAACTGCGGGCCTGCGGCATGACCGTTGTTGTCGCGCCGACGGCAGCCCGGCGCGCTGGCCGGCCTGACCGCCCAGCAACGCGAGATCGTCCTCCTCGCCGGCCGCGGGCTGACCAACGCCGAGATCGCCGACCGGCTCGTTCCTGTCCCCGCGCACCGTCGCCTCCCACCTGTACCGGTCCTACCCCAAGCTGGGCATGAGCGGGCCGCCACCAGCTCCATGACCTGATCGCCCGGCAAGCATCGCCGGAGGACGAGGCCGAGGGGATGATCTGACCGCTCGTTACCGGCTGGCCGTGGAGCAGGAGATGGGGCTGGCGGGCCTGCGGCAGGCCCAGGTGCTCGGCCAGCCACGGGCCGGTCACGCTGCCCGGGTCCCGCGCGACGTCCTCGGGCGTCCCGGCGGCGAGGATGTGACCGCCGTCCGGGCCGCCGCCCGGGCCCATGTCGATGAGGTGGTCGGCGGCGGCGAGCAGGTCCAGGTCGTGATCGATGACGATGACCGTGGCGCCGGCTTCCAGCAGCCGGTCGAACACGCCGGCCAGGGTGGCCACGTCGAGCGGGTGCAGGCCGGTGGACGGCTCGTCGAAGACGTACAGCACGCCGCGCTGGCTGCTGCGCAGCCGGGAGGCGATCCGCAGCCGCTGCGACTCGCCGCCGGACAGCGACGGCGTCGGCTCGCCCAGCCGCAGGTAGCCCAGGCCGACCTCGCTGACCGGCCGCAGCGCGGCGGCGACCGGGGCCCGGCCGGCGAACCGCTCCAGGGCGTCGTGCACGCTCAGGCCGAGCACGTCGGCTATGGTCAGGCCGTCGATCCCGGCGGCCAGGGTGGCGTCGTTGAAGCGCGCGCCGTGGCAGGCCGGGCAGCCGACGGTGATGTCGGGCAGGTACTGGACGTCGAGGTCGATGTGGCCGAGCCCGCGGCAGGTGGGGCACTGGCCGCGCGGGTGTTGAACGAGAAGTGCCCGGGCTTCCAGCGCCGCCGCCGGGCATAGGCGGACTCGGCGAACAGGCGGCGGATCTGGTCGAACGCCCCGGAGTAGGTCGCGGGCGTGGACCGCGCGTTCTGGCCGATCGGCGAGGCGTCGATCTGGACGACCTGGCGGATGCCGGCGAGGTCCAGGCGGCGGACGTGCCCGGGCAGCGCCGACCCGGCCAGCAGCGCCCGCGCGGCCGGGATGAGGCTGTCCAGCACGAGCGCGGTCTTCCCGGCCCCGGACGGCCCGGCCAGCGCGGTCAGCCGGCCCACAGGGAAGGCGGCGGTGAGGTCGTGCAGGTTGTACAGGTCGCCGATCTCGATGGTGATCTGGCCGCCGGGACCGGACCGGCGCCGGCCGGTCACGGCGCGGCAGGGCGGTGGCGCCGGCCAGGAACGGGCCCATGATCGAGTCGCGGGTCGGTCTCCAGCTGCGCCGGGGGTGCCCTCGGCGATGACCGTGCCGCCCTGGCGCCGGCCCCGGGGCCGAGCTCGATGACCCAGTCCGCGGAGCGGATGAGCTCCCGCTCGTGCTCCACCACGACGACCGAATTGCCGTTCCCGGCCAGCGCGGTGATCGTCTTGCGCAGCCCCGCGACGTTGGCCGGGTGCAGCCCGACCGACGGCTCGTCCAGCACGTAGAGCATGCCCGTGGTGCTGGCGCGCACCGTCGAGGTGAGCTCGATCCGCTGCCGCTCCCCGGTGGACAGCGTGGCGCCGGCCCGGTCCAGGGTCAGGTAGCCGAGGCCCGACCTCGAGCAGCGGGGTGAGCCTGCCGTCCAGCTCGGCGAGCAGCCCGGTGGTCATCCGGCTGAGCTCGGCGGGCAGCCCGGCGGGCAGGCCGACCGCGAACCCGCGCAGCTCAGCCAGGCCGAGCGCGCTGATCTCGGCCAGGTTGCGCCCGCCGAGCTGGGAGGTCAGCGCCTCGGGCCGCAGCCGGGTGCCGTGGCACACCGAGCAGACGCGGGTGATGAGGAACCGCTGCACCAGCCGCCGGGTGCGTTCGTTGTCGCTGCGCAGCGAGCGTTCCACCGCGGCGACCGCGTTGTCGTAGTTGACCGACAGCTGCACGGTGCGGCCCGATGCGGCCCGGAGCTGCAGGGTCACCTGCAGCCGGACCGGCTCGCCGTGCAGCACGATGTCGTGCTCGCGGGCGGTCAGTGACCGGTAGGGGACGTCGAGGCGGACGCCGAGCTCGCGCGCGGCGTACATCGACAGCCGCCGCCCGCCGGAGTTCCACGGCAGCACCGCGCCCTGCTCGATCGTCTTGCCCGGGTCGGGCACCAGGGTGGCGGCGTCGACCTCGGACCGCACGCCGAGGCCCTGGCAGGCCGGGCAGGCGCCGTAGGAGTTGAAGGCGAAGGATTCGGCGCTCGGGATGCTCGAATCGCGCCCCGCACACCGGGCAGACGATCTCCTCGCGCTGCGTGGCGACCGACGGCGCGACCAGGTGGCCGTTCGGGCACAGGTGCGAGCCCAGCCGCGACATCATCAGCCGCAGCACGTTGAGCACCTCCGACATCGTGCCGACCGTGCTGCGCGGCCCCGGCACCGGCGGGCGCTGCCGCAGTGCGAGGGCGGCCGGCAGGTGATCGATCCGGTCCACGTCCGGCCGCTGCGCCTGGGTCAGCCGCCGGCGGCTGTAGGTGCTCAGGCCCTCCAGGAACCGCTGCATACCCTCGGCGTACAGCGTGCCCATGGCCAGCGACGTCTTGCCCGACCCGGACACGCCGACCACCGCGACCGTCCGCCACAGCGGCACGTCGACGTCGATGTCCCGCAGGTTGTTGTGCCGGGCCCCGCGCACGCCGATGACCGTGGGCAGGGTGCCCGGCACGGAGATGTCATCAGCCGCCATACCAGGAAACCTACAGACCGTCCGCGCCGGGCCCGGCGCCCGGCCCGTGGGTCAGGGGTGCACCGGGCCGCTGGGCCCGCTGTCCAGGCGCAGCGACTGCATGATGGCGAACGTCGTGGTCCAGGTGTAGATCTCGATGTCCGCGGCGGCCAGCACGCCGGTGTACTTGGCGATGATGGGCGCGGCCGACGCGGTCGGTGACGCCGTTCGAGGTGGGCCCTTGATCCCGGCCCAGACGTTCTCCCCGCAGTGCACGTAGGACGGCACCGGGTTGACCGACGCCAGCGCCTCCCGCGCGCTGGCCTCGATGTCGGCGATGTACTGCTGGTGCAGGGCGACGTCGTCGCGGGTGGCGAGCCGGCCGAGGTGACCGCAGATGAAGTGGGTCCACGGGTAGGACAGCGCGGTGGCCGGGGCCTGCCATGTACCCGAGGACGTCCTCGGCTGAGGTTGAGGTTGTAGATGGGCACCCAGCCGGCGTTGACGACGTCGATGAACATCAGCGTGTCGTGGCCGGGGAAGTGGATGTAGATGTTGTCCGGCGTGTGGTTGGGGCCGTGCCAGGCCAGTTCGGCGCGCTCGCCGCCGACCTCGAGGGTGTAGCGGTCGGCGAAGGTCACGTCCGGCACCGGCCGGGCCGGGTCGTCGTCGCGCAGCAGCAGCCGCCGGGTCTCCTCGTGCCCGATGCGGACCACGTCCCCGCCGAACAGCGAGGACGCGCCGCCGTGGTCGGCGTGGTGATGCGAGTAGACCAGGTGGGTCACCGTGTTGCTCACCCCGTTGGCGGCGGCGATCTCATCCACCGCGCGCCGCAGGTTGTGGCCGATGCTCGGCGGCGCGTCGAACAGCACGACGCCGTCCCGGTGGTCAGGAACGCCGACTGGTAGACGCCGTCGGTGACCCAGTAGAGGTTCCGCTCCACCCGCCCGACGTAGTACCCCTGGTCGTTGAGGGCCGGGCCGAGCGCGGACCGGCGGGATCGGCGCGTAGTCGGGCAGGTCCGGGCGCCGTGCGCCGATGGCTGGTGATGTCACGGTATCTCCCTTGGATCTCGGGGCACGTCCCCTGGCGGCCGTGCGAGCCTTCGCGACGGATCCAGGCTCGCCGCCAGCCAGGTGAGAGGTCGTCACCGGATCCTGGTGATTCGCGCGCGTTGACACTGCGTGCGCTGGCCTGATAGCGAGAGGATTGGGTCGTCGGCGGTTGGGCGTCCGGCGCAGGCACCAAGGCAGGCCTTTGACGGTGGATCGGGCACAGCCCCGGCTGATCGACCGGGGTGATCTTCTCGCCGCCCTGGATCGCGCGGCGGCGAGGAAGGTGACGATCATCTCGGCCCCGGCCGGCAGCGGGAAGACGTCGCTGCTGCGCGCCTGGGCCGACCGTCCGGGGCAGCCGCACCGGCTCGCCGTCGTGCAGGTGCAACGCGACCAGCAAGACGCCCAGCAGTTCTGGCTGGCCCTGCTCAGCGCGGTCCGTCAGGCCTCCGGCCGCGACCGGCCGCGCGGAACCGCCAGCAGCGACACCCGACTTCAACGGACCGGCGATGGTCGACCGGGTGCTGTCCGGAGCTCGCCGAGCAGCGTGGCCGCCTCATCCTGGTCATCGATGATCTCCACGAGCTGATCTGGCCGGACGCGCTCGCCCAGCTCACCCGGCTGCTGACGAACCTTCCACCGAACGTGCACGCGGTGCTGGCCACGCGCCGCGATCTGCCGGCTGCGGCCTGCATCAGCTGCGCCTGGCCGGCGAGCTGGCCGAGATCCGCGCGGCCGATCTGCGCTTTTCCGAGCGCGAGACCCGCGAGCTGCTCGACGCCTCGGGTATCGCGCTGTCCGAGGCCGGGGCGGCGCTGCTGCACCAGCGGACCGAAGGGTGGGCCGCGGGCCTGCGGCTCGCGGCGATCTCACTGGCCGATCACCCCGACCCGGAGCGGTTCGTCGCCGAGTTCTCCGGCAGCGACCGCACGGTTGCCGAGTACCTGATCGCCGAGATGCTGGAACGCCAGCCCGACGACGTCCAGGATCTGCTGCTGCGCACCTCCCTGCTCGATCGGGTCAACGGGGAGCTGGCCGATCTGCTGACCGGCCGGCCTGGCTCGGAACGGATCCTGCTGGACCTGGAGGACGCGAACGCGTTTGTCGTGTCGCTCGACCCCGAGCGCACGTGGTTTCGTTACCACCACCTGTTCGGGGATCTGCTGCGGCTGGAGTTGCGCCGGGCGCTGCCAGAAGAAGTGCCGGCGCTGCACCGGCGGGCCGCTGAATGGTTTATCCAGCAGGGCCAGGTTGTCGACGCCATCCGGCACACCCAGGCGGCGGGCGACTGGCCGGAGGCGGCCCGGCTGCTCGCCGACCATGCGTTCAGCCTGACGCTCGACGGGCAGGCGCAGACCATGCAGGCGCTGCTGCGGGCCTTCCCGCCAGGCGCGGATCACCCCGAGCTGGCCCTGGTGCGCGCAACAGTTGACCTCGTCCAGGGGCGCCTGGACGAGGCGGCCGCCCATCTGGCGGTCGCCCAGACGTACGCCGAGACGGCGCCGCCGGAACGCCAGCGCCGCCTCCAGGTGGCGATCGCGTCGCTGCAGCTGTCGCTGGCCAGACGACACGGTCACCTGGCCGGCGTGACCGAACAGGTCACCTTCCTCGCTGCGCCGGTGACCGGGCAGTCCGACGAGGACATCGCGCTCGGCAACGACCTGCGCGCGGTGGCGCTGATGAATCTGGGGACCGCCGAGACGTGGTCCCTGGGGCTCGACAGACGCTGAACGGCACCTCCGGGAGGGCGCCGCTTTGGCCCGGAAGATCGGCCGGCCCTATCTCGAGGTCGGCTGCCTGGCACAGCTCGGATTCGCGTCGAAGATCCACCCGTTTGCCACTGCCCGGCGTCGCTGCCAGGAGGTGATAGCCCTCGCCGACCGGTACGGCTGGGACGCCGAGCCCGATCATCGCGCCCGCGCTGGTAACGCTGGTCGGCCTGCTGATCTGGACAGGTGAGTTTGACGAAGGCGAGCGATGGCTGCAGCGCGCCGGGCAGGCCCTGCAAACGGACACCGGGCCGGACATCAGGCTGATTCTGCACATGGCCAGCCGGAATGCTCCATGCCGGTCGCGGCCGCCTCCACGAGGCGCTCGCGGAGTTCAGCGCGGCCGAACGCCTGCGATCGCAGCTGGCGGGCTCGCACGCCCTGGCGAGCCAGGTGACCGGCTGGGTGCTGGCCACCCAGGCCCGCCTCGGGATGCCGGGGCAAGCCCGCGCCTCGCTCGCCGCGCTCGATGATGAGCGGGCTAGCTCAGGCGAAATCGTCGATGCCCGCGCGGTGATCTGTCTCGCCGAAGGCAACCCGGCTGGGGCTCTCAGCACCTTGCAGCGATGTGCTCGACGGCACGGCACCAGTCATCGGAGACGTCACGGTCGTGGAAGGCTCACCTGCTAGCTGGGCTCGCCTACCGCAAGCTCGGAGACCAGCGCGCGGCCAACCAAGCTACCGAGCGCGCCCTCGCCCTCGCCGAGGCGGACCGGCTGGTCTTGCCGTTCGCGATCACGGGTTCAGCCGAGTTGCTGGAGGCGCTGCCGCGGCATGAGACGGCGCACGCCGCGCTGCTCGCCGACATCCTCGACGTCCTGCACGGCTCATCCCCGGCGGCCGAAGAACCAGTCCTCCATCGCCGCCAGCGGAGGAGCTCAGCCCGACCGAGCTCAGGGTGCTGCGCTATCTGCCGACCAACCTGTCGCGGCCGGAGATCGCCAGCGAGCTGTCCGTCTCGGTGAACACGGTCAACACACACGTCCGTAACATCTACGCCAAGCTTCAGGCCCGTGATCGCTCCTCGGCCGTGCAGCGTGCGCGAGAGCTGCGGCTACTGTCGGCGGGCCTTACGCGTTAACACAGCGGTCACCTGATCCTGGTGATGAGTGTTCACCTGCTAGCGCTCGACCATGGCCTCATGGACCCAGCACCCGCCCGGTATGCGATCCGGATCCACGGCCACCTTGGCGCCACGGTGCTGTCCGCGTTCCCGGCGCTGGTACCGCAGCACCACGGCGCCGACACCGTGCTCACCGGCGTCCTGGACCGGTCGGCACTCTACGGGGTGCTGGCCGAGGTCGAGGCGCTCGGCCTCGATCTGGTCGAGATCCGCCAGTTCACTGCCGGAGGGCAGATCACCAGAATCTGGTGACAGCCGCTCACCATGATGGCCGCTAGCTTCGGTCGCACACCGATCCTGCACGAGAAGGTACCGCTAACACCATGCACCAAGCGGTGATCCCTTGATGCTCCACCTCCGGCACCAGCGCCCCGGACCGGCGCTGGCTCATTCTGGGCGTGATCGGCCTGGCGCAACTCATGGTGATCCTCGACCTCACGGTGATGAACATCGCGCTGCCGTCAGCGCAGCGGGCGCTGGGTTTCACCACCGCTGACCGGCAGTGGGTAGTCACCGCCTACACCCTGGCGTTCGGCAGCCTGCTGCTGCTCGGCGGCCGGCTGGCCGACCTGCTCGGCCGCAAGGTCACGTTCCTGACCGGCCTGGTCGGCTTCGCCGTCGTCTCGGCCATCGGCGGCGCCTCGGTCAACTTCGCCATGCTGATCACCGCGCGGGCCTGCCAGGGCGCGTTCGCCGCGCTGCTGGTGCCGTCGGCGCTGTCGCTGCTGACCACGACATTCACCGAGCCGAAGGACCGCGCCAAGGCGTTCGGCATCTACGGCGCGATCGCCGGGGCCGGTGGCGCGCTGGGCCTGCTACTCGGCGGCGCGCTGACCCAGTACCTGTCCTGGCGGTGGACGCTGTACGTGAACCTGATCTTCGCCGCGGTGACGTTCACCGGCGGATTGATCCTGCTGAAGCGGCAGCCGTCCCCCGTGCAAGCCCAGGCTCGACGTCCCAGGCGCCCTGCTGGTCTCCGGCGGCGGTGTTCTGCCTGGTCTATGGCTTCTCCAACGCGGCCACGCGCAGCTGGCACACCCCGTCCACTTACGGGTTCCTGGCCGCTGGCGCGGTGCTGTTGATCGCGTTCGCCTTGTGGCAGCGCCGGGCGGCCCACCCGCTGCTGCCGCTCCGGGTGGTGCTCGACCGCAACCGGGGCGGTGCCTACCTGTCGTTCTTCATCGGCGCGGCCGGGATGTTCGGGATCTTCTTGTTCCTGACCTACTACCTGCAGCAAACGCTGGGCTACCGGCCGCTCGTGACCGGTGTCGCGTTCCTGCCGTTGAGCGTCGGCCTCATTGTCATGGCCAATCTGTCCACGATCGTGCTGATGCCCAGGGTCGGGCCCAAGCCGTTGGTCGCGCTCCGGGATGCTGTCCGCATCAGGCGGGGTGGCCTGGCTGGCGCAGCTGGGCCCGCACACCGGCTATGCCACGGGCGTGCTCGGCCCGCTCATCCTGGTCGGAATTGGCCTGGGCATGGTGATCGCGCCGGTCATCAACACCGGCACCTTCGGCGTGGCCCCCCAGGACGCCGGAGTCGCCTCCGCCACCGTCACCGTCGGCCAGCATGCTCGGCGGCTCGGTCGGTACCTCGCTGCTGAACACCATCTTCGCGGGCGCCGTCGCCTCCTACCTCACCGCGCATCTCGCCGCGGCCCGGCTCATCGGCCGACAGGCCCTGAGTGGGCTGGCGCTGACACATGGCTACGACACCGCGTTCTGGTGGATCACCGCCATCTTCGCCGGTGGCGCGGTCATCGGCGGCACCCTGCTCCGCCGTGGGCCACTAGGCCAGCAGCGCCCACCATCCCCGGCATATGGCGGCATAGCGACGGCACAGGCCAAGGCGAGCGAGGAGCGGGTTCAGTGACCGGGGATTCCAGCCGGGCCGCGTGGCTGCGGCAAGCGCGCTCCTACCTGCACAACGCCGACCCGGTGCTGGCACGGCTGATTGATGAACGGCGGCGGCATGCATCTCGATCCGATCCACAAAGCGCACCGGAGTCGGCTCGGGCTGGCTTCCTGCGGAAACCACGTCACGAAAGGTGAATCAAGGTGACTGTTTCAGACAGCACGGTTGCCATCGTCGGCATCGGCACCATCGGCGGCACGCTCGCGGCGAATTTCGCGGCCGGTGGTCAGGACTTCCTCCTGGCCGGACGCGACCAGGAAGCCGCCCGCAAGCTCGCCTCCACCCTCGGCGGCCACGCCGAAGCGGTGACCATCGACGAGGCGGTTGACCGGGCCGACGTGCTCGTGTTCGCCGTCTGGCTCGACCCGTTCAAAGAGCTCATCGCCCATTACGGCGAGCGGCTCGCCGACAAGGTGATCGTTCACCCGACCAACCCGGTCGGGCCGGACAGCGACGGCAACTACCGCAAGGTCATCGGCGAGAAGGAGTCCTCGGGCCAGATCCTGGCTGGCCTGCTGCCGGCCGGGGCACGGCTGGTGAAGGCGTTCGGCACGCTGTCGGCCCCCACCCTGTCGGCGGCCGCATGGCGGGAGCCGGAGCGTGCGGTGCAGTTCTACGCCACCGACGACGCCGCCGCGGGCGACCTGGCTGCTGAGCTGATCCGCGCCGACGGCTACGAGCCGGTGCGCGTCGGCGGCCTGGACCAGGCCATCCGTATCGAGATGTTCGGCGACCTGCACGAATACGGCGCCCTGGGCCGGGCCGTGACCAAATCCGAGGCGCTGGCGGCGGTCTAACGCTGACCAGCCTCGCCACCGGGTCACCGGCGCACGCCCGCTGAAGTTGCCGTTCGCGGCCATGCCCAGGCCGCTACCAGGAAGGAACTGCCATGCCCAACGCGGTTGTGATGACCGGATACGGACCGCCCGAGGTGCTGAAATGGGCCGGGGTCCCGCTGCCCGAACCGGGCGAGGGGCAGATCAGGATCAAGGTCAAGGCCGCCGGCATCAGCCCGACCGATCTCGCCCTGCGGGCCGGTTATCTCAAGGCCTTCCCGCTGCCCCCGGACGCCGTGCTCGGCTTCGAGGCAGCAGGCACCGTCGACGCGGCCGGGCCCGGCGTCACCGGCACGTCCATCGGCGACGGCGTCACGGCCCTGCTGTTCAGCCTGGGCGGTTACGCCGAGT
The DNA here is from genome assembly GCA_963835425.1 of uncultured Actinomycetes bacterium. Taxonomy (GTDB): domain Bacteria; phylum Actinomycetota; class Actinomycetes; order Streptosporangiales; family Streptosporangiaceae; genus UBA9676. Next base: position 252,526 of record CAWIGE010000005.1, on the reverse strand, counting down.
ACGCGGTGGCGTCGATCTGGACCCGCAAGCCGGACGCCGTTTCGTGGATCGATGCCGCCGCGCTGCCCAGCTCGGCCGAGGCGGCCGTCGGTGTGCTGCGGCAGCTGGACGTCCAGAGCGGTGAGACGCTGCTGCTGTTCGGCGGCGGCGGATCGGTCGGCATCATCGCGACGCAGCTCGCGGTCGCCCGGGGGGTCACGGTGATCAGCGCGGTCGGCGAGCACGACGAAACGCTCGCCCGCGAGCTGGGAGCGACGCCGGTGCGGTACGGCGCGGGCGTGGCCGGCCGGGTCCGCGCGCTGGGCGCGGTGGACGCCGTGTTCGACGCGGCCGGCAAGGGTGTCCTGGCCGACGCGATCGCCCTGGCGGGCGGACCCAAGCGGGTCATCACCTTGTCGGACCCGGCCGCCGCTGACTTCGGCGTCACGCTCTCCGAGCCCACGCCCGACCGTGCTCCCGGTGCCCTGGATGAGACGATCGCCCTGCTGGCCGACGGCCGGCTCCGCCTGCGCGCGCACAAATCCATGCCCATGCAGCAGGCCGCCGAGGCCCACCGCCAGCTGGAAAGCGGCAACGTCCACGAGCGCATCATCCTCACCCTCACCTAGCGCGGGCGGCACAGCGGCGGCCAGGCCAGCCGGTCATGACATGCCGCCCGGACCCACACGGAGGTCCGGCCGGTGACACCAGATGCGGGCGCTCAGCGGGCGAGCTGAGCCCGGCTGCCTCGGCCCGCGCGAACTGCTCCGCTACCGCTCGGCGCAAGGCCGGTGGGTGGTCGCGGCGATGGTCTTGGGGTCGTCGGTGGCAGGGATCGACTCCACGGTGGTCGCCGTCGCGCTGCCAGCGATCGGGCGGAACCTGCACGTCGGCTTCCAGGGCCTGCAATGGACCGTCACGAGCTACACGCTGACCCTGGCCTCGCTGATCCTGCTAGCCGGCTCGCTCAGCGACCGTTGGGGGCGGCGGCGGGTCTTCCTGGCCGGGTTGATTTGGTTCACCCTGGCGTCGGTGCTGTGCGCGGCCGCGCCCAGCATCGGTTGGCTCATAGCCGCGCGGGCCGTGCAGGGTGTCGGAGGCGCGCTGATGACACCGGCCAGTCTGGCGATCATCGAGGCGGCCTTCCAGCCCGGCGACCGCACGCGCGCGATCGGGACATGGGCTGGATTTAGCGGGGTGTCCTCCGCGATAGCGCCCTTTCTCGGCGGGTGGCTGCTGGAAGCCGGCAGCTGGCGGTGGATCTTCCTGATCAACGTCCCGGTCGCCGCGGCGGTCGCGTGGATGACGCGGCGCCACGTCCCCGAATCCCGGGACACGTCGCTGTCCGGGCGCGCCGACTGGCCCGGCGCGCTGGCCGGCGTCACCGCGCTGGCCACGCTCACCTACGCGATCATCGTTCTGCCTGGTGGGGGCGTCAGGTCGCCGGAGTTCGCCGCTGCCGCGGTACTGGCCCTGCTGTCCTCGGCCACCTTCGCCGTCACCGAACGGCGCGGGAGCCATCCCATGCTCCCGCCGGCGATCTTCCGCCCGGCGCAGTTCCGCGCCGCGAATGCCGTCACCTTCGTCGTCAACGGCGCCCTCGGCGGCTTCGCATTCGTCTTCATCCCCGCCCTTGAGATCATCGCCGGCTATAGCCCGGTGGTGGCGGGCTCGGCACTGGTGCCGGTCACCGTCGTGACCTTGCTGCTGTCGGGAACCAGCGGCCGGCTGGCTCAGCGGATCGGCCCCCGGCCGCAACTGGTGACGGGCTGCCTGCTGTGCACGGTTGCGTCCATGCTCGCCGTGCGCATCGGCCCCCACGCCGACTACTGGACGGCCGTACTGCCGGTGGCCTTGCTGTTCGGCCTTGGCCTGGCGTCCCTCATACCACCCCTGACCGCCAGCGCGATGAACTCCGCCCCGGACTCCCTGGCCGGTCTGGCCTCCGGGGTGAACAACGCCGTGGCGCGGGTCGCGGGCCTGCTCTGGATCGCCGCGCTGCCGCCCATCACCGGCCTCACCGGTGCGGTCTACACCGACCCGGTGCAGTTCCGGTCCAGCTTCGCCCAGATCAGCTGGATCTGCGCGGCCGCGTTCGCCTGCGCCGCGGTGCTCGCCGCAATCTTTATCACCGGGCCTGGCCGCCCCACCCGGGCACGGCGGGCGGCGCTCATTCAAACCCCGGTGCCCCACCTCGCCTGCCCGGTCGCCTTCCGCCACGCACCGGGGCAAACGCCGCAGACCGAACAGCAGCCAGAAAAGTAACCGCGCGGACGTCACGGTGGGCGGCGCTGGCCGGTCTGGGCCGCCTTGCTGACCGGCGTGGCGTCAGCGCCTCAGGCCGGCCCTCATAGGGTCATGTGAGGCTATTCCGTAGCAGCCGCTTGGCCGGCGCCGGTTGTCAGTGGTGGCGCGTCGAGGCCGCAATGGAGGCATTCCTCGGGGGCGGGGGCACCGGCTGGGCGGGCCGCCCGCTCGGGGTTGGTGATCGTGAATGCGGCGAGCACCCCGCCCGCGGCGCACAACGCACCCGAGATGAGCACCGCGGTGCGGAAGCCGGCGGCGAGCGCGTCGGGGTGCAGATAGGACATGCCGGTGATACCGGCAAGCGCCGGCAGGACGGCGACCGCCAGCAGGCCGCCGAACCGGGCCACGTCGTTATTGACCGCGGACGCGATGCCCGAGTGTTCCGGGGGCGCCGAGCTCATCGCGGTTGCGGTAAGCGGCGCGACCGTGATCGCGAGCCCGAGCCCGAAGACGATGACCGCCGGCAGCACGTAAACCCAATAGCTGGTCCCGGACGTGGCGAAGGTGAGCATGGCCAGGCCCACGCCGACCACGACCGGGCCGACGCTCATCTGCAGGCGGGGCCCGATCCGGGACGCGAGCTGCCCGGACCGGGCCGACAGCGCCAGCATGATGATGGTCAGCGGCAGCAGCGCGAACCCGGAGGCAAGCGGCGAATAACCCGACACGACCTGGAGCACCACCGGCAGCAGGAAGGTCGCGCCGGTAAGCGCCGCATACACGATGAACGTCACCGCGTTGGTCGCCGCGAACTGCCGCTCGGCGAAGATCGACAGCGGCATCATCGGCGAGGCCGCGGTGTGCTCCCGGACCAGGAAGGCGGCCAGCCCCGCCACGCCGACGGCCGTCATCGCGATCACCGACGGCGACGACCAGCCGAGCGCGGGGGCCTCGATGAACGCGAACGTGATGCCGGTCAGGAACACCACCGCGGCCAGCGCGCCCGCGTAATCGATCCTGCCGGTGACGCCCGGGTCACGCGACTCGGGGAGGTGCCGTAGGCCCAGCGCGACCACCGCCGCCGCGATCGGGAGGTTGATGAAGAAGATCCACCGCCAGGACGCGGCCGAGATCAGGTAGCCGCCGATCAGCGGCCCGGCGGCGACAGCAACACCGCTGAGGCCCGACCAGGCCCCGATCGCCCGGGCCCGGTCGGCGGGCACGAACGACGCTTCCAGGATCGCCAGGCTTCCCGGTGTGAGCAGCGCCGCACCGACGCCCTGGAGCAGGCGGGTGAGGATGAGGAACAGCGCGTCAGGGGCGAACCCGCACGCCGCCGAGGCCAGCGCGAACCACACGACGCCGATCAGGTACACCTTCCGCCTGCCGAAGCGGTCGCCGAGTGAGCCTCCGATCAGCAGGAACGCGGCAAGCGTCAGGGTGTAGCCGGTCATCACCCACTGCAGGGCAGCGATGCCGGTGTGAAACTCGCGCCCGATCGTCGGCAGGGCGATGTTGACGACCGTGGCATCCAGCGAGGCGATCCCCGACCCGGCCACGGTGATAGCCAGCACCCAGCGCCCCGGCGCCGAGGAGGAAGTGAGGGCGGGGGGGTCTGCCGTGGTCATGTCGTGCCAACCGGTGCCTCGGTCCGCCCGAAGGCGGCGGAAAACAGGTAGCTGGTCGCAAGGCTGCGGTAGGGCCGCCATTTCTCGGCGATGGCCAGGACCTCCTGCTGGGTGGGGAGATGGTCCAGCTGATAGGCGGCCTGGATGGCCTTGCGGAGCGCAAGGTCGCCCGGCAGGACGACGTCTTCCCGCTGGAGCGCGATGAGGAGGGCGCCCTGCACCGTCCAGGGGCCTATCCCCGGAATTGCGGTGAGCTCCGCCATGATCTCGTCGTCCGGCAGGCTGCTCAAGACCTCCGTGTCCAGCCGGCCGTCCGACAGCCGCTCGGCGAGGTCGCGGAGTGTGCTGACCTTCCGCCAGGAGAGCCCCGCCTCGCGGAGCTTGCCGGGATCGACTCCCAGCAGTTCGGTGGCTGAGGGGAGATGGCCGCCGAACAGGGCCTCGATGCGGGCCAGGATCCGGCGGGTCGACGGGACGGAAAGCTGCTGGCCGGTGACCTGGAACAGCAGGGCACCGTACAGGTCCATCGGCGGCAGCTGGGCCAGCCACGCCCGGGGATCGAAGGCCGGCCGGTCGTCGATGAGCCGCGCCAGCACGGGGTCGGCGCTGCGGAGGTAGGAGCGCGCCTGCTGGAGCCACACGGCTCGGCTGGAATCCTCGGTCACGGAACCTGCTCCCTTCCCCCGCGGGTATGCCTGCCACCATCTTCGTGCCTGAACCCGCTGAGCCCCATCCCGGTGTCCCGTCTCCGGCCCGAGCCGGCGCGCGGCCAGGACGTCCGTCGCTCCCCGCAGGCCCCGCGCCCGGCCGGGTCTGCCTGCCGTGGATGATGTGGGTGGAGGGGTGACACGGGAAGGACACCCACATGCGCACTTGGCTCTCAGAACGGTTCGGGCTTGATGTTCCGGTGGTTTGCGCGCCGATGGCGGGAGCCGCGGCGGGCGAGCTGACCGCGGCCGTGTGCCGCGGCGGCGGGCTCGGCATGATCGGCGCCGGAGCGGTCACGCCCGAATGGATCAGCGAGCAATGCAAGATCGCCAGCTCAGCGGGCCGGCCGTTCGGGGTGGGCTTGCTGGCCTGGCTGTTGGCCGATAACCCCGGCCAGCTCGATGCGGTCCTGGCGGCGCGCCCGGCGCTGGTTTCGGTCAGCTACGGCCCCTATCAGCGCTACGTGCCGGCCCTGCGCGAGGCCGGGGTGACGGTGGCCACCCAGGCCGGGACCCTGGCCGAGGCCCAGGCCGCGGAGCAGGCCGGCGTTTACGTGATCGTGGCGCGGGGCGGCGAGGGCGGGGGCCATGGCCGCAACGACGTGGCGACGCTGCCACTGCTGCAAATGGTCCTCGACACGGTCGCCGTGCCGGTGCTGGCCGCTGGCGGCATCACCGGCCCGCGCGGTCTGGCCGCGGTGCTGGCGGCCGGCGCGGCCGGCGCCTGGGTGGGCACGGCCTTTCTGGCCTGCCCCGAGGCGACCACCTCGGCGGGCGCCCGGGAGCGGCTGCTCGCGGCCACCGATACCAGCACCGCCTACGGGCGGGTGTTCGACATCGCGCAGCGGCAGGCGTGGCCACCGGAGTACGGCGGCCGCGCGCTGCGCAACCGGTTCTTCGACCGCTGGGCCGGCCACGAGCAGGACCTCCAGACCGACGCGGCGGCCCAGGCCGAGATCGCATCCGCCCGCGACCGCGGTGACTACGACACCTTCTGCGTCTACGCCGGACAGGGCGCCGCCATGCTCACCAGCCAGCGTCCGGCCGCTGACGTTGTCGCCGATCTGGCCACCGCCGACAGCCTGCTCCGGCGGGCCGCGCAGTAAGCGCATCGCCGGGCGGGGCCGTGGGCCGCATCCGTGCCGGGGGCGGCGCGGGGAACTGGCTTGCCTTGATCTCGCGTCACGTCCCCGTCGCCTGGGGCGCACGGGCGTGCTTCCCCGTCCATTCGAGCGCGTAGTCGGCGACGGCCGCCGCGGAAGATTCCACCACCCTGTCCACCTTTGGGTGATGGCCCGGCCCGGGGCCGTTCGTAGCGTGCTGGCTAACGGGCACGCCGACTGGGTGAAAGGAATGTGACCCATGAACGCCATCTATGAAGACCGTGTCGCCACGAACACAGCCGTCATGAAGAAGTACTTTGACCTGCTCTTCACCAAGAACATGGACCAGTTGCTGGAACTGATCGCCGACGACATCGAGTGGCGCGTCATCCCCACCGGCGACGTCTTCACCAGCAAGGACGAGTTCGAGCGGCTCGCCCGGAACCACTGGTCAGCCTCGCCGGACCGGACGAAGAAGCTGGTCAGCCTGTTCGCCTCCGACGAGTACGCCTGCCTCGAATACCTCACCGGCGGCACCCTCACCGGACGGGCCGACTTCCAGACGGTCTCCTTCGAACCCACCGGGCGGCACTACGAGTTCCAATGCTGTTTCGTGTTCCGCCTGCGCGACGGCAAGATCGACCGGGTTCACGAATACTTCGACCTCGACACGGCCCGGCGGGTCACCGGACAGCTGAACTAGGCGGTCAAGTTCCGGGGCCTGCCGCCATTCCGTTCTGCTGACGGCGATGGGTGCCCGGGATCAGGTGGCGCTGGGGGCGGGCAGGAAGTCGCGGGCCGCGCGGAGCAGCAGGGCAAGCTTCGCGCGTTGCGCCTCGGGGGTGATGGCGTTGCCTGCCACCGAGGTGGCGAAGCCGCACTGAGGGCTGAGCGCCAGCCGCTCGGCATCGATCAGCGATCTGGCCTCGCGGAGGCGGGCCTCGATCTGCTCCAGCGGCTCGATCTGTGAGGTCTTCGTCGTGACCAGGCCCAGCACCACGGCCTTGTCCGCGGGAACCAGCCGCAGCGGGTCAAACGTGCCGGAGCGCTCGTCGTCGTACTCGAGCAGCAGCCGGTCGGCGTGAACGCCGCCGAACACCGGGCCGGCGATCGCGTCGTACCCGCCGGCCACCAGCCAGCGGCTGAGCTGGTTGCCGCGGCACAGGTGAAACCCGAACGTGGCCGGCCGGCCGGCGTCGATCACCGCGTTATCGAGCTCGATCCCGTACCCCAGCCAGCGCTCCAGCGACCAGCCGCGCTCGGTGTAGAACGCGCGCCAGGCCGGGTCGATGAGCAGCGGGTAGTGCGGCGCATCCAGCTGAATGTAAGTGCAGCCCAACCGCACCAGCTCGGCGACCTCGTCCCGCAGCACCTGCACCACGTCGGCCATGAACGCATCCAGCGTCGGGTAGGCGGCGACCGACCGCTGCGGCGACCACAAATTGGCGAACAGCGACGGGCTGGGCAGCGTGACCTTCGTCTGCCTGCTGGTGCAGCCGCGCAGGAACGTGAACTCCTCCGCGGCCAGGTTGCGGCGCTTGCGGAGCGGTGCGATGACCGCCAGCTCCGAGGGCCGCGCGATGGTGACGTCACCCACCTCGGACGAGTGCCACTCCCCCCACAGCCAGGCGTTGACGTCTACCCCGGTGAAACCGTCGCAGGCGGCGGTGAGCTCGCCCTGGAAGGACTCGCGCCGCATCTCGCCGTCGTTGACCACCGGAAGGCCGAGCTCCTCCTGCATGGCGGCGACCTCGCGGACCGCCCGGTCCTCCACCGCCTTGAACGCGGCGGGCGTGAGCGCCCCCCGCGCGTAGGCGTCGCGGGCATCGCGCAGGAACTGCGGCCGGAGCAGGCTCCCGACGTGCTCCACCCGCGCATCCACCGTCATAACGCCCAGCGTCCCACACCACGCTCCTCCGGCGTCAGCCGCTGGCCGCGGGTGGCGCCGCGGTGGCCGACACGTGCTGGAGGAACCGCTCATACGCCTCGGTGACCCCGGCGCGGTCCCCGGTGGCGAGGAGATCCAGCAGCAGGCCGCGGACCACGGCCACGGCGAGGCGTGCGTCGGCCCGGGCCGTCCGTCCGTCGGCGCCGGCCTCGACCAGGGCGGCGGCGACCGGCGCGACCCATGACTCGACGATCCCATCGAGGAACCTCTCGGTGCCGGGGCGGCCGCGCAGGGCGTACGCGTACAGCTCAAAGAACAGCCGCTCCTGCGGCCACATCTTGGGGTCGCTGAGGCGCTCCCATGACCGCCGGGCGTCCTGCAGGCCCACGCCCGAGTCCAGCAGGGCGGCCCGCTGCTGTTCCTCGACCGCCTGGGTGACCGCGACCAGGAGCCCTTCGCGGGATCCGAAGTGGTAGAGGAGCATCCGGTGGCTGGTGCCGATCGCCGCGGCGAGCTGGCGCAGGCTCAGGTCAGCGATCCCGGCGTCGAGGGCATGGCGGACGGCGGCGTCGAGCAGGCGCTCCCGGGCTTGCGATGTGGGCATAGCTGAATGTACCATACGGTACATGTTCCATTTGGTACAAAGGAGAGGGCAGATGGCTCAGTTGCACGTCGAAGCGGAGGGGACGACCCAGGCGGCCCCGGAGATCGTATGGGAGCTCGTGGGCCACGCGGACAGGTACCACGAGTGGGGGCCGTGGAGCGCGAGCGGCTACCAGAGCCCGGGCGATCACGCTGACGGGCCGGGGGTGATCCGCTGGATGCGGTACGGGCGCACGACCACGGTCGAGAAGGTGCTGGAGGCCGAGAAGGCCCGGCGGCTGACGTACACGGTGGTGAAGGGCATTCCGGTGCGGAACTACCGGGCCGAGGTGACGCTGACCCCGGCGGGCGAAGGCACGCACGTCCGCTGGTCAGCCAGCTGGGACCGGACCCTTCCCGGCCGGGTGGTGCATCGCACGCTCCGCACCCTTTATCCCCGCGTCGTCAGCCTGCTCATCGCGGCCGCTGACCGGACGGTTCCGGCCGGCTCACAGCGCGATTAGCGCACTGGCTGCTTCACCAGAACGGCGCGGGTGTAGAGCAGGTCGAATCCCCGGCGCTGCACGTTCTGCTGGGACTTCGACCCCGGCTGCACGGTGACGACGGCGATGTCGCAGCCCGCGGCGGCCGCGTCGGCGAGCCGGGCTGACAGCAGCGCGGTCTGGATGCCCCGGCGGCGGTGCGCGGGCGTGGTCGCCGCGCCGGTGAACTGGGCGACGCCCTCCGCCGGGCGGAAGCTGGCGCCGCCGACGATGATCCCGTCGCGCAGCGCGGCGTAGCGGATGACGCCTGCCGCTGTGACGAGATCGCGCTCGGCCTCGGTGAGGGCCTCACGCGAGAATTCCTCATGCGAGGGCAGCCCTTGGGTGTCGGGGTGGAGGTCGGCATCCACCACGACGTCGAGCCAGGTTTCGAGCTCGTCGTCGCCGCTCGGCCGGACCGCGATCCCGGGTGGCATGACGCGCTCAAGGTCGCCCGTGAGAGCGCGGCCGAGCACGTTCTCGAACGAGACCAGCCGGTAGCCCCGCCCGGTCAGGCGGGAGCCGATCTCGGGGTCGGCCAGGTTGGCCAGCTCGACCTGCACCGGGGAGCCGCAGGCGGCGAACGCCCGCTCGATCTCGTCGAGGGTGGCCGCATCAGGCACGCCGCCGAAGCCGAGCCCAGCGACCTTGTTGAACGGCGAGCCCTCCCCGGCGAAGCTCGCCACGCCGCCGGCGATGGGGATCACGAAGCCCGTCGCGGCTGCCCCGCGCCGGCGGGCGGCCTCGCTGGCCTTGGCGATGAGCTGCGCCTCGGCCCGCTCGATGCGCCCGGCCAGGGCGGTGTCGCAGAAGAGGGGCAACCGGCCAGCGCTCACTGAGCCGAGCCTAGCGCCCGCCGACGCACGCCCCCCGGGGCCGTGCGGCCCGGTTAAGGCCAGGAGCGGCTGGTCAGGACCAGCCGGTACCCGTCCGGGGGGGACGCCCCCGGACCTTCACGGCGAACGCCATGCCACCAGACCACTGCCGGTAAAGGACCTCTCAATAGCCAGTCATGTGCTTACCAATATCCGGTCATGTGATTACCATCAGCGGCATGGGGGCTGTTGCCGGGCCTAAGCCGCTGCTGCTGGAACGGGATGCAGAGCTGGCCCGGCTGAGTGCCCTGCTTGGGAACGCGCAGGCGGGCAGCGGGTCGGTGGTAGCCGTCAGCGGACCGGCTGGGATCGGGAAGACGGCGCTGCTGACGGCGGTGCACCGGCTCGCCGGGGACCGGGGGTTCCGGTCGCTGCGTGCCCGCGGCCGCGAGCTTGAGGCGGGTATGGCGTTCTCGGTCGTGCGCCAGCTGCTGGAGCAGCCGGTGCTGTCGGCCTCCGCTGGCGAGCGGCGGCGGCTCCTGGCCGGCCCGGCCCGGGCCGGAGCGGGCGCGCTGGGCCTTTCGGCCGGTGACTCGCCTGCCTCTGAGTTCGCGGCGGTGCACGGACTGTACTGGCTGTGCGTGAACCTTGCCGATCACCAGCCGTTGCTGCTGACGGTGGACGATCTGCAATGGGTTGACGGCCCCTCGCTGTCCTGGCTGGCGTATCTCGGGCCGCGCGCCGCCGAGTCCCCGGTGCTGATGGTCCTGACCGTGCGCGAGGACGATCCCCGAGGGCGGGCCAACTCGGTCGCGGCGGCGGCGGACGACTCGTCGGTGCACCGCATGGGATTGTCCGCGCTGAGCATGGCGAGCGTCGCGGCGCTGGTCCGCGCGGAACTCGGGCCGACGGCGAGCCCGGCGTTCTGCTCCGCATGCTGGGAGCTGGCGGGCGGCAACCCGCTGTACGTCCGGGAATTGCTGGCTGCGGCGGGCACCGAGGGACTGTCCGGAGCGGAGGACGACGTAACGGCGCTGCGCGCGCTGGCCTCGTCCGCGGTCGGGGCCCTGGTGCTCGGCCGCCTGGCCCGGCTGGGGCCCGACGCGGTGTCGCTGGCGGGGGCCCTGGCCGTGCTCGGATCGCAGACCGAGGTCGGAGTGGCCGCCGAGCTGGCAGGCCTGGATCCGGCTGCCGCAGAGCTGACGGCCGACGAGCTGGCGGCAGCGCAGATCCTCGCGCCAGCACGGCCGCTCGACTTCTTCCACCCGGTGATCGGCGAGGCCGTGCACGCGGACCTGGCGCTGGGCGCGCGACGGCTGGCGCACCGGCGGGCAGCCGCGATCCTTGACCGGGCCGGCGCGGCCGACCGGGTAGCTGCCCACCTGCTGGCCACCGGGCCGGCTGGCGATGCATGGGTGGTGCAGCGGCTGAGCGCGGCAGCCGGCATCGCGGGGGAGCGCGGCCAACTGCGCATGGCTCAGGGACGACGCGAGGAGGCGCTCCAGGATTTCCTGGCCTGCGGCGAGCGATGCGAACGGCTCGGGATCGTCGACACCCTCTATGAATGGCGCTCTGAGGCAGCGATCGCGCACGCCGCGCTCGGCCACTCGGTTGAGGCCCGGCAGCTCGCCCGGGCGGTGGTCCGGACGGCACGAGGCTTCGGCGGCCCCCGGGCGCTGGGTGTCGCGCTGCGCGCCGCGGGATTGTCCGAAGGGGGCGAACGCGGTCTCGGCCTGCTCGGCGAGGCGATCACGGTACTCGAGCGCTCGCAGGCGCCGGTCGAACTGGCCCGCGCGCTCACCGACCACGGCGCGGCGCTGCGCCGGGCCGGCCAGCGCACGGAGGCGCGGGCTCAGCTGGAGCGCGGCCTTGACCTGGCGCATCACTATGGCGCGCGCCGCATCGCGGGCCAGGCCAGGGCGGAGCTCATCGCACTGACCGCCAGCGAGCTGCGCGTTGCCCGGCTGGCGGCGGCGGGCAAGACCAACCGGGAGATAGCGCAGGAGCTGTTCATCACGACCAAGACCGCCTCGGCGCACCTCAGCCGGGTGTACCGCAAGCTCGACGTCACCCGGCGAGATCAGCTGGCTGAGGCGCTCGTCAACGAGACGCCCGCCTTCGGCAGGCAAGAGGCCGCCCGGGCCTCCTGAGCCGCCGATTTCCTAAGGCGCGGGCGCCAAAGACGGGGATGGCGTGCCCGATGCCGCCTGGCCCGCCCGCTTCCAGACTCGAGTCATGTCGATCATCCGCTGCCAGGAGCGGGACGACCCGGACGCGAAAGGCGGGGGACAGACATGAATGCCGTGATCATTGAGCATGACGCCGCGGCCGGGCGGACTACGCGGGCGCCCACAATACCGGACCTGACGCTGCCACAGTTCGTGCTCGGCGATGCGCAGCGGCGCGGGAGCAAACGGGCGCTGGTCAACGCGGCGACCGGGCACCAGCTCAGCTACGCCGGGCTCGCCGATGCCGTGCGGGAGACCGGCGCTGGGCTGTCCGCGCGCGGGGTGTGTCCCGGCGACGTGCTCGCCCTCTGCGCGCCGAACAGCATCGAGTTCGCCGTGGCCTGGTACGCGGCCACGGCGATAGGCGCGATCGTCACCGGCGACATCGTCACCGCCGACCAGGCCGGGTGGTTCTACGTGACCGACCGGGTCAAAGAGCTGATCAAGTACAAGGGATACCAGGTGGCGCCGGCCGAGCTGGAGGCCGTCCTGCTGACCCACCCCGCGGTGGCGGACGCGGCGGTCGTCCGCAGGACCGACGAGCTCGCCGGGGAGATACCCAGGGCCTTTGTCGTGCTGCGGGCGCCGGCATCGGCGCAGGAGCTGATGGCGTGGGTGGCCGGGCGCGTGGCCAGCTACAAACGGGTGCGCCAGGTCGAGTTCATCGACAGCATCCCCAAGTCCCCATCGGGAAAGATCCTGCGCCGGCTGCTCGTCGAGCTGGATGCCAGCGCAGGCAGCCAGACTGGCTCTGGTGACGGCGGCCATGACAACTGAGGCCGCAATGGCGATCTTGGCACCGGCGGTGTGCGGGGACGCTGGTGGCCGCCCGCTGGACGGGATGGTCGCGCTGGTGAGCGGCGGCGGCCGGGGCGTCGGCAGGCTGCTGTGCCCGGCTGGCCGCTGCCGGGGCGGCCGTCGGGCTCATCGCACGGTCCCCAGATGAACTCGCCGCCACGGCCGGCGAGATCAACCGGGCGGGCGGCTTCGCCGTCGCTGCCGCCGCGGACGTCGCCGACCAGCGGGCCACGGCCGCCGCCGTCGCCGAACTGCGCGAACGGCTGGGAACCGCAGACATCCTCATCAACAATGCCGGCATCAGCGGGCCGGTTGGGCCGTTGTGGGATGCGCCAGCGGCCGAATGGTGGCGGGCGGTCGAGGTGAACCTCGGCGGTGCGTTCGTCCTGACGCAGCTGGCGCTTGAGCACATGATCCCGGCGGGCAGGGGCCGGATCATCAACATCACCAGTTACGCCGGCGTCTACCGGTGGCCGCTGCTGTCCGCCTACGCAGCCTCCAAGGCGGCGCTGGTGAAGCTGACTGAGACCCTCGCCGAAGAGACACGCCCGCATGGCGTGTCCGTGTTCAGCGTCGACCCCGGCCTGCTGCCTATCGGCCTCGGCGAAGCTGCGCTGAAGGCCAGCGCCGGCGGGCAGACGCCGGAAGGCCGTGTCCACCGCTGGATCCGCGACCAGCTCGCCGCCGGGCGCGGCGCCGACCCCGAGGAGGCGGCCCGGCTGATCCTCGCGCTGGCCAGCGGCCGCGCCGACCGCTTGTCCGGCCGCCACCTCCGCGTCACCGACAACCTCGACGCGCTGCTCCCACGGATCGGCCAGATCGAGCGCAACGACCTGTACACGCTGCGCCTGCGAACAGCGCACTGACCGGAACCGCCCGCATCGCGGATCAGGTCACGGCGTGCGGGAGACGATCGCGCTCAGGTGGAGTGAGGGTGCCTACAGGATGGCTGCCGGGCCGCCGGCCAGGGCGGCCGCGGCGTCGTCCCAGGAGAACGAGCCGGGCGCCAGGTGCCACTGGGCCATCAGCCCGTACAGGCCCGCGGTGAACAACCGGGCCGCCAGCACCGGGTCGGTGCCGGCCGGCCATTCCCCCGCCTCGACTCCCGCCGCGATCAGGCCCTCCAGCCGCTGGTAGGTCCGCGCGTCCGCGGCCAGGACGGCGCCGGCGATCGCGGGCTCGTGAGCGGCCAGCGCCCGGGCCTCCATCAGCACCCGGCAGGTCTGCGTCTGCTCGAGCACGTGCCCGGCGACCGCGGCGGCCACGGCGTGCAAGACCCGCCGGGGTGAGCGGCGCCCGGCTTCGGGCAGGGCGGCGACCGCCGCGTTGACCCGGTCGCCGAGCCCGCAGTCCCACTCCTCGTGCAGCGCGATGAACAGCGCCTCCTTGCTCTCGAAGTACAGGTAGGGGGTGCCCTTGGACACCCCGGCCTGCGCGGCGACATCGGCCATGGTGGTGGCGTGATAGCCGGCCCGGGCGAAGCAGGCCAGCGCGGCCGCGATGATCTGGTCCCGCCGCGCCGCCCGCGCCGCCTCAGCGATCTTGGGCATGCTGGCCCGCCGGTTCCCATGCCCCGGCCGACAGTGCCGGTGGGCGGCGGCGGGACAGCAGCCACCAGGCGATCCCGGCCGGTGGGCACACGATCAGCAGCACGCACAGCAGGCACAGGTCCACGCCGGCGGATGCCCGGGGCACCATCAGGTCGGCGGCGCCTGACGGCGCGGGCAGGTCCGCGGTGAGCTGGTGCAGCTCCCGCCAGCTGCGCGCGGCGTAGGCGGCGGCGAGCCGCTGGTCGTGTTCGTCCGCGGTCAGCCTGCCCTCGGCGAACGCCTCGTTGAGCAGGCCGGCCGCGGCGTCGCGGTCGGCGTCAGACGCCCGCGTCCCGGGCCCGGCGGACAGGGTGGGGCCGGCGGGCAAGCTGGGGCCGGCCGGTGTCGGGTGAGTGCTCATGGGTCCTCCCGTCAGCAGCGGCGGCCGGATCCGGAGGGTTCTGGGTCTCTCCCGCTAAACTGACTGACTAACCAGTCATTTTAGGCTTCGCCCCGGCCGTGTCAACCCGGGGAGCCGGTACGCGGCCCGCTCAAGCAGGACCCGCCGCCGGAACCGGGCCGGGGTCTCGCCGCCGACCGACGACATGATCCGGTCGAAGTGGAACCGCGACAGGTGCAGGCGGGCCGCCAGCTCCGCGCCACGGGCAGCGTGGTCATCCAGGTGTACGGCCAGCGAGTCCACGAAAGCCACGAACCTGTCCTGTGAGATGGTCACGCCCTCAGTCTGGCCTGGCGCAGGCGGCCGGCGCTTGATCGGTTTTGCGCTCCTGGTGCCCCGGGCCCGGTCAGCGGGACCGGCCACGCAACCCGTTCGGCATGTCGTCCGGGTGTAGCCGTCGCGCCTGATCCGTGATGTTCTGCGAGGGGGCTGACCTGACGAGGAGGAGCGCCGCCGGTGGACATCAGCAGTCATGTGATCCAGCGGATGCTGGGCCTCCCCCCGCCGGCGACCCGGGACCTGGTCATCGAGCGTGACCTCCGGGTGCCGGTGGCCGAAGGCACAGTCCTGCTGGCGGACCGGTGGGCGCCGCGGGCCGGGGGCGAGGCGCTGCCGACCGCGCTGCTCCGCACCCCGTACGGCAGGCGGGGGGCGTTCGGCGTGGGGATGGCCAGGCCGCTGGCCGAACGCGGCTTCCAGGTGCTGATCCAGAGCACCCGGGGCACGTTCGGCTCCGGCGGGGACTTCGACCCGATGCGGTGCGAGCGCGACGACGGCCTGGCCACCCTGCAGTGGCTGGTGAAGCAGCCCTGGTTCGGCGGGACGATCGTCCTGTGCGGCGCCAGCTACCTGGGCTACGTGCAATGGACGGTGGCCGATGACCTGCCGCCCGAGGTCAAGGCGATGATTCCGCAGGTAACGGAGTCGGCGCTGACGCTGGAGTTCCTGCGCCCGGATGGCTTTTCGCTGGAGACGCCGTTCGGCTGGGGGGTCATGGTCGCCGGCCAGGAGCGCCGCTGGGCGATGCTGCAGCAGGCCGCGCAGGCCAGGCGGACGCGCCGGGCGCTGGGCACGATGCCGCTCGGTGAGGCCGATACCGCCGCCATCGGGCGCCACTCCGGCTACATCCAGGACATCCTGGCCCATGACGCGGACGCGCCGCGCTGGGCCGGGATCGACCACCGGCACCGGGTGGCCGGGGTCAGCGTGCCGGTCAGCTCGATCGGCGGCTGGTATGACATCTTCCTGCCCGGCCAGCTGCGCGACTTCCAGATCCTGCAGGAGGCGGGGCGGCCGGCCCGGCTGACGATCGGGCCCTGGACCCACGCCGCCATGGGGGCATTCCGGGCATCGATGCGGGAAACCCTCGGCTTCGGGCTGGCGTGTGCCCGTGGCGAGGACCCGCCGGAGCGCGCCCCGGTACGCCTGTTCGTGATGGGCGCGGAAGCCTGGCGTGACTTCGGGGCCTGGCCGCCACCGGGCTATGCGGCACAACGGTTCCACCTTCAGCCCGGCGGCGGGCTGTCCGGGGAGGAGCCGCGCAACTGGCCCCCGGACCGGTACCGCTACGACCCGGCGGATCCGACCCCGGCGGCCGGTGGGGTGCGGCTGTCGGGTACCGCGGGCCGGGTGGACAACTCAACCCTGGAGGCCCGCGACGACGTGCGCACCTACACCACCGACCGGCTCGATCAGGACATCGAGGTCATCGGCGACGTCAGCGCCGAGATCTGGTTCCGCTCCAGCGTGCCCTACGCGGACGTGTTCGTGCGGCTATGCGACGTCGACCCGCGCGGCCGCTCCCGCAACGTCTGCGACGGCCTGGTCAGCCTGTCCGGCGCCGACGAGGTCTCGTGCGCCACGGTCCGGCTGTGGCCGACCGCGCACCGGTTCAAGGCGGGCCACCGCATAAGGGTCCAGGTCTCCAGCGGCGCCTTCCCCCGCTACGGGCGCAACCCCGGCACCGGCGAGGCGCGCGCCACCGCGACCACCCTCCGCCCCGCCAGCCAGGAGGTCTACCTCGACCGCGCGCACCCCTCGGCCATCGTCCTGCCCGTGCGGCAGGCGCGGTAGCCGTGGGCCGTCGCCCGGCGCCGGGGGGCGGTGCGAACTATTGATACGAGTGGAAATAGGATAATCCCGTGGACCAGGCTGGAGTTCGCCGGGAGGGGAGTGCTCGATGACCTATGTGATCACGGAGCCCTGCGTAGACGTCAAGGACAAGACCTGCGTGGATGAGTGCCCTGTTGACTGCATCTACGAGGGGGGACGCGCCCTTTACATCCACCCCGATGAGTGTGTGGACTGCGGCGCCTGCGAGCCGGTGTGCCCGGTCGAGGCGATCTTCTACGAAGATGACGTGCCGGAGCAGTGGAGCATGTACACCGAGGACAACGCCCGTTTCTTCACTGACGTGCTCCCCGGCCGCGATGAGCCCGTGGGCAGCCCCGGTGGCGCCAGCCAGGTCGGCCCCCTGCCCACTGACACACCGCTGGTGGCCGGCCTGCCACCCCAGGCGGGGGCGGAGTAAGCCCGATGAGCGGCCACGCCGACGGCGGGGCCCGCCGTCGGCAGGTGCTTGAGGCGATCTACCGGTCCCCGGCTCCGATGGGCGCCTCGGAGATCGCCGGGCAGGTCGGCATCCACCCCAACACGGCCCGTTTCCATCTCGCCGCGCTGATGGCCGAGGGCGTGATCGCGCGGACGCTGGCCGAGCCCTCCGGCCCTGGGCGCCCGCGCGTCGTCTACCGGGCGCGCCCCGGGATGGCGCTCGGTGGGGAGCGAAGATACCGGATCCTGGCCGAGATCCTGCTCGGGTGCTTCACCGGGGCCGCCTCCGGCCACGCCGCCGCCGACGCGGGGCACGCCTGGGGCGAGCATGTGATCGGGCGGGCGGCACCGTTCCAGCAGGTCAGCCAAGCTGAGGCGGTCTCGCGGGTGCTCCTGCTGCTCGATGAGCTGGCGTTCGCGCCCGAGACCCTGACGGGCGGGGACGACCTGCCGGCCCGGGTGCGGCTGCGGCACTGCCCGTTCCTGGAGCTCGCCGAGCACCACCGCGACATCATCTGCCCGCTGCACCTCGGCCTGATCCAGGGGGCGTTCGCCGGGCTGGCCTCACCCGTGACCGCCACCGAGCTCATCCCGTTCGCCGAGCCCGACGCCTGCGTCGTCCACCTCGCCCCGGCCCCCTAGCGCGGCGGGTCCCGGCATCATCGTTGCGGATCATTCAGGCGGGCCAGCAGGCGGCGGCTGTCCGGCCAGCGCTCAAGCCGGCCGATCTCGGCGGTGGCCGTGAAGCCGGCCGGCGACAACGGGATGCCCAGCGAGTCGGCCTTGTGCCCGGCGACCACCAGCCGGCAGCCGAGCGCGCCGCCGGCGGCGATGGTGCGCGTCACCCGGAGCTTGGCGTAGTGGGCGGTGGTCCCGCCGACCGCGATCAGGGTGGCCCGGCCGTCCCGTTCCAGGTTGGCCCGGGTCCGGGTGCTGGCGACCACCGCGAGCACCGTGCTCCGGTCCGCGCTGACGTCGAGCTCGGCCCGGGAGAGCAGCGCCACGTGCGGGAACCGCGCGTCATCGACGGTGAGGAACGGGAACGCCTGCTCCGCCCGGCCGGGCTCCGGCCACCCGGCCAGCAGCGCGACCAGCTCCTCCGGGACGTTCACCCGGTCCATCGCCGGTACAGGTCGTGGTCCAGGCCGAACTGGTCGAGCACCTTGCCGCAGGTGTGCATCAGCAGGTCGTCGATCGTGGACGGCCGGTGGTAGAAGGCCGGGACCGGCGGCAGCACGGTCGCGCCGGCCAGTGTCACCGTCTCCATGTTGCGGATGTGGATGTAGCTCAGCGGCGTCTCCCGGGTGACCAGGACGAGGCGCCGCCGCTCCTTCAGCGTGACGTCCGCGGCCCGCGCCAGCAGGTTGTCGGAGTTCCCGGTGGCCACCGCGGCCAGCGTCCGCATCGAGCAGGGGATGATGACCATCCCCGCGGTGGGGAACGAGCCGGAGGAGATGGCCGCGCCGAGGTCCGCCGCGTCGTAGACCACGTCGGCCAGCTTCTCGATCTCGGCCGGGTCGGTGCGCAGCTCCAGCTCGATGCTGCGCCGGGCACCGGCCGACAGCACGAAATGCGTCTCCACCCCGCCCTGGCTGCGGGCCGCGCGTAAGAAGGCGGCGCCCAGCTGCGGTGCGCTCGATCCGGACATCCCGACGACCAGCCTGGCCCGCTCGCGCCGCGGGGCGGTGCCCGCGCCCTCCGCGGGCACCGGGGTCCCGGTCACGAGGCGAGTTCCGGCCACCGCCCGGCCACCCGGGCGAGCACCGCGCCGCTGGTCTCGGCCACGGCGGGGAAGTCGGCGAGCCGCTCGAACGGCCGGCACGCGTCGATCAGCGCGCGGCTGTTGTAGGTCGGCTCGCCGGGCAGGCTGAGCGGGTCGGTCACGCATCCCCAGCTGTAGCGCATGATGTCGATGTCCCGGGCCGGGTCGCACCGGGTTGACACCGCCCACATCACCTCGTGCAGGTCGCGCGGGTCCACGTCCGCGTCAACGGTGATGACCAGCCGGTTCATGTACGCCGTCACCGGGAGCTGGGCGGCAAGGTATCCCGCCTGCCGGCTGTGCCCGGCGTAGCGCTGCTCCAGGGCGACCACGATGATCGCCCGCCCGCCGCCCGCCTGGTGGCACCACACCGCCGACACCCCGGGCAGGCCCGCCGACGCCAGCGCGTCGGTGGCCATGGCCGACTTCATCACCGACCGCATATAGGAGTAGTCGAACGGCGGCTTGCCCGGCGGGGCGCCGAGGTTGATCGGGTCGTTGCGGTGGAAAAGCCCGGTCACCTCGGCGGTCAGCACCGGCTTGACGCCGCCGGAATAGTACCCCGTCCACTCGCCGAACGGGCCCTCCGGGCGGGTCCGGTCCGGGTAGAGCCAGCCCTCGAAGGCGAGCTCGCTCTCCGCGGGCAGTGGCAGGCCGGTGTCCGGGCAGCGCACCACCGGCACCCGCTCGCCGAGGATCGCCCCGGCGTAGTCCAGCTCGGACAGGCCGAGCGGCACCTCGGTGCCCGACACCATCAGGAACACCGGGTGGTGGCCGAGCGAGACGGCGACCGGCGCGCGGCCCTCCTGGGCGAACCAGGCCCGCACGTGCTGCGCGCCGTGCCTGCCCGCCTCCATGTTGATGCTGACGGAAGCGCCGTCGTCCTGCACCTGGATCCGGTAGGCGCCCACGTTGGGCACCCCGGTGCCCGGGTCGGTGGTCACGACCGCGCAGCCGGTGCCGATGTAGCGGCCGCCGTCCTTCTCATGCCATAACGGGCTGGGGAAGGCGAGGAAGTCGATCTCGCCCTTGACCACCACGTTCTCGAGGACCGGACCGCTGTCCACCGGTTCCGCCGGGTAGCTGGCGGCCGCCTTCGCCCAGCCGGCCGGACGGCCCCGCAGCGCCTCGACCAGGTCATGGTCGCTCAGGCCCGGGCCGAGCCCGAGGGTCAGGCCCATCAGGGCCGGGTTGGACAGGCTGGAGGTCAGCACCCGGCGGCCCGGGCGGTACCCGGCGATCTCGCCGAATAACAGCGCCCGGGGATGGGACCGGCGGTAGTTCAGTTCGCTGGCGGCGCCGATCTCCAGCACGGCGTCCGCGCCGCTGATGTGCTGGAGCTCGCCGGCGGCGCCGGCGGCCCGCAGCCATTCGCGCAGGTCGAATTGTGACATGCGACCCCTTCCCGGAGCGGCGGGCCCTTAATGCGGCCAATAATACACGCCTAAATGGCGGCATTAACGGCCAGGTGATGCAGGAATCGGGCCGTGCATTACCCGGGAGGTAATGCCGCCTCTTTACCTCGCAGGTAATCGCGGCTGACCCGGGCGGATACCTGCGCTCGCCGGTCCCCGGGGTCCCATGGTCAGCCGCCGATCTTCGGCCGGATCACGGCGGCCAGGCGCCGGTTCTGGTGGCGGATGGTGCGGCGGGGACGGCTGGTCAGGACGAGCGGTCGAGCTGCACCCGGAGCCGCTGGGCGGCGGCCGCCGGGTCCGCGCGGCGGTACACCAGGTACTCGCCGAAACTGCTGGCCGAGTACCCGAAGCGGCCGGCCGGCACGAACCCCGCGCGGTACAGGATCGCCCGGAGGTTTAGGTCGTCGTCGTAGAGGTGCCAGGCATTCTCCGGCGAGGGGGGACGCACATCGAAGTTGGTGATCAGCCACCCACCGGGCCGGAGCGCGGCGTGCAGGCCGGCCACCACATCGGCCAGGTCGGGAATCAGGATGAGCGTGTCGAGCGCGGTGATGACGTCGTACTGGCCGGCGCCGAGCTTCTCGTCGTTGAGGTCGATGAACCGGGCCTCCTGCCCCCGGCGCGACAGCCGGAAACGGGCAAAGTCCAGCAGCGACGTGGAGATGTCGGCGAGGGCCGTCTCGTACCCGGCCCGGGCGAACACCTGGCTGGTCACGCCCGCCCCGGAGCCAAAGTCCAGATGAGCCCGGCCGTGGTCCCGGGCCGAAATGGCCTGCAGCGCCAGCACGCTGGTCGGAAGGCCGTAGCCCTCGGCCTGCAGGTAGGCGAACCACAGCAGGTCGAACGCCCACGACTGCGTCGTCCGGTAAAAGTCCGTCATCCCCTCTTTGCTGGACCGGTCGGCGGCTGACCACTCCTTGACGCTCCACGACTCCCAGTTCCGGCCGCGCTCGACGCACTCCTCGACGGGCAGCCCCGAATAGGTGCTCAAATCATCGAGCACCGCCGTCCGCACGTCGGATATCCCGGGGAGCCGGAGGCTGGCCCGGAACAGCTCCATCTCGGGGCTGGCGAACACCTCCCGCCGCGCCGCCGACCACGCCTGGGGATCGGGAGGCGGGGTCGCCGGGTCAAGCGGGTCCGGATGGGACCCCTGCTGGAGCACGGGAGGAGCAGGGACATCCTCCCGACGGCCCTCCGTGCCCCCGGCGGCACCATCCGCCGGGCCCTCCTTAAGGTTGCGCTCCGGTCCATCACCCGTCACCTCACCGTTCTCACCCGCCGTCGCCCAGCGGGATGCCGGCTCGCCGCTGCCCTTGTGGGCGCCGCCGAACCCACCGTCAGCACGGCGGGTCTTAGCCGGCGGCCGCCAGCCGGTGAACCGTGCCGTTACCCCTTGGCACGCCGCAGTGGGCCCAAAGGTTCAGTTGTCGGTGAGGTGCACTGGCTGCCGACCCCTGTCACCACCGGAATTCCGCCGGGAACGGCCGTGAATCGGTAGTCTTTAGGCGGAGTAGCCGTCAGCTGGTGACGCGCCGTCACCGCACTGAGCACGGCGTCCACCCCGCTAGACCGCACGCACCGAGGCACGGCGCGGCCCTGGTGAGGGCAGGACATGTTCGTCACGCGAGAGCAGATCATTGACGCCGAGTTCGGTGCTGCCCGGGCTCGGCTGAAGCAGATCGTGCGGGCCGAGGACGGTAACGGCCTGACCCGGATGTCCCGCCACGCCTACGAGCAAGCCCTCGCCCGCCTGACGAGTGACGACGCGTCCGGTGACCCGCCGGTGGTCTCCACCCTGATCGACGTGCGCCTGAAGGGCCCGGTCAAGCGCGACGACACCAGGGCGGTCTGGCTGCGCTGGGAGGCGGCGGGCGAGGCGGGCGGCATGCTCCCCACGCTGGACGCCGATATGGTCCTCGCGGCCGAGGGCCAGGACAAGACCCGGGTAACGCTGAACGGCTATTACGAGTCGCCGCTCGACGACCTGCCCGACTCGGAGCGGTCGCTTCTGCACCATCTCGCCTCGGCGACGATCCGCACCCTGCTGCACGGCGTCGCCGACGCGCTCGCCAGGTAGATACCGCCCGGGCGCGACGGCTGTGCTGGCACGCCCGCGGGAGCCGATACTGGTCATGTGCGGCAGGTGCTGTGCCCGGTGCTGGTGGGGCGGGACGAGGAGACCGGCCATCTGCAGGCTGCCCTGGCGGCGGCGGAGGCGGGGCACGGCGGCACGGTGCTGCTGGCCGGGGAAGCCGGGATCGGGAAGTCGCGGCTGGTCCGCGAGATCGCGCGCGCGGCCGGCGCCCGCGGGTTCACCGTCCTGACCGGGCGGGCGGTGGCCGGGGGCGTCCCGACGCCGTTCCGGCCGTTCGCCGAGGCGCTGGTGTCAGCCGGGCGCGCGGGAAGGCTCCCGGTCAGCGCCGAACTGGACCCGTTCCGGCCCGCGCTGGGCCGGCTGGTGCCCGAGTGGCGGCAGCCGCAGGCGGCGGTGGGCGACGAGTCGCTGGTTTACCTCGGCGAGGCGGTGCTGCGGCTGCTGCGCGTGCTGTCCCCGGACACCGGGTGCCTGCTCGTGCTGGAGGACCTGCACTGGGCCGACCGGGAGACGCTGGCGCTGCTGGAGTACCTGGCCGACAACCTGTCCGCGGAGCGGGTGCTGTGCACCGGCACGCTGCGGGACGAGGAGGGCGGCGAGGCCGCCGCCCTCGCCGCCGCGCTGGAGGCGCGCGGATCCGCCGCGGTGCTGCCGCTCGCCCGGCTGGACCCGGCGGCGATGGCCCGGATGGCGGCCGCGTGCGTCGGCGCCGCCGAGCTGCCGGGCACGATCCAGACTTTCGTCGCGGAGCAGGCCGAGGGCATCCCGTTCCTGGTCGAGGAGGTTCTGGCGGGCCTGATCGGGGAGGGGGCGCTGACCGAGCGGGACGGCAGTTGGCACGCCGCCGACCTGGTGACGGCGGCCGTCCCGGCCACGTTCGCGGACGCGGTGCGGCGGCGGCTCGACGCGGTGGACGCGGATTCCCGGCACGTCCTGGGCGCGGCCGCGGTGCTCGGCCGCCGTTTCGACTGGGCGCTGCTGGGCCCGGTCACCGGCATGACCGACGCCGCGGTCGTGGCGGCGCTGCGGCGCGGCGTGGGCCTGCAGCTGGTAGCGGCGGACCGGGAGAGCTTCCGGTTCCGGCACGCGCTGACCCACGAGGCGGTGCTGGCCGCGCTGCTGCCGCCGGAGCGGGCGCTGCTGGCCGGGCGCGCCCTGGCCGCGGTGGAGGCGGCCCATCCCGGCGTGCCCGGCGCGTGGTGCATGCTCGCCGCCGACCTGGCCGAGCACGCGGGTGACACGGCGCGGGCCGGAGCACTGCTGCTCGAGGCCGGGCGGCGTGACCTGGCCGTGGGCGCCCTGGCCAGCGCCGAGCACACGCTGGCCCGGGCGCGGGCCCTGGCCGGCCCCGGTGACGCCGACCTGCGCACGCCGGTCGACGAGGCGCTGACCGAGGTCTTCGCGATGTCCGGGCAGGTGGACCGGGCGATCGAGATGGGCCGGACGCTGCTCGCCCGGCTGGGCCCCGGGGTCCCGTCCGCCCGGGCGGCGAACCTGCACCTGGGGATCGCGCGGGCGGCGATCGCCGGTGCCCAGTGGGCCGAGGCGGCCGCGAGCATCGAGGTCGCCCGCGGCACACCGGGAGCCGATGCCGCACAGGTTGACGCCTGCGCGGCGCAGGTCGCGATCGGTCAGGGCCGCCTGGCCGAGGCGGGCCAGCTCGCCCGGGACGCGCTGCGCGCGGCCGAGAGTGACGGCCAGCCCGAGGTCATGTGCGAGGCCCTGGAGGTGATCGGCCGGGTGGCGCGGCAGCGCGACCTGGCCGAGGCGGAGCAGGCGTTCGCCCGGGCGGCGGCCGTCGCCGGCGCGCACGGGCTGCAGCTCTGGCACCTGCGGGCGCTGCACGAGCTGGGGACGATCGACCAGCTGCGCACCGAGAGCGTGGACCGGCTGCAGCAGGCGCGTGAGCTGGCGGTGGCACAGGGCGCGCTGGCGCTGACGGCGGCGCTGGACCTGCAGATCGCCGCCGGGCTGAACAAGCAGTTCCGCGCGGATGAGGCGCTGGCGGCCGCCCGGCGGTCGGCGGATGCGTCGCGCCGTTTCCACCTGGCCGTGCTGCCGATGGCGCTGATCTTCCAGGCCACCGCGCACGCGATCCGGGGCGAACGCGAAGCCATGGAGGCCAGGATCGCCGACGCGGTCTCGCTCGCCCCCGCCGATCAGGACGTGCTGGGCTGCGCCTGGGGGCACTGCCGGGCGACGTTCTCCCTGCTGGCCGAGGATCCTGATGAGGCCTACGCCCAGATGACGACCGGCGCCGAGCTGATGCTGAGCTCCCCGGCGGCGATCGCGCCGCCGTTCCTCGGCCTGTGGCCGCTGCTCGGCGCCCTGCTGGACCGGGACGCGGCCGATGCCGCCGCCCGGGTGCGGGCGGCGCGCAGCACCCGGCACCTGGTGGTCGCGGCCCTGCTGGGTTACGCCGACGCGATCCTGGCCGGCCGGCAGGGCCGGGCAGCGGACGCCGACGCCGCGTTCGCCGCCGCCGAGGCGCAGATGGGGCCGCTGATGGCCTGGTACCGGCATTACGCCCGTCGCGTCGCCGCCGAGGCGGCCCTGGCCGATGGCTGGGGCGAGCCGGCCCGTGGCTGCGGGAGGCGGCCGCCTACTTCGCCGCGCGCGGCGACGACCGGGTCGCGGCGGCCTGCCGCGGCCTGCTGCGCCGGGCCGGGGCGCCGGTGCCGCGGCGGCGGCCCGGCGACGGGGAGCTGCCGGGCCAGCTGCGCGCGCTGGGAGTGACCGAGCGTGAGGCCGATGTGCTCAGGCTGGTCGCGCAGGGCCTGGGCAACCGGGAGATCGCAGAGCGGATGTTCCTGTCGCCGCGCACGGTCGAGAAGCACGTGGCGAGCCTGCTCGCCAAGACCGGCCTGCGCCGGGCCCAGTTGGCTGGGTATTCCGCGGGGCTAGATGGGTAGTACCGGCCGGCCGGATTGGGTGCTCGTACCGATGTGGCGGCCGGCTGCCGCGCGCCACGATTCGGGCAGGCAGGGACACCGGGTTCCCGCCCCGGGCCCGGGAGGCACGTCATGGCAGCCGGCGAGGCGCAGCTCGGCCGGGAGGGGAGACGGACGATGGAGCCGGTGAAGGTGGCGGCCGTGCAGGCCGCACCCGTCCTGCTGGACCGCGACGAGACGATCGGCAAGGTCGTGGCCCTGGCCGAGAAGGCCGCCGCCGAGGGCGCCCGCCTGGTGGCGTTTCCCGAGGCGTTCGTGCCCGGCTATCCCGACTGGGTGTGGCGGACCCGGCCCTGGGACGCCGAGGCCACCGCCCTGTACGCGAGGCTGTTCGACCAGGCGGTGACCGTCGGGTCCCCCGCCACCGACGTGCTCGCCGACACCGCCGCGCGCCTGCGGATCTGGCTGTCGGTGGGCGTCGACGAGCGCGACGAGGCCGGCTCGACCATCTACAACACGCTGCTGCACTTCGCGCCCGACGGGTCGCTCGCCGGCCGTCACCGCAAGCTCATGCCCACCGGCGGCGAGCGGCTCGTCTGGGGGATGGGCGACGGATCGACGCTCAAGGTCATCGACACCGGCTTCGGGCGGCTCGGCGGGCTCATCTGCTGGGAGAACTACATGCCGCTCGCCCGCACCGCCCTCTACGCCCAGGGCGTTGACGTCTACCTGGCGCCCACCTGGGACAACTCCGACGTGTGGGTGCCGACCCTGCGCCACATCGCCAGGGAGGGCCGGACCTACGTGATCGGCGTCACCTCCTGCATCCGCGCCGCCGATCTGCCGGCGGAGCTGCCCGGCCGGGCGGCCCTGTACAACGACCCGGGCGCGCCCGCCGCCGGCGGCGACAACGACCGCGACGACTGGCTGTCGCGCGGCAATTCAACGATCATCGGGCCCGGCGGCGAGGTGCTGGCCGGTCCCCTGATCGGCGAGGAAGGCATCCTCTACGCCGAGATCGACGCGAGGCAGGCGCGGGCCGCCCGCCAGCAGTTCGATCCCGTCGGCCACTACGGCCGCAGCGACGTGCTCCAGCTGGTCGTCGACACCACCCCGCGCTCGGCCGTCTCGTTCGGCCGCCGGGACGAGACGGCCGGACCGGCGCCCCACCGGCCGGGCGGGTTGGACTGATGCCAGCGCTCCGGGTGACGGCCGTGCGGGCGGCCTACGTCCTGATGGACCGTGACGCGACCATCGACCGGGTCGCCGGGCTGACCGCCGCCGCACGCGAGGGGGCGCAGCTCGTGGTGTTCCCCGAGGTGTTCGTGCCCGGCACCCCGATCTGGATCGACACCCAGCCGATCTGGGAGGGCGACGAGGACTGGTTCGGGCTGCTCGCCGCCAACGCGGTCGTGATCGGCAGCCCCGCCACCGAGCGGCTGGCCGCCATCGCCGCGCAGCACCAGGTGTGGCTGGTCGTCGGCGTTGACGAGCGAGAGGAGCACGGCGCCACCATCTACAACACGGTGCTGTACTTCTCCCCCCAGGGGTGCTACCGGTGCGCGAGCGCGAGGAGACGCTGGTGGCCGACCTCGACCTGCTGACCGTCGCCGTCCAGCGCCGCCACCTGGATCCCGCCGGCCACTACAACCGCCCGGACGTCTTCCGCCTGCACGTGGACACCTCGCCCCGGCCCCGGTCGTCGAGACGCCGGGGGTGTCCCTGACGCAGGCCACCGCCGCGCCGCCGGACGTAGTGGCGCACACCAGCGAATGAAGAGAACAGTCCAAGGTCAACGAGCCGGAGGAGGCACCGATGACAACCACACCGGAAAAGAACGCACCCACCCGTGAGCCGGGCACCGGCGACGGCGTCCTCGCCGAACCGGCATGGCTGGAGGCGCACCTGGACGACCCCACGGTCCGGGTGGTCGAGGTTGACGTGAGCAAGCTCGCCCACGAGCAGGGGCACATCGACGGGGCCGTGCTCTGGGACATCTACGCCGAGCTCAAGGACGCCGACTACCAGCTGGCCGGCCCGCAGGCAATGGAGCGGCTCCTGGCCCGGTCGGGAATCAGTCAAGACTCGACCGTCGTGTTCTACGGCTACGGGCCCGCCATGGGCTTCTGGCTCATGAAGCTCTACGGCCACGCCGACGTGCGGATCCTCAACTGCTCGCGCGACGCGTGGCGGTCCGAAGGCCGCCGGTGGAGCAGCCAGGAGTCCAGGCCGGCCGCCACCAGTTACCCCCTGCACGCGCAGAACGCCCCCCTGCGCGCGGGCCACACCGAGGTGGCGAGCGCGATCGGCGACCCGGCCACCACCATCGTGGACGTGCGCTCGGAGGAAGAGTACCGGGGGGAGCGGTTCTGGCCCTCCGGCGGCCTCGAGCCCGGCGGCCGGGCCGGCCACGTCCCTTCCGCGGTCCACCAGCCCATCGACGGGCTCTACGACGAGCGCGGGTCGTTCCGCGCCGCCGCCGACCTCCGCGGCATCTTCTCCGCCGTTGACCTCGACGGCGACGGTGAGCTGATCACTTACTGCACGATCGGCGGCCGCGCCGGCACCGCGTGGTTCGTCCTCACCTACCTGCTCGGCCGCGATCACGTCCGCGTCTACGACGGCTCCTGGGCCGAGTGGGGGCGGATGACCGGCACCCCGGTGGAGTCGGTGACCGGCACCCCGGTGGAGTCATGAGCGACGTGCGTGCATCATGGGCCAGGATAATCACTGCTGTGGCCGATGATCTGCCCTGAATCCGACGGGTTCCCGTCGGTGGGCCACCAGGACAGGCCATTGTTACCCGCTGCCATCCAGGTGGTTCCCTGGCGCACGTGGATGGTGTTTCCATGCCACACACCGCCCAGGCCGGGCGTCGTATACATGGTGTCACCGTAAAGGGGGCCAAAGGTCGGCTTGATGTCGCTCCCCCACACATTATCGGTGAAAACCATATTGGTGCTGCGGCCGTCAGCCCCGCTGTTGACCATGTAACCATAACCGGAAAAGTAATTTCTGGTTATGGTTACGTGATCGTAGGACTTGCCCTGGAGCGCCAGCGCGTTCGTGTTGCCGTCACCCACGATCGTGTTGTGGTCGAACGTCATGAAGCTCAGGCCACCGTAGTTCTCGAGGATCCCGTCGGTATGGTCGCTCGAGCCCGGGTCGCGGGGGCTGTGAATCCACGAGTTCGAGACGATCACCGGTTTCGCCTGGCTGGAGTAGCCGAGCTGTATCGCCTCCTCAAAGCCCCAGAGGTCGGAGTGGTCGACGGTAAGGGACCCGTCAGCACGCTGGTCGATCGCGTACTGATGCCCCCTGGCGCCGACCCGTCGCAGGCGCCATCCCGGACGATGACTAGCAGCAGCCCTGGCGGGCAGTATGCGGCCGGGCGGGCGGTCCCTCGCCGATCAGCTCTGTGGCAACGGCAGCCCACTGGTGACCAACTCGCCCTATTCCGGGAACATTGTGCCCGGGGCGTCGGCGCGACCGGGCGCGGCGGCCCCGCGGGCCGGGAGGTGCGGCGTGGAAGCGAACGAACGGGCGGGCCAGCCAGCCGCCGATGCCGACCTGGTCGACGTGGCGGCGCTCGTCACCGCCTACTACGCCGGGCACCCCGACCCGGACGAGCCCGGGCAGCGGGTGGCGTTCGGCACCTCCGGCCACCGCGGGTCGGCGTTCCGGCTGTCCTTCAACGAGGATCACATCGCCGCCACCGCGCAGGCAATCTGCGACTACCGGGCCCGGGCGGGCATCACCGGCCCGCTGTTCATCGGCCGCGACACCCACGCCCTGTCCGAGCCGGCCTTCGTCACCGCGCTGGAGGTGCTCGCCGCCAACGACGTGAGCGTGCTGGTGGACTCGGGCGGCGGCTACACCCCGACCCCCTCGCTCTCCCGCGCGATTCTCATGCATAACGAGGGCCGGGCCGGCGGCCTGGCCGACGGCATTGTCGTCACCCCCTCCCACAACCCGCCCGAGGACGGCGGCTTCAAATACAACCCGCCCGACGGCGGGCCGGCCGCGTCGCAGATCACGGCGGAGATCCAGGACCGGGCGAACGAACTGCTCCGCGGCGGGCTACGCGAGCTCCGCCGGGTCCGTTACGCCCGGGCGAAGGCGGCGGCGGGCCAGTACGACTTCCTCGGCCGGTACGTGGACGGACTGCCGGCGGTGGTGGACCTGGACCGGGTCAAGGCGGCCGGGGTGCGGATCGGCGCGGACCCGCTCGGCGGGGCCAGCGTCGCCTACTGGGGCGAGATCGCCGGCCGGTTCGGACTCGACCTGACGGTGGTCAACCCGGTGGTGGACGCCACCTTCCGGTTCATGACACTGGACTGGGACGGCAAGATCCGGATGGACTGCTCATCCCCGTACGCCATGGCGTCGCTGATCGGGCGCCGGGACGAGTTCGCCATCGCGACCGGAAACGACACCGACGCCGACCGGCACGGCATCGTCACCCCCGACGCCGGCCTGCTCAACCCGAATCACTACCTGGCCGCCGCCATCGACTACCTGTACCGGCACCGGGACGGCTGGCCGCCCGGCGCCGCGGTCGGCAAGACGATGGTCAGCTCCGCCATCATCGACCGGGTGGCCGAGGCGGCCGGGCGCCGGCTGATCGAGGTGCCGGTCGGGTTCAAGTGGTTCGTGCCCGGCCTGCTCGAGGGCGGCATCGCCTTCGGCGGCGAGGAGAGCGCCGGGGCGTCCTTCCTGTGCCGGGACGGCCGGGTGTGGACCACCGACAAGGACGGCATCATCCTGGCCCTGCTCGCGTCCGAGATCACCGCGGTCACCGGCAGCACGCCCAGCGAGCACTACCGCGCGCTCACCGCCGAACTCGGCGACCCCGCCTACGCCCGGATCGACGCACCGGCCACCCGGGAGCAGAAGGCGGCCCTGGGCCAGCTCTCCCCCGACCAGGTCAGCGTGGACGAGCTGGCCGGTGAACCGGTGCTGGACCGGCAGACCGCGGCGCCCGGCAATGGGGAGCCGCTCGGCGGGCTCAAGGTCATCACCGCCTCCGGCTGGTTCGCGGCCCGGCCGTCGGGCACCGAGGACGTTTACAAGCTGTACGCCGAGTCGTTCGCCGGGCCCAGCCAGCTGGCCCGCATCCAGGAGGAGGCTCAGCAGATCATCGCCGCCGTGCTGAAGGGGGCCTGAAAGATGGCGAAGCCACGAGTCCTGGGGATCGTGCTGGCCGGCGGGGCCGGCAAGCGGCTGGCGCCGCTGACCGCGGACCGGGCCAAGCCCGCCGTCCCGTTCGGCGGCCTCTACCGGCTGATCGATTTCGCGCTGTCCAACCTGGTCAACGGCGGCTGCCTGCGCATCTGCGTGCTGACCCAGTACAAGAGCCACAGCCTGGACCGGCACGTCAGCAAGACCTGGCGGATGAGCGTCCTGCTCGGCAACTACGTGACCCCGGTCCCGGCCCAGCAGCGGCTCGGCCCGCAGTGGTACACCGGGTCCGCCGACGCGATCTACCAGTCGCTGAACCTGATCAACGACGAGCGGCCCGACCTGGTGGTGGTGGTCGGCGCCGACCACGTCTACCGGATGGACCCGCAGCAGATCATCGACCAGCACGTGGACGGCGGCGCCGGGGTGACCGTGGCGGCGATCCCGGTGCCGCGTGCCGACGCCACCGAGTTCGGGGTCATCCGCGTCGGCAAGGACGGGCACAAGATGGATGCCTTCCTGGAGAAGCCGGCCGACCCCCCGGCGCGGCCCGGCCACCCCGACCAGGCCCTCGCCTCCATGGGCAACTACGTGTTCTCCGCCGACGTGCTGGTGGACGCCCTGCGCAAGGACGCCGCCGACCTGGACAGCCGGCACGACATGGGTGGCAGCATCATTCCGATGCTGGTGCGGGACGGCCTCGCGCAGGTGTACGACTTCACCACCAACAAGGTGCCGGGCGCCGCCGAGGACGACGAGGCCTACTGGCGGGACGTCGGCACGCTGGACTCCTATTTCGACGCCCACATGGACCTCTGCGCGCCGATGCCGGTATTCAACCTGTACAACGACCGCTGGCCGATCCTGACCCACGTCCCCTCCGAGCCGCCGGCGAAGTTCGTGCACGACGAGCGCAACCGGGTCGGGCGGGCGGCCGACAGCCTGGTCAGCAACGGCGTCATCGTGTCCGGGGGCCTGGTCCGCAACTCGGTGCTCTCGCCCGGCGTCCGCGTCAACAGCTGGGCGAGGGTGGAGCGGTCGGTCATCCTCGACAACACGGTCATCGGCCGCCACGCGGTGGTGCAGGACGCGATCATCGACAAGAACGTCACCGTCCCGGAACGGGCCAAGGTCGGGGTGGACAAGGAGCGGGACCGGGCCCGCGGCTTCGTGGTGTCGGCCGGCGGCATCACCGTGGTGGGCAAGGGCCAGGAGGTGCCCCTGTGACGCAGCTCCGGGTGGCGCTGCTCACCCGGGAGTACCCGCCGGAGGTGTACGGCGGCGCGGGCGTGCACGTCACCTACCTCGCCCGCGAGCTCGCCGGGCTGGTGGACCTGACCGTGCACTGCCAGGGCATTGACCGGCCCGGCGCGGTCGCGCACCGGCCGTGGGACCGGCTCGCCGGCGCCAACGCGGCGCTGCAGACGATCTCCACCGACCTCTCGATGACGTCGGCCGTGGCCGCCGCCGACCTGGTGCACTCGCACACCTGGTACGCCAACCTGGCCGGCCACCTGGCCGCGCTGCTCTACGGCGTGCCGCACGTGGTCACGATGCACTCGCTGGAGCCGCTGCGGCCGTGGAAGGCGGAGCAGCTCGGCGGCGGTTATGCGCTGTCCAGCTGGTGCGAGCGGATGGCGGCCGAATCGGCGGCCGCGGTGGTGGCTGTCTCCGAGGGCATGCGGGCCGACGTGCTGGGCGCCTACCCGGCCATCCCCGCGGACCGGGTGCGGGTGATCCGGAACGGGATCGACACCGGCGAGTACACCCCCGACCCGGGCACCGACGTGCTCGAGCGGTACGGCGTCGACCCGGGCCGGCCGTGCGTGGTGTTCGTGGGCCGCATCACCCGGCAGAAGGGGCTGCCGGTCCTGCTCAGGGCGGCGCAGCGGCTCGACCCGGCCGCGCAGCTGGTGCTGTGCGCCGGCCAGCCGGACACCGCCGAGCTGGCCGAGGAGGTGACCGGGCTGGTGGCGGGGCTGAAGGCGGAGCGGTCCGGGGTGATCTGGCTGCCGGAGATGCTGCCGCAGCGGGAGGTCATCCAGCTGCTGACGCACGCCACCGTGTTCGCCTGCCCCTCCCTGTACGAGCCGCTCGGCATCGTCAACCTGGAGGCGATGGCCTGCGGCACGGCCGTGGTCGCCTCCCGCGTCGGCGGGATCCCCGAGGTGGTCAGCGACGGCGAGACCGGCCTGCTGGTGCCGCCGGACGACCCCGGCGCGCTGGCCGCCGCGCTCGACGCGCTGCTCGCCGTCCCGGGCCGGGCCGCCGCCATGGGCGAGCGGGGCCGGGAGCGCGCGATCGCCGATTTCAGCTGGCCGGCGATCGCCGCGCAGACGGCGGCCCTCTACTCCGAGCTGGCCGGCTGATCGTCCGCGCTGGCCGGCTGTTCGTCCGCGCTGGCCGGCTGTTCGTCCGGGTTGGCCGGCTGATCGTCCGCGCTGGCCGGCTGTTCGCCCGCGCTGGCGTTCCGTCCCCACCAGCAGGTCCAGACCGGCGCGTCCACCAGGCTGGCGGCGATGCCGGGGATGTCGTGCAGCCCCTGACCGGCGCACTCGTCACAGAAGGCGAAATGCTCGGCGGCCACGCGCTGGGCGGCCTCGGTGCTGCGCGGCGGCCTTTCGACCAGCAGCCGTATCTGGGCGCCGGGACCCACGTCCAGGAGCCTGGCCCCGAACCTTGCCTCCCATGAGCGCAGGACCGCCGCGACCGGGAGCGAGGTCGGGAACCGGTCAATGGTGCGCCAGCCGACCATGGGCAGCACGTCGGCGGGCCGGCGGGCCGGGACCAGCCCGATGGGCGCCGGCGGCAGCGAGCCAAGGATCTGCTGGTGCTCAGCCATGCTCAGCTTGCCGCCCTCGGGTGGCGCCAGGCTGATTCCCAGCACGCTGGCGGCATCCAGGTGGTCGAGCTCGGCGAGGTCGTCCGGGGCGGAGAAGAAAAAGTCCTCATCCTTCTCGCCGTCGTTGAGCACGATCGGCACCAGGCCGGTCTCGAGGTGCGCGTCGGAGAGCGCGGACCACACCCGGCCCGGATCCGGCACCGGCTGGGTCGTCACCCACGCCACCGGTTCCCCGGCGCCTTCCTGCGGGACGATCCGCCGGCCCGGTGGGAGCATGACCGCTCCGAGCCGCAACTCCCCCTCTTCCGGCAGCGTGTCTGAGGTCATCGCTGCTCCTTCTTTGTCAACCGGTCGGCGGTGCTCGGTGGGCGGCCAGCTGGAAATACCCGTCCTGGAGGTTCACCGTAGCGGTCCGGCAGCGGGTGGGACGCGATTCTCCGCTGAGGCGGAACGTCGCGGCGTCCCCAGGCTTGTGAGATGCGAGGGCCAAGTGTACCACCCGGTACATGAACCATTTGGTACACAAGGGCGGATGGCCAGGTCGCATGGTGAAGCGGAGGGCGTGACCCAGGCGGGCCCGAGGGCCCGTGGCAGCCTCGCGGCCGCGGTCTACGCGTCCTCCGAGGGCCTGCGGACCGTGGTTGTCGAGCACCAGGCCATCGGCGGCCAGGCCGGAACCAGCTCGATGATCCGCAACTACCCCGGCTTCTCCCAGGGCATCAGCGGCGCCAAGCTGGCGCAGGAGACCTGGCGGCAGGCCTGGACCTTCGGCACCACGTTCCTGTACATGCGCCAGGCCGAAAGCCTGTCGGAAAAGGACGGCCACTACCGGCTGCGGCTATCCGACGGCAGCGTCCTGACCTCGCGCACCGTGATCATCGCGACCGGCGCCACCTACCGGCGGCTCGGCATCCCCCATCTGGAGGACCTGCAGGGCCGGGGGGTCTTCTACGGCGCCGCGGTCAGCGAGGCACCGGCCATGCGCGGCCGGAACGTGTTCGTCGCCGGAGGCGGCAACTCCGCCAGCCAGACCGCGCTGCACATGGCCAAGTGGGCCGCCCAGGTGACGATCCTGGTCCGCGGGGAATCGCTAGCCGACAGCATGTCCGACTACCTCATCCGCCAGATCGACGCCACGCCGAACGTGGACGTCCGCTACCGCGTTCAGGTCGCCGACGGCACCGGCACCGCCACCGGCCACCTCCAGTCGCTGGTCCTGCAGGACATCGCCTCCGGGGCGCGGCGCAGCGTCCCCGCCGACGCCCTGTTCGTCCTCATCGGCTCACGACCGCGCACGCAATGGCTCGGCGAGGCCATCGCACGCGACCATTGGGGGTTCATCCTCACCGGCCCGGACCTGCCCGGCCACACCGGCCACCACTGGCCTCCCGGCCGCCCGCCACTGCCGCTCGAAACCAGCCTGCCCGGGGTGTTCGCCGCCGGTGACGTGCGCCAGGGATCGGTCAAGCGCGTCGCCTCGGCGGTCGGCGAAGGCGCGGCCACCATCCCCCTGGTGCACCAGCACCTGCAAACGACCGCCACCGCGAGCCGGCAACACCCCCTCACTGGACAGCACACCCACGACGGGGACTCAGCCAGCGGCCTGGTCACCGCACCCACGCCCACCGGGCACCACGTGATCGCCAGCTCACAGGCCAGGAGGCAAGAATGGAGCAGGTCATGACAGGCGTCTCCGTGCAGGAATCATCGTTTTATCCGCGAGAAGCCACGGCCACCGTCGCAGACGTCATGCGGCCACCACTGACGACGGTCAACCAGCACGACCACGTGGCAGCGGCCGCGTATCTGATGAAGCACGCAGGCACGACAGCTCTTCTCGTTATCGATGCGCAGAGCGGTCAGCCCGCCGGCATCATCACCGAGGCGGACGTTTCCCATGCGATCGCGGACGGGAAAGACGTCAACGACACCTGGGTCGGTGCCGTGATGACCACCCGCCCAGCCGTCGGCACCACGGCAAGCATCCGTGACACGGCCAACATCATGACGGCCAGGCATCTCCGCCACCTGCCGGTAGCTGGCGACGCCGGGCTCCTCGGAGTGGTTGACATCATCGACGTGTGCCGGGCATTGATCAGCGTCGGCAGCCATCGCACGGAGGATCGCTGAGCAGGCGCTGCGGCCTCACCCGGGCCCTATCGGTGAGCAACGACTCCTGCCAGCCCACAGGTCAGCGAAACGGCGGCGGTCCCGCTGATCCCCGGCCCGGATAATGTCACCCTCACCGGGCCTGACGCCGTGGTAACGGACCCGGCAATCACCGTCCTTATCCGGCTCCGGATGGCATGCTATGCACTAATATCCGCGGGTCTCGTGAACGGGGCGGCGCCACGTCTGGAATGGGCATGCGGCCCGGCGGCTCCATGCGGGGCGGATGGCAGCACGATCACCAGATGGGCACGGTCGTATCGTCGCGTGCGGTATCTCTCCGGTACGCCTGCATGACAACATGATCTGTGGAGGGTGACACCTAAGATGATCGCTTCAGCCAGCCCCGGCCGCGATGGGGAAAGGTCGCCGTCGCGGCCGACGGCATTGGCGCGGACGGCTGCTGGCAACGCTTAACGGACGGGGGGCAGACAGGTGCCGACCGGGGATCGGGTCCGGGCGGGCGCGGTGCCTCCGCTCGCCGACGGCTTCAGCGCCAGGCCGGAGACGGCTGCTGCCGTCGAGTCAGCACTGGTCCCGGGCGCGACGGTGGTGCTCGCACCGGGCCGGGCGACGCCGGGGCGGTCGGGGGCCTGGCTGGAGGCATGCGGCAAGACCCAGCTCGCGGCGTCTTCCGCGGAGTGGCTGTGGCACTCGGGCAAGGTGGACCTGCTGGTCTGGGCCGTCGCCACCAGCCGGGCATCGGTCCTGTCGGCCTACGTGGAGGCCGCGGTCGTGGCGACTGGGGCCGACCCGGCGGGCGACGCCGAGACGGTCGCAGGCCGCTTCATCAGCTGGCTGACCGAAACCAGCCAGCCGTGGGTCGTGGTGCTCGACGACTTGTCCAGCTCAGCGGACCTGGAAGGGCTCAGGCCGGAAGGGCCGGCCGGGCGGGTCCTCATCACGACCAGGAACGCAACGACCATCGGGGCAGATCAGCGCGCGCTGGTTCTCCAGGTCGGGGCGTTCAGCCCCCGTGAGGCCCTGAGCTATCTGATGGGCCGCCTCACCGCGGATCCCGACCAGCGCCTCGGAGCGATCGATCTCGTCCAGGATCTGGGCTACGACCCCCTGGCGCTCGCGCAGGCCAGCGCGGTGATCGCGAGTTCGGTGCTGTCATGCCGCGACTACCGCGACTACTTCACGCGCAGGCGTGAGCACATGGCGCAGGCTGCGGGCGGCGACCCGGCGGCCCCGGGGGTCACCTGGACATTTTCGGCCGAACAGGCCGAGCGGCTGCTGCCCAGGGGGGCGCAGGCCCTGCTGGCGCTGGCCGCACTGCTCGACGGCAACGGGATTCCCGCCCAGGTATTCGCGACCCCGGCCGCATGCGGGTACCTCACGGGTGAGGGGGCGGGCCGGCCGGGCCGGAGCTTGCCCGGGGAGCACTGTCCGTCCTGGAGCGGGTGGGGCTGATGGCCACCGGCTCCGCGGGTACGCCGACGGCCCGGGTGAACCCGGTGATCCAGGCGGCGGTCCGGGCGGCGGCGCCGGCCGAGATGCTGGACCGGGCGGCGAAGGCGGCGGCCGACGCGCTGCTGGAGGCATGGCCCGATGACGAGCCCGGTGCGTGGTCCGCCGAGGCCTTCCGGTCGTGCGCCGCCAGCCTCCAGCGGGTCGCCGGCGATCTGCTGTGGGCGGGCGGCTGTCACCCGCTCCTGCTGCGCGCCGGGGAGAGCCTGGACCGGGCGCACCTGGCCGGCCCTGCCGTCGCCTACTGGCGGCAGCTCGCTACCCTCACCGATCAGGTTCTCGGGCCGGACCACGCCGACACCCTGGCGGCCGGGCACCGGCTCGCCCATGCGTACCTGGCGGCGGGCCGGGCCACGGAGGCCGTCTCGTGGTTCCAGTGGGCCCTGGCCGACCGTGCCCGCACGCTCGGGCCAAATCATCCCGGCACCATCACGGCCCGGCTCAACCTCGGCCGTGCCCTCGTATCGGCGGACCAGCTCGGCGACGCGATCACCGTCCTGAGCGCGGCGGTCGCCGACTACGAGCGCGTCCGCGGCAAGGATCACCCCGACACGCTCGGCGCGCGGGACGAGCTCGCCGCCGCGCACCAGGCGGCGGGCCAGTTCGGGGATGCGACCCAGCTCTACCGCCGGACGCTGTCTGACCGTGAGCATGCCCAGGGAGCGCAGAATCCGCACACCATCGCCACCCGGCAGAAGCTGGCCGACACGTATCTGGCCGACGGCCAGGTCAAGAACGCCATTTCCCAGTACAAGCGGGTCCTCGCCGACCGGGAACGCGTCCTCGGGCCGGACCATCTCGAGACGATCGCGGCCCGCGCCAACCTCGGTGCCGCCTACCATTCGGCCGGGCGCATGGCCTCGGCGATGCAGTTCAGCGAGCAGGCCAGCGAGGGTTACGAGAAGGTCCTGGGCGCGGACCACCCCGACACCCTGGCCAGCCGCCTGAACCTGGCCCACACCTACTACGCCGTGGGCCGGCTGACCGATGGGGAGGCCGTGCTCCGGGACACCGCCGCACGCTGCGAGCGGGCCCTGCCCCCCGGCGACCCGCTGACGCAGACCGTGCAGGAGAGCCTGGCCAACATCGCGGGGGGCTGACCGCCCCCCGCCCCGCCGCGGCGGCTCCGCAGCCGCCGCTCAGCGGCGATGGCTCCCCACATGCGGACGGTCGTCCGGCTCGCCGTCGCTTTCACGCTGGATGTGGAAGAACGGCGACTTAAGGATGTAGCGCGCGGCGAACATCAGGAGCACGCCGAGCACGGCGACCCCCACCAGCGACCAGATCTCCGACACGGGCGCGCCCTGCAGCGACTTGTAGATGATCCAGCCGAGGAATCCAGCGGCCAAGACGGGCAGGATGCCCAGGATCAGCGCGTCCCAGACACTGGTCAGGACGCGGTGCCGGTAGTACACGACGGTCGCGAGCGCGGTGAGGATATAGAAGCTGCCGAACAGCAGGCCGCTGACGTCGATCACGGCGTTGAACGCGCCCTGCACCGAGTTGGCGAGCATGTATATCCACGTGAGCGCGATGAGCAGCAATCCGACGATGATGCTGGCGGCGACGGGCGTGGCGAACCGGCGGGAGACGGTGGCCAGGAATCCCGGCAGCGTCCGGTAGCTCGCCATCCCGTAGATGATCCGCGAGGTGAGCACGATATTCGTGAGGGTGGCGGCGATCACCGACAGCGCGAGGGACAGCGCCATTATCTTGGACCAGGTGGGACCGCCCAGCACCTCGGCGACATACACGAGAGCGGAGGTGGAATGGGCCTGGAGCTGGGCCGGCTTCACCACTCCCTGCAGCCCCAGCTGCGACACCGAGTAGATGATGGTCAGCAGGACGACCGCCAGAATGGCGGCCCGGCCGGGGTTGATGCGCCGGTGCTTCGTCTCCTCGTTGACGTACAGGGTGCCTTCCCAGCCACTGAAGATGAACACCGCCAGGAGCAGGCCCGCGGCAAGGCTGCCGTGCCCGCCGATGCCGCTGATGTTGAACCAGCTCTTGGTGATCGGGAACGTGCCGGAATGATGGTGCAGCACCGCCAGCAGGCCCACGATCGCGAACCCGATGAGGATCACGTACTCCACCGCCGCCATGCCGACCTGTGTCCGCGCGGTAATACGGATCCCAACGATCGCGATCACCAGCATGAGAAGCGAGATGCCGGTGGCGATGAGGACCAGCGTCAAGGTACTGCCGGCGCTGGAGGTGAAGACGGCGAGGACCGATGGCCCGAGGACCTCGACGCCGGCCACCGCCCCGATGATGTAACCAGCGATCATCAGCCATCCGGTCAGGAAGCCCAGATAGGGGTTGATCGAGCGGCCGACCCACTCGAACGACGCGCCGCAGTTGGCGTTCCACATGTTCAGCCGGCGGTAAGCGTTGGCAATGATCAGCATCGGAATTCCGGTTATGACGATGGCCGGCACGCTGCCGTAGGCCGTCGCCGCGGCGATTGGCGCCAGCGTCAGCGCGACACAGACCGCCGGGGCGGCGGAGGCCATGCCGATGACGGTGTCCTGCGCCACGCCGATCGCATCGGGCTCCAGCCTGCCCGGCGGCGGTGGAGAGGTGACTGTCACGGTAGCCGGGGATTGATGCGCCATCTGTTCTCCTCTGATGCTGGCCCAGGTGTCCCAAAATCTTCTTGTGGCAGCGGAAATCCTCGTTCAATGCCCGGCGGAGTGCTAGATAGCCGAAGGGTTGCGCGGCGGTCTGCCAGGCCCGCAGCTCTCGGCCACAGTCGCCCCCCTAAACCCTCGCCTCTTGACACAGCAACGACGTGCCCGGACGGGTGGGTCACCCGCGAGATCATAGTGGTTATTTCCCGTGCCTCACAAGCGCCATAAATGTCATGAATGTGACAAAGCCTCCACACTCCGCGCTAACCCGCTAATCGTCACAGAGCGTGATCACGGAATGGTTCCCGGCAGGGACTAACGGAAGAGCGCGATGACCGGTCACTGGGCCTACCAGCCCAGGTGTAACTTAGCTGGTTAATCGCCACACACCGCGATCACCGGACGGTTACGGAACAGGGGATCGCGGGTGAACGAGAAGCCGGGACCCCATCCTAGGGGAATGTCATCTGAACTTCCCAGGCTTTCGTCAAGTGAATAGATAATCCAGTCCTGCACTCGATTGCGGTGCCGCGCTGGCCCGCATCAGGGCGCCAGATGCCGCACGAACCAGTCGCGTGCCCGGCCGCTTGATATCTCAAAGCCCACCGTGTACGCATCGAAGTGGCCGCCGGGCAGGATCGCAAGTTCCTTGGGCTGATGTGCCTTCTCGTAGGCCGCGATGGCGAGTTCGGCGGGTACCAGATGGTCGCCCTCGGCCACCGCCAGCAGGAGTGGCGTGGGGCTGATGTAGGGCAGGTAGGTGACGGGCTCGTACTCGGTGAACATCTCCACGCTGCGCAGGGTCACCTCGTTGAGCCAGGACGGCGCGCGCGTCTTGCCGGTCTCGGTGAACCACTGCCAGGAGTCGGCGGTTGGCAGCGCCGAGGGCGCCAGTGGGTCCTCATCCACCACCGGCACCATGACCGGTGGCTCGCCGTTGAAACGGGCGACGCGGTCGGCATCGAACTGTTCGCGGAATCCGGCGATAAAGTCCGCCCGGACCAGTGCACGCAGGTTGTCGTGCCCGCTGATCAGCGGGACCTGGCTCACGACCGCCTTGACCCGCCGGTCGATCGCGGCGACCACCAGCACATGGCCACCGGAGTAGCTGCTCCCCCAGATCCCGATCCGTCCCGGAGCCACCTCGGGCAGGGTGCCCGCATAGGTGATGGCGTGCCGGTAGTCACGGACCTGGGCCCACGGATTGATCTCCTGGCGGGGCTCGCCGTCGCTGGCCCCGAAGTTGCGGTTGTCGAACACCAGCACGTTCAGCCCGGCCGCGGCGAACACCTCGGCGAAGCTGTCGAGGTACATCTCCTTAACCGCGGAGAAACCGTGCGCCATGACCACCGCGGGAGCGGGTGCGCCCGTCCCGGCCGCGTAGAACCAGCCTCGTAAGGTGACGCCCTCGGCGTTGAACTCGACGTCGCGCCGTGCCATCCCGGTCTCCTCTCACGCGCTGCCACCGGCCAGCAGGACGTGAGCCGATCCCCCGGCCGCGATGATCCCAGTCTCGCCATCGTCGCCGGAACGGTCCAGGGCCTGTTCTGCCGGTCCTGGCGATCGTGGGGGGCTGTCCGGAGGGATGGACCGCAAGCCCCATACCGCGGAACGCCCTCCGGCGGACACGCAGCAGGCCGGAGATCGGCAGGACATGCCCTGGCCTGCCCGACCAGGCCGACGGGCCACCGGATCCGGCGGGAGGCTTCCCTACCGCGCCGGCGCCGGGTCGAACAGGCGCAGCCGGTAGGCCGCGGCCGCGGCCTCACCACGGCTGCCCACGCCGAGCTTGGCCAGGATGTTCGAGACATGCACGCTGGCTGTCTTGGCGGAGATGAAGAGCTCTGCGGCGATCTCCGGGTTCGACCGCCCGGCGGCGACGAGGCGGAGCACCTCGGACTCCCTGGCCGTGAGGCCCAGCGGGCCCGACGCGGGGATGGTGTCACGGCGGCCAGCCCCCAGGGCGAGCCGCGCGCTCCGGGCAAACAGCCCGGTCTCCTCGCCCAGCGGGCGCGCGCCCAGCTGATCCGCCAGCTCCGCGGCGGACCGCAGCCGCTGCGCCGCGGCGTCACGGTCCCCGGCGGTCATGGCCGCATCGGCGGCCCGCATCATCGCCACGGCGACCTGATAGGGCTGGGCAGCATGCTCCCAGGCCGCCGCCACCGCGTCCCATTGCGCCAGGGCCCGGCCGTGCGCCAGGTCCGGATCGCCGTCGGCCTCATCCGCGAGCTCGGGGCCGGCCTCGGCGGCGAAGGTGAGGCGGCCGGCCAGCTGCACTGGACCCCAGGCGTCCATCTTCGCGGCCAGCGTGCGAAGTCGGCCGAGCAGATCGCCCGCCCGTTCCGCCGTGGCCGGGCCCCTGACGGTGGCGAGCGCGGCGCAGGCACGGGCGCCCACGGCGAGCAGCGGCCATGCGTACCGGGCATCGTGCACGAGGTCGAAACGGTCCGCCGCGGCCGTCACCACGTCCCGCGCGTCCGCCGGCCTCCCTTCGGCGAGGAACAGCTCCGCCTCCAGCTGGGCCAGCGGCAGGTAGTACTGGGCCTCGCGGCACCCCTGCTTCCCGGCCCGGCTGAGCCCCGCACTGACGGCGTCGGCCAGCTCCTGCGCGCCGGCCAGGTCGCCGCGGCGGAACGCGATATGGCCTGCGAGCAGCCGCAGCGCGAGGCGATTGATCCGCGGTGGGGAAAGTGCTAGGGCATGCTCGATGACGTCGATGGCCTCATCCCAGCGGCCGAGCGAGACCAGCGGCTCGGCCACGTTGATCGCCAGGAAGGTGCCGGTCGAGCGGGCCAGGCCGTAATCCCTCGCGCTGGCAATTCCGGCCCGCGCTACCTCGGCGGCCCGTCCGTGCTCTCCCATTCCCTCCAGCACGTGGGAC
Organism: uncultured Actinomycetes bacterium; assembly: GCA_963835425.1. GTDB lineage: Bacteria > Actinomycetota > Actinomycetes > Streptosporangiales > Streptosporangiaceae > UBA9676. The sequence goes on along the minus strand of CAWIGE010000005.1, from coordinate 210,125 downwards.
TCGTTGATGGCGACGTGCAGCAGCGGCCGGAGGGCGCCTGCCGTCCCGGCGAGCGAGCGGGCCTCGGCGAGCATGGCCAGGGCGGCCGGATCGTTGCCGCAGTGCGACTCGATGCATGCCAGCTCGCACAGCGCGCTGACCTGGGTCGCGGCATCGCCGACCCGCTGTGCCAGCGACAGGGCCTCTTCGGCGGCGACCCGCCCTTCCGGCCCGTGCGGCTCGGCCAGGTACTTGGCCTCGCTCAATAGCACCCGCGCCCGGGCGGCATCACCGAGCCCGGCCGGCACGAGTTCCAGCGCCGCCCGCAGGTCCACGGCCGGATCCGCCCGGCCGCTGAGATTTCCCAGCGTGGCCCGCGTCTCGAGCAGCAGGGCTGCCCGCACGGGCTCGGCGGCCGGGTCGATCTCCTTCAGCGCCGCCGACGCGAACGCGATCCCCCGCTCGGGCTCCTCGGCGCCCTTGGCGGCGGCGGCCGCCTGCTCGAGCACGTCCAGATGGCTGGCGCCGATGCGCTCGGCGGCGTCCGGCACCTTGTCCCACAGCTCGAGGACCCGGGCCAGCAGCGTGAGCTGCTCGGCGTGGGCGAGGGCGTGCCCGGCCGCCGCCGCCGCCTGCCAGGCGCTGACCAGCGCCCAGCCCGTGTCGTGCGCGTGGTACCAGTGATGCGCCTGCTCGATCAGGCCCCGGCCCGGGGCGACCAGCGCGGCATCGGAGCCGAGAGCCTCGGCGAAGCGGGTGTGCAGCCGGGTGCGCTCACCGGGCAGCAGATCGTCATTGATGGCCTCGCGGCCGAGCTCATGCCGGAACGCATATCCATCCTCCTCCGCCCGCAGCAGGTTGGCCGCCACCGCGGGCCGCAGCCCGCGCGTGAGGTCATCGCCGTCCAGCCCGGTCACCGCCGCGAGCAGCGCGTGGCTGCTGCGCTGCCCGCCCGCGCTCGCCGCCCGCAGCAGCTCCTGCGTCTCGTCGGGGAGCCGCTGCACCCCGGCCAGCAGCAGGTCCCGCAGCGACTCGGACAGCTCCGTGGTCAGGCCGCCGTCGCAGCACAACAGCTCCTCGACGAATAGCGGATTGCCCTCGGCCCGCCGGTATATCTGGTCCGCCAGCCGCGGCTCGGGATCCCGGCCGGTGATGCGGGCCACCAGCTCGTCGGCCTGCAACCGGCCCAGCCGCGGCAGCTCCATCCGCTCTACCCAGCTGAGCCTGGTGAGCTCGGCCAGCAGCGGCCGCAGCGGATGAGTGCGGTGCAGCTCATCGGACCGGTAGCTGACGACGATCAGCACCCCGTCCAGGACCTGCTGGCTGCCGATGAGGAACGCCATCAGGTCGCGGGTCGAGCGGTCGGCCCAGTGGGCGTCCTCGATGATCATGATCACCGGCCCGGCCTCGGCCAGGCGCTCCAGCAGCGTCAGCATCTGCTCGAACAGCCGGGCCCGGGCGAAGGCCGGATCCAGCTCCACGCCTGCCTCGCCGAACTCCGGCAGCAGCCGGGCGAACTCGTGCGTGGCCCGGGCGGGCAGCAGCGCGGCCACACCGTCGGCCCCGAGGTCACGGACCAGCTCACGCAGCATTGCCGCGAACGGCGCGAACGGCAGGCCCTCGGCCCCCAGATCCAGGCAGCCACCCGCCAGCAGCCGCGCGCCGGACGCGGCAGCCCCGGCCGTGAACTCGGTCACCAAGCGGGTCTTGCCGATCCCCGCCTCGCCGCCGATGAGCACGGTGGATGGGCCGCCCGCGCGGGCGCGTTCCAGGGCGGCGTCCAGGATGGCCAGTTCCTCGGAGCGGCCGACGAGGACGGGGCTTCTCATGCGAGCGCTCACATCTTCCAGGATGTCATCTCCCTGTGACATTCCAGCCGGGCCGATCCTGACCCTTCCGGCCGCGTCGACGCTGACACGCCGGGCGGCGAACACCATGTCATGCTGCCCGGCTGCCCGCCGACTGGCGCCGGTCGGCCGCGGCCGACTGCCCTTCGGCGGTGCCAGTCCGGCCCGCCGCATTCTCGGCCGGCGGAATGCGCCGGATGCCCAGTGGCGCCAGCGCGGCGGCTACCAGTTCCCGGGCGGGCCGGGCGGGCCGGGCGTGGCGGGACTCCTTGATCCACCGCGCCTGCTCCGCCTGCCGCTGCCAGTTCCTGATCCGGTCCGTGGACAGGGTTTGCATCAGGTAGGGATGCACCGATTCCTCCGCAGTTCGGGGCCGGTCGGCCCCGTCCCTTCGAGACTCGCGGTAAGGCCCCGGCGGCCGCATCGGGAAGTTGCCCTATCTTCGGCCAAGGCGCCTTAGTGCCCAGGTAAGGCGCTGGCTCCCGCCGGCTCAGCGAGGGCAGGTGGCCCCGATCGTGTGACAGGATTCGTGTCAAATGCCGGAGTCTGCGAAGGTTCCTGGCGGTCGCTCTCCGGTGCGGTTCTCCCGCATCGAGCAGCCCAGGACGCACATGTACATCGCCGAGCAGCTTCGCCGGGAGATCACCCTGGGCGTGCTGCCGACCGGTGAGACGCTGCCGCCAGAGCGGGAACTCGCCGCGATGTTCGGGGTGGCCAGGGCGACCGTGCAGCAGGCCGTCCGGATTCTCGAGTCGGAAGGGCTCGTCACGGCCCGGCGGGGCCGGGGAGGCGGGACCTTCGTGACCGGGCCGCCCAGCGACAGCATGTCCAGGCACCGCCTCATCGCGCACGTCAGCCGGAACCGGCGCCTGATTGAGGAAGCGGTCGCCTACCGGCTGGAGATCGAGCCCGCGGCGACCGGCGCGGCCGCGCTGGCCAGGACCGCGGACGACCTGGCCGGCCTGGGGCAGATTGCCGACCGGGCGGCGGCCACCACCGACGACGCGCTGTTCACCAGCCTCGACACCCAGTTCCACCTGGCGGTGGCCACGGCGGCCCATAACCGCTTCTTCGCTGAGGCGGTCGAGCGCGTCCGCCTCAGCCTCTACGAGGCCATCATGCTGCTGCCGGACTCTCCTCTCTGGCAGCAGCGCAGCCTCCGGGAGCATCAGCGGATCTTCGCCGCCCTGGAGGCCGGGGACCCGCAGGCGGCCCGGCAGACGATGCTCGTCCATGTGAGCCACACCGCCCGCAGCCTGCGGGCCCTGCTCAAAGCCCTCTGATCCCGCTCAAGCCCGGCCTCCGGCCTCTCAAACCTTCCGGCCCGTTCAAGGCTCTTCGGTCGCGCTCAGAGCTCCCCGACTCCTCACTCAAAGCTCTCTGAGACGGTCTGGTCACTCCTTGATGACCGATTTACACTAAAGGCCTAGCGGGAGGGCCTTTACGGAACCGGAAAACGAGATCGGGAGGCCTGGTGATGGACGAAACGCCGGCGGCGGTTGGCACTGCCGGTCCTGACGCGCCGCAACGCGCGGGGCTGCGGGCCAACGCCATCGACCTGAAGGACGCCGTCATCGTGGGGATGGCGTCGTCCGGGCCGACGGCCTCCATCGCCCTTACCCTGGCCGCCATCGTGGGGGTCTCGAATTACGGCGGGCCCATCGCCATTCTCGTCTGCGGCCTGCCGATGTTCGGGATCGCCCTGGCCTACCGGCGACTCAACCGCTGGCAGGTGGACTGCGGGGCCTCCTACACGTGGATCGGCCGGGCCATCACCCCCTACCTCGGCTTCATCGTCGGGTGGATCATGCTGCTGGGCTACTTCCTGGGCACGATCTCCGACGTCCTGCCGATCGGGCCCTACGTCCTGACCGTCTTCGCCCCCGGGTACCAGAACTCGCAGCTCGCGGCGGCCCTGTCCGGGGCGATCTGGCTGGTCATCGTCACGATCATCGCCTACATCGGGATCAAGGTCACGGCGCGGTTCCAGTGGGTCCTGGCGACGTACGAGTACATCACGGTCACCGTGTTCGCGATCGTCGCCCTGATCGCCGTGTTCAGCGGGAACGCGAAGTCGGCCTCGTTCAGCTGGAACTGGTTCTCCTGGTCGGGCATGGGCGGGACCAGCGGCCTCGTGGGCGGGATCCTGATCGCCGTCTACATGTTCAGCGGCTGGGACACCTCCATCTACGTGAACGAGGAAACCGAGAAGTCCCGGGTCAACCCCGGCCGGGCGGTGCTCATCTCGGTGGGCACGCTGACCTTCATGTACGTGTTCTTCACGTTCGCCTACCAGGGGGCGGTGAAGAAGGGAGCGCTGCTCGCCCACGGCGACAACGCGCTGGCCTACATCGTGCAGCAGCTCGTCGGGTCACCGTGGGACAAGGTGATGATCGTGGCCGTCCTGTTCTCGGTGGTCGGCGCCACCCAGACGGCGCTGGTCTCCGGCGCACGGATCGCCTTCGCCATGGGCGGCGACGGCACGCTGCCGCGGGCCCTCGGGAAGAGCCACCCGGTGCACAAGACGCCCGCGGTGGCCACGCTGCTCTTCGCCGTCCTGGCGCTGATCGTCTTGTTCGTGTACGTGCTCGGGTCGGCGTCGGTGCAGGATTCCTTCACCAACGTGATCAGCTCGGTGGGGCTGATGTTCGCGCTGTTCTACGCGGCCACCGGCGCGGGCATGGCCGTCTACTACCGGAAGCTGGCGCTGCGGAGCGTGCGGGGCTTCCTCGAGCTGATAATCGTCCCGGGAGTGTCCGCGATCTTCCTGCTCTGGGTGGTGGTGAAGTCGGTGCCAGGGCTGGGCGGCTGGTGGAGCCCGGTGCTGAAGCTCGCCTACATCATGATCGGCATCGGCGTGCTGCTGATGATCTGGGCCCGGGCGCGTCACCAGACGGACTACTTCAGCCGCCCGATCGAGGCGTACGACCCAGACACCGCGCGCGACGAGTGAGGCGGTGGCGGTGCAGGCCGCCCGTGATCTGGTGAAGAGGTGGACGGGTGCCTGGGATCACGGGGTTCAACCACTTCAACGCGGCCGTGTCGGACATGGACGGCGCCCTGGGCTTCTGGCGCGACCTGCTGGGGCTGGAGCTGCTGGGCCGGGGGGTCGTGGAGTATGACTATCTTGATCAGATCGTGGGGCTGACGGGAACGCGCATCGAGTGGGCGGAGCTCGCCCTGCCGGGCGGCGGCCTCGTCGAGCTGTTCCGGTACCTCAGCCCGGCGGGCCGCCCGCTGGGCGGCGCGGTGAACGACCCCGGCAAGACCCACTTGTGCCTGGAGGTGGACGACCTGGACGGACTGCTGGCGAAGCTGCATGCCGCCGGGACCCGCTCCGCCCATCCGGCCCCGATCGAGATACCACGGGGAGACTGGCGGGGCTTCAGGTGCGTCTATGTCTACGCCCCGGACGAGGTGGTGGTGGAGCTTGTCGAGCGGCCCGCTGACTGACGGGCCATCGCTCACCGGGCGGGTCGCGCTGGTGACGGGCGCCGCCGGGGCCATCGGGCGCGCGGCCGTGGCCGCCTTCACGGCCGCCGGGGCGTGCTGCCAGGCCGCCGACCTGGTCCCCGGCGAGGACACGCTGGCCTGCGACGTCACCGATGAGGCCTCGGTCGCCGCCAGCATCGAGGCCGCCCTGTCCCTCGGGCCGCTGACCGATGTCGTGCACGCGGCCGGGGTGGTCTCGGTCGGGCCGGTCGCGGAGCTGACGGCCGCTGAGCTCCGCGCCGTCCTGGAGGTCAACCTCGTCGGCAGCTTCCTCGTGGCCAGGGCGGCCGCCAGGGCCATGACGGGCGGCGGCTCGATCACGCTCGTGTCCTCCCAGGCCGGGCTGCGGGGAGGCGCGAACTGGAGCGCCTACTCGGCGTCGAAAGCCGGGGTCAACCGGCTGGCCGAGAGCCTGGCCCAGGAGCTTGCCCCGCGCGGCATCCGGGTCAACGCCGTCTGCCCGGGCAACGTCGAGACACCGATGAGCGCGGAGGCGATCCGCCGCCTCGCGGCGGCTTCCGGGACGCCGGCGACGGAGATCCATGCCCGGTACCGGGCGGGCATCCCGCTGGGACGGTTCGCCCGGCCGGAGGAGGTCGCGTCGGTGTGCGTGTTCCTGGCGTCGCCGCTGGCGAGCTACGTGACCGGCGCGTCGATCGTGGTCGACGGCGGAGAGCTGTCGGGCTGAACCATGGACGCTGACCTGCCCACCGGCACCGAAACCGTCGCCGTCTGCACCCCCGACAACGCCGGGAGGCTCATCGGCAAGAGGATCCCCGCCGAGCGCTGGGGCCCGGTGCTGGCCGGGGGACTGCCGATGCCGGACTTCCACCTGATCACCGGGATCGAGAACGTCCCGCTGCCCGGTCTCGCCGTGACCGGGCAGCACCGCGGCTTTCCCAACGGCGTGCTCCGGCCGTGCCCGGAGACGATGTGCCTGCCCGGCTGGGAGCCCGGATCGGCCCTGGTGATCTCCGACGTGGCGGACGCCGACGGGCGGCTGGTCGAGCAGGCACCACGGTCGATCCTGAAACGGCAGGTCGCGCGGCTGCAGGACGCGGGCCTGACCGCCACGTTCGCGTCCGAGCTGGAGTTCTACCTGTTCCGGACCCCGTACCGGCAGGCCTGGGCGTCCGGGTACCGGGACCTGGAGCCCTCCTATCACCTGCACGCCGACAACGACATCCTTATCGCCGGGTACGACCACGAGTTCGTCGGCAGCGTCCGGCGGGCCATGGACGCCATCGGCGTCACGATCGACCAGTGGCAGGGGGAGGGAGGACCGGGCCAGCACGAGATCAACCTCCACTACACCGATCCTCTCCAGATGGCTGATCGGCACGTGCTCTACAAGTACGGGGTGAAGGCCATCGCCCAGGCGCACGCGCTGTCCGCGACGTTCATGGCCAAGCCGTTCACCGGCCAGGCCGGGTCGGGCTGCCACGTGCATCTCTGCCTCTACGACGACGGCCGGCGGCCGCTGCTCGGCACGGCCGACCTCTCCCCCACCGGCCGGTCGTTTCTCGCCGGGCTGCTCGCCTACGGGCCGGAGCTCACGCTCATGCATGCGCCGTACGCCAACTCCTACCGCCGCCTCCAGCCGGGGAACTTCGCGCCGGTCAACGCGACCTGGGGCTGGGACAACCGGACCTGCATGATCCGGGTGGTGGGCCGGGGGCAGGCGTGCAGGCTCGAGTTCAAGGTCCCCGGGGCCGACGTGAATCCCTACTTCAGCTTCGCGGCCATACTCGCCGCGGGGCTGGCCGGTGTGGACCAGGGCCTCGAACCCCCTGACCCCGTAGCGGGGGATGCGGAGGCCGGGGACGACGCGCCCCGGCTTCCCGCCGACCTGACCGAGGCGGTCGCCGCGTTCGCCCGCAGCAAGCTGGCCGCGGAGGTGTTCTCGGCCGCCATCCACGAGCACCTGCTCGGCCTGGCTCAGCTGGAGCTGGACGCCACCCGCCGCCACGTCACCGACTGGGAGATTCAGCGGGGCTTCGAGAACGCCTAGGGCCGGGCCGGCGCGGCTACGGAATCTCGTTAGCCTGCCCTGGTGATGAGTGACGGAGATCGGGCAGGCGAACAGATCTTCATGGACGCCGGGGATGCGCGCCTGGCGGGAGAGGTGTGGGACCCGGAGAGCGATCTCCAGGCCGGAGTCGTGATGATCGGCGGCTCGGGGCCAACCGAGCGCAGCAACGACGGGTACTTCGTTGCGTATCGCGACCAATTCACCAGCCACGGCATCGCGGTGCTCTGGTACGACAAGCGGGGGGTTGGTGGATCAACCGGAGACTGGGCGTCCGGGACCCTGGACGACCTGGCGCGGGATGCGATGGCCGGCGTCTCCGCGTTGCGGCATGCGCTGGGTGACGCCGTGCCAGTGGGCCTGTTCGGGCACAGCGAGGGCGGATGGGTCGCGCTGCGGGCGGCCGCGTGGCCGGGCCAGGTCAGCTTCGTGGTCACCAACTCCTGCCCGGGTATGACGCCCGGGCAGGCGGACCGGCAGGCATTCGCCAGGGCCGTCGCCGCCGAAGCCTGGCCGGACCAGGACAAGGCGGCAGCGCTGCTGCTTTATGACGACCTGGCCCAGGCCGCGGCGGATGAACGCGGGTTCGCCTACGTCCAGCAGCTTCTTGCCGCCGCCCCGCAGCAGGACATGCTGCGTCCCTACCTCGAGCCGCTGGACGAGGCGATGTGGGCATTCTTCAAGCGGGAGCACGATCACGATCCCATCCCGGACTGCCTGTCGCTGCGCTGCCCCCATCTGGCGATCTTCGGCTCCGCCGACCGGCTGGTACCCGTCGCGGAAAGCGCCGTTGCGTTCTCCTCCGCCGCCTGCACCGCCGGACGTCATCCCCTGGCCACGATGACCATCCACGTCGTACCAGGTGCCGATCACCGGCTCCGGACCGGAGCAGACGCGGTCCCCGCCGCGCACCTGGCCTATCTCTGCGGGTGGATCAAGAGCGCGCTTCAGGCTTGGGCCGGGGGATCCGGCGGCTTCCACCTCGGCGGTGAGCCACACCAGGACCGATGCTGAACGCCCCTGGGCGGCGGCCGAGCAGACCGGGCGCGGGCCGGTCAGTGACTGGGCCGCAGGATGTCGTCGAGGAAGTCCAGCGTGGCCGCCGCATTGGCGCGGCGCCAGGCGAGCAGGGTCGCGTCGAAGCCCTTCCCCCGCGGCCGCTCGGCCTTGATGGCGGCGGCGATGGGCTCCAGCACGGCGCGCTGCCGCCGGAGCAGGTCCGTGGGGTCGTGTCCCGCGCGGTCGAGGAGCGCCAGCTTGAGCAGCAGCTGGGTGCGGACGTCGCGGACGTGCTCCACCGGCGTGTCCAGCCAGCGCGCCGCGGCCTGCCGACCCTGCGCGGTGACCGTGTAAATGGTCCGCTGCGGGCCGCGGCCGGATTCGACGGCGGCGGGGGTGATCAGACCGGCGTCCAGGAGGCGGCCGAGCGACCGGTAGACGACCGGACGGGGAATGTGCCAGATCTGGCCCAGCTCCCCGCCGGGCGCGGTGAGGCGGGCGATGGCGAAGCCATGCGCGGGCCGTTCGCTGAGCATCGCCAGGACGACGTACTCGGCCAGCGACAATGACGGCCCCTCGGTCATGTGTCCGAGCGTAGTGGCCCAGGCTGGCCGCCCAGCGAGGCCGGGGCCTCAGCCGCGGAAGACGTGCTCGCAGAACCACTGCCAGGTGCTGCGGATGCCGTCCTCACGATCGATGCTGGGCTTGTAGCCGAGCATCTGCTCGGCCAGGTCGTACGACGCGAAGTTGCGGTTGACCTCGCCCGGCCGCTTGGGCCGGTACTCGACCGGGTGGTCCGGTGCCCCCGCCGCGTCGCGGCAGAGGGTGGCCAGCTCGGCCGCGGTGGTCTCGACGCCGGACGCGATGTGCAGCACGGTGCCGCCCGGCAGGTCCTGTTCCAGGGCCAGCTCCAGCGCCCGGGAGATGTCCTCGACGTGGATGTAGTCGCGCGACGACGAGCCGTCGCCGTAGATCACGATCGGCTCGCCGGTGTGGATGGCCCGGAAGAACACCGTCATCGCCCCGGGCTTGTGCGCGCTCCAGGGACCGTACACGTTTGCGAACCGCAGCGCCACCGTGCGCAGCCCGTACGACTTCGCGAAGGCGTGCGCGTAGCCCTCGCCGGCGAGCTTGCTGGCCCCATAAGGGGAGATCGGCTTCGGCAGAGAGAGCTCGCTGACCGGCGGCGTCGCGTCGCCGATCAGCGCCCCGCCGGTGGAGGCCTGCACCGTCCGCTCCACGCCCGCCCGCCGGGCGGCGTCGAGCACCCGGAACGTCCCGGTGACGTTGACGTCGAAGTTCGTCACCGGGTCCGCGACGGACTTGACGACCGAGCCGGCCGCCGCGAGATGGACGACGGCGTCGATCCCGGCGAGCGCGGCGTCGAGCGACGCCACGTCGCGGATGTCGCCCTCGGCCAGCTCGGCGTCCACGCCGGCCAGATACGACGCATCCCCGGTCGAGTAGTTGTCGAGCACGCGGACCGCGTGGCCGCCCGCCACCAGCCGGCGCACCAGCGTCGCCCCCACGAACCCCGCTCCGCCGGTAACCAGAATGTGCCGCGTCTCAGACATGAACAATGAACTTAGTGCACCTGCCTGTGATTCCGTGCGGTATCAAGGCTCCTCGCCGAGGTGGCGAGCGACTCCAGACCAGCCTAGTTCGGGCGGGCGCGGGCGGGCCGGTGCCGGCCAGGGGACCCGCGGGCGCTGCGGTGATGGGCGCCGCGGCGCGGGTCACGTCGCGAGGGGCAACACCCGGAAGGTGCGCCCCAGCGCGGCGGTGCGTGACGCCGACCGGGATGACCGGCGTGGGACCGCCGCCGAGTCTGGCGGCGATGCTGGCTGCCGCGGACAGGTCGCGGTGGCCGGAGAACTGGCAGCCCGAGCAGGTCAGGACACGCCCAGCAGGCTTGGGGATGCGGCTGGCGCAGGCGGGGCAGGTGGAAGAGGTGCCGCGCTCGTCCACCAGCTGCACGCTGATCCCGGCGGCTTCGGCCTTGTCTTTGAGCGCGGCGATCAGGTAGCCGACGCGCCAGTCGCGGATGCGCTGGTTATGCGGACGCCCGGCCTTGATGTTGAGGACGCCGCGTGGGTCGCCGACGGCCAGGGTGCCGACCCGCCTGTCAACGGCCCAGGCGACCACGGTCTTGGCGGCCTCGTGCTGGGCCTGGCTGACCCGCCGACGGCGCCGCGCCCCAGCTGAACGCTGCCGGCGCCGGTAGTGCCGCCACCGCCTCGACCCTTTCTGCCCGGGCTTGGGGGCGCGGCGGGCCACCGCCCGGGCCCGGGCCTTGCGGTCGGCCAAGTGCATCCGGTTCTCGGCGCGGATCGCCCGCCCCGACACCAGCAACCCCTGCCCATCTGGTCCGGCCACCGCGTACGGGTGGATGATGCCCAGATCTACCCCCGCGACCCGACCTGGATCTGGCTCCAGGCCATCGGGATAGGAGGCGACCGGGATCTCGGCGGTGACATCGACCCACAGCCGACCGACGTCGAATAGCAGTGTGACCGAGCGGACCTGTCCCGGCGGGTAGGGCGGGTCCCGGTCCAGCCGCAGCCACAATGGCGGCTGGCCGCAGGCAACCGGGATCCGCAGCCGCCTGCCTTCCAGCGTGAACGTGCCGTGGTGCCAGCGCAGCGGCATCAGTGCCCGCCGCCGCCGCGGGAACCGCGCCGTCCGATCGCCTTCATTGCGCCGTTTGGCGGCGGCGAACCAGGCATCGGAGTAGCGGCGCAGCACCGAGCGGGCACCCACGGCGTCTAACTCTCCGAAACAGCCCGGCCCGGATGCGGCCAGCTCCCGGCACAGTTCCTGGTAGGAAACCTGCAGCGTGTCCTGCCGGGCCCGTCGCCAGGCGTTCAGCTCCAGCACACATGCCCACACATCCCCCGCCGAGACCAGCAGCCCCAGCAGCCGCCGCGCGCTGGGCCCGGGTGACCCGCAGCCCCGTCCGGGCGGTCCGATGGACCACCTTTGGTGACTGTGGGTTACGGTGTCGTGGCATGTATCTAGCGCACCAGCTGCCACCGACAAACCACTCCGGGACACGCCGGTACAGCACGCATAGATACACCGGCACAATTCCAGTTACGAGCACTAGCAGTTACCGTCAGGGATGCAGCGGGAAGCCTTTGAAGATCTTGTCCACGGCGTTCTTCGGGCCGTATACCGCCAGCCCCACCAGCGGCATCTCCTCGGCGGCGACCGCACGGACGGCCGCCCGGTTGTCGGCGTCGTGGCCGGTTTTGAACATCTCCTCGATGTACACGGCGGTGTCCAGCTCACGGGCCAGCGCCCGGCCGTGCGCGTCGCTGAGCGCCTGGGCGCCGGCCGCGTAGATCAGCACCGGCTGGCGGAACATGGGCAGGTAGACGTGGCCCGAGCCGTCCACGTACCGCTCCCCGATCACCTCGGGCAGGCCGCCGGCCACCGCGCTGGCCAGGAACGCCGTGACGTTGAGCTTCTGGGGGACTGCCACTTGAGAAAGACATCGTTGAGGCCCTCGCTATTGCCGGCGTGGGCATGTGATGGATAAAGACATCCGTCACGCCCGCGTCAAAGATGCCGCCCGTTATTCCTGGCTCCCGGAAGATCAGCAGCGGCAGGCCCAGGCCGAAGAGTATCCCCGCCTCCAGCTGGTTCCAGGGGGTCGGGAAGGGGAGGCTCGGTACCTGGCGCTCCTCGCTCTCGGTCCCGGGCTTGTCGATGCCACCCAGGCTGCGGTACTGCTCGAAGCCGAGAATGATGCCCCCGGCGCAGTGCTTGGCTATGACCAGGACCTCGCGCAGCGGGAGTTCGGTCGGGTAGTCGGAGCGCCCCAGTGAGCGGGCTTCCAGCTTGTACTGCTGGAGGTGGCTGAGGATGATTTTGCGCGCATCATTCTGATGCGGGCTCAGGCTTGTGGGACATGAAACGAAGACTGGAATGTCCATCCGTACCCCCCGGGCCGCATCCCGGCCCACCGGCACCTCGCCAATTCCCCGACACCATACCGGCGGTCGCGCCGACTCAGTGGCGGCTGGCGCAGCCCATGCACGTGGTGGCGACCGGCCGGGCGGCCAGGCGGGCGGCACCGATGTCCTGGCCGCAGCGCTCGCACCGGCCGTAGCTGCCGTCCGCCAGCCTCCGCATGGCCGCATCGATCTGCGCGAGATGCTCACGGCCCTGGTCGGCCAGGGCCGCCATGTGCTGCCGCTCAAAGGCGATCGTCGCGCCTTCCGGATCGTGCTCGTCGTCGGTCCCGGCCGTGTCCGCCGACTCGATGATCCCGCGAAGCTCGCGCTCGAGCCCGCTCAGCCGCTCCAGGGTGCTGGCCCGTTCCGCGGCCAGCCGCTCATGCGCGCCCGCCTGCCCAGTCACCCTTCCTGAGTACCAGACGGCGGCCGGGCGCGCCGCCGGGCCGGTCGTTCAGACGGCCACGGGCAGCTCGCTGGCGCAGTACTTGCACCTGGTGGCGGCCACCGGGATGTCCGTCGACTGGCACTGGGGGCAGGTCTTGGTGGGCGGCGGGTCGCCGAAGACGGCCCGGCCACGCCGGTTCATGTAGGCGCGGTAGGGGACCACGATGACGTAGTAGATGACGGCCATGAGGATGACGAAGTAGATGATCGCGGCGATGAAGGCGCCGAGGTTGATGTGCTGCCCGTTGATGGTCCAGCCGAGTCCCTTCCCAGCCGATCCGCCACCCGCGATCGCGTTGATCAGCGGCGTGATGACGTTGTCCGTGAACGCCTTGATCAGGGTGCTGAACGCCAGAGCCACCACCAGGCCTACCGCGATGACGACCAGGTCACCCTGCATCAGGAAGTTCTTGAAGCCCTTCAGCACGATGTCCTCCTCGGTGAGAACCACTCCATGGGCAAAGCCGCCCCGACAGCACTCGACAATAGGGCGTGCCCGTCCCGGCAGGCCGGTCGGCCCGTCGATCTCTTGTCAGGGACATGTCCTCGCCGGGTCGCCCGGGGATCCCAGGGCACCCCCTCGCTGGTTCGCCCGGCGGGTGTTACCGGACGAAGGTGAGGCGGGCCGAGGCCAGTCGGTGAGCGCCGTCCAGCAGCCAGACGCCGACCTCATCGCGCTCGTGGCTGGTGACCAGGCAGGGCTGCTGGCTGGGCAGGATGGGACGGTGGTATTCGAGTTCGGCGGCCGCGGGGGCAGTGGCGAGCCCGGCCAGAACGTCCTCGACCGCAGCCCAGTGGATGGCGTTGTTCACGTGGCCCGCCGGGTCGATGTCGGCGGCCCGCAGCGGCCAGGGCTGGCCGGTCTTCCCACGTGGCGGCCCGGGATGTGACAGGCGCGCCGACACCTGCCGCCCGCCGGTGGAGGGCCCGTACAGGCGGTCGAAGGCTGGCCCCAGCGGGCAGGGGCGGCCGTCCGCCCGCGTGATGGCCACCCAGAGCGCCCTGGCCTGCACCAGATCGCCGGCCGGGCCGGACATGGTGGTCGTGCGTTCGGCCCACCGAGGGCCGGTGGCCGAGCAGAACGTCCTCACCTTCACCTGCTGGCCGCCGCCGGGGTACTCGCGGACCGCCACCACGCACCGGCGGAGCAGCCACCCGTACGGCTCATCCCAGCCGGCGTCCGTGAGGTCATCCTCGGCCGCGTCTTGCAGGTAGCGGGCGAGCGCGTCGAGCCGGAGACGGCCGGACGGGGTCACATCGGTCCCCCGCACCGCCCGGGCGGTGGTGAACACGCGGCCGCGCGGGGGATCCGGCATGAACGGCTGCTCCGGGCCGCCCGTGGCCGCGGGACCGGGCGTTCCCCGGACAGGTTCCATGCCGGCATTGTCCCTGGCCCCCTGGCTCCGCGAGAACCGTTCCCACCGCCAGGTCGCCGCCCCGCCCCCCGGAGGGCCTGGCGGATGATGGGTTCGTGGAAGCTGCGAACATGCCCGTGGGAGCGGCGGCCGTCCCGGCCGGCACCTGCCCGTTCACCGTGGACGCGCCGGTCATGAGGCAGCGGTGGGAACGGCTCACGTTCCTGCACTGGAGTTACGAGCCGGCGATCGTTCAGCGCCTGCTGCCGCCGTGGCTGCGGGCCGACACGTTCGGCGGGATGGCCTGGGTGGGCCTGGTGCCGTTCTTCATGCGGGTCGCGACCGCCGGCGGGCACCGGGCTCCGTGGGTGTCGAACTTCTGCGAGACGAACGTGCGCACCTACGTCCTCGACCCGCAGGGCCGTCCGGGAATCTGGTTCCTCTCGCTGGACGCGGCGCGGGCGGGCGCCGTCGCCGTGGCCCGGGCCAGCTACCGGCTGCCGTACCACTGGTCGCGGATGCGGCTGGCCACCCGCGGCGACGAGATCGGCTACCGGTGCCAGCGGCGGTGGCCGGGCCCACGGCCGGCCACCAGCCGGGTGCGGATCAGCGTAGGGGAACGGTTCGGGGCCGGCGAACTCGATGCCCGGGACCACTTCCTCACCGCCCGGTGGGTCCTGTTCAGCAGCGCCGACGCCCGCCACCGGTTCGCGCGGGCGTACCACCCGCCCTGGCCGCTGCACCGGGCCCGGGTGCTGATTGCCGACGACCACCTGGTCGCCGCGGCCGGGCTGCCGCCGCCGCGTGGGAGCCGCTGGTCCACTACTCGCCCGGCGTGGACGTGAGGATCGGGCGGCCGGAGAGCTACCGGTAGCCGCCGGCGGTCAGGCGCCGAACTCGGCCGGCCACCCGGCCGCCACGCGGCGAGCGCGGTGTCCACGTCCCGCTGCGCAACGTCGAGGTGGGTGACCATCCGCAGCCGGCCGGTCACCGTGGAGACCAGGACGCCCTCCGCCGCCAGCGCCGCCGCCCATTCGGTCAGCGGGTGGCCCAGGCCGGCCACGTCGGCGAACACGATGTTGGTCTCCACCTCGGCCGGGTCCAGGCAGCCGGGCACGATGCCGGCGACGCCCTCCGCCAGCCGCCGGGCGTTCGCGTGGTCCTCCGCCAGCCGGCCCGGGCCCTCCGCCAGCGCGATCAGCCCGGCCGCCGCCATGATCCCGGCCTGCCGCCAGCCCCCGCCGAAGAGGATCTTCACCCCGCGCGCCTCGCGGATGAACTCGGCCTCACCCACCAGCATCGAGCCGATCGGCGCGCCGAGGCCCTTGGACAGGCAGAACATCATCGCGTCCGCGTGCGTTGCATAGTCGGCGACGGACACACCGGCCACCGTGCAGGCGTTGAAGATCCGCGCCCCGTCCAGGTACAGCGGCAGGCCCTGGTCGGCACAGACCTTGGCGATCGCCGCCACGTCGTGGACGCCCAGGACCGAGCCGCCGCCCACCTGGTGGGTGTTCTCAACGGTCACCAGGTCGACCACGGCCATGCCGTACGGGTCCGGGGTGAGCGCCGCGGCCACCTGCGGCGCGGCCAGCAGGCCCCGGGACGCGGCGGGCACGCGGTGGAAGGCGATGCCGGAGAGCACCGCGGACGACGACATCTCCATCCCGCCGGTGTGGGCGTCCTGCTCGCACACCACCAGGTGCCCCGACCTGGCGAAGACGTGCATAGCGACCTGGTTGCACATCGTGCCGGTCGGCAGGTACAGGGCGGCCTGGCAGCCGGTCAGCTCCGCCGCCAGGTCCTGCAGCCGGTTGACGGTCGGGTCGTCGCCGAACAGGTCGTCCCCCACCTCGGCCCGCGCCATCGAGCGCCGCATGGCCGGCGACGGCCGGGTGACCGTATCCGAGCGCAGGTCCACATAGCCGCCGGCCGCCGTACCCATGCCTGCTCCCCTCTGGTCGCTGGCACGACTCTATGCGGGCGCCCCGGGAGGAATGCGGGACGGAGCCGCGGGATGGGATGCGGAAGGGAGCCGCGGGATGGGGATGCGGGAGGGAGCCGCTGGGCCAGGATGCGGGAAGATGACGGCTGTGACGGGTAACGCTGCCGAGCACCGCCTGTACGCGGACTTGGCCTCCTGGTGGCCGCTCATCTCCGCCCCCGAGGAGTACACCGAGGAGGCGGCCACCGCGGCCACCATCTTGAACTCGGCGTCGATCGGCGTGCACGAGGTGCTGGAACTGGGCAGCGGCGGCGGCCACAACGCAATCCACTTGAAGAAGCGGTTCCGCCTGACCCTGGTGGACCTGTCGGCGGACATGCTCGAGATGTCGCGGCGCCTCAACCCCGAGTGCGAACACCATCAGGGCGACATGCGCACGCTGCGACTCGGGCGCACGTTCGACGCGGTCTTCGTGCACGACGCCGTCGCCTACATGACCACCGAGGCGGACCTGCGCCAGGTCATCGAGACCGCCTTCGCGCACTGCCGCCCAGGCGGCATCGCCCTGTTCGTCCCGGACCACGTGGCGGAGAACTTCGAGCCGGTCACCGACCACGGCGGCAGCGACGGACCGGACGGGCGCGGGGCCCGCTACCTGGAATGGACGTGGGACCCCGACCCCACCGACACCTGGATCCGGTCCGAGTACGCGTTCCTGCTCCGGGACACGGACGGCTCGGTGCGCGTGGTCCAGGAGACGCACCGCACCGGGCTGTTCGGCCGCCAGGTCTGGCTCGGGCTGCTGGCGGACGCCGGTTTCCACGCGGAAGCCATCACCGAGCGGACCTCGGAGGACCGGACGCCGCGGGTGATGTTCACCGGCCACCGGCTGGCAGAGCCGACCCGCCGTGGCCGTGACGGCCGGGCTCACCGTGGCCATGCCGGGTCATGCCGGCCGGGCGCCCCGGCTGACCCCGCTCGCCCGGCTCGGCCGGGCCGCCCATCATCCTGAGCATCGGGCCGCCGCCGGAGCGGAAGAACCGCACCAGCAGCGCCGCGGCGAGCAGCAGGAAAACGATGTTGAGGTAGGTCGTGTAGTTCCACTGCACGCCGGTCTCGCCGACCCGCGCGTCCCTGGTGGCCGGGATGAGCCCGAGCGCACCGAACGAGAACTCGACGATGTAGGCGGCGATGACCATGGTGGCGTAGAAGGTCCCGAGCACCACCAGCATCATCTTCGTGCCGTAATACTTCCGGTAGATGATCAGGATCGGGATGATGATCAGGTCGGCGAAGATGAACGCGGCGACGCCACCGAAGCTGATGCCTCCGTTCCACAGCACCGCCGCCAGCGGCACGTTGCCGATCGAGCAGACGAAGCTGAGCACCGAGATCACCGGGCCGATGAGCGGGCCCCACAGCTTGGCGGCCAGCGGGTCGCCGGTGAGGAACAGCTGCTGCCAGAAACTGTCGGGCACCCAGGCGCCTACCGCCCCGGCGATCAGCAGGCCGATGATCACATCGCGGATGACGGCGGCCCACTCCATCACGAAGATGTGGCTCACTGCGGTGTACCCCTCGCGGCTGGCCAGCCGCCGCCAGAAGCTCCCGCCGGAGGCGATGCTCATGTCCATGGCCGCGTGACCCTCCATGGATCCGGCCACGTCCCGGTCCGCCTGCTGGCGGGCGGCCTCGATCAGGCGCCGGCGGACGAAGATGCGGAACGCCACCGCCACCAGCACGATCATGATCGGGCCGCCGGTGAACTCGGCCAGGGTGAACTGCCAGCCGATCAGCAGGGCGAGGATGATGCCCAGCTCGACGACCAGGTTGGTGCTGGCGATCTCGAACACCATCGCGGCGGTGAAGCTCGCGCCCTTGCGGAACAGGGAGCGGGCGAGCGCCACCGCCGCGTAGGAACAGGACGAGGAGGCGGCGCCCAGGCCGGTGGCCCTGGCCAGCGCGGCCGGGCGGTCGTCGCCGAGCATCGCGGTGATCGTCTGCCGCCGGACCAGGGCCTGGACGACGGCCGACAGCGTGAACCCCAGGATGAGGGACCAGGTGATCTGCCAGGTCATCGAGCCGGCCACCGCCAGAGCGTGGCCAATGGCAGAAAGCACGGCCATGGTCAGCCCCTTCCGCTGCTGCGCGGGCCGCCGGGTGGGCGCGGCCCGGTCTCGCCTCCGTCCCGCACTATACCCCTAAGGGGTATGTTGGCCAGCGCCTGGCGCCCGGCCGGGGCGTCTGCACCTTCTGTACGCCAGGGTACGGGGGCGTTTGGGCTCTCACTGGCCGGGCAGTGCAACGGACTCAGGCAGCAACAGTGACATCACTGCCGCACGTGGCATTCAAACAGTGTGATGAATACACCTGATGACAGGCAGCAGGAGGCACCCCGGTGGCCGGGCGCCCCCGATCCGGCCGTGCCGGCGGCCGCCTGGGCCGTCGGGCTCGACACCCTGGCCAGCGCATCGTCGGTGGCGGTGAGCGCCACCGACGAGCGCGGGCTGCGGACGGGCCTGGCGCACGCGATCACCGGCCCGTTCGCCGACTGGGCGTTCGTCAACGTGCTGGGCGCCAGCGGGGCGTGGCGGGCCGTCGCCGCGCGGCACCCAGATCCCGGGCTGGCCCGGCAGCTGCTGCGGATCCGGCTGGAAACCTGCCCGCTGATCTGGTCCGCCATCCAGCGGCGCACCCCGGTGGTGTGCGCGCCCATCGACGAGGCAACGGTGCTGGGAGAGCTGCCCGGCGGCGGCCCGGTCGCCGATGGCCTGGATGCCAGGTCAGCCGCGGTGGGCCCGATCGTGGCCGCGGCCGGTGTCTGCGGTGCGATCACCGTCGTCCGCTGCGGCCCGCATCCGCCGCTCGGCTTCCGTGAGCTCGGGATCCTGTCCCAGATCGGCGAGCTGACCGGTGCGGCCGCCGACCGCCTGCGCGGGCACGGTGGCGAGCCACCCGCCGGATGACGGGTGGTGCGCGACTCGCCGGACGGGCGGGTGGGGGCATCTCCCCCGGTCATGGTGGCGGTGAGCCGTTCGCCGGGTGGGAAAGCGAACGGCTCACCACCGGGGGGTAAGCGGACCCGCTGGCCCGGGTGCGGGGTCGGCCGCCGGCTTCCGCGACAAGCTGGCGGGCCGTGAGGGGGCCCCGGGGCTGTGGGCGCCTACCCTTCCAGGGACGAATCAGCGTCCTCGGTCTCCGGCTCGTCCGTGGCCGGGAACTGGCGCGGCATGCAGCGCTCATAGGCCTGGACGGTCTCCCGGCCGATGCGGTCCCAGGAGTAACGGGACCTGGCCCGGTCCACCGCCGCGATGCTGAACGCATCCAGCTGCATCGGGCTGGCAAACAGGTGGCGTATCCGGCGGGCAAGCGCCCATGGCTGGCCCAAAGGCACCAGGAAGCCGGTCGTCCCGTCGATGACCGCGTCGCCGACGGCACCGCCCACGGACGCGGCAACCGGTGTCCCGCAGGCCATCGCCTGGAGCGCCACGGTGCCGGACGGGTCCTCCCATTCACCGCTCAGCAGCAGGTCCGCAGAGCGGAGCAGCGCGGGCAGGTGCGTCCGGCTCACGTCACCGGTAAAGGTGATCCGGTTCGCCACACCCAGATCCCGGGCCAGCCCGGCCAGGTCCTGGTTGGCCGGCCCCGAGCCGGAAGGGCCGCCGGCGATGAGCAGCTCCGCGTCAGGTACCTCCGCCAGGGCGCGGATAACGGTGTCCAGTCCCGGCTCGTCGGCCGACTGCCGGACCGCGAGCAGCCGTGGGCGCCCGCTCCGCTTGGCCACCGGGCCCTCGGGGGCGAACCGGCCGGTGTCAACTCCCCACGGCACCACCCGGATCGACGCCCGCGGGACGCCGAGGCGGGCCAGGTTCGCCATCTGCTCCGACGAGGTCGCCAGCACGGCGTTGGCGTTGCGCGCGAGACAGACCTGGAGCCGGATCTGGGCCAGCTGGGGCCCGGTGCCCTGCTGACGGCCGGCCCGGCGGGCGGCCCCGGAGCCACGGGCCGGGCGGGAAACATCTGCCGGGCGGTGAGAGCCATCGGCGTCCGGCGGGCCGAGCGACTGGAACGTCTGCACCACGGGCAGGTTCAGGCCGCGCGCGCCAGCCTGCGCCGCCAGCCCGCTGGTCCAGAAGTGAGCGTGCGCCACATCGGGCGGATTCTTCCGCCAGCGCCGCGCCAGATGATCACTGAAGACGGGGATGTCCAGCGCCGACTCGTCGCCGGCCGCCTGCGCGGGCCGCCGGGCAGGTGCTCGACGGTCACCCCGGGGGCGAGGGTGGCCTTGGCCGGGTGCGCCGAGGAACCGTTGGGCGCATAGAGGGTGACCTGGTGCCCAAGGCGGCCCAGCGCCTCGGCGAGGGAGGTGACGCGCTGGCTGTGACCGGCGCCGTCACGCGGGCGGGGCGAGCTGGACTGCGAGGCAACAAGTGCGATCCTCATCAAGAGCCTCCTACGGGCTGCCGTTGGGGATCGGCGCGATCACGCTGGGAGTGCCGGTGAGGAAGGCCCTGGGGCCAAGAAAAAGGCACACCTCAGACGTTCACGCCGTACGGGCGCGAAGGTGTGCCTGCGTCGTAGACACGCAGTCGTCTTCATTCCCCGGCCACGCCGCGCTAAACATCGGCTCCGGACATCTGCTCCGGTTCCCGGCGGAACGGCGCTGGGAAGCGCGCGAGTAACGGGCAACCCGCCAGGTAGTGGCGGCCCCTGCCGGCCCGCCCGATCCGTCGGTGCCCTGCACCCAAGCCTGGTGGCAGTATGGAAGGAGAGGCCTCAGCATGGAGCGGGTGGCTCTATGCTGGCCTGTCGCGTTCCCCCACCCGCGGCTGGAGGTGGCGGTGGCCAACCCGGACCTCGCCCGCGAGACCGCTGACCTGCTGAGCATCGCGGACAAGTCGAACTCGCGGTCGCTGGGCGACCTCGCCGCGCTCGCGTCGCGCCAGGTTCCCGCCTGCTCCGGCGCGACCGCCACGCTCTGGCGGGACGGCGAGCCGCTGATCATGGCCGCCACCCATCCGGACATCTCGCACCTGACCGAGGTCGAGGTGCTGGCCCAGCGTGGGCCGGAGACCACCGCGCTGGCCAGCGGCGAGGCCGCCCACTGCCCGGACACGCTGGAGGAGGAGCGCTGGCCCGAGTACGCCCAGGCGGCGCTGGCCCGCGGCGTGCGCTGCTCGGTGACCCTGGCCCACCGGCCCGGGCCCGAGGCGGTCACGCTGTCGCTCTTCGGGGCGAGGCCCCGGGTGCTGGATCCCGGCCAGGTCCCGCTGGCCGAGCTGCTCGTCGCCGCCGGCGGTGCGCTGGTGGACAACCTGTCCCAGTTCGGCGACGCCCGCCGGGCCGCGCTCCAGTTCCGCGACGCCGCCCAGTCCCGGGCCCTGGTGGACCAGGCGAAGGGCATCCTGATGAACGCGCTGGGCTGCAGCGCCGACGAGGCGCTCGCCCGGATGCGCCAGATCTCCCAGCAGGGCAACATGAGGGTCACCGAGGTCGCCAGCAAGATCATCAGCTCGGGACAGTCGGGGCTGGGCTGACCGGATGCCTGACGCAGCGGGGAGCGTATCGACGCGGAAGGAACTCGCCGACCTGGCGGCGCGCCGCGACGCGCTTCGGCAGGCGGCCAGGCTGGGAGACGCCAGCCTGCGCCCGACGCTGGACGCGGCGCTGGCCGAGCTGGACGCCGCGATCGACGCGCTCGCGGTGGCCCACAACGGCGCCGGCGGTGGACCGCCGGACGATGCGGCCCTCGATGCCCTGCATGCCGAACGGCGGCTGCTTCGCGCGCTCTTTCACGAGGCGCCCGTAGCGCTGATCCTGGTCGAACGCGACGGCGCCGTCCGGCGGGTGAACCAGGCGGCCGGTGAGCTGCTGGGCACCGGCAGCGGCTACGCCACCGGGCGGCCCTTCACCGCGTTCGTGAACCTGCCCTCGCGTGCTGCCGTGGACAGCCTGCTGGCCGCGGTCATCCGGACCGGGAAACCCCGGCAGGTACGGTGCGACCTGCTCACCGGGGACGGGACCACCGAATGCGAGCTCAGCGCCGGGCTGGCCCGGCCCCGGGGAGACACCGACCAGCTCGTCGTCGCCATCCGTGAGGTGGGCCCGCCGGCGTCACCCGGCGGCCGGGCCAAGGCCGGCGCCCGCAAGACGGCCGGGCGGCCAGAGGCACCCAAGGACGTGCCCTCTCCCGCCCACGGGAAGGCCGCGCGGGCGGAGGCGGCCAGGGATGCCTCCGCCCCCCTCATCACCGCCATGACCCGCAGGCTGGACCTGATGACCGCGGTCGCCAGGCTGCTGCTGGAGAACGCGCCGCTGAACGAGACCGTCGCGCTGCAGCGCTGCGCCCGGCTGCTCGCCGGCGAACTGGCCGCGTGGGTCATCGTGGACGTGGCCCGGGGCCAGCGGCTCCGGCGCCAGTGCGTCATGGGCGGCGAGGACAAGCCGGCCGCGGAGCTGGCCCGGGCGGTGGCGGCGCAGGACCCGCCGCCGGGCTCACTGCCGCAGACGGTCCACGACACCAGCAGTTCACAGCTGATCACCCGCGCCGCCGATGCGGGCATCCTCGGCGAAAGCCCCGACGGTGTCCCGCTGCTCATGCAGCTGGGCGCGACGTCGGTGCTGAGCGTCCCGCTGTCGGATGGCGAGCACTGCTACGGCGCGCTCACCCTGGCCCGCCATCCCAGTGCGGGGCATTTCGAAATAGCCGATCTCGGGCTCGTCGAGGAGATCGGGGAGCAGCTCGCGCTCGCGATCACGATGGACCGGAGGGTGCGGCGGCAGACCCAGGTCGCCGACGCGCTGCGGTACAGCCTCCTGCCCCGCGAACTGCCCGGCGTGCCCGGTGCCGAGGTCGCCACCACGCACCTGGCCGCGACCGAGAACCCTGAGGTCGGCGGGGATTTCTTCGACGTGTATCGCACGTCCGAGGGCTGGGGGGTGGCCATCGGCGACGTGTGCGGGCGCGGTGAGGGGGTGGCGGCGGCGAGCGCCGCGGCCCGGCACGCCATCCGGGCCGTTGCGCACTCCACCCACGATCCCGCCGAAGTGCTCACCGTGGCCAACCAGATCATCCTGGCCGAGGAGTTCAGCGGCCGCTTCGTCACCGCGTGCATCGCCCACCTGCTGTGGCGGGACGGCTCGCTGGAGGTGGCGCTCGGCAGCGCCGGTCACCCGGCCCCCCTGCTGCTGCGCCCCGACGGAGGGCTTCGCCAGCTCGGGGGAGGCGGGCTGCCGCTGGGCATCTTCCCCGACGCCGGGCCCGGGCTGGAGAAGCACGAGCTGTCCGCGGGCGACACCCTCATCTTCTACAGCGATGGGCTCGCCGACGCTCACCGCCCGGGCCAGGGTTACTTCGACGATCAGCTGCCGGGCGAGGTCGGGGCCCTGGCCGGGCGGACGCCGGGCCAGATCCTGGCCCGGCTCCAGGAAGTGGCGCTGGAGTTCTGCCAGGGCAAGGTGCACGACGACATCACCATGCTGGCGCTGCGGGTGGGCGAACCGCCCGGCCGTCGCGGCCGGTCTTAATCACCATGCTGGCGCTGCGGCCGATCTTAGCCGCGCCGCCGGAGGAAGTAACGCCGCCCAGGCTCCGGGCCGCTACCCCCGGAACCGGGCGGCGCCACTGGCATGAGCCGCGGCTGCGGTCAGCCGGGCTGGGCTGCCGCTGCCTCCTCGTCCCCCAGCAGGCAGTCGCGCAGGTACCGCAGCGCGCGGGCGAGGAGCCGGGAGACGTGCATCTGGGAGATGCCGAGCCGCTCGCCGATCTCCGCCTGGGTCATGTTGCCGTAGAAGCGCATGGTCAGGATCCGCTGCTCGCGGTCCGGCAGATCGTTCCAGTGGGCGAGCACGGATTCCATGTCGAGGGTGTGCTCGACCTGCGGATCCTCCTCGCCGATCAGGTCGGAGAGGCTTGCCGGGTCCTCCTGGCCGTACAGCGGCGCGTCCAGCGAATGGGAGTGGAAGACCATGTCGGCGCGCTGGGCGTCGCGCAGGTCATCGAGGCTCACACCCAGGTGACTCGCCATCTCGTCGTCCCGGGGCGAGCGGCCCAGATCCTGGGCGAGCTCGGCGCGCGCCCGGCGGACCTGCAGCAGCAGTTCCTGTGCGGACCGCTTGACGTGGATCTGCCAGCGCTTGTCCCGGAAGTGCCGCTTGATCTCACCGCTGACGCACGGCTGCGCGTACGCGGCGAGGTTCTGGCCCAGCTCGGGGTCGAAGTTGTTGATCGCCTTGAGCAGGCCGACGTATCCGGCCTGCATCAGGTCCTCTACCGGCTCGGGGCTGTCCCGGTAGCGCTGCACACAGCCGCGGACCAGGGACTGATAGCGGGTGACGAGCACCTCACGCGCGGCCTCTTGCAGCTCAACCTCGTCGGGGTATGTCCGTATCAGGGCGAGCAGCTCGTTGTCCTCGCGCTCGGCCATAGCCACGCCAGGTGCGGCCATAGGCACACCAGGTGTGGTGGCGACGGCGGTTGTCATCACTGCCTCCGTACACAGGGGATCGACGGACGAGGGGTTCGTCCCCTCTGGACAGCGCTTAAACATCTTGTCAACACCGCAAAGGGCGTCCCCGCCGCCCGGCCCGACGCGGATCCCGTGGTCAGCGGGGACGCCGTGACCGCGCGCGCCGGGCATTTTCTTTCCGTGAGAAGGCATCACGGCACCGGCAAGGCCGGCTCAGGCGCGGCGGAAGCGCCCGGCGTCCGCCGCGCGCAGCTCCATCCCGAGCCCGGAACGGGCCGGGTCGGGGCGGAGCATCCCGCCGGCCGGGTCCAGCGCGCCGTCGAAGAACATCCGCTCGATCCGCTGATGGTCGTGGAAGTACTCGATGTGCCGCAGGTTTGGCACCGCCACGCCGACGTGGGCGTGCAGGTTCGGCGCGCAGTGTGCCGAGACGTCCAGGCTGGCGGCGGCCGCGAGGGCCGATCCGGCGAGGAAGCCGGTGATCCCCCCGCACCGCGTGACGTCGAGCTGCAGGCAGTCGACCGCCCCGGCGCCGATGAGGCGCGCAGAATCCGCCAGCGACCAGCTGTACTCTCCCGCGGCCACGTCCGGCTCGACCTGGCAACGGACCGTGGCCAGCCCGGCCAGATCCTGCGATGACACGGGTTCCTCGAACCAGGTGACCCCGTGCTCCGCCAGCCGCGCGGCGACCCGCACCGCCTGACCGGTGCTGTACGCGCCGTTGGCGTCAACATAGAGTTCGGTGCCCGGGCCGACCACCCGGCGGGCCAGGGCCACGCGGTCGAGATCACGCAATTCGTTGCCGCCCCAGTCCTCACCAATCTTGATCTTGACCCGGGGAAATCCGTCTCGTTCCACCCAGCCGGCCAGTTGCTCACCCATCTGGCGTTCGGTGTAGGTGGTAAAGCCCCCGCTCCCGTAGACCGGGACGGCCTCCCGCCAGCGGCCCAGCAGGCCAGCCAGCGGGCAGCCCAGCAGCCGCGCCTTCAGGTCCCACAGCGCGATGTCCACCGCGGAAATCGCCGTGGCCGCCACTCCCGGCCGGCCGATGTTGCGGACGGCCCTGGCCATGGCCTCGGCCGCACCGGCCACGTCGAGCGCGCCGCGGCCCACCACCGCGGGCGCGAGCTGATCGGCCACCACCCACCGGGCCGCCGCCGCGCCATACGTCCAGCCGATCCCCCACTCGCTCCCGGCGTGGGCCGTGACCAGGACCATGGTCGTGGCGTCCCAGGCCAAGGTGCCGTCGGCCTCGGGGGCGTCCGTCGGCACCGTGAACACGGCGGCCTCCAGGCCAGTGACCGCCGGGACGTCCACCGTCACCCTGCCCGGCGCGACCACCATTCCCCTGCCTCTCGCCGTTCCCCGCCGACCCGCTGACGCCGCCCGTTGTCAGCACGGCCGGGGCCGAGTCTTGTAGCACGGTTCCCCTGCGACGACTCCCCTACCGGGCATGCCGGACTCCAAACATCCGCTCCCATCGGGCTTGCCGGTCCGGCGCCGCACGCGCCGCCGTCCGGCTCACCCGGTTCGGCGCCGGTTTGTGGGCGTCACGCACGGGTAGCCGGTGACGACTTGAGGAGGTGAGCGGGGACGGTGACCGTGCCATCGACGGCGGACGTATTCCCCCCGCACGTGCTGCGGGAATACGCACTGATCGCCGACGGGGAGCGTGGGGCCCTGATCGGGCCGCGCGGGGACATCGTCTGGATGTGCGCACCCCGCTGGCACTCCGACGCCGTCTTCGCCGCGCTGATCGGCGGTGACGGGGCGTACGCGGTCACGCCGGATGACCGTTTCGTATGGGGCGGCTACTACGAGCCCGGCACCCTCGTCTGGCGCAGCCGCTGGATCACCTGTGACGCCATCATCGAGTGCCGGGAGGCGCTGGCATTCCCCGGGGATGCCCACCAGGCCGTGGTGCTGCGCCGCGTCATCGCCCGGGAGGGAACGGCGAGGGTCAATGTCGTGCTGGACCCCCGGGCCGGTTTCACCGGCCCCGGACTGCAGTCCCTCCACCAGGACGACCTCGGCCACTGGCACGGCCGGCTCGGCGCCCTGCACGTGCGCTGGACCGGCAACGTGGACGGCGCGCGCGCCGGGCAGACGGGCACCGGCAGCGGGCTGGCCATGAGCTTCGTGCTGCACGAGGGTGAGGAACGCGACCTGGTGCTCGAGGTGTCGGACAGCCCGTTCGGGCATCAGCCCGCCAGCCCGGCCAGGCTGTGGCACACCACGCAGCGGCACTGGGAGCACGCGGTCCCCTCGCTGTCCGGAGTCACCGCCGCCCGGGACGCCCGCCACGCCTACGCGGTCCTGACCGGCCTGACCAGCGCGGACGGCGGGATGGTAGCCGCCGCCACGACCAGCCTGCCGGAGCGGGCGGCGGCGGGCCGCAACTATGACTACCGCTACGCCTGGATCCGGGACCAGTGCTATGCGGGGCAGGCCGCCGCCGCGGCGGGCGCCTACCCGCTGCTCGACTCCGCGGTCCGCTTCGTCTCCGCCCGGCTCCTTGCCGATGGCCA
Source organism: uncultured Actinomycetes bacterium (assembly GCA_963835425.1). Classification (GTDB taxonomy): domain Bacteria; phylum Actinomycetota; class Actinomycetes; order Streptosporangiales; family Streptosporangiaceae; genus UBA9676. The sequence continues at coordinate 183,077 of CAWIGE010000005.1, read as the reverse complement.
CCAGCTTGCCCCGGCCTACACCGTGGACGGCGGCCAGGTACCCGACCAGCGCCGTCTCGACCTGCCCGGCTACCCGGGGGGATTCGACCTGATCGGCAACTGGGTGAACAAACAGTTCCAGCTCGACGCCCTCGGCGAGGCGCTGCTGCTGTTCGCCGCCGCCGCCCGGCATGGGCGGCTCGATTCCGGCGCCTGGCGCGCGGCCCGGATCGCCGCGGACGCGATCGGGTCCCGCTGGCAGGAGCCCGACGCCGGCATCTGGGAGCTGGAGGACCAGGAATGGACCCACAGCCGGCTGAACTGCGTAGCCGGGCTGCGCGCCGCGGCGGCCGCTGGCCGCCAGCAGACCCTGGCGGCCAACTGGTCCGCGCTGGCCGACGCCATCCTGGCCGACACGAAGGCCAGGGCCACTCACCCGTCCGGGCGCTGGCAGCGCTCACCTGCCGACCCGGGCTTGGACGCGGCGCTGCTGCTCCCGCCGGTGCGTGGCGCGCTGGCAGCGGACGACCCCCGCACGCTCGCGACGTTGCGCGCCTGCGGCGAAGAACTCACCGAGGACGGGTACGTCTACCGTTTCCGTCACGACAAGCGGCCGCTGGCGGAGGCGGAAGGGGCGTTCTTGCTCTGCGGATTCATCATGGCGCTCGCCCAGCATCAGCAGGCAAACCAGCTGGAGGCGGCCCGCTGGTTCGAGCGGAACCGGGCGGCGTGCGGGCCAGCCGGCCTGTTCTCCGAGGAATACGACGTGACGCAGCGGCAGATGCGCGGCAACCTGCCGCAGGCCTTCGTGCACGCGCTGATGCTCGAATGCTGTGCCCGGCTGGCTGGCCCTCCCGGAGACGCATGACCCGGCCAGACCGGCCGGTCACCGACGGGGCGGCGGGGCACTACGGAGCCCGCCCCGCCGCCCCACCCCCGGCCGGCGCACCGACCCGGCAAGCAAGGAAGGACGAAGAGACATGACGCAGACGGTTGTCATTACCGGAGCGAGCGGCGGGATCGGGCGGGCCACCGCCCGGCTGTTCGGGGAGCAGGGCGCCAGCGTCGGGCTGATCGCCCGCGGGCGGGCCGGGCTGGATGGCGCGGCCCGCGAGGTCGAGGCGGCCGGCGGCACCGCGCTGCCGATCGAGGCGGACGTGGCTGACCACGCGCAGGTTGAGGCCGCCGCCGGGCAGGTGGAGGAGAAGCTCGGGCCGATCGACATCTGGGTCAACTGCGCGTTCGCTTCCGTGTTCGCCCCGTTCGCCGAGATCAGCCCGGACGAGTTCCGCCGCGTCACCGAGGTCAGCTACCTGGGATTCGTTTACGGGACGATGGCCGCGCTGGCCCGGATGCGCCCCCGCGACGCGGGCACGATCGTCCAGGTCGGCTCCGCTCTGGGTGAGCGCAGCATCCCGCTGCAGTCCGCCTACTGCGGCGCGAAGCACGCCATCAACGGGTTCACCTCCTCGCTGCGCTGCGAACTGCTGCACGAGGGATCCCAGGTCGCCATCACGGTGGTACAGATGCCCGCCGTCAACACGCCCCAGTTCTCCTGGGTGCGCTCACGGCTGCCACGGCACCCGCAGCCGGTGCCGCCGATCTACCAGCCCGAGGTGGCCGCCCGCGCGGTGGTCATGGCCGCCACCCACCCGCGGCGCAGGGAGTACTGGGTCGGCTCCAGCACCGTGGCCACCATCACGGCCAACCGGATCGCGCCCGCGCTGCTCGACCGGTACCTGGCGCGGACCGGCTACCGCTCGCAGCAGACGGCCGACCGGGCCCAGCACGGGCCCGGCAACCTGTGGCAGCCGCTCGACGGGCCCGGCGAGGCCGACCACGGCGCGCACGGGGCCTTTGACGACCGTGCCCATCCCCGCAGCGCACAGCTCTGGCTGACCCGCCACGCGCGCGTGCTGGCCGGGGCGGCGGCCGGCACCACCGCAGCCGCCGCCGGCGCGGGGCTGGCTGCGCTGCTGCGCCGCAGGCCTCGTCCGGCCGCGCGGGGACGGCGGTAGCGCCGCAGGTTTCATCTTGCCGAGCGGGGACAGCGGGAGAGCACGCGGTGGCCCGGTGGGCCGGACGAGCCGCCGTTGCCGTTTTGGCCGGTCCGGCGGGGGTAATCCGGGGTCATGCCCGCACAGGACTCCGGTGACCAGCGCACGAGCGATGGCTACCGGCCCGGCGAGACCGACGCCGAACGCGACGACCGGAACCTGGCCGAACTGCTCCAAGAGCTGCGGGTGGCCGGACTCGGCATCCAGGTGATCTTCGGCTACCTGCTCGCCCTCCCGTTCACCAGCAAGTTCTCCGCACTCGGATCCGCCCAGCGCACGCTCTACATTGCGACGCTTCTGCTCGCCGCCGTGGCCACGGCGCTGCTGCTCGGCCCGGTCGCCTACCACCGGCTGGTGTTCCGCCGCCATCTGAAGCGGCACCTGGTCGGGGCGGCCAACGTGATGGCCATCCTGGGACTGGCCATCACGGGCCTGACCATCTCCGCCGCCGTGCTGCTGGTGGTCAGCTACGTTGCGCACGGCGCCCCAGTAGCGATCATCGGGGTTTTCGTGGTCTGCCTGTTCGCCGGGCTGTGGTTCGCCTACCCGCTCACGCGCCACTGGGACAGCCGGCCGGAATCGCCCGGCCCGCCGCCTGACCGGCCTGATGCCACCTGACCGGCCTGCCGCCCAGCATGGCCGATCACCGGCCCGGCAGCACCAAGCGGACGGGCCACACCGGACCATTAAGGTAGGACGATGACCGATCAGCCCGTGCCCGCTGATCCGCGGCAGATGCGGGCCGCCGACACCGATCGCGACCATACCGCCGAGGTGCTCCGCCGGGCGGCGGCCGAGGGCAGGATCACCTTCGAGGAGCTCGACGAGCGGATCGGCCAGGCGTACGCCGCCAAGACGTTCGCCGACCTGGATGCCCTGACCAGGGACCTGCCGGGCGCGGGGGTGCGCGCCCCCATCCCGGCCACGCCGCGCTATCAGCCACCCGAGGTCCCCGCGGGCACCCCGGCGCCCTCATTCTCGGTCGCGATCATGAGCGGCGCCCAGCAGGCGGGACCCTGGCTCGTGCCGCCCTCCTACACCGCGGTGGCCATCATGGGCGGCGTCGAGCTCGACCTCCGGCACGCCAGGTTCACCGCCGCCGAGGTCACGATCCGGGCGTTCTGCCTGATGGGAGGCGTCAGCATCACGGTGCCCGAGGACATGGACGTGGACGTCTCCGGCATCGGCTTCATGGGCGGCTTCGACCACCGGGCGAGCGGCCCGGGCGCATCCGGGGCCCCGCGCCTGCGGGTTGTCGGCTTCGCCATGATGGGAGGCGTCGAAGTCAAGCGCAGGCCGGCCGCCCCGGGCAGGCCAGGGGTGTCGGGCGGGCCTGCCAGGCCGGAACTTCCCGGCGCCTGACGCGGCAGCCGACCGCCGGGTGACGCCGCCCCTGGTCGAACGGGCCCATCTGCCTGCAACGACTGCTCCGGGAGCCCGTCCTGGACGCAGACGCACCGCGTGGTTATGCCCTGAGGTTTGTGGCTGGTTCAGGACGGCGACTGCACCACGGTGATCTGCTTCGGTGTCATGGGGTGCTCCTCAGCGCCTGGATCAAGCCGGCGCGACTGGTGACACCGAGCTTGGTGTAGGCGTGCTGGAGGTGATTGTCAACCGTCCGGACGGACAGGTAGAGGCGTTGTGCGATCTCCTTGCTGGCCATGCCGGTGGCGGCGAGCCTGACAATCTCGCGTTCACGTTTCGAGAGTGGGGCTGGTCCGGCGGCGTGGAGTAGTGCTGGTGTGTCGGCACCTTCGCAGGCGGCGGCGAGCGCGCTGGAGCGGCCCAGCGCGGCAGTCGCAGATCGCCGGTCGCCGCCCCGGCTGAAGGCCTCGGCCGCGGCCGCCGCGGCTTCGGCCGCAAGCAGCATCGCGCCCAGGGCCTCGAAATCACCTGCGGCGCGGGCCAGCTCTGGGGCGTTGCGGGCCCGGGCGGCAGCGGCGTGCCGGGCCCGGGCGGACACCAGCGGCGAGTCGCACTGATCGGCCAGCTCGTGCAACCGCACGGAGGTGTCCGTGCCGCTGGCGCGCATCAGGTCATGCAGCAGCCATGCCTCGGCGGTCCGGTGCCCGGTCGACGCCGCCTGCGCGGCGGCGTCCTGGAACCGTCTTGCCGCCTCGGCCGGCCGCCGCGATGCGAGGGCGGTCCACGCGTCCGCGAGTTGCTGCTCGGGTTCGCGGAAACCGAACGCGGGCCCGGTGTCGCGTTCCGTCAACGTCTGGGCGGCCGCGTCCGCGTCTCCGAGCATGGCGTAGGCCAGCGCCAGGCCGGACAGGGCCAGACGCCGCGGGCCGGCGAAGCGGTTCGCCTCGGCCAGTCCGGCCGCCTCGGCGTAATAGCGGCGGGCGGTCGCCAGCCGGCCCTGGAGGGTGGCGACCCGCCCGAGGCTGGCGGCGAAGAAGATCTGGGCGATGGGCACCCGCTGGGAGGCGACGATCTCTGCGCCGGCCAGGGCCAGCTGCCCGGCGTCGGCGAGCCGGCCCGCCTCGGCCAGGGCGAACACCTGGTTGACCAGTGCATGGCCGGGTGGGCGATGGCCAGCTCGTCGCCGAGTGCGGCGTGGTCGGCATAACCGGCCTCGGCGGCTTTCATCGCGTCGGTGGTCCGGCCGGTGAGCGCCAGGGCGGGCGCGGCAGCGATGGCCCGGACGACCCGGGTGCGCCGGTCGGTGCCCTCGATACGCTCGAGCGCGGCCAGCGCCCGGCCAGGGTGCCCGGAGAACGTCAGCACCTCCGCCTCTTCGGCCACGAGCTGCTCCGCCAGCGGCTGGGAGGTGACGACCGCCCGGGCGGCGGCGTTGATGGCCAGAGCGGTATTCGGGCTGGCACAAACCCCACTGCGCGTTCTTGGCCCGGATGACCGCCAGCCGGAGCGCGACATTCTCGCTGCCAGGGAGCTGCTGACCGCGGGCGAGGACCCGCTCGGCGGCGTCGAAGGCACCAAGCTCGTACAGCGCCTCGCCCAGCAGGAGCGCCCCGGCCGCATCCAGGTGCTCGCCGGGAACTGCCTCCATCAGGCGCCGCACGACACGGAAGTCGTGCGCGTAGCGGGCAAGCTGGGCGCCGCGAGCCAGGACGGCTGGGTCGGGTCGCCCCCCCGCGTCCAGCCGCCACAGCGCGATGCGCAGCGCCGCCGCATCCGTGGGGCCCGCCGCTTCCAGCCGGTCGGCCTGGGCCAGCAGCATCGCCCGGGCCCGCGAACTTGGCATGGCGGCGCGGACAACCTTGCCGTGCATCGGGTGTGCCAAGCGCACCTGCCCCTCGCCAACCGTGATCGTCACCAGTGCGGCCCGTTCCAGCGAGTCCAGCACCGCGGCGGGGGCGGCGGTCTCCAGGTAACTGAGATCCATAGGCTCACACAAGGCCAGCAGCTCCACGACCGAGCGGGCCTCGGCAGACAGGCCCCCAATCCTCTGCTCGACCAGGTCGAGCAGTCGGCTGGTGGCCGGCAACTGCCCCTCCAGATGCCATACTCCCGACCGCTCGACCAGCGCTCCCGAGTCCAGGGCGCCCAGGACCAGCTCGCGGACGTATAAGGGGTTGCCCCGGGTGACCTCCCAGAGCTCCCGGCCCGCACCAGCCTCGATCGGCCCCCCCAGGGCCAGGCGCAGGAGCGTATCGAGCTGTGCACGGCTGAGGTCATGCAGGTCAACTCGCTCACCCGTCCGTCCCGCCACAGGCCGGTTACCAGGTCCGGTACGGGCTCACCGGTGCGCACGGTGGCGATCAGGAAGATCGCCGCTTGCGCGGCCAGATGCCCCAGCAGGGCAAGTGAGACGTCATCGAGGAGGGAAGCGTCGTCGGCGACGGTCACCAGGCGGCACCCGCGGTGGCGCTCGTCCAGGGCCCGGCGGGTCTCCTCAAACAGCGCCACCGCGTTGACCTGCCCATCCGGGCCGCGGCGGCCGAACCCGCCGACGAGCAAGCCCGCCACTGCGCCCAACGGCAGCAGCTTGGTGGTGCGGCTGCCGGCCACCCGTTCGGTCGGGTGACCGCGTGTGGCCGCTAGCCTGGCGCACTCATCAGCCAGCCGCGTCTTCCCGACCCCTGCTCGGCCGTGTATCACCAGGCCCGCACACTCGCCCGAGCCCAGCGCTCGCTCGAATACCTCAAGCTCTGAACGCCGGCCCACAATCGGCCATTGCGGCAGTGCCACCGCCACACCAACCAGCATGCCAGCCGCGTCCGGGCGAACCAATGCCCGTAGCCGATCCGGCGCGTCCTCACCCCTCAGGTGGCTACCACCCCCGCCCCCGCAGCCGACACCGTCTCGGCGATGTGACCCGGTCCCGGTCGCCAGGCACGCCCAGCGCCTGTTTGGTATGGCACCGAGGTGGGCCCGGATGAGTAGCCGCCCGGCCCGGGTTTGAGTAACCGCTACTCAGGCGGCTACCCAGCCGCGGGGCTTACAACTGTGCTAGTCCGGGCGAGAGGCGCCCAGTCGATCATGAGTACGTCATTTCCGGCGCTGGTGTGGACAGCGACCGGAACGAGTGGAGAGACACGATGACAGAAGACCAGCCTTCGGCAGTGTGGCCGGATGGGATGGCGGCGCCGGTGAGCGAGGGCGGTGCGCCCCGGGGAACCGGCGGTGAGCGGCCAGCGATCGTGATTGTGTGCCGGGACGCGACGGAGCGGGAGGCCTTTGGCCGGGAGCTGTCCGGGCGTTATGGCATGGACTACCGGATCGTCCACTGTGGTGATCCTGCGGAGCTTGGAACGTTGATCAGGGAGCTGCTGGTGGCTGGCACGCCGGTCGCGCTGGTCATCGGCGGCGTGGGTGAGGCCGATCCGGATGGCATCGAGGTGCTGGCGCAGGTCCGCGCCGTCGACCGGGCGGTGCTGCGGGTGGCGGCGGTCCGCTGGGGCGAGTGGGACAGCGCGCGGCCGGTCTTCGACGCCGTCACCATGGGCAAGATCGACCATTGGGTAACGTGCCCGGTCCAGAGCCCTGATGAGGACTTTTACGAGTCGATTACACGGTTCCTGGGCGAATGGCGCCGCCGGTACGGCGGCAGCTTCGAGCCGGTGCAGGTGATCGGCGAGCAGTGGTCGGCCCGGTCCCTGGAACTGCGGGACGCATTTTCCCGGAACGGTATCCCGATCGGATTTTACGACGCCGGCTCCGCGCGGGGCCGGCGGCGGCTCCGAGAGCTCGGTGCGGAGCCGGCCGAACTGCCGGTAGTCGTCATCCGCTTTGGTGGGCAGCTGTCGGTGCTGGGCAACCCGTCAAACCTGGAGATCGCCGACGCGTTCGGCCTGATGACCCCCGATTCCCGATGGCGAGGTGTTCGATGTCGCGGTGGTGGGGGCGGGCCCGGCCGGGCTGGCCACCGCGGTCTATGCCTCCTCCGAGGGCCTACGGACGGTGGTCGTGGAGCGCGAGGCCATCGGCGGCCAGGCGGGGACCAGTGCGATGATCCGTAACTACCCCGGGTTCGCCCAGGGGGTCAGCGGTGCCAGGCTCGCGTTCGAGGCCTACACGCAAGCCTGGTATTTCGGCACCACCTTCCTGTTCATGCGGCAGCTCGAGGGCCTGGCCCGCGAGGACGGCCACTACCGGCTGCGCCTGTCCGACGGCGGCACGCTGTGTGCGCGGACGGTGGTCATCACCACCGGCGCCACCTACCGGCAGCTCGGCATACCCGCTCTGGAGGATTTGCAAGGGCGCGGGGTCTTTTACGGGGCCGGGGTCAGCGAGGCACCGGCGATGCGCGGACAGAAGGTCTATGTCGTCGGCGGCGGCAACTCGGCCGGGCAGGCCGCACTGCACCTGGCGAAATGGGCGCAGCAGGTCACCGTCTTGGTCCGCTCGCCGTCGCTGACCGACACCATGTCGGACTACCTGATCCGCGAGATCGACGCGGCGCCGAACGTGGCGGTCAGCTACGGCGTGCAAGTGGCGGGCGGCACCGGCATCCATCACCTCAAGTCGCTGGTGCTTGAGGACACCCAGACCCGGCAACGGTACAGCGTCCCAGCTGACGGCCTGTTCGTCCTCATCGGATCGGAGCCGCGGACCGAATGGCTCGGCCAGAGCGTGGCGCGGGACCGGTGGGGCTTCATCCTCACTGGGCAGGACGTGCCGGACGACGCGGATACCGGCTGGCCCAGCCGCCAGCCACTGCCACATGAGACGAGCCTGCCCGGCGTGTTCGCCGCCGGCGACGTGCGCCACGGCTCGGTCAAACGGGTCGCCTCCGCCGTGGGGGAAGGCGCGATTACCGTCCCGCTCGTGCACCACTACCTGGAAGGTATCGCGGTGCCAGAGTCCGCATTGAGGTGACAACGATGAATACCAGCACTATCCAGCGCGTCAACCGGGATGCCCAGCGAACGGTGCCGGTCTCAGGCGTTCCCACGGAGCCCCACCGGGTAGTTACCCCCAGGCCGCTCGTACCCGGGATGCGCAGGCTGCTGTTCACCGCGTCGGTACTGGTGCTGCTGGCCGGGATCCAGCTGTTCGTGTTCACCGGGCGGACGGATCACTTCTTCGCCTGGACGATCGCCAACCCGCTGGCCGCGGCGTTCCTCGGCGCTGCCTACTGGGCCGCGGTCCCCATTGAGGCACTCGCCGCGCGGCAGCCGCTGTGGGCCAACGCGCGGATCGCCGTGCCGGCGGTGTTCGTGTTCACCGTTCTCACGCTGGCGGCCACCCTGACGCACCTGGGCCAGCTCCACCTCGGCTCCCGGTTCGCCATTGGAACGCAGATCATCACGGTCGCGTGGATCGCGATCTACGTTCTCGTTCCGGCATTGATGCTGATCCTCCTGCTGCGGCAGGCGCGCACCCCCGGCCTCGACCCGCCCCGAACGGTCAGCCTGCCCGCCTGGCTGTATGTCGTGCTCGCCGTCCAGGCAGTGGTCCTGCTAGGCCTGGGCATCGCGCTGTTCGCCGCGCCCGGGGCTGCGGCTCCGCTGTGGCCGTGGGCGCTGACCCCGATGATGGCCCAGGCGACCGGCGCCTGGCTGATCAGCCTGGGAGTAGCTGCCGGGCAGGCGCTGGCCGAACGGGACGCGCGCCGCCTGCGGCCCGCCGCCGCCGGGTCCATCCTGCTCGCCGTCCTGCTGTCCATCGCGCTCGCCCGCTACCCGCACCAGTTCCACTGGCGATCCGCCTCCGGCATCACTTACCTGATCTTCCTCGCCACGATGCTGTTGACCGGCGCCGTGGGCCTCGCCCGGGTCGGCAGAGGTGCCGCTACCGCCGTTCAGCCGAGGCGCTCGCGGCCGGAGGGCGTGTCCCAGTCGGCGAGCCGCGGCTCGACCGTGATCCGCCACGAGCCGTCGTTGAGAAAAGTCGGCTTGGGGCCCGCGGACAAGGCCGCCGAACGAGGTGAAGTCGGTGGTGTCGCGGAAGGCCGGGCGCTGGTAGAGGTCGCGGGCGTAGGCCCACAGGTTCGGGAATTCGGTCAGCCGGCGCTCGCTGATGCCGGCCATCGGGTTGTAGCCGGTGTCGAAGCGGGCCAGGGTCGGCCACAGCCGGACGTCGGCCTCGGTGATCTCGGCTGCCGAACAGCAGCCTGCGGCCGGCCAGCCGCTGGTCGAGTTCCTCCAGCGTCGCGATCATCGCCTGCCGCAGCCGCTCGTAGTCCGCCTGGGTGGCGGCCCCGGCGACCCGGTAGGGACCGTCGTTGACGGTCTGGTAGACGCGCTCGTTCAGCGCGTCGATCTCCGGCGCGCAGCGGCTCCGGGTACAGCTCCGCCGACCTGTCCGCCCACGCCCCGAACGCGGTGCCGAGGTCGATCGTGATGTCGGGGAAGTTGTTGCTGACGATCTTGCCCGTCTCTCGGTCCCAGAGCACCGGCACCGAGACGTGGCCGTCGTAGCCGGGCTCGGTCGCCTCGTACGCCTGCGCGAGGAACGTGAACCCGTTGACCGGGTCGGGCCCGCGCCGCTCACGGAACGCCCAGCCGCGGCCGTCCCGCACGTCGTCCACGTAGGACAGCGAGACCACGTCATCCAGGCGCATCAGCTTGCGCACGATCGCGGTCCGCTGGGCCCACGGGCAGCCCCAGGAGATGTAGAGGTGGTAGCGCCCGGGCTCGGCCGGGAACCCGCTTGACCCGTCTGCGGTGATCCGGCCCTGGAACCGGTAGCGGGGCCGCCGCCACTTCTGCCCGGGGTCGAAGCCGCGGCCGGGCCCGTACGGGCCGTAGGTGTCGTAGTCGACCGGGCTCGCGTACTGCGGGGCCGGAGTCGTGTCAGCAGGCGTCGTCATGATCATCCCTCACATCTCGCGCGTCCCGCCCACGCTAACCGACCGCCCCCCGGCGACCTCCAGGCAGTGGTCGGCCGGCGGCCCGGCGCCCGGCGGTGGTCAGGCACCCGGCGGCGGTCAGGCGCTGCCGAGGGTGGGGGGGCGCCGTAGGCGCGGAGCACCTCGGGCACGGTGACCGTGCCGCCCTCGTCCTGGAAGTTCTCCATGATCGCGAGCAGGGCCCGGGCGGTGGCCCCGGTCCCGTTGAGCGTGTGCACGAACTCGAGCTGCCCCTCGCGGCGGAACCGGATGTTCAGCCGGCGCGCCTGGTAGTCGGTGGTGTTCGAGCACGACGTGATCTCGCGGTAGCGCTCCTGGGCCGGGAACCACGCCTCGATGTCGTACTTCTTGGCCGCCGGGCCGCCGAGGTCGCCGACCGCGATGTTCTGCACCCGGTAGGGCAGGCCGAGCGCCTGGACGATCTCCTCCTCGTAGCCGAGCAGCTGGTCGTGGATCTCCCGGGACTGCTCCGGCACGCAGTAGACGTACATCTCCACCTTGTCGAACTGGTGCACGCGGAACATGCCCCGGGTGTCCTTGCCCGCCGCCCCGGCCTCGCGCCGGAAGCAGGTGCTGAACGCGGTGTACCGGGCGGGCAGCTCCGGCTCCTCCAGCCGCTCGTCCATGTGGATGCCGGCCAGCGCCACCTCGGACGTGCCGGTCAGGTACAGGTCGTCCTTTTCCAGGTGGTACAGGTTGGACTCCTCGGTCGGCAGGAAGCCGGTCCCGTACATGGCCCGCTCGCCGACCATCACCGGCCCCAGCACCGGCAGGAACCCCTTGCCGGCCAGCCGGTCGAGGACGAACCGGTACAGCGCCAGCTCGGCCAGGGCGACGTCCCCGATCCGGTAGGCGAACCGGGAGCCGGACAGCCGCGCGCCCCTGGCCATGTCGATCCAGCCGCGCGGGGACCCGAGTTCGGTCGCGTCGCGGGGGGTGAACGCGAACGACGGCCGCTCGCCCCAGGTGCGCAACGTCTGCGCGTCCTCCTCGGCCATGCCGTCGGCGGCGGTCGGGTCGGGCAGGTTCGGGATCCGGTCCAGCAGCGCCTGCCGCTCGTGGTCGGCCTGGGCCAGCTCGGCCTGCGCCTTGGTGAGCTCGTCGGCGAGCCGCCGCAGCTCGGCCAGCTGGTCGGGCCCGGGCGGGCCCGCCCTTGGACGACCTCTTCTGCTCGGCGCGCAGGGACTCGGATCGCTCGGTCAGCTCGCGCCACCGGGCGTCGGCGGCGAGCAGGGCGTCGAAGTCCTCCGCCGCACCGCGGCGGGCCAGCGCGGCCCGGTAGCGGTCCGGCTCCTGCCGGGCAGCCTTGAGATCAATCACCGACGTGATTCTAGCGGCGGGCGGCCGCTCGCCCACGCGACTCGTCCGCCAGGCGCCGGCCCGGCCGGCCGCGCGGAGGGCCGGCTGGGCCGGGTCGCCAGCACCGAGCCGGCCAGGATCAGCACGAACGCGGCCACGATCCCGGCGGTCAGCGGCTCGCCGAGCACCGCCACCCCGAGGGCGACGGCGACCGCCGGGTTGACGTAGGTGATGACCACCGCCCGCGCCGGGCCGACCTCGGCGATGAGCCTGAAGAACAGTACGAACGCGAGGGCGGTGCAGATGACCCCCAGGGCCGCGAGCGAGCCGAGCACCTGCGCGGACGGAACCGTGGCCGGCCAGGTCAGGGCGGCGGCCGGGGCGTAGACGATCGCGGCGAAGCTCAGGCAGAAGGCGTTGACGCCCAGGCCCGGAAGCTCGCTGAGCTTGCGGTTGACGATAAGCGGGCCGGTCGCGTAGCAGACGGCGACGAGCAAGACCTCGGCCACCGACCAGGCGTCGCCGCCGACCGCGTCCCGCCCGGCCAGCACCGCCACCCCGGCCAGCCCGATCAGCAGGCCCACCCAGCGGACCACGGTGAGGCGCTCGGGGCCACCGGTCAGCCGGGCGAGCACCACCCCGATGATCGGTACCGAGGCGACGAGCAGGCCGGTCATCGAGCTCGACAGATGCCGCTCCGCGTCGGACAGCAGCGCCCACGGAATGATCATCTCGACGGTGGCGAAGACCACCAGCCACCGCCAGTGCCGCCACAGTCCCGCGATCTGGCGGCGGCGGATCGCGAGCGGCAGCAGCAGCGCCGCGGCGACCGCCAGCCTCGTGAACACCAGCACGGGCACCGAGACCCCGCCGTCCGCCACCTTGATGAACAGGTAGGGCATCCCCCAGATGACGCTCATGAGCGCGAACAGCACCCAGCCACGGCGGCTCACCGCAGCCTCCTCTCGCTAAGGCACCAATGACGGCTCTCGCTAAGGCACCAATGACGGGCACCAGGGCGCCACTGACGGGCCCGGCCTCCCGAGGGTCAGCCAGCGGCCGCCCCGCGGCATTCCCGCCGCCGGCGATTCTGTCAACCGGCGGCGGGAGTTCCGGGCCAGCGTGGACGCGGGCGGCGAGAGCCCGGTTACCCTCACAAGCAGCGGTATGTGCCCACGGCAGGGCCGGCGGACAGGCGGGAGGAGCGGTGACGGTGACCGGTGGCGCGGGCGGTGAGGGCGCCAGCGGCGTGCCCCCCGGCCCGGAGCACCAGCCCGGGACCCTCGCCCCGCCTGGGCCCGAGCCGGTGACCGGGCCAGCCCGGGATCCGGGCCGGCGGCCCCGGCCACCCCGAATCCGGGCCGCGGCCCCGGCCACCCCGAATCCGCGCCGCCGGCGCCCCGGCGCGGCCCGGGAACCTGAGCCGGTGGCCCGGGCCGCGGCCGCCAGCCTGCCCGCTGCCCTGGGCGCTGGCCGTCGCGCTGACCGGCGGGCTGGCCCTGACGGCCGCCTTCCCGCCGATCGGGATCTGGCCGCTCGCCCCGGCCGGTCCGGCGCTGCTGGCCGTGGCGCTGTGGCGGCGCAGCCTGCGCGCCTCGCTGCTGGCCGGGCTGGTGTTCGGGCTGGCCTTCTTCGTCCCGCTGCTGTCCTGGCTGGTCAACGTGGCGTGGTACGCATGGTTCGCCCTCGCGGTCGCCGAGGCAGTGATCTTCGCGCTGCTCGCCGTGGGCCAGCGGCTGCTGCTCGACCTGCGCGCCTGGCCGCTGGCGGTGGCGGGCTGGTGGGTCTGCGCCGAGGCGCTGCGCAGCCGGTGGCCGTACGCGTTCCCGTGGGGCAGGCTGGCGATGAGCCAGGCGGGCACGCCCGACCGCGCCGTGGGCCGCGGTCGGCGGGGCGCCGCTACTGAGCTTCCTGGTCGCGCTGGCCGGCACCACCCTGGCCTGGCTCCTGCTCGTCCCGGGGCGCCGGGCCGGGCCGCGCCGGCGGGCGCTGCCCCTGCTGGTGTTCGCCGGCGCCGCCGGGCTGGCGTTGGCGGGCGCCCTGCTCCCGGTCGACCAGCAGCCCCCCGGCACCCCGACGGCCGTCGTGGCCGCCGTCCAGGGGAACGTGCCGCACGCGCGGAGCCTGCCTGACCTGCTGCGGGCCACCACCGTCACGGTCAACCACGCGGCCGCCACGAAGCGGCTCGCCGCACGCGTCCGCGCGGGCACGCTGCCCGCGCCCGGCCTGGTGATCTGGCCGGAGAACTCGACCGACCTCGACCCCAGGTACTACCCGCAGGTGTACGCCACGATCGCCGGGGCGGTGAACGCGATCCACCGGCCGGTGCTCGTCGGCGCCCTGCTGGCCAACCCGCTGCGCAACGCAGGCCAGCTGTGGCTGCCCGGGCCACGGGCCGGGCCAGGTCTACGTCAAGCGCCAGCTGGTGCCGTTCGGCGAGTACATCCCGTTCCGCGGGCTGCTCAAGCACATCACCTCGCTGGTGAACCTGCAGCCGCAGAACTTCACGGCGGGCCACCGCGCGGTGGTCTTCCGCGTCGGCAAGATCAGGCTCGGGGACGTCATCTGCTACGAGGTCGGCTTCGACGGGCTGGTGTCCTCTGAGGTCAACGCGGGGGCGAACCTGCTGACCGTGCAGACCAACGACGCCACCTTCGAGGTGGACGGCCAGCGCGGCGAGACCCTCCAGCAGCTTGCGATGGCGCGCATCCGCGCGGTCGAGTCCGACCGGGCGGTCGTGGTCGCCTCCACCACCGGCGTCAGCGCCATCATCGCCCCGGACGGGCGGCTGATCGCGCACAGCGGCACCTGGCAGCGGGCCGTGCTGGAGGCCCGGGTGCCGCTGGTGAGCCAGCGCACCCTCGCCGACCGGATCGGCGCCTGGCCCGAGGCCGTGATCGTGGCGCTCACCCTCGCCGCGCTCGCCTGGGCCGCCGCCGCCGCGCTCCGGCGCCGCCGCACGGCCGCCAGGTGACGGCGGCAACGCGCCTGACCCCGTTATGCCCGCCTCCGGCCGATAGCGCACAACGGATGCGCCTCCGCCCGCCGCGCCGCCCGGATGCCCGGCCTGCGGGCGAATGAGGAATCCCGCCGGTCCCGGGCACCGCGGATCCCGCCACGTCGACCGGGCGGAATCCCGCCGACGCCATTACGTAATGATTTCTTAATTTTTTGGGCAGAAGCCCGTATCTCACGGCCCGGGCGGAGGCGGGAGCCGGGCGGGGCGGGCCGGCGATGGAACGGCCACCGCGCAACGGCCCCCCGGGCAGCGCGAGAATAGGTCCATGGCGGTATGGCGTGCCCTGACCAAACCGGCCAGGTATGCGGCCCTGGTGGCGGGCGCCCTGCCCGTGCTGGCCTTTCCCGCGCCCAACCTCGAGTTCCTGGCCTGGTTCGCGCTCGTGCCCGGCCTGCTCCTCATGCGCACGTCGCCGTCCGCGCGGGAGGCCGGGGTGCGTGGCTGGTGGTTCGGCGCCGGGTTCATCTTCGCCGCCCACTACTGGCTCCTGCCCAACATCGGCCCCGCCCTGCTGCTGGTGGCCATAGTCATGGGGGCGCTGTGGATCCCGGTCGCGGTCAGCACCTGGATACTGCTGCGGCCGCCGGTCACCGCCGCACGCGGCCTGGCCGCGCTGGTGGTGGTGCCCAGCTACTGGCTGGTGATCGAGTGGATCCGCTCCTGGCAGGCACTCGGCGGGCCATGGGCGCTGCTGGGCGCCAGCCAGTGGCAGCACCCGGCGGTACTCGCGCTGGCCGCGGTGGGCGGGGTGTGGCTGGTCAGCTTCGCCATCGTGGCGGCCAACATCGGCATCGTGATCCTGCTGACCGCCGGGCGCACCCTGATCAGGGCCGCTGGGCGCGGCCGCCGCCGCGGTCGTGATCGCGGCCGGGCCCGCCGCGTTCGCGCTCACCCCGCCCCCGCACCCGGCGCGGTTCGTGACGCTGACGCTGGTCCAGCCCGGGATCCAGCACAACCCGCGGATCCGGGGGAACGCCAGCGAGCGGCTCTCGGCCGGCGTGCGCCGGCTTCACCCCGACCTGGTCGTGTGGGGGGAGAGCAGCATCGCCTCCGACCTGCGCAAGGACCCGCAGCTGCTGGCCCGGCTCGAGGCGCTCTCGGCGCGCGGACGGGGCGCAGATCCTGGTCAACCAGGACTCCCAGACGCCCGCGGGCAAGACCAAGGTCGCGGTGCTGGTCGGCCCACGCGGGATCGTGGCGACCTACACGAAGACCCGGCTTGTCCCGTTCGGCGAGTACATCCCGTTCCGCCAGCAGCTCGGCTGGCTGACGAAGATCAGCAAGGCGGCCCCGACCAACATGATCCCCGGGTCGGGGGCCAAGGTGATCCAGGTGACGGCGCGGAGCGGGCAGCGCATCCCGATCGGCGTGCTGATCTGCTTCGAATCCGCCTTCCCCGACATGTCGCGGGTGGACGCGCGGCGGGGCGCCCAGCTGATCGTGTACCAGACCTCCGACTCCACGTTCCAGGGCAGCTGGGCCCCGGCCCAGCACGCCTCGCTCGGTGCGCTGCGGGCGGCGGAGACCGGGCGCCCGGTCGTGCAGGCGGCGCTGACCGGCGTCTCGGCCGCCTACGACGCGCAGGGGCGCCTGCTCGCCTCGATGGGCACCGCGCAGCGCGGGCTGCTGACCGTGCGCCTGGGGCTGGAACCCGGCACGGCCCTCACGCCGTTTGACAGGTACGGTGATGTGGTCCCGTGGACGGCTATCGGGATCGCCTTGCTGGCCGCCGCGGCCGGGTTGCGCACATGGCGGCGGCGCCGCAGGGTACAGATAATGTTGGAAGTGAACCCTGAGGGTCACTGAATCCGTCTCTCTACTGGGAACTTCGCACGACCACGCGGCCGGATCCGAATCCGCCGGATCGGGCGAAGGTTCGGCATCTTCTCAGCAAACAGGCCGGTAAACCTCAGGCGGCACTATAAGCCTGGTCCAACGGCCATTGGGCGTTGGCATCAGCACAACAGGAGGACAAGGGTGCGGGAGAGCGACCTCACTCGGGCGAATCAGCGCAGCCTGCCCGCCAGCCGTCGGCTCGGGGTGGGCATTATGGCGGTGTTCGGGATCGTTTCCCTGTTCGTGGCGGCCTGCTACCAGCCCGGCTGGTACCAAGGCGGCCGGCGGCTCGGCCGGAGCGGCGGGAGGCAGCCCGTCCGCCTCCCCGGCCGCGGCGGTGACCATCACCCCGGCCAACGGCACCGGCAACGCCAAGCCGAACAAGGGCATCTCGGTCGTCGCGCACGTCGGGCAAGATCACCAATGTCACGGTCACCACGGGCCACCAGGGGTCGGCGGGCGCCCTCGCCACCGACGCGAAAGCCTGGCACACCAACGTGGCCGCTGCACACCGGCGCCCACTACAAGGTGACCGTCAGCGCGATCAACACCGCGAACAAGATCACCACGACGACCAGCTCGTTCCGCACCATCGCCGCGGGCGCGACGTTCTCGGCCAGCACGATCGTGGGCCTCAACCAGACCTACGGCGTCGGCATGCCGATCACGATCCTGTTCAGCTCGCCGGTCACCCGCAAGGCGGCGGTGGAGAAGGCGATCCAGATCAAGACCTCCAAGCCGGTCGTGGGCACCTGGATCTGGGACAGCAGCGAGTCCGTGAGCTTCCGGCCCCAGACCTACTGGCCGCAGCACACCAAGGTGAGCTTCACGGCGCACTTCAACGGGCTGGCGATCTCCCCCGGCGTGTACGGGACCTCCAACCTGAGCAATTCGTTCCGGATCGGCAACTCGCTCATCGGCGTGACGAGCACCCTGACGCACAAGACGCGGATCTACTGGAAGGGCCACCTGTACGCGACCTGGCCGGACTCGCAGCGGCATGCCGGGTGACGACACCTCCAACGGCACCTACCTGACCATCGAGAAGGCCAACCCGGCCCTGATGAGCGGGCCCGGCTACAAGAACGTCCCGGTGTTCTGGTCGGTCCGGTTCACCTGGAGCGGCGACTACTACCACTCCGCGCCCTGGTCGGTGGGGGAGCAGGGGTTCGTCAACGTCAGCCACGGCTGCGTGAACCTGTCCCCCAACAACGCCCAGTGGTACTACGAGCGGGCGGTTCCCGGCGACCCGATCACGATCATCGGCAGCCCGGTCTCCGGCGTGCAGGGCGACGGCTACACCGAGTGGTTCTACACCTGGAACCAGCTGCTGCAGCACAGCGCCACCGGCATGGCCGTGCAGACCGGGCCGACGGGCAGCACCATGGTCAACCCGTCCACGCTGCCGGCCCCGGCGCCGGCCACCGTACCTGACCGGGTCGAAGCCGCACAACTTCTGGGCGAAGTGATCAGCGCTGGCCGGCCCGGACCCCGGGCTGCAGGCCGGTAACCGCGCGGGGCCGGGGAGCGGATGACCGCCCGTCGGCCCCCTTCGCGAACAGCCCCGCCGTCCGCTGCACCAGGCCCGCGCTCCAGGCGGACGGGCGCGGCCGGGCGCCGTCCACCAGGCCGTTCCAGTAGAGCGACCAGGTGCCTGCCAGCAGTCGGCGCACCCCGGGCGCGGTCAGCAGCCGGATGCCCGCCGATGCGGCCCGCGGCCGCCGCAGCAGCGCGGCCTGCAGCGCCGCGGCCCCGGGCATATAGCCGCCGAACGCGGCGGCCAGCGCCTCGGTGTAGGCGGGGCCGGGGTCCGCCGGGTGGGCGAGCACGGCCTCGGCGGCCAGCCGGGCGCTGACCATGCCCGGCGCGATCCCCTCGCCCTGCAGCGGGTTGATCAGGCCCGCCGCGTCGCCGACCAGCAGCACGTTCCCGGTGGCGGCGGGCGTCCCGGTGCCGCCCATCCGCAGCCAGCCGCCGGTGACCGGGCCCGGCGCGACGCCCGGCCCGATGTCGCCGCGCCCGGCCAGCAGCGCGCAGAACCGGGCCAGGTCGCCGCGCAGCGGCGCCTGCCGGCGCGTGGTGCCCAGCCCGACCCCGATGCCCACGTTCGCCTGCCCGTCCGCGCCGGGAAACAGCCAGCCGTAGCCGGGGTAGATCCGCCACGGCTGGGCGTCCAGCAGGACCAGCAGCGGCAGCGGTACCTCGGCGGGCAGGTAGGCGCGGATCGCGAACCCCCACAGCGCGGTGTCCGGGTCGAGCATCCCGGCGAGGCGCGCGAGCGGGCTCAGCGCCCCGTCCGCGCCGATGACGACGTCGGCGGCCAGCCGCGGCCGTCGCTGGCGATGACGGCACGGACGATCCCGTCGCCGTCGGCGTCCACGGCGGTGATCCTGGCCTGGACCGGGACCGCCCCGGCGGCGACGGCCGCCTCGCGCAGGGCGTGGTCGAAGACCAGCCGCGGCACCACCACCCCGTGGTCGGCGTAGCTCCGCCCCGGGAACGCGGGGAGCTTGCTGGCCCGCCCGGACGGGCCGACCGCCAGCAGATCGCTCCCCTGGCCCGCGTCGGGAACGTGGACGCCCAGTTCCGCCAGTACCTGCACGCCGCGCGGGCCGACCAGGTCGCCGCACGCCTTGTCGCGGGGGAAGGAAGCCTTGTCGGCGAGCGCGACGCGGGCCCCGCCGCGGGCGAGCACCAGGGCGGCGATGCTCCCGGCCGGGCCCGCCCCCACCACCACCGCGTCGAAGGGCCGCTGGCTCATCGGGCCGCCAGCGCCATCGCCAGCGCCACCGCACCCGTCGCCCAGACGAAGAACCGGAGAGCCTGCTCAAGCGGGGCAAGCAGGTCGGCCCGGCCGAGTTGCTGCTCCCGGCCGTCATTGAAGGTGATCTGGGCCGACACGTCGCTCACCCGGCGCCGCAGGGTCCGGGCGGGCGTGCTGAGCGCCCGCTGGCCGAGTGAGAGGAAGAACGCGGCCGCCGCCACCGCCACCGCCGCCACCGACAGCGTCCAGTGCTGTGCGTAGGCACCGACCAGCGCCGGGAACGAGCCCCAGGCCAGGCCGAACCAGATGTCGCTGTGCATCACCCCCCCGAACAGTTCCAGGTTGTAGCTGAACACCAGGAGGCAGCCGACGACCACGAACGGCAGCAGCCGCAGCCCGCCGTAGACCAGGCCCATGACCACCGCGCCGATGATCGAGACACCGGCCGTGACGGCCAGCGTGGTGCTGCCGATCCCGGTGCCGAGCGGCCTGCCCTTCAGCTCGTCCAGCGCATGCGCGCCGATCCCCACAGCGAGGAAGAACGCGATAAGCGTGCCGCCCAGACGCCACACGACCAGCGGCGGCATAACGGCGGCGCCCATCACGACATACGACAGATGCCAAAGCGTGTACGGCGGGTGGAGCAAGGTCACCCAATCGCCCGGTCCCCCCGTGCCCCGGCCGACCGCGTAGAAGGCCGGCCTGTCCTGGCGGGTGCTCACGAACCCGATCCCGCCGCCGGGGAACCCTCTGCGCCGGTCTTGCTGCCCCACATGATCAGCCCGCCACCCATGCTCATCAGCCGTACCCCCACGCCGGTCAGGCCGGCCGCGCGCCAGGCGGCGACGTGCGCGTCCAGGGGGTAGCGCCGGTAGTGAGCCGAGATGCTCGGCCCCAGGAAGCGCCCCACCTGATACCAGGCGGGGCCGCCGGTGAGGCCGCCGAGCACGGGCAGGGCGAGCCGCGTGTAGCACCACCAGGCCCCGTGCCACAGCCGGCTGCGGCGGGACGGCGAACTCCAGGCTCGCCATGGTCCCGCCCGGGCGCAGGCACCGGGCCATCTCGGCGAGGGTCGCGGCCGGGTCGTCCACGTAACGCAGCAGGTAGGAGAAGGTCACCGCGTCGAACGTGGCGTCGGCGAACGGGAGCTGGTCGGCGCGGCCCGCGGCCAGCCTCACCCGCCCGCGCAGCCCCGGCCGGAGCACATTGGGCAGCCCAGCCCGGAGCATGGGCTCGTTGAGGTCCACGCCCACCACGTCGGCGCCGGTGCGGGCCGCGACGGCGAGCGCCACCCCGGCCGGGCCGGTGGCGACGTCGAGCACCAGCTTGGGGGCCGCCGCGGCGGCATGGTCAGCGACTGCCCGGCGCCAGCGCCGGTCCTGGCCGAACGAGAGCAGGTACGCGAGCCGGTCATAGCGCGCGGGCAGCCCGGTGAAAACGGTGCGGGCGACCGGCTCGCCGCGCAGCGTGACGTCGCTGGCGGGCGGGGCGGTCAGCGGGTTGGGAGGCACCCCAGCAGGTTCGCATGCGTGATCGCTGGGGGCAAGGACGGCCCCCCACGCCGGTAACTCCATGATCGCGATCGTCAGCCGGCGAAGATGTCCTCCGGCAGGAACGCGGACACGAGCATGTTGGGCGCGTTGACCAGCTGGCTGATCTTGAGGTTGACGGCGACGCTGCAGATGGCGTAGGCCTGCTGGCGGGTCCAGCCCTGCTCGCCCAGGTAGTCGATCATGTTGAGCAGGGCGTTGCGCGCGGCGAGCGTTATGTCCTCGGAATGGTTGACGCCATCCTTGGTGACCGAGATGCCGGTGGTGGCGAAGAATTTGCGCGGCGCGGCGAACTCGGGCGGCAGGTAGTATTCCTCGCGGGTGAACCGCAAATCGCGGATGTTCTTCTCGGCCGCCTCGCCCTTGCGCAGGCTGAACCGTACCCGCAGGGTCGAGCTCATCTCGATCGCGGTGCCGCAGGTCTCGCAGTCGCCCTGGGCGAAGTGCGCGTCGCCGGCCGAGAACAGGGCGCCCGGGGTGTCCACCGGGATGAGCAGCACCGCGCCCTCGCCGAGCTGCTTGATGTCCACGTTGCCGGCCTGCTCGCGCGGCGGGATGGTCCGCAGGCCCTCCGCGGCGAGCCGGGGGTCGGTCGGCACCGCGCCGGCGGCCGACGGCGGCAGTGCGAGGCCGCCCCGGTCGATCAGTGCCTGCTCGCGCACGGTGGTGGTGGCGAGCAGTTGATGCCCGGGGGACAGGCCGATCGTCCCCATGAACGGCGAGCCGGGGATGCGGACGCCGGGCAGTTCGGCCGAGGTGGCCCAGTCGCCCGCGATGTCCCAGTTGACCTTGTAGGGCTCGGGGAAGACGTCGCGCAGGAACCCGAACCCGGGTATCTGCACCGTGAACCCGTACCTGTCGGGCTCGATGTCGATGATCTCCACCGCGAGCAGGTCGCCGGGCTCGGCCCCCTCCACGTAGACCGGGCCGGTGAGCGGGTGTACCACGTCGAGGTCGGCCGCGGCCACGGCGTCCAGGCCGGCCGCCGGGCCGAGCTGCCCGTCGAGGGCGTCCCTGGTCTCCAGTACCACCTCGTCCCCCGGCTCGCAGCGCACCACCGGGGGGATGTCCGGGTGCCAGCGGTTGTGGCCGGTTCCCGGCTCCTCGGTCAGGGTCTTGCTCCGGTCAATCCGGATTTCGTGGATAGCCATACATCCTCCTCGTCGAGATTGATCCTGCCATCCTGCTCACAGCCCACGTAACACACCCGTAACGGTGACACACTTGGCACCGGAAAGGAGTGACGCGTGGCCCACTTCCCGCCGGTGCGGCCCGTCATACCGGGTACGGCCCCCGAGCCCGTGCCCGGCGCCAGACGCACCTGGCTCACGCTGCTGCTGGGTGCCGGTGCCGTGGCCCTGCTCGCCGGATTAGTGTGGGGCATCATCACCGCGACCAGGGCACAGCCCGGTGACCCGTCCCCGGCGGCCAAGGCGACGCCCGCGGCCAGCCCGGCGCTGCCCGGCCAGCAGGCCCGGTACCGGGTCACCCGGGTCCGGGTGGCGGCACGCCCGCGCGGCATGCGGGTCCGGTGGAGCCCGCCGTCCCGGACCGTCGACGTGATCGCCTTCATCGTTGTCGCCGAGCTCGGCGGCCGGGCCCAGCAGGAACACACCATCGGGCCCGCCGGGAACAGCGCCCTCTTCGCGGGCCTGCAGGCCGGGCGCCGCTACTGCTTCGTGGTCGGCACCGTGGTCCAGTCGGCCTCCGGCCAGGAGGGGACCGCGACCGCGCCCGCCGTCTGCACGGTCATCCGCTAACCCCAGCGGCTCAGATCTCGCGCCGCTCGAACCAGCTGACCGCGAGGAACGAGGCGACGAACGCGAGCAGCATCAGGATGAGCAGGCCGAGCTCGGTCGTGTCGACCCTCACCTCGCTGCTGAGCACGAAGAGGATCCGCCGGATGACCGCGACCAGCCCGACGATGATGAAGGGCTGCGCGGCGAGGCGGTGGGCCCGCAGCGACAGCACCACCGTGTGCACGATCTCGACCAGGATGAGCACCAGCAGGACCTGGTCGAGCAGGGCGGTGGCGGCGGTGGGTATCGGCCGGCCCGTGTGAACCGTGTGGAAGAAGCTGGCCAGCCCGTCCACCACCAGGATCGCGGCCAGCCCGATGAGCACCACCCCGACGGTGACCGTGACGAAGTCCTGCGCGTGCTCCAGGGCCCAGATCGTGCCGGCCACCCCGCGCGGGCGGGATGGCTTCGCGGCCGCCTCATCGGTCGGATCAGGCATCAGGTCCCCTTCCGGCCAATCACGCTGCGGGCTCGGTGTGAGGTCATTAGACCAGAGCCCGGGCGGGCGCGGTTGACACATCACAGACCAGGCCCGGGGGCGTCAGGGAACCGGCCCGGCCGGCCCGGGGCGTGAGGGAACCGGCCCGGCCGGCCCGGCCGTGCCGGACCAGGTGCCCAGCTCGGTGAGGCGGCGCACCGCCTCCGCCCTGGTCCGGCAGCCGAGTTTGTCCAGGCTGTTCTGCACGTGCATCTCCACGGTGCGCGGAGACAGGAACAGGCGGCCGCCGATGTCGCGGCTGGTCAGCCCCTGCGCCACCAGCGCCATCACCTCGCTCTCCCGGCGGCTCAGGGCACCCGCCCGGCGGCCGCCCCCAGGTCGCCGCGGCGGCTTCTTGCCCAGCGCGACCAGTCCCGCCGCGCACTGCCCGGCCGCCCGGGCCGCCCCGAGCCCGGCGAAGATCTCGTGCGCCGCGCGCAGCTGATCGGCGGCGGGTGCCGTCTGGCCCGCCGCGGCCAGGGCCGCGGCGGCCCGGCGCTGCGCCTGCGCGGTGGCCAGCGGGAGGCCGAGGGAGGCGAATGACTCCGCCGCGCGCAGCAGCTGCTGCGCGCCGGTGCCGGGCGCCCCGTCGAGGTGTGCCGTCTCGCCGAGGGCGTGCGCCAGCGCGGCCAGCGCCTCCGGCTGGGCCGTCGCCTCCGCTATCCGGGCCAGGACCGCCGCGCAGGCCCGCGCCCCGTCCGGGTCGCCGGCCTCGGCGAAAAGCGTGGACGACCACTGCGCGATGGCGATCGTGTAGTGCCTTTCCCCGGATTCCTCCCAGCGGGCCAGGATCCGCCGGGCGCGGGCCACCGCCGCCTCCCGTGCTCCGGTGGCGTCGTCGAGCACGCACAGGCCCCACGCGGAGAGCAGCTCCATCGCGGTGAGCTCGATCCTGGTGGCGATCGAGGTCGCGGCCAGCAGGTCGCGGCGGGCGGTCGCGGCCGAGCCGCGGAAGGCGTGGATGAGGCCACCGATGCCGGTTCCCACCGCCCGCGCGTGCGGCAGGGCGCCGTCGGCGCCGGCCGCGTCCGCGCACACTTCCAGCGCCCGGTCCCAGTGCCCGGCCACGAACAGCACCGCCGTGACGCAGGCACGGCACAGCTGCCCGGCGGTCTGCTCCCCGTGCTCCTGGCAGAACTCGTACCCGGTGGTGTACGCAACCGTCGCGGCGCCGTATTCGCCCGCGTGCTCCAGCGAGTCGGCCAGCCGCTGGTACAGCTCGGCGGCCGGGCCCGCCAGCGCCTGGGCCAGCGCCGCGTCGAGCGAGGCACGGACGGTGGCCAGACCCTCCCGCGTCCGGCCCATCCGCGCCAGCACGTTGCCGCGCAGCCCGTCGATGCGCAGCAGGAGATCGGCCCGCCCGGATGCCTCGGCGTCGGGGCGCGCCGCCGCCAGGGTGTCCAGGGCGGCCGAGAAGCTCGCCGCCGACCGCAGGTGCGCCGCCGCCGCCAGGCGCTCCACGGCGGCCTCGGCTGGCTGCCCGGCGGCGGCGAACGCCAGCGCGGCCGCCTCCCGCGCGGCCAGCGCGGCGTCCCACTGGCCCAGCAGTTCATGGGCCAGCGCCAGCCGGCGCTGGGCGCCGGCCAGGCGTTCCTGGGCGGCTCCGTCCCGACCGGCGCGGTCGTGGGCGGCGCCGCGGTAGCCGTCGGCCAGCTCCCGCAGCAGCGTGACCGCCTCGGCGTGCTCCGAGCACATCTCCGCGCAGCGGGCCAGCTGGTCCACCACCGCCAGCCGCTCGGCATCCTCACCGCCGGGCGGCCACAGATCCAGGGCCGCGCGCAGCGCGCGGGCCGCGTCCCGGTAGGCGTGGACCGCGTAATCGGCTGCCGCGGCCGCGACCAGGGCGGCGCGTGCCCCGCCCATGTCGCGCGCGGCGAGCAGATGCTCGGCGATCAGCGCCGGCGGCGCGTGCGCGGCGGCCAGCCGGCCGGCGATCGCCTGGTGCAGCGCGCGCCGCCGCGACCAGGGGACGGCGGCGTAGGCAGCGTCCCGGGTCAGCGCGTGGCGGAACGCCGCCCGGCCGTCGCTGACCGCCGACACCAGGCCGCAGGACGTGAGCTGTTCCGGCCATTCCGCGGCACCGGCCACCGCCAGCACGAATTCCACGTCGAACTCGTTGCCGGCCACGGCGGCGGCGTCGAGCACCGGTGCCGCGTCCGGGCCCAGCTGCGTCGCCCGCAGCAGCACCGCTTCCCGGATGCCCTCGGGTATCACGGTACTGCCGGTCCCGGCCAGCCCTACCGTGCCCTCCCGGTAATCCAGGTGCCCGCCCAGCCGCAGGGCGGCCGCGAGTTCCTCGACCACGAACGGGATTCCGTCCGCGCGGCCGGCCACCGCGCTCACCAGGTCCGGTTCCGGCTGGGCGCCGAGCAGCGCGGCGAGGATGGCTGTGACGCAGGGGCCGGGGAGCGGGGCGAGATCGATCTCCACCAGCTGGCGCGACCGGCGTAGCTCCGCCCGGGCCGCGCGCAGGCGATGATCTCGCGGCAGCTCGTCGCTGCGGTAACAACCGATCAGGGCGACCGGGCCGCCGCTGATGGCGCCGGCCAGGGCCGGGAGCAGGTCCAGCGTCGCGTCGTCCGCCCACTGCAGATCGTCGAGGAACACGGCGAGCCGTCCGGGCCCCGCCATACGAGCCAGGACCGCGGCCACCGCCGCGGCCAGGGCGGACTGGCTGGCCTCGGCCGGCGGCGGTCCGAGCCCGGGCAGGACCAGCGCCAGCTCACGCCCCACGCCCCCGGGGCCCGGGGACAGAACCGGCGCCCGCTCATCACCCGGCCCCACCGGGTCCACGGGCTGGCCGCTGGCGGCGGGCGCGAGGACCTGTGCCAGCACTTCGTACACGGCCGATTTCCGCCCGGCCGCCCAGCCACGCCGGACCGGCTGGCCGGCGCCCGCCAGCACGTGATCCACGAGCGCCGTCTTGCCCACTCCGGCCTCGCCCGCGACCAGCATGACCGGCGGTCGCCCGGCCGGGCCGCCGTGGAGGAACTCCTGGAGCGCCTCCACCTGCGCTTCCCGGCCGACCAGCACCCCGATCGCGCCCATAGCCTGCATCTTCACCGAAACCCCGCGCCGCGTCGATCACCGCCCCCCGGACGCGCCCACTGGCGCGGGCGACGGAACAGGTCTCCAGCCGGAGCAGACCAGCCGCAGGTCGGCGATGCCGTCGGCGGCCACCCGGCCATAAGCGTGCTGCTCCATGAGGCACGGCTCGGGGCCGGAGATCCGGACCCGGTAGTCGAGCCGGAGGACGTCCCCGACCATGCCTGAGCTGGCCGCCAGGACGGCGAAACCGCGTTCCCCGCCCAGCCACTGCCGCAGCAGCGCCACCGCCTCATCCCGCCCGCTGGCGTCCGCGAACCTGGAGGGCAGCACGGCGCGTATCCGGACATCAGGGGCCAGGCACCGTCCCAGCCCGGCGAAGTCCGCCGCCCGCAGGGCCGCAGCCCATCGCTCGCCGATGTCGTGTGTGGTCAGCATGACGCTCACCGGCCTCTCGCGCCCGCAGCGCCATCGGGCGCCGGGCACCTCTCAGGCCCTGGGTAGGCCTTCCCGGTGACCGACGCTACGGAGGAACGGCGCGCGGAAACACCGCGAAACTACGGCATCATGCAACCGCTGACCGATGGCTCCCGCCGCGGCGATAGCGGCCGTCAGGAGCTGCGGCCCTTGCCGCCGTGCCCGTTATGCGCGTGCTTGCGGTTCAGGCTGGCGGCATGGTCGGGCACGTAGGTCTGCATCTCGCGCGGCGACCGTACGTAGCCCTGGGATGCCGGGCGTTGAGGCAGATCGATCTTCGGCCGCTTCACCTTCTGGTAGGGGATGGTGGACAGCAGGTGCGCGATCATGTTGATCCGCGCGCGCCGCTTATCGTCGCTCTCCACCACGTACCAGGGCGCCTCGGGGATGTCGGTGTGCACGAACATCTCGTCCTTGGCCCGCGAGTAGTCCTCCCAGCGGGAGATGGACTGCAGGTCGAGCCCGGACAGCTTCCACTGCCGGAGCGGGTCCTCGAGCCGCGACACCAGCCGCTTTTCCTGCTCCTCGTCGCTGACCGAGAACCAGTATTTGCGGAGCAGGATGCCGTCCTCCACCAGCAGCCGCTCGAAGATCGGGCACTGGTGCAGGAACCGGTGGTACTCCTCCTTGGTGCAGAACCCCATGACGTGCTCGACCCCGGCCCGGTTGTACCAGCTGCGGTCGAACAGCGCGATCTGCCCGCCCGCGGGCAGATGCTCGATGTAGCGCTGGAAGTACCACTGGGTCTGCTCCCGCTCGGTCGGCGCGCCCAGCGCGACGATCCCAGCGACCCGGGGATTGAGGTATTGCGTGACCCGCTTGATGGTGCCGCCCTTGCCCGCCGCGTCCCGGCCCTCGAACACCACCATGATCCTGGCGCCCTGGTCGGTCACCCACGCCTGCATCTTGACGAGTTCTGCCTGCAGGCGAAACAGCTCCCGCTCGTAGAGCCCCCGGTTCACCCGTTTCGCGTGATTGTGTGCTGCCTGTGCTGGTGCCTTGTCCACCTTGGATGTCACCGTCGCACCTCCCCTCACCCGTGAGTCAACCACCAAGGGCGGCAAGCGCAAGAGGAGGCCCCGCCCGGGCGGCACGGCGGGCCTGGGTCACAGGTCGATGCTGGCCCCGTTTTCCAGCTGGACGAACTGCTCGCCCGCCATGCCCAGGAACGCGCCGAGCACCGTCAGGCCGGTGTCGCTGAAGAGGGCGTCGTGGATGGTGTACCCGCGCCGCGGCGCGACGGTCCGGCCGTAGTCGATCATTTCCGACAGCTTGAGCCAGGGGGCGCTGGCGGGTATCAGCAGCGTTCCCACCGGATCCTCGGGCACGGTGAGTGCGTCCCCGGGGTGGAAGACCTGGCCGTCGAGCATGAACCCTACGTTCGCGATGATGGGGATGTCCTGGTGGAGCACCGCGTGCTCAGAGCCGTACACGTGCACGTCGAACCCGGCGGCGGAGAAGGTGTCGCCGTGGCCGACCGTGTGCACGCGGACACCCAGGTGGGAGAACTGCTCGGCCACCGCGGCCGTGGACCACAGGTGGAGCCCGGGGTCGGCTTCCAGCGCGGCACGCAGCCGCTCGGGCTCGATGTGGTCGAAGTGCTCGTGGGTGATGAGAACGGCGTTCGCCCCGGCCAGGGCCTGCGGGTCGCTGAACGCGCCCGGGTCGATCACCAGCACCGCCCCGTCCTTGTCGAAGCGGGTACAGGCATGTCCCAGTTTGGTGAGCCGCATCGCTACTCCCTCGCGCATCAGACGTTGCGATGAACATACCGGAATCGGGTGGGCGCCGGACGTGCCCCGGCGGCACTATGCCGGGCGGCCGTTGCCACGGGGCGGGCGGGCGCCGCCGGGCAGGTTTGACACCGCCGCGATCGCGCCGCTGATACTGTTTTTCGTCCCCGCGAGTTCCCCCAACCGACCCCACAACCCATCCTGCCGCCAGCCGTGTGTGCCTGCCCGCACCGGCCCCGGCGGGCGCCGCTGGAGGAGCGATGAGCGAGGAACTCCCCCCGCTGCCGGGCAGGCTCGCCCCCGGCTCGCAGCTGGCGGGCTACCGGGTCGAGGAGGAGATCGGCCGGGGCGGCATGGCCGTGGTCTACCGCGCCCACGACGACCACCTCGACCGGCGGGTGGCCCTGAAGGTGCTGGCCCCCGACCTCGCCCGCGACGAGGTATTCCGGGCGCGGTTCATCCAGGAGTCCCGCATAGCGGCGGCCACCGAGCACCCGAACATCATTCCGGTGTTCAGCGCCGGGGAGGCCGACGGTGTGCTGTACATCGCCATGCGCTACATCCCCGGCGGCGACGTGCGGACGCTGATCGACCGGGTGGGCCCGCTGCTTGCCGCCCGGGCCTGCACGCTGATCGCCCAGGCCGCGTCCGGCCAGCCAGACCCGGGCTACCGGGATGACCGGGGTGGCCGTGACGGGCGGCGGCGGCGGTCCCGCGGTGCGTTCACCGCCGGCCTGGTCGCCGCTCTGCTCGTGCTGTTCGTCGCGGCGGCCGGCGTGACCTACCTCGTGCTGCACAAGACGCGCGGCACAGACTCGGCCGCCGGTTCGAGGGGCCCGGCCGGCTCGTCCGCCCCCAGCGTCCCGGGCAGCCCCGCTCCTACCGCCCCCGCCAGCTCCCTGCCCGCGCCCCCGTCCCCTCCCCCGCCCGGCGTGCTGGCGGCCACCGTGCGGGCGTACTACGCGGCGATCAACCATCATCACTACGCCCGGGCGTGGCGGCTGGGCGGGCGCAACACCGGTGAGACCTACCACGCCTACATCAGCGGGTTCGCCGGCACCGCTCACGACGCCGTGACCATCCAGTCGGTGTCCGGTGACGTCGTGACCGGCCAGCTCGATGCGCAGCAGACCAACGGGACCATCAAGACCTACCAGGGCAGCTACACCGTCGAAGGCGGCGTCATCACCCGGTTCAACGTGCGGCAGGTCAGCTGACGCGGCAGGCAGGGCATCACCGGGTGCCGGTGCCGCCGTCGATGAGCCGCAGCAGGTCGCCCAGGCGCCCCACCCCGGCCGGGCAGTACGTCTGGTTCCGCGCGGGGTGGGGACAGGTGCTGTCGGCCTCCACGGCGACGCCGCTGCTCAGCGTGGCGCGGCTGGCCGGGGACAGGACCCAGCCGAGCGGTGCGGCAACGGACGGGAATTCACGCGGCACGACCAGGATGAGCCGCTGCGGCACGGCACGGGCCGCGGCCGCCAGGTCCTGCGCGCACGTGCCTAGGCTGGGCGCCGTGCCCGGGCCGGGTGCCGTGGCCGGGCGGGGCGGGCAGGACAGCCACTGGCTCCGCGACGTTGCCGCGGACAGTTGCTGGAGCAGCGCGGTGGAGCCGGTCAGCTGGCTCTGCGCGGAGGCGGCGCCCGACTGCAGCGGGATCAGGGGCTGCGGCGGGCTGGCCGCTATCGCGCCGGTGACGGGCTCGGGCTGCGGGCTGTTGCCGAGATAGACCGTCACGGGCACCACCAGGGTGACCGGCTGGCCGGGGCGGGCATTCGCCAGGGCGTACCCATTGTGCTGGCGGATGGCGGGCATGAGCTGGGGAGCCAGCCCGGCCAGCGTGGCCAGGCCGGTGCTGTCCGCGTAACCGCCGTCCACGTACTGCTCGACCTGCGTGGCGGCCAGGCGGCCGCAGCCGTTGACCACGCCGGACGGAGTGACGTATGGGAACCGGGCGGACAGCAGCGCGGCGGTGGCGGTGTCGATGCCGGCCAGGCAGGGCAGCTCGGCGAAGAAGTCGTAGCTGTCGGGGACCGGCCCGGCGCTGGTGAGCCCGCAGCCCGGGGTGGACGCCGCCGGGCCGGCCGTGACCGGGGCGATCCTGCGGTCGGCGATGAGCGCCCGGCAGCCGGTGCCGACCGCGGTGGAGTTGAACATCAGCAGCCAGGGCAGCGCCGGGTGCCGCAGCGGGAACGGCTGGGCGAGGCCGGGGTCCTCGCTCTCCCACGCGTGCTCCATCAGCGCCGCGCGGTCGGGGAACCGCTGGCCGGCGGGCATGCTCGCGGCGGCGAGGTCCAGGCCGGTCATCCCGGCGATGGTGTCGCGCAGCAGCAGCCCGTCGATGGCGGCGGCGAGTGCGTCGGGCCCGGCCACCTTGGCCAGCGCCGCGCCCCGATCCGCGCTCGCGTCCATGATGGCCAGCCCGACCGAGCCGCCGCTGACGCCGCTGGCGGCAAAGACCGCGTGCCGCCGGCACGGCGTCGCTGCCAGCCGGTCGAGCGCCTGCGCGGTCCACCAGGCGGCCCGGATACCGCCCCCGGCGGCCGCCACCAGCACCAGCGGCTCCACCCGCACGGCGGCCGCCACGGACGGCGCGGGCACCGCGCAGGACGCGGTCAGCGGATCGGCCAGCCACTGCCGGAGGCTGCTGGTCAGCGTGGGGGAGCTGTCGGCGCGGACCGGGACCGCGCCGGCCGACGCGGCGACGGCGGGCGGCAGGCGGATGTCGTGCAGCGTCGAGGCCGTGTCCAGCACCGCTCCGGTCAGCGCGACGATCAGGATCAGGGTGATGACCGGCGTGCTCTTGAGCCGGAGCAGCGTGAAGACGGGCAGCGGTTTGCGGCTCTGAACCAGGTACGCCAGCACGGCGAGGCCGACGGCCAGCGTGCCGAGCGCGATCACCGTCGTGGCGAGCACGCCCAGCCAGCGCGTGGTCCCGAGCGGAACGAAGATCAGCAACAGGTCCGCGGCGATGAACGGAATGGCGAAGAGCGCCAGCGGCCGGCGCGGCGACTGGGTGCCGCCGTTGCCCTGGTGCTCCTTGCCGGTCCGCCTGAGACCGGCCATGCTCCGGTTCCAGCCGGTTGAGTTGTACGTCTGGTCAAAGCGCCGCGAGTATTTCTCCACCCACCCGCGCGCCACGACCCAGGGCAGCGCTGCGACCGCGAAGCCGATGGCGACCGCGGCCATGAACGCCCAGCTGTAGGGGCGGCCGACGACCATGGCGGCGGCCGTGAACGACCGCACCAGGCCAAGCCCGGTGACCGCGACCGCCGCGACGGCCAGGATGTCGCCGGCCGTCCTGGTGGCGGCCTCGTTCTCGGCCGCGGCGCGCACGTCCACCTCGCCCGCCTGGGCCGCGGTGGCGGCCGGGCGCGTCCGGCCGACCCACTGGGTGATCAGCGAGGCGGCCATCACGGCGCCCAGGACGGCCGGGACCGCGATGGCCCGGCGCCACGAGACCGCTGCCGTATCGGTGAACCAGAGCACCAACGCGAGCGCTGGCACGGCGGCGGCAACGCTCAGCCACACCCAGTAGTTCGGCTGATCCCGGCGGTCCCCGGGCGTGCTGGTATCGCGCGTCCGCTGCACCCGCATCGCGCTGAGCAGTATCAGCAGCATGGCCAGCAGCACCTGCGCCGCAACGGCGAAGGCCAGGTGCAGCCAGCCCAGGCTGGGCGGCCAGGTGATCCACGCGCGCTGCACGTCGGGGAACTGCTCGAGCACGTCGGAGCCGCGCCCGGTCGCGATGACCGCGAGCAGCGCGATGATGACGAGGGAGAACCGCTGCTTCTTCAGCGCCACGGTGATCTGCCTGGCCCGGCCGGGGGTCGCGTCGCTGGTGAACACCCGGTAGAGGAGCCAGGCGGCGAGCACGATCACCAGGATCCACTTGGCGATGACGGCCGCCTCCAGCGCCCAGGCCAGGCCGGCCGGGACGGTGTTGTGCTGCCGGATCCAGACGCAGAAGGCGGTCACCGCGATGATGTCCTGGATCAGATTGGCCAGCGCAAGCGCGTACAGCGGCCACCACGCCCGCAGGCGCCATCCGCCGGCCAGGCGCGGCAGCCCGCTGGGCCCGGGCTCGCCGTCCCGGGCTGGAGCGGACCGGAAGGCCAGGCCCAGCCCGACGCAGGAGGCAATGAACACGACGTCGAGGGCGGCCAGCACGCTCAGCCAGATCCACAGGTCGCTGAACTGGTGACTGGCCTGAGTCCAGGCATTCAGGGTGGTGGCCGGGCTGGCCGGCGTGAACAGCTGGCCCGGGCCGTACAGGGCGCTGGCCGAATACTGCCCGGTCGGCATGACCTCCTGGATAACCGCGCCGGCCTCGGCCTTGGCCACGAGCGCGGCGAGCGCGACGCTGGCCCAGGTCATCGCCCGCCACGGGACGGCTGACCCCCGGTCCGCCGTTGTCCCGGGGGACGCGGCCGTCCGCAGGGATGGCTCGTTCCCCATCGCACACCCCCTCCACCCGTAACTGCTCAGGCATTATGGGCGCGCGTCACACCGGGCACGGCCGTTTTGCCGACATGGTGTGTCAGCCTGTTACCTAACGGGCACGGCCTGCCGTCAGCTGAGGCCGAGGACGCTGGCCAGGGTGCGGGCGGGGCCGCCGCCGGTCTCGATCGCGAGGTCCAGCGCGGCCGGGACGTCGAGTTCGGTGGCCAGCAGCCGCCGCATCTCGTCCACCGCTGCCGGGTCGCTGGCCGCGGTGCGCCCGGCCGCCTGGTACAGGCTCTCCAGCCTGGCCGCGGCCGCGTCGAGCAGTTCCGGCCGGTAGTCCCAGCTCTCCGCCCACGGGCGGTCCAGGATCATCAGCCTGACCGCCGCGGCCGGATGGCCGGCCAGCAGTTCTTCGAGCAGCACCAGGTTGCCGGATGACTTGGCCATCTTCGCGCCGGCGATGGTGACCGTCCCCGCGTGCAGCCAGGCGCGCGCGTACGGCCGGACGCCGGTGAACGCCTCGGCCATGGCCGCGTGGTAGGCGTGGTGGGGGAACCGCAGGTCCGCGCCGCCGGCGTGGACGTTGACCGCGGGCCCGAACACCGACATCGCCATGGCGGCGCACTCGGCGTGCCAGCCTGGCCCGCCCGGGCCCCAGGGGGAGTCCCAGGCCGGGTGGCCCGCCTCGCTGGCCTGCCAGATGGCCGTGTCCAGCGGATCGTCTTTGGCCGGGTCGTCCGGGCGGCCGGCGTACTCGCTGGACAGCCGGAGGGCCTCGGACCGCTCCAGCCCGGCCCGGCCGGCCACGTCGCCGCCGCGGAAGTAGACGCTCCCCTCGCGGGCGTAGGCCGCGCCCGCGTCCAGCAGCCCCGACGCGAGCCGGATGACCTGCTCCACATAACGATGGGCCCGCGGCTCGTGCTCGGGGGCGCGGACGTTCAGCGCGGCCATGTCCCGCTCGAACTGGAACTGCTGGATCGCCGCGAACGTGTCGTAGGCCGTTCCCGCGCGGCGTGCCGCCGCGTCGAGCACGTCGTCCACGTCGGTGACGTTCCGGCACACCTCCGGTTCCACTCCGAGGAAGCGCAGCGCGCGGCCGAGGGTGTCCACCCACGCGAACGCCGCCGCGTGCCCGAGGTGCGTAACGTCGTACGGGGTGATGCCGCACGCGTACACGCGGGCCCGGTCCAGCAGTTCCACCCGCTGGCCCGCGATCACCGCCGCGGGCGCGCCGCCGGCCGTGTGAATTCCGGTCATGGGTCCAGTGTCCGGCATCCGGGCTGCAGGCGTGTCTATGCCCCGCAGTAGCCTCCGAGATATGGCTGTGGAACTGGACTTCCTTGATCACCTGGAACTGGAGTCGGCGCGCTTCGCCGAGGCCATCAACAGCGCCCGGCCGCAAGCCCCGGTGCCATCCTGCCCGGACTGGAACGCCGATGACCTGCTCTGGCACCTGGCCGAGGTGCAGTGGTTCTGGGGCACGGTCGTGCGCGAGCGCGCAACCAGGGACCAGGCGGAGAAGCACAAGCCACCGCGGCCGGGCGACCGGGCGGGGCTGGCCGCGTTCTTCGACCGGACCAGCCGGGAGCTGGCTGACGTCCTCGCCGCGACCCCGCCGGACACCCACGCCTGGACCTGGTCGGAGGACCAGACGGTGGGCTTCATCCGCCGCCGCCAGGCCCACGAGGCCCTCATCCACCGGGTCGACGCCGAGCTGACCGCGGGCCGCCGCACCCCGATGGACCCGGGGCTGAGTGCGGACGGCGTGGATGAGGCGCTGCGCGTCATGTACGGCGGCATGCCGCCGTGGGGAAACTTCACGCCCAGCGGCGCCGGAACGCTGCGGCTCCGGGCCTCCGACACCGGCGACAGCTGGCTCGTCACCACCGGCCGATTCACCGGCACCGACCCCGGTGACGGCACAAGCTACGACGAACCCGACATCCACGCCGCCGGCAGCGACCCCGGTGGCCCGGCCGCCGCCGAGGTCCTGGGCACCGCAGCCGACCTGGACTGCTGGCTGTGGCACCGCCCCGAATACACGCCGGTCACCCTCTCCGGCGATCCCGAGGTACTCGCCCGCTTCCAGTCGGCCATCGCGCCCGGCATCGACTGACAAAGGGGCGGTCCCCACCCCCCTACACCCGCGCCAGGCAGGACCCGTCTCAATCCGGCGGGCCGTAGCCGCCTCCGCCCGGGGTCTCCAGGACGAACAGGTCACCGGCGCCGACCGCTACCGAGTCACAGCCGGCCATGGGGACGATGGTCCCGTCCGCCCGCACGATCCAGTGCCGCCCCAGCGCCCCGGGCGAGCCGCCCGCCATCCCGTACGGCGCCACCCGCCGGTGACCGGTCAGGGTGGTCACCGTCATCGGCTCGCCGAACCGGATCTCCCGGTGGCCCCCGTCGCCGCCCCGCCAGCGGCCCGCGCCGCCGCTCCCCCGCCGGATCGCGTACCGCTCCAGCCGCACCGGGTACCGCCACTCGAGCACCTCAGGATCGGTGAGCCGGGAGTTGGTCATGTGCGTCTGCACCACGTCCGTGCCGTCGAAACCGTCTCCCGCCCCCGACCCGCTCGACACCGTCTCGTAGTACTGGTGCCGCTCGTTGCCGAACGTGATGTTGTTCATCGTGCCCGAGCCCTCCGCCTGCACCCCCAGCGCCGCGTACAGGGCGCCGGTGACCGCCTGCGAGGTCTCCACGTTCCCGGCCGCCACCGCCGCCGGGTACGCCGGGGCGAGCATGCAGCCCGGCGGGATGATCACCGTGACCGGCTTCAGGCAGCCCGAGTTGAGCGGGATGTCGTCGGCCACCAGCGTCCGCAGGACGTACAGCACCGCGGCCATGGCCACCGAGGACGGCGCGTTGAAGTTGTCCGGCAGCTGCGGCGAGGTGCCGGTGAAGTCGATCTCCGCCGACCGCGCCGCCCGGTCCACCCGCACCGCGACCTTGATCACGGACCCGTTGTCGAGCTCGTAGGCGCACCCGCCGTCGCGCAGCGCCCCGATCACCCGGCGCACCGACTCCTCGGCGTTGTCCTGCACGTGCCCCATGTAGGCCTGCACCACGTCCAGCCCGAAGTGGCTGACCATGCGGCCCAGCTCGGCGACCCCCTTCTCGTTGGCCGCTATCTGCGCGCGCAGGTCGGCCATGTTGACGCCGGGGTTGCGGGAGGGGTGCCGGGCGCTGCGCAGCAGGTCCAGCGTGGCCGCCTCGCGCAGCTCGCCGTCGCGCACCAGCAGCCAGTTGTCGATCAGCACCCCCTCCTCCTCGATCCGGGTGCTGAACGCCGGCATCGAGCCCGGCGTGATCCCCCCGATCTCGGCGTGGTGCCCGCGGGAGGCCACGTAGAACAGGATCCCGCCCGCCTGGCCGAACACCGGCGTGACCACGGTGACGTCGGGCAGGTGCGTGCCGCCGTGGTAGGGGTCGTTGAGCACGTACACGTCGCCGGGGCGCATCCGGCCGGCGTTGCGGCGCGCGACGATCTTGATGCTCTCGCCCATCGACCCGAGGTGCACGGGCATGTGCGGCGCGTTGGCGATCAGCCCGCCGTCGGCGTCGAACACCGCGCACGAGAAGTCGAGCCGCTCCTTCACGTTGACCGAGTGGGCGGTCGCCTGCAGCCGCACCCCCATCTGCTCGGCGACCGACATGAACAGGTTGTTGAAGATCTCCAGCATCACCGGGTCCACCGCGGTACCGGCGGCCGCCCGGCCGGGCCTGGCCTCGACCCGCGTCAGCAGCAGGTCACCCCGCCCGGTCAGCTCCGCCCGCCAGCCCGGCTCGACCACGGTGGTCGCGAAGTCCTCCACGATCAGGGCCGGGCCGGCCGACCCGCTCGCCGGGGCTCAGGTCCCGCCGCCGGGCCAGCCGCGCCCGCGTCCACCCGCCACCGGAATACAGCAAAACGGATGCGTCGCCCCCACCCTCCTGCCCCGGCGCCGACGGCTGCCCCGGCGCCTTCCCGTCCGCCGCGTCCGCCAGCTCGGGCACGTCCACCGGCGCGGACGGGGCGGCGAGCTCGACCGACACGGCCTCGGCGATGATCGCCTTGTCGCGCATGAGGAAGGAGAAGAACTGCCGGTACGACTGCTCGAAGCCGGCCAGCATCTGGGGCAGCGGGCCCAGCGGAACCGGCAGGGCGGTGTCGGTCCCCTCGTACCGCAGGTGGGCCCGGCGCACCTGACGGGCCCCTTCCGGCGCGGCGCCTGCCTTCACGAGCGCCGCCGAGGCGTCGGCGGCGAGGGCGTCGGCCACCCGGTCCAGTTCGGGCAGCAGGACGTCGGACAGCGGCGCCTCGACCGACTGCTCCCGCATCGCGGTCACGTCGGCCAGGCCCATCCCGTACGCGGACAGCACGCCGGCCAGCGGGTGGATCAGCACCTCGGTGATGCCCAGCGCGTCGGCGACGGCGCAGGCGTGCTGGCCCCCGGCCCCGCCGAACGTCGCCAGCAAGTACCGGGTGATGTCATAGCCGCGCTGGACCGAGATCTTCTTGATCGCGTTCGCCATGTTGGCCACCGCGATCTCCAGGAACCCGGCCGCGACCTGCTCGGGGGCGGGCGCTGACCTGGCTGGCCCAGACGCGGCCGCCGGGCCTGGCCCCGGCCCCATCGGGGTCTTCCGGCCCACCGCCCGCGTCCCCGGTGGACGGCCCGGTACCCGCCGCACCGGTCGCCTCGGCGATCTGGCGGGCCAGGGACGTGAACTTCTCTCCCGCGATCGCCGCGTCGGCCGGCTCGCTGCCGCTGGCGCCGAACACGGCGGGGAAATACTCCGGCTGGATCCGCCCGAGCATGATGTTGGCGTCGGTGACGGTGAGCGGGCCGCCGCGGCGGTAAGCGGCCGGGCCGGGGTCCGCCCCCGCCGAGTCCGGGCCCACCCGGTACCGGCTGCCGTCGAAATGCAGCACGGAGCCGCCGCCAGCGGCGACCGTGTAGATGCTCAGCATCGGTGCCCGCATCCGCACCCCGCCGACCTGGGTCTCGTACTGCCGCTCGAACTCGCCGGCGAAATGGGACACGTCGGTGGAGGTGCCGCCCATGTCGAACCCGATCACACGGCCGAAGCCGGCCGCCTGCGCGGTGCGGGCCATGCCGACGATCCCGCCGGCCGGCCCGGACAGGATCGCGTCCTTGCCCCGGAACAGGTGCGCATCGGTGAGCCCGCCGTTGGACTGCATGAACTGCAGCCGGACGCCGCCCAGCTCGCCGGCGACCCGGTCCACGTAGCGGGCGATGATCGGTGACAGGTAGGCGTCCACCAGCGTGGTGTCGCCGCGGGAGATGAGCTTCATCAGCGGGCTGGTGGCGTGCGACTCCGACACCTGGGTGAACCCGGCCTCGCGGGCGATCTCGCCGATCCGCGCCTCGTGCGCCGGGTAGCGGTAGCCGTGCATGCACACCACCGCCACCGACCGGAATCCGTCGGCGTAGGCGGCTTGCAGGTCCCGGGCGACCCGCTCGGCGTCGAGCGGGACGATGACCTCGCCGTGCGGGCCGATCCGCTCGGCCGCCTCGATCACCCGCGAGTACACCATCTCGGGCCGGATGATCTGGCGCGCGAAGATGTCTGGCCGTTCCTGGTAGCCGATCCGCAGCGCGTCGGCGAAGCCCGCCGTGATGACCAGGACGGTTGGCTCGCCCGTGCGCTCCAGCAGGGCATTCGTCGCGACGGTGGTGCCTA
Organism: uncultured Actinomycetes bacterium; assembly: GCA_963835425.1. GTDB lineage: Bacteria > Actinomycetota > Actinomycetes > Streptosporangiales > Streptosporangiaceae > UBA9676. The sequence continues at coordinate 144,650 of CAWIGE010000005.1, read as the reverse complement.
GGCGGACCACGCTGATCCGTTCGGCGGGAATGGGCTCGCCGGGGGGAACGGACAGCAGGTGCCGGATCCCCGCCACGGCCGGATCGTCGTAGCGGCCGGAGTTCTCCGACAGCAGCTTGTGGACGGCCAGCGTGCCGTCCGGGCGGCGGGCGACCAGGTCGGTGAACGTGCCGCCGCGGTCGATCCAGAACTCCCAGCGACCGTCCATGGCCCTCCCTGCGCTCAAGCCGCCTGCCCTGATCGGCCGCGGGCCGGTGCGCCGGCCTGGCCTGCCGTGCGGGGCGTTCGTAACGCTGCCGCGGCCTGGTGCGCTCCGGGATATGGATGTCCATGCTAGGTTTCGCCCGACTTTGGGGCGGCCGGCGGGCATCCGACAGAGGGGAGCCAGAGGCGCGGTGCCGCAGGATCGCGGCACCGCTCCTTTGATGTCTGCGGGGCGCCGGCCGGATGGTCCCGTCAGCCCGCCCGGACGGGCCGGCGCGATGGCCGCTAGCTGGCCCGGCGGAAGTCCGGGTAGCCGCTGTCCAGGTGCAGCTGGTACCCCGTACGTTGTGAGAACCCGGCGATCAGGGCGAACGGGCCGCCTCCACCAGCGCGAAAAGGGAGTACGGCGTGCCGGGCGGCCCGGTACGGATGATCGTACATTTGATTAACGGGCGACCCCCGGGAAAGGAAAGCCGGCCATGGTGGAAGTGCTCCCGATCGAGACGCCGCCGCTCGGCGACCGCAGCTACCTGGTGCATGACGGCGAGGCCGCCCTGGTCATCGACCCGCAGCGGGACATCGACCGGGTCATCGCCGTGGCCGCCGACGCCGGTGTGCGGGTCACCCACGTGGCCGAGACACACGTGCACAACGACTACGTCACCGGCGGCCTTGCACTCGCCCGGGCGGCCGGCGCGGCTTACCTGGTCAACGCGGACGACCCGGTCTCCTTCGACCGCACCCCGGTCAGCGACGGCGACCTGGTGGAGATCGGCGCGATGCGGGTCCGGGCCCTGGCCACCCCGGGGCACACCTACACCCATCTGGCCTACGTGGTCGAGGCCGCCGACGCCGCACCGGGTGGCGGGGTGGCTGGCGTGTTCACCGGCGGGTCGCTGCTGTACGGCTCGACCGGCCGCACCGACCTGCTCGGCCCGGACGCCACGGCGGCGCTCGCCGGCGCGCAGTGGGCTTCGGCCCGCCGGCTCACCCGGGAACTGCCCGACGCCGCCCAGATCTTCCCCACCCACGGCTTCGGCAGCTTCTGCTCGGCCACGCAGTCGGACGCCGCCTCGTCCACCATCGGGCACGAGAAGCTGATCAACCCCGCGCTCACCCTGGACGAGGGCTCCTACGCGGAATCGCTGCTGGCCGGGCTCGACGCCTGGCCCGCCTATTACGCCCACATGGCCCAGGCGAACCTCGCCGGTCCGGCCGGGCCCGACCTGTCACCACCGCGTCCGGCCGATGCGGCCGAGCTCCGCCGGCGCATCGGGGCGGGTGAGTGGGTGGTCGACCTGCGTGACCGGATCGCCTTCGCGGCCGGCCACGTGCCCGGCACGTTCAGCTTCCCGCTGGACAACCGGTTTGCCACCTACCTGGGCTGGATGATCCCGTGGGGAACGCCGCTGACGCTGCTGGGAGACTCCCCCGAGCAGGTCGCCCAGGCCCAGCGGGAGCTGGCCAGGATCGGGATCGACCGCCCGGCCGCCGCCGCCACCGGGCGGCCCGAGACCTGGGCGGGGGAGCGGGGCGTCGCCTCACTGCGGCTGGTCAAGTTCGGGGACCTGGCCGCCGCCCTGGGTGCCGGGAACGGCGGGCCGGTCGTGCTTGACGTCCGGCGGCGGCTGGAGTGGGAGGCGGGCCACATCGCCGGTGCCGTGCACATTCCACTGCATGAGCTGCCGGGCCGGGTCGCCGAGCTGCCGCCCGGCGAGGTGTGGGTGCACTGCGAGAGCGGCTACCGCTCCGTCCTGGGAGCGTCCATCCTCGCCGCAGATGGCCGGCGCGTGGTCGGCATCAACGACGACTTCGCCAGCGCCGCGGGCGCCGGGCTGGCCGTGGAGCGGGCGTGAGCACCGCCTCCTGGTTCAGCGCAGGGTGCCGGTGAGCCGAACGCAGCAGGTGCCCGGGTCGGGGTCGGGAACCGCCTTGGCGGTGGTGGCGCCCAGGCCGTCCAGCAGCCCGCTCAGGTAAGCCTGGTTGACCTTGCAGACCACGTCGGGGGCGCGGGCCGAGAGCGGATGGAACGGGCAGTTGCGCAGGCGCAGCTCGGTCGGGGCCTCTCGCTGCGGCTCGTAGCCGAGCTCGTCGAGGATCTCCCCGGCCACGGTCAGGGCGCGCTCGGCCCCGAGGCGGCCCGGGCGCAGCCGCTGCCGCTGGCTGGCGCCATACTCGGTGCCCTTGGCCCGGGCGGCCTGCGTCGCGGCCGCCTGGGGATCCTCGCCGGAGGCCCCGGCGCGGATTGCGTCGATCAGGATGTCGGCCAGCACGTCGTAATGGCGGGCCGGGATGCTGAGGGAGATGTCCACACCGGACGGCTCATAGGTTTTGGGCGTGCGCCCCACCCGGCGCGGCCCCAGCGGCGCATCGTAGCGGGCGCGCAGCAGGCCCGCGCCGACAAGCTTGTCGAGGTGAAAGGCGGCCAGCTTGCGGGAAATCCCGGTGCTGGCGGCCGCCTCCTCCCGGCTGACCGGCCGGTGCGCGGCCCGCACCAGCGCGTACAGCCGCCAGCGCATCTCCTCGCTGAGGACGGCTAGCGTGGCCAGTGAGGAGCCGCGGGGATCACCCGAACCGCTCACTCGCACCAAATTAGCGCTAACAGGATCATCTGATAATTTCTGATTAATCAAGCTTGCTCTCCTTTTTTAACTTGTCAATCAATATAACCATCATTAATTGGCAAAATAAGGTTACGCTGGAATAGCCGGCGGATGGCCCGTGCCCCCCGGCCAGCTACCTGGTGGGCCCCGCTCCGGCCAATAAACCATCCATTGCTGGTAACGGCTGCGGCCGCTGCCTGGTTCGCTGCCTGGTTCGCTGCCTGTCCGCCGACGGTCACGGCACGCCGCCGGCCAGGGCACACGCGCCGGCGGAAGGACGGCTCAGGCGAGCGCCACGGCCGCCGCGTCACTCGCCGCGTCAGCCTGCCCGGCAGGTGCGGGAAGCGCGTCAGGACACGATGTCCTTGGTGCGGAAATGGCGGAACGCCAGCGCGAACAGCACCAGCGCGTAGGAAGCCGACACCGCGGCACCCTCGATCATCCCGCCCCAGGACAGCTGCGCCGAGAACGCGTCCAGCCAGGCGTACTGCCAGTGCGTCGGCAGGATCTCCCGCCAGGAGCCGAGCGCGGTCACCTGGTCGAGGATGGCGCTGACGATGACCAGTCCCACCGCGCCACCGACCGCGCCGAGCGGTGAGTCGGTGCTGACCGAGAGCAGGAACGCCAGTCCGGCCACCACCAGCAGAGTGATCATGACGTAAACGAGGGTGATTCCCGTCCGCGCCAGCGCCGTGCCGTACGGGAGCTCGATACCGGTGGCGGGCAGATGGAGCGGGTGCCAGCCGAACGCCACCGTGCCCGCCAGCAGCGACATCGCCGGGAAGCTGACTACGGCGACGGCTGCGTAGCCGAGCGCGACGATCATTTTCTGGCGCAGCAGCCGGGCACGCGGCACCGGCGCGGCCAGCAGGTAACGCAGTGACGACCAGCCCGCCTCGCTCGCGATCGTGTCGCCGCAGAACAGCGCGACCGCCACCACCAGCAGGAAACCCGTCGAGGCGAAGAAGCTGAACGCGGCGAAGTTGAGCCCGCCGTCGGTGGCGAGGTCGACCAGCCCTGGCGGGCCATTGCCCGGCTGCGCCGGGCCGCCGAGTTCGAACGCGCCGACCAGGATCCACGGCAGGACCAGCAGGATGAGGAACGCCACCATGGTCCGCCGCCGGCGCAGCTGGCGGATGAACTCCACCCGCAGCGGCAGGGTCCGGCGCGGGTTGTAGCCGGGGGCGGCCGGGGCGTCGAGCGCCGGGCCCGGGGCGGCCGGGGTGCCGGGCCCGGGACCGGCCGGGCTCACGCTGGGGGTCATGGCGCACTCCCCTGGCTGCCGACCAGATCGCTGCCGGGTGGCGGGGCCAGGCCGTCGCCGCGCGCACCGCCGCCGGTGCCCGGCGCGGAGATGAGCGCCAGGAAGGCGTCCTCCAGGCGGCGGCTCGGGCCGACCCGTTCCACCGGCACGCCCGCCGCGACCAGCGCCGCGACCACGGCGGAGGGTGGCACGCCGTCGTGATGGACCAGCACGCCGTCCGGGTGGGGCTCCGCCCCCTCGACCCCTTCCATCGCGCGCAGGACGGCGACGGCGTGCTCCGGCTCGGGAGTCCCCACCATGAGCGCGCCTGCCTCGCCCATGATCTCCGCGACCGGCCCGGCCGCGAGCCGGCGGCCCTCGTGCATGACGACCACATGGGTGCAGGTCTGCTCGACCTCGCCGAGCAGGTGGCTGGAGAGGATGACGGTCCGCCCCTCGGCCGCGTACCGCAGCAGGACATCGCGCATCTCCCGGATCTGCGGCGGGTCGAGGCCGTTCATCGGCTCATCGAGCACCAGCAGGTCCGGCAGGCCCAGCATGGCCTGTGCGATGGCGAGCCGCTGGCACATGCCGCGCGAGTAGGTGCGGACCCGGCGGTCGATCGCCGCACCCAGGCCCGCCACCTCCAGCACCTCCGCCATGTGGGCACCATCGGCGGGACGGCCGGTCGACCGCCAGTACAGGTCGAGGTTGGCGCGCCCGGACAGGTGCGGCAGGAAGCCCGGGCCCTCCACGAACGAGCCGAGCCGGGACAGCGCGGGCGACCCGGGGTGCACCCGGCGGCCGAAGATCGTGATCGTCCCGGCCTGCGGGCGCACCAGCCCCATCAGCGCGCGCAGGGTGGTGGTCTTGCCCGCTCCGTTGGGCCCGAGCAGGCCGAGGATCTGCCCGCGCTCCACCCGCAGCGACAGGTCGTCGACCGCGAGCTGGCCGTCCCGGAAGCGCTTGGTCAGCCCGGTGATCTCCAGTGGGACACCGGCCAGCTCGGGCACCAGGTCGCCACGGCTGCTGCGGCGGCCGAGGCCCAGGATGAGCGCGGCGGCCACCAGCGCCGCGGCCGGCGCCGCCCATACCCACCAGGGCACGCCGCCGTTGACCACGGTCAGCGCCGGGTCGGACGGCATGATCACTCCGGGACCGGCCAGCGCCACCCGGTAGATGGCGGGCGCCGACTGGGTGGCGTAGGCGTAGTCGGTGGTGGTCAGCACGAGCCGGAGCCGGTGCCCGGCGGAGAAGTCGTAGTCGATCGCGGGCAGGGCGATGGTGACCACCCGGCCGGCCTGCGCCCCGGTGACCCGCACCGGCGATACCAGCTGGTTGGGCAGGGTGGCGTTGCCCGCCTGGTCCACGTCGTAGATCTTGGCGAACAGCGTCACCTCGGGCGCGCCGGAGACCCTGACCCTGACCGTCGGGGACCCGGTCACCTGAATCGGGCTGGACAGCCGCGCCGAGGTGAAGGCCGCGCTCTGGCCCGGCATGTCGAAGGTGAGGCCGGCCGGCCCGAGCGGGCCGAGGCCGGGGAAGACCGAGATGGAGGCGGGCGCGCCCCCGGCCGGGCTGACGGCCACCTGCGGCGGCCCGGCCAGCCGGACCAGGGTCCGCCTGGTGCCGGCCAGCCCCGGGTAATTGCCGGCGGTGGCGATGCCGAGCGACGCCTGGTCGCTGGAGGGGTCGAAGCCGAGCACCCGGGTCACCGCAAATCCGGGCTGGCCGGTGCCGGCGCTGGCCGCCGGATGGCCGGGCGCCAGCCACCGCCGCAGCCACTGCTCCGTCAGCGACTCGACCCGCGCGGTTTCCTGGTTGCCGCCGTCATGGCCGCCGGCGAACCACACCATGTCGACCGGGGCGCCGTTGTGGTGGATCGCCCGGTAGTTCGCGTTCGCCTGGTCGAGTCCGAAGAGCGAGTCGTTCTCGCCCTGGATCAGCAGCGTGGGGGCGCGCATCCGGCCCGCCACGCTGGCCGGGCTGGAGTGCAGCAGTAGCGAGATGGCCTGGGGGGTGGGCCGGCCGGTCGCGGCGATCTGCTGGTAGATGGCGCAGATCTGCGGCTGGAAGCGGCCGCACAGGGCGGCCCGGCCGACCCCGCCGGGCGGCAGCAGCTGCCCGGCCCCGCCGCCCTGGCCCGGCCCGCTCCCCTGCGCCGACCCGCCACTCTGGCCCGATCCGCTCCCCTGACTCGGGCCGCCGCCCTGGCCCGGCCCGCTCCCCTGCGCCGACCCACTGCCCTGACCCGGCCCGGCCGCCTGCCCGGGCGCGCTGCCCTGAGCCGTTGCACCGAAGCCCACCGAGCCCTGGGTGAAGAGCAGGCCCGCCCATTGCCGCTTGAACACGCCGCCGGCCGGGCCGCCGCCGGCGCCGTTCGGGAACAGCGCGGTGGCCAGGTTGTTCCAGGTGCTCTGGGCGACGACGGCGTCGATCCGGTGGTCGTAGGCGGCGGCGAGGAGCGAGATCCCGCCGCCGTATGAGGCGCCGGTGATCCCGACCCGCGGATCACCCGGATGGTCCAGCAGGACCCGGGGCTGGCGAGCGAGCCAGGTGACGAGGTGCTCGACGTCCTTGACCTCGTAGTCGGGCGAGTCCAGCCCGATCTGCCCGGTGGAGGCGCCGAATCCCCGCGCGGACCAGGTCAGGACGGCGAATCCGGCCCGCGCCAGGGCCTCGGCCTGCGGGCGGACGGCGTCCTTGGTCTCCCCGAATCCGTGCGCCAGCAGGACGGCGGGCAGCCGGCCGCTGCCCGGCGGCGTGACGAAGCTGGCGTCGATGACGACATGCTGGTTGTCGCGCGGCCCGTCCACGACGGGGATGCGCACGTCGCGAATGGTCAGCGGGGCGGGCTGGCTCAGCGCGACCGCGAGGCCGATGCCCGCCGCCAGCAGCGCGACGGCCGCCACGACCGCGACGATGACCTTCGGTCGCAGAAGCCGGCGCAATCCCATGCAAGGACGCTAGCAACGACCTCGGCATGCTCCGGGCCGGCTCAGCCGCAAATCCGGGCCAGACGACCCCGGCATGCCGCGGGGCGGCTCCACCGCCAATCCATCCGAGACGCCACCTCGGCGCCATGTTGACGCCGCCATGACTTGCATAGGCGTCATTATGATGTCATACTGACGTCATGGACCTCACGCCGTACGTCAGCAATCTCCGTCATGAGCTCGCGATAGCCGCCGATGCGGGCGGTGACGACGCCCGCGCGCTGGCCGAGCGGCTCACCGCACCGCTGGAGTCGGCCGTACGGCTCGTCCTGCTGGACGCGCTGTCGGCGGCGGCGGCCGAGATCACGCGTGATCTCGCGCCGGGCTCGGTGGACCTCCGCCTCCGCGGGCGTGAGCCCAGCTTCGTGGTGACGCCACCACCGGCCGAGCAGCCGTTCGACGAGCCCAGCCCGCCCGCGGCGGATGTCCCGCCGCCGGCCACACCGGAGGGCGAGGAGGGGGCGGCGGCACGGATCAGCTTCCGCCTCACCGAACACCTCAAGGGCCGGATCGAGGAGGCCGCCGCCCAGGCCGGGCTCTCGGTCAACGCCTGGCTCGTCCGCGCGGCATCGGCCGCGCTGGAGTCCGGCGGCCGCCGCACTCAGCCGCCGCGCCGTTGGGCGGCCAGCGCTACACCGGCTGGGTGCGGTAGCGATGCGGCCCGGCACCAGTTCCCGATACCCGCGTCCACGAGCGATGGACGCCCGGCTTACCCCCTCAACAGGAGAAATCACCATGCCTACCTTCGACACTCCCGGGCCGATATCGGCCGTGATCGATCTGGTCGTCGGCGACGCGCGCATCACCGCGAGCGACCGCGATGACACCGTCGTGGAGATTCGCCCCAGCGACGCTTCCCACGAGCAGGACGTGCGGGTCGCGGAGCAGACCCGGGTCGAGTACAGCGCCGGGCGTCTGCTCATCACGGCGCCCCGGCAGCGCGCCCTCAGCCTGTTCGGCCAGGCCGGGTCGATCGATGTGACGATCGACCTGCCGTCGGGCTCGGATGTGTACGGCGACGCCTCGGTCGTGGCGTTCCGCTGCACCGGCCGCCTCGGCGAATGCCGGGTCAAGACCTCGGCCGGCGACGTCCAGCTCGAGCAGACCGGCCCGCTCGAGGTGAACACCGGCGCCGGCGCCATCGCCGTGGACCGGGCCGCGGGCCCCGCCGAGATCAGCACCGGCTCCGGCCGGGTCCGCCTGGGCCAGATCGACGGCACGGCGGTGATCAAGAACTCCAACGGCGACAGCTGGATCGGCGAGGTCACCGGCGACCTGCGGGTGAACGCGGCCAACGGCGACATCTCCGTCGGCCATGCCGACGCCGGCGTCGCCGCCAGCACCGCCAACGGCGACGTCCGGGTCGGCGAGCTCATGCGCGGCGAGGCCTCGCTCAAGACCGGCTTCGGCGAGATCGAGGTCGGCATCCACGCCGGCACCGCCGCCCGGCTCGACGTCCACACGGGGTTCGGCCAGATCCGCAACCAGATGGACGCGTCCGACGGTCCCGGCCCGTCCGACCAGACCGTCGAGGTGCGCGCCCGCACCAGCTACGGCGACATCGTGATCCGCCGCGCCGGAATCCCCGCCTGAATCCTGGAAGGAGGAGAAATGACGACAATGACCGCCACCCGGACCGCGGTCTCGGTCACGGGGCTGCGGAAGTCGTTCGCCGACAAGGTGGTGCTCGACGGCATCGACCTCACCGTCGCCGAGGGGACGATCTTCGCGCTGCTCGGCCCCAACGGCGCCGGCAAAACCACCATGGTGCAGATCCTGTCCACCCTGATCGCCGCCGACGCCGGCGAGATGCAGCGTCGCCGGTCACGACCTGGCGGCCGAGCCCGACGCGGTGCGCGCCGCGATCGGCGTCACCGGCCAGTTCTCGGCGGTCGACAACCTGCTCACCGGCCAGGAGAACCTGATCCTGATGGCGGACCTGCACCACCTGGGCCGGGCCGAGGGCCGGCGGCGCGCCGCCGGCCTGCTGGACCGCTTCGACCTGGCCGACGTGGCCAAGAAGCCAGCGGCGACCTACTCCGGCGGCATGCGGCGCCGGCTCGACCTCGCGATGACGCTGATCGGCGACCCGCGCCTGATCTTCCTCGACGAGCCGACCACCGGGCTCGACCCGCGCAGCCGCCGCGACGATCTGGCAGATCATCCGCGGCCTCGCCGCCGATGGCGTCACGATCTTCCTCACCACGCAGTACCTGGACGAGGCGGACCAGCTCGCCGACCGGATCGCGGTCCTCGACCACGGCAGGATCGTCGCCGAGGGCAGCCCCGAGCGAGCTCAAGAGCCGCATCCCCGGCGGGCACATCCGGCTGCAGTTCGCCGACCCGCGTGATCTGGAATCGGCGGCCCAGGTCCTCGGCCCGGCGTCGCGGGACGACGAGGCGCTCACCCTGCAGGTGTCCAGCGACGGCAGCCTCCGGTCGCTGCGGGCGCTGCTCGACCGGCTCGACGACGCGGCGATCGAGGTCGGCAGCCTGTCGATCCACACCCCCGACCTCGACGACGTCTTCTTCGCCCTCACCGGCCACCCCAGCACCGAGAAAGAAGCCCAGCGATGAGCACCCTCTCCCTGACCGTCACCGACTCGGCCACCATGCTGCGCCGCAGTCTGCGGCACATGCAGCGCTATCCGTCCATGACGCTGCTGATCCTCGGCATGCCCGTCGTCTTCCTGCTGCTGTTCGTCTACGTCTTCGGCGGCACGCTCGGCGCCGGTCTCGGCGGCGTGGCAGATAGCCGGGCCGTCTACGTCAACTACGTCACCCCGGGCATCATCTTGCTGACGGTGGCCGCAGCGGCGCAGGCGACGGCGATATCGGTAGCCATGGACATGACCGAGGGCATCATCGCCCGGTTCCGCACCATGGCCATCGCCCGCGCCTCGGTGCTGACCGGCCACGTCCTCGGCAGCTTGATCCAGAGCATGCTCGGCGTCGGCGTCGTCATCGGCGTCGCGGCTGCTGATCGGGTTCCGGCCCACCGCGAGCGCGGCCGAATGGATCGCCGCGATCGGCGTCTTCGCGATGATCAGCTTCGCGCTGATCTGGCTGTGCGTCGCCCTCGGCCTGGTCAGCAAGAGCGTCGAGACCGCCAGCAACCTCCCGATGTTCCTGCTGCTGCTGCCGTTCCTCGGCAGCGGTTTCGTCCCCACCGACTCGATGCCGGCCGGCGTGCGCTGGTTCGCCGAGTACCAGCCCTTCACGCCGGCCACCGAGACGGTGCGGGGGCTGCTCCTGGGCACCCCGATCGGCAACAACGCGATCATCGCCGTCGCCTGGTGCGCCGGGATCGCGCTGCTCGGGTACCTGTGGGCGCGACGGCTCTTCATCCGCCACCCGGTGCGGTAATCGCGCGCCGCCAGCAGGGCCCGGCCGGAAGCGTGACGCACTCCGGCCGGGCTCCGGCTTAGGCAACGGGTCCATGATTCCTGCGACCTCCGCCGGGCCCTGGCCCGGCATGCCCGCGCACCAACCCCGGAACATGCTTCCCCCGCAGATCACCGGGCGCTACTTTGTGCTGGTGACGCACGCGTACCCGCACCCGGCTGCTCTTGTGGGCCGGGCCCGGGCATAAGGGGCCGGCCAGTGCGCAGCGGGATGGGCAGGCCGTCGTCGCGAGCCGAGGGCACCGGCGACGGGCGGGGCGGCGTCCCGGCGGCGGGCGCCGGTCCGGCGCCCGGCCACCTGGTCACCGCGGTGACCGGCCTGCGCGAGCCGATAGTTGTGCTCTTGCTCATCATCGGCTTCATGAGCTGGATCTCCGGCAAGCCGCTGGACGGGCTGCTGATCATGCTGGCCGGGGCGGGCCTGGCCTGGGATGCCGGCCGACGCTCGCGCCACGCCAGGCCCGGCCGGAGCCGCTCCCGCGGATGCCCCCGCTCCGGACACCACCGCTCCGGCGGCCGGCCCCGCAGGGGCAATCCCAATGGAAGCCAGCCCCGTGGAAGCCAGCCCCGTGGAAGCCAGCCCCGGAGAAGCCAGCCCCGCGGAGGGCAGCGCCCGTCGGCGCCGGCCAGCGCTGCTCGCGGCCGGGCTGGCCGGTGGCGCCCTGTATGCCGTGGTCGTCGGCTCGTTCAGCCGTTACTCCTGGCCGGCCACCGTGCCGGTGGCCGGGCTTGGCGCGGCGGTCGTGGCGGTCGGATGGCGGGGCCCCCGCCACACCCGGCCGGCCCCGCCTAGGCCGCCCGTGGCCGGGCTGGTGCTGTGGGGCGTACTGGCGGTGGCCTGCTGCCTGTGGGAGCTGTGGTCCCTGCTGGAGCAGCCGAACCTGGCCACCAGCTCCTACGCCCACCCGACCATCAGCACGCTGACCGACCCGGTGCTCAGCACCTGGGCAGGCCGTTCGGTCGTGCTGGCGGCCTGGCTCGGCCTCGGCTGGTTCCTGGTGGAACGGTGAACAGCCACGACGTCACCGTGCTCGGCTACCTGGCCGTCCTGCTGGCCGGAATCATCCTCCAGCTGCTCGCCACCCGGACCCGCGCCCCGATCCCCCCGCTGGGCAAGGTCTTCGAGTGGGCGATGAGCACCCGGACCCGCCGGGTCGGCATCCTCGTGGCCTGGGCCTGGGTGGGCCTGCATTTCTTCGCCCGCTGACCCTGAGCGGGGAACCGTGGCCATTCTCCGGTAATCGCCGCCGCAATCAGCGCATGTTCTCCCTGGTGGACTCGGCCCTTATCAACTTTCCGTGATATAGCCATTACTAACGGCAGGGCAGCCCGGTCGGCCTGACCGAACACCGGCCCCATCCGCCGTGCTGACGCGCGGCAAGCAGACCCGGCGGCTGCCTAAAGAACGTTGCCTTCTCTCCTTTGCCAACTGCCATTTCCCTGCATGGCGCGTCCCGCTGGGTTCCTGCCTGCTGATACATTCTCCGCTCCGCCAGCAAAAAGCTAGTGATCATGGCATGATGACCGACGGATGTGTGCTGAGAGCGGGGCTTCCCGGGTGCCGGGCACCTCGGCCGAGGCCAGGAAACTGGCCGCCGAGGGGCCGCGGTCGGCGTGCCCGGCCGGCGGGTTAGGGGCGTCATGACAGCCCGAAGGTCCGGTCGCCACCAAGCGGTCCGCAGCCGTGGCCGCGGGTGGGCAGTGCTGGGCGTGATCGTCACCGGCGCCGTGGTCGCTACGCTCGCCTTCGCGACCACCACGGCCGCGGCCAAGATCCTGCTGGCCAGCGGGCCAACGGCAGCGAGCGGGCTCGACTGCTCCCCCGGCGGGTCCGCCTCCCCGGCGGCCTGCCCCACCGCGGTACCGGAGGCCAACCCGGACACCCAGGCCGCCGGCCCCTGCCCCCGGCCGCCGGCGCCCCCGCCACCGAGCGCGCGCCGTCGGCAACGGGGGCGCCGCGGGATTCCACCACGACGGCGGCGTCGCCGTCGGACCGCACGACGGCCGCTGGCTCGTCGGCCTCCGCCGGGCCCGGCTCGGCGGTGGACCAGGTCCTCCAGCAGATCAACGACGCCCGGGCCCAGGCGGGCCTGCCCGGCTACACCATTACGGCCGGCCTGACCACGAGCTCGGCCCGCCACAACTCGGCCATGGCGGACGGGTGCGGGCTCTCGCATCAATGCCCGGGCGAGCCCCCGCTCGGCAACCGCGAGACGGACGCCGGCGTGGACTGGAGCACCGCCGGCGAGAACGTCGGGGAGGGCGGCCGGGTATCCGACTCAGCGGACGCGATCGCCCAGATGGCCAAGGAACTCACCACGGCCATGCTCAACGAGCGGCCGCCGAACGACGGTCACCGCAAGAACATCCTCAGCTCAGCGTTCCACCACATCGGGATCGCCATCTTCCGGGACAGTCACGGCACGGTGTGGCTGACCCAGGACTTCTCCAACTGACGGCCCCGCGGCTGGGTCACAGCCGCATCGCCTGCGGCAGCACGTAGAAGTAGAACACGCCGATCAGGATGAGGTAACCGAGGAGCACCAGCGTCCAGCCGAAGTTGTGCCTGATCACCTCACCCTCCCGGCGGACGTAACTACTGGTCGACACGCCGACGCTGGTGGTCTGCGGCGCTATCGGCTTGCCCACCTCGGCGCCCACCGAGTTGAGCGACGGGAGCAGGAGCAGCGGCATGTGCAGCAGGCCGCCGACTGCGTACTGGAAGCCGCCGAACAGCGCGTTCGTGGAGGTGTTGCTCCCCGACAGCGCGACCCCGATCCAGCCCAGGAGCGGCGCCAGCAGGATGAACCAGGTACCAACCCGGGAGAACCCGAAGGCCAGCGTGCTCGCCATCCCGGAGTAGTTGAAGACCGGTGGCGAGCCCGAAGATGATCGGCGCGACCAGCAGGGCACCCCACGTCTGCGAGAAGCTGCGCTTCACCGCCGCCCCGACCTGCGCCATCCCCACCCTGAGCACGGCCAGGATGACAAGCAGGGAGACCAGGATCCAGGTACCGGCGACGGCGGGCGCGAACTTCCACGTCACCGCGACCGGCTGGTGGTTGAGCGAGCTGACCGCGTCGACCTCTGGCTTGATGAACGTGTAGTCGCCCATGTGGGACCACGGTCCCGTCGCGGCCACGACCACGACGATCAGGATGCCGAACGCCGCCAAGGCGGGGACCGCCCCCCGCACCCCCGCGCGTTCGCCGTTGGCGGCCCCATTCGCAGGCCCCGTTCCGGCCGGTCCGCTGCCCGCTGGTCCAGCGCCAACAGGCCCGGTGCCAACAGGACCGCCGCCGGCCCGCCGCCGGCCGGCCCAGCGGCAGCAGGTCCGGTGCCAACAGGCCCGCTGCCCGCCGGCCCGGTGCCAGCCGCCGTGGTGCCAGCCGCCGTGGTGCCCACGGACACCGGTTCCGCGGTTATCGGGACCCCTCCGTAGCCGAGGGTCTCGGCAGGCCGCCAGTACTTAAGCAGCAGCAGCAGCGCGCCGAACGAGACCAGGGCGCCGATGACGTCGGGCAGGTAGGGCCCGAGCCACTGGGACGTCGGGAACTGGCCGACGATATAGGCCAGGGAGCCGACGACCGGCAGGGGCCAGACGCCGCGCAGGCCGCGCCGCCCGGTGACGAGGTAGATGAGGATCCACGGCGGCAGCAGGGCGAGTATCGCCACGATCCGGCCGACCGAGGCGGACAGGCTGAGCAGCGGCACGTTGGTGACGGCGGCCAGCGCGATGATCGGGGCACCCAGGGCGCCGAAGGAGACCGGCGCGTTGTTGCCGATGGCAGCCACCCGGATGGCGTCGATCTCGGCCACGCCCAGGCCGACCAGGATGGGCGCCACCACCGCCCACGGGTAACCGAACCCGACCAGGCCCTCCAGCAGCGCGCCCAGGGCCCAGGCCATGAGGATCGCCTGCACCCGGACATCGGCGGTGGCCTGGGTGACGAGCCATTGCCGGAAATGGGCGAAGGCGCCCGTCTCCACCAGGACGTTGTAGATCACCACCCCCCAGAAGACGATCCAGTCGATGGACCAGATCCCGGTCGCCGCCCCAATCCCCCAGGCCTTGAACGTCGTCCCGGCCGGGGCGCTCCAGATGGTGATGGCCATGATGATGGTGACGACGGCACCGATGATGACCGCCAGCCACGCGGTCACCCGCATGATGGCCAGCAGCACCAGCAATAAGGCGAGCGGGAGCAGCGCCACCAGCGTGCTGCCCAGGATGGAGTTCAGCGGGTTGAGGTGCTGGGTGAAGACCGATGCGGCGGAAACCGATGCGGCGGGATCCATGGACAACCCTCCACTGAGTCGGCGTGTCCTGCTCCTGCTCCCCCTCTGCCCGGCGTAAAGCCGATCATGACTGATCTGTCTCCTGTATGCAATAGGCCGTATGCAGTAACCACCTGGCCGGGAAGCCGCTGCGGGGTGGGCCGTCCGGAGAAGGTCGGGGGCGGGCGGCGGCGGCACTAGGATCCAGACGATGACAGCACCAGCCGCGAGCGCCGCCGCCGGGCTCCGCCAGCGCGCGGGACTGCCCGTCCTGACCTGGCCGGCCTTCGACCCGCTGCCGGTCGAGGCCATGGTCACCACCCGCCACGGCGGGGTGTCGGCGGGCAGTTACGCCACGCTCAACCTCAGCTTCGCGGTCGGCGACGAGGCGGCCAACGTGCGGGAGAACCGGCGCCGGGCCGCGGCCGCCCTCGGCGCCGGCCCGGCCGACTTCGTCTTCGCCGCCCAGGTCCACGGCGGCCGCGCCGAGGTGGTGTCCGCGGCCGACCGCGGGCCGCGGCACGCTGGCCGCCGGCGACGCGGTCGGGCCGGCCGACGCCCTGGTCACCGCCACGCCGGGCACCGTGCTGGCGATCCTGGTGGCCGACTGCGTGCCCATCATCCTGTACGACCCCGCCGCCCACGTGCTCGCCTGCGTGCACGCCGGCTGGCGGGGCACGGTGGCGCGGACGGCGCAGGCGGCGCTGGCGGCGATGTGCTCGCTCGGCACCCGCCCGGAGGACGTCATCGCCGGCATCGGCCCGTCGGTCGCGGCGGGCTCCTACCAGGTTGGCGAGGAGGTGGCGGCCTCGGCGCGGGATGCCTTCGGCGAGGAGGTGGCGGCCGCGGCGCGGGAGGGCTCCGGCCAGCAGGCACAGGCCCTGCTGCGCCCGGCCGTTACCGGCGGGCCCGGCCAGTGGCTGTTCGACCTCCCGGCCGCCAACCGGCACGTCCTGCGCGCGGCCGGCGTGCCGGACGGCCAGATCCATGTCACGGCCACGCCCACCGGGCCCGACCCGGGCCTGTTCTTCAGCCACCGCGCGGAGCGCCCCTGCGGGCGGTTCGCGCTGGCGGCCAGGCTCGAGCCGCGGGAGCAGGGATGAGCCCCGCCGATCCGTTTCGCTACGAGGGCTTTGACCTTGATCCTGGCCGGGGGCTGCTGACCTGCCGGTACTCGCTCGGCGGCCGGGATTTCGCCGAGAACATCACGTTTCGGCCCGGGCGGGAACTGGGACGCGCCCGGGGTGGACCAGGCCGCCCGGCTGATCTGCCTGCTGGCCGGGGTGTCCTACTACAAGACGGCGCCGCCGCCCGTCATCGACCTGGGCCAGGTCCCGGTCACCGCGGCCGAGCTCGGGTTCCTGCGCGGCTTCTACCTCGACGGCCTGGGCGAGTTCGCCTACCGCAACGACCTGGACCTGTCCGCGCTGCGGTTCGTGGGGGGGATCATCGGCGAGCCCGGCCGGGGGGCGGCACCCGCGTCCCGGCGGCCCGCACGCCATGCTCATCCCGTTCGGCGGCGGCATCGACTCGATCGTCACCGTGGAGCTGATGCGCGGGCGGGGCGACGCGGCGCTGTTCGTCATGAGCAGGCCCGGCGACCGGTTCGACGCCATCGAGCGCCCGGCCGCGGTCACCGGGCTGCCGGTGGTCCGGGCCGGCCGCGAGATCGACGGGCAGCTGCTCCGGTCGGCCGAGCTCGGCTTCCTGAACGGGCACGTGCCGGTCACCGGGATCCTGTCCGCGATCGCAGTCATGGCCGCCCTGCTGGACGGCAGGGACGCCGTGGTGATGTCCAACGAATGGTCGGCGTCGGTCGCCACCCTGCAGGCGGGCGGGCGCCCCATCAACCACCAGTACTCCAAGAGCATGGAGTTCGAGGCCGGGTTCCGGCGGGTGCTGGCCGACGCGCTCGGCGGCCGGGTCGCCTACTTCTCCGCGCTCCGCCCGTTCACCGAGCTGTGGGTGGCGCGGAAGTTCGCGGAGCTGACCCAGTACCACGCCACCTTCCGCAGCTGCAACCGGGCCTTCCACATCGACCCGGCGGCACGGCTGGATCACTGGTGCGGCCGCTGCGACAAGTGCTGCTTCATCGACCTGATCCTGGCCCCGTTCCTGCCCGCCGGCGACCTGCGGCAGATCTTCGGCGGCGCCGAGCCGCTGGCCGATCCCTCGCTCGCCGACCGGTTCCGGGCGCTGCTCGGGACCTCGGCGGCGAGCAAGCCGTTCGAGTGCGTGGGCGAGGTCGGCGAGTGCCGGGCGGCGGCGGTGCTCGCGGCCAGGCGGCCGGACCGGGCGGGCGCCGCGCTGCTGCAGGCGCTGGCCGCGGAGTTCCCGCCCGCCCGGCCAGCCCACCATCGAAGCCCTGCTCCGCCCGGTCGGCGAGCACTGGATCCCTGATGCGTATGCGGCCGACGATCTCCTGGTCTGACCTGCGCGGCGCCCGCGCCGGGGTGTGGGGCCTCGGCGTGGAGGGACAGGCGAACCTGCGCAAGCTCGCCGCGCTCGGCGTGGAACCGGTGCTGGTGGACGACAGCCCGCCGACCGAGGGCCCCGGTGGCCGCCCGGTCCTGGCGACCGGCGGCGGCGGGCTGGACGCCCTGGCCGCGTGCGAGGTGGTGGTCAAGAGCCCGGGCATCAGCCGCTACCGTCCCGAGGTGGCCGAGCTGGCCGGGCGCGGCATCCCGGTGGCGGGCGGCCTGGGCCTGTGGCTGGCCGAGGCGGACCGCGACCGGGTGGTCTGCATTACCGGCACCAAAGGCAAGAGCAGCACGACGGCTATCGCCGGGCATCTGCTGACCCGGTGGGGCTACCGCTGCCTGGTGGGCGGGCAACATCGGCCGGCCGCCGTGGGACCCGGGGCACGGCGACGGCGAGTACGACTACTGGGTGATCGAGACGTCCAGCTACCAGGCGACCGACCTGCCCTGCTCGCCGCCGGTGGTCGCGGTGACCTCGCTGCACCCGGACCACCTGGACTGGCACGGCGACGTGGAGACCTACTACCGGGACAAGCTGTCGGCCTGCTCCCAGCCGGGGGCGGACCTGACCATCGCGAACGGTGACAGCGGCCCGCTGCGGGAGCGGGCCGCCCTGCTCGGGCCGCGGGTGGAGTGGATCGGCGCCGGTGACGACCCCGGCGCCGACTGGATGGCCCCGCTCGGCCTGCTGGGCGTGCACAACCGGCGCAACGCGCTGATCGCCCGCGCCTGCCTGCGCGCGCTGGGCGTGCCGCAGGCGGCCGACGAGGCGGCGCTGGCCGACGCCGCCGCCGGTTTCGCCCCGCTGGCGAGTCGGCTTGAGGTCATCGGCGAGGCCGGCGGGGTGGTGTTCGTGGACGACAGCCTGTCCACCAACGTGCTGCCAACGCTGGCGGCGATGGACGCCTTCCCCGGCCGCCGGGTCGCCCTGATCGCCGGCGGGCACGACCGGGGCATCGACTACCGCGCCGCTGGCCATCGGGCTCGCCGCCCGCGATGCCCCCACGCTGGTGCTGGCGGTGCCCGACAGCGGCCCCCGGATCCAGGCCGCGATCGAGGCGGAAGGCCCCGGCAAGGTGGAGGTCGCCGCGTGCGGCGACCTGGCGTCGGCGGTCGGGCGCGGCTACCGCTGGGCGCTGCCGGACGGGGTGGTGCTGCTCTCGCCGGCCGCGCCGAGCTTCGGCCGGTTCCGCGACTACCGGGACCGGGGCGAGGCGTTCGCCCGCGCCATGCGCGCCTGCACGGGCTGATGGCGAGCGCCGGCAGCTCAGCCGAGGGTCGAGGAGGTCACCACCGGACGGCCCTGGCCGATGTAGAAGATGCCAGGGAAGCCAGCGGTCTCGAAGCCGTCGCTGGGATCGTCGGGGAGTGTGGAGTCCTCGATGGTCAGGGTCCCGGTCCGGTTGTTGCTGACGAAGAAGATGGCGCCGCCCCCCTCCCTGGCCTGGTTGTGGGCGATGACCGTACCGGCGACCGTCACGGTGTACTGGTCGCCGTCGGTGTAGATGGCGCCGCCGCTGCCGCCGCCGGGGGTGCCGGACCGGGCCGGGTTGGCGCCCGAGCCGATCGCCTGGTTGCGGGTCATGACGCTGTTGAGCACCACCCAGGACACGCCGATGCTGCTCAGCGCGCCGCCGTTGGAGCAGGCGCCGCCGCGGAAGGTGTCACTGGTGATGTACACCGGGCGGTTGTCCCACTGGGACAGCGCCCGGATCGCGGCGCCGCCGAGGTCGGGGCCGGTTGGGAAGCAGCGGTTGCCGATGAACCGCGAGTCGACGACCTTGAGCTGGCCGCCGAGGTCGAAGATGGCGCCCCCGCCGCTGGGACCGCCGAAGTCGTCGTTGGTCTGCTGGGCGGTGGAGTTGCCGTCCTTGAAGGTCATGTTCTGCACGATCAGGCGTGGCCACTGCTGGTTGAAGCAGTCCGAGCTGGCGGTCCCCAGCGCCGTGTCGCAGGTGTTCATGTACAGGATCCGCCTCGCGCCGCCGCCGCTGAGCGCCACCATCCCGCCGCCGTCGAGGACGACCCGCCTGCTGGTGTTACGGACCTCGGCCGTGGCCTCCATCGTGATCGTCACCGGGCGGGGACCGCAGGAGAACGTGACCACGCCGCCCGCGGCCACGGCCGCGACGACGGCCTGTGAGGTGCAGCTGGCGGGCGTGCCGTTGCCGATGACGTGGTCCGGGTGGCTGGTGCTGACCGGCCGCCCGGCCGGCGGGACAGACGCCTGGCCGGCCGGGTTGCCGGCGGCCGGCAGCCGGGCTGGCGACGGGGATGGGGACGGGCTCTGGCTCGGGCTCGGCGCCGGGGAGCTGGACATCCCGGCGCGTGCCACCGCCGAACTCGCCGCCCCGGCGACGGCCGCCCCCACGCCGGGCGATGCCGCGCTGGTCGCGTCCGGTGACGCGCCGCCGCAGGCCGCCAGCGTGACACCCGACGAGAAAGCGGCGACCAGCGCCGTGGCCCCGCCCCTTAACCACACGAGGCCACATGCTAGATCGTCAGGCACGATTTGGTGGTGTGGTCGGCGGATCGTGGCCGGCCGCGCCGGCCACGCCGCGTCAGCGGAACAGTCGGTCGATGTAGTCGGCGCCGATCCCCACCTTCTCGTAGTGGTTCTTGCACAGCTCGATGTAGTCGAACACGTCGAAGTGGCCCTCCGGCTGGCCGTTCTCGTCCAGCCAGATCAGCGGCCCGGTGACGTTGAAGGTCACCCGCATCGGCTCGGGGGACTCATACGCCACCAGCGTGTGCGCCTCGCCGGGCGCCTCGTAGATCCAGTCGCCGGCGGTCGCCACCCAGTCGTGCTCGAGGTAGCCCCACTTGCCGGAGATCGTGTAGGCGAAGACCTGCTGCGGGTGATAGTGGCGGTTCACCATGCCCGCCCCGCGGCACATGAGGACGTCGCACCACCGGTTCTGGCCCGGGGAGATCCACAACGGCCGGGTGCCCACCGTGTCCGACAGTGGAGCGTAGTAGCGCTCATCGTCGGTCGCCGCCTGGGAAATGTAGGCCTCCGGCAGCGCGCCGGGCTTGAACGCATGCTCGATCGGCTTCAGATCACGCCAGAACTCTCCACCGCTTGCCTCGGCCACGTTTCCTCCCGGACCTGGGACTTCAGGGCCACTCCGCCTGTCACGGCCAGGCTCCCATCGGACCAGGGGGCAGGCAACCGTGCTTCCCCACAGATGAGCCCGGCCGTGGTTGGCCCTCGGCGACAATGGATCGTCGTGGCCTGCACGCCAACCACCACCGATAGGGGGTGATGCGATGTCCGGCGAGCTGCCGGCCGGTCTGCTGCGGCAGTTCGTTGCCGTGGTGGGCGAGTCACACGTGCTGACCGGGGACGCGGCGGCCGGCTACGCGGTGGACTGGACCGGGGGCTTCACCGGCCACGCCCCGGCCGTGCTGCGCCCCGGCGGCACCGCGGAGGTCGCGGCCCTGCTCGGGCTGTGTGCGGACGCGGGGGTGGCGGTCGTCCCGCAGGGCGGGAACACCGGCCTGGTCGGCGGCGGCATCCCGCTGCACGGCGAGATCGTGCTCAGCCTGGCCCGGCTGGACCGGCTCGGCCCGGTCGATCTTGACGCTGGGCAGGTCAGCGCCGGGGCCGGGGTGAGCCTGCAGCAGGTCGCCGACGCCGATCCCGGCCTGGACCTGGGGGTGTTCATCGCCAGCCGGCACAGCGCCACGGTGGGTGGGGCGGTCGCCAGCAACGCGGGCGGGCTGCGGGTGCTGCGGCATGGCCCGATGCGAGCCCAGCTGCGCGGCATCGAGGCGGTGCTCTCCGACGGCTCCGTGCTCTCGCACATGTCCGGGCTGGTCAAGGACAACACCGGCTATGACTACCCGTCCCTGCTGGCCGGGTCCGAGGGCACGCTCGCGGTGATCACGGCGGCCCGGATCCAGCTGGTGCCGCGGATGACGGACCCGGTGACGGTGATCGCCGGCGCCGACGGGCCCGCCGAGGCCCACGAGCTGGCGCGGCGGGCGGTGCGGGCGGTAGGCGGCCTGCGGTCGGCGGAGTTCTTCACTCAGGCGGGGCTGAACCTGCTGGCCGAGCACGCCGGCCTGACGCTGCCGCTGCGTCCGCCCACGCCGGCCTACCTGCTGCTGGAGGCGGCCGGTCCCGGCGCAGCGGAGGACCTGGCCGAGCTGATCGGCGACCGGCCCGCCGCGGTCGGCACCGGCGCGGCCGAGCGGGCCCGGCTGTGGGCCTGCCGGGAGCGCCACCCCGAGGCGGCCGGGTTCATGGGGGTGCCGCTGAAGCTGGATGTTTCGGTGCCCGCGGCGCGGTGGGTGCGGCTGGCCTCCGAGGTGGCGGGGGTCGTCGCGGGGACGGACCCGGGGGCCCGGGTGATCATCTACGGCCACGTGGCGGACGGCAACCTGCACGTGAACGTGGTGCCCGGGCCGGACGGCGCGGGCGGGGCGGCGGGGGACGGCCGTCACGAGGACGCGGTCTTCTCGTTCGTGGCGTCCCTCGGAGGCTCGATTTCCGCCGAGCATGGCATCGGCGCGCTCAAGGCCCGCTGGCTCCCGCTCGTGCGCTCGGACGCCGAACGCGCGCTCTTCGCCCGGCTCCGGGCCGCGTTCGACCCGGCCGGGATCCTCAACCCCCACGTCCTGCCCCGCTGACCGCCGGGCGCCGGCCATTAGGGCCCGCTCACGCGCATGCCCATCGGGGCGCGCCCGCCCGCATGACCCGTCGGGCTGACCCGCCCGCTCTCCCCGGGTGGCTATAGTTGACTGCTCAATAACATCGGAGCGGAGAGGGCGGAGTGACCGAGGGCACAGGCGGTCTCGGGCTGACCCCGACACCGGATACCGGCGAACGGCTGACCGAGGTCCGGGTGTGGGACGAGGCCACCCGCCCCACCGGGTCCGCGCCGCCGCCCGGCACCGTTTACTCCGCGCGCGGCCGGCTCATCGGCGGGCATCTCATCGAGGTGCATGACCATCTGCGCGACGAACTCACCCGGGTGCGCGATCTCGTCCGCCAGGTGCGGGAGGGCGCCATCGACGCCGGCGGCGCACGGTCGGAGATCAACGAGATGACCATGCGGCGCAGCGACTGGGCGCTGGGCGCGTACTGCGCCTATTACTGCCGGTTCGTGACCGGGCACCACATGCTCGAGGACGAGGCGGTTTTCCCGCACCTGCGGGCCAGGGAGGCGGGCCTGGAGCCGGTGATCGACCGGCTGGCCGACGAGCACAAGATCATCCACCAGGTGCTGAACGACGTTGACCAGGCGCTGGTGGATCATCTGCGTAACCCCACTGATTTCTCCGGCCTCCAGCAGGCGGTGGACGTCCTCACCGACGCGCTGCTCTCCCACCTCGCCTACGAGGAGTCCCAGCTGGTCGAGCCGCTCGCGCGGCACGGCTTCTACGACGGCCAGCTCTGACCAGCCCTGGCTCTGACCCGCCGGGGCCGACGCGGCGCCGGCCGCGCTTCATGGCCCGGGGCCGGGCCCGGGCACTGTCCGCTGGCCCCGGTAGCTTGGCTGTCATGGACCTGGGCCTGCGCGGTGCCCGCGCGCTCATCACCGGCGGCAGCCGCGGCATCGGCTTCGCCATCGCCGAGGCGCTCGCGGCGGAGGGGGCGTCGGTCGGGCTGGTCGCCCGCGGCGCGGACGGCCTGGCCGCGGCGGCCGGGCGGCTGGCCCGGCACGGGGTGCCCGTCGCCACGGCGGCCGCCGATGTGACCGACACCGCGGCGCTGGACCGCGCCGTCGAGGATGTTGCCGCCGCGCTCGGGGGAATGGACCGCCTGGTCGCCAACGCCGGCGGCACCGTCGGCGGGAACATCACCAGTTCGGGCCCGGGGGATTTCACGGCCACGTTCGCGCTCAACGCGGGACACGCCGCCGAGCTCATCCGCACCGCACTGCCGCACCTGCGCTCGGCCGGCGGCGGGGCGGTGGTGATCATCTCGTCCATCACCGGCATGCGCCCCGCTCCGCGCACCAGCTACTCCGTGGCCAAGGCCGCGGAGATCCAGCTGGCCGCCACCGCTGCCGCCGAACTGGCGGCGGACAACGTCCGGGTGAACGCGGTCAGCCCGGGATCCATCCTCTTCCCGGGCGGCTCATGGGAGCGGTTCTCGCAGGAGAACCCGGCCGACTTCGCCGCCTTCCTGGGCACCCAGTTCCCGTTCGGGCGGCTGGGGCGCCTCGAGGAGGTCGCCGACGTCGTCGCCTTCCTGCTGTCCCGGCGGGCCTCGTGGATCACCGGCGCCAACATCGTCGTCGACGGCGGCCAGGGCTACCCCAACGCCCGGCGCTTCCGGCCGGCCGCGGAGTCAGCAGGCAATGGGCCAGGAACGGGACGCGAGCCCACCCCGGCTACTCGAGATATAACTTGACAGCCGGAGGCTGATCGCGATACATCGTATCTGGCACCACGCTTACCGGCCCAGCCATTTACTGGCCATCCCGCGGGGAGGATCGCGTGACCGAAAGCACCAGCTCACCACCTGCATCCGGCCCGAGCCGGGCAGGCCGGATTGCGGCTCTGCCCTGCGGCCGCCGGACCAAGTACCTCGTGCTCGTCTTCTGGCTGATCGTGCTCGCCCTCACGGGGCCGCTGGCGGGCAAGCTGATGGGCGCCGAGAAGAACGACTCCTCCGCCTACCTGCCCGCGAGCGCAGAGTCCACCCAAGAGCTCAACCTGCAGTCCAGGTTCACCGCCAAGAACCTCAACCCGGCCGTTGTCGTCTATGTCAGGCCATCCGGGCTCACCCCCGGCGACCTGCACAAGGCCGCCGCCGACGCCCGGATTTTCGCCGCCTTGCCGGCCGTCCACGGCAGGGTGGCCGGCCCGATCCCCTCCAGCGATCACAAAGCGATGCAGGTGATCGTCGGGTCCAGCCTCGGCTACAACGCCAACATCGAGGCGTTCATCAACAACCTGCGGGCCACGGCTGCCCGCGGCGACCCTGGGCTGACCGTGCACATCGCCGGGCCCGCCGCCAGCGCCGCCGACGCAGTGAAGATCTTCAAGGGCATCGATAGCACGCTGCTCTACGCGACCCTGGCGGTGATCATCGTCCTGCTGCTGATCACCTACCGCAGCCCGGTGCTCTGGCTGCTGCCGATCATCTCCGCGGGAGTATCGCTCATCGTCGCCGAGGCGGTCATCTACCTGCTGACCCAGCACGGGCTGGTGGTGAACGGCCAGAGCGGCGGCATCCTGGTCGTGCTCGTGCTCGGCGCGAGCACCGACTACGCGCTGCTGCTCGTCGCGCGGTACCGGGAGGAGCTGCGCAGGCACGAGGACCGGCATGAGGCGATGGCGGTCGCGCTGCGGCGGGCCGGGCCGGCCATCATCGCCAGCGCCGGCACCGTGATCGTCGCCATGTTGTGCCTGCTGGTCGCCGAGTCCGCGGACATCTCCGGGCTCGGCCCGGTGGCGGCGATCGGCATCGCCGTCGGACTGCTCGCCATGATCACGCTGTTGCCGGCCCTGCTGGTGATCACCGGCCGGTGGGTCTTCTGGCCGCTGCGGCCACGGTATGGCTCCGACGAGCCGACCACCCGCGGCTTCTGGGCGAGGGTCGGCCGGCGCATCGCGATCCGGCCCCGCACCGTGTGGCTGACGACCGCCGTGCTCCTCGCCTGCGCATGGCTCGGCCTGATCGGCTTCAAGGTGGGCCAGCTCACCAACGCCCAGTCGTACCGCGGCACCCCGGCCTCGATCGCCGCCGAGCAGGTGCTCGCCCAGCACTTCCCGGGCGGGGCCGGCGAGCCGGTCGCGGTCATCGGCAACGCTTCCGCCGCGGCGCCTCTGAGGGCCGCGCTCGCCAGCACCAAGGGCATCGCCGCCGTGAGCCCGCCGCAGGTCAAGGACGGCCTCGTCTACCTGCAGGGGACGCTGGCCAGTCAGCCGGACAGCCCGGCCGCGGCCGCCACCGTCGACCGGGCCCGCGCGGCGTTGCATGCGATTCCCGGAGCGAACGCCAAGGTCGGCGGGGCTACGGCCATCAACTCCGATGTGGAGCGGTACGCCACCCACGACCGGAACGTGATCATCCCGCTCGTGCTGCTGGTGGTGCTGCTCATCCTCGGGCTGCTGCTCCGCGCGGTCGTCGCGGCGTTCCTGCTCATCGGGACCGTGGTGCTGTCCTTCGGCGCCGCGCTGGGGCTGTCGGCACTGCTGTTCCGCCACGTGTTCGGTTTCGCGGGCGCCGATACCGCCATGCCGCTGTTCGTGTTCGTGTTCCTGGTCGCCCTGGGCATCGACTACAACATCTTCCTGATGACCAGGGTGCGCGAGGAGAGCAAGCGGTCCGGCACCAGGCTGGGCGCCATCACCGGCCTGGGCGCTACCGGCGGGGTCATCACCTCGGCCGGCCTGATCCTCGCCGGCACGTTCGCCACGCTGGGCACCCTGCCGCTGGTGATCCTCACCGAGATCGGCGTGACGGTCGCGATCGGTGTGCTCATCGACACCGTCATCGTCAGGTCGGTGCTGGTTACCGCGCTCACCCTGGACATCGGCCGGTGGATGTGGTGGCCCAGCCGCCTGGCCCGGCCCTCATCGGCGGAGATCAGCCCCCAGGAGGCCGCCGAGGTCAGCGGCCAGCTGACCGCGGCCCGCTGACCAGGCTCGTGGGGGATGCTCATGGCAGAGGAGGCACGCTGATGGAGTCCGACCAGCCGGTGTCGATCCGCGAGGCCGCGGCCGCGCTCACCGGGCCGTGGCAGCCGCGTGACCTGGTGCTGGCCAATGACGCCGTGGTGCGCATCGTCCGGTTCGATGGCGAGTTCCCCTGGCATCACCACGACGAGGACGAGCTCTTTCTGTGCTGGGACGGAAGCTTCCGCATCGAGCTGGAGGGACGTGACCCGGTCACGCTCAGCACGGGCGAGCTGTTCGTGGTGCCGAGGGGCACCCGGCACCGCCCGGTGGCCGCGCAGCCCGCGCATGCCCTGATGCTGGAACGGCCCGAGACACGGCAGTACGGGAACTAACCAGTCGATCGCCACGAACTGCCCGCACCGGGGCATGGGGCCCAGATTCCCGGCGGCTAGCTGCCATGATGGTCTGATGGCTGACCCGTCAACCCCGCCGATCACCCGGCGAGCCCGGCTATGGGCCGCCGCCGAGTCACGGGGCATCCCGCTGCGGGCCATCCTCACCGCCGTCGCGGTGGTGGTGCTGGTCTACGTGGCCGCCAAGATACTCGAGCACCTGCGGGACGTCATCCTGCTCATGGTCGTGGCCTCCTTCATCGCCGTGGTGCTGAACCCGCTCGTGGTCGCCCTCCAGCGCTGGCGGATCAAGCGCCGCGGCCTGGCGGTGGCGGTCGTCGTCGTCTGGGGGCTGCTGGTGTTCATCGGCTTGGCCCTGGCGTTCGGCTACCCGCTGGCCAACGGGATCACTCACCTGGCTCAGGACCTGCCGCGCTACGTGAGCGACACCGAGCACGGCCGGGGATGGCTTGGCCATCTGGTGCGCAGGTATCACATCCAGCAGTGGGTGACCAGTAACGTGCCGAAGCTGGTGAACCTGGGCCAGGGCCTGACGAAGCCGGCCCTCACCCTGGGCAAGGGCGCCCTGACGCTCGTGTTGGCGCTGTTCACCATCTTCATCCTGGTCCTGCTTCTGCTGCTCGAAGGCCCGAAGATGCGGACCGGCCTGCTGGGAATGATGTCCCCCGAGCGCGCAGAACGCTGGAGCCGGATCGCCGGCCAGGTGAACCGCTCGGTGACCGGCTACATGCTGGGGAACTTCCTGACCTCGCTGACAGCCGGCCTCGTCGTGTTCGTGACCCTGCTCATCCTGGGCGTTCCCTTCGCAATCCTGTGGGCGCTGTGGGTCGCGCTGGTCGACTTCCTGCCTATGATCGGCGGGGCGCTGGCGGGCATTCCCACGGTGCTGTTCGCGCTCGCCCACTCGCTCACGGCGGGCATCGTCACCCTGGTCGTCTTCCTGGTCTACACCCAGATCGAGAACCACATCCTGAACCCGGTGGTGATGAGCCGGACCGTCAGCGTCAACCCACTGCTGGTGCTGCTTTCCATCCTGGTGGGCGCGTCGCTCGGCGGCTGGCTCGGCGGCACCTTCGGCGCCTTCGTGGCCGCGCTGATCGCCATCCCCACCGCGGGCGCCATCCAGGTGGTCACGCGTGAGATCTGGCGATCGACGGAGCCGGTGGAACTGCTGGACACAAGCGCCGTGCCGGGGCCGCCGAGCACCACTGCCCCGCCCGCCCGGCAGGACGCCAGCCCGGCAGGGTCAGCTACGTCGCCCGGCCAGGCCGGGCCGGGCGACGCCTGAGCAGCGCCAGGCTTCCGGAGGCTGCTGGGCCTAGCCGGCGTTCCAGAAGGCGCACTGATGCTCGGCGGCGTAGGTGCCCGCGGGGATCGTCTGGCTCTGGCCGCCGGGCCGGAGCGACATCAGCCGCTTGCTCGTGTAGGGCGGCCAGGCCGGCTGGCCGGGCGCCACCGGTGCGTGGTAGCGCGCGAATGCGCCCCACCACACCACCATCTGGTGCGACAGCTCCAGCTGGGCCGGGGTGAGCAGGTCGTAGAGCGAGAAGCCGTTGTTGAAGCTGGGCCATAGGTAGGCCAGTTCCATCGCCTGCCCGGCTCCCCACTGGTAGCCGGGCAGGTTGTTGTTGAGCCCGGGCGCGTGCCGGTCGTCGAACCGGTAGACGTACGTCGGCGTGCCGCTGGCGAACTGCGCGGCCAGGTTCTGGGCCGGGCATCCGCCGATGCCGGTGATGAAGCCGCTGTCGGTCCAGACCGCGCCGATGGCATAGGCGGCGGTGCAGGGGCTCGGGTAGGAGCTGAAGGGGTAGTGCTGGAGCACTTCCGGCGCGCGGGCGCCGTAGTCCTGCGCGACCAGATCGGCGTACTGCTGCTCGGTCAGCCCGGCCAGCCCCTGGGAGAACGTCCGGCCCTCGTCGTGGTTGTCCCCCATCAGGAGCGGGACGTGCGTATAGCGGCCGGACGCGACCGCCTGCGCGGGTGGGATCGGCAGCTCCGGCCCGCCGGAGGTGAATTCCTCGGACGAGATGCTGGCGCTCGCGTCGAGCAGGGTGGACTCTTGCGTGCTCCGCAGGCAGGCGGCCGCGGTCGCGGCCACGGTGCACCCGGCCTGCGCCGCGAACGCCAGCCCGGCGGACTGCGCGTCCGCCGGGGTCCGGGAGGCACAGCTGCCGCTCTCCATGATGGCCGCGCTGAACAGCCCACGGGCCGGTGGCGAGCTCATCAGCGCACACATCGACCAGCCGCCAGCCGACTCACCGGCGATGGTGACCCGGCCCGGGTCCCCGCCGAACGCGCCGATGTTGCGCCGCACCCACCGCAGCGCGGCTTCCTGGTCCAGCAGCCCGTAGTTGCCGTTCGCGGTTAGCGGGGAGGTGCCGAGGCCGGGGACGTCCAGGAACCCGAACACGCCGAGCCGGTAGTTGATCGACACCACCACGATGTGGTCGGTGTTCACGATCAGCGAGCCGTCGTGCTGGTCGCCGCTGCCGTTGACGAGCCCGCCGCCGTGGATCATGACCAGGACCGGCAGCCGGCCCGCGTCCCGGCCGCCGCCCTTGGCCGCCGGTGCGCCCGGCGGGGTGAACACATTGAGGTACAGGCAGTCCTCGGTGTCGGACCGCAGGCCGTTCCCGCTGGCGAGCTGTGGGCAGCGGTTCCCGTAAGACTGCGCGCTGCGGACGCCGTGCCAGGGTGTGACCGGCTGGGGCGCGGCCCAGCGCAGCGCCCCGACCGGCGGCGCGGCGTAGGGGATGCCGAGGAACTGGTCGACGCTCTCGGCGCTCTTGCCCTGGATCTTCCCCTTGTCGGTGGCGACGACGAGGCCGCTCTCGCCACCGGCAGGCACGGCGCGGGTCACCGCCGCCACGGCGGCGTGGCCCTGCCCCGGGGCAGCCGATAAGAGGACGCCCAAAGGGAGGACGGCGGCGAGCCCCGCCACCGAGAGAAGACGCCAAGGCCCGATCCTGAGCCGCCGGCCGGAGTGCTGCCCATCATGACCACGTCCCGCCCGGGGAGGCCGGCGATCCGCCGGCCGCCACCAACGATGAATGAGTGCCTGACTGAGCCCCGCTCACCTTGACGCTATGCCGGCCCAGCATAAACAGAACGTGAAAATCCCGCCCGGCCCATAAATATCCCGTGAACGCCGACCGGCGACCCTCCTGCCCCGCCCGCTGCCTTCCCTCCTTCCCGTCCCCTGGGCCGGTGTCCTGCCCCCCTTACTTGCCACCTCTCACGGATTTTGGCCATGATCACGTCTGTCTTGTCCCGGTATGGGAGGCGAAGATCCGTGATAAGTGGGGCGGCCAGGGCGCGCGGGCGCGGCTAGGCCGGGGCCGGCAGGGTGGGGGCGCGCCGGGCGTGGCCGGTCGCGGCCTCGAAGGCGTGCGCCACGCCCAGCAGTTGCCAGTCCGCCCGCCACCGGCCAATTAGCTGGAGCCCGACCGGCAGCCCATCCGCGGTGAACCCCGCCGGCACCGAGATGGCCGGCAGCCCGGTGGCCGAGATCAGGTAGCACGACGCCATCCAGTCCAGGTAGGTCCGCTGCGGCACGCCGTCGATCTCGTGCACCCAGTCGATGGTGACGTCGAACGGCGGGACCTGGCTCACGGGGCAGGCCAAAACCTCGGCCGTCGCGAAGAACTCACCGACCCGCTCGGCGAGCGCCGCCCGCAGCGCGGTGGCGCTCGACAGCTCCCCGGTGGTCAGCTCCAGGCCACGCTCGATGTTCCACACCACGTTGCGGCCCAGCTGGTCGCGGTGCTCGCGCAGCAGCGGGGCGTAGGCCGTCGCGAAACGGAAAGCGCGCCAGGCGCGAAACGTTTCGTCGGCGCCGGACAGGTCCGGCGCCGCGTCGGTGACCTCGCATCCCAGGTCAACGAGTACCTGCCGGGCCGGCGCCAGCGCGCTGCGCACCGCCGGGTCGAGGGGCAGCCCGAGGTCGGCGCTCCAGGCGACCTTCACGCCCCGCATGTCCCGCGCGAGCAGGTCCACCACCTGCGCGGGCTCGGCCAGCACCGGCGCCGGCGTGTCCAGCGAGAACGGGACGCGCGGGTCGGGCCCGGACAGGACGGCCAGCAGGAGCGCCACGTCGGCGACCGTGCGCGCCATCGGCCCGTTGACCCCGAAGGTGTCGGCCACATCGCCGGACGGCCACTGAGGCACCCGGCCGGGCGATGGCCGCAGCCCGACCACGTTGCAGAAGCTCGCCGGGTTGCGCAGCGACCCGCCCAGGTCACTGCCGTCGGCGAGGCAGATCATGCGGGCCGCCAGCGCCGCCGCCGCGCCGCCGCTGCTCCCGCCGGCGCTGCGGCTCAGGTCGTACGGGTTGCGGGTCGCGCCGAACACGGGGTTGACGGTGTGCGAGCCCGCCCCGAACTCCGGCGTATTTGTCTTGCCCAGGCTGATCGCCCCGGCTCCCGACATCCGCTCTACCACCAGCGCATCGAAGTCCGGCACGTGCCCGGAGAACAGCGGCGAGCCATAGGTGGTGCGCACCCCCGCGGTTTCGGCGAGGTCCTTGTGCGCGACCGGCAGCCCGTGCAGCAGGCCGGGGACCTCGCCCCGGGCCAGCGCGTCATCGGCCTCCGCGGCCCGCGCCAGCGCCCGGTCGAAACACCGGGTCACCACCGCGTTGACCGGGCCGTCGAGCGCCTCGATCCGGTCGATGTGGGCCGTGGTGACCTCGCGGGCCGATACCTCTCGGCGCCGCAGCATGCCAGCCAGCGTCAGGGCGTCGCTTGCACACAGGTCGGTCACGGCTGCTCCTGGGTCAGGGATGAGGGTTCGGCCAGCATGGCACGGAAGCCGCGCAGGACGATCGCGAGGCCCCGCCCGAACTCCACCTCGGGCGGCACGCCGCCGGCCGAGCGCGCGGTCTGGGCGAGCACCGGGTACCCGGCAGACGCCAGCCCAGGAGCGGTACACCGCATCGCTGGCGCCCGTCCGCAACAGTCACTAGCCAGGACGGCCAGCCCTCATACCGGCGCAGTCACGCCGGGTGGCCGCGCTGGCGCCCGCGGGTGGCGGTGCGCCGGGCGGAGCCGGTACGGGCCGGGCGGGTCGGCCTCGCCGAGGGGGCCGACATCTCCCTGACGAGCTGCTGCATTCCCGGGCCCCAGCGCTCGGTCAGCACGTCAGGGAACTCATTCCAGATCTGCTGAACGTAGAAATCGTGGCGGATGTAGCCCTTGGCCAACGCGGCCAGCAGCTGATCGCGGCCGGCCACGGACTGCCAGTCCGCGCCGTCCTCGGCCACCGCCCACACCACATCGGCGCTGTCGCCGACCACCGCCACGTGCCGCGCCTGGTGCCGGCGGTAGACCACGCCGCGGGTGCTGTCGTGCCCGATCGTGCGGCCGTGGTGTAGCTCCACGATCGGCTCGCCGAAGTGCAGCACGTCGCAGACGACGCCCCGGTCATCGGCACGGGCGAGCCCGGCGGCGATGCCCTGCGGGTCGGGGCAGTTGACCGAGACGTAGACGTGGCGGCTCGAGCCGTCGATCACGGCCACCGTCTGCTCCTCGATCTCCGCCCAGCTGGTGAACGCGCGCAGCACGCGGTAGCCGCTCGTGCCGGGCGCCTGCGTGACGTCGGCGAGCTCACGCTGCGCGCCCGCGAGCCTGGCCCGGAAGGAGCCCTCCAGGTCGGCGAGGAGCTGTTCGGCCGGGACCGCCACGAACCGGGCCGGCTCCCCCTCCATGGCCGCCACCACCCCCCTGGCGGTCAGCCGGCGGAGCGTCTCATACACCTTCGGCTGCGGGATCCCGGTGACGTTGGACAGCGCGTACCCGGTGAGCGGCTCGCGCCCGAGCAGCCCCACGTAAGCCTGCGCCTCGTACTGGGAGAACCCGAGCTCGATCAGGCGCTGCACCGCCCCCTGCTGGCTGGTCACCGCCGCCCCCTTCCGCCTGCCCGGCGGCCTCTGGCCCGCCGGGTGTTCCGCGCCCGCCGCCCTAGGTGGTCGCACTGTAGCCGCCGTCCACGATCACCACCTCGCCGGTGACGAACGGGTTCGACATCACCAGCGACACGATGGTGGCCGCCACATCCTCCGCGGTCACGCACCGGCCCAGCGGCGTCATCCGTGCCCGCCGCTCCATCAGCCGGTCGTAGTTCTCCCCCAGCCGGGCCTGCATCCAGTCGCCTTCCATCCAGCCGGGCGCCACCGCGTTGACCCGGATCGCCGGGCCGAGCGCCCCGGCCAGCGTCCTGGTCAGGTTCGCCACCGCGGCCTTCGACGCCGAATAGGGGAACGGCTGCGGTCCCGGCCGCAGCCCGGCGATGCTCGCCGTGTTCACGACCGCGGCCCGCGGGGCGGCGCGCAGCAGGGGCACGCATGCCCGGGTGACGCAGAACACGCCGCGCACGTTGACGGCGAACACCCGGTCCCAGTCGGCCAGGTCCAGCCCGTCCAGGTCGGGCAGCGGCACGTCGATGGTCGTGCCGGCGTTGTTGACCAGGGCGTCGATCCGGCCGTAGGTATCGCCGGCGGTGGCCACCATCCGCCGCACTGCCGTCTCGTCCGCCACGTCGGCCCGGGCGACCAGAGCGCTGGCGCCGCACGCCCGTGCCTCCTCCGCCACCTGCTGCGCCGCCGCCTCGCTGACCGAGTAGTTGATCACCACGTCGTAGCCGCGCCCGGCCAGAGCCAGCGCCGTCGCCCGGCCGATCCCGCGCGCCGCCCCGGTCACCAGGGCCACCGGCCGGCCGGTCATCGCTGCTCCCCCAACCTGTCCTTCACCGCACTGGTTCTGTCTGCCCTGCCGCCCGCCGTGCCGCCCTTGTCCGTGCCGCCCTTGTCCGTGTCGCCCTGGCCGGAGGCGCCCCCATCCGCGCCACTCCCGGCCCGCGCGGCCGGGACCGGCAGGCGCAGGACGCGCTCGGCGTTGCCGTGGAACACCTTGTCCATGATCTCGGCGCTGAATCCGAGCTCGTCCCACTCCCGCAGCAGCCGGTCGAGCGGCAGGCTCGGGTAGTCCGAGCCAAACATGATCTTGTCCTGGAGGCGGCCGCGGATGTCGGTCTTCAGGCTGGCCGGAAAGTGCTTGGGCGCCCACCCGGACAGCTCCCAGTAGACGTTGCCCTTGTGCAGCGCGACCGCGGTCATCTCCTCCACCCAGGGCCAGCCGGGATGGGCGGCGACCACGGTCAGGCGGGGAAAGGCCGCCGCGAGCGCGTCGATCGCCTGCGGGTGGGCGTGCCGGAGCACGGCCCCGTCGCCGCCTGGCATGCCGGCCCCCATGCCGGTGGTGCCGACGTTGACGAGCACCGGCACGCCGAGGGCGCTGATCGCGTCGAACAGCGGCTCGAAGCGCGGGTCGTCCACCGAGTAGCGCCCCATGATCGGGTGGAAGTGAAAGCCGAGCACCCGGTGCTCGGCCACCGCCCGCCGCGCCTCCTCGACCGCCTGGTCACCGCGCAGCGGGTCCACCGTCCCCCACGCGCCGGCGAACGTCTCGGGATGGCGGTCGCGCATCCCGGCCACGTAGGCGCTCGTGCAGGGCGGCGCCCCGGTCACCGACTCGATGTCGAAGGCGACCAGCACCGCCTCGATGCCGTGCGCGCGGAAGTCGGCGACGACCTCCTCCTCCGTCCTGGCCGTCCACTCCTTCTTCCAGTACCGGCCCAGCGGCTCCACGTAAGGCCCCTGCGACGCGATCCACTCCGCCGTGCCGGGGTAGGCATGCAGATCCACCCGTCTCATCGGTCCTCCAGGTTCGCCACCATGGCCGCCAGGTCCTTCTTGGAGACCTTGCCGACCGGGGACAGCGGGAAGCTGGTGACGACGGCCAGCCGCTCGGGCAGCTTGTGCCGGGCGATCTCCTGCGCGGTGAGGAACTCCACCAGATCCGGCAGGGTCAGGGTGGCGCCCGGGCGCAGGATCACGCAGGCGCACATGCGCTCGCCGAGCACGGGATCGGGCACCGGCACGCACGCCACGTTGAGCACGGCCGGGTGGGACAGGATGAGGTTCTCCACCTCTTCCGCGGAGATCTTCTCCCCGCCCCGGTTGATCAGGTCCTTGGTCCGGCCCGCGACCACGTAGTTGCCGCTCGGGTGCCGCCACATCAGGTCGCCGGAGCGGTAGAAGCCGTCGGGGGTGAACGATCGCTGGTTGTGCTCGGGCGCGTTGTAGTAGCCGCGGAGGGTGTAGGGGCCACGCGCCAGCAGCTCGCCGATCTCCCCGTCCGGCACGTCCAGCCCGTCCTCCGCCACCAGGCGCACCTCGTCGTCGGGGCAGACCGGGCGGCCGACCGTCTCCAGCCGCACCTCCGGCGGGTCATCCAGCCGGACGAACATCAGCAGCCCCTCCGCCATGCCGAAGTTCTCCTGCACGGTGACGTTGCGGAACACCCGCTCGGTCCGCACCCGGGTCTCCGGCTGCAGCCGCTGGCCCCCGCTCTGGATGACCCGGACCGAGCCCAGGTCGTGACCGGCCGCGCCCGGGTCGTTGATCCAGCGGATGAGCAGGGACGGGACCACGTGGATGTGGGTGACCCGGTGACGGTCGATGGCAGCGAACACATCCTGGGCCCGGATGGAGGCCGACAGGCGGACGGTCGCGCCGGACAGCAGGAACCCCTGCATCCCCGGGCAGGCGAGCGGCAGGTTGTGCGCGATCGGCAGCACGTCCAGCAGGACGTCACGCTCGTGCACGTCGCAGACCGACACGGCGGCACGGGAGTTGAAGGCGTAATCGTTATGTGTGCGGGGGATGAGTTTCGGAACGCCGGTGGTCCCGCCGGACAGCTGGAACACCGCGGGATCGTCCGGGTCGATCTGGCCGGCGATGCGCTCGAGGTCGGCGGCGGTGTGCCGGCCGGGCCGCCGCTCGTGCAGCTCTTCCAGGCTGATGTAGCCCTCGGCCGGTTCCGGGTAGCCGCCCTGCAGGATGCTCAGCCGCAGGTGCGGGTTGTCCGCGCGCACCCGGCGGTGCAGCTGATCGAAGTTCGCGTCCTTGCCCCGGGCCGGGGCGGCCGCGGCCACCGCGCCGGACAGGGCGACGAACTGGCGCAGCTCCCGGTAGCGGTGCGAGGGCAGCGCCATGATCGGGATCGCGCCGATCCGCTGCAGCGCGAAGTAGAAGGACGCGAACAGCCGCGTGTTCGGCAGCTGGACGACCACCCGGTCGGCCGGCTCCAGGCCGAGGTCGAGCAGGTTCAGCGCGACCCGCTCCGACGCGGCGGCCAGCTCCGCGTAGGTGTAGGAGCCCTCGTCGTCGATGACCGCTGCCCGGCTCGCGTAGTCCGCGAACGCCTTCAGGAAGGGCGCGATCAGCGGCTGGTCGTCCCAGTAGCCGCGGGCGCGGTAGCGGGCCGCGAACTCGGGCGGGAACGGCGTCACGCCGGGCAGGGGCATTACGGCTCACCTTCCTCGCAAGCGTCCCAGCGCAGTTGACCCGGCGGAGGCAGACCTATCTACCAGCGTAGGTAGGCTAGCCCACCCGCCCGGCAGCCGCCCAGGTTATCCTCGCAGCCGGGGCGCGCCGAGCGGCCCAGCCGCGCCCAGACGGACGGCCAGCGCCTGCCCGGCGGAGCCGTCAGGGCCGCGCCTCCGCCACCGTGACGGCAACGACCTGGGTGCCGCCGGTGTAGAACGCCTCTTTCACCGCGTCGGCGATCTCACCCCGGTGCTCGACCCGCCGGCCGGCCGCCCCGTAGCCGGCGGCGACGGCAGCGTGGTCGATCCCCGGCAGGCGGGTCCCCGGGTGCTCCCGCGGGTCGTGCGCCACCTTCAGGTAGCCCTCGATCGACCGCTTGACGGCCAGGTAGCCCCCGTTGTCCAGCACCACCACCACGAGCGAGGCCTGCTGCTGCACGGCGGTCCAGATCGCCTGCACCGAGAACTGGTAGCTGCCGTCGCCGACCACGGCCAGCACCGGCCGGTCCGGGCGGCCCAGGCTGGCGCCGATCGCCGCCGGGACCCCCCAGCCGAGCGCGCCGCCCGAGCTGCGCAGCAGCGCCTGCCCGTCACCGATGTCGAGGTGGCGCAGCAGCCCCCGGGACGAGCGCACCCCCTCGTCGACCACGATCGCCTCCGGCGGCAGCACCTGGTTCAGCTCGGCGGCGACCGCCTCCACCGGCATCGGCTCCGCGTCGGCGGCACGCTCGGCCTGCCGCTGGCGTTGCCGGTCCGCCCGCAGCGCGGCGAGCCGCTCACCGCGGGCCGCGGTCACGGCCGGGTTGACGGCGCGGTCGAGGTGCGGCGCCAGGGCACGCAGGGCCGACGCCGGCGTGCCGACGAGCCCGACCGCCGTGGGCAGCTGCCTGCCAACCTGGGCCGCGTCCGGGTGCAGGTGCACCAGCCGGGCGCCGGCGGCAGCCGCGGATGGCGGACCGCCGAGAAGGGGTAGAACATCCGGGCGCCGATAGCGAGCACGAGGTCGCAGCCCTGGAGCACGGCCGGGTCCTCGCCGTACAGGCCGAGGAACCGCGGATCGGCGGTCGGGAACGGCAGATCCGCCAGGTCGGTGAAGTCGGTGCAGACCAGCGGCGCCACCAGCCGGTCGGCCAGCTCCCGCAGCTCCGGGACGCACCCGCGCGCCTCGCTGCCCACCACCACGACGGGCCAGCGGGCGGCGGCGAGCTCGGCCGCCGCGGCGGCGCACACCGCCTCGTTGGGCACCGTCCGGCCGCCGGCCGAGCCCGACCACAGCGCGCTGTTCGCCACCGGCGGGTCCGGCGCGTCCGCGGGCACCGTTTCGCGCAGGAAATCCTCGGGGACGGCCAGGTAGGCCGGTCCGGCGGGCACGGTCATCGCCGCGTGCAGTGCCCGCCACAGGTCGGCACCGAGCTCGGCGGTGCTGAGGGTCTGGTGGGCCCACTTGGTGAACGGCCGGACGGCCTCCGGTAAGTCCGGGAGCGCGCAGAACCCGTCCTCGCTCAGTACCGTCCGGTCCTTGTGGCCCGCGGTCACCACGACCGGCGAGCCGTCCCGGTAGCAGTTGTAGATCTGGCTGGCGCCGTTCAGCGTCCCCACGCTGGTGTGCAGGCCGACCACGCCCGGCGTGCCGGTGACCCGGGCGTACCCGTCGGCCATCGACACCACCGCCCCCTCGTGCAGGCCCAGCACGTAACGCAGCCCGGCCCGCTCGCGCAGCGTCTCCAGCAGGGCCGCCTCGGTTGAGCCCGGCAGCCCGAAGATGGTGTCCACTCCGGCCCGGGCCAGCACATCGGCTAAGACCTCGGCCCCGATCCGTGACCGCTTCACTTCTGCCTCCTGCCCCGTCCGCCCAGGAACACCTCAGCCATCTCGCGGCTGGCCAGCACCTCGGCCGCCGGAGCCGACATCACGACCTGTCCCCGTACCAGCACCGACGCGGTGTGGGCGAGCCGCAGGGCGGCCTGGGCCTTCTGCTCGACTAACAGCACCGCATGTCCCCGGTCGGCCAGCGCACGCACCTGGTCGGCCAGTACCGATTCTGTCAGCACCGGGGACAGTCCCGCAGTCGGCTCGTCTAATACCAGGACCCGTGGTGAGAGCATGAGCGCCCGGGCGATCGCGGTCATCTTCCGTTCCCCGCCGCTCATCGTGCCGACATAGCGGTTCAGCCTGCTGCGCAGTGCGGGGAAGATCGTCAGCACCTCCTCCATCCGCGCGATTCGGTCGGCCTTGCCGAGCAAGTATCCGCCCATGTTGAGGTTCTCGCTGACCTTTAACGGATCGAAGACGTCATCCACCTGCGGCACGTAGCCGATGCCGAGCCGGACCAGCTGGTCCAGGGAGCGGCCGGTGACGTCGTGGCCACCGGCCAGCACCCGCCCGCCCATGACCTGGGCCAGGCCGAGGATCGCCTTGAGCAGCGTGCTCTTGCCTGCACCGTTCGGCCCCACCACCGCGACCAGCTGGCCCTCCCTGACCGTCAGGTCGACCCCGCGGACGACGGGGACATCGCCGTAACCGGCGGTGAGCTGGTCGGTGGCGAGCGCCGGGACGGGCTCCGCCGCGCCGGCCTGCGGCTCGCCCGCGGGAGGCTCCGCCGCATCAGCCGACGACATAGGCGTCCTGGACCTCCTTACGGGTCCGCAGCTCGGCCATCCGCCCCTCGGAGATGACCTTGCCGTGGGCCATGACCACCACCGTTTCGCACAGGCGCTCGACCACCCCGAGCTCGTGCTCGACCAGCAGGATGGACATCCCGGCGGCGGCCAGCTGACGGCAGGCCGCCTCCAGCCGCTCGGCCAGGGCCGGGGCGAGCCCGGCCATCGGCTCGTCGAGCAGCAGCAGCCGCGGCCTGGCCATCAGGGCCCGCATCACCTCGAGCATGCGCTTCTGGCCGCCGCTCAGGCGCCCGGCCCGCTCGTCCGCCGCCTCGGCCATCCCGAACAGCCGGAGCAGTCCGCGGGCCGCCTCGGCCAGCTCGTCCTCGTCCCGGCGCCACAGCCACCGGCCAGCCGCCACGCCTGCCGCCGACTCGCCCCGCTGGCCGGGGGCGGCGACGAACAGGTTCTCGATGGTGGTCAGGGCGCGGAACTCGCGTGGCAGCTGGAACGTGCGGACGATCCCGAGCCGGGCACGGCGGTGAGCGGGCAGGGCGGTGACGTCGCGGCCATCGAAGGTGATCCGGCCGGCGTCCGGGCGCACGAAGCCGCTGACGAGCCCGAGCACGGTGGACTTGCCGGCGCCGTTGGGCCCGATCAGCCCGGTGATGCCGCCGTCGCGGCGGTGAAGCTGGCGCCCTCGACCGCGTGCACGCCGCCGTACCGCTTGACCAGGCCCTCCACGGTGAGGATCGGTGCCCGCCCGCCGTCGCCCCGGAGAGCTGCGCCGACCTGGGCTGACCGCCCAGCCATCGGGCTGATCCTCCGGGCTGGACTGAGCAACCGGGCCGGGCCAGCCTCGCGGCCTGGGCCGGCTCGCGCGGACCGGGCGGGCACGTCGGCTCCGGTTCCCCCGGCAGCGGGGCGGGCAGGACCCGCGGCCTCGGCCGGCGCCGCGGGCATGCCAAGGTGCGGCCGCCGTTCCGGGATCAGCCCCTGCGGCCGGGCGAACACGAACGCGATGGTGAGCAGCCCCAGGATGATCCAGCCGAGGTCGTCGGCGAGCTGCGGGGCGTTCTTGATCTGCGGCAGGAACTGCACCCCCTGCAAGATCAGCACCGGCACGATGGCGACGCCGACCAGCACCCCGGCGTCGTTGCCCAGGCCGCCGACGATGATGGCGGTGAGCAGCGCCAGCGTCTCGACGTACTCCCAGGCCGAGGGCGACCAGCCGCCGATGAAGCCGGCCAGCAGCGCCCCGCTCAGCCCGGCGTAGACCCCGCCCACCGCCTGCACCGCCAGCCGCAGGCCCACCACGTTCTTGCCGACGGAGATCGCGGCGTCCTCGTCCTCGCGTACCGCGCGCAGCACCCGGCCGAACGGGCCGGTGGTGAACCGGCGCAGCACCAGGTAGCCCGCCGCGCAGACCACGCCCACCACCGCGACGTAGTACCAGCCCCGGCGGGCCGGATCCACCGAGGCGAGCGGGTCTGGGATCAGGCTCAGCCCGGCGTTGCCGTTGAACAGGCCGGTGTCGGCGCCGATGATGGTGGTGGCCAGGATCGAGATGACCAGCATCACCATCGCCTGGTAGTCGGCGCGCAGCCGCTTCAGCCCGGTGACGCCGATCAGGCAGCCGAGCCCGCCACAGATCAGGGCGGCGAGCCCGACCGCCGCCGCCACCGGCAGCCGCGCGCCGATGATGTACTGCTGGAACCCGCCCATGGCGGCCGGGGGCCCGAGCGTGAACACGGCATAGAAGTAGGCGCCCGCCGCGACCAGGACGATGTAGGCGAAGTTGACGACGCCCGCCACGCCGAACTCAAGGTTCAGCCCCCAGGCCGCGAGCAGGTCGGTGCCCAGGTATACGAGCATGACCACGACGTAGTAGGCAGCGGCGCCGATGGCGTGGACCCTCCTTCCTCAGCCGGCCAGCCGCCGGGCGCTGGCCGTCCCGGCCGCCAGCAGGCCCCGGGGCCGGATCAGCAGCATGAGAATGAGCAGGCCGAACGCGTACACGTCCTGGTAGGCGGGGCTGGTGTAGGCCGCGGCCACCTGGGTGCCCACCCCGACCACCAGGCCGCCGAGCATGGCCCCGT
Source organism: uncultured Actinomycetes bacterium (assembly GCA_963835425.1). GTDB lineage: Bacteria > Actinomycetota > Actinomycetes > Streptosporangiales > Streptosporangiaceae > UBA9676. The sequence goes on along the minus strand of CAWIGE010000005.1, from coordinate 104,366 downwards.
ACGGCTGGCCGATCCCGCCGAGGACGGCGGCCGCGATCATGTAGATGAGGAAGATCGGCCCGAGCGTGAAGTCGAACGTGACCGTGGTGATCGCCAGCGCCACCCCGGCCGCGCCGCAGAGCGCCCCGGAGATCAGCCAGGTCATGTCGATGATCCGCTCGGTCCGGATGCCGCAGCTGCGGGCCACCACCGGGTTCGCCGACGTGGCCCGCATCGCCCGGCCGAGCTGGGTCCGGGTCAGCAGCAGGTGCAGCGCCAGCATCGCCGCCACGGTCAGCCCGATGATGATCAGCTGGCTGGTGGTGAGGACCAGGCCGGCGGCGTGGATGGTCCTGCCCGCCTGCTGGCCGTAGGAGACGGTATCGGGCCCGGCGATGGCGACGATGCAGTACTGGATGATGATCCCGGCGGCCACGGTGACGATCACCACCCCCACGAAGCCGGTGCCGCGCCGGCGCAGCGGCGCGATCAGCAGCCGGTTGAAGGCCGCCGACGCCACCGCGATCCCGGCCGCCGCGACGGCCAGCGCGGCCCACACCCCCACGCCCGCGCTGAGCAGCGCATAACCCAGGTAGGCGGCGAGGGTCATGAGCGCGCCGTAGGTGATATTGAGCACGTTGCTGATCCCGAACTGCACGGTGAAGCCCACCGCGCCGAGCGCGATGACCGCGCCGGCCGCGATGCCGAAGCCCACCGCCTCGATGAAGACGCTCATCCCGATAGCAGCAGCTGCTGGACCTGGGTGCCGGGAACCACCCCCAGCAGCGTGGGGCCGCCGCTGGCGGTGAATCCGGAGGCAGAGAAGTTGCCGGGCGAGTTGTGGAAGGCGTTGAAGTGGATCGGCCCGCCCACCCCCACGTAGTGGATGTGCTTGCCGGCCTTCAGCGCGGCCAGGCCGGTGGCGTAGGAATCGACGGCGACCGCGCCGGGCGTGCCCGCGGCGATCTTGGCGATGTCCGCGTTGTAGGCCGGGCCGCTGGTGCTGTGGGCCATCTGCATGGCCAGGCCCATCAGGTTGATGCCGTCGTAGATGGAGGCGATCACCCCCACCCCGAGGACGGTGGCGGGGTCTTTGATCTGCGACGCGCCGTAGACGGCGCTCTTGTAGATGCTGAACGCATGGCTGGCCGGGCTCACGTAGCTACCGACGAAGTACATGCTGTGCGTCATGTAGCCGCCGCCCATGACCTTCTTGACGGCGGAAAAGTACGCCGGGGTAATCGAGTCGGTCGAGGTGATGACCGGCGGCACGGAGCCGCTGTTGAGCTGCCGGTACTGGGACAGGAAGGTGGCCGAGGTCTGCGGGTCGCCGGCCAGGATCAGGGCCTGCGGCTTCCCGGCGATGACCCGGGCCACCACGCTGCTGTAGGACGACGCGTCGCCCGGGATCGTGATGTTGGTGGTCATGGTGCCGCCGGACTTCTTGACCGCGGCCACCACGCCCGGGTCGTTGCCCTGGGCGCCTATGTTGTTCTGGAACACCACCGCCAGCCGGTTGTAGCCCTTCTTGGCCGCCCAGGCGACGAAGGCGGCGCCGTTCTGGTCGTCCGACGGCGTCATCCGCCAGAAGTAGGTGTCGGAGGTCTTGTCGTACGCCACCAGGCCGTTGGTGGACACCATCGGGATGCGCGCGCTGTTCACCAGCGGGACGGTGGTGGCGGCGGTGTTCGACTCCAGCCCGACCGCCATGTTGAGGTTGCTGGTGGTGGCCAGCGCCCGGGTGACGTTCGGTACCGCGTCCGCCGGGTCACCGGTGTCGTTGACCAGCGCGCAGCTGGCCTTGCGGCCGAGCACGCCCCCGGCCTTGTTCACATCGCGGACGGCGGCGTAGCAGGCGCCGGACATGAGGTTGCCGATCTCGGCCGCCGGGCCGGTCATCGGCCCGATCACGCCGACGTTGATGGTCCCGGTGCCGCTGGCGCTACTGGCGCCGCTGGAACTGGAGCTGGTGCTGCTGCCGCCGCAGGCGGCCAGCGCGAGCAGGACGGTGACCCCGGCAGCGGCCGTTAGGTAACTCGCCCGCGAGGGTGCCGATAACGCCCGGGCTGATCGCTGGAGGCCGGCCGCGGCCGGCTGGCAGCTAAGCGTGCCCGTGGCTGTACTGGTGCGGGGCTGAGTGCTGGCGCGGAATGTGGTGCTGATACGGAGACTGGTGCTGGCGCGAGGTGGGGCGCTGGCGTGGGGTCGGATAACTGTCTGGGTCTCATCGGGGGGCCGCCCTTCGTGGAGGCCGCGGGTAGCGGCGGCGTGACGCTGGGTTGTGGTCACACCCGCATGATGCGGTGCAGATTGGCCCCGAGCAATAGCCCTTCGTCGGCCGCGCTCAGGCCGAGTGACCGGATCGTGTCCAGCACCTCGACCGGCCAGTCCTCGCCGCTGTTGCTGCCCATCGGGAAGTCGGTGCCGTACATGATCCGCTCGGCACCGAAGAATTCCAGGCCGCAGCGCATCGCCGCGGCCGAGCCGTTCTTCAGCCACGGGTAGGAGTGGCCGTGCTGGGGGTGGATCCAGATCGGCACATCGTCCCGGGCCGCCGCCGCATAGAGCGGCCACATCGAGCCGTCGTCCAGCGGAAGGCCCTCGATGTTGGAGAAGATCAGCACGCCGCGGACGCCGAGATCGGTGGTCAGCCGGTGGTATTCAGCCATCATCTCGTCGTTGACGACCGGCAGCACGCCGACCGGGATGAACCGGTCCGGCCAGGCCGCGGCCATCTCCGCGATGGACTCGTTGGCGACCCGGGTCAGTTCATGGACCAGCGGCCGCGGCATGCCCAGCCACATGGGCGGGCGCACCAGCACCAGGACCTGCTGATTCACCCCGATCCGGTCCATGTAGCGCAGCCGGCGCTCGCCGTCGAACAGGTAGCTGTTCTTCCGTAACGCCGCCACCTCGGTGCTGGGGTAGCGCTCGCTGATCGCGTCGAGCAGGCGCTCCGGGCAGACATGCGAATAAGCGTTGACGATCACCGAACCCCCTACCTGGCGTGGGCTCTCGTTACCACCGACTGCGGTAGGGGGCAATGTAGACCCGCGGCCCGAGGTCGCGCAAGAACTCCCGGTCCGGGCGCCGGTCTACCCAGAGCCGCCGCCGCCCCGGAACAGTTCAAAATCCCCCGGGAACAGGTCGAGGGCGGGTAACTCCCTTGGCCCCCAAGAACCGGGATGGGGGGGAGATCCACGGCATGGGGAGAGGGGGGAGGTCCCCGTCCTCGACGGCTCGATAGTACAGCCCCAATTTGGCCAGCGCAGACTGGCTTGGGTATGCCCTCCCCTTCGGGCCGCGCTGCCTGCCGGCTGGCTACCGTTCCGCTGACGGTCACCTGCCGGGCCAACGGATTTCACGGCGCCGCCCCGGGAGCCCGCGGCGCACGCGTTTGCGCTGGCCGCGCGCCCAGCCACGGCACCGTAGGTGACCGGCGTACTGGACCCTCCAGCTTCGTCTGGGCGATAGTGGCTGCCACGACAACGCAGGGGGGTTGGGGGCATGGGGTGTTGCCGTCGTTTCCGGCCTGATGGGCGTGGCGGGACGGGATGAAGGCTGGTGCCGCCGGCCTGAGCGGGTGGCTGGCCCATCAATGGCTACCGGGTGGTCCTGAAGCGGATGCACATTGGCCGCCTGCCCGGGCAGGAACTGTGTGGCGCCCACGCCGACGGTCTCTGGTTCGACATCCAGGTGTTCGGTGCCCACCCCAGCATCGACGTGGCCAGCCTGTTCCGGGACCACACGCGGCTGCTCGGCACCAACCCCGCGAACTGGACCACCGAACCCATCAGGTGAGCAGGGCCGGCGACCCCGTACCGGGGCCGGGGACGCCGCCTGCCGGGGACGCCTACCAGGGCAGCCTGCCGTAGCCGCCTTCACCGGCGGCCCACAGGTGGCCCCACAGGATTCCACTGGGGCCGTCATCGGGCAAGGTGGCGAGGTGCACGCTGGGCTCGGCTCCCTCCGCGGCCGAGCGGAATCCGCGGTGGTCGTTGAAGTCGGTGGCGGTGTAGCCGGGGTTCGCGGCATTGACCTTGATCGGCGAGTCCCGGAGTTCCTTGGCGTACATGGCGGTGAGCATGTTGAGCGCGGCCTTGGACGACGGGTACTGCGCGGACGCCGGCATCATCTGGCTAAGCGGGCTCGCGGGGTCGCTCTGCGAGGTGATCGAGCCGACCTCGCTGGACACGTTGACGATCCGCGCGGCGGGAGCGCGGCGCAGCAGCGGCAGCATGGCGTTGGTCACGGCGACCACGCCGAAGACGTTGATCTCGTAAACGGCCCGCATGTCGTCGAGTGAGGTCTGGCTCGGCGGGGCGCTCCGGCGCGCGACGCTTGCGGTGCCCGCGTTGTTGACCAGGACGTCCAGGCGGCCGTACTCCGCTTCGATCCACTCGGCCGCCCGCTGGACCGACTTGGCGTCGGTGACATCGAGCGGGACGAACTGGGCGTCCGCGCCGCCATCGCGCAGGGCACGCTCGGCCGCGCGGCCTCGTTCCTCGTCGCGCGCGGCGGCCAGCACGGTCATGCCCTGGGCCCCGAGCTGGCGCGCGGTCTCGAACCCGATTCCCTTGTTGGCCCCGGTGATGAGGGCGATCTTCGTTGCCATGTATGCGACGCTACGGCGGCGGCCCGGGCGGCGAGAGAGACCGGCGCAGCCTGGGACTGGCGGTACCACCCTGCGGGACTGGGCAGGTGGCAAGCTAGGGGTTATGACCAGTGCTGGCCGCGCCGAGCTGGCGGCGTTCCTGCGGGCCAGGCGCGCCCGGGTATCCCCGCACGACGCCGGGCTGCCCGCGACGGGGCGGCGGCGGACGCCGGGGCTGCGCCGCCAGGAGGTCGCCCAGCTGGCCGGGATGTCGGTCGATTACTACATCCGGCTGGAACAGGGCCGCGGCCCGCATCCCTCGCGGCAGGTGCTGTCCGCGCTGGCCCGGGCGCTGATGCTGACCGCCGACGAGCGGGACTACCTGTTCCGGATGGCCAGCGAAGCTCCGCCGCAGCGGGCGCGGCCGAGCCGCGAGATCACGCCGGGCATCAGGCACCTGCTGGACAGCATGCCCACCACGCCCGCCTACGTGGTTGACGCCGCCTACAACATCCTGGCCTGGAACCAGCTCGCCACGTCCTTCATCGGCGACCTGGCCGGGCACGCGGACCGGAACATGATCCGCTGGATGTTCCGCTGGCCACCAGCCGATTCCATCTGGGACGACGAGCACGTCCTCGGCTTCACCAGGGCCACGGTCGCCGACCTGCGCGCCGGGTACGCCCGCTACCCCGGCGACCCTGAGATCGAAAGCCTCGTCACCGAGATGCTCGCGCTCTCACCGCAGTTCGCCGAGATGTGGGCCGCGCACGAGGTCGAGGTCCGCGGGCCCATGCTCAAGCGGATCAACCACCCACAGGCCGGGCCGCTCGAGTTCGAGTGCCAGGTCCTGCACATCGCCGAGACCGGCCAGCGCCTGATCGTCTACTGCGCCACTCCTGGCTCCGCCACCGAGCGGGCGTTCACCCAGCTTTCGGCGCACACCGTGCGCAGCTAGCCGGGAAGTCCCCCGTCACGGGCCGGTTCGGCGCTCAGGATGAGTCGGCGCGAAATGCTGGGGGAACGCCAGGTTGCGGCACCGCTGATGGCGCAGCGCGCCGCATACGGGGCACTCAGACCGGCTCACCGCCGGTTCCAGCCGGGCGAGGGTGTCGGCGTCCATCTTGGGGGGGTCCGGCCGAGCGGGAAGCCTCAGCGGCCCGCGCAGGGCCAGTTCGGACACAAAACGCTTGTACTCGGGTTCGCACTCATCGCATCGGCAGCCTCGCGCCCAGGCCAGCACCGTGCCGTGGGGGGGCAGCGCGGACGGCAGGTTGCTCCATGCGGTCATGAATCCACGGTAGGGCAGCGGTTAGTCCGGTTGGTACAGCGAGATGACCTACTTCGGGCAGGAGGCGCGGCGCGTCAGGAGGTCGGGCGGCCGGGCGGTTGCGCGGTTTGTGCCCGGAGCCGGGCGGCCTGGGTGGTCAGGTACTGCTGCTCCGGGATGCTCGTGGTGCGGGCGGCCGCGGCGCGGTAGTGGGCCATCGCGGCCTGGGTGTCGCCGGCCATCTCGTACAGGTGAGCACGCACCGCGTCGAGCCGGTAGTGGCCGCCCAGTGGCTCGTCGAGCGCCTCGAGGAGCGTCAGGCCGGCGGCGGGCCCGTGGGCCATGGCCGCCGCGATGGCTCGGTTGAGTGCCACCATCGGGTTGCCGGTCATCCGCTCAAGCAGCCCGTACAGGGTGAGGATCTGCGGCCAGTCGGTGTCCTCAACGCTGGCCGCCTCGTCGTGGACGGCGGCGATCATGGCCTGCATCTGGTACTCCCCGACCACTCCCCCGGTCAGCGCGCCGGTGATCAGCGCCGTCCCCTCGGCGATCAGCTCCCGGTCCCACCGCGTCCGGTCCTGCTCCGCCAGCGGGATCAGCTCACCGCCGGCCCCGGTGCGGGCCGGCCGCCTGGCGTCGGTGAGGAGCATGAGCGCCAGCAGGCCGGTCACCTCGCCGTCATCGGGCAGCGTGGCATGCATCATCCTGGCCAGCCGGATCGCCTCGCCGGACAGCTCGGTGCGGTGCAGGTCGGCGCCGATGCTGCTCGCGTACCCCTCGTTGAAGATCAGGTACAGCACATGCAGCACCGAGCGCAGCCGCTGCGCGCGCTCATCGCCTTCCGGCATGCCGAACGGCACCCCGGAGGCCTTGATGCGCTGCTTCGCCCGGCTGATCCGCTGGGCCATGGTGGATTCCGGCACCAGGAACGCGTTCGCGATCTCGGCCGTGGCCAGGCCGCCGACGGCGCGAAGCGTCAGCGCGATCGCCGAGGCCGGCGTCAGCGCCGGGTGACAGCACATGAACAGCAGGATCAGCGTGTCGTCACGGCCGGTCACGTCCATGGCCAGTGGCTCGGCCAGCGCGACGGCGTCCTCGCGGCGTCTGCGCGCCTGCTCGCTGCGCAGCTGATCGGTCATCTTCCGCACGGCGGTCTGGATCAGCCAGCCGCGCGGGTTCGCGGGCACCCCCTCGGCCGGCCAGTGCCGGGCCGCCGCGATCAGCGCCTCCTGCACGGCGTCCTCCGCGGAGTCGAAGTCCCCGAACCGGCGGACGAGCACGCCGAGGACCTGCGGCGCCTGTTCGCGCAGCAGGTCCTCGAGGGCCGCCCCGGTGCTCACTCCCCGCTGGCGGGCGCGCCCATCACCTGCCGCACCTCGATCGGCTGCTGGATCGGCACGCCGCCGGGACCCGGCGCGGCCGACGCCTTCGCCGCGATCTCGATGGCGCGCGCCTCCGACTCGACGTCGATCATCCGGTAGCCGGCGAGCAGCTCCTTGGACTCCGGGAACGGGCCGTCGGTCACCACCGGGGCGCGCCCGCCGTCGAAGGTCACGAACTTGGCCAGCCCCGGCCCGGCCAGGCCCTGGGCGTCGACCAGCTCGCCGTTGCCGGCGAGCTCGTCGTTCAGGGCCATCTGGAACTCGATGTGCGCCTTGATGTCCGCCGGGTCCCACTCGGTCATGGGCAGGTCGCACGCTAGCGTGGCCCCGTAGTTCTGCAGCAACATGAACTTGGTCATGCCCGCCTCCTCGCTACTCGCTGCGCCCATCGTGGCGCACTCACCAGCAGGACGGGGCGGCCGGCCCGGTCTCGACATCGGGCGCATCGCTCGTTGAGAAAAATCTTGCCGGGGATGTCGATTCCAGCGGCCGCGGTTCGAAGCATCAGCGGGTGGGCCAGCGGGGCCCGGCCCAGCGACGCTAGGGAGACGACGATGCGGTTCCTGATGACGACCTCCAAGGCCGACCCGCCGGACGACAAGCTGGTGGCGGAGATGGACCGGCTGGTCGAGGAGATGACCAGGAAGGGCGTGCTGCTCGCGGCCGGCGGGCTGGACCCGGAGGGCACCCGCGTCACTTCCTCCGGCGGGAAGATCACCGTGACCGACGGCCCGTTCACCGAGTCCAAGGAGACCATCCTCAGCTTCGCCCTGGTCGAGGTGCGGTCCAAGGAAGAGGCGATCGAGCTGGCGAGGCGTTTCTGGCAGATCGCCGGCAACGGCGAAGGAGCGATTCGCCAGGTCTACGGCCCGGAATAACCGGCGGCGCCCGATTGCGGGGCGGCGGCCGGTGATGCTCTGATGCGGTTGATGACGGTTCCCGAGGTACACCGCGCCGTCGACGCGGTCTGGCGGCTCGAGTCGGCCAGGATCATCGCCGGCCTGGCCCGGCTGGTGAACGACGTCGGCCTGGCCGAGGAGCTCGCGCAGGACGCCCTGATCGCCGCGCTCAGGCAGTGGCCGGAGTCGGGCATCCCGCCGAACCCGGGTGCCTGGCTGATGGCGACCGCCAGGCACCAGGCCATCGACCGGATCCGCCGCAGCGAGCGGCTCCGGCGCAAGCTCGAACTGCTCGGTCACGAGGCCCGCCAGCAGCAGCAAGACGCCATCTTCGGCGGCCAGCCCGACTTCGACGCGGTGGTCGAGGGCGAGGGGGTGGCCGATGACGTGCTGCGGCTGATGTTCATCGCCTGCCACCCCGTCCTGTCCACCGAGGCCCGGGTCGCGCTCACCCTCAGGCTGCTCGGCGGCCTGACCACCGGGGAGATCGCCCGCGCCTTCCTGTCCACCGAGCCGGCCATCGCCCAGCGGATCGTGCGGGCCAAGCGCACCCTGGCCAGCAAGCAGATCCCGTTCGAGGTCCCGCCGGAGCCGGAGCGGACGGCGCGGCTGGCGTCGGTGCTCGAGGTCATCTACCTGATCTTCAACGAGGGCTACACGGCCACCGCCGGGGACGACTGGATCCGGCCCGAGCTCTGCTACGAGGCGCTCCGCCTCGGCCGGATGCTGGCCGAGCTCAGCCCGGCGGAGCCGGAGGTGCACGGCCTGGCCGCGCTGATGGAGATCCAGGCATCCCGGATGCGGGCGCGGCTCGGCCCGGCCGGGGAGCCCATCCCGCTGCTGGAGCAGAACCGCGGGGCCTGGGATCAGCTGCTGATCCGCCGGGGCTTCGCCGCGCTGCTGCGCGCCGAGCGGCTCGGCCGGCCGCCCGGCCCCTACATGGTGCAGGCCGCGATCGCCGCCTGCCACGCCCGGGCCCAGTGCGCCGCGGAGACCGGCTGGGAGCGCATCGTGGCGCTCTACGAGCTGCTGTCCGCGCTGACGCCGACCCCGGTGGTGGAGCTCAACCGTGCGGTCGCCGTGGCCATGGCCTTCGGGCCGGCGCGGGGCCTCGAACTGGTCGACCCGCTGACGGCAGAGCCGGAACTCCGCGGCTACCACCTGCTGCCCAGCGTGCGCGGCGACCTGCTGGCCAGGCTCGGCCGCCACCAGGAGGCGCGCGCCGAGTTCGAGCGCGCCGCCTCCCTGGCCCGCAACGCCCGCGAGCGCGCCGTCCTCCTCGGCCGCGCCGCCGCCTGCCCACCGGGCGAGGGAACGCCGGACGGCTAGGCGCGGCCCACGGGCAGCCCTCATATCACGGATTTTCGTCACCGGAGACTAGAGCGGAACGGACATTTGCCCAGAATCCGTGACAAGTCGGGCTCGCGCGAGTCGGGGCCGTCACAGGGCCCGTCCGGCCGGTTCCCCGTAACCGGGGCTTCACGGGAATTTGGCGTAGCCGTGGCCCGCCGAATACATAATCCGGAAATCCAGGAGAATGAGCCGGAACACCTGTGATAGGAAAACGCACCAGACGGCCGGATGTGAAGAAGCCGCAGGTGAGGGCGACCACAAAATGTCGCCCAGAGTTCTTCAACACATAACTGCGTCATGTCCTGTTTCGGCATCTCGTGGTTCACGTTGTGAGCGTGCGAGTAGCGATAGTTGCCGAATCCTTCCCGCCCGATGTGAACGGTGTCGCGCACTGCGCACTGCGGGTGGCCGAGCACCTGGCCTTGCGCGGGCACCAGCCGATGGTCATCGCCCCGGCGCCGGCCCGGGATGCGCCCGGCGGGGCCGGAGGGACCGACCCGTTCCCGTGGCCGGTGGTGCGGCTGCCCTCCGTGCCGCTGCCCCGTTACCGCAGCTTCCGGATCGGCCTGCCGATCCGGCACCTGCACACCGCGCTGGCCGGTCACCGCGCCGAACTGGTCCACCTCGCGAGCCCCTTCGTCCTCGGCTCGTCCGCCGTCACCGCCGCCGGCCGGGAGCGCCTGCCCACGGTGGCCGTCTACCAGACCGACGTGCCCGCCTACGCCCGCGTGTACCGGGCGGGCCGGCTGGGCGAGGCCGCCGCGTGGCGGTGGCTGCGCCGCATCCACAACGCCGCCGACCGTACCCTCGCCCCGTCCGCGGCCAGCGCCGCGAGCCTGCGCGAGCACGGCATTCGGCGGGTATGGCTGTGGGGCCGGGGGGTGGACACCGAGCGGTTCGACCCGGCCCGCCGCAGCCCGCGGCTGCGGCACGAGCTGGCTCCCGGCGGCGATCTGCTGGTGGGGTACATCGGGCGGCTCGCCCCGGAGAAGCGGGTTGACCTGCTCGGGCAGGTCGCCGGGCTGCCCGGGGTGCGGCTGGTCATCGTCGGCGACGGGCCGGCCGCGGCCGCCCTACGGCGGGCCCTGCCCCGCGCCGTGTTTCTGGGGGCCCGGCACGGTACCGACCTGGCCACGATCTACGCCAGCCTGGACGTGTTCGTGCACAGCGGGGCGTGCGAGACGTTCGGCCAGACGCTGCAGGAGGCCGCCGCCAGCGGGCTCCCGGTGGTGGCGCCGGCCGTGGGCGGCCCGCTGGACCTGGTCGACCACGGCGTCACCGGCTACCTGGTGGCACCCGGCGACGCGGGCGCGCTCGCCGCTGCGGTGGCGCGGCTCGGCGGCGATCCGCGGCTGCGCCTCGCGATGGGGCGGGCGGGGCGGGAGAAGATGATCGGCCGCAGCTGGCGCGCGCTGGGCGACCAGCTGATCGCCCACTACTCCGCGGTGCTGGGCCGAGCCCTGGCGGGCCCTCCCGCCCGGCCTCCCGGCGCGGCCGCGGGCGGGGCAGGAGGCCGGGGTCCCGCGATGAGGATCGTGCGGCTGGCCAACTTCATCACCCCCTACTCGGGCGGCCTGCGCACGGCGCTGCGGGAGCTCGGCGCCGGCTACGCCGCGGCCGGGCACGAACCGGTGCTGGTCATGCCGGGGGCCGCCGACGACGACGAGCAGACCCCGCAGGGCCGGGTGATCACGCTGCGCGGGCCGGTGCTGCCGCTGTCCGGCGGTTACCGGCTGCTGCTGTCCAAACGGCGCGTCCGCGACCTGCTCGAATCGCTGCGGCCCGACCGGCTGGAGGTGCGTGGCCGCCCGGGTGGAGATGGCTGAGGAGACGGTGAGATGACGACATTCACGGCGCTGGGCGACTCGATCACGCTGGGGCTCGGCGACCCCGTGCCGTCCGGGGGGTGGCGGGGATGGGCCGTCTTCCTCGCGGAGGGCCTGCCCGGTGGGCAGCTGCACAACCTGGCGACCACCGGGGCCCAGGCGGCCGATGTGGAGCGCAGCCAGCTGCCGCGCGCGCTCGAGCTGCGCCCGGACGTGGCCAGCGTGGTGGTGGGGATCAACGACACCCTGCGGCGCGGCTTCGACCCGGCGCGCGTCCATGACGCGCTGGCCCACGTGGTCGGCTCCCTGAGCGCGGCGGGCGCGGTGGTGCTCACCATGCGGCTCCCGGACCCGGGGCGGATGCTCGGCATGCCCACCGCGCTGGGCCGGCCGCTGGGCGGGCGCATTCGCGACCTCAACCAGATCATGGACCAGCTGGCGGCGCAGTTCGGCACGCTGCACTTTGACGCGGCCGAGGACAGCCAGGTCTATGACCGCCGCATGTGGAGCGTGGACCGGCTGCATCCCAGCGAGCGCGGGCACCGGCACATCGCCTGCCGTTTCCACGATCAGCTCGCCGCGCACGGCCACCCGGTCGGGCCCCGCCCGGGCACCGGGCCGACCAGCCCGCCGCCGACCCGCCGCGACGAGCTCACGTGGATGGCGACCAAGGGCACCAAATGGGTGCTGCGCCGGTGCACGGACCTGCTGCCCTACCTGCTGGCGATGGCGGTGCGGGACCGCTTCCGCGGGCCGCGCCGGCCGAAGCGGCCACCGGCGGGGAACACTCTGATCCACACCATCCGCCAGCGGCGGGAGGGACCGGCGGAAACTGCAACCTGGCTGCAAGCCTGCCCGGGCACGATGACCGTGATCGGACCCGAGGGAGGCGGCGATGGCACTCCACACCAGTGATCGAGAAGTTGCTCATGGCAATCGAGAGCGCGACGATCCCCACCTGTGACGTCTGGAGCGCGGACGCCACGCTCGACGCCACCGTGCCCAACTGGCGGCTGCACGCGGCGGGCCCGGACGCGATCCGCGCGGAGTACGCGCGGTGGTTCGCCGACCCCGCCCACTTCGACGAGCTGCACCACTACCCGGTCGGCGGCGGGGCGAGCGATGTGATCGAGTACACGCTCAGCTGGTCCGAGAACGGGGTGCCGCACGCGGCCCATCACCTGCATCTGCTCACGGTGCGCGACGGCCTTATCGCCGCCGACACGGTCTTCTGCGGCGGCCGCTGGCCGGCCTCGCTGCTGGCCGAGATGGAGGCCGCCGATGCCTGACCCGCAGCCAGGGGGCGCGCCGCGGCGCTACCGCGACGTGGCCGAGCTGCTCGCGGGCGCGACCGAGCGGACCGTGCTCGCCGAGGTGCCCGGCAAGTCCGGCGCCTCGCTGGAGCGGGTCGTGATCGGCGGCGAGCCCTACATCCTCAAGCACCTCGACCTCGCCGACGACTGGACCATGCGTGCATCGGGCTGCCTGCGGGGCGCACCGCTCACGCTCTGGGAGCGGGGGGTCCTCGCCCGGCTCCCGGACTGCTTCAACCAGCCGATCGTGGGGGCCGCCCCCGAGGAGCGCCCCGGCCCGCCACCGGCGGGAGGCTGTGCCCTGCTCATGCGCGACGTGTCGGCCTGGCTCGTCCCGGCCACCGACACGCCGATCAGCCTCGCCCAGCATCAGCGGTTCCTGCGGCACATGGCCACCCTGCACGCGTCGTTCTGGGGCTGCGGCGCCGCGCTCGATGTCGTCCCGGCCATGCACCGCTACCTGGAGCTGTCCCCCTGGACGGCGGAGGCAGAGGCCGCGGTCGGCTCGCCGCACCTGGTGCCGCAGCTGGTCGCCAAGGGCTGGCCGTTGCTGGCGGAGGTGGCGCCGGCCGCCGCGGCGGTGGTCACCCCGCTGGCACGCGACCCGGGCCCGCTGGTGGACGCGCTCGCCACCACCCCGCACACGTTCGTTCACAGCAACTGGAAACTCGACAACCTCGGCACCGATGATTCCGAACGGACGGTCGTGCTGGACTGGGAGCAGCCCGGCTGTGGTGCCCCGCTGGCCGATCTGGCCTGGTACCTGGCGATCAACTGCCGCCGCCTCCCGCAGTCCAAGGAGGACTCGATCGGGGCCTACCGGGACGCGCTGGAGGCCTGCGGCGTGGACACACGGCCGTGGTGGGAGCGCCAGCTGGCGTTGTGCCTGCTGGGCGCGCTGGTCCAGTTCGGCTGGGAGAAGGCGCTCGGCGGTTACGACGAGGAGCTTGCCTGGTGGGAGACGCAGGCGGTCAGGGCGGCACCGCTGCTCGGCTGACCACCGAGCTGCGGGCCGCCTACGACGCCGCCGCGGCACAGTGGGCCGGTGGCCCGGAGCAGATGTACGCGCGGCTGGCTGGGGCGCTGGTCGCGGCGGCGCCGGTGCCGCCGGCCGGCCGGTCGGTGCTCGACCTGGGCGCGGGCACCGGGGTGGCCGGCCGGGCCGCGCTCGCGGCCGGGGCGCGGCTGGTGGTGGCGGCGGACCTTGCTGTCGGCATGCTCCGCCGCGCGGGCCCGGCGCTGCACCCGGTGGCCGCCGACGCGGCCGCGCTGCCGTTCCGGGACGGCAGCTTCGACCTTGTCCTGGCCTCGGTCTCCCTCAGCCACCTGGTGGACCTGGCCGCGGGCCTGGGCGAGGCGCGGCGGGTCGGCCGGGCCATCGCCGCCAGCACGTTCGCGCCGGGCTGGAGCCATCCGGCCCGGGCGGCGGTCGATGAGGCGATCCGCCCGTTCGGCTACCGGCCCCCGGCCTGGTACGTGCGGCTCAAACGCGAAACCGAGCCGCAGGCCGAGGACCCGGACCTGCTCGCCGGGCTGGCGGCGGCGGCGGGCTTCCGGCGTGTGCGGCTGCGCACCGTGGCCGTCCCGACCGGACTGGCGACCCCGGCGCAGCTGGCGTCCTGGCGGCTGGGCATGGCCAACATCGCCCCGTTCGTGAGGTCGCTGGACCCAGCGCGCCGGGCCGAGCTGCGGCGCGCGGCGGAGGGTGCCGTCGCCGGCATGGAACCGCTGGTGGTCTCGGTGATGGTGCTGACGGCGAGCTGAGCGGCGGATAAGCCGATGGCGGCCCGCCAGTCCTGCAGGCGCCGGTCCGCCACCCGCCGCAGTCCGTCCGCGTAGCCGCCGGCCCGGCGGGCGAGCCGCCCGGCGCGGTCCGCTGCCCGGTCCAGCCAGGCGGGATTGCCGGCGGCGGCGGCCATCTCGCCGGTCCACCACCACGCCTCGATGGCCACCGAGGCGTCGAGCAGGTCCAGATCCGCGGCGACGGCATCGGCGTCCACGGGCTGGCCCAGCGCCCGGCTCGCCCGGTGCCGCAGCAGGCGGGCGACGCTGGTGTAGCGCGGGACGCCCAGTTCCGCCGCCCGTGACTCCAGCCCGGTGGCGTCGGCCAGCGCCCGCTCCGCGTCGCCGCGCAGCAACGCCAGCCGCCCGGCGATCAGGCGGTGCCTCAGCTCCAGCCGCCAGCCGAAAACCAGGTCGCCCTCGTCCTGCAGGACCGCCAGCGCCTGCTCCAGCCACGACTGCGCGCCCTCCGCATCGCCGGCGTCCAGGCACTGCTCGGCCAGATCCTCCAGGGCGGCGATGGTGACCTCCGCGGTCCCCTCGCGCCGCGCCACCTCCAGCGCCTCGGTGTGGTGGTCGAGCGCCTCCTGCGTCGCGCCCAGGTTGCGCAGCACCCAGCCGGCGAAGTTCACCGCGCGGCCGCCGAAGCGCGGGACCTGGCGGCGCTCCACCTCGGCGGTATAGCGGCCGAACGCGTCCAGCGCGAGCGCCGGGGCGCCCGCCAGCGCGTGCGCGTGCCCGGTGAACAGGAGCGCGTGCAAGGTGGCCGACGTGTGCTCCGCGCCCACCTGCCCGCGGGCCGCCGGGCGCAGCAGCGACAGCGCCTCGGCCACCCTGCTCTGGTGGGCCCGCAGCACGCCCAGCCAGGCCGCCGCGGTGACCCGGTCCGCGCCCTCGGCGAGCGAGAACGCCTCACCGAGCAGCAGCTCCGCCTGGGACAGGTCACCGGCGGCGTGGCGGGTGCGGCCACCGACCGCCAGGCACCGGGCCCGGGTCGCCACGTCGGCCGCGGCGAGCGCGCCATCCTGCGCGAACTGGGCGGCCTGGGCGAAGTGGCGGTCGAAGTAGGACGCCCACGCGCCTACCTCCAGCGCGGCCGGGCCGCCCGCCGCGGCCCGCTCGACGTCGGCCAGGGCGTCGCGGTAGTGCCCGCGGCGGGTGCGGACCCGCGCCCGCGCCAGCCAGCCCTCGGGCTCGGGGTGCAGGCGCAGGGCGTCGTCCAGTAGCGCCTCGGCGGCCGCGTGGTCGAACCGCTCGGCGGCCCGCGCGGCCGCGTCGGCCAGGGCGCGGGAGGCCAGCGCGAGGTCGCCGCCCAGGCGCGCGTGGTGGGCCACCGTCGCCGGATCGAGCGGCCGGCCGCCGGGCCAGCACCCGGCCGGCCTGCCGGTGCAGCAAGGCGGCCCGGCCCGCGGTTGCGCTCGCCGCCAGCGCCTCCCGGACCAGCTCGTGCCGGAACCAGAACGTCCCGTCCTGGTCGGCGAGGAACCGTTTGGCGGCGGCCCGTTCGGCGTCATCGAGCAGCTCCACCACGCCGCGGCCGAGCACGGCCGCGAGCAGGTCGAGATCCAGCTCCGGGCCGATCACGGCCGCGGTCCGCAGCAGCGCGCCGGCGCTGCCCAGCTCGGCGCACCGAGCGGACACCGACTCGACCAGCGATGCGGGCAGCTCCGTGCCCGCCGGCTGCTGCGCCAGCTCGGTGAGGAACAGCGGATGGCCTCTGGAGCGCGCGTACAGCTCATCGACGCGGGCCGGCCCCACCAGCTCGGTGGCCGCCTCCCGGCCGAGCACGTCCAGGTGGATGAGCGCTGTGACCGGCAGGGTTTCGGAGTCCCCCGGCCGGACGGTCGCGACCACCGTCACCGCCACGCTCCCGCGCCGCAGGAAACGCACCCAGTCCGGCAGGGCCGGCCCGGCCAGGTGCGCGTCGTCGATCAGCACCACCAGCGGGCCCCGCTCGGCGAGGCGGCCCAGGACCCGCTCCAGCGCCGCGTAAAGCACCGCCGGGCCCAGCATGCTGTCCGCGAGCACGGGCGATGGCTGCGGGCCGGGCGCGGCGCCGAGCAGGGCCGCGAGCATCGGCGCATCGGCGGCCAGCAGGTCGGCGGTCGCCTCCGGCCCCAGCCGCCGCAGCAGTGAGGCGAGCGCGGTGAGCAGCGCGTCGAGGGGCATTGTCCGGTCAAGCTGGCCGCACGCGGCCATCAGCACCGTGTCCCCGGCCCCGGCGCGCCGGTCGGCCCAGGTGCGCAGCAGGGCCGTCTTGCCGATGCCGGCCTCCCCGTCGACGACGACGACCTCGACCGAGCCGCCACGTGCGCGCGCCGCGATCGCGTCGAGGTAGGCCAGCTCGTCGTCCCGGCCGACCAGGCCCATCGCGGCGGAGGCGGGAACCGGCGCGGGCGCGGCGACCTCGCCCCGCAGGATCGCCGTGTAGAGCGCGGTGGTCTCCGGTGACGGGTCGGTTCCCAGCTCGTCGGCGAGGCGGTCGCGGGCGCTGGCGTAGGCGGCGAGCGCCGCCGCGGCCTGACCGCCCATGACGTAGGCGCGCAGGAGCACCCGCAGCGCCGCTTCCTCGTAGGGGTCGCGTTCCAGCGCCGCGGCCGCGGCGTCGGCGGCGGCCACCCAGTCACCGGCCTCCAGCAGCGCCGTGGCCGCCGCCAGGCGGCCGCGGCTGGCCAGCCGCTCCAGGCCGGCCTGCCTCAGCTGCGCCCATTCGCCGGGAACCGGCACGGGTGTGGCGCCACGGAGCAGCGAGAGCGCGACCCTGGCCGCCGCCGCGGCCCCCACCACGTTGCCCGCGCTGCGGCGCCGTTCCACCTCATCGGTGAGCATGGCCAGCTCGGCCGCGTCGAGCCAGTCGCAACGGAGAAGATAGCCGTGGTCGCGATGCTCGATCCGGTCGCGGCCGAGCACCGAGCGCAACCGGCTCATCAGCACGGCGAGCTGATCATCGGGCCGGGCGGGCGGCGCGTCGGCCCACAGGGCGTCGATGAGCACGTCGGAGGGCACGACCTGGCCCTCGGCCAGGGCCAGCAGCTGCAGCGCCAGCCGTGCCTTCCGGCTGCCGATCGCCTGCGGCTCCACGCCGTCCACGCCGAAATCGCCGAGCACCCGCACGGCCAGCGACTTCATGCACGTATCCAACCCCGGCACGGCGCGAGTATCCAGCCCCGGCGCGGCGATACCCAGCCCCGGCGCGGGCGGTATCCAACCTGACACGGGCGGTACCCAACCCCGGCGCGGCGGTATCCAACCCGGCGCGGGCTGTATCCAGGCGCGTGCCCGGGGCCCATGTCAAACCCGCCGGCAGGTATCCGGCTGCAAGGTGGCTGCAACCGCCGGGGGCGATGCTCGGGACGAGGGCCAGGAACGGCCCGGCGGGAGGAGAACTGACATGACCGGAAAAGCGGAGCAGAAGAACTTCGGGACCCCCGACGACACCCGCGCCTTCGAGCGCGGCACCCTGGACCTGGTCCGGATCGGCGGCGCAGATATCGGCCTGCTCACCCTGCAGCCCGGCTGGCGCTGGTCGGAGCACGTCAAGCCGCTGGCAGGCACGGAGCTATGCGAGGCGCCGCATTTCCAGTACCACGTGCGCGGAACGCTGCACATCGTGATGGCCGACGGCGCCGAGCTCGACGCCGGGCCCGGCGACGTCACCGCGCTGCCCCAGGGCCACGACGCCTGGGTGGTGGGGGACGAGCCGGTGGTCGTCGTGGACTGGTATGGCGCCAGCAACTACGCGCGCGCCTGACCTGGCTGGCCGGTGGCGGCAGCGGTGCGCGAGGCGCGCGTTGGCCGTACGCACGTGGGCCGGCGTGTGCACATCGGGGCGGCGGCGGCCGGTGAGAGTGGCCGCCGCCGCACCGCCGTCCCGCGCTGCCCGCCGCAGGCTCCGCGCCCCGTCACGTGGGGCATCGGCCCTTGCATCTGCGTGACAAGCGTGTGCATAGTTTCAGATGACCCGGCTTATCCAACCGGGTGATTTCGCGCCGACGCGACCTGGATGAGACGCTTAGGACGGCCTTGCGTTGCGCCGAACACGCGCGCTTCTGGCGGCGTCGTTCACGGGCCTCGATCAGCCAGCCCGGAGGGTTGTTCTTGACCGCCTCGATACGCCCAGCCGAGGCGGTCTTCCAGCCGTGCTCGCGCAGCGTTGTACTGGTGACGCCCAGTTGCTGGGCAGCGCGCTTCAACTCGCCCATCTTCGCCCCGGCGCCCATCACGCACCCGCCTCTCCGGTCGCATGGGCATCTTGCCGCTAGGCACCGCACCGCCTGCGGCCATAGTGACGTCGCAGCGGGTCCGCGAACCCTCGATGCACCGCGAGATCACCACGCCGAAGGCGAGCACACCAGGCGGCCCTGTTAGATCCCTTACCACCCGTTGCCGACATGGAGCAGTCCATCGTGCCGCACCGGAGGGAAGCGTGTAGATGGGATGACCCGCATCCGCGAGCGAGCTCTTATGCTGCGCGGGTCCGCGGTCCCCATGTCACCGCAGGAGCACCCGCGAAGGGGCGTGGCACGGGCCGCTGGCCGTGAGGCGGTTGGGATGAACGATTCTGAAGGCATCCGGGCGCTCCGGCGGGAGTTAGGCCGCGCCCTGAAGGAGGCGCGGGGTGCGGCGGGTTACTCGCAGGCCCAGCTCGCACGCAAGACGGGGTATGCCCGCAGCACCGTATCCACGGTGGAAAGCGGCAGCCAGAACGTGCCGCGGATCTTCTGGGAGCGCAGCGACGCCGCGCTGGGCGCCGGGGCCTCGCTCATCGCCCGGTATGACCGGCTCGCACAGGGGCGGGTCGCCAGGTTCCCGCACGCGGCCGTGGGCGCCGGTGGGCACGAGGATGGGGAGGCCGGCCGGGGCCTGAACGCGAGCGTTGCGGCGGAGGCGGTTGTCGCCTACCGGCAGCAGGGCTGGCCGGTGGAGCACACCGGCGGGCGGATCGAGCTGGTGTGCGGGGACGGTGTCGAGGCGCTCGAGGTGCCGCGGCCCGCGGGCGTGGTGGCGGTTCGCTGGTGGCTGCACACCGGGGGCGCACCGGATGAGATCCGGGGCCTGCCAACGCTGCCCGGCCCGCAGGACGCGCTGGCCGTGGTCGCCGCGGGTGACCGGTTCCTGTTCCTGGTCCAGCCGGGCGCGTGCCCATGGGTCGGCCCGGATCTCGCGGTCGCGACCCCCGGCGGGGGCCCGCCGGGGGGGCTGGTGCGCTGGCACGCCGGCGGCAGCAGGATCCCAGCCCCGCCGTCGCGGGATCCCCGCGGCCAGCGGGTGACGTGGGCGCACCCGCCGCCGGGCCGGGTGCGGCTCGCCGACCCGATCGTCCTGCTCGATCTGCTGGTCAAGGCCGTGGCGCTGGCCGGGCACCGGCGTCATCTGCTGACCTTCCCCGGCGGTATCTCCGTGGTGCCGGCGGCCGCCGCGGCCGCCATGCGTGAGCCTCGCCAGCTGCGGGCCGCCCCGGCCCCGGAGGATTCCCCGGTGGCGCGGCCCGGTTAGGGCATGTCCATGCCCAGCTGAGCGGAAAAGCGACGCAACCAGTGACGGCGGCTGCCGCCGTCACTGCGTCAGCCGATGATTCCGGCATGCCTCCTAGGTTTTTCAGTGCCACCCAGCCGGGCTTGGGGACCGGCTGCGGATCACCAGGCAGCAGCTGGGTCGCTGCTGCCCTGGCTGGCCGGGCAGGGCGCGCCCGGTCCAGCACCGCCGTGCCAGCCGGCTATGTCCGCCGTTCGTGGCGCCGCACCCTGGCGGTCGTCACGATGGCCGGCTTTGCGGTGGCAGCCGCCGCCTGCACCGGCCACGGCAGCCCGGCTGGCACGGCTGGTGCGAACGGCCCGGAAAAGCCGGACCTGGTGGTGGCGGTGGTGCCCGCCGAGGCCAACGCGGGCCTGTACATCGCCCAGGCGGAGGGCCTGTTCGCCAAGGCGGGCCTGCATGTGACGATCAAGCCAGTCGTCAGCGCGCAGGCCGTGATCCCGTCCATGCTGCACGGCAGCGTGGACGTGGACGGCGGCGGATACGTGACCTACATCCTCGCCCAGGCGAAGGGGATCACGAAGATACGCATCCTGGCCGCCGGGTTCGCCCTCGGCCCGCACGTGAACGAGATCATCGCGCTCCCCAAGGCCAACATCCAGAGCCCGGCCGACCTGAGGGGCAAGACCATCGCGGTCAACCAGCTGGGCAGCGTGGCCAGCGACCTGACGTATACCGCGCTGGCCCCGTACGGGATCACCCCCGACCAGGTGCATCTGGTCGCCATGCCCTTCCCGGCCATGCCCGGCGCGCTGGCCGCCGGGAAGATCGATGCGGCCTACGAGACCGAGCCGTTCGTCACCGAGGCCGTGAAGAAATACGGCGTCCAGGCGGTGACCGACCTCGACGGCGGCGCGGCCCAGGACTTCCCGCTCACCGGCTACGCCGTGCTCGATTCGTGGGCGGCCAGGTACCCGCGCACGGCGGCAGCGTTCACGAAGGCCATCGAGCGGGGGAACGCGATCGCCGCCACGAACCTGGCCGTCCTCCAGCGGGTCCTGTCGGCCTCACTGCACCTGAGCCCGAATATCACCGGAGTCATGGCTACCGGGACGTTCCCCACCAGCGCCAACCCGGTGCAGATCCAGCGGGCCGCCGACCTGATGCTGCACTACGGGCAGCTCAAGGCGCCGTTCAACGTCAACGCGCTCATGGGGGGCTGACGTGGCCGCCGGGACCACGTGGACGGCCAGCAGGAAGCCGCGCCGTCCCGACGGCAGCCGTCGGCGCCACCTCCGCATGACGTTCCTGACCGCCCGCTGGGCGGAAGGCGGTTGACGGGTTGCGTCCGGACGCGCCCTCTCGCCACAGCGGCATCGACCGCCGCCGGGGCCCGCCGTGCTCATGCCAGCCAGATCGGCCCCGAGCCCACCGGTCATCGCGTGGAGGTTCCTGGCCGCTTCGGGAAATGGTGTCGAGATAGCGAGGACGCGAGATGAGCGTGGACAGCCCGGCAAGGCCCGCCATTGCAGACCCTGCCCCCTGGCTCGACGATCAGGCGGAGGGCCCCCGTGACCGGAAGGGCTCGCGGCTGGCTCTGCGGAACTGGCGGGTGCCATGGCGGCTGATCGCCTTGATCGCCATCCCGACGGTGGTGGCGATGGCCTTCGCTGGCCTGCGGGTCGCGGCCGCGGCAAGCAGCGCCGCCGACTTTGGGCGTTCCGCGCAGCTTGCGGCGCTCGGCCAGCAGGTCACCGGGCTGGCCCAGGCGATGGAGGACGAGCGCGACCTCAGCGCCAACTTCATCGCCGACGGCCGGCCGGCCGCCGACCGGGCGACCCTGCAGCGGCAGTACGCGGTGACCAATGCCTGGGCGCAGCGGGTCGGCGCCCAGATGCAGGGCGTCGGCGGCGCCTTCCCGGCCCAGACCCAGACCGACGCCGCCGCCGTCATCGCCAGGATCGCCGACCTGGCCAACCTGCGCAGCTATGCGATGGCCGGCAATGCCCCGGCCCTCACCGTGATCACCAACTACACCCTGGCCCTCGCGGACCTGTTCACCTTCGATGACGCGATAGCGCAGGAGGCCGGGAGCTCGGCGCTGGTGACCAGCGTGCGCACGCTGAGCTCCCTGTCACGGATGAAGGACCAGGCCTCCCTGCAGCGGGCGATCCTCGAGGCGGCGCTCGTCAGCGGGCAGTTCCAGCCCGGCACCCTGGACGCCCTGACCACCGCGCAGACACAGCAGGCCACCGACCTCGCCTCGTTCGGGACGTCGGCCACGCTCGCCGAGACACAGGCCCTGAACAACACCGTCGCCGGGCGGCCGATCGACCTGGCCCAGGCAATGGAGCAGCGCGCGATCGTGCTCGGCGACGGCGGCAGCCAGCTGCGGCTCGGCCCAGGCGCCAACCAGCAGTGGTACACGGACATGTCCTACGCCATCGGCCGGATGCGCCAGGTCGAACGGCAGCTGGCGGACGCGATCGCCCGGCAGGCCAGCGCCCTCCACCAGGGCGCGATGCGGTCGCTCATACTCACCGCCGCCGTCGCGGCGGCCGTCCTGATCATCGTTCTGCTGGCCACGGTCATCATCGCCCGGTCGCTGGTGCGCCCGCTGCGGCAGCTCAAGGCCGGCGCACTCGAGGTGGCCGAGGTGCGGCTTCCCGAGGAGGTCCGCGAGCTGAGCACGGCCGGGGACGCCGACCAGGACGCCGAGATTCAACCCATCGGGGTGCATTCCACCGATGAGATCGGGCAGGTCGCGCGCGCGTTCGACCAGGTGCACCAGGAGGCGGTGCGACTGGCCGCGGACGAGGCCCGGCTGCGCGGCAGCGTCAGCGCGATGTTCGTCAGCCTGTCCCGGCGCAGCGGGTCATTGCTGGAGCGGCTGCTGAGGCTGATCGACAGCCTGGAACTCGGCGAGCAGGACTCCGAGCGGCTGGCCGACCTCTTCCGGATGGATCACCTGGCCACCCGCATGCGCCGCAACTCGGAGAACCTGCTCGTGCTGGCGGGCCAGGAGCCACCGCGGCGGTGGGTCGAGCCGGTGTCGCTGGCGGACGTGGCCCGTGCCTCGGTGTCGGAGATCGAGCAATACGACCGGGTCGTCCTGGATCTGCAGCCAGGTCTCGGCGTCACCGGTAACGCGGTCGCCGACGTCGTGCACCTGCTGGCCGAGATCATCGAGAACGCCACCACGTTCTCGCAGAAGAGCACCCATGTCACCGTCTCGGGCCACTCACTCAGGAGCGGCGGGGTGCTGATCAACGTCATCGACAGCGGAATGGGGATGACGGAGGAACAGCTGGCCGTGGTGAACTGGCGGCTGGAGAACCCGCCGGCCGCGGACGTCGAGGTCTCACGCCACATGGGCCTGTTCGCGGTGGCGCACCTGGCGGACCGGCACGGCATCCGGGTGCGGCTGCGGAAGGCCACCGGCACCGGCCTCATCGCCCATGTGTGGCTGCCCGAGGCACTGATCGCCCATGACAGCAAGCCGACCAGCTGGGACCACGTCCGCACCGAGCGGGCGTCCGCGGTGATCGACGCCGTGACGCGGGCCGCCAGGTTCCCGCAGGACCCTGCCGCCGCCGCCGTGGCGCTGGCGGCGGCGCCGTTCGCCGCCGCACCGCTGGCCGAGGCGCCGCGGACCACCGCGTCACCGGGAGAGACGCCGGCCGCCACCGCAGCGGCGGCCGGGGCACCGGCCACTGCCGCGCCACCGGGAGAGGCATCGGCCACGTCACCGGGAGCGGCACCGGCCGCGGCCCCGGCACCAGGAGAGGCACCGGCCGTCATGGCATCACCCGGAGAGGCGCCTGCGGGGGATGCACCGGGCCTCACCGCACCGGCGGGACAGGCGCCCGGCGCACCGCAGGCCGGTGCGCAGCGGGTTGTCGTGCCGGAACCTCAGCGGCCGCGGGAGATCCGGCTGCCGATCTTCGAATCGGTCGAGTCGGACTGGTTCCGCGCCCGCCGCAGGCCGCCACCACGGGCCGGCGTCCCGCTGGATCCCCACCGGGCGGCCCCGTCCTGGACATCACCAAGCGATGAGGGCTGGCAGGCCGCGGAAACGGTCCTCGCGCCCGCGGTTGCCGGGGTCACCGACGCCGGGCTGCCGCGGCGGACTCCCAAGGCCAATCTCGTGCCGGGCACCGCAGGCGCCCGGGAGAGCCGGCCAGCGCAGACCGCCGAGTCGGCCGAGGCCATCAGCGGCCGGCTGGCGGGCTTCCAGCGGGGCGCGCGCCGCGCTCGCGCCGCCGTCCCCAGCGCCCAGTCCCCCGATGAACAGGCGTAAGCGCGGGGCCCCGTTCGCAAGCCCCGGCCGGGCATCACAGCAGAGAGGGGAGCGCGTTGGAACAGGCCAGCAGCCAGGTGCAGGATCTCAGCTGGCTCATCACCGACTTCACCGAGCGCGTGCCCGGCGTGGGACACGCTGCCGTCGTGTCCTCCGACGGGGTGCCGCTGGCGGTGTCCGACGGGATACCTCCCGATCGCCTCGAGCGCCTCTCCGCGATCACCTCCGGCCTCATCAGCCTGGCCCGGGGGACCGCCTCGATGCTCGGCTGCGGCGCGGTCACCCAGACCTTGGTCAGCATGCGGGAGGGAGTGCTGGTGATCGTGGCGATCAGCGACGGATCAAGCCTGGCGGTGCTCGCCGCGATCGAGGCCGACCTCGACCAGATCGCATATGAGATGACGGTGCTGGCGGAACAGGCAGGAAGCGCCCTGACCCCGGATGCGAGGCCCACGCCGCAGGCCGCCGGGAAATGGGCATGAGAATGGTCTCCGTCAGCCGCCGGGGTGCGCGTGAGCGCGGTCCAGTCAGCCGTCGGCCAGGCCTCTGGACCGTTGCCGGGACGGGCCCGATCCCGGCCCGGTACCGTCAGCGTCAAGAAGGCATTTCCGGTTTCCCTTCCTGCCGGCCCGCCACGGCCAGGACGTGCGCCCGGGAGGGCCCACGCTTGAGTTGACGGACAGGAGGAGCAGGAGACGGGCGCCATTTTTGGCGCGCGTCTAGACAGTTTAAGGAGTATCCGTGAGTCCAGCGCAGGATCTGAACTGGTTAATCACGGCATTCGCCGATCGTGTTCCTTCCATAGCGCACGCGCTGGTGGTGTCCTCCGACGGCCTCCCGCTGGCGTTCTCACAGGGCCTGCCGCCCGACCGCGTAGATCAGCTCGCCGCCGTTGCTTCCGGCCTCAACAGCCTCGTGGAGGGCGCGTCCCGGATTTTCGAGGGCGGCCCGGTCAACCAGACCGTGGTGGAGATGCGCCACGGCCTGCTGATCGTCATGGCCGTCACCGGCGGCTCGACCCTCGCGGTCCTGGCCGGCTCCGACTGCGACATGGGCCTGGTGGCCTACGAGATGGCCTTGCTGGCGGACCGGACCTGGCGCGCCCTGACGCCGGAACCCCGCCAGCCCTCGTGGCTCGAGGAGCCCCAGGGCGACAGCGAGGGGATCCGGCAGCCGTAGTCCGCCCGGTTAATATCGGTAACCGCCATCACCGGTGAGCCCTGTGGAGGCCGACACAGCTGGATTTCGCCGCAGCGCATTGAATGAATTCGGTCCTCATTCTCCGGCTGCGGCTGTCGCGTTCCAGCCTGCGATCCGGCCGCTCTGACCTGGTCACGGCGCGCCTGCGGCCGTCACCCGCGCCGACCTATAATTCCCCCATGCGTGGTAACCAGGCCGAATTCACCAGGCTTTCCGGATCAAACCGTTCCTTATGCCGCGCCCTTGCGATGATCGCAATGGCGGGCATCGCTGTGATCGCCACCGCCTGTGGCGGCAGTTCAAGCTCCACAAGCTCGGCCGCCTCGGCTAGCCCCTCGGGACCGGAGAAGCCGGACCTCGTGGTGGCCGTGGTACCCGCCGAGGCCCAGGCCGGCTTATACATCGCGCAGGCGAAGGGCCTGTTCGCCAAGGCCGGCCTGCACGTGACGATCAAGCCGGTCGTCAGCGCGCTCACCGTGATCCCGGCCCTGCTGCACGGCGACGTCGATGTAGCGGGCGGCCAGTACCCCTCCTACATCGCCACCCAGGCGAAGGGGCTCGCGCACATGCGCGTCCTGGCCGCGGGGTTCGCCCTCGGCCCGCGCGTGAACGAGATCCTCGCCCAGGTACTTGCCACCGCCCTGCACCTGAGCCCGAAGGTTACCGGTGTCATGGCCACCGGCACCTTCCCCACCAGTGCCAACCCGGCGCAGATCCAGCGGGTCGCCAACCTGATGCTGCAATACGGGCAGCTGAAGCAGCCGCTCAACGTCAAGCAGATGATCGAGGGCTGACGGTGACCGCGTCAGGGACAGCGCCAGCCGCGTGACCGGGCAGACCAGTACCAGGCGGGCCGCCCGCGGTGATGACCGTCCGGTGGGGAGTCACGGCGCGCTTCCGCCGTCCCCGGCCTGGAAGGCGCTGGCCATCAGGTGGCAGCGCGGGCTGGCTGGCCTGGCCGCCTTCCTGCTGCTCGCTCAGCTGCTGGGCAGTTCCGGCGTGCTGAGCCGGTCGGTGCTGCCACTCGCCTCGACGGTGCTGGCCCGTGCGGCCGGGCTGGTCAGCAACCCGCAGTTCCTCACCGATCTGGCCGCGACGCTCGAGGCGTGGGCGGCCGGGCTGGGCATCGCGGTCGCGGTGGCGGTGCCGTGCGGCCTGATCCTCGGCAACGTCCCGGGCGTGCGGAGCGCCACGCGTGCCCTGGTGGAAATGCTGCGGCCGATCCCGGCGGTCGTGCTCATCCCGCTGGTCGCCCTGCTCCTCGGCCCTGGGCTGCGGATGAACGTCACCTTGATCGCGTACGCGGCCGCATGGCCGGTGCTGCTCAACACGATCTACGGGCTCGACGACGTCGATCCGATGGCCAAGGAGACGCTGCGCGCGTTCGGGTTCGGGCGGATCGCCGTGATCCGGCGCGTCTGCCTGCCGTCCGCCGCCCCGTTCATCGTCACGGGTATCAGGCTGGCCTCGTCGGTCGCGATCGTGGTCAGCATCGGCATCGGCGTCGTCACCGGCCGCATCGACGGCAACGGGATCGGCGCCTTCATCGCCGACGCGAGCACCAGCGCGCCCAACACCGCCGTCGTCCTGGCCGCGGCGCTGTGGGCCGGTGTGCTCGGCCTGGCCCTGAACGCGCTGATCGCCTGGGCCGGGCGGCGGGCGCTGCCCTGGCAGCGCGGTTATCCCGGGGAGCCAGGATGAACCGCGTCGCCGTGCGCTGGCTGGTGCTGGCGGCCGGGTGTGCCGCGTGGCAGGCGTGGGCGACGTGGCACCGCAGCCCGTTCTTCCCCCCGCCGTCGGCGATCGTGGCGCGGATGTACGACCTCTGGTTCTCCGGGCCCGCCAGCCACCTGCTGCTGACGCGGAGCGCCACCAGCAATATCCTGCCCAGCCTGGGCCGGGTCTGCGGCGGGCTGGCGATCGCGATCGCGGTGGGCGTGCCGCTGGGGATCGCACTCGGGCGCTCGGCAGCGGCGTCGGCCTACCTCGAGCCGCTCCTGCACTTCGGCCGGTCCATGCCGGCGGTGGCCTTCGTGACGGTGTTCACCATCGTCTTCAGCCTCGGCACCCAGTCAGAGATCGCTTTCATAGCGTTCGGCACCACCTGGCCAATCCTGCTCAACACGATCGACGGGGCCAGATCGGTGGATCCGCTGCAGGCGGATACCGCGCGGGCATTCCGGCTCCCGCTCGGCTCGCGGATCACCAAGCTGATCGTTCCTGCCACGCTGCCGAAGTTCTTCCCCGGGCTGCGGATCAGCGTCTCGCTCGCCCTCGTCCTGATGGTGGTCTCCGAGCTGGTGGGCAGCAGCAACGGCATCGGCTACCAGGTGAACAACGCCAGCGGCGACTTCGACCTGACCGGGCTGTGGGCGGGGATCGTGCTGCTCGGCATCCTCGGGTACGCGCTGAACGCCGCCATCCTCGGCATCGAGCACCACGTGCTGGCCTGGCACCGTGACGCCCACAGACTCACCAGCTGACCGGGCGGCGGCCGGCGATCCCGCCACCCGGCCCGGCCGGCGCCAGCGGACCGCGGCTCCCACTCGTCACAAGCCCGCGGCCCCGGCGGTCAGGTTGTAGACGGTCATGCCACCCACGGTCTGCGCCGTGAAGTGGGCCTGGACCCACGAGCTGATCTGCGCCGCGTCGGTCGAGCTGCCACCAGGGCCGCCGGCACCGCCGAACCCGCCGAAGCCGCCAAAGCCACCGGCGCCGCGCCCGGCCGGGTCGCCGCCCGCGCCGCCAGCCCCGCGCTCGGCCAGGCCGCCGCCGGGACCGGCGCCCGCGCCGCCGAACCCACCGCGGCCGCCAAGTCCGCCGCCAGCCACGTAGTAGTGGATCTTGTGCTCGGAGACGAGCTTTTCGAACTGGGCGAGGCTCGGCGCGGGGTCGGTGCCCCGGAAGCCGCCGATCGCCATGACCGGGACGCCACCGGTGGCCAGTTCCATCGAGGCCGCGCTGTCCGCGCCGTCGGTGGCCGCGGCCCAGGTGTAGTGGGAAGCCCCGCTCTCCAGCAGTTTGGCGAAGGCGCTGCTGACGGTGGCGTTCCCGCCACCGCCGAATCCGCCCGCGAAGCGGGCCGGCCGGTCGCCGGCCAGCCCGCCCGCGAAGCCGGGGAACTCGCCGCGGCCGGGGACAAAGCCGCGGCCGAGGCCCCGGGCGCCGCCCGGCCCGCCGAGGGCGGCGGCGGTCATGGGGGGACCGGCGGACGGGCTCGTACCGGCGTAGGACGTGGCTGCGGTGTCGAGGCTGTAGGCCAGCGGACCACCCAGCCCGGCGATCGCGGCCAGCGACACCGGGACCGCGGCCAGCGCCATGGCTCCCCGGGCGGTGCTGGCCCGCAGCGCGGGCCCGGCCAGGATCAGCCCGGCCGCACCGACGGCGGCGATGACGATGACCACGCGCAGCCACGGGTACCACCCGGGGTTGCGGCCGAGCAGGACCCAGGCCCAGGCGGCGGTGACCGCCAGCGCGGCGGCCATGGCGGCGCGCGCGAACCAGGTGCGGCGGGCCCGCCACGCGGTGACCGCGCCGATGCCGATGAGCGCGCCGATCGGGGGAGCGAGCGCGACCGCGTAATACGAGTGGGTGGTTCCGGACATGAGGCTGAGCACCAGCCCCGCCACCACCAGCCAGCCGCCCCACAGGATCGCGGCGGCGCGGGTACGGTCGGTCCGGGCGGCACGCCGCGACACCCACAGCATGACCACGATGGCGATCAGGGCGGCCGGGATCAGCCAGCCGATCTGCCCGCCCCACTCGGCCGTGAACAGGCGGGTAATGCCGGTCCCGCCGCCAAACGGGCCGCCGGCCCCGCCGCCGAACGCTCGGGCGGCCGCGCCCGCGCCCGGCCGGGGCCGGCGCCCGCACCGCCCGCCCCGCCTGCTCCGCCGCCGAACGCGCCCGCGCCGAGCCCGCGCCCCGCCGCGCGGGCCGCCCCCCCGAACCCACCACCCCGGTTGCCGGTGAGCCTGCTGAGCCCGTTGTAGCCGAACGTGAGCTGGAGGATGTGGTTGTCGGTGGTGCTGCCGACAAACGGCCGGTCGGCGGCCGGGGTCAGCAGGACGATCGCGACCCACCAGCCGGCCGTGGCCAGCAGCGTGGCGCCGCCCACCAGCACCTGCCAGATCCGCTTGCCGAGCTTGGGCGGCCCGCACACCAGGTAGGCCAGCGCCAGCGCGGGCAGGGCCAGGAACCCGGCGAGCATCTTGCCCAGGAAGCCCAGCCCGAACAGCACCCCGGTCAGGGCCACCCACCGGGTGCGGCCCGACTCGAGGGCCCGGACGCCGGCGTACGCGGCCAGCGTCGCCATCAGCGTGATGAACGCATCGGGGTCGTTGAAGCGGAAGATGAGCGTGGCGACCGGGGTGAGCGCCATGACCGTCCCGGCGATGATCGCGGCGGCCGGCCCGAACCAGCGGCGCACGGTGGCGTAGAGCACGCCGACCGTGGCCATGCCCGCCAGGGCCTGCGGCACCAGCAGGCTCCAGTAGTTCACGCCGAAGATGCGGGCGGACAGCTCCATCGGCCACAGGAAGCCCGCGGGCTTGTCCACGGTGATGAAGTTGGAGGAGTCCAGCGAGCCGAACAGGAACGCCTTCCAGCTCTCCGTGCCCGCCTGCGCGGCGCCGGCGTAGAACTCGTTGGCCCAGCCGTTGCGGCTCAGGCCGACCAGGTAGAGCAGGGCGGTGGCCAGCGAGCAGGCCCAGCAGCGCCGGCCGTGCCCACGCCGGGTCGTCCGGCCGGCCGCGCAGCAGCCGGGACAGGCGGCTGCCGCGGGCTGTGGCCGGCGGCCTGAGCAGCGCCGGGTTGCGTCGAGATGGCGGTCACCGTCAGCTCCTATTCGGACAGGTCCAGCAGCTGGCGCTGGACGAGATCGGGGGAAGTCTCCGGCCGGGCGGCCCGGGGGGCGGGGATGGCCGCCGGGCCAGCGCGGCCGCCGTGGCCGCGGAACACCCAGCTCCGGTAGAGGGCGAACCGGACCGCGGTGGCGACGAGGTTCGCCGCCACGAGCACGGCCACCTCCGCGGCGCGGCCGGGCCGGGCGGTGACGATGTGCAGCGCCACCAGCGCGCCGGAGGTGACCGCGAGCCCGATGCCGAACGCGATCAGGCCGCGCAGCCTGGTGGCGGGCGGCGTGGGCGCGGCCGCGGATCCCGAAGGTCAGCCGCCGGTTGGCCGCCGTATTGGCCACCGCGGTGATCAGCAGGCTGAGGGCGTTCGCGGCCTGTGCCGCCAGCACCCCCCGCAGCAGCAGATACAGCAGGACGTAGGCCACGGTGCTGGCCACCCCGACCACGACGAACCGCGCCAGCTGGCTGGCCAGCCGCCCGTACCGGCCGGTCGTCCCGCCAGGCCGCAGACGCCGGGGGGGCGGGGCCGCGCAGAACGGGCACCGTGATCGTGCCCCGGGCCAGGGCGATGCCGAGGCGGGCGATGCCGCGCAGGTCGGCGAGCGCGGTGGGGATGATGGCGACCCGGGAGTCGGGGTCGTCGATCCAGTCCACCGGCACCTCGTGGATGCGCAGCCCGGCCCGCTCGGCCAGCACGAGCAGCTCGGTGTCAAAAAACCAGCCGGTGTCCTCGGTGAGCGGCAGCAGTACCCGCGCGGCGTCGGCGCGGATCGCCTTGAACCCGCACTGGGCGTCGGAGAACCCGGTGCCCAGTACGGCGTGCAGCAGCAGGTTGTAGCAGCGCGAAATGATCTCACGGCGCGGGCCGCGGATCACCCGGGCGCCGCGCGCCAGCCGGGTACCGATCGCCATGTCGCTGTGGCCCGACAGCAGCGGCGCCAGCAGCGGCAGCAAGGCGTTCAGGTCGGTCGACAGATCCACGTCCATGTAGGCGACCACGTCCGCGTCGCTGGCCGACCAGATGGACCGCAGCGCCCCGCCACGGCCGGGCCGCTCCAGCCGGACGGCGCGGACCGAGGGGAGCTCTTCGGCCAGCGCCAGCGCTTGCTGCCAGGTGCCGTCGGTGCTGCCGTTGTCCGCGATTGTGATCCGCGCGGTGAAGGGAAAACCCTCACGCAGGTAGGCATGGAGCCGCCGGGCACTGGGAGCCAGATCACGCTCCTCGTTGCGGACCGGGATAACGATCTCGACCCGAGCGCCGGCGTCGCGTGCCGCCGGCCTGGGCTCCGGCACGGATGGCTGTGCCGGTAACGGCCGGGCTGGAAATGGCCGGTCGGGAAATGGCGAGGCTGCCAATGACTGGGCTGCGGGAAGCCGGGAGTCAGAGCCACTCATGCATAAGAGGCTCGGCGACAATGTTCCGCCGTCACTGAAATAAGCCTCCAAGCCTCCTCTAAGCGAGCCTGCCATTAACTCGCCACGGGTCGTGCTTGGCACTTACATGGCTGGCCGGGGCGGGCAGAGGGCCCTGGGCAGCGCATCAGCGTGCCACGACCCCCCACGTATCACGGATTTTCGCTAGGATCACGTCCATTTCGTCCCGGTTCGGGCGGCGAAAATCCGTGATAAGCCATTGCCGTAGGGGACGGAGGCAGGCATGAAGGCGATCATCATCGGGGGCGGCATCGGGGGGCTGGCGTCGGCGGTGGCGCTGGCCCGGCGCGGCTGGCAGGTCGAGGTCCTGGAGCGGGCGCCGGAGTTCACCGAGGTGGGCGCGGGCCTATCCATATGGGCCAACGGGCTGCGGGCGCTGGACGCGCTGGGCGTAGGAGAGTCCGTCCGGCGCCACGCCACGTTGGAGGGCCAGGCCGGCATCCAGGACAGCGCGGGAAGGTGGCTGGCCCGCACCAACGGGGCCCAATTGGAGCGTCGGTATGGCCCGACGGCCATGATTCACCGCGCCGACCTGTTGGCCGTGCTCTGTGCCGCCGTGCCCGCCGAGGCGCTGCGCAGCGGCGTCACAGTATCTGAGGTCCGGCCCGACGGGACGGTGGTGCACTCGGGCGGCGAGTCCCGCGCTGACCTGGTCGTCGGGGCGGACGGCATCCACAGCGTCGTGCGCCGCTCGGTCTGGCCGGACGCTCCCCTTCCCCAATATGTCGGCTACACGGCCTGGCGGATGATCACGCCGCCGGTGCCGGTGGGCGAGAGCTCGGAGTCGTGGGGAGCGGGGGAACGGTTCGGCTATGTCCCGCTCGCCGACGGGCGCGTCTACTGCTTCGCGACCGCCAACGCGCCCGAGGGCGCCGACGGCGGCGGTCTGCCCGGGCTGCGCCGCCGGTTCGCCGGCTGGCATGATCCGATCCCGGCGCTGCTAGAGGCGGCGGATCCCGGCGCGGTGCTTCACGACGACCTGTATGAGCTGCCGCCGCTGGCCGGCTACGCCCGCGGCCGGGTCGCCCTGGTCGGTGACGCCGCGCACGCCATGACCCCCAACCTGGGACAAGGCGCCTGCCAGGCGCTCGAGGACGCGGTGGTGCTGGCCAAGACGGTGGACGGCCCCAGCGGGCTGGACGCCTACGACCGCCTCCGGCGGCCGCGCACCCAGAAGATCGCGCTGCGCTCGCACCGGATCGGGGTGGCGGCCCAGTGGGCATCCCCGGCGGCGGTCACCCTGCGCAACACCGCCCTGCGGCTGCTGCCCGGCTCGTCGTTCATCCGGTCCCTCGGCCCGGTACTGGACTGGACCGCCTGACCACTGCCCGCCGCCGCCACGGGTGGTACGCGTGGTGGCCCGTACGTCAGTGGCCGTCGCGCGGGTAGCGGCGCTGCCAGCTGCGCTCGCGGATGACCATGCCGTCTCGGCGCAGCTCCCGGCGGTAGGAGTAGTGCAGCGACGTCTCGTCGCTGCCGATATCGAGCACCGAGGTGGCGATCAGCAGCCGGCCGTCCAGGTGGAACTCGGTGCGGGCCTCGCCGCGCACCGAGGCATCCGCGGGCCGTTCGTCGTGTACCGAGTAGCGCAGGTACTCCTCGTCCACCACCCGGCCCCAGGGGAACTCGGTGCCGGTGCCGCCCCGCCACCAGATCGCGGCGGCCCCGGTGTCGTCCCGCTGCAGGGTCCACCGCACCGGGACCATGTCGCCCCAGTGCCGGATCCCCGGGGGCTGCTCCTCCGGGCCGGGCTCGGCGAACACCGGCACCGGCCCGCCGGCCGGATCCGCGGGCACCACCGGCAGCACCAGCCGGGTCCCGGCCGGCCCGAGCCGCACCGTGGCCGTGGCCGGGTGCGGCGTCGGCCAGATCATCGGCCACATCGCGTTGGACAGCGCGAGCCGGATCCGGTGGCCGCGCGGGAACACCCACGAGGTGACGTGCAGTTCCAACGGCAGCGCGCCCGGCACCGCGGCGGCGGGCGGTGCATCCGCGGCGGATGGCGCACCAGCATCGACAGCGGACGGCGCGCCCATGGCCGGCGCACCGGCGGCGGGTGATGCGCCCGCGGCGGGCCGGGCGGGCTGGACGGCGCTCTCAGGGAGCGAGCCGCCGTCGCGCAGCGGATCCGGCCGCCCGGCCCGGCCTCCCCCCGTCACCAGGGTGACCGTGCCGTCCTGGGCCACGTCGCAGAGCCGGCCGAACCAGTGGAGTGGCTCCGCGTCCGCGCTGCCATACAGCTCCACCAGCGGGAAGCCGAGGATCTCCACGTCCTCCGCCAGCGGCGGGCTGTCGAAGACCAGGCTGAACGCGTCCGCTCCCCGCTGGTCCACCGTCAGCTCGCCCCACCAGTGGCCGGCCTCCACGCCGGCCGAAGCCACGTAACGCAGCTCGGCCGATCCGGCTTCCGGCGGATCCGCCGACAGGTTCCGCTCCGGGCCGCAGTACCAGGCCCGGTAGGCCGTCCGCTCGGGCGGGAACGCGGTATCGGCCCGCCAGCGCCCGGGAATCTCCGCCAGGTCCGGGTCCGGCGGGTGCCAGTGCCTGACGTAGACCGTGACCGGCGGCTCGGACATGATCCCGTTCTCGGCGCCCTTCAGCCAGTGATCCCACCACCGGACCGCGTCAGCCCGCCATTCGATGGCCGGCCCGGGAACCGCGTTGTGGGGGAAGGTGTGATTCCACGGGCCGATCATGATCTTCACCGGGGCGGGGGCGGCGGCGAGCATCCGGGGCACCGAGTCACGGTACCCGTCGTACCAGCCGCCGATCAGGAACGCCGGGACGGCCAGCCGGCCGTAGTCCGGCCGCAGTGATGCGCGCCGCCAGTAGGGCCCGTCCTGCTGCCTGGCCAGCCAGGTCATCAGCCACGGCTCGCTGTCGAACCGGCGGGCAAAGGCCGGGGAGTCGGCCGGGAAATCCGGCGTGGGCGGGAGCGCGTTCAGGTGGTCCATCATCAGCACGTACTCGTCGATGTGCAGCAGCCCGTCGATGTAGTGCACATCGTCGTGGAACAGGTCGTCCGATGCGTCCACCGCGATGATCGCCCTGAGCGCGGGCGGCCGCCGCAGCGCTACCTGGATCGCGTTGAAGCCTCCCCAGGAGATTCCCCACATTCCGACCGCGCCCGTGCACCATGGCTGGGCCGCCAGCCAGGCGATCGCGTCTTCGGCGTCGAGCTGTTCCTGCTCGGTGTACTCACCCTCGGGCAGGTCGCCGTCGCTGCTGCCGGTGCCGCGGATGTCCACCCTGGCCCCCGCGTAGCCGTGGGCGGCCAGGTACGCGTACAGCTCGTAGTCCCGGGCCAGCATCGCGTCGTCCTTGCGGTAAGGCAGGTATTCCAGCAGCGCGGGGACGGGACCGGCCGGCCGCGCGGGGAGATAGAGCGTGACCGCGAGCTCGGTGCCGTCACGCATGGGGATCCGGGCCTCCCGGACGGCCATGTGCTCGCTCCCGGGCACGTGCTCACCCACGGTCGCCTGCTCACCTGCGCCCGGATGCTGGCCCGTGGTCATTCCGGCCGCCCCGCACCGGACGCGGAACCTGCCCCGATGGCGCTGCGCAGCAGCTCCACGAACTGCTGGACCCGCACGTCCCGCATCTGCGGTGACTCGGCGGCCGCGCCGAACAGCCCGGGGTCCAGCTCCTCGGTCACGATCGCGTCCTGGCAGCGGTCCATCAGCCAGTCCACCAGGGACACGACCATCTTGGCGTCGATGTCGCGGCGGATCTCGCCGCGCTCGATGCCGAACCGCACGAACGCCTGGGTGCCGTACGGGTCCTCGCGCAGCAGGAACTGGGTGATTTCGCGCCGCAGCTGCAGGCTGGAGCAGTAGTTGCCGAGCAGCGTCACCCGGTACGGGACCCAGTCCTCGTGGATCAGGTGCGGCGTGCGCCGGAGCCAGTACCCGACGACCGCGAAGAAGCCCTGCTCGCGGACCTCCGGCGGCGCCTCCAGGTAGCTGCTGAACGAGCGGGCCGCGGCCTGGTAGGCGGCCAGGAACAGTCCGGCCTTGCTGGTGAAGTAGCCGAACACCGCGCCCTTGGCCACGCCGGCCTCACGGGCGATCTCCTCGATCCGCACGCCCTCGTACCCGCGCTCGGCGAAGTGCCGCATCGCCACGGCGACGATCCGCTCCTGCCTGGCCAGCTGGCGGGCGGGCGCGCGCACCGGTGCGCGGCCGGGCGCGGCCGACCTGACCGCAGCTGTCATTTGACCAGAAGTCATGGACTTATTGCCCTCGGCAGAGTGCGCAATATTGACATTTTCCAGCCAATCTAACCATACTTTCAGCACGACCATCGCCCTTAACTGACTGAAAGTCAGAGATGCTGACTCCCCCGCAGGCCGGCACCCGATGGGACGTCATCGTGGTCGGCGCCGGGCACAACGGGCTCACCGCCGGGGCGCTGCTCGCCCGGGCTGGCCTGTCCACGCTGGTGCTCGAGCGGCGTGAGGTGGTGGGCGGATGCTGCGTCACCGAGGAGATCTCCCCCGGCTGCCGGGCATCGACCACCTCCTACATCGCGTCCATGCTGCGGCCCGAGGTGATCAGGGAGCTGGACCTGGGCTCGCACGGGCTGCGGATGGTGCCGTGCGAGCCGGCGCTGCAGGTGGCCCTGGACGGCGGCGAGGTGGTG
This sequence comes from uncultured Actinomycetes bacterium, assembly GCA_963835425.1. GTDB lineage: Bacteria > Actinomycetota > Actinomycetes > Streptosporangiales > Streptosporangiaceae > UBA9676. Next base: position 68,062 of record CAWIGE010000005.1, on the reverse strand, counting down.
GCCGCGTGGAACGACCCCGCCCGGACCGCCGCGGAGATCGAGCGGTTCTCGCCCGCCGATGCCCGCTCGTACCTGGCCGCGGACGCGGAGCTGAAGGCGCTGGCCGCCCGGCTGCAGCCCCTGTTCCTGGACCTGCCCCCCGACACCCGGGCCACCGGCCTGCGCGGCGGCCGCGAGCTGCTGCGCCTGGGCCGGCGGCTGCGCGGGGTGCGCGGGCGCGAGCTTGAGGGCCTGACCACCCTGCTGACCGGCAGCCTGGGCCAGTTCATCGACAGCAGGTTTGAATCCCGGCAGGCCAAGGCGCTGCTGCTGGCCAACAACCTGTACGGCAAGCACGGCGGCCCCTACCAGCTGGGCACCTTAATCGGCCTGGCCTTCCACCTGCTGTCCGGCGGCGAGCACGCGGAGCAGGGGTTCTTCGGCCACGTGATGGGCGGGATGGGCGCGATCAGCAGCGCGATCGCCTCGGCCGGGCGGGCGGCCGGGATGCAGATCGCCACCGGGACGCAAGTCGCGCGGATCCTGGTGAACGGCGGCCGGGCGGCCGGGGTCGCGCTGGCGGGCGGCACCGAGATCGCGGCCGGGACGGTGCTCTCCGGCGCCGACCCGAAGCGGACGTTCCTCCAGCTGGTCGAGGCGGCGGAACTGCCCGGCGACTTCCGCGCCGCGGTCGGCGGGATCAAGATGGACGGACCATGCGGCAAGGTCAACCTGGTGCTGGACGCCGAGCCGCAGGTGCGCGGCATGCCGGCCGACGCCGGCCCGGGCCGCCGGGCGCTGTTCACCCTGCCGCCCGATCTCGCGGTCGCCGACGCATGCTACGACCATGCCAAACGAGGTGAGCTGGCCGGTGCCGACCAGTTGTTCATCGACTGCGTGGTCGCGTCCGCCGTGGACGCCTCGCTGGCCCCGCCCGGCCGCCACATCATGACCTGTTTCGTCCAGTACCTGCCCTACCGGCTGGCCGACGGGACCTGGGACGGCAGGCGGGACGAGCTGGGTGCCCGCGTCCTGGCCAGGATCGGCCAGTTCGCGCCGAACGTGCCCGCCGCGGTGATCGCCCGGCAGGTGCTGACCCCGCTCGACCTGGAGCGCGAGTACGGCCTCACCGAGGGCAACATCTTCCACGGCGACATCGCGCCGGACCAGCTGTTCCACATGCGGCCGGTGCCCGGCTGGGCCAGGTACGCGACGCCGGTGCCTGGGCTGTACCTGTGTGGCGCCGGCGCCCATCCCGGCGGCGGGGTCACCGGCGCGCCGGGCTACAACGCGGCCCGGCGGGTGCTCGCCGACCTGCGGCGGGAGCGGCGCCGGCCGCAGGCGCCGGGGCACGGTACTCGCTCGCGCGCCTCCGGCACGACCCAGCACCAGCGGCCTCCTGGCGCGGGGAACCCTCCCGCCGTGCCGCTGCCCGGGGCGCCTCCGGCACGGCCAAGCGAGGCGCCGGCGAGGGAGGCAGGCCAATGAGTGCGGATGTGGTGATCGTCGGGGCGGGCGTGATCGGCGCCGCGACCGCGTTCCACCTCAGCCTGCTGGGCGCCGGCGATGTCCTCGTGCTCGATCGCGCGACCGTCGGGTCCGGGATGAGCTGCCGCTCGTCCGCGCTGGTGCGGATGCACTACACGTTCGGCCCCGAGGTTGAGCTGGCCGTGCGCAGCGACGCGATGTTCGAGGCCTGGCCGGATCTCACCGGCCGCCCCGGCTGTGTCCGCCGGACCGGGTTCGTCCGGATCGTGTCGCCGGGCGAGGAGGCGGCGCTGCGCGCCAACGTGGCGATGCAGCGCGCGCTCGGCGCGCGGGCCGAGGTGATCGACGCCGCCAGACTCAAGGAGGTGGCGCCGGGGCTGCGGGCCGACGACGTCGAGTGCGCCGCATGGGAGCCGAACGGCGGCTACGGGGACGGGGCGGTGGTGGCCGGCGATCTGCTGGCCGCTGCGCGGGCCCGCGGGGTGCGGTACCGCCCGCACAGCCCGGTCGCCTCGCTGCTGACCGACGGCGGCCGGGTAACCGGCGTCGAGCTCGCCGGGAGCGGGAGCGGGACTGGTGAGGGCGGAACCACGGGCAGCCGGGCCGACGGGAGCGGTGGCGACCGCGTGTATGCGGACACGGTCGTCCTCGCGGCCGGGGTGTGGTCCCCGCCGCTGCTGCGGACCGCCGGGGTCGTCCTGCCCATCGAGACCGAGCTGCACCGGGTCGCGGTGCTCGCCCATCCGGCGGGCGCGGGCGCCCCGGTGGCCTGCATCGACTCCGCCAACCAGACCTATTTCCGGCCGGAGGCCGCAGGTGCGATGACGCTCGCCGGCGCCTTCTACGGCCCGCGCGGCGCGGACCCGGATGCCGCGGCGGCCGCCGCCGACGAGGACCTAGCGCCGCTGGTGGAGGCGGCCGCGCGCCGGGTTCCCGCGCTCGAGGACGCCGGCATCGCGCGGGGCGTCACCGGCGTGTACGACATGACCCCCGACGCCCGGCCGCTGCTCGGCCGGCTGCCCGGCCTGGACGGGCTGATCGTGGCGGCCGGGTTCTCCGGCATGGGCTTCAAGATCGCGCCAGCGGTCGGCGAGGGGATCGCCGGGCTGATCGCGGGCGCGTCGGCGGGCAGCGTCGATCTCACGCCGTTCCGGCCCGGCCGGCTCGAGCGAAGGCCGGCCGATCGAGCCACCGAACCCGTACTCCGATGACTGAACCAGTCTCCGCGCACTGGTCGGGCAGGGCGATCAACCCAGTCCCGCCCGCTGGAGGCCCCGGACGAGCCAATTCACGCACGCCGGGCGGCCCGGACGAATCAGTCCCCGCCCGCCGGACGGGCTGGACGAATCAGTCCCCGCACGCCGGACGGGCTGGACGAATCAGTCCCCGCACGCCAGGCGGGCAGCGATTAACCCGGTCCCGCCCATAAGGCAGGAGGCTGGGAGCGGAGGAGGCAGTGTTGACCAGGCGGAGAGCTGACGCGGCGCCGGCGCCCGGCGCGGCGGCGCCAGCAGGCCGCGCAGCCGGGCCAGGCCCGGCACGCACCGCCAGCCAGATGGACGAGGCGCAGATCCCGCTGGAGCGCAGCCTGCCGGGGCCGAGCTTCACCGCCGAGGCGGAGTTCGCTCGGGAGCGGGAGGCGGTCCTGTTCGCTGACTGGTTCTGCGTCGGGCGGGAGGAATCCCTGGCCACGCCCGGGGATTACCTGACCGCCGACGTCGCGGGCGAGAGCATCCTGATCGTGCGGGGCCCGGGCCGCCCGGGCGGGCCGGGCAGTTCCCTGGCTGGCTTCTACAACCTGTGCCGACACCGCGGCTCCCGGCTCGTCCCGGTGGCCGGCTCCCAGCCGGGCGGCGACCGTGCCCGCAGCGGCTGCGCGGGCACCGCGATCCGCTGCCCCTACCACGGCTGGACCTACGGCCTCGACGGGTCGCTGCGCGCCGCGCCGTTCCTGCCCGAACTGCGCCGCTACCGCGACCGGCTGGCGCTGCACCCGGTCGCCGTCACCACCTGGGGCGGGTTCGTCTTCGCCCAGCTCGACGCCGGCCCGGGCGACCGGCGCCCGCTGGCCGACCAGCTGAGCGGGGCCGACGGCAGGCTCGCCGCCTACCCGCTCGCGGAGCTGCGGTCGGCCCACCGGATCGTCTACCGGATCGCCGCCAACTGGAAGGTGATCCTGGAGAACTACAACGAGTGCTACCACTGCGGCCCGGTCCATCCGGAGCTGTGTGACCTGATCCCGGCGTTCCGCGGCGGCGGCGGGGGTGACCTCGACTGGGACGCTGGCGTCCCGCACCGCGATGGGACCTACACGTTCACGCTGACCGGCACGACCCGGCGCGCACCCTTTCCGGGGCTCGGCGAATCGGACCGGGCGCGGCACCGCGGCGAGCTCGTCCTGCCCAACCTCATGCTCAGCCTGTCGGCCGACCATGTAACCGCGTTCACGGTGTGGCCGCATGACGCCGGGCACACCACCGTGCTCTGCGACTTTCTGTTCCACCCGGACGAGATCGCGCGCGACGACTTCGACCCCTCGGACGCGGTGGAGTTCTGGGACCTGGTGAACCGGCAGGACTGGTCAATCTGTGAGCAGGTCCAGGACGGCATGAGCTCGCGGATGTTCACGGCCGGCTACCTGGCGCCGATGGAGCAGCCGAGCGCCGACGTCGGCCGCTACGTCACCCGCCGGCTCGGCGCCTAACGAGGGCGAGGCAGATCGTGGGTTCGCGGCGGGATGTCGTGGTGGTGGGCGGGGGCCATAACGGGCTCGTGGCAGCGGCGTACCTGGCCCGGGACGGCCTGGACGTGCTGGTCTGCGAGCGGCGGGAGGTCGTCGGTGGCGCCGCGGTGAGCGAGCGCCCGTTCGGCCCGGACTATCTGGTGACCTCGCTGTCCTACGTGGTGTCGCTGCTGCCGGCCGACCTGGTCTCCGACCTGCAGCTCGCCAGGCACGGGTACCACGTGTTCCCGCAGGGCCCGTACTTCGCCCCCCGGGCGGACGGCAGCTACCTGCGGCTGCCGGACGACCCGGCCGCCCGGCACAAGGAATTCGCGAAGTTCTCCGCCGCCGACGCCGCGGCCTACCCGGCATATGAGGCGCGCATGCGCGAGATCGGGCAGGTCCTGGGGCCGATGCTGAAGGAGATCCCGGCGCGGCTGGGCTCCCGGCGGCCGGCCGACCTGGCCCGCCAGGGGATGCTGCTGCGGCACCTGCGCAAGCTGGACGTACGCGAGACGGTGGACGTCACCCGGCTGCTCACCGGCAGCATCGCCGACCTGCTGGATGCCTACTTCGTGTCGGACGCGGTGCGCGGGCTGCTGTCGGTGTCCGGGGTGATCGGCGCCTGGGCCGGGCCGAGGTCGGCGGGCACCGGCTACCTGACGCTGCACCACCACGTCGGCGACAACGATGGCCACGCCGGAGCGTGGGGGTTCCCGCGTGGCGGGATGGGCGGGGTCACCGGCGCCCTGGCCGGCGCGGCCCGCTCGTTCGGCGCGGAGATCCGCACCGGCGCCGCGGTGGCCAGGATCCGGGTCACGCCCGGCGGCCAGGTGGCCGGCGTGACCCTGGCTTCCGGTGAGGAGGTGGACGCCGGCCTCGTGGTCGCGACGGCACATCCGAAGGTTACGTTTGGCATGCTGGTGGAGCCGTCGGCGCTGCCGGAGCCGTTCCTTGCCGACATCCGCCGCTGGCAGAGCCGCAGCGGGACCGTAAAGATCAACCTGGCACTGGACCGGCTGCCGGTGTTCGCCAGTCATCCCGCGTTCGACCCGCAGATACACGGCGGGACGATCGTGCTCGCCGAGAGCCTGGACGACATCGAGAACGCGTTCCAGGAGGCGGTGAGCGGACGGCCGTCGGCGAAGCCGTTCGCCGACATCTGCATCCCGAGCGTGTTCGACGACTCGCTGGCCCCCGCGGGCCACCACGTGATGTCGCTGTTCACCCAGTGGGTTCCGTGCGGGTACGCGGACGCGCCGGACGAGGCCGAGCTGGCGGCCTACGCGGACCGGATGATCGGCCGGATGGAGGCGGTCGGCCCCGGATTTTCCGGCTCGGTCCTGCACCGGCAGGTGATCGGGCCGCACCAGATGCAGGAGGAATACGGGCTGGTCGGCGGGAACATCTTCCACGGCGAGCTCACCTTGGGCCAGATGTACCACGCCAGGCCGGCCGCCGGGTACGCCGACCTGCGCACCCCGGTCCGCGGCCTGTACCAGGCGGGTTCGGCCACCCACGGCGGCGGCGGCGTGACCGGGATCCCCGGCCGCAACGTCGTCCGGCAGATCCGCGCCGACCGCCGGGCCGCGCGCTGGCGCCGCCGCGGCGGCTCCCGCACGGGCTAGCCGGGTCGGCCCTCACTGAGGTCCTCATTTCACGGATCTTGGTCATGATCACGTCCGGTTCGTCCTGGTTCCGGTGGCCAAAATCCGTGATAGGTCGGGCTTGCTGCACACTGGCGGCCGACGCAAGCCGGCGGCCGCGGCCGCGAGTTGACCACTCCCCCGGTGCGGTGACGAGAGCGCCGGGATGGTACTTCAGCGGGCCTGCGGCGGCGGGGTTCGCTTATGGTGGGCGTTGTGTTGACAGTGGACCGTTGTTCCAGATGTACTCCTGTTATGGAACAGTGGTCCAACATTGCTGCGGGCAGCTCGCAGCTCGACCGGGCGCTGGACATCCTCGAGCTGCTGGCGGAGTCGCCGAGCCCGCAGGGCCTGACCGGCATCGCGGAGCACGTGCGCGGCCCGAAGGCCACCGTTCACCGGCTGCTGGCCACGCTGCAGGCCCGCGGCTATGCGACCCAGGATCCCCTGACCGGCCGGTACCGCGCCGGGATCCGCTGTTTCGAGCTGGGCAGCCTGTGGGCCAGGCAGCTGGACCTGCGCACGATCGCGGCACCGGACACCGTGAAACTGAACGAGCGCACCGGCGAGACGGTGCACCTGGCGGTCTACGATCACGGCGATGTCGTCTACATCGAAAAGCTCGAGAGCCGTCACCCGGTGGTGGCCAGGTCGGACCTGGGACGGCGGTGCCCCGCCGCGTACGTGGCGACCGGCCGGGCGCTGCTCGCCTACCAGCCCCGCGCGGAGATCGAGAAGGTCTTGAGCGGCCCGCTGCCCGCGTACACCCAGCGGTCCGTCACGCGGCCGCGGGAGCTCGACGCCCTGCTGGACCGGGTACGCCGCGACGGCTATGCCATCAACCACGGCAGCTACCGGGAAGGGGTGGGCGGCGTCGCCGCCCCGATCAGGGACTACACCGGCAGCCCCGTCGCATCGGTGGGGCTTTGCCTGCCCGAGCAGCGCTTCGGGGCAGATCGCTTCGACGCGCTGCGCGAGGCGACCGTGGACGCGGCGATAGCCATCTCGGCCGCCCTTGGCGGCCCGGCGGCCCCCGTGCTGGCCGGGCCGGATGTGAAAGCACGCTGACCGCTTGCGATGGGTCACCGACTGACGACCTGACCGACCAGCTCATCCCGCTGCACCTCAAGGAGTCCGGATGAAAGTCAGCTCGTTCCACCCGCAGGACAAGGCTGGGTTATCCCACCACAGGGCCGGGTTGTCCGGCCCGCACGGCCAAGCCGAGTTACCCCATTCACCGGGCGTTGCAGGGCCGCCGGACGGTGCAGCCCCGTCGGGCGGTGCCGGGCCGCCGGGCGTCCGCCGCCGCGCGGTGCTCGCCGGCGGGCTAGCGCTGGGCCTGGGAGCCGTGGCCGGATGCAGTTCCTCCTCCACGAGCTCCTCCTCTTCCTCGGGCAAGAGCATGCCGACGCTGAAGGTGCTCGCCTTCCAGGCGCCCTCGCTCGGCGCGTTCATCACGTCGGTGATCACGGCCAAGCGCTTCGACACCGCCCACGGCGTGCACCTGGCCTTCAGCTACGTGACGCCCGACAACTACACGGTCGAGTTCTCCTCGGGCCAGTACCAGGTGGGCGGCAGCTCCGCGCTGCTGTCGGAGGCACTGCGCGTCGAGCGGGGCGTGCCGATCACCTACCTGTTCAACTCGTTCGACTTCTTCGGCGCGGTCGTCACCTCCGACCCGGCCATCCACAGCCTGACCGACCTGCACGGCCACTCGCTCGCGGCGGCCCTCGGCACCACCAACTACGCGATGTTCCAGTGGTTCGCCTTCAAGGCCGGGCTGAACCTCAAGCAGGTGACCCAGATCAACGAGACGACCCCCGGCCTGTCCACGATGGCGCTGACCGGCCGCACGGACGCCACCGAGATCTGGGAGCCCGCATACTCCCTCGTCCTGAACAAAAAGCCGGGCATCCGCAGCCTCGACATGGGCCTGGACCGCTGGCAGCAGACCTTCGGCACCAGCGAGATCCCGTACGCCGGGGTGGCCGCCCACAGCGCATGGGTGAAGGCGAACCCCGGCGGTCCCCGCAAGCTGTACGCGATCTGGTCGGCGGCCGCCAAGTGGACGATGGCCAACCCCGCCGCCGCAGCCAAGATCATCGCCGGGTCAACCGGCGGGGACGCCGCGGTCTACGAGCAGCTCATCAAGACGAACAGCCTGCTGAAGCTGCATGTCGCGCCGTCCGCCAGCCTGACGCAGGGGATCAATGCGGTGATCGAGTCGGCCCGCCAGTCCGGCTACCTGAGCGCCTCCCCTCCCGCGTCGTTCATCTACAAGGGGCTGTAAATGACGCAATCCACCGCCACCGAGGCCCCGGTTGCCGCGCCGGCCGCGCCGGGGCCGTCTGTCTGGCGCCGGGTCAGGGACTCCGGCATACCCGTGTTCGTCGTGCTGCTGCTGGTGGCCTGGGCCGTGGTATCCCGGTTCACTCCGTCGTATGTGCTGCCGGGTATCCCGGCCGTGGCGCGGCAGACCGTCCACATCCTCACCACCGGCGTCCTGCTGCGCAGCCTGCTCACCACGCTCGCGCGCGTCGCGGCCGGGCTCGTGAGCGCATTCATCCTGGGCAGTGCCATCGGCATGCTCATGGGCGCGAAGGCCGGCGCCGCGCGCTACCTGCTGCCGCCGATCCGCTTCATCCAGGGGATCCCGTCCCTGTCCTGGGTCATCATGGCGGTCATCTGGTTCCAGCTGGTCGAGCTCCGGGTGTGGTTCGTCATGGTGCTCATCACCCTGCCGGGGTTCGCGCTCCAGGCCTACGACTCCTACCGGGCGATCCCGGCTGACCTGCGGGACATGGCCCGTTCCTTCCGGCCGGGCCGGTGGTCACTGTTCCGCGAGGTCACCCTCCCGGCCGTCACACCCGGGATCTTCACGGCGTGGAAGGTCAACCTCGGCCTGGCCATCCGCATGGTGCTGATCGCGGAGCTGGTCGGCGCGTCGGTGGGTGTCGGCGCCCAGCTGATGTCGGCCGAGCAGCTTCTCGACATGACCTCGGTGGTGGCCTGGACGCTCCTGCTGGCCCTCATCATGCTGCTCGCCCAGGGCGGTATCGAGCTCGCGGAGTCCCGGGCCCTGCGCTACCGCCCGCAGGCCGGCCATTGGACCGCGGCGGCCACGGCGGCCGCGGCCCCGGCGGCGGACGCCTGAGGCGCCTATGCCGGCCAGCGCGCATGAGCACATAATCGAGTTCAGCCACGTCAGCAAGGCGTTCTCGGGCCACCAGGCCGTCCGTGACCTGCACTTCGGCGTCCGCCCGCGGGAGCTGGTCTCGATCGTCGGGGTGACGGGCTGCGGGAAGTCCACGACGTTCAACCTGATCCTCGGGCTGGCGCCGCCGAGCGAGGGCCAGGTGCGGGTCAACGGGCGCGATCCACACGCCGACTTCGGCTGGTTCCGCAGGCGGATCGCCGTGGTGTTCCAGGACTCGCGGCTGCTCCCCTGGCGGACGGCGGTCCAGAACGTGCACGCGGGCATGAAGTTCGCCGGGGTCCCCAAGGGCGAGTGGGACGACCGCGCCCGGAGCTGGCTGTCGCGCCTAGGGCTGGCCGGCCGGGAATCCGCCTACCCACACGAGCTGTCCGGCGGGCAGCGGCAGCGGGTGGCACTCGCGCGGGCATTTTCCGTCGATCCCGACATCATCTTGTGCGACGAGTCCTTCTCGGCGCTGGACGAGGTGACCGCCCGAGCCCTCCGCCAGGAGTTCGTGGACCTCGTCCGCGACAACGGCAAGACCGGCGTGGTAATCACCCATTCGATCGCCGAGGCACTCGCGATCGGCGACCGGGTGCTCGTGCTGCGCCCGCCCGCCCACATCGCCGACGACATCGCCGTCCCGGCCGATCCGGGCGACCGGGAGCTCGCCGCCCTCCGCCAGCGCATCCTGGCCGGGATGACGCCCGACGCCGGCGCCGAGGCTGGCGTGGCGGGCGGCGCGGCCGGCCAGCCGGGCGCGGACCCGGCCGGGATGATGCGATGACGGCCCCGGGCCCCGCTGGCCGGCCCCGCGCTGGCCGGCCCGGCTCACGCCAGCACCCGGGCGCTCACCGGCGGGACGCTGACCCGGTGGGAACCCGGCACAGGATCGAGGTGACCGTCAACGGCGAGCGGCGCACCTGCGAGGTCGCAGGCCGGATGAGCCTCGCCGACCTGCTGCGCGACGAGCTCCACCTGACCGGGACCCATCTCGGCTGCGAGCACGGGGTCTGCGGCAGCTGCACCATCCTGCTCGACGGTGAGCCGGCGCGGTCCTGCATCATCCTCGCCGCGCAGGCCGACGGCCACCGCGTCACAACGATCGAGGGGGCGGCCCCGGCGGGCGGCGGGCTCAGCCCGGTCCAGGAGGCGTTCTGCCAGGCCCACGCGCTGCAGTGCGGTTACTGCACGCCGGGCACGGTGCTGGCGGTCCAGGCCCTGCTCGATGCGAACCCCACCCCCAGCCGGGCCGACATCGACCAGGCCCTGAGCGGGAACATCTGCCGCTGCACCGGGTACGTGCAGATCCGCGAGGCAGTGGAACTGGCGGCGCGGCAGTACTCCGCCCCCGGCCAGCACTCCGCTCCCGGCCAGCACTCCGCCCCCGGCCAGCACTCCGCCCCCGGCGAGCACTCCGCCCCCGGCGAGCAGTCCGCTCCCGGCCAGCGCTCCCAGCCGGGGCCGGTGGCCCATGGCTGAGGGCGCCCGTCATCGCTGGGTCTCCCGGCCGTCCCCGGTCCGCGAGGACCGCCGCTTCGTCACCGGACGCGGCCGGTACGCCGCGGACATCACCCCGCCGGGGACCCTGCATGCCGGGCTGGTCACCAGCCCGCACGCGCACGCCAGGATCAATTCGGTGAACGTGGCGGACGCCCTCGACCTCGATGGCGTGGCTGCGGTCGTGACCGGAGCGGACCTCGCGAAGTCCACCGAGCCGCTGCGCCAGTACCTCACCCTCCCGGCGGTGCAGTGGCGGCCGCTGGCGGTGGAGGAGGCCCGGTACGCCGGCCAGTGGGTGGCCGCCGTGGTGGCGACCTCACGCGCCCTCGCCGAGGACGCGGCGGAGCTTGTCCAGGTCGACTACGACCCGCTCCCGGCCGTGCTGGACCCGGAGGCCGCCCTCGCCGATGGCGCCCCGCTCGTGCATGCCGCCCTCGGCAGCAACGTGCTGGCCCACCGGGAGTTCTCCTGGGGGGACGTGGCCGGGGACTTCGCCCGGGCGGAGGTGGTCAGCCGGGTCCGGGTGCGCTGGAACCGCAGTTCGACGGTCCCGCTGGAGACGTTCGGCGTGGTCGCCAGCTGGGATGACGACGCCGGGCTGCTCGACCTGTGGGCCTCGGTGCAGATGCCGCAGTTCCCCGAGCAGGTCGCCCACGCCCTGCGCCTGGCCACCAACCGGGTGCGGGTGCATTTCGACGTTGACGTGGGCGGGAGCTACGGCGTCAAGCGCGGCATCAAGCATGCCGTGCTCGCGGGGCACCTGTCGGCGCTGCTGCGCGCGCCGGTGAAGCTCATCGAGGACCGGGCGGAGAACATGCACGGCGGGGACTTCCACGGCCCCGACCGGATCTTCGACGTCGAGCTGGCCTGCACCCGCGCGGGCGACTTCACCAGTATCCGGATCGGGGTCATCGACGACGAAGGCGCGTTCCCCGGCCGCTCGCCGCTGCAGCTGGCCAAGCCCATCGGCGCGATCGTGGGGCCGTACCGGATCGGCTCCGCCTCCTACACCGCCACCGCCGTCGCCACCAACAAGACCGGGCAGGTCGCCGTGCGCGGCTTCGGGCAGGCGCCGACGAACTACGCGATCGAATCCGCCGTGGACGCGGCGGCCCGCAGCCTCGGCATGGACCGGCTGGCCATCCGCCGCCGCAACTTCATCCGGCCGGAGGAGTTCCCCTACCGCATACCCAGCGGCACCGAGTACGACTCGGGCGACTACCCGGCCGTGCTCGACAAGGCCATCGGGCTCGCCGGGACGCCCGCCCAGCCGGGCCTGGCCGCGCTGGAGCACCGCCGCGACGAGCTGCGCGCGGCCGGGATGCTGGCCGGGATTGGCGTCGCCACCTGCCTGGAACCCAGCGGCGGAAACGCGATCTTCGAGAGCATCATGAACCCGGCCAGCGACAAAACGACCTTCCCCGAGGGCTGCCGCCTGCGGGTGGACGGCGACGGCGAGATCACCGTGGTTGTCTCGATCTCCTCGGCCGGGCAGGGCCACGAGACGATGGTGGCCACCCTGGCCGCCGAGGAGCTGGGGCGCGACCCGGACTCGGTCACCGTGGTCCGGGCCGACTCCCTGACCGGGCTGCCGTCGCAGAGCCCGGTGGGCAGCCGGATGGCGATAGTGCTCGGCGAGGCGGTGCGCGGCGCAGCCGACGAGCTGAAACGCAAGCTGTGCCGGATCGGCGCGCACAACCTCGGCGTGCCCGTCGGCGCGGTCGAATACTGCGGCGGCGCCGTGGCTGACCAGTCCGGCCGGCGAATGACCCTGCAAGAACTGGCCGCGATCGCGCTGCGCAGGCAGCACCTGATGCCACCGGGCGAGCAGCCGGGGCTCGAGGTCGTGCACGTGGCGCACACGCCGCGATCGGGGGAGCTGGCCAGGCCCGACGGCGGGGTGCAGGTCTACCCGTGCTACTCGTTCGAGGCGCACCTGGTGCTCGCCGCGATCGACCCGGAGACGGGCGTGGCCGACCTCGACCGCTACTACGTGGCCCACGACTGCGGGACCGTGATCAATCCCGCCGTCGTCCGGGGAATGGTCCTGGGCGGCACCGCGCACGGCATCGGCGTCGCGCTGTACGAGCGGTTCGCCTACTCCGACGACGGGCAGCCGCTCACCCAGTCCTTCATGGACTACCTGCTGCCGAGCGCCCACGAGGTGCCGGCGATCGTCGATGGCGAGCATTGCACCCCGTCGCCCTTCACCACGTTCGGGCAGAAGGGGGCCGGCGAGGCCGGCTACATGGGGGCGCCCGCCGCCGTGGCCAGCGCGGTCAATGACGCGCTGGCCGGCCGGGGCGCCGGTCCCGTCCTTTCGCTGCCCATCAGGCCCGCCGACGTGTGGCTGGCCATCCGGCGAGCGGCGGAGCGGGCGGCCCGGCCGGGCGCCGATGGGGTACCCACGTGAACCCGGAGCGCGGCGCGGTGGACGTCCATGCCCACGCCGCCCCGGCCGCCCTGATCGAAGGGCTGGCGGCGGGCAGGGTCCGTTTCCCGCACGTCGAGGTCCGGCGGCATGGCGGCAGCCACACCGTGGCGTTCAACGGCGGCCCGCCGACGCGGCCGCTGGCCGCCGGGCTCACCGATCCCGGCCTGCGGGCGGCATGGCTGGCCGGGCAGGGCATCGGCCGCCAGGTGGTGGGCGGCTGGCTGGATATCTTCGGGTACGAGCTGCCGGCCGGCGAGGGCGCGGACTGGGCAACCGCGCTCACCGAGGCCATCGCGGAACTCGCCGGGGCCGACGGCAGGCTGACCCCGCTCGCCGTGGTGCCGCTCCAGGACCCCGTGCGCGCGGCGGCGGCCCTGCACGAGCGGCCCGCGGCGGGCTGCCCCGGTGTCATGATCGGCACCCGCGCGGGAGGCCGCGAGCTGGACGACCCGGCCTTCACCCCATTCTGGGAGGCGGCCGACGCCGCCGGCGCCGTCGTCTACCTGCATCCGGGATCCGCCGGGGCAACGCAACGCTACGCGGACTTCGGGCTGCTCAACGGGCTGGCCCGGGTTGAGGACAGCACCGTCACGCTGGCCAGGCTGCTGTACGCCGGCCTGCCGGCCCGTTACCCGGGCGCCCGGCTGGTCGTCGCGCACGGCGGCGGCGCGCTGCCGTACGTCCTCGGGCGCCTGGTCCGCAACCATGTCATCAACCCCGGCAGCACGGCCGACCCGGTCGAGTCGTTCGCCCACCTCTACTTCGACAGCGTCGTGTTCGACCCGTCGGTGCTGGAGTTCCTGGTTGCCAAGGCAGGCGCGGACCGCGTCATGCTCGGCTCCGACTACCCCTTCCCGATCGGCGACCTCACCCCCCGGGCGGTCGTCGAGCAGGCCACGCTGCCGGCGGCCGGCCGCGGCCAGATCCTCACCGGCAACGCGGCACGCCTGTTCGGCCAGGCGGCGCAGACGCCCGGCGCGGCCGGTGCCCGGGCGCCGGGCGAGGCAGCACCGTGAAGCCGGTCGACTTCGACCTGCATCAGCCAGCCACCGTGGATGCGGCGCTGACGCTGCTGGCCAGCCACACCGACGACGCCAGGGTGCTCGCCGGCGGGCAGAGCCTGGTGCCGCTGCTGAACTTCCGGCTCGCCCGGCCGGGGCATGTCATCGACATCGGCCGGCTGCCCGCGCTCGGCAACCTGGATGAGACGCCGGCCGGCCTGGTGATCGGCGCCATGGTCCGCCAGTCCCGCGCGGAACGGTCACCGGCGGTCGGCGCCCGCTGCCCGCTGCTTGCCGCCGCCCTCCCGTGGATCGCCCACCCGCCCATCCGCGCCAGGGGGACGGTCTGCGGCAGCCTGGCCCACGCGGACCCGGCCGCCGAGCTGCCGGCGGTGGCGGTCGCGCTGGACGCCACCTTCGTGGCCGCGAGCACCCGCGGCCGCCGGGAGATCGCGGCCACCGACTTCTACCAGGCGTACCTGACCACCGCGCTCGGGCCGGACGAGCTGCTTGCCGCCGTCCGCTTCCCGGCCGCCGGGCCGGGCACCGGGGCCGCGTTCTGCGAAGTGAGCCGGCGCCGCGGTGACTTCGCCATGGCCGGGGTCGCCGCGCAGGTGACGCTGGAGGACGGCGTGATCGCCGACGCCCGGATCTGTGTCAGTGGGGTCGCCGCCGTCCCGCTGCGATGCGCCGGGTCCGAGCGGGCCCTGCTGGGTTCCCCCGCGGACCCGGGCACGCTCCGCCTGGCCGTGGCCGCCGCGCTCGACATCCTGGACCCCGCCGATGATCTGCACGCCACCGCGGGCTACCGCAGGCATGTGGCCGGCGTTCTGCTCCGCCGGGCGGTGGCGGAGGCGTACGGCAACGCCGCCGGGGCCAAATAGCACTGCCGCCGGAACCGGACCCGGCCCTTGGTGGCGGAGCCGCGGCGTTACCCGTGATCGCGCCGGTGGCCCGCCGTCCCCCCGCTCTCCGCCTCCGCCTCCGCCAGGAAACCTCTCAGCTCGCCGGCCGTCGGCGGGTCGGCTCCCGGGCGGCTGCAGGTCAGCGCCGCGGCCGCCAGCGCCTGGCCCACGACGTCGCGCAGCGGGCCCGGCTCTCCGGCCACGCGCGCGGTGAGCACCACCCGCGACAGCAGGCCGACGTCGGCCAGCCCGGCGAGCAGCGCGGCGGTGAACGTGTCACCGGCGCCAACGGTGTCCAAGACCACCACCGGCACGGCCGGAACGGCAAAACGAAAGTTCCGGGTCACCGCCATGGCCCCGTCGCGACCCATGGTGACGACCAGAAGCTGGGTGGGCCGGTCGCCATCGAACAGCCGCTCGGCGAGCTGCACGGGCGTAGTGCCCGGGAACAGGAACGCCAGGTCCTCATCGCTCATCTTCACGATGTGGGCGCAGGCAGCGGCCCTCTCCACGACGGCGGCCACCGCCCGGCGGTCGGGCGTCACCGACGGCCGGGCGTTGGGGTCATAGCTGATGACGACGTCCCCCCCACGGCAGGCGGATTCCGCCAGCCGCAGCACCTGCTCGCCGCCGGGCGCGAGCATCACACCGAGGGAGCCGATGTGCATGGCGGTGCTGTCCTCGGCGAGCCGCAGCCCCCGCACGTCCCAGCTGAGGTCGAACTCATAGCTGGCCGCCCCGTGGGCGTCGAGCGTGGCCAGCGCCCGGCTGGTGGGCTGGCCCGCGGGTCCGGCAAGAATCACGTCCACGCCGTTGCTCTCCAAGTGGGCGCGGACAAGGGCGCCGTAGTCGTCGGCCCCGATCTGCGTCACCAGCGCCGTGCGCTGCCCAAGCCGGCTGAGCGCGACGGCGACATTGGCCGGGCTGCCCCCGGGGTGGACGGTGACCTCGTCGTGGCCGGTGCGGGCGACCACATCCACCAGCGACTCGCCGACGACAGTGATCATGCGATCAGCCTACGGGTCGGCTGGCGACGGGCATTCCAGGCGCCGCGGACGGCAGCATCACGCCGGGCAACCGGGCCCGCAGCGGGTTGTCGTCGCCGGGCGTGGCTTACTTAAGCACCTTGAAGTGGAGAAGCTGCAGGGTGCGGGTGGATCCGGCGTGCCCGGGCAGTTGTGCCCCGTCGATGGCGTAGATGGTGTTCCCGACCACCGCCGCGCCCATCCCGTGCCGCGCCTGGGCCATGTTCGGCAGCGTGGACCAGGTCTTGGTGGCCACGTTGTAGGACCGGACGGTGTTGAAGACGCTGAACGCGTTCTCCCCGCCGAAGGTGACTATCTGGCCGTCCACATACACCGCGCCCATGTCGCTGTTCGCCACCGGCAGGGGCGTCAGCTGGCTCCACGTGTTGGTCGCCGGGTCGAAGCGCTGCAGATGATTGTTGTTATCGGAGGACTTGAGATCGCGCCCGCCGATGGCGTACGCGTAGGTCCCATCCGACACCGCCCCCAGGTGATCACCTGGGAACGGGATGGCCGGGGCGTCGTGCCAGCTCTTGCCGTCGAACACCTCGGTCTGCTTGACCTCCGCCTCGACCTTGCCGCCGGTCCGCCCGCCAAAAACGACGATCTTGTTCCCGACCACCACCGCCGCGCCCGCGGCCCGCGCATGATGCAGCGAGGGCCCGGACGTCCAGTGGCCATTCTTCAAGATCAGCACCTTGTCCGAGGCGGCCGCCTCCAGGTTCGTGGGCGACGTCCGGAAACCACCGATCAGCCACAGCTGATTCTTGTAGGCCACCAGCATCGCGTGATGCACCGCGAACGGCAGCGGCGGGCCGTTATTCCACACATGAAGCGCCGTGTCGAAGTACTCCGTCTGCTTGGTTGCCTGGGCGGCTGCTGCCCCAGTGGAGCCGGTCAGGCCACCGGCCAGCCAGATCTGGCTCTGGTTCAGCACCGCCGCGTGCAGCTGCTGCACCGGGAACGTCGAGATCCGCCCCAGCACCCAGGACGAGAAGAACCGAATGGGTGCCGCGGGCACGGGCGGGACGAAGGTCTGCAGGGTGCGGGTGGATCCGGCGTGCCCGGGCAGTTGTGCCCCGTCGATGGCGTAGATGGTGTTCCCGACCACCGCCGCGCCCATCCCGTGCCGCGCCTGGGCCATGTTCGGCAGCGTGGACCAGGTCTTGGTGGCCACGTTGTAGGACCGGACGGTGTTGAAGACGCTGAACGCGTTCTCCCCGCCGAAGGTGACTATCTGGCCGTCCACATACACCGCGCCCATGTCGCTGTTCGCCACCGGCAGGGGCGTCAGCTGGCTCCACGTGTTGGTCGCCGGGTCGAAGCGCTGCAGATGATTGTTGTTATCGGAGGACTTGAGATCGCGCCCGCCGATGGCGTACGCGTAGGTCCCATCCGACACCGCCCCCAGGTGATCACCTGGGAACGGGATGGCCGGGGCGTCGTGCCAGCTCTTGCCGTCGAACACCTCGGTCTGCTTGACCTCCGCCTCGACCTTGCCGCCGGTCCGCCCGCCAAAAACGACGATCTTGTTCCCGACCACCACCGCCGCGCCCGCGGCCCGCGCATGATGCAGCGAGGGCCCGGACGTCCAGTGGCCATTCTTCAAGATCAGCACCTTGTCCGAGGCGGCCGCCTCCAGGTTCGTGGGCGACGTCCGGAAACCACCGATCAGCCACAGCTGATTCTTGTAGGCCACCAGCATCGCGTGATGCACCGCGAACGGCAGCCCCGGGCCGGTGTGCCAGGCGTGGGACGCCAGGTCGTAGTACGCCGTCTTGTCCGTTGCCCTGGCGGCCGCTCCCTGGCTGGAGCCGGTCAGGCCACCGGCCAGCCAGATCTGGCTCCCATTCAGCACCGCCGCGTGCAGCTGCTGCACCGGGAACGGCGAAGCAGCCCCGAGCTTCCAGCGCCAGGCTGAGCGGCCGTGGAAGACCCGCCGGCGGCCGGGGTGGAGGAGCCGCCGGTGGTGCTGCGGTAGATCAGGAAGCCGCCGACGGCGACGATGACCAGCGCCAGGGCGCTCAGGCCGGCCACCAGCCGCCGATCCAGGCGGATCCGTGGCTTCTTGCCGCCGGGTGGCGGCCCCGCGGGCGGCGCGCCGCCAGGTGACCGCTCGGGTGCCGGGCCGGGCGGGGCCGGGGGAAAGTAACCGGGGGCTTGCTGGGGGGCGGTGACGTCGCGGCCGACGGCGGGCGCGGCCGCGGTGGCGGCGGCAGCAGCGGTGGCGGCGGCGGCCGGGCCGGCCAGGATGGTGGCCGTGTGTGAGGTGCCGGTGTCGGTGGTGGTGGCGGCGGGGGCGCCGATGGCGCCGCGGGCGGCGGCGATGAATTCCCGGCAGGTGGCGTAGCGGTCGGCCGGGTCCTTGGCCAGCGCCTTGCTGATGACCTCATTGATCTCGCGGGGCAGGGTGGGCTGCAGTGAGCTGGGGGTGGTGGGCATTTCCTCCACGTGGGCCCAGATGACCGCGGCGTTGACGTCCTTGGCGAAGGGCACCCGGCCGGTCAGGCACTCATACAGCACACAGCCCAGCGAGTAGATGTCGGCGCGGCCATCGACGGGGCGACCCTGGATCTGCTCGGGGGCGATGTAGTCGATGGTGCCCATGAACTCGCCGGTGGCCGTCAGCCCGCTGCGCGAGGCGGTGTGCTTGGTGATCCCGAAGTCGGTCAGGTAGATGTGGTCCGGCTCGTCCTCATCGGCGCCGTGCTCGACCAGGATGTTGCCCGGCTTGACGTCACGGTGCACCAGGCCGTGCCGGTGCGCGACGTCGAGCGCCCGGCCGGCCTGACCGCACACCAGCACCGCCTGCTCAGGGGCCAGCACATGCTTGGCCTTGAGCACCGCCCGCAGATCCTGGCCGGCCACATAGCGCATCGCGATAAAAAGCAGGTCCTCATGCGTGCCCATGTCATAGATCGGGATCACATTAGGGTGGTTGAGCGAGGCCGCGGTCCGCGACTCCTTCAGGAACCGGGCCCGGAACACATCGTCGGTGGACAGCTCCGGCGCCAGCACTTTCAGCGCCACCGTGCTGCCCAGCCGCGGGTTCTCCGCCTCGTACACCACGCTCATCCCGCCGCGGCCCAGGACCCCCCGCAACCGGTAGCCAGCGAGCTCGTCTCCCACCATCGGCAGTGTGGGCATCACCAATCTCCGTTCAGGAAATTTCCAGAACCCGAAATGCCACCGGGCCGGCGATGGGGTCAGCTCCTTGCGGGAGAAGGAGCCACCTGGCCCGGCCAGGCAATGTCAATGTCGTGGTGGCGGTTAGCGAAGCTGGATCGCATATCCGGACCCCCCCGATAGCGCTGAGGCCAGTGTACGCGTCCGCTCCCCGATTGACGATGAGATATTCATGGCCCCGCGCGGCGTCAGGAACCGCGTGCCACCGGACCTGAGCTGGGCTGACACCGCTGGACGGGGCGCATCCTCGCCACTGGCCGCGGCAGCGGGGGGTCAGCGGCCGCGATGGGCCTCGTACTGGAAGCCTTGGGTGCCAACAAGGACACGCGTTCCGCTTTGCAGCTGGACCGGGACATTAGGCTCCAGCGCCTGCTCTGAACGCTTACCCGGCAGCCGGATGCGGGTGCCGTTCACCGACCCGAGGTCGATCAGAAGGACCTGCCAGCCATCCAGGTGAATCCGGGCATGGACTCGCGACACCGCCGCGTCGGCAATGGCCAGCGGGTGGGCCTCGCCCGCCGCTACCGAGGGATCCAGGGCTGGCTCCCGGCCGACCACGCAGTCGACGCTCAACTCCAGGGCCGAGTCATCGTCGAGAACCAGCGCACCCAGCGGCGGCCTCGGCCCGGGCTGCGGGGCCGGGCCGCGGCGGCCCCTGGAGACCCCGCAGACAACGCAGGAGCGCGCGTTCGGGTCGCCGAAGTGGCCGTTCTTGCAGTACACGCCGAGCACGATCGGCGCGCCGGCGGCTGCTCCCAGGTCATCCACGGGCGTATCGGCGGACGGCAGCGGCAGCTCGGCTGGGCCAGTCGCCTCGCGAGGAGGCACCACGGCGCCGGGTTGCTCCGCGGCCAGCGCGGCTCCGTAGTCGGGAATCTGGGATTTCCCCGTGGGGGGGTGGTCAGGGATCTGGGATTTCCCAGTCGGGGGGTGGTCGGGGATCTGGGATTTCCCCGTCGGGGGATGGGATTGATCGGCTTCCGGCAGTGCAGTTGGCTCCATGGCCTCGGGCTCGAAGGCCTCGGGCTCGAAGGCCTCGGGCTCCAGGACCTCGGGCTCCAGCGCCCCGGGCTCCGCTGCCTCGGGCTCCGCTGCTCCGAGTTCCGCTGCCTCGGGTTCCGCGATGTCGGGTTCCGCCGCCTCGGCCCAGGCCGCGGGAGGCTCGGCCACCTCCGGCTGCACCGCGGGAGGCTCCACCGGATGGGGCTGTACCCAGGCCCCGGCCTCTTCCGCCGTCGGGCCGGGCACGGCGGTATCGGCGGCCGGCTCCGGGCCTGCCACGTCCAGCGCCGTGACGTCGGGCACCGGCGGCGGCGCGGCCTCGGGCGGCGCCACGCTCAGCGCGGGCGCTGCGGTAAGCCCGGAGTGGTACGACAGGCCACCCGCCCGGATGGCGCCGCGCTCAAGGTGCGAGAAGCGGTCGGTGCGGTCGCCACCGCTGCGGCCGGCGCCCAGCCCGCCGCGGACCGCGTACACGGGAATCCCCACCACGCACCGCAGCACGGTGGCTGGCTGAGCGGCCGCCAGCCGGTCCGTCCCGTGCGCGGTGGTGATCTCCGCCCAGGCGGTCCCGCTGGCGGTGACGGCGAGTCCGGCACCTACCGGACCGAACGCGATGACCGCTGGCCCCGGTTGCCCCTCATCGCCAGCGCCCCAGGTCTCATCCCCCTCGATCAGGTCTTCAACGGCGTCAACGAACCGGCGCCCGTCGCCGCCGGCCTCGCTGGTCTTGGCCAGCAGATCCAGCAGGCTGTCCAGCAGGCCATGCTCGTCGACCGCGCTGAGCAGGATCAGGTCCCCCTGGCGCGCGAGCACCCCTTCACCGGGCACCGACCAGAGCCCCTGCCGGCCAACGCTCACGTTCACCCAGCCTCCCCCACGAGATTGCCCATCTCACCTGCGCGAGCCGTGTAGCCCGCGGGCCCGGGCACGGGCGGCAACCCGGAACCCACAGAAGGATCCCTGTCAATGATGAGACACACGACAGGACCTCCTCTAGGGCGGGACCGGCCGTGAGGATGGACGATTACCCTCAATTTAGCTGGCGCACCACGCGGCAGACCAGTCCCGCCAGCCAGCCCCGCGCTGGCTAACCCTATGCCCATGCAGGTGACGGGCACGGGCATCTCTGCGGGTCCGCCGTGAGCCGGGTCATCGCCGATCCGGCCGGGCCGTTCACCGTCGACCGCCTGACCGCGCTGCGCCGGCCGCTTCGGCGCTGCGTCAATCGGCCATCGCCAGGCCGGCGACGATCGCCCGGGCGACGGGCGAGGGGTCGGATCCGTCGATGGCGAACCCGTCCCGGGCATGCACGGCGGGCTGGGCGATCATCCGCGGCGCCGTGCCCCGGTGCGGCCAGGTGGCGGTGTGCACGATGAACGGATGGCACAGGTAGATGTCCCCCGGCCGGCCGGTAGCGTGGGCGGCCGGCAGGCACAGCGCCGACGGGCGCCAGAAGACGCCATCGGCACAGGCGCCGGCCTCGCCGTAGAGGGCCAGGAACCGCGGGACCGCCAGGTGGGAGCCGCACATCAGCCGGGTCGGCGCATCGCCGGGGCCGACGTCGGTGAACAGGAACAGAGCCAGCAGCCCTCGGGCCTTCGAGTGGACGTTGGCCCAGTACCCGCCCGGGCCGTCGTAGCTGCCCTCGATGTGGTATCCCGCGTTCGCCCGCTCCTCAGAGGGGAACCGCACCACCACCGCGCCGCCGGCGTTGACCGGTGAGGTCCACCGGCCGGGCCCGATCAGCTCGTCGCAGGCAGCGGCAAGGGCCGGGGACCTGCCCGCGGCGGCGAACGGCCCGCCCGCGAGACCGTCGAGTTCCGCCAGCGGCGGCCAGGTCGCGGGATCGTCCTCACGGATTCCCTGCCCGGCCATGCAGTCCCAGATCGCCGCCCGGCATGCCGCCGCGGTGTCCGCGCCGAACGCGCCGCGGATGACCACGTATCCGTCCCGGATGAAGGCATCTACGTCCATCAGCCCATTGTGGGCGGCCGACGACACCAGGGTCATCCCGGTCTCGGGCCACGGGCCGGACCGTCAGTGGGCCGGTCTCGCGGCGTCGGCGGCGCGCAGCCCCACCAGGCACCTGGCCATCCTGCTTCTCCTGCGGGTCATCGGTAAGGCGGTGTACTTCACTGGCGCTTAGCTGCATCCAGGCCCCGCCACAGTGGCTCCGCGGCGAGGGGTTTGAGCTAATCGTCTCGGGTAGGCGTGCGGTTCACCGTGGTGTGCCCGGACCTGTGGCCACCACATCGCCGAGGAGGCCCCACCGAACTGGCCTCGCTGCTGGCCGGGTTCTTCGCCGATCCCGTGCCAGGGAAGTGAGCTCCTTACTGTGGTGAACGCCCGCAGGGCTGGAGGTGTGCCGCTGGGTGTGGTGTCGCTGTGCCTGGTGCAGTTCGTTGATGTTCTCGGGGTGACCGTCATGGTGACGGCGCTACCGGCGATGCTGGCGGACCTGCGGGCGTCGGCGGATGCAGCCAGCTTGATCTCTACTGGCTATGCCATGTTCTTCGGCGGGTTGCTGATGCTTGGCGCGAGGCTAGGGGATCGTTTTGGTCATAGGCGCATCATCTTCACCGGCTTGGCGTTCTTCACCGTGGCCGCTCTCGTCGGGGCGACCGCCGAGTCGGCGGTGGTGCTGACGGCAGCGAGGTGCCTGCAAGGTGCCGCTGCGGCACTGTCGGTACCGTCGGCGCTGCGGTTGCTGACCACAATCACCTCCGATGGGCCTCAGCGGGAGCGGGCCATCGCGGCATGGAGCGCCTCTGGGGCTGCTGCGGGCGCGAGCGGCTTTGTTGTCGGCGGCGTGGTGACCTATCTGGTCGGCTGGCGGGCGGTGTTCTGGGCCTGTCTGCCCCTGGCTGTGCTACTGGCCACCGCCATCGGGCGGGCCGTGCCGCCGGATCGGGCTGGTGACCGGTCGGTCCGGCTGAGCATCCCCAGCGTCAGTACCTTCACCGCCGCGGTGATGGCGTTCGTCGTCGCGACGACGCTGCTGCCTCAGCCCGGCCGGGCAGTGCTGGGTACCGCGCTGTTGGCTGTGGCGGTGGTCCTGGCGGGTTTGTTCATCATCATCGACCGGCGCTCGGCGGCGCCGCTGCTGCCCCGGGCAGTGCTCGGCGCGCGGCCATTGCGGCAGGGTGCGGCCGGTGCACTGCTGAACACGCTGACGACCAGTTCGGCCATCACCTTGGCGACGCTGTACCTGCAGAACACCCGAGGGCACAGCCCGCTCGTGGCCGGGTTGATGCTGTTGCCGTTCAGCGTCGCCGTCATTGCCGGCTCCGCACTTGCCGCTCCCGCGCTGGCGCGGTGGCCACCGCAGGGCCTGGTCTCTGCCGGTCTGGCGGCCATCGCCGTATCCGACGCCGCGCTCATCCCGGCGGCCAGCAGCACGTGGGCGCTGCCGATCTGCGCCGCGGCCGGCGGCGCAGGTATCGGCCTTTCCTCGGTGGCCGCGACCAGGCTGGGTACCAGCGTCCCGGTCGTCGCACGAGGCACCGCTTCCGGGATCATCAACACCGCCGCACAGCTGGGCACCGCCCTGGGCATTGCCGTCTTGCTGCTTGTCGCAGCGCTGAGCACAGGCATCCCTGAACCAGGATCACCGGTCCCCGCGATCGCCTGGGGAATCGCCGCGCTGATCGGCCTCACCGGCGCGATCATCTTCGGCCTCAGCAGCGCCAGTGAGGCAACTGCCTTCCGGCCCACCGCCGCCGCCAGGGAGACTGCGGCCCGGGGGAGAAAACACTCGAGGCCCGAGTCATGATCCATTCTGGCCGGGTCCGCGCCGGTTGGCGTTTCGTCATGGCTACGGAGTACCAGAGCATTGCTGAGGGGTTCACACTTCAGCTGCCGCCGACGATGCTTACTCCGGTGATCGGGATCTAGGGAAGCTGGAAAGCCTCGCTAATGGATATGGATGACGTAGCCCACCTGGCCGAGGACCTGAGCGGGGTGCGCCGCACTGCCCGGGAGGGGATGGCCGAGTGGCGGTATCACGGCAGGCTCGTCGCCCGTCAGCTGGACGACAGGCGCTTGGTGATCCGTGCCGATTTCGACTTCCGCGATTCGATGCTGCGGCAGTTCCCAGGAACCTTCAGCGTCCCGACCCGGTACATCAGCCACATGATGGTCGTAGCTGACGTCGCTGGAGGCGATGCAGGTGCGATCGAGGATGCCCTCGAAGCGGCGTGGCAGCTTCAACGGAGTGCCGACTGATCGAACCCAAATCGGCACGCGACATCCAAGCGTGCTGGGGATGCCGCGTGCCGGGTAGCCGGGTCAGGCTGAAGGGAGCAGGGTCAGTGGCTGACTGGGGACCGTGCCTGGTCCCCATCGTTCTCGTCATCGGCCGGGAGCTCTTCTCCGACGCCGTAGTTCGACAAGCCGAGGAGGTAGGCAAAACCGGTGATGGCGAAGATGGCTGCGAATGGCCACCACCAGCCGGCGCTGGCCGCGACCGCGGCCACCACGCCGGCGAACGCGGCGAGCATGGCGACCTTCCCGGCCAGAGCCCATGACCGCTGGCTGAGGAGCTGCTGGCGCTCATCAGCGTGGGAGCCGGCCAGCGCGTCCTCGTCGTTGTCTCGCCCACCTCGTACGTACCACCCGATCGCCAGGGCGATCGCGCCTATCTCGGTCACGATCGCCCACTGCCACCCATTGCCGCCGTGCACAACCCACGCTGCGGCGTACAGCGTCCCGCCGAGGGCAATCCCCACCGGCTTGCGCAGCCGCGGCCGGATGAACCTCAACATGTGCCTGCCTCCTCGTCGGCTGGATCGAACATCTTGTTGACCGTCATGTCGAAGAACCGCGCGATCGCGAACGCCAGCGGCAGCGACGGCAGGTAACGGCCGCCCTCGATGGAGATCACCGTCTGCCGCGACACGCCCAGCGCCGCCGCCAGTTCAGCCTGCGACAGTCCCCGCTGGGTGCGCTGCTCCCGGACTCGGTTCCGCATGATGTCAAGGTAGCTTTACCTACCCTCGGATGTCAAGCGACCTTTACCAGCATGCCTGGTTCTCCACAGCCGCATTGACGTCGCACTCCAGCCCCCGGCCACATGTGCGCAGGCCGGGGCTCTTTCAGCCGGTGGTGGCAGGTCCAGGATTCGAGCTTGGGAAGGCGAAGCCGGCGGTCTTACAGATCGCGACCTTTCCGGTCGAGTCGGCTCCTGCGACCTGCGGTTACATCTGTTATTCGGCGATCCCTGTGCGGGTCATCCCGCATATCTCCAACGTCGGGAGCCTTAGCTGGCAATGATCGACAAGGCTGTACTGTCCCATGCGGGCTGGCGCCGCGCCGGTACGCAGGCTGCGATGGCGCGTGATTCGCTGGCGCCGATGAAGGCCCAGCTGGCTCCGGTGGCGCCGTTGTGCCAGGCGTATGGGCGGTGGGCCTGCGGTCCGAGCATCCAGCACCAGCCGACGTAGCCGTTGTTCATCGCGGCACGCGGGGTCAGCGCATCGAGGGCAGCGGCGGCGAATGGCGACTCGTGCGGCCGGGCTGCGACCCATGCCAGTCGCAGGAGATCCTCGACCGTGGCCCGCAGGCCGCCAGCCGGTGCATATGCTCCCATGTCCCATGCCTTACCCCGGCCGGGCAGCGCAGACTCTGGCAGGTCCCCGCTGCTGGTCATGCGCAGGGGCGTGAGTACCCGGAGCCGGGCGAGATCCCAGTACGGCACCGCCGCGGCGGCCGCGAGCGCGTGCCCGAGGAGGGCCACGCCCAGATTGCTGTATACGGCTCGACCGGGGCGGCGAGGGCGTACCCGGCGCGTGGCCCGGATCAGGCGGGGCAACGACGGGCCCCCGTAGGGATCGTTAGGGTGCGCCAGCGCCCGGAGCAACATGGATGCCGGGAGACGCGGCAGGCCGCTGGTGTGCGTGGCCAGCTCTGCCAGCGTGGCCTCTCCCGCCCGTCCTGTCCCTGACATGAACCGGTCCAGCCTGTCAGAGCTGGACACCTCGCCTGCATTGATGGCCAGAGCCAGCAGTAGGCCGGTCACCGCCTTGGTGACCGATCCAGCCTCGAAGACCGACGTGCCCGGAACCGGAACCCAGGCCCGGATGGCTGGCCCGGATCCGGCCATGCGACAAGCGACGGCTCCCCCCTTGGCACCCGCTGACAAAAGAGCCACCTGCAGTCGATCCGCCGCCCTGAACGCCGCGTCCACGCGAGAAGCATCTCAGCCAAATTGGTCTCTGAGGCCTCCAGCCTTGACGTGGGCGCCGCGAGCAGACAATCGGAGCCGAGGTTGCGACGTGAGGTCGCACGTGGTGAGTGAGTCCGTCGGTGGAGGTCTGGTGATGCCGGAGATGTGACTTCGGGTCAGTGTTCAAGACCTGTCCCCGCCCTGGACGTGCGCCTGCGGGTCCTGCCCGTGGGGGTGCGGAGCTTCAGGGGAAAGCCCAAGGGCGCCGGTTCCGTCCCGGGGCCACAGGTGAGGGGAAGGCTGGACGGGCGAATACCAGTGAACCCTTGCTGATGTCCCGTTAATCCGAGCTCCCCGGGGCGGGTGGCAAGACCGGGGTGACAGGGGCTGGCCGCTGGGAAGCGGCAGGCGGCGACCGCCGGCCTTGGGACGGTCGCGTGAACACCGCTGCCCCCGGGGTATAGAGGGCGCCCACCCCGGCCGGGTCTCACGCGTGTGAAACATGGAAACCCCGTCCGGGTCCGCGCCGCTGATGGCGTGGTAGGCCGATCGCAAGAGGGGGGTAATCCCCGGGCGGGACAGGATGCCCAGCAAGCGAATGCCGGTAGCCGAAAGGCAGCGGAAAAGCGTGGCAGCATGGCCGGTTCCTCCGCTGGTGGCCGCGTATAACCGGCCGGATACCGGGCCTGGTGCCCGGGCGCGAAAGCGCGCTGACGTGGGCAGGTGAGCCATTGAAGCCAAGCAGCTAAAGGCCGCTGGAACCCGGGGGGCAAGTTAGGCGCCGGTGACGGTGAACGGACCCGGGGACGTGCTGGCGTGGGACGCCATTGACTGGCGTGCCTGCGAGCGGGACGCACGGCGGCTGCGGCAGCGGATCTTCAAGGCGGCGCGGGAGCAGGACTGGCCCAAGGTCAGGAACCTGCAGAAGCTGATGCTGCGGTGCCGGCCGAACACGCTGGTCAGCGTGCGGCAGGTGACGCAGCGCAACGCCGGGCGCAAGACCGCCGGGATCGACGGGGAGGTCGCGTTGACTCCCGAGGCCAGGGCTGATGTGGCGGTGCGGGTGCACCAGTCCATTGGCTCCTGGCATCCCCGCGCGGTCAAGCGCGTGCACATTCCGAAGGCAACTGACCGTGCCAAGCTCCGCCCACCCGGCATTCCAGTGATCATGGACCGGTGTCATCAGGCGCGGGTCCGTAACGCGCTGGAGCCGGAGTGGGAGGCCCGGTTCGAGCCCCGATCGTATGGGTTCCGGCCGGGCCGGGGCTGCCAGGATGCGATCGCAGCGATCTGCAACGTGTGCAAAGGCCCCTGGTCCAAGCGCACGTGGGTGCTGGATGCGGACCTGGCCGCGGCGTTCGACCGCATCGACCACGACCACCTGCTCGCCGCGATCGGGTCGTTCCCGGCCAGGGACCTGATCCGGGCGTGGCTGAAGGCAGGCGTGTTCGAGGCAGGCAAGGGATTCGCGCCGGCCGGGGAGGGAACCCCACAGGGCGGCGTGATTTCACCCTGCCTGCTGAATGTCGCGCTGCACGGGCTGGAGGAGGCCGCCGGGGTCCGTTATGTGACCTTCGGCAAGCCGGCCGGGGACACCAGGGCTGGTTCCCCGGTGCTGATCAGATACGCCGATGACATGGTCGCGCTCTGCCACACCCAGCAGCAGGCCGCCCAGGTCAAGGCGCGGCTCGCGCGGTGGCTGGCGCCCCGGGGCCTGGCCTTCAACGAGGACAAGACGCGCATCGTCGGCCTCGGTGAGGGCTTTGACTTCCTGGGGTTCAACGTCCGCCGCTATAACAACCGCAAGCTGCTGATCAAGCCGTCCACGGCGGCCATCAGGCGGCTCCGGGAACGGCTCGCAACCGAGATGCGCACCCTGCGCGGCGGCAACGCGATGGCGGTCATCGCCACGCTCAACCCGATCATCCGGGGCTGGGCGGCCTATTACCGGGGTGTGGTGTCCTCCAAGGTGTTCCGCACCCTGGATGAGTACATGTGGATCCTCACCTACAAGTGGGCCACATGGCGCCACCACAACAAGTCCAGGTACTGGATCGTCGGCCGGTACTTCGGCAAGTTCACCCGCCAGGCGATAGCCACCAGCTATCTCACCCACGACGGGAAACCCGGCCCAGGCCGCGATGGCACACGCCTGGTGCACGCATCCTGCCAGCGCGGGCTCCGTGCCCGCCAGCGCAGGAAACCCGCCGCTTCACCCCGCACCACCCGCGAGGCTTGCTTGAGCCGTGTGCGCGGCAACGCGCACGCACGGTTCTGAGGGGGCGGGGGCGCAGCAATGCGCTCCCGCTACCCGGCAAGACGACCTGCGGCATGCTGCCGTCTCGCTCTGCCTGAACGCCGGAGTCTCACCGCAGGATATTGCGCAGCACGCCGGGCATAGTGTGGAGATCCTGCTCCGGGTCTACGCCAAGTGCCTGGACGGCGGCGAAACTGTCGCTAACAAGCGGATCGAAGCGGCACTCCGAAACGTGCCATGACACGTCCGATCTGGCGCTACGCTCCCCCGTCGCCATCCCACGAATATCCCACGACATCCCGCAAACGGATCTTCCCGAGGTGCAAACAAGCGCGCCCCTGGAGGTTGATGCCCTGTTGGGGCGATTGAACCCGTCGTTAACGGGTAGTCCGGTGGCTTACCGAAAGAGTTGAGACCCATGGTCGATCAGGACCGGACAGGCCCCGAACCGGCTCACGGCAAGGTCCTCAAGGCTTTGCCCGTGACGCCGTCCGAGGAGACGGAGAGACCGGAAGGACTGGCATTCGACGTAGAGAAGGGCGCCGGCCTGCCTGGAGTTCCGGTAGGTGACCAGACTCCAAAGAACCCTGGCGCTGACCACACAGGGCAGGTGGTACGGGAGACGGGCGGAGGCGTCGGGCTGGCCGTTCCCGGCGACCCGGGCCACGGCCACCCCCAGAACGTACCGCTCAAGGGGACGAAGGCCTACCCACAGCACTCGCGCGATGGCGAACAAGACGGCACAGGGGACTTCGATTCGGCCAGCCGGGGAGGCCCGGCGAAAAGACCGTAGCAAGACCGCTGCTATTACTAGGAGCTGGACGTGATCATTCTCGGCATTATCCTGCTTATCATCGGGTTCATCGCGAAAATCGCTATTGTCTGGACGATCGGCATTATCGTGCTGGTGGTCGGAGCGATTCTGGCGTTGCTCGGCATGATGGGTCACGCGGTCGGCGGCCGAAGACACTACTTCTGAGTCCCGCCCGCCGCCTCACCGGAATCCGCTGTCTAAGGTTGCAGGACGCAGGCAGTTTTCCGGGGCCGCTGGCTCGCCGTCGGCGTGGGCGTGGTTAGCTACCGTCGATTCTCAGATCCCTGGACACCATACCCACGGCGGCGGCATGTCATGATCGCGGGGACGTTTGCGCATCACTAGGCCCAGACCTTTGCCCGGTTGGAGATGCCGGGGGCCAGGCCGTCCGGTAGCCAGGCGCAAGCGAGACCGGCCATTGGAGCCGCTGGCCGGGCTCGCAAGCGAACGAACGTCATCTGCCGGCTGGCCTGAAACCCGCCGGACGCAGCACGGCCGCAACCCCGCTTATCTGGCGGGTCATTGATCCACTATCGGTGGGTGCTGGTGTCCGTGAGGACGTCGGCGCGACCGCCGGGCCTGGCCGGGCTCGGCGGCGCGAAGCCGCGGACGGCGGGCACCCTTGCCAACAGGCCAGCCTGATCGGAGATAGTTGTGGCGAAAAATCCCGAGGATGGTGCCCGCGTTGCTGCGCCTTCTGACTGGCAGGGCTGGCAGCGGTGGGTGGAGGGCGTTCGACTGGTCGGATTGGCGGTCCTGGCTGCGGCGTGTCGCGTTCGACGGACTGGGCACCCGGGCAGATGGCCGACCCCCCTGACAAGAGGCAGCACAGGGTGGCGCGGTCAGCCTCACCGTCCGCGCCTTCGAGGAAGACGAGCCCGGTGACCGGATCCGCGAGCAACTGGCGGCGGCCTGGCCGGCCTTCCACCGGTGGTGGCGGGACGGCGCGAACACCCGCCCCGCCGCCGGGGAGGCGAGGGCCCGACTCGAGGAGCACATGCCCGAACTCGTGCCCGCGTGGGAGCAGCTGACCGCGATGATCCCGGGTGATTCCGACGCTGGCGCCGCGCTGGCGCTGTGGAACCCGCCGCCGTTCCTCACCGGCTGCTCGCAGGCCGCGGTCCTGGACGGCGGGCCGGCGCTGATCCGCAACTACGACTGGGACTACCGCATCTTCGACGGTGTCGTGGCCAGGACGGCGTATACCGGCCGCCGCGTACTCGGCATGCTCGACTGCCTATGGGGTCTGCTCGACGGGGTCAACGACGCCGGGCTGGCCATCTCGTTGACGTTCGGGGGCCGACCGGAGGTCGGCGAGGGCTTCGGCATCCCGCTGGTGATCCGCTACGTGCTCGAGGTCTGCGGGACCGTTGATGAGGCAGGGTTGAATGGGCGCCGTATTCAGCGGCGATCCGCACCGTGGAGCGGCAGGAACGGCTCGAGGAACTGCTGGCGCACGGCACCGACGTGGCCGGCATCCTCGCGGCCTGCCTATGCTCACCTGTGGGTGCCGAAAACCTTTGCCACCTGGGCAGATTCGCGGGGAAACGCCTCCGCTCAGGATTTGCGCTAGGTGGCCGGTGGGCCGGTCTGCACCCGGCTGTGCGTGCGATGATCTTCGGCTTGTGGGCCTGAAACTGATCTTCCTCATCGTCACCCGCGCCGTATCGCTGCTGGGCTTGTCCCGGCGGGAGGTGTGGTGGAAGGACGCCGAGATCTTGATCCTGCGCCATGAGCTGGCTGTCGCCCAGCGCGAGCAGCCGCGGGCTCATGCGAGGCTGACGTGGCCTGATCGGGCGTGGCTGGCGCTGCTGGCCGGGACGCTGCCGGCCGGGCGCCTCGCCGGGCTGCGGCTCATCGTCACTCCCGGCTCCATCCTGCGGTGGCACCGTGACATCCTCCGCCGCCGCTGGGCGCGCCGGTCCCGCTGCGGCCGCACCGGCCGCCCGTCGACGCGCCGCAATGTCGTGTCGCTGGTGCTGCGGCTGGCGCGTGAGAATGAGTCGTGGGGTTACCGCCGCGTCCACGGCGAGCTCGCGGCGCTCGGCGTCACCGTGGCGCCGTCAACGGTCTGGCAGATCCTCAAGGACGCGGGCATCGACCCTGCGCCCCGCCGGGACGGCCCAGGCTGAGCCGAGTTCCTGCGATCCCAGGCACAAGCGATCCTGGCGCTGGACTTCTTCACTGCCGACCTGCTCAACGGCACCAAGGTGTACGTCCTGGCCGTCATCGAGCACGATAGCCGCCGGGCCCGGATTCTCGGAGCCACGGAGCACCCGGTCCAGTCCTGGGTAGTACAGCAGGCCCGGAACCTCCTGATGGATCTCGATGACGCCGGCATCCGGGCGAGGTTCGTGCTGCATGACCGGGACGCCAGCTTCAGCGCCGCGTTCGACGCGGTCTTCCAGTCCGCAGCCATTAGAGCCATCCACTCGGCGGTGCAGGCGCCGAGGATGAATTCGATCATGGAGCGATGGATTGGCAGCTGCCGCCGCGAGCTACTGGACCGGACCCTGATCTGGAACCAGCGCCACCTGATGATCGTGCTGCGCGAGTACTTGGACTTCTACAACACGCACCGGCCGCACCGCGCCCTGAACCAGGCCGCGCCTTTCCGTCCCCTGCCCGACAGCGTTACTGATCTGGATCATGTCCGTGTCCAGCGGCGTGACCGCGCTGGCGGCGTCCTCCACGAATATCACCTGGTGGCATAGGTTTTCGGCACCGACAACCCTGTGGGGCGTGCACCGCGGAGACATTGACCGAGAACTCGCCCATATCGGGGTGTCCGTCGACGCTGGCCTAGGCGTCGGCGTCGGGTTACGGGACGTTGACCTGCTCAACCACGTCGAGGTTGTGGAACGTCGGCTCGCCGTCGAGGAGGCTGGACCACCGCTCGAATGCCGCCTTGGTTTCCGGTAGCTCGGCGGTCTTCACCGCATCCTGCTCCGAGGCGTACTCCAGCAGCTCCCAGTAGTGATTGGGGTGATCGTGGTCGGCTGCGACGACGGCCATGTGCAGGGTGCGTTTGCCGCGGCTTGTCTCAAGCCACGCATCCAGTGCCTGCTTGACCTCGTCTACGGGGTAATCCGTGTTGAACTCGACGAGCTGGATGTACTGCATGAGCTCTTTCTACTCCTAGAACTCAGAACAGCGCCAGGCCCCTTGGGGGCATAGTTGCTGTCGTCGCGGGCCGCGCCCTAGCCGCTGCCTCTCACCGCTGGTACAGCTTTGAACAGAGAACGTTTGGGTGACGGTCAGCTGGTCGTAGCCGATCTCGGCTGGTAGGCCCGGCGTTGAGGGAGAGGACGGCAGGTCCACGGCGCGCGTACGCTGATCGCCAGCGCCGTCGGGAGCTGAATGTCGAGCACGGTCACGTCTGGCCGTAAGGAGGGGATGCGGGCCAGCGCCGAGGTGGCGGTTCCTGCCTCGCCGATCACAGTAATATCGGGTTCGGCCTCCAACAGGTCGCTGTCGCCTATCCGGACGATGTCAGGGTCCGAGCAGAAACACCGCAATCTGCTTGCGCTTCTGCATCGGTTGGTCGGGTTGCGGCTGGCCCATCAGCGCTCATCCTCCGGCGTGCCGACTTTCGCAGCCCATCGTCTCGACCCCAAAACGGCCGCCGGATCGCCCGGTCAGAACTGTTGTACCGCCGCGGAGGGACGAAGGTAACCGCGCCAGCGTGGAGACGGCCCGCGTCAGCGGTCTCCTCGGCAGGTCATCCAGCCTGGCCGAACGGGCAGGTGATACCGGGCCATTTGGTCACCGCCGTCCGGCACCATCGGAGGGTTCACCGGGCCGCCGTGCACACATAGTGTCAAAAAGTAAAGTCGCTTGCTCCGCGAACGTCGTGCTGCCTCCCCGGCCGCGCCACACCATGTGCGACATGTCAACGACGTGTCGTTACCAGTTCGCGCCCATGGCCGACTAGCGAGGAGTCCCGCCGTGCCAGGACCGTCCCCTTTTATCGAAGAACGTCTTGAACAGCTGTTGCGGGTCGAGAGGTTTGTGCCGACGCCAGGCTTTGGCGCGCGGGCACGGGCTCAGGTGCGTGACCCGGCCGGGTACGAACAGGCGACGAGATAGGAATCATACGATGACGACTATCGGACAGCCGCAGCCACAGGGACCCGCGCAGGCGCGGCCTAGCGGATTCGGCACGGTCCGCGGCCGGGTAGCTCTGGTCACCGGCGGCACACGCGGCATCGGCGCCGCCATCTGCTGCCAACTGGCCGCAGAGGGCGCGGACATCGCGGCCGGCTACTGGCGCGACCACGGGGGCGGGGAGAGCTTCGCGGCCAGCATGACTGCCGAATACCCGGGCCAGCGGATGACCATGCACGAAGGGAACATCGGCGTCGCCGATGACTGCCGCCGGGTGATCAGCGAGGTCATCGATCAGCACGGCCGGCTGGACATCCTGGTCAACAACGCCGGGATCACCATCGACCGGACTGTGGCCAAGATGACCGACGAGGACTGGCAGAAGGTGATCGCTGTCAACCTGTCTGGCGCGTTCTTCATGGCCCAGGCAGCGGTGGAGCACATGCTTGAGCAGGGCACGGGCCGGATCATCAGCGTGTCCTCGGTGATCGGGGAGACCGGCAACATCGGCCAGGTCAACTACGCGGCATCCAAGTCTGGCTTGTTCGGGCTGACGAAGTCGCTGGCCAGGGAGGCGGTATTCCAGTTGAGCCGGGCGCAGCGCCCACCCGGGGACGGGATCGGGCTGACCGTGAACGCGGTCACGCCCGGCTACATCGCCACCGACATGATGGCCACCATCCCCGACAAGGTAATGGACCGGCTCCGCGGGCAGATCCCGGTGGGCCGACTTGGGCAGCCGGAAGAGATCGCGCGGGTGGTGGCCTTCCTGGCCGCCGACGAGTCCGCCTACATCACCGGGCAGATCTGGGCCGTCAACGGCGGCCTGGACATGTAAGCGGAGGAGTCATGGAAGACCATCGCGAGGTCGTTATCCTGTCTGGCACGCGGACCGCGATCGGCAAGTACGGGGGCGGCCTTGCGGCGGTCCCGCCCTGCGATCTCGCCGCCACGGTGGTGCGCGCGGCGGTCAGCCGGGCAGGCGTGGACCCGTCCGATGTCGGCCACGCGGTGTTCGGGAACGTGATCCACACCGAGGTCCGGGACATGTACCTCTCCCGGGTCGCGGCAGTGAATGGGGGCCTTCCCGTCGAGACGCCGGCGTTCACGCTGAACCGGCTGTGCGGCAGTGGGCTGCAGGCGATCGTGTCGGCCGCGCAGGCGATCGCGCTCGGCGACTGCGACGCCGCCGTGGCCGGCGGGGCGGAGTCGATGAGTCGCGGCCAGTACTGGCTGCCCGGCATGCGGTGGGGCCAGCGGATGCAGGACGGCGTGGTGGTCGACGCGATGGTCGGGGCGCTGACCGACCCGTTCGACGCCTGCCATATGGGGGTCACGGCGGAGAACGTCGCCAGCGAGTATGGCGTGTCCAGGGCCGACCAGGACGCGCTGGCCGCGGAAAGCCACCGCCGCGCCGCCGCCGCGGCCGACGCCGGGTACTTCAAGGAGCAGATCACCCCGGTCGAGGTGCCGGGCCGCAAGGGCACGGTCACCGTCGACACCGACGAGCACATCCGGCCGGGCGTGACAACGGACGACCTGGCGAAGCTGCGGCCCCAGTTCGCCAAGGACGGCACGGTCACCGCGGGCAACGCGTCGGGGGTCAACGACGCCGCGGCCGCGGTGGTGCTGGCCGACGCGCAGTTCGCCGAGCGCCATGCGCACAGCCCACTCGGGCGCCTCGTCGCCTACAGCCACGCCGGGGTCGAGCCGCGGATCATGGGCATGGGCCCGGTGCCCGCCGCGCGGAAGGTCCTCGAGCGGGCCGGCCTGAAGCTGGATGACATCGACCTGTTCGAGGTGAACGAGGCCTTCGCCGCCCAGGCCCTCGCCGTCATCCGGGAGCTTGGGCTTCCCCCGGAGCGGACGAACCCGAACGGCAGCGGCGTCTCGCTCGGGCACCCGATCGGCGCTACCGGCGCCATCCTCGCCATCAAGGCGCTGTACGAGCTGCGCCGCACCGGCGGCACGTACGCACTGGTCACCATGTGCATCGGCGGCGGCCAGGGCATCGCCGCGATCTTCGAAAGGGCATGATGGGCAAAGCGGCCCGCGGGCGCAGCGAAGACAGCCGACCCTGAGTCTCCCGCTCTGGGTCCAGCCTGATCATGGTGCAGAAGGCCAGGGTCAGGCCGGCGAGCGGAACGTGGCGTGGCGGTTCCGGCTGGTGCAGAAGCGGCCTTTGAAGTGGCCGCGGCCGAGGCCGGGCTTGACTTCGCGGTAGTCGCGCCCGGTCCACTAGGGTTATCCAGCGAAGATCCCCGCGAATTCGCTGCGGCCCTTTTACGACGGCGTTGTCGCGATCCCGCGCCCGGTCAGGCGGAATGCGGCGCCTCCGCGGTTCGATGACCGGCAACCTCATCACGTCGGCCGACCGGCAACCGCCGCCCGCCTGGCGGGCCCGGTGCCGGTCACGCGGCCGGTTACTCGCCGCCGAACTTCTTGATTTCCTCGAATTCGGCCTCGGTCAGGTCGCGCGGCACATCGTCCTTGGCGACTTTGGCGCTTTGCACGTGGTGGCGGATGTCGTCGACGACCTCGGGGTTGGCCAGGGTGGTGACGTCGCCGACGTCGGCGAAGTTGGAGATCGACGCGATGACCCGACGCATGATTTTGCCCGACCTGGTCTTGGGCATGTCCGGGACGATCCACACGTTCTTTGGCCGGGCGATCTTGCCGATCTCGGTCTCGATCGCCTTGCTGACCTTGCCCTCCATCTCCTTACCCGGCTCGAAGCCGGGCTTGAGCGAGACGTATATCTCCACGACGCGGCCCCGGATGTCGTCGATGACCGGGACCGCGGCCGCCTCCGCGACCTCAGGGACGGTCAGCGCGGCGGACTCGATCTCCTTGGT
This sequence comes from uncultured Actinomycetes bacterium, assembly GCA_963835425.1. Taxonomy (GTDB): domain Bacteria; phylum Actinomycetota; class Actinomycetes; order Streptosporangiales; family Streptosporangiaceae; genus UBA9676. The sequence continues at coordinate 31,779 of CAWIGE010000005.1, read as the reverse complement.
GCCCAGCCGGTGCCCGGCAACGTTGATCACATCGTCGACCCGGCCGAGGATCCGGAAGTAGCCGTCGGCCGCCTGCACAGCGCCGTCGCCGGCGAAGTACGGCCAGTCGCGCCAGTCCTTGCTGTCGGGATTCTTGTTGTATTTGCGGTAGTAGGTGTCCACGAACCGCTCCGGCTGGCCCCAGATGGTCTGGAAGATCCCCGGCCAGGGGTTGCGGATGCAGATGTTGCCCGCCTTGCCACTGCCGGCCGGGATCTCGTTGCCGTCCTCGTCGTAGATCACCGGATAGATGCCCAGGACGCCGGGCCCGCAACTGCCGGGCTTCATCGGCTGCAGCGCGGGCAGCGTGCTGCCGAGGAAGCCGCCGTTCTCGGTCTGCCACCAGGTGTCGGTGATGGCCGCCTCGCCCTTGCCGACCTCGGAGTGATACCAGCGCCAGACCTCGGGCTCGATCGGCTCTCCGACGGTCGTCATCGACTTGAAATGGTAGTTGTACTTCTTCGGCTCCTCCGGGCCGACCTTGCGCAGCATCCGGATCGCCGTCGGCGAGGTGTGGAAGATATTCACCCTCAGCTGCTCAGCGATCCGCCACGGCCGCCCGCCGTCAGGATAGTTGGGCACGCCCTCGTAGATCACCGTCGTGGTGCCCAGCGCCAGCGGCCCGTACACGATGTAGGAATGGCCGGTGATCCAGCCGATGTCCGCCATGCACCAATACACGTCGTCCGGGTGAATGTCCTGGTAGTACTTCGACGTGCCGGCCACATACGACATGTATCCGCCGGTACTGTGCACGCAGCCCTTCGGGCGGCCTGTCGTGCCGCTGGTGTACATCAGGAACAGCGGCGCCTCGGCCGGCATCGACACCGGCTCGACAGTCTTACCCGAATACCCGCTGAGCAGCTCATCGACGAAGACATCCCTGCCCTCGACCATGGGGACGTGCGAGGCGTACTGGCCGGGGTGGCGCCGCCAGACAAGCACCTTGTCCACCTCCTGGCCCTCCTGGCGGGCCGCCACGAGCGCCTCATCGGCCTTTACCTTGTGATCGGCGAGCTGGCCGGCGCGGTAGTAGCCGTCCATGGTGATCAAGATACGGCTGCCGGAGTCGGCGATCCTGTGCCCGCAGGCGGTACCGCTGAACCCGCCGAAGACCTCCGAGTGAATGACGCCCAGCCGGGCGCAGGCCAGCATGGTGACCGGCAGCTCGGGGACCATCGGCATATGCAGCGTCACCCGGTCACCGGTCTTCAGGCCCAGCGAGTCGCGGAGCACCGCGGCGAACTCGTTCACCTGCCGAAGCAGTTCCGCATAGCTGACGTGTACGTGCTCGTCAGACTCCAGCTCCGGCACGAAGATGATCGCGGTCTTGTCCGGGCTGGTCGCTGCATGCCGGTCCACGCAGTTATACGACGCGTTCAGCCTGCCGCCGGTAAACCACTTCCAAAACGGCGAATTGCTGGTGTCCAGCATGGTGTGCCAGGGCCGATCCCAGTCCAGCAGGTCCGCGTACTCCTTGAAACAGCCGGGGAACTTGTCCTCGCTGAACCGCTCGAAGATGGCGCGGTCGTTCGCGTTGGCCTGCTCGACGAACTTCGGCGGCGGCGGAAAGTACTCCTCCTCACGCCAGTGCACCGCGATCTGCGCCTCGGAAACCTGCGCCCCAGAACCCTGCGCTCCGGAGCCCTGCGGCTCCTGGCTTGCTGCCATTGTCTTGCCTCTCGTCCCTGTCGCCGGAAGATAACTATCGGAGAACGGAGCGCAGGCCTGCCTAAGCCTCCTTGAGCAGGCCGGCGCAAACGCCGAACTCGTGCAGCTCAGCGCAAACCGCCGCCTGGCGGGCGAACGCCGCTGTGTCGCCCCGGTTCAGCGAATCCCAGCACAGGCGCTCTGTCAGTGCCAGTGCGCGCGCAGTCACCGAACCCAGCGCCGGGACCGGCGCCGTCTCGGCCGCGTGCCGCAGGGACCACGCGTCACGCCCGGCCTCCTCGGTCCTGGTCACCGCCTGCACGTGCTCGAGCAGGACCGACAACTCCCCCGCCACGTACTGCCGCGTCATCCCCATCACCAGCCCGCTGGCCCGTGTGGTCCTACCGCGAATGTGGCGCGCACCAGCCCGCATCGCGCCCTGCACCGCATTTCTGCCGCCCGTTTCAAGCCGCCTCCCAGGGCTCAGGGAGTGAATCAAATCTGCAGCTGACCCCCGCATGAGTCGGCCGGATTACAGCAAAGTGGTGACGGCCTTGACCTCCGTGTAGGCCTCGAGCACCTCGTGACCCATCTCGCGGCCCCAGCCGGACTGCTTGTACCCGCCGAACGGCAGTGCCGCGTCGAACACGTTGTAGCAGTTGATCCAGACGCTGCCGGCTTTGATCTTCTTGGCCAGCGCGTGGGCCTTGGAGATGTCCTTGGTCCAGATGCCCGCGCCGAGGCCGTACGGGGTGTCGTTGGCGGCGGCAGCGACCTCGTCGAGGTCACTGAAAGGGGCCGCGACCACGACCGGCCCGAAGATCTCCTCGCGCACGACCTTCATGTCCGGGCGGGTGTTGGTGAGCACGGTGGGCTCGACGAAGTAGCCGCGGTCGCCGTACCGGCCGCCGCCGGACAGGGCCGTGGCACCTTCCGCCTTGCCGGATTCGACGTAGCCGGTCACGCGGCGCAGCTGCTCATCGGAGACCAGCGGGCCCATCTGCGTGTCTTGCTCCATGCCCGGGCCGAGCTTGATCGACTTGGCGATCTCGGCCACGCCGTTGACCACCTCGTCGAAGCGGCCCTGCTGGACGTACAGGCGCGACCCGGCGACGCAGCACTGCCCGTGGTTGAAGAAGATCGCGTTGGCGGCGCCCTCGATCGCGCCGGGGTCGGCATCATCGAAGACAACATTGGGGCTCTTCCCGCCCAGTTCCAGGCTCACCTTCTTCAGGTTCCCCGTCGCCGCATTGGCGATCAGCTTGCCTACTTCGGTGGAACCGGTGAACGCGACCTTGTCAACGTCATGGTGGGCGGCGAGCGCCGCCCCGGCGGTCTCGCCGAAGCCGGATACCACGTTGACCACGCCGTCGGGCAGGCCCGCCTCCGCCATGAGCCCGGCGAGGCGCAGCGCGGTCAGCGGTGTCTGCTCGGCTGGCTTGAGCACCACGCAGTTGCCGGTCGCCAGCGCCGGGCCGAGCTTCCACGCCGCCATCAGCAGGGGGAAGTTCCAGGGAATGATCTGACCGACCACACCGACCGGCTCCCGGAGTGTGTAGGCGTGGAAGTTAGCGCCCGGCATGTAGGGCACCGAGAGGCTGATCGTGTTGCCCTCGATCTTGGTGGCCCAGCCGGCCATGTAGTGGAACAGGTCCGCGGCCAGCGGCACGTCAGCGGCCTGGGCCACGGCGAAGGGCTTGCCGTTGTCCAGCGACTCCAGCTGGGCGAGCTCGTCGAGATGCTCGAGGATGAGGTCACCGATCCGCCAGATGATGCGCCCGCGCTCGGACACGGTCATCCTGTTCCACGGGCCTTCCTCGAATGCTCTGCGCGCCGCCCGCACGGCCCGGTCGATGTCCTCGGCTTCCCCTTCGGCGACGTGGGCGAGGGTCTCGCCTGTGGCCGGGTCAGGGGTTTCGAACGTCCTACCCGACGCCGCGTCGGCCCACTGCCCGTTGATGAACAGCTGACGCGGGGCACCGATGAACTCCGCGACGCTCCGGTCCAGGGTCACTGTCATGAATGCTCATCTCCCACTGCCGTCGGCGCCCGGCAGCCACGCGGTCGCGGCCAGCCTGCCATCGCCTGGCGTGCCCCGGCCTGCCGGCCAGGAACACCTGATGATGCTCATTGTTCAGCAGGTCAGGCGCCACGACAGCTACCCAATCGGACGGGCCAGTGCACCCAGGAGGAGGGCGCCGTGACTACCCAGTCGCGGCTAACGTGCCGGAAATGCCCATGTAACAGACCCCTGGAGAGCAGCGTAATCTGGGCCATAGCCGGCCTAACGAGGGCAGGAGTTCTCATGCCCAATTCACTGGAACACCTCGCGATGGTGGAGAGCGACTGGCCCGGTGACGGCTGGACCGGCGAAAACAGCACTGGCCAGCTGGCCGGCCCGCGACGGGGCGAGGCACTTAGCGCCCACATCCCCACACGGCTGGCGAAGTTCTATGCTCCGGAGATCGTCTTCGGGCCGGGTGCCCTGGCGGAACTCGGTCACTGCGCGGCGCGGCTCGGTGCGCGCCGGCCGTTCCTGGTCACCGACCCTGGGCTGATCGAGGCGGGCTGGGTGGATGAGGCCGTCGGCTATCTGCGGCAGAGCGGCCTGTACCCCGCGGTATGGCATGAAGTCACCCCCAATCCCAAGGACCACGAGATCGAAGCCGCCTTCCATAGATACGCCGACAGCGGCTGCGATGTGATCATCGGGCTGGGCGGCGGCTCGTGCATCGACGCGGCGAAGGGCGTAGCGATCCTTTCGGGCAACGGCGGCCGGATCCTCGGCTACGAGGGGGTGGACAAGGTCGTACGCCCGATCCCGCCGACCGTGATGGTGCCGTCCACCTCGGGCACGGGCGCGGACGTGTCGCAGTTCGCTGTCGTCACCGACACGGCGGCCCGCATCAAGATCACCATCATCAGCCGGACGCTGGTGCCGGAGATTTCGGTGATCGACCCGCGCCTCCTCACCACCATGCCGGACTGGCTCAACGTCTCCACCGGGCTGGATGCGCTGACGCACGCGATCGAGGCGTTCGTGTCCCGTGCGCACAACCTGCTGACCGACAGCCACGCGCTGCGTGCCGCCGCGCTGATCACCCGCCACCTGCTGCGCACCCGGCTGCGGCCGAACGAGACCGTCCCGCGCCTGGCCATGGCCCTGGGGTCGCTGGAGGCGGGGATGGCGTTCACCAATGCCATCCTGGGTGCCACGCACGCGATGAGCCACCAGGTCGGCGGCGCATTGGACGCTCCGCACGGCGTGGTTAACGCCGTGCTGCTGCCCCATGTCATCAGGTTCAACGCCGAGGTCCGGCCAGAGCGCTTCGTCCCGCTGGCCGCGGCCGCCGGCATCAGCACCGAGGGCGTGCCGGCCGGCGAAGTTGCGCTGCTCCTCGCCGAACGGGTACGCGAACTGGCCGACGAGGCAGGCGTGCCCAAGGGACTGGCCGCGTTCGGTGTCGCCGAGGATGTGCTGCCCCAGCTGGCCCAGTCCACCTTGCGGGATGCCTGTCTGTCCACCAATCCCCGGGAAGCGGACGCGGCGGACATCGAGGCGCTGTTCCGGGCGGCATTGTGACGGGCCGCCGGTGACCGAATCAGGACGCGATGCTCGTCCGGACAGCGACCTGGAGATCCTGACCGGCCTCCGCTCAGGCAAGCGCTCGTACTACCCCGAGTACGTTCGCTCCACCGAGCGCCTCGAGAATGCTGTCCAGGCGCTGGACGGCATCTCCCGCGCCCTGGTGCGCACCGCCGCCGGTCCCCGCGCGCTCGTCGAGTGGGTGGTGCGGACCGCAACGGCGCACCTGCAGGCCGACTGGCTGCTGTTCGTCGTGGCCGACGGGGTCCTGCCCGCCGCGCGCCCCCGGTTTCTCGCAGTGATTGGGGGCCAGCTCGATCGAAGACGAGAGTGGGCTGACGGCCGGTATACGCGAACACCTGGCCGTGCTGCGCAGCCGTCCGTGGGAGGTCGAGTCACCCGCCAGCGGCCAGGGATGGGTCCGGGTGTCGATGACCCTGGATGACGAGCCGGTCGGCGGGATCGCAGCGCAGCCGGGAGCCAGGCTGGAGGTGGCCGCCACCGATCGCGCCCTCTTGAGGGTGCTGGCCAACCAGGCCGCGGTGGCGCTGCATAACTCATTCCTGTTCCACGCGACTACCCAGTTGCGTGGCCGCAGCGACCAGCTCTATGACGCGACCACCAGGCACGCCAGGGACTTGGCCGCCCGCAGCGCTGAGCTGGCCGAGACGCAGCGCCAGCTCGTCGCAGCGATGCAGCGACAGGCGCTGGACGACGAGCGGCACCGCATCGCGCGTGAACTGCACGACAGCGTGACCCAGTCCGTGCTGTCCATCGGCATGACCATCGAGGTGTGCCGGGCCGAGCTGGCGAGCATGGGCGGCCCGGCCATCCAGATCGCCGAGCGCCTGGTCGCCGGCCAAGGACCTCGCGCGGCACGCGGCCGAGCAGTTGCGGGCCGCGATCTACGCGCTGCACCGCACTGCCGACGAGCCGCCCGGCCCGCTGCCCGTCATGCTTCAGCGACTATCCACAGTGCACCGGCCCACCAACCTGTACGTGAAGGTGATGCTGGAAGGGCACCCGGTCCCGCTGCCGCCCGAAGTCGAGCAGTCGATGCTGCGGTGGACCGGAGAAGCATTGTTCAACGCGGCGGCGCACGGCAAGGCCACGCGCGCGCTGGTCCGGCTGCGTTACCGGGCCGATGCGGTGGCCCTCAGCGTCTCCGACAACGGGACCGGCGACCCGGCGCAGCTACGTCGCGCCCTGCGGCTGTCCAGCGGGGCGGACCTGTCCGGACTTCACCGCGGACTGGCGAACATGCTGGAAATGACGGAGGAACTAGGTGGCACGCTGTCCATCCGTCGCTCTCGAACAGGTGGCGTGGTTCTGCGGCTGAGCATCCCCCTGCCCCTGCCCGGGCTCGGCAGTAGCCAGCCGGCGGACGCTGCCTCAGGAATCACCGGCAGTTAGCCGACGACGCGATCGCCCTGGCCGGCGCTCGGACCGCGCAGCATTCCGGCAAGCCGCGCCACCTGGACTGCAGCTCGTGTCCGCTAGGCGATCGTCGCATGGCAGCGCGGGCCTAAGGTCCTGACTGGGAGGTGGCCAAATTCCCCTTATCCGGTGGCGAGACTTGCCGCGATGCTGACCGAATACGCGTGCAGTACCCGCGATCCTGGAGGAACGCCATGACCATCCCCGCCGAAAGCAGTGATTCCCGACGTATCGGAGTACCTTCGGCGGCGACGCGTGAGGTACGGCCAAGGGTGCCACCGCCGGCTGGCGAGGTCCCGGTCACGATCATGCTCGTGGACGATCACGCGATCCTCCGGCAGGGCCTGCGCTCGCTGCTGGAACGCGAGCACGACCTGCAGGTCGTGGGCGAGGCCAGTTCGGCCGGCGAGGCGCTGGCCGTCGTCGAACGGACCCGGCCGGCGATCATGCTGCTCGACATGAAGCTGTCCCCGGCATCGGACAACGACGGGCTGGGCCTGTGTGCTCGGCTGACGAAGCGGTATCCCGGCCTCAGCGTGCTGGTACTCTCCACGTTCGTGGACGACGCGCTGGTGGTCAGCGCCATCGAGCACGGGGCGTGCGGCTACGTGGTCAAGGACGTTGACACCGTGGAGCTGGTGCGGTCGATCCGCCTGGTCGCCCGGAATGGGAGCGCTTTCGACTCCCGCTCGGCCGCGGCCATGGTGCGTTCGATCCACGCCCCGAAGGCACGCTCACCGCTGACCGACCGCGAGCTGAACGTGCTGCGGCTGGTCGCGAACGGCATGAGCAACCGGGGCATCGGGGCGCAGCTGCACCTGTCGGAGACCACGGTGAAATTCCACGTCCGCAACATCATGCGCAAGCTCGACGCGACCAGCCGGGCCGAAGCGGTCTACAAGGCCACCAAAGCCGACGTGGACCTCGCTTCTGCCTGAGCACAGATGCCGCTCTGCCTATCCGGCGGTGAGCACCAGCCAGCCTCCGTGGTACTCGTGCACCGAATGGAGATATCCGACGCGGTCGCCCAGCTCACCCAGCTGGCGCAGATCAAAGGTGCGGACATGGCCGTATGCGGCGGTGGGTTCTTCCTCCACTGGCGCGGCGACTACTACCTGATGCCGGGCAACCCTGAGCGCCTCCGCGAGCACGGCGATGGCGTGCTCGCGGCTCATGTGCTCCAGCAGGTGGATGACGCTGACCGTGTCGGTCCAGTCGTCGGGCACCGGGATGCGCGCCGCATCGCACACCAGGGTGCCCACGTGCAGCCCGCGCGCGGCGGCCACGGTCGCGAGCAGACGCATGGTGCCGCCGGACAGGTCGGACGCGGTGACTGTGTTTCCCGGCCGCTCGGCCAGCAGCAGCGGAAGGAAGCCGAAACAAGAGCCGAGGTCGAGCACGTGGCCGTCCGGAATAAGCTGCAGCGCGTGCGCATACACGGGGGCGAACTCGCTGATCGTGTGCCCGCTGCAGTTCGTACTGGCCGGCATCTGCCAGCACTGGCGGACCCGGGCCAGAGTATTGCCGTAGAACGTGCTCCACGCCAGCAGCGGGTCATCAATGCAGGACCGCACTACCCCGGTGAGTATCCGCTCGAACATGTCCACCCCGGACAGCCAGCCGGGCGCGAACAGCTCGTCGGCGAGCAGCCCGGCCACGTCGTTGTCGAGCTGGTCGGGGCGCAGCCAGTGGCTTACCTCGATCCGGCGGCCGCGCTCGGCGAGGCAGAAATGGTCGGTGCAGACGACGTCCCCGGCGCCCCCGGCGAGGCCGTGCGGCCTTTCGGCCCGGAGCACGCTGACGAGATGATCGTCGTAGCGGCCTGACGGGCACGGCGCGAGCGGGTCGATGGGCTGCGGGAGCGGCTGGATCGGCTGCGGCTGGCTCATCGTCCGGTTGCCTCCGCCGCGATCTGCTGGGCTGCGCGCTGCAGCCCGGTGAGATCGGCGACCACCTGGACGCGGTCGCAGAACTCCGCGTAGCGCGGCAGGTCGCACGCCCCGAGCCACCAGGAGTATCGGGGTTCTGGGGTGAGCCAGATCGTCTCGCGGACCCTGCGGGTGATCTCCTGGAAGGTGTCCAGCCGGGCGTCGTTGCCGTTGCCGCGCCCGTCCCCGAGCACGATGAGTGTGGTCCGGCGATCCAGCGCGGCGGAGTGTTCCGCCAGCAGCTGGGTTAGTGTGGTGCCGTAGTCGGAGCTGGCGTCCACGTCGAGCAGCCCGCCCGCGGGCAGCCCGTCGAACACCAGCCCGAGCGCCCGTTCCAGTGGGTGCTCGGCGAACAGCTCTGTGATCTCGACCGGCGCGTCGACGAACGCGAACGAGCGAGCCTGCGTGAACAGCGACTGCATGCTGTACACCAGGTGCAGCGTGAACCGCGCGGTCGCGCGCACCGACAGCGACACGTCGGTCAGCAGCACCAGCCGGGGTTTGTCTGCGGCGCGCCTGGTGGTGACCGGCTGGAACGGGACGCCGTCGTAGCGCATGTTCTTGCGCATGGTACGGCCCGGGTTGACCCGGCCGCGGGGGGTGTTGCGCTGACGGCTGGTCCGGGCCCCGTGCAGCTGGCGGGCCAGCCGCCGCAGCGCCTCCTCCAGCTGGGCCCGCTCGTGCTCGTCGACGGGCTCGATCCGCGCGCGCTCGGCGATCCGGGACTCCACGACCGCGCCAGCGAGCTTGTCCAGGTAGCGTCGCAGCAGCTCGGGCAGGTCCGCGATGACACCGGCCAGCTGCCGCCGAAGTATCGCCAGGGCCTGCTCGTCAATGTCCTCATCGGCCGCTTCCAGCCAGCCGAGCAGCACCTCCTGCTGCGCCACGCTCAGCGCAGTGTCAACGCGGTGCCCGGTCGCCGGGGCGAGCTGGCCCGGCAGGCCGGGGTTGTGCAGCCGGCCGGTTTCGAGCTGCACGGACGCGCCGGCGTCCCGGGCGGCGTCGGCGCCGTCGCGGGACAGCACGATCTCGTCCGTTACCGAGGCCAGGTCGATCTTGTTGGCTTCCTGATGCAGGTTGTACCGCTGGCCAAGATCCTCCGGCCGGAAGTAGTCCCTGATGTCGGCCGGCTTGCCGTGGCTGTGCCCCTGCTGCGGGAGCTCCGAGGGCTCTTCGGAGACCGTGAACGACTCGAGCTCGCCCGTGTCGGCAAGGTCGTCGTGCTCGTGACTGTGGCCGTGCTCGTCGAGCGGGCCGGTTACCGGGCGCAGGGAGAAGAACAGCGTGAACAGCTCGTCGAACAGTTCTTCGTCGCGCCGGTCCTTGATCAGGGTCGCCCGCAGCGCCGCCCGCAGCGTCTGGCGGTCGGCGAGGACGCCGGGCTGGGCGGCGGCCAGCATGGCGTCGGCAGCCTCGGCGACCGACACGCGCACGCCGAACAGCCTCAGCAAGTGGACGAACCGATGCAGGCCGCTTTCCACGTGCCGCTCCGCTCAGCCGGGCCGTCGCCGGGTGAGCGCGGCGAACGACCGGCTGCCCTGGCCCTGACCGGTTGCCGCGCGGCGGCTGGGGCCAGGGCCGGGGGCGCCGTAATATCCCTCGTCGTGGCGGCCTGGCCGGTCCTTTGCCGCGCGGGCGGCCCGGTCGCCGGGCGGCTCTTGCGGACCATGTCCGGGCTCGTCGCGGTGATCGTGCCCGTGCCCGTGCGCATGGCTGGCGGCGGGCAGCTCGCGGTTGGGGTTGACCAGGCGGGGCAGCACCTCCGCAGCGCGCTGCATGTCCCGTTCGTACTTCAGCACGATGTTGAGCGTGTCGGCGAGCACACCCGCGTCGAGTTCGTCGACACCGAGCACGGTGAGGGTGCGTGCCCAGTCGATCGTCTCGGAGATGCTGGGGCTCTTGCGCAGCGGCAGTTCCCGCAGTCCGCGTACCACCTGCACGAGCTGCTGGGCAGCGGCCTCGGGCAGCCCGGTCCTTTTGGACCGCACGATCTCCAGCTCCCGTTCCGCGTCCGGGTAGTCGAGGAACAGGTGCAGGCAACGGCGCTTCAGGGCGGCTGAGAGGTCACGAGTGTTGTTCGAGGTAAGCACCACATACGGTGGCGTCTTCGCCGTGTATGTGCCGATCTCCGGAACCGAAACCTGATACTCGCCGAGGCATTCCAGGAACACCGCCTCCAGGGCCTCGTCGGCGCGGTCTACCTCGTCGATCAGCAGGACGGCCGGCTGATCGCCGCGGATGGCGTCCAATATGGGTCGGGCGACCAGGAAGTGGTCGGAGAAGAACACGCCGTCGTGGGCTTCGATCCGGGCGACCGCGGCGGGAATGTCCGCGGCGTCGGCGATGATGTCGTTGATCTTCTCGCGCAGCATCTGCGTGTACAGCAGCTGCTTGCCGTAGTCCCATTCATACAGCGCCCTGGTCTCGTCCTGTCCCTCATAGCATTGCAGCCGGAGCAGCCGGCGGCCGGTCGCGGCCGCCAGTGTCTTGGCGAGCTCGGTCTTGCCGACGCCGGCCGGGCCTTCCAGCAGGACCGGCTTGTTCAGCTGTGTTAGCAGGAAAACCGTGGTGGCCAGCCGCCGGTCGGTGATGTACCCGGCCGCGGTGAACCGGGTAACGACGTCGTCGATCGACTGGAAGGGACTGCGATCATCGGTCGACTGGGGCACGTGTCCTCTGGTTCGTTCGGGCCGTGGGTGGCCGCCGCTGGCGATCAGCTGAGCAGTTCGTCCAGGTCACCGTTGAAGCAGTGCTCGACGACCGGACGGACCGTTTCGAATGTGCATTCCTTGGCGTTGCCCGGGGTGCAGGCGTCGCCGAGCACGTGGTGGGTGACCCGGTCGACGTCGGCGGCATCGCCGGTGACCGTCTTGGCATTCTCGTAGAATTTCGTCGGCCCCTGGCCGAGCCGGTTCTTGGAGTAGCTGTCCTGGGTCACGTCGGTGAACTTCTCCGGGATGCCCACGTCCCGCATCAGCCGGACGGCCGCGCCCAGTGCTGCCTCGGCGGCCTGCACGGCAGTCATGCCGTGGGTGTCCACGCCCATCTGATAGGCGATGTCGGCGAAACGCTGGTAGGCCACCGGCATGTTGAATGCCCACACCCGCGGCAGCGCGATCGCGTTGTTCAGGCCGTGATGGAGGTCGTAGAAGGCACTGACCGCATGCGAGATGGAGTGGATGATGCCCAGCCCGCCGGAGTTGAACGCCTGCGCGGCGATGTACTGGGCGTACATCATGCCCTCGCGGCCGGGCAGGTCCTGACCGTTCCACACCGCAGCGCGCAGGCTCTCCGAAGTCAGCTTGATGGCGTAGAGCGCGTTACCCAGCGACGGCGCGAAGTTCAGCCGGGACACGTACGGCTCGGAAGCGTGCGCGAGCACGTCGAAGCCGCACTGGGCCGTGTAGTCCAGCGGGCAGTCGTAGTACAGCACCGGGTCGTCGACGGCCAGGCTGGCCACGCTGGCGTCGTCGAACGCGACGTACTTGTGCGGGTGATCAGGGTCGGTGGTGGTGTCGGTGATGACGTACGCCCATGAGGTCTCCGAGCCGGTGCCCGCCGTGGTGGACACGGCGATATGCGGCGGGTTCTTCGGGTTCTCCGACTTGTTGAAGCCCTCGAACTCGTTGACGCTGCGGCCGTCGTGCGCTACCGAGATCCGGGCGCCCTTGCAGGCATCGTGCGACGAGCCGCCGCCGATCGAGACGAACGAGTCGCATTTGTTCTGCTGATACATCGCCACGGCGTCCATCACGTTGTAGTCCTTGGGGTTGGACTCAACCTTGTCGTAGACGACGACCTCCAGGCCGTGATACTTCAGTGACTCGACGATCTTGTGGACGGTGTCGCTGCCCCGCAGGCCGGAGGTCATCACCAGGATCTTCTCGAAGCCCAGCTTCTTCGCTTCCGGCCCGATCATCTCGTGCGCGCCCGGCCCGATGAGCGCCCGGGGAAACGGGTGGAACTCCTTGATCGGGAAAGGCTTGAGCAGTTCATCGACCTGCATGGCGTACCGGCTCCTCTCCATGTCGGTCGTGCCCCGCGCGCCGTGCGTGATGACCGCAGCGTCAGCCGGCCGTACCCGGCCACTGGGAGCACCGATGGGGCGAGGCTAAACATGCGGCGCGCCGATCCGGAACCCGCGCGGGCCGATCCCGCCCGACAGCGCCCTTAATCGGCCCGGACGAGCGGGGACCGCACCTGCCCGATCGGACGGGCCGCACCGGCGGCCCACCACATGCCGGGCCAATCCGCTCGCGAGACGCGCCCGAAGGCGGCCGAACAGCCCGCACCGGACACACCGGGGCCGACACCGCCGACGCGGTGAACGTGCGCGGGCCGAGACGATCCCGCGTGTCCGTGAACCTGCCCAACCGGACGGGGCGATGACGGCCAGAAGCATGGTGACAGGGCTCGCGCCGCCCCATACCGTCACCAGCATCAGGTGCCGTCGGCCGAGCCGTCGCCCAGGTGTCGCCGCCGCCCGCCATAGGAGGATTCCCATGCAGCAGGACAACCGAGCCGGCACGACCCAGGACGACGCGTCATCGCGCAACACAGAAGTCACCGACGGCCTCGGCACCGGCGACGACCCGGGGATCACCGAGGAGCTGCTGGTCGAGGAAGTCTCGATCGATGGAATGTGCGGCGTCTACTAGCGCCGGGGCGATCTCGATGACCGCGCCGTTCGAGCCTGGGCGCGGCTACCGGCTCAACCCGGATGTCGCGCTGCGCCCCGAGCCGTTCGGGGCGCTCGCCTACCACTTCGGCACCCGGCGGCTGTCGTTCCTGAAGGCACCCGATCTCGTCGAGCTGGTGCGCGGGCTGGGCGACCACCGCAGCGTGTCCGATGCCCTGGCTGCCGTGCCCGACGGGCGGCGCGAGGTCTACCTGCGGGCGCTGGCCGCACTGGCCGCGTCCGACATGATCGTTCCCCAGCCAGACCGGAGCGAGATGCCGTGATGACAACCAGCTGCGAACCGGCCCGCACCGAGCGCGTGCCGCCCCTGGTGGAGCAGTTCAAGAGCGGCCTCGCCGCGCCGATCTGCCTGACCTGGGAGTGGACCTACGCCTGCAACCTGTCGTGCACGCACTGCCTGTCGTCATCCGGCAGGCGCGACCCAGCCGAGCTGACCACCGCCGAGATGCGGTCGGTGATCGATGAGCTCCGGTCCATGCAGGTGTTCTATGTCAACGTCGGCGGTGGCGAGCCGACCGTGCGGCCGGACTTCTGGGAGCTGCTGGATTACGCGGTGGCCAGTCAGGTCGGCGTGAAGTTCTCCACCAACGGGCTGCGGCTCGACGCTGACCGCGCGCGGCGGCTGGCCGCCACCGACTACGTGGACGTGCAGGTCTCGCTGGATGGGGCGAGCCGGGAGGTCAACGACGCAGTTCGCGGGCGCGGCTCCTACGACATGGCGCTGAGCGCGATGGCGAACCTGGCCGAGGCTGGCTTCCGGGATTTCAAGATCTCCGTGGTCATGACCCGCCACAACGTGCCCCAGCTGGACGAGTTCGCGGCGCTCGCCGACCGGTTCGGCGCCCAGCTGCGGGTCACCCGGCTGCGCCCGTCCGGTCGCGGCGCGGACGTCTGGCACGAGCTGCACCCGACCGACCAGCAGCAGCGCGAGATCTACGGGTGGCTGGTCGACCACGGCGACCGGGTGCTGACCGGTGATTCCTTCTTCCACCTCAACGCGCTGGGCGGCACCCCGCTGCCGGGGCTGAACCTGTGCGGGGCGGGCCGGGTGGTCTGCCTGATCGATCCGGTCGGCGATGTCTACGCCTGCCCGTTCGCGATCCACGATGCGTTCAAGGCTGGCACCGTGCGCGCGCCAGGCGGATTCGCGCAGGTGTGGCGCTCGGCGCCGCTGTTCGCCGAGTTGCGCACCGAGACCTCGGGCGGAGCGTGCCGCTCCTGCTCGGAATACAGCTCCTGCCAGGGCGGCTGCATGGCGGCGAAGTTCTTCACCGGCCTGCCGCTTGACGGGCCCGATCCCGAGTGCGTGAAGGGGCACGGCGCCAGCGGGCTGCCGGCGGCCGGGCACGCCGGGCTGCCGAAAGCCGGCCAGGACCACTCCCACAACTCCCACCCCTCCCGCCGATCCAGGACCGTGGCCCTGGGCATGCCTGCGGTGCGCGTCCCGGCGAAGCTCTGCGACTCCAGCCCGCTGGCGGTCCCGTCGTGAGTACGACGCTGACCGAGCCCGTCGGCCTCGGGCCGCGCCGTGCGCCTAGCCGGGTGATGTTCGGGCCGCACGAGACCAACCTCGGCCAGCGCCGGGCCATCTCGGCGCGGCACGTGGCCTACTACGCACGCCGGGCGGCGGGCGGCTGCGGCGTCATCGTGACCGAGACCGCAAGCGTGCACCCGTCGGACTGGCCGTACGAGCGCGCGCCGCTGGCCGCGGACTGCGGGCCGGGCTGGTCCCAGACCGTCGCGGCCTGCGCGCCGCACGGGGCCCTGGTGCTGGCCGGGCTCGGCCACGCCGGGATGCAGGGCTCCTCGGCGTTCTCCCAGTCCGCGCTGTGGGCACCGTCGCGGGTTCCGGATGCCGGATCGCGCGAGCTGCCCATGGAAATGGCCGATACCGAAATCGACGCGCTGGTCGACGGCTTCGCGGCCGCCGCCGCCCTGGCCAGCGGGTCCGGGCTGGACGGCGTGGAGATCAACGCCGGCCAGTACTCGCTGCTGCGCCAGTTCCAGTCCGGGCTGACCAACCAGCGTGGCGACGGCTACGGCCAGGACCGGCTGCTGCTTACCGAGCGCGTGCTGCGCGCCGTGCGGGGCGCGCTTGGCAGCGGGCGAGTGCTCGGGCTGCGGTTGTGTTGCGACGAGCTGGCCCCCTGGGCCGGCGTGACCCCGGAGCTGGCCGCCGAGCAGGCCGGGCGGCTGGCCGGGCAGGTGGATTATCTCGTCGTGGTGCGCGGTTCGATCTACTCAGTGTCGGCTACCCGGCCTGACCTGCACACCGAGCCCGGCTTCGGCATCGAGCTCTGCCGGCAGGTCCGGGCCGCGATCGGCGGCGCCGTCCCGGTGATCCTGCAGGGCAGCGTGGTGGACCCGGCGCAGGCGCAGTGGGCGCTGGCCGACGCAGCCGCCGACCTGGCGGAGATGACCCGGGCCCAGATCACCGATCCTGACCTGGTCGCGCGGCTGCGGGCCGGCGAGGCGGACCGGATCCGCCCCTGCCTGCTGTGCAACCAGGCCTGCATGGTCCGAGACAACAGGAACCCGGTCATCACCTGCGTGATCGAGCCTAGCAGCGGCCACGAGCTTGACGGCGGCGACGTCTTGGGCCGGGACCAGAACTTGAGCACCGTGCTGGTAGTCGGCGGCGGCCCGGCCGGGATGGAGGCGGCCCGGGTGCTGGCCGGGCGCGGGCACCGCGTGCAGCTGGCTGAGCGCGGGCCCGCCCTGGGCGGCATGCTGACGACAGCGGCTGGCGTGGCTGGCCGGCAGCGGCTGGGCGTTGCGGTGGACTGGTGGCGCCGGGAACTGGCGCGGCTGGACGTGACGGTTTCGCTGGAGCACGAGGTCACCGCGGCCGAGCTGGACGACGCCGTCGCCAAGGGCGTGCGCGTGCTGCTGGCCACCGGATCAGTTCCCGGCCCGCGCGACTACCGCGTCGCGCCGGGCGCGCACGTGGTAGAAGCCGCCGACCTGCTCGCCCTGGCGAGCTCCGCCGCCCTCGACCGGCTGCCGGAAGGCCGGGCGGTGGTGTTCGACCCGGTTGGCGGGCCGGTCGGGGTCGGTGTCGCCGAGCTGCTCGCCGCGAACGGCCGGCCAACCTCGATCGTCACCCAGGACCAGATCGCCGGCACCCAGCTGGCCCTCACCGGCGACCTCGCCGAGGCCAACTCGCGGCTGCAGCGGGCAGGCGTGACCCGCGAGCTCCGCAGCCTGCTGCGCGCGGTGGCCGACGGCCATGTGCTGCTGGAGGACCGGTGGACCGGCGAGCAGCGCACGGTGGGCTGCGGGTTCGTCGTGCACTGCGGGCACCGGCTGCCGGACCAGACCCTGTACCTGCACCGGCCGGGCACGCCGCGGGCCGGCGACTGCGTGGCCCCCAGGACGGTGCTTGAGGCGGTGCTGGAGGCCCGCCGGACTGCGCTGGCGATCTGTGCGGCCGATCAGCGTGCCGACCTGCCGGCGCTGACCGTGACCGGCGGCCGCAGATGAGCGGGGCCGGCCGCTACCGGTACCTGTTCTCGCCGCTGCGGATCGGCCCGGTGGTGGTCCGTAACCGGATCGTGTTCTCCGCGCACCTGACCAACTACGCCGAGGACGGCCTGCCCAGCCAGCAGCATGCCGACTACTACGCGGCCCGGGCGGCCGGGGGCGTCGGGCTGATCATCACCGAGGAGCACTCGACTCATCCGACCGACTGGCCCTACGAGAAGCTGATCCACGGCTTCCACCGCGCGGTCATCCCCGGCTACCGGCAGATGACGGCGGCGGCGCATGCGCACGGCGTGCCGATCTTCGCTCAGCTGAACCACAACGGCGGCCAAGCCTCGTCGATGTTCTCCCGGCTGCCCGTCTGGGCGCCCAGCCCTGTGCCTGACCCGATGTTCCGGGAAGTCCCCAAGGCCGTGGAGCGGCACGAGATCGCTGAGATCGTGGCCGGCTACGGCACTGTCGCCGGGCACTGCGCAGAAGGCGGTTTCGACGGCGTGGAGCTCCAGTGCTCGCACTCCTCCATCGTCCGCGGGTTCCTGTCGCCGGCGACCAACAAGCGCACCGACGCCTACGGCGGCTCGCTGGCGGCCCGGGCCCGCATCCTGCTGGAGATCGTTGACGCCGTGCGCGAGGCGATCGGGCCCGACCGCGCGCTTGGCGTCCGGATCTGCGGCGACGAGCTCATCGAGGGCGGTAGCAACCTAGCCGAGGCCGTCGAGGTGGCCCGGATGGTGGAGGCCACCGGCCAGGTTGACTACATCAACACCTCGATCGGCGTGGCCACCTCGACGCTATTCATGATCGAGGCGTCGATGAGCATCCCGCCCGGCTACGCGCTGTTCATCGCCAACGCCATGCGGCGGGCGGTCAAGCTGCCGGTGATCGGCGTCGGCCGGATCAAGGACCCGGTTCAGGCCGAGCGCGCGCTGGCCGAGGGACACTGCGACCTGGTCGGTGTCGTGCGTGGCCAGATCGCCGATCCCGACTTCGCCGCCAAGGCCCGGTCGGGGCATGCCACCGAGATCCGCACCTGCCTGTCCTGCAATCAGGAATGCGTTGGCCGGATGGGCCTGAACCGGTGGCTGGGCTGCATCGAGAACCCCCGAACCGGCCGGGAGGCCGTCCCGCTCCCGCCGCCGCGGCGTCGCGGCAGGCGGGTGATCGTGGTCGGCGGCGGCCCGGCCGGCCTGCAGGCCGCAGCCACCGCGGCCCAGCGTGGTCACCAGGTCACGCTGCTGGAGCGGCAACCGCGCACCGGCGGCCAGGTCGCCATGGCCGCCTCGGTGCCGTCCCGCGCCGAGTTCCTCGACGTGGTGCGCAACCTCGCGGCCGAATGCCAGCGCTACGGGGTGGAGATCAGGACCGGCATGGCAGCCACGGCGCAGTCGCTGCGGGCCGAGTCGCCTGACGCCGTGGTGCTGGCCACCGGGGCGCGGCCGCAGCCGCCGTACTGGGCCGCCGGCCATCCGCGGGTTGTGGACGTCCGTGACGTGCTCGAAGGCCGCGCCCAGCCGGCCGGGCAGGTGATAGTGGTTGACGACCTCGGCTTCCACCAGGCCACCAGCGTCGCCGAGCTGCTGGCCGACCGCGGCTGTGCGGTGGAGATCATCACCGCCGGCATGGTCGTGGGCCAGGATCTCGGCATCACCCTGGACATGGAGACCTTCAACGTGCGCGCGCACGCCAAGGGAATCCGGCAGGCCACCGACCTGGTGGTGGTGGGCGGCCGGCCGGCCGGCGCCGGCCAGGACGGCGAAGGCGAGGGCGTGGCCGACGGCGACGGTGCAGGCGGGGTGGAGCTCTCGCTGCTGCACCACCCCACCGGCCAGCCCGCGCAGCGGCACTGCGACTGGGTGGTGTGCGCGGTTCATCAGGCACCCGAGGACGAGCTCTGGCAAGAGCTGCAGGCCGCGCCGTTCGAGGTGCACCGCGTCGGCGACTGTGTCACGCCGCGCCGGGCGCACGCCGCCGTCGTCGAGGGACACCGGGTGGCGGTGGCGCTATGACCATCCCAGCCGGCATCAAGTCCCTGGCCGTCGTGGTGGTCCGGGACGGCCAGCTGCCGGCCGGCGCGGATGAGACAGTGGCCGAGGCCGGCGGCGTGGCGCTGCTGGCGGGATCAGGGACCCGCGAGGCGGCCGGCCAGCTGAACTCGGCCAGCCGGGTGTGGCTGCTCGAGCGGCGCTCGGTCGCCCCAGCCGCCCTGGCCAGCGCACTGGCCCAGGTGCTGCCGGACGTCGACATGGTGCTGCTGCCCGAGTCACCGGACGGCCGTGACGTCGCGCCAAGGCTGGCCGTAATCCTGGGCCGGCCGCTGCTGGCAGGAGCCGTCCGGTGCGCAGCGGACGAGGTCGAGGTGACCAGGCTCGATGACCGGCTGTCGGTGCGGGTGGGTGTGGACGGGCCGGTGCTGGTGACGCTGCGGCCCGGCAGCCGCGGCAAGCCCGAGCCGGTGGCGCCGGCGCAGGTGAGCACGCTGTCGCTGGCCGCGGCCGGGACCAGCTGGGACGCCGAGAGCGTCGAGGTGCTGCAGCCCGAGCCCGCCACGGCGGACCTGGCCGAGGCCCGCCGGATCGTCGGCGGCGGCGCCGGCCTGGTGCCGGCCGGGGCCGACGGCGCGGCCGTGATGCGGCTGCTGGCCAAGGTGGGAGCGGCGCTTGAGGCGAGCGCGGGCGCTACCCGGGTGGTGACCGACGCGGGGTGGATGAGCTATGACCGGCAGATCGGCACCACCGGGGTGGCCGTCAGCCCGCAGCTGTACATCGCGTTCGGCATCTCCGGCGCCGCGCAGCACGTCGGCGGCCTCGGCGCGCCGGAGCATGTGGTGAGCGTGAATACCGACCCGTCCTGCCCGATGACGGCGATGGCCGATCTGGGGATCGTGGCCGACGCGCCGGCGGTGCTCGCCGAACTGGCTGGCCGGCTGGGCGTGACCGCCCCACCGGGCCAGCCCGGCGGGGCGGCCCAGCCCGAGGAGGCGACCCATGCCAGATGACGTTACGGCCGTCGACGTGGTGGTCGTCGGCGCCGGGCCCGCCGGGTCAGCTGCGGCGCTGGAGCTGGCCCGGGCGGGCCGCGACGTGGTCATCGTGGAGCGCGGGGCCTTTCCCGGTGCCAAGAACGTCTACGGCGGGGTGGTGTACGGCCGGATCCTCGACGAGATCGTGCCGCAGTGGTGGACCGAGGTGCCGGTACAGCGGTGGGTGACCCGCCGCGCCACCATGCTGATGACCCCGACCCAGGCGCTGACCGTCGACTACCGCACCAGCGCCTGGGACCGCGCGCCGTACAACGGGATGACAACCTACCGCGCCGAGTTCGACTCCTGGCTGGCCGGCAAGGCGGTCACGGCGGGCGCCCGGCTGGTCACCTCGACGGTGGCCACGGGCCTGCTGCGGGACTCGGCTGGCCGGATCGCCGGGGTTCGCACCGACCGGCCCGATGGGGACATCCGCGCCAGGATCGTCATCGCCTGCGACGGCGTCAACTCGTTCCTGGCCAAGGAGGCCGGACTGCTCCCGCGCACCGACGCGGCCCACATCACGCTGGGCGTCAAGGAGACCCTTGCGCTGCCGCGCGAGGTAATCGAGGAGCGGTTCGGGCTGGTCGGTGACCAGGGTCTGGACATCGAGATGGTCGGGTGCACGAGCGGGATCCCCGGCGGCGGCTTCCTCTACACCAACCTCGACACGGTCAGCGTGGGCGTCGTGGTCGGGCTTGAGGGCCTGACCAAGGCCAGGATCCGGCCCGAGCAGCTCGTAGCCGGCGTTAAGGCGCATCCGGCGATCGCGCCGTACCTGCGGGGCGCGGAGCTCAAGGAGTACTCCGCCCATATGATCCCCGAGGGCGGCTACCGGGCCATGCCACGGCTGTCGATCGACAGCATGCTGGTAGCCGGGGACGCCGCGTTCATGTGCCTGGCCGCCGGGCTGTGGCTGGAGGGGGTCAACTTCGCGATCGGCGCTGGGCTGGCGGCCGGCCGGACCGCCGCCGAGGCGATCGCGGCCGGCGACACCTCCGAACGCGGGCTGGCCGGCTACCGGCGGCGGCTGGAATCGTCATTTGTGCTGGCCGACCACAAGCGGCTGCGCAACGCGGCCGACATCGTACTCGCCGACCGGATGCAGCGGGAGTATCCCGGCCTGGCCTGCGACTTCGTGGAGCAGGTGTTCACCGTGACCAACCCGAATCCCAAACTCGGGATGGCCAGGGAGTTCTTGCGGGCGGTCAGCCTTAACAAAGTCCGGCTGCGGCATATGGCGAAGGACGGCTGGCAAGCGCTCCGGGCATTCCGATGAAAGAGCTACGACGATGAGCTATGCCGAGATGTCTTTCGAGGAGCGAATGGCGAGCGTGGAGTTCCGGGTCGGGGAACGGGCGCACATTACCGTCGAAGCCGAGGTATGCCGCTCATGCACCACCAAGGAGTGTGTGCATGCCTGCCCGGCCAACCTGTTCGTGCCCACCACCGACGGCGGCATCCTGTTCAATTACGAGCAGTGCTTCGAATGCGGGACCTGCTACCAGGTGTGCAACCGCGAGGGAGCGATTTCCTGGGCCTATCCCGCTGGCGGCGACGGCGTCGCGTTCCGGAAGGGGTGAGGGAGCATGACGGTGATCGTGGCGGCGCTGAGCTGGTCCTGGCGGGAGACCGAGGTCGACCCGCTGACGGGCGCGGTGAGCGCCGACCGCCGCGACCGCGGGCCAGGCCAGTCGGAGCTGGCGGCCCTGGAGCACGCGCTGCGGCTGGGGCAGCGGCTGGATGTCCGGGTGGTCGCGGCCACGGTCGGGCCCGCCGAGGCCGACGCGATGCTGCGGGACGCCCTGGCCGCTGGCGCGGCCGATGCGCTGCGCATCGAGCCGGCCAGCTGGACCGCGGGCCCGCGCCCGGCCGGCCTGGTCGGCGGCGAGCAGGAATCCGCCGCGGCGCTGGCCGCGGCCCTGCGTGAACATTACGGCGTGCCGGACCTGGTGCTATGCGGCGACCGCTCGGCCGACCGGGCCACCGGCTCGTTTCCCGCGTTCCTCGCCGCGTCACTCGGCGCGGCGCAGGCCCTTGGCGTCGTGCGGATGGAAGCCCAGGACGACGGCGTCCTGCGGGTGCACCGCCGCCTCGACGGCGGCCGCCGTGAGGTACTGCTGGTGCGGCGCCCCGCCGTGGTGTCGGTCGAGGCGGCCGGGGTCCGGCTGCGGCGGGCCGCCTGCCCGCCACGCTAGCCAGCGCGGAGGCCACCATCACCGTCGCCCGGATGCCGACGGCCGCCGCCGTGCGGCGGGTCCGGGTACTAGGCACACACCCGTACCGGCCCCGGCCACGTGAGCTGCCCGCCCCGTCCGGTACCGCGCTGCACCGGACGCTGGAGCTGACCGGGGCGCTGGTGGAGCGTACCCCGCCGACTGTGATAGGCCCCCTGCCCCCCGCCCAGGCAGCCGGCGAGCTGCTGGCGTACCTGCGCCGGCACGGCTACCTCGGCGCCGGTGACCCGGATTGACTGCCCGGCTCGCCGACTGCAGCTGGGCGGACCTGGCCAGCCTCACGCCGCTGGTCGTGCTCCCGCTGGGGTCGTGCGAGCAGCATGGCCCGCATCTGCCGCTGGACACCGACTGCGCGGTCGCGCAGGACGTCGCCGAGCGGGCCGCCGCGCTGCTCGCCGATGACGCCAGCCTGCTCATCGCGCCCAGCCAGCCATACGGGGCCAGCGGCGAGCACGAAGGATTCCCCGGCACGGTGTCCATTGGACATGCCGCGCTGTCCCTGCTGATCGTGGAGCTGGGCCGCTCGGTGCTGCGCTGGGCCTGCCGCCTGCTCGTGGTCAACGGGCACGGCGGCAACCTGCCCAGCCTGCTATCCGCGATCGCTGCGCTGCGACGTGAGGGCAGGGACGCGGCGTGGTGGCCGTGCCTGCCGGACGGCGGCGACCTGCACGCCGGTTACACCGAGACGTCGATGATGCTGCGGCTGCGCAGCGCAGCGGTGCACACCGACCGCGCCGTCGCCGGCCCCTGCGAGCCGATCGGAGGGCTGCTGGGCCGGCTGGTCGCTGAATCCGTCCGCGGAGTCAGCGAGTCCGGTGTCCTCGGCGACCCGGCCGGGGCCAGTGCACAGCACGGCGAGGACCTGCTGGCCTGGATGGCGACGTGGCTCGCTGCGGACATCAGCACGTGGCGGGTCAGCGAGCGGGGCCGCCTGGGCGCCGGACAGCCGCCCCGGCGTGGGCCCGGGCCAGGCCGTGACCGGGCAGCAGTCGCGGTGGTCACCGGAGCCGCCCGCGGCATCGGCGCCGCCATAGTCCGGCGGCTGGCCGGCGACGGCTGGGCGGTGGTCGCGATCGAGCCGGAGGAGGTGGCTTCGGTCGTGGCCTGGGCCTGCTCGCCGGAGGCCAGCGCCGCGGATGGCGGATTCCCGGGATGAGCCGACTGTCGCTGCCCGCAGCCGGTGCGCACGCCGCGCTGGTGCCGCCGCTGGATACGACATTGCCAGACGGATTCGCCGTCGAACTCGCCGACGACGTGCACCGCTCGCGTGACGGCCGGCTGATGCTCGGCGGCTCGCCGCCCAGGCTGCTGCGGCTCAGCAGGTCAGCGGCGCGGCTCCTCGAGCCCGGCCGGTTCACTGTGGCGGACGCGGCGACGGCGAGGCTGGCCCGGCGGCTGGTGGATATCGGCGTCGCGCTCCCGCGCCCGCCTGGCGGGCCGGTCGGCGACGTCACGATCGTCATCCCGGTACGTGACCGGGCGTTCCTGCTGCACCGCCTGCTCACCGCGCTGCGCGCCGATCCGGAGACGGCCGGCCTGCCGGCGCTGGTCGTCGACGACGGTTCGGCCCGCGGCGCCGAGGTGGCCTCAGTGGCCCGCAGGCACTGCGCCACCCTTCTCGTTCATCCGCGCAACCGCGGACCCGCGGCAGCGCGCAACACCGGGCTGCGCAACGCCACGACCCGGTTCGTCGCATTTTGCGACTCCGACGTCCAGCCGCAGACCGGCTGGCTTGGCCCGCTGCTGGCGCAGTTCGCCGATCCCGCCCTGGCGCTGGCCGCGCCCAGGGTGGTCGCTACGCCCCGCGGCCGGCCGGGCTGGCTCGACAGGTACGAGGACGTCCGGTCGCCGCTGGA
The DNA here is from genome assembly GCA_963835425.1 of uncultured Actinomycetes bacterium. GTDB lineage: Bacteria > Actinomycetota > Actinomycetes > Streptosporangiales > Streptosporangiaceae > UBA9676. The sequence continues at coordinate 7,845 of CAWIGE010000005.1, read as the reverse complement.
CATGGGCGCACGCGAGGCGCCGGTCGTGCCGCTGTCCAGGCTGGCCTATGTTCCCGGCGTCACCCTGGTGGTCCGCCGGGAAGCGGTCGGTGCCGGTTTCGCACCGGAGCTGAGGTTCGGCGAGGATGTCGACCTGTGCCTGCGGCTGTACGAAGCCGGCTGGCGGATGCGCTACCTGCCGCGCTCCCGAGTGGGCCATTGCCACCGGACCGACCTGCGTAGCTGGCTCTCGCAGCGAGCCAGCTACGGGTCCGGGGCGGCCCAGCTGGCATTGCGGCATCCCGGCCTCGTACCGCCGCTGAACGCCGCGCCATGGTCGGTGGCCGCGTGCATGCTGGCGGTGCGCGGGCGGCCTGCCCCGGCCGGCGCAGCCCTGGCGCTGACCGTCGGAACGGCGATAAAGCTGATCCGCCGGATCCCCGATGCCGACATGCCCCTGCGGGCTGGCGCGCTGCTTACGGTGGCCGGGCTGCGCGGCACCGCGGAGCAGCTGACCCGATGCGCGACCCGGCATTACTGGCCAGCGGTCGCGCTCGCCGCCGCACTGAACCGGCGTGCACGCCGCATGCTCATCGCCGTCGCCGTAATCGAGGGGCTCGTCGACTACCGGCGGAGCGGCTCGCCCCTTAATCCCCTCATTTACCTGGTCATCCGGCGCATGGATGACATGGCCTACGGAGCAGGCCTATGGCACGGCGCAATACGCGACCGTACCGCCGCGCCCTTGATACCGCGACTGGCAGCACATGTGGACGCACATGCTCTGCCCGGAGCGGCCCGCCGTAAGAAGACGAAACGACTGCGGTTGCGGATCCTCACTCCCCACGACAGTGATCCTGCTGGTGCTGTTACTCAGACCGGCTTCCAGACCATGTTCCCGCCATCGGCTGCAGGCCGTTCGCTCCTGACAGGGGGACCTTGGCCCCTGACCGAATGGCCTGCTTGTCGGGCTGACTGTGACATGTGTTCGTAGGCCAGGAACTGAGCGTCGATGCGGGGTTGGCGGCTGCCCAGGCGCGTTTGACGAACCTGCTTCGCGATGGCCGACTGGCCCAAGCCTCACACGCCGCTTATGCCGGCGAGGGAGCCGCGTTGATGAGGGTCGGGCCGGCCGGTGCCGTGCGGGGGGCCTCAAAGCTGGTCAAGGTACTGTTCCTTGATCCGGTTTACCGCTGCGACAGCATGAGGGTGGCGATCCGCTGGGAGGCGACAGGTCCCGCAGGCAGCCTGTTCCCCTTGCTGGACGCCGACATCAGCCTCACGTCTGCGGGCGGCCAAGTCACCCGGCTGGCGCTAGAAGGGGCATACCGTCCGCCGTTTGGCCGGCTGGGAGGCCGCCTGGACAGGGCGATCCTGCACCGGGTAGCTACGGCCACCATGCGCGCCCTGCTCGCAGGCGTCGCCGAGGCGCTAGCCAGTCCCGCGCCGGCAACGGTACGCCAGGCCGGAGGCAGCAGGTGGCCGGTACCTGAGACTGGCGCGCTCTAACCAGCTGCAGGCCCGGTGCCGGTCACGCGGCCGGGTACTCGCCACCAAACTTCTTGATCTCCTCGAACTCGGCTTCGGTCAGCTCGCTCGACACCTCGTCCTTCGCGACCTTCGCGCTCTGCGACCGGGTCCCTCGGCGAATGCCGGACGCTACTGGAACTGGTTCGTCCCCGGTCATCAACGCCGGGACGCTGGTGAGCCGTCGCTGATCGCCGGGATCACCGGCCGGGTCATGGACCGCTACGGGACAGATGCCGCCCGGGTGTATGTCGCCGGGATTTTCAGCCGGGCGGGGTGGATGGCCGCGGTGATGGCCACGGTCTACCCCGATCTCTACGCCGCGGTCGGTGTGCACTCCGGGCTGGCCTACGCCGCCGCCAGTGATCTGGCCTCCGCCTTCGCGGCGATGAAGCAGGGCCCATCACACTCGGCCCGGCCCCCGGCGCGCCGCCTGCCGCTGATCGTCTTCCATGGTGACCGGGACGCGACTGTGGCCCCTGCCAACGCCGCGTGCCTCATCGACAAGGTCCTGGCGGCGGGCAGGCCGGACCGCGGCCCGGCCATCCTGCGTACCGCGGTGACCAGCGGCGGGCAGGTGCCCGGCGGGCATGCCTACACCCGTACCTGCTACCAAAGCCCCACCGGGCGACCCTGGCCGAGCGCTGGACCATCCACGGAGGCGGGCATGCCGGTCCGGTGGCGTCCCGCACGGATCCTGGACCGATCCACACGGGCCGGACGCCAGCGCCGAGTTCATCCGCTTCTTCGCCGAGCATCCCGTCCCCCCACCGCCCCACTGACCAGCGCGGCCCCCCAGCAACTCCACACCCCCGCTCCCCTGGCCAGCCTCTGCCAAGCGGCACCTGCTGGCCAGCGCGCCTCGATAGCGGCGCCTGCTCTTGACCGGCGGTGAACCCGTCAGCTCAGCCGGATGTGCCGGAGGTGGGGCCGGTCGCGCCGAACGCGTCCCCTAGGCCAGTGAGGTCAACCGGGACCCGTGCGTGCGCGGGTACATGGTCCAGCAGTGGGCGCATCGCCTCGAGGGCAGTGAGAATTTCCCTGCCGACCTGCTGCGCGGAACGCATCGCGTCCACCGAAACCAGGATTCCGCGGTCGCGGTACCACGCCAGGATGGGCGATGTCACCTCGTGGTAGAGGGCCAGCCGCTGGGCAATGACCTCTGCGGTGTCGTCAGAGCGATGCTCCAGCGCGGCCCGCGCGAGCAGCCGACGCATGACTTCCCCATCGTCGGCCTGCAGATGCAGCGCCACATCCGCGGTCATCCCGAGTTCGCGGCCCATCAGGTAGGCCGCGCGGGCCTGGTGCATGTTCCGCGGAATACCATCCAGGACAAACCCGCCCCCGGCCGCCTTCGCCTCGACCATCGCCTCCCGCAGCATGTCGAGTACCACCTGGTCGGGCACGAGCTCGCCGCGGTCGAGATACCCCTGGACGGCCAGGCCGAGCGCGGTCCGCCGCGCCACGTGATCGCGCAACAGTTCACCGGTCGCGATGTGGGGGATGCCGAAGTGCGCGGCGATCAGCGCGCCCTGAGTCCCCTTGCCCGCTCCCGGGGGCGCGATCATCAGTACCCGCATTACTCATCCCCTTCATCTCATCATCCCGCACACCGGCCCCGGCCGAACCTGACCGATCAGGTAGGGGCCGACTGTCCTACTCGGCGGTTTTCCTCTCTCCTGCGCATGGTTTGTGCACCAATGTCTTCACCTACGGTCCGCCCTGGCCTAATGTCCCAGCATGCCCATGGTGCCGCCCTGAGCTTTCGCAGATCGGCCCGCAGCCCGCGACCGCGGGAGGTGCCGGCGCGGACTCCGCCCAGCGTCGGAGAATGGCTCCGCCCACCCGCGGCCCCGCCGAAATCCGGAGGCATGCATTATGGCCGAGCCGTTCAGCACAGAGGAGCATCTGAGCCGACTGCTCGAGGCCGACCGGTTCACCCACCCAAGACCTTCGCCGAACGGGCAAGAATGCGCGACCCCGCAGAATAAGAACGGATCACGGTCGAACGGCTGTCACAGGAGCAAGAAATGAATACTCCCGCCCTGCCGAGCGCCGGCTCTGGGGTGATCAACCTCGATCAGCCGGGCACCTACCTGCACTGGTCGATCTTCACCGTTTCGCTGGCGAATCTTGTGCTGATCGCGGTGATGGTGGTTATTTTCGGGGTGGCGCTGGTGCTGCCGTTCCCCAAGGGCCGCACCTACCCGCCGGCATCGGAGCTGCCGGCCGGCGCGGATCCGGGCACGCTCGCCGGCGCGCCCGCGCCCGGCCGGGGCCGGGCCGACCTGGGTGAAGACGAGGACGCGGGCATGTGGACGTCGCGGCTGCGGCGGCGGGCGCTTTCGATGCTGCCGCCGGGCAAGCTGCTGCCCGACCGGCAGCCCGCCTACGTCGCCTCCTGGGTGTATGTGTTCGGGGTGGCCAGCCTGGCCGCGCTCGGGGTGGCGATCGTGTCGGGGTTCGCCATCGCGCTCGGCGGGGTGGACTGGTGGCACACGAACCCGGTGGGCCATTTCTTCAACAGCTTGCACCTGTGGAGCGTGGAGCTGTTCATGGCGCTGCTGGTGATCCACTTGTGGGGGAAGTTCTGGATGGCGGCCTGGCGCGGCCGGCGGGCAGCGACCTGGATCACCGGGGTGATCGCGTTCGTGGCCTCGGTCGTGGAGTGCTTCACCGGGTACCTGTCGCAGCAGAATTTCGACTCCCAATGGATCTCCGCGTCCGGCAAGGACGCCTTCAACGCGGCCGGGATCGGCGCGATCTGGCGGGCGATGGACTTTGGCCAGATGCTGCTGTGGCACGTGGTGCTGGTGCCGATCGTGCTGGTCGCGATCGTGGGCGCGCACGTGCTGCTGGTGCGCTACCGCGGCGTCTCCCACCCGCTGCCCGCCCATCTGGGCGGCCCGGGCTCGGCCCGGGAGCGCCGCCAGGCCCAGAAGGCCGCCGACGCCGCGCTGTGGCGCGGCCCGACCCGCCGCTACGACATCATCAAGGAAGGCACCATCGCCACGCTGGTGGTGCTGGGCCTGACGGTCCTGCTGGCCGCGCTCCTGTCCTCACCCGACGTGCCCTCGGCCACGGTCCAGAGCTGGACCAAGACCGAACCGGCCGACTTCCTGGCCACCGCCGCCACCGAACTCAACGGCACCAGCGGCACCGCCCCCTACGGGCCCCCCTACAACAACGCCACCGGCGCCACCCAGAGCCTGCTGTTCGCGCCCGCCAAGATCCTTGGCGTCACCCAGCCGATCAACACCGCCCAGGACTTCGTGCTGGCCCCGCTGGGCAAGCTGACCGCCACCAACCCGCGGCTGGCCGCGGCCCTGGCGGCCTACAACGCCGCCCCGCCCGCGCAGCAGATGGCGTGGGTCAACGCCTACCTCAAGGCCGTCACGCACGTGAAGTTTGTGGGCGGAGTCCCGGTCGTCCCGCGCCGCCGCCGACGGCCCGGTGCCGGTCATGCTCGCCACCGAGTACACGATGGGCCGCAGCGGCGCCCTCGACACCGACCTGCTCGCCCAGCGCGACTTCTACGGCACCAACTTCACCAAGCCGCTGCTGTTCATGGGCGACGGCGCCTACTTCTCCGACAAGGCCGCCGCCATGAACCTGACCGGCGACCAGTGGGGCGTCATGAACGAGACCGGCAGCTACCCCGGCCAGCCCTGGCTCTGGCTCTACACGCTCTGGTACTACGTCCCCGGCTTCTCCGCCTCCGCCAACGTAGACCTGATCGCCGTCTACCTCACCGGCCTGGCTACCATCTTGCTGCTGGCCATCCCCTTCATCCCCGGCCTGCGCGACATCCCCCGCTGGATCCCCGTCCACCGCCTCATCTGGCGCAACTGGGAACCAGCCCACCCAGACACCGGCAGCCGCGCCAGCCCGGCCGTCGTCACCCCGGCAGCACCACCACCCGTCGCTGAACCGCCCAACCCAACCTAAAGAACGGCTCAGTTCGCTACGCCTGATCGAACACCCCGTTCATGTACTGGCCGGTCTGCTCATCAAAGTGCGGCAGCAGCCAGCCGCCCAGGTCGAAACCGTCCCGCGGGTCTTCCTCCGGAGCGCCCAGGCTCTGCATGACATCGTCCATGGTCACGAAGGTGGTCAGGCCCTGTGGGCCCGCCGCCGCGACGGCCGGGGCAGCCTGGCCGGGCTGGTGCATCACAACGATGCGGGATCGCAACTTGAGTTCAAGGGGTCGTCGCAACACTGCCTTGCTGGGCCGAGTATAGGAATTCGTCGGGAGCCTCTGCTGGTGTTCTCCACCCGAGGGTCTTGCGGGGCCGGGTGTTGAGCGCGGCGGCGACGGCGGCCAGGTCGCCGGGGCTGTGCCTGCTGAGGTCGGTGCCCTTGGGGAAGTACTGGCGCAGCAGCCCGTTGGTGTTCTCGTTCGTACCGCGCTGCCAGGGCGAGTGAGGGTCGCAGAAGTAGATCTCCAGCCCGGTATTGATGCGCAGCTGGGCGTGGCCGGCCATCTCCGCGCCCTGGTCCCAGGTCAGCGACCGGCGCAACTGGCCGGGCAGCGTGGTGATCGTCGCGGCGATCGCGTCGCGGACCGCTTCGGCGCCGTGCCCGGCCAGAGCGGGGCCGTTCTTGAGCCGGGGGCCGGTGCCGTGGCCTGGCATGGGAGGCAGGTGCAGCAGCATGGTGAACCGAGTAGTCCGCTCGACCAGGGTGCCGATCGCCGACCGGTTCAGTCCGATGATCAGGTCGCCTTCCCAGTGCCCGGGCACGGCCCGGTCCGCTGCCTCGGCGGGCCGCTCGCTGATCATGACCTCAGGGCTGACGAACTTCCTGCCGTGCCCGCGGGTTCGCGCTCTCGGGACGCGAAGCGCCCGTCCGGTACGCAGGCACGCGGTCAGCTCCCGCCGCAGCGCTCCGCGGCCCTGGACGTATAGCGCCTGGTAGATCGCCTCGTGCGAGACCCGCATAGTCTCATCATCGGGGAAGTCGGCCCGCAGCCGGTTCGCGATCTGCTCCGGGCTCCACGACCTTGTGCGTGCCGAAAACCTCGTCCACCTCACGCGACCAGGCGATATTCGTTGATCAGGCCCCGACACGACCCTGTCTGCGGACCCGGTACTGCTCAAGATTGACCGATTCGGGCAGCGGTTTTAACGGCGCTGCGCCGTTCAGGGAACGGTGCGGCCGGTGCTGATTGTGGTGGGTCTCGTACTGACGCGGGATCTGTCGCAGGTGGGCCTGGTTCCAGACGAGGGCGCGGTCCAGGAGTTCGCGTCGGCATCCCCCGATCCAGCGTTCGGCGATTGCGTTCATGCGGGGCGTCCGGACGTTACAGAGCACGGTCCGGATCCCGGCATCGGCGAGGACCGCATCGAACGCGGTGGTGAAGTTGGAGCCGCGGTCGCGGATCATGAATCTGACTCGGTGCGCTTGCTCGTCAAGATCCATGATCAGATTGCGGGCCTGCTGGGCGGTCCATTCCCCGGTCGGATGCAAAGTGACTCCCAGGATGCGGATGCGCCTGCTGGCGTGCTCGATCACGGCCAGGACGTAAGCATGGGTGCCGTCGAGCAGGTCGGCCGTGAAGAAGTCGCACGCCAGGATCGCGCGTCGGCCTGGGAGCGCAGGAACTGCGACCATGTTGGCCCGGTCCGCCGCGGTGCGGGGTCGATCCCGGCATTTTTCAGGATCTCCCATGCCGTCGACGCCGCTACCTTCACTCCTAGGCCGGCCAGCTCGCCGTGGATTCTGCGGTAGCCCCATCCGGGATTCTCCCGGGCCAGCCGGAGGACCAGTGCCCTGATGCTCTGGCGGGTCGCCGGGCGGCCGGTCTTGCCGCGCATGGACCGGGCAGCCCATCGGCGGCGGACGATGTCGCGGTGCCAGCGCAGGATCGTGTCCGGAGTGAGCAGCAACCGCAGCCCCTGACGACGTGCTTTCGGTATCACGCTGAGCAGGGTCGCGAGCAGGGCCCGGTCCGCCCAGGTCAGCTTCGGGCGGCACGGCTGATGCCGCTGCAAGACGGTGAGCTGGTGGCGCAGGAGCAAGATCTCTGCGGCCTTCCACGCTTCCTCGCGCCGGGACAGCCGCAGCCCTGCGGCTAGCCGCGAGATCAGGAGGAACGCGAACCGCAGGCACATGACCGGTGATCATCACGGCCGGACGCTGGGAGGGCAACTCTCCTGGTCAGCGCCGTGGACAGGGTTGTCGGCACGCACAGTGGAACGAGCTTCATGATCGCGGATCCTGTCCGCTATACGTCCGTGCACAGCCGCAAACAGCGGGACTCCGCTGGACCCAGAGGGACAAGACCGCGCCGGAGCCGACGGCCTGAACGATCGCAGAATGCGCAGGCCACGGGGCATT
>CAWIGE010000004.1:0-340707 GCA_963835425.1 uncultured Actinomycetes bacterium | reverse complement strand
CGATTATTCGCTCCTGTGTCCGCTTGTTCTTGGCAGCGTGGTTGAGCACATATCAGGGCGTTCTGAGCGATGATCTGATCATGCTGCCATTAGCTATTAGCCATTAGCCGCAGGTATGAACTCACCGGGCTGCCTGCGTGGCTGCGGTGGTGAGGCTCCGAGCGCGGCTAGCTGGGCAGCGCCTGGCCGGCTACCTGCTCATCGCGGGCATGCGGCACCTCGCCCGCAGAGCATGAGACCTTCGGTGTGCCGAACGTAGTTGACGAGGGTTGACCGGGACTGGAACGCCAGCGCGTTATCGACGGCGACGGCCAGCGCGGGGGATGTACCTCGCGCGAAACTGAACCGGTAGGTGGCGCAGCCACCGGGGAATGTGTAGAAGCGGAGGCCGGAGAACTGCGGCGCCGGGCTCAGCGGATGCTCGAACCGGCGCGCGCCGGGCTGGCCGAGGGGGATCTGCTGGGCGCCCGAGGTGTCGCAAGTGGCAGTCAGGGTTACGGTGACCGCTGCGGCCCGGCGCGATCGGAGTCCAGCCAGAAGCTGGCCTTCCCGCTGGCGATGTCCGCGCCGCCAACGCTCCAGCCCGCCGGGAGCGCGGCGATGCAGGGCAGCAGGGCAGCGGACGGGACTGCCTGGGCGCCGAGGATCATCGAGTGGCCGGTGCCGCAGGCGGGGGCGTGGACGCCCAGATTCCGGGCCGCCGGGAAGAAGGCATTCCCCGTTTCCCCCACGGCGGCGGCGATGACGGCGAGCATCGCGACGGCTAGAGCGACCCGCCCGATGCTCCAGCGTTGCAGCACGATCGGCTTGCGCGGCGGAGCCAGGGCGCGGAACGTGCCCAGCAGGTCACGCGGGTCCCGCTTCATGAACGCGCGCAGCTGGGTCGGGCTCGCCACCCCGCGGGTGGCGGCGAACGCCTCGGATAGCTCGGCCGGGGTGAAGTAGCTCAGCGCCTGCCGGTAGACCCGTTCCGGGTCGGTGCGCACGGCCAGGACCAGCATCATGTTGCCCAGGTTGACCGCCTGCCGCCACGGTGACGGGAGCACCTGGACGAAGGCCACGTCGATCAGCAGCAGCTCACCGGAGCGGACCATCAGGTTGCCCGGTTTGATGTCGCGGTGGGCGCGATCCCGGCGTCCCACAGCGTGCGGATCATCACCAGCCCCTGGTCGATCACCGTGTCATCGACATCGGCTTCGCCGATTTCAACGGCGCCGGCGAAGAACTCGGTGACCAGCATGTACTCACGCTCGGGCGTGATCTCCACGATGCCGTACGGCCGGGCCGTGCGGACCCGACGTCCTGCAGCAGGCGCAGGGCATAGTCCTCGTAGGTGACCAGGCGCCGCACCGACTTGACGGAGACTCTTCCTCCAGGGAGCCGTACAAGATGGTCCGCCACAGCTTGTACCAGCGGTCGGCGCGGACGTGGCCCTTGGTATAGAGCTTGGCGAACACGAACTCATCCGGGCCGCCCTCGACCCGCAACCGCAGCGGCGTCGAGCCTGCGGAGGACTCCAGCCCGACCGGCTTGATCTCGAGCACGGTCAGCCCGAGCCGGTCACGCACGGCCTGGCGGATCGCCTCCCCCCGCCGGCCCGTCACATCGACGTGCGCGGTGCGGCCGCGCCGGTACGCAACCGGGAACACCTCGTTCGGGGTGAGAAACGGAACGCGGTGACCGCGATCGCCACGGCGAACGCGACGCCGAGCAGCACATCGCCGGGGTGATCGACACCCAGGTACAGGCGGGCCAGACCGAACATGGCGACTACCGCGGCCACCGCCGCCTTGGTCCAGGAGCGGGCGCGGCCCGGCACGGCCAGGCAGTAGACGGCGCCCATCAAGAAGATCGTGATGACCGCCACCGGGGCGGACACCCCGGAGTACCCGCCCGAGCTGCCGATGATCGGCACGCCGTACGGGCGCGGCCGCGACAGCCCAAAGTAGATTCTCCGCCCCGACCTGGGCTCCAGGAACAACACGCTGCCCAAGAACACCAGCAGGTGCCGCCAGCGCCGGAACGCCATCGTCAGGGCGACCACCGACAGGCCGAGCACGGTAGCCCCCCAGCCGGAGCCCGCCCCGTTTATCCCGTTGGCCACGTCGGTCAGCCACGGCGTCCGCATCCCCGCCAGCCAGCGAAGGACCCAGGTACTGAATTGGTCATCAAGCCGGAGCCACGGCGTGTGCTGGGACGCCAGGAAGGCGCTGGCGATGACCACGGCCCCGAGGACCAGCCACGCCGCGGTGCTGACGGCGAACGGGTGCGGCAGCGGCGGCGGCGCCCCGGTCGGGTGGCGCTGACGGCGCTCCTTATGGACGGCCGGGCCCGGCGGCGAGCTGGCCTGGCTGTTCCCGGCGGCCACGCGCCCGATGTCGTCACTCAACGTGCGTCACCCCCGCCGGGATCAGCCTATGTGCGCGCAGCCAGCTGCCTGCCGCCGCTATGAGCACCGTGCACGATTTCATACGTACTCCCGCCGTGGCAGGCGCGCCAGCACAGCCAGCCCGGCCGGCGGGCACGACCGGCGCCCGCGCTGGTGCGCCCTGGGCCGGGCTGGCGCTCACACATACCCCCGGTGCTGCAGGGACCGCCAGGACAGCCAGCCCGGCAGCACTGGCAGCCAGTAGGTCGCCAGCCGGTACAGCAGCACGGCCGAGACCGCGGGCCCGGGCTGCATGCCGACGCCGGTCAGCCCGGCGACCAGCGCTGCCTCGATCGCGCCGAGGCCGCCCGGGGTGGGGGCGGCCGCGGCCAGCGCCGCGGCGGCCAGATATACCGCGCCGAGCACGACCAGGCCCGGGCCCGCGCCGAACGCCTGGACCGAGGCGGCCAGCCCAGCGATGTAGGCGAGGGTGATGAGGGCCGAGCCGCCGAACAGCAGGGCCAGCTTGACCGGGCTGGCGGCGGCTTGGCGCAGGCTGCCTGCGCGGAACGGGCGCCGGGGATCAGCTGCTTGCGCGTCCAGCGGCGGCCGGGGCGTGTCGCCAGGACCAGGCCGATCACGGCAAGTATCACCGCCAGGATGAGCAGGATCTTGCTGGCCGACGGCAGCTTGAACGCTTTGGTGAGGTCGTGGCCTGCCAGCGCGAAGAAAACTACGATCATCACCACGTGCATGACGGCGCCGGCAAGGCTGTTCACCCCGACCGCTGCGACGCTGGACGGGGTGTCTGTTCCGCTCTTTTGCAGGAACCGGGCGTTCAGCGCCATCCCGCCGACGTTGGCTGGCGACACCCGGTTGATGAACGACGACGCGCCCTGCGCCAGCACGGCCGGGCCGAACGGGACATGGCCGGGCACCGAGCCGATGAGCGCTATCGCGCTGGCCACGTAGGTCAGCGCGGACAGCGCGATGATCACCGGCAGCCAGGCCCAGTTAGCGTGCTGCAGCGCGTGCCAGCTGCTGCTGACCTGGGCGATCTGCGGCAGCAGGAAGTAAAAGGCGCCGGCCAGCGCGGCGATCACCAGCAGCGTGCGCGGCCGCACCCGCTGCAGCGGGGCGAGGTCCTTATCCACGTCGTCGCCGGAGGCCGCGATCGCGGCCGCGCGCGTGTTCTTCAGCAGCCCGTCCTGGCCCTTGATCTCGCGCCGGGTGCTGGCCGACAAGGCGAGTGGCTGCAGCAGCGGCACCGCGGTGGTGACGCCGTCGGTGCCGATCGCGGCCGCTGCGGTGGCGACGGCACGGTCCGGGCCGATCCGGCTGGCCAGTGAGGTGAGCAGCTCGGCCACGTCGATGGCCCGCTGGCGGCTGGTCGCGGCGAGTTCGGCGAAGCTGAAGTCCACCAGCCGGGGGCAGCCGTTCTGGCTGATCATGATGTTGGTGCCGTGCAGTGACCGGTGCGCGATCCTGGCCCTGTGCAGCCGGTTGACCTCGCGCCACAGGCTACCGGCGAGCTGATCGGTGATGCGATCGGCCGGGACCTCGTCCAGGCACTGGCCCGCTACCAGTTCCATGGTCAGCAGCACTGACCCGTCGCCGGCCCGGATGACCTGGCCGACGTGCGGCACGGCGACGCCTGCCCGCTCGGCCATCACTGCCAGCAGCGCCTCATGCTCCACGGCCTTGAAAAGCGAGGCCGCGGGCCTGGTGTCGCCGACGCCGCGCAGCCGGATGCCGCGCCAGGCCCGGTACAGCAGGTCGGCGTCCCGCTGGTCCGAGCCGAAAACCTTGACGAACAGGGCACGCCCGTCGCCGGTCACCGCCGCGAACGGCCGCGATCCCTTCGCGGTGCCGAGCGGCCCGCTCACCTGGCCCACAGGCACGCCACCCGCGCGAAGGGCCGCTGCCACCCCGGCGGGACCCATCCGCCGGTCCGGCACCCCGAACACCACCAGTAGGCCCGCCCCCACCGTCACCCCGGTGGCCAGTGCCAGCACCAGCTGCAACGGCAGCAGCCCGCCGGTGACCAGCCGGGCCGCGCCGATCAGCAGCAGCACCACCCAGGCCGCCCGGCGCCACGGCCGGCTCAGCCACGGCGCCGCGGCCACCGCGACCGCCGCCAGTCCCGCCAGGACGGCCGGATCGGGGAAGCCTGCGCCGGTCAGCCACGAACCCTGGCGCAGCCCTGCGGGCAGCCCAGCACTGCCGCCCGGCCCGGCCAGGTAGCTGATCCCGGCCATCACCGCCGCCGCCACCACGAACCCGCCCGCCACCGTAGCCAGCACCCGGAACCGGCGGTACCGCAGCGCGGCGGCCAGCAGCACCAGCGCCGCCGCCGCGATCGTCACCTGGACCAGGCCGGTCAGCACCCGCCCGGCCGCGGTCGCGGGCCCGACCGCGGTGATCGCGGCCGCAGCTGGCCGCAGCAGGACAGGCAGCAGCGCAGCGATCACGACAGCGACGGCCAGCACCGAGGCCGCGGCGACCAGGCGGATCACATCGCCCGGATGCCGGTACCGCGCCGGCGCCAGGACACGACCCCGCGGCCGCGTGCCCGGCTCGCTGGCGGCCGGCCGCATCCTGGGCGAAACCGCCACGGACGGCTCTCCGGTGACTGTGCCGCTAGCGCGGGCAGCGGCGATAGTGGTGTGGCTGGTGACCGTCACTTCCGGCTCTGCGGCACGGCTACCTCGTCGGCGATCCACCGCGCCTCCTCGAACCTGCCGGCCTGGTGAGCCCTGCCCTGGCTAGCGGGAGCATCAGCACTTACGATTCTCCGGTGTTTCGTTTCAGCAGCACGAGAGGAATCTCGCGTGTGGTGTGCCGCTGGTACACGTCGTATCGGCCCCGCGTGCCGGGGTGCATGATCGGAGCGAGACCCATGTTGTGGCGGTTGACGCGCGGCCACAGCCGTTCGCGCTCCTCAGCTGAGGCCACCGAGGCTCGCGCTGAGAATTTTTTCAGGCCTATCTGGACCGCTACGCCGGGATGGGCTTGGAGATTAAGCAGCCAGGACGGCGGATGATCGCTTCCTCCGTTGGAGGCCACCACGACCAGCCGTTCGCCATCTTTGAGGTAGATCAGGGCGCGGGTACGCGGTTCCCCGCTTTTTCGGCCTGTGGTCGTCAGGAGCAAGGCCTGGCTGCCGGCGACGATCCGCGAACCGATGAGTCCTCCCGAGTGACGGTAGACGAACTGATGGAGCCTGAGGTAGGGCCATTGCAGCGTAGCCGCGGGGGTGTAGCGCACGAGTCTCACTCTTTCTGTCGTTGCCGGCGGTTACCTTTTCGCCGGCCGGGGCGGCGCACCATCGGCGCGCCCCGCCCGGGCCGGTTGTGTCCGCACAGCAGCGAGCCCGCCTCCCGCCCCGGTGGCCCCGGTGACGGTGCCTCCTCCGCTTCCAAGCGTGTAGCTCTGCAGGGCAGGCCGGTCCCGGTAGGAGTTGGCTGAGTGGCGTTGACGCAGTGCGAAGAGACCCGGGACGAGCTGTGGCACCTGGCGGCGGTACCGGGGGTACTTGTCGGGGAAGGTCGCCAGCATCAGATGCTCCTCCATGCGGATCTTGACCTCAAACAGAATCAGGCCGACCGGGAAGAGCACGATCCACTGACCGATCCCGCTGAGCAGCGTGGCGCCGAGCAGCATCCCGAGCACCCCGGTGTAGATCGGATGACGTGTCACTGCGTACGGCCCGTGAATGCGGAGCTGGTGATCACCCTGGACCTTGGGCGCCACGCTCCAACTGGTGCCGAGCGAGAACCGGGCCCACAGCGTGAACACGGTCGAAGCGGCCAGCACGGCGAACCCGAGGACCCGGACCCACAAGGTCCCGACGGCTAGGCCGTCAAAGTGGCTGCGGCCGGCAATCGCCAGGCCCGCACACACCACTGCCACGACGATGAGCGCTGTCGGCCCGGGCTGGCTCCGGATCCGCTCACGCGGAGCATCAGAGGCGCTATGCAGACGATGAAGGGCGTTGTACAGCGCACCGGCCACCCACACGGCCACGACCACGCCGACGCAGACGGCAATGCCAACCGCTGCGAGCATGGGGGCCACCTCAGGCTCGGGGAGGTGTGAAGCGGGCGGCTATCAGGTCCAGGTAGCCGGCCCAGAAGAGCACCGCCGCCGCCACCAGCAGCAGCGTTGCCCACAAGTAGCCGTCAGCGAGCAGAAGGCCGCCAAGGAAGACCAGCCAGATACCAACGGCAAAGCGCACGCCCGCCCAGACACGGGGGTGGCGGTAATCCCATGACCTGAGCACAAGTCTCGTTGAGGACGGATCGCGGGGGAGCGGCGTTCTCGGTCGGTGCGTGCATCGGGATGCCTCCTGTGACCTGCGGTGCCTGGCTACCCCGGGCTTCGCTCACCACGCTACGCTGGAACTCTATAACTAGCAATATATTTCTAGAATTACCGCTTGGCCCGCTCCGCCACCAACCCTGGCACCTGACCCTCCATGCCCAAGATGAAGCTCGACGCGGCCGACGCCGCCGAACTGGCGGAGATGCTGCAATTCCTCAACGACTGGCTGGCCGGCGACCCCGCCCGCCTGGCCACCTCGCTAGAACAGTTCGTCGGCGCCCCCGCCTATGGCGTGGCCCAGCTGCACGACGACCTGGAACGGTTCACGGGCCTTGAGCAACAACCGAACGGCCGGTGGCGGTAGCAGCGAGCCAGAGGGTGGCTAAAACGATCCGCTATTTGACGGCATGGGGGCGAGTGTGGCCTTGAACGCCCGCATGTCCGTGATCACCTGCTGCCGATTACGGGCACTGTTGCCCGAATACGAAAGTAATTGTATGGTTTCGAACATGAGTGTTCACAGCTTGGCCATGGCGGCCGTGGCACGGCGGGGAGCACAGCCGCCGCTGCTGGATGTGGCGGCGGAGGTGCTGGTGGCGGATCCGGCGGCGTCGCTGGCCGAGGTGGCCGCGGCGGCCGGGATCGGGCGCACCACGTTGCACAAGCACTACGCCACCCGCGACGACCTGCTGTACGCGGTCGGGCGCCGGGCCCTCGACCTGCTGGAGCAGGCGCTGAACGAGGCCACCGCGGCCGAGCACGCCGACGGCGGGCTGCACGCCCTCGTCGCGGCGCTGATCCCGATCGGGCCGCAGCTCGCGTTCCTGTGGCGGACCCCGGCATTCGACCACATGAAGGACCTGGACGACCGCTGGCTGGCGGTGGAGGAGCGCAGCCTGGCCGTGCTGCGCCGTGCGCAGGAGCTTGGCATCCTGGCTGCCGACCTGCCGGACTGGTGGCTGGGACAGATGCTCTCCTCAGTCGTCTACGTGGCCGCCTCGTCGGTCCAGGCGGGCCGGCTGGCCCCCCTCGACGCCCCCGGCCTCGCGCTCCGCACGCTCCTGCGCGGCACCGGAGAACCCCAGCCCAGCTTGAAGGAGACATCATGAGCGAGATTGGCCAGGTGCTGGCGTTCGCTGCCCAGCTCTACGGCGAGAAGGCGCGGATCGTCTACTCCGGCTACGTCCGCCGCGACCTGATGGCGCGGCTGCACCTGCGCGATGGGCGGGCCGACCCGTACCCGATCTACGAGCGCATCCGGGAGCGGGGCACGCTGGTGCCGGCCCGGGTGGACGGCGACTGGATGACCGCCAGCCACCGGGTGTGCGATTCGGTGCTGCGCAGCCGCCGGTTCGGCGTGCAGCCGCCGGACGGCTCCGACTTTTCGTTCCTGGGCATGAACCCACCGGACCACACCAGGCTGCGCCGGCTGGTGCAGCCCGCGTTCAGCCCGAAGGCGGTCGCGTCCTACCGCGGCCGGATCGAGAGCACGGTCACCGGCCTGCTGGACCGCGCGGCCGCGGCGGGCGAGTTCGACCTGGTGCCCAAGTTCGCCGCACCGCTGCCGATCGCGGTCATCACCGACCTGCTCGGCGTGCCGGACGCGGACGCCGGTGACTTCGCCCGGTACGGCGCGGCCATCGGCAGCGCGCTCGATGGCATCAAGTCGCTGCGGCACGCCGCCGAACTCATGGCCAACGGGGTCAAGCTGCACGAGTTGTTCGAGGACCTCTTCGAGCAGCGCCGCCGCGAGCCCGCGGACGACATCATCAGCCGCCTGGTCACCGCCAGCGAGGACCAGGTGAAGCCGGACGAGATGATGCCAGTGTGCGTGCTGCTGCTGATCGCCGGGTTCGAGACCACGGTCAACCTGATCAGCAACTGCGTGCTGGCGCTGCTCGCCCACCCCGGGCAGTGGCGGGACGTGTGCGACGCCCCCCAGGAGCTGGCGCCCAAGGCGGTGGAGGAGACGCTGCGGTTCGACCCGCCGGTCCAGTTCACCGACCGGGTCGCGCTCGAACCGGCCGAGGTCGAGGGCCAGACCGTGGCCAAGGGCCAGCGGCTGGTGACGCTGATCGCGGGCGCGAACCGTGATCCGGAGGTCTATACCGACCCGGGCACGTTCAACATTCACCGCGAGGCCGCGGCCGAGCACCTCGCATTCTCCAGCGGCATCCACTACTGCCTGGGCCAGCCGCTGGCCCGCCTCGAAGCGAACATCGCGATACAGCTGCTGGCCGAGCGGATGCCCAGCCTGGCACAGGGCGGGCCGGTGCGGCGGCGCGGCGGCACGATCATCCGCGGGCCGCTGCACCTGCCGGTGACCGCGGGCCGGACCGCGCCGATGCGCCAGCCAGCCGGGCACCCGGGCTGATCCCCGCCACCCACATCCGAACGGCAAATGACGGTAACACCGCCGCCCTCAGCCCGCTAACGCCACTGGCCGTTCCGTTGTTGCTCAAGCCCCTTCACTTTCCTGCTCGGCGACAACGACGGCGAACAGCTCTTGCGCACATGACCCAGGGTCCCCCAGCCACCCGCCACAGGTGGGGCCACTTCAAGCCGTCACACCCGCCCGGACCGCCACCAGGTGGGGCCAGCTCAGGCCGTCCAGATGGGGCCGGATGAAGCCGTTCTAGCCAGCCGGCAACTGCTGCGCACTGCTGAGCAACATCCTGGCTGGTCAGCGCACGACATGCTGGCCAGGCCAGCGCCTGTAGATCTCTACGGATCCGTAGATCAATGGAGCATGTCCGGTCAGTGCGTCGGAATCCGTATCCGCTGGTCAGCGTCCTGCCCGGTGTCCGGAATAGACGCGATGGCCCGGGCACCGTCCGGTCAGTCCGTGAGAAAGCTGTGAGAGACTCCTGCTCGCCCAGCCGGATGACCCGTGCCGAGCGCAAGTCCTCGGGCAGCGACACTCGTTTCAGAACGACAGCGTCCCGCTCTCCGCGAACTTGTCCACCTCGTGGCGCGGGAATTGCGTGACCGAGCAGCTTCCGTCGGGGTTGCGGGCCAAAAGCGCCACGGCGCTGACCGTCCCGGTGAAGCTGCCGGTCGCGCCGGCGAACTGCCCGGTGCCGCCGGTCACGTCCCAGGTAATCTGCGACGTCCCGGTGAACAGGCAGCTGTGCGGGTTGACCGAGGATGACAACGGGTTCCCGAGCGTGCTGACCACGTGCATGGTGCCGCTGCGGAAGACCAGATCGTCCCGGCTGACACCAGCAGCATTGGGGGGCACGAGCTCGACGACCCGGCCGACGCCTTTGAACACCCCCCTGGCGAGGACCGCGCTGCCGATGACCGTCCGGCTGTTCGCCCCCGGCACGGCCACGAACACGATGGTGCCGCTGAGCGTCTCCGTCCCGCTCGTCGCCGCGGCCGCAGACATGGCAGGCGCAGCGGAGATAGCCAGCGCGATCCCCGCAGCCAGCAGCGACCCTTTCACCAGTCGTTTCATGCTTCCCCTATTACCTGAATCCGCTCATGTATTCCCCTCATAGCGGCCAGTTGTGACAACGCACAGGGCGGCATCTGACGCCAGGTAAGCCTCATCGTGCAGGAGCCGAGCGCCGCCTGTCACGGCCTGCTGCTCAGAAGAGTGCTGGTCGCGGTCCTGTGATCTGCCTGGCCTACGCCACGGCCCGGCGCGCCCGGATCCTCGCGGGGGCTTCCCGTGGCTCAGCGTGGGAGGCAGGTGACGCCCTGGTCCTCGTCGCCATCTCCCGACCTGTTTCCGGCAACCTGGCCGCGCCCTGTCCTGTCCCAGGCCCCTCCCCCGAACCCGATAGCTGCTGGCCATTCCCTGCGGTTGGCAATCGGCGGCCGGCACCGTTCTCCGGCACGCAGAAATACCCGTTCGGGACGCAGTTGAGACAGCCATGCTGGCGGTCGAGTCGCCGACCATATCGGCGGTTCTATGTGCGTGCCGCCACCGCGGGTAGCCACGCTCGGTGACCGCTGATTCTCTCCCCGGCGCAGGATCACCGTCTGGCCGCCGCGGCTGATCACATCACCGGTGGTCGCGGGCGCGCCTGCCCGGGCTCCACGCCAGGGTGGCTAGCTGGCTATGGCCGCACGTGCTGGCTGCTGTGCAGGAACCGGCTCGCCGCCGCGACCGTCACCGCTGCCTCCAGCACGACGACCGCGTGCTCGCGGCTCATCGCGCGGCCGTTCACGAGCCAGCGGTCATCGGGCTGGTGCTCGGCTACGGCTAGGCATGGTCCGCCGGGCTCGAAATGGGCCGTGAGCCTGCGGCCGTCGGCGGATGGCTCCACCATGACGCCAGCCTAGCGCCGACCGGGCGTGGCCGGCGCCGCTCGCGGAGCTTGGCGCCGTTGCGGCCGCGGGTCGGCGGGATGGCTTCCACCAGCGGTATGAGCTGGGTGACGTCGTGGCGGTGGCCACCGGTCAGCGTGACCGCCAGCGGGAACCCGTGCGCGTCGGTGATCAGGTGATGCTTGGAGCCGGGCCGGCCCGGTCGGCGAGGACATCGAACTCACGCGCCCGGGTAAGTCTCACCCGGGCGTTATGCTCGCCGGGCGGTAACCGGGCCGCCGGGAGGCGGATGACGTGGAGGCCTGCGGTTCAGCCGGTGCTGCTGCAGTCGGCGGCATCCGTTGGGGAAAGTCAAAGGATCAGCCCGAACGGGCGCGTGGTTCCCCGGTACCTCAGCTGGTCGCGCTCTGCGCCGGCAGTGCCGGTACTTCCTCGCCGAGGAACTGGCCGACGACCCGGATCACGGTGGATGCGGCTGGGTGAAGTGGTATGCCAGAGCTGACCGTGGCACGGATACCGCGCCTGAGGAGTGTGGCCATTGCCTGGCGGGTGAGTTGGCGATGTAGCTCGTTCGTATTGCGCGCATTGATCCCCTCGCTGACCGCCATCATCGTGGAGACCGGGAGGCGGACCCGGAAGGGACGTTCTAGTGCTTCGGTTCGCAACTGCGCTGCCAGATCGGAAAGGACCAGGTAGGTGCTGGTGTATTCGTCCAGGATCTTCCTGGCCTTCGTTTCCGCCGCCGGCCGGGCCAGTCCCATCCGGCGCAGCAAGGCAGGCATCTGCCGGACCGCGACATCGGGGCTGGTCGCCTCGGCCATGGCGGTGAAAGCGATGACCGCGACCGCTGAGAGCAGCGGTTCGGCAAGCGGGCATGCTCCCAGGTCGCTGACCGAGGCCGGGCGCGGCTCGGCCAGCAAGCGCTTACGCGTCTTGGCGCCCACACCCATGCTTATCAGGGCCGACTCGACGATGAAGCTGGCCTCCTCGGGCATCGAACCATCAGGTGCGGTGGCAGCGATCCCAAGGATCCGGCAGACGCTCCGGGCAACCTCGCGTTGCCCACTGCGGTCCTGGAGCCGGCGCAGGCCCTCCGTCGCTCCGGTCACCAGCAGGTAGGCGAGCGTGCCCCCGAGGAGAGCGCCGGCCCTGACGGTCACCTCCTCCCGGGTTTGCCGGGACGGCGACGCGCCGATCCGCCGCTGGAGCCACGTCCGGTGGGCCTCGTTCCAGCGCTGGGTGACGATGGCCGTCACCAGCGCCCCGCCGGCCGCCGCTAGCTCGGCGGCATCCTCTTGCGAGCGGGCGGAGCCGCCCGGGTAAGCGGGCAACCGGTCATCTGCGCTGTCAGTGTGGCCTTCGCCTGGAGAAATCGCTTCCACAAAGGGCCCCCTAGCCGGAGATTTCGCGTTCCTTGCCAGGGTCTACCCGCCGCTGCATGCACTCATGACGCTTCTGCATGGCAGTGCCCGCCAGGCGCGGGCACGCCGGGGGCCGGGTTGCGGTCGAAGAAGCCGGTCGGCCGAGCATGAACGAGGGCCTGCGCGTGTCGATGGGCGGCTACACCTGGGCACGGGCGCGGAACTCCGCGCGGCGACGCGCGTGGCGGCGGAGCTGCTGCACGCCGAGGGCCAGCTCGAGGCCCTTGCGGCTGGCGCTCATGCGGATGTGATCGTGCTGGACGGCGATCCACTGGAGGGCATCGGGCTGCTCGCAGATCCAGTCGCGCACATGCCGCTGGTCATCCAGGCCGGTGCCGTCGTCCGGCAGCGCTGACACGTGGTCCCGTGCAGCTTCCGCGCCCATCGTCGGATATACGGGGGTGATCATCTCCGCAAACCAGACCGAAAAGCTAGCGAAGATCACCCGCATATCACCGGTTATGAGCGACCGTGCTCTTCTCGAAAATCTGATCCTAATGCGCGCAGGCGGCTCGGCGCGCGTTCTGCCTGGCGTCCCCCATCACTCAACGTGATGGCCTGGTGGGAACATCTCATGCCGCCGTTCGACTCGGTGGGCGGTGTGACTGGTCGGGGAGCTGCCGCCGGAGCGAGGTGTCCCGAGTCGCGGGTCAACCACCCGGCCCCGCCCAGTAGCGGTATATCTAGGCACTAGCCAAAGAGATATACTGAGTCGGAGGAGGTGGCGATGGCCAAGACTCTGATCGACGTCAACGAGGAGTACCTGGCCGCTGCTCAGGAGGTGCTGCACACCGAGACCAAGAAGGACACCATCAACGCTGCCCTGCGGGCGGTCGCCGCGCTCGCGGCCCGGCGGCGGGACTTGCAGCGGCTGGCCTCTGGTGGCTTGCCCGACCTGGAGGACGCTGAGGTAATGCGCGCCGCATGGCAGCGGTAGCGAACTACCTGGCGGATACCAGCGCGCTGGCCCGCCTGCGCCACCAGACAGTGGCCGCGGTCCTGGGCCCGCTGATCGAGGCGGGCCTGGTTGCTACCTGCGGCGTGATCGAGTTCGAGCTTGGCTGGGCCGCCCGGACAGCAGCGGAGTTCGACCAGTTGCGGGCTGACCGTGATGCTGGTTATGAATGGCTCGCCATCCATGATGAGGACTGGCGGCGCGCCCTCGATGTCCAGGCCGCGCTGTGGCACAGTGGGCAGATCAGGGCGGTCGGCTTCCCTGACCTGCTAGTCGCCGCCGTGGCGGAGCGGGAACGTGTCACCTTGCTGCATTACGACCGCGACTTTGACCTCATTGCGGGCATCACCGGTCAGGCAATGCAATGGGTCGTACACCGGGGAACCGTCCCATAGACCTCAGCCTGGCCGAGGGCACCCGCGTCTCCCTGGACTGCTGCGGACCTGCCGGGGAGTACAGCGGGAAAGTACAGCAACGGGCCCGGATCCGGGCGGATGCGGATGCACGTCCCAGGACGGTGAGCTGCGGCGATAGACGCCGGTGGACGTGCTGCCGCCTGTTTGCAAGCAGGGGGCCGGGGGTTCGAGTCCCCCTAGCTCCACAGTTCAGAGACATAATTCGAAATCGTGAGCCCCGGTATGGTGACGGGTACAGCAGTAAAGTACAGCAAACGGTGATTGCCCCAGATGCCGCACTCGCGTTCGAACCGGGCTTCTCCTGCGTCGGCAGCGCCCGCGGATTCCAGGTCGTGAGCGGAACTCCGGGCCGCTGAGCAGGAAGAATGCTCTTCCCTTCAGTCCTGTCCCACTTGCCCCGCCGTCGGTGTGCAGGGCGCTGGATCTGCAGTTCCACGGCTGACTCTTGCCGCTGATGCAGGCGGTCAGTGTGGGCTGGCCCTGTCCGTCGTCGCCCAGATCGTGCCGGTGTTCATGGACCAGATGAGTGCCGGCGCCCGGAGCCGTCCTGCGCACCGGAGGCTTGGGCTCACGGCGCACGCCGCGGCGCCAGTTCGCGCCGTGAGCCCAGTTCATCATCGGGCGGGGCCTGTTCAGCGCCAGGCGCGCCGATCGGCGCGTGACGGCGCGCTGGTCCAGCCCGGCCAGGTGCCTGGGGTGCCGCGGTCGGGCGGCCGGCTGCTGGCACTGCCGGTTAGGGCGGGATCGGCCCGCCGGAACGGGCCGGGTTGCGGCTGGCTTGCTCGCGGACGGCCTTGCGTTCTGCCTGGCCGTTGGTATCGGATGCGCAACCGTTGCTGATTACTTAAAGTAATCACAATAGTTGTGGGCCCAGTCCTCGCCTGCGCCTGCCGAATCGGCGCGGCGAGATTCGTCTCTGTGACGCCGCGCCGCCGCACGCAGATCCGCCAGTTCTGGCGCGATCGCTACTGGGCTGACGTCGGGGGCGAGTTCTTGTTGCTTGTGGCTGCCGTGATGATCTGATGCGGCGTCTGGCCGGCTGGCCTGGCATGGGCCGCGTCGAAGGCTGCTGGCGTAAGGCCGGCCCGAACGATGGCCAGCGTTCGCGCGTAGGCGGCCGGGTGCAGGGGTGGGTGCAGTACGCCGATCTGGGCGCGCAGGGCGTCGCGTGCCCCGTCGAGTTCCGCGGCGCGCTGGTTGTCTCCCGCGCGCTGCCGCCACCTCGGCCAGGCCTTCCAGGCACCACGGCACGAACATCAGGTTGCCGGTGTCGGCGAACTGGGACGCCGCCTCGGCCAGCAGGGCTTGTGCCCGGGTATGGTCGCTGTCGGCGAGGCTGACATGTCCCAGCACGGTCAGTGTCATGGCCAAGCTCCAGCGGTCGTGGTACCGCCGGTTCACGGCCAGGCTTTCCTCGAGCACCGCCCTGGCCTCCGCCACGTTGCCCAGGTTCAGCAGGGCGCCTCCTAGCGCGCCCAGGACCCTGGCCGTGCCGTGCTCGTCGCCGCCGACGCGCAGCAGCGCCAGGCTGTCGGTGAGCAGGCGCTCGGCGCGCTCGTAGTCGCCCGCATACACCGCGAGTGCGCCGAGCAGGAAGAGCGCCTCGGCCTGCTCACCGGTGCCGCCGCCTAGGGCGGTGAAAAGGCCGAGCGCCTCGGTGACGAGCGCTTCGGCCCGCTGGTAAGCACCGGCGTAGCTGGCCGCCCAGGCCAGCTGGAACAGCACCTGGGCGAGGATGTGCTGGTCGCCGGAATCCCGGGCGGCGGTCAGGCTTTGTTCGGCGAGGGCGCTGGCCCGGGGGGCGTCGCCGGTGAAAATCGCCGCATAGGCCAGCCCGAGCAGCGCGACGGCCTCGCCGCGGCGGTTGGCGCCTGCCCGCGCCAGTGACAGCGCCTCCTGGTGGTCGCGCGCCGCCTCGGCGTACCGGTCCTGCTCGCGGGCCAGCACGCCCCGGGTGTTGAGAGCGGCCACCAGACCCGGCGGATTCTCCTGCTCGCGGGCCAGCGCCACCGCCTGCGCGCAATGTTCCGCCGCCTGGTCGTACGCCGCCTGGTTCATCGCCAGCTCCGCCGCGCCGACCAGTCCGTTGATCCGCACGGAAGCGGCTACCGGGGCACCGGCGGAGCGGTCCAGTCCTTCGGTGAGCCACCGGCGGCCCTCGCTGAGGTGGCCGCGCTGTCCCCAGAATGGCCACAGCGCGGCGGCCAGGCGAAGCACGGTCGCCCCGTCATCGGCGTCCCGTGCCCAGCGCAGGGCGGCGCGCAGGTTGTCATGTTCGGTGTCCAGCCGCGCGAGCCAGGCCGCCGCCTCCGGCCCGGTAAGCGCCGGCCCTGCCTGCTCCGCCAGGGCCAGGTAGTAGGCGGCGTGCCGCTGCCTGATCTCCGCGGCCTCGGACCGCGCTGCCATTAGCTCCGTGCCGTATTCACGGATCGTCTCCAGCATCGTCACCCGCGGCGCCGCTGGCGGGAGGCCAGCGTCCGCCGCCGCGGCTGCCTCCTGGACCTGGAGCAGGCTGTTCGCAGCGAGTGACGTGAGCCCGTCCAGGACGGCAGGTCTGTCACCGCTGTCCGCGCAGATCACCTCCGCCGCGTCCAGCGTGCAGCCGCCCACGAAGACGCACATCCGCCGGAACAGCTCCTGTTCCGGCTCGTTCAGCAGCTCGTAGCTCCAGGCGATCGCGTCCCGCATGGTCTGCTGCCGCGCGGGCATGTCGTGCGGCCCGCCGGCCAGGACCGGCAGCCGGCGGTCCAGCCTGGCCAGCAGCGCCGCGGGGGGCAGCAGCCGCATCCGGGCCGCGGCCAGCTCGATGGCCAGCGGGAGCCCGTCCAGCCGTCGGCAGATCCCGGCCACGGCCCGGGCCGTCTCAGCGTCCAATGGCAGCTCCGTCCCGGCGGCCCGCGCCCGCTCCACCAGCAGCTCCACCGCTGGCGAGCTCGGCAGCGCCTCCGGCGGGCTGCCCGCGCCGGGCAAGACCAGCGGCGAGACCGGGTAGTCGCGCCCGCCCCGTAGGTGCAGGGCGACCCGGCTGGTGACCAGCATGACCACCTGCGGGCACGCCTCCAGCAAGGCGAGCACGGCGTCCCGGGCTGGGAGCAGGTGCTCGAAGTTGTCCAGCAGCACCAGCAGCCGTCTGCCGCGCAGCGACACCGCCAGCAGGTCGGGCAGCGGGGTCGCGTCCCGCTCATCCACCCCCAGCCGCTGGGCGATGGCGCTCAGCACCAGCCCGGGATCGCGCAGCGGCGTCAGATCGACGAAGACCACACCGTCGGCGAAGTCACCGGCCACCCGCTCCGCCACCTCGATCGCCAGCCGCGTCTTGCCTACCCCGCCGGGCCCGGTGAGCGTCACCAGCTGGGCATCACCCCGGCGCAGCAGCCTCACCACCGCCGCCATGACGCCTGCCCGGCCGATCAGCGGGGTGAGCGGCCGCGGCAGGACCCGCCCAGGAGGCTCCATGCCGCCGGCGGGGGTGCCGGGGGCGGGGGCCGGGCGGGCCGCCGCGAGCAGTTCGCCGCGTTGCTCCGGGTCCGCGCCCAGCGCGTCGGCGAGCAGCGTCACCGTCCCCAGGCGCGGGCTACGATCCGGGTCACGCTCCAGGTCGCCGACGGCCTTGGCGCTGAGCCCAGCCCGCTCGGCGAGGGCCTCCTGAGTCAGGCCGGCCGCCAGGCGCTGGCGCTTCAGCAACGCGGCAAAGCTGACGGCATCCGGGCCCGGCATCGCTGCTACCGCCACATGTCCGGGAAAAGGGAAGTACTCAGGAAGCGCTCGTCCTGTTGCGCGGTTCCGGCGCCACCGACCCTGAGATCAGGCAGCACGCCGAGATACCCAGGGAGCACAGCGATGTCCCCCGAAGAACTGAAAGCCCGCGCCCGCCGCATCGTCGAGGAGACCCTCAACCAGGGCGACCTCGCCGTCGCCAATGAGCTCATCTCCCCCGGCTGCGTTCACCACGTCCCCGGCGGCCAGCCCGCGCCCGGCCTCGCAGGCCTGACCGGCTGGCTGGCTCTGACCCAGCGTATCTTCCCCGATTTCCACGCAATTGTGGAAGACGAGATCGCCGAGGGCGACCGGGTCGTACAGCGCATCACCTGCTACGGCACCCACCAGGGCGAGTTGTGCGGCGTCCGGCCAACCGGCGGGCAGGTCACCTTCTCCAGCGTCGAGATCAACCGGGCCGGGGCGGACGGGAAGTTCACCGAGCACTGGTCCTCCGCCGACCTGCTCGGCGTACTGCACCGGCTCGGCTCGATCGCGGCGCTGCCGCCCGCCAGCGCGCCAAGGGGATGACACCGGTGTCCGCGGGCAAGGCAGCGCAGGCGGATCAGGTTGCGGTTGGGGGATCGCGGGTTACCACTATGTCTGGTCACGGCGGCGCGGGTCATAGGGGCGTACTGGTGACAGGTTCGAGGCGTGCCACCGCCGTCGTGTGGGCCTGGGTCACGGCGCTGTCGGTGGCTGGGGCGGTGCTGACGGTCCTGGCCTGGAGCGACCTGGTGACAAAGGACGCGGTGTCGAACCTGAGCTCTGCGCCCGCCGCCGTGTTGTACGCCACCCTCGGCGCGCTGATCGTCCGCCGCGCTGGCAACGTCATCGGCTGGCTCCTGCTCGGCGATCGGGGCTGGCCTAGCCATCATGCCGCTCGCCTCCGCCTACGCGGTGCTGGGCATCACCCATCCCGGCACGCTGCCGGCGCCGGAGCTGGCGGGCCTGCTGGCCGAGTGCAGCTTCGTCCCGATCTTCACCGGGATTGGCTTCATGCTGCTGCTGTTCCCATCCGGGACGCTGCCGTCGCCCCGCTGGCGCCCGTTCGCCGGGCTGGGCCTGCTGGCCACCGCGCTGACGATGGCCGGGTTCGTGGTGCGGCCCGGGCTGGTGGCGCTGCCGGCACCCGGCGGTGCCTCGCTGACGTTTGCGAACCCGCTCGGCATCCGGTCACTGGGACCTGTCCTCTCAACGGTCCTGATCGGGACCCTCAACGGCCTGGCGGTGCTGGTCACCGTGCTGCTGGCGGCGGCCTTCGTCTCCCTGGCGGTCCGCTACCGGCCGGGCGGGCGCGAGGTGCGGCAGCAGATCAAGTGGATCGCACTGGCGGCAGTGGCCGGTACCGGCTGCCAGATTGCGGCGCTGCTGGCCATCGCGGCCACCGGGGACGCGTCCAACCCGGTGACGGTCGCCGCCTACGTCGTTATGACCGCTCATAGCGCTGTTCGGGATTCCCGCGATCATCACGCTCGCGATCCTGAAGCACGGCCTGTACCAGATCGACGTCATCATCAACCGCGCCGTCAGTGTACGGCCTGCTCTCGGCCGCGCTCACGGCCGTATACGCCGGCATCGTGGTGGGCATCGGGACGCTCGCCGGTTACGCCGGCGGCCCGCTGCTTACGGCCGCGGCGGCGGTGGCGGTCGCGCTGCTGTTCCAGCCGCGTGCGCCGGCGGGCCCAGCTCGTCGCGAACCGGCTCGTGTACGGGCAGCGGGCCACGCCCTACCAGGTGCTCGCCGACTTCGCCCAGGACATGGCCGGGCAGCTGGACGCCGACGCGGCGCTGAACCGGATGGCATCGGTGCTGGCCGGCGCCACCGGCGCGGTCCGGGTGGAGATCTGGATCAGGCTCGGGGCGCAGCTGCGCCCGCAGGTGACCTGGCCGCACGGATCCACCCCGCCCACGGCCGTCCCGCTCACCAGCGATGCGCAGCTCCCGGCCTTCGACGCGGCGACACGGGCGATCGCGGTCCGGCACACCGGCGAGCTGCTCGGCGCGATCACCATCGAAAAACCGAGGAACGAGCCGGTGTCGGCCGCCGAGGACAGGCTGCTCGAGCACCTGGCCTCCCAGGCGGGCCTGGTCCTCCGCAACGTCCGCCTGACCGCCGAACTGCAGGCCAGCATCGACGACGTAAGGGCGTCGCGGCGGCGGCTGGTCAACGCCCAGGACCAGGAGCGGCGGCGGATCGAACGCAACCTGCACGACGGTGCCCAGCAGCAGCTCGTCGCGCTCACCGTCCAGCTCACCTTGCTGGAAGACTCCGCCAAAGACCCCGGCGAAGTCAGGCAGATGGCAGGCCAGCTCCGGGCCGGGCTGCACGCGGCACTCGATGACCTGCGCGCTCTGGCCCGCGGGATCTACCCGCCGCTGCTGGCCGACCAAGGACTCGGGGCCGCCCTTCGGGCGCAGGCCGGCAAGGCTCCGCTTCCCGTCGGGGTCGAGGCCGACGGCATCGGGCGCTACCCTCCGGACGCCGAGGCGGCCGTGTATTTCTGCACCCTGGAGGCCCTGCAGAACGTCGCGAAGTACGCGCGGGCCTCCCAGGCTACCGTCGCCCTGTCGTGCCCGGACGGGCACCTCAAATTCACCATTACCGACGACGGCGGCGGCTTCGACACCACGACGGCCACGCACGGCACCGGCTTGCAGGGCATGGCCGACCGGCTGGCCGCCGCCGGCGGCGCCCTTCGCATCCACTCCGCGCCCGGGCTCGGCACCACCATCAGCGGCACGCTACCCGTGCCTGGTCAAAGTGGCACAGGAGAGAAACAGCACTCGTGAGAACCACCAGCGAAGGGCCTGAAGTGGCGACGGCCGTGCGGGAGCACAGCACGGGGAGGCTGGCCTGTCGCAACCCGATCCACACCCGACCACAGGAGTGCCCATGAACGTGACGCTGTCCGCCCAACCGATCGAGCCGAACACCCACGAGATGGTGGTCATCCACCGGATCTTCCGCCGCGAATTCCCGCTGCTCGCCGGAGTTGTCCGGCGCACCTCCACCGGCGATTCCCGCCGGGCCGCGCCTATCGCCGGGCACATCGAGTTTTGCCTGACCAGCCTGCACTATCACCACAGCGCCGAAGATGAATACCTGTGGCCAAGGCTGCTGGAGCGTGCACGGCCGCACGCTGACCTCGTGCGCCGGATGGAGGCACAGCACCAGGCCGTGGCCGCGCGCAGCGAGCAGGCACGGCGGCTGGCCGGGCGCTGGCGGCACGCCCCGGCCGCCCAAGTGGGCGCCGAGCTGGCAACATCGCTGTCGCTACTCGCCGACGCGCTCGTGGACCACCTCGATGAGGAGGAGGCCAACGTTCTCCCGCTGGTGCGCGAGTACATCACCGCAGCGGAGTGGGAGGAACTCGGCCGCAAAGCCTTCGACAAGATCCCGCGCCGCGCGCGGGGCGTGGCGCTCGGCCAGGTCCTGGAAGAGGCCACCCCCCAGGACCGCGCCCTGTTCTTCGGCAAGCTCCCGGTGCTTCCGCGGCTGATGTGGCTGCTGGCCGGCAAGCGGAGCTACGCCCGTTACATCCGCCGCGTCCGGGGCGCTAGCGGAACGAGGAAGGCGTGAAATGAAAAAGCACGCGATCGCGCGGCGTCTCGACGTGGTCCTGCAACCCCGCAGCGGCCACACGCGCCCAGATACAGATCCGCCCCACGCCCCTGGGCCGGGCGGCGAGATGCTGCTGACCGATGTCTCGGCGCAGCCTGCATCCCCACATCACTGTCGCAGGAAGTCGGTCTCGCACTCGGCGCCCAGGTTGGCGAGACCCGGATCCGTGACCTGGTCACCAACGCCGGCCTCAGCCGTTCCGCCGGGTCAGCGAGACACCATTCAACCTCGTGTTCGAGGCCAGACCATAGCCGGTCCAGCCCCACCAGTGCCACCATCCGGCCCGGGCCGGAACCACCGGACCAGCTGGGGCCCGAAGCTCCGGCCCGGGGTGGCGAAGGGTCTTGGCTGGAGATATCTGCCCGTCGATGCGGCTCGCACCGGCATTCCCACGGTCGCGCCGACACCCACCAGCCCCCGCGAACTTCAGTCCGGCCACCGCATGCAGCGATCCCGCCGAATGGAGGGACACCAATGAAAACCAGCGTGATGTTCCTAGACTGCCCGGCATACATGGATGAGCAGGGCGGGACCAGGTGCGGGCTTCCGGCTGAGGTGCAATACCGGTACACCGTCGAGTCATCCAGCGGCCCGCTTGAAAGCGCGAAAATCCGGTGCCCACGTGCTCACTGGTTCAACGGCCCAGTCGAATTCCTCACCTGGGGCCACAGCGTTCAGCCGGCGCACAGGAGCGCGCCCACCAAGCCGGGCCTGGGGCTAAGCCGCCCGCCGGACGCCTCCGCGTAGGTCGAGCACCCGACTGGCGACTACGGCAGGCGCCCAGCGCCAGATCCGCTACCACCGGCGCTTCACTTGCTGGTCTGCGTGTGCAGATCAGTCACATCGACCGCCACCGCCGATGGCGCTGACGAACTTCAGTGGGCACACCGATCGGCGGGACTGCGCGCTCATCTACGCCGGGTCGATCACCCAAGGTGAGGGGTCCTACGATCCGGGCATGACCTGTGCCGAGCTGCTGGCCGGGCGGTTCCGCGGCTGCCCTCGGCGGCCGCTGGGGTAGGAATGAGCCATGGCTGACGTCCCCCTGATGGCCGGGAAGTTCGTTCTGGTCACCGGAGGCACCGGTGGCATCGGCAGGGCCACCGCCATTGGGCTCGCCGCGCTGGGCGCCCGGGTCGGCATCACCGGCCGTGATCAGGCCCGGACCGAGGCGGCCGCGGCAGGCATCCGCACCGCACCGGGCGGCCCAGCCGTGGATGTGTTTGCCGCGGACCTGTCCGTCCAAGCCGGGGTGCGCCGCCTGGCCGCGCTGGTGCTGGACACCTACCCGCGGCTGGACGTGCTGGTCAACAACGTCGGCGGGTTCTGGGCTCACCGGCACCTCACCGCCGATGGCCTGGAGCGCACCTTCGCGCTCAACCACCTCGCGCCGTTCTTGCTGACCAGCCTGCTGCTGGACCGGCTCACCGCCAGCGCACCCGCCCGGATCGTCACCGTCTCCTCCGGCGCCCACGCCGGGGGCCGCATCGACTTCGGCGATCTGCAGGGCGAGCGGGACTACTCCGGGCAGCGCGCTTACAGCCAGTCGAAGCTGGCCAACGTCATGTTCACCTACGAGCTCGCCCGCCGCCTGGACGGCACCGGCGTGACCGCCACGGTGTGCCACCCCGGCGTGGTGCGCACCAGCTTCGGCGCCGAAGACCAGGCAGCGCACATGGCCGTCATGATCGGCGTGGCGCGCCTGTTCATGAAGACCCCGGCCCAAGGCGCCCTCACCCCGGTCTACCTCGCCTCCTCACCCGAGGTCGAGGGCGTCACCGGCCGGTACTTCGCCAATCGCAAACCCACGACCTCCAGCAACGCCTCCTACGACACCACAGCCGCCGCCCGGCTCTGGCAGGCCAGCGCCGCCCTGACCGGCATGACAGCAACCACATAATGCCCCGGCGCAAACATCCGGCAGTCTCGAACGCGCCCGCCGGTTCATCGGCGCGACAGATTAACTCATCTGAACGCCACCGCTGGCGCAGCACCGGGCATTAGCTGGCGTACAGGTAAGGCGGCTATGCGCTTTGCGTCGCGGCAGGCAGTCACCATCCGCGATGTACGGCGGCTTCCCGCCGCCTTGCGCCGCGGCTCTCAGTGATAGCATAATGTAAGCATGCCGAACGTGCTGGTACGTGATATCCCCGATGACGTGCACGCCGCTTTGCAGCGCCGGGCTGAGCGGCGGGGCCAGTCGCTGCAGCAGTTCCTGGCGGGTGAGTTGCGCCGGCTGGCGGAGCGGCCGGATGTTGATGAGGTGCTGGAGCGCGTCGAGCGCCACCGCGGTGGCCGGGTGGGCCTGCAGCAGGCCGCTGATGATCTGGCTGCGGAGCGGGAGCGGCGTTGATTGTCATCGACGCGTCCGTCCTGGCCAACGTCGTCGGTGATGACGGAAGCGACGGCCAGCGAGGCCGCCAGGAGTTCCGCGACGCCGGTGACGTCGCCGCGCCGGATCTGGTCGATGTTGAGACTGTCGCGGTGCTGCGGAAGCGATGGATCGCAGGCACGGTCTCTGACCGGAGGTTCGCCGCTGCGGTCGAGGACCTTGGCCAGCTCGATCTTGACCGCTACCCCGCTCTCCCGTTCATGCGCCGCGCGTACGAGTTGCGGGCCAACGTCACGGCGTATGACTCCGTGTACGTGGCACTCGCTGAGACGCTTGGCTGTGAGCTACTGACCGCAGACGGGCGCCTTGCCAATGCTCCTGGCCCCCGGTGCACCATCCGGGTGCTGCGGTGAGCGGCCTGCCGATCAACCTGCGCTGGAGCGCCTATTGGCAGTTGGCAGCGTTGAAGATACAGCGGGAAAGTACAGCAACAGGACCGGATCTGACCGGACACCGGTGCACGCCCCAGGACGGTGACCTGCGGCGATAGACGCCTCTGGACGCCCTGCCTTCTGTTTGCAAGCAGGGGGTCGGGGGTTCGAGTCCCCCTAGCTCCACCAGGCAAAACACATCCTTCAAGATCGCCGATCATAGCCGCGTGCCATTCCGCTTCGCGAGTGCTCCGCGCAGGTCTTCTGCTGATACGGGAGGGAGCGTCTCCCCGTACGAGAGCTGCCACCGGCCCGCTGTTTGACCGAGGTCTGGGTTTTGGTCATACTTTTGACTATGACGACACTGCCGCTGGGAGAGGTCAAGAGTCACCTTTCGGAGCTCGTAGGCCGGGTGCACGACCATCACGAGCGGGTGACCGTGACGGTGCATGGGCGGCCGTCGGCCGTGCTCGTCGCGGTCGAGGACCTGGAACGGCTCGAGGAAACCCTCGCCATCTTGCGGGACGCTGGCTTTATGACCCGGCTCGCGGAATCCGATGCGGAGCTGGCCAAGGGTGAGTCGGTCTCGGCAGCCGAACTTGCCGAAACAATGCGCCGCCGCTCATCAGGCGAGTGAGCCCCGATCCGGAGGGGCCCTATACCCTGCGGGCTACACCTACGGTCCGCCGGGCGCTTGCCGAAACATTGCCCGAAGCCGTTGCCGCAGCTGCGTATGAGTTCATCACCGGCCCGCTGCTGGAACAGCCACACCTCGTCGGCAAGCGGCTGCTTCCGCCTCTGGATGACCGGTTCAGCGCCCGGCGCGGCACTTACCGGGTCATCTACCGGATCGACGACGAGGCGCGCGTGGTCACGGTCGTGGACATCGGTCACCGCCGTGATGTCTACCGCACCTGACAACGTGGGCTTTTCGGTTCTGGCTTATGTGGTGAGTTGCCGAAATTTCCTTTAATACGAATCAAGGCGGCGCCGCGGCGGCGGCACTGGCGCCGGCCTCTGCCTTAGACGGCCGGCGCGCGTCGGCCCAACGCCTGAGGCCATCGCTGATCAGCCAGGCTCATCCGGCCACGCACCCGGTGATGCACGGTGCCGTCTTCCTCGCCGGTCCATTGTCCCGCTCCCGGCCGCCGCGTCGAGGTCGCTCCCTCTGGTCGCGTCGCATGCGATCGGCTTCGCCGAACCTCGACCCAATGCCACTTAGCTTAAGTTGATCATGCTGCGGGCCGATCGGGCCGGAGGTTGACCAGCTTGAGTGTGGCCGGGCCGTCGTTCCAGGTTCCCTATGTGGCCGCAGTCACGCGTGTCCGTGGCTGCCAGAAACACTTCTCTGGTGCCGCAAATCGAGGTCCATCGGTGGTTCAGCCGGTCGCGCCGAGCGCGCGCCGTACCGGCTCATACTCAGTGAAGGCTGAGGTGAAGGTGTCAGCCCAGCGGGACGCGTGGCCTGGGCAGCTCAGGCGGTAGTAGACGATCCTGCGGGTCCGGTTGCTTGTGTTGGGGCCGATGTTGTGGCCCAGCAGGAAATGCGCGAGCAGGAGATCACCGCGATTGGCCAGGACCTGGACGGGTTCGCCATACTGCGGCGGCGCCGCCAGGAAGCAGGCATGTCCGCTGGTGGCCAGCAGCACTGCCGTGCCCTGCTCACGGAACACTCGCTCGTGCACGAGGTGCGATCCCGGCCACACCCACAGGTTTCCGGAGTCGGGCGCCGATTCGTCGACGAAGTAGATGCCAGCGAGCATGGTGAATGAATCGGGCCTGCCCTGCTCGGGGCGATGCCCGTCGATGTGCGGCGCGCCCGGCCGGTCCGCGGACGGCGCGATGTTGAGCGCGATCTGGATGTGATGCAGATCGTGGTTCAGCGTCCGCGGCGTCACCAGGGCTTCGGCCAGCTGGATGGCCGGGGAGTCCCACAGGGCCGCGCCGGATGCTGGCAGCGTCCCGGGAGGCCGGGCATAGGAGTGATTGCTGATGGCGCCGGCAGGTGGCGGGCTCTCGGCTACCAGCGCATTGATCTCAGCGTCGACCGGTGCCAGCAGCCGCTCCGGGACCACACCGGGCAGAACCAGGTAGCCCTTGTCGCCGAACTCCCGCAACTGCTTCTCGCTGAGCACCCTAGCGACGCTACGCAGCCACGCCGTCTTCCGCACTCGAGTTTCCGCGGAGTCCGGTCGCTTTCACCTTCGCTAGCACAGGCCTCCAGCACCCCAGGCATTGTGTCTAGGTTCGGCGTCCACTCGCCAGGATTCGGTGGCTGCGAAGAAGAAGGCACAGACCAGGCAGGCCTCATCCGCCTGGCCAACCTTAAGTTCCGGCATGATGCTGATGTGGCTGCACTCGCTGGCGGGTTCCGTGCTCCGTTCGCCCGTTTCAGCAGCCGTCTTTGCGTCCGCCCAGCAGCCACGTCATGCTGTTAGAGCGCAGAACCAGACAGCCGGGCCGGTCATAGGCCGTTGCGAAGGGGTTGTCCAGTGTCAGGTGACCGGGAGGAGCGAAACAAAGTCTTCGGAATGCCTCGCGGCGGCGATGGCCCGCATGCCAGGCAGGGTGAAGAACCGCAGCACGTCCTTGGTGTCCCGGTGGACTGGTACGGCCCGGTCGACTCAGATTGGCTCCGATCACTCAGACATCCCATCAAGGCGTACAAGCGTTGGACCTTGAGGCGTCGCCTAGGCCCATATGCGCCAGACGACGAAAGCGAAGCAGATTCGACGGGCTAGCCCATCCCGAAGGCGCTGGCATCGCCGGCCTGCCCGCTGACCTGGGCATCGCCTGCCCAGCGACGTGCCGGGGGGTGACTGCTGCTGCCAATACTGCTGCCATGGCTGTAGTCAGCTATCGGCGGAAGACGACGGGCCTGGAACATCGTCCCAGCATGTGACCAGTACTGGACGCTTCTGGACAGCCCGCCCCTTTACTACGGACACGAAGGTTGAGGGTTCGAGTCCCTCTGAGCGCGCGCGCTCTGAGCGCGCGCGTCACCGCACCAGGGGAGAGGACCCCGAGCCACTCCGCGACGTGTCTGGTCAGCACCGGGGGCTCAAGGTCGCGGTTGCGCGCCTGGGTCGGTCGCGAACGTGTTGGCCGCGGCTTGAACCTGGGCGATGTACTCCCGCCATGTGAGTTCGTCGATGGCATCTTGGTCCGGGCCGCCTTTTCCGTCGATGAGTTCCCGGATGATGTCCGCGTGGCCAGCGTGCTGGGCTGTTTCAGCGACCATCCGGATGAGCAGGACGCCGAGGGTCGTATCCTGCCTGCCCTCGGGCCAATGCGCCACCAGCCCGGGGGCGTCCAGGTCGAGCGCGGCTATGACGTCGTCGGCATGGGTGCAGGCGCGCTGGTAGAGACCGATGATGTACTCACTGGGCTCATCGGGCCTGGCCCACATGTCGGCGCCCTGCCAGATCGAGCCATCCTCGATCCATGACATGCTCTCCGGAGCCGGGCGGCCGAACGATTCACCCAGGTATCCATACTCGAGCCCGGCCAAGTGCTTCACCAGGCCGAGCAGGTTCGTGCCGGTCGGCGTCATCGGGCGGCGGCAATCGTATTCGCTCAGGTTGTCGAGCTTGGACAACAGCGCAGCCCGGCTGGCCTGAAGCTTGCGGTGTAGCTCCTCTTTCAGGTCAGGCACGGCGCTCCCCTCCACCCTCATCCGAATCCACACCTGGTACAGCCAAGCACCGGCCACCGACAGGTCCGATTCTGGCGGCCACTCCCGCTCTTGCTGACGGTTCTGGACGGTCCGCCCATGCCTACGGGTCAGATGATCATGCGATGCAACCAGACCTGGACCCATGCCTGCCACGTGCCCGTAAGGAAGATCACCCACGCCGATTCACGGTCACAAGGCAACCAGCAGCGCGCTTGACCTGTGCAGCCGCAGGTCCTGCGGGTACGCCCCCTCCTTTGCAAGCAGGGGGGCAGCGTTCGATCCCCCTGAGCTCTATTAGGCAAAGGGCCGTCCTGACTTCGGCCGCGATTCAGATTCGATCTTGGTCGCAACTTGATGACCTGCGGGTTCGCTGTTCGCAGTTGCTGAAGTTGCGCACTAGGCACGGCCGTATTCTGGATTGGTGTCCCCGTATCTGCGGACGGTGAAGGCCACCTCGGGTGCGACCGCCGCGACCCGAGCTGCTAATGCGGTACATCCCGCGCCGGGCGGGCGGACGCCGGGTATCGATTCTGCGCGGCGCCGTGTTCCCAGCTACTAACGGCACCGACACGGGTGGGGAGTACGTCATGGGCACGATCGCAGATATCAGCGAGCCCACCAGCGAACTGGAACGCCTGATCGCCGACCTGTCGGAGTCGGGGCTGCTGGTCTTCGTCTTCGGCGCCGGCGCCGGCTGGTGCACGGCGCACCTGACCGGGGTGACAACGCCGGTGTTCCGCGGACCGGCCGACCGGCGCTGGTGGCACGTCGACCTCGGCGACGACACGGCGAGTTGGACGATGGATGTGCGCGTCGATGAGATCACCGGGGTCCGGTTCGTGCGCGGGCCCTACCCGTTCCCCTCGTTCCCCGGGCGGGAGGTCTTGACCGTGCAGTTCCTCGGGCCAGGCGGGGAGACGGCGCTCCACTGCTACGTGCACGACCTGTATGACGGCCAGAGGATGCGCCCGGAGAAGCTGGAGGCCTGGCGGGCGCTGCGCGAGCGCTACGGCAACCGCGACGAGTCCAGGGTCGATCGGGGCATCCTCCTGGCCCCGGCTGCCTGAACCACCGAGGTCACCGGCCCGCACACGGCCTAGGAGCAGCAACGCCGATGCACTCGATTGGACAGACGCCGCCGTGACCTGAGCCCCACGGGAGACCGCGGACCGCGCGGGTACCCGCTAGCATTCACGCGCGGCCCAAGATCACGTCATTACGGGACTTGACAGGGGTCGCCTGCGGTATCTCACGGCTACTCACGGACAACTGTCCCGCCAGGTCAGCGCCACCAGAACGCACAGATACGTCGCTTTGCAAGCAGGGGTCATCGGTCCAACGTGCCGCATGTCAGCGAACGAGGCCCGCCTTTGCGGCGGTAGCGTGGCTGTCATGCCTGACCATGATGCGGACCCGCAGGTCGTTCCCTATCTGTTGTATGAGGACGCGGGCGCGGCGATGGACTGGCTGATCAGCGTGTTCGGTTTCACCGAGCGGGTACGCGACCGGCAAAGCGATGGGACGGTGCGGCACGGCGAGCTGCTGACCGGTAGCGGTGGCGTGATCATGCTGGGTTCTCCCGGAGCAGGCTTCCAGGGACCTGCCAAGCTGGGCGAGGTGACCCAACTGCAGTGCATCACGATCACCGACCTCTTGGGGCACCGCGAGCGTGCGCAGTTGGCAGGCGCCGACGTATCCGAGATCTCGATCCGGGCAGGCCGCGCGCACAGCTACACCGTCGATGACCCCGAGGGTCACCGCTGGTACTTCAGCGAGCCGTTGTAGCCAGCAAGTGGGCAAATAAGACCGCGGTCTTACAGCTAGCGTTGCGGCGCGAACCGAGCAGATACCCGCGACATCCGCGCGGCACGTGCCCGTGAGGGTCACCCGTGGGGTCTCACGGTCATACATCGAGCAAACGGCAGCGCGCTTGACCTGTGGAGCCACAGGTTCTCCGGTCGTGGCCACCACCTTTGCAAGGAGGGGTCGAGTCCGCCAGCTCCACCCCTAGCTCCACTTGGGAGAACGTCTTCCTCAAGGTCACCGATCATGGCCGCGTGCCCCATCTCCCCGGCTGGCCTCGGGGTCCGGCATGATGCTGATGTGGCCGCGCTCGCTGCCGGGTTCCGTGCTCCGTTCGCCCGTTACTGGCTGTCGGGGTTTCTGGCCGACTTCGGTGATGGTGTCCGGCTGGCGGCCTTCCCCCTGCTTGCTGCGCAGCTCAGCCGCTCGCCCGCAGCTGTAGCGGCCGTTACCGCCGTGCAGAGCCTGCCGTGGCTGCTGACCGGCGCCGGGGTGGGTGTGCTGGTGGACCGCAGCGACCGGCGCCGCCTGATGGTGATCGTGGACGTGGCGCGAGCGGCCATCATCGTGGGGCTGGCCGCAGCGGTCCTCACCCATAGCGCCGGGCTGGCACTGATCTACCTGACAGCGTTCACCAGCGGCGTTGGATCGGCGCTGCGCGATAGCGCTGCGGTGACCTGCATACCCCGGCTGGTCGACTCAGCTGACCTCGACCGGGCCAACGCCCGGGTGATCGCGGGGCAGATCGTCGGCAACGAGCTGGCCGGGCCCGCCGCCGGGGGCTGGCTGTTCGGCCTGGCTGCGGTATTGCCGTTCGCGGTGAATGCCGGGGCGCTGGGGATCGCCGTGCTGCTGCTGTTGACGCTGCCAAGTGTGTTCCGGCCGGTACCCGTGACGCCGGGTCAGGTCGCGGCATCTCGGCTGGCGTCGGTTCGGCGTGACCTTCGCGACGGCGCCCTCTGGCTGTGGCGGCGCGCCGACGTCCGGGACGTCACCATCGCAACGGGCGTCGTCGCCGCCATGGACGCCGCGTGGTTCGCAGTACTGGTCTTGTATGTGACCCAGATCTTGCATCAGCGCCCCGGCGTCTACGGGCTGCTGCTGGCCGTGGCCGCGCTTGGCGGCATCTCGGTAGGCAGCGTCGGGCCGTGGGTGGCCCGCCGAGCTGGCCCGTGGCGGTCCCTGCTCGCGGCCGGGGCGGTCATGGCAGTCACCCAGGCCGGGCTAGGGCTCACCACCAACGTAATCGTTGCCGCCGTCATGCTGTTTGCCAGCAGCGCGGCCTGGGCGCTGTTCAACATGACCGCGGTCACCATGCGACAGCGCCAGGTTCCCGCCGGGCTGCTGGGCCGGATCACCAGCTTGAACGGAACCGTAGCCGGTGGTGCGGAGGCTCTAGGCGCACTCGGCGGCGGTGCACTTGCCGCCGTTGGCGGGATACGCGCCCCCATGCTCATCGGAGCCCCGCCGATCACTGCGACGGTGACCCTGCTCGCGTGGCGGCATCGAGCACGGTAACCCCCTCTCTGGGACCCCGACGACTTCTAAGGGCTGCGGCTGCTGAAGGTCAGGGAGATACGTTCAGCGGGCGGGCGTGAGTGGACCCGGCAAGGTAGATGACCCGGCGGGCGATATTGACCGCATGGTCGCCCAGCCGCTCGTAGAAGCGCGCCACCAGCGTCATCCTCAGCGTGACCGGCAGCGCCATCGTGCCCGAAGCGAGTTCAGCCATCAAGCTAGCGTGCAGTTCGTCCAGCTCATGATCAACTTCGGTCAGCGCCGACGCGGCGGATCCGTCCCGCTGGGACCAGCTGTCCGCGGCCCGGAGCCACATGCCGCAGGCAAGTTCGTCCATCCGCTTGATGAGCTCGCGGCAACGCGGCGACAGTTCTGAGCCGGGAATCCGGCCGGCCCGGGACGCGATATGGCACACCAGGTCGTGGGAGCGTTCCAGCTCCGGAGCGATCCGCAGCACCGATAGCAGGAACCGCAGGTCCGAGGCGACGGGTGCCTGCAGCAAGACTTCCCGGATCACCAGTTGCTCGATCTCGCGGTAGAGAGCATCAATGGCCCGCTCACGCTCGGCGAGCGGCCCGGCTACCTCGTTCTTGCCGTTCAGCACCGCCTGAGTCACCGCAGGCAGATCCTCGCAGACCATGGCGAACAACTCGGTGACCTTGGCTTCGATAGCGTCCAACTGGCGGTCAAATTCACGCCGATGCTCGGCCACAGTCAATCCCCTCGCCGCCCGCCCCACCGCAGGCCCATACCTGCTGTCAGGGCACCGGTGCCTACCTCCCGCGCAGAACACCGAACTGTCCCGGGAACCGGTGGGTCTGAGCGGAAGCACGCGAGGCAGGCGGCAACCCGGAGCACCGGACCGGCTGGCTCGTCAACCGTGGCTTGATGTACTCCCCACAACGGCGGCCTCTAACCCAGCGAGAGGCACCTGGCCAGCGGGCGGACCGGGCATGTCTGTCAATGCACGGGTGCCGGGATGGCCGCAAGGTCCGCGCCGTAAAGAAGCGCTCAGCTTTACCTACGGTCGCGGTGGACTGCACATGCAGGTCGCCGTGGGTTCATGCTGATCACGCGCGGACCTCCGCGCGCCATCGCGGCCGGATGGCGCCCGCTCTGTCGTGGCTTGGGCCGGGTGGCTACCGACGGAAGCGGCGCGGCCGGAACTTGATCCAGACCAGGATGCCGATGGCTACCAGCAGCAGCCAGGGAGAGAACAGGATGTGAACGGCGATGCCGAGGACGGTCAAGGCCACGATGGCGATGAGGACCACGGCGATGATCGCGGGCATGGTAATCGGTCTCCATTCAGTTCGATTGGTTTGCGTCAGGGGTTAGCGAGAGCGGTTCTGGCGGTCGGCGATCCATGCTGCGGCGAGCGACTGTTCCTCGCCGTCCTCGGGGATCAGCAGCCAGGCGGCGACATAGAGGACCAGGCCGAGACCGTTGAGCAGGGTTAGCGCGGCGATGATGACGCGGACCAGCGTGACGTCTGCTCCCAGGTACCGGGCGATGCCGCCGGCCACGCCGGCCAGCATCCTGTCGTCGGCGGAGCGGCGCAGCTGACGGGCTGCGGGCTGGTCGGTCATGGTGGTGGACCCCGTGTCTGCGGTTGCTGTGTTCATGGTTCAAGGCTGCCGCCGGTGGGTGCCCCCGTCGATCGGGATCAGCCCCGGTTCGACCCCGATCCCGGCCCTGGAAGACATCAGGGTCAACCCTGGCCGCGCTCAGGGTCGTCCGGCGTTGCGGGAGTAAGCCCGCGCCATTCGGAAAGGCGGGCTGAAAGGTGTCACAGATTCGGGTGGTGCCTTGTCTTCAAGGGAAAGCACCACGGAAGGAAAGATCATGCGAGTTTTCGTAATGGGAGCAACCGGGGCACTGGGACGCTACCTCGTTCCTGAGCTGGTCGCGGCTGGTCACGAGGTCACTGCCACCACGAGGACGCCCGGCAAGGTCGTGCAGCTGCGCGAGGCGGGCGCGGAGCCCGTGGTCGTCGACGGGCTGGATCGCGATGCGGTGATCGCGGCCGTGCGGGCCGCCGCACCGGAGGTGATCGTGCACCAGATGACCGCGCTGGCAGACATGCGGAGCCTCCGCAAGCCCGACAAGCTGTTCGCGGCTACCAACGAACTCAGGACCCGGGGCACCGACAACCTGCTGTCCGCCGCGGCGCAGGCGGGCACCCGCCGGGTCATCGCGCAAAGCAACATCAACGTGAACGAGCGTTCCGGCGGCCCGGTGAAGACCGAAGAAGATCCGCTCGACTCGCGGCCCGTCCGGTCGGCAACGCGGGCGATGGCGGCGATCAAGCATGTGGAGAAGACCGTGCCGTTTGAGGCACCGGAGGGAATCGTGCTGCGCTACGGCAACTTCTACGGCCCGGGCACCGGGGATTTCCTGCTGGACGCCGTGCGGAAGCGGCAGCTGCCGTTGATCGGCGGCGGAACCGGGATCTGGTCGTTCATCGAGATCACCGACGCCGCGGCCGCGACGCTCGCCGCGGTCGAGTGCGGCGAGCCTGGCGTCTACAACGTCGTGGACAGCGACCCGGCGCCGGTCGCGGAGTGGCTGCCGTACCTGGCCAAGGTCTTGGGCGCGAAGCCGCCGCTGCGCATGCCCGCCTGGCTCGGGCGGCTGCTCGCCGGAGATTTCGTCGTGACCCTGATGACCAGCGCGCGCGGGTCCTCGAACGACAAGGCAAGGAAGGATCTCGGCTGGGAGCCCCGGTACGCGAGCTGGCAGGAGGGATTCCGTGCCTGGGTCAGCGGATGATACTGGCGCGGCCGGGTACCGGCCGCTGCTGTTCTCCATCGCCTACGGGATGACCGGATCGGTGGGCGACGCCGAGGACATCGTGCAGGACGCGTTCCTCGGCCTGACCCGGGCGCGCCAGGCGGGCACCACGATCGCCGATCCGAAGGCGTACCTGACGACGGCGGTGACGCGGCTGGGAATCAACTACCTGAGTTCGGCGCGGGTGCGGCGGGAGATGTATGTGGGGGACTGGCTGCCCGAGCCGGTCGTCGTGCCCGCCGACGGGCCTGGGCCGGCCGAGCACGCCGAGCTGGCCGACTCGCTGTCCATGGCGTTCCTCGTGCTGCTGGAGGCCCTATCACCGGTGGAGCGGGCGGTGTTCATGCTGCGCGAGGTGTTCGGGTACGGATACCCGGATGTGGCGAGGATCACCGGCAAGACCGAGGTGAACTGCCGGCAGATCTTCGCCCGCGCCAGGCAGCGCATCGCCGCCGGAGGGCAGTCCCGCGGCAGCGCGCTGCCCCCGGCGCGGCAGGCGGAAGGCGAGGAACTCGCCCGCAGGTTCTTCGAGGCGGCCGCGGGCGGCGACATGGACGCGCTTCTCGGCATGCTCGCGCCCGACGTGGTGATCCACGGGGACGGTGGCGGCAAGGCACAGGCGATCGGGAAGCCGCTGGCCGGGCGGCAGCGCGCCATGCAGATGCTCGTCGATCTGTTCCGCCGGGGCCGGGCCATCGGCGCCTCCATCCGGCTGGCCTGGGTCAACGGCCAGCCGGGCGCGGTGCTGCACGACGCCGAAGGGCGCGTGGTTAGCGTGATGGAACTCGAGGTCGCCGACGGCGTGGTCCAGACGATCCGCGCTGTGGTCAATCCCGACAAGCTTGGCCACATCGGACCCGTGTCTGACGTGGCGCGACTGCCCGCCAGCCGGCAGACACCGCAACACAGAGAAGGAGGAACCGATGAGTGACCTTCAGTCGATCGCTGACCGCGTCGAGATCGAGGCGCTGCGCGGCGAGTTCACCGACGCGGTGATGATGCGCGACTACGGCCGCGTTGCGTCGCTGTTCACACCCGACGGCGCGCTGCGTATGCCGAACGTCCCCGTTGACCTGGCCGGCCGGGAGGAGATCCGCGCCTGGGGCGACCGGGCGCTGGCCATGTGGGATTACTTCGTGCAGACCACCCATCCGGGCACGATCCAGCTTGAGGGCGACGCTGCGTCCGGCCGCGCCTACATCCAGGAGCTCATCCGCTTGCGCAATGGCCACACGGAGGTGAACTACGCGATCTACCACGACCGCTACCAGCGCACCCCGGACGGCTGGAAGTTCGCCGAGCGGGTCTATGAGATCAGATATCTCGACACCAGTCCGCTGGCGGGCTCGGCGCCCCGCGCAGCAGGGAGCGGCCGCTAGCCCGCCGGCCGCGAAAACGTCTCCGGCGAACGCTACGGTCCGGGACCGCATTCGCGTGCGAAGGCCACCGGCGCCCTGGGGTTGATTTCCGTATCCAGGTACGGGTTTAGGGTGCGGGTGTGAGAGCTGGGGAAGCGGCGCGGCGGGCGGGTGTCCACGTCGAGACGCTGCGCTACTACGAGCGCCGCGGTTTGCTGGCCGAGCCGGCGCGGATGCCGGGCGGGCACCGCCGCTACGACGAGGACACGGTGCGGTTCCTGCGCGCGATCAAGGAGGCGCAGGAAGCCGGGTTCAGCCTGGCCGAGATCGAGGACTACCTGACCGTTGTGCGGCGCGGCCGGGTGCCTGCCCCCGAAGCTCTGCGGGTGCGGGCGGCAGCGAAGATCGACCAGATCGACGCGCGCATCGCCCGGCTGCGGCTTATGCGCGGGGAACTCGCCCGCATCGCCGGGTGCGCGTGCGACTCACTGGACCACTGCACCTGCGGCGCGGCGTACCTGGCCCGGCGCGGCCGTGACTCACCGGTGCCTCCGTCGCTGCTGCACGTCACCAACGGCGAGAGCGCGGGAAACACGCTGCGTCAGACCTCGCTGGGCGGTGCGGTGCTGCCCTGGCAGGATGTGCTGCACGAGGGCCCGGTGCCGGCTGAGGCGCGGCCGGAGCTGCTGCGGACCCGGGCGGCTTTCCTGTCCGGCTGCGGCTGGGGCAGCACGCAGGCGATCGGGTCGGCGCTGCAGCGGCGGGACCGCACCCTCATTGAGGCGCTGCGGGACCGGCGGCAGGTGGTGTTGTGGTTCGAGCACGACCTGTACGACCAGCTCCAGCTCCTGGACATCCTCACCCTTGCGTCCGCTGCGGATGGCACGCCTGAGCTGATCGTGGTCGGCTCGTTTCCCGGCAAGCCGTCGTTCCGGGGCCTGGGCGAGCTGACCGCCGACCAGCTGGAGACGTTGTGGCCATCACGCGTTGCTGCCACACCGGGCATGCTGGCCGCGGCGGCCTCGGCCTGGGACGCATTGCGCCGGCCCGAACCTTCCGCGCTGGCCGCGCTCTCCACGGCGGGCGCGCCGGAGCTGCCGTTCCTGGGCGCGGCACTGCGGCGGCTGCTGGAGGAACTGCCCGCGCCCAAAGACGGCCTGTCCGGGACCGAACGGCGGGCACTGCAGGCAATCGCGGCCGGCGCGGCGACACCAGTGGCGGCGTTTCTCGCAGTGCAAGACCTCGAGGCGGCGTCGTTCCTCGGCGATGCCTGGTTCTACCGCACGCTCACCAGCCTGGGCCGCGGGCCAGCACGCCTGATCGAGACCCGGGACGGTGAACAGCTCGCCGCCGCCCCGCCGCTCGGCGACGCCCGCGCCTTCGCCGCCATGTCGCTCCGGCTGACCCCGGCCGGTGAGCGGGTACTCGAGCAGAAGGCCGACCGTGTGCAGCTCCTCGGCGTGGACCGCTGGATAGGCGGGAGCCACATCACCCCGGGCACAGCATGGCGATGGGACCCCGCCGCGCAGCGTCTCCTCAGGCCTGCCTGACGCCAGACCAAGATCACCCACGACCGCCGCGGCGTGTCCTGGCGCTCAGCGGCCCTTATCGTTGTGCGCGTGGAGGGGCTGGTATCAGACCTCTACCAGCAGCAGGCGGCTTGCGAGCGCCGCCGAGCTGGCCAGACTGTCGGCCAGCAGCCCGCGCGCGAGGGGGTCATCACGCACCGCCCACAGCAGCAGGCAGTTGGTCCAGGCCAGATCCCGCGCCGAGTTGATGGTCCAGTTCGCGATCA
This sequence comes from uncultured Actinomycetes bacterium, assembly GCA_963835425.1. Classification (GTDB taxonomy): domain Bacteria; phylum Actinomycetota; class Actinomycetes; order Streptosporangiales; family Streptosporangiaceae; genus UBA9676. Next base: position 303,859 of record CAWIGE010000004.1, on the reverse strand, counting down.
GGTTGTTGACCGCGGTCACATGGTGATCGACGGCGAGCTCGGGCGCGGATTCGAACGATTCCCGGACCGATTGCTCGGCGGCATCCAGCAACTGGTCCACCTTCTGGTAGTCCGCGTAATGCGCACCCGCGTCCGGTGTGGTGGCCAGCGCGCTGCAGGTGGCCACCAGTGCCAGCGGCAGGTCGTGGTTGATGTGGGCGTTCATGCCCGCCAGGGCGAACTGAACCGGTTCGATCCCGGTATGGGCGCGCTGCTCCATCAGCGGCCGCCAGGCCAGCGGCACCGCCGCCGGGTCGCCCGCGGCGTCGGCCGCCCCGAAATACAGGCCGGCGAACGCCACGTCCAGGTGGGTCATGAACGCGGGATCGGCGTAAAAGCCTTCCCCCAGCTGGCTGTAGACCTGCCTGGTCACCCCGAGGTACATGCGGTTGAAGCACGCCAGCCCATCGGTGGCGGGAAGTGCCGCCTCGGTTGCCTCCATGCGCGCTATCACTTCGGCGACCGTCGTGAGCGGCGTGCGCGGTGCTGGCGGACCGGCTGACATGGCAGTCACTATACGATCACCCTGCTCACAGCCAACAGGAAGCTGGCCAGCGGCCGCCGATCAGCCCCCTGGCAGGCGGCCGCCGATCGGCCCGGGAGATCACCGCGGGCCCCGGGTCCGAAGATGAGCCCTCGCCGGGGCCCCGGCCCGGCATGACGGATGAGCGGGCGGGTAGGGGCTCAGGTGGAGCGCGGGGAGTGGACCACGAGGACGCATTGGCATGTTTCCGCCGCTAATCCCGGGCAGAGGGCATGGCCCGGGCCAGGAGGGCGCCGATCGGGAGAGGCGCCTGGAGGAACTCAGCCGGGGCTACGAGGGGTCGCCATGGCTGACGGCGCTGGTTCTCTTCAGCGGCTTCCTGCTGGCCTTCGTCGGGTCGTTCGCCGCGATACTCCTGCTCATCAATCTGCGTAACGGTGGGGAGCTGCCGTTCGCGCTGATACTGGCCGCGCTGGTGGGGGTCCACGTGAGCCTGCGGGCGATGCGGTACTACCGGCGTCGCGCCGCCGCTCATCGGCATCCCGGATAGACCCCGCTGGAGCGCCAGGCCCGGTCCCAGCTAGCTCTGCTGGGCTCCGGAGTCCACGACCTTGGTGACCACCCGGTGATGCCTGCCAAGGCGGGCGTCAGGCGGCATCACGGCGGCGGGCGGGCTTCGGCCCTGGTCAGAAAGTAGCTGACCGCCTGGAGGTAGGGCCCGCGCTCCTCGATGAACGCCATGTGCGAACTGTTCTCGAAGATCACAAGCTCGGCGTCGCGGATCCCGTTGGCCAGCACGGCGAGGTGAGCGGGCCGTGCTTCGTCGTACCGGCCGCCGGTGACGAGCGTCGGCACCTGGATCTCCGCCAGCCGGCCGGTGACGTCCCAGTCGCGCAGGCGCCCGGTGACCGGCCCGAACTCACTCGGGCCCCACATGGTCTGGTAGACGTCGGCGCCCATCCCGGCGAAGGTTCGCTCCACGCACGCAGGCCAGGGGTCTTGCCGGCAGAGGTGCCGCCGGTAGAACTGTGTGATCGCCCACTGGTACTCGGGGCAGGAGAAGTAGCCGCCCGCCTCGTGGCGGTCGAGCACGTCGCGCACCGGCTCATCGAGCAGGGCCCGGAGCCCGGCACAGTCGGCGATCCAGCGTGCGACGCTCGGGGGTGAGCTGCTGAGGATCAGGCTCGCGAGCGCGGGCCTGCGGTCGAGCGTGTACTGCAGCGCGAGCCAGCCGCCCCATGAGTTGCCGAAGAGGTGCGGCCGCTCGAGCCCGAGTGCCGCGTGCACCACGGCCAGCTCTTCGACGAACCGTTCGGTCGTCCACAGCGAGTCGTCTGCTGGCCGGTCGGACCGGCCGCAGCCGAGCTGGTCGTAGAAGACGACCGGCCTGCTCGCGGCGAGGTCTTCCAGCGGCTCCAGGTAGTCGTGCGGCATGCCGGGGCCGCCATGCAGGCAGAGAAGGGGAGTGCCCGGGCGGTCCGCCCCGGCGATCCGGTACCAGATCCGCCCACCCGGGACCTCGACGCGTCCCTCAACGGTTGCCGGGCCGCCCATGGCCACCGCCTACACCTCGGCCGAGAGCGAGATCGAGGACAGGCGCCGGCGCCTGCTCCACCACAGCGCCCACAAGATGCCCAGCACCGCCCAGGCCAGCGAGAACCAGACGATGCTGCTCCCGCTCTTGAACGGCAGCGAGATCTCGCTGACGAAAAACCCCTTGTACAGGACGTAGCCGTCGATCAGGATCCCGGCCACGGGTATGAACCCATTCAGGAACCAGTTGAAGTCCGCCCGGTGGAACCGGGCGTGGTACACCAGGTTGGCGAGGTTCACGAAAATATAGAGCACGAGCACGAAGAACACGAAGATCTCGCCGAGGTAGGCATAGGCGCTTTCCGGGCCGCCCTGCCACAGGCTTACGGCGATCAGGAACACGAACGTCACCACGAGCGTGGAAGCCTCGGCCCGCCAGGGGGTGCGGAACCTGGGGTGCAGGCCCGCGAAGTAGCTCGACAGGAATCCTTCCCTTGACACCGCATAGGTGATCCGTCCCGCGGCATACAGCGATGCGCCGAAGCTGGCCAGCGCGGCGGTGAATCCGGTGATGGGCACCAGCACGGCCCAGTCCCCTATATAGGACCGTGAAATGGGCAGCACCGGTGTGATCTGGCCGGCGTTCACGTAGCTCGCAGGCCACCGGGTACAGGGCCGAGACGACAACATAGGTCGTTATCATGATCCAGCCGAGCCAGAGCCCGACCCCCGGGTAGGTCGACTCCCATAGCCAGGTGTAGCCGCTGCCGGCCGACGGCCTGCGGTTGTTGAGCACCGCGAAGCTGATGGCCGTGGGCAGCACGGCAATCGTGATGGCAATAAACAGGAAAGGCATTACGGGGCCGCCTGAATCGGTCTCCATAAAGCCCATGTTCAGGTAGATGACGGGAGCCAGTGAGAAGTAGGCGAGCCCGATGAAGGCCAGGCGGGGGAGATTCAGGCTGTTCCGGCGGAGGCCTTCCTGGGCCGGTTTCGTCAGGGGAGGCTGTGATGCGGCTTGCTGGTCGTCCATGGGTCTTCCTCTCTTGCCGACCACAGTTGAAAATTTTCCCGTCATTTGGCCGGCTGAATCGCGCATGTCAGCCGTGAGCATCGGAGGCCGCCGGCGGTATGTGTCAGGTCGTCGCGGCCATCGCCAGGCCGCCGATCGCCATTCCGGCGGCCGGTGCCCGCGCGCGATGGCGGCCGGTGCCCGCGCGGGATGGCGGCCGGCGCCCCTCGCGGATGAAGCGGGACTGCCCGGCCGGAAGCGGGCGGCCTGATCACCTCCGGCGCCGCCGCCGCGTTGCGCTCACGTCGATTACCGGCCGAGACTGGGAACGACCCCGGTCCAGCCGATGAGCGAGGGGGATGCCATGAGCGATCTCGACCGACTGGAGGCAGCGGCTGGTGAATGCCGCGAGATGATCCGCGAGGCCCACGCCGCCACCAAGGACCTGCGGGCTGCGGTACGCGAGGCGAAGAGCGAGCTGCACGCCTTGACGAGGGATGAGGTTGCCGCCCATATCCAGCTCGAGGTGTCCCGGCAGCTGGGGCAGCTGGACGAACGGACCCGCGAGGCGATAAGCGCGGCCACGCAGAAGGTGATCGCCGAGTTCGACCGGTTCGGTGAGTCGCTGCTCGGCAAGGAGACCTACTGGCAGAAGGCGAGCGGCCGGCGTGCGGCCACCCGCCCCGACACCGACGTAGTGGCGCTCGACGTCCAGCCCGACCAGGACAAGGGCTGATCCCCGGTCCCGGGCGGGGCGCCACGCGTCACGGCCGGGGCGGTGACCAGGGCAGCGCCCGGCCGCAGGCGGACGACCCGGGTTGCGGCGTCCGGGCACGGCCAAGCCGTGCTGCCGGGCCGCGGCCGGGTTGACAAAATGTGGTCATGCCCGACCTTGACCCGGCGTCCGTCATCGAGGCGATCGCTGCCGACCAGCGGCTGCGGGTATTCGTCAAAAGAGGCAGGATCGAGACCATGCCCGCCAAGCGGGGGCGGCGGCGCCAGCTGCTTGACAAGATCGCACAGGCCTTCGAGCCCGGGGTGCGCTACCCCGAACACCGCGTCAGCCGGTTCCTGGGGGCCATCTACGACGACTATGCGGCGCTGCGGCGGTATCTCGTGGACGAGGAACTGCTGTCCAGGGCCGGTGGTGAATATTGGCGCAGCGGGGGAACGGTACAGCCATCGGTGGCCGATGAGTCCCCGGCTTAACCGGCAGGCCGGCCGGGGTCAACCACCGTGGCCGGCCAGGGTCCGCGGCTCCCGTCCGGGTAGAACCCAGACGACGGCGGCGTGGCGCTGTTGAGGAGGTGGACTGGCATGTTCGAGGCGGAAAACATCCGGGAGTGGCGTGGCCACGATGTGGTCGACACCGATGGGCACAAGATTGGCGCATTGGAGGCCATCTACGTTGACACTGGCACCGATCTGCCGTCCTTTGCCACGGTCACGGTCGGGATGATGGGTCGGCACCGGCTCGTGTTCGTGCCTCTCGACCGGGCGACCGTGGGCCCGGGGTACCTCAAGGTCTTGTACAGCAGGAAGCAGGTGAAAGACGCACCCTCGATCGACACCGACGGCGAGCTGCCGGCGTCCGACGAGGAGGAGGTCTTCAAGCACTACGGCCTGGAATACCAGCCGGGCACCGGCGGTGAGCGGAGGCTGGGCCGCCGCTGAGGCCACGGCGGAGGCCGGAACCGCCAAGATCACGTGTCATGAGCGTGCCATGACCCGTGGCGCCCGCCGCCGCGGGTGGCAGGATGTCCGCATGAGCGCGTCTGATCGCAAGGCCGACCTCCACCGGTATCTGCAGGAAGGGCGCGAGGCGCTGCTGTGGAAGCTCGAAGGGCTCTCCGAGTACGACGTCCGCCGCCCGATGGTGCCGACCGGCACCAACCTGCTCGGGCTGGTCAAGCACCTGGCCTTCGTCGAGTTCGGCTACTTCGGCGACACGTTCGGCCGTCCCCCCGAGGACCAGCCGGCCTGGGACGAATCCGACCCGAACTCTGACCTGTACGCGGCCCCGGGGGAATCACGCGAATTCATCACCGGCCTGTACCGCAAGGCCTGGGCGCACTCGGATGCCACCATCGACGCGCTCGGGCTGGAGGCCATCGGCCGTGTGCCGTGGTGGCCGGCCGAGCGGAACGAGGTGACGCTGCACCGGATCCTGGTCCACGTAGCCACCGAGACCGCCCGGCACGCCGGTCAGGCGGACATCATCCGGGAGCTCATCGACGGGGCGGCCGGGCTGACCATCGAGCGCCCCAACCTGCCGCCGGGTGATCAGGCCTGGTGGGCGGCCCACCGGGACCGGGTGGAGCGCGCGGCCCGAGAAGCCGCCGAGGCCGGCGGGGAAACCCCTTGAGCGAAAACGCTGTCCGCTACGGCCTCTATCTGCCGGCGTTCGGGCCCTTCGGTGATCCCGCGGCCCTCGTCGACCTGGCGGTACGCGCCGAGGCCAGCGGCTGGGACGGAGTGTTCCTGTGGGACCACCTGGTCAGCGGGGCCCTGCCCATCGCCGACACCTGGACCATCCTGGGCGCCATCGCCCAGGCCACCCGCGACCTGCGGTTCGGCCCGATGGTGACGCCGCTGCCCCGGCGCCGCCCCTGGGTCGTGGCCCGGCATGCGTCCACGCTCAGCCGGCTTTCCGGTGGGCGGCTCATCCTCGGGACCGGCCTCGGCTCTGATGAGTTCGGCGACCTCAGCCGCTTCGGGGAGCCCACCGACCCGCGCACCCTCGCGGCCATGTACGACGAAGGGCTCGAGGTGGCCAGGGGGGTGTGGTCCGGCCGGCCGTTCGCCCACGACGGCCAGCACTACCGCGTCACGCTCGGCGAGGGCGTCCCCGATCCGCACCCGATCCCGGTCTGGGTGGCCAGCACCACCGCCCGCCCGCGGGTCATGCGCCGGGCCGCCGCCTGCGATGGCATCTTCCCCATCCGGGGGAACCGCATCCTGGCTCCGGACGAGGTCGCCGGCCTGCTCACGGAGCTGCGCAGCGCCGGGCTGCCCGAGGGGCGGGCCTTCGACGTCGCGGTCGCGGGCAACGCCAGCCCGGCCTGGCAGGAGCCGGTCACGGCGGACCTCGCCGGGCTCGCGCGGGCGGGCATGACGTGGTGGATGGAGTCGCTGATCCATTTCGACCCGCTGGAGCTGTCCCTGGAGATCGTTGACGCCGGGCCGCCGCGCGTGTGATCTGCGCTGCACGGGAGACTCGGGGGTAGCTGCCAGGGCACTACAGCAAGATCACTTGAATCCGGGGAGGGGCGGTTCCGGCGTGGCACACAGGTTCCCGGCACTGTTGGCGGACCCGGCCCCCGGTCGGGGGCGGTTGTGGCTGACCGGCGCGCGGCTGTTTGACGGCACCGGCGCACCGGCCCGCGAGGGCGCGGCGGTCCTGGTGGAGGACGGGATCATCCGGCATGTCGTGGATGCGTCGCAGCCGTGCCCGGATGGTGCCCGCCGGCTGGACGTGGGGCAGCGGACGCTGATGCCGGGGCTGATCGACGTGCACACCCACGCGTCGGGCCGGATCCCGCAGGTCCTGCGCGGCGCTGAGGAGGTGCTGCCGGGAACCGCTGCGCACTTCCTGCAGGCCGAGCTGCGCGGCTATCTGCGCCACGGGGTGACGACGATCCGTGTCACGGGTTCGCAGGGCCTGGCGCCGCAGGAGGCGCGGCAGGCGATGCGCTACGGCGCGTTCCGCGGCGCGCGCGTGCTGACCTGCGGGAAGATCATCTCGGCGACGGCGCCGGGCGGGCGTTTCTACGGTGACATGTACCGGGAGGCGGACGGCCCGGACGACGTGCGGCGCGCGGTCCGCGAGCAGATCCGCGCCGGCGCCGACTTCATCAAGGTGATGACGACCGGCGCCCGGTCCAACGAGATGGAGGATCCCGATCCGCTCCAGCTGACCGAGGCGGAGCTGGCGGCGGTGACCGACGAGGCGCACCGCCTCGGCTTCCGGGTCTCCGCCCACGCCGAGGGTCTGGACGGCTGCGCGGCGGCTATCCGCCACGGCGCCGACACCGTCGAGCACGGCATGTACCTGCACCAGCGGCCGGATCTGCTGGGGGCGATGGCGGCCGCCGGACAGGTGCTGGTGCCCACCCTGTCGGGGTACTACTGGATGGCCGGGCTGGGCGACGTGGTCGATCCGGCCGGAGCCGAATCCGTGCCGGAGATGCCGCCGGTGCTGATCGACCTGGCGCACCGCAACCTGGACGAGGGCGCGGCCAGCATGCGGGCCGCCCGCCTTGCGGGGGTGAAGATCGCGCTCGGCAGCGACAAGAGCCTGGCGACGGGGCTGGAGATCCAGCGGATGATCCACCATGGGCTCACCGCCGCCGAGGCCCTCCTCGCTGCCACCGGGACCGCCGCGGAGGCCCTCGGCCTGGATCAGCACATCGGCACCGTTGAGCCCGGCAAGCTCGCCGACCTGGTCATCGTCGACGGCGACCCCGTCCAGGAACCGCGCCTGCTGGCCGATCCGGGGCGGATCTGGCTGGTGCTCCAGCTCGGGGTGCCCGCCGCCGGGCAGGCGCTCGAGGCCCCGCTCGCCGTGCCCTAGGGTGGGGCCGTGGCGCCGAACGTGACGGGCCCGCCGCGTCCGACGCAGGCCGACCTCGACGCGGCGAGGGACCGGACGATTCCCGACGTCATCGCGCCCGGCCTGCGCGTGGTGTTCGCGGGCATCAACCCCGGCCTGTACTCCGCCGCCACCGGGTACCACTTCGCCCGGCCGGGGAACCGCTTCTGGCCGGCCCTGCACCGCTCCGGCTTCACCGACCGCGTCTTCCGCCCCGATGAGCAGGAGCAGCTGCTCGGCCTCGGGCTCGGCATCACCAACGTCGTCGCGCGCGCCACCGCCCGCGCGGACGAGCTCCGCCCCGGGGAGTTCGTTACGGGCGCTTGCATACTGAACGAGAAGATCGCGCGGCTGCAGCCACGCTGGCTCGCGGTCGTGGGGGTCACCGCCTACCGGGCGGCGTTCGGCCGCCCCGACGCGGCGGTGGGCCCGCAGGACGGGACCATCGGGGAGACCCGGGTATGGGCGCTGCCCAACCCCAGCGGTCTCAACGCGTCATGGACCGCACCCCGGCTGGCGGAGGCGTTCGGGGAGCTGCGGGAGGCTGCGGGCGCCGTGGATCCCGCTCAGTAACAGCTCGGCGGCCTGGTCCTCATCGCCGTGGGCGTGGCCGTGGCAGTGGCATCCTCTAGCGCCGGGCGGCCATATGGGCCCGGGAGGACGGGACGGAGCGGCACGACCATACTGATGGCTGGCCGCCGGTGCGACGAGGCTGGCCGCGACCTTTGCGAGCAAGGGGTCCTGTAGGTGAGCGACGAGAAGACACCAAAGCCGTCGGAGGCGACCGGCACGGCGGCGCTCATGGCCGGGTGGTCGCATGGGCACCGCGACGTGTCCGGCGGGTGGCTGCGGCCGACCGTGTTCGGCGCGGTCGACGGGCTGGTCACCAACGCCTCGCTGATCGCCGGGCTCGGCGGGGCCACCGTGAGCCCGCACACCGTGGTGCTCACGGGGGTGGCCGCCCTGGTGGCCGGCGCGTTCTCGATGGGCACGGGCGAGTACGTCTCGGTGACCAACCAGAACGAACTGGTGCACGCCGAGGTGGCCCTCGAGCGCAGGATGCTGGCCCAGTTCCCCAGGGCCGAGGAAGAGGAGCTGGCCGGGTACTTCCGCTCCTATGGCGCCGACCCGGAGACCGCGGCCCGGATGGCCACGGCGGTGTCACAAGACCCGGGCACGGCCCTGCGCGTGCACACCCGCGAGGAGCTTGGCGTCGACCCCAATGAGCTGCCATCCCCCATCCTGGCCGGGCTGGCTTCCCTCCTGGCCTTCTCTCTCGGCGCCCTGGTGCCGCTGCTGCCCTACCTCATTGGCCTGCCTATGCTCACGGCGACATTGGGAATCACGGCGGTGGCCCTCGTGACCGGCGGGATGATCGTGGGCCGGCTGACCGGCAGGTCCGTGCTGCGCTCGGGCCTGCGCCAGCTGGCCCTCGGCGCGCTGGCCATCGGCGTCACCTTCGCGGTCGGCTACCTCATAGGCGGCGGCCATCCCGCCTGATGGGGTGGCCAGCGCCTGCAACGAGGACCGTCGCCCGGCCCCACTCTTCACGGATCCTGGCCAAGATCCCGTCCGTTTCGTCCGGGTATGGGAGGCGAAAATCCGTGATAAGTCAGGGGCCGGGGCGGCTAGGAGCCTCGCTTCCCGGGCTTTCGCCGGGTCTGCCCTTGGTCTGCTGGGACCTGGGAATTGGGAGCCGGGCCGGGGTGTAGGCGTTGATGACCTTGGCTACGGCGATCACCAGGAACAGCTGCCCGACGAGCATCTCGGCCACCGCGAAGGTCTGGCCCGGGTTGCCGGCCGGGACCAAGTTCCCGTACCCGGTGGTGGTCAAAGTGGTGAAGGAGAAGAACAGGTCCTGCGGAAGCTTCCCGTCCCCCGTCGCCGGCCCGAAGAACGCGCTGGACTGGACCACGCCCAGGAAGCGGTAGATGAAGGCGAACAGCATCCCGACCAGCAGGTAGATGTCGATCGCCCCCAGGACCGTCTGCAGATCCACCTCGCGGCGGAAGATCAGGCTGCGGGTGATCGAGAACGGCGCGATCAAGTAGAGGACCGCGCTCATGAACGCTACGGCGCCCTCGCCGGCGGTCTCCTTGCCGACGAACAGGTTGATGGCGGCCACGATCGCGGAGATCAGGAACAGCACGCCGGCTACCCGGCGTACCGAGCGGCGGGCACGGGAGACGCGGAGCACCGCCCAGACCGTCCCGATCTGGACGGTGATCACCAGCGAGGCGGCCCACGACGCGGTGACGCCCACCGAGAACAGGTAGGTGAAGAGGATCAGCAGCAGGACCGAGCCGTAGCTGTCGGGCGAGACCATGGTGCGGGCCAGCCGCCGGATGGGCTGGCGACGCGCCGATTCCGGGGCATCCGGGTCAGCGGAGCCGGCCGCCCCGGCCGGGTCGCTGGGTGAATCCGTCATAGATCGATCTTCCTCCCGCACCTGGGCCGTTGCAGGTCAGCGCGCCGGCCCGGGTGACGCCGCCCGCGCAACAGCATGGCGGACCATGCTGCCCCCGGTGCGCGGGGCAGTCACCACCCCGCCGGGGTGACACCGGCCGGCTCGCTGGCCCCGGGCTGGAGGCGCCGCTAGCCGGGCGGCTCGCTGGCCCCCGGCCGCAGGCGCCGCCAGATCGCCCGCTGCGTGGACAGGCCCCCGGCGCCGACCACGATCAGCAGGACCACGTTCAGCAGCAGCTGCTCCAGCGAGCCCCAGGCCTCGCTCCAGCTGGCGTACGCGACGGACACGCCGATCGAGGCGGCGGCGGGGATGGTGGTGACCGAGATGAACACGCCGATCAGGGCGTTGGCCCGGGACTCGGTCAGCGATATCACCCCGACGAGGCCGGCCAGGATGGCGACGATGACGGAGAACATGTTCGGCGTGTTGATGAGGTCGGCGACGGGCCTGACCCCCTGCAGGAACTGGGCAGGCGTGTCGCCGGATGCCCTGACCGCCAGCCCGAACAGGAGCGTGATCACGATCGCCGCCAGGAATCCCCACAGCAGGGCGAACAGCCCGTCCCGGGCCAGTGGGCGGTCGCGGGTGCTGAAGCCGAGCGCCACCGCGATGATCGCGTTGTACTCGGGGCCGACCACCATGGCGCCCACGATGAGGATCTGGGAGTTGGTCAGGATGCCCACCGCACCGATCAGCCCGGCGATGGTCAGCAGGCCGTAGAAGCTCGGGGCGTAGACCGCGCCGCCCCGGATCACGGCCTCCACCATCTCCCACACCGGGGAGGTCTCGCGCCGGAGCACGCCGGTCTTCGCGACCGGGGCCGCCGCCGTCAGCGTGGCGTCCACCCGCTCGACCGAGACCGAGCCGTGCCGGGCGAGACCGAGCTCGCGCAGTTCCCGGAACACCGGGTTGGCGGCGCCGTCGCTGAGGTCGAAATGGACGGCGTCGCCCTGCGGCCGGCGGACGGCCCCGCGCAGCACCACCAGGTTCCGCACGCCGTGCGCCGCCGTCAGCCGCTCGACCAGCGGGCCGGTCAGGCTAGCCGGGCTCACCACCCGCACCCGCAGCATCACGAACCCGCCGGCCTGGATCCGGGGAGCACCGTGCTCTGGTCAGTTGTCATCGCCAACCCGCCGTTCCCTGTGATCCAGGAACCGTCTGCTCCCGTGTGGTCCCGGAACCCGTCAGCCTGGCGGCGGCGCCCGGCCGCGCCCGTCGCACCGCCCGCCTGCCTCCACCATCGGCCGGCGGCCCGGCCACCGCGACACCCGCGCCGGGTGAGGCAGGCGTAACTGCCGGTGGGCGTCGTGCCACGGGGCGCCGGGGCCGCCGTTGCGCCGCCGGGATCTCCCGGAATGACCGGCGCCGCGCGGGGCGGGCGGGGCCGTCTGGGCACCATTTGCCGCGGTTAACTATCGCCGCTGTATGTGCCGCTTAAGAGAGCGGTCAAATCCTGGTAATACCTGGTCCTGAATTCGCCGCCGCCGCCGCCGCGCAGCTCACTTGCCGCTGTCGGCGGCGTGACGCCCAGTGCATCAAAACACCAGGTCAGCCACGTGGAGGTCGTCGGCCCGGCCCGTTCCGCAGGCCGGGAAACGGCGGCAATCCTGGTGATGTGAAGGGAAAGGCACTGGTGGTACCGTCGCCTCGGCAACGGGCGGAAACTAAGGCCGCCGGCAGGGCAATAGGAACTGGCGAGCGGCAGGAGAAGGCGTGGCCGAGCCACCCTCCAAATCGGCAGCGAAGCCGGGCACGAGCGCATTGGTACGCAACGAATCGGCCACCCGGGCCCGTCGTCCCGGATCCGCCGTCTTCCACCTGATCCTGCTCGGGTGTTACCTCGTGGCCGGGGTGGCCGTCAGCTGGCCCCGGGCCCGCTACCTGGCGGGCAGGCTGCCGGCCACGGTCGATCAGGGCGGCTATGTCTGGTCGTTCTGGTGGGTGGCCCACCAGATCGCCCACCTTGGGAACCCCTGGTCCACCCGGCTCATGGCCGCGCCCGTCGGCCTGCAGCTCGGCTTCGACACCTTAATGCCGCTGCTGGGTACCGTCATGGCACCGGTCACCGCGGTCTTCGGCCCGAGCGCCAGCTACAACCTGCTCGCCATCGTGATCCCCGGCCTGCTCTGCTACGCCGCCTACCGGGCCGTGCGGCTCTGGCTGCCGTCCCAGCTGGGCGCCATCGCCGCCGGGGCCTTCTACGGGTTGGCGACGATGCTGGTCTGGGAGGACTGGTACCACATCAACATCGCCGCCGGCGCGCTCCTGCTGCCGGTCGCGCTGGAGGCCGCGGTCCGGCTGAAGCGCCGCCCCCGGGCCCGCCAGGCGGTCATCGTCGGGCTGGTGATCGGGGCCAGCGTGCTCGTCAACCAGGAATCGGCGTTCATGGTGGCGCTGGTCGCCGCGCTGGTGCTGGCCGACTGGCTGATCCGGGATCACACACGGGCGAACGCCGCCCTGGCCGGCCTTGCGGTGGCCGTCGCGCTGGTGGTGGCCAGCCCGCAGCTCGTGGCCATGATCGTGCAGTACAGCCAGGGCGGCGTGACCGTCAGCCCGCAGGTTCAGGCCCGGTGGGATGCGTCCTTCGGGACGCCGCTGTCCGCCCTGTTCGCGCCCTCGCCCCGGCTGGCCGACTTCGGGCTGACCGGGCCGGCGTCGCTGTTCCGCTACCAGGCCCCGCGGGAGGGTGCGCCCACCTATGGCGTGGTGCTGACGGCGCTCGCGCTGCTCGGCGTCGTGGTGGGCTGGCGCCGCCGCAGCACCCGGCTGCTCGCCCTCGCCTGGCTGGGGGCGGCGCTGCTGGCGCTCGGCCCGGTCCTCATCATCGGCGGGCGGACCTTCGTCCCCCTGCCCCTGCACTGGCACGGAGTCCGGGTCTCCGCGCTGATGCCCTACACCTGGTTCGTCCGGATCCCGGCGCTGGATGCCTTCCGCGAGGCCGACCGGCTGGCGCTGCTCGGGCTGCTGCCCGCCGCACTGCTGGCGGGGGGCGCCGTGGAATGGCTGTGGCGGCGCTCCCGCCCGCTGCTGGTCATCGCCCTGGCCCTGGCCGTGCTCGAGGCGGGATACTCGGGCTACTCCAAGATAGGGACGGTCCCGACGGCGATCCCGCGGCTGGACGGGCCGATCGCCGCCGATCATTCAGGCTCGATCGTGGTGGACATCCGGTTCGGCCTGCGGGGCGGGGTTGCGCTCTATGGCCGGGAGATCTCACCGGACGCGCTGGTGCTGGCGACCGCCGACGGGCACCCCCGCGCGGTTTCCGTCACCTCGTGGGTGTCGGCGCGCTCGGTCGCCGCGATCCGGGCGCACGTGTTCTACGGCTGCCTCGTCAATACCGAATGGGGCAAGCTATGCGATCCCGCGCAGGTGCGGTCGGCCCGCCAGGACGCGCGGCGGATGCGGGTGGGCTGGGCGATCGTGTGGAAGCGGACGCCGTTCGTGTACGGCTACCTCCGGAAGGTCGGCTTCAGGTACGACTACGGGGTCAACGGGGTCAACGTCTACCGGCTGAACAGCCGGCCGCGGTAGCACGCTGGCCCCGCCCCACGGACGGGTCCTGCGGGTGCGGGCGCTGTCCCCGCCGGTGGCGGCCGCCGTGGCAACGGCCCGCCCGTGAGGCAGTCGGTACCCGGGTTTCCCGGGGCCGCTACATCCCGCCGGCGGCGCTGGCCGCGCTGCCGCTGCCCCCCATGTTGGGGCATGGGTGTCCCGTCCCGCTGCGGCCGGGCGCCGACGGTGACGGGGCCGCCTGGGACGAGCTGGCGGACGTCTGCGAGCCGGCGGTCCCCGTAGGCGTGCTGGTGGAGGCGCTGGCCATGGTCAGGCCCAGGGCCAGGCTGGCCCCCAGCGCTCCCGCGCCGACCGCGGTGCCGATGAGTGGCCGGGTGATCTTCACGTGGTTCTCCTTCGGTCCGGGACGGGCCGGGCATGAGCCCGCGTTCAACCCAGTAGGCCAGGCCGGCCTGGCGGGCGGCTGGGCGGTGCCTCTCAGTCCCGTCTCAATCCGGGCCCGGCTCCTCCGCCCACAGCGCGCGCACCGCGTCGATCGTGTCCGCCTCCGAAGCGGGCTTATCCGGCCGGTGGCGCAGCACCCGGGCGAAGCGCAGCGCCAGCCCGCCCGGGTACCGCGGGCTGGTCTGGACCCCGTCGAAGGCGACCTCCACGACCAGTTCGGGCCTGACCCGCAGCACGCCCCAGGCGTCCCGGAGATCCCCCGCCGGGCGGGCCTCTGGCTCGGCCAGCTCCAGCAGCCGGGTGGTCTGCCAGGCGAGCATCTCGTCGGTCAGGCCCTTGAAGGTCTTGCCCAGCATGACCAGGCCGCCGGAGACGGGATCGCGGGCCCCCAGGTGGAGGTTGGACAGCCAGCCGCGGCGGCGCCCATGGCCCCACTCGGCGGCCAGCACGATCAGGTCCAGGGTGTGCCGCGGCTTCACCTTGATCCACTCACTGCCGCGCCGTCCGGCGGCGTAGAGCGCGGAGGGGGACTTGACCACGACCCCCTCATGCCCGCGCGCGACCGCGTCGGCGAAGAACGCCTCGGCCGCCGCCACATCCGCCGTCACCAGGCGCGGAATGAGCAGATCCGCCGGCAGGATGCGCGCGAGCAGGGCGTACCGCTCGCTGGCGGGCTCATCGATGAGGTCCGTCCCGTCCAGGTGGAGCAGGTCGAAGAAGAAGGCGGTGAGCGGCACGTCCGCCCGCTGCCGGGCGACGTCGATCTGGCTGCCGGTCCGGCCTGCGGTGACCTGGAACGGCCGCGGCCGGCCGTCGGGGCGGAGCGCCACCGCCTCCCCGTCCAGGACGGCCGCCCGGGCGTCGAGCGCGAGCGCCGCCTCGGCGATCTCGGGGACCCGCGCGGTGATGTCGTCGAGGGTGCGGGTGAACACGGCGACCCCGGAGTCCCCCCGGTGGACCTGGATCCGGATCCCGTCGATCTTCCACTCCACCGCGGCGGGTGAGACGCGGGCGAGGGCGGCCGCCACGCTGCTCGCCGACGAGGCCAGCATCAGCCGCAGCGGGCGCCCGACCTGCAGGCCAAACGACCGCAGCGCGGCCGACGCGGCGTCGGAGGACGCGGCCGCGGGGAGGGCGGCCGCCGCCACCGTAGGCAGGGATCCGCCCAGCAGGTGCGCCCGCCTGACCTCGCCGGCCGGCACCCCCGCGGCGCGGGCGACCGCCTCCACCATCACCCCTTCCAGCGCGCCCTGGTGCAGTTCCCCGGCGATCAGCCGGACGAGGAAGTCGCGTTCGCCCGTGGTGGCCCGGCCGAACAGGCTGGTCAGCAGGCGCCTGCGCGCCACCTGGGCCCCCGCTCCGGTGACCGCGCCCACCTCGGTGAACGCGGCGTCCACCTCACTCACGGTGAGGGCAGGCGCCGTCTCGCCGGCCCCGCCGTCCGGGGTGAGCAGCCCGCCGAGGGCCGCGTAACCTACGCCGATCTGGCGCTGGAGCAGCTCACCGGAGAGGAAGGCGACGACAACCGGCACCTCCTCCGGGCTGGCCGTACGGAGCAGGTGCGCGATCTCCTCGATCTTGACGGTGCGCCGTGGGGTCGCGGCCACGGCCTGCGAGGTCAGCACCAGCTCGGTCAGCAGCACAACCGCATTGTGCCCGAGGGGCCGGACGCCTGAGCCGCCCGGCCCGGGGGCAGCATGCCTGCCCGGCCGCGCGCTGGCTTACCCGCCCAGGCCGACAGGGTGCCCAGCCGTCGACTGGCTCACCTGGCCAGCCGTCTGCGGTTTGCCTGCCCGGCCCCGCGCCGATTACCTGCCCGGCCCCGCGCCGGCCGGCGCGCGGAGCCCGGCCGACGCGGGTAAGTGGGGGATCCCCGGGTCAGGGTGCCTGGGACTGTCCGTTGACGTCCGCGGCTGCCATTTCGGGCGGCGTGTCCGCCGGGCTGGCGGCCTCGCCGGGCTCCACTGGTCCCGTGGTCGGGGCCGAGTTACGCCGGTTCAGGATGACCACGGCGGCCGCGGTACCGCCTGCGATCAGGATGGCCCCGCCCACGACCGCCGGCCAGCGGCGCCGTGACTTGACCGGGACGGGATCGACCCGGCGGGCGGAGGCGGCCAGCGCGGCCGCCGCCTTGGGCGCCCACTGCTCCTGCAGGGCCTGCGCCATCAGCTCAAGCCGCGGCGCGGCCCATGCCCGGGCACCGTAGACGCCCTGCTGCGTGGCGACCCGGGCGTTGGACGCTAATGGGGCCATCTGAGCCTGGGCCGCCAGCTGGCGGGCACGCAGGTACTGGGCCGTCTGGCGGGCCCAGTCCTGCGCGGCCTGCGCGGATACGCCGTTGGCCTGGCTGGCCTCTTTCGTCGTTATGAGGGACACGTGTTACCTCCCTGTGCTCCCGTCCTGTCTCACTTCCCCGCGCCAGTGAACTCAACCATCGTCGTCGTTTTCGCCCCCCCGGCCAGGTCGTGGCAGGATGGCCGTGACTAGGCCACAACCACGGAAAGGGGCCGCCGCCGGCCGCTGCCTGGCCGAGCGAGGATGCCAGCCATGACCACAACGCTTACTGCCACACTGCGCACCAACCAGGGACCGATCGTGATCCGCCTTCTTCCTGATCACGCCCCCAAGACGGTGCGCAATTTCGTTGACCTGGCGCAGGGCGGCCGGGAGTGGACGGACCCGCGGACCGGGCGCGTCACGACCGGGAGGCTCTACGACGGGACCATCTTCCACCGGGTCATCCCCAACTTCATGATCCAGGGCGGGGACCCGCTCGGGACCGGCACCGGTGGCCCCGGCTACCAGTTCGCCGACGAGTTCCACCCGGAGCTGCAGTTCGACCGGCCGTACCTGCTCGCCATGGCCAACGCCGGGCCGGGCACGAACGGCTCGCAGTTCTTCATCACGACCGTCCCCACCCCGCACCTGAACCGCAGGCACACCATCTTCGGTGAGGTCATTCAGGGCCAGGAGATCGTGGACCAGATCAGCCACACGGCGACCGACGGCAGGGACCGGCCGGTGAAGGACGTCGTGCTGGAGTCCGTCGAGATCGAGGGGGCCGACGGCGTGCAGGAAGACACGGCCTAGGCCATGGAGCCAGTGCCGGCGCCAGGCACCGGCGGCGAGGCCGGGGTCCCCACCTGTTTCCGGCACCCGGACAAGGAGACCTACCTGTCCTGCGTCCGGTGCGGGCGCCCGGCCTGCCCGGATTGCCTGCGCTCGGCGCCGGTCGGCCAGCAGTGCGTGGAATGCATCAAGGAGGGCAACCGGGGGGCCCGCACGCCGACCACCGTGTTCGGCGGGCGGGCCGTGTCCGGCGCCTTGGTCACCTACACGCTCGTCGGCCTGAACGTCCTGCTCTACCTGGTCGAGTGGGTGTACCCGCGGATCGTTCACTACCTCGACCTGGTGGGCCGCGCCCACGACCCCAGCCTGCACAACCAGATCGTCGGCGTCGCGGCTGGCCAGGAGTACCGGCTCATCACCTCGGCCTTCCTGCATGAGCCGGGGTTCGCCGGGTTCGGCCCGGCCCACATCATCTTCAACATGTGGGCGCTACTGGTGGTCGGCCCGGCGCTGGAACGGCTGCTCGGACGCCTCCGCTTCCTGGCCGTGTACCTGCTCAGCGCGCTGGGCGGCGCGGTCCTCTTCTACTACCTGGTCCCCCCGAACGAGCCGGCCCTGGGCGCCTCGGGTGCCGTGTTCGGGCTGTTCGGCGCCTGGTTCGTGGTCTCGAGGCGGCTGCAGGTCGACTCCCGGGCGATCGTCATCCTGATCGTCATCAACCTGGCGTTCGGTTTCCTGGTGTCCGGCATCGCCTGGCAGGACCACGTCGGCGGGCTGATCACCGGCGGGCTGCTCACCGCGGCCTACGCCTACGCGCCGCGGCAGCACCGGGCGCTCGTCCAGGCGGGAGCGACCGTGCTGGTCGTGGTGCTACTGGTCGCGGCCGTCATGATCAGGAACGGCCAGCTCGCGGCGTCCGCGCTGGGCTGACCCGGCCGCGGGGCCGGGCGCGGGCGGTCGTGGGTCAGCGGCCTGGCGCTACTGCCACTTGGTCGCGAGCCCGAGGCCCGCGACGATGAAGCCGAACCCGATCGCGAGGTTCCAGGGCCCCAGCGAGGGCAGCGGCAGGTCCTGGCCGGTGATGTAGAACAGCGCGATCCAGGCCACGCCGACCACCAGGCAGCCGATCATGGTGGGCACCAGCCACGGCGGGCTGACCTTCGCCTTGGAGGACCGGGGCGGCGGGGTGTAGACCGCCTTGGTCCTGCCGCGGGATTTGGGCACGTTGATCTCCTGGTCCGGGTGTGGCGCGGGCCGCGGCACCCGGGAAGCGCGCCCCGGTAACCGCGCACACGATGTCAGGGGCCAGCGTAGTGGCTCCGCCTGCCGTGGCGCGAGACGGCGCTGAGCCCCGGCTGTGGTCAGCCTCCTGAGGTCGCCGTCGAGGTTGCGGTCGGGCTCGGCGTGGGGGTCGGCGAGGGCGTCGTCGGCGTCGGCGTCGGCTGGTTCTTCACCACGTTGAGGATGATGGTCGTGCTGGTGGGAACCGTCGTTCCCCCCTGCGGGCTCTGGTTGACCACGGTCCCGTCCGGCAGCCCGGGGCTCGACACCTCGTCGATCTGGACGTTGTTGAAGCCCTGGCTCGCCAGCTGCGCCCGGGCCGAATCCACCTGCTGGTTGATCACGTTGGGGACCTGCGCGCCGCCGGGCGAGACGAAGATCGTGACCCTGGCGCCGTGGGCGGCCAGCGTGCCCGCCTGCGGGTTCTGGCGGACCACCGTGTTCGCCGGGGCGGTCGAGTTCTGGTCGGTCTCCTCCCTGACCTGGAATCCCGCGTTCTGCAGCGTGTTCCGGGCATTCGTGTCCGACTGGTGAACGACGTCGGGAACCTTGACCTTCGGGGCGCCGCTGGAGACCTTGAGCGTCACCGTCGTCCCGCGGGCTACCAGGCTGCCGTTCGCCGGGTCGGTGCTGATCACGATCCCTTTCTGCACGGTGGAATTGGGCACGTCGATCTCTTTGGGAGTCAGCCCCGCCTTGGTCACCTGCGCGGTGGCCTGCTGGACCGGGAGCCCGCTGACCTGGGGCACCGCCACGCCGCCGCTGCCGCCGAAGAACGCATAGGCCACCCCGCCGAGCACCGCGAGCACCAGCAGCGCGCCCAGCGCCCACCACAGCCACGTCCGGCGCCTCGGGCCGCCGCCGCCCTCGGTGTAGTCGCCCTCCTCCGGGCCGTATTCGTAGCCCGGGATGGCGCGGGTCGGGCCGGCCGCCATCGTGGCGCCGCCCCCCATCCGCTGGGTGGCCGCGTAACCCATCGTGCGCGGGGCGGCGACCGGCACGCCGGACAGGGCGCGCTGGATGTCGGTCCGCATGTCCGCCGCGGACTGGTAGCGGTCCGCCGGGTCCTTGGCCATGGCCCGCAGCACGATGGAGTCGGCCCAGGCCGGGATGTCCGGGTCCAGCTGCGAGGGCGGGACCGGGTTCTCGCGTACGTGCTGGTAGGCGATGGCGACCGGGGAGTCGCCCAGGAACGGCGGCCGGCCGGTCAGCAGCTCATACAGCAGGCACCCGGTCGAGTACAGGTCGCTGCGGGCATCCACCCGCTCGCCGCGGGCCTGCTCGGGCGACAGGTACTGCGCGGTGCCGATCACCTGCGCGGTCTGGGTCATGGTGGCCTGCGCGTCGCTGACCGCCCGGGCGATGCCGAAGTCCATCACCTTGACCTCGCCGGTGCGGGTCAGCATCACGTTGCCCGGCTTGATGTCGCGGTGCACGATCCCGTGGCGGTGGCTGTAATCCAGCGCCCGCAGCACCCCGTCGGTGATCTCCAGCGCCCGCTCGGGCAGCAGCCGCCGGTCGTCCCGCAGCAGATCGCGCAGGGTCCGGCCGTCCACGTACTCCATCACGATGTAGGGGACGTGCGAGGGCCCCTCGTTGTCCTCGCCGGTGTCGTACACCGCGACGATCGACGGGTGGTTGAGCGAGGCGGCCGACTGTGCCTCGCGGCGGAATCTGGCCTGGAACGTGGCGTCCCGGGCCAGGTCCTCCCGGAGGGTCTTCACCGCGACGATACGGTCGAGGCGGATGTCGCGTGCCCGGAACACCTCGGCCATGCCGCCACGCCCGACGATGCCGTCGAGTTCGTAGCGGCCGCCGAGAAGCCGCGGCTGTGTCATGTCTCGCACTTCCGTAACCGTCCTGGGTCGTAGTCAACCGCGCAGCGGGGTGATATGCCACTCCGGCGCGCAGGCCTTGCCGGACCGGGCCGGCCCCTGGCCTTTTTCTGCGTTCCCCGGGCGCTCATCACTTCGCCTGGGAGGCCAGGTAGGCCTGGATGATCTTCACCGCGATCGGCGCGGATGCGTCGGCCCCCAGCCCGCCGCCCTTGACTATGACGCCAACCGCGATCTGAGGGTTGCCGACCGGCGCGAAACAGGTGAACACCGCGTCGTCGAGCCCGGTGTTGTTCGCGCCGTTCTGTGCCGTCCCGGTCTTGGCCGCGATGGCGATGTGCGGGAGGAAAGCCGTGTTGTGAGCGGTGCCGTAGGGCTGCTTGACGACGTTGACCATCATCTGTGACACGTTCGCGGCCACGCCTGGGCTCACCGCCTGGCCCAGCGGGGTGGGCTGGGCCGATTGCAGCGGGGTCAGGTCCGGCGCGGTGACCTTCTGGACCATGTAGGGGCTCATCAGCGTGCCGTTGTTGGCGATTGCGGCCGAGAACATGGCCTCCTGCAGCGGCGTGACCTGGTCGCTGTACTGGCCGATCGCCGAGTAGGCGGTGAATGCGGGGTCGTTGCCCGGGATCGGCGGGTAGCTGCTCGCCGACACCGGCAGCGGGATCCTCAGGTTCGCGTCGTTCATGCCGAACTTGACGGCCTGCTGCCGGATGGCGTTGTCGCCGAGCTTCATGCCGAGGTTCCCGAACACGGTGTTGCAGGAGACGGTGAAGGCGTAGAGGAGCGGCACCTTGCCGTTCCCGGTCGGGTTGCTGCCGTCGTCGCAGGGCAGGTTGTCGAAGTTGATCAGCTCCCTGGTGGTGCCGGGCAGCTTCAGGTTGGTCGGCGCGTACACCCGGGTCTGCGGCGTGTAGTTGCCGGTGGAGAAGGCGGTGGAGCTGGTCACGACCTTGAAGGTGGAGCCGGGCGGGAAGGTCTGGTTGATGCCCCGGTTGACCAGCGGCTGCCGCGGGTCGTTGAGGTAGCGGTTGTCGATCCGCTTGAGCTGGGCGCTGTCGAACGTCGCGTACTTGTTCGGGTTGAAGGTCGGGTAGGACGCCAGGGCGAGGACCGCGCCGGTCTTGGGGTCGATTGCTACCGCGCCGCTGGGCAGCCTGGTCGCCTTGAGCGCCTCATAGGCCGCCGTCTGGGCGGCCGAGTTGATGGTGAGCTGGACGGTCGCGCCCCGCTTCGGCTTCCCGGTGACCAGGTCGATCAGGTTGTGCACCGTGAGCTGCGGGTCCGACCCGGACAGGAACTTGTCTTCCGTCTTCTCGATGCCGGTGGCGCTGTAGAGCGAGTCGTACCCGGTCACCGGCGCGTAAACGAACGGGTCCGGGTAGGACCGCTGGTAGGCGTAGATGCCCTTGACGTGGACCGACTCGGCGATGACCTTGTTGTTCGAGGTGAGGATCGAGCCGCGCTGGTATTGGAACTGCTGGGAGAAGACCCGCGCGTTCCCGCGCTGCACGGCCAGGCTGGAGGGCTCGAATGCCTGCACGTAGTTCACGCTGAGCAGCAGCAGCAGGAACATGGCCAGGACAACCAGCGAGATCCGGCGCAGGGCGTGGTTCATCCGCCCCTCACCACCTGGGTCATCCCCTCTTCCTGAATCGGCTGGGGTGCGGGCCGCCGGGCGGTGTCGCTGATCCGCATGAGCAGCGCGATCAGCATCCAGCTGGCGACCAGCGAGGAGCCGCCCTGGGACAGGAAGGGGGTGGTGATCCCGGTCAGCGGGATGAGCCGGGTGACGCCGCCGACGATGACGAAGACCTGCAACGCGAGCACGAACGAGAGCCCGGCGGCCAGCAGCTTGGAGAACGGGTCGCGGACCGCGACCGCCGCCCGCAGACCCCGCTCCACGATCAGGCCGTAGATCAGCAGGATCGCCATCAGGCCGGTGAGGCCGAGCTCCTCACCGAAGGCGGTGAAGATGAAGTCGCTCTGCACCAGCGGGGTCCAGTACGGCTGGCCGTTCCCGAGGCCGGTGCCGAGCACCCCGCCGAAGCCCATCCCGTACAGCCCCTGCACCAGCTGGTAGGAGCTGTGGTACACGTTCTGGGCGGCGAACGGGTGCAGCCAGATGTTGACCCGCTCGCCGACGTGGGCGAACAGCTTGCTGGCCACATAGGCGCCGGACACGAACAGCAGGCCGCCAATGAGCAGCCACGACGTGCGCTGGGTGGCCACGTACAGCATGACCAGGAACAAGCCGAAGAACAGCGCGGACGTCCCGATGTCGGTCTCGAACACCAGGATGAGCAGGCTGGCGCCCCAGGCGATGAGCACCGGGCCGAGGTCCCGCGCGCGGGGCAGGTCGATGCCGAGCACCCGCCGGCCCGCGAGCGACAGCACGTCCCGCTTGGCCACCAGGTAGCCGGCGAAGAACACGGCCAGCGCCAGCTTGGCGAACTCGCCCGGCTGGATGGAGAAGCCGCCGACGCTGATCCACACCTTGGCGCCGTTGACCTCGCTCCCAATCCCGGGCACCGCCGGGATGGCCAGCAGCACCAGCCCGACCACGCCAAACGTGTAGGTATAGCGCTGCAGGGTGCGCGGTTCCCTGACCAGCGCGAGCACCGCGATGAACGCGGCCACGCCCACCGTGCTCCAGATCACCTGGAAGATCGTTGACGACGTGCTCATGGTGCTGATCACGCGCCCCGCGTTGCCGTCCCGCCCGGACTGCTGCAGCCGGTAGATCATCACGATGCCGAGGCCGTTCAGCAGGGCCGCGAGCGGCAGCATCAGCGGGTCCGCCCACGGGGCGAGCCAGCGGATCGCCAGGTGGGCCACCAGCATGAGGAGGGCGAAGGCGAGCCCGTAGCCCAGGATCCCGGCCGGGATCCGGCCGGTCATGCTCAGGCCGACGCTGGCGTAGGCGAACAGCACCACGGCGACCGCGAACACCAGCATGGCGAGCTCGGTCCGGCGGCGCCCGCGTGGCATCGGCACCCGGTCCTGCTGCGCCGCATAAACCGGCGCGCGCAGTGGCCCGGTGCCCGCCGGATCACCTGGCTGGCCCGGGGTGGCCACCACGCTCACGGCGCTGTCCCGGTCCCCGCTGCCGCGCTGGGCGGCGGGCACTGCGGGGGGATGGTGGGCTCGGTCCCGGCGGGCTTGACCGGCGGGGTGGCGGTGACCTTGCCGGCCTTGTTCCTCACCGGCGCGGTGGTCCCGTGCTTCTTCTTGTAGGCGTCCAGCAGCTGGGTGTAGTTCTGCTGCTTGGCCAGGAAGGCCTGGCGCGCATTGGCGGCGTTCTGGCACGTCTGGTACTCGCCGCGGATGTTCCCCACGATGGCCTGGGCGGCGGGCAGGCTGGTGGCGCTGATGGTGGAGCGGATCGAGTCCTGGTCGGCGAGCGGCACCCCGGCCAGCGGGATCTCCGTCCGCCGGTAGATGTGGGACAGCTTCAGCCCGGCCAGGGTCTGGTTGATCCCGCGGAAGATGGCGACGTTCCCGGAGTCCTCACCCACGTAATACTGCGCCTGGGTGTAGCGCCATCCCGCGTAGCCGGCGCCGATGATCACTATGAGCAGCAGGGCGACCAGGGATTTCACGATCGGCAACCGCCGCCGGGGAGGAGCCTCGGGTTCGGCCTCGTCCACCAGGGCGCCCCCGCCGGCGGCGCGGGGCACCGGGTCGTCGTGGGCGATCACGATGGCGGCCTGCGGAGCGGTCTGGGTGAGCACGGTGCGGCCGGCCGCGGTCTCGGCGCGCATCGCGTGCCGGCCGCTGCCGTTGGAGGCGGCGCCGGCCAGCACCGACACCTCGCTGGGCGGCTGGACCGCGGTCGCGCTGTCCACCACGTCGGCGACGATGCAGGTGATGTTGTCCGGGCCGCCGCCCGCCATCGCCAGATCGATCAGCTGGCGCACGGCGTCGTCCGGTTCCGCGACGGTGGCCAGCGTCCGGTGCAGGACCTGCTCGCTCACCACGCCGGAAAGGCCATCGGAGCACAGCAGGTAGCGGTCGCCCAGCTGGGCCTCGCGCAGCGACAGGTCCGGCTCGACGTCGCTACTGCCGTCGAGCGCCCGCAGCAGCAGCGACCGCTGCGGGTGGGTGGCGGCCTCATCGGGGCTGATCCGGCCGTCGTCGACCAGCGACTGGACGAGGGTGTGATCGTGGGTGATCTGCTGGAGCTCGCCGCCCGACAGCAGGTAGGCGCGGGAGTCCCCGATGTGGCACAGGGCCACCCTGGTCCCGGACCAGAGCATGGCGGTGAGGGTGGTGCCCATGCCCCCGATGGAGGGATTGGCGACGACCAGGTCATGTAGTTTCTGGTTGGCCCTGGCTACCGCGTCGGCGAGCACGTCCAGCAGCTCGCTCGCGGGCAGGTCCTCGTCGAGGGCGGTGAGGACGTCGATGGCCACCGCGCTGGCGACCTCCCCCGCGGCGTGGCCGCCCATGCCGTCGGCGACCGCCAGCAGGCGCGGGCCGGCGTACGCCGAATCCTCGTTCCCCTCGCGGAGGAGACCGACGTCTGAGCGGACCGCGTAGCGGAGTGCAAGTGTCATCTGCGCAGTTCCAGAACGGTCTTGCCGATGCGTATCGGCACGCCCGCCGGCACCGGCGTCGGCTGGGTCACCTTCTGCCGGTCCAGGTACGTGCCGTTGGTCGATCCGAGGTCTTCAACGATCCACTGGCCGTTCTGGGGAAACAGCCGGGCGTGTCGGCTCGAAGCGTAATCATCGGACAGTACCAGAGTGGCGTCGTTCGCCCGCCCGATGGTGATCTGCTGATCCGTCAGCCCTATCGAGGTGCCAGTCAGCGAACCGCCGGTCACCAGCAGCCGCTGCGGCGCACCCCGTGGGGCCCGTCCCGCCCGCGCGGGCCGCGGCTGCCGCGCGCGCTGCGCTTTCTGCTGGCGGCGCTGCTGCCGGCCGGAGAGCGCGTGCCCGAACATGTCGGTGCGCACCACACCCACGGCCGCGATCACGAACAGCCACAGGACCGCCAGGAAGGCGAGCCTGATCAGGGTGAGGGTGAGGGCGTTCATCGGGTCATGTGTCCTCGGATGGCCGTGACCGCTGGCAACTGGTTACCGGACCGCTGATGTCTTTCATGTGGCCCCTGCTGGCGATCAGTAAATACCGTCCCGGCGGAATACCAGGGTCGTGCGGCCAAGCGTGACGCGTGTGCCGTCGGTGAGTGAGACGCGCCTGACCGGCTCGCCGTTGACGAACGTGCCGTTCGTCGATCCTAGGTCGACCAGGACGACCTCGTCGTCTTCCACCCGCAGTTCGGCATGGTGGCGGGACACGCCCGGGTTAACCAGCCGCAGATCGCAGTCGGTTCCACGGCCGAGCATGGTCACCGGCGCGGTCAGCTCGTAGGTGCGCTGCATGCTGCCGTCCGCCCCCGGCTCCGGGCCGGAGACGAGCAGCCGGGGCCGCCCCGAGAACGCCCCGTGCGGCCGTGGCAGGTCGCTGGCGGGACGCCGGATCTCCCCGCCCTCGACGGTGGTGCCCCGGATCACGCCGGACCGGATCCGGAAGGTGCCGGTGGTCAGGTCCGGGAGGCCCTCGAAGCGCATCTTCACCGGGCCGACGAAGGAGTAGCCCTGCTCCTTGGCGTGCTCGCGAGCCAGCGTGGCGAGCTCGATCCCGAGGTTGTCCGCGTAGACCTCCAGGCGTTCATGGTCGGTCTCGGACAGTTCAACCACGAAGTCGTTTGGCACCAGGGTTCTGCCCTGCGCCACGATGGCGGCGCGGTCATCCATCTCGCGCTGCACCGCGCTGGCGATCTCCACCGGCTCGAGCTCGGATTTGAACGCCCGCGCGAAGGCACCCTCGACCATGCCTTCGAGCCTTCGCTCGAAACGCTGTAGCACTCCCACCGGGCACCTCCTTCCCCTGCTCGCATCCGATCGTATCGGCGGTAAGGGCCAGCTTGGTGACGTGCTAACCTGACTCGTTGCCCAGGGCGGGTGGCGGAACGGCAGACGCGCACGGTTCAGGTCCGTGTGTCCGAAAGGACGTGAGGGTTCAAATCCCTCCTCGCCCACTCAGCACACTGGCCAGACCCTCTGTGCCCCTGCCACATTCGATACCCCGAGTTACCCCTCATCAGGCATGCCACTCTTACTCGCAAGCCACAGTCCTGGAAGCCATAGTCTCCCACCACTGGGCACCGGTTCGGGCCAGGAGCGGCGGATCAGTGGCCGGCCATAGGCGCCGACGGGATCAGGGCACGACGATGACCGGGCAGTGCGCGTGCCGGGCCAGCCAGCCCGGGACGGAGCCCGCCATGTGGTGCCAGCGGCGCCCCGGCGCGCCGATGACCAGTGCGTCGGCGGCGGTCTCGTCGGCCGCGGCGGCCAGTTCCCGGGCCGGGCTCCCGCGCCGGGTGACGATGTGCACCTCGATGTCGGCCCGGTCGCAGACCTCGTCGAGTTCGGCGAGCAGCCAGCGTTCGGTCTCCTGCCGGTCCCGCACCGCGCCGATCACCTGACCGGTGAGCGGCTCGCAGTAGACCGGCGGCGGGCTCACGTGCACGACCAGGAGCGCCCGGCCGAGGCGGCGCGACAGCCCTGCGGCGTAGGCCAGCGCATGGCGGCTCGACGGCGAGCCGTCGTACCCGGCGACCACCGGGTGGTCGAGCGCGCTCGCCGCGCTGGGCTGCGGTTCCTCCTCGCGGGCCCGCCGTTGCGGGCGGTCGGGCTGGCCCGGGAGAGGTGAAGACTCTGCCTGGTCCATGGCTTCCTCGTCACTCGTAGGTCCATGGTCCGCGCCCGGGAACACTTGCGCAATCTATGTTAGTTTCAGTCAAGCAAATATCCCAGGCGTACCGGCAGGCCAACGCACTGGTCAAGACAGGGCAGAATCGGTTTGTGCCCGAACTACCCGAGGTCGAGTCGCTCGCCATCTTCCTCCGGGAGCGCGCGGTCGGACGGATCATCGACTGGGCCGCCAGCACCACCTTCGCCGTGCTCAAGACGTACCAGCCCGATCTGAGCGCGCTGACCGGCCGCGAGATCACCGGCGTCGCCCGCCATGGCAAGTTCCTCGACCTGGTGACCATGCCAGTGGCCGGGGTCCCGGTCGCGCCGGGCGCCGGCGAGTTGCACCTGATCACCCATCTGGCCCGGGCGGGCTGGCTGCGCTGGCGGGACGACCTGCCCGACAAGCCGCCCCGGCCCGGCAAGAGCCCGCTCGCGTTCCGGCTCCGGCTCGAGGGCGGCAGCGGGTTCGACCTCACCGAGGCGGGCACGCGCAAGCGGCTGGCGGTCTACCTGGTGGAAGACCCGGCGCAGGTGCCGGGGGTCGCCTCGCTCGGCCCGGACCCGCTGGCGGACTCGTTCACGGCCGAGACCCTGGCCGGGCTGCTCGCCGGCCGGCGCACCCAGATCAAGGGCGTGCTCCGGGACCAGAAGATCATTGCGGGAATCGGCAACGCCTACTCCGACGAGGTCCTGCACGCGGCGAAGATGTCCCCGTTCAAGCTGGCGGCCAGCCTTACCCCGGACGAGGTGGCCGGCCTCTACACGGCGATGCGCGGTTGCCTCAAGGAGGCCGTGGCCAGGTCGGCCGGGATGGCCGCCGGGGAACTCAAGGCGGAGAAGAAGGCGGGCCTGCGGGTGCACGGCCGGGCGGGCCAGCCCTGCCCGGTCTGCGGCGACACCGTGCGCGAGGTCTCCTTCGCCGACTCCGCGCTGCAGTACTGCCCGACCTGCCAGACCGGGGGCAAGCCGCTGGCCGACCGCCGGATGTCGCGGCTGCTGAAGTAGTGCCGGTCAGCACCTCAGGACGCAGCGCTCCCTGCTGGCGACAATAGGCCCAAAGTAGTCCTTTTGTTACCTATGCCGCTGAAGTGACCCACGGCACTCCCCTAACATCACAGGGCGGTGGGCCCCTAGGGAGGACGGCCCCGGGGGAGGGCGGTCCGGGAGCGGGAGACATCCGGGTGCGCATTTACGTATCCCTGCGGTCGGCTGGCATATGCGCTCGGCTCGCCACGGGAAGTGCCTGGACGTCCAGCACAGCGGCACGGCCAGCGGCACCCCGGTTGACCTGTGGTCCTGCAACGGGACCGGCGCGCAGCAGTGGCAGCTGGTCCCCGGCGGCGGCGGGGTCAGCCTGGTGAACCCGCAGTCGGGGCTGTGCCTGGCCGACCCGGGGGATGCCACCGCCAACGGCACCGGCCTGCAGATCGCCACCCGTGCCAGCGCCGCCGGGCAGGCATGGCGGGCCCAGTAGCCCCCGGCGGGGGCGGCGCGCGGAGCCCGCACCCTGCGACCTTGTGCCTTGCTGGGATTGACCGGCCGGACAGTGGCACGATGAAGCCGTGACACAGCAGCGGGCGGTCGCCGGCCGGGACCGGGTGGACGCGACGGCGCGCGCGGTCGTAGAGAGCGCCGCCGACGCGATCGTCGCGTTCGGCACCGACCGCACCGTCCTGCTCTGGAACCCGGCCGCCGAGCGCATGTTCGGCTGGACCGCTGAGGAGGTCCTGGGCACCGAGCCCTCGATCATCCCGGAAGAGCTCGCGGCCGAGCACAACGCGGTACTGGAACGCATCCGCGTCGGCGGCCAGATCTCCTTCGCCACCCGCCGCGCCCGCAAGGACGGCGCCCTGCTCGACCTGCGCATCGACATCAGCGCGCTGCGCGACCCCGCCGGGGAGGTCATCGGCTGGGTCAACGTCTGCCACCGGACCGGGGCGGAGCAGGCCGCCAGCAACCAGATGGCGCAGCGCGCCCGGGTGGTGCGCAAGCTCGGGGACGTCGTCGCGGACATGACCGCCCAGCGGGACCTGGAGGCGGTGCTGGACCGCATCGCCGCCAGCCTGTGCGAGCTGACCGGGGCGGACGCGGGCGGGTTCGTGCTCATCGAGGAGGGGCGGCTGCGCCTGGTCAGCATGGACGGGCTGCCGGCCACCCTGCGCGGCCGCACCGCCGACCTGCCCACCAGCCTGGTCGGCGAGCTGATGCGGTCGGACCGGACGGTGATGATGGCCACCGACGAGTCGGGCGGGTTCCACGACCTGATCTGGTCCGCGCTGCCCGGGCTGCACACCATCGCGCTGGCCCTGTCCCACGTGGGGGAACGCCCCTACGGCGCGCTCTACGCCCTCTACAGCCGCGGCAAGGTCGGGCATGTCGAGCTGGAGCTGCTGGAGCTGATGGCCGGGCACGCGGGCGTCGCACTCACCAACGCCATGGCGTTCGAGGAGGTCGTCCGGCAGCGCGCGCACGAGCGGGCCGTCATCGACGCCAGCGCCGACGGCATCGCCGTGCTCGACCCGGACGGCCTGATCCGGCAGTGGAACCCGGCGGCCCACAAGCTGACCGGGATGTCCGCGGGCGAGGTGGCCGGCCGGCCGCCGCCGTTCCCGGTGCCCGAGCCGGGCGGCCCCACGCTGACCTACCGCCTGCCCAGCGGGCGCTGGCTGGAAGTGATGTGCAACGGGCTGAACGGCAAGCAGGAGCAGGTCGTTGACTTCCGCGACGTGACCGCGGCGAAGGAGCTGGAGGAGGCCAAGGACCTGTTCCTCGCCACCACCAGCCACGAGCTGCGGACGCCGATCACCGTGGTGCAGGGGTTCGCCAGCACCCTGGCCAGCCGGTGGGACAAGCTGTCGGACACCGAGCGCCGCACCGCGGTGCAGACCATCGCCGAGCGGGCGGGTTTGCTCGGCCAGCTGGTGGAGCAGTTGCTGCTCGGCTCGCGGGCCGGCGCCGACCAGCTCACGGTGACGAACGGGGCGTTCGACCTTGGCCAGCTGCTGCGCGACGCGGCGGTGGCGTTCCGCCCGCTGTCCGAACGCCACACGCTGACCGCCGACATCCCCGACGGCCTCCCGCAGGCATACGGCGACATGACGGCCACCGATGTCATCATCAGCCAGCTGCTGGAGAACGCCTACAAATACTCACCCGGCGGCGGGGCGGTCACGGTGCGGGCGCGGCCGTCCGGGGAGTGGATCGAGGTCACCGTCGATGACGAGGGAATCGGCATCGCACCGGGTGATCACGAGCGTATCTTCGAGCGTTTCGTGCAGGGCGAGGCGGGTGACCGGCGCCGGTTCGGCGGCATCGGGCTCGGCCTGTACATCGTGCGGCAGCTGGCCCGGGCGCAGGGCGGCGAGGTGGCCGCCAGCTCGCTGCCCGGTGGCGGCGCCCGGATGATGCTGCAGCTGCGCCAGGCCGACCCGCCACCCGGAGCCTGAACGGCGGGGCCGCGGTCCCCGGCCTGGCCCGGGCGTCAGGGTGTCAGAGGGTTCTTGGGGCCCTCGCGGACGAGCGGCTCGCCGCCGGTGGCGGCCAGGTAGGCGTCGATGATCCCCGGAACGTCATCCCCGGCCCGGACGATCTGGCCCTTCTCCAGCCAGATCACGCGGTTACAGGTCTCCTCGATCTGCGCCATGCTGTGGGCGACGATGAACACGGTGCCGGCCTGCGCGCGGAGTTCCTCGATCCGCTGGCGGCTCCGGACGCGGAACTCCGCGTCCCCGGTGACCAGCGCCTCGTCGATGAGCAGCACCTCGTGGCTGCGCGCGGAGGCGATGGCGAAGCGGAGCCGTGAGCCCATGCCGGTGGAGTAGGCACGCATCGGCAGGTTGATGAAGTCCCCCACCCCGGAGAAGTCCACGATGCTCTGGTACTTGTCCCTGACCTCCCGCGGAGTCATGCCCATGGCCAGGCCGCAGACCACTATGTTGCGCTCGCCGGTGAGGTCATCCAGGAGCGCCGCGTTGACGCCCAGCAGCGAGGCGTGGCCGGTGGTGTAGACGGCGCCCTGCTCGGGGGGAGCAGGCCGGCGATCGCGCGCAGCAGGGTTGACTTGCCCGAGCCGTTGCGGCCGATGACGCCGACCGCGTCGCCGCGGTTGGCCACGAAGGAGACGCCGCGGATGGCGTGCACCTCGCGGACCGACGGGCGGCGCTGCCGGCGCAGTATGCGCCATAGCGCCGTCGCTGCCGTGCCCTTGTCGGACTTCGAGCCGAACACCCGGTAGACGACGTGCAGGTTGTCCACGACGACCATCGGGTCCGCCATCGTCTTGGCCAGTGGCTCAGCCGCGGCCATAGGTCACCTCCGCCCGCCAGAAGACGACGTAGCCGATGACGAGCGCGAGCAGCGCCCACCCGACGCCGTACAGCCACAGGCTGCTCCCCCCGACCACCAGGTGACAGTGGTCGAGCGCCGCCGGGTTGGTGGTGGGATGCGCCTTGACGGCCGCCAGCTGCGCCTCGCACAGGCCGCGGTTGTAGGGCTTGTACGTGCCGACGGTGGCCCGCAGCGACGTCAGCAGCGAGTTCCTGACCAGCGAGATGTAGACCGCCACCGGGTTGATCTGCAGCAGGTAGCTCAGCTTGGCGTGCAGGTAGAGGGTCGCCAGCGCGGGGATGAAGAACATGACACCGGACGCGTACATCCAGGTGCGCACGATGAACGGGATCAGCTGGCTGACGTCGTCCACACCGGCGCCGACGCGCGCGAGGATGAGCGCCACCCCGACGTTGAAGAAGGTCTGGAGCACGAGCGCGGGCAGCGCGAGCAGCCAGTACCAGGTGAGCGGCTCGCCGAACCCGAGCACGATCACGATCAGCACGACCATCGAGATGGCCATCTGCTGCAGCTCGATCAGCACGTAACCCAGCGGCAGGCAGGCGCGCGGGAAGTGCAGTGCCCGGATCAGCGGCAGGCTGTCGTTGATCACCCGGGCTGCGATGATGAACGAGCGCTGGGTGAAGTTGAAGATGAAGACGCCGGTGACCAGGAAGGGGATGAAGTTGGGCACCCCGCGCTTGGTGTCCAGGATCACGCCGAAGATCAGGAAGTAGACGGCGGCGTTCAGCAGCGGGGTGAGGATCTGCCAGACCTGGCCGAGCCGGGCCTCGCTGTACATCGCCACGTTCCGCGCGGTGGCGAAGGCCATCACGAAGTGGCGGCGCTGCCACAGCTGCTTGAGGTAGGCCAGCGCGGACGGGCGCGCGGCGCTCGGCTGGAGCCCGTAACGCGCGGCCAGCTCGGGCAGCGGCTCGTCCGGCAGCAGGCCCTGCGGCGCGCCCGCGCCGGCAGCCCTGTCCTCGCTGCTCAGGGCGCCGGGCGCGCTCAGGGTGCCCTGCCCCCCTCGCCGCCCGGTCCGTGCTCGCTCGCTCACAGTGCGTCCACGCTCGCTCACCGGCGCGAGCCTGAGTTGTACGGGGCAACTCTCATCCAGCGACTGTACCATCGGTGGAGTTGTACGGTACAACTGTTCATGTGGACCCTTCGGTGGCGGACGCAGACCTCGACCGTCTTCTCGCGCGGCTGCTGCGCGTGATAAACCCGGCCGCCGGGCCGGGGCCGGGGGCCGGCGTTGCGGCCGGAGGCCAGGACCACCGGGAACGGCCCGGTCCATCTGACGGGCCCGGCCTGCCCGACGGGCCCGCCACGGAGCATACTGCCGCGGCCGAGTCGGCGTTCCCCGCGGTCTCCACCTCAGAGGCCCGCGCCCTGATCGAACTGCTCGCGGCGCGCGGCATCGCGCAGGGCCAGCTCGCCGCCCTGCTGGGCCTGGAGAAGAGCACCGTGAGCAGGCTGGCCGCAGGCCTGGAGCGCAAGGGCTGGCTCCGGCGCGGCCGGGACGAGGAGAACCAGCGCTTCGTGCGCCTCTACCTCACCCCGGAGGGGCGGGTGATCGCCGCCCAGGTGTGGCAGGCATGGCAGTCACGTCAGGCGCGGATCCTGGCGGGCCTGTCGGCCGAGGAGCGCACCGGGCTGGCCGCCGGGCTGCGCGGCCTGGTCCGCGGCCTGGCCGCCGAGGGCTTGCTTGAGGACGCCGCCACCGAGGCCGGCTCACCGGGGCCGCCCAGCCCGGACGCGACGCCGGCGACGTCCGAGACGCGCCGGTACACCGAAACACCGTCCGCCCGGTAGTCAAAGCGGAACCCTGTGCCGGGCAGGAACCGCCAGAGGCTGGGCAGGAACCGCCGGATGGCTGGGCTGCGCACCCAGACGAGCACCCAGCCGATGTGCATCAGCCGGGCGCTGTGGCGCGCCGCGCGCAGCTGTGCGTACGTATTCGGCCGCAGGCCGGTCTGGAGCCTCAGCAGGGCGGCGTAGAAGGGGCGCTGGGCGATCCCGGTCAGGGTCGCGGACGGGATACGGGACGCGTACCCGTCGGCCAGCGGGTGGCCGTCCGCGGTGGCCAGCACCATGCTCTCCGGCGGGAACGGCCGGCCGGTCACCGGCAGGCCACCCCGGATGCCAAACGGAATGTCCACCACGATCGAGTGCGAATGGTCGGCCGCGATGGGTGCGTTCAGGGAAGGCAGCGCGGTCGGCATGACTCCGATCGGCCACATCCGGGTGGTGAGGTTGCCCGACCAGCCCGCCTCCAGGAGGCCCAGCACGAGCAGCACCACGAGCACCGGCCGGGCCCGCGCGCTGAGCCAGTTGACCGCTGCCCCGGCGAGCAGGGCGGCGGCGACCAGCCCGAGCTCGGTGAACCGGGCGGCCTCCCGGAAGTTGCCCAGGCCAGGAACCCGGACGAACCAGGTGAACGGCATGAGCGCGGACATGGCCACCCCATGCCACTGCAGGGCGAGCGGATGGTAGGCGCGGTTGAAGATCCATGGCACCGGGCCGAGCGCGAGCAGGGTGCAGCCGAGCCAGAGCAGCCCGAGCTGCCGGGTGCCGGGGCGCCGCCACGTGACCACCAGCCCCACCAGCGCGGCCACGCTCACCACCAGCCCGTAGCCGATCATCACCCAGCCGCCCCGGCCGTGGTAGTACAGCGCCGCCAGGCTGGCCATGCCGTACGCGGACAGCCGGGGCGACGGCGCGAACATCTGCACCAGGCCGGTGCCGGAACCGATGTAGTCGTGGTACATGACGGACGGGGGCGTGGACGCCCCGCCGCCGGCCGCCTGCCAGATCATGACGATGATCTGCGGGCTGGCGACGAGGGCGGCGGTCCCGGCGACTACGGCGGCGAGCCGCAGCCGCTCCCTCCGGTCCGGCGAGGTCCTCGGGTCCGGCTGCATCATCCGGTCTGGCCGGGACCTCACGGCCGGCTCGGTCAGCGCGTCCGGCTCGGTCCTCAGGTCCGGCCGGGTCATCCGGCCCGATCGGGACGGGCGGTCCGCTAGAGACGGGCGCACGAGCCACGGGATCAGGACCACGACCGCCAGGATCGCCGCCAGCACCGCCGATTCCTGGTCGGTCAGCAGGGCCGCGCCGAGGATCGCCCCGAGGATGGCGGCCTGGCGGCGGCCCGGCGCGCGGCGCAGGCGGATAGCCGCCGCCAGGGTCAGCAGCAGGAACAGCGCGCCGAGGGCCAGGTTCAGCTGGTACCAGCTGCGCCAGGTGAGGTTGGACGACAGGCCGAAGAAGGCGCCGGCGGCGATGGCCCCGAACCCGGTGGGCAGCCACAGCCGGGCGGCCCGGTACATGGCGTAGCACAGCAGCCCAGGACAGGCGATGGACAGCAGGTTGTAGGACGCGCTCGGCCCGAAGATGAGCGTGACCGGGGTCATCAGCGCACCCGGCAGGGGCATCAGGGTGTGGTAGGCGAGCTGGGTGCCGACTGGGGCCGCGAGGTAGCCGGTCGCCCACGGGTTGCCGAGATGGGTGAGCTGGCGGGCGACCCACCAGAAGCCCCAGACGTAGGCGGCGGCGTCGCGGGTCGAGGGCAGCGAGCCGGCCAGGTAGGCCGCCCGTGGCCAGGTAACGGCGACCCCCACGGCCAGGTAGCAGGCCAGCAGCCCGAGTTGCCGGGCCACCGCGGGCAAGGAGGGGCGTACGCGGGGCGGGGCGGGGTGTGCGCCGGGCGGGGAGGGCTCCCGGCCGGGCGGCGACGGGCGCGCGCGCGTCGGCGCCGGAGCCGCCCGCATGAGCGGCAGGGTCTCCGCATCGGCGTAGTCGCCGGCATCGGCGGGGTTGGTGTACGCAGGGTCGGCTGTGCCGGTGCCACCGCCCCGGGCCCCGCCGTGACCCTCCCGGTCCATTCGCTCTCCCCTGTGCCCCCACCCCAATTTCGTCAGAGGAGTTTTTCATATCCAGTGGCAGGAACCGGTTATGACATTGACAAGCTTTGGTCATAACCGGAGTGGCTCCGAAACTGGCCGCCAGCAGGGATTTCTCCGTCACTCTTCCGGCTGGAGCGGACCATGTACAGCGTATTCACGGCGAAAGTCAGGCCATCGGCGCGCGGGAGGCCACCGCCTTTATGCAAAGCGGCGGTAACAGGTTTATATTGCCGACTCTATTGTGAGACCGCGCCGTGACCGCCGGGCTCGTACTTGTATACGAGAACATTGCCGTCCCGGTACTTCCAGTTGAAGCCGGTGGCCTTGAGGTAGGCGAGAACGAAGGCGCTGATGCTGATGTTCCGCTTCCAGACCACCGCCCACCCGATATGCATGCGGCTGGCGTCCCGGCGGGCCGCGGCGAGCTGGGCCGGGGAAAGCTTCAGATTGCTCACCGGCGTCACCCCCACCGTCAGCGGGCACCCGGTGGCCTCCATCTGGTGGCCCCGGCGCAGGGTGCTGGGCGCGGGCAGGGCCCAGGGGCAGGTCACCGGCCGCTGATGCTGCATGAGGTTCAGGTAGTAGTAGAAGGGGTGTGCCTGAATCGCGGTGATGGCGTACTTCGGAGCCCGCGAGGTGTAGGCGATCGCCCGCGGGTGGCCGTCCTCGGTGGCCATCACCAGCGCCTTGGCGAAGAACGGCGAGCCGTAGACCGGGATCCCGCCCCGCATGCCGAACGGGATGTCCACCACGATCGAGCGCGAGGCGTCGGCAGCGATCTCCCGGTCCACCATCGGGAAGCTGGTCGGCATGCGGCCGACCCTCGGCGAGCCCGAGTAGCCGGGCTTCCAGGATCCCCAGCGCCAGCAGCACCACGAGCAGCGGCTTGGCGTGGTAACGGAGCCAGTTCACCGCCGCGCCGGCGAGCAGGGCGGCCGGCAGCAGCCCGAGTATCGCCAGCCGGTCCGCCTCGCGGAAGCTGGCCAGGCCCGGTATCCGGACGAACCAGGTGTAGGGCATGAGCCCGGACACCCGCACCCCGTTCCAGGACAGCGCCAGCGGCAGGTACTGGTGCCTGCCGATCCACAGCGAGGTGCCCAGGGCGAGGACGGCGCAGCCGGCCCAGAGCGCCGCGAGCAGCCAGGCGCTGCGGCGGCGCCAGGAGACGGCCAGGCCGCCCAGCGCGAGCACGGTCAGGACCGTGCCGAACACCGGCAGTCCCTCGTTGTCCCGGCCGTGCAGGAAGGGCCCGGCCAGGCTGCCCAGGCCGAAGTCGGCCACCCGCGGGGTCGGTGTGAACATCCCCGGCAGCCCGATCCCGTACTGCTTGTAGGACACGGCGAGCAGATGCGGGTCGATGGCCAGGCCGCCGCGGGCGTGCG
Source organism: uncultured Actinomycetes bacterium (assembly GCA_963835425.1). GTDB lineage: Bacteria > Actinomycetota > Actinomycetes > Streptosporangiales > Streptosporangiaceae > UBA9676. The sequence continues at coordinate 267,206 of CAWIGE010000004.1, read as the reverse complement.
CGAGCAGGGCCTCCTGGGCCATGACCAGGAGCTGCGGGCTGGCCAGCACGGCCCCGATCACGACCGCCAGCGCGGCCGGGCGCAGCTTGGCCCGCGACGGGTGGCGCAGGAGCCAGGGCAACAGGGTCAGCCCGGTCACGATCGCCGCCAGCACCGCCGACTCCTGGTCGGTGAGCACGGCCGCGCCCATGACCACGCCCAGGATGATGGCCTGCCGGCGGCCGGGGGTGCGGCGCAGGCGCACCGACGCCTCCAGCGCCATCGGCAGGAACGCCGCCCCGAGCGCGATGTTCACGTGGTACCAGTCCTGCTGGGTGAGCATCGCCGACAGGCCGTAGAACGCCCCGGCGGCGATCGCGCCGATCACCGAGGGGACCCACAGCCGGGCGGCCCGGTACATCGCGTAACACAGCAGTCCGGGAGTGATCAGGACCAGCAGGTTGTAGGAGACGCTGGGGCCCCAGATCAGGGTGACCGGCGTCAGCAGCAGGCCCGGCAGCGGCATCAGGGTGTGGAACCCGAGCGGGACCCCGACCGGCGCCGCCATCAGGCTGGTGAACCAGGGGTTCGCCAGATGGGTCACCTGACGGGCCATCCACCAGAAGCCCCAGACGTAGGCGCCGATGTCACGCGTTCACGGCAGCTGCGCGTCCATCAGGTTGGCCGCCAGCGGCCAGGTAACCGCCACCCCGGCGGCGATGAACCCGAGCAGCAGCGCTGCATGCCGGGCGAACGGCAAGGCGGCGGTCCTGGCCAGCCGCCGCCGCCGCCCGGGCGGCCCAGGCGGCGGCCCTGCGGAATCCGTCCCGGCCGCGGGCTTCACCGGCGCCTGCTCCGTGATGTCCAGGGTGCCCGCGGTGGCAGGGGCTGCCTGAGCAGACCGATCATGGTCGGCCCGTTCCATCAGGTCACCTCGTCCAGCCATATCAGCGGGCCGGTGCCCGTCCCCATGACCCGTCTAGAGCCACCCCATGCTACCGGGATGGCTGGGTCCCGCCGCCGCATTGCTTCCCGGGGTTCCCAGAGGGGCTGACGGTACCGCAGAGGCTGGCGGTTTCCAGGGTGGGCTGACGGGGCATCTCCCGGTCGTACCGATCCGGCTGGGCGGGGCGTGCGCGGGAGGTGAGTGCGTCGAGCGTCGTGCTGCTGCCGCACGCGCCTGCCAGCGTGATCGCCGCGCGCAGCCATATTGCCACCGACCTGCATGAGGCGGGCATCGTCACCCCGGCGATCGGCGACGCCACGCTGGTGGTGAGCGAGCTGCTGACCAACGCGATCCTGCACGCCAGGCCGCTGCCCGGTGCCCGGGTGCTGGTGGCGTGGGCGGTGCGCGAGCGATCGCTCGAGGTGGCGGTGAGTGACGGCGGCGCCATGACCCGGCCGCGGACCACGCGGCCCTCGCTCTCATCGATCGGCGGCCGCGGGCTGGCCATCGTGGAGAACCTGTCCTGGCGCTGGGGAGTGCTGCCCAACGACTTCGGGATCACGGTCTGGGCTGTCTTGCCCGCGCCGGGCGGGGACCGGATCGGCTACGGCGGCGGCCTGGCCGGCTACAGCGGCGGCCTGGTCGGCTACGGCGGCGGCTACCGCGGCGGCTACGACTACAGTGGCGGCGCCGTCCGCCAGCAGGCATAACCGGTCCGCCCGTGGATAGGTGGCTGCTGCGCCGGCCGTGGCTATGGTCCCGCGGCACCCTGACCCGGTAGGGTGCCGCACGTGGAGCTACGAGTCTCGAGCCGGTCGCAAGGTGATCACACCATCGTGTCGCTCGCTGGTGAGATCGACCTCTACACCGCCCCGCGGCTGCAGAGCGAATTGCTCGCCGCGATGCGGTCGGCTGATCCCGCTCTGGTCGTGGTTGATATGTCGGGTGTCGAGTTCTGCGACTCCACCGGGATGAACGTGCTGCTCGCCGCGCACCGCCAGGCCTGCGAGCGGGGTGGCGACCTCGCCCTGGCCGCGCCGCGCGCGCCGGTGCGCAAGATCCTGGAGGTGACCGGCCTGTCGTCGGTTTTCACCGTCCACGACAACCTCGCGGGGCTGAACGGCCAGTAACCCGGCAGCGGCGCTTGGCCAGGATGCCGTCTCGGCAAGCCCTAAGATCAGCCCATGGTGCCGAGCGGTGACGTGGCTGTCGTCATCCCTGCCAGGAACGAATCCGACCGCATCCGGGCGACCGTGACCGGTGCCGCCGGACTGCCCGGGGTGGATCTCGTCCTGGTGGTGGACGACGGCTCCCGGGACGGCACCGCCGCCGCGGCGCAGGACGCCGGGGCGTCCGTGGTGCGCCATTCCCGCAGTCGCGGGAAGGCCGCGGCGATGGAGAGCGGCGCGGAGGCGGTCCGCCTGCTGGAGGCGCGGGACCACCGTCCGCGGCCGCGTCATCTGCTGTTCCTCGACGGCGACCTCGGCCAGACCGCCGCCAGCGCGGCACCGCTGACCGAACCGGTGCTGACCGGCGAGGCCGACATGACGATCGCGGTCTTCGCCAACCGGGTCAGGCAGGGCGGCCACGGGTTCGTCGTCGCGCTCTCCGGGGCCGGCATTGAGCGGGCCACCGGATGGCGGCCGACCCAGCCGCTCAACGGCCAGCGCTGCCTGACCAGGGAGGCGTTCGAGGCCGCCCGGCCACTCGCGCCCGGGTTCGGCGTGGAGACGGCCCTCACCATCGACCTGCTCCGCCGCGGCATGCGGGTGCGGGAGGTGGAGGTCCCGCTGGCGCACCGCGCCACCGGCACCGACTGGCGGGCTCAGGTTCACCGGGCCCGGCAGTTCGCCGACGTTGCCCGCGCGCTGGCGGTCCGCCAGGTGGCGGGGCGCAGACCCGCAGCCCGGGGGCGCGGGCCCAGGGCCCAGGCGCCGGACTCCAACGGCGGGGCGCCGGGGTCCAGTGGCGGGACCCCCGGATCGAACGGCGGGGAGTCAGAGCCCGGGCGCGGATGAGCCGCGCCGGACGGGCGGCCCTGGCCCTCACCGCCCTGTCCATCGTCGCGACCGCCGCGACGGCGCTGGCCGGGCCCTCCGCCATGGAGCCCGCGCTGCCTGGGCGGCCGGGCCAGCCCCCCTGGGACGTCGGCCTTCATCTGCCGCCCTACGCCGCGGTCAGCCTGGCCGCCGCCGCGCTGGCGGCGGGCACGGCCGGCCTCGGCCTGTGCCTGCACGCCCTCCGGCGTGGCTGGACGGTGTCCCCGCGGGCGGTCCTGACGGCAGGCCTGATCGCGGCGGCGGTGATCACGCTGGCGCCCCCGTTCGGCTCCTCGGATCAGCTGTCGTACGCGGCCTACGGCCGGATGGTGATCACCGGGCACAACCCCTACCTCACCACCCCCGCCGCGCTCGCCCGCCTCGGCGATCCGGTGGCGCGGGCGGTACAGGACTGGCGGGGCAGCCCCTCCGTCTACGGCAGCCTCGCCACCGGCGGCCAGGCGCTGGCCTCGTGGATCGGCGGGGACTCGGCCCGGCTCACGGTCTTCATCCTGTCCCTGCTGGGGCTGGCCGCGTTCGCGGCGACCGGCCTGCTGCTGCACCTGCTCACCCGCGGCAGCCGGGAACGCCAGCTGCGCGCCGGGCTGCTGTGGACGCTGAACCCCCTGCTCCTGCAGGTGCTGGTGGCCGGCGCGCACGTTCGACAGCCTGGCGATCGCGTTCGCGGTCGCCGCGATAGCGGCCTTCGCCCTCGGCATGCCTAACGAAACAGTCCGCGCGCGCCCGATCTGGCGGCTGGGAGTCGCGGCGGCCGGTGGCGCGGCGGCCGGGCTGGCCGCCCGGGAGGCACACCAGAGTGGTCCGGCCCGGCTCCGCCCGTTCCGCTCACTGGGCGTGGGTGCGGCGGCGGGTGCGTTGGCTGGACTGGCCTGCGCGGTGAAGGTCTCGTTCGTGCTGGTCGCGGCCGGACTAGTGGTGGCCGCGCTGCTGGCCTGGTGGCCGCTGCCCGCATCCGCCGGGCGGCCCGGCCGGCGGCGCCCGCTGGCCCTGGCCGTTGGCGGGGTTATTGCCGGGTTCGTGGTGACGGCCGGGGCGGCCCTGCTGCCCTGGGGCCCGCAGTCGGTTGACCCGGCGCTGCGGGCGGGCAGCTACGTCTCCATCGGCTCGCCGTGGCGCGCGGTCAGGTCGGGCCTGCGGCTGCTCGTGGGCGAGGCAAGCGCGGACAGCCTGGTCCGGGCCGGGGCGATCGTGCTCGCGGTGATTCTGCTGGCGCTTTTCGCTCGGCCGCTGCGCCGCCTGGCCGGCGCGATCACCGGCGCCCCGGCCGCAGCGGACCCGGCCGCAAGGGTTCAGGCCGTAGGAATTTTGGCCATCGGCGGCCCGGCCGACCCGGTCGCAGGGGGTCCGGTTACCGCGGCCCAGCTGACGGTGCTGGCCGGGGCGAGCTGCTTCGTGCTGGGGTTCGCCTGGCTGGTGGCCTGGCCGTACGTGCTGCCCTGGTACGACGGGCTCGGGTGGGCGCTGCTCGCGCTGCTGCCGTGGGCCCCTCTTCCGTGGGCCGCGCTCGACTGGCTGCTGCTGGCGCGGACGGCGGCACTGGCGTTCGGCTACCTGCCGGCCGGGGAATCGCGCTGCCCGCCGGCCTGGGCTGGCTGAGGTCCGTGGTCAGGACCGGCGTGACCCCGGCCGCCCTGCTCGCCGTCACCGTCATCCTGGTGCTGCTCCTGTGGCCCCACCGGCTCCGCTGGCTGCCCCGGGCGGCCCGCCGCGCCCGGGCCTGATGCGGTCCGACCACGGGCCCCCGGCTGGCAAGATGAGGGCCATGCCTGTCCGTTATGCATATCTGGGGCCTGAGGGAACCTTCACCGAAGCCGCACTCTCGGAGTTCGATCCGTCGGCGCTGGCGGAGGCGATGCCCTGCGCCAGCATCCCAGCAGCGCTGGACGCGGTGCGCGGCGGAACGGCCGAGCGGGCGATCGTGCCGATCGAGAGCTCGGTGGAAGGGGCGGTCACCGCCACCCTGGATGAGCTCGCCACCGGGCCGGATCTGGCCATCCAGGCCGAGCTTCTCCTGCCGGTGACGTTTGCCCTGCTGGGACGGGAGGGCACCGCGCTGGCGGACATCAAGACGGTCGGCGGCCATCCGCAGGCACAGCCGCAGTGCCGCCGTTGGCTCGCCCAGCACCTGCCCGACGCGGAATGGCTGCCGACGTCGTCGAATGCCGAGGCCGCACGCCAGGCCGCCGACGGTCAGATCGACGCCGCGCTGGCCGGCGCGTTCGCCGCCAGCCGGTACCGGCTGGCCGTGCTGGCCGCCGAGGTGAACGACGTGCCGGACGCGGTGACCCGGTTCGTGGTGGTGAGCCTGCCGGGACCGGTGGCCGCCTCCACCGGCGCGGACCGGACCTCGCTGGTGGCCTTCCTGCGCGAGGACCACCCCGGCGCGCTGATGGAGCTGCTCACCGAGTTCGCGGTCCGCGGCATCAACCTGACCCGGATCGAGTCCCGGCCGACCGGGGACGGGCTGGGCAAGTACTGCTTCTCCATCGACTGCGAGGGCCACCTCGACGACGCCAGGGTCGGCGAGGCGCTGATGGGCCTGCGCCGGGTCTGCGCCGACGTCAGGTTCCTCGGCAGCTACCCGCGCCGTGACGGCGGGCGCACCCAGGTCCGCACGGGGACATCCGACACCGAGTTCGCCCAGGCGGCGGCATGGCTCGGTCGCCTGCGCTACGGCCGCGTCTAACCCGGCCCTGGCCGGATCCCCGCCCGCCAGGGGTGCTGGCCGTTACAGGTACGGGCCAGAGGACCGGCCCGGCTGCACCGCTTCTTCGGGCCCGCCGGGTCCGGGCATCACGCCGGGCGGCAGCGCCCGCCGCATCTGCTCGAGCTGGGCCCGGGCGGCCATCTGCTGCGCAAACAGCGTCGTCTGGATGCCGTGGAACAGCCCCTCCAGCCAGCCCACCAGCTGGGCCTGCGCGATCCGCAGCTCGGACTCGCTGGGCGTATCACCCTCGGTGAACGGGAGCGAGAGCCGCTCGAGCTCTTCGACCAGCTCGGGGGCCAGGCCGTCCTCCAGCTCCTTGATGGAGCTCCGGTGGATCTCGGCCAGCCTCGCCCGGCTCTTCTCATCCAGCGGAGCGGCTTTGACCTCGTCCAGCAGCTGGCGGATCATGCTGCCGATCCTCATCACCTTGGCTGGCTGCTCCACCATCTCGATCACGGGCCGCTCGCCATGCTCGCCCTCGGCGCCCTCGATGGCCATGCCGTCCGGGCCGACGACAACGATGTTGCTCGGCTCGGCTTGCTGGTTCGCCTGCTCGCTCATAGTCCTAGTCTGTCCCCTTCCAGACAGTGGGCGCGCCGGGGGTGGCCGGACCCGGTTGGCGCCGATGAGCGGCAGGACCGGATTTGCCGCAGGCTGGTGAGGGGCGGCGGCGCCCATGGGCTGCTCCTGGCCCGAGTGACAGCGACTCCCCACCGTGGTGGGGGGTTTTGGACAGTGGTGTCCGGTGTCCTACTCTCGGTGAGAGACGTTCATCCGGCCTTGTCGGGCACGTCATTCTCCTACCGAGCAGAGCTGAGGGGACGGCCTTGGCTAACCATGAGCAGGACCAGGCGCCAGGGACCGAGCCTGCCGGAAGTGAGGCACGCGACAGCGAGGACGAAGGTACCTTCCGGTGGCCGACGACCGGGCTGCCCAAGCTATTCGGGCGACAGTCCGCCGAGGAGGAGGAGGCGGAGGCGGCGGCGGAGGAGGAGGAGGAGCGGTCAGACTCCGGCACCGGCCGCACGCCGCCGGCCGAGGAGGACGCGGACCGGCAGCATGCCTTAAGAGCCGCTCCGCCCCCTTACCGGGCGCCGTTCAACCGGGCCGCTTACGGCCATCTTCTTGTCCCGTCGCCGGCCCCGGATGCCGGCGAGGCCGGCGAGGGCGAGCAGCCGCCGTGGCCGCCCGCGCCACCCCCGCCGGGAACGGCGCAGCACGCGGCGCCGCCAGCGGCGGAGACATTCCAGCCGGCCGATGCGGGCGCATCAGCGGAGGAGGCCGGGACGGCCGAGCCGCCGGAGACCGGGGCTGAGGAGGGCGCCGAGGCAGTCGGCTTCGTCCGGGAGCAGGACCAGGCGGGGGTCCCCGCGTCAGCGGAAGCCCAGGAGCAGTCGGGGGGACTCGGGCCAGCGGAAACCCAAGAGCGGGCGGAGGGGCTGGGCCCGGCGGATGTCCAAGAGCCGGCGGAGGGACTCGCACCAGCGGAAGTCCAGGAGCGGGCGGAGGGGCTCGCACCAGCCGAAGTCCAGGAGCAGGCGGAGGGGCTCGCACCGGCGGGCCCGGCACCGGCCGGGGCGCACAGCCCGGCGGAGGTGTACGGCACGGCCGCCGCCTACGAGGCGGAGGAGTACGACCCCCCAGACGGCTATCCGATGGCCGAGTACGACACCGGTACCGCCGCCGTCCCACCGGTAGAGCCGGTCCCGGCTCCGGAGCCAGGAGAGCCGGCGGGACCGGTCCCGTCGCCACATGAGCCGGCGCACTGGCAGCACGCCGAGACCGCCGACAGTCTCACCGCCGACCTGCTCCTGCCGGGCCGGCACGCCGCGCCCCCGTCGGGCTGGCGCCGGGCGGTCTACCAGGTCACCGGCGGTCTGGTGCGCCCGCCGCTGTCCGCGGCGGAAATACGCCGCCGCGAGCTGGTGGCCCGGGCGTGCACCCCGGTCGCCGGTGGTCACTACCGGGTCGCGGTGCTGAGCCTGAAGGGCGGGGTGGGCAAGACCACCACCGTCATGGGGCTGGGCTCCACCCTGGCCTCACTGCGTGGCGACCGGGTCATCGCCGTGGACGCCAACCCCGACCGGGGGACCCTGTCGGACAAGCTCCGGCTGGAGACCGCGGCGACCGTCCGCGACCTGCTCAACGAGCGCGAGCAGATCCAGCGGTACGCGGACGTGCGGGCGTTCACCACCCAGGCGGCGAGCAGGCTCGAAGTGCTCGCCTCGGACCGTGACCCGACCGTGTCGGTCGCCTTCAGCGACCAGGACTACGAAGACGTGTCACAGGTGCTTGAGCACTACTACTCGATCTGCATCACCGATTGCGGGACCGGCCTGCTCCACTCGGCGATGGCCGGGGTGTTGCGCCTGGCCGACCAGATCGTACTGGTCAGTTCCCCATCGGTGGACGGTGCCCGCAGCGCCAGCGCCACCCTGGACTGGCTGCAGGCACACGGCTACGGCGAGCTGGTCAGGGACGGGGTCGTGGTGCTCGCCCTGGTCCGGCCGCGCAGCAAGAGCAGTATCGACCTCGAGCGGCTGGAGCAGCATTTCGCGACCCGCTGCCGGGCGGTGGTCCGGGTCCCCTATGACGCCCACCTGGAGGAGGGCGCCGAAGTGGAGCTGAACCAGCTGAGCAAGGCAACGGCCGACGCCTACCTCGCGCTCGCCGCCGAGGTCGGCGACGGGTTCAGCTGACCGCAGCGGGCGGCGGCGGACGGCTGAGCCCGGATGCCCCGGGTGGCACCATCGCATGCGCCGAATGCCGCCGGCGGGGTGGCGCCGGCGAGGAACCGGCAACATACGGGCTTACCTGATCCGGCGGTTGGGGGAACCGTTGCCAGACGGTAGTTGCGCCGGGCCTGAGCGTCACTTGATACTTGGGTGTTCTGGTTGGCCGGAGGCGTGGCCATCACACAGTGCCGCTGGTGCGGTGCCGGGGATAGCGTGACGGGAGGCCGGAAGGCGGGGGCCGATGAGCGGGGAATGGCCTGAGTTCGCCGCTGCGCCGCGGGCTGGCGGGTCGCGCCGGCGCCGGGCGGTGTTCGCCGTTGCTGGCACCGCGGCACTGCTCAGCGGCCTGGGTGGCCTTTCCGCCTGCGGGGCTCCGGCCCCCGGGGCCACCGTGAAGCCACCCGCCAGCAGCAGCCAGCGGCTGCCTTTAAGCCCCATTCCGGGACAGCTGATCGGCGTGAGCGCCGGCCCGGACGGCAGCGCCTGGGCGGCCGCGGCTCCACCACCTCGGGCCGGGCGCTGATCGTGCACTGGAACGGTGCCGTCTGGTCGCAGGCGGCCAGCCCCCGCCCGGGCGGCACCGCGCTGCTGCACGGGGTGAGCGCCGGCCCGGACGGCAGCGCCTGGGCCGCTGGTAATACCTGCGCGTCGGGCTGCGGTACGTCGTCGGAGGCTGACCGGACGCTGATCTTGCGCTGGGACGGTGTCTCCTGGTCGCAGACCGCCAGCCCCAGCCCGGGCAGCACCGCGTTCCTCTACGGCATAAGCGCCGGCCCGGACGGCAGCGCCTGGGCGGTCGGCTATGCCGGCACGCCATCGGGGGCCAACCGGACGCTGATCTTGCGCTGGGACGGTGTCTCCTGGTCGCAGACCGCCAGCCCCAGCCCGGGCCGGGACGCGCTCCTCCTCGGCGTGAGCGCCGGGCCGGCCAATACCGCCTGGGCGGTCGGTGATTCCTGCATGTCCCGCTGTGGCACCACGTCGGCGGTATACCGGATGCTCATCTTGCACTGGGACGGGAAGGCCTGGTCGCTGGTCACCGGCCCCGGCCTGGGCAGCGACGCCTACCTGTATGGCGTGAGCGCGGCGCCGGGCGGCAGCGCCTGGGCGGTTGGCTATATCTGCACGTCGGGCTGCCACACCGCGTCGGAGGCCGACCAGGTGCTGATTCTGCGCTGGGACGGCACCAGCTGGTCGCAGTCCACCGCCCCCGGCCTGGGCAGCAGCGCGCTCCTCGACGCGGTGAGCGCGGGATCCGACGGCAGCGCCTGGACGGTCGGCAGCTCCTGCACCCCGGACTGCCTCGCCCCGCGGGCGGCCAGCCGGGCGCTGATCCTGCATTGGGACGGCACCGCATGGTCGCAGGCGGCCAGTCCCAGCCCGACCGGCAAGGCCATCCTCACCGGCGTGAGCGCCGGGCCGGGCGGCAGCGCCTGGGCGGCCGGGCTATACCTGCACGCCGGGCTGCTTCGCCCCCTCGGAGGCCAACCAGACGCTGATCATGCGCTGGAACGGCGTCACCTGGTCGGCCGGGTGAAAACGCGTGCTGCTAAGCCGCTCCGCCTGCGGCAGGGCCGCGGCCGCCAAGCCCGGTGAAGCTCAGCGCCGGCGGGCGTAGGCGACGTTGATGACCCCGATGACGATCCAGATAAGGGCGACGACCGCCGCGTTGCCGCCCGAGTGGAGGACGGCGGCGGCCGTGAAGCCACCGATCGTCATCGACCCGAGAGCGAGGAAGATCATCGGCCAGGAAGAGGGAGCTGCGGGGGTTACCTGGCCGGAAGCGCGCTGCGCAGGCGCGGGCGCGACGCCGTGCTGCACCAGCCGGGCATCGACCCGCCGGTCGATCTCGTCGCCGATCCGCTCGACCAGGCCCTCGGCCACGGCGTGGTCGTAGGCGGGGCCCAGCTCATGGTGCGCGGCGCCCGCAGCGGCAATCTCGTCACGCGTCTGCTGGTCCACGTAGACACGATACGTCGTGACCGTGCCGCCTGGCGAGGCGGGCGGCCGATACTGATTTTCAGGCGAGTTCGGTTCCTTTTCAGGCGGGCTCGGTCTCCTTACGGTGGCGGTAGAACTCGAGCGGCTCGGGCGGCAGGGGGGTATTCCCGAGGATCAGGTCGGCTGCCTTCTCGGCCATCATCATGACCGGGGCGTAGATGTTGCCGTTGGTGATGTACGGCATCGCGGAGGCGTCGACCACCCGCAGGCCCTGGACACCGTGCACCGACATGCTGGACGGGTCGACAACCGATCCGTTGCCGGTGCCCATCTTGGCGGTGCAGGAAGGATGCAGCGCGGTCTCCGCGTCCTTGGCCACCCAGTCGATGATCTCCTGGTCGGTCTGAACCGCTGCCCCGGGTGACAGCTCGCCGTCGTTGTACTCGTCGAAGGCGGGCTGGTTCAGGATTTTCCTGGCGACGTGGATCGCTTCGGCCCACTCCCGCCGGTCCTGCTCGGTGGACAGGTAGTTGAACCTGAGCGCCGGATGGACCTTCGGGTCGGTGGACTTGATCTTCACCGAGCCCCGTGCGTTGGAGTACATCGGGCCGATGTGGACCTGGTAGCCGTGGCCGCCGGCCGGGACCGAGCCGTCATAGCGGATCGCGATCGGCAGGAAGTGGAACATCAGGTTGGGGTAGGCCACGTCGTCGTTGCTCCGCGCGAACCCGCCGCCCTCGAAGTGGTTGGTGGCGCCCGGGCCGCTGCGGAGGAACAGCCAGTTGGCGCCGATCCACGGCCGGGCGCGCCACCTCAGCGACGGCTGGACGGAGACCGGCTGCTTGCAGCCGTACTGGATGTACACCTCGAGGTGATCCTGCAGGTTCTCGCCCACACCCGGCAGGTCGGCCACCGCGTCGATCCCGAAGCTCTTCAGCTCGTCCGCGTTGCCGATCCCGGAAAGCTGGAGCAGCTGCGGTGAGTTGATCGCGCCGCCGCACAGGATCACCTCGCCGCCCAGGCGCCCTCCTGGTGCTCCCGGTCGGCGTCTGGTACTCCACGCCGATCGCGCGGCGGCCGTCGAACAGGATCCTGGTCACGAACGCCCGGGTCTCCACGTGAAGGTTGGGCCGCCCCATGACCGGATGCAGGTAGGCGCGGGCGGCGGACAGCCGCCTGCCGCGGTGGACGTTGCGGTCGAACGGCGCGAATCCCTCCTGCCGGTAGCCATTGACGTCATCGGTCAGCGAGTAGCCGGCCTCCTGCGCCGCCTGGAAGAACGCCTGGAACAGCGGGCTCGTCGCGGGCCCGCGCTCGAGCACGAGCGGCCCCTCGTGGCCGCGCCACTTCCCACCCCCGGCCAGGCAGGTCTCCATCTTCTTGAAGTACGGCAGGCAGTGCGCGTAGTCCCACTCCTCCATGCCGGGGTCGGCCGCCCAGCGCTCGTAGTCCAGCGGGTTGCCACGCTGGAAGATCATTCCGTTGATGCTGCTCGAGCCGCCGAGCACCTTCCCGCGGGCGTGGTAGACCTGGCGCCCGTTCATGAACGGTTCCGGTTCCGACTCGTACTTCCAGTCGTAGAACCTGCTGCCGATGGGATAGGTCAGGGCGGCGGGCATGTGGATGAAGACGTCGAACGGGTAGTCCGGCCGCCCGGCCTCCAGCACCAGGACCCGGGTGGCCGGGTCGGCGCTGAGCCGGTTCGCGAGCGCGCTGCCCGCGGAGCCGCCGCCGACGATGACGAAGTCAGTGTGCAATGTGCTCATGGCGCCTCCAGCCACGTGGTTTTCAGCCTCACCGGATGCCCAGTGACAGCTCGGCCGCGATGCCGGACTGTACCGAAGCAACGGCCCGGAACGCCTCCCTGAGGTAGGACCGGGCCAGCGGGTTGAGCGTCTTGGGGTCGATGAAGTCGTCGGGTGCTTCGCCACGCCGCAGCCGCTCCACCTGGTGATCGAGCCGCAGCGAGAAGACGAAGCCGAATGCCTCGGTCAGGGTGCGTGCGTCCGGGCCGTCCAGCGTCCCGGCCGCCTCGGCCGCGCGCAGCCGGTTGACGGTCGAGCCGCTCGTGACACCGGCGGCCATCCCGGCCCAGCGGGCAAGGTCGGTGATCGGGATCATCCCGCCGTGCTTGATGTCGAGCTGTCCCCGGCGCTCGCCGGAATGCTCGACCACGAAATCGCGCAGGAACCCGGTGGGCGGGCGGAACTGAAGCGCAAACTGGGCGAGCAGCCGCAGCAGATCGGGGTGGCTGCGCGCGCGCCCAAGCGCGTCGGCGACCGAGGTGCCCATGCCCCCGGTGCCAGTGCTGCTTTCCCACAGCGGGCGGCTGTCGGTAATCATCGAGATGAAGATAAGCGCGTGCTCCCGTGTCGGGTCCTCGGTGAGGCTCTGCGCGATGGCGCGCCAGGACGCGAGCGACCGGGCGAACAGCGGGTTGGACGCGCTCGCGCCGTGCTCGTCCGGCTGCACCCCGCACGCCCGCAGGCCCTCGTTCACGGCGCCGGCCAGCCGGGCCAGGTAGCCCGCCTCTTCCTGGTCCGCTCCGGAGCCCTGCCAGGCGAGCGCGCTGTTGACATCGGAGGACGGCACCATCTCACGCCGCGACAGGCTGCCCAGCGCGAACCAGGTGAACGGGGCCGGGGGATCGCCCACGTCGGCCACCGCGAGCTCGATCAGCCGCCGGGTGAGCGCGTCCAGGACGACCGAGCTGATCGCCGCGATGTGCTCGGCGGCCACCCGCGCGTCGTGCAGCGCGACGATCATTGGGCTCATCCCCGCCCACGCGGCCGCCAGGTCCGCGGGGCTGCTGGCGAGATTGATGGCCCGGCGCAGCAGGAACGGCTTGCGCGCCTCCGCCGCGACCAGGTCGTCGCCGTTGACCACGCCCAGCACCTCGCCGGCCGCGGACCGGACGGGCACGTGGTGCACGCCGCGGTCGAGCATGTCCAGCAGCACATCGCCGCCCAGGCAGTCCGCGCGGACCGTGTAGACGGGCACGCTCATGATGGCGGAGACGGGTGCGTCCGCGCTGGTCCCCGCGGCGACGACGCGCGAGCGCAGGTCACGGTCGGTCACGATGCCGAGCGTGCCGCCCGCCTGGACCAGGGCCGCGCTTGCCCCCTCGGCGGTCATCCGCTTCGCCACCTCGCGGACCGGCTCGTCCCCGCGGCACAGCAGCGGCGGGGTGCGGATCAGCGCGGTGACCGGGCGCTGGACCGGGTCGGCGGGCGGCGTTCGCTCCGGGCCGCCGGCGGCGCGGTCGCCGACGATCGAGCGGGCGATGAACTTCAGGAAGTCCGGGCGGGCGAGCAGCGGGCCCACGACGCCCGCGGGGATGCGGTAGCAGATGGCGTCCTCGGCGGCCCGCGCCTCGAAGCCGGTCGGCAGCCCGGACAGCATCGAGGCGTGCCCGAACAGCTCGCCAGGGCCCAGGAGATCCAGCACCTGGCCGTTATGAATGATCTCGACCGAGCCGGTGCGGACGACCCGCAGGTAGTCAACCGGCCCGGTGCCCTGCGAGAAGATCGTCTTCGCCGCGGGGAACTCCTCCACCTCGGTCACGGCCACGACGCGGGCCAGTTCGTCGGCGCCCACCGCGTCGAAGGGCGGGCGCGAGCCGAGAAAGCCGGTGATGTCCTCCATCGTGTCCGGGTCAGGCCTCCTCGCCCGCGGCGGCGACCCCGGCGGGCTCACCGCCGGCGCGGTGCTCGGCCAGGGCCGCGGCCGGCCGGCCGCGCAGCGCGACGAGGTAATAGGCGGCACCCACGCCGCCAAGGATGCCGACGAAGACGAACGCTCCCCACTGGTAGTACCACTTGTCGTTGCCGTAGACCTGGGCCCGCGGCCACGCCAGGTTGATCATGACGATGGTCTGGAAAACGACGGCCAGTATGTTCACCGGCAGTCCCCAGCGGCCCAGTGAGAAGTAGGGGCCGTGGGTGGGCGTCGGCCACTTGCCGCGGACCCGGGCGATCAGCAGCGGCACGGTGACGCACATGTAGGCGATGTAGAACATGATGATCGCGACCGAGGTGAGCACGAAGAACGCGCGCTGGTTGCCGACGTTCAGGACCAGCAGCGCGATGGTGAGGATGCCGATCACGATGGACGGGATGAGCGGCGTCTTGGACTTGCCGTGCACCCGGGCGATGGCCGAGGCGGCCGGCAGCCGGTTGTCGCGGCCCATCGTGAAGATCATCCGGATGCCGCCCGCGTGCACGGCCAGGCTGCAGACGGTGATGGCGATCACCGAGTCGATCAGGAAGACATTGCCGACGACGCCGCCGAGCGCCGCTTTCACGATGTAGGGCAGTCCCGAGGTGCTGATGTGCGGGGAGTGGATGTCGGGCACCGCCATCTCCGCGAGCACGATGACCAGGAAGCCGGCCAGCCCGGCGGCGGCCAGCGCCCTGATGATCGCGGGCGGGGCGTGGCGCCGCGGGTCGTGCGTCTCTTCGGCGAGCGACCCGGCGGTGTCGAACCCGTACAGGACGTACGCGCTGGTCAGCGACGCGACCAGGAGGGCGCCGAAGTAGCCGAACGTGTGGCCCGCGCCGGTGCCGAAGGTGTGGAATATGATGCCCGGCCCGCGGGTGATGTGCACGGCCAGCAGGATGATCAGTACCGTGACGCCGACCAGCTCGGCGGCGACGCCGAAGTTGTTGATCCGCGCCATGGTCTTCACGCCGACCATGTTGATCACGGTCGTGAAGACCACTAACCCGGCCGCGAGCAGCAGCGCGTTCTTCGCGCCATCGGGTGTGTTGACCACGCCGATGTCCGCGGCCCCGCCGATGATCTGGAACTTTGATGAGATCAGCGGCAGGACGACCTGGTAGGCGACCGCCACCGCGGCGAGCGTGACGATCGACCCGACGGTCAGGATCCAGCCGCCGAAGAAGGAGGTGAAGGGCCGGGCGATCTGTTTCGACCACTGGTACACCGACCCGGCCAGCGGGTACTGGCCGGCGAGTTCGGCGAAGCAGAGCGCGACCAGCATCTGCCCGGCGAGCACGGCGGGCCAGGTCCAGATCCACCCGGGCCCCCCGGACGCGAAGCCGAAGAAGAACAGCTCGAACACCCCGGTCATGATCGAGATGTAGCTGAACCCGGCCGCGAAGGAGGAGAAGAGCCCCAGCGAGCGGTCCAGTTCCTGCTTGTAACCGAACTTGGCCAGCTCATCGGAGTCCGTGCTCGGCATGGCCATGGGTCACCTCCCCTGGCAAGTGCCGCGACAACCGCACGCGTACCCATTATGAGCGGAATGAGAACACAGCTGAAGGGCGCCGTGACGGGGCGCCCACGGCCCCCGGGCTACGGTGCTTCCTCGCTGTCGTCTGCTGTGGCGGGTATCAGCACCTCGGCTGCCCATTGCCGGAGGTCACGTCCTGCCGCTCGCGACCAGGCCTGGACCAGATCGTCCTTTGATGCGTGGCTGTGGGCGCGATGGCGCAGAAGGTCATGCAGCCCGGTGAGGACGGCTGGCCTGCTGATCAGTTGCTCTAGCTGCCTGATTTTTTCGGCGTCGCTGGCGCTGGCAGGAGCAGCCGCCGCTGCGGCTTGTAGGCCGAGATTCTCGG
The DNA here is from genome assembly GCA_963835425.1 of uncultured Actinomycetes bacterium. GTDB lineage: Bacteria > Actinomycetota > Actinomycetes > Streptosporangiales > Streptosporangiaceae > UBA9676. The sequence goes on along the minus strand of CAWIGE010000004.1, from coordinate 251,256 downwards.
ATCGTTGAGGTCGTCCATCGGACCTCCCAGCGGACGCCTGCTCTGTTCGCATTATGACGCAGTTGGATGTCGACCCGGTTTGGATGACCATGGAGACTCGCCCGGTGGGCCAGGGTCGGTCGCTGGGGGTGCCTGGCAAGCGGGCACAGAGGTCAGCCGGTGAATTTGCGCACGACCTCGCGGGCTCCTGACCTGGGGTTTTGTTGCGGAGCGGGAGGGATTCGAACCCCCGGGACACTTGCATGCCCGGCTGCTTTCAAGGCAGCTGCAATCAACCAGACTCTGCCACCGCTCCGGGCCGGCTCGCCGCGGCCACGATGACCGGCAGGCGTCCGTCCAGGCTCTGTTATTTAAGTACCCGGAACCCGTCTGCGGCCAGGATATACAGCGTGCCGCGGGCACCACGTGCCACAAGATGCACAACGTATCCCCGTGGGCCCGCCCGGGCCTCGCGCGGGTAGGCTCACGCGCAGGAGGTCCGCATGCTGCCCGCGTTTGGCTGGCAGGCAGTTCTTACCCAGTGGGAATTCGCGCCTGTCGTCACTGCCGCCGTGCTGGCGGCCGGTGCGCTCTACCTGTGGGGCGCCCGGCGGGTCGGGCGCCGCCATCCGGCCCGGCCCTGGCCGTGGTGGCGGACCGCCATGTTCCTCGCCGGCCTGGCGGTGGTGGTGATCGCCACCCAGAGCGGCATCGGCGCCTACGACGACGTGCTGTTCTGGGACCACATGATCCAGCACCTGCTGCTGCTCATGGTCGCGCCGCCGCTGCTCGTCGTCGGCGAGCCGTTCACCCTGCTGCTGCACGCGAGCAGGAACCCGCTGCACAGCTGGGCCAAGCGGGTGATCCGCTCCCGGGTGGTCAGCTTCCTCACCTGGCCGCCGGTCGGGCTCGTGGCCTACGTCGTGACGATCGTCGCGACCCATCTGACCGGCCTGACCGGCCTGATCCTGCGTGACCCGCTGCTGCACGACGCCGAGCACGTGCTGTACCTGGTGGTCGGGTACCTGTTCTTCCTGCCCCTGCTCGGCCGGGAGCCGATCCGGTGGCGCATCTCCTACCCGGTCCGGATCCTCGTCCTCGCTCTGGCGATGCCGGTGGACACCTTCACCGGGCTGGTGCTGACTTACGCCACCTCGGGCACCTATACCAAGGGGCCGCGGCCGCCGGGGGCGCTGAGCCCGGTGCAGGACGTGCACTGGGCCGGGGCGACCATGTGGATCGCCGGTGACGCGATCATGTTCGCGCTGATGATGCTGGTCCTGCTCGCCTGGAGCCGGGAGCGCCGGGCCTCATGGGGCATGTCGGGCTGGCTGGAGTCGGCGCGCAAGGCGCGCTTCGACGAGGTCGTGGCCTCGGCCGGCCCGGCCGCCACCCGGCCGGGCCGCGGCGGCGGCATCGACGACGACGAGCACCTCGCCGCCTACAATGCCTACCTGGCCAGGCTGCACGGGCCGGGTGCCGACGGGACCGGCTGACGGCCAGCCGCCCGGCCCTGAGCCGTGCTGGCATGCCCGGAACCACCTGCATCAGGGTCAGCAGCTAACTCAGTGATTACATTCCGTTACTAATCAGCCGTGAGGTTGAACCACGACGGGCCGCGTTACGTGCAAACGGTTGTGCTGCGCGCCGGGCCGGCACTGCAAGGGCCGCTGTTCCGGGCGCCCGTCGCGCAGGGTGAGCCAGTAGGGGACCACTGGAAAGGGGCAACTGACTCATGTCTTCCATCCATCGCATTTTCCGCGCCTCGGCGGTAGCCGTAGGCGCCGCCGCGTTAGCGGCATTCGCGAGCTCCTCCTTTATCGGGCCGTTCACCCACAACGACACGATCACATCGACAGTTCCGGCCAACGGGGACGTCAACCCCTACGGCGTGGCCGTCGTGCCCACCAGCACCGGCAGCCTCGTCAAGGGCGACGTCCTGGTCAGCAACTTCAACAACTCCGCGAACCAGCAGGGCACCGGGACCACGATCGTGCAGATCTCACCCGGCGGCCATCAGTCGCTGTTCGCGCAGATCGACGCCACCAAGCTGCCCGGCCCGTGCCCGGGCGGAGTGGGCCTTACCACGGCTCTCGGCATCCTGCCGGGCGGCTGGGTCGTGGTCGGCAGCCTGCCGACCGCGGACGGCACCAGCGCCACGGCGCAGGCCGGGTGCCTGCTGGTCATCAACAACAAGGGGAAGGTGGCCGAGACCATCGCCGGTCACGGCATCAACGGCCCCTGGGACATGGCGACCGTCAGCGCGGGCCCACTTGCCGCGCTGTTCGTCAGCAACGTCCTGAACGGCACGGTGGCGGCGAACGGCGCCACCGTCAACCGGGGCACGGTGGAGCGCCTGGTACTGCTGCTGCGGGGAAGCAAGCCGCCGCTGCTGGTCGCGCACACGATCATCGGCTCCAGGTTCGGTGAGCGCACCGACCCGGCGGCACTGGTGGTCGGGCCGACTGGTCTCGGCCTCGATTCCCACGGCACGCTTTTCGTGGCCGACAGCGTCGGGAACCGGATCACCGCGATCCCCGCGGCACCGGTGCGCTTCACCAGCGCAGGCACCGGCAAGGTGGTGACCACCGGCGGCAAGCTCAACACGCCGCTCGGCCTGGCCATCGCCCCGAACGGTGACGTGCTCACCGTCAACGCTGGGGACGGTTTCATCGTCGAGACCACCCCGGCTGGCAAGCAGGTCGCCAGCTTCCTGCTCGACAACACGGGCAGCCCGCCCGGTAACGGGGCCCTGTTCGGCCTGGCAGTGACGCCGAACGCCAACGGCGTCTACTACGTGGACGACGCGGCCAACACGCTGAACCTGTTCCACTAACCGATACGCCCGGTCCCCGTCTTGCCCGGACAGGGCGGGAGCCGGGTCCCCGGTCCCATGTGGTCAGTGGTTCCGTTCAGGGCTATCCACAGGCACCCACGATGCCGGGCATGTGGACATCCATTGCCCGTTCGGATCCTGACCCCAGAGGGGCAGAAAACTGAACCACTAAGGGACCCGCTGGGACGCGACACGCCGGCCTGTTTTCTACGTAAATCTAGGGATTGCGGTAGACGCGGTCATAGGCTCCGATGCTGTGGACCCGGTGAGGAACCCGTACGCGCCCGGCGCCGGGCAGCGCCCGCCCGAGCTGGCCGGCCGGGATCGTGAGCTCGGCCAGTTCGAGGTCGTGCTGGAACGGATCGCCCGTGGCCGGCCGGAGCGCAGCATGGTGCTGACCGGGCTGCGCGGGGTGGGCAAGACCGTCCTGCTGAACTCGTTCCGGTCCATGGCGCTGCAGCGGCTGTGGGGGACCGGCAAGATCGAGGCGCGGCCGGAGCAGTCGATCCGCAGGCCGGTCGCGGGCGCCCTGCACATGGCGGTCAGGGAACTGGCACCGCGGCACCGGGCGCCGGACCGGATCGAGCACTTCCTCGGCGTGCTCAAGGCCTTCGCCGCCCGCGACCCGAAGGCTCCCAAGGGCTCGCTCACCCCGCACCTGGGCATCGATGTGCCCCCGGTCCGGGGCCGTGCCGATTCCGGTGACCTGGAGATCGACCTGACCGAGTTGCTGGCGGACGCCGCGTCGGTGGCCACCGACCTCGCGGTGGGCATCGCCCTGTTCGTCGACGAGATGCAGGACATCCCGCCCGCCGATGTGTCCGCGCTGTGCGCGGCCATGCACGAGCTGTCCCAGACCGGCGGGCCGCTGATCGTGGTCGGGGCCGGCCTGCCGCACCTGCCGTCCGTGCTGTCGGCCAGCAAGAGCTACTCGGAACGGCTGTTCCGTTACGTGCCGATCGACCGGCTGGACCGCGCTGCCGCCGACCAGGCCCTGCTGGCGCCCGCCCGGCGGGAGGGGGCCGATTTCGAGGCGGCGGCGCTGGACGCGCTATTCGACGCGGCCGACGGCTATCCCTATTTCGTGCAGGCCTACGGGAAAGTGACATGGGACGTCGCGGCGGCCAGCCCGGTGACTGCGGGCGACGTAAAAGTTGCCAGTCCACAGGCGGAAAACGAACTGGCTATCGGCTTTTTCGGAAGCCGTTATGAGCGGGCCACGCCGGCCGAGCGCGAATACATGCGGGCCATGGCGTTGCTCGGTGACGACCCGGTGCCGACGTCGTCGGTCGCCGATGAGCTGGGCCGCAAGCCCTCCAGCGTTTCGCCGGCCCGGGACGGCCTGATCAAGAAGGGGCTCATCTACAGCTCCGAGCGGGGCCTGATCGCGTTCACGGTGCCGCATTTCGGCCGGTTCCTGCGCGCTCAGCCGGCCTAACGGCAGGGACCGGGCCCGGCGGTACCTGACTCTGGCGGAATATGGCCTTTTCTACCGCTGATATTAGAAATTCGTAGAAAGCGGCAGAACGAGTCACCGGCGCGCTGTCAGTTATGCCGCCCGAGCCCGGGGGGCTTGGGACGCGGAGACGACGCGGAGACACTGGGAGCTGGGGCGGTCCTGATCTACCCTGGACGGATCATGTGCCGCAAGGCGTCCTCCTGACCGGCCTGCTCCGGCAGCCAGCCACCCTGGCGGACGAGGGACGAGTGGAGGCGAGTATGGCAACGAGCGCACGTCCGGCCCGGTCCTCGCTGGCCGGCACGGCCGCTGGGGAACGCACCGCGCCGTTCGCGTCCGCGTGGCGGCGGAAGCACCTGACGGTGGACGAGCGGCTCGCCCGGGGCAAGTCCGCTCGCGTCGACGCGCCGCGGTCGAGCCACGGCAAGTGGGAGCCCGCGCCGGACCGCCCCGACCCGGTCGCCCTGCTCGAGGAGCAGGCGGCGACACGGGTACCAGGCCTGGTCCCGGTCCGGTACGGGCGGATGCTGGTGTCGCCGTTCACGTTCTACCGGGGCGCCGCGCTGATCATGGCGTCCGACCTGGCGGCCGCCCCGGTGTCGGGAGTGACCGTGCAGCTGTGCGGTGACGCGCACCTGTCGAACTTCGGCCTGTTCGGCACGCCCGAGCGTCAGATGATCTTCGACATCAACGATTTCGACGAGACCCTGCCCGGCCCGTGGGAGTGGGACGTCAAGCGGCTCGCGGCCAGCTTGGAGATCATGGGCCGCGACCGGGGCTTCTCACCGGCCGACCGGCGCGCCGTGGTGATGGCCGGCGTCGCCGAGTACCGGGACCGGATGAGCCAGGCCGCCGGGATGGGGACCCTGAGCGCCTGGTATGACCAGCTTCCGGTCGGGGTGCTGACGCACCTGGTGCGCGACGAGGTGCGCGTCAAGCGGGTCAGCAAGAGGGAAGGGCGGGCCTTCAAGCGGGACATCCGGCAGGCACACACCCGCGACAGCACGCGGGTGCTCGCCAAACGCGCGCAGCAGGTCGGGGGCGAGCTGCGGATCGTCGCCGACCCGCCGCTCATCATCCCGATCGAGGACATCATCGTGCCGGGGTCCGAGTGGGAGGATCCGGAACCGCTGATCAAGAAGCTGCTCAGCACCTACCGGCGCACGCTGGGGCACCAGCACCACCCCATCGAGGAGTTCCGCTACGTTCACGCGGCCTACAAGATGGTCGGCGTCGGCAGCGTAGGGACCCGCTGCTACATCATGCTGTTGCTGGGCCGCGACGTGGGCGACCCGCTGTTCCTGCAGGTCAAGGAGGCACAGGCCTCCGTACTCGAACGGTTCGTCGGCCAGAGCACCTACCGGCATCACGGCGAGCGGGTGGTGGCCGGGCAGCGGCTCATGCAGGCGGCGACCGACATCTTCCTGGGCTGGATCCGCATCAGGGGACTCGACGGCGTCACCCGCGACTACTACGTCCGGCAGTTCCATGACTGGAAGGGCGGCGCGGACGTCGACAACCTGCTGCCGCCGGGAGCCACGCTCTACGCACGTGTCTGCGGCGCGACCCTCGCCCGCGCACACGCCCGCTGGGGCGACCGGATCGCGATCGCCTCGTACCTGGGCAAGGGAGATGCCTTCGACCGCGCGATCGCGGACTTCTCCGCCGCCTACGCCGACCAGAACGAGCGGGACTACCGCGCCTTCGTGGCGGCGGTGAACGCGGGCCGGCTCACCGCGCGAACCGGCCTGTAGCGGCGGGCGGCCGGCCAGCACCCTGGCCGGGTCACGGTCCCGCGGTGACCCGGGGCTGTCGCCCGGTCCGGCCGCCCTGGTCGGCCCGGCGCTGTCGTCCGTCCGCCGCTCTGCTCGCTCCGGGGCCTGTCGTCCGGTCCGGCCGCTCTGCTCGCCACTGGCTGCCCATCCCGGTGGAGCCGCCAAATCCGAAAACGCCCTTTTCGCTGGGCGTGTCCGGTGAATGGCTCGTTTAGAAACTGAAGTGACGAATCATAACTCTAGTAACTCTGGGGCAGGTTTCTGTCATGATCCGTATCGCGAGGCTCACCCCATGTCGGCCACCGTCGCCCGGCTGACCTGCTACTTTACTCACGCTTTACTAATTTGTTACTGCCCGGGAGTAACCCTGCCGGAGCGCTACCGCGTCGTCTAGACATAGGGATTGAGAAGGTCTCAGCAATTAACGACACGGCTTAAAACCGTGCGCGTGGCCATGACCGCCAGTCCTGAAAGACGCCAACTGCGGAGGGGCTGAACCTTGGTGACTGATGTGCTATTTGGCCTCCAGCAGGAGTTCCCGGGCTTCCGGATCTGGCAGGAGTGCCACGGGGACCGCAAGCGTTACGTCGCCTGCAGGGTCCTCGCCAGCACCCGGCCGCATTCGGTGGTGACGGCCGATCCGGACGAGCTGCGCGACGCGCTCGGCGGGAGGCCGGGCCCGGGAAACCGGCCCAACGGGGGCTGACGGGCCGCCTATCCCGCCCGTCCCGGCCGCCTATCCCGCCTATCCCGGCCGCCCCGGCCCTCCAGCCGCCAGGCAGGTGACGTTTCAGCCTGGGCGTGACACGATCCCAGCCAGGAACGTTGTTGCGCACCTGAGCGGGAAGGCTGGTGCGCTGGCCGACATGGAGGTGGCCGTGCGCAGCACGATGATGGAAGTGCCGCTGACCGTGACCGGGATCATGAAGTACGGCACCGGGCTCTACGGCGGGCGTGAGGTCGTGACGTGCACCGGGGACGGGACCCGGCGCCAGACCTACGCACATACCGGCGCACGCGCGGCCAGGCTCGCCAATGCGCTGCGGGCGCTGGGGGTGGGCGGCGACCAGCGGGTCGCGACCCTGATGTGGAACAACGCCGAGCACCTGGAGGCCTACCTCGCGATCCCCTCGATGGGGGCGGTGCTGCACACGCTGAACCTCCGGCTCGACCCCGGCCAGCTCGCCTACATCGCCAACCACGCCGCCGATGACGTCATCGTCTGCAACGACACGCTGGTCCCGCTGCTGGCCCAGGTGCTGCCGCAGGCGGAAACGGTCCGGCATGTGGTCGTGACCGGCCCGCCCGAGGCACTGACCGCCCACGCCGAGAAGCTCGCCCGCCCCGGTGTGCAGGTCCACTCCTACGAGGAACTGCTGGCGGCCGCGGCCGAGGCGTTCGACTGGCCAGACCTGGACGAGCTTTCCGCCGCCGCGATGTGCTACACCAGCGGCACCACGGGGATGCCCAAGGGCGTGGTCTACAGCCACCGGTCGGCCTACCTCCATTCCATGGGGGTCTGCATGGGCAATTCGTTGGGCCTGTCGGAACAGGACCGGGTGCTTCCGGTCGTGCCGATGTTCCACGCCAACGCCTGGGGCCTGCCCTACGCGGCGGTCATGTCCGGCGCCGACCTGGTCATGCCCGACCGCTTCCTGCAGCCGGAGCCGCTGGCGCGGTTCATCGAGGCCGAGCGGCCCACCGTGGCCGGTGCCGTGCCCACGATCTGGAACGGGCTGCTCCAGCACGTGCGCGCCCACGGCGGCGACCTCTCGTCGCTGCGGATGGTCCCCTGCGGCGGGTCGGCCGTCCCGCGGTCACTGATGGAGGCCTTCGAGAAGGAACTGGGCGTGCGCATCGTCCAGGCGTGGGGGATGACCGAGACCTCGCCGATCGGCAGCGTGGCGCACCCGCCCGCGGGCACGCCGGCCGACGAGGCCTGGCACTACCGCGACACGGCGGGCCGGCTGGTCTGCGCCGTCGAGGCCCGGCTGGTCGGGGACAGCGGCGCCGTGCTGCCCTACGACGGCACCGCGGTCGGCGAGATCGAGGTGCGCGGCCCCTGGGTGACCGGCGCCTACTACAAGGACGACGACCCGGGCAAGTTCCACGACGGCTGGCTGCGGACCGGCGACGTGGGCACCATTGACCCGCTCGGCTTCGTCACCCTGACCGACCGGGCCAAGGACGTGATCAAGTCAGGCGGGGAGTGGATCTCCTCGATGGAGCTGGAGAACGCCATCATGGCGCACCCGGACGTGCTGGAGGCGGCGGTGATCGGGATTGCCGACGAGAAATGGGGCGAGCGGCCGCTGGCGGCCGTGGTGCTCCGCGACGGCGCGTCGGTGACCCCGGCGGAACTGCGGGACTTCCTGGCCGACCGCCTGCCGCGCTGGCAGGTGCCGGAGCGGTGGTCGTTCATCGCCGAGGTGCCCAAGACCAGCGTCGGCAAGTTCGCCAAGACCAGGATGCGGGAGGCCTACGCCCACGGCGACTACCAGGTGGTCGAGGCCCGCTGACGTGTCAACGGTCCCGGGCGGCGCTCCCGGCCCCATGCTTTGCGGCGCCGTCGCCGTCACCGGTACGCTGATGCGGACCCATTGGTCGCCGGGAGGCTTCGCCTAGTCCGGTCTATGGCGCCGCACTGCTAATGCGGTTAGGGTTCACGCCCTTCCGGGGTTCAAATCCCCGAGCCTCCGCCCCTGACCAGGGAGTCTGCGCCAAGGTGCAGGCTCCCTGGTTTGCGTCAGTGATCATTCCGGCCTCCTTTTGGCACAGGAATGGCGCCACCGCCAGCGATCTTGCTCTTGCGGGGCACATATGCGGCGATCGCCGAGGCGGCGGCGTCAGCCAGTTCCCCGGCTACCTCGGTGTAGACGTCCATCGTGAAAGCGACCGTACTGTGCCCCAGGACCTCGCTGATGACCTTCGGCGGCTGGCCGGCCGCGAGCAGCATCGTGGCCGCGCCGTGGCGAAGCCCGTGCAAGGTGACGGGGGCAGGCCCTCGCGGGCGGCGAGCGTATCGAACCGGGTGATGGCCCACCCCGGCCGCAGCGGGGTCCCGTCCTCGCGGGTGAACACGCGGCCTGAATCCGTCCAGGCGCTGCCCCACGCCATCCGCTCGGCCAGCTGCGCCTTGCGCCACGCCAGCAGTTCGGCGGCCGTGTCCTGGTCGATGACGATCGTGGGCTCGCTGTCGGCGCTCTCGGTGGAGTCGAGCACGTCATCGACCTGGGCCTGGCGGACGTGGATGCGGCGGCCGGGGAGGTCCACCTCGGCCCACGCCAGGCCGCACAGTTCCGACCGGCGCAGCCCGTAGTAGGCGGCCAGGTGGTAGAGGGCGTACAGCCGCTCCGCCTCGATCGCGTCGAGGAACTCCCCGCACTGCTCACGGCTCCAGACCATCACCCGGCCCAGGATCTCGCCCGTCTCCCGCCAGCGTTCGATCCGCGGCCTCAATGCTGGGCATCAGCGCTGGCTGGCATCGGCGACATGCCCGACACGATCGAGGACCGGGCCGTCGTCATCAGCATGCGGCGCCGGGCACCCGGCGAAAGCGTGGCCCCGTTCCGCACCCGCCGCGACGCGCCGCCGCTCAACGACCTGCGCGATCAGCTGTGCGCTTGGGTCCGCTCCCGGATGGACAGGCTGATCCATGCCACGCCGGACATGCCGGTGGAGGACCGCGTGGCCGATACGTGGGAGCCGCTGTGCGCGATCGCCGACGCCGCCGGCGGTGACTGGCCGGCCCGGGTCCGCAAGGCCACACTCGTGCTGTCGGCCGCAGCTGGTGAGGCTGACATCGAGGCCTCGCTCGGCGTCCGGGCTGCTCGCCGACATCCGCGCCGTGTCCGATGGCCCGTTCCCGGCCTGGTCCGGCGGTGTCCGGTCAGTCTGTGAGAAATCTGTGAGAGGTCGCTGTCTCAGCTCATGCTGGGAAGCTTTTGCCCGGACACATGGTTTTCCGGTAACAGGCACGCCCTGGGCCGAGCAAGGCCCGAGCCAGTATCTGTAAGTGGGGTGGTCCCCTCATGACCTATTCCCGTCAGCGCATCGTGGAGGTGTTTCGCCGAGCCGGGATGGACGACATCGCTGACGCAGCCCTGGCGACTCTCCCCGAGCACGTGGACTACCAGACCGCCGACAAGTTCTGCGCTGCACATAACCTGACCGTAGGGTTCCTGATGGACCGGATGGGCGGCACTCTGTAAACAGTCGGTGCTACGGCTTGTGTCCGGCAGCTGGGTCCTGCGGCCACCGCGGGTGACCTGTCAACGCCGACCCCCTGCTTGCAAAGGAGATGGCCGCGACCGCAGGACCTGCGGCCGCACAGGTCAAGGGCAGTGGCGGTTGCTCCGTGAATCGCCGTGGTGTTACCCGGAGCGCTGCCAGTACGGGCACGAATGGGCGCCGGGCCGGATCGTGGTGGCGTGGATACTGTGCGACTGCCCGCCAGCTGCGGCCGACCAGGAGCACGGGCCGGGTCATCTGGTGGTGCACTGCCAGGCGCCGCGGTGCCGGTCGGCCTGGTACCGGCCGAGATGCGAGCAACGCACCTAAGGTGCCCGTATCAGGAAGCCCTGTCGGCCTCGTAGCCAGCCCTTGGGGAACTGCCACAGCCGCTGGCCAGCGTGCGCCGTAAAGGTTCGCGCCGGTGGGGTTCGCGTGGAAGAGGTCCGCGCGAGTGAGTTTCGCCTTGTGGAGGTTCGCGCCGGTGAGGTTCGCGCCAGGGATGAACGTGTCAGTCAGATGCGCGTTGCTGAGGTTCGCACCGATGAGGATGGCGCCACCGGCGTCTGCGTGGCTGAGGTTCGCGTTGTCAAGGCTCGCGCTAGTGAGGCTCGCACCGTTTAGACCCGCTCGGGTGAGGTTGGCGCCGGCCAGACCGACCGCTCCCGCAGCGGTGCTGCATTCCGGTCGGCGAACTGTCGCGCTGAGGGAGCCACTTGCCACCGTGGATGGCGCTGCCGAGGACGACCGCCTCATACTTCGATACCTCTAGGACGTCCGCGACTGCGCACGCCTCGGCGTTGACGCCGCGCTGCTGTAGCCGATCGGCGATTCGGTCAGCCACGCCCCGCGTTGAACCGTGGTCGGTCGCGTAGGCCACGAGAACGCGCATGACTGCCTCCCCCAGCAGGGCTACCTCGATCCGGCGCAACCCCAAACGGATCACGCCAGGACCGATGCCATGGACCCATCGTCGGCCGCCGCAAGACCCCTGAGTAGGGCATTCGTCACGATCCGAGCGGGGCCTTCGTCACCATCCGCGCACGTGGCCGTCCCGATCGAATCGTGCATCGAGTTGGACCAGGCGAGATCGAGCCGAAGGCTATGAATGTGCTTTGCCGCGTTGACGATAGTGTCGGCTTCGCTCCGCGGGCGTACGCTCGAAATCTGGACTGTGCCCGCGCGCTGACGTTGGCGGGCATCACAAGCCCGGGATCCGCAGGCGGAGCAGCGACGCGGCCAGCCTGGCTCGCCATGGCTCTTCCATCAACAAGGGAAGGTGAGCATGGTGAAGGCCAGGCTCTCCCGGTGGTTTAGCCGATGGCGCGAGCGCCGTCTGGCTCGCGAGCAGACACGGCAGACGCCGGCAGGGCGTGAGGCAACTCGGGCCGCAGAGGGGCAGCGGTACCACTCCACCGGTCACGGCCCGTAAAAGGCCTGGTGTCTTCCATCCTGGCACCTTGATTCCCGCAGACACAGGCACGCGCAGAACTTGATCATGTGTGTCGGCTTTTGGTGGTGGCCGCCCTTTCAAGCCGCTACCGGCTTGCGCAATGTCAGGTCGAGGAAGAACGGCATTGACACCCACTCGTAGCCGCCATCCTTCGCGGCACGAAGTTCACTCACCAGGTCGTCGATCTGCTGGCCGGTCGCAACCCCCGAGGCGACGGCACGTTCCCTCGCCGCTTGCAGGGTGGCCGCGTGCTGGCCGAAGCCCAGCTCCGGATCTATGATCCCGAAGCTTCCATCAACCGCAACGACATCAAGGCCCGCCGCACGCGCCGACCCAGCGAGGCCGTCGACGGCGCCGTGCGGCACACCCCCGGCCCGTTCCAACAGCTCGTGCACGAGGTCCCAGTAGGCGCCAAGAGCATCGAGGTGGGGGTGTGACCGCGGCGGCGGGCTGCGCAGCGCCTCTTGCGCCACGACCCAGCCGCCCGGGCGGAGCAGGCCTGCGATCTGGCTGAGGGTCCGTACCGGGTCGGGCTGGTGCATCAGGAAAAGCCGCGTATAAGCCAGGTCGAACGGGCCGCCCACGGCTGCCGCGCCAAGCTCGTGGATGTCACCAGCAACCACCTCCACGTTGCCCAGCTCAAGCGCGGACACGACCGACCGGGCCCGCTGGATGGCCGGCTCACTGAGGTCGACGCCAACGACCCGGCCGGCCGGGCCCACCATCTCTGCCATGACGGCAAGCCCCCCAAGCGGGCCGCAGCCGCAGTCGATGGCATGCCAGCCTTCCTGCATACCGACCCTGCGGAAGGCAGAGCGGGCCATCTCCCCGGTGGTCTCAGCGATGCTCAGCAGCCGTCGGAGATCCTCATCGCTGCCATCGAGGATGTAACGCCTGACCCGCTCCGTGATCGCTTGAGCCATGACCGGCCCCCTTCGCCGCTGCGAGCCCGTGAGGACTTGTTATGTAAGGCCTGCGCCCTCGTTGAAGAGCGTGTCGTACACCGGCTTGATACAGCACCGCCCGATTCGTTTCGGCTGGCGCAAGCCCTTGGTCGGGGCGCCCATAGGTCTGGAGGTCAGGCAGCATAGGAGGGTTTGGCCCTGGGTAGCTGCCCGCCATGAGCCAAGAGGCACCAGATCTGTTCACCAGGCTGGCACCCGTGCTGAACGTGCGTGACCTCCCCGGCGAGCGCGCCTTCTATGAGCGGCTCGGCCTGCCGGTCATCTACGAGGGCCCGGAGTACCCGGAGTTCATCGGCTTCGGAACCGAGACGGTGCATTTCGGCATCCAGGAAGCCGCCGCCGACAACGACCCGCCAAGCGTGCTCACCTGGCAGATCGGCGTTACCGACATCGACGCCGCCATGGAGCGATGCCGCTCCGCGGGCATCGGCTTCGAACTCGAACACAACAATCCCGGTCCCGGGTGGACCTACCGGCGCCTGCTCATCCGTACCCCGAGCGGCTACCGGCTGGCACTCGAAGGCCCCAACGAATGACTCCGCAAGGCCCCTCGATTCGCCGCCAGGGGTTGCAGTTTTCGGTTGCAGGTCACCGTCGTGCGGCGCCCTCAAGGAAGGACCGGTCGAGGGGTGGTCCAGCCGAACCGTCCAGGCTGCCGCGACCTGACAAGGCGGCGCGGCCTCAGCCGGCCCGTTCGTGCCGCGGCTGGTACCAGGCCGACCGGCAGCCGGGCGCCTGGCAGTACACGACTAAGTGCCCGGGGCCGTGCTCACGCTCGGCCTGCGCCGGGGCGCAGTCGCACGGCATCCATGACAAGATCACCCGTCCCGGCCCCCATGGGTGCCCCCTGGCGCATTCCCGCGGATAACACCACCAAGCCGGCCGATACACGTCCATCAGAAGATTAGAACATATGTCCGATATATACGGCTATGCCAGGGACGATGTTCGGGGCAAGTTGTGACTTATCACGGATCTTCGTCATGATCGCGTCCGGTTCGTCCCGGTTTGGCCAGTCAAAATCCGTGACAACACCGGCTGCCGCGGCGCAGTGTCGCGCCCGGACCAGCCTGGTGCCGCTACCCGGTGTTCGCGAGTACCGGCCCGAGCAGACAGGTGCGCCCGCCGCCACGGACCGGCCAGCTGGCCCGCGGCGGTCGGCCGGGCCGTGCCGGTCAGCGACCGGCGCCTGCGGTCTTCGCCGGCGCGGGAGCCTTGCGGAGCCCGCGGAACGGGCGCACCAGCAACTCTCCCGAGGCCCGGCGGATCAGCACGTTGTGCGGGCCCCCGCCAGGTCCCCACCAGGTCAGGACCTCGACCGGACGCCCCCGCTCGTAGTAGACGCGGCGGCGGGTCATGGCCGCGTGCTCAGGAGGGGGATGGCGGGACGACGACGATCATGGTCAGCCGCACGGGCGCCGCACCCTCGTTGGCGTACCCGTGCGGCAGGCCGGCCGGGAAGCGCGCACACTGGCCCGGCCCGACCTGGTGCCGCGCACCGGCCACGGTCAGGGTCAGGGTGCCCTCCTCCACCCACACCATCTCCCTGGTCGCCGGGGCATGCGCGTCGCCGCCAAACGATTCGCCGGGCATGACCGTCCAGCGCCACAGCTCGGCCGCCCATGGTGCCTCGGTCGCGGCGATGATGGTCCCCGTCCCGCCGGACGGCCCGCGCCACAGGGTCCGGGCCTGGTCCGGCCCGGTCACCCGCACGCTGGGCTCGGCCGGGACGTCCACCAGGTAGGTCACCGGCACCCCGAACGCGTCGCTGATCCTGGCCAGGGTGGCCAGGTTCGGGTTGGAGCGTGCCTGCTCCAGCGCGACCAGGACGCCCTTGCTCACGCCGGACCTGGCGGCGAGCTGGTCCAGCGACCAGCCGCGCTCGGCCCGCAGGGACTGCAGGGTGCGGGAAAGCGCACCGGCAAGATCGCTGGTGGCCACGGATAGTCACTCGCCTTTGCCACGGTCGGTATGTTGGACTAGACGTTATATCATTCCGACCGGGTCGAGACCAGGAAGGCGGCGAGTCCGGCAGTGGAGATGGTGTTCGCCCTGGCGGCGGCGGCGCTGTTCGGCAGCGCCGACTTTCTTGGCGGCGTGGCGTCGCGGCGGGTCAGGGCCGCGTCCGTGCTGCTCATCTCCACCCCAGTCGGCGTTGTGGTCATCCTCGCCGCCGCGCTGCTCACCGGTGTCCCGTTCCAGGCCGGGGGGCTGGGCTGGGCGCTCGCGGCGGGCGCGGTCGGCGGGGCCGGGATGATCATCTTGTACGGGGGCCTGGCCGCGGGCCCGATGAGCGTGGTCGCCCCGGTCTCCGCCCTGGCCTCGACCGTGGTGCCGGTGGGCGCGGCGCTGGCCATGGGCGAACGGGCCAGCGCGGCCGTCTACGCCGGTGCGGCCCTCTGCCTGGTCGCGATCGTGCTGGTCAGCATGGAAGACGGCCAGCGCTCCCGGGGCCGCCCGGCCACCGGGCCCGGCTCCGGCCCGGCCCGATTCCGCGTGGCCCGCGGCCTTGGATACGGCGCCGCATCGGGGCTCGCGTTTGGCATCTTCTTCCTGTTTATCCGCAACGCGGGCACGTCCGGTGTCCTGTGGCCGGTGTGCCTGGCGCGGGTGGCCGGGACCGTGGTCATCCTGGCCGCTGCCGCGTGGCTCGGCACCAGGCCCCCCGGCCCCGGTGCCGGGCGCTGGGTGCTCCCCGCGGCGGCGGGCGCGGGGATCCTGGATGCCACCGCCAATGTCTGCTACCTGCTCGCCGCCCGGGCCGGGATGTTCGGCATCGCGGTCGTGATCACCTCGCTGTACCCCGGCATCACGGTGCTTCTGGCGCGGGTCACGCTGGGAGAGCGGATGCGGGCGGTGCAACGGGTCGGCCTGGTCCTCGCGGCGGCGGGCGTGGCCATGGTCACGTTCTGACCGACCGCTCAACCGGGGCCGCAGGCAGGCTCATGCGGCCGGACGCTGCGCTGTCGTCGTCCGGCCGCACGAACCCCGGGGAAGGAGTTACCGGCCGGCCTGGCCGGTTAGTCGTCGCCGTCGTCTTTGCTGGGGAAGAGCAGGTCACATACCTCGAGGTACAGCTGTTCGGGGTAGGGGATGAACGGGATATTCCGGAGTGCCTGGTCCTGGCCCGCCGATTCAAGGATGAACTCACCATACCCGAACAGGCGCCCGCCGAGGGACCGCTGGAAACTCATGTCGGTCACTTTGTTCAGCGGCATCATGGCGACCTTCCGGGTCAGCAGCCCCGAGGTCAGGATCATCCGCTGCGACGTGACCACGAAGTACTCGATCGACCAGGTCGCCGCCAGCACGAGCGCCCGCAGGAACAGGATGAGCCAGCCGATCCAGACGATCGCCATGATGAGGTGCTGGGCCTTCAGGATGGTCCCGTTCAGCACCACCGCGGCGATCAGCCCGGCCAGGGCGATCGCCACCGGTACCAGCAGCACGGCCGGGTGCATGCGCACCGTGATCACCTGGTGCTCGCGTTCGTGCAGCAGCAGGTACTTATCGACTTCGCGCGGGGGGTTGTTGCCCGAGGAGACTAGCCTCATGCCCGCCGCCTACATGGTCACAATGAGGTGAAGAATGTGGCCAGTGAGTTCCCGACTCCCTTGAGGGCGTTCAGGAGGTTGGTCACCGCTGCCGCTGCACCCTGCGGGTTTGTGATCAAGAACCACGCAAGAAAGATGACAATAAGCCAGCCGATGACCTTCTTAGCATTCATGATCAGCTCCCGGAAGCCCGTGTGCCGGTCAGTCAACCCAGCTTAGCTTAGGGTGATCTCTTGACCAATGGCCGTGAACAGCAAGGACACGGTACCTCCCCCGGCAGGTGGACGGGTTCTCCCTCGCCGGCCGCCCGCAAGTCGTGATCCGAACTATAGGTAACGGACCGTTACTTCGATTACCATAAGTGATGACATAAGGACTGTACCTGGTGGCTGCGGCGCCGACCCGGGATTTAGCGGGACACGGCGGCGAGGGATCTGACAGCATTTCGTTCCTGGCGACCCCACCGATGGAGTGGCGATGACGGACACCGGCAGCGACGACGTTGCCGTCATCGTCTACCGCGAGGACGACGATGCCTGGGAGGCGGACGTCCTGCCGACGGCGCTCACCGAGGATCTCGCCGGGCTGATCCAGGCGCTGCGGCAGCAGCCCAGCATCGGCGGGACGTTCGGGCTGGTGGCGGTCGGCGACGATTTCTTCGTGGCGCTGCGGGCCATCGGCGGGCAGGTAACGGTGTTCCTGTCCGACCTCACCGCGGCGCTGGACTGGCCGCTCGCCCGCCAGGTCCTCGCCCACCTGGAGATCGAGCCGCCCGATGACGAGGACCTCGACCAGGTGCTGCCCGCCGGGGACCTGTCCATCTTCGCCGACCTCGGCATCGACGAGATGGATCTGGGGATGCTCGCCGGCGACCTGGACCTGTTCCCCGACGAGGCGCTCGCCATCATCGCCCGCAAGCTCGGGTTCGGCCACGCCCTGGACCGGGCGCTGGACGAGGCGCTCGGGCGGTAGCCTCACCGCGTGAGCACCGGTTTCCGCGCCTCCTTCGAGCCGGCGATGCGGGAGGCGCTGGCGGAAGCGGCGGCTCCCGGCCTGGCGCGCGGCGAGGTGCCGGTCGGGGCGGTCATCCTCGATCCCGCTGGTGCGCTGCTGGCCCGCGCGCACAACCAGCGGGAATCGGACGCCGACCCCACCGCGCACGCCGAGATCGTCGCCATCCGGGCGGCGGGCCGCGCGCTCGGGTCCTGGCATCTGGACGGCTGCACCCTGGTGGTCACCCTGGAGCCGTGCACCATGTGCGCCGGCGCCGTGGTGGCGGCCCGGATCGCGCGGGTCGTCTACGGGGCGGCCGACCCCAAGGCGGGCGCGGCTGGCTCGCTCTGGGATGTGCTGCGCGACCGCAGGCTCAACCACCGCGCCGAGGTGGTGGGGGGGATCCTGGCGGAGGAATGCGGGGCCATGCTGCAGGAGTTCTTCGAGCAGCGCCGGGCCTGATGGCGCGGCGGGTCGGGTAGGCTCAGCCGCGGTGGAGTCGCCTAGTGGCCGAGGGCGCACGCCTCGAAAGCGTGTGAAGGGGCAACCCTTCCGTGGGTTCAAATCCCACCTCCACCGCCACTGACCTGCAAGAACACCAGCCTTGGCGGCCGACCGGCGGACGCGTCGTCCTTCCTGGTCTCATTTGGTGGTCTCCTTTACGGGCGTCAGGCGGTCCCATCGCCGGGCACAGCCGCGGCTATCGTGCCTGGTCACGGCCATCACGAACAACTCTGAACAGAAGCACGCACGCCGCTGGAGCGTGCAGCTGCCGTTCCGGGCCGCCCAGGACCGTCCGCGAGCGGCCGGATACCCATCTGTGATTGCGTCCCGGCGGCGGAGGCGCCGCAACGCGCCATCCCGGGAGCGTCGGCTCGCCGCCGGCGTGCGTGCCTGGCCGGGAACGGGACGGCTGTCAGCGCTGCCGGGCTGCGGGGTGATGACCTTGCCGGGTGGGGACCAGGCGCCGGCGCCGGTGGTGCCATTCCCCGGTCAAGGCGACCGGAATTATGCCGTCGCTTCATCGTCGGCACTGGTCAGGAGCGCCAGGATCTCGCCGGTGGTGCGTTCCCGGCTGCCGGTCTGGGGGAGCGGCAGGTGGGCCTGGATCTGGTAGCGGTTGCGGCGGCCGTCTTTGTGCTTGACGACGTATCGGGCCTCGGTGAGATCGGTGACGATTGCTGTAGGCGGTGCGCCCGGTGACGCCGGTCCTGGCGGCGATGTCGCGCAGCCGCACGCCCGGTCGTGGGCGATGCACAGCAGCACCCGGGCGTGGTCGGCCAGGAAGCTCCAGTCCGCTACGCCCGCAAGTTATGGTAGTTCATTTCCGGAAATTTATTGCTAGTTTCTGGTTGCAAACGTAGCGTGAAGGCAGAGCTGTGGGGCCGGTGATCCGCCCCCGGCCGGTGCCCATCGTGTGCCGGTGTCATGGATGTGGCATCCGCAGGCACCGAGGAGGAGGAAACCATGGACCGGAACTATCCCGTGGAGGTGCGAGCTCGTCTCGACGAGCCGCTGAGCCGCTGGCTATGGCTGGTCAAGTGGCTGCTGGCGATCCCGCACTACATCGTGCTGTTCTTCTTGTGGATCGCGTTCGCCGTCGTCACCGTCATCGCGTTCTTCGCGATCTTGGTCACCGGCCGCTACCCCCGCGCGCTGTTCGGCTTCAATCTGGGGGTGCTGCGCTGGTCGTGGCGGGTCGGCTACTACACCTACAGTGCCCTGGGCACCGACCGCTACCCGCCGTTCAGCCTGGATGAGGAACCGGACTACCCCGCCACGCTGGACATCGCCTACCCCGAGCGGCTCTCCCGCGGCCTGGTCCTGGTCAAGTGGTGGCTGCTGGCCATCCCGCAGTACGCCATCGTCTCGGTGTTCGCCGGCGGCGCCGCCTACACCGCCACCGGGGCCTCGGGGAACATTGGGCCGATGCCTTCTATGGCGGCCTGATCGGGCTGCTGGTGTTCTTCGCCGCGATCACGCTGCTGTTCGCGGGCCGCTACCCGCGAGGGCTGTATGACTTCGTCATCGGCATGAACCGCTGGGTGCTGCGGGTCGTCGCCTACGCCGCCTTGATGACCGACGCCTACCCGCCGTTCCGCCTGGACCAAGGCGGGACCGGCGTGCCCGCCCCCACACCCGATGACCTCGCACCAGTTGCGGCCGCTTCTGCTCCGGCTCCGCCCGTACCGGTCAGCTGACGGACCTGACCCGCTGCACCAAGCACCCGACGCCATGCGCCACCTCCAAGCCGGGCACGCCCGGGGGAAGCTCGTTCTCACGATGACAGACGCCGGATGAGCCCGCCGCGAGCTCCTGGCCGGCGTGCGGCGCGCGAGGGCCAGGAAGCGCCGTCACCGCCCTGGCTCGGGTCGTGCTCGCGGCCGGAACTGCTGTGAGGCCGCTGGAGAAACATGACAACGTCACCCGAACCCAGGTCAGGCCGCTTACGGAGCCGCGGAAGACCAGGCCCGGCTTCTGCCACCCGTCCGCTACCGGCATCCGGGTGATGTGATCCGCCTGCATGTGAAAACCGCCGGTTAGCGTCGATCACCACGACCGGGCGCGACGACGCGAGGTGACCTGATGAAGGCGATTGTCCAGGAGCGGTTCGGCCCGCCGGACGTCCTGCAGCTGGTGGACACCGGCCCGCCTGAGATCGGCGCCGGCGAGGTGCTGGTCCGGGTGCACGCCGCCGCGCTCAACCCCTACGACTGGCACATCATGCGGGGCGACCCTCTGATCGCGCGGCTCATGGGGGAAGTGGGGCTGACCAAGCCGAAGGCCCGGGTGGCCGGGGTCGACGCGGCCGGACGGGTGGAGGCGGCCGGCGCGAACGTGCGCGGGCTGCGGCCTGGCGACGAGGTGCTCGGCTTCTGCCGGGGCGCGTTCGCCCAGTACGCGCGCGCAGGGGCAGACACGGTGGTGCCCAAGCCGGTGAGCCTGACCTTCGAGCAGGCGGCGGCGGTCCCGATGGCGGGGGCGACGGCCCTGCGGGGGATCCGGGATGTGGGTGCGGTGCGGGCCGGGCACCGGGTGCTCGTCAACGGGGCCGCCGGCGGCGTCGGCACCTACGCCGTCCAGATCGCGGCGGCGCTGGGCGCGGAGGTCACCGGGGTGTGCAGCACGCGCAACGCCGGGCTGGTGCGCTCGATCGGTGCCGCGCACGTCATCGACTACACGACGGAGGACTTCACCGACGGGCGCGCGCGTTACGACGTGATCCTCGACAACGTGGGCAACCGGCCGCTGCGCCGGCTGCGCCGGGCATTGACCCCGGCCGGGACCCTCGTGCTCAACGGCGGCGGCTCACCCGGCCACGTGTTCGGGCCCGTGGCTGGCATCCTGCGCGCGGTCGTGGTCAACGGCCTCGTCCGGGAGCGGCTCCGGCTGATCCCGCACGCACAAAAGCGGGAGCAACTGCTCACCCTCACCGGGCTGATCGAGGCCGGCAAGCTCACACCCGTCCTCGACCGGACCTACCCGCTGGCCGGCACGGCCGAGGGCCTGCGCCACGTGGAGCAGGGGCACGCACGCGGCAAGGTCGTCATCACCGTGGCCTAAGACCGGCGGGGGCGCCCGGGAACCAGCGTCGGCGAACTACAGCGCGAGTCGCCGCGCTGACCTTGCTGGGCGTGACCAGGTGCCGGTGCCGGTCGCGCCGTACCCCTTTCAGGGGGACACGAATTATGCGGTCGCTTCGTCGCCAGCGCCGGTCAGGGGTGCCAGGACTTCGCCGATGGTTCGTTCCCGGCTGGCAGAGTCTGGCAGCGGCGCCAGCGCGCGCATACCCGCCGCTCTGGCTAGCCTTCGCCTCCCGCGGCGTCGGCGCTGCCGCCCAGAATGGGCCTGATATGCGCGCTACGCGTAACGTTTAGGCTCTTGCCGGGTCGGCGATGAGCGAAGGCTCGGCCGGATATCGACAGTCCTGGAGGTGCCTGTGTCGCGGCTCGCCGACAGGGTTTGCGTGGTCAACGGTGCCGCGAGCGAGATCGGTCAGGCGGTGGCCAAGAGATTCGCGAGCGAGGGCGGCGTGGTTGCCGGGGTCGATAAGGCCGCGCACGCCGTCGGAGACCACATCGTGCAGGCTGATCTCGGCGACGAGCCGCAGGTCGAGGCGATGTACGAGCAGGTCGTGCGGAGGTACGGCCGGATCGATGTCATTTACAACAACATGGGACTGATGGACCGTGGCGATCACTCCGTGCTGGACACCAGCCTCGAGACGTGGCGCCGGGTACTCGACGCGAACCTGACCAGCATCTTCCTCTCCTGTAAGCATGGCATCCCGCACCTGCGCAACACTGACCCGGCGGGCGGCTCGGTCATCAACGCGGCGTCGTTCCTCGCCGAGATTGGGGCGGCGACTGCCCAGATGGCGTACGCGGCCGCCAAGGCCGGCGTGGTGCAGCTGAGCAGAGATCTTGGCGTGCATCTGGCGCGAAGTGACGTGCGGGTCAACGCGGTGCTGTTCGGGCCGATCGATAGCCCGCATCAGCGGGCGGTCTTCGACCGCAACCCGGGTGCGCTGGAGAAGCGGTTGGTGCACTGGCCGATGGGGCGGTTCGGCACCTTGGAGGAAGCAGCGGCGGCGATCGCTTTCCTCGCGAGCGACGATTCGGGGTTCATCACTGCTGCCGCACTGCCTCTCGACGGTGGCATCACCGAAGCGTTCACCGTGCCGGAATAGCATCTGGCTGCTCCAGTACAGGATCTGGCCGCTCGGCCGCAGCTAACGAACCAACCGCCGCCCTGCGCCGAGTCGGCGATCTGGCGTAACGCTGTGTCCGATACTTAATTACGTATCGTGACTAGCTCTGGCCCGCACCTGGCCCGTCGATCTGGTTGGTTGCGGGATCGGGACCGGCTGGACAGACGACCGGCCAGATCTGGCCGATCTGTGTGTAGTCACCTGAGCCGACCGCAAGCGGGCGGGCGGCCACGGGCTCAGGCGGTACTGTTCGGGTCGTGAACATCCGGCAGGCCACCGATCAGGACTGGCCGCTGATCTATCCCTTCTATGCAGCGATCATGGCCGAGGGCAAGACCTATCCGTTCCCCGAGTACCAGACCCTTGAGGAGGCCCGGCCCTGGTGGATGGAGCAACCGCCCGGCCAGACGGTGGTAGCCGTCAGCGACGGCGCCATCGTAGGCTCGGCAAAGATGGGCCCCAACCGGCCCGGCCGCGGGTCGCACGTAGCGACGGCGTCGTTCCTTGTTGATCCAGCCTGCCAAGGCAAGGGGGTGGGCCGCGCCCTCGGGGAATACGTCCTGGAGTGGTGCCGCTCGGCGGGCTTTGCGAGCATTCAGTTCAACGCGGTCGTCGAGTCGAACACCCCGGCCGTGCACCTGTGGCAGTCGCTCAAGTTCCAGATCATCGGCACGGTACCCGAGTCCTTCGATCACCCCGAGCACGGCCTGGTCGGCCTGCACATCATGTACCGGCCCCTCTGAGGCGGCACCGGGTATCACAGCCGTCAGCACCGCCTGACAAGGCCCCTGATCTCGCCACCGCACTGCGATCATCGGACAGTCGGCCGTCCGGAAAGAATCGGCGATCCGTGCGAAATCGGGGCAAGAGCCCGGTGGCGCTCGGCGACCAGCGGCCGGTCGGCGCCAGCGCGCGTGTACCCGCCGTTTTGTGTCGCCATATGGTCGGGGTTTGTCGTTGACTGGAGGCACATATGTGGCCGATCTGGGCGGCGCCGCCGTTCGCCTGGCATCGGTACGGGTGAGGTTGCCGGGCGGTCTCGCCTGAGCGGCGGATGATCCGTTCAGGTATCACGGGCAGCGTATTCGCCGGTGAGAATCGAGCAGGTGCACCGGTCACGGCTGCGTGGCCACCGCGGTCTCGGAGCCGTACGGTCCGAGACCGCGCATAGGCCTGAGGCCTGCTGGCACTCCACCGCCGCAACTCGGGTGGTGCAGTTGGACGCGGCCCGGTTGTGGTGCATGGTGGCCTGGCGACCCCGCGGTTCGCACGCGCCGCGGGTCGCGGGGCCGTCAACTGTCCGGTTTGCCTTCGGCGCACGAGCCTGGTCAGGTCAAGCGGGTGGGCGCTGGGTCTGTGGGGCGGTCTTGGGGCGGGGAATGGTGCCGCGTCTTCCTTGCAGACGGTGCCGGCTGGGGGCAGGGCGCCGGTCTGTAGGTAGCTGAGTTCGTAGTTGGTGGCGCATGTGCTGGGGTTGGCTATCTCGGTGTGCCCGTATCCGCGGATGGTGAGCAGGCGTGCGCGGGCGAGGTCGTGTGCCATCGCCAGGTCGTCCCGGTAGGGCAGTGCGGCTTCGCCGGTGATGCCGAGCAGCAGGATGGTGTGGGCGGTCGGACGGTTCCACGGGCCGCTGTACCGGTCCCTGGCGCCGTTGCCGGGCCACTGGGCGCAGGGCTCGTCGGCCCACACCTCCGCCACCCCCCACCCGCCCGAGCGGGCCTTGGCCAGCTTGGCAGCGGCTTGGTAGGCGCTCGGTTTCCGCGGGTCAGGGCCATCGGAGCACCGCACGGCCAATGTCTGCTCTGAGCCCGTGTAGACAGGTGCGGTGGCGGGAGTGGCCGCGGTGCGGGAGGCGGCCGGGGTGGCTGGGGCCGTTGCCGAGGCTTTCCAGAGGTGCTGCAGCCGGACGGCCCCCTGTTGCCAGGCGGAGACGTCGTCCAGGTCCACCACCCCGAATGCGTCGGCGTAGGTGAACGTCTGTGGCGGGCTGCCGGTCGTAACCGGATGCGCGGTCAGGCGGTGCAGCAGCGTGTGCCATTTGGCGCGGGTCGCCGCCGGGGTGCCGGCGGAGAACGCGCATGCGGCCCTGGCCGCCTGGCCGCACAGGTTCAGGAAGGCGGTCATGTCGGCCGCGTTCGCCTCATCGAAACCCAGGCGCAGCGGGTAGGGCAGGTTTCCGTCCGGGGTGGTCCAGGCGACCGGGTCGAGGTTCGCGTCCAGGATCATCCGGCCGACCCTGGCGGGGAACAGGTTGGCGTAGATGGCGCCGAGCCCGGTGCCGTAGGACACGCCCAGGTAGTTGAGAACCGGGTCGCCAACCGCGGCGCGCAGCAGGTCCATGTCCCTGGCCACGTCGGCGCTGGTGTCATGGTCAAGCAGGGCGCCGTTGGTCTTCGCGCACCGGGCGTCGAACCTGGCCCATGTCTGCTCCCATTGCGCGTCCTGCTTCGCGCCGATGGGGAACAGGGGCAGCGCGGACAGGAATTTCTGCTCCGCTGCGACAGTGGGGAAGCAGCGCACCGCGGTGCTGAAGCCGAAGCCCCGCGGGTCGAAAAAGACGATGTCGAAACGCGCCCGCATCACCGCGGGAAGGCTCGGGTAAAAGCCCAGGAGCGCCTCGATCTGCTCGCCGGGGCCGCCGCCGTTGATGAACAGCGATCCGAGGCGCCGCGCGGGGTCGGTGGCCAAATGCCTGACCACCGCGATGCTGATCTTCGTGCCGTCGGGGTCCCGGTAGTCCAGTGGCACCCGGGCCGTCGCGCACTGCCAGCCGCGATGGCAGGGAGTCCAGTGCAGCACCGGGACCTGGGCAGCGGCTGTCCGCGTGGTGCCCGCCTGCTGTCCGGTGCGCTGCGCGGCGCCGGCGTCTGTGGCCCCGGCGGTGAGTGCGGTAACCAGCGCCGCCGCGGCCACCACCGCGACAGCGCGCAGGGCGCGGCCGTGACTCTTCATCGACTCCCAGGGAATTCGTTCCTTTCCCAACGGCCCCCGCAGGGGGCACTCGTCGTACCGGAATCGCGGTCAATCGAATGCGCTGGCCCGTCACGGGCAGGCAGGCGGGTGCCTGATCATCCACGCCGTCCGGTCATCGCACGCAGGGAGGCCATGATGGTGCCGGTGGCGAGGACTGCGACCGAGCCGATGATGGCCACCGCTCCGGTGGGCGGGATGTAGGGCACCGGGGTGCCGGTGTTCGCCTTGTCGACGCCGACCAGGGTGCCGGCGGCCACGAGTGCGCCCGCGCCGATGCCGGTGACCGTCACGAACAGGGCGTGCCAGCCGAACATGCCTGTCACCTGCCGTGCCGTGGCTCCTGTGCGGGCCAGCAGCCGCACCGAGCGCCGCCGCTCGAACGTCGCGACGGCGAGCGTGTTGACGAGCGTCACGGCGGCCAGCGCCGCGATCACGGCGAGGATGAGCAGGTTACCGAAGCTTTGCTGCGCGTTGCTGCGCTGCACCTGCGCGTCGTAGACCTGCCGCGATGCCACCGTCACGCCGGGATGGGCGGCGGTCAGCGCGGCCAGCGCCCGGGGGCTGACCGCGGAGACCAGGACCTGGGCGTAGCCGGGCGGGGAGCCGGTGTGCCCGGCGGCGACCGAGGCCGGGATGAGCAGGGAGCCAAGGGCCAGCGACCGCGCGTAGATGGCGCTCACGGTGGCCCGGTACGGCGTCCCGTCCGGCAGGTACACGGTCACCGCGGAGCCGAGCCTGACGCCCAGCGTTCCGGCTGAGGCCTCGAGCGCGCTCACCGCGACCTGCCCCGGCCGCAGCGTGTTCAGCTGCCCTGCCACGACGCCCATGTTGAGCACCTGGGCCAGGTCGGCGCCGCCGATCGCGGCGCCGCCGATGTACTCCAGGGCCGGGTCCCTCGACCGCGAGGCTGACCGGGCTGATCCCGGCCGCGTCCCGCGCTCCTGGCAGCGCCTGCACGTCGGCGAGCAGCCCGCCGGGCAGTACGCCTCCGGGTGCGCCGCCGCTTCCAGGACCGTGCCGGCGCGGACGGCCGCGGCGGACTGCACGGTGGCCGCGTGGGCGATGCTGGTGTTGGAGAACGCTATCGCCGCGATCAGACCGACTGCCATCGCGACCGGGATCACGGCGGACGCGGCGCGGCGGGGCAGTGCGGCGATGCCCGCGAGGGCGAGCCGGGCGGCCGGGCCCGCCGCCCGCAGCGGCCGGGCGGCCGCCGCCACGGCGGCGGCCAGCACGGGGCCGAGCAGGGCGACGGCCACCAGGCCGACGAACAGCAGCTGCGTCGCCAGCCTGGATCTGCGCGCCGGGGCCGTTCTGGTGCTCGGTGAAGATGATGAGCGCCACCAGCCCCGCCGCGGCCACCAGGCCGACAGCCGTCCGGAGCACGGGCAGCTTCCGGCGCTCGGCGTGTGACTCGCGCATTGCCTCGGCAGGGCTGCTCCGTGCCGCGCGGCGCGCGGCGGCCAGCCCGCTGAGCAGGCAGACCGGCAGGTTGACGGCGCACGCGGCCAACATGAGCCACGGGCTGAGCCGAGTTGGCCGAGCCCGGCGGGAGAATGCCGTGGCTGGCCAGCGCGCTGATGCCGAGCGTTCCGAGAAGGGCGCCGGGCAGGTAGCCGAGGAGGCCGCCGCCGGCGGCCAGCAGTGTCTGCTCGGCTAGCACCGCGCGCCGGACCTGGCCCCGGGTGGCGCCCACGGCCCGCAGCAGGGCGAACCGGCGGCGGCGCAGGCTCACCGCCAGGGCGGTCGTGGCCGCCAGCGCGAACAGCGCGGTCAGCAGGATGCAGGGGATCACCGCGAGGCCGAACAGCTGGCCGTTGGCGCGCTCGACGTGCAGGCCGGGATTGGCCAGGTCGCCCCTGGCCGCGCCGGTGGCGATCGTGTACCCGGCGCCGCCGTGCAGGGCGTCCCGGACGCGCTGCTCAAGGGTCACCGCGCTGACGCCCCTGCCGGCCGTGATCGCGATCAGGTCCGCGGTGCCCGCCCGGGTGGTGCCGTCTGGGAAGCCGGCCTCTGGCGTCGCCCGCGCCACGCCAGGCACTGCCGCGAGCTCGCGTGCCAGGCTGGCCGGGATGCCCCGGTAGGCGGGCAGCGGCACGGACTGTGTGCTGGCGTCTGCTCCATGGCCCGTGGTGACCTGCAGGGTCGTGCTGCCTGCCACCACGACGTCGGCGCTGGCCAGGCGCCCGAGCGGGGATGGTGACTGTGCCGTCCCGGCCATGAGCGCCGCGACGGTGAGGGCGGCGGTCACCACGCACGCGACGAGCGTCCCGATCACCGGGCCAGGGTTGCGGAGCAGCCCGGCGAGCATCCAGCCGTGCCTCATGCCGCGCTCCGGGCCACGTTCATGATCCCGTCCGGGGCGGTGGCGCGCTCGCCCAGGGCGTGCAGCCGCGCGGCGACGGCGTCCGGCTCGGGCCGTTCGATGACGGCGTCGACCTGGCCCGCGTACAGGAATACCGCGCGGTCGCAGAACGCGTGACTTGCGGCTCGTGCGTGACGATGATGACGGTCGCGCCATCGGCGGTCTCCCGCAGCAGGCGCAGCACGCGCCAGGCGGTGTGCGGGTCCAGGGCGCCGGTCGGCTCGTCCGCGAAGATGACCTCGGGGCGGCACAGCAACGCCCGGGCGATCGCCGCGCGCTGCTGCTCGCCGCCGGACAGCTCAGCCGGCACCCTGCGCAGCTGCGCCGGGCTCAGGCCCACCCGCGCCGCGGCGTTCTCGATGGCGGCACGGGCTATGTGCCGGCGGTCCAGCCGCAGCGGCAGGGCGATGTTCTCGGCTACCGTCAGCTCGGGCAGCAGGCTGAAGTCCTGGAAGACGAACCCGACGCGCCGCCTGCGAAGCAGTGTCCGCTTCCGGTCTGACAGCGACGCCGGGTCGGTCCCGCACAGGAACACCCGTCCTGAGCTGGGGCGCTCCAGGCCCGCGGCGCACTGCAGCAGGGTCGACTTGCCGGAGCCGGACGCGCCGAGGACGGCGGTGAACGAGCCGGCCGGGAACTCCAGGGAAATGTCATCGAGGGCCGTCACCCTGCCACGGCGACGGCCGAAGTGCTTGCTGAGGTGGTCGATCCGCACGGGGGCACCCGGTCGTGCTGTCGTCATGTCGCTCATGACCAGTGAGGTAACCAGGCGAGCCGGCGGACGGTCACTACGACTGGGAACCGTCCTGCGATATGGCTAGCCATACCCGCGGGACTCGCCGTACCGTTACTGGCGGCCACGGCGGGCGCGGCTACCGTGGGAGGCATGAGTCCGCAGACGGCGCTTGAGGCCGTGGCCTGGCGTCGCCTGCCGGCCAGCGGGTGGCCGTGGCGCTCGGCCTGGTACCTGCTGGTCACGCTGCCCGTCGTCGCTCGGCGCCGCGGCGCTGCTGGCAGTGGCGGCGGTGCCGTGGATGGTGCTGGCGGGCGGCCCCTTCCATGAAGGGACGGTCGCGCTGCTGATCCTCCTGGGCTGCGTCCTGGTCGCGGCGCTCGGCCCGCTGATCGCGATCCCGGTCACGGCGACGGCGCGGTCGCGGCTGGCGATCGTGGACCGGCGCCCGGTCGGCCATGCGCGGCGGGTGCCGGGCGCTAGCGGCCCGCTGGGCTGGCTGCGGGCACGGTATACCGACCCGGCCGCGTGGCGGGAGACGGGCTATGCGTACCTGCTGGCGACGGTAGTGCCCGCTCTCATCCTCGCGGTGTTGTTCACGGTGACCCTGGCCGGGGGTGCATAGCCAGCCCGTTCATCGTGGGACTGGGCCGGGTTCCCGTCACGCTGGGCGGCCCGACGGTCTCGACCGTGCCGCAGTCGGTGCCGTACGCCTTCGCGGGCCTCGTCCTGCTGGCCGCGTGCTCGTACCTGGTGACGCTGATCGCCGGGGCGGACGCGACGGTCATGCGCTCGCTGCTGTTCAGCGGCGGCCAGGAGGAGCGGCTGCGCGCCGAGCTCACCGAGGTCGCGGCGTCCCGTGCCCGGCTGGCCGGCGCCTTCGAGGCCGAACGCCGCCGCATCGAGCGTGACCTGCACGACGGCGCGCAGCAGAAGCTGGTCGCGCTCACCATGCAGCTCGGGCTGGCCCGGCTGGACCTGCCGCCCGGACCGGCCGCGCAGGCCGTGACCGCCGCGCACGCGCAGGCCAAG
The DNA here is from genome assembly GCA_963835425.1 of uncultured Actinomycetes bacterium. Taxonomy (GTDB): domain Bacteria; phylum Actinomycetota; class Actinomycetes; order Streptosporangiales; family Streptosporangiaceae; genus UBA9676. The sequence goes on along the minus strand of CAWIGE010000004.1, from coordinate 222,198 downwards.
CAGCTCATGGCCGATCTGCGGGACCTGATCCACGGCATCCAGCCGCAGATCCTTCCGACCTCGGGCTGCCGGCCGCGCTCAGCGAGCTCGCCGACCAGGCTCCGATCCCCGTCACAGTCGATTCTGCCCTGACCGGGCGGCTGCCGGGCCAGGCTGAGAACACGGCGTACTTCGCGGCGGCCGAGGCGCTTACTAACGTCGCCAAGCACTCCGGGGCGGCCAGCGCAAGCGTTGCCGCCCGGGTCAGCGACGGCATCCTGGTGCTTGAGGTCCGCGACGACGGCCGGGGCGGCGCGGACCCCGCCCGGGGCAGCGGACTGACCGGCCTGGCCGACCGGGTAGCCGTGGCCGGCGGCAGGATGCTGCTGTCCAGCCCGCCCGGCGGCCCGACCGTCCTGCGCGTGGAGGTCCCGTGCACCAACAGCACCAGCAGCAGGCACCCATAATCCGGGTAGTCCTGGCCGAGGACGGGGTGCTGCTGCGAGAGGGCCTGGCCGGGCTGCTGCAGCGGTTCGGCTTCCACGTCGCCGCGATGGCCGGGGACGCCGCGCGGGCTGCACGCCGCCGTCGCGGAGCACGAGCCGGACCTGGTAATCACCGACATCCGGATGCCGCCGTCGTTCACCGACGAGGGGCTGCGCGCCGCGGTGGAACTGCGCCGCACCCGGCCAGGACTGGCCGTCGTCGTGCTCAGCCAGTACGTGCAGCACGCCTACGCCGCCGACCTGCTGGACTCCTCCGATGGCCGGGGCGTCGGCTACCTGCTGAAGGACCGGGTCGCCGACGTCGAGGAGTTCATCACGGCACTGCGCCGGGTCTGCTCCGGCGGGACGGTCGTCGACCCGCAGGTGATCAGCCAGCTGGTGCGCCGCCGCCGTGACCCGCTGGCAGCGCTGTCCGCGCGCGAGCGGGAAGTCCTCGCCCACATCGCCGCCGGCCAGTCCAACGCCGCGATCGCGCGCACGCTGGTCGTAACCGAGGCAGCGGTCGGCAAGCACGTCGGAAACATCTTCGCCAAGCTCCGGCTGCCCCAGACTGACGACACCAACCGCAGGGTCCTGGCAGTCCTCGCCTGCCTACGCGACGACGCCTCATTCCCGGGGACGAGCGAAACCCTCAGTCCTCAGAACAAAGACGAGACTCTAGCTTGATCACCTCGACGACACCAGAGCAGCGCCAGCGACCATAACTGGACGCTCTGTCACGCCGCTCACCGACAACTCGCCACCAGCGGCTGCCGTCCGTAATCGGCAGGCGTCATGCACATCGACCGGCTTGGGCTGCGGGCAGGGGCCCGGCCGCGGGCGGGCCCGGGCTGCGGGGATGCCATGGAGCCGCGGCGATGAGGAGTCAGCCGTCGTGGCCGGCCAGACGCTGGTAGATGGGGGCGAGCACGTCGGCCAGGTCCCGGCCGCGGACGGCGATCGCCGGCGGCTCGAAGGAGCGGAGCAGCAGGTCGGGGGCGGTCACCGGGGCGATGGGCATGGCCCGCAGCCGGGCCGGGCTCAGCCCGGGCGACCAGAAGTCGTCCAGGCACTCGTCCAGTGGCCGGTCTGTCACGTTGATCACCGGGCCCGGCGGCTCGGGCTGTCCGGCGCTGATCCGGCGCAGCGAGGCGAGCAGCTTCTCCCGGCCCCGCCCGCGCCAGGCCAGCATGGCGAATGGGTCGTCGTCGAACGCCTCGGCCAGGACGTAGCAGACTGCGGCCAGGTGCTTGCACGGCACTTCCCAGTCCGGGCAGGAACAGGACATCTCCATGTCCCTGGCCGACCGCGGGAACAGCGGCGTGCCGCATTCCGCGAACACGTCCTCGATCTCGTGGGGCATCTCGCCGGCCAGAAGCTTGGCCCGGAACAGCGCCTGCGCGGCCAGGGCCTGCTCGGCCCGCTCCCACTGCCGGGCGGTGAGCGGCAGTACCTGGATGCGCACCCGGTACGGCCTGGGCCGCGATCCCTGCACCTGCGCGGTCACGTAGCCGGTGGTCAGCTCGAACCCGAGCACCTGCCCGGCGCGGGCGTAGTTGCGGCCGCGGGCCAGCCTGCCGCTCATGCCCAGCGACTCCAGCACGTCGATGAACCGCCGCGACCACCACTGCTCCCCGATCGCGCCGCGCTTGCTGCGCGCCCGCACGCCGCCCTCGACCCGGCGCGGCCGGGACCGTTCCGGCCAGGGCCCTGACCATTTGCTCATTCCGACACCGCCTCCGGCGATAGCTCGATCACCTTGCGCAGCTCGGCCACCGACAGCTCGGTCAGCCAGCCCTCCCCGGTGCCCACGATCCGTTCGGCCAGGGCCTTCTTCTCCTCGATCATGGCGTCGATCCGCTCCTCCACCGTGCCGACGCAGACGAACTTGCGTACCTGGACGTCCCGGCGCTGGCCGATGCGGAACGCCCGGTCGGTGGCCTGGTCTTCCACCGCCGGGTTCCACCACCGGTCCACGTGGATGACATGGCTGGCGGCGGTGAGGTTCAGCCCGGTGCCGCCGGCCCTGAGCGACAGCAGGAACAGTGCAGGCTCGGTCACTTCCTGGAATCTGGCCACCATGGCGTCGCGCTGTTTCTTCGGCGTGCCGCCGTGCAGATACAGCACGGGGCAGCCCAGCCGCGCGGCCAAGTATGGCTGGAGCATCGAGCCGAACTCCGCGTACTGGGTGAAGCAGAGCGCCTTGTCTTCCCCGGCGATGACCTCGTCGCAGATCTCCTCCAGCCGGGCCAGCTTGCCGGACCGGCCGGGCAGCCGCGAACCGTCGCCGAGCAGGTGGGCCGGGTGGTTGCAGACCTGCTTGAGCTTGGCCATTGTGGCCAGTACCAGGCCGCGGCGCTCGATCCCTTCCTCGGCCGCCTCGATCTTGGCCAGCATGTCGGTGACCGTCGCCTCGTACAGCGACGCCTGCTCGGCGGTCAGATTGCACCAGACCTTCATCTCCAGCTTGTCCGGCAGGTCGGAGATGATCGACTTGTCGGTCTTGAGCCGGCGCAGGATGAACGGCCCGGTGATCCGCCGCAGCCGGGCGGTCGCCTCCTCGTCGGCGGCGCGCTCGATTGGGATCGCGTACCGCTGCCGGAACTTCTCGGCGGGCCCGAGCAGGCCGGGGCTGGTGAACTCCATGATCGACCACAGGTCGCTGAGCCGGTTCTCCACCGGGGTGCCGGTGAGCGCGATCCTGGACCCGGCCGGCAGGCCGCGGACTGCCTGAGCCTGCCGGGTCGCGTGGTTCTTGATGTTCTGCGCCTCGTCGCACACCACCCGCCCCCACCGGACCCGGGCGAGCTCCTCCTGGTCCCTGGCCGCAATGCCGTAGCTGGTGATTACCAGATCGGTTCCGGTCAGCTCGCGGGCGAGCTTGTCGCCGCGGAGCCGGTCCGCGCCGTGGTGCACGTGCACCTTCAGCTCCGGGGTGAACCTGGCCGCCTCCCGCTGCCAGTTGCCGACTACGGACATCGGGCACACCACCAGCGTGGGGGCCGGCCGAGCAGCCTGGCCCGGCGCTGGGGATCTGGTCTCCACATCGTTCATGACCAGGCACAACGTCTCCGCAGTCTTGCCGAGCCCCATATCGTCGGCGAGGACGCAGCCAAGGCCGAGACGGCCGAGGAAGGACAGCCACGCCACCCCACGCTCTTGATAGGGGCGCAGCTCGCCGTCGAAGCCGGCCGGCGTCTTGACCGGTTCGAGGCGGCGGTCGGTCTGGCCGGAGAGCAGATCACCGAGCCAGCCGTCGGCGTCCACCTCGACCAGCGGCAGGTCGTCGTCGGCTCCGTGCAGGCCGACCAGCAGCGCGTCCGAAGCCTGCATCGTCCCGGACTGGCTGCCCTCCAGGAACCGCAGCGCCGCGCGGAGGTGCCGATCGTCGAGTTCCACCCACTGGCCGCGCAGCCGGACCAGCGGGACCTTGAGCCTGGCCAGCTCGGCCAGCTCCCCTGGGTCCAGCTCCTGGTCGCCGACCGCCAGGTCGTAGCGGAAGTCGACCAGGTCGCTTAGGCCGAACTTCGGGTCGGTCACTGATCCGCTCGAGGTCCGCCTGGACCTGGTGGTGAGCTTGAGCCCGAGCCGGGACCGGCGCACCCAGTCCGGCAGCAGCACGCCGAACCCGGCGCCGGACAGCAGCGGCGCTGCCTGCCGGAGGAAGCCGAACGCCTCCTCGGTGTCCAGTGTCACCTCGGTCGGCGCGGGGCTGCGCAGTGCCCGGTCCAGCTCGGGGAAGAGCCTGGCGGCTCGGCCCAGCCCGGCCAGTAGCTCCTCCTCTGGATGCTTGATCCCGGCGACCAGGCCGGCCTTGGAAACGCCCGCCAAGAGGTCGGCGGCCGGCATCATCAGGCTCGGGTCGTCGGTGGACTGGAGCGCGAACTCGACCCGCCACTCCCCGGGGACCTCGTCCGGCGTCCTGCCGCTGCCGCCGGCATCCGCGGACTTGGCGGCACCCAGCCCGGCCCCCTCGTTCCCCCGCTCCGGCTCGATCAGCCGGAAGCAGGTGCGCACCGGGCCGGCCGGGAGCTGGGCGGCCGAGTGCCAGGCGTCCAGCCGGGCGGCAAGCTCCGCTGCCTCCTGTTCGTCTTCGGTTGTGGTGACCTCGACCTGGCTGTCGACCGACGTGAGCGCCACGATCCAGCGCTCGGCCACCGGGATGCGGGCCGGCTGGCGTCCGCGGCGGGCGGGAAGCAGCGGCTGTCCGGCGAGCCGGGCCCGGGCGACGGCGTCGGTGAGGTCATCCAGCGCGCCGGTCAGGATCAGGGCCGACGACCGATCGCCGGCGTCGGCCGCGCGGCACATCGCCGGCATCCCGGCGGCGAGCTCACGCGCGCGTTCAGCGTCGGCGCCCGACAGCACCGGACGCCATTTCGCCGCGTGCCCGCCGTCCTCGGCGCACAGCGCCGGCAGCACCCGTCCCCGGGCCGCAAGATCAGCGCCCAGCCGCGCCACCGCGGCCAGGTAACGCGCGCTCCCACCGATCACCTCACCCGAGAGCGCGCCGGGCTCGCCGAGCACGGTAAGCAGGTCGACGGCGGAGGCGGGCTCGAAAGCCAGCGCGGGGACCCGCCAGGGTGCCAGCGATACCCGGCGCCCGGCCGGTCGGCCGGCCCCCGCTCCGTCCTGACCGGGCGGGCGTATCAACTCAGGCGACCCGCGCGGCCCGTCCGTGCCAGATGGCAGCCGCAGCGTCAGTTTGTCCTCGACCGCCTGACCGGCCAGGCTCGCAGCCGGTTCGGGCAGCCGGGCGAGCACGCGCGCCAGATCCGACGCCTGCAGGGCGAACGGATGCGGCCTGGGCGCACGGGACAGCCGGCCCGGCCGCGCCGGTGCCGGCGCGGGCAGCGTGGAATCCTCAGCCCACAGATAGGACGCCCCGTAGGCCCATAGCCCGTGGACAACCAGCATGCGCGCGACTCCCGGCAAACGACCCCGGGCATCAAGCTTGGCAGAACGCTGGCCGCGGGGCGCTCAGGACACCCCACCCGTTAACGCGAAGACTTTGGTAGCGCCATACCGACCCAGGCTCTGGTCTCAGTTTTGGTCTCGTTCCCTCCTGTCCGGGGCCGTTCACCGGCGGTCGCTGGCCGCCTGTCTACCCTGGTCACGGACGCTGGCGGCCGGTGGTGAACGGTGGCGCGCAGTCCTCGGTCCCGCCACGCGGATCAGCCGCAGCTGTTGTACCTGCCTGGAGCGGCGGCGTCAGGACGGCTGCCCGACGGCGTCCTTGCTGGTCACGTTGGTGTCAGCCAGTATCCGCAGGAGCTTGTGGCGTCTCATGAGCCTCCGTTGCGGGACCACGCTCAGAAGTTGATGGCCTGCCCGTTCACGGCCAGTGCCGCCTCACCGACGATCTCGGCCAGGGTTGGATGCGCGTGCACGTTCATGCCGAGTTCGGCGGTGGTGCCCTCGACGAGCTTGGCGTAGCAGCCCTCGGCGATCAGCTCGGTCACGTGCGGGCCGATGGCGTGCATGCCGAGGACGAGGCCGGTCTCCGCGTCGGCGACGACCTTGCAGAAACCGCCGGGCTCGCCCTCGACCAGGGCCTTGCCGATGGCCCGGAACGGGACCTTCGCCTCCCTGACCCGGTGGCCCCGGTCCTCCGCCTGCTCCCGGCTCAGGCCGAACGAGGCGACCTCGGGCCGGCAGAAGGTCACCCGCGGGATCCTGTCCTGGTCGAGCGGCATCGGGTCCGCGTCGGCCATGTGCTCGACCGCGACGATGCCCTCGTGGCCGGCCGCATGCGCCAGCCAGTACCCGCCGATGACGTCGCCAGCGGCGTACACGCCGGGCTCGCCGGTCCGGTAGAACTCATCCACCTGGATCAGGCCGCGGTCGTTCACCTCCACCTCGGTGGCCGCCAAGTTGAGGTCCTCGGTCAGAGCCCGCCGGCCGACGGCGACCAGCAGCGCGTCGGCCTTCAGGGTCTCCTCGCCGTCGTCGCCCGTGACGCCGATCGCCACCCCGCCGTCGGTCTTCTCCAGGCTGGCCGGGTCGGCCCGGGTGCCGGTCAGCACCCGGATGCCGCGCTTGTCGAAGGCCTTGGCCAGTTCGGCGGAGACCTCCGGATCTTCGCCGGGCACGATCCGGTCCAGGATCTCGACGATGGTGACGTCGGTGCCGAAGTCGCGGTACATGCTGGCGAACTCCACCCCCACCGCGCCGCTGCCCAGCACGATCAGCGAGCCCGGGGGGTCCGCGGCGCTGGTGGTCACGTCGTCGCTGGACAGGATCCGCTCCCCGTCGATGTCCAGCCCGGGCAGCGTGGCGACGGCCGAGCCGGTGGCGATGAGCACGTGGGACGCGGAAAGCTCCTGCTCGCCGTCCGGGCCCGCCACCCGGATCCGCTTCGGCGCGGCGAAGCTGCCGGTGCCCCGGTACACCTTGATCTTGTTCTTCTTCATCAGGGCAGCCACGCCGCGCCGGAGCTGGTCGATCACCTGGTCCTTGCGCTTCGCGGCCCGGGCATAGTCGAGCTTCACCCGGCCGGCCTTGACCCCGAAGTCGTCGCCGGTGCGGGCCTCGTGCAGCCGGGAAGCGGTCTCCAGCAGCGCCTTGGTCGGGATGCAGCCGAGGTTCAGACAGGTGCCGCCGAGGTGTTCGGTGCGTTCGACCAGCGCCACGCGCATCCCGAGCTGGCTGGCCCGGATCGCCGGGATGTAGCCGCCGTTCCCGCTGCCGATGACGACGAGGTCGAACTCGGTCGTGTTATCTGTCATGATCGTTTCCTGGTTCGGTAGCGTTCCTACACGGTCAGCAGCAGCGGGTGCTCCAGCAGCCGCTTGACCTCGGCCAGGTAGCGGGCGTTTTCCGCGCCGTTGACGACCCGGTGGTCGGAGCCGACCGTCAGCTTGAGCACGCTGCGCGGTACGACGTCACCGGCCGCGTCGAAGTCCGGTCGCCGGGCCACCGCGCTCACCGCCACGATGGACACCGAAGGCGGGTTGATGATCGCGGTGAAGCTCTCCACCCCGTACATGCCCATGTTCGACACGGTGAAAGTGCCGCCCTGGTACTCGTCCGGGCGCAGCTTGCCCGACCGCGCCCGCGCCGCCAGCCCCCTGGCCTCGGTGGAGATGGCGGACAGGGTCCGCTCGGCCGCATTCCGGATCACCGGGGTGATCAGGCCGTCCTCCAGGGCGACGGCCATAGCCAGGTCCACCCGCTGGTGCAGCTCGATGCCGTCCGCGGTCCACCAGGAGTTGAGCTTGGGGAACGTGCGCAGCGCCAGCGCGCACGCCTTCATCACGAAGTCGTTGATCGACAGCTTGACGGGGCCGCCGGCTGGGCCGTCCGCCCCTGACCCGTCTCCCGAGCCGTCTCCCGTCTCGTCCGCCAGCGCCTCGTTGAGCCGCCCACGCAGCGCCAGCAGTTCGTCCACGTGGACTTCCACGGTCGCGTAGTGGTGCGGTGCCTGCCAGGCCTGCTGCATCCGCTCGCCGACCACCCGCTGGGTCCTGGACAGCGGGGACAGCTCGGTCCCGTCGGCGCCGCTCGGCGCGGGAGCGGTCACCGCAGTGGGGGTGGAGCCGTCTCCCGCCGGGGCCGCATCCGCGGGGGCCTGCGCGCTCCGCTCCGGCGAGCCCTTGTCCGTACCCTCCAGTGCGGCGCGCACGTCCCGCTCGACGATGCGGCCGTCGGGCCCGCTGCCGGAGATCCCGGCGAGCTCGATGCCGTGCTCTCGCGCCAGCCGCCGGACGACCGGAGAGGCCCGGACCCGCCCGTCGGCGGAGCGCTCCGGGCCGGAGGTCGCCGCCTGTTGCTTCTCGGCCTCCCGCGCCCGAGTTCCCTGCTCCCCGGACTCCTCGTCCTTGGTTTCCTCGTCCTTGGTTTCCGGGGCTTCGGTTTCCGCGTCCTCGGTTTCTGCAGTCTTGGTTTCCGCGTCCTCGGTTTCTGCAGTCTTGGTTTCCGCGTCCTTGGCTTCTGCGGTCTCCCGGCCGTCGGTGCTGTCCGCGGTCTCCTTCGCCTCCTGGCGCCCCTCGTCCGGTGTCTCGTCTGGTGCCTCGCCGTCCGCGGAGATCACCGCGATCGGCTCCCCCACCGCAATCTCGTCGCCCTCGCCCGCGATGAGCCGGGTCAGCACACCGGCATCCTCGGCCTCCAGCTCCATCGTGGCCTTGTCGGTCTCGATCTCAGCGAGGGTGTCCCCGACCTCGACCTGGTCGCCCTCGTGCTTGAGCCAAGAGGAGAGAGTCCCCGCCTCCATCGCGTCGCCCATCTTGGGCATGATTACCTCGGGCATTGTCATCCCTCTTCTCGGTAGAGCACCCGACGCCCTGCCGCCACGACCTGGTCCACGCTCGGGAAGGCCGCGATCTCGAGATTGTGCGCATACGGCGCGGGGACCTCCGCCCCGCTCACCCGCTCGACCGGGGCGTCGAGGTCGTCGAACGCCCGGTCCTGGATGATCGCCGCCACCTCGCTGGCCACCCCGAACCAGCGCCACTGCTCCTGTACCGCCACCGCGCGGTGGGTCTTGCGAACGGAGGCGACGACCGTCTCCTCGTCCAGGGGGCGCAGGCTGCGCAGGTCGATGACCTCAGCCTCGATGCCGTCCTCGGCCAGCCGCTCGGCCGCGGCCAGGCACAGGGCCACCTGCCGGCCGTAGGAGACCAGCGTGACGTCCCCACCCTCCCGGGCGATCCGGGCCCGGCCGAAGGGGACGGCGTTGTCGCCCTCGGCGACCTCCCCTTTGGTCCCGTACAGCGCGCCGGCCTCGAGGAAGATCACGCAGTTGTCGTCCCGGACCGCGGTGAGCATCATCCCCTTGGCGTCGTTCGGGGTCACCGGGGCCACCACCTTCAGGCCGGGGAAGTGCCCGTAGAACGACTCCAGGGAGTGGGTGTGCTGGGCGGAAAGCTGCACGCCCCCGCCGTTGGGCCCGCGTATCACCAGCGGGACCTTGACCTGCCCGCCGGAGAAGTACCGGACCTTGGCCGCGTTCTGGATGATCTGGTCGGCCGCCAGGAAGGAGAAGTTCCAGGTCATCACCTCGACGATGGGCCGCAGGCCGGTCATCGCCATGCCGATGGCGGCCCCGACGAACCCGCCCTCGCTGATCGGGGTGTCGATCACTCGGTGCGGGCCATACTGGTCGTAGAAACCGTCGGTGATCAGGTGGGTGCCGCCGTAGACGCCGATGTCCTCGCCCATGAGCACGACGTTCTCGTCCCGGTCGAGCTCGCCGACCAGAGCCTCCCGCAGCGCCTCCCGGTAGGTCTTCACCTCGGCCATCAGAGGCCCTCCTCTTCCATGAGTTCCGGGGGCTTGCCCAGGTACTCGTCCGCGCCCGCGTAGACGTCGGTGTAGAGGTCCTCGATCGGAGGCGGTTCGCTGGCGTCGGCGAACTCCACCGCGGCCGCCACCTCGTCCTGCGCGTGGCCGGCGATCTCCTCGACCGCCGCGTCATCCACCGCCCCGCCCTCCCGCAGCCGGTGCTCCAGCAGCACCAGGGGATCGCGGTCGCGCCAGGAGTCGACCTCCTCCTTGGCCCGGTACTTCTCGGGATCGGCGGCCCCGTGCGGGGCGAGCCGATAGGTCATCGCCTCGACCGCATACGGCCGGCCGCTCTCCCGGACCTGGCGGGTGACCCGTTCAGCGCAGTCGAGGACCGCCTCCAGGTCCATGCCGTCGACCTTCTCGTGGTCGATGCCGTAGGCACCGAACTTGGCCGCGAGGTCGGTCATGGCGGTCGACCGCGGCACCGAGGTGCCCATCCCGTACTGGTTGTTCTCGACGATGAACACCACCGGGCACCGGCCGTCAGCGCCCCACAGCCCGGCCAGGTTGGCCGCCTCGTGGAAGGGCCCACCCTGCATCGCCCCGTCCCCCAGGTAGAGCTGGCAGATGTGGTCGGTTCCCTGGTAGCGCAGCGCGTAGGCGAAGCCCACGCCCAGCGGGATGTGGCCACCGACGATGCCGTAGCCGCCCCACAGCCCCCGGTCCACGGCGAACAGGTGCATCGACCCGCCCTTGCCCCGGACCAGGCCGTCCCGTCGGCCGTACAATTCGGCCATGACCGCACCGGGCTCGCAGCCCAGCAGTAACGCGTGAGCGTGGTCCCGGTAGCCGGTGATGACCCGGTCCCCCCGCTGGAAAGCGCTCAGGAAGCCGGTGGCCACCGCCTCCTCGCCGGTATAGAGGTGCAGGTAGCCGCCGATCTTGCCCTTGCGGAAGGACCGCTGGCAGGCCGTTTCGAAGTTGCGCACGAGCACCATCCGGCGGTAGAGCTCCACTAGGTGCTCCGGGTCGCCGGCGGGCCCGGCACCGTTCCGGGCCGTCCGCTCGCCTGCCCGGCCCCTGGGCTGTTTCCCGCTGGCCTGCTTGTCGGTGCGTTCCTTCGTCTTCGCCATCAGATCCCTCCCCCGCTGGTGAGTTGTTTCCGCATCGGTGATGGATGCCCGCTCGTTCCCGTCGGCTGGCGTTCGCGTCACGCACGTCATCCGGGTGGGCGCCGCGAACGGCACATGCCGGGCCCCGTGACAGGGCTCAGCCGTTGCTCGCCACGCGATCTGCTCTGGTAGTTGCCTGCATCCAAGTTCCTGGGGCCTTTATGAGCCTGTCTGGCTGCGCTGTCCTGCAGCGGTGCCGTCAAACCAGAGCGGGCCAACTTTCTCGCTCTCTGCCGTGCTGGCTCGAGTCGCGAGGTTGCTTGATGATGCCGTCGGCATCTCGGCGGCCTGGGAATACCTTCGAGGTCACGTTCTGGCGCTGCAGCTCACCGTGGTCACCGTGTCTGGCCGTGGCGGTTCATAGCGACCAGAGGGCTTGGGTGGGTGAGAGGCGGGCGGCGCGCAGGGCGGGCAGGAGCCCGGCGGCGGCGCCGATGAGGATGGCGGCGGCGAGGCCGCCCGCCCAGGCCAGTGGGGGGATGACGGTGGCCCAGCCTTTGGCGTGGGCGTAGATGGCGACGGCGGCGGCACCGGCGGCGACCCCGGCCATTCCGCCGGTGAGGGATAGCAGGATCGCTTCGGCGAGGAACTGGACGCGGATGTGGCCCTCGGTGGCGCCGAGGGCACGGCGCAGGCCGATCTCGGAGCGGCGCTCGAGGACGGAGATGACCATGATGTTGGCCACCCCGATCGCGCCGACCAGCAGCGCGACCGCACCCAGGCCCAGGAACAGGACGTTGAACGCGCTTTTGGCCTCGGCCTGGGCGACGAGGGCGGCGGAGGGCTGGGAGACCTGGACGTTTCCGGGGTTTTCGGGATTGGCCTGGGCGGCCAGCAGGCTGTCGACGCGCTGGACGGCGCTGTCGCTGGCGCGCAGATAGATGGTGGAGGGATGCCCGTCGAAGCCGAGGTAGCGCCGGGCGGCCGGGTAGCCGATGAGGATGGAGGAGTCGATGTCGGGGGCCAGCACGGCGGGTTTGAGGATCCCGGCCAGGTAGAACCAGGTGTTGCCCACCAGGATCCGCTCACCGGGGAAGAGCCGGTCGATGCCGAGCCGCTGGGCGGCGGCCGCGCCCAGTACGGCGACCGGCTGATGCGCGGTGGCGGGGTTGAGGAAACGGCCGCGGGCCAGGGACGTGCCCACGGCGGCGGGCAGGCCCAGACTGGCGGCCTGGGCCTGCAGGGCGTTGGTCTCGATGGGGGGGATCAGCGGGCTGCGGAAGACGCTGACGCCCCCGACCTGCCCGGTGCTCTGGACCTGCTGCACACCGGGCAGGCGGGCGATCATGCCCGGGGCGGCCAGCGGCAGTTCGGCGATGTCACCGTTGAAGCCCTGCCCGTTCTGCACGGTGAGCAGGTTGGTGCCCAGCTGGGCGATCTCGGCCAGCAGCCCGGCCTGGGAGGAGGCCGACAGGCCCAGCACCGCGACGATCGCCGCCACCCCGATCGCGATCCCCAGTGCCGACAGGCCCGCCCGCAGCCTGCGGGTGCGCAGGCCCACGCTGGCCAGCCGGCCCAGGTCGGCTGGCCGCAGCCGCGCGGGGACCGGGGCGGCGGGTGCGGCGGTGGTGGTCATGGGGTTCCTCCGGCGGCGGGACTGGCGGTGTCGGCGGTGATGCGGCCGTCCAGCATGTGGATCTGGCGGGGCAGGCGGGCGGCGATGGCCTGGTTGTGGGTGACCACGACGATGGTGGTACCGGCCGCGTTCAGCTCGGCGAGCAGGGCCAGGATGGAGTCGCCGGTGGCGAAGTCGAGGTTGCCGGTGGGCTCATCGGCGAGCACGATCGTCGGCTGACCCGCAACCGCCCGGGCGATCGCCACCCGCTGTCGCTCACCCCCCGAAAGCTGGGTCGGGCGGGCGGCGAGCTTGTGTCCCAGCCCGACCTGCTCCAGCGCGGCCGCCGCCCGCCGGCGCCGCTCGCCCAGCGGGTAGCCGGCGTACAGCAGCCCGTCGCCGACGTTATCCAGGGCGGATTGGTGCTCGGCGAGGAAGAACTGCTGGAACACGAACCCGATCCGGCCCGCCCGCAGGCCTGCCAGCGCCCGGTCCCGCAGGCCGGCCACGTCCAGGCCGGTGACCCGGACGGTGCCGCTGGTGGGCGTGTCCAACGTGCCCATCAGGTGCAGCAGCGTCGTCTTGCCCGACCCCGAGGGGCCCAGCACCGCCACCAGTTCCCCCGCCCCCACCGCCAGGCTCACCCCGCGCAGCGCGTGCACCGGCGGGGAGGAGGGGTAGGTCTTGCTCACCCCGGCCAGCTCCAGCACCGGGCCGCCGCCGCGCGCTGGCAGCGGGCCTGCCGGGAGGGTCTCCGCCGCGGTCATGTCGCGGGCACCACGACGCGGTCACCCACGGCCAGGCTGGTGCCGGTGACCTGGACCAGCCCGGAGGCGTCGTCGAACATCCCGGGGGTCACCGGCACCAGGCGGTGGCGACCGACGGCGGTGACCTGTTCGACGTCGTACTTGCCGCCGGGTTGGGCCAGCAGCGCGGTGACCGGGACGACCAGGGCGTTGCTGGCGCTGCCGGTGGTGATCCCGACGGTGACCGGGGCCTGGTCCAGGCGGCCGGCCGCCTTCGGATCGGTCAGGGAGACCAGCACGGTGATGGTCGCCGAACCGGACCCGGTGGAGCTGCTCGAATCACCGGAGCCACCCTGGCCGCCGCCGCCACCGGAATCGCCTGAGCCGCCGGAACTGGCGGAGGAGGAGGTGGCGACGGTGCCGACGGAGGAGATCACACCTGGGGTGGTGGTGCCGTTGGGCAGGGTGACGCTGACTTTGTCTCCCTTCTTCACCTCGGTCTGCTGCCCGGCGTCCAGGGCGATGGTCACCATCGGGCTGGTCGAGGTGGCGGTCAGCGCCGCGGTACCCGGCGCCGCCGTGCCGCCCAGCACCGTGGTCGCGCCGGGCCCGGTGATGCGGGCCGCGCCCGGAAGGAACACCGCCTGCCCCAGCGGCAGCGTCCCGGTCACCGTCAGTCCCAGGTGGGCCTGCAGCAGACCGAGGGCGTAGGCGGTCTCGCCGCTGAAGTAGTCCCAGCCCGAACGCGGGCCCAGCGCCGACGCGCTCGCGTATCCCAGCTTCACCAGGGCAGCGTTCAGCTCGGTGACATCCGGCCCGGTCACGCCCTCCGACAGGTCCCGCCACGTCGGGACGTGCCCGTACAGCAGCACCACCGGAGCGCCGCTGACCTGGTAGATCACCTGCCCCTGGCGCACCACCTGCCCGGCCGCGGGCAGTGCGGTGAAGGTTCCGGTGGCCTGGTTCACCACGCTCCACGAACCGGCATATCCCATGGTGGCGTCCACCGGCGTCTGCGAGACCAGTGACTGCCGCGCCACCGTCGCGATCGCCGTCCGGTACGCGCCTCGCCGCGGCCCCCGCCGACGGCGAACTCGAACCGCCGAACGCACCCCTCGCCCCGGCCACCGCCAGGCCGCCACGACCACCACGGCCACCACGGCCACCACGCCCGCCGCCACCCAGCGGCCCCGGCCCCGGCGGCGCCCACCGCCGGGCTCCGCCGGGACAATCCCAGCGCCTGGGCTCCCCGGCCGGGCGGCCGGGCGTAACGGTGCCTTTCACGATCCGCCTCCCTGGAGTATCGAGCTGCGGGTACCGATGGTGATGCTCATTGAGCTGCTCCTATCCGCCCTGGGGAGGTCCCTTCGGGAGTCGCTTATGGCAGGCCCTCCCTGCAGCCTGGGCCTGCGGCGAGCCCGGGTCGAAGCCCGGCGGGATGTGATGAACGGACCACTGCCGTTGTTCCGCACGGAGGGGTCCGGGAAGCCCGGGAACCCGTGCGTGCGCATGCACTTGGCCCCTTCAGCTCCTGCGCCAGCTTCCGGGCCCGCTCGGCGGCGTTCCGCCGGGATCGGGCGGGAGCAGGTGCTAGCAGGTTCATCGCCGAACGGGCCTGGGGGCCAGAGTTCCCGCCGCCCCCGGTCCGAGGGAACCCGCCCTGGGGCAGGGGATCGGGCCAGTTCGGCACGCCGTGCGAGCGCATGCAGTGGGCGAAGGCAACCAGTTCCTGGTGAACCAATGGCCAGGCTCGCGTGGGGCGAGCCGCCGCCCCCGCCGCAGCCAGCCGCCAGCAGCGCGACACCCACCGCGAGCGTGGCGAGGACGCGCCCGCGCCTGGAAATGCCGCCAGCCGGGCGGCCCGGGCCGAAACGGTGCCTTCCACGATCCGCCTCCCGGGGTATTAGTACCGGCCCCTCCAGTTGCTTGCAGGCTTTGGCGCGGCGCCTGCGCCTGCGGCGAACTCGGTGTCGAATGCCCGCCGGGACCGTGATGACGACGCCGGTCGTGCCGCCGCCCAGCGGTTGTCCGGGATGCCCGGGAACCCGTGGGCGCGCATGCACTGGGCCAACGTCAGGTCGTGCGCCAGCACCTGGGCCTGCTGGGCGGCGCTGATCGGCTGGACTCGGTCGGGAGCAGGTGCTGGCAGGCGTCAGCGCCGAACCGGATGGTGGGAAATCAGCGGGTTCCGGGGGCATGATGACGCCCTGGGGCCGGGGTCGGGGAAGTCGGGGCACGCCGTGCGAGCGCAGGCAGTGGGCGAAGGCCAGCGCCTGCTCCTGCGGTGTCCGGTTCGCCCGCTGCCCCGCCCGCGGCGGCCGCCACCCCCGCACGCAGCGCGCCAGCCAGCACGGCCCCGATCAGAACTGCGGCCATGAGCAGCCCACCGCGCCGCCAACGGCAGCCGCCGGCCGACCCGGACACCGGCCGCATCCATCGTTATGCATCCCTGGCGAGATGGGCGTGCGGCCCGGGGACCGTCCGGCCCGGGCCGGCGGGGCGCGCCTGTGTCATGCATGCCTGCGACGATGCGGCACCAATGTCCTGGAGTCGTGCGCTGGCTGTCACAAGCGCGTCACAAGGCCCGGCGGCGGATCATCTGGCGGTGCTGGAACTGGTCACCGCCCGGCCTGTGCCTGGCCCTGCCACCAGCCGCGACGGCTGGACCAGCGGTCCGCGGCCCGCGTTACAGCCCGGCGGGTACTGCCTGCGGCACCATTTCGCTGACCGGACGGTCGCCGTTCAGGGGCAGGCCGACGGTGAACACCGCTCCGCCACCTGGGTGGTTGCCCGCCTCGATGTGCCCGCCGTGCAGCCGGGCGTTCTCCCAGGCGATCGCCAGGCCCAGGCCGCTGCCCTCGGAACGGGCGCGCGCGGTGTCGGCCTTGTAGAACCGGTCGAACACGTGCGGGATGGCGGCCGCCGGAAGCCCGGGCCCGTGGTCGCGCACCTCCACGGCCAGCTGCGTCCCGCCCGGGCCGTTTGGCTGGATGCTGGCCGTCACCTCGACCGGCGGGCTGCCATGGCGCAGCGCGTTGCCGACGAGGTTGGCGATGATGACGTCGAAGCGGCGGCGGTCCAGCCGCACGGTCAGCCCGGCGGGCACGCCGGTGGTCACATCGGTCCAGCCCCGCGCCCGCAGGCACCCGGACACGGCGGTCGCCACGTCGGTGTCATCGGTCACCAGCTGGGCGGTGCCGGCGTCGAAGCGGGAGATCTCGATCAGGTCCTCGACCAGCCGGTTGAGGTGGAGCACTTCCTGGCGGACCAGCCGCCCGGCCGCCGCGGCGTCCCCGGTGAGGCCCTCGTGCCCGCCGAGTACGTCGGTCACCGCGGTCATCGCGGTCAGCGGGGTCCGCAGCTCGTGGGATACGTCACTGGCGAACTGCCGGGCCTGTGCCTCCATCCGCTGCAGCTCGCCCACCTTGTCCTCCAGCGCGGCAGCCATCTCGTTGAACGAGGTGACCAGCCGGGCGAGCTCATCCCGGCCCTTGCGGCTCGATCCGGACCGACAGGTCACCGCCGGACATCCGCTGCGCGGCCTGGGCCAGCCGCCGCACCGGCCGCAGCACCCGGCGGGATGCGGCAACCGCCACGCCGGTCATCAGCGCCAGCAGCAGCCCGACGGAAGCCAGGAAGAAGGAAATGACGGCGACGGGGCCCGGATGAGGCATGGTCCCGGGATGATGGGGCGTCCGGTGGTAGAGCAGCTTGATCAGCGGGCTGGGCCAGGTGATCCAGCCGCCCAGCCAGCTGGGCCAGCCGTAGAACGGGACTATCAGGTTGTTGAACCACACAGTCGCGAGCGCCGCCAGCAGCGCCACCACGATGAATGCGACGATCAGGCGCGTGCGCATCGACAGTCTCCCCTCTCCTGCGCTACACCGGCCCGAACCGGTACCCGAAGCCGCGCACCGTCTGGATGTAGCGCGGTTCGGCGGTGTCGGTCTCGATCTTCGCCCGCAGCCGCTGCACGCACGCGTCCACCAGCCGGGAATCGCCCAGGTAGTCCTGCTCCCACACCAGGTCGAGAAGCTGCTCGCGGGAGAACACCTGCCGCGGTGAGCCGGACAGGACCAGCAGCAGCCGCAGCTCGGTGGGGGTCAGCGACACCTCGCGGCCGGCCCGCCGCACGACCAGCGAACCGCGGTCGATCACCAGCTCGCCGTATGTTTCGGCCGGTGAGCCGGCCCGGGCCATCCGGCGCAGCACCGCCCGGATCCGCGCATCGAGGACCCGCGGCTCCACCGGTTTCACCACGTAATCGTCGGCCCCGGCTTCGAGGCCCACCACGATGTCAAGATCATCGCCGCGGGCGGTCAGCATGATCACCGGGATGTCGCTGTGGCGCCGCAGCCGCCGGCAGACCTCGAAGCCGTCGACTGCCCGGCAGCATCACATCGAGCACGACGACGTCCACCGCGGCCTCGCTGATGCCGTCCAGCGCTGCCTCACCGGTTCCGGCGAGGCGCACCGCATAGCCGAGACGGCGCAACGCCAGCTCCAGGCCCTGCCGGGCAGCCTGGATCGTCCTCGACGAGCAGCACCGTAGCCATCGCCCGCCATTATGTCGCCGCTTCTCACAGCGGCGATCCCGGCAACCGGCCGCCCCCGGGCCAGACGATCCAAGCCCGGCGCGGGACGGGTGCCTGCGCTGCGCATGCCCTGACGGTGCGGCGCCAACGTCACGAGGCTGTCCGCCGGCTGTCACAACCGTGTCACAAGCACCGGGCATGCCTGCGCTGACGGTAGAAGGGGACACCCTCGACGCCGTTCACGGGCGGATGCGAACCGTCGGCCCGGCCCGGCCAGGTCAGGTATGCTCGCGGCCGGTGGTGGAGGGCGCTGCGCCCTCCTTCGAGAGCGCGGGAGGGGCCAATCCTTCCGTGGATTCACATCCCGCCTCCGCCGCCACATGCCGCCGACGGGGCAGACGCGGCCGCGCCACCGGCCGTCCCCACCGCGGCCCCGCCGCCTGCCGTGAGCGAAACCTGGCCGGGGAGTAGATCGAGTGGAGCCGCAGAGCACGGGATTGTTCATCCTTCTGCTGGCGGTGTTCTGCGCCCTGCTGGCCTGCGTGGCGCTGGCCAGACAGCCGGTCTTCCGGGTCCTGGCCGCCAGCCTGGCCTTCCTCCCGGCCATGCTGTTCGGCGTGGCCGCGGTGAACAAGTATTACGACTATTACCAGACCTGGGGAGCCGCCGCCGCCGACCTCACCGGCCAGGGCCTGAGCACGGCGGCGTCCCTGCCCAGCGGCGCCCCCGCGCAGCGGCTGACGGCGATCCTGGGCGAGGTGACCGACACCAAGGTCGCGGCCCAGCTCGGTGAGACGGTACGTCTGTCGATCACCGGCCGCCGCAGCCACATCGCGCGGACCGTCTACGTCTTCCTGCCGCCGCAGTACTTCCAGGCCGCGTTCCGCAACCACCGCTTCCCGGCGATCGAGCTCATCTCCGGCTACCCGGGGGAGCCGCAGGACTGGATCAACGTGGTGGGCATCATCCAGGCCTACGAAACGCTCCTGCGTGATCACGGGGTCCAGCCGGTGGCCCTGGTCATGCCCGATCCCAACGGCAGCCCGCAGATCTCCCTGCAGTGCCTCAACGTCGTGGGCGGCCCGCAGGACGCCACCTACCTCGCCCGGGACGTCCCGAACTACCTGTCACGGACGCTGCGGCTGCAGCCGTCCGGGCGGCCCTGGGGAATCGCCGGCTACTCGGAGGGCGGTTACTGCGCGGCCAACCTCGCCCTGCGGTACCCGGGCCGGTACGGGTACGCGGGCGTGCTCAGCGGCTATTTCGCGCCGTCCAACGACCGGCTGGGCCACCCCTCGCGGATGATCGACCCGTTCCGCGGCAACATCGCGCTCCGTAAGGAGAACACCCCGCTGGACCGGATGACCGCGCTCCCGCTGGCCACCAAGATCCCCAAATTCTGGCTCGGGGCGGGCAGCTACGACCACCGCGACGTGGGTGCGGCGCGGGCCTTCCAGCGGCGGGTCCTGACGCGCCAGCCGAACGTGGTGCTCGACATCGAGCAGGGCGGCTCACACACCATGACGACCTGGCGGGCCCTGGTCCCGCCGCTGCTGGAGTGGATGACGCCCAAGCTCACCCAGGCGGCGCTGCACCCGGCGCCGGTGAAGGCCGGGCACGGAACCACGTCACCGGTCAAGGACCACACCCGCGCCCGCGTCCGGCATGGCGGCGCCGTGGCGGGTGCGCCGGCGTCGTCGCCTTAACGGCGGTGCCGGGGCGCTGCCTCCTCCTTGTCGTTCCGCAATTTCGGCCGGGAGATCGGTGGATACGGCTCGGCTGCGGCCACAGCATCAGCTGTGTCTCGTTGGTGCGGTTTTGTCCGGAGGGGTACATTCGGGAGGGTGAAGCCGGAGGTCATGGATGAGCCTTCCGAGGTCTCCGGCGATCATCGCCTGGCGGCGCTGAGGCCCGGCTTCGAGCTGCCCGAGTCGAAGTTCCACCCCCCGGCGGCCCGTCCCGGGATCGTCGCGCGGACGGCCCTGGTTGACCGGCTGGCCGCCGCGCAGGCACCGGTCATCACCGTGGTCGCCCCGCCCGGGTACGGCAAGACCACGCTCATGGCGCAGTGGGCCGAGCGAATCGGCCCGCGCGTGGCCTGGGTCTCCTGCGATGACGGGGACAACGACCCGGTCGTGCTACTGAGCGCGCTTGCGGTTGCGCTGGACCGGATCGAGCCGGCCGACCCGACCATCTTCTGGGCACTGGCCTCCTCGGGCGCCGGCATCACCGCGGTCCCCCGGTTCGTGTCCGCCGTGGCCTCGATGGAGCGGCCCGTCACCGTGCTGCTCGACCATGTGGAGGCGGTGACGAACAAGCAGTGCCTGCTCGCGATCGCCGAGCTTGTCCTGCACCTCCCGCCCGGCTGGCGGTTCGCGCTCGCCTCCCGCGCCGACGTGCAGCTGCCGGCGGCACGCCTGCGCGCCCAGGGTGGGATCGTGGAGGTCGGCGCCGAAGATCTGGCGATGGGACCGCTGGAAGCCGCCCTGCTGCTCAAGGGCGCGGGTACCGACGTCGACGAGGCGAGCATCCACGATCTCCTGCGGCGAACCGAAGGATGGCCGGCCGGGCTGTACATCGCCGCGCTGGCCATGAAGTCGGGAACCCGGCGCAGCGAGGTCGGCTTCACCTTCACCGGCGACGACATCTTCATGGGCGACTACCTGCGCTCCGAGCTCCTCGACCGGGTCTCCGGCGCCGAGGCGTCCTTCCTCATCCGCACGTCGGTCCTGGACCGCATGTGCGGGCCGCTGTGCGACGCGATCCTGGGCGAGAAGGGATCGGGGCGCGTCCTCGAGCGGATGGAGAGCCAGAACCTCCTGGTCGTCCCGCTCGACCGTCGCCGCGAGTGGTACCGCTACCACCACCTGCTCCGGGAGCTGCTGCAGTCGGAACTTCAGCGGCGGGAGCCCGAACTGGTCGCCGATCTCCATTTCCGGGCGGCCGCGTGGTTCGAGGCGAACGCGATGCCCGAGACCGCGATCGAGCATGCCCAGGCGGCCGGGGACTACGACCGGGTGGCCCGCCTGGTGCTGGAACGCCAGCAGCCCGTCTGGGCCAGCGGGCGAGTCGAGACGGTACTGCGCTGGATGGAGGGGCTCAGCGACGTGACGGCGGCCGAGCATTTCGGCGCCATCGCCACGCACGGCTCCCTCATCTTCGCGCTCCTCGGCCGGCCGAGCGAGGCCGAGCGCTGGGCCGCGGCGGTGGAACGTGCCTCCCCGGCGGGGATCCTGCCCGACGGGAGCACGATGGAAGGCACGCTGGCCTACCTGCGCGCGATCTTGTGCCGTAACGGCATCGACCAGATGCGGCGCGATGCGCAGATGGCCCGGGACGGACTGAGCCCGTCGAGCCCGTACCGGGTGACGATGCTGTACACCGAGGGCATCTCCTACCTCCTGCAGGGCGACCCGACCCGGGCCGGCCCGATCCTGGCCCGTGCGGCCGCCGACGCCACCGCGGCCGGCTCCCTGCCCCTGGCCGCCCTCATCATGGCCGAGCAGTGCAATGTGGCGGCCGAGTCGGGCAACTGGGCGGAGGTCATGACGCTGGCGCAGCGCGCGGTCACGATCGTGGAGGACGGGCGTCTCGGGGACTACTGGACCAGCGCCCTCGTCTACGCCTGGGCCACCCGGGCCGCGCTGCACAGCAAGGACGTCGCCCAGGCCCGGTTCTACCTGGGGCGCGCCTCCCGGCTGCGGCCCCTGCTCACCTACGTGCTGCCGGTGGTGTCGGTCCAGTCACTGCTGGGGATGGCGCATGCCTACCTGACGCTCGCCGACCCCGGCGGCGCCGCGGCGGTGCTGGCGCAGATCCACGACATCCTCCAGCAGCGGCCGGACCTCGGCATACTCGCCGGCCAGGCCAGCGAGCTGCAATCCAGGCTGGCCACGATCAAGGCGGGCGCGGCCGGGGCGTCGTCGCTGACGGCGGCCGAGCTCAGATTGCTGCCGCTGCTGTCCACGCACCTGTCGTTCCGGGAGATCGGCGAGCGGCTGTTCGTCTCCTCACACACGGTAAGGACCCAGGCGTATTCCGCCTACCGGAAGCTCGGGGTCTCCTCCCGCAGCGAGGCGGTGGCCCGCGCACAAGAGCTGGGCTTGGACGCGCTCTAGCTGAACGGCCAGAGAACGAAGCTTAAAGAGTCGGCAAAAGACCTGTTCAGGGGTTGTGCCGGGGCCCGGGCGGCGAAAGGTTCGATTTCATACCAATCGTATGATGCGCGGCCGGGCCGGCAGGCACTTGGGTGGTGATGAGGGCGAGGGGGCCCTCTATGACGGCCGGGCAACGGGGCTTGGCCGGCATCGGCGATGTGTGACCTCCGGCGGCGCGCGGCCATCAGGCCGCTGGCCGGGAGAGATGCGGAGAGGTCCCGATGGCGACCTATGCTGCCGAGCAGGTGGCGCCCACCACCGGACGGACGGCCGCCTCCGCCGGCATCCCGATCCTGGCATCCAAGATCACGGTGCCGGGCGTGCCGGGCTGGACGGTCCCGCGGCCGCGGATCACCAAGCAGATCACCGAGGGCACCCGATGGTGCCCGCTGACCGTTGTCACCGGCCCCCCCGGCGCGGGCAAGACGATGGCCCTGGCGCTGTGGGCAGCGGAGGCCGGGCCGGTGGCCTGGGTTTCCCTGGACGACTACGACAACAAGCCGGGGGTCTTCTGGGCTTACGTCGGCGCGGCGCTGCGCCGGTCCGGCGCGGCCGTTCCGAGGGCGCTGTCTACCGCCGCGCGGGGGCGGGCGGCAGACGACGCGTTCCTGCCGCGGCTCGCATCGGCGCTGGCCGCCCAGGACCCGCCGGTGACGCTGGTGATCGACGATCTCCATGTGCTGACCGAGCCGGCGGTGTACGACGAGCTTGACTTCGTGCTGCGGAACGTGGGGCCAGGCCTGCGCGTGGTGATCTCCGCACGGGCGGACCCGATGCTGCCGCTGCACCGCTACCGGCTGGCCGGCGAACTGGCCGAGATCCGGGCCGGCGACCTCGCGTTCAGCACGGCCGAAGCCGGCCTGCTGATGGCCCAGCACGGCTGCACCCTGTCGGCCGACTCGCTTGAGTGCCTCACGCGGCGGACGGAGGGCTGGGCGGCCGGCCTCCGCCTCGCCGCAATCTCCATGGACTCTCATCCCGACCCCGACCACTTCGTCAAGGAGCTGATCACCGAGGACAGCGCCCTGACCGGCTACCTGGTCGAGGAGGTTCTCAGCACCCAGCCACCCGAAGTGCGGGAAGTCCTGCTGAGCACGTCCATCCTGGACCAGGTCAGCGCCGAGGCGGCCAGCGAGCTGACCGGAGACGAGCGGGCCGGTGCGATCCTGTTGGGCGTCGCGCACGCCAACGCGTTCGTCCAGCCGGCCGGGGACGGGTGGTACCGCTACCAGACGCTGTTCGCCGAGGTGCTGCGGCTCAAGCTGCGGCACGAGCACCCGGACCGGATCACCGCCCTGCACCGGCGGGCTGCCCGCTGGTACGAGCGGAACGGCTTGCTCACCGACGCCGTGCGGCACGCCGCCCAGGCCGGTGACTGGCCGCTCGCCGCCGACATGGCCGTCGAGGGGCTGGCGATCAACGAGATCATCGAGCCGCGCGGCGGCCGGAGCCTGGCCACCGAGTTCGTGGGCATGCCGCACAGCGATGCCTGGACCGGGCCGCAGCCATACCTGGTCTCCGCCGCGGCCGCGCTGGCCGTCGGCCGGCCTGAATCGGCTGCCACCGCGCTGGCCGCCGCGGATGGCATCCTTAAGGGCCTGCCCCCCGGCCAGAAGCCCGCCGCCCGGCTGGCCGCCGAGATGATCCGCCTCGCCGCCGCCCGACGCACCGGGGATCTGCCAGCGGCGGCGGCTGCCGCTTCCGGGGCCAAGGGGCTCGCCAGCGAGGTGACCGGCGGGCCGGGTGAGCATGTGACCGGCGGGCCGGGTGAGCAGGGGGACAAGGCCGTCCGGCACCGGCAGATCCGGGCGCGGGTGCTGGCCGACTGCGGGGCCGTCGAGCTGTGGTCGGGCCATTTCGACGAGGCGGCCCGGGTCCTAGATTCGGCGGTGGGCGCCGCGGCCGCCCCGGGCACGGAGCACGAGCGGGCCGATTGCCTCGGGCAGCTGGCGCTGGTGGAGGCCTTGCGCGGTCGGCTGCGCCGCGCCGTCAAGCTGGCCACCGAGGCGACGGCGTCCCTGCCCGCCGACGAGCAGCCGGCCGCAGCCCAGCACCAGGCCCCGGCCCGGCACCAGGCCCCGGCCCAGCACCAGGCAGCGGCGGCGCTGGCCGCACTGGCCTGGGTGCACCTGGAGCGGGGTGAGCTGCGCGAGGCGCGCGGTCGCCTCAGGCACGTGGACGCCGCACTCGGCGTCAGCCCGGACAAGCTGATCGGGGCCGTGGCCTGCCTGATGGTGGCGTGCGCCGGGCTGGCCGAGGGGCGCAGCGACGTGGCCACGCAGTTCGTGGCCCGGGCACGGTCGGGGTGGTCCGTCCCGGTCTGGCTCGGGCAAAGGCTGAGCCTGGCCGAGTCGCGGGCGTACGTGGCGGCCGGCGACACCCGGGCCGCCCTGGCCGCCGCCGAGCGGGCCGGCCGCGATGCCCCGCTGGCGGCGGCGGTCGCGCTCGCGCACGCGCGGGCGGCCGCCGGGGACAGCCCGAGCGCACGGCGCGCGCTCGCGCCCGCGCTGGCGGCCGGCGGCGAGGCACCCGAACGGGTGCGCCTGCAGGCCTGGCTGGTTGACGCCCGGCTCAGCTACGCCAGCGGCGACGGTGCGCGGGGCCGCCCGTCATTGACGTCGGCGCTGCGGCTGGCCGAACGTGAGCAGCTCAGGCTGCCGTTCGTCCTGGAGCGCGGCTGGATCGGGCCGCTGCTGCGGCGTGATCCTGAACTGGCCCGCACCCACCGGCGCCTGTTCACGCCGGCCCTGCGCGAGGATCAGCCCGCCGCCCCGCCGGGCGCACCGGAACGGGCCACCGTGGCCGCGGTCGAGCCGCTCACCGAGCGCGAGCGGGAGGTGCTGCGGCACGTGTCGGGCATGCTCAACACCGCTGAGGTCGCCAGCGAGATGTACATCTCCGTCAACACGGTCAAGTCGCATCTCAAGAGCATCTACCGCAAGCTGGCGGCGGGTCACCGCGGCGAGGCGGTCCGCCGGGCCCGGCAGCTCGAGCTGATCTGATCCCGGCGGATCATCCCGCCCGCGACCGGAAAGGCGCGAGCGGGGTCACGCGTCGGCGGTGATCGCGCTCACCTCGTCGGGGCTCAGCTCGATCGAGGCGGCCGCGACGTTGGCCTCGGCGTGCTCGGGCGATCCGGTGCCGGGGATCGGCAGCATCTGCGGCGACCTCGCCAGCAGCCAGGCCAGCACGATCTGCCGCGGGCTGGCGCCGTGCCGCTTGGCCGCCTCCGCCACCGCCGGGGTGTCGGCCTGCTGTATCGGTGCCCAGGGCAGGAACGCGATCTGCTCCTGCTCGCAGGTGTCCACCATCGACTCCGACCCGCGGTCGGCCGCGTTGTACCGGTTCTGCACCGAGACGACCGGGGTGATCTGCTGCGCCGCCCGCAGCTGGGATTCCGACACGTTCGAGATCCCGATGTGGGCGATCTTGCCCTCGTCCTTGAGTTCCACCAGCGTGCCCAGCGAGTCGGCCAGCGGCACCTGGGGGTCGGGCCGGTGGAACTGGTAGAGCTGGATCTGCTCCACCCGCAGCCGCCGCAGGCTGCCCTCGCAGGCCGCGCGCAGGTGCTCGGGCCTGCCGTCGGGGTTCCAGCGGCCCGGCCCCGGCCGCACCAGGCCGCCCTTGGTGGCGATGACGAGGTCGTCGGGGTAGGGGTACAGGGCCTCGGCGATCAGCCGCTCGCTGACGTCCGGGCCGTAGGAATCGGCGGTGTCGATGAAGTTGACGCCGAGGTCCACCACCCGCCGCAGCGTCGCCTTGGCCCGTTCCTCGTCCGGCGGTTCGCCCCAGATGCCGTTGCCGGTGATCCGCATCGCGCCGAAGCCCATCCGGCGCACCACCAGGTCGCCGCCGATCTCGATGGTGCCCGCCGCCGCGCCGGCCGGACTGGTCATAGATAGCCTCCCGAACGTCTTGTCAGCTCCCCTCACGCAGCCTAAGACGTCGGCCCAGCCGGCCAGCCGGGCGGGCCGGCGGGCAGGCCAGGGCCGCCCGGCTCAGGAACCCAGCAGGCCGCTGGATCATGCACGGTCCTGGAGGCCGGCCGACTCGATGCCCTGGCGCTGATCGCCCGCCGTGCTGGGTGGGGGGGTCAGTCGTTGTAGGTGTCCACCTCGAAGCAGGTGAACCCGTGGTCCACGTTGGTGTTGCCGACGAAGAAGTTGAACCCGACCCCCGGGCCGCCCTGGCCGAAGACGTCGTCGGTGGCGGAGATCATTTCCACGCCGTTGATGTAGCCCTTGATGACATGGCCGGCGATGCTCGCCTCGATGACGTCGCCGTCCTCGACCCCGTACTGCGGGCCGGTGAGCTTGGCCAGCGAGGTGAAATCCCCGATCTTCCCGTTCCACCGCACGATCTCCGCGTAGCCGTCCTCGGTCTTCAGGCACCGGAAGAACACCTCGTATCCGGTGCAGCGGTGCGGCTCCATCGTGCTGCGCAGGCGGATCTCGACCTCCTGGAAGTACTCATCGGTCGGGTTCTCGGCTGAACACCTCGGCCCTCGCGTACTGGTTCGGTCCCCACACGCCCGCGAGCACGGCGGTCGGGTCGTCGTAGTCGCCCTCGGGGGCGCCGCCGGCGGCGCCGGGGTCAAGGTTCCCCTGCTCGGCGCGCCGCTCCGCGACGGCCATCCGGGTCATCGCGCCGTAGACCACGCCGTTCCGGGCAATGACGTCGGCCCAGTCGATTCCGTCGGTACGGCCGTTGAGCCAGATCCCGCCCTCCGAGATCGGGTCTTCGTCGGTCTGGAAGCTCGTCCGGTATGACCTCACCGGCGGGCCCGTGGGCCGGTTCATCATGTGCTGCCTTCCTGTCAGTCCCACGCGGCCGGGCGATGCTCCAGCGGGTCTCCTGGCGCCGCGTTGGCGGGCGGAATCGGGCGTCCCGGCGCCCGGGACCGCAGACCACGGGCGGGCTTCGGCGCCTAGGGCCGGCGCCAGCCGCATCCCGCTCCCTATGGCCGGCCCGCTCCGCGCCGGTTCAGGCGGCTCCCCGCCACCTCCCGGACTGCATACAGGAGATCAGGTGTCGATGTTGGGCCCGGCGGGCAGCGGGACCAGGTGCGCCGGGGGATCGGGCAGCACCACGGCCGATTCGACGGTCAGATCGGGACGGACGTGGACCAGCTCGCCGGAGGCGAGCATGCGCCAGCCGCGTTCCCCGTCGAGCTCCTCCGAGGCCACGACGACCGAGGGAAGCTCCTGCAGCGCGGGCGCGTGCACCGACGATGTCGCGCTGCGCACGTGCAGGCCGGGCGCGGAGGCCGTTCCGCTGGCCACCGTTCCGCCAGCCTTCGCGGCACCGGCCGCAGCGCCGCCACTGGCCGCGGCCGCCGGGACGCTCGCCCCCGCGGGCCGCTCGATGATGTGCAGCGCATGCTGCCCGGGGTAGCGCAGCGCCCACAGCTCACCGGGCGCGGCGACCACGGTGTTCAGCGACGAGACGGGCAGCCGCGCGGCGATCCACCCGGCGGCGGCCGCGATGCCCGCCCCCACGTCGCCGCCGTGGGCGTCGATCTGCTGGGTGATCAGCGCGAAGTAGTGCTCGGAGTCGGTCTCCCCGAGCACGAGATCGCGGTAGCTGCCC
Organism: uncultured Actinomycetes bacterium; assembly: GCA_963835425.1. Taxonomy (GTDB): domain Bacteria; phylum Actinomycetota; class Actinomycetes; order Streptosporangiales; family Streptosporangiaceae; genus UBA9676. The sequence continues at coordinate 194,755 of CAWIGE010000004.1, read as the reverse complement.
AGCTGTCCGGCCAGCCGCCCGACGTCGCCGAACCCGCCGTTGTGCGCCATGATCCGGCCCTGCATCGCGAACGGGTGGGTGTTCTGCACCGTCCGGCCGCCCACGCTCGCCCAGCGCACGTGGGCCACGAACACCGGCGAGCGGGCCTGCTTCGCCTCCCGGGTGAACTCCTCGTCCTGGAACGCCGCCTCGGGCTGCTTGTCCAGGACCGGCGTTCCCGACGGGTCGAAGAATCCGATCCCGCTCCCGTCGGCGTTGCGCCGGCTCTGCACCTCCAGCGAGTCCGGCGCGTCGAGCAGCCAGAACGAGGCGCTGATCGGCTCCTGCCCGGCGGTCAATCCCAGCAGTCTGCACATAACGAAAGCCCCGGCCGCCGGTCAGCTGCCGGGCGCCGTGCCGGCGACGTCGTGCAGGAAATCGACAAGGCCGGCGAAGTAGGTCTCCTGGTCGTCGTACATGGCCAGGTGGCTGCCGTCCGGGCAGTGGAGGTAGCGGCCGCGGGGCAGGCGCAGGCCATCATCTCCATGTGCGCGGGGTCCATCGTGTCGTGCTGGGCGCCGATGACCAGGGCGGGCACCTCGATCGACGCGAGCTCGGCGGTACGGTCCCAGTGGGCGAGCCTGGCCTCGGCGCTGATGCCGAGCTCGCTCGGGCCCTGCATCGACACGTAGATCTCCGGGTTGATATGGGCGAAGCCGCGCTGCACCGGGTCGGGCCAGTCCCCGGTCGGCATGCGGAGCACGTGATGGACGTAATGCTGCTCGGTCAGCAGCTCCATGTACCGGGGGTCCTCGATGTCGCCCTTGGCCTCCAGCGCCTTGATCTCGGCCAGCGCCGCCTGGTCCATCTGCGGCATCAGCACCTGCTCGGCGTAGGCGTTGTAGGCCGGGACGCTGGCCATCATGTTGGAGATGACGATCCCGCGCAGGTGCTGCTGGTGGTGCAGGGCGTACTCCGTGGCGAGCAGCCCGCCCCACGACTGGCCGAACAGGACGAAGTTGCCGGAGTCCAGCCCCAGCGCGGTGCGGACCTGCTCCACCTCGTCCACGAAGCGGTCCAGCTCCCACAGCGACGGATCGCCGGGGTTGTCGCTGAAACCCGACCCGAGCTGGTCGTAGTAGTAGTACTCCACCCCCGCCGCGGGCAGGTAGCTGTCGCAGGCCTCCAGGTACTCGTGGGTCAACCCGGGGCCGCCATGCAGCAGCAGCACCTTGAGGCCGGGATTGTTGCCGACCCGCTTCACCCACACCCGGTGGGTCCCGATCGGCGTCCTGACCGGGATCATCCGCGACCCCCCGCTCAGCACGTCGTCCCGGCCCGAATAATCCAGATAGGTGCTCATCGGCGCCACGCGCTCCTCCCTCCGGGCGGCCAGCGCCGGCCCGGGCCAGCAGCAGCTTAGGCGGGCCGGGTACGGGCCTGTCCAGGCGGCCACGTCTGTTCTTTACTGCGCCCGCCCGTGATGCCAGCCTGGACGGGTGATGCCCGCGATCAGGTACTGCACCACGCCCGCCGGCCGCGTCGCCTACTCGACCGCGGGCGCCGGGCCGCCGCTGCTGTGCGACTCGGGCTGGATCACCCACCTGACTGGGCAGCTGGAGCTGTTCTCGTTCGCCAGCTTCATGGCGCGGCTGGCCGAGCGGTTCACGGTGATCCGCTACGACAAGCCCGGCTGCGGGCTGTCGGACCGGGACGGGATCGACCTGTCGTTCGACGGGCAGGTGGCGGCGGCGCTGGCGGTCGCGGATGCGGTCCGTGCCGACCGGTTCAGCCTGTTCGGCGCCTCGCAGGCCGGCCAGCTGGCCGCCGCGATCGCGGCCAGGTGCCCGGAACGGGTCGAGGCGCTGGTGCTGTACGGGACGTGCGCCAACGGCGCCGACCTGGCGCCCGCCGAGGTCAGGGACTCGCTCGTGGCACTGATGCGGGCGCACTGGGGCCTGGGGTCGAAGGTGCTGACCGGCATCTTCATTCCCGATCCCAGCCCCGAGGAGGTGGAGGCGTTCGCGCGGATGCAGCGGGAGAGCGCCTCGGCCGCCGTGGGCAGCCGCCTGCTTGAGGTGTACTACAACACCGACGTCGGGGCGCTGCTGCCGACCATCCAGGCGCGGACGGCGGTCCTGCACCGGGAGGCGGACAGCACCACCCGGTTCGAGCTGGGGCGCGAGGTGGCCGCGCTCATCCCGGGGGCGACGCTCATCCCGCTGCCGGGTGCGCGCCATCTCTTCTACCAGGGCGAGTGGGAGCAGGTCCTGGCGGCGGTGCTCGGCTTCCTGGACGAGGGGGCGGACCGGGGGCCGCGGCTCACCCGCCGCGAGCTGGAGGTGGCCAGCCTGATCGCCGACGGGCTCACCAACCAGGCCATCGCGAGGCGCCTGTCGATCGCGCCGCGGACGGCGGAGGCGCACGTCGAGAACATCCGGCGCAAGCTGGAGGTCCGCTCGCGCGCCCAGATCGCCGCCTGGATAACCGAGCACCGCCCGGCGGCGGAGCGCCGGGCAGCGACCGGGCGCCGGCCGCGCCCCTGATCGCCTCGGTAGTTCACCCGATGCGCCGGGCGGACACAGCGGCCCCGGCCCCCTGAGCCCTCCGATGTGCCGGTAGTTCACCCGATAGCGCCCTGAGCTGGGCGATCCTAGGGTCGGGGCATGGCCAGCACCAGGCAGCCCACACGCCCCCAGCCGGCCGGACGGCGGCCGGGGCCGGGCGGCGTTTCCGCGCCGCTCATCCTCGGCTACGCGGCCGCGGCCTACCTCCTCTTCCTCGCGGTGCTCGTCTACGCGATCGGCTTCTTCGCCGGCGCCGGCGTGCCCAAGGGCATCGATCAGGGGCCGCGTTCCCCCTGGCCGCTCGCGGTGGCGATCGACCTGCTGCTGCTATTGCTGTTCGCGGCCCAGCACACCGTGATGGCCCGCCTCTGGTTCAAGCGCCGCTGGACCCGCCTGGTGCCCGTGCCCGCCGAGCGGGCGACGTTCGTGCTGTGCGCGAGCCTGCTGCTGGCGCTGCTGTTCTGGCAGTGGCGGCCGGTCGGCGGGACGGTCTGGCACCTGCCGGGACCGGCCGCGGGCGTGCTCCTCGGCATGTACGCGGCCGGCTGGGTGCTGGCCGTCGGCTCCACCTTCATCGTCGATCATTTCGACCTGTTCGGGCTGCGGCAGGCATACCTGCATGCGCGCGGCGCCGCCTACCGCCCGCCGCCCTTCACCCAGCGCGGCCTGTACGGGCGCATCCGGCACCCCCTTATGGCCGGGTTCGTGGTCGTCTTCTGGGCGGCGCCGGTGATGACGGCCGGGCACCTGCTGTTCGCCGCCGCCGCGACCGGCTATATCGGCGTGGGCATCGCGTTCGAGGAGCGTGACCTCCGGCGTGACCTCGGCGAGCCCTACCGCGCTTACCAGGGCCGCGTGCCTACGCTCATCCCCGCCCTGTGGCCCCGGCCCCGGCGGAGCACACCCAGCCAAGGAGGTAACACCGCATGAGCGCGATGGCAGTGCCCGGCATGAGGGCTTCGCTGGTTGTCGCGCCCCGCTTCTGCGGCCCGCCGGACAGCGCCAACGGCGGCTACGCCAGCGCCCTCATCGCCGCCCACCTCGGTGGCCAGGCCGAGGTCACGCTGCGGCGGCCGCCGCCGCTGGCCAGGCCCATGGCCGTCGAGCGCGACAGTCAGGGCTCCGTCCGCGTCCTCGACGGCGACGTCCTCATCGCCGAGGGGACCAGCCTGCCGGACGGCCCGGCGGTGGAACTGCCCGACCAGGTCACGGTCCGGGACGCCCGCGCCGCCGGGCTCGGATCCCGCCTGCGGGCCCACCCGGACGAGCATCCCTTCCCCACCTGCTTCGTGTGCGGGCCGGCCCGCACGCCCCCGGACGGGCTGGGCATCATGCCCGGGCCGGTCGCCGGCCGCTGTCTGTCGGCCGACGCCTGGTATCCGGACGAGTCGCTCGCGCGGCCGGACGGAGAGCTGGCGCCCGAGCTGGTCTGGGCGGCGCTCGACTGCGCCGGGGCCATCGGGGCGCTCGGGGATGCCGCCCCGGACGGGCCGCCCTACGTGCTGGGCCGGTTCGCGGCCCGCCAGCTCGGCCCGGTCAGCGCCGGCGAGCCGTACGCCGTGGCCGGCTGGCGCCTGGCCACGCAGGGCCGCAAGCTGCTCGCTGGCTCGGCGCTGTTCACGCTCACCGGGACGGCGGTCGGCGTCGCCCGCGCCACCTGGATCCGGCTCGGCTGATTCATGCCCAACGGATGACGTGGCACCCGCCAGGTCACGGTGGCTCTCATTCCGCGGGCTCAGTGCCCGCCGCCCGGGGATGCCCGTCGGCAAGCTCCTGCCAGATCCGGCCGCTGCGCACGCTCGCGGGCTGCTCGGCCACGATGTCCGAGCCGGGCCGCGCGTGCTCGTCGCGGACCTTGACCAGGATCCAGCGGCGTTCGCCGGTGCGGGTCAGGCCGAACCCGCCGGTGAGCTTGTGCCCACGCAGGGTGAAGGACAGATGGCCCGGCTCGTCGCGGATGATGCCGGCGCTGCCCTCGTCCCAGATGATCACCGCGCCGCTGCCCCGCGGCTGTCCCTCATGCACGCCCTCGAAGTCGCCGGCCGCGAGGTCATGATCTGGCACCGGCACGGCGAGACGGCGAACCCCGGGATCAAGCGAGGGTCCCTTGGGCACCGCCCACGAGCGCAGGACCCCGCCGACCTGGATCCGCAGGTCGAAATGCAGTGCCGTCGCGTCATGGAGCTGCACGACGAACCGGGACGCCGCCACGGTCAGGACGGTACCGCCCCCGCCCCGCTCCCGGTGCCGCGGCCGGCCCGCCGCGTACGCTGACCCGGGGACGGGCCCGATCCTGCGAAGGGGAACACATGACTGCGTATGTGATCGCCGATATCAACGTCCATGACCAGGAGACGTACCGGGAGTATGGGGCGCTCGTCCCGGACACGCTCAAGCCGCACGGGGGACGGTTCATTGTCCGCGGCGGGGCCAGCGAGACGCTGGAGGGCGACTGGCAGCCCCGGCGCCTGGTGGTGATCGAGTTCCCCACCGCCGACGACGCCAGGCGCTGGCACGCGTCACCGGAGTACGCCCCGGCGCTGGCCATGCGCCAGCGCTCGGCCACGGGCAACCTCGTACTGGTCGAAGGAGCTATGTAGCGCCGCCGGCTGTGACCTGATCAGGTGGCCCAGGGTCGGCGGTCAGGTGGCCGGGGGCGGCATCGGTCAGCTGGCCGCGGCCGGGCGCGGCGCGGTGGTGGCCCAGCGGATGGCGTGAACCATGGCGTGGCCGGCCGGGCGGACCACCGCGACCTCGGTCACCGGCAGGCGGGGGAGGTAGAGCGGCCGGCGGGCCCATCCGGGCAGGAGCGACACCGCCGCCGCGGCCAGCACGCCGTAGGGCGCCCGCGCGACGAGCGGAAGCGGCGGGCTGAGCAGCAGGAACCGGGCGGCCTCGCGGGCCTGGGCGGTGCCGGCCAGTTCGGGCCGGTACCGGTCGATCGCGGCGGCGAGCTCGGCTTCGGTGCGCGGCGGGTCGGGCACGCCGAGCGCGGCGCCGATGCGGGCCAGGTCGGCGACGTAGCCGTCGCGCCCCGCCTGGTCGAGCGGCCGCGTGCCGAAGCGCGTGTGGGCGCGCAGGAAGCTGTCGGCCTCGGCGATGTGCACCCAGGTCAGCAGGTGCGGGTCGGAGGCCGCATAGGGCCGCCCATCGGGCGTGATCCCGGTGACCCGCCGGTGGATCGCCCGCACCCGCGCGATCGCCTCCCGCGCATCGCGGTCCCGGCCGAACGTGGTGACGGCGAGGAAGTAGCTGGTCCGCTGCAGCCGCCCCCACGGATCGCCGCGGTAGCCCGAATGCCCCGCCACCGCGGCCATGGCCAGCGGGTGCAGCGACTGCAGCAGCAGGGCACTGATCCCGCCGATGAACATCGACGAGTCCCCGTGCACGCGGCGGACCGGGCGGTCTTCCGCGAACCAGCGCTCGCCGCCCGCGCCGATCACCTGACGGCGCGACGGGCCCTCCGGCCCGGCCACCCGCTCGAAGATCGCCGCGCCGATCCGGCGGCGCAAACGGTCAGCGGCGCCAAGACCTGCCACTCTCATGCGCTCCGGATCGGCATCAGGGCCGGTTCATCTTCGTGGCCAGGTCCCGCGGCGCGCCGGAGCGCGCCATCTGCACGCTGCCCTTAACCGCACGGCCCTGGCCTTTAGCCTTGCGCTCAAGGCGCTCGACCTGCCGTTTATCCCAGGCGGACAGGCGCGCCATGGTGCTGGCCTGGTTCTGCTGGCCTATCTGTCCCAGCGCCCGCACCGCGATGACGATGGTAATCACCCGCGCATAGAACCGGCGGCTCCGCAGCATGTGCGCCACCGTGGCCAGCGTGATCACGCGCAGCGCCGTCCGTTGCTTACCGCCAGCGGCCGGTGGCCGCCGGCCCGCCGCGCCGCGGCCCGCCGCCGTCATGGCGCCCCGGTGTGTGCGGGCATTCCGTCCTGGCCCTTCATTTCGCTTCCCTCACCCCGGCCCGGGGCGAAGTCCGGCCGACCTGCAGACTCAAGCTGTCGGGATCTACGATGCCAGGTTAATACGGAACGGTCCATCCGCCGGGGCCGGGACCGTGGATCGAGTGGCCGGGCTTCCTCGTGGCGATCGCCAGCGCTCACCTGGAGGGGTGGTATCGCCGGGGGCAGGGACTCTAGAGTCCTTGCGTGAACCGCGTGTTGGCAGTGGCGGATGAGATCGCGCCCGTGCTGGCTGGTGCGTTCCGTGGCATTTTCCTCCAGTGGCTCATGGGTGTGGTGCGCGCATGACGGCGCTGGCCCAGCCCGGGGGGTGGCGCGCCCGGTTGCTCGCCGCCCCGGCACCACGCCGGCGGCGGTTGCCCAGCGACGTGGTGGGGGCAGTGCTCGGCGCGGCCATCGCCGCTGCGGGGTGGCTGGCCGTGGCGGTGGGTGCGGGCGCGCCGGTCGCGCCGCACGTGGGGCCGACTGTGTCCTGGCTGGTCACGCTGGTGGCAGTGGGGGGAACGAGCGTGTTCCTCGGGGTGTCGGTATTCGTGTGCGTGCTGGCGGGGCGCTGGGCCCTGATCGCCCGCTTGATCGTGGCCGCCGGTGTGGCGACAGCCGGGTGCGTCGCGGTGGCACATGTGCTCGGTGCTGGCCAGGAGTTCGCACCGCCGCTCGTGGCCGCCACGTTTGCCGGTGCCATGCTGGTCATCCGCACGCTGGCCGTCCCCGTGCGGGCCTGGTCCTGGGCAGTCGTCCTGGCCGGGACGGGAGCTCAGGTGGTGGCGGCCGGCCTCGTTCCGGCCGGAGCGGTCGCCGCAGCCGGGCTGGGCATCGTCACCGGGGCCGTCATGCAGCTAGCCTTCGGTACGCCCTACGGCAGCGTCGCGCCGGTCAATGTGGCGCACTTGGTCAGCCAGCTCGGTGTGACGGCCCGCGGTGTCTGTCCGGAACCGTACGCGCCGACCTGGGGCGTGGCGCGGTTCACCGCCGTGGACGGCGAGGGCCGTCCGCTTGACATCGACATTTACGGCCGCGATGCCCCCGAAGGCCAGCTGCTATCCCGTCTGTGGCGTTTCATGTGGATCCGGAATTCCACCTTGGACCTGCGCCTTCGCCGGGCCGACCACGCCGGGCATGCGGCCGGGCTCATGCTCTGGGCGCGGGCACTGGATGTCGGGGCACCGGCCGTAGTGGTCGCGAGGCGTACCGACCCGGCCGGCGATGTGGTGCTGGTGACACGCCCACCGGCAGGATTGCCGCTTTCTGGCATGACGGCGGACACCGTAGATGACGCGGACCTCTGTGCCGCGTGGCGGTCGTTGCGGCGCCTGGACGCCGCGGGCATCGCCGTCAGCGCCGTGCGCGCCGACACCCTCGTCATCGGCGCCGGTCATCGGGTGGCGTTCACCGAGTTCGCCTGTGGCGAGGCCATGGCCGGGTCCGAAGCGCGCCGCGGCGATGCCGCGTCGCTGCTCATCGCCACGGCCCTGGTGGCCGGCCCTCGCCGGGCGGTCGCCGCCGCCGCCGATGCCATTGGCCGCGACCGGGTCATCGAACTGCTTCCCCTCATCCAGCCCCAGGCCATGCCCTCGCGCCCCGGCTGGCGGGCGCCGCCCCACCTGAAGCAGGACCTTGCCGCGTTGCGCACAGAAGCTGCGGTGTACCTCGGCATCGACCCGGTGGAACCGGTGCCACTGGCCCGGGTCCGGCCTTCCCAGCTGGTGATGCTGGCCGCCACGTTCTTTGGCCTGTGGCTGCTCGTCCAGCAATTCGTCGGCTTCGGCGAGATCGCTCCCGTGCTCGCCGCCGCGTCGTGGTGGTGGGTGGCCGCCACCCTCGTGGTCACGCAGACCACCGCGGTCAGCGAGGCGGTGGCCATGTCCGGGGCGGTGCCAGCCCCCCTACCCCTCGGTCCGCTTGTTCTCCTGCGCATGGCCATGTGGTTCACCGGGCTGATCGGTGGGACCGCCGCCAGAACGGCCACGGTGGTGCGCTTTTACCAGCGGCGCGGCCTGGCCCCCATCGTGGCCGTCAGCTCGGGCCTGATCTACAGCGTGGGCGGCTTCTGCGTCCAGGTCGTCCTCAGCGTTACGGCCCTGATCTTCGCTGGCGATGAGTTCCATCTCAAGCCGGCAGGCTCGGCCGGGTCCGGGGCCGAGGTGCTCCAGCTTGTCCTCTATGCGATCGTGGCCGCCGGGCTCATCGGCGGGATCGCCTTCCACGTGCCCAAGGTCAGGCGGCTGGCCGCCGCCCGCCTGCAACCCCGGCTCGCACCCGCCTGGGGCAACGTGCGCAACCTGCTCAACGACCCAGGCCAGTTCGGCCGCCTCCTGGCCGGAGCCGCCGTGACCCAGCTCCTGCTGGCCACGGGCCTGTGGTTCGCCATGCACGCGGTTGGGGCGCGGCCTCATTCGGGGCGCTGGTCATCGTGTGCACGTTCTCATCCCTCCTCGGGGGCCTCGCGCCGGTGCCCGGGGGCATGGGGGTCGTGGAGGCCAGCTACATCTCGCTGCTGACGCTCCTGGGCATCCCCGAGGATGTGGCCATCGCCGCGACCCTGCTCTACCGCCTCTGCACCACATACCTGCCCCCCATCTGGGGCTGGGCAGCGCTCGTGTGGCTGCGGCGTCACGATGAACTATGACCGCAGGCCCTGGTCCTGACAGCCGGTCAGACACGCCCCCGCAACCGCGACGCTAGAAGAGCGCGACGCCGGTGAGCACGGCGAGCCGGTCCATCAGCTGGTCCTGGAAGGCCGGGTCGCGGGCCTGCGGCGCGGGCGTGTGCCGCTGCCGGTGGTACCAGTAGCCGCCGCTCACGGTGGCGGCTGGGTCGTTGCTGACGGCGAGCCACGTCTGCGTGAGGTATCCCATCTCCAGGTCGTCCGTGGCTCCGGGGCCGCCCATTTTGGTCGGGACCCAGCCCGGATCGACGGCGTTGCTGAGTACGTCCGGCCAGGCCCGCGCGAGGGTCAGCGCGAGCGCGGTGACATGGAGCTTGCTCTCGCTGTATGCCTGCGTGGCGTTCCAGCGCCGCTCGGCCCAGTCGATGTCCCGGAGGGATCCGCCAGCTCCCAGGTGCATCCCGCTGCTGAGGTAGATGAGCCGGTCCGGGCGATCGATCAGCGCGGTGAGCAGGTAGGGGGCGAGTGTGTTGACGGCGAGGGTCTTCGCGTGGCCATCTGGCGTCGTGGAGCGGGACGGCTCGAGGAAGACGCCGGCGTTGTAGATGACCGCGTCCATCCGCCCGATGCCGTTCGCCTGCTCGGCCAGCGCCTTGGTCTCGGCCGCGCTGCTGAGATCGCCGATGACGACCCCCGCGGCGCGCGTGGCGAGGCCCGCAACTGACGCGGCCCGCTCCCGGCTACGGGCGTGGAGGACGACGTCATGGCCGTCATCGATGAGGGCACCGGCGGCGGCGCGGCCGAGCCCGTCGGTGGAGCCGGTGATGAGGATGCGAGACACGGGACGGTGCCGGTCAGTGGGTCAGCCAGCGCTGGGTCTGCTCCTCCCACGTGGGCGGCTCACCGGGCAGTGGCGTGCGGCCGCCGGCGCGCAGCCCGTCGATGACGACCGCCAGATGGCGCTGTCGGAGCTCGGCGGTGCGGCTGGCGCTGCCGAGCTTGACGCTGGCCAGGAACTCCAGCAGGAACTCGATGTCGAGGTAGGTGACGTCGTCCCTGAGCAGGCCGGTCGCGCGGACCCGCTCGAACAGCTCGATGGCCAGCGCCTGCATCTCCTCGGCCAGGGCCAGCTGCTCGGCGGTCGGGACGAACGTCCCGGCGAGCCGGACGGTCAGCCCGTGGGTGTTCGCGGCCACGATGCGGCGCAGGAAGCCGGTGAAGGCCTCCCAGGGCTCGTCATCGGAGGCCAGCGCGCGCTTGATCTCGGTGAGGTAGATCTCCTGGCCGTTCCGGCACAGGGTGCGCAGCAGGTCCTCCTTGCCCGCGTACCGGTGGTAGAGCGCGCCGATGCCCACCCCGGCCCGCTCGGCCACCGAGGAGATCGGAGCGGTGGGGTCGGCGAGGAACACCTCCCGGGCCGCCCGCAGGATGAGCTCGTCGTTTAGCGCCGCCTGTGCCTGACGGCCGCGCAGGGGGGCCGCGCCAGTTGCCATATCCAGCCTCGCTCTACTTGAACAGATCATTCCGTTCTGTTATTCTTGAACAGAACAGTTCGTTCAGATTAGTGAGTCGCGGAGGACTTGGCAATGACGAACCCGACCACGCACGAGATCGAGGAGTTCCGGGTCAGCATCCCGCAGGCGGACCTGGACGACCTGGCCGACCGCCTGGCCCGGACCCGGTGGCCGTCCAGCCTGCCGGGTGCCCCCTGGGACCGCGGCGCGCCCGGGGCGGGCTGGGAGCGCGGCGTGCCGGTCGGCTACCTGCGCGAGCTGGCCGAGTACTGGCGGGACGGATTCGACTGGCGGGCCCAGGAGGCGCGCCTGAACTCCTACCCGCAGTACACGACCCGGATCGACGGCCAGAAGATCCACTTCCTGCACGTGAAGTCGCCCGAGCCGGACGCCACGCCGCTGCTCCTGCTCCACGGCTGGCCGGGGTCGGTCGTGGAGTTCCTGCATGTCATCGGGCCGCTCAGTGACCCCCGCTCGCACGGTGACGGCTCGGCGCCGGCGTTCGACCTGGTCATCCCGTCACTGCCCGGCTTCGGGTTCTCCGGCCCGGTCGCCGAGCCCGGCTGGGGCAGCCGGCGGATCGCCGGCGCGCTCGCCGAACTGATGGCCCGGCTCGGGTACGAGCGCTACGGCGCCCAGGGCGGCGACTTCGGCGCCTTCGTCGCGCCCGACCTCGGCCGGGTCGATCCCGGCCACGTGATCGGCGTCCACGTCAACGCGGCCACCATGGGCTTCATCCCGTTCGGGGACATCCCCGAGCAGGACCTGGCGACCTTCAGCCCGGCGGAAAAGGAGCGCGCCCAGCGGCTGCAGGGCTACCTGGCCGAGGGCAACGGCTACTTCCAGATCCAGTCCACCCGCCCGCAGACGCTGTCCTACGCGTTGACCGACTCGCCGGCCGGACAGCTGGCGTGGATCGTCGAGAAGTTCAAGGAGTGGACGAACACCGGCCACGCGCTGCCCGAGGACGCGGTCCCCCGGGACGAGATACTCGCCGACGTCAGCGTGTACTGGTTCACCGGCACCGCGGGCTCGACGGCGAACCTCTACTACGAGAGCATGCACTCGGACGACTGGCCCACCCCGTCGCAGGTGCCGACGGGCGTGGCGGTCTTCGCCGAGGACATCGCCATCCGCCGCTACGCCGAGCGCGCCAACAACATCGTGCACTGGAGCGACTTCGAGACCGGCGGCCACTTCGCCGCGCTCGAGACGCCCGGCCTGCTCGTCCAGGACATCCGCACCTTCTTCGCCTCCCTGGCGGCCTAGGAGCACCGGCAGCAGGGCGGCGGAGCAGGCGCCGGGGGCCACTGCGGCCCGGTCGGCCCGCCGCCCGGGCGCGCGCAGGCTTAATGGGCAGTGAAATCGTGCGCCGGTACGCGCGTTACCGGCGCGAATTCTCGTACGCTTGTTGCGTGCTGGGTCTACCGGATGGCACCCGCGGCTGCCTTTTCGACCTCGACGGCGTCATCACCAAGACGGCGAAAGTGCACAACGCCGCGTGGAAAGAGATGTTCGACAGCTACCTGCGGGACCGGTCCCGGCGGACCGGCGAGGCGTTCGTGCCGTTCGACCCGGTCAAGGACTACGACGAGTACGTCGACGGCAAGCCCCGCGCGGACGGGACCCGCTCATTCCTCGCGTCCCGGGGAATTGAGCTGCCCGAAGGCGGCGACGACGATCCCCCGGGCGCGGAAACGGTCCACGGCCTCGGTACCCGCAAGAACGAGATCCTGCTGCGGCGGATACGCACCGACGGGGTGGAGGCCTACGACAGCTCGGTCCGCTACGTCCACGCGGTCCGGGACGCGGGCCTGCGCTCCGCGGTCGTGTCGTCCAGCGCCAACTGCCGCGACATCCTCCACGCCGTCGGTATCGAGGATCTGTTCGAGGCGCGGATCGACGGGCTGGTCGCCAAGCAAGAACACCTGCGGGGAAAGCGGCCCCCGATACCTTCCTGGCCGGGGCGCGCGCCCTCGGGCTGGAGCCGCAGGAGGCCGTGGTCTTCGAGGATGCGCTGGCCGGGGTGGAAGCCGGCCGGGCTGGGGGGTTTCGTTATGTGGTGGGAATCGATCGGGCCGGGCAGGCCGATGCCCTGCGGAAGCACGGCGCGGACATCGTCGTGGACGATCTCGCCGAGCTGCTGGACCATTCATGATTAAGCAGCCGACGTTCAGCGTGGAGCCCTGGTGCCTGCGGGAGACCATGCTGAACCTGGACACGCTGGCCCAGTCGGAATCGGTGCTCGCGCTGTCGAACGGCCACCTCGGCTGGCGCGGGAACCTGGACGAGGGCGAGCCCCACGCCCTGCCGGGGTGCTACCTCAACGGCTTCTATGAGATACGGCCGCTGCCCTACGCCGAGGCGTCGTACGGCCTGCCGGAGTCCGGGCAGACCGTCATCAACGTCACCAACGGCAAGCTGATCAGGCTGTTCGTCGACGACGAGCCGTTCGACGTCCGCTACGGCGAGCTGCGCGCGCACGAGCGCCTGCTGGATTTCCGCGCGGGCACGCTCAGCCGCGAGGCCGAGTGGATCTCGCCGGCCGGCGGGAGGGTCCGCGTCCGGAGCACCCGCCTGGTGTCGTTCACCCAGCGTGCGGTCGCCGCCATCCGCTACGAGGTGGAGCCGCTGGACGGCCCGGCGCGGATCTCGGTGCAGTCCGAGCTGCTCGCGAACGAGCAGATGCCGTCCCTGGGCGGCGATCCGCGCCTCGGCGCGGTGCTGGAGCATCCGCTGACCGAGGAGTTCCAGCGTGCGCACGGGTCGGCCGTGGTCCTGGTGCACCGGACCGAGAAGAGCGGGCTGCGCGTCGGGACCGCGATGGATCACCGGGTCGAGGGGCCCAAGGTGCACGTTGAGTCCCAGGCCTTTGAGGACGGCGGCGTGGTGACGGCGACCGCGGTGGTGCGGCCCGGCCAGTGCCTGCGGCTGACCAAGTTCGTCGCGTACGGCTGGTCGGGCGCCCGGTCATTGCCCGCGGTCCGGGATCAGGTGTGGGCCGCGCTGACCACGGCCCGGCAGACGGGCTGGAACGGCCTGCTCAAGGAGCAGCGCGAGTACCTCGATGAGTTCTGGCACCGGGCCGACGTGGAGATAGACGGGGACGCCGAGGTCCAGCAGGCGGTGCGGTTCGGGCTCTTCCACGTGCTGCAGGCCGGTGCCCGCGGGGAGAACCGGCCGATCCCGGCGAAGGGCCTGACCGGGCCCGGTTACGACGGGCACACGTTCTGGGATTCGGAGAGCTTCGTCCTGCCGGTGCTCATCCTGACGGCCCCGGACGCGGCGGCCAGCGCGCTGCAGTGGCGGCACAGCACCCTCCCGGCGGCCATGGAGCGCGCCGCCCAGCTCGGCTTCAAGGGCGCCGCCTTCCCGTGGCGGACGATCACTGGCAAGGAGTGCTCGGGCTACTGGCCGGCCGGCACCGCCGCCTTCCACATCAACGCGGACATCGCCGACGCGGTGGTCCGCTACGTTGACGCCACCGGAGACGAGGAGTTCCACCGCGGCGTGGGGATGGAGCTGCTGACGCAGACGGCACGGCTCTGGCGCTCCCTGGGCCACCACGACGCCGACGGCCGGTTCCACATCGACGGCGTCACCGGCCCGGACGAGTACAGCGCCCTCGCCGACGACAACGTCTACACCAACCTGATGGCCCGGCATAACCTGCTGGCGGCCGCCGAGGCGGCGAAGCTGTACCCGGACCGGGCCCGCGAGCTCGGCATCGACCTGGAGGAGTCGGCCAGCTGGCGCGACGCCGCCGAGGGCATGTTCATCCCCTACGACGAGGCGCTCGGCGTGCACCAGCAGGCGGCCGGTTTCACCCGGCACCAGGTCTGGGACTTCGCCAACACCCCCCCGGAGAATTACCCGCTGCTGCTGAACTACCCCTACCTCGACCTCTACCGCAAGCAGGTGGTCAAGCAGGCCGACCTGGTGCTGGCCATGCATCTGCGCGGGATCGAGTTCACCCCCGAGCAGAAGCTGCGGAATTTCGACTACTACGAGCCGCTCACGGTGCGGGACTCGTCGCTGTCCGCCTGCACGCAGGCGGTGATGGCCGCCGAGGTCGGGCACCTCGGCCTGGCTTTCGACTACCTGGGCGAGGCCGCCCTCATGGACCTGCACGACCTCGAGCACAACACCCGCGACGGCGTGCACATCGCCTCGCTGGCCGGCGCGTGGGTCGCGCTGGTCGGGGGCTTCGCGGGCCTGCGCCACTGGGACGGAACGGTCAGCTTCGCGCCGCGCCTCCCCGAGGGGATCTCCCGGCTGGCGTTCAACCTCCTCATCCGCGGGCAGCGCCTGCGGGTGGAGGTCAACCACGCCTCGGCCCGCTACACGCTGGAGGACCACGGGTCGCTGGAGATCGTCCACCACGGCAAGCGGGTGAAGCTCACGGCCGGGAAGGCGCAGGAGCGCCCGGTCCCGGTGATGCCACCCCGCCCGCAGCCCAGCCAGCCGCCGGGACGGGAGCCGGTGCGCCGGGTCAGCCGCGACCAGGGCTGAACCGCCGGCCGCTGCTGGCCGCTGAGCAGGTCATCCACCGCCCGCATGGGCGGGCCATCCACCTTCCGCCCGGGGCAGGTCGTCCGCCCCCGCAGCGTCTGGCTACGGCCAGGCCCCGGGTCCGCCCAATAGTCAGCATGCTTCCATTAAAGATCAAGGTTACTTACAGGTAGCTTACAGAGAACAGCCAGGTTCGGCCGGTGTTATGGGTGATGGCTCCTCCCGGTGCGGCCCGCCCCCGACGCCGCCCCGGGTGGCGCCACTGAGCGCGCCCCGCCGGCCAGAGCCACTCCCTGAGCCGGCGGGGCGTCTCCATCTGGCCAGGTCAGCTTCGGTTGACCTGCATCAGCCGCGGTCGCGGGCAGCGGCGCCGTCAGCCACCCGGCACGGGCGGCGTGTCACCGGCGGCCGGCCGGTCATTGGTGGCCGGCGCGGTCATCGGCTGTCGGCTGGTCATCGGCGGGTGGCTGGTCACCGGCGGTCGGCTGGCGCCCGGACACGAGCTTGGCGCCCAGCTTGACCGCCTTGACCGCGCTGGTGGTGCCGGCCTGCAACGTCAGCCCGGTCAGGAACACGACGATGCCCGGGATGAGCAGCGCGCGCGATCCGAGCATGACCAGCCCCACGCGGCCGAGCAGGTACGGCGGGGTGCAGACCACGGCCCCGACGACCCCGCCCACGGCGCTGGCGGTCAGCTTGTCCCGTTTCGAATAACCCGCGCGGCTGGCCTTGATGCCGATCAGCCGGGACGGCACGGCCACGTACGAGATCATCATTACGCCGATGACGATGCTCAGCGTGAGCGCGAACCACCACAGCCCCCAGTGGATGAGGACCACGGTGGACAGGCCGAGGCACAGGCCGACCACCGCGCCCGACCCCAGGACGATGGCCAGGTGGGACCGGGCCTCGCGGAAGGCCGGGCGGATCAGCGGCCGGCCCGGCTTGGCTATCGCGAACGCGAACACGGCGTTGAGGAAGTAGGCCGCCGCGGTGATCACGGTGACCGCCAGCACGACCGCGACCCGGGCCGGGCCGGTCACCAAGTGGTAGGTCTTCCCGTAGAAAACGTGGGCCTTCAGGTCGTACATGGCGGCCCAGATCCACATCGCCGGGAGCACCTGGATCAACGTCAGCCGCCAGTTGGAGAACAGCAGCTTCAGCCCGTCGAACAAGATGATGACCGCGCCGGCGGCCAGCGCCAGGGGAGCGAACAGCCGCCGGGAGCGGCTCAGCCGCAGGACGGCCTCCTCCACCGCCGCCTCGTCGCTGTCCAGGACGGCGCGGGCAAGCCGGCGGCCCCGCGCCACCGTCGCGGCCCAGCGCCCCCCACGTCCCGCGCCCACCCTGGGCGCTTCTCCCGCTACCTGGGGGCCTGAACCATCGCGGTCGGCCGACGGCGTCGCCGCCTGCTGATCCGCATCCCATCCCATGGCCACACGATCCCCTTTACGGATGGTATTCCCGCCCCGCTGGCCCCGGGCAGCAGCCTGGCAGGCACCACATCGGGGCCGTCGGGGGATCCCATGGTGGCAGCCCGTGGCCCTAGCCGGCGGATGGTGACGCGGGGACGTCGTGCGGGCGGTCCGGGCCGGCGCCGGTCTCGCCGCTGGCGGCCGGGGCGGCGGGGGCCCAGTCGGCGCCGGTCTCCTGCCGGAAGGCGGCGATGGCGGATTCGATGGTCGGGAAGAAGTGCTGCGGGCTGATCGTGCGGGTGAGCCCGTAACGCTCGATCTTGCGCCGCACCGGGTCCTTGAGCTCGGCGAACACCAGGCTGATGCCCTGGTCGTTCAGCGCCTCGTCGAGCTCTTCCAGCACGTCGGATGCGGTGGTGTCCACGTCGGTCATCGGCTCGGCGGCGATCAGGATCCAGATGGGTGGCGGGTCGGCCCGGGCCATGCGCCTGACCTCGTCACGGAACGTCTTGGCGTTGGCGAAGAACAGCGGGCCGTCGAACCGGTAGATCACCAGGCCGGGCAGGTGCTCGGCCTGCGGGTAGGAGTGCACGTCGTGGTAGCCCGCCAGCCCTTCCACCCGCCCGAGCTGGGTGTCGTAGGGCCACCACGCCCGGCGGAAGACGTTGAGGATCGACAGGGCGACCGCGATCGCGATCCCGGGCAGCACGCCGAGCAGCGCGACGCCGAGGAACGCCGCGATCGACAGGAGGAATTCCACCTTGCGCTGTTTCCACAGCCGGACCGTGGCGGGGATGTCGGCGAGAGACAGCGACGCGGTGATCACCACGGCGGCCAGGGCGGGCTGGGGCAGGTTACGGAACAGGCCCGGGACCAGCACGATCATGAGAATGATCAGGGCCGCCCCCACCACGCCGGTGAGCTGGGTCTTCGCGCCGGAGCGTTCCGCCACCGCCGTCCGTGACCCGCTGGTGCTGACCGGGAACCCCTGGAACAACCCGGCGGCCAGGTTCGCCGCGCCGATGCCGATCATCTCCTGGTTGCCGTTGATCTCCTGCCCGGTGCGGGCCGCGAACGCCGATGCGGTCGAGATCGTGTCGGCCAGGGAGACCACGACGATCCCCGCCGCACCGGCGAACAGCGGGCCGAGATCAGACAGGCCGATATGCGGGATCGTCAGCGGCGGGAACCCCTTGGGGAGCACCCCGACCAGGCTGACGCCGTGGTCCGCCAGGTGAAAGACCGTCGTCGACGCGATGGCGAGCACCACCATGATCAGCACCGCCGGGACCTTAGGCAGCCAGCGCTGCAGCACCAGGATCACCACGATCCCGGCGATCCCGACCGTGGCCGCGGCGGCAACCGCCTCCCCGTTGGCCAGGCCCTTGACGAAGGCGGTGGCCTCGCCGATCAGGCCCTCGGCATCGATCTTGAACCCGAACAGCTTCGGCAGCTGCCCGATCAGGATGGTCAGCGCGAGGCCGTTCATGTAGCCGATCATCGTCGGCTTGGAGATCAGGTCGGCGATGAAGCCGAGCTTCGCCACGCTCGCCAGGATCATGATCGCCCCGACGATGAGCGCGAGCATCGACGCCAGCGCGATGGCCCGCTTTTCGTCGCCGTTGGCGGCGATCAGCGGCAGGATCGTGGCGGCGATCATCGGCCCGAGCGAGGAATCCGGGCCGAGCACCAGGATCCGCGACGGCCCGAACACCGCATAACCGGCCAGGCACAGGATCGACGTGTACAGGCCGGTGATCGGCGGCAGGCCGGCCAGCTCCGCGTAGGCCATGCCCTGCGGGACCAGCAGGGTGGTGAGCACCACCCCGGCGACGATGTCCTTGGCGAGCCACTCGCGCCGGTAGGACGAGATCGCCTGCAGCCCCGGCACCCAGCGGAACACGTCAGGCTGCCATGGGGGTCAAGCGCTGGCCTGCGGCGCCCGGGACGACCGGCTGGCGTGGGCCCGCCGGGCGATCAGCTTCCCGAGCTCCCACAGCACCAGCAGCGCGACGGCCGGCACCAGCGCCCACCCGAACTGCCGCAGGTTGATATCGACCGTACCCAGCAGCCGGTGGAAGACGTCCATCTGGGTCACCAGCACCGCGAGCACGAACTCCCCGATCATCGCCCAGTTCATCTGCTTGCTGTCGAAGGTGTCCACCGTCAGGACGCTTTCGGTCTGGCTGCGGCACTCGACGGCGGCCACGATCAGGCACAGAGCGAACGAGGTGAAGGCGATCGAGTTGCCGATGTGCTCGCTGTTGAAGTGGGAGGTGCCGTACTGGATGAGCGACAGCAGCCCGATGGTGATGGCCAGCCCGACCAGCCCGACCGTCACCACCACCGGCCTGGTCAGCACCGACTCGCCCCGCGGGCGCGGCCTGCGTCCCATGAGCCCGGGGGTCTCCCGGTCGAAGCCGAGCGCGAAGCCGAACGGGGCGTTGACGATGAAGTGGATCCACAGCACCTGCCCGGGGTTGAACGGCTCGCCGCTGGCGATGTTGAACAGGCTCGCGCCGAGGAACGTCAGGACGAAGACAACCAGCAAGATAAGTACAAAACGGATGTACTTGGTGAGGTTGTCATAGATCTTGCGGCCCTGCTCCACCGCGAAGATGATCGTGGCGAAGTTGTCGTCGGACAGGATCATCCGGCCGGCGTTCTTGGCTACCTCGGTGCCGGAGCCCATGGCGATCCCGATGTCGGCCGCCTTGATGGCGGGTGCGTCGTTGACGCCGTCGCCGGTCATGGCCACCACATAGCCCTTTTTCTTGAGCGTGTCGGCGAGGAGCACCTTGTGCTCGGGGGCGACCCGGCCGAGCACCCCGATGTCGTCGATGCGAGCCAGCCGCTCGGACTCGGACAGGTCAGCGAAGTCCGCGCCCAGGATGGCCTCGCCCGGGATCCCGACCTGCTTGGCGATGGCCGCACCCGTGATCACATCGTCTCCGGTCACCATCCGGACGACGATGTGGGCCGCCTGGGCGCTGGCGACCGCGTCCTTGGACTCGTCCCGCGCCGGGTCGACCATCCCGACCAGGCTGGTCAGCTGCAGTTCCGTGACGTAGCCGAGCAGGTCGCCGGCCGGGTCGAATACTGATGGGTCCAGGTCGCGGGTGGCGGCGGCCATCACCCTCCGGCCCTCGCCCTCCATACGTTCCATGTGCGCGTTGTGCTGTTCGTTCAGGTCGGCATCCCATGGGATGCTGGCGCCGCCGGAAAGGGCCGTGGCCGCCCGCGCCATCACCGCCGGTGCCGCGCCCTTGACGAAGCAGCGCACGACCGCCCGGCCCGCGCGGTCGGTGGCCGAGTTGAAGGTGGCCATCAGCTTGTAGGTCGGGTCGAACGGCAGCGTGGCCAGCCGGGGCAGCCGCTCGCGGGTCTCGTCGATGTCCATCCCGGCCTTGTAGCCCAGCACGAGCAGGGCACCCTCGGTGGGGTCGCCCACCACCTTGCCGTCCACCAGCTTGGCGTCGCTGGCGACGATGTAAGGCAGGATCGCCTCATCGATGCGGTCCGCGGAGCCCGCGGCGTGCTGGACCTGGCCCTCCAGGCCATAGCCGATCCCCGAGATCGTGTAGCGGTCGGCCGGGTTGACCACCTCGACGGCGGTCATCTGGTTCATGGTCAGGGTGCCGGTCTTGTCGGAGTTGATCGCCGAGGTGAACCCCAGCGTCTCGACCGAGGGCAGGTCCTTCACGATGGCGTTGCGCTTGGCCAGGTCCACACCGCCGATCGACAGGATCGTCTGCGACACCGTGGGCAGCGCCTCGGGGATGGCCGCGATGGCCAGCGTGACGGCGCTGACGAACAGCGCGTCCCAGGCCAGGCCGCGCTGGCGGCCCAGGATGAACATCACGATCATGGTCAGGCCGGCCGCCGCCGCGATCCACAGGGTGAGCCGGTTGAGCTCCTTGGTCAGCGGCGACTCCTCGGTGGCCGTGGCCGCCAGCATCCCGGAGATCTTCCCGAGTTCGGTGCCGGCCCCGGTCGCGGTGACGATCATGGTGCCGCTGCCGTGGGTGACCGGCGTGTTCATGAACGCCACGTTCGTCTGGTCGCCCGGGTTCAGCTCGCCACCGGGCAGTGTCCCGGCGTCCTTGGCCGCGGGCACGCTCTCCCCGGTCAGCGCCGATTCGTCGATCTGCAGGGCGCTGGCCGCGATGATGCGGCCGTCCGCTGGCACCTCGTCTCCGGCGGCGATGAGCACCACGTCGCCCACGACCACCTGCTCGGCCGGGACCTGGGACTCGGAGCCGTCCCGCCGCACGCGGGCGGTCGCCTTCATCATCGATTTGAGGGCGTTCATGGCGCTCTCGGCCTTGCCCTCCTGCCGCACCCCGATCACCGCGTTCAGGATCGTCAGCGCCACCAGCAGAACGGCGGTGCTCCACTCCTTGACCAGCAGGGACACCACTGCGGCGACGACCAGGATGATCTGCATATAGGCGCGGTACTGCTCCAGGAACCGGCGCCAGCCCGGCTTCGGCTTCTCCTCCGGCAGCGCGTTCGGGCCGTTCGCGGCCAGCAGCTCGGCCGCCCGCGCAGCGGTCAGCCCCACGGCCGGGTCGACGCCCAGTGCGGTGGTGACCTCGTCCGTTGAGCGCGCATACCAGTTCGGGCCCGCCGTGGCCGGCTGTCCCGTGGCGTCTGCTTGCACCGCCATGTCTATGCCTCCGATCCGGGCCGGTCATTGGCCCGGGTCCTGCTTGTCCTGCGGGCCGCCGGGGCCGCCGGCCCCCGGTGGGCGAACCGCCGCGGGCCCGGCTCGCCCGCGCCGGCTGGCCCTTATTGTCCGCCCTACCGGGCCGCCGCCCGTCGCCGGCCGCCTGGCCGGCCGCGGCCCGGGCCGCCGTCCTGGCCGCTGCCCTGGCCTTGGCCGCCGCACCGGCCGCCGTCCTGGCCGCCGCCTTCGCCTCCGCCGCCGCCTGGGCCTCGGCCTCGGCCGCCGCCTCGGCCTCCGCCGCCGCCTTCGCCTTCGCCCCGGCCTCCCTGGCGGCGAACGGGTCAGCGGGCGCGCCCTCGGGCGCCTCGGCCTCCAGCTCGCGCTTGACCGCCTGCAGCTGCTGGCGCCGGTCCTCGCCCACCACCGGGTACCGTGGATCGATCTCGACCAGGGTGTGCACGATGACCGCGGCCGCACAGACGCGCGCGAACCACTTGCGGTCCGCCGGGATGACATACCACGGTGCCCAGCTGGTGCTGGTGGCCGACAGCATCTCCGAGAACGCCTTCTGGTAGTCGCCCCACCGGCCGCGTTCCCGGACATCGGCCGCCGAGAACTTCCAGTTCTTCTCCGGCAGGTCGATCCGCTTGAGGAAGCGGGTCCGCTGCTCCTCCTTGGACAGGTTCAGGAACAGCTTCACCACCTTGAACCCGTTATCGGTCAGGTAACGCTCCCAGTCGTTGATCTCCCGGTAGCGCCGCTCCCAGACCCCCTTGCCCTTGGCTCCGGCGGGCAGCCGCTGGCGATCCAGATTCTCCGGGTGCACCCGCACCACCAGGACCTCCTCGTAGTGCGACCGGTTGAAGATCCCGATGTCGCCGCGCGCGGGCAGGTGGCGGGCGTAGCGCCACAGATAGTCGTGGTCGAGTTCCTCCGCCGAGGGCACCTTGAAGCCGGTCACCTTCACGCCCTGCGGGTTCACCCCGCTCATAACGTGGCGGATCGTCCCGTCCTTGCCGCCCGCGTCCAGCGCCTGCAGGCACACCAGCACCCCGTAGGTGTCCTGCGCGGCCAGCCGCGCCTGGTAGTGGGCCAGCATCGCGATGCCCGTCTCCAGCAGCCCGGCGCCGTCCTTCTTCTTCAGGAAGCCCGCCTTGTAGCCCGGGTCGAAGTCCTTGGCCAGGTTCACCTTCGAGCCCGGCTTGACCCGCAGTGGCTTGATCAGCTCGGCGATGCGTTCCGCCCGCTTGTCGGCCATCGTCGGCAGATCCTTCCATGTCGGAACCGGCGCCAGGCCTGCCAGCCCGCCCGGCCCGGGGCAGCACCGGTGTCGCAGGACTCCAGCAAAGACCAGGCCAAGTTTGGAGTCCAGTTTGCTCGCTGGCAACCCTGCGTTCCAGAGCCGTTCGTGTCTGCCGCGCGCCGATCGGCCGCCGCGCCCGCCGCGCCCGCCGGGGCGACATTGCTCGCGCCAAACGCGACCACTCTCGCCGGCCCGGCCACGCCATGGGCCAGCCGGGGGCATGTCGGCCGCCAGCGCCCATGGCCCGGGCCTCCTTGGTGCGCGGTCCGTGCCCACCCGCTACGGGCGCAACCGCAACCTCCCCTCAGGACTCACCCGGCACATCACCCCTGGCGGGTGGGAGCCCAGGCGTGTCATCGCCATCACCCGCCGGCCTCGCCGGCGCTGGCCCGGCCGGTGAGCCTGCGGGTCCGGCGGCAGCGGTAATACCGTGCCGCGAGCATTGCGCACCCGGCCGCGATCGCCAGCCCGGTCACCAGCGCGCCCAGGCTCTCCCAGTCCTGCTCGCTGGCCGCGACCTTGCCCGCGCCGTAGGCGGCGGGCCCGACCGACAGCACGTACACGGAGCCGACGACGAAGTTCCAGACGACGAACTGGGAGTACTTCATCCGGAGAATGCCGGAGACCAGGGTCGGCGTGAAGAAGACGGCGAGGCGACCCCACTTCGCGTAGAGCGCCTCAGCCCGGGCGATGGTGCTCTGCCGCCGCTCCCGCCAGGGGCCGGGCAGGCCCAGGAGCCTGCGGCCCCACCGGGCGCCAATGGCGTAACCGATCAGGCCGCCGGCCTCGGCCCCCAGCGCCGCCACGATCAGCATCAGGACGATGTTGAGATCTCCCTGGCTGGCCTGGACGGCGGCCCAGCCGATGATGGCCGGCCCGACCGCCGGTATCCCGATGAACGCCAGCGTCATGAGGAGGAAGACGGCTACATAGGCCCACGTATCCGTCATGGCGCACCCGGCATCAGCAGGCGTGGGAGCCGGAGGCTCCGGAGGACGGCCCGGAAGCCAGCGGGTGCCGGGGCTGCATCGGCGCGAGCGTCATTGCCCGGGCGGTGGCGCCACCAGGTGCATGTGGATCACTTCCAGCCCGAGACCGGTGATCCGCTGCACCAGCCCGGAGAGAGCTCCCTGATCGGGCAGCTCAGCGCGAAGCGTTGTGGTACCCGGGCCGACGGTGACCTCGCAGTCATCGAACTCCGCCCGCAGCGCGGTGCCCGCCTGACCCGTGAAAGTGATCTCGTATATCTGTGATTGCACCAGGGTCACGCCTCGCAGTCTGCTGGTTCAGCGTGCCGCCAGCATGCCCCGCGGCGGGATGCGCGTCATCACCCCCCCAAGGGTGAGGCCGGGATCCTGCCACCGGTGAGGCCGCGAACACCGGGTTCGGTTTCCGGATACCACTACGACGGCCAGCGTTCACCCGCCGTTGATACTGACAGCATGGCAAGTGATCATGCCGAATAGTAAAGTCTTGGTACAGACCGGGTCTCCTGTGGCGACCGCGACCGCCCTGGGAGGGGACCCGCTGGGAGAGGTTGTCGTGGCCGAGGGCACGACGGCGGGGAACGGCCCCTTACGGGGTGCTCGTTTTGCGCTGTCCAAGTTCCGGCCGACGACGCTGCCCACCACGCTGGTCACCAGGCCCGAACTGCATGACCGGCTGGCGGCGGGAGCGGGCAAACGCCTGACGGTCCTGGTGGGGTCGGCCGGCGCGGGCAAGAGCGTGCTGCTGTCGAGCTGGGCGGCGGCCAGACCGCCGGGCGGTACTTCCTGGCTCGCCTGCGACCGGGCCGACGCCGACCCGGTCCGCTTCTGGACCGCCTTCATCGAGGCCCCACGGGCCTTGGCGCCGGGGTTCGGCGCCGATGCCGCCGACCTGCTCGCGATGGACGGCGCCTTGTCGGCCGACGTCACCGCGTCGATCGCCAACGATGCCGCGGAGCTGCCGGTGGGGTCGGTGGTCATCGTCGACGACTTCCAGGCCGCGGCGGCCGCGGTGTCCAGGGACATGGCCGACCTGGTGGAGCGCTGGCCGGCCCAGACCGCCCAGCTGGTGCTGGCGGGCCGCAGCGACCCCCCGCTGCGGCTGCACCGGCTGCGGGTGGCCGGTGAGCTGTGCGAGCTCCGCGACCGTGACCTGTATTTCTCCCTGGCCGAAAGCCGCGACCTGCTGGCCAATTTCGGCGTCGAGGTCGCCGCCGGTGATCTGGCGCTGCTGCATCAGCGAAGCGAGGGATGGGCCGCGGCCCTGCAGATGGTGGCGCTGTCGCTGCGCGGCAGCACCGACCCGGTGCGGGTGGTGCGAGCGCTGGACCTCCGCAGCTACCCGATCGCCGAGTACTTCATTGCCGAGGTCCTCGAGCAGCAGGCGCCGGAGGTCGCCCAGTTCATGCTCGACACGTCCATCCTCGGCGAGCTGACCGCGGACGCGTGCGCGGCCATCACCGGCAGGGCGGACGCCGCGGCGCTGCTGCGCCAAATCGACACGGGCAACCTGTTCACGGTGGCGCTCGATGACGAGCGGACCAGCTTCCGGTACCACCATCTGGTGCGCCAGGTGCTGCGCGCCGACCTGCGGGCCAGGGACCGGGCCCGTGAGCAGAAGCTCCAGCTAATGGCGGGCGAATGGTTCGAATCCACCGGCGGCGCGCGGCGCGCGGCCCGTCATTACCTTGCTGCACAGCAGGGCGATCGGGCACTCGCCCTCATTCAGGACCGTGTCGTGACCAACTTCCTGCGCGACCCGGTCCTGCCGGGCGCACCGGACCTCAGCATGGTCAACCCGTCGCTGCTCGCCGATGCCCCCGAGCGGCTGCTGGCCTTGGCCACCGACCTATTGACCTGGGGTGATACGGCTCGTGGGGGCGAGTACCTGGACTTGCTCGAGCGCGTCCAGCCAACGATTCCGCCCGGCTCGGAGCTGGTGACGCGGTCCGCGGTGATGCGATCGTTCCACTACAGCCAGATCGGCCGGCTGGACGAGGCGGTGAGCCTGGCCCTCGCCGCCCGGGCCAGCCAGGGGGGGACGCCGCTCACCGACGACTGGAATCTCACCGTCCCACTCATCCTGCTGCGGCTCTACAACTGCCTAGAGGACTATCAGGCAGTCGAGCGGGAGGCGGCGGCGGCCCTGGCGCTGCCCGGGCTCACCGAGGTTGCCCGGCTGGTGATGGTGCCCGGTGCGCGAGCGCTGGCCTGGCAGGAGCGTGGCAACCTCGCCGAAGCCGCCGATGCCGCCGGGGCCGCCAGTGTGGAGGCCAGTAGGCTGGGGTTCGGTCACCATTTCTTCGCCGTCGATCACCTGCGTGCGCTGGTCGGCCTCGCGCTGGAGCGCCGGGACCTTGACACCGCGGAGCGGCTCGCCGAGCAGGCGCTGTCAATAACGGAGCGGCGGCGGCCTCTGTTTGAGTTCCTCACGCTGCTCGACCGAGCGAGGATCTGGGCCGCCCGCGGGCAGGTCCGCGAGGCGCTGACCAGCGTCGAGGCGGCGGGTCTGGTGCTGCCCGGGGCCACGCCGGTGCTGCTGGCGCGGGCCGATGAGCTGGAGGCGCAGCTGCGGCTGTCGCTCGGCGACCTGCGCTCAGCCGCCGAGCTGGCGGGCGGGCTGCCCGCCGCCCGCCGCGAGCTTTTGCTGGCCAGGATCGCGCTGGCCGCCGACGATCACCACGCGGCGCAGGAACACCTGCGGTCGCCATCGCTGGGCGAGCTGACGCCGCGGCGCGCGCTGGAGCGTCAGGTACTTCTCGCCGCGGCCGCGATCGGGCGTGGCGACCCCCTGGCTGCCGGCATCCTGGGCGGCACCCTCCACACCGCCCGCCAGGGGAGGTTCCTCAACACGGTCGTCACGGCCGCGCCGCAGGTGACCAGCTACCTGATCGAGCATGCGGCCCAGGCGGGGCCGGACCCGTTCATGGAGCAGCTGATCGCCGCGGCCCTCGAGGTGCGCGCCGTGCGATCGGCCGCCTCCCGGTCCCCCTCTGTGCTCGCCGAGCCACTGACCGCGGCCGAGCTGCGCATCCTGAAGCTCCTGCCGACCAGCACCTACCTGCAGATGGCGGCGACCCTTTACGTCTCGCGCAACACGGTGAAGACCCATCTCCGGTCCGTCTACCAGAAGCTGGGGGTGGCGTCGCGCGCGGAGGCCATCGAGCGGGCGCTGGACCTGCAGCTGCTCTGAGGCGGTGGAATCACCCTCGGAAGGGTGACGACGCCCCGGGTCGGCCTTAACCAGGATCGGTACTGCGCTCAAGCGCACATGTCGGCCTCGCATTCTGGCCTGTGGGGAAGGACCGCCGGCCGGCGGCGAGCAGGGAGGCTGAGGATGCGGATCGTCATCGCGCTGGGCGGCAATGCGCTGCTGCGCCGCAGCGACCCGATGACCACCGAGGTGCAACGGCGCAACATCATGGTGGCGGCCCAGGCGATCGCCCCGCTGGTCACCGAGCACAGCGTCGTCGTCGTGCACGGGAACGGGCCACAGGTCGGCCTGCTGTCCCTCCAGGCCGAGGCGTACTCCGGCGCCGAGCCCTATCCCCTCGACGTCCTGGAGCGGGCACCCAGGGCATGATCGGCTACCTGATCCAGCAGGAGCTCAGGAGCCTCCTGCCGCCGGAAGCAGGTGGCGACCCTGCTCACCATGATCGTGGTGGACCCGGCCGACCCGGCGTTCGCCAGCCCGACGAAGTTCGTCGGCCCCGTCTACACCAAGAGGCCGCCGACGCGCTGGCCACCGGCAAGGGCTGGGCGTTCCGCCAGGACGGTGCCGCCTGGCGGCGGGTGGTGCCATCGCCCGAGCCACGCGCATCCTGGAGATCGAGCCGATCAGCTGGCTGCTCGAGCGGGGGCCGTGGTCATCTGCGCGGGCGGCGGGGGCATCCCCACCATGTACCCGTCCTCGGACCGGGCGAGCTGGTGGGCGTCGAGGCGGTCATCGACAAGGATCTCGCGGGCGAGCTGCTCGCCGAGGACGTGGGCGCGGACCTGTTCCTCATGGCGACCGACGTTGACGGCGTTTACGTCGCACTGGGGCACGCCGGAGCAGAACGGCTGGAGCCAGATGACGCCGTCGGAGCCTGGCCCGGTTACCAGTTCGCGGCCGGATCCATGGGCCCGAAGGTCGAGGCCGCGGCTCGTTTCACCGCGAACACCGGCAGGCGGGCCGCGATCGGCTCGCTGGAAGACATCGCCGGGATCGTGGCCGGAAGGCCTGACGAACGTGGTGTCGCGGGCCGTTTCCGGCCAGGGCCCGGTTAGGGGTGTGAAGCTATGGCGGACCAGGTCTGACGTCTCCGGTGGTGCTCCAGGGCCTGCCGGCGAGCCGGCTGGCGGGGACGCGGAGACGCTCAGTTCGGCCTGACCGCTGCGATGGCGCTGATCGTGGGCAGCATCATCGGCGTCGGCATCTTCAACCTGCCGACCTCGCTTGCCGGTCTACGGGCCCATCACGCTCGTGTCGATGGGGCTCACCACGGTCGGCGCGCTCGCGCTCGCGCTGCTGTTCGCCGCGCTGTCGCGGCGCCTGCCGCCGACGGCGGCCCGTACGCCTACGCGCGGGCCGCCTTCGGCAACCGGCTCGGCTTCTTCAACGCCTGGTCGTACTGGATCACCGCGTGGGCGGGCAACGCCGCGATCGCGGTCGGCTGGGTCCTCTACGTCGAGGTGTTCGTCAACACGGGCCACAACAAGCTGGCTCACGGTGCTGCTCGTGCTCGTCGGGCTGTGGATCCCGGCGGTGATCAACCTTTCCGGTGTGAAGAACATGGGCTCGGTCCAGGTGATCACCACGGTCCTCAAGTTCGCGGCGCTCGCGTTCATGTCGGTCGTCGGCCTCTTCTTCATCAAGCAGCGCCAACTTCACGCCCTGGAACGTCAGCGAGGAGAGTGCGATCGGCGCGATCGGCGGCGGGATGGCCATCGCGCTGT
Organism: uncultured Actinomycetes bacterium; assembly: GCA_963835425.1. Classification (GTDB taxonomy): domain Bacteria; phylum Actinomycetota; class Actinomycetes; order Streptosporangiales; family Streptosporangiaceae; genus UBA9676. The sequence continues at coordinate 166,299 of CAWIGE010000004.1, read as the reverse complement.
TCAGCTATCTCGGTGTGGAGATGCGCCGCGGTCGCCGCGGCCAAGGTGCGCAACCCCGACCGCAACATCCCGCGGTCCACCGATCCTGGGCACGCTCGCGACCGCGGTCGTCTACATGCTCTCGTTCACCGCCGTGTTCGGCATCGTGCCCAACGGCGAAGCTCAGCCAAGGCGACCGCGCCGTTCTCCGACGCGGTCAACGCGATGTTCGGCGGCACCTGGGCCGGCAACGTGATGGCCATCGCCGTCATCATCTCCGGCTTCGGCGCCCTCAACGGCTGGACCATGATCTGCGCCGAGATGCCGCTCGCGGCCGCTAAGGACGGCCTGTTCCCCCAGCGGTTCCAGCGCATCTCCAAGAAGCGGCGTGCCCGCCTTCGGCATCATCGCCTCCACCGTGCTGGCCTCGATCGCGATGGCCATCAACTACCTCGGCTCGGGCGGCGCGACCGGTGTTCACCACGCTGGTGCTGATGACCGGCATCACCTCCGCGATCCCGTACGGCTTCTCCGCGCTCGCGCAGATCAAATGGCGTTGGATCGACCACCGGGACGCTGCAGACCCCGCGGTTCGCCCGGGACATGATCGTCGCCGTCCTCTCGCTCGTGTTCTCGGTCCTGTTCATCTGGTACTCGCGCAACACCGGCGCACAGCTTCTGGGTCTACTGGGCGCCGTTCTTCCTCGCCGGCGGCGCGCTGCTGCTCGGCATCCCCGTCTACCTGGGACAGCGCCGCCACATGAGCCAGCCGGTGCCCTGTCCCGCCCTACCGGTGATACCGGCCAGACACCAGGTGAGCGGAGAAAGGAGGACATGGCGCCGATGGACGACACCGAGAGACCTGCCGTCCGCGCCGCCGCGGAAGTATCTGACGGTGCGCCAGGCCGCCTTCATCGGAGTCGGGTCGATGGTGGGCGCGGGGATCTTCGCGCTGCTGGGCGCGGCCGGCGCGGTGGCCGGGGCGGCGGTGTGGCTGTCGTTCCTGATCGCCGGGGTCATCGCCGTATTGCAGGGCTACTCGTTCGCCAAGCTCGGCGCGCGGTATCCGACCGCCGGGGGGCTGCTGGAGTACGTCGCGAAGGGTTCGGCGACGGCCACTTCACCGGGATCAGCGCCTGGCTGATGTACGCGGCGAACGCCATCGTGACCGCGATGGTGGCGATCTCGTTCGGCAGCTACGCCAGCGCCGATGCTCGCCGGGGAGAACAAGGCCTGGACCAAGGTCTTCGCGGCGCTGATCATCATCGTGATGACCGGCGGTGAACATCGTCGGGTCGCAGCTGGTCGCGAGCGCGCAGACCGTGATCGTCTATGTCGTGCTCGGGATCCTCACCCTGTTCGCGGTCGTCACGCTCGTCAACATGAACCCGTCGCTGCTGGCGCCCTCGGAGTACCCGCCGCTGAAGGACATCGTCTCCAGCGTCGCGCTGACCTTCTTCGCCTTCCTCGGCTTCGGCATCATCACCTTCACCGCCAAGGACCTCGCCAAGCCGTCGCGCCAGCTGCCCCGGGCGATGTACCTCGCGCTCAGCATCGCCACGGTCATCTACGTCGCCATCGCGCTGGGCGTGTTCGGCACGCTCACCGTGGAGAAGGTGATCGCCTCCGGGGGACCGCGCTGGCCGTGGCCGCCGAGCCCACGCTCGGCCAGGCGGGCTACTGGCTGATGAGCGTCACCGCCCTGTTCGCCACCGCCGGGGCCACCAACGCCGGGCTGTACCCCGCGGCCGGGCTGTCCGAGCGGCTGGCGGAAACGCGGCCAGTTCCCCCCGCTGATGGCGCGGAAGTTCGGCGGCCGGGCCTCGGCCGGGCTGCTGATCCAGGCGGCCGCGTGCCTCGTCCTGGCCGTGGTGTTCAAACTGGACGCGATCGCCTCCATCGGCAGCGCCGTCGCCCTGCGTGATCTTCACGCTGATCACCGCCGCTCACCTCCGGGTCCGGGCCGAGACCGGCGCCAACGCCTCTGATCCTCGTCGCTCGCGATCGCGGCGGCCGGCGGTGGTCCTGGTGACGTTCGTGTTCACCACCCTCATCCACGAGCCCGCCTCGATCGTCACGCTGCTGGCCATTCTCGTGCTCAGCGTCGGCCCTTGACTTCGGGTGGAAGCGGGTCCACGCCCGACAGGGCCGACAGCATGTCCAGGCTCGGGCGCTAGGTCATTAGGAGCAGAGATGACCACAACCAAACCCCCCGTCGAGGACGTCGCCTGGTACGCGCTCTCGGCGGAGGATGCGGCGGGCAGCTGGGCGTCGACCCTGATCAAGGCCTGGGCGCCGAGGAGGTGGAGCGGCGGCTGGCCGAGTACGGGCCCAACGAGCTGCCGACCGAGCCGCCGCCGAGCGTCTGGGTGGTCGGCGCGGGGCCAGCTGGCCAACCCGATGAACATCATGCTGCTGATCGTCTGCGGCGGCCAGCTTCGCCATCGGGCAGGTGGCGACGGGCGTCGTGGTGCTCGGGCTGGTGATGTTCAACGTCGTCATGGGCACGGCCCAGGAGCTGAAGGCCCGGGCCAGCGTCGAGGCGCTGGCGCAGCTGCAGGTGCCCCGGGCCCGGGTGCGGCGGTCCGGCCAGGTCGAGGAGATCGAATCGACCAAGCTCGTGCCGGGTGACATCGTGCTGCTCGAGGCGGGTGACGTCGTCCCGGCGGACGGGAGGATCGTCTCGTCCGCCACCCTCGAGGTGCAGGAGGCCGCGCTCACCGGCGAGAGCGCACCGATCGCCAAGGACCGGGTGACGCTCCCGAGGGCGAGATCGCGCTCGGCGACCGCACGAACCTGGTGTTCCAGAACACCCAGGTCACCCGCGGCTCGGCGGCGATCGTGGTGACCGCGACCGGTAACGCGACCGAGATGGGCAAGATCGCCGGCCTGGTCACGGCCACCAAGCGGTCCCGCTCGCCGCTGCAGCGCGAACTCGACGGCATGACCAAGGTGTTCGGCCTGATCGCCTGTCTGGCCGTGGCGGTGATCGCCATCTTCGGCATCGCGCGGGGCCAGGACACCACGACCCTGGTGCTGCTGTGCATCTCGACCGCGATCGCGTCCATCCCGACCGGCCTGCCGACGTTCGTGCAGGCGATGCTGTCCTCGGGGGCGCGGCGCCTGGTGGAGTCCAAGGCGGTGGTCAAGTCGCTGACCGACGTGGAGACCCTCGGCGGGACAACCGTCATCAACAGCGACAAGACCGGCACGCTGACGATGAACGCGATGACCGCGACCACCATGCTGGCCGGCGGTGACTGGTTCAAGATCGAGGGCCCCGGCTACCAGAAGGCCGGCGCGATCCTGGGCGTGGCCGGGGGAGAGCTGCCGGACTTCCGCCGCCTGGCCCTGGGCCTGATGCTGTGCACCGACGCCACCGTCGCCGACGACGAGTCGGTCATCGGCGACCCGACCGAAGCGGCGTTCGTGGTGCTCGCCGCGAAGATGGGCGTCGACGCCGCGCATACCCGCGAAGCGCTGCCCCGCCGGGCCGAGGTGCCGTTCGACTCCGAGTACAAGTTCATGGCCACCTTCCACGACTGCCCGACTGGCTCGCCGGCGGGATCTTGCAGCAGCCGCACTTCATCAGCGTCAAGGGCGCGCCCGACGTGGTCGTGGAGCGCTGCGGCCATGCGCTCTGGCACGGCGAGCAGGTGCCGATCGGCGCCGTCCGGGACGAGATCCTGGCCGCCAACCGCCAGCTCTCCGAGCGCGGGCTGCGGGTGCTCGCGTTCGCCGCCCGTGACCTCGACGACGCGGCGATGTCCGCGGCGATGGCCGACCCGATGGCCGCCGTCACCGATCTGGTCTTCGTCGCGCTGGTCGGGATCATCGATCCGCTCCGCACCGAGGCCAAGGACGCGGTGCACGTCGCCCTGGACGCCGGGATCGACGTGCGGATGATCACCGGCGACCACACCGTGACCGCGCGGGCGATCGCCGACGAGCTGGGGCTCGGGCCCGGCGTGATCACCGGTACCGAGCTGCAGCACCTGGCCGACCCGAAGTGCTCGACCGGCTTCCCGAGCTGCACGTGTTCGGGCGGGTGGCGCCCGAGGACAAGCTGCGGCTGGCGCGGCTCATGCAGGAGTCCGGCGACGTGGTCGCGATGACCGGCGACGCCGTCAACGACGCGGCGGCGCTCAAGCAGGCCGACATCGGCGTGGCCATGGGCAGCGGCTCGGAGGTGTCCAAGCAAGCGGCGAAGATCGTGCTGACCGACGACAACTTCGCCACGCTGGTGCGGGCCGTCGACCTTGGCCGCGACATCTACCGGCGGATCTCCTCCTACGTCAGGCTGCAGTTGACGATCCTGTCGTCGGTGCTGCAGCTGATGGTGTACGCCACCATCTTCAACATCAACGGCGGCGTCGCCCTGTTCCCGCTCCAGCTGCTGTTCTGCAAGTTCTTCGTCGTCATCACCGTGGTGATCGGGTTCATCGTCGACGTCCCCGACCCCGGGGTGATGCAGCGGCCGCCGCGCAAGCCCGGCACGAAGATCGTCAACACGGCCTCAGATCATCCGCTGGGTCCTCACCGGGTTCGTGGTCGCCGTCACCGCCCTCGCCGTGCTCGAGTGGGGTCCCGGCAAGCCCAGCACCACCCACGCGTCGGTCTCCATGACCATGGCCTTCGCCATCGTCTCGTTCAGCGCGGTCAACATCGGCCTGGTCATGCGGCGCGAGCGCCAGGCGCCGTGGGCGTCGCCGCTGTTCCCCTACCTGGGCTGGATCATCCTCGGGCTGGATCCTCACCTGGGCCGCGGTCGAACTCCACATGCTCCAGCGCCTGCTCGACACCATGTCGCTCACCGGACGGGAATGGGTGATCGTGCTCGCCCTGTCGCTCATCGCCCCAGCGGTCGTCGGGGTGGACAAGACCATCCAGCTGTCGCGGCAGCGCAAAGTCCAGCACCAGGGCAGCTGAGGAAACTCAAGCCGAACCGGCTGTCGCAGGCCGGCGCTTAGAAGAGGCCAAGCAGAGGCTAAGTGAATGAGGTGAGCAACATGTCGTTTGGAGTGCACTCCGAGGTGGGCAGGCTGCGCCAGGTCATGGTGCACCGGCCAGGTCTGGAGCACACCCGGCTGACCCCGTCCAACGCCGAAGAGCTCCTGTTCGACGACGTGTTGTGGGTGGCCCGGGCGAAGCAGGAGCACGACGCGTTCTGTGAGGTGATGCGCGATCGCGGCGTCGAGGTGTATCTCGCCGAGCAGTTGCTTGCCGAGGCGCTGGGCGAGCCCGGAGGCCAGGGACTGGGTCTGCGGCCACATCCTCAACGAGCGTGAGGTCGGCATCACCGCGGCGGACCGGGCCCGGGAGTGGGCCAGCACGGCGGATGCCGGCCCTGGTGGCGGAGTTCCTGATCGGCGGGATCACCAAGGCCGACGTCGCCCAGGACGTGGGGCTGGTCTGGGAGTCGGCCGACCCGACGTCCATGCTGCTGCCGCCGCTGCCGAACTTCCTGTTCCAGCGCGACCCGTCGTGCTGGATCTTCGGCGGCGTCACGCTCAACCCGATGACCAAGCCGGCCCGCAAGCCGGAGACCATGATCATGGAAGCCATCTACCGGTTCCACCCGATGTTCGCCGCCGAGGACTTCCCGATCTGGCTGGGCGGCGTCGGCGAGGACTGGGGCCGGTGCCACGTCGAAGGCGGCGATGTGCAGCCGATCGGCAACGGCACGGTGATGATCGGCATGGGCGAGCGCACCACCCCGCAGGCGGTGCTGTGGATCGCCCGCTCGCTGTTCCGGGCCGGCGCGGCCAAGCAGGTGCTCGCGGTGCACCTGCCCAAGTCGCGCAGCTACATGCATCTGGACACCGTCATCACGATGTGCGACCGTGATCTGGTCACCCTGTTCCCGCAGGTGGTCAACGGGGCGCGCACCTGGGCGATCCGGCCCGGGCCGTCGGCGGACGACCTGGTGACCGAGGAGCAGCACGGCTCGCTGCCCGAGCATATGGCCAAGGCCCTGGGTGTGGGCCAGATGCGCGTCATCGAGACCGGCGGGGATTCGTTCGAGGCCGAGCGGGAGCAGTGGGACGACGGCAACAACGTCGTCGCGCTGGAGCCCGGGGTCGTCGTCGCCTACGAGCGCAACACCGGCACGAACACCGCGCTGCGCAAGGCCGGCATCGAGGTGATCACGATCGCGGGGTTCGAGCTCGGCCGCGGCCGGGGCGGCTCCCACTGCATGACCTGCCCGCTGCAACGCGACCCCGCGTTCTGAGCCCGACCGGGAGACGACATGGCGTTCAACCTGAAAAACCGCAGCTTCCTCAAGGAGATCGACTTCGACCCGCGCGAGCTGCGCTACCTGCTGCGGCTCGTCCGAGGCGCTCAAGATGGCCAAGTACGCCGGCACCGAGGCCCCAGCGGCTCGCGCGGTAAGGAGATCGCGCTCATCTTCGAGAAGACCTCGACCCGCACCCGGTCGGCGTTCGAGGTCGCCGCCTTCGACCAGGGCGCGCACGTGACCTACCTCGACCCGTCCGGCTCGCAGCTGGGGCACAAGGAGTCGATCGCCGACACCGCCGCGGTCCTTGGCCGCATGTACGACGCGATCGAGTACCGGGGCAACCGCCAGGCCGACGTCGAAGACCTCGCCGAGCACGCCGGCGTGCCGGTGTACAACGGGCTGACCGACGAGTGGCACCCCACGCAGATGCTCGCCGACTTCCTGACCATGCACGAAGCCTGCAACAAGCCCTATGACCGCATCGCTTACGCGTTCGCCGGCGACTGCCGGTTCAACATGGGCCGCTCCCTGCTGGTCATGGGCGCGCTGATGGGCAGCGACGTCCGCCTGACCGGCCCGGCCGAGTTGCACCCGCCCAAGGACGTCGTCGACACTCGCCGTCGACATCGCCCGCCGCACCGGCGCGCGCATTACCGTCACCGACGACCCCGCGGAAGCCGTCTCGGGCGTGGACTTCATCCACACCGACGTGTGGGTCTCGATGGGCGAGCCCAAGGACGTCTGGGCACGAGCGCGTCAAGCTCCTGGCGCCCTATCAGGTCAACTCCGCCCTGCTGGAGAAGACCGGCAACCCGGAGGTCAAGTTCATGCACTGCCTGCCCGCGTTCCACGACCCGCAACACCACCGTCGGACGGGAGATCATGGAGCACACCGGCATGACCGCCGGTCTCGAGGTCACCGGCGAGGTCTTCGAGTCAGGGGCGAGCATCGTGTTCGACCAGGCCGAGAACCGCCTCCACACCATCAAGGCGATCCTCGTTGCCACCCTGGCCTAGCAGGACTCCCCGGGTGCCGCTTCGGCAGCGGGGCAAACGACAACGACGCATGAGAAAGGAAACGCCGTGGCTGATCTGATCGCCATTGGATACCCGGACGAGGCGACCGCGGAAGCCGCCGCCGGGGAGGCACGCCGGCTGGCCCAGGACCTGATCATCCAGCCCGACGCGATCGCGGTGATCGTGCGGGACAATGACGGCAGCTATCACGTCCACACCAGCCACCACCCGGTTGGCTCCGGGGCGACCTGGGGCATGTTCTGGGGCTTCCTGTTCGGGCTGCTGTTCTTCATCCCGGTCTTCGGCATGGCCATCGGCGCCGGGATGGGCGCGCTGATGGGCAAGCTGGCCAAGACCAGCATCGACAAGCAGTTCCAGGAGCAGGTCCGCGACATGGTCAAGCCGGGCACCTCGGCGCTGTTCCTGGTGCTGGAGAAGGTCACCCCGGACAAGGCCGTCGAGGCGATGAGCCAGTACGGCGGCACGGTGCTGAAGACCTCACTGTCCAAGGAAGACGAGAAGGAGCTCCAGGAAGCCCTGCACGGCGAGCAGGCGGCGGGCCAGTAGCCGGATGAGTTAGTACCCCCGGGTGTAGCGCTGGTACACCAATTCCGCCAGGATCAGACACGTGGAAGGACCGGGATGCGCCGCCTCGTGAGGAGTGTGCTGCTCGCGGCCGCCATCCTGGTCACCGGATGCCTGGCCGCCGCGTGTGCGCAGAGCGCCAGCGGCGCGACGACCAGCCCCTCACCCACCGCGAGCGCGCCGGCCACGGTGACTGCCCCGCCGTCGCCGACGCCCGCCCCGCCGTCACCGAGCGCGGCCAGCCCGACGGTGGCGCCGAGCACAGCCGCGCCGACCACACCGGCGAGCAGCTCCCCGGCGTCGTCCGGCGGTTTCAGCTTCAACCTCATCTGGCTGTGGGTCATCCTTGGTGCCGCGGTCCTCGTGGTCATCATCGTGCTCGCCACCCGTTCGCCCGGCGGCTCCGATGAGGCGGTGCTCTGGCGGTCGAGGACCGGCCACACCTACGAGCAGGGCGGGGCCTTCGATAGCGCCGTGCGCGAGGGGGAACGCCAGGGCGCGTACCTCGACCGGAACGGCGCGGCCTGGCATCACATCCAGAACCGCGCGCATGACCTCACCGAGGCGTTGTACATCCTGCGCGAAGAAGCGCTCACGGAGGGGCAGCGCGCCCAGGTGGAGGATGCGCTCGCCGCGATGCAGGCCGTCCGTTACGCGCTGGACGCCGAGGGTGCCCCCGGCGCCGCCAGCGCACAGCAGAGCGAGACCCTCCATGCCCGCCTGGCTGCCCTGGAATCGTCTCTCAATGCGCTCCGGGTGCCGAACGGTCCCCTTTAATGAGCCCATGAAGGCCGGCCGCTGCTTCGGGCAGGCCGTGGCCGTGCTGGCCGTGTTCGCCGTGGCGCGCTCGTTCGGGCTCCTGGGCCCGGCGGTGATATCTGTCAGCATTCTCACCGCAGCGCTGGTCCTGATTGCCTGGAGCGCAGGCGCCACGCGAGCCGACCTCGGCCTGGGCCGGGCCGATATGCGCGCTGGCTTGCTGTACGGCGCCGGTGCCTTCGGGGTGGTCTTGCTGGTGCTGGTGGTGGCGGCAGTGATCCCGGCGACCAACGGGTTCCTCCACGATTCACGGGCGCAGATCGATGGCGGGCGGCTGCTGTACGAGCTCGGGGTGCCGATCGTGCTGCTGACGGCGATCCCGGAGGAGTTCGCCTTCCGCGGCGTCCTGCTGGGATCGGCGCTCAGGCTGTGGGGCCCCTGGCGCGCGAGTCTGATCACCTCGGCCCTGTTCGGCCTCTGGCACATCGCGCCGACCCTGCACACGATGTCGGACAACCGCGAGTTCGCCGGCGCCGCCGCCCACACCGGCGGGCAGGTGCTGCTGGTGCTCGGCTCGGTCGCGGTCACGTTCGTCGCCGGCCTGGTCTTCTGCTGGCTCAGGCTGCGGTCCAGGAGCCTGATCGCCCCGGTCATGGCGCACGTCGCGACCAACGGCCTCGCGCTCACCGTCGCGTGGTTCGCGGTCCACTAGGCCGGCCTGCCAGCCTGCCCAGCGGGCCATTACCTCACCGGCTGCCTCACCCCGCCTACCACATCTTCGAGATGAACTCCCGCTACCGCACCCCCGAGATGATCTTCCTAAGGCTGGCCAGGTCCTGGGAGGTCATGCCGGCGGGCCGCATGACGGCGTTCCACCCATCGACATACTCGGCCGAGTACCGGTGGCCGTGGCCGTCCGGAACGCCGGTGGCGAACGGAAGGTCGGCGGTGACCTGCCAGAAGGTGATGAAGGGCATCCAGAACATGCCCTTGAGCACGTCCTTGCCGGGGGGCTCGCTGATCCAGTCCGGCTGGCTGAAGATCAGATGCGGGCTCCACCAGACGATCGGGTCGGACGGGTGCATCACGTACAGGACCCGGGTGCCATCCCAGGGCTGGCCCTGCGGCGGAATTCCGGTGGTGGGATCGTTCGCGAACCGCACGATCCGCCCGTTCTGGTAGACGGGCTGGACCTCGGGGCTGCCGGCGTCGCGGTGATCGCTGAATTCCCGGAACAGCGTGTTGAAGTTCGGCGGCCCGGCGAACAGCGCCCCGTTGGTGCGGTTGGCAATGTCGTTCTCGCCGGTGAAGGCCGCTTCGCCGCCGAACGACCCCAGGCTTTCCCCGGCGACGAACAGCCGGGGCCGGTGGTCCGGGGGCATCTTCGCCCATACGCCGTAGACGGCGTCGAACAACGCACGGCCCGCCGCCAGAGCCTTCGACTGGTTGACCAGGTAGGAGATCCACGACGGCAGGTAGGAATACTGGATCGCCACGGTCGCGCAGTCGCCGCCGCTGAGGTATTCGGCCGTGTTGACCAGCGCTGGGTCCACCCAGCCGCTGCCGGTCGTCGTCACCACCACCAGGTTCTTGCGCTGAAACCCGCCCGCGCGCTGGAGGTCGTCGACCGCCAGCGCGGCCTGGGCCTGCGGCCCCTTGGCCGATGCCAGCCCGGCGTAGATCCGGATCGGCTCCATCGCCGGCTGGTGGGTGAACTGCTCGATGTCAGCGACCGAGGGGCCCTTGCCGATGAAGTTGCGGCCCTGGTATCCCAGCGAATCCCACCGCACGAGCGAGCCCGGCCCGCCCGAGCGCAGGCTGGTCGTGGGCTGGTGCACCCCTTCCGCGGTCGTCGTGTCGCGCACCGAATACGCGTTGTTCATGAGGTTGATAAAGCCCTGCAGCAGCAGGCCACTGACGACCACGTAGGTGAGGCCGACCACCAGGACCCAGCCGACCGCCCTCGCGGCGCGCCGCCCGATCCAGCGGTTGAGCAGCTTCGCCAGCCAGCGGTACAGGCCGTGCAGGCCGCGCCCGATCAGCAGGAGGAGGCAGAAGATCAGCGCCGCGACGAACGGTGACGCGACGACGAGCGGGATGTTGTAGTCCGTCCCCCCCATCAGCCTGCGGATCTCGTACTGCCAGTACTGCCCGAACCCGAAGGCCACCACGAGCAGGGCACCGCCCGCGATGAAGAAGGTGAGCCAGGCCCAGCGCCGCGGGCGCCGCGGGTCACGATCCGCGAAAGCCCGCCAGACCCACGCGGCGAGCACCCCCAGCCCATAGCCGATGGCGGCGGTGATGCCCCAGACCAGGCCCTGGACGATCCCGCCGCGCGGGAGCAGCGACGGAGTGAAGGAAAGGCACGCGAAAATCAGCGCGCCCCAGCAGCCGGGGAGCGTGGCATACAGCAGCTTCCGGCGCTTCCCGGGCTCCACCGGCCCGGGACCTTCAGCCGTCGCTGCGGCCGGCCGGGCTTCGACGGCCGTACCGGGAGGGGGCGTAGCGGGAGGGGCTTCTACGGCCACAGCAGGAGCGGCCTCCATGGCCGCAGCGGGAGCGGTGTCCACGGCCGCGGCTGGGGGCGTTTCGGCGGCCACGGGCGGCTGATCGGCCGCGGATGGCTCGGCGGCACCCGGCCCCGCCGCCTCTGGATGCTCGCCCGGCGATTGACCGGTCGGCGGCCCCGGCGTGTCCAGCGCCATGGCTACCTCCTCCTTAGCGATCGGTCGACGGCTGAGCGGTGACAGGAACGCACGTCACCGCCACCGGGCCAGTACCAGCCTGATGACGGTCGCGGGTCGGCATCACTATGCCCCTGTTTCATGCCGCGGGGGCGGTATTGACGTCGGCCGGTTCGCTGGCCTCGATCGACCCGCGGGGGATGAGAACGCCGAGGACCAGGCCGATCAGGGTGAACACCAGCATCATCGTGAGGGCGACGGCGAAGGGCTTCCCAGCGGGCATCTTGACGGCCACCAGGACCGAGCCGACCAGGGCGGTGCCGAACGACGATCCCAGGTTGGAGACGCTGCGGGACAGCCCGGAGATATCACCCTGGTCGCTGTCGGGCCAGCTGGACTGGACGACGTTGACGGACGAGGTCAGCATGACCCCGATCCCGGCGCCGAACAGGAAAAGCCCCGGTATCCACGTCCAGACGCCGGAATCCGCCCTGACCAGGGCCAGCAGCAAGATCATGCCGACGGCGGTGACCAGGAAACCGGCGATGATCAGCCACCGCTGCGGATGGCGCCGGGCGAACCGGTCGGCCCCGGCGGAGGCGATAAGGATCCCGATCGTGCCCGGGGTGAGTATCAGGCCGGTCTTGATCGCGTTGTACTTCCAGACCTCTTGCAGGTAGACCGAGATGACGAAGAACGACCCCTGCAGGATCAGCCACTGGATGGTCTGGGTCCCCAGCCCCAGGTTGGAGACCTTGTTGCGGAACATCCGCAGCGGCAGCAGCACCGCCTTGCCTTTTTTCTCGCGGCCATGGACGTGCAGGAAGAACCACAGCAAGAACAGCGCGCCGATCGCCACGAACAGCCACACCGGGGAGATCGAGCCCTTCGGGATGACGACGGTGCTCCCGATGGTGAAGTCCGCCCGCGACACCCCGAAGCCGTAGGTCCGCGACTGCAGCAGCCCGAGCACGACGAAGAACAGGCCCAGCGCGGACAGGACCGCCCCGGTCAGGTCGAACCGCGGGCGTGGCTCCGCCGGTCCCGGGTCGGCGATCTTGCGGCCGAGCCAGATGATCCAGGCGACCACCAGCACCTGCAGCCCGAACGATGCCCGCCAGCTGATCGCGCTGGTCACCACCCCGCCGATCAACGGCCCGGCTGCCGCGCCCAGTCCACCGGCGCCGCTGACCACACCGAAGTAGCGGGCGCGCGCCTTCACATCGGGGAAGGCCACGGTCACCAGGATGTAGATGGGCGGGATCATCAGCGCCGAGCCCACGCCCTCGAGCACCGAGTAACCGATGATCAGCAGCGGCAGCGCCTGGGCCAGCAGCGCCAGCAGGCCGCCCACCGCGTAGATGATCAGGCCGAGGATGAAGCACCGCTTGCGGCCCCAGATGTCGGTCAGCTTGCTGCCCGGGATCATCAGCGCCGCCATCGTCAGCGTGAACAGCGTGATCGCCGTCTGCACACCGGCCACCGTCGTGCCCAGGTCCTGGGCGATCGCGCTGATGGCCACGTTCATGTTCGTGGCCGCGTAGCTGGCGATGAACTGAGCCAGCGCCAGCGGCAGGACCATCGCCCGGGCCGCGGCGCGCGCCCCCGGCGCGGTCATGTCGGTCACGTCTTCCCCTTCCCGCCCGCCTCCCACCCGCGCAGGCGGAAGCCTGGTCGCACCGTGATCCAGGCTGCCCGCCTGGCGTTGCCCAGTCGTCACCCTCCGGGGGGTGATTGTCCCGACCGGGATCCTACGGCCAGCCCGGCCGGTTGCGGGCATCCAGGACCTGGGCGGCGCGGTGACCTCGGGTAACAGCCTGGAATCGTCGTTCAGTTACAGTGACTGGATGCTGCCGGGTACGCGTGGAGCTCAGCGCGTCCAGCCGAACGTGATCCTGGCCGTACTGTCGCTCGCGGCCCTCACCTACGCGATCCTGAGCTCCGCGGTGATCCCGGCGCTGACGACGATCCAGCACAGCCTGCATGCCAGCGAGACGGGCATCACCTGGCTGCTGACGGGCTTCCTGCTCTCGGCCTCGGTCGGCACGGCGATCATCGGCAAGCTGGGCGACATGTACGGCAAGCAGCGGCTGCTGGTGTGGACCCTGCTGATACTGGCGGCCGGGACCCTGCTCGCCGCCCTGGCCGGCTCCCTGCCGGTCCTGATCGTGGGCCGCATCATCCAGGGGGTGGCGGGCGGCATCTTCCCGCTCGCGTTCGCGATCGTCCGGGACGAGTTCCCGGCCGACCGGGTCGCCGGGAGCATCGGGCTGATGTCGGCCATCCTCGGGGTCGGCGGGGGGCTCGGGCTGGTCGTCGGCGGCCTTATCGACGAGCACCTGAGCTGGCACTGGCTGTTCTGGATCCCGCTGCCGGTCATGCTCGCCGCCGCCTTCTGCACCTGGCGTTACATCCCGGAGTCGCAGGTCCGCTCGCCGGGCCGGGTCAACTGGGCTGCGGCGGCGCTGATGACAACCGGCGTGTCCTGCCTGCTCATCGCCATCGCTCAGACCACGACCTGGGGCTGGACCGGGCTGCGCACCCTGGCGCTGCTGGCGGCCGGCCTGGCCATCTGTGGCCTGTGGATCCTGGTGGAGGTACGCAGCCGCAACCCGCTGATCGACATGGCGATGATGCGGGTTCGCGGGGTGTGGACGGCCAACCTGGTGGCGTTCCTGCTCGGTGCGGGGCTGTACTCCATGTTCCTGCTGCTGCCACAGCTGGCCCAGTTGCCGCTGAGCACCGGCTTCGGCTACGGGGCCTCGGTCGTGGCCGCGGGCCTGTACCTGCTGCCATGCGCGCTGGGCATGGGCGCGCTGGCGTCCCTGGCGGGCCGGGTCGAACGGCGTTTCGGCTCGCGGCGCGCGCTGATCGCCGGCGCCGCCGTGAGCGCCGCCGCCTGCGGCTGGCTGGCGCTGGCCAGCCGGCACCCGTACGACATGCTGCTCAGCTCGACGCTGCTGGGGGTCGGGATCGGGCTGGCATTCGCGGCGCTCGGCAACCTGATCGTCCAGGCCGTCCCGCCCCACCAGACGGGTGTCGCCAGCGGGATGAACACGGTGCTCCGCACCCTCGGCGGGGCGCTGGGAGGCCAGCTCGCCGCCACGTTCGTCGCCGCGGGCACGGTGCACGGCCTGCCGGCACTGACCGGGTTCACCCGGACGTTCGCGATGTCGGCCCTGTTCCTGGCCTGCTGCGCCGTCGCCGGGCTGCTCATCCCCACCCGCGGCCCGGCGGTGACGCCGCTGCCGTCCGCGGCCACCTCCGATGCCCCGGCGTCCGGCTGAGGTGACCGGTGTTCGGCTCACTGGATTACATCTACGTTCCCACGGGCGACGTTGACGCCGAGGCCCGGCGTTATGCCGAAACGCTGGGCGCGGAGCTGGCCTGGAAGGTCCGCGCCATGGGGACCACCGTGGCCTGCCTGCGGGTCGCCGGGGCCGGGCCCGCGATCCTGCTCTCCGGTCACCTGCGGGGCCCGGGCGCGATCCTCGTCTACCGGGTGGAGGACTACGCGGCCACGGTCCGGCGGCTGCGGGAGCAGGGCGTCACCGTTCACGAGCTGGAGATCCCGCACGGGCCGTGCGCCACGTTCACGATGGAGGCGGGGCAGCGGTACGCGGTGTACGAGCTAACCCGGCCGGATGCGGTCCACCTGTTCGACGGCCGCATCGACCCCTAGCGTCCGCCAGCGGGCAGGCGGCCCGGTGGGGGTTAGTTGGCCTGGGCCGGGGCGAGTTGGCCTGGACCGGGGGTGCCCGTGCCAGGGCTAGGCGGCCTGGACGGGGGCAGCGTGTCGAGCGGGCGGAGCTCGTCGGCGTAGCAGATCGACACGCGGCGCATGACGCCGCCATCATCGATGGTGTACTGGCCGAGCCGCCACAGCGGGGGCGAATAGGCGTGCAGGGAGATGCTCTGCTCCGCCTCCCCGGTCAGGCGGTGAATATGGTCCGGCCCGAAGCAGATGGAGCCGCCCTCGGTGATGACCGCCTGGACGTGCGCGCCCCCGATCCGGGGGTTGGACTCCATAAGCGCGCCCCGCACCACGCGAACCGCCCCGGACGAGACGTCGTGGTCGTGCCAGCCCGTGTCGTTCCCGGGTGACCAGCAGATGAGCCAGACGTTGACGTACTCGTCGCGGTGGATCGAGGCGTAGTGCCGCCGCCCCCCGGCGTGGGAAACCTGGTCGCTCCACAGATCCGGGCGGCTGGCCAGTCTCTCGACGAGCTCGGCCAGCTCATGCTGGCCGAGATACCGGGTGGGCAGCGACGAAATGGTCATCGCGGTCACTTCTCTCCTCCATCTGCCGGGCGGTCAGATCCCGGCCCGCCGGAACCGGCTGGCCGCCGTCGGCCAGCCGGTCACCCCGGAGCAGCCGGGCCGGGTTGGTCACGCGGATCGCATGGCGGGCGGCGCCGCCGAGGCCGAGATCGGGGTGTGGCTCCGCATACGGGCGGTCCGAGCCGGAGACGAGCATGTCGACGCCGAGCACCCGCAGGACGGAGTTGACGGCGCGGCGGCCGTAGCTGGACGTCTCGACGAACATGAGCGGATCGACCACGCCCCGCGCCAGCGGGCCGTCCCCGCCGCGGGCGGCCATGCGCTCGCCGTGCAGCGGGCCGAGACCGGCCAGCGCGGTGAAGCAGACCCGCAACCGCGGGTAAGCCGGGCGGCCGTAGGCGCGGAACGCGAACCAGGCCGCGTGCAGCTGCTGAACGTAGGGGACGAGGGGTGCCCACCACGCCGGGCCACCCGCGCTCACCCCGGCCGCGGGCCCCGGGTGGATGAACAGCGGGAGGTCCCGCTCGGCGAGCACGTCGAGCAGCGGGCCGCACCGGCGGTAGCCGGACTCGTCGGCGACCGCCGTCGCCGGCAGCTGGAGCCCGACAAAGCCGCGGTCGAGCTGCCGAGCGAGGCGGGGAGCGTCGATCGCCGTCAGGCAGGCCGCGGCCCAGCCGGCGAACGGGGCGCCCAGCGCGGCGACCCCCCGGTGGTAGGCGTCAAGGAGCGGCTCGGCGTCATCGGCCGCCAGGTACTCGATGCCGAGCGGGCTCGACAGGCCGATGACCGCGAGGCCGACGCCGTCGCCGGCCGCCTGCCGCGCCCGGCGCCTTGCGTCGTGGTCGGCCGGGTTCACCGCGAATGGCGGCTCGCCGGCGGTGAGCAGCATCCAGCCGTCCAGCCGCGGCGGCTGTGAGCGCCGCCGCAGCTCCGCCACGAGCGCGTCCGGCCAGACGTGCTGATGGATGTTGACGTGCACGGCGCTCCTTCGCTGATGGTCGGGCCCGGTAAGCGTGAGCCGGGCCGCATGGAGAGGTCGGCGGCCGGCCTGCGGCAAGCTGATCCGTTTCACTGATTCGGTTCAGTGAAGCGGTTCACTTATGCGATTCAGTGAACCGCTTCAGCAGCTGGCCGTCAAGGGTTTCGGCCACCCGTGGGCCCGTCAGGCACGGAACTGCCACTAGGCTGGCGTCACGGCGTGGCGAGCTTGCACGGCGGCCGCGACAACTTGGCTGGCAAAGGGCTGGCAATTTCCTAGGCTGGAAACGGTGCCGCAGCAACCCAAGCGCGCGACGATCCGCGACGTGGCAGAGGCGACGGGGCTGTCGCCCGCAGCGGTCTCCTACGCGTTGCGCGGCATCCAGACCTCGGAGGAGACGCAGGAGCGGGTGCGCCGCGCCGCCGCCGAGCTTGGCTACAAGGTCGACCGCATCGCGCGCGCCCTGGCCAGCGGCCGGACCGGGACGGTCGGGCTGCTCTTCGGTTCGCTGGAGGATCTGTGGCAGCAGCTGCTCGGCGTCGGGATCGGCAGCGCGCTGCTGGCCCGCGACCACTACGCGCTGCTCGTGGACGCCGCCGGCGACCCCCAACGGGAGCTGCTGCTCGCCCAACAGCTCCGGGACCAGCGGGTGGACGGCCTCATCGTGCAGCCGCTCGACCCGTCGGACGAGCGGTGGTCGCAGCTGGCGGAGAGCCTGCCGATCGTATCGATCGGCGATGCCCTGCCAGGGGGGGCCGCCGGTGAAGTGGTATTCGACAACCGCTCCGGGGTCACGCTCGCCCTGGAGCATCTGCACAACCTCGGCCACCGCCGGATCGGCGTGCTGACCCCGACCCAGCCGAGCACGCCGGACCGCCCCGCCGACATCCACGTCACCGCCGAAGCTGAGCGGCTCGGCCTCGACGTGAGCATCATCAGCTCACCGCCGGCGCTCGCGGCGGCGACCGAGGTCGCACGCGAGGTGCTCGCGAAGGCCGACCGGCCGACTGCCCTGTTCTGTTTCGCCGACTCCATCGCCTACGGCGCCTACGCGGCCGCCCGCGAGCTCGGCTTGCGCATCCCGGACGAGGTGTCGGTCTCCGGCTACGACGACCACCCGATGTCGGCGCTGCTGACACCGGCGCTCACCACGGTGGACTGGAACATCGACGGGATCGTCCGCGCCGCCGTCCGGCTCATTCTCGCCGCCATCGAGAGCAAGCCCTACCGCCGCCGCACGGTCCAGCCGCCGCGCCTGCGCGAGCGCGGCTCCACCGGCCCGCCCGGCGCACGCGGGTAGCCCCGCCCGGAGCCCAGCGGGTCGAGCGACCCCGGTCCGGCCGTTTCTTCCGCTGCGGGAATGAACCCGCGTGAGGCTGCGGTTGACGTGTGGCACATGGCATTGGCTGCGGCCGGGTGATAAGCCCGGCACATGCACTGCTGAGAAAGATGAGGACGCCGCAGATGTCCGACTGGAATAGCAAGATCGTCGAAGAGTTCCGGGCCAACAAGGGCAAGGTCGGCGGCCCGTTCGAGGGTGCCCCGCTGCTGCTCCTGCACACCGTGGGGGCCAGGACCGGGCAGGAGCGGGTGAACCCGATGATGTACATGCCGGTGGACGGCGGCTACGCGGTGTTCGCCTCCAAGGGCGGCGCCCCCTCCAACCCGGACTGGTACCACAACCTGCTGGCCCACCCGAAGGTGACGGCCGAGATCGGCACCGGGACGGTCGAGCTCATCGCCCGGGTGGCGGAGGGCGAGGAGCGGGAGCCGATCTGGGCGGCGCAGAAGGCGGCCTATCCCGGGTTCGCGGACTACGAGCGGAAGACGACCCGGCAGATCCCGGTCATCATCCTGGAGCCCGTCCGCTAACAGTTCTCTGGCCTGGCCCGTGGCGGCGGATGCCACGGCTCAGGCGATCGCTCCCTGCCTGCCCGCCTGGCTCCCGGGGCCGGGCTCGCTGTGGGTGTTGGCCGGGCTGACCTCGCCGTGGCAGTGCGGACAGGTCAGCATCGGCTGGGTGATGTGGCTGCACGTGTCGTGGACGAGCACGACCGGCGGCCCGCCCGGTCCGGGCGCCCAGATGTCACCCCAGGTCAGCAGCGCGGTGATCACGGGGAACAGCGCCCGCCCCTTCTCGGTCAGCACGTATTCATAACGGGGCGGGTGGTCCGAGTAGGAGCGGCGCTCGAGTATGCCCTCCTCGGTCAGCTTGCGCAGCCGTGCCGTCAGCACGCTGCGCGCCATGCCGAGGCTGGCGTGGAAGTCGTCGAAGCGCCGGGTGCCGCGGAATGCGTCCCGCAGGATCAGCAGGGTCCACCACTCGCCGACCACGTCGAGGGTCTTGGCGATCGAGCAGTTCCAGTCGGCGAGGCTGGTCAGGCGCATCGGCGCATCCTGTCCTAGTTAGTTGTTTGACAAGACTTACTATGTCATGCCAGGGTGAGTCTCGTCAAAGGACTAATTCGGCAGGCCCGGCCATGGGGAGGACGCGATCATGGGAAAGCCCGGCCGTCCCTGGCTGTCACTGGTCGTGCTGTGCCTGGGGACCTTCGCGGTGCTGCTCGACGCGACCATCGTGAACGTGGCGCTGCCCAGCGTCATCACCGATCTGCACGCGTCGCTGGACCAGGCGCTGTGGGTGATCAACGCCTACCTGCTGGTGTTCGCCGGGCTGCTGATCGTGGCCGGGAGACTCGGCGACATGTTCGGGCCGCGGCGGCTGTTCGTGATCGGGCTGGCCCTGTTCGCGGCGGCCTCGGCGCTGTGCGGCGCCGCGCAGTCGCCGGGCCAGCTCATCGCCGCCCGGGTCCTGCAGGGCGTCGGCGCGGCCGCGCTGACCCCGCAGGCCATGGTCATTATCCAGGCGGTCTTCCCGCGGGAGCGGATGGGCGCCGCGTTCGGCGTGTTCTCGTCCATGGTGGGGCTGGCCGCGGTCAGCGGGCCGACCCTGGGCGGCGTGCTCACCACCTACCTGAGCTGGCGGTGGGTGTTTTACGTCAACCTGCCGATCGCCGCCGCCGGGATCGTGCTCGCCTACCGCTTCGTCCCCGACGTGCGCACCGGGCGCCGGCCCCGGCTCGACCTGATCGGCGCGCTGCTCGCCACCACCGGCCTGTCGGCCGTGGTGTACGGCGTGATCGAGGGGCAGCGCTACGACTGGGGCACCGTGCGGTACGGCATCACCATCGGCGAGATCATCGGCGCTGGCCTGGTGATCCTGGCCGCCTTCGTGGGCTGGGAGCGGCGCCACCGTGAGCCGCTGATGCCGCTCGGCCTGTTCCGCAGCCGCATGTTCGCGATCATGGTCCTGCTCAACGTGGCGGTGCAGTTCGCGCTGCAGAGCATGCTGCTGGTCAACTCGATCAACATGCAGTCGGTGCTGGGCATGACCGCCGTCCGGGCCGGACTCACCAGCCTGCCGCTGACCCTGGCGCTGACCGCGCTGGCCCCGTTCGCCGGGCGGCTGACTGACCGATACGGCGGCAAGTACGTGCTGATGGCCGGGCTGCTGGTCTTCGCGGCGGGCATCGCGGGCATCGCCGCGGTCTCCTCCACCCACGCCACCTCGCTTACGTTCGCCCCCGTGCTGGCCGTCGCCGGGCTCGGCATGGGCGCGATCTTCGCACCGCTGGCCACCGAGGCCATGCGCGCCGCGCCGCCCCGGCTGGCCGGCGCCGCCTCCGGGGTGCTCAACACCGGCCGCCAGCTCGGCGGCACCCTGGGCGGGGCCATCACCGGCGCGGTCCTGGCCAGCCAGCTCACCGCCGCCATGCACCTGCGGGCGGTGGCCGACGCCCACCTTCTGCCCGCGGCCGCCAGGCCGCGCTTCGTCGCTGGCTTCGCGCAGGCGGCCCGATCGGGACTGCAGGTGGGCCGCGGCCAGTCCGCGGCGAGCCCGCCGCGCGGTGTCCCGCCCCAGCTGCTTCCCGAGCTCCGCCTGCTGATCCGCGACGTCTTCACCCACAGCTACATCGCCGCCATCCGTCCCACGCTGGCCATCTCGGTGGCCGTCCTGCTCGCCGGCGCGGCCAGCTGCCTGCTGCTGCGCCGCCACACCGCCGCCGTCACCAGCCCTGCCGCGAAAGTGACCGACCCTCCCGCCGCCACCGCCGCCCAGGACCCGGCGGAAGCAGCCGGGCGGAGGAGATAGTAGAGATCATGGACGTCAGCCCGTTCCGGATCGAGCGCTTCTACGCGCGGTACGAGCACAGCACCCGGTACATGCTCTCCAGCAGCGACTCCGAATCGCGCACGATCGCGGAGCTCGTCTTCCTGCTCTATCACGCCATCCTCCGGCCCGGCGATCACGCGATCGTCGAGACGCCCTGCTACGAGTCGGCGCTGCAGCTCGCGCGCAGCACAGGCGCCGAGGTGAGCCAATGGCGGCGCCGGTACGAAGACGGCTGGGCGCATGATGTCGATGCGCTGGCCGGCCTGATCCGCCCGGCTACCCGCCTGATCTACCTCAACCAGCCGCACAACCCCACCGGCACGCTGATGGCCCGGCCGGTGTTCGAGCAGGTCATCGGGCTCGCCCGTGAGCACGGGCTGGTGGTGTTCAGCGACGAGGTCTACCGGGAGCTCGAGCATGACGCCGGCCAGTCGGCTGCCGGCGGCGTGCGATGAGTACGAGCGGGCCGTCTCCCTCGGCAGCATCTCCAAGAGCTACGGCCTGCCGGGGCTCCGGATCGGCTCGATCGCCACCCGCGACGCCGCCCTCCGTGATGCCGTCTGCCTGCTGAAGGACTACACGACCATCTGCTCGAGCGCGCCGAGCGAATTCTTGACGCGCTCGCGCTGCGGAACCGCCGCGTGCTCCTCGACCGCAACCTGGCGATCGTCCGGCACAACCTGCCGCTCCTGGACGGTTTCTTCGAGCGGCACGCCGAAACGTTCGACTGGGTCAGGCCGACGGCCAGCCCGATCGCTTCCCCGCGTGCGGGGGTCAGCGACGTCGCCGGGTACTGCGCGCGGCTCGCCGAGGCCGGCGTCCTGCTCCTCCCGGGCTCGGTCTACGACCAGCCGGAGCATGTCCGGATCGGCTTTGGCCGGGCCAACATGCCCGAGGCGCTCAGCCTCCTCGAGGCGAACATCGGCGGCGGATAACGACGCAGCGTCCCCGGACCGGCCGGATCCGGGTGTGCCTCACCCACGCAGGGTGATGCCCCCGGTCGGGAGCGGGGGGTGGACTTCCGGTGTACCCGAGCGAGGCCAGCGGCCGCGCGCGTTCCGCAATTGCCGGGAGGCTCCGTGAATGGCGAAACACCCGTCCTTGACACACTCGCCGACATCACCGCCGCATCGATAGAGAACAATTCACTGGGGCCGCGCGAGTTCATGCTCGCGCGGCTGGCCGCCCTGATCGCGGTGGACGCGCCGCCCGCCTCCTACCTCGCCAACGCCGAAGTCGCCGCGGACGCCGGGGTCACCGCCGACGACATCCAGGGAGTCATGATCGCGGTCGCGCCGGTGGTTGGGACTCCGCGGGTGGTCGCGGCGGGCGGGAACATCCTCCGGGCCCTGGGCTTCGCGATCGCGGTGGCCGACTCTGAACTTGACGACGACGACGATGAGGACGAGGAGTGATCACGGTGCCCGAGGACTCGCCGGACGGTACCCCCGATGCACCCGCCAGCCCGGATGCTGACTCCAGCCGCGGCGGCGCCACGCCTTCCGATGGAGCGCGTATTACCGGCACGATCGTCAGCCACATCAGCGACCAGGCGCGCCGCACGAGCGAGGCCGCGAGGGCCCGGCGGGTGACGACCGCCGACGGCGAGCCTGGAGTGCTCGACCTGACGCCGCTGCGCGAGCTCCTCTCCGAGCTGATGGACGAGCTTTCGAAGCTGAGGCTGAGGGACCGGGTGGCCAACGCGCTGCGGCAGGCGGCCGACATCATCGATTCGCGGACGCTGGACGGCTGAGATCAGCTAGCCCGCCGCCGGTGAGTCATGCTGCGCGCGCCGGAGCCGGTCCTCGCGCAGCGAGCGCATCGGCTCGGCGAGTTCCATGGCGGCGAAGGCGGTCGGCCAGTCGCCGGGACCGTATCCGGCGCCGAGGTCACAATGATGCAGCTCGACCTCGACCAGCCGCCTGGTCAGCAGCTCGGCGGCCGGAAACGATCCCGAATCCCGGAGCCGCAGCGGGAACCGCCAGGCGTCGTCGGACAGCTGGCGGCCGATGGTGTGCAGGGCCATCGCCGAGGCGGCCACATCGGCCGCGAGTTCCTTCGTGCCCAGGCCGGCGGTGTACTCGGTGGCGGTCGCCCACTCCTGCTCGCTGGCGTAGGCGGGACGGTCCTCGCCGGACCGTGCCCAGACCAGCAGGTGGCGCATCGCGTCGGCGCCGCGGGCCAGGTGCGCGAGGACGTACGCCCGCGTCCAGCCCGGCAGCAGCGACGGCTGCCGCAGCTCCGAGTCGGCGATCTCGCGTGCCGTACCGAGCAGGCGCTGTGTCGCCTGGTTGACCTCGTCGCTCAGCTGGCGTTGGGCGGCGTCCATCTGCCCACTTTAGAGACACCGGCCCAGGCCGCTAGCCTCCGGCGCTGCGCCAGACCGGCGCGGTCAGGCAGGTCGGGCCGCCGTCGCCCTTGAGGGAGATCTCCGAGCCGTCGTAGCCGTGCACCTCGCAGCCGGCCGCCTCGAGCGCGGCGCGGGTCCGCGGGTTGCCGTTCAGCATGATCACCCGCCGCGGCGCGACCGCCAGCACGTTGCACCCCATCGTCTCGTACTCGCTGGCGTCGACCGGGACCACCCGGATGCCCCGCTCGGCGAGCGTCTCCATCAGCGCGACCGGCGCCAGCGGCGGGTAGACGACGGCAAGGTCGTCGGCGACCGGTGAGATCAGCGACATCAGGTGCAGCACGTGCCCCGGCCCGCGGTCGTGCGGAAGGTTGACCGATTCCAGGCCGGCGCCCTCGGCCGCGAGGATCTGCGCGAGCTGGCGCAGGCCCTCGGCGTTGGTGCGGTAGCTGCGGCCGGCCAGCACGGTGTGCTCGTCCAGCCAGATGAAGTCGCCGCCGTCCGCCCGCGCCGTCCCGGCCAGCCGCCCCACCACCGGCACGCCCGCGGCCGACAGCGCGGCGCCCAGCAGGGAAGGCTCGGCCACCCGGGCCGGCTTGGCCATCTGGAACAGCACCGCGCCGGCGCCGGTCACCAGCCCGGGGTCGCGGACGTAGGTGGCGTTGACCAGGCCGTCGGCGGCCGGCGCGATCTCCACCTCGCAGCCGAGGCCGGTGAGCAGCTGGCCGAACGCCTCATGCTGGCGGGCCAGCGGCCCGGCGTCGGGCGCTCGCCACGCCGCGGCGGCGAAGTCGCCGGTGACGGACGGGCGGCGGAGCAGGACGCGGCGCAGCAGGGCGGACATGGACCGCACCCCGAAGCGCGGCGCGGCCATTTCCCCGGTACTGCCGGAGCCGGTAGCTCTTTCAGTGGTCATGCGAGTTCTGTTCCCGGTACCCGGCCGGTCACCGGGTGCCGCGGCCGGGGGCGGCGGTGACGTCGGCGGTGCCGCCGAGCGCCCCGAGCCGGTCCGAGATGCCCTGCAGCCCGGTCCGCCCCTGCGGCGCTCGTCGCCGGGTCGAAGCCCCGGCCGTCGTCCTCAGCGACGGACGTCGTTGGCGAACTGGGCGATGCAGTTGGAGACGGCTGCCCGGTTCGAGGCCTGGGCGACGCACTTGTCGAACCGCGTGAACACGCTGGTGTTGCGGGCGGCCCAGGTCCCGACGTGCACGCTCAGGTCGATCGCGATGATGAGGGCCAGGACGCTGCAGATCAGGCCGGCTATGGCCTGGCCCGAGTTGGTCGAGCCCCGGGCCTTCCGGCCGGCGAGCGCGATGATCGCGATGATGAGGCCCACCAGCCCGCCGATCAGGGCCAGCGGAAACAGGACGAACGAGAGGCCCGCCACCAGGCTCGCCACCCCGATGACGAGCGCGGCGACGCCGAGGCCGTTGCGGACCCGCGGCGCCCCGGCCGCGACGGGCTGGGTGGAATACGTTGGCTCGCTTACCCCCATGACTGGCTCCCTTACTGCTGGCCCCCGCGCGCAGACAAGGCCATCATCACACCGACGCCGCCCGGCATCCAATTTTGGCAGCCGCCCGGGCCGAAACGCGGCGTTTATTTGCTTGCCGCAATGAGAAGGATTAGGCCCTGGCCGGGGCGGCATCGGCCGGCCCGATACTGGCCTGCGCGCGGCGGCTAGCGCATGATGGGGAAGATGCCCAGGCAGGGGGTGAGGATGCCCAGGCTGCGGAGGGTGCTTTCAGCCGCGTGCCTTGCGCTGGCCGTGCTGTGCGCTGCGTGCACGGGCTCAGGCAACCATGGCTCATCCCAGGCGCCGGCCGGGCATGCGGACGCCACGATCACGGTGGGATCATTCAACTTTCCCGAGAGCGTTCTGCTCGCTCACATTTACGCGGGCGCGCTCGCCGCCAAGGGTTTCCCGGTCCGGGTCCTGCCGGATCTGGGCAGCCGTGAGCTCGTGGATCCGGCCCTCATGGATGGGCTGATCCAGCTTGTTCCCGAATACACGGGTTCGGCGCTGGATTTCCTGAGCCTCGGGCGGCTGGCCGGCACCTCCAATGCGGCGGCGACCTACCGGTCGCTGACGCGGTCGGCGGAGCGCCGCGGCCTGGTGGCGGCACAGCCCGCCCCGGCCCAGGACGCCAATGCGATAGTGGTGACCTCGGCTACGGCCGCCCGCTACCACCTGCGGTCGATCGCTGACCTGCTCAAAGTGGCACCGACCCTGGTGTTCGGGGGCCCACCCGAATGCCGGGAACGGGCTGATTGCCTGCTCGGCCTGAAGCGGACCTACGGGCTGCGGTTCAAGGCCTTCGTGGCCACCGACACCGGCGGCCCGCTCACCCTGCAGGCGCTGGACGCAGGCCAGATCGGCGCGGCGCTGCTGTTCACGACCGATCCGGGCATCGCGGCGCGGCACCTGGTCATCCTCGCCGACAGCCGCGCCCTGCAGCCGGCCGAGAACATCACCCCGCTGGTCCGCCGGAGCACCATCGAGCGGTACGGCCCGCGGCTGCTCGCCACACTCAATGCCGTCTCGGCCCGCCTCACCACCGCCACGCTGAGCTATCTCAACGGGCGGGTGCAGCTGCACGGGATGAACCCACGCACCGTCGCCAGCGGCTGGCTGCGCGCGCAGGCGCTGATCCGGGGAAGGCAGGATGTGCCGTGACCGAGAAGGCAGAGCACACTACCGCCGCGCCCGGCCCGGCAGGCCCCGGCGTCCCGCCCAGCGTGGCCACCGGCGAGCCTGCCACCGGCACCCCCACTCAGCGGGCGCGCCGCCAGCGCCGCCCGACGGGCGCGCCCCCGCCGCTGCCACGTCCGATCACGATCAGTACCACGGCGTGGCTGCTCTTCGCGGTCATCATCGTGGCCGGCGCGTTCCTGTTCTCGGAGCAAACGCCCTGGCTCCGGCTGGGTGACCGGGCCAACACCTGGCTCCTGCGCCTGATCGCGGACGTGCGGACGCCCTGGCTGACCGATGTTGCCAGCGCGATCAAGGCGGCCGGCTCCAGCTGGGCGGTCACGGTGATCGGGCTGTCGGTGGTGGCGCTGACCATGATCTTCCGGCGCTGGCGGCATCTGTTCGTGTTCCTGGGCAGCTTCTTCTTCCTGGGAATAGTGGCCGACTGGATCAACAGCGGCCTGACGCGGCCGCGGCCGTACGGGATCACGATCATCTCCGGCTGGAGCGGGTACTCGGCGCCGTCTCTCCCGGTCGCCACGCTGACCATCGTTCTCATGGGTGCCGTGTACTGCCTGGTGGTGCCGGGCCGCCCGCGCACCTACGCCAAGATCGCGGTAGCCGTTCTCGTGACGCTGTTCTGCCTGGCCCGCGTCTACCTGGCCGTCGATCATCCCGACGACGTGGTCTTCGGCGTCGCGCTCGGCGTGGCCATCCCGGTCGCGGCCTTCCGCTGGTTCACCCCGAATGAGGTGTTCCCGGTCGTCTACCGCCGGGGCCGCGCCGCGCACGTCGACGTGACGGGCAGGCGGGGGGCGGCAGTCCGGACCGCGCTGCACGACCAGCTCGGGCTGAACGTGCTCGAGATCAAGCCGTTCGGCCTGGAATCGTCGGCCGGTTCGACGCCGCTGCGGCTGCGCGTCGAGGGGGGCCCCGACGAGTACCTGTTCGCGAAGCTGTACACCAAGGGCCACGTCCGTGCCGATCGCTGGTACAAGCTCTGGCGGACCATCCTGTACGGCACCCTGGAGGACGAGAATCCCTTCCAGACGGTGCGGCGGCTGACCGAGTATGAGGACCACATGCTGCGGCTCCTGCGGGATGACGGGATCCGCACCGCGAGGCCGTACGGGATCGTCGAGATCACGCCCGAGCGTGAGTACATGCTCGTCACCGAGTTCTTCATGGGCGCGGTCGAGATAGGCGAAGCCGTCATCGACGACGACGTGATCGACCAGGGGCTGCTGCTGGTCCGGAAGCTCTGGGATGCCGGGATCGCGCACCGGGACATCAAGCCGGGGAATCTGATGGTCCGCGACGGGGAGCTGCTGCTGATCGACGTGGCCTTCGTCCAGGTGCGGCCCTCGCCGTGGCGGCAGGCCGTCGACCTCGGCAACATGATGCTGGTGCTCGCCGTCCGCACCGACCCGGAACGGGTCTACCGGCGGGCGCTGCGGTACTTCACGCCGGACGAGCTCGCCGAGGCGTTCGCCGCCACCCGGGGGGCGGCGAGCCCGACCCAGCTGCGGGCGTTCATGAAACGGGACCCGCGCGACCTGCTCAGCGAGTTCCGCGCCCTCGCACCCCCCCGGAAACCGATAACGCTGCAGCGCTGGAGCGTCCGGCGGGTGAGCACCGCCTTCGCGGTGTTCGGTGGCATCGTGCTGGCCGTCGTCATCGGCGTCCAGGCGTTCATCCCCTCGGCCAGCGCCGGTGCCTACCCTCCGCAGTGCGGCACCGGCCATACGATGATCCTGGCCGCCCAGGCGGTACCCTCGGCCTCGATGGTGCCCTGTATCTCCGCGCTCCCGGCGGGCTGGCAGGTGGGCGGTGCCGACATCGAGAGCGGCCACGCCCGGTTCTGGCTGAACTCCGATCAGGCCGGCGACCAGGCGGTGACCATCACCTTGTCCGCGGCCTGCGACACCTCCGGTGGCCAGCAGATCCCGTCCGACCAGCCAGGAACCCGGCGGTTCGAGCGCCCGCTGAGCCTGCGCCCGCAGTTCACCGGCCTGCGCTACTACACCTTCCCCGGCGGCTGCGTCACCTACAAGTTCAAGTTCGCGGCCGGGAAGTCGCCGCTGCTCGCCATCCCCGTTGACGGTGCCGTGGCCTTCACCCCCCGGGCCAAGCTGGTGGAATACATCAGGAGCACCGAGGGCGTGGCGCTGTGCGGACGGGGGGCGCCATGCCCGGGATGAGCCGGCCCGTGGCCAGGGGACGGGAGGAGCACCTGCTCCTGGCCTACCCCAGGCGGGACATCGCCGTCACCGCGATCACGGTGGTGCTCACGGCGGCCGTCTTCGCCGCCGTGGCCAGCCAGGGTGTGCTGGCCCACATCCAGCACGTGGACAATGCCTGGCTGCGGCTCATGGTCTCGAACCGGTCGGCCCCGGTGACCGCGTTCGCGAAGTTCCTCAACCTGCTCGGGCTGGTCTACGTGACGCTGCCGGTCCGGATCGCCATCACCGGGTACCTGGCCCTGCGCCGCCGGTGGTGGCATCTGGCCGCGTTCGTGGCGGCCATCGCCGCGTCGGAGGCCCTGATCGGCACGCTGAAGGGAATCTACGACCGCGCCAGGCCAACCGGATCGCTGGTGGCCACCAGCGGCGCGTCGTTCCCCTCCGGGCACTCGATCGCCGCCACGGTCACCGTGGTCGCCGCGGTCATCGCCCTGGTCCCGCCGGGGCGGCGGCGCGCCTGGTGGGGCGTGGGCGCGGTGGCCTTCTCGGTCCTGATGGCGCTCTCGCGTGCCTACCTCGTGGCCCACTGGCTGTCCGACGCGATCGCCGGGGTGCTGCTCGGGATGTCGTGCGCCCTGCTGGCCGCCCTGGTGGTCGGCGTCCTCCAGCGCCGCTGGCGCGATCACCACCCGGTCCTTGCCGCCCACGGGCCGGCCCCGGACGTCACCCAGCCAGCGGACCAGCGATAACCAGGTACCCGCCCGCATGACGGGCCGCCTGCCGCCGGGTGTCCCGCCACCGGCAGGCGGGTCACCACGCATCATCGTTGTGAATTATCACGGAATTTGGGCAAATGTCCGCTCCGTCCCGGTTACGGCGGCGAAATCGGTGATATGTCAGTCTTCTCACTGTGATCGAACTCCGGGTGCTCACGCCCGACGACTGGCGGGCCTGGCGGCGGCTGCGGCTCGCCGCGCTGGCGGAGGCGCCGTACGCGTTCGGTTCCCGGCTCGCCGACTGGCAGGGCGACGGCGACCGGGAGGAGCGGTGGCGCGCCCGCCTGGGCATCCCCGGCTCCTTCAATGTCATCGCCGTCCTGGACGGGGAACCGGCCGGCATGGCCAGCGGCGTGGCCGCCGATGAGGGCGCGGCCGAGCTGATCTCGATGTGGGTCAGCCCGGCGGCGCGTGGCCACGGCGTCGGCGACCACCTGGTGCAGGCGGTGGCGCGGTGGGCCCGGCAGGCGGGCTCGGGGGCGCTCCGGCTCGCGGTGGTTCCGGGCAACGAGAACGCAACCGCGCTCTACCGGCGCAACGGCTTCCGCCCCACCGGGGAGTTCGGCGACCTGATGCCCGACGGGGTGAGCCGGGAGCACATCATGGCGAAGGATCTGTCCACCGGCGCGTGACCGAGCGTCATAAGGAGCGGCTGTTACCAAACTGAGGGGGAATCCATGAGGGCATCCGCGATCACGGGCCGGCTGGCGCTGGCCGGGTCCTGCCTTGCCTCGCTGGCGTTGCTCACCACCGCGTGCGGCTCCTCGGGCCCCGCCGCCGCGCCGACCAGGACGGTCACCGTCACGGCCACGCCGTCGGCGCCCGCCCCGCCCACGCTGACGCCGTCCCCCTCCGGGCCACAGCCGTGCTCGACCACGGACCTGAAGCTGACCGTGGGCGCGGCCAACGGCGCCGCGGGCACGATCTTCTACCCGCTCAACTTCACCAATACCTCCGGTTCGGCCTGCACGATGTTCGGCTACCCGGGCGTCGCGTTCGTCAGTTCGCCGGGCGGCAGCCAGATCGGCGCGCCGGCCAGTCGGCGTACCGCCGCCGGGCCGACGGTGGTCACCGTGGCGGCGGGCGCGACGGCGCACGCGACGCTGGCGGTCAGCGACGTGCTGATCGGGAACAACTGCAAGCACCAGCAGCAGGTGCACTGGGTGCAGGTCTATCCGCCTGACCAGTTCACCGCGCTGTTCGCGTCGCTGAGCCGGCAGGGCTGCGCCGACAAGTCGCTGGTGACGATGGGCGTGACGACGGTTACCAGCGGGCCCTGACCGGCCGCCGGTAACGCCGGCGGCACGCCGTCCGGGGGTGGCCGACATTAACAACCGGCTTGCGGGAACTGCTATGACAGCAGGTCCGGCGTCAGCGCTGGCCCCGGCGGAGGAGCGCGGCATGGCCGAGACCACGGCGGTGATTGCCCCCACAGGCGCCGACCCGGATGCCCTGGACGCGATCCAGCAGCGCGTGCTGTGGCTGGCCACCCGCATCATCGACGCCGCCAACCACGACCGCGACACCGGTGACGGCGTCAAGGTAGGCGGCCACCAGGCCTCGAGCGCCAGCCTGGTCACCGTCATGACCGCCCTGTACTTCGCGCACCTCGACGCCCCGGACAAGATCAGCGTCAAGCCGCACGCGTCGCCCACCTTTCACGCCATCCAGTACCTGCTTGGCAACCTCGACCGCTCCTACCTGCCGACGCTGCGCGCCTTCGGCGGGCTGCAGTCCTACCCGAGCCGCACCAAGGATCCCGACATCGTCGATTTCTCCACCGGCTCGGTCGGGCTCGGCGCAGCGGCGCCGCTGTTCGCCGCGGCCACCCGCCGTTATGTGGACGCCCACTTCGGCACCCGGCCGGGCAGCCGGTTCATCGCGCTGATCGGCGACGCCGAGCTGGACGAGGGCAACATCTGGGAGGCGGTCTCCGACCCGGCGACCGACGGCCTGGGCGACGTGATGTGGATCATCGACGTCAACCGGCAGTCGCTGGACCGGGTGGTGCCCGGGATCCGGATCGCGCAGTGGAAGCAGCAGTTCACCGGCGCCGGGTGGCACGTGGTCGAGGCCAAGTACGGCCACCGGCTGCAGGCGGCGTTCGCGCGCCCGGGCGGGGAGTCGCTCCGGGCGTGGATCGACGAGATGCCCAACGAGCATTACCAGTCGCTGTTCGGGTTGCCCGCGCCATCGGTGAGGCAGCGCTTTCTCGACGGCGCCCCCGACGACGTCCGCGACTTCTGCGCCGGCATCGCCGACGACGCCGAGCTGGCCGGCCTGGTCACCGACCTGGCCGGCCATGACTTCCGCTCGCTGCTGGCCGCCTTCGGCGAGTGCGACGCCGAGAAGGACCGGCCCAGCGTGCTGTTCGCCTACACCGTCAAGGGCTGGGGCCTGCCCATCGCCGGTAACCCGCGCAACCACTCCGCGCTGCTGTCCACCGCCCAGATCGACCAGATGCGCGAACGGCTGGGCCTGACCCTGGCCACCGAATGGGACCGGCTCGACCCGATGACCGCGGCGGGGCAGTGGGTGGCGGTCCGCCGCGAGCACCTGGCCCGCGCGCCGCGGCACATCTCGCCGGCCCCGCCCGTGCCCGATTCCACCGACCTGCGCCCCGGCAGGCCGATCTCCACCCAGGAGGCGCTCGGCCGGATCCTCGTCGGCCTGTCCCGCGACGAGGGCGTCGCGCCCTATCTCGTCACCACCGCGCCCGACGTCGCCACCTCCACCAACCTGGCCGGCTTCATCAACCGCACCGGCGTGTTCAGCCCGGCCGCGCGCCGCTCGTGGAGCGAGGACGCCGCGCTGAAGTGGTCCGAGAGCCCCGAGGGCCAGCACATCGAGCTGGGCATCAGCGAAATGAACCTGTTCCTGCTGCTCGGCCAGCTCGGCCTGTCCTGGGACCTGTCCGACCAGCCGCTGCTCCCCGTCGGCACCGTGTACGACCCGTTCGTGCTGCGGGGGCTGGACGCGTTCGTCTATTCGGTCTACTCGGGCGCGCGCTTCGTGGTGGCCGGCACCCCGTCCGGGGTCTCCCTCGCCCCCGAAGGAGGCGCGCACCAGTCGACGATCACAGCGTCCGTCGGCCTGGAGCTGCCGAACGTCACGTTCATCGAGCCGGCCTACGCGACGGCACTGGACTGGCTGATCTGCGGCGCCCTGCAGGCGATCGCGGCGGCGAACGCCGCCCCACCCGGGACGGCGGGCATCGAGGACGGCTCGTACTACTTCCGGCTCAGCACCCGGGGCATCGACCAGGGCCCGTTCGCCCGCGCGCGGGACCGGCTCGGCGACGCGGTGCTGCGCCGCCAGGTCCTGGCCGGCGCCTACCAGCTGACCGGCGCCGGCGAGGCCGCGGCCGGGGGTGCGCCGGAGGTCTGCCTGGCCGGCTCGGGCGCGGTCCTGCCCGAGGTGCTCGCCGCGGCCGCCGAGCTGGGCGACGAGGGCATCGCGGCGCACGTGGTCGACGTGACGTCCGCCGACCGGCTCTACCGGGCCTGGCAGCGGACCCTGCGGCAGGGGGTCCGCACCGCGACCCCGCCGTCCATCCCCGGTGCGCTGCGGACCGTGTTCGGCGCCCGGGCGCCGGTGGTGACCGTGCACGACGCGGCGTCGCACACCCTGAGCTGGCTCGGGTCGGCGCTGGGCGTGCCGGCCGTCAGCCTCGGCGTCAACACCTTCGGGCAGTCCGGCACCGTCAGCGACCTCTACCGCGTACACGACCTCGACGCGGGCTCCATCGTCAACGCCGCGCTGGCGGCGCTGTCGCTGGACCAGCGGTAGGCGGGTCCCTGCGCCAAGTATCCTTTCAGCCTCTGCTGCAAGAGTGAGCGTGGTGGGACCCGAGCTGTCACTGACAACGAGAACACCGACCGTCCACGTGCCCGGCGCGCCCGCGTCCGGGCACCGCCGCGGCGATCTGCTGGCCATTGCGGTTCTCATCGCGCTGCCGGTCATCGTCTTCGGGATCCCGGCCGTGCTCGGGCACGCGGTCCTCCCCGGCGACGACCTGACGCAGAACTTCCCGCTGCGCGTCCTCGCCGGGCGCCAGATCCGCGGCGGCCAGCTGCCGCTGTTTGACCCGTACATCTGGGGCGGCGCGCCGTTGCTCGCCTCCTGGAACGCCGCCGCCGCGTACCCGCTCACGCTCCTGTTCGCCGTCCTGCCCGGCACCGCCGCCTGGACGCTCAACATGGTCGTCACCTGGGCGGTGGCGGGGCTCGGCATGTTCTGCTTCCTGCGGGCGCTGCGCCTGGGCAGCGTGCCGAGCCTGCTGGGGGCGGTCTCGTTCGCCTTCGCCGGGGCCATGCCGGCCCAGGTGGCCCACCTCGGGCTGGTGGCCGGCATGAGCTGGGTGCCGCTGCAGCTGCTCGGCGTGCTCCGGCTCACCGAGACCCGGGGCGCCGCCTCCCGGCTCCGCTGGGTCGCGGTCCTGGCCGGGACGTTCGGCCTGACGATCCTGGCCGGCGAGCCGCGCGCCATAGCCGACGCCGGCGTGATCGTCGTCATCTACGCGACCTGGCGGGTGATCCGCCTCGGGCCCGGCCCGGGCCCGGCGGCCGTGTCCGTCGGCTCTGTGGCTGGCGGCCTGGTGCTCGGCGTCTGCCTCGGGGCGGTGCAGTGGCTGCCCGGCCTGGCCGCCATCGGCACGTCCCAGCGCGGGGCGAGCTCGGTGGCCCTGTTCAACTCGGGCTCGCTCCCGCACCGGTGGCTGCTGCTGATGCTGGTGCCGGACCTGCTGGGCGGCTCCGGCTCGCTCGGCCAGCCGGCCTTCTTCGCGAACTACAACCTGGCCGAGGTGACGGGCTACATCGGGATCCTCCCGCTCGTGGCGGCGGCCGCCCTGCTCGCCCGCCTCCGGCTGCGGCCGCGGCTCCCCGAGTGGGCAATCTGGCACGTCATGGCGCTCGTGGGGTTCGTGCTCGCGCTCGGGGGCAACACCCCCGCCGGTTCCCTGCTCGTCCGCCTGCCCCTCTTCGGGGGGCTGCGGCTGCAGAGCCGCAACATCTTGGTGGCGGACCTGGCGCTCGCCGTCCTTTTCGCCTACTGGGCCGACCGGCCGCTCAGCGACAGGAGCCGGCGGTTCCTCCGGGCGCCCGGCGGCCGCCGGGTGGACCTGGAGACGGTCCTCGGCCTGCTGCCGGCGCTCGCCATGATCGTCGTCGTCGTGCTCGGCCTCACCTGGGGCACGGGCCTCCTCCACTGGCTGCGGGCGGGCCCGGGCGCCGTCGGCGCCGCCGGCCGCATCCGGCCGTGGCTGGTCCCCTACGCGCTGATCGGCGCCGGCGCCATCGCGTTCGTGGTCTTTGGCCGGCGCCTGCCGCCGCGGCCGCGCTCCCGCTGGCTTGCCGGTCTCATCGCCATTGACCTGGTCGTCTTCACGATCCTCGGCGTGGTCGCGGTTCCTGCCCTCGGCGGCGGCCCTGATCCGGGCCGCGGTGCGAATGCGGCGGTGGGCCGGGGCGGGCAGGCCGCCGCGGCGCCGCCAGTCGGCCATTCCGGCGCCGCGGCGCCGGCGCGGGGCCCGCGGCCCATCGCGGCGCTGGGATTCCCGGGACGTTTCGCGATCTACGACCCCGACCAGATCGCCGCGCACGAGCTGCCGGTCCTCGGCGCGCCCGATCTCAACGCGGCCAGCGCCACACCGTCGGTCCAGGGCTACACGTCCCTCGTCGACGGCTTCTACGCGGCGGCGACCGGAGCACATCAGGCCATGGGCCAGGGGCAGGACGTGCTCGCCCCGAGGGCGGTGGGCGACGGGACCCTCGACCAGCTCAACGCCTCGGCCCTGCTCACCCCCTCCGCCTACCTGATCACCAGGGTCGGTCCCGCGGCCGCCGCCGGCCCGGGGCCCGTCGCCGCCCCGGCCGGGACCGGGCATCGCGATATCGCCCCGAACCACAAGGCCACCTGGTACTTTGCCACCCCGCTGCGGGTGTCGAGGCTCGAGGTGCCCGACTCCGACGCCAGGCAGGACGCGGCGGCCGGGACCCAGATCGGGCTCATGACGGCGGGCGGCCAGACGCGCTGGTTCGCCGCGAGCGCCCCGAGCGCCTCACGGCTCGCGATCAGCCTTCCGCGTCCGGTCACGGGCGTCGCCGTGGTCGCCCAGGCCGGTGGCAGGCCGAGCCACCTCGGCCCGCTGTCCATCACCGACACGGACGGGAACGTGTTCGTCGCCAACGGGCAGCTGCAGGACGCCCTGGTGCCGCCGCGGTGGGGATACGCCGGCCACGACGGCTCGTTCGCCGTCTTCGTCGACCACCTGGCCCGCGGCCCGCTCAGCCTGGAGACGCTCCCCGGGCGGCCGGCGCGCGGCGCGTCGGTGCGGCTGGCCGGCGGCTCGGCCGCCAACCCGGCGGCCGCCGCGGTGTTCTCCCCGCACGGCATCCGCGTCATCCGCTCGGTGACGGCGATCGCGGGCTGGAGCGCCACCTGGCACCCCCGGCACGGCCCGCCGGTCACGCTGGCCGTCGCCCGGGCCGGTCTCGTCCAGGCCGTCGACGTCCCGCCGGGCCGGGGCGTGGTGACCTGGCGCTACCAGCCGCCAGGGTTCCCGGCCGGCTTCGCGCTGTCGCTGGCGGCGGCGCTCATCATTGTCCTGCTGACCGGGTATGCCGCCTACGAACGGCGCCCGGGCCGGCCGGGGCGACAGACTGCGGCGGCCACGGGGCAGCCCGGGCGGGCCGCGGCGGGACATGGTGACAGCATGGTGGGCACCGATGGGCAAGGGGGCGGATGAGCATGGGGGCATCCAGCGGATCAGAGCCGGGCCCAGTGGCCGACTGGCGGGTGCGGGGCTCCTACTTCGAGGGATGCAACTGCGAGGCGATCTGCCCGTGCCGCAGCGTGGGTGGCCGCCTCGGCGGCCCTTCCAGTTTCGGTGAGTGCTTCGGCGCCCTGTCGTGGCACATCCACGAGGGTCACGCCGATGGCGTCGACCTCTCTGCGCTGCGGACCGTGATGTCGCTCCGCTACTTCGACCGGGTGCAGCCCAGCACCCCCTGGGAGGTGGTGCTCTACGTTGACGAGGGGGCCGGCGACGAGCAGCGGTCCGCGCTGGCCGACATCTTCCTCGGCCGCGCGGGCGGGACCGTTGCCCGGCTGTACGGCCCGGCCATCGGCGAGGTCCGCGCCGTCCGGCCGGCCCGGATAACCCTCGAGCACGTCGCGGCCCGCAAACGCATTGACGTCGTCGGCTACCTGCACGTGGAGGCCGAGGGCGACGCCTCCGAGCCGGGCGACGTCCAGTGCGGCATCCCCGGCTTCGACCATCCCGGCACCGAGCTGCACGGCGACGCGCTGCAAGCGACCGACCCGGCGCTGCGCTGGGAGGTCCGGGGACGGCGCAACGCCGCCTTCACCACCGACTTCGACTACCGCTCCGACGCCTGATCCCGATCACCGCCCGCTCGGGGATCCGGCCGCCGCTCCTGCCATGACGGCTATTGCGGCCGCGTGCCGGGGTTTCATGTGATCATTCTCGCGCGTGCCCATTCTGGTCCTCCGCCCAGTGCCCAGCACCCGGCATTGGGGTTGAGCCCATAGTCTCGGCAGCAATGGATCTGCCCTGCCGGGAAACGGCGGTGCGAAGGGAGCCACGTTGGCCATTGCGGCGCTGATCTTGTGGGTGCTGACCGCCAGCGCGGGCGTGTCCCTGCTGAGATCCGGCCGCGCGGCCAGAGGCGCGGCGGTCGGCCCGGCCCCGCCGACGGCCGTGGCGGGCGGCCGTGGCCAGACGGTGGGCACGTCGGCCGGTCCCGCCCAGGCGGATCGTACGCCGGCAGACGGCACGCCGACCGGTCCCGCCCAGTCGGCGGCCGCCGCCGCTCCTGTCCAGCAGGCGGGCGCGGCCGGCGGTGCCGCTCCGCCGGCGGACACGCCGGTCAGATACGCGGCGGTCCCGCTCACCGAGGACGGCAGGCCGCCACTCGTCCCCCACGCGATGGTCACCGCCCCGCCCGGCGAGCACCCCCTGCTCCAGTTCTGCCATCCGGCGCTCGCGCTCATCGGCTTCGGCTTCTGGCTTGCCTTCGTGCTTGTCCACTACCGGCCGCTGGCCTGGATCTCATTCGGGGTCCTGGTGGTCACCCTCGGCGCCGGGCTTAGCTGGCTCACCGGCAACACGCTGGAGGCCAGGCGCCACCATGGCGCCGCCCCCGCGTTTCCGCCCCGGCTGATCGTGCTGCACGGCCTGGCCGCGGCCGCCACGCTGGCCCTCACGGTGCTGACCGCGCTGACCGCGGGCCACGGCTGAGCCGCTCCCGCCCCTCGCCTACGGCTGAGCCGCTCCCATCTGTCGCCCACGGCTGAGCCGCTCCCGTCTGTCGCCCGCGGGGCGCCCTCAACCGCCCGTGGCCAGTGGGTTTGCTGAGCCCATATATACTCAGTATTATTCCCTGCATGCTACGTAATCGGGTGACGCCATGAGCGTCCGGCACGCTCTGCTCGCGCTGCTGAGCGAGGGTCCCAAGTACGGGCTCCAGCTGCGCGAGGAATTCGAGGCGCGGACCGGCGAGGTATGGCCGCTGAACGTCGGCCAGGTGTACACGACGCTGCAGCGGCTCGAGCGCGACGGGCTGATCGAGTCGGACGACGCCGAGGTGGACAGCCCCCAGAAGGGGTTCCGGATCACCGCCGGCGGTGCGGGCGAACTCGCCGGGTGGCTGCGCACGCCGCCGGACCTCGCGTCCCCGCCCCGCGATGAGCTGGTGATGAAGGTGCTGGTAGCGGTGCGGGTGCCGGGCACCGACGTGCACGAGGTGATCCAGGTGCACCGCCGGTACCTGGTGCAGCTGATGCAGCAGTGGACGCGGATCAAAGAGGACGAAGCCGAGTCCGACCTGGGCCTCGCGCTGGTGGTCGACGCCGAGCTGTTCCGGCTGGACGCGGTCATCCGGTGGCTGGACGCCGCCGAGGGCCGCCTCAAGCGGGCCGCGGCCGAGCCTCCCCGGCCGGTTCCCGCGCCGCTGCCGAGGCTGCGTCGCCGGGTAGGGGCGCGGTGATGAGCGGGAGGAATCCGGTGATGAGCAGGCCGGGGCGCGAGAGCGGGGTGCGGCGATGAACATGCTGGAGCTGCGGGGCGTATCGAAGATCTACGGGACGGGCGCCGGCGAGGTGCAGGCGCTGCGCGGCGTCAACCTTTCGGTCGGGGCGGGGGCCATGGTGGCGGTGATGGGGCCGAGCGGCTCCGGCAAGTCCACCCTGCTGACGATCGCGGGGAGCCTGGAGGAGCCCACCAGCGGGGAGGTGCTGGTCGATGGGGCCAGGCTGTCGGGAATGTCGCGCAACGACAAGGCCCGGCTGCGGCGTCGCACGGTCGGGTACGTGTTCCAGGATTTCAACCTGCTGGCCGGGCTGACCGCGGCCGAGAACGTCGCCCTGCCGCTGGAGCTGGACGGGGTGGCCGCCAGGAAGGCCCGCGCGGCCGGCCTGCGGGCGCTGGAAGAGCTGGGCCTTGCCGAGCGGGCGTCCCGGTTTCCCGACGAGCTGTCTGGCGGCGAGCGCCAGCGGGTGGCGATCGCGCGCGCCGTGGTGGGGGACCGCCGCCTGCTGCTCGCCGATGAGCCGTCGGGCGCCCTGGACTCGGTGAACGCGGAAGAGGTCATGCGGCTGCTGCACGAGGCGTGCAAGCGGGGGGTGGCCGCCGTGGTGGTGACCCACGACGCGCAGCTGGCCTCCTGGGCCGACCGGGTGGTGTTCCTGCGCGACGGGCGCGTTGTCGATCAGACCGCGCCGTCGGCCGGGCCCGAATCGCTGCTCGCGCCGGGCCGGAGCCAGTGAGCACCGCGCTGCGGGAACGCCCGGCGCAGGCGAGGGCCGGCAACGGCGGCGTTCCCGCCCGCCGCGCCGTGATCCGCTGGGCGTGGCGGCTGTTCCGCCGCGAGTGGCGCCAGCAGCTGCTGGTCCTGGCGCTCATCGTGGTCGCGGTGGCGGCCACCATCGTCGGGGCGGCGGTGGCCACCAACACGCCGCCCCCGGCCGGCGCGGGATTCGGCACCGCCCATGATCTCGCCACGCTGCCGGGAACCGGCCCGCAGGTGGCCACCCAGATCGCCGCCCTGCAGCACCGGTTCGGCCGCGTCGACGTGATCGAGAACCAGGCCATCGCCATTCCCGGCTCGATCAACACCTACGACCTGCGCGCCCAGAACCCCCATGGCCCGTTCGGGCAGCCGATGCTCTCTCTGGTCAGCGGGCACTACCCGGCCAACCCGGGCCAGGTAGCCGTGACCGGCGGGGTGGCGTCCGCCTTCCATCTCAAGATCGGGGACGTCTGGCACCATGGCGGGAAGGCGCGGACCGTCGTCGGCATCGTCGAGAACCCGCAGAGCCTGCTGGACGAGTTCGCCCTCGTGGTGCCGGGCCAGGTCAGCGCGCCGACCCAGGTCACCGTCCTGTTCGACGCGCCAGGGGCCAGCCCGCACTCCCTCGGCCCGAACGTCCAGAACGTTTCCTCGGCGGCGCGGCCTGCCAACCCGATCAATCCCGAGACCATCTCGATCGCCGCGCTCACGGTCGGGATGCTCCTCATCGCGTTGGTGGCGGTGGGCGGCTTCACCGTGGTGGCGCAGCGCCGGCTGCGCTCGCTCGGGATGCTCGCCTCGCTGGGCGCCACCGACTCCCGTGTCCGTCTCGTCGTCCGGGCCAACGGCGTGGTCGTCGGCGCCGTCGGCGCGGTCATCGGGGCCGTGGTGGGCCTCGCGGTCTGGCTCGCCTACCGGCCGCTCCTCGAGACGAGCGCCCACCACGTGATCGGCGTGTTCAGCCTGCCGTGGCTCGTGATCGTGCTGGCGCTGGTCCTGGCCGTGGTGGCCGCCTACGTTGCCGCGTCGCGGCCGGCCCGCGCCATCACCAGGATCCCCGTCGTGACCGCCCTGTCCGGGCGGCCCGCTCCCCCCAAGCGGGTGCGCCGATCGGCCATACCGGGCCTCGTGCTGCTCGCGGCCGCCTTCGCCCTGCTCACCCTCTCGCCGGGTCGCGGCCAGAACGCCCAGGGGAGTCCGCTGGAGCTGATCCTCGGCCTGGTCGCCCTGATCGGGGCGGTGATCCTGCTGTGCCCGATGTGCCTGGTGGTGCTGGCCAGGATCGGCCGCCGCGCCCCGATCGCAATCCGCCTCGCCCTGCGCGACCTGTCGCGCTACCGGGCCCGCTCGGGCTCGGCACTCGCCGCGATCAGTCTCGGCGTGCTGGCCGCCGTCATCATCTCGGTTGCCGCCGCCGCCCGCTACGGCAACATGCTCGACTACGCCGGGCCCAACCTGGCATCGAATCAGCTGATCATCTACACGCCCAACGGGCCTTACGGCCAGAACGGCCCGGGCAGCGGCCCCGGCGTGCCGCTGACGGGGAGCAAGCTGCGGTCGATGGCGGCGAGCGCACGCGGTCTCACCGCCGCGCTCGGCTCCCATGACATGGTCCAGCTCGACTCGACCAGCGCCACCCTCCAGCACGCCGCGTCCGGGCGTAATTGGTCCGGGCCGGTGTACGTCGCCACCCCGCAGCTCCTGCGGGCCTTCGGGATCAAGCCTTCGCAAATCGACCCCACGGCCGACATCCTCACCATGCGGCCCGGGCTGGCCGGCCTGTCGGGCATGCAGATCGTCTACGGTCGCTACTACACCAGCGGCACCGGTCCCGTGGCCCGTAACGGGCACGAAACCTTCCCCTGCCCCAGGAGCGACTGCCTCGCCGGCCCGGGGATCCAAGAGATTGGCGGCCTCCCGCCTGGCACCTCGGCGCCCAACACGGTGATCACCGAGCACGCCGTCCGCCGGCTCGGCCTGCGGGCCATCGTGTCCGGCTGGCTGATCCAGACCCCGCAGCCCCTCACCGCCGCGCAGATCAGCAGCGCCCAGCGGACGGCCGCCGGGGCGGGCATGAGCGTGGAGACCAGGTCCAGCGTGCCGACGTCGGCGGAGATCACCAACTGGGCCACCGTCTTCGGCATCGTCCTCGCGCTCGCCATCCTCGCCATGGCCGTCGGCCTCATCCGCAGCGAGACAGCCAGCGATCTGCGCACCCTGGCCGCGACCGGCGCGGGCAGCGTGACCCGCCGCACCCTCACCGCCGTCACCGCCGGCGCCCTGGCGCTGCTCGGCGCGGTGCTCGGCACGGCGGCCGGCTACGTCGCCTGCATCGCCTGGTTCCGCGGCAGCGCGCTGAACGGGGGCGTCGGCGCCCTGGCCAACGCCCCCATCGGGGATCTTCTGTTCATCGTGGTCGGCATGCCGCTCATCGCGGTGGCCGTCGGCTGGCTGCTCGCGGGCCGGGAGCCCCCCGCCATCGGCCGCCAGCCGATCGAGTGAACCGGCCGCCGTAGCTGATCACGGCCGGGGTCCGGCCGGGCCCGGCCGAGCGCTCACGGCCGAAGCGCCTCCGCCGCCGGGACCCGGCGGGCGGACGCGGCCTGCCGGGCTGGCCCGGGCACGTCGGCGAGCCGCGCGCTGAGCACGTCCTTGCGGACCTTGCCGCTGGCGGTGAGCGGGAAGCCCGCGGTGAACAGCCAGCGGACGGGGATCTTGTAGGTGGCGAGGCGGCCGCGGCAGAACTCGCTCAGCTCGGCCTCGGTCGGCGGGGTCCCGGCAGCGGTCTCGATGACCGCGCCCACCACCTCGCCCCAGAACCGGTCGGCAACCCCGACCACCGCGACGTCGGCTACCGCCGGGTGGCTCAGCAGCACCGCCTCGATCTCGCGCGGGTAGATGTTCTCGCCGCCCCGGATGATCATTTCCTTGATCCGGCCCTGGACGCGGCAGTAGCCACGCTCGTCCATGGAACCGAGGTCGCCGGTGTGCAGCCAGCCGTCGCTGTCGATCGCCGCGGCGGTGGCCTCCGGGTCGCCCAGGTAGCCCCGCATGACGAGATAGCCGCGGGTACAGATCTCGCCGATCGTGCCGGGCGCTACCGTCACGCCGGTGTGCGGGTCGATGATCTTCACCTCGGTCTGCGGCAGCGGCAGGCCGACGGTCTCCGCCCGGTCGCCGGGCGCGTCGCCGGGCCGGGTCGCCGTGATCGAGCAGCTCGACTCGGTCTGCGCATAGGTGATCACGTACGGGATGCCCAGGGTGGCCTCCACCCGCCGCACCAGTT
This sequence comes from uncultured Actinomycetes bacterium, assembly GCA_963835425.1. GTDB lineage: Bacteria > Actinomycetota > Actinomycetes > Streptosporangiales > Streptosporangiaceae > UBA9676. The sequence goes on along the minus strand of CAWIGE010000004.1, from coordinate 124,501 downwards.
CCGCCGGGGCCAGCGCGCCGCCGCTCATCGCGTAACGGAGCGAGGACAGGTCGCGGCGGGCGAGGCTGGGATGGCCGAGCAGCGCGGTCAGCATCGTGGGCACGCCGCCGAAGCACACGCCGCGGTAGATCTCGTTCAGCTCGAGCGCCAGGCCGGGATCGAAATGCGGCATGAGCACGTGCGTGCCGGTACTTGCCGCGATGCCGAGTGTCAGCAGCCCGCCCCCGGCGACGTGGAACAGGGGCATCGGGTTGACCCCGGCCTCCCCGGCCCGCATGCCGAAGGCGCCGGCGGCCAGCCGGGCGTTGTTGGTCAGGCCGCGGTGGGTGAGGACCGCGGCCTTCGGGCGGCCGGTGGTGCCCGAGGTGTAGAGGATCTGCGCGGGGCTGTGAGGGTCGACCTCCGGCAGGCGGCCGCCGTCGCCCGATGCGCGGAAGCCGTCCCATTCGCCGAGCGGGATCACCTCGCGCAGCTCCGGCAGGCGCCCGCGCACGGTGGCCAGGATCGTCGGCAGCGAGCTGCCGCGGTGCTCCGCTGCCAGGAAGATGCCGCGGGCGCCGGAGTGCCCGAGCACGTGCGCGAGCTCGTCCGCCTGGTACGCCGGGTTGACCGTCACCAGCGTCACCCCGGCCAGCCCGGCGGCGAACTCGAGCAGCACCCATTCGGGGCAGTTGGCCGCCCACACCGCGACCCGGTCGCCGGGCCTGAACCGCGCGGTCAGCGCGCGGGCGCCGCGTTCGGCCTCGGCCAGCAGCTCGCCGTAGCGCCACTGCCGCCGCCGGGCCGGGTCCGGGTCGCCGGAGATCAGCGCGGGCTGGCCGGGGGCACGTCCGGCGGCCGCGCGCAGCACGCCGCCGATGGTGGTCTCCAGGACCGGTGATGAGGTGTCGGCTGGCCAGTAGGACGTGGTCAGGGGCAGTGCAGTCATGGGTGAACGCTCCTTCAGCGCGCGGCAGACATTGATGCCTAACGGATGCCGGGGCTGGCCGCCTTCGGCAGTACCCACGCTGCCCGGGCGGCCCGGCCGGCACATCCAGGCGACCACCATGAGCTTTTAACCGTGACACACTGAGAAATTGCCGTGCCTTTAGCCCGGACGTACGTTGGATCCACGAGACACGGCGGCCTAGGGCGGTATCCGGCGCCAGTACGGGGGCGCATCTCATGCGCGACAGTCACCCGGTGATCCTCGGGCGCGACGCGGAACTGGCGGTGCTGTCGGCCGCGGCCGATGCCGCCGGGGCGGGGAACGGCGCCTTCGTCCTGGTGGAGGGGCCCGCCGGGATCGGCAAGACCACGTTGCTCCGGATGGCCTGCGCCCGCCCGGAGGCGCCCGGCCCGCGGATCCTCACCGCCCGCGGGCTCGCCCTGGAGAGCGGCTTCGCCTATGGCATCGCCCGCCAGCTCATCGAGCCGGTCCGCGCAGCGGCCGGCCCCGGCGAGTGGGACGAACTGCTGGACGGCGCCGCCGGGCTTGCCGCGCGGGTGTTCGACTGGGCCGACGCCGGTTCGGTCGAAGACGACGTCCCGTACGCGACGACCCACGGCCTCTACTGGCTGGCCGCGAATCTCGCCGGGCGCCGGCCGCTGGTGATCGCGGTGGACGACGCACATTGGGCCGACGCGCCGTCGCTGCGGTGGCTCGTCCATCTCGCGGCCCGCATCGACGGCCTGCCGATCGCCCTGCTGCTCGCCGCGCGCAGCGGCCCGGACGAGCCGGGGATATTCGAGGAGCTGCGGGCCTGCCCGCAATGCACGCTGCTGCCGCTCCGGCCGCTCGGCGGCGAGGCGACCGCCGCGCTCGTGCGGGAGCGGCTCGGCAGCCAGGCGGACGCGGAGCTGTGCCGGGCCTGCCACGACTACACGGGCGGGAACCCGTTCCTGCTCGAGTCGCTGGCCGCCGCGCTGCGCGAGCCGGGCGGGGACGACCCGCTGGCGCGGGTGGAAAGCCTGGCGCCGGAACCGGTCGCCCGGGCCGTGCTGCGGCGGGTCAGCCAGCTCGGGGAGGGCGCGGGACGGCTGACCCGCGCACTGGCGGTCCTCGGTGGCCCGGCACCGGTCCGGCACGTCGCCGCGCTCGCGGGCCAGGACATCCCGGAGGCGGCACGGCTCGCCGACGGCCTGCGCGCGGCCGACGTGCTGGCGCCCGGATCGGTGCTCGAGTTCGCCCATCCGATCGTGCGGGCCGCGGTCTATGAGTCCATCCCGGCGGGCGAGCGTGCCCTGGCCCACACGCAGGCGGCCCGCCTGCTCGAACGGGACGGCGCCGACGCCGAGCGGGTCGCGCTGCACCTGCTGCGCAGCGAACCAGGCGGCGATCCGCAGGTGGTGGCGCTGCTGAGGGCGGCCGCCCAGGCGGCCAGCGGCCGCGGCGCCCCGGGTCCGGCCGCGGGCTATCTACGCCGTGGGCTCGACGAGCCACCGGACCCGGCGGATAGGCCGGCCCTGCTGCTTGAGCTGGGGCTCGCCCTCGCGGCCGAGCGGAGCCCCGCCGCCCCAGCCGCCCTGGCGGAAGCAGTCGAGCTCACCACCGCCCCGGCCGAGCACGCGACCGCCGCCCTGCTCAGCGCCCGCCTCCTCGGCATCTGGGCCTACCACGCCAGCGCGGCGATCATCTGCCGCGATGCGCTCGCGCGGACCGGCGACCCGGGTCCGGCGGCGGACAGCCTGGAGGCAGAGCTGTTCACGAATGCCGTGATCAACGCAGCGACCATCGGGGAGGCTCTGGAGCGGGCCCGGGGCCAGCTGGCCGGCCCCGGCACGTCCAACGCCTGGCGCGTCAACGGCGCCCTGCTGGCCGCGGCCGCCGCCCAGCCGCCCGGCGACGCCTTGGGTCTCCTCGCCCCGGTGCTCGCCGACGGCCTGCGCGATATCCCGCCCGACTCACTCGTTGTCGTATACACGCTGCTCGCGCTCATCTGGAGCGAGGAGCTCGCCACCGCCAGCGACATCTGCGACTCGGTCCTGTCCGCAGCCCGCAGGCGGGGTTCCATGAGCATGGTCGCCCACGCCAGCTGCCTGCACTCGATGATCATGCGGCGGCTCGGGCGGCTCGACGATGCCGCTGCCGACGCCGCCCTGGCCCTGGACTTCAAGCTCGCGACCTCCCCGCCGCTCGCCGTGGCCTGGGCGGCCGCGCTCGGCATCGAGGCGCTCACGCGCCTTGGACGCCTCGACGACGCCGACGCCATCGCTGCGGCCGCCGACGGCCGTGAGCCACCGGTCGGCTGGATCCACACGGCTACCTTCCTGCAGGCGCGGGGCGCCCTTCGGGTGGCGCAGGGCCGCCACGCCGAGGCGCTGGACGATCTGCTCGCGGCAGGCGAGGGCTGGCGCGCGCTCGGCATCGAAAACCCCGCCGCCGCGTCCTGGCGCACCGCCGCGGCCGCCGCGCAGGCCGCGCTCGGGCGGCCGCAGGAGGCAGAGGTGCTCGCCGCCGAGCAGCTCGCGCTGGCCCGCAAGGTCGGCGCCCCAGCGGTCCTCGGCGCCGCGCTCCGGGCGCACGCCATGGCGGCCGCCGCGGGGCACGCCGGGCTAGCCGCTGCGGGGCACGCCGGGACGATCGCTACCGGTCACGCCGGGACGGTCGCTGCCGGTCACGCCGGGGTGGCCTCTGCAGGGCACGCGGGACAGTCCCTGGCCGCGGAGTCGCTGGCCGAGGCGGTCAGCCTGCTGGAAACCACCCCGGCGCGGTACGAGCTGGCGCTCGCGCTGGCCGACCTGGGCGCCTTGCTGCGCCGGTCGGGACGGCGGGCCGACGCCCGTGGCCCGTTGCGCCGCGCCCTGGATATCGCGCAGCGCACCGGCGCCGCGCCGCTCGCCGAGCGGGCCAGGCGGGAGCTGCTCGCGGCCGGGGCCCGGCCCCGGCGCACCGCCCTCACCGGCCCAGACGCGCTCACCAGCGCCGAACGGCGGGTGGCCGGCCTCGCCGCCGACGGCCTGTCCAACCGGCAGATCGCCGAGCACCTGTTCATCACCCAGCCCACCGTCGAGACTCACCTCCGGCACACGTTCCAGAAACTCGCCATCGCCTCCCGGGCCGACCTGCCCACGCATCTGGCCGACGAGCCGCCTATACCGGCCGGGCTGCCGGTATAGGGCATGTCCTTTCGGCGCCAGGCCGAGACGAAGACCTGCTGTGCCACATCCTCGGCGTCGGCCGCCTCGCCAAGGGACCGCAACGCAATCGTGTACACCAGGGCGCCGTACCGCTCATAAGCGAGCGCCAGGGCCTCCGGGCGCCCCTTCTGGAATACCGCAGCGAGGTCACCGTCCGATGCCCGCTCCATGACGGCGGCGGTAACAGCACCACCAGACCCGGCCGGAACCGCCGCGGCGCTGTCCTTCCGGCCCGCCATATCAACTGTCCCGCGAGCCCGGCCCTGCTCGGCCGAGCAGGTGGCGCAGGACCGGCTCCAGCTCAGGGTGACGGAACCGGTGACCGTCGCGGAGCAGGCGCCGCGGGCTGACCCGCTGGTCTGCCCCGGCCAGTTCGCTGGCGCCCTCGGCGCCGAGCAGGAGCCGTGGGCCCAGGCCGGGCACGGGTAGCTGCAGCGGGCGGCGCAGCACCCGGGCCAGTATCCGTGCGTAGTCGGCGTTGCGTACCGGGTGGGGTGCGGTGGCGTTGACCGGCCCGGTCATTGTGTCGTCGGTCAGCGCCCGGTAGTAGATGTCGGTCAGGTCGTCGATGCCGATCCAGGACACCCACTGGCGCCCCGCGCCCAGCCGCCCGCCCGCACCGACTTCGGCCAGGGGCCACAGCAGCCGCAGGGTACCGCCGCGCGGGCTTTGCACGATGCCGGTGCGGATCAGCACTACCCGCAGCCCGGCGTCCTGCGCGGGTGCGCTCGCGGCCTCCCAGCCGGCAACCACGTCGGCCAGGAAACCGTCGCCGCGCGGGCTGTCCTCGGTGAGCGGCTCGTCGCCGCGGCGCGGGCCGTAGTAACCGATCGCCGACGCGGCGACCATGACGGCCGGCCCGTCGGGCGTGGCGGCGGCCAGCTCGGCGAGCCTGCGGGTGGGGGTGATCCGGCTGGCCCGGATGGACCGCTTGTGACCGGCGGTGAACCGGCCCGCGATCGACGCCCCGGCCAGGTGCACCAGCGCGCTGGTGCCGCGCAGCAGGCCCGGGTCGGGGTCGTCCGGGTCCCAGCGCCGCTCGCCGTCATCGGCCGGTGACCGGCGGACCAGGCGGATCACCCGGTGGCCACCGCTGGTCAGCAAGGCGGCCAGCGCCGAGCCGACCAGCCCGGAACTGCCGGTGATGGCCACGGTCAGCGGCTCGCTACGGAGCTGCCGGGCCCGCTGATGCGCCGCGAGGTCGCCCGCCAGCTGGCGGTGCCGGTATCCCATCACCGGGCGCAGCAAGCCATCGGGAAGCGGGGTGGTGAGGTGGTCGGTGACCCTGGTCGAGGACGGGGTGAGGGCGGCGAACTCGTGGACATGCCGCCACGGCAGCGCCGCGCGCCACGGCAGCGACGCCAGCTCGTCCGCGAACCGCCGGGGCGGGTCATAGGCCGCCGGGTCATGCTGGGCCACCCACCGAAGCCCGCCCGGTAGTGCGAGCTCCGCGCGCCCGTCGCACAGCGACGCCGCTTCCGCCGCCACCCGGGCCGGCGGCCACGGCGGCATCAGCCGCACGATGGCGCCCGGCCGGGCATGCCATGCAAAGACCTCATCCAGCGGGGCATCGACCGTGCAGCTGAAGGTGTGGGCCATCGCGGTCATCATGACCCGGTACCTGCGTGCCGGGAACGGCAGGGCCGTCGTGCCTGCCCGGTCATGAGGGGCGCTGCAGGATGAGCTGGTGAACGTCGAGGTAGCGGGCACGGAAGCCGGCCTCGGCGTAGGCGAGGTAGAGGTTCCACATTCGCCGGAAGGACGGGCTGAAGCCCAGCCGGGCCACCTCGCCGTCGGCGGCGGTGAACCGGGCACGCCACTCCTGGAGCGTGCGCGCGTAGTGCGTCCCCATGGCCAGGTCGGAGCTGATGCGCAGGGACGTGTGCGCACACAGGGTGTCGCCGATGGCCCGCAGGGAGGGGATCTGGCCGCCCGGGAAGATGTATTTCTGGATCCAGGTGTGCCCGTGACGGGTGGCGACCATGGCCTCGTGCGGCATCGTGATGGCCTGCAGGCCGGCCCGGCCACCGGGTGCCAGCAGCCGGTCGATCGCGGCGAAGTAGCCGGGCCAGCGCCTCTCGCCCACGGCCTCGACCATCTCCACGCTGAGGACCACGTCGTAGCGCCCACGGACCTCGCGGTAGTCGAGCGTCCGCACGTCCACCCGGTCGGCCAGCCCGGCGGCGGCGGCCCGCTCCCACGCCTTTGCCGCCTGCGCGGGTGAGATGGTCAGGGTCGTCACCCGGGCGCCGCGCGCGGCGGCCCGGATCGCCAGCTCGCCCCACCCGGTGCCGATCTCCAGCACCGTGGTGCCGGGCGTCACGCCGGTGAGGTCGAGCAGCGTCTCGTTCTTGCGCCGCTGGGCGCCGGCGAGGGTGTCGCCCGGGGCGAACAGGGCGCTGGAGTAGGTCATGGTGGGGTCGAGGAAGAGGGCGAACATCTCGTTGGACAGGTCGTAGTGCCGCTGGATGTTCCGCCGGGCCCCGTCCAGGGTGGCCTCGTCCTCGGTGGGCTCCCGCGGGACGTACCGGCGGCGCAGCGCGCGAACCGGCCCGCGCGTGACGGCCGGCAGGTGCGCCGCGAACACGGTGAACAGGCCGACCAGGTCCGGGCTGTCCCAGTCGCCGGCGATGTAGCCTTCGGCCAGCCCGGTCGTCCCGGCGCCCAGCCGCCGGCAGAACTCCGCCTCGTGCCGGATCTCCAGCACCGGGGACCCGGGCCCCCCGGCGCCGTACCGGCGGCCATCGGGTGCCTGGACCCGGATGGGCAGCCGGGCGGCGACCGCCTTCACCAGTGTCCGGGCCAGCCGCGCCCGGGCCGCCCCGGCGGGGGCCGGGCGGGATCTCCGGCCAGGGCCGGTAGCCGGGCTCCCCGAGCCCGCCGGGCGGCACGGGGACCGGGTGGAACGAGGTGGTAGTCACTGCACACCTTCCTGCGGGTGATGGAGCGGGCGGCGGAGGACCGGGTGGCCGCCGGCGAGCAGCCGGATCCCCTGCCAGCGGATGAGCGCGGACACCTGGGCGGTGACCCACGGGTGGCGCAGCGCGAGGCCGAGCAGCCGTCCCGGCGTGTAGGCGTGCCCCCGCCCGGTCACGGTCGCGCTCAGCGCGGGCCGCCCGGCCACGTCGAGGGTGACGGCCAGCCGCAGCGAGTCCGCCGGCTCCGGCAGGCGCATCCGGTACCGCCCGGCGACCGGCAGGAACGGCGAGACGTAGAAGTCCTTGGCGGCCGTGGCGCGGCCCTGCGGGTCCGGGCGGAGCAGGTACACATGCCGCTCGCCGTAGGTGTTGTGCACCTCCGCCAGGACCGCGGCCAGCGTCCCGTCGGCCGCGTGGCACCAGAACACGGTGAGCGGGTTGAAGACGTGGCCGAGGACGCGCGCGTGTGCCAGCATGAGCACCCGGCCGCCGGCCAGGTCGATGTCGTGGCGCGCCAGGTAGCGGTCCACGTTGACGCGGATGGGTGCGCCGGGATCGCCCAGGTGGTCGCGGGCGCGGAACCGGGCCAGCGGCCGCAGCGCCGCCGGGACCCGGGGCAGGTCGTCCAGATCGACCAGCCACAGGTAGCTGGAGTAGCGGAAGGCCCGCCGGGCCGGCCGGGGCCGTCCGTGGCTGATCCGGCAGGTGTACAGCGCGGCGCTCACCAGCGGACCCCCAGGGCCGCCGCGGCCTCGGCGCCGGACCGGCAGCCGTCCTCGTGGAACCCCCAGCCGTGATAGGCGCCGGCGTAGGCGATCACCGGCGTGTTCAGGCCCGGCAGCCGCCGCTGGGCCGCCACCGAACCGGCGGTGTACAGCGGGTGGCGATAGGTCATCCGCGCGAGGACGCGGCCGGGCCGGCACCCGGCCGGCGGCGTTGAGGGTGACGAGGTAGTCCGCCTCCCCGGTCAGGCCCATCAGCCGGTTCAGGTGATAGCTGACCGTGACCTGCCCGGCCGTCCCCGCGCAGCCGGGCAGCAGGTAGTTCCAGGAGGCGCGGGCGGCGGGTGACCGCGGCAGAAGCCGCGCGTCGCTGTGCAGGAGGACCTGGCTGCTGCTGTAGCGGAAGGCGCCGAGAACCTCCCGCTCCGCGCGGGTGGGCGGATCCAGCAGCCGCAGGGCCTGATCCGGATGGGTGGCCACCACCACCCGGGCGAACCGGCTGGCGACGTCGTCGCCGGTACGGATCTCCACGCCGCCCGTGACCCGCCTGATGGCCCGGACCGGGACGCAGCAGCGGACGGACGTCAGCTGCTTGGCGATCCGGTCGACATAGTCCCGCGATCCCCCCACCACCGTTCGCCACCCGCCCGACCTGGCGACCGAGAGCATCCCGTGGTGGCCGAGGAACTCGAACAGGTACCGCGCCGGGTAGTTCAGCGCGTCGGCCGGCGGGCACGACCACACCGCCGCCACCAGCGGAACCGCGAAGTGGCAGATGAAGTAGCGCCGGTACCGTCCCCGCGCCAGGAACTCGCCGAAGGTCAGCGCGTCCTGGCCGGGCGCCCGGAGCAGCCGCCGGGCGTCGGCGTAGAAGGCCGGGATGGCGGCGAGCATGGCCAGGTGCTCCGGCCGGGCGAGGGAGCCGCCCGCGGGGAAGAGCCCGTGCGGGCCGCGGGACCCGGCATATTCCAGGCCGCAGCCCTCGCACCGCACCGACATGCTCATGTCGCTGTCGCGGGTGCCGACCCCGAGCTCGCCGAACAGCCGCAGCAGGCTCGGGTAGGCATGCGCGTTGTGAACGATGAAGCCGGTGTCGAGGGTCACCAGCCGGCCGTCACCGGCGGGGATGTCGTGGCTGTGCGCGTGGCCGCCCAGCCGGTCATCCGCCTCGTACAAGGTGACGTCATAGGCGCGCTGGAGCAGATACGCGGCGGTCAGGCCGGCCACGCCGCTCCCCACCACGGCCGCCCGCGGCCGTTCCGCTGCTTTGCTGCGCGGCACGACGCCTCCCCTCGCGTTCCAGTAGAAACTAAAACTAAAATACACTAAAATAGATCCGGAACTAACCCGGGGACCCGGGGCCTGGAACGAACCGGAGCACCGATGCAGCTACGCGAGGCCGCCGACGCGCTGGGCGTCCATTACCAGACGGCCTACCTGTGGGTCAGGCAGGGATCGCTGCCCGCCCGCAAGCTCGGGCGTGGCTACGAGGTTGACGACGCGGACGTGCGGGCGCTCGCCGAGCGGCGGCGGCGGGGCCGGCCGCCCGGCCGCCAGATCGATGTCCGGGACTGGCAGGCGCAGGCCGATCAGCTGTACGCGGCGGTCACGGCCGGTGAGGAGACCCACGCCCGCCACTGGCTGGACAGGCTCGCGGCCGGGGTCGCCCTCATCGATCTGTGCGAGCGCGTCATCGCCCCGGCGCTGCGCCGCATCGGGGACGACTGGGCGTCCGGGCAGGTCACGATCGCGCAGGAGCACCGCGCGAGCGCCATCTGCGAGCGGCTGATCGCCCTGCACTCCGGGCAGCCCGGCGGGCGGCCGCGCGGGCGCGCGGTGGTGGCGACCCCGCCCGGCGAGCGGCACGGCCTGCCCGCGCTCATGGCGGCCACCTGCCTGCGCGAGGACCGCTGGCTCGTGCACCATCTGGCCACCGATCTGCCGGTGGCCGAGGTCACCCGGCTCGCGGCCGCCGTGCGCGCGGACCTGGTCGTCTTCTCGTCCGCCACGCCGGAGGGCGTCCGGCGCGCCCGGTTCGCGGCGCGGGACGCCGCCGCCGCGGATCCCCACCCGCTCGCCCTGGCCGGCCAGCCGGGCGACAGCCTCCGGGACCTCATCCGGCTCGCCAGGGACGCCCGCGGCCCCGGCGCGCGGCAGCCCGCTCCCGCCTGACAGGAAGGATCCGACCATGGCCCGCTACCAGGCGACCGTCGTCTCGCGCCGCCCGGCCGCCGACACCTTCGGCTACCTCGCCACGTTCAGCAACGCGGCGGAATGGGACCCGGGTGTGATCTCCGCCGGGCAGCTGGACCCAGGCCCGGTCCGGCCCGGCACCCGGTTCCGGCTGATCGTGCCGTTTCTGCGGCGTCGCCTCGCGCTGACCTATGAGGTGGTCGCGCTCGTGCCCGGCCGGGAGGTGGTGCTGGCGGCCACCGGCCGGCTGCTCCGGGCCACCGACCGGATCACGGTGGCGGCCGACGGGGACGGCGCCACGGTCAGCTACGAGGCGACCGTCCGGTTGCGTGGCCCGCTCCGGCTGCTCGACGGCCTGCTGGGGCCCGGATTCCGCGCCGTCGGTGAGCGCGCCGCGGCCGGCCTGGCCCAGGCGCTGTCCACACCCCCGGTGCCCCGGCCATGATCGCGGTAGCTCGGGCGGTGGACGCCCTGCTGGAGGCGAGCGTCATCGGCAGCTTCTCCCGGATCGGGCTGGCCGCCCGGTCCCGGCTGCTGCCCGAGTTCACCGGCCCCCCGGCCCGGCTCGACGGGCGGGCCGTCGTCATCACCGGCGCCACCTCCGGGATCGGCTACGCCGCCGCCACCAGGCTGGCCCGGCTCGGCGCGGGCGTGCACATCCTCGCCCGCGACCCCGGCCGGGCCGCCGTTGCATGCGAGCGGATCGCCGCCGCGTCGGGCAGCCGCCGGGTCAGCTACGGCCTGGCCGACCTGAACGAGCCCGGCTCGGTCCGTTCCTTCGCCACCGAGTACCTCAGCACCCATGACCGGCTGGACGTGCTCATCCACAACGCGGGCGCCATGCACGCGAGCTACCGGGTCAACGGCGCCGGGACCGAGCTCACCGTCGCCGGGCAGGTGATCTCCCCGTTCCTCCTGACCAGCCTGCTCCGGCCGGCGCTGCTGGCGGCCGGCCGGTCACGGGTCATCACCGTCTCGTCGGCCGGCATGTATACGCAGCGGCTCGACCCGGCGGCGTTGCAGATGACCGCGCGCGGGTACCGCGGCGCCACCGCGTACGCGAGGGCCAAACGAGCCCAGGTGGCGCTCAGCCGGGAATGGGCGCGGCGTCTCGCCGGGACCGGGGTCGCCTTCCATGCGATGCACCCCGGCTGGGTGGACACCCCCGGGATCGCTGCCGCGCTGCCGCGCTTCCACCAGGTCATGCGGCCGCTGCTGCGCACGCCCGGGGAGGGCGCCGACACGATCGTCTGGCTCGCCACTGCCGACGCCGCCGGCTCGGCAGCGGCCGGTTCTGGCACGATCGGCGCCCGCGCGCGGAGCACCGGCTGCCACGGACCCGCGAGGCTCCCGGCGCCGCCCAGCTGCTCTGGGACCGCATCAACTCCAGCGAGCGGCTGGGCGTGCCCAGCGCCCCGGGTGAGTGACGTGGGCAGCAGGCACGCGGCCCGTATCGTTCGGCATCCACGGCCCGGCGCGGCTGCGGGCGGGCCCGTGGGCCAAGACGGTCCTCGCGACGGCACGGGCGCCTGGCGCGGTTCCGCGGTGTCGAGGTCGACACCGCGGGCGACGGGTTCTTCGTCACCTTCGACGGCCCGGCCCGGGCCATCCGCTGCGCCTGCGCCATCCGCGACTCTGTGCGTGAACTCGGCATCGAGATCCGGGCTGGCCTGCACACCGGAGAGGTGGAACGCCGCGGTCAGGCGGTCACCGGGCTGGCGGTCCACGTCGGGGCGCGGGTCGCGGCCCTGGCCCGTGCCAGCGAGGTACTGGTCACCAGCACGGTGCAGATGCTCGTCCTCGGCTCGGGCATCGGCTTTGCCGACCGGGGCAGCCACAGCCTCAAGGGCGTCCCGCAACGGTGGCAGCTGTTCGCGGTGGAACGCGCCTGATCAGTGGGGAGCAGCCGGCCCCGCCGGTGACGGCGTGCCCGGCAGGGCTAGCGTGGGCCATAGGTGCGACATGGTTCCCAGGAGTCACCTGGCACGCGTCACCTTGCTCAGCTCGGCGCCGGACGCGGCCGGTGACTGGAGGTGAGTGGACATGACAAGCCCACCGGCGGCAGCCCCGCCATCCACGCAGAAGCAGAGAACGCAGCCCCGCCAGGCCTGCGCCAGGCCAATCTGGCCGTCCTGATCGTGCTGATCGTCCAGTTCGCCCTCGGCATGGGCGTCAACCTGTACGTCACCCTCCCGGCCGCAGGCCATCCCGGTCACGCCTCATGGTTCGGTAACGGCGCGCTGCTGGCGCTGCACGCCGCGCTCGGCATGCTGCTGATCCTCGGGGCGATCTTCGTCCTGGTGAGGGCGATCATGGCCAGGAACGCGACCCTCATCGTCACTTCGGCGGCCGGGCTGGTGGCCATCCTGCTCGCCGCCTTCTTCGGATCCGGCTTCACCGACAAGCTCACCGACGGCTACTCCATTGGGATGGCGCTGGCCTTCGCGGTCGCGCTGGCCTGCTACGCCATCGGCCTGTTTGCCGCGCCCGCCGGAAAAGCCGTTGGGGACGCGGGAGCGCCGCGCCTATAATGAGGCCATGAAGGTCAGCTTCACCTGCGCGGCCGCGCGAGCTACGAGCTCGCCGGTTGCCGCTGCCTGACCTCATTTCCTCACTCGCTGGCGACCGGGAACGGTCCGCCGGTGCGTGACGTCGATCCGCTGATCCTGACTGCACCAGCGGTCCCTTTCTGGTCCCCGCAACCAGAAAGGGATCCATGCCATGAACGTGACCGAGACGACCCAGACGTTCCTTGACTTCTTCGGGGAGCGGGGCCACAGAGTGATCCAGGGCAGCTCGCTGGTCCCGCCGGACGGCGATCCGGTGCTGTTCACCACCTCGGGGATGCACCCGCTGACCCCGTACCTGGAGGGCCTGCCGCACCCGCAGGGCAAGCGGCTGCGCCGGCCTGCAGCGCTGCCTGCGTACGACCGATCTCGACGAGGTCGGCGATGACCGCCACCTGACCGTGTTCCAGATGCTCGGTTCCTGGTCGCTGGGCGACTACGAGGGGCCGCAGAGCCTGCGCTGGGGCTATGAGCTGACGACCGACGGCTTCGGCATCGGCCGGGACCGCCTGCATGCCACCGTGTTCGGCGGCGACGGTCAGCTGGGTCCCGACACAGAGTCGCTGCGGACCTGGGAAGAGCTCGGCGTCCCGGCCGAGCTGACGACCGGCGACAACTGGTGGTCGAACGGCCCGACCGGCCCCTGCGGCCCCGACTCAGAGCTGTTCGTCTGGACCGGTGACGGCCCACCGCACGGCACGCCCGGCACCGAGGAGCGCTGGATGGAGCTGTGGAACCACGTGACGATGCGCTACCGGCGGCACAGCGATGGCCGTCTCGAGCCGCTGCCGCAGCGCAACGTGGACACCGGGATGGGCCTGGAGCGCCTGCTGATGCTCCTGCAGGGCAGGCCATCGGTGTTCGGCACCGACGTCTTCGAGCCCTGGATGGCGGCGCTGCCCGGCCTGTGGCGGCCCGGCCAGCGATCGCTGCGCCTGCTGGCCGACCATCTGCGCGCCAGCATCGTGATCATCGGCGACGGCGTCAGGCCGTCCAGCACCGGCCGGGGCTACGTGCTGCGCCGGCTGCTGCGGCGCGCGCTCACCGAGCTGTGGCGCACCGACACAACCATGACGCTGAACGACCTGCCGGCTCCACTGTTCGAGCACACGCTCGAGCGGTTCGGGCAGGACGTGGGCAGCGGGGCGGTCCGCGATGTGATCCGCGGTGAGGAGCAGAGGTTCGCGGGGCTGGTGAGCCGGGGGCGCAAGGTGCTGGCGCGGTTCGGCCCCGGCCCCGGCCGGCCGCTGGCCGAGGCGGACCTCAGGTACCTGCACGAGACGCACGGCCTGCCCCCCGAGCTGGTGACCGAGCTGCTGGTCTCAGCCGGCCTCATGAGCGACCGGCAGACCCGGGCCGCACACCGGCGGCGGGAGCCTGCCTCTTGACCCGCGACGTAAGGTGGCGCTGTGGACGGCAAGGTAATCACCGAGCTGCTCGAGCCGGTGATCGGCAAGGCAGGGCAGGTACGGCTCGCGTTCCAGGGGACGGGCAACCGCTGGGCCATCAACGACGAGAAGCATCCCTTGCTCAGCGTGCGGCTCCGCCCCGACGGGCTCGTTGAGACCTCACACGAGGACGGCTGGAACGTGTTCGACCCGGTCGGCGTCCTGGCCGTCGAGTGGATGGCCAGGGAGGGCGAGGGCGGCGGGCTCTACCTGTGACCGTTGGCGCCGATTTCGGCGCCAACGGCTGGCTCGGCTACGGGACTGGGTGCCGCCGCAGCCGGGTCGGCTACCACGCTGGATACCGCTGTAGGTGATTCGGTCACGGGCAGTGAGCCGCTGATAGTGGTGCCGGACCCGGGCGCCGAGTCGACGCGGAGGGTGCCGCCGATCGCGGCCAGCCGGTCGGCCATGCCCTGCAGGCCGGTGCCGTGCGTGGCCTTGGCGGGGTCGAAGCCGTCGCCGTCGTCGGCGACAGTGAACTCGAGATGGCCGTCTCGGCAGGACAGGGCCACGGTGGCCCCGGAGGCCCGCGCGTACTTCGCGACGTTCTGCAGGGCCTCCAGGATGCAGAAGTACGCGGTGGCTTCGGCCTCCCGCCGGTAGCGCCTGATCCCGTCCGCCTCGACCCGCACCGGTAGCGGTGCCCTGCCCGCCTGCGCTTGCAGGGCCGCCGTCAGCCCCTGGTCGGCCAGCAGGGGCGGGTAGATCCCGCGGGCCAGTGCGCGCAGGTCATCGAGTGCCGCGTGCAGCCCGGCCCGGAGCTCGCCCGCGAGCTGCCTGACCTCGCCGGGGTCCCCGGCGGCGTCCTCCAGCAGGGTGAGCTGGACGTTGAGCGCCACGAGCTGCTGCTGGGCGCCGTCGTGCAGATTCCGCTCGATCCGCTGCCGCTCGGTGTCCTGGGCCTGCACCAGCCGCCGCCGCGAGGCCCGCAAGTCGTCGATCCGGGCCTGAAGCTCGGCGGTCAGGCGGACGTTGCGCAGCACCAGGCCCGCCTGGGACGCCAGGTGCTCCAGCAGCTTGTCCTCTGCGGCCGCCACCGGCTCGTTTCTGGGTTTCTGCAAGGTGATTCCGCCGAGCAGTTCATCCCCATGGCGGACTGCCACCGCCCGTGCCGCCGCGTCAAAGTCGGGCAGCGCGACGGGGCCGGTGGGCGCCCCGGGTTCGGTGAGCGGGACCGCCGCGGGCGGGTTGGACCCGTGCGGCCAGGTCGCCCGCGGTTGCAGCCGTGCCCCGACGCGGACCCAGACGTCCACCCGGACCGCGCCGGTGGCGCCCGCCAGCACCGATGCCATCCGGTCCATTGCCACGTCGGCGTCCAGCTGCCCGGCCATGTCCTGGGCGACGTCGGCGAGCGCCTGGTAGGGCGTGGCCCGCCGCCCGTACACGATCCGGTTTGCGGCAAGCTGGGCCCGGCGCCGCAGGGGCTGGAACAGCACCGCGATCGCCAGCGCCGCCGCGGCGTTGAGCAGCGGGCCGCCCGCGTACCCGGCCGTCGTCCCGATCCCCACCACGATGAGGACGTAGATGGCCGTAAGCGCGGCCGAGAGCAAGCCGTACCTGAGGGCGCGGTTGATGATGACGTCGATCTGGTACAGGCCGTGTTTCAGGATCGCCACCGTGATCAGCGTGGGGATCCCCAGCAGCGCGACGATGGGCACCACAGCCCAGGCGACGGTCGTGACCGGGTTTTTCTCCGTTCCGGTGGCCGCGATGCCCAGCAGCGCTACAAGCTGGGCGACGGTGAACACCACCGCGGCCACCATGATCCACTTGATCTGCTTGCGTACTTCGCGCCCGCCCGACCGGTAGCGGACCGCCAGGGATACGGTGGCCGCCGCCAGTAGCACGGTGTCCACCACCCCCAGGCTGTCGAGGGTCCCGATCAAGACGGTCGACGGGACGGGTCCCAGTGACTCGATGCCGAGCGGGTTCGCCACCATCAGCGAGTCGCCGCCGGGCGCCGGTAGCGCTATCAGCCTCGGATGCACCACGAACCCGGCCAGCGCCAGCGCGGTGGCCAGCAGCGCCAGCACAGCGAACGGGCGCCAGCGCGGCGACGGCAGCGTCCCGGACGGGAACAGCAGCAGCATGAAGATGAGCGCGGCGTTGACCGGCACGAAGCTCCACTCGGCCAGCAGGGCCATCAGTCCCGGCGCCGGCAAGGTCCCGGGATGGGTGATGCCCAGGACCGCATAGGCCGAGGCGGACGCCATAACGGCCGTGCAGGCCCCCTCGCTGAGCACGAACCAGCCGATCACGTTGCCCGCACGGCGGACAACAAGCGCTCCCAGCGTGGCATACAGGACCGCGGCGGGCGTCCCGGCGAAGTTGGAGATCGTGTTCGAGGTCGTCAGCGGGCCCGACGCCAGGACCGTCAGCACCGCCCCGGCCAGCGAAAGTATCGCCACCGCGAACCACGCGACCGCGGTGGCGCGTCGTGAGTGGATCACTGGTGCGCCGGCGGATCCGGCGCCGGTCTCCCGGCCGCCGTGGCTGCTGTCCCGGCCGTCGTGGCTGCGCCCCCGCCCCGGAGCGGCGCCGTTTGGCAGCGCCTGCGGCTCGCCTCTCACGGCAGGGCTCCTAGATTTTCTGCCGCCGGGCCCGGGCGTACAGGTAGCCCGCGATGCCCAGGATGAGCAGCCCGTCGAGGGCGTGCAGGGCACCGTAGACCGCGTGGTCCTCCCCGAGCCCGGCCAGCAGGCTCTGCATCAGCGAAGTCAGCAGGACCAGCACGGCCGAGCCGGCGATCGCACGGGTCCCCGGCCGCGCGATCAGCGCCAGCAGCAGGATGATCAGCGCGACGCCGGCCATCGTGAACCCCAGGTCGCGATGCGGCGCGAAGGCCGTGTCGCCCGCGGCCTCCAGGCCCTGGTCCTGGAGGCTGAACACACCCAGGCCGGCCAGGAAGATCTGGGCCACCCCGGCCAGCAGGAAGGCCAGCAGCCCCCACCGGTACCCAAGGAGGGCGCCGCGGCGGAACGAGGTGACAGGCATGGTCGCGGCGCCGGGCGGGTGGTCCTTTGTCATCGTCGCGGGCTCCGGGGCCGAGTGCCGGGAGCGCTGGTCGACTGGTTGTCCTGACGTGCCTGGTGTCTCGCTCATGAGTCCCCCTTCGCGCACCGTGGCAGGTTTACGGTGCGAACGTAGATCCGCGGTGTGCGCGCTCAACACGGTGCTGACCGCAGAGATGGGGTGAGGCTGACCGCCACCGCCGGTGCGGTTGCCCTCCTTTCCGTCGGCCGCAGCGCAGGTCAGACTGGGGCCATGCGGGCTATCAGCACGGTCCTCGCGGTCATCGGTGGCTGCGCGCTGGTGGTTGCCGTCGTGATCGAGCTGGCCACCGGCGACCCGGCCGGCGCCGGCTGGGTGCTGGTCGGGCCTGCGCCCTTCTACGCCGTCGGGCTGGCCGGCGCGTGCCCGCCGCCAGCCCGCTGGAGCCGGTCGCCGCCGTGCTCTACTACACGTTCGCCGCCTGGGCCGTCATTGGCGTGATCATGCTGTACCTGCGGTACCGGCGGTCGCCCGCGGAGGACCGCCGACGGATCCGGTGGCTCCTGGCCGGCGCGGCGGGCGCGTTGGTGACCGCGGCCGCCCTGTTCGCCGTGGCCCTGCTGATGCCTGACGGGTTCTTCGCGGCCGCCCTCATCGTCGTTCTCTGGATGCTGACGGTCGCCTTCGTCCTTGGCTCGCTGATCGCCGCGCTGTCCCAGGATGGGGTCCTGGGCATCGACCAGTCGTCCCGCCGGTCCGAGGTCTACCAGGCGCTGTGGCTACTGATCGCGGTGGGGTATGTGGCCGCCGCCACGACGCTCGGGCTGGTCGCGGGCCAGTACCTGCCGCTGGGGGTGGTGGTGCTGCTGGTCGCCGCGGCCGCGCTGCTGTTCCAGCCGGCCCAGCGCAGGATGGAGCGGCTGGCCGACCGGTGGGTGTTCGGGGCGCGGCTCGATGGCTACGAGGTGCTCACCCGTTTCGGCGCGATGCTGGAGACCTCACCCGGCCCGGCCGACCTGCTGCCCCGGCTCGCGGCCGCGATCCGCGACGGGCTCGGCCTGCAATGGGCCCGGGTGCGGCTCGACTTCGAGGCCGCCGGCGGCTCGCTGCCGACGGCCGGCGCGGCCGGGCTCGAGCCGGGCGACGCGCCCGAGCCGGCTTTCATCGTTGCGCTGATTCATGGTGGGACGGCGCTCGGGCGGATCGAATGCGGCGACCGCCGGGATGGCCCGCTGCTGGAGGAGGACCGCCGTCTGCTGGCCAACCTGGCCGGCCAGGCCGCGGCGGCGGCTCACAACCTGTACCTGACGGCGGAGCTGAGCGACCGCCTCGACCTCATCCGCCGGCAGGCAACGGAGCTGACCGCGTCGCGGGCGCGGGTGGCGCAGACCCAGGACGCCGAGCGCCAGCGCATCCAGCGTGACCTGCACGACGGTGTGCAGCAGGACCTGGTCGCCCTGACCGCGAACCTGGCGCTGGCCCGCGAGCGGCTGCGCCGCGGCGATCCGCGGGCCGACGAGTCCGCTCGCCGAGCTCCAGCGGGACATGGGTGACCTGATTGGCCAGCTGCGCGACTTCGCCCACGCGATCCACCCGCCGGTGCTGGCCGACCAGGGGCTGCTGGAGGCGATCGAGGCCCAGGCCGCCCGGCTGCCGCTGGAGGTCGTGATCGAGGCCGACCCGGCGCTGCGCGGCGTCCGCTATCCCGCGCAGGTCGAGACCGCCACCTGGTACGTCGTCTCGGAGGCGCTGACCAATGCGGTCAAGCACGCCCGGGCGCGCCGGGTGCACGTCGCGCTGGCCCAGCCGGACGGGCATCTCGCGGTCGAGGTCCGCGACGACGGCTGCGGGTTCGACCAGGCGACCATGCGGGGCCTCGGCCTCGCCAGCCTCGCCGACCGGATGGCGATCGTGGACGGGGCGCTGCGCGTCGACAGCAGCCCGGGGCGGGGCACCACGCTGCGCGCCGAGGTCCCGCTCGACGGCGGCCGGGCGGCGCGATGGCTGAGCCGCTCCGCATCGTCATCGCCGAGGACAACTACCTGGTCCGGGAGGGGACCAGGCGGCTGCTGGAAGACTCCGGCCAGGTGACGGTGCTGGCCGCGGTGGGTTCGGCACCCGAGCTGCTCGACGCGGTGCGGCGCGCCCGGCCCGATGCCGTGCTGACCGACATCCGGATGCCGTCGGCCGGTTCGGCGGCCGCCCGGGCCGGAGAGCCGGCGATGGAGGGCATCGACGCGGCCCACGCCATCAAGGCGGACAACCCGGGAATCGGCGTCGTGATCCTGTCCCAGTACGCCGACGAGTCCTACGCGTTTGAGCTGTTCCGCAACGGCAGCGCGGGGCTGGCGTACCTGCTCAAGGACCGGGTCGGCGACCTGCGCCAGCTGCTGTCCGCCCTCCGCGAGGCGGCGAAGGGCGGCTCGGTCATCGACCCGCTGGTCGTCGACGCGCTGGTCACCCGGCGGGCCCGGCTGCGCGAGTCGCCGCTGGCCCGGCTCACCCCGCGCGAGCTGGACGTGCTGCGGGAGATGGCCCAGGGCCGCGGGAACGCCGGCATCGCCCAGGAGCTGTCGCTGTCGGAATCATCGGTGGAGAAACACGTCAACGCGATCTTCACCAAGCTCGACCTGGCCAGCGAACAGCAGGTGCACCGGCGGGTGGCCGCGGTGCTGACATTCCTGCGCGACGCGAGCCTGCACCCGCCCGCCTGATCACCGCCCGCCCGCAATTCCGCGGCGGATGCGATTACGGCGGGTGTGCGGGGGCAGCCGAGGTGGATGTTCCCGGGGCCTGCGCCCCACCTACAAGCCAGTTGACGGCTCCCAGCACGGAGCGGAACACGATGAGGAGGAATGGCAGTGACCGACAAGCAGCCCCCCGCGACGACCACTGACGCCGGTATCCCGGTCGAGAGCGACGAGCATTCGCTGACCGTCGGCCCGGATGGCCCTGTCCTGCTGCAGGACCACTACCTCATCGAGCAGATGGCGAACTTCAACCGGGAGCGGATACCCGAGCGGCAGCCGCACGCCAAGGGCGGCGGGGCCTTCGGCCACTTCCAGGTGACCGAACGACGTCAGCGGCTACACCAAGGCGGCGGTCTTCCAGCCCGCAACCCGCACGGACACGCTGATCCGGTTCTCCACGGTCGCGGGCGAGCGGGGCAGCCCCGACACCTGGCGCGACCCGCGCGGCTTCGCGCTGAAGTTCTACACCTCCGAGGGCAACTACGACATGGTCGGGAACAACACCCCGGTCTTCTTCGTGCGCGACCCGCTGAAGTTCCAGCACTTCATCCGGTCGCAGAAGCGGCGCGCGGACAACAACCTGCGCGATCATGACATGCAGTGGGACTTCTGGACCCTGTCCCCGGAGTCGGCGCACCAGGTGACCTGGCTGATGGGGGACCGCGGGATCCCGCGGACCTGGCGGCACATGAACGGCTACAGCTCGCACACCTACATGTGGATCAACGCCGCGGGTGAGCGCTTCTGGGTGAAGTACCACTTCAAGACCGACCAGGGCATCGAGTTCTTTACTCAGGACGAGGCCGACCAGATGGCGGCGGTGGACACCGACTACCACCAGCGCGACCTGTACGAGGCGATCGAACGCGGCCATTACCCGAGCTGGACGCTGAAGATGCAGGTCATGCCGTTCGAGGAGGCGAAGACCTACCGGTTCAACCCGTTCGACCTGACCAAGGTGTGGCCGCACGGCGACTACCCGCTGATCGATGTCGGCCGGCTGACCCTCGACCGCAACCTGACCGACTACCACACCGAGATGGAGCAGGCGGCGTTCGAGCCGAACAACCTGGTGCCCGGCATCGCGCTCAGCCCGGACAAGATGCTGCTGGCCCGCGGGTTCTCCTACTCCGACGCGCACCGCGCCCGGCTCGGGGTGAACTACAAGCAGATCCCGGTGAACTCGCCGGTCGTGCCGGTGCACAGCTACAGCAAGGACGGCCATATGCGGGTCAGTAACGTGTCGGACCCGGTGTACGCGCCGAACTCCAAGGGCGGCCCGCGGGCCGACAGCGAGCGCTACCGGCCGGCGAGTTGGTACTCCGACGGTGAGATGGTGCGCTCCGCCTACACCCTGCGCGAGTGGGACGACGACTGGGGCCAGCCCGGCACGATGGTCCGCGAGGTCCTCGACGACGCGGCCCGCGAGCGGTTGGTCAGTAACGTCGTCGGCCACCTGCTGAACGGGGTGACCGAGCCGGTGCTGCAGCGCGCCTTCGAGTACTGGCGCAACGTGGACAAGGATCTCGGCGGCAAAGTCGAGGCTGGCGTCCGTGCCAAGCAGGACGAGAAGGACCCGAAGGCGACCGGGCAGGCCAACCCGGCCCGCAGCAGCATGCAGGCCAAGGCTTGAGCAGGATAGGCCAGGAGCCCGGCAGTTCCGGGACCGGGGTGCCGGGCTCAGTCCGCTGATCCGCCGCTGAATGGCAGGAAAGCCCGCTTTGAGAGCTGTGGGCGGTTTCACGGTCCGGAGCCGGGTAGCTGACGGGTCATATCTGCCGGGGGGAAGGGGTTCCCATGGCCGGAACCAGCGAACCAGCCGACGTAAGGCGTGCCCATCGGAGTGAGCTCACCCCGTTAGCGTTCCTCGAGCGCAGCGTGCTGGTGTACCCGGACAAGGTGGCCGTCGTGCACGGGGGCCGCCGCTACACCTACCGGGAGTTCGGGGAGCGGGTGAACCGGCTGGCCTCGGCGCTGCGCGCGGCGGGGCTGCGCAAGGGCGACCGGGTAGCGTTCATCGCCCCGAACATCCCGGCGCTGCTGGAAGCGCACTATGGGGTGCCGGCCGCCGGCGGCGTGCTGGTGGCGATCAACTACCGGCTCAACGCCGAGGACATCGGCTACATCCTGAAGCACTCCGGATCCCGGTTCCTGTTCGCGGATCATGAGTTCGAGCACCTGGCCAAGGGGGCCAAGGTCAAGCGGGCCGTGCGCATCGATGACACGGGGGACCCGGGGGATCCCTACGAGGCGTTCCTCGCCGAGGGCGCGCCCGAGCCGGTGGCCAGCAAGCTCGGCGACGAGGGCGAGCCGATCTCCATCAACTACACCTCGGGCACCACCGGCCGGCCCAAGGGCGCGATCTACCACTACCGCGGCGCCTACCTCAACGCGCTGGGCGAGGTGATCGAGACCCGGCTGACCCCGGAGAGCGTGTACCTGTGGACGCTGCCGATGTTCCACTGCAACGGCTGGTGCTTCACCTGGGCGGTGACGGCGGTCGGCGGCCGCCACGTGTGCCTGCGCCGGGTGGAGTCCGGGCGCATCTGGGAGCTGATCGACGGCGAGGGCATCACGCACTACAACGGCGCCCCGACCGTCCAGGCGATGATCCTCGACCACGAGAAGGCCCACAAGCTCGATCACGAGATCATCACCACGGTGTCGGGCTCGCCGCCGACCCCGGAACTGTTCGCCCGCCTGACCGAGACCGGGCTGCGCCCGATCCACGTCTACGGGTCCACCGAGCTCTACGGCCCGTACATGATCTGCGAGCGGCAGGAGGGCTGGGACGAGCTCCCGGTCGAGGAGCAGGCGCAGCTGCTGGGACGCCAGGGCGTGCCCTACGTGATCGCCGACCCGGTGCGGGTCGTCGACGGCCGGGGCCGCGAGGTGCCGGCGGACGGCGAGTCGCTGGGCGAGGTCCTGATGCGCGGCAACAACGTTATGACCGGCTACTTCAAGGATCCCGGGCAGACCGGGGAGACGTTCGCGGGCGGGTGGTACCACTCGGGCGATCTTGCGGTCCGCCACCCCGACGGCTACATCGAGCTGCGCGACCGGAAGAAGGACATCATCGTCTCCGGCGGCGAGAACATCTCGACCATCGAGGTCGAGACGGCGATCGGCAAGCACCCGGCGGTGGCCGCCGCCGCGGTGGTGGCCACGCCCGACGAGAAATGGGGCGAGCGGCCCAAGGCATTCGTCGAGCTCAAGCCCGGCGAGGACGCCACCCCGGAGGACATCCTCGCCTTCGCCAAGAAGCACCTCCCCGGCTACATGCGGCCGGTCGCGGCCGAGATCGTACCTGAGCTGCCCAAGACCTCCACCGGCAAGATCCAGAAAGCGGAGCTCCGCGCCAGGGAATGGGAGGGACGCGGCCGGAGGATCGGCTAACGCCCGGTCATCTCCCGGTGACGGCGTGGGCCGCGCGCCGGCGGTTTCGCCGCAGCCCGATCACGCCCATCGCCGCGAGCAGCCCGCCGCCGGCCATGATGGCCAGCCACGGCGCCGGAGAGGTGCCCGGCTTCGGGGCGGTGCCCCCAAAGCCGGTCGCGGCGCCCCCGGCCGGCATTGTCCCGCTGCCCACCGCGTCCTGCAAGCTGTGGATCCGCAGGCCCTTCTCGTTGTCGAGCACGACGAGGGTGTGGATGGTGTTGGCCCGCAGGAGCAGGCGCTTGCTTGTCGTTGCGCTGTAGCCGGTGGCGTGGATGGCCTGCCAGCCGGGCGAGACCTCCAGGAAGCCGGTATAGCTGCCGAGTTCCAGCGGGCCGCCGAGCGCCCGGCTGCCGTCGTTGACGCTGACCCGGTGCTGCGCCACCGATTCCTGGACGATGCGCACGAGCGCCTTGCCCGGGCTGGACATCATGCTCTCTTTCAGCACCTGAACGCCGAGGTGGGATGCGGGGCCCATGCTCACGATCGTGTAGGCCATGCCGGGTGCCACCTGGACACTGGCCGACAGCGTCGGCGGGGTGTTCGCGGGGGCGCCGCTGTCCCGCATCGCGACCGTGTACTGGCCGGTGGGGATGGAGCGGTAATCCGAAACATGGCCGTAGCGGACGTGCCTGATCACGGTCATCCCGCTGGAGCCACTGAACGAGTTCAGGTAGATGTCGAAATCGGGGGCGCTGGGCGACCAGTTGCCCCAGCGGATCCACCCGGTGGCCTGCGCGGCCGCGGGTGGCGCGGCTCCCACCAGGATCAAGGCGAGCGACAACGGGGCAAGCGCCGCGGCGACGCGTAGTCTCATTTCCTTACCCTCCCACCGGCCAGGGATCCCGCAGGCCCGCTGGCCATTTGCCTGATCACTGAGTCACCGGGCGGCCGAGCAGCAGCCCCAGCGGGCTCGGCGCGCCGAACTCGATTCGCAGCCCCGTCCCGCCCGCCAGCCGCACCATGCTCACGTGCGCGGGCAGGAACACGGAATGCTGCGTGAGGACCGCTGAGCGGATATGCCGTAGCTCAGCGGCGCGGTATGCCGGACCGCCCGTCCCGGCTATTTCCATCTCCCGCAGCGGCATGCCCGCGGCTGCGCCGGGGCCAGCGTCGCTGAACCCCACCACGTTCACCGGATACGAAACGGCCAGCGCCGCGAGCGTGATCAGCAGACGGGAGTCCACCTTCCCGGCGAGGAGTTCCTGCCGGGCGGCGCCCGCGGTGTGGATCCGGGGGCTCTTCACCAGTTGCGCGGCGGCCTTCCGCCGCGCAACCCAGTCAGCGGAGAGCACCGCCCGGTAGGCCGCTGCCCCGCGTGGGGCGACGACGCGGATGTCGATTCGTGCCCGGCCAGATCCGAACCCGGCGATGACGGCGGGCGCGTCCTCCCGTTCGAGACGGCCGCTTAATAGCTTCCCCATGGCCGGTGTCACCACGATCAGGTGACAAAAATGCAGGCCCGGCGCGCCCGGGCTCAGCGCGAGCAGGCTGCCCGCCGGGAATCCATGTGCCTGAAGCAACCGGCACATGCCGGGGTCGCAGCCTATGACCGCGTCGCGGCTGACCTGGCGCACCACCCACGTGGCGGCCGCGGCCGCCGCCAGGCTGCGGGTCACAGGGCCAGCGAGCGCGCCCGCCTGGGCTGCTGCTCCCCCGCTGGCCGGCCCGGTACCGGCCTGACGGGTGAGGGAAACGGCCAGCCCGCTGGCCACCAGCGCGGTGGCGCCCAGCGCTATCAGCGCGGCCACCCGATGGCCGCGGAACAGCCTGCCCGGTGTCCCCCGGCGCAGCCACAGGCGCACCGTCGTGGCCGCCACGGCCGGCCATGGCGGTCCCGGGTTGGTGCCGGGCCGGGGGCCGCTGGCCGCACGCTGACTGAGGTCGGCATCCCCGCCACCGGGCTCGTCGCCGCGAACCGGGTCCCGGCGGGCGGTGCCGAACGCCGTCTCCAGCGCATCGAGCGAGACCCGCCCGGTACCCGGCGGCCGGTATCTGGCCTGCTCCCCCATCCGCGCCACCCCCAGGGCCGCGGTGCCTCCATGATCAGCTCGCGAACGACGACACTGTAACAGCCGATTTCCGGCGATGTGCCCGTTTAGTACCTAAGTCATCGGGTGTCACAACACCGGCAACTCCCGCTGGCAGCACGTCAGCCCGCCGGCGCTCCAGGCGAGCTCGGCGCGCGTGTGCCGGCAGAGTTCATGGGCCAGGACGCCAGCCCTGGCTGAACCGATGAGTTAGGGGCCGCGGCACAGTCCTCTTGGTCAAGAACAACGTCAACGGCAGCCCGCCGGGACGCGGGTCCGCGACATGAGGAGGACGTCATGCATCCGGTGATCATCGAGGCCATCGCCGCGGAGCGGGCCCGTGAGACTCAGGCATATGCCGAGGCGGCGGGGCTCGCCCGCCAGTTCCGCCGGGCGCGGCGCCACTCGCCTGCGCGGCCGGCCTCGTCGGCCTTCGCCGGCCTGCGGCGCCTGTCCCGCCCATTGCTGCGCGCGCAGGTCAGGGACGGGGCCGTGTGAGCCAGCGGGCGGGGATTGCCGCCTGGCCCGGAGCGGGGACGGTGCATCCTCCCCGCCCGCGGCCGACGGCCTATCGCGAGTCGCGCTTGCTGCTCTTGCCGCGCTCGATGTTGGCAACCAGGTCGTGCAGCGGCTTCGTGCCGGCGCCCACGACAAGGCCGGTGACCAGCAGATCGGCCCAGAACGGCGGCTGCCCGGAGCCGTTCGCACGCACGGCCTGCATGAGCGTGATGTTCAGCACGGCGCACAGGAGGAAGCCGAGGCCGGTCGCCACACCCCAGGTGACGACGGCGGTGAGCCGCCGGCTGATCTCGATCGCGTTGTCGAACTTCGGCGCGCGGTCCTTCCGGTCTGCCGTTCGCGTGCCGGCCAGGGCCTCGTCCTTCCGGACCTTGCGCCTGGTCGTGTCCGGGCCGAGCCTCCGGCTGAACGGCTCCAGGGCGCGCTCGATCGCGAGCGCCAGGATGAACAGGCCGGTCAGGGCGCTCCACTGGTTGTCGATGCGGTAGGTGCTTGAGGCGCTTCCGTGCAGCCCCCAGGCGGTGAAGAAGGCCCCCACCGCCAGCCCCGTCCCGAGGACGGTGTACCAGAACTGCTGGCGCCCTCCGGGCTTCATGGGGTCAAGATCCTCGGTGTGCACCTCAGTGGGCAGTGCCCTGATGTTGCTGGGAGCCAGGCCAGGCAGCCATGACGATCCCTCCGTTCCTCCTACCTGTTATTGAGAGTGAGAAGCCGCATCCGTGATACGACCGGAGCGCCTCAGCGGGCGCGGGCGGGACGCAGGCGGCCCAGGCCCTTGCGGCCGGTCGCGTGGCGCGGGTTGCGGCGCAGTGCGAAAAAGCGGGTGCGGCCGTTGCCGCCATGGCGGGCGGTGCGGGCTTCGCGGGCCAGCCGGGCGGTCTCGGCCTCGGCCATGAAGGCGGCGCGGCGCTGGTCGGCCACTGCGGCGGTGATGCTCGGGTGCTGGATCATTGTGTCCTCCTCGGTGAGTCGCTGTGGTTCCAGCCTGCGTCGCAGCTGGTCAGCGGACATCCGTGGCGGCCACGGATCCACCACCGGTTCACCACGGATCCGGTGCGCACCGGCGGGGGCGAGCGTGGGGGATCGTTATGCAGATGGCGCGTTAGCGCGCTACCTCATTCCGTGCCCGCGACCTCGTAGTGGTGCACCGTCAGATCCCGCTCGACCAGGAAGCGGTCGTCCTCGGGATAGAAGACCGCCTTCTCGATGTCCTGCCCGGCGAAGCCCTGGATCGCCTGCCGCGATTCCCAGAAGCTCAGGGTGATGACTTCGGCCTGCTCACCGTCGGCCCGCCACAGCATCCAGGCGCCGCGGTTTCCGGGTGTTGCCTTATAGGCTTCGATGCCCGTCTGCTGGATGTAGCTGGCGTAGGCGGTGGCGTCGTCGGCGCGGACCGCGCCGCGCCAGATCCTTGCGATCATCCTCGTCTCCTTCCGGCTACTGGCTGGGCGTTTCGGTGAGCACCTGGTGCAGGACGCGGCCGGACTGCTCCGGGGACATCATGAAACCGACGTGGTCACCGGGGAAGTCAACCGCGGTGGTGCCGAGCTGGTCGGCGAGTGCCACGGCCGTGCGGTTCGGGAGCGTCCCGGCGGAGGTGGCCCCGCGGGCGACCACGATCCGCGTCGGCGCCGCCCTCAGCGCCTCGATGTCGGGCCGGTAGTACGTGGTCGGCCGGAGCAAGTATTCAAAGAACGCCTCGTTGGTGGCGCGCATCCGGGCCATTTCCTCCGGAGAGGGCTGCCATCGCGGTGCGTCCGCTTCCTGCCCCGGTGCACCGGCCAGGCCGGTATGGGCAAGGAACATCGGCCATGCCTTCTCGGCCCCGTCGGCCCGGTAGGTGTCGTAGATGTCCTCGAACTGGGCGCGGACCCGCGCGCTGTTGGGCAGCAGCTCCACCACCGGGGGCTCGTGGGCGACCAGCGTGTGTACCTGGCCGGGGTGGGCGGTGACCAGCGCGAGCCCGACGGTGGCTCCGCCGCTGCTGCCGAACACCGACGCCGGCCCGCCGCCGAGAGCGGACAGCATGCGGTGCACGTCGTCGGCCTGCTGGTCAGGCGTCACGTCCTGGCTGGTGTCCTCGCGGCTGCTGTTGCCGATACAGCGCGGGTCATACGTCACCACGGTGTAGTCGCCAGCGAGCGCGCTGGCGAGACCGGCGAAGCCGGTGTGGTCCATCGGCGAACCGATCATGAGCAGCAGCGGGCCTGTGCCCCGCCGCTCGTAGTAGAGCCGTGCGCCGGGCACGTCCAGGGCATGAGCCGACGGATCGGAATCAGGCATGGCGGGTCGTCCTCCCTGAGTCACTCGCCCACGCGCCCACGGTACGCGGCCGGTCCGACACCCGCCGGCGGCCGCCCCGGCGGCTCGGGCCCGCCGGCCAGCTGGGCCCATCGCCGTCAATCCGGGGCCTTCAGGCGGGCGAAGACGGGCGCGGGTGGCGCGATGAAGCCGCGGTGGGTGCGGAGCTGGCTGCTCAGAGCCGATGCGCCGGCGGGGATGAACGGCTGGAGCTCGGAGGCGAGGACGCGGCAGGCTTCCGTCAGGACGCCCAGCAGCCCGTCCAGCTGGGTGGCCGCCACGCGATCGCCCTGTGCCTCACGGCGGGCCAGTTCCCAGGGGCGCTGCGTTTCGACGAGCCGGTTGCCGGCCTGCACCACCGAGCAGATGGCACCGGTGGCGGCGCGGAAGTCGAACCGCGCCAGGGCGTCGTCGATGACCCGCGGAAGGCCTTGGCAGGCGCCGGCGAGTTCAGCGCCCAGCGGGGCTGCGCCGGCGGGACCGGCGATCCGGCCTTCGCGGTATCTGTGCACGAGGGCGAGGGTGCGTTGCTGCAGGTTTCCCAGGCCGTTGGCCAGGTCGCTGTTCGCGCACGCCACCAGCCGCCCGACGGTGAAGTCTGTGTCCCCGTGGCGGGCGACGTCACGAAGCAGCCACCAGCGGACCGCGTCGGTGCCGAACCGGCCCGCAAGATCGTAAGGCGAGACGGCGTTGCCGCTGCTCTTGGACAGTTTCGCCCCGTCCACGCTCAGGTACTCGTGCACGTAGATGGCGCTGGGCAGGGGCTGCCCCGCGGACAGCAGGAGCGCGAGCCAGTAGACGGCGTGGAAACGGGTGACGCCCTTGCCGATGACGTGGACGCGCTCGCCGGAGTTCACCCACCAGTCCCGGTACTGCAGCTGGTCGCCGTCGCCGTAGCCAAGGGCCGTGACGTAGTTCGCCAGCGCGTCCCACCACACGTAGATGATCTGGCCTGGGTCACCCGGCACGGGGATCCCCCACCCGTGAGCGCGGGCGGCCGGGCGGGAGACGCTGAAGTCGGTGAGCCCGGCCCGGATGAAGGCGAGCACCTCGTTGCGGCGGGTGGCCGGCTCGACGCGGACCCGCCCCGATTGCAGGGCTTGGAGGAGTTCACCGGAGTAGCGGGAGAGCCGGAAGAACCAGTTCTCCTCCGCCACCGGTTCCGGCGCGGCGCGATGCTCGGCGCACAGGCCATGGTCGAGTTCGGCCGGCGCGTAGAACTGCTCACAGCCGGGGCAGTACAGGCCCTCGTAACGCCGCAGGTAGAAGTCACCGCGGTCGGCGCACTGCCGCCACAGGTGCTCGACGCCGGCCCGGTGACGCGCATCGGCGCTGGTCCTGATGAAGTCATCGAACGACAGCCCCAGCGGCTCGCGCAGCCCGCGGAACCGGGCGGCATTGGCGTCAACGAACTCACGCACCGCCAGGCCGGCCACGCGGGCGGCTGTCACGTTTTTCAGCGCATGATCGTCGGTGCCGGTGAGGAACCGCACCGGCTGGCCACGCAGCCGCCGGTGCCTGGCCAGGACGTCGGCCTGCACCAGCTCCAGCGCATGCCCCAGGTGCGGCTCCGCGTTGACGTACGGGATCGCCGTCGTGATGTAGAAGTTGCCGTCGGCCGTCATGGCCCCGCCTTCCCGCCCCAACGCCGGCGAAGGCCACAGCAGCAAACAGGCCCCCGCGCCGCAGGGGCCTGCCGGATGAGTGTTAGGTCAGCGCACGCCGAAGAGCCCCGCGAGAGGGCGCATCATTCGGTCCAGTGGCTGGTTCATGCCGTCAGTGTCGCACGGCGGGGCCCGCAGGACCTCCTCATTTACCGGTGGCTGCCGCCGGTGAGCAGCCGCCGGTGAGCAGCCGCCGTCGCTGGTCTAGGGGAGGCGTTGCCTACCCGGTGATGGCGTCGTAGATCGCCTGCCCGTATTCGTTGCACCGGTCGGAGCCGATGATTCCCGCTCCCATCTTGTTCATCATGTAGGAGACCTTGACATCCGCCCCGTCCTGATTGGCGGGGGTTCCTGCTGCGCGGCTCATGCCGCGCTGCGGGCTGGTTCCAGCGGCGCCAGCGGAGGCTGGCGGCTTACGCGGGCGTGGGCCCCGTGCCCCGGGGCGGGCGCGGGGACTGCCATGGTGGCCAGTCCCCGGGCCAGGATGTTGCGCGCGGCGTTGACGTCGGCGTGATCGAGGTGGCCGCACCGCTGGCACCGGAACACCGCTTGGCTATCGCGGTTCCCCGGCGCGGTGTGGCCGCACACGTGGCACTGCTGCGAGGTGAAACGGGGATCAACGTAGATGACGGCCGCGCCGGACGCGCCGGCTTTGTGTTCTGCCCGCTGGGCGAGCAGCCCCCAGCAGGAGCCGAGGATGGCGCGGTTCAGCCCGGCTTTGGACCGGGCCCCGTTCGGCAGGAAGCCGCCCGGACGCTGCGGGTCTGGCTTGGCCTTGGGTTTGCGCACCATGCCCGTGGTGTTCAGTTTTTCCAGCACGATCAGGTCGTGATCTTTGACCAGGCGGGTGGAGATCTTCTCCGCCCAGTCGCGGCGCCGGTCGGTGACGGCGGCGGTGACCTGGGCCATGGCGCGGCGCGTCTTGTCCCGCCGCCGTGACCCCTTAGCCTGCCTGCTCAGCTGGCGTTCAAGCGCCAGGTACCGGGCGGCCCGGCGGCCGCTGATCTGTGGTGCCCGGTAATGCTGGCCGCCGGAGGTCACCAGCGCCGTGCGTACCCCCCGGTCGATCCCCACCGGGGCGCCGCCGGCCCGGCGGGCCAACTGGGGCTGCGGTGCCGGGAACGAGACATGCCAGCGGCCCGCTCCCCACGCCCCACCTGGTCTTCCTGGCCAAACACCGGCGTGATGTGCCCACCGCTGACCACATCACCTACCTGCGGGACGTGTCCACCAAAACCTGCCGGACTTTCCCCCTGCAGCAGATGCCGGCGGATCGGCGCCGGTGGAGACTGGCGTTATGTCGGGTCATGAGCGGGACGGGGCGGGGCCGGATGCTGGCCGCCCTGGCGCGGGTGGCCCGGCGGAGCTGGTCGGCGACCTCGACCGCCCGGGCGCGTGGATGCTGCTGGCGGGCGGCGTCCCGCAGTCCCATGTGGATCTTGATGATCCGCTGCATCTGGAGCTTGAGTACATGCGGCGGCTGGGGCACCTGATCGACCTGGCGGCGCCGGCCGGTGAGCCGCTCCGCGTGCTGCATCTGGGCGGCGGTGGCCTGACGCTGGCCCGTTACGTGGCAGCGACCCGGCCCGGCTCGCACCAGCTCGCGGTCGAGGCCGAGCCGGAGGTGGCCAGGCTCGTCCGGCGGCGGCTGCCGCTGCCTCCGCCCGGCGGGCCGGGGCCCGGGACCGGCAAGATCATTGTCCGGGTGGCCGATGCCCGGGCCGTGCTGGAGCGGGTCCCGGCCCGGTCGTTCGACGTGGTGGTGGCGGACGTCTTTGCCGGGGGCCAGACCCCGGCCCACCTGACGTCGGTGGAGTTCACCCGCGCCGCGGCCAGGGCGCTGGCACCGCCAGGCATCTACGCGGCCAACATCGCCGACGGGCCGCCGCTCGCGCATGCACGCGGCCGGGTGGCCGCGGTGCGCTCGGTGTTCCCGCACGTCTGCGTGATCGCGGAGGCGGGGGTGCTGCGCGGACGCAGGTTCGGCAACCTGGTGGTCGCCGCGGGCGGTCGTGAGCTCCCGGTCGCGGGGCTGACCAGGCGGGCGGCGGCCGATCCGTTCCCGGCGCGGGTGGTGGAGGGCGCCGCGCTCGACCGGTTCGCCGCCGGGTCCAGGCCGATCACCGATGCGCACGCCGAGCCGTCCCCCGTCCCGCCGCCGGAGGTGTTCGCGTAGCCCCGCCGGCATGAGTTCGCCCGGCGGGACGCGGGTGAAAGACTCGCTGTGTCGAATGCAGGGAGGGACCCGCATGTCAGACACATCAAGGACCACCAGGGTCGTGCGGGGTGGTGGCAGTGGTGCGGTCTACGGCCTGGGGCTCATCGGGGCCCTTGTGTACTACTGGCAGCACGCCGACGGATTCTGGGCACACGTATGGGGCGTCGTCGAAGCCATCCTGTGGCCGGCCTTCCTCGTCTATCGCCTGCTCGGCCACATCCACGCCTGAGCTTGCCCTGACGGGCTGGGCGCAGGCGATCTTCCGCGATTCGTGGCCCGGCGGGCCTCGCCGCGGGCGCGCTGGGGCTGTACTGTCCGGGGATGCCGGCCTGGGCGGACGCGATCGACTCGCTCGCTGATGAGAGCGGATTCGCCGGTGTGGTGGCGGTGGACCGTGGCGGTGAGATCGAGTTCGTCCGGGCGTACGGGCTGGCCGACCGCGCGCACCAGATACCGAACACCGTCGATACCCGGTTCGCGATCGCCAGCGGGACCAAGGGGCTGACCGCGCTCACCGTGGTCAGCCTGATCAGCGATGGTGCGCTGCGGCTGTCCACGGCCGCCCGCTCGGTGCTGGGCCAGGACCTGCCGCTCATCGGCGAGGACGTGACGGTCGAGCATCTGCTGGCCCACCGGTCCGGCATCGGTGACTACGTCGATGAGGAGGCCGGCCACGAGGTCACCGACTACGTGCTCACGGTGCCTGCCCAGGATCTTGCGACCACCGAGCAGTACCTGGCGGTGCTCGGCGGGCACCCGGCCAAGTTCCCGGCGGGCGAGCGGTTCTCCTACTGCAACGGCGGGTACGTGGTGCTGGCGCTGATCGCCGAGTGGGTCAGCGGGATTTCCTTTCCCCAGCTCGTTCAGCAGCGGGTGTGCGCCCGCAGGCATGCGCGACACCGGGTTCCTGCGGTCTGATGAGTTCCCCGGCCGGACCGCGCTTGGCTACCTGCCCGTCGAGGGCAAGCAGAGGACCAACGTGTTCCACCTGCCGGTCGTGGGCAGCGGGGATGGCGGGATCTACTCCACCGGCGCCGACATCAGCGCCCTCTGGCGGTCGCTGTTCGCCGGCAAGATCGTGCCCGCCGGGTGGGTGGCCGAGATGGTGCGCCCCCGCAGCGACGTGCCCGCCGAGTCGATGCGTTACGGCCTTGGCTTCTGGCTCGGCGCGCGGACAGCACGGTGATCCTCGAGGGACTCGACGCGGGTGTCTCGTTCCGGAGCGTCCACGACCCGGGGCCGGCGGTTACCCACACCGTGATCTCCAACAGCTCCTACGGCGCATGGCCGGTGGCCGAGCTCCTGGACGAGCTGCTGGGCGGCTGAATCCGGGGCCCCGGCCCGCTGCCTAGAACGGCGCCGGGATGTACCGGAGCGGCAGGTCCGGCTCGGTGTAGCCGCCGGGGCGCTGCCGCTTGGGCAGCGTGATGTCCCGGTGGGCGAGCGGCTTGTAGGGGACCTGGCTGAGCAGGTGGTGGATGATGTTGAGCCGGCCGCGCTTCTTGTCGTCGGTGTGCGCGACGTACCAGGGCGCCCACGCGGTGTCGGTGGCGTGGAACATCGCGTCCCTGGCCCGGGAGTAGTCGTACCAGCGGCTGTAGGACTTCAGGTCCATGTCCGACAGCTTCCAGATCTTCCGCGGGTCGTGGATGCGGCTCTCCAGCCGCCGGGTCTGCTCGTCGGGGCTGACCTCGAGCCAGTACTTCAGCAGCAGGATCCCGTTGTCGCACATGGCCTTCTCGACGCCCGGCAGCAGCTCGAGGACCCGCTCGGTCTCCTGCGGCGTGCAAAAGCCCATCACCGGCTCGACGCCGGCCCGGTTGTACCAGCTGCGGTCGAAGATCACGACCTCGCCAGCGGCCGGGAAGTGGGTGACGTACCGCTGGATGTACATCTGCGACTTCTCCCGCTCGGTGGGGGCGGGCAGGGCGACGACCCGGAACACCCGCGGGCTCACCCGCTCGGTGATCCGCTTGATCGTGCCTCCCTTCCCGGCGGTGTCCCGTCCCTCGAACACGATGCAGATCTTGGCCCCGGTCGCCTTCACCCACTCCTGCATGGCGACCAGCTCGCCGTGCAGGATCCTCATCTCCCGCTCGTACTCCTTGCGCTTCATCTTCGGCGCCGGGCCGGCCGTGCCCTGCGGCGCCCGGGCCTCCGCGCGGTGCCGCTCGTGCTTGTCCTTCTTCTTCGTCGCCATGTCGCTTACCTCCCGATGGGTGCGGTGACGTGAGTGCGGGCCGTGCCCAGTTCATCAGTGGCTTTGGTGAAGGCTTGCCGGGGGCCAGGGGTGCCCATGGCCGAGATCGTCATATCTGGCGGCCCGGGGCACCTCACCCAGCCGGGGTGATCAGGCGGGATCGCTGTCACCGCCGCCGGGCCGAGCGAGCCCCGTGGGCCATGACGGTGCGCGGTCACAGGCGTGCCGCGAGCGCCTGCTGCCAGGCGGGGCTGTCGTCGAAGTGGTTGTCATACAGGTCCTGCACCTCGAGGATGCTCTCCAGCGGAACCTCCCCGGCGGCGATGCGCTGCAAAAGGCGGAAGTACTCGAACCGCTCGACGCCGGGGGTAAGGATGATCAGCAGGTCGGCGTCGCTGCCCGGGGCGGCCGCGAAGGCGTGCACGGTATGCGGCGGCACCACGACCAGGTCACCCTCGGCCGCGGTAACAACGCGCTCGCCGGCGAGCATCTCGGCCGCTCCCGATATGACGTAGAACAATTCGCTGGAGCCGGTGTGGTGATGGGGAGTCGCGCCGGCCGCTCCGTGCAGGAGGGTGATCCGCTGGCTGCTCAGCGCGCCGCCGGTGGCACTGCTGTCGGCGTAAAGCCTGCCGGTCACCGGCCCGCTGCCGAGGATCTCCGCGTCACCTTCGTGCACCACCACGACGTCATGCGATGGAATCAGCCCGGACATGCCAGCCCGCCTCCCGATGGTCGTGCCCGCGCCTGCCGATTGCGCCCGGGGCAGGGCGGGTCTGCTTACCGTACCCAGAGCTGGTCGATCTGCGGGAGGCCGTCGGCGTCGAGGCTGAAGTGGCCGGCCCGGCGGGAGAGCAGTTGGGCATAGCCGGTGTTCACCAGGGGCACCCAGGCGGCCTGGTCAACGGCGAGGTGATCTGCCCTGGCCCAGATGGTCTGGGCGGCCGCCGGGTCGGTGAGCTGGAGCGTCTCGGCCCGCGTGACGAGGCGGTCGAATTTGGCGTCGCAGAATCCGCCGCCGTTGGTGGTGCGGGCCGGATCGTCGGGGTGGTAGTTCGCGCACAACAAGAAGAGGTCGAGGAATTCGCCGGGAGAGGGGTAGTCGGCGGTCCAGTCGCCGTCGCTGATGTCCCATCGTCCGTGCGGGTTGCCCAGGCGGCGGTAGAACTGGGCATCGCCAGTGATCACCCGCGGGCGGTAGCCGATCTCGCGCAGGGCGGAGGCAAGGCCGCCGGCCGCCGCGGCGGCGATGGGATCGTTGCTGGGGCTGATGAAGTCGACGGTCGCTCCGGCGGTTCCCGAGGCGCGGACCAGCGCCCGGGCGCGCGCGATGTCCGGCCCGTGCCAGCGTCCGTCGTGCGGTCCGCGGGTCCAGGGGCAGTAGGCCCTGTACCCCGGGAAGTGGGCCGGCAGCACCTGGCAGGTGGGGATCGATAGGCCGGGGCCGCCGAGACGGCGAGCGATGGCCGATCGGTCGATCGCCAGGTTCACGGCGCGGCGGGCCAGCACGTTGCTGAACGGCGGCCGCCGGACGTTGAAGGTCAGGAAGCTGGTGTCTGGTTGCGTATTGAGCCGCAGCTGGGAGGCGAACCGCGTGCGCAACGGCGCGAGGTCCGCGGACTCGATTTCGAGGGCCAGGTCAGCGTCGCCGCGGGTGACCGCCTGGACGCGGTGGCTGGGGTTGTTGTCCATCCGGATATCGATGCGGTCGGGGTAGCCGTGGGGCTGGGCCGCCCGGGACCACTCGCGGAAACGCTCGTTGCGGACGAGCAGCAGCCGTCGGCCGGGGATGAACTGGCCGACCCGGTAGGGCCCGGTGGACGGGACCGGCCGGGTGGCCAGGTGCGTGCGGGGCGTTCCGGGCGGCACCGGCCTGGCCTCCGGCAGCGTCAGCTTGAACAGCAGGTCCGGGTCGGGGTGGGTCAGGCGGAGGATGATAGTGCCGGTCCGGTCGTCGGTAATGACCCCGCGCGACAGGTCGCAGGCAGCGGGCCGCTGCGCGCATGCCGGCGCTCCCTGCAGGGCCGAGTAGAAGAAGGCCTCCCGGCTGTTGGTGGCGTAGAGCCGCTCGAGTTCGCGCCGCAGGTCGGAGGCACGAACCGGCACGCCGGTCGAGTAGCGGATTCCGGGACGGAGGCGGAAGACATAGGTGCGCCCGCCGTCGGTGGGCACCGGCACCGCGGTGGCGAGATCGGGGACCAGTTGCGCGCCGCCGGAGGCCTGCGCCAGGGCCACCAGCCCGTCGCCGGTCGCCCGCCAGATCGCGGGATGCACGTCATTTGGGTCCGCGGGGTCGAATACCTGGATGGGTATGTACTCCACCCGCAGCGTTCCGCCGCGGTGTTCCCGGCCCACCGGCGCGCCCGCCGCCACCCAGGGGGTCTGGCCGAGGAGGGTCACTGCGGCGGGCGCCGCGCCGATGGTGTCGCGGCGGCGGACCGTGCCCGTCCGGGGGTTCACCGATACCAGCGCCCCGGTGCCCTCGTCCGTGACCCAGACGCCGCCCCCGCCGGCCGCGACAGCGGTCGGCGCGTCGCCGACCGGCACGGTGGAGGCGACGGCGTTGCGCGCCGGGTCCACCCGGGAGAGCGTCCCGTCCAGCGCGTTGACCACCCATACAGCGCCGTCGCCCGCAGCGACCGGCCCGGCGCCGGCACCGACCCCGATCTCGGCCAGGATCTCACCGCTGACCGGATCGATCCTGACCAGTTTGTGCGCCAACGGCTCGGTGACCCACAGCGCGCCGAACCCGGCCGTCACCCCGCCCGGAGAATCGTCCAGCCGGACGGATCTGCGTGGCACCCCGCTGCCAGGGTCGAGCGCCACAACCGCGTCACCCTGCGCATCGGCCACCCATACCGCGCCCGCGCCTGCCGCCAGCGCGACCGGGCGCCCGCCGATGCTGATCGTCTGAACCACCCGGTCGGCCCGTGGGTCTATCCGGGAGACGCTGCCGTCCAGCGCGTTCGCGACCCAGACCGCCCCCGCCCCGTAGGCGACCCCGGCCGGGGAGCTGCCGACGATCAGGGTCTGATCGACGTGAGGACCGTGCGGATCAATCCGGGTGACCGTGCCATCCGCCCCGTTGGTCACCCAGATGCTGCCCGCGCCAGCGGCGATGCCGGCCGGTGCGGAACCGACGGCCACGCTGGCGGCAACCTGGCCAGTAACCGGGTCGAGTGCGCCGGCGCCGTCCGGCATGATCGCGCGGCGGGCGCCGGCCTCGCCACCGGCCAGCGCAACTATAGCGATGGCCGACGCCGCGGCCAGCAGCGCGGCGGCGGCCAGAACCAGCCGGGGCCTGGGCCATCGGTGGCGCGGTGGTGGCGGGGCGGGCGGCGAGGGGGGCTGGGGGGCCGGCCTGGGGGGCAGGTCGAGGGCCGGATCCTGCGCCAGCACCGCGGTCTCCAGGCGCCTCAGGTCCGGGCCTGGCTCAAGCCCCAGTTCCTCGACCAGCGACCGGCGTACCGTCCGGTAGGCCGCCAGCGCATCCGCCTGCCGCCCCGACCGGTACAGCGCGAGCATGAGCTGGCCCGTCAGCCGCTCCCGGGTGGGCTCTCGCGACACCAGCAGCTCCAGCTCGGGCACCAGCGCAGCGTGACGTCCCAGCGCCAGTTCGGCCTCGATCCGGTCCTCTGTCGCCGACAGGCGCAGCTCTGCCAGCCGCCCCGCCTCGGCGCGCGCCCAGGACTCATCGGCCACCTCGGCATACGCCGCACCCCGCCACAGCGCCAGCGCCTCGGCGAGCACCTGCGCCGCCCGCCCGGCCTCGCCCGCGGCCAGCGCCTCCCGGCCCTCCGCCGTCAGCGCCTCAAAACGCCGTGCGTCGGTCTCCTCGGCGTGCAGCACATAGCCCGGGGAGCGGGTGGCCAGCACGTCGCCCGCGCCGACCTCGCGGAACGCCCTTCGCAGCCGGGAGAGATAGGCATCGAGGCTTTGCGACCCGCCTGGCGGCGGATCCCCGGCCCACAGCTCCTCGATCAGCCGGTCCCGCGAGACGACCTCACCGGCGTGCACCAGCAGCAGCGCCAGCAGGGCCCGCTGGCGCCCGCCGCCCACCGCCACGCTCCGCCCGTCCGCGTACGCCTCGAGCGGGCCCAGGACACAGAACCTCATCCCCACCCCACCTGGGAAGACGCTTAGACGCTAGGGCCGCAGCAAGTTTTCTGCAAGGAGCGGTCAAGTGCCGCACAGCAATCTCGTCCCATGTCCCGATCGCGCCCGATGTCCGCAACGGTGGTGGCCGCCGTGGCCGTCGTGATGGCAACGGTGCCCGGCTGCGGCCCGCGGGCCAACCCGCCAGGCTCGGTGGCCACGTCGGCGCCTCATGCGCGGGCGAGCTCATCGATCGCCGACGGGGCCGAGCTCACCGGGCCCATGCGCTGGGAGGCCCGCGTGGCCGGCATCCCGGCGAGCGGCGTGGCATCGGTGCGGTTCTTCATCGATGGAAAGCTCAAGCACCTCGCGCGGCAGACCCCCTACCTGTTCGCCGGCCCGGGGAATCTGCTGCTGCCCGGCACCCTGGGGCCGGGCACGCACATCTTCGCCATCGACGTCACGCTCACCGACGGCCGTCACCTGACCACTGCCGCAACAGCCGTGGTGTCGGCGAAGGCACGCGGCATCCCCCGTCAGGTGCTCGGCCGCTGGACCCGGAACGTCACAGCGGCCGAGGTCGCCCGCACCCAGAGCTTCCGCAGCCCGGCGGACGGGAGCCCGCTGCCGGCCGGAACCTGGCGGGTGCGGGTCGTTACCAACGGCGTGGCCCGCTACACCGGCCCCGCTCCCGGTCACGAGCTGACCGTCGGCCAGGTGCGCTTCGAGCCCGGCGGGCGGCTGGTCGTCGGCAATGAGATACCCAACTTCCCGCACGCATCCAAGGGCGGATTCTGCCGCGACTCCGTCGGCGACGGGATCTACCACTGGTCGATCGACGGCCATGCGCTCACCGTCCGGGTCGTCAGCGACCGTCAGTGCGCCAACCGCAACAGCTTCTGGAACGGCACCTTCACCCGATCAGACCCAGGCGCACACCCTCAGGCCACTTCCTAATGCCCCGGCTTCGTAGTGCACAACACAAGGAGGAGAAATGAACCGTCCATCTCGCGGCGTCCGGCCGCTCGCCCCGCTCGGGCTCCTGGCAGCGGCGGCGCTGGCCGCCGGCTGCTCGTCAGGGCACGCCGCCACCACCCAGCCCAGCCCGTCACCGGCCCGCCTGACCGTGACCTCCACCCTCGACGGGCACACCGTTCTGCCGCACCGGATCCACTGGCAGGCCTTCGCCAGCGCGTCGGCCGGGCACATCTCCAAGGTCGACTACCTGATCGACGGCAGGCTGAGCTGGGTCGAGACCCAAACGCCCTACTTCTACGGCCGCGACGGCAACTGGCTCGTCACCTCGTTCCTCAAGTCCGGCGAGCACACCTTCACCGTGCGGGCATTCAACACCGACGGGCACACGGCCACCGACACGGTGAAGGCGTCGGTCGCCGCGTCGGCCGCCCCGCCCGCCGCGCTCGCCGGCACATGGACCCGCGTCATCACCCCCGCCGAAGTGAAGCAAGCCACCTCGGATCAGCCGCCGCCCGCCGGCCGCTGGCGCCTTCAGATCACTCCGACGGGATGGCAGCTGCACGACCCAAAGGGCGGCGGCCTGCTCTTCGACGTCGGCTACCGGCCGGGCGGGAGCATGCAGATGCGCCCCGCCATCGACTACCCGCCGTACCCGCAAAACGACCAGGGCGGCTTTTGCACGGACACCGACCCGCTGTGGAACTGGACGTACTCAGTCGCCGGCAACGGCAAGACGCTCACGCTGCGCCCGGCCGGCCACGACCCCTGCGGCGACCGGACCGCGATCCTCGCCGGCACGTGGACGACCGCGGGCACATGAGGTCAGACCCACGGGAG
Organism: uncultured Actinomycetes bacterium; assembly: GCA_963835425.1. Classification (GTDB taxonomy): domain Bacteria; phylum Actinomycetota; class Actinomycetes; order Streptosporangiales; family Streptosporangiaceae; genus UBA9676. The sequence goes on along the minus strand of CAWIGE010000004.1, from coordinate 84,516 downwards.
GTGGAAGCGCCATCACAGCGGCAGCACTGCGATGCTCATCTATCGGTCGGCGTCGCTGTGGTGCCCGAGAGAGTGGCGCTTCCTTGGGGCTGGTTCGGCTCGCGGTCAGAGGTGGCGGCCGTGGGGCGCCGGGAGGGCCGGGCCGCGATGCCCAGGCCGATGGCGAGGACCCCTAGGCCAGCGAGCCCGGTTGGGGTCAGGTGCTCGCCGAGCACGGCCAGCCCGAGGACCGCGGCGACGGCCGGTTCGGCGAGGCCGAGCGTGGTCGCGGTGGTCACCGCGGTGGTGCGCAGCCCCCGGGCGTAGAGGAGGTAGGCCAGCGCGGTGGTGAGCACGGCGAGATAGGTGGCGACCGCCAGGCCCCGGCCGGTCACCACCCAGCTCATGGGGCTGGTGAACAGGACCGGCAGGAGCAGGACGGCCGCGCCGCCGAAGATGGCGCCGACAACGGCGCGGTCCGTGGCGCCATTGGTGATCAGATACGAGGCGGTGACGGCGTATACCGCGTAGCAGAAGCTGGCGAGCAGCGCCAAGGCGACGCCCGCCGCGCTGGCTCCGGATGCATGCCCGCCGGTGACGAGCATGGCGCAGCCCGCCACGGCGGCCGCCGTCGCGGCCAGCCAGCGGGCCCCGGGCCGGCCCGATCGGCCCGTCGCCATGGACAGGATCCCGGTGAAGACCGGCGCCGCGCCGATGGTGATGACCGTCCCGATGGCGACGCCGGCGCGGGCGGTGGCGGCGAAGAAGGCCGTCTGGTACGCGGCGGCGGCCGCCGCGCCGATGGCGAGCAGGCACCGGGTGCGCGTCCCGCGGGCGACCAGGCCGAGCAGCGCGCCGCCGCGCAGCGCCACGACAAGGAGCAAGAGGCCGCCGCCGATGACGCGCACGGCGCCCACCGCCACGGGGCTGGCGCCGGCCGGGGCGAAGGTGCGGACGGTCGCGGTGGTGCCCCACAGGGAGGCGGCGAGCAGAATGTATGAGGCCCCGCCCAGGGACCGGGAAACCTGACGCAACGATGCGCTCCTGAGACTCGGAAGGAAATACGGATCCGGGTCCGGGGCGCGCAAGAACAGCGGCAGCCGCGAGGGCGGCTCAGAAATGGGAGAAAGGTGCTCGGCTGCGCCCCGGTCAGGAGGCGACCGGCGGGGAAACCGGGTGGCGGTGCTGATGCGTCACGGTGCCTAGTGTAGACATGCACCGCCCGGGCCGCGCCGGTGCCCGTTACCCGGCAAAGGTCCCTGCTACCCGGCAAACTGGCCCGGTGGCGGGAGGCCTTCCGCGCCTTCGGGGCCAAGCCGCAGCGGACCCGGCCCAGCGTCGAGGCTCTGCTGCGCCGCCTGGAGACGGGCCTGCCGCGCATCGACCGCATCACCGACGTCTACAACGCCGTCTCCATCGCCTTCCCGCTTCCGGTCGGCGGCGAGGACCTGGCTCACTATGCCGGGCCGGCCCGGCTGGTCCGGGCGGACGGCGACGAGGAGTTCGGCACGGTCGCCGCCGGGCAGCCGGTCGCCGAGCACCCCGAGCCGGGCGAGGTGGTCTGGCGCGACGACCTGGGCGTGACCTGCCGGCGGTGGAACTGGCGCCAGTGCGCCCGCACCCGGATCACCGCCACGACAACGACCGCGGTGTTCGTTCTCGACGGGCTCGCCGCGCTCGGCACCGGCGGGCTGCAGGCCGCCGCGGCGGAACTGACCGAATCGCTCGCCCGGCTCAGTCCACAGGCCCGGTTCGCCTCCCGGCTGATGGGCGCCGGCGAGCCCCGGTGACCGGCGCGATCGGCTAGAGGGCCCTGAAGAACCGGACGGCAGGCAGGGCGGTGTAGCCCGGCCTTCTCGTAGACCCGCCGGGCGGCAGCATGCCCCGGGTCGCCGCCGGTCTCGATCATCGCCACCCGCATCCCCGACTGCCGCAGCCAGCCGGTGGCGACCCCGGTCAGGGCCGTGCCGACCCCCTGGCCCTGGGCGCCCGGATCGACGGCGATCATGTAGATCTCCCCCACACCGCTGTCGCGATGCAGCCTGGCGGCAACGAAGCCGATCGGCTCCCCACCGGCCTCCGCCACCCACACCCGCTGGGCGTGATCGGCGAGCACGCCGCGCACCTCCGCGGCCTGACCGGCCCGCCAGTCCCCCCGCAGCCGGGCGAACAGCTCCGGTCCCAGCATCTCCGCCACGGCGGCGAGCACCGGTTCCCACGCCCGCAGCGAGAGCCCCACGATGAGCTTCTCGTCGGATGGCTCGTAGTCCCGGATGCGGGCCGTCATGAGACGGAGTGCAGCCTGGATCGGGCCGTTGGACCCCGCAGACACCCCGGCCGCCCGGCGGCTCGGTCTCTCATGACGGTGGGCCGCCGCCGGGCAGGTGCCAGTGGTAGGGGGCGGCGAGGTGGTCGAGTACTGGCTGGGGGCCCCATGAGCCGGGGTCGTAGGGCTGGACCGCTGGCGGGTTCTCCAGCAGCGGGGCGGAGATCTCCCACAGGCGTTCGATCGCATCGGAGCGGGTGAACAGGGACTGGTCGCCCAGCATGGCGTCCAGCAGGAGCCGCTCATAGCCTTCGAGGCCGTGGGCGGCGCCAAACGAGTCGGCGTAGTGGAAGGTCAGTTCGGCGGTGCCGAGCCGCATCGTGGCGCCGGGTTCCTTGGCCAGGAAGCTGGTGGTGATGGAGCCGGGATCGGCGAAGTCGATGACGATCTCGTTGCGCCTCCCGGCCTGGGTGGCGTCGCGGCGGATCGGGAACATCCGCAGCGGCGGCTGGTGGAAGCCGAGCGTGATCACCTGGCGGCTGGCCGCCAGGCGCTTGCCGGAGCGCAGCAGGAACGGGACCCCGGCCCACCGCCAGTTGTCAACCTCGGCCCGCACCGCGGCCATGGTTTCGGTGCCTGAGCCCTCGGCCACGCCGGGCTCGCCGGTGTAGCCGGCGTACTGGCCGCGCACCACGTGCGCGATGTCGATCGGCCTGACCGCGTCGAACACCTTGGCCGTTTCGTCGCGCAGGTGCCGCGCGTCCAGCGAGGTGGGTGGCTCCATGGCCACGAACCCCAGGACCTGGAACAGATGGGTGACGATCATGTCCCGGTAGGCGCCGGTGTGGTCGTAGAAGTCGGCGCGCCGCCGATCTCCCGCTCCGCCCGCCCGGCCGCCGCGGCCAGCGATTCGGTGCGGCCGGGTTCCGCGCTGGCGAAGGAGAGCCTGCGGGCGAACGCCTCCCAGGCATCGCCCGAGGGCTTGACGGTCCCGAATTCGGCGGTCGCCTGGCGGGCGTGCTCGCGGAACTGCTCGTCGGTCAGGCCTCTGCGGGCCGAGCCGATGATCTGGTATTTGTCCGGCATCAGGTCGGCCACGGCCAGCCGGAACAGCCCCGGAAGCAGCTTGCGCCGGGCCAGGTCGCCGGTCGCCCCGAACATCACGATGACGTGGTTGACGGGGCGCGGCGTGGATCCCCGGGCCCGGCCAGGCCGGGAGGATGCCGAGGTCATGGTGGTCTCCATCCCATGTGGTGTGTTCATCAGGAGACGAGCTGCTGCCCACCGTCGATGTCGTACGTCGCGCCGGTGAGCGCCGTGTTGGTCATGATGTGGACGGCGAGCGCGGCGATGTCGGCCGGCCCGACCACGCGCCCGGTAGGCAGCGTGGCCCGCAACTGGTCGCGCCGCGCATCGAGGTCATTGCCCAGCAGCTGCGCGGACAGGGGGGTGTCCACGAAACCGGCGGCGATCAGGTTGACCCTGACCGGCGCGGCCTCGACCGCCAGGCTGGCGATCAGGGCGGGCTGTGCGGCGGTGGCCGCCGAGATGAGCGTCATGCCAACACCGGGGCGGCGGCCGCCGGTGCCGCCCATGAACAGCAGCGTGCCGCCGGGCCGTACCCGGCCGATTGCGTGCTGGGCCACGGCAACTGGCAGCCACTGATGCGAATCGAAATCACGGTGGGCACGCTCGCGGTCAAGGTCGGCCAGGGGCGCATAGTACGGACCGGGGCCGGTGACCATCACGTGGTCGATCTGCCCCGGCAGATCCTGGAAGAACCGGCCGAGGGCGGCCCAGTCGGTCGCGTCGAAGGCGGCGGTGCGCTGCGCGCCGACTTCCTGCGCCGCCTGCTTGAGCCGGTCGGGATTGCGGGCGGCGAGGATGACATCGGCGCCCTCGGCCCGGGCGCGCCGGGCCGTCTCGAGCCCGATGCCGGCGCTGCCGCCGATCACCACGACGGTCTGTCCGGCCAGTTCCGGTTCACGCGGGGCGGGAACGGGGGTGGTTGCGCTGGTCATGGTTCCTCCGATGGGTGGTGCCGGCGACCGGTCACTTGACCGCCGGCGGCGCTTGCGGGCAGCGGTCCCGCACCGTCCTGACTCACTCCGACAGGCTCGCCATCTGCGCGTCCATCGGGCCGGCCGGCCGCGGCATGTCCGCGATCTCCATGCGGAGCGCCATCACCGCCGCGTCGTAGATCCCGGAGAAGCTCGGGAACGGCTGGATCGTGTCGCTCAGCACCTCGAGCGGGACGTGGGCGCGGATGGCCAGCGTCGCCTGCTGCATCCACTCCCCGGCTTCGGGCCCGAGCGCGTAGGCGCCGGTCAGCCGCTGGCCGTCGGACAGCAGCGTCAGGAACCCGTTGGATTTGGCGTAGGCGTGTGTGTAGGTGGCGGTCTTCGGCACCTCTGACACGCGCGCGGTGGCGCTGTACTGCGCTTCGAGCGCACCGACCGCTGCGGCCTGCGGATCTGTGTAGGTGACCCGCGGGACGGCCTCGTAGTTCGCCGTCCGCTCATCGCCGGCGATGTTCGCCGCGACCACATCGCCCTCGTATTCGCCGACGTGGGTGAGCGGCCAGATGCCGGTGACGTCGCCGATCGCCCACAGGCGCTCGCCCGCGCGCATGTACTCGTCAACCCGGATCCCGTGGGGGTTGACCTCGACGCCGACGGTCTCGAGGCCGATCCCCTCGACGCGCGGACGCCGGCCGGTGGCCACGAGCAGCCGGTCGCCCCGCAGGTCCTTGCCGTCACCGAACTGCAGGACGTACTCGTCACCATCCCGCCGCGCGGCGGTGGCGTGCATCCCGAGCCGCAGCTCGATTCCGTCCCGGCGCAGGGCCTCGCTGAGCGCCTCGCCCAGCGGCGCGGCCTCGCGCGGAATCACGCGGTCGGCGCCCTCGACGATCACCGCCTCGCCGCCGAGACGCCGCACGATCTGCGCGATCTCGACGCCGGCGGACCCGCCGCCCAGCACGAGCAGGCGGCGCGGGACGGCTTTCATGCTCGTCGCCTCGCGGGTGCCCCAGACGCCCTCGAGCTCACGGAGCCCCGGGAGCGGAGGCACGATCGGATCTGCGCCGGTCGCCACGACGACGTGGTCCGCGGTGTGCCGGACGCCATCGACTTCGACCACCCCGGTGCCGGCCAGCCCGCCCGTGCCGCGCAGCAGGTCGATGCCCCGGCCCGCCAGCCAGCGCTCCTGGCCGGCGTCGGAATAGCTGGACACCATGAAGTCCCGCCACGCCAGCGCGGCCTGGACGTTGACCTGCGCGGTCGCGCCGGCGTCGCGCGCGCCCTGCACCGCCTCTCCCGGGCGCAGCAGCGACTTCGACGGAATGCAGGCCCAGTAGGAGCACTCGCCGCCGACCAGCTCCCGCTCAACGATGGCGACGCGCAAGCCGCGCGCGGCCAGCGCCGCAGCGCAGTGCTCGCCTGGCGCCCCGCCGCCGAAAACGATCACGTCATAGTCATTGTTCGAGCTCACCGTTACCTCCGTCGTTTGCTGGCGACATGCACCTGCGGCCGGGTTCACTATCAAGGATCGGCTGCGGCTTCACCGGCGGCCCCGCCGGGTGCCGGGGTCTCCGGTTAGCGGCGAGTGCCGGGTCAAACGACGATGTGCTTGACGTCCGCCATGTAGCGCCCGGCGGCCGCGGAAGCCTCCTCCGAGGTGCTCCCGCGCTGGCGAGCATCCATGTACGCCGCATACCAATCCCACCAGTCATGCGGCGGGGCCACCGCCTCGAACGCGCCGTGATGCTCGGACGTCTCATGCAGGAGGTCGGCCAGGGCCGCAACGTCCGTTGGCCACACCCGGCCCGGGAGCCGCTCGGTAATCTCCTGCAGCAGGTAGCTGTTGCCGTCAGGATCCGCGAACGTCGCAAAGCTGCGGTACGACTGGCGCTCCGGGTCGGGGCCGGGCACGCGCCTCTCGACGTTCAGCCCGGCGCCGTGAAAGACCTCGCTGACGTCCGCGCCGTGGCTCAGCAGCTCGGTCCGGGCGGCCACGACGTCCTCCACGATCAGCATCAGGTTCTGCACCGAGCCCGGCGTCATCGTCGTAATCCCCTTGCCGAACTGGATCGAGGCGGGCGAGTTCGGCGGGGTGAACTGCACCACCCGGTAGTCCTCGGCGACGTTGATGTCGGCGTCCAGGCGCCACCCCAGGCCCTGGTAGAAAGCCTTCGAGCGATCGACGTCGGCGACCGGCAGCACCGCGACCTCGAATTTCATGTCCACGACCGAGCTCCTCTCCCTGTGTCGTCAGGGACCTGTGTCAGTGCCTCCGGGTTTCTTGTGCCACCAGGGCTGCCCCTGGCATCCACCCTCACCCCATGGGTCGCAGGGATCCACAAATTCTTACCAAATCGCTCGGGAATGTCCCGCCGGGTGGTGGCTGCTTCGATGGGATCTCGGGGCCGGCGGGCTGGCGCTCGCGCGAAGGGCATGGCACCGCCACACGTTTGACGCGGGCGGGCGGCAGGCGCTGCGCATCTACCGAGGCTGGCCGGTTGGCCGGAACGTTAACAAGATCCTAATGGCATGGTGTGGTCACGGCTGCTCATCCGGGGTAGCGTGAAATCCCCGGCCGGACCCACTTGCCGACCCCCCGGGCCAGTGGGAGACACCGCCGGGATTCAGGGGGCAGGGTCGGAGGTCTGCGCAATTAGAAACGTGCCCAGAGCTCGTCACAGAGCTGCGAAGGGCGCGGCGCGGCGCCGACCCTACCCCCGTCCACCCACGCGGGCGGTTCCGGCTCGGGGTCAGGCCAATCGGAGTCCCGCCACTCCCACTTGGCCTCAGACCTCATCCGATCCCCAGGGAGTCTCGCCCTCGGCCGGGCAGCGCGCGACGTCGCTGAACTTTCCGGTGTGATTCATATAGATTGTGCTGCCTGCGAGGTGCTTAATGCAGACTGGCTTGTTTGAGCGCAAGGATGAGCTCGGCCGGATCGACGCCCTGCTCGCCTTGGCGCAGGCAGGCAGCGGGGACATGCTGCTGATCACCGGCCCAGCGGGGATTGGCAAGAGCGTCTTGCTGGGAGTGGCCAGAGAGCGTGCGCGGCTGGCGGGGATGCGGGTCCTGTCAGGATGTGGCAGGGAGCTTGAAGGCGGGTTTTCGTTCGGGGTTGCGCGGCAGCTGTTTGAGCCGTTGCTCGCTGGCGCCGGGGAGATAGAGCAGGATGCGCTGCTTGCTGGGGCGGCGCGGCGGGCGCTGACCGCTCTTGAGGATGAGACGAATCAGCCCCCGCCGGGGGTGGGGACCGACCCGCCGTTCGCGGTGGTCCACGGCCTGTACTGGCTGGCGGTCAACGCGAGCGAGATCGCGCCGGTAATGCTGGCCATCGACGATCTGCAGTGGGCCGATCAGTCATCACTGCGGTTCGTGCTGTACCTGGCTGAGCGCCTGTCGGGCCTGCCGGTTGCGCTGGCGCTTGCGTGGCGCACGGGCGAAACCACGACTCCCGGCGCGGCGGACTGCCTGACGCGCCTTGGGCAGATCGCCGCGGGTGGCGTGGTGTCCCCCGGTGCGCTGAGTCCGGCGGCGGTAGGGGCGCTGCTGTCCGGGGCATTTGGCACGGCTCCCGGCGATGGGTTCGCCAGGTCTTGCCACGCGGTAACCGGCGGTAACCCGTTTCTCGTGCGGGAGCTGATCGAGACCCTGCGCGCGGCCGGGACCGGCCCTGGCGAGGAGGCGGGCGCGGACCGGGTGGCGGGCCTTGGCCCGAGATCGGTCGCGCAGGAGGTGGCGTTGCGGATCGCGCGGCTGGGGCCGGCGGCCGGCGAACTGGCGCGGGCGGCTGCGATCCTGGGAGATGACGCGGCACTACGGCATGCCGCGGCGCTGGCCGGGACCGGACTGGCGGACGCCGCGGCGTCCGCCGACCGGTTGGCTGAGATAGGGGTATTCGAGCCGGGAACACCGTTGCAGTTCGTGCACGCGATCGTGCGGACGGCGGTTCACGATGACATTCCACGGGCCGAGCGTGGGCTGCGCCACGCCGAGGCGGCGCGGCTGCTCGCCGCGGAGGGCGCGGATCCCGATGTGGTGTGCGCGCATCTGCTGGTGTGCGAGCCGGCCGGGTCGCTTGAGGTGGTGGACCGGCTGCGGGGGGCCGCGGCGCGGGCGATGCGGCGTGGTGCACCAGAGAGCGCGGCTGCCTACTTGAGGCGGGCACTGGCCGAGACCGCCGACGTGAGTGTGCGTGCCGCGCTGCTGCACGAGCTGGGGCTGGCCGAAAAGGTGCTGGCCGACCCGGCGGCGGTCCAGCACCTGCGCGAGTCGCTGGAGCTCGCGAGCGACGCGGTGCAGCGGGCGGCTGTCGCCCCCGACCTGGCGGAGCTGCTGGTGCTCACCGGGCAGTGGGATGCCGCCGCGGCCTTCATCCAGACAGCACTCGAGGAACTGGCGGGTGATGACGCGCCGCGGGGCAAGCGCGCCCGTGCGGCGGTTGTGCGCCTGCAGACCTGGCTGGCGGGGCTCGCCGCATACGACCCACGGCTGGTGGCTGAGTTCGATCAGCGTGTGGACCAGTTGCTCGCCACGGCCCGCGAAGATCCGGCTGAGCAGCGCACGCTCGCCGGGATGCTCGCGGGCATCCTGGCCTGGCGGGGTGAACCGGCCGGGACGGTGCTGGCGCTGCTTGATCACGGACTCCACGGAAACCGCCTGCTTACCCGGGCCGACTCCCATCCGCTGATGGTGGCGCAGGCGCTCATGGCCAACGTGTGGCTTGACGAGCTTACGCAGGGGGAGGCGCTGGCCAGCCAGCTGTTTATCTGTGCGCGGTCGCAGGGCTCAGTGGCCGGGCTGGTCGTCGCCGCTTGTGTGCGTGCGGCGGTCAGGGTACGCCGCGGCGAGCTGGTGGCCGCCGAGAGCGATGTGCGCACGGTCATCGAACTCTCGGCCGAGCACGGCGTGGCGTTCGCGATCCCCTCGGCGCTGTACTGCGGAGCCGATGCGCTGATCGAGCGGGCCGAGCTCGCCGACGTCGCGGCAGTCGCGACCGGGATGGAGCTTGATCCCGGTCTGGCGCAGACGGCCACCGGCGCGCTGCTGGCGGAGGTCCGCGGCCGGCTGGCACTGGCCGAGGGAGACTTTGCCACGGCCCGGGCCGACCTGCGGTCGGCCGCCGAAGTCTATGAGGCGCTGCATCTGCTGAACCCCGCCACCTGCTGGCGTTCGGCGCTCGCGCTGGCGCTCGCCGCCGACGACCCCGCTGAGGCGCTCCGGCTGGCCGACACCGATCTTGAACTGGCGCGGCAGGCCGGGTTGCAGCGCGTTGCCGGAGTGGCGCTGCGCACACGCGGCATGCTAGCTGGTGGCCAGCAGGGGCTGGACGACCTGCGCGAGGCGGCTGAGCTGCTGGCGGGCTGTGGCGCAGGCCTTGAGCACGCCCGCACCCTGGTCGAACTCGGCGCGGCGCGGCGGCGATCGAACCAGCGCACCGCGGCGCGCGAGCCGCTGCGCGAAGGGCTGGACCTGGCATACCGCTGCGGCGCGGGGCGGCTCGCCCAGCGAGCCACGGACGAGCTGCGGGCCACGGGGGCCAAGCCACGGCGTGCCTCCCTTACCGGGCTTGAGGCGCTGACCCCCAGCGAGCGTCGGGTGGCCGAGCTGGCCGCGAGCGGGATGAGCAACCCCGAGATCGCCCAGGCGGTGTTCGTGACGCTCAACACCGTGGAAGGCCACTTGCGCCACGTCTACCAGAAGCTGTCAGTCAGTTCCCGCACCGACCTGCCGACCGCCCTGCGGTCGGCCGTCCCTCAGGCTGGGTAAGACCGCAGCGCGCGGGCAGGCTCAAAATACAACGGTGCCTCCGTGGCGCGAACCCGCCCCTGCGCGGGGACGATTCTTCGGGATGGGGTTGCGAGGGGTATCCCCATCCGCGGCGTGCAGCGCGTCGCTGACCACCATGGGTCTGCGAGGCCTGCGGCGCTAGGCCCGTTGGCTTGCCCCCAGGGATAGGGGGGCCCCGGGGGCAAGCCAACGATCACGGGGATTCCATGGCGCGCGGGGTCTGTCTGCGTGAGACCACGAATGAGGCTGGGCTGACGGGGGAGGGCGCAGCGCCCTCGCGCTTCTGCCGCGGCGGGGCGCCTGCGTGCGGCGGGGTGGATCTAGTGTTCGGGGATCCAGCTGCCGTGGAAGCCGAGCGGGATCCGGGCTGGCAGGTGGACGCGGGCGACCGGGTCGGCGGTGAAGTCCTGCGCGGCCAGGAGGACCAGGTCGGCGGCGCCCCGGTCGGGGTTGTGGACGAAGGCCATGACGTAGCCGTCGTCCTCGGCGGAGTCCGCCGCGGCGGGAGCGAACACGGCCTCGCCCGCGGTGGCGTCGCGGCCGAACTCATGCGCCTCGACGGTGCCGCTGGCCAGGTCGTGCCGGAGGATGGCGTTGGTGAACGCTTCGTCGGTGAAGTCGCCGGTGGCGGTGATGGCCCGGTTGACCTCGCCGATGACCGCGCTGTAGCCGTAGCGGTGCGGCCGGGAGATGATCCGGTCGTCGACCCGGGGGAACTCCTGCCCGCGGTCGTCCAGGCGCTGCTCGGTGACCTTGCCGCCCGCCGGGTCGATGATCCACCGGTCCAGGGTCACCGGCCCGTGCGCGGCCCACAGCGTGGAGACGTCGAAGGGGTCGTTGTACTGGCACAGGTTGACCACGACCTTGCCGCCCTCGTCGTAGGCGTTGAGGCAGTGGAAGACCCAGCATGGCTCGATCTCGATCCAGCGCACGCCGGAGCTGCCGTCGCGGGGCAGCAGGCCGACCCGGGCCTGGTGCTCGGGGTTCCACACGTACGGCAGCTCTTTGCCCTGGGTGACCGCGTTCAGGCTGAACGTGACCGGCAGGTCAAGCAGCACCACGTAGCTGGCGGTGAGCGCGAAGTCATGCATCATCGGGCCGTCGGTGACGGGGATGTCGGTGGTGCGGACTACCTTTCCCGCCGCGTCAGCGACCACGTGCTGGACGTGGTCCCAGGCCCAGAAGTACGCGATGGCGTGCAGCTCGCCGGTGCGATGATCGAGCTTGGTGTGCGCGGCGAAGCCGCCGGGCAGGGTGCCGCCGAAGTCGTATGGGCCGATGGTGCCAAGCTCATCGTCCAGCTCGTAGGGCAGCGGGCCGGCCTCGACGGTAGCGAGGGTACGGCCGCCGTGCGAGATGATGTGGGTGTTGGCGGCGAAGTCCATGTTCTCGTGCACCGGGCCGCCCGGCCACTTTTCGCCGTGCTGCGCGGCGACGGCCTTGGAGCGGACCCACCGGTTGCGGTACCACTCGGCCCGGCCATCCCGCAGCCGCACCCCGTGCACCATGCCCGCGCCCAGGAACCAGTGATAGTTGGGGTCGCCCAGGCCGAGCGGGTTCGGCCCGTTGCGCAGGTACCGGCCGGACAACTCGGCGGGCAGGTTGCCGGTGACCGGCAGGTCGTAGGCGGTGATCTCCTCCGCTACCGGGGCGAACGGCCCTTCGAGGAAGCGATTGTGCTCAGGCATTGCTGGGTTCCCTCCGGGTTAGCGGCGCTGTAGTTACCGTGCCACAGCGGCCAAGGTGAAGTTTTGCCAGGTCCGGGCGAGACAGAAACTGAGCACTTGCGGCCCGGTGCGTGGCCGGCTGCCTCGGGGGTGAACGAGACACGAACCGGGCCAAGGCCCCGGACCGGTAGCTACGGAGCGGTGGTCGCTGGCGGCCGCGGTCGTGTTGCCTGTGGGGCCGAATCGTTTGAGACTTGCATGGTAAAACCTCAGAGGAGGCGATCGGTGAGCGAGGATCCGACGGCCAGATACGGTCATCCGGACTCCGGACCGGCGGCTGCGGGTGTTCGTGAGTTCCACGCTGGGCGAGCTGGCGCAGGAGCGGCGGGCGGTCTCGCGTGCCATCTCGGCGTTGCGGCTGACGCCGGTGATGTTCGAGGTGGGGGCGCGGCCGCACCCGCCGCAGGAGCTGTACCGGGCGTACCTGGCGCAAAGCGATGTGTTCGTCGGGCTGTACTGGCAGCGGTACGGGTGGGTCGGGCCGGGCATGGGGATCTCGGGGCTGGAGGATGAGTTCCAGCTGTCGCGGGCGCTGCCCCGGCTGCTGTATGTCAAGGCGCCGGCGCCGGGCCGCGAGCCGCGGCTGGCGCAGATGCTGGCCGGGATCGAGGCGGAGGGCTCGGAGTCCTACCGTCATTTCCGCACACCCACCGAGCTGGGCCGGCTGGTGCGCGACGACCTGGCGATGCTGCTGAGCGAACGGTTCGCCGCCGCCGCGCACCCCGGGCCCGCAGCCGCGGCACCGCCGAGCCCGCAGGGGCCGCGCCCGCTGCCGGTGGACGCGACCTCGCTGGTCGGGCGGGAGGAGGCCATCGATGAGGTGGCCGGGCTGGTAGAACGCCCCGACGTGCGATTGGCGACCCTCACCGGGCTGGGTGGGATCGGCAAGACCCGGCTGGCGGTGGCGGTGGGCGAGCGGCTGGCTGACCGCTTCGGGGCAGGGACCGCGTTCGTTCCGCTGGCGGCGGTCACCGATCCCGGGCTGGTGCTGGCGGGCGTCGCCCGGGCGGTGGGGGCTGAGCTGGCGGGGGCGGGCTCGCCGTTAGAGGCCCTGGCCGAGTACTTCGGCGACGACCGGTGGCTGCTCATCCTGGACAACCTCGAGCAGGTGGTCAGCGCCGCCGGTGACCTCGATGCCCTGCTGGCCCGCTGTCGTGGCGTGGTGATCCTGGCGACCAGCCGCACGGTGCTGGGGCTGCGGGCCGAGCGGGAGTACCCGGTGCCGCCGCTGCCGTTGCCCGCTGACCCGGCCACGGTGCCGATGGAGGCGCTGGCGGCCTCGCCGGCGGTGGCGCTGTTCGTGGACCGGGCCCGCGCGGTGCGGCCCGGCTTCGCCCTCACCGAGGGCAATGCGGCGGCGGTGGCGGGGATCTGCCGGCGGCTGGAGGGCCTGCCGCTGGCCATCGAGCTGGCCGCTGCCCGCACCCGGCTGCTGGGCCCGGACGCGCTGCTGCGCCGGCTGGCCAAGTCGCTGGACGCGCTCGGCACCGGCGCGGTGGATCTGCCCGAGCGGCAGCGCACCCTGCGGGCCACGGTGGAGTGGAGCGTGGGCCTGCTGGAGGACGCCGAGCGGTCGCTGCTGGAGACCGCGGCGGTGTTCGTGGACGGCTGGACCGTCGAAGCCGCCGCCCAGGTGGCCGGACTGGACGAGGACCGGGTGCTGGACCTGACCGAGGCGCTGGCCCGGCACAGCCTGATCTACCTCGACCCGGCCGGCGACGGCCCCCGGCCGCGGATGCTGGAGACCATCCGCGCCTTTATGGCCGAGCGGCTGGCGGCACGGCCAGACGCCGCCGAGATTCAGCGTCGGCATGCCGGCTACTACCGGACGCTGGCCGAGCGGGCCGACCGGCCGCTGCGCGGTGCCGGACAGCTTGAGTGGTGCGGGCGTCTCGAAGCCGAGGAAGGCAATCTGGCTGCCGCCGTGCGGTGGTACCTCGGCCACGACCCCGGGCCGCTGCCCCACCTGTTCCGGGTCCTGTGGCTCTTCTGGTTCCTGCGGGACCATCTGGGTGAGGCCCACTCCTGGGTCGGCCAGCTGGTTCCCACCGCCGAGTCCTTCGACCTCCAGGGCCGGGCTGAACTGGCGTGGACGGCGGCGGCGACCGGCCTCGAGGTGGGCGACGACAAAGCGGCGCTGGCGGCGCGGGAACGGCTGGCGCCACTGCTCGATGGGATCGAGGACCCCTACCTCCGTGCCGTGTCCCAGCTGGTCATGGCCTGGGCCGCGGGGATCGTCGGCGACTTCGACAGTGCCCTGCGGGGGGCGCTGGTCTCCCTGGAGCAGCTTCGTGGCCAGGACGAGCCGTTCTGGACGGCACTGGCCAACTACACCGCCGGCCTGGTGGAGACGACCGTCGGCCGCTACGACGAAGCCCTGCCCCACCTGACCGAGGCGCACGACGTGGGGGAGCGGTTCGGCAACCCCTGGCTCGCCGCCGTTACCCGGATGTATCTGGGCACCGTGGCCACCGCGCAGGGCAGGCCGGAGGAGGCCCACGGGCTGCTGGATGAGGGGCTGGAGCTGAGCCTGGCGGCTCACAGCACCCGCAGCGTGACCCTGTGCCTGGCCACGTTCGCCCGGCAGGCGTTCGTGGAGGATGACCCCCAGCGGGCGGCGCTGCTGGCCGGGGCGGCCGCGGGCCTGCGCCAGCGGGTCGGCCTGCAGACCTGGCCGCTGCTGCGGCGAGAGGAGGCCGAGTTGGTCGCCCAGGTCCGCCAGGCGCTGGGCGCGGACCGGTTCGACCAGGTGTACGCCACTGGCTCCCGGCTCAGCCAGCAGGAAGCGGTGGCCGCCGTCCGCGACCGTCGCGGCGCCGGCACCGCGACGCCCTGATCCGTGGCCGACGCTGGTCAGCGGCGCCTTTGCGTGGCCGAGGCGAAGGCGACTACGAAGTCCTCCTGGGCGATGGTCTCGAGCGCGCGGGGGCCGCGCGCCGTCCGGACGGCAGCGATGGCCGCTTCGGGAGACATCCCGGCGGCGACCAGGCAGCATGCCGCAACCGTTCCGCTCCGCCCGAGCCCGCCCATGCTGGTCACCACGACTGCCTCGCCTCGTGCCGTTGCCTCGCGGCACCACTGCACGAGCTCGATGGCGTCGGCGACGTCGGGTGTGTCCTGGTCGGGGACGGGGACACGGTGGTAGGTGAGCCCGGCGGCCTGCGCGCGGGGACCGAGATCGGGTACGCCTGCCCAGCGGAGTTCGGAGTCGGTCAGCAGGCACAGGAGCCGGGTGGCCCCCTGTGAGCGAAGCTGGGCCAGATCCGTGTCTAGGTCGCGGCCATGGTCCCGCCGCCCGGGGCACGGGGTGATGCCGAGCCGCCCCGCGCCGATGAGCTCCGATTCAATCCAGTCCACCCGCAGGGCCAGCTCGGCCTGGACGGTGCGGGTGATCTGGTCGGCGAGCGAGCACGCCGCCGCCAGCGCCCACTGCTTCTGGAGCGCGGTCGGCTCGGGGAAGCTGAGTGTGTGGACCGCGTAACGCAACAGCGCCACCTGGAGCTGCAGGGGGTGACGGTCCTCATGGCACAGCTGGCCACCGATCCCGCGCAGCACCTGGAGCACCTGCCACGCCTGGACGAACTGCGGAGACCGCACCTCGTCAGGACGGTCGGGGAGGTCGGCTTGGAGGTCGGCGACCGAGCTGAGGGCGCGGGTGATGGCGAGTGCCTCCAGGAGCTGGGAGGCATCCTCGATGGGCGTGAGCAGGTAGAGGAGGTCGTTCTCGAACTTGGCCAGGTCTTTCAGCACGTGCCCGGGTCCGGCGTGGAAGAAGTCGATGACCCACACGTTGTGGTGGGCGTCGACCAGGATGTTGGCGGCGTTGAGGTCTCCGTGCACGTAGGACACGTAATGGTGGTTGTGCGTCGGCAGCCGGTGGTGGGCCAGGAAGTCCTCGTAGAACTCGCAGACGTTGGGCAGCGACATTCCCCCGGGGAAGTCGAGCACCTTCCGGCGGGAGTCAGCGGTGACGGCGGCGACACTGTTGCGGACCGCCGGCCCAAGGCCGGGAGAGAACTGATAGTGCTCAAAAAGCGGCATGCGTTCGTAGCGGGCCGCTGCGTAGAGCGGGCCGAGGACATCTTCAAAGGCACTCCGCACAATCGAGATGATGCGCCGCGTTGCCGCATCGGCGGCGAACATCGCCTGCAGCGTCCGGACCTGGCCCTGGCCCATAGCCGCGTAGGCGTACTTGAGGCCGGCCCGGTCGCCCAGGTCGGCGAAGCCGCGGACGCTGGGGGCGTTGTTGCCGAGCACGGCCTCGACTTGCTCGAAGGCGGCCCGTTCTTGGGCGATCTCGCGGTTCGGGCCCAGCTTGACCACGGCCGGTGCCTGTCGGTGGCCCAATGCATCCTGGCTCGTCGCCCGGCACACGAGGGCCCCTGAGTAGCCGCCTGACATCGGCTCCAGATCCACCTGCGTGCTGTCCCGGAAAAGGTGGGCGATGATGGCGCGGTCGCCAGGACTGAGAGCCGCCGTGGCGTCGGCACCCCCGATACGGGGCTCGAAGCCGCCCGGATGATCAGGAAGGGCCAGCTCCGCCCCGGGACGCAGCCAATCGGCGAACTCGGCCGGGGAGTCGAAGCAGCGCACGCCGAGGATCTTCTCAAGCTGCGCCAGAGCGTTGAAGTGCTGGGCGCGCGAGGCGCTTGCGGTCAGGGCGCTGCAGGTCGCCAGCTCATCGATGCCGAGCCTGGTCTTCAGGTCATAGAGCAGGAAGCTCACCTTGGCCTCGGTCCATACCCCGACCACGCCCACGCGCAGAGGCTCATCGCCGTGGCTGTGACGGATCCGCTCCAGCTGCCGGGCCAGATCGGTCCCCTCGAGGTCGTTTAGCGTCAGCGAGTTGACGATCCGCTCGTTGGCGGCCGCCATGGCCCGCTCATCCATGCCCAAGACCAGCCGCGCCCCGGCGGTGCCCTGGAGGCAATGCGGGCCGAACTGCCGCAGGTGCTCACGCTGGGCGGGGTCGTCGGGGTCGTGCCAGTCGCGGATGTGGATGAGGTCGATGGCGTCTGCGGGCAGGCTGCGGGCCCAGTCGATCAGCTGCGCCAGCGGCCCCGCCGCCGGCTCGGGTCCAAGCAGGCGGGCCGCTTCGCTGTAGCCGACGTGCAGCAGGTTGGGCAGCGGATCGTGCGGGCCAATAGGGTCGGCGAAATCGCGCTGGAGGCACTGCGTGATCAGGACCGTGGTCATCTTCGATGTGGCCAGAAGGAACCAACAGACCGCCTGAGCTGGCCTATCCCGGGCATCGGCCGGATATTAACACTTCGCTCCGCCGCCAGATTCAGCCGACCGCCACAAAGAAGGGGGGCTCGCGGTGACCGTGTGGACATCACGGCCCTCGGCGGACGGTGCTGAGCCCACATGAATGAGACCGAAACTGAGACCACGAGCGTTCACTGGTGCGTGCCGTATGACCCGTCCATCTACCTCGGCTCTGCCGCCCACTATCGCTACGGCCGCCCGGCGTACTCACCGGAGCTCGAGGCCGTCCTGGCGCAGGAGGCGGGTCTGGATGGGAGCGGCCGGCTTTTGGATGTCGGCTGCGGCCCTGGCGTGCTTGCCGTCCGCCTGGCTCCTCTGTTCGAGCAGGCGGTCGGTCTGGA
Source organism: uncultured Actinomycetes bacterium (assembly GCA_963835425.1). Classification (GTDB taxonomy): domain Bacteria; phylum Actinomycetota; class Actinomycetes; order Streptosporangiales; family Streptosporangiaceae; genus UBA9676. Next base: position 67,127 of record CAWIGE010000004.1, on the reverse strand, counting down.
CCCTGACGCCGACATGCTTGCGGAGGGCTGTCGCGCAGCTGAGGAAAGAAAAGTCATGAACATCCGGTGGGTCCAGGGCCTGGCCGAGGACCTGCCCGCGGTCGCGCCAGGGCCGTACAGGCTGGTGACCTTCGGCCAGTCCTTCCACTGGACCGACGAGCAGCGAGTGGCCGAGACCGTCTGCGACATGCTGGAGCCTGGCGGTGCGCTGGCGCTCATCGTCCACACGGTGACGGGACGGTCCCGGCCACCGGACCCTGGGGTGCCTGCGATCCCCCACGATGAGATCAAGGCGCTGGTGGAGAAATATCTCGGATCTACCCGGCGCGCCGGCCAAGGCACCGCCCCGCAGCGAAATCACCGCTTCGAGGATGTGCTGGCCCGGACTCGCTTTGGCGTGCCGCAGCAGCTCTTCGTCCCCGGCGTCCCCGACCTGCTGCGAGACAGCGAGAGCGTCCTGTCCGGCTACCTTTCCCTCTCATCATCGGCGCCGCACCTGTTTGGTGATCGTCTTGACGACTTCGCCAGGGACGTGCGGTCGCTGCTCGCGAACCGTTCTGCCGAGGGTATTTTCTGGGACTGGCCGGGCGACACCGAGGTGATAATGGCCCGCAAGCCCGGCTGAACAAGTGGCGGTGGCGCCGGGGCCCTTACAAGTCCGGCAGCGGGCCGATCCAGCGCTCACTGCCGCTAGCGGGTGGCAGCTTCCACCCGGCGCGCTGTGGCGAGCAGCAGTTCCTCACCCCGAGGTGGGCCCACGAGTTGCAGGCTGGAGGGCATGCGGGTGCCCGCCGCCCGGACGGGCTGCGCGGTGCACGGTGTTCCGGCCGCGTTGAACAGCCCGGTGTACTGGGTGATCTCGATGATCATGTTGACCAGAGAGTCGGGGGTCAGGTCCGCCAGCCGCGGCGGGAATACCGGCAGTGTCGGCAGGGCGAGCAGTTCCACCTGCCCGAAGAGGTCCAGCAGCGTCTGCCGCCAGGCCGCGAGCTGACTGCGGGCATCTTCGAGCCCGGGCCGGAACAGGTCGGTCATGCTCAGCGTCTGGTGGATGTCATCGCCTACGCCGTCGGGGTGCGCCTCGGCCAGCGCGTGGTCGGTGTCCCACACCTCGGTGAGGAAGATCGTCGTGAAGATGTGCGTGCCAGCTGCGAAGCCGTCCCAGTCCAGGGTGACGACTTCGAACTCGGCGGCCTTGAGCGCTTCGTCCACGGCCTGCTCGATCTCCGGGCGCGCGGCCGTCCGCAGTCGGCCGATCCGCCGGGCCGGAGACGCCGCGGGTGTGAACCCAGGCTCCAGCAACGCCATTCCGGTCACGAGCCCGTCCACGGTGGCGGCCATCGGGCCGACGGTGTCCAGGCTCGGCGCCAGCGGCCACACGCCATCGAGCGGCACCCGGCCGTAGCCGGTCTTCAGGCCAGTGATGCCGCAGCACGCGGCCGGGACCCGGATCGAGCCACCGGTATCGGACCCGAGCGCCACGTCGGCCTCTCCGGCGGCGACCGCCGCCGCCGAGCCGCTCGACGACCCGCCCGGGATCAGCGCGGGGTCAAGCGGGTTGGCCGGTGTGCCGAACCACTGGTTGGTGCCGAGCGGCAGCATCGCCAGCTCATGCAGGTTCGTCTTGCCGACGATCCGGGCACCGGCCGCGCGCGCCCCCGCCAGGCACGCGGCGTCGGCGGTGGCGGGCGCCGCGGAGCGCTCGACCGCGCGCGACCCGGCGGTAGTCGGAACACCCGCCACATCGATGAGGTCCTTGACCGCGAGCCGCGGTCCGGTGCCGGTCGTGTCCAGCGTGGTGATGAACATGCTCATGGTTTCTCCTGGCAGGTCGCCGAACGCCGTCACCGGTACGCTACGAGCGGGTGCGCGGCCGGGCATCGGGAGAACTCCTGATCTTCTGCTCGCCGCTTCCCGGCTGGGCGGGGGGCTGGATGAATGAGCTGAGCCTTGGCGAGTTGGTCGCCGTGCTCACCTTGGGGCAGGACAGCTCATTCGGCCAGCCACTGGAGTCCCAGATGCGCTCCACGCTGCTGGCCATCTGGCTGGCCGGGTCGGCGGGCCTTGGCGCCGAGGTCCGGGACACCGCGTACTGGTGCGCGCAGCTTCGTTATCTCGGCTGCACCGCCCATGCTCACGAAGTATCGGCGATGTTCGACGACGACATCGAGACCCGGGCCCGGACGCTGACCTACGACGCGTCGAACCCGGCCGAGGTGCTCCGGGACGCAGTCACGCACGGGCTGCCCGGCAAAAAGGGCATTGCGCGCGCCGGTGCGGTCGTCTCGATCCTGGCGGGCGGGCGGAAGTTCGCGCAGATGAACTTCCGATCCGGCTGCGAAGCCGCCGATGTGCTCGCGGCCCGGCTGGGAATGGGTCGGCCGGTGCGCGACGCCCTGGCGTGCACGTTCGAACGCTGGAACGGCAAAGGCCAGCCCAACGGCGTGACGGGGGAGCAGATTCCGCTTGCCATGCGGATCGTGCACCTGACCCACGACGCGGAGGCGCTGGCCAGGCTGCGCTCTCCGGCCGAAGCGATCACGCTGATCCGGCAGCGTTCGGGCCGCGCCTACGATCCCGAACTGGTCACGGAGTTCCTGCCGGTTGCCGCCGAGTTCCTCGCCCGCCTGGACAAGCTCGATCCGTGGGACGAAGTGCTCGCTGCCGAGCCCGTGCCCCGGCGGATGCTCGGCGGCGCGGACCTCGACGGTGCCCTTGAGGTCGCGGCCGACTTCATCGACCTCAAGTCCCCCTTCACGGCGGGCCACTCCCGCCAGGTCGCCGCGCTCGCCGCCGGGGCCTGCCAGCGGGCCGGGCTGCCCGAGGCCGAGGTGGTCCGGGCACGGCGCGCCGGGCTGGTGCACGATCTTGGGCGCACCGCCGTGCCGAATTCGATCTGGGACAAGCCAGCCGCCCTGACCCGGGCCGAATTCGACAGGGTGGAGTTGCATCCGCTGCTCACTGAGCAGATGCTCCGGCGGGCCGGAGCCCTGCACGTGCTGAACCCTTCAGCAGCCTGCCACCACGAGAAAGCCGACGGCACGGGATACTTCAAAGGCCTCACGGCCGCCCAGCTCAGCCCGGCCGCCCGGGTCCTCGCCGCGGCCGACCGCTACCAGGCGATGACGCAGCAGCGGGCGCACCGGCCCGCACTCACCCCGCATGCCGCCGCCGCGGAACTGCGCCGGATGACGGCGGAAGGGCACATCGACCACGATGCCGCCGAGTGCGTGCTGGCCGCGGCAGGTCACCTGGCACGGCCACGGCCACAGAAACCGCCCGCCGGGATGACCGACCGGGAGGTCGAGGTCCTGCGGCTGGCCGCAGCCGGGCTGACCACCGCACAAATCGCCCGGCGGCTTGTCATCTCCCCCAAGACCGCCGACAGCCACATCCAGCACATCTACGCCAAGATCGGCTGCTCCACCCGCGGCGCCGCAGTCCTATTCGCGCTGCGCCACAACCTAGTCAGCTAATAGCCGGACGCCCGCCTCACTCCCTGACCATGGCGGAGGATGCGAGATTCGAACTCGCGAGGGGTTGCCCCAACACGCTTTCCAACAATGCTGACCAGTGTTCACTGGCGTCCGCCACCGCCCGTGGCCTGCGCGAACACGATCCGGGGTGACCGCCGGTGAACGGTGCCGGACGGAGATGAATGAGACCAAAGCTGAGCCCAGACCCGGGTCTGATGCTGCCTCGCGTGGCGGCCGAGAGCGGCTGGACGGGACTGAGTGCTGCGGGCACAGTCGTCACCGGATGTAGGCGGCGATTCATGCCACACGCGATCCCAAATCGCTCCGGCGCCGACTCGGCGTCCTGGGTGCTGACGGTCTCATGGCTGTTGCCCGCAAGCGTCACGTGCTGGACGGGAAGATGGTCGTGGCAGTGCCTGTGCCGGGGCCGTACGGCAGCGGCACCGCGCGGTTGCGATCACGATCGCGAAGGGCTTGAGTCCCGCCCGCTTGGCTAGGCGCCGACAGCGACGGCGTTACGGCGGACCTAAGCGGCGAGTGCTCCGGTAATGGTTCATTGACCAGGCAGCTTCTCCATGCGTGGAAGCGCCAGAACCTGGGATCACCAACCGTTACGGGCAGCGGCGCACCTGGCCGGCTCGCGGTACGCGCTGCTGCAGCCGCTCCTGCCTAACAGCGGGCGCTGGCGGCGCCGCACAGTCGCAGCGTGCTGTCCAGGGCCAAGGCGGCCGCCTTGCTGGTGGTGAGGCGTCCGGCGGCAACTTGTTCGGCGGCGGTGCGAACGAGCCCGACGATGGCGATGGCGAGCCAGGCGGCGGGGAGCGTGCCGTCGAAGTCGCCGGCACGCTGGCCTCGCCTGATGATCTGTTCGAGCCGGGCGGTACCGGCGTCGTGGGGGTCGTTGCTGCCGGGCGGGTTCCGGGTGAGGGCGGGGCCGAGCAGGTGGGGGTTGCGGCGGATGAGCTCCCAGCCGATGTCGAGGAACTGACGCAGCGCGTCGGCGGGCGGGACGGTGTCGAGGCGGGCGGCGTCGATAGCGGCGACGGTTTCGGCTCCTAGGGCGTGAAGGAGCGCGGCGATCAGGGCGTCGCGTGAGGGGAAGTGGGCGTAGACGGTCTGGCGGGTGACCCCGGCCGCTGCGGCGATGTCTTCCATGCTGGCGTCGGGCCGCTCGCCGAGCACGGTGCGGGCCGCACTGACGATGGCGTCGATGCTGCGCCGGGCGTCGGCACGGCGGCGACGGCCCGGCGGGGCGGTATCAAGCGTGTCAGCCATCAGGGCAAAGATACCTGCGCGGCCGTAACCTTGACAAGCCGTAAGAGTTCAGGTAAATCTTACAGCATGTCAGAGAAAAGGATAGCCGGGGAAGGTCCGGCGATCGAGGCGCGCGGCCTGGTCAAGGTCTACGGCGAGACCCGGGCACTGGACGGGATCGACCTCACGATCCGGCGCAGCCAGGTGTTCGGGTTCCTCGGCCCGAACGGGCCGGCAAGACCACCACCATCCGCATCCTGGCTACCTTGACCCGGCCGGACGGCGGCACCGCCCGAGTCCTGGGGCTCGACGTGGTGAGCGAGAAGAACGCGATCCGGGCCCGGGTGGCGGTGACCGGCCAGTTCGCCTCCCTCGATGACGACCTGACCGGGTATGAGAACCTGATCGTCTTCGGCCGCCTGCGCGGCCTGTCCCGCGCCGCCAGCAAGCAGCGAGCCGATGAGCTGCTCGCCGCCTTCGACCTGACCGGCTCGGCCCGCCGTCCGGTGGGTGGCTACTCGGGCGGGATGCGCCGCCGGCTGGACATCGGGGCCAGTCTGATCGTGACCCCCGATCTGCTGTTTCTCGATGAGCCCACCACGGGCATGGACCCGCGCAGCCAGATCCAGGTATGGGGGCTGGTCCGCCAGATCGCCGCGGCCGGTACTACGGTGCTGCTCACCACTCAGTACCTGGAGGAAGCCGACCAGCTCGCCGAGCAGATCGCGGTCATCGACCACGGCCGGATCGTGGCCGAGGGGACCAGCGCCCAGCTCAAGGCCCAGGTCGGCTCGCGGACCCTGCACGTCCGGCTCCTCGACGGCCAGCAGCGATCCGCAGGCCCAGGCGGTCCTGGCCGGCGCCCTGCAGGGCCCGGTCCAGCTCGGCGCCGACCCGCTCGCCCTGTCCGCGCTGCTTGCCACCCCGGCCGACCCGGCCGACGCGGGCCGCCTGGTCGGGCACGCCATGACCCGGCTCTGGCCGGCGCCGGCGTGGCGGTCGCCGAAGTCACCCTCGGCCAGCCCAGCCTGCACGAGGCGTTCCTCGCCCTCACCGGCCACCCAGCAAGCCCAGCCGCCACCGACCACGAGGACGCGAATTCGTGAGCACCTCGACCGCCACCACCAGCCGCTGCCGTGCCGGAGGCTCACCGCCTCGACGGCCTGCTCGCCCCCAGCGGGCCGCCCCGCCGCGCCGGAGCGCTCACCGCCTCGGCGACCTTCGGGTGGCGGGCCGCTGCTCAAGATCAAGCACGAACCCGAAGCAGCTCACGGACGTGATCGCCATCCCGGTCCTGATCACCGTGGTGTTCACCTACCTCTTCGGCGGCGCCATCAGCGGCTCGCCCGGCGACTACCTCAAGATCCTGCTGCCCGGCACGCTGGTCATGGGCATCGCCCTCGTCACCATGTACGGCGGCGCCCGCCTCGCCCAGGACGTGACCACCGGCGTGTTCGACCGCTTCCGTTCCCTGTCCGATCTGGCGCGGCGCCTTCGTGCTCGGTGGCCTGCTTAGCGATGCCGGCCGTTACCTGTTCGCTTCCGCCATCGTGGTGGTCCTCGGCCTGATCATGGGTTACCGGCCCGATGGCGGCGCACCGGGTGTGCTCGCCGCGGTCGCCCTGGTTGTTGCCTTCGGGCTCTCCCTGTCCTGGCTGTGGGCCGCGGTCGCCCTGCTCGTCCGCGACCCCGCCGTCGTCATAAGCATCGCCAACGTCGTCGCTCATGCCGCTCTCGTTCGCCAGCAACGTCTTCGTCCAGCCCGACACCATGCCCGGCTGGCTCCAGGCACTTCGTCAACGTCAACCCCATCAGCCACCTCGCCGACGCGGCCCGGGACCTGATGAACAACACCGGCGGCGCGGGCGGCCCTGTCGCCTGGTCGCTCATCGCGACCGCCGCCATCACCCTCGTGTTCGCGCCGCTCACCCTCCACCTCTACAGCAAGCAAGGCTGACGTGCACACGCAGACCTCTGAGGCAGTGCCGCCGTCACCACGGTGCCGCGCCGCCCCGACGCGACCAGCGATGACTGGCTGCCCAGCCAGGCCGGCGGGCGCCAGGCCGCAACCCACCAGAAGAAAGATCACCACAGGAAGGACATCTCACATGACGGAGCACATGTCCGGCGAGCCGGACGCTGACGACCGGTTCGTTCATCTTGACGATGGTGACATGCATGTCGTGCAGGACGGCGAGCCGGGCGCGCCCGCTTTGCTGCTGATCCACGGCTCTGCGGGCTCGCTGGCCTCCTGGGACGCGGTGGTCCCATCGCTCGCGGGCGCCTTCCGTGTGATCCGTGTCGACCTGCTGGGCTGCGGAAGATCGGCAACCCCCGCGGGCGGCTACGACATCCCTACTCAGGCCCGCCGGGTCGGTACCGCGCTGGACAAGCTCGGCGTGAGCCGGGTGACGGTGATCGGGCATTCCGGGGGCTGTACGGTGGCCACGGCCCTGGCCGAGCAATGGCCCGGCGCGGTGGCGGCGCTGGCGCTCATCGACATGGGCCCCACCCCGGACGCCAAGATCCCTGAAAGCCGGCTCACCCGTCTCCTGCTGACCCAGTTTCCCGGGCCGCTGCTGTGGCGCCTGAAAACTGAGGCCACCATCCGGAAGGCCAGTCGCACCGGCTTCACCCGTCCAGTCGACATCCCTGACGCCCTCATCGAGGGTCTGCTGGGGATGACGTACCGGGCCTTCGCGGGGGCGATGCGCGCGCCCCTGGACTACCTCGGGCATCGGAGCCTTCCCGACCGGCTAACAGCGCTGGGCCTACCGGTGCTGGTGATCTTCGGCGCCGACGACCAGCGGTGGCGCTCCTCGTCGGCTGCCGCCTACCGCGCCGTGCCCGGCGCCCGCGTCGAGTTGCTGCCCGGCGTGGGACACACCCCGATGATGGAAGACCCGCAAGCCACCGGCAAACTGCTGCTGGACTTCGCAGCAGCCGCCGCGCACCCCAGTTGACCGCGCCGTCCAGCTTCCGAGCGGCTGCCCGGAGCGAACGTCACTTCATTCGCGCCCCCACCGCAAACAGCGGCGGCACGGCTGCTGGGAGGGCGATAACTGAAGCACAGATCCATCAGGTATGTGCATGGCCCCGGTCCGATACCGCGCCGCAGCCAGACGCGCATACCGAAGGCGGCTCGGCGCGCGATTGGCGGCGACGTGCTGTGTTGTTCAAGGTGGCCAGGATCCGATGGGTGTGCCGATTTCCCAGTGGTGCCCGAATGGTTCGGTGATGCGGCCGAGCCGCCAGCCGTGTTCGTCGCCGGCCGGAGAGGTCATGGTGGCGCCGGCGGCGAGGGCGGCGCTGACCATGTTGTCCGGGTCGCCGGTGACCAGCAGGGTGCGGCTGGTGCCGCCGCCGATCACCGCCGCGCTGAACCGGCCGCGTCCGGGGTCGGTGTTCGCTACCCAGAAGCAGGCGTCGCCGACGGCCAGCTGGGCGACGATGTCCGCACCCTGCCCGACTTGGTGAACGACCGTCGCGCCGAAGGCGGCCTGGTAGAAGGCGATGGCCTCCCGGGGGCGGTCGACCCACAGTTCGGGCTGGATACCGGTCACCGCGACTCCTGGCTATCGGCGGTTTCCTGCCAGATTCCGAGCACGTTGCCGGCGGGGTCGGAGAACAGCGCCACCCGGAGCGTGCCTTCGGGGTAGGGCGGCGTGACGACCTGCCCGCCATGGGTGGTGACGGCCTCAAGCGTGTCCTCGACGTCGGCGACGTAGATGTAGGCGCGCAGCCCGTCCGCGCCGGCGACGGCTTGATCGGTGACCCAGCGGCCGATGACGTGCCCGGTGCCGTCGCTGAAGCCCGGCCGCTCCGGCCGGCCATGCAGCTGCCAGCCGAACACGTCGCGGTAGAACCCGGCCGAGGCGGCGGCATCCCGGGCCGGGATGTGCAGATACGAGACACCGCCGATCCGGCCAACCAGCGCATCGACAGCCACGCGCCACCTCCACCACTTTGGCTATGGATATACCATAGCTAATATCGGAACTGTGCCACGAACCGGCCCCGGCGGCAAGCCCAGCCGCGCCTACCGCTCCGCGCAGCGCACCGCCCAGGCGCACCACACCCGCCAGCGCATCGTCGCCGCGGCCACCGAGCAGTTCGCGACCGCTGGGTACCCGGCCACCACGATGCGCTTGATCGCCGCCGCCGCCGGGGTGTCGGTGGCCAGCATCGAACTCGCTTTCGGCAGCAAAGCCCAGCTACTCAAGGCCGCCATCGACGTGGCCATCGCCGGCGACCACGACCCGGTCGCGGTCCTCGACCGCGGCTGGGCCACCGCGGCCCAGGCGAGCACCACCGTGCACGAGTTCCTCACCACGGTCGGCCGCACCTTGCGGCCCGCGATGATCCGCTCGGCCGGGCTCGTGCTGGCCGCCTACAACGCCGCCGAAACCGACCCCGCGCTGCGCGAACTCGCCGACCAGCTCGCCACCCAGCGCGCCCTCACCGTCGCCTGGATCGTCGACGGCATCCGCGACCGCGCCGCCCTCCGCAAGGGAATCACACCGAGCCACGCGATCGACCAGGTATGGCTGCTCATGGACCCCGCCGTCTACCACCACCTGACCCGCTACCGCGGCTGGAGCCCCGACACCTACGAAAAGTGGTTCACCGACACCATCATCCGGCTACTCCTCGATTGACGCTCGCTCACAAGGCCGACCAGCCCGGCGCGGGATGCCAGCACAAACCAGCCCACATATGCGGAAATCGGGAAAGGGCCGTACCCGCGAATCGATCGCGCGCGCAGATCATCCTTTCGGCCTGGCACGGCCAGAGCCCTAGCAGATCAAGACCGGCACGCATGGTGGCGGCCCGGATTGCGGCAGACGCAGTGGCTGGCGGCGCTCAATGAAACGGGATAACCGGGCCGGAAGGCCGATCTGCGTGGTGACGAACTGCCGTGGCGGGCTTCCCTGCGCTTGAAAGGTTTCCTTAATGATCTTCAACGTCTCAGCTGGAGTCGTCCAGCCCGCCACCGGGGCTGGCGTCCGGAACTGGGACTCGTTCGTTCTGGCCAGAAGGTCGCGCCGCCTGTCCCGGCGGGCGTTACGCGGGTCCGGCGGTGTGAAGCGAGCCGGAATGACAGGCCATGGCCCAGCGGCGGCCACCGCGGGTCAGACTGGAGCTAACGGCATTGATAAATAGCCGTGGAGGTGAGTCATGCGCCGGCGTTTCGGCCCGGACATCCCTGAAACGCTCGAGGATGCCTGCAACCCAGCGGCGATGGCCGTCATCGTCTACGACATGCAGGCCGGTGTGCTGCGGCAGCTGCCGGACGGCGGGACCGATGCGGTGGAGCGGGTGTCCCGGGTGCTCGCTGCGGCCCGGGCCGGTGGCTATCCGGTGTTCTTCACCCGGCACATGTCCCTGCCAGTCAGGCTCATGGGCACGGCGCAGCTGCGCACGGCGATGGCCTGGCAGCAGGTGGACGGCCCGGACAAGGTCGAATCGTGGTTCCTCCGCGATACGCCCGGGTTCCAGATCGTTGCGGATCTGTCTCCGCGCGGCGATGAGGCCGTGTTCGACAAGCTCGCCATGTCCGCCTTCGCTGGCACGCCGCTGGAGATGGCGCTGCGGGACCTGGGCATCCGGGCGTTCGCGATCGCGGGCGTCGCCTTGGAGATCGGCATCGCGCCGACCGTCTGGCATGCGGTCGATCTTGGATTGATCCCCGTGGTTGTGACCGACGCATGTGGCGGCCGGGACCAGCCAGCCATGCAGCGGGTGCTTGACGACTTCCGGTTCAGCGGAGACGCGCTGCTCACCGACATCACAACCATCACACCGCTACTGGCCGCCCCTCCACCCGATGAACCTGGTCCTTGACCTGGTCCTGCCAGCCATCGTTATTCGCCGTTGGTCACACCGCCCGGCCGGTCGCCGGCCCGTGATCCGCTAGCGTGCAGATCACCTTGTTGTGCATCAACGCAGCCAACATCATTGAGGCTTTGTGATCCGCCCCGAACGGCGGATACTTGCGCAGCAGCCGCGGACCAGCGCCAGTCACTTAACGCGATCCGATCTCGGGCCGGGCATGCGACCCGTATAACGCCGAATCGGCGCGGCTGGGATTGGCGTCTTGCAGGAAGGTCGCCCGCACACAGAACATCCGGTTTTGGAGGGTTCCCGGGACCAGTCGGGTCTAGACGGGTTGCACGACGGTGGCCATGGTGCTGATCAGCCGCCGGAATCGTTCGACTGCCCTGGGTTTGCCGATGATGTCGATGTCGGCGTCTGACCCGGCGAAGATCAGGGCGGTCAGGGCTTGGGTGGTCGCGGTGATCGTGACGTCGGCCGGCGCTGGTGGTGCCTTGGCGGCGAGCGACCACTGATGGCCATCGCTTTCGGCCAGGTAGTCCGTGCCGTCGAGGCGGAAGTGCCAGCGGGCTGGCTCATGGTCGGCGGTGGCGCGGTCGATGGCCCGGATGGCATTGCGGAGCAGGTGCTCGCCGTGCAGCGGCTCGCCGGGGTGGGGCCAGCGCCAGGCGTGCCGTAGCCCCCACCAGCCGAGCGTGTCGATGACGGGCCCGAGCTCCGCTCCGGCCGGTGTCAGGCGGTACCAAACCTCCCGCCGGCCCGGCTGGCGGTCAGCGGTGACGATTCCCGCGTCATCAAGCTCGCGCAGGCGCTGGCTGAGGGTCTTGGGGGTGATTCCGCCGAGGCGGTCCATCAGGTCGGTGAACCTTTTGGCGCCGGTGAGAAGGTCGCGGATCACCAGCAGGCTCCACCGGTCGCCGACCTGCTCCAGAGCCCGTGCAACCGCGCAGAAGTGGTCGTAGGTGCGAACGTTCCGGGTCATGCCCTCCATAATACTAGTTGACAGATACTAGTTGCAAGTTACTATCTTGGAGTAACTCATCTACCCTGTGGAGGATGTCATGTACGACCCGCCTGCCTACATATGGGCGATCACCATCGCCGCGACCGCCGCGATCGCGGCTGCGACCTGCGTCGTGCTGTACAGCGGGGCGGTGCGCGCCGACCTGGGCCGGCGGCGCTCGGCGCTGCTGGCCGGGGCCGCGGCCGTCGTGCTCGGCGGCTGGTTCACCGCCACCGCGGTGATCGCGGGTCATGGCTGGTACAACACGCGGCTCGGTCACGGGGTGCCGTGGCTGCCGATTGCGGTGGCCGGCTTCTTCGGCACGCTGCTGGCCCTGCGCCGGATTCCGGTGGTCGCGCGTGCCCTGGCGGCACCGGGCCTGGCGAGCCGCTTGGAGTACCCGCACTTGTTCCGGGTGGAAGGGGTGGTCTTCCTGATCATGATGGCCCTCGGTCAACTGCCCGCGCTGTTCGCCTTGCCCGCGGGCCTGGGCGACATCGCCGCCGGCATCGCCGCGCCGCTGGTCGCGTACAGGCTCGCGCGGGGCACGGGCCGCCGCGCCGCCCTGTGGCACAACGCGTTCGGCATGACCGATCTGGTGGTGGCCCTGACCCTCGGCGCCCTCACCGGATTCCAGCTGCTCAACATCACGCCATCCGCCGCGCCGATCTTCGAGCTCCCGCTCGCGCTGATCGTGACAGCCGGCGTGCCGCTGCTGCTCGTCCTGCACATCACGTCCATGTCCGCGCTGGCCAGAGTCCCGCGGACGCCGCTGCCAGCCACCGGCCCGCTCATCGCCGCTGCAGCGCCGGGTACTGCCGTCGCGGAAACCCCGGCAGCCGGTGCCCGGTGAAGCACTCAGCGCAAAGGACAAGGCAGTGCAGTTCAAGATCGATGCGCTCAAGGAGGCGGCGGCCTGGGCCGGGCGCCTGCCGGCGCACCCCCGGCCTAGGCAACATCGCTGCCGGTATCGCTGCGTCGCTGGTCGCACGCAGGCTCGCGCAGGCACGGGCCGCCGCGCGGCCTTGTGGTTCAACGCGTTCGGGCCACCACGCCGCAGCTGGGCGGCGCTTCAGCAGGCGCTCGCGCAATGGCGGGCCGGCACCGCCGACGCGGTTGCCTATGACCTGCCGCTCGCCGCAGCCCGGTCCTCATACGCCCGCCTGGCCGGCGTTGATCCATCCGTGGTAGCAGTGGGGAGCCAGGTGTCGGTGTTCGCCGGGCTCATCGCGGCCAACCTGCCCGACGGCAGCGAGGTGCTGACCGCCACCGGTGACTTCACCAGCATCCTGTTCCCCTTCTACGCGCAGTCGGGCCGCGGGATCCGCGTCCGGGGGGTGCCGCTGGATCGGATAGCAGAATGCGTGACCTCCCGCACGACGCTGGTCGCGGTCTCCGCGGTGCAGTCCGCGGACGGGCGGGTCGCTGATCTGGATGTCCTGCACGCCGCCAGCCGCGCCACCGGGGCCAGGGTGCTGATGGACACCACCCAGGCCGTCGGGTGGCTGCCAGTCAACGCGAGCCGCTTCGCCTACACCGCCTGCGGCGGATACAAATGGCTGCTCTCTCCCAGAGGCACCGCCTACTTCACCATCAATCCCACGATGATCGACGACCTGACACCGCATTACGCGGGCTGGTATGCCGGCGATGACCCGTGGTCAAGCGTCTACGGCGGCCCGCTGCGCCTCGCCGGCGACGCCCGCCGCTTCGACGTCTCTCCCGCGTGGCACGCCTGGGTTGCCGCCGCCCCGGCCGTGCGGCTACTCGCCCAGGTGGGCACCCAGTCCCTGCACCGGCACGCCCTTGGCCTGGCGAACCGGTTCCGCGCCGGAGTAGGCCTGGAGCCGGGAGACTCCGCGATCGTGTCACTAGCCACCACCGGCGCCGCCGCGGATGCCATGGCCGCCGCACGGATCAAAGGATCGGCCCGCGCCGGCCGCCTCCGCCTCTCCTTTCACGTCTCCAACAGCGACCAAGACGCCGACCTCGCCGCCGACGTCTTGCGGCGGCACGTCACTTCCCGCCACCCAGCCACGCTGCGGCGGCCGCTCTTACCGCAGGGCCAGATCGCCCGGATCTGTACGGGTTCCCGGTCAGCCCCGACTTGATCGCGAGGCCGCGCATAGCGACGGTTCGTGCGCAGCACGCCACCCAGCAAAGTTGCTCACCTGGGTGTCTGCAGCAGCAGATCGCGCTGCGAATCGACCGCCGCAAGATCCTGCTCGCTCCCTACCTGCGGCGGCAGGGTTTCGCGCTGATGTTCGTCACCCATAATCTGGATCTGGTACGGCGGATCGCCCAGCATGTAGCGGTGCTGGCCGGGCTGTGGGGTGCGGCCCGCCGAGGAAGTGCTCACCCGGTCGTTGGCACCAGAGACCGCCGCGCTCATCGCGGCGCTGCCCAGCCTGGCATCGTGACGGGGCCCCGCCGATTGGCGCGGGCCTCGGTCACCTGTCGGGGACTGGCGGCGTCCGGTACGGTCGGCAGATCGGCCCGCTCGGCGCGGGTCCGATGCGGTCGGCGGGATAATGCCAGCACGGCGGAGGCAGTTCATGACGTCGGATCACGTCGGCATCGGAATCGTGGGCAGCGGTTTCATCGCCGGAGCGCATGCGGAGGCTTTCGCGCGGCTGCCCCGTGCCACCGTCCGCGCGGTGGCCTCGCGGTCGGGGGCAGGGCAGCGGAGTTCGCCGGGCGCTGGGGGATTCCCGCCTGGCTCACCGATTTCCGCGAGCTAGCCGGCCGGCCCGAGGTCGACGTGGTGTGCATCGCGGCGCCGAACGCGCTGCACCGAGACATCGCCGTCGCCGCGGCCCAGGCCGGCAAGCACGTCATCTGCGAGAAACCGCTCGCCCGGACGCTGCGCGAGGCCGACGAAATGATCAGCGCGTGCGCCGCCGCCGGGGTGCTGCTGATGTATGCGGAGGAGATCTGCTTCGCGCCGAAGTACGTCCGCGCGAAGGAACTCGCTGACGAGGGCGCGCTCGGGGAGGTGTACCTGGTCCGGCAGACCGAGCAGCATTACGGCCCGCACTCAGACTGGTTCTGGGACCCGGAGCAGTCCGGTGGCGGCGTGCTGATGGACATGGGCTGCCACGGCATCGAGTTCGCGCGGTGGGTGCTGGGCAAGCCCGCTGCCCGCACGGTGGCGGCGGAGGCGGGCACGTTCGTGCACGGCGGACGGACGCGGGCGGAGGACCACGCGATCGTGACGATCCGCTTTGACGGCAACCGCGTGGGCCTGGTCGAGGCGAGCTGGGCAAAGCCGGGCGGCATGGACGACCGTGCCGAGATCGTGGGAAGCCGGGGAATCACCTATGCCGACCTGATGCGCGGCTCGTCCCTGTCGACGTACAGCGATGTCGGCTACGGATATGCCGTCGAGAAGGCACCCGATACCCGCGGCTGGACGTTCACCATCTTCGACGAGCTGTGGCACTCCGGCATTCCGCAGGAGATGGATCACTTCGTCAGCTGCGTCCTCGACGCGGCGACGCCGCAGGAGACCGGTGCGGACGGCCGGGCGGTACTCGAGCTGATCTACGCGGCTTACCGGGCCGCGCGCATTGGCCGGGTGGAACTTCCGCTGGAACTCAGCGAGGAGGAGGCCGCGCAGCCGGCGTTCGCCCTTTGGTGACAAACTCGGCAGCAGACCAATGATCCGTGTCCTCACCGGCCCGCGGCGACAGCGCAGAACGCGCAGATCGGGGCGGCCACCAGCTTGATCGCACTCCAGCCGACGTCCGCGCAGATCGGCGGCGATGCGCGCCTATCTGAGTCCAGGGTCGGTTACGCACCGTGAGCAACAATGCTCGGTGATCCGCAGGTATGATGCGCAGCGGCCGGGCGCTGGCGATGACTTTGGGCCAGTGGATCGTCCTTACTGGTGGCGGCCGCGGCAACCGGTCCCGGTCGCTGTGAAGCAATTTGTCGGGAGGCCATCGTGTCGCAGGTCCGGGTGCACAACTTCTCGGTGTCGCTGGATGGGTTCGGCACCGGTGAGGGGCAGAGCCTGGAGGCCCCGTTTGGGCATGCGGGAACCCGGCTGCACGAGTGGTTCTTCCCGACCCGTACGTTCCGCGCCATGCAGGGCCAGCCCGGCGGCAGCACCGGCATCGACGACGCTTTCGCCAGCGCTTGGGCCCCGGGTATCGGCGCCGAGATCATGGGGCGGGGCAAGTTCGGCCCGCACCATGGACCCTGGCCGGACCAGGAGTGGACCGGATGGTGGGGAGACACCCCGCCGTTCCACACCCCGGTCTTTGTCCTCACCCACCATCTGCGGCCCGCCGTCCAGATGAACGGCGGTACCACGTTTGACTTCCTCGACGCCAGCCCCGCCCAGGCGCTTGCGCAGGCGCGCCAGGCCGCCGCGGGCGGGGATGTCCGCATCGGCGGCGGCCCGTCCACCATCCGCGAATTCCTGGCCGCCGGCCTGATCGACTACGCGCACATTGTCGTGGTGCCGATCGTGCTGGGCCGCGGGGAGCGGCTCTGGGACGGTCTGGAGGGGCTCGAAGACCGTTTCCAGATTGAGGCCGTGAACAGTCCCAGCGGCGTCACCCACGTCACCCTCAGCCGGCGGTAACGGCCGGCAGCATGGCAGGGCAGGAGGCAGGGCGCCGGCCAAAGCCGTTCAGCACCTCATGACCGTTCGCAGTGGGCGATCTGGGCGGCGGCGTGAAAGCGCAAGGCAGCGGCGATGCTGGCACGGTCGGCCAAGCACAAGCTGGTCAAACTAGTGTGTCGCGTCGGGCAACGTTCGCCCTGTCCTCGAACGCAGTTCGGAGTCGCGCGTTCTGCGGCACTCCACTCCCTCCCTCTACTATTCAGGCTGTTTCGGATCCCTTGGGGAGGACGCCTTGAGCGCGGCAACGGCGATCGTGAACGCGAAGGTGTTCGACGGGACGAAGTCGCAGGACTGGACTTCGGTCCGGTTCGCTGACGGCCTGATCACCAAGTGCTCGGTCGCCTCGGCCGCCCAAGAAGGCGACGAAGTGATCGACGCGGGCGGCGGGACGGTGCTTCCCGGTCTGATCGACGCGCACGTGCACCTCGTTCCCGGCGCTCTTGCACAATCGTTGACCTTCGGCGTTACCACCGTCCTCGACATGTTCAGCAAGCCCGACCTGGTGGCCAGGGCCAAGGAGGAGGCCGGCTCCCGTCCGGACGTGGCCGATGTGCGCTCCTCGGGTGTCGGTGCCACCGCGCCCGGCGGGCACCCGTCGCTGATGTACGCCCCATTCCCGACGTTGACCGCCGCTGACCAGGCCGAGCAGTTCGTCACGGAACGGATTGCGGAGGGCTCGGACTATCTGAAGATCTTCTCCGGCATCAGGGGTCTATGGGACTGTGTTCGGAGCAAGCCTGCACCGAGAGCTCGAACTCCTTGTACGGTGCGGCATCAGCCCGGCGCAGGCCCTGGCTGCGGCCACGGCTGAACCGGCACGAGTGTTCGGCCTCGCCGACCGAGGACGTGTCGCCGCCGGGCAGCGCGCGGACCTGGTCCTCGTGTCCGGTGACCCGTTGGCCGACATCACCGCGACGCGCGCCATTGAGCGGATATGGCGCGGGGGCATAGCCTGCGATCGACGCGCCTTCGTCGCGAGCGCTGCCGAAGCTGAGCAGCTTGACGCTTTCGACGCCCAGCTCGCCAAGGTCGTGGCAGCCGTGCGCGAACGCAGGTCCAACTGATTCCAGGAAAGCCCCTTGAACGCGGGTCCCGTAGTCGTTCGCCGCGACCGTCGATCGGCTCACCGCGGTGGTCAGCCGCATTCGCTCATCCAAACCGGGACGTGGGCTGGCTGAAGAGTGGGCGGCCGAAAATGATCAGCGCGAAGTCGATTGAGCGCGATCACGGCCCCGCTCGTCAGCCCATTTGAGCTGCTGTCGGCGGTCGCCGGTGGCGTGCCGCCAGCCGAATGCCTGGCGGACGCGGGGCCAAGACAGCGGAACCAGGAAGAACCTTGCTCAGGGAGCCGCGGGGTACGGGCTGTGGCCTAGGTGACGGCGGAAGAAGCCGAACTCATGCCACAGCAGGTTCTCGGCGGCAGTTTCGTCGCTGACTCGGTGCGTGGCACCGGTTAGCGGCAGTACCTCGTGCGGCCGCCCGGCGGCCAGCAAAGCGGCGGACAGGCGCAACATGTTCACCGGGAACACGTTGTCGTCTGCCAGCCCGTGGATCAGCAGCAGTGGGCGGGTCAGGTTTGGCGCCTCGCGCAGCAGTGAGTTCGCCTCGTACCGCTCGGGGTACCGGTCTGGGTGGCCGTAGAACCGTTCCCGCCAGTGGGTGTCGTACAGCCGCAGGTCGGTGGGTGCGGCCCCGGCCACCGCGGCGTGGAAGACGTCCGGGCGGCGCAGCACTGCCAGCGCCGCGAGCGAACCGCCGAACGACCAGCCGCGGATGCCGACCCGGCCAAGATCGAGCTCGAGGTGGCTGCGGGCGGCCTCGGTCAGTGCCGCGACCTGGTCCTCCAGCGCGGGTCCGAGCACGTCGCCGTAGGCCTCGCGCTCCCAGACCGGGCCGCGCCCGGGGGTTCCGCGGCCGTCGGCGACCAGCACCGCGAAACCCTGCTCCGCGAACCACTGCGAGGTCAGCTGGAGCCACCCTTGCATGGCGGCGACCTTCTGGCCGGCTGGCCCGCCGTATGGATCGAGCAGAACCGGCAGTTTCCCGCCCCCCGGCCGGTGCCAGGACGGCAGGAACAGCTCGGCCCGCAGCTCCCGGGGCCCCAGCACCAGTGGGGTCGCGTGCACTTCCAGCACCGGCCGCTGGGCCAGGGACTCGATCAGCACGTCCGGTTGCCCCGGGCGCTCCACCGTGACCCGGCTGCCCGGCCGGTCCGGGCTGCGTGCGGTGTGGACCAGAGTGCCGCCGCGCCGTAGCCCCGAGTGGACGCCGGGTTCGGCGGTGAGCTTGCGGGCGCCGTCGCTGGAGCAGTAGCTCCACAGCTCGGCCTGGGTCGGGTCGGTGGACGCGGTGAACAGCACCTCGTCGCGGTCCACGCCGAGCACTTCCCGCAACTGAAGGCCCGGCGGGGTGACGGTCTCGCCGCCGACCGTCAGATGCCGGGTCCCGCCCAGGTCGGCGTGCCCGATCAGGGATCCGTCACCGGCGCGGGCGGGCAGCCCGGGAACCAGCTGGACCCAGCACTTGTCGCGCTGCTCGGCCAGGACCCGGGTCGTGCCGTCGGCCGGGTCGATGCCGAGCACCGGCACGGTGCGCTGGTCGCGGGACTGCACGGCGGCGAAGGGGCCGTGGTCGTCCCACCCGGCGGCGGGCACGTACTCGAAGGCCTCGATGTCCCACTGCACCTGGGTTCGTTCGCCATCGAGTCCGATGATCCACAAGGTGACCTCGGCGTTGGCGGTCCCCGCCACCGGGTAGCGCACGGCCCGCGGCGGCTGCGCGGGCTCGGCCGGGTCGGTGATATACCAGCGCTCGACCGCGGCGGTGTCCACCCGTGCCACCAGCAGCTGGGTTCCATCCGGTGCCCACCAGTAGCCGCGGTGGCGGCCCATGGATTCGGAGGCGACGTGCTCGGCGAGGCCGAAGCTGACATCCGGTCCGCTGGGCTCGGCGATGGCGCGGTCCGCTGACCCGTCCGCCTCGGCCACCCGCAGCGCGCCGCCGCAGACGTAGGCGATCCGCTGTCCGGTGGGGTCGGGGCGCGGGTCCACTACCGCTCCCGCCGTGGCCAGCCGCCGCGAGAGCCCGCTGGCCGTCTGCGTCGCCCACACTTCGCCTGACAGCGCGAAGACGGCCAGACCGGCGGCCTCGTCGGCGGCGTAAGAGACGATGCCTGAACCCTCCTCGCGGGCCCGCTCCCGCCGGGTCCTTTCCTCCTCGGGCAGGCCTTCGGCGGCCCCGCCCGTCAGACCGCCCGGATCGGCGACCAGCCGCTCCCGGCCATCGCGAACGTCAAGCGCCCACAGGCAGGTGACCGGGTCATCCCCCGCCCTGCTGCGGAGGAACAGCACGGTGCCACCGTCCGCGGAAATCGTGAAACGATCCGGTACCCCAAGGCGGAAGCGGCGGGTCCGGGCCAGCTGACGGGGGAGCGGCAACGACGGCATGCCCACACCGTGCCACACAGCAGGTGCCAAGTGGTCCCGGCGCCAACACCACCCCGCGCCATAACACCACTTCGGGACGCAGTTTGACGCGTCGTTTGACGGTGAAGCAGCCGATCATAACGGCGGTTCGTGCGCAGCACGCCACCCAACAAAGTTGCTCACCTGGGTATCGGCAGCAGCAGATCGCGCTGCGAGCCGGCCGCCGCGAGGTCTTCCTCGCTCCCTACCAGCGACTGCCGTGATGTCCGACCGTCCGGTTAGCTTGACCTCATGTCTGCGGAGCCTGGCTGGTGCAGTGTGTGCGGGTTGCCGGTGCCTGCCGGGGAGAGGTTCTGCCGCTGGCCGTTTGGCGCCCGCGCTGGTGATGGCCAGCATGACGACGAAGTTGTGCCGTGGGCATCGCACAGCCTGGCCTTCATGACCGAACTGGTGGAGCTGCAACGCTGGCGCTGCCCGTGGTGCCGGGACTACCTGCCTGACTCTCCGCGCGGCACCGCGATCGATCACATCATCCCGAGGGTGTACGGCGGACCGCATCGCCGCTGGAATCTCCAGCTCCTGCACCAGGAGTGCAACTCGGCCAAGGGCAAAAAGATCACGGCCGAGGCGCTGGAGCTGGCCGATGCTCACGGCGTGACGATCAGCATGGACATCGGGCAATACCGCGCTGGAGTCCGGCGCCGGGCGGCCAGGTATGCCGTGCGGGCAACTCGCCAGCTCGGCGGCGAGGCCCGCGACCGGGCTCTGGCCGCGGCGAGGAATCTCACCGTGTTCTTCCCCGAGGGAACGGTTCATGCCGTCATCAGGGCAGCGGCGGAAGGGAACCCGGCCCGCTAACAGTCTCGGCTAGCTATACAGAGGCTGCCGAACAGGTCCAGGTGATTTAAGAGTGCCGCCACACCCGTGAGGTTTGCGGTTCGCGGGTGTGGCTCGGTGATCCCTCGGCAGCTGCAGGGTCTTCTGCCTGGCCGGTGCTGGCCAGGCAGATGGTCCTTGCGGCGTGTTACCGGGCGGCACCAGCGACATAGGCGGCGACGATATAAGTAGCGTGCCGGTCCAGCGAGGTGCGGGCGCGATCGTAGCGCATCGTAGTGCGCGGATCGGCGTGCGAGGCGGCCTCCTGGACATCTCGGAGCGGCACCCCAGCGTCGAGGGTGCCTGGCAGGTTTCGCCGGCCGCGGATCGTGTCCATGCTGTCGGCTGAGCTGCCTGCGGCGGCACTGTCCGCGCCGCGGGCCGCCACTTCCACTACCTAGGTAGACAACGTGGTCTCTACCTAGGTAGCGTGTGCAGTCATGGCCCGCCGCCCGGAGTTCTCAGCCCAGACGTTGTCGGTGCTGGCGGCGCTGTGCGCCGAGCCGCGGGAGTGGCGGCACGGGTATGGGATCGCCAGGGACACCGGGCTGAAGTCGGGCACGCTGTACCCGATCTTGATCAGGCTGGCCGACCGTGGCCTGGTCGAGGCGTGCTGGGAGGAGGGGCAGCCGGCGGCCCGGCCGCGCCGGCACCTGTACCGGCTGACGCTCGAGGGACTGGCCAGCGCAGAGGCGGCGCTGGCGGACACGCCTGCCCCGGTCCGGGCAGGTACGCGTCGGCAGGCCGGGCGCAGGGTTGCGGCGCGGGGGGTGCGGTGGGCGGGCTGACACGCGTGCTGGCGTGGTTGCTGGGCCATGCGGCGCGGTTGCTGCCGCCCGGGCGGCGGCAGTGGGCAGAGGCGGTGCGGGCCGAGGCCGGTCAGGTTGCGGCGGGGTGGCCGCGGCTGCGCTGGCTCGCGGGCGGGTCGTGGCTGGTGGCGAGGGAGGGCACGATGGCGCGCAAGGCGGTGTACTGGCTCGGGGCCGGGGCGGTGGCGGCTGGTGCGGTCTGGGTGGTGTGGCTGAGCTGGCGGACCTCTCCGGCCGCCGATCCGCAGACCGTGACCGACCGGGTCCGGGTCCTGGTGGGGGCGGCTGCGCTGGTCGTGCTGCCGTGGGTGGGCCGCAGGCGCGGCTGGTTCGGCCCGGTCGGCAGCAGCAGCACGGCGCGGCTGGTGCGGGTGGCGGGCTGTGCGGCGGTCTGCGGCCTGGGCGTTGCCGTCGTGCGGATGGACAGTCACCTCGGCCTTGGCCCGCGAGCCCGGGCCCGTTCAGCTTGCCCCGTGAGATCGCCGCGCTGGTGCTGCTGGGCGCAGCGCTGGCAGCGCTGGCCGTGGTCAAGGCCAGATGGCCCGATTCCGACGACCTCGCGCTGTGGGCCATTGCCGCGACTGCGGGCCTGCTGGTGTTCTTTGCCGTGCCGCTCCAGGCGCTCGTGATCGTCTATGTGGCCGGGATCCTCGCCGCGACCTCGCGGCGATCGCCGGTAACGAACGTCTCCCTCACCGCCGGCACCATCACTGGCCTTGCCACCGGCCTGGTCACGACCCTGGCCCTATACGAAGTAGCGAGGACGAGCGATCGGTATGTCGGCCCCCTATTCCTTGGCGTGGTCACCATGCTGTTCCTGCTCTCCGGCCTCGTCGGCGTGGCGGCGGCGTGGCGGCTGCCAGGCACCGGGGACCCGCAGGAACTGCGGGCGGCGCGGGGCAGGCAGGGACTGCTGGCCGGCGCGGTGGCCGGAGCTGTCTGCGGTCTGCTGCTCACAAACCTCTTCGTGATAGCCGTGGTCATGATGGTCATCGGCCCGCTGGTGGGCGCGGGCGGCGGCGCGTTCGGCGGCTTCGTCGCGGCTGACCATCCGCTCACGTCACGACCTGACCGCTCCTGGGCCGCCGGGCTGTTCGTCCGTTTCTGACTAAACCCGGCAGGGCGCTGCCGACCGGCGCCTGCCGGCCAATGTCATGACTGACCGTTCGTTCGGCACCCACCCTGCTGAGAAGGCTGAATGGCACCGATTTAGGCGCGGATGATGGCCGCACGGGGCGCCGTTGCTCCCGCATACAGATCGTCCAGATCTGCGCGCATCGTGGATTATGCCGTCATACTCCGGCTGGCAGACAGGCGGGACTGCGCGCGTTCTACGCGAACTTCTGGCGGACGGTCTCGGCCTGCCCTGAACGGTAGGGCGCACGCTTCGGCGGCGTGCGCCTCTCTGTTCAGGCGCGTTCAGGACTCCTGTGACCTGGCAGAACAGCTGCGGCGTATCCGGCAGAAGCACCGTTCGAAGGTCGTAACTGAGACCGGCAAATGAGACCAGCGCAGCTCAAGGGGCCAGCCTGTCGGCGCCAATGATCCGTCTTTCAGCAGGTCAGCGTGGCGGAGGATGCGAGATTCGAACTCGCGAGGGGTTGCCCCCAACACGCTTTCCAACAATGCTGACTACCGTTCACCGAGGTCCGTCACTGTCCGTGACCTGCCCAAACATGACTGGAGCGATCTCTGGTGAACGGCGCCGGACGGAGGTGAATGAGACCAGATTTGAGCCCAGCCGGACCTGCAGTGCAGGCCGATGGGAAATTGCGGGTGTGCGGATCTGCGTGTCGCATGCCGTGCTGTGATGCTGTGCGGCAGTCGTTAAGGATCACGGTTCCCCACGGCTGCCACGGCGCGTCGCTCCTTCGGCGGCTGCCGGTCTGGCGCGTCATGCACGGTCGCGTGCTGGGTGGCTGCTAAGGATCTCGGCTTGGTGTGCTGGTGTGGTGACAGGGGTTCGCACGCTGGCCTGGGGTTCGGGGATCGCAGCGGCTTCGCGACGGGCCCAGCGGGTGTGTTCCAGCGCCAGGGTGATGAGGGTCGTGGCGACGGACAGGGCGATCGTTGCAGCCAGGATCGCCGCAATGGCCCACGGCGGGAAGTGCGCGGGCACTGCGACGGGGGGCGGGAGCGGCGGTACCGGTGCAAAGGAAGGCTCTGGCGGCGCGGGGGTCGCCCACGCGGCCGGGGCCAGGCCGATCGCGGCGGTCAGAAAGACCGCCAGCCCGCCGAGCCCGGCAAGCGTTCGGCGGATGCGCGGGACGTGGCGTCCTGTGCGCGGCTGCGATGACGCGGGTCGATGAAACATCTGGTAGCTCCTTCGGCTGCCTGGGCGGACGTTTTTTGGATGGCCTGTTGCGTTGTCCGCACTAACACATCAGCGCGCGGCGGCCGGAACTACCTTGGAATCAGCTTGGAACAGGGTGGATCTGGTGGTGAAATGGTAAAAGCCGCAGGTCCGGCGGCCAGGGGGCAACCGGACGGGGGAATATGGCTGCTGAGGCGGTAGCCAGCGAGACGAGGTCCGTGGAGTTTGGCATTCTCGGGCCGCTGGAGTTCCGGCGGTCCGGGCGTGTGGTGCCGCTGGGCGGGCCGCGGCAGCGGGCGGTGCTGGCGCTGCTGCTGCTTGAGGCGAACCGGGTCGTATCCATGGACCGGCTGGCCGAGGACGTCTGGGGCGGGGACCCACCAGAGGGGTGGGCCACGACGTTGCAGACCTATGTGTTTCACCTGCGCCAGGCGTTGGAGCCGGACCGGTCCCGGGGAGCCGCGGGAGGTGTCCTGGTGACCAGGGACCGCGGCTACCTGCTGCGCGTGGACCGCGAGCACCTGGATGGAGCGCTGTTCCAGGACGGTTTTACCGCGGGGCGGGCCGCGCTGGAAGCGGGCCGGTACGCCGAGGCGGCCGAGACGTTGCGCAAGGCGCTGGATCTGTGGCGCAGTCCGGTGCTTGCCGACCTGGCCGACTACGCATTTACCCGGCCCGAGGCGGCCCGGCTGGAGGAGCTGCGGCTGGCCGCGCTGGAGGCGCGGATCGATGCTGACCTGGCGCTGGGCCGGCACGACGCGCTCACCGCCGAGCTGGAGCAGCTGGTCGCCGGGCATCCGCTGCGGGAGCGATTGCACGGCCAGCTCATGCTGGCCCTGTACCGTTGCGGCCGGCAGGCGGAGGCGCTCGCCGCTTACCGGCGGGCCCGCGACCTGCTCGCCGATGAGCTCGGCATCGACCCCGAGGAGCCGCTGCGGCGCCTGCACGCATCCCTTCTCGCCCAGGACCCGGCGCTCGACTGGAACGGTGGCCGGCAGGCCCCGGCCGAAGATCACCCGCCTGCCGCCCCGGTTCCTGCCCCGGCGCCGGGATCACCTGGTCGGCGGTTCGTGGACAGCCGGGAGCTGGCTTGGGCGCGGCGGCGCGCCCGCCGCCTGCTCGCCATTGGCTCGGCGCTCGCGGTCGCCGCGGCCGTGTGCCTTGTCGCCGTGGCCCGGCCGTGGGCAGGCGAGCCGACCGGCCTGCCCGCCAACAGCGTGGGCCTGATCGACTCATCTGGGGGGCGGGCCGGGGCCCCGGTCATGGTGGGCAGCCCGGCGGGCCTGGCCTACGGTGACGGCGCGGTCTGGGCCGTGAACAGCGCCGAGGAGACCCTGTCCCGGATCAACCCGGCCACCCACGCCGTCGTGCAGACGATCCCGGTCGGCTCCGACCCGGCCGCGGTGACCGTCACTGGCAAAGACGCGTGGGTGGCCAACAGCGGCGACGGGACGGTGTCCCAGATCAACACCGTGGCCAACACCGTGGTACAGACGATCCCGGTCGGCAATGTCCCGGCCGCCATCGCCAGCGGGCCCAGCGGCGTGTGGGTGGCCAACCAGGGCGACGACACCGTGGACCGGATCGATCCGGTGCGCGGTGTCGTGACGAGGAGGAATATCCAGGTTGGGGGGCTCCCGGACGGCATCGCGGTTGGCTCGGACGCTGTCTGGGTCGCCAACAGCGAGGACGGCACGGTGACCCGGATCGATCCCGCCACCGGCCAGCCCAGCGGCCCGATGCCGGTCGGTGCAGGGCCGGCCGGCATCGCGGTCACCCCGGCAGCGGTGTGGGTGGCCAACTCGCTGGACCTCACCGTGTCCAGGCTCGACCCGGCGACCGGCCGGGTGACCGCTACCATCGGCGTCGGGGACGGGCCGGGCGCGATCGCCGCGGCCAAAGATGGCGTCTGGGTTGGCGACGAGTTCGACGCGACGCTGGCTCACATCGACCCGGGGACGCGCCAGGTACGCAAAATCTATCTGGGTAGCTCGCCGCACGGCCTTGCCCTAACGAGCTCGGGCGTATGGGTCGCGGCGCGCTCATTCGCGGCGGCCAGTCACCGTGGCGGCACCCTGACCGCGGTGACTTCCTCGCTGCCTCAGCTTGACCCGGCGCATGATTTGGACCTCGCAACGCCCGCACTCGCCGCTGTCTACGACGGGCTGGTCGCGTTCCGCAAAGCAGGCGGCGTGCAGGGGGACACGCTCGTCCCGGACCTGGCTGTTACGCTGCCGCGGCCGGCCCAAGGCGGCACGACGTACACGTTCACGCTGCGCCGGGGAATCCGGTATTCCAACGGCGCGCCCGTGCGGGCGTCCGACTTCCGCCGCGGCATCTGGCGCCAGCTCAGCTTCGGCGATGCCCCCGACTATTACGAGGGCATCCTCGGCGCCCCAGCGTGCCACCGGAACCCGCGGTGCGACCTGGCAGCCGGGATCGTCACCAATGACGCGGCGCGCACGGTCACCTTCCACCTGCGCCAGGCCGACCCCGACTTCCTCTACAAGCTCGCCCTGATCCTCGCGACTCCGGCCCCGCCCGGCGCGGCGAGCCACCTGATCGACCGTGCGCCGTTCCTGCCCGGAACCGGCCCGTACATGATCTCCCGATACCGGCCGGGCTTGTCGCTGACCCTGGTGCGGAACCCGTATTTCCGCCAGTGGTCGTACGCGGCACAGCCGGCCGGCTACCCCAACGTGATCCGGATCGTGCACATGACCGACCCCCGCAAGGAGCAATCAGCAGTGGCCGCCGGGCGGGCGGATTTCGTCGATATAACCAGCGACGGCCTGCCGTACCGCTCTCTCGCCATCCGGTATCCGGCCAGGGTCCACCCCGGCCTCAAGCTCGGCACCGTGTTCGTGTTTCTCAACACCCGCCAGCCGCCGTTTACCAGCCTCAAAGCCCGGCAGGCGATCAATTACGCTATCGACCGCCGCCAGATCATCCAGCTCCTTCACCTCGGCTCCCCCGGCCAGGTCACCCCGACGTGCCAGATCCTGCCAGCCGGTTTCCCCAGCTATCAGCGCTACTGCCCCTACACGGCCGACGCCAAGGATGGCGCCTGGCACGGGCCCGACCTGGCCAAGGCGGTGCGGCTCGCGCAGGAGTCCGGCACCACGCATGTGCCGGTAACCGTGTGGAACGAGCAGGGCAACCCTGTCGGCGCCTACCTCGTCCATTTGCTCAGGCAACTGGGATACCAGGCCACCCTTCGCGAAGTGCCCGTTGACCACTTGTTCACCGCAGCTAGCAACTCCCACCACAAGATCCAGCTGGGCCTCACCGGTTGGCTATCGGACATTCCCGCCCCGTCTGACTACTTCCTCCCGGTACTGACCTGCCGCTCCTTCTACCAAGATCCCGCCAGCACCGACAACCTGGCCGAGTTCTGCGATCCTCGCGCCGACAAGCTGGTTCGCAGCGCGCAGGCGGCGCAGCAGACCGACCCGGCCGCCGCCCGAAGACTATGGGCACAGGTGGACCACGTCGTCACCGACCAGGCTCCCTGGGTCCCGGTCTTCAACAGGTCAGAGACTTGGTTTGTCTCCGCCCGGGTCGGGAACTACCAGGATTCCCCGTATTACACCGGCCCGCTGCTCGACCAGATGTGGGTCCGGTAGAGCGCGTAACCTCACCACCCGGGTCTGCCAGGGCTTGTGCCCGTCGCAGAATTACACCGGGATGCAGGTGGCGATGGTGAAGCCGGCGTAGCAGGCCATTTCCGGCCAGCGTCAGCCTCCTCGGCCCAGGCACCCAGCCATCGTGGCGGACCGTCGCCGCGAAGCATGCCACACGATCAGCGCGGCACCCTGATGCGAAAGCCCACCTGCGGGCCGATCTCCCGCAACGACAAGCCCGCGCCGTGACCGACCTCCGGGGGTTGGCCTCCCCACACGTCGTCGGCCAGTTGGTCGATCGTCACCACCCGGTTGGCCTCGAGCAGCGCAGCGCTAGCACCGCCCGCCCGGACCGCAGCACCTCCAGCGGCCCGAGAATGCCGAACGCGTCCGGCCCTGGTTCGCCGGACGGCGGTTCAGCAGCCATCACGCATTCGCAGGTCACCGCCCCGCCCGCCGCCCCCAGCGGCAGGCTCCCAGCAATTTCACCACCGGTCCACGCCGGTCCAAGCCAGCCTCCAAGCCAGGCCCAAGGGCGCTCCGACCGGGTCGCGCTGCGCTGGCAGCACACACACCGTCACCGCACCGGAGGCCGACATGAACCACATCCACCGCACCTACCGTCTCTCCGTCACGCTGGCCGCGGTCGCGGCCGCCGCGCTCACGCTGCCCGCATGCCAAGGCACAGCCACTGCGGCCAGCCATGGGCCGCACCATCACCACGCGGCGCAAGCCATGGCACAGCAGATGCAAACCGGCATGACATTCGCGGACCTGCAAGATCTCGCCAAGGTCAAGCGAGACCTCTTCCGGGGATTGGCGGAGCGCCCGGCGCACAGCGGCCTCGCCGGATGCACCTCGCTGTCGAGCCCGCACCACGTCACCGTCGGCGACTACCCGAAGATCCGAGCCCAGTTCGCCGGCTCCCGCTGGCCGGACCTGCGCACCGCCGGCACGGCCTACATCGACCTGGCCATCCAGCTACGCCATGCGCGGGGCACCGACGGTTACCAGGCCGTCTGGTTCTACCAGCGGCTGTCCGCCGCCTGCGCACGGCACGGACGGGCGCTGAGCCCCAGCGTCTGACGAACCGGGGTGCGCACAAACCTGAGCAGCAACGGCTCGGGTCGATGCGAGGCCCTGCAAGAATCGAGCGAAGTTCCGGCAACGATTCGCCGCCCCGCAGAACCAGCTGATCACGCGCAGTCTACGCACAGGCGAAGGCCTTCGCGCTCGAGAACTGATGCGCCGCATGAGTTGCCCTCTCGAGGCCGATGCACATGCTGATGGGTCACTCAGAATGACGGATCTGTGCGGTTGCCAGGCGGCCGGAACTTGATCCCCGCAGCCGCTCCTGACCGATAAAGGCGCACCTGTGGCGTTGGCACGAGCTCACGGACCGTGGCCAAGCGGCAGCACCGCAGGCGAGCCTCGCAGGGATTACCCCAACACGCTTTGGCGGCGTGCGCCCTCCGTTCGGGCCTGTCCGCGATGCCCGTGACCAGGTGCAACAGCGCGGCGAATCCCAGCGGCGGTACCCACCCGACGCTCGAAATTGAGACCAATAACTGAGCCCAGCGCAACTCGAGGCGCCAGCCAGTTGGCGCCGACGATCGGTGTTTCAGCAAGTCAGCGTGGCGGAGGATGCGAGATTCGAACTCGCGAGGGGTTGCCCCCAACACGCTTTCCAACAATGCTGGCCGCCGTTCACCGGGGTTCAACACCGTCCGCGGCCTGCGCGAACGTGATCCCGTGGCCGTCCATGAACGGTTACGGACGGAGATGAATGAGACCAGATTTGAGACCATGCCTAAGTCTCTACCTGGTGCGAGGGTCGGCTACCGTTCGTGCGGTACTTCGGGGCGGGTCACGGGGACGATGCTGACCAGGGCTTCCAGGCCCGTGAAGTCACCGGGATTGGTGGTGAACAGCGGCAGCCGCTCGGCGATCGCCGTGGACGCGATCATCAAGTTAACTACTCGCCGCCTTGGCTTCCGGCCGGAAGCGATGACAGCCGCCGTTACTCTCCCGTAGATGCGGGCCGCTTCAGCGTCGAACGGCACCGGATCGAACTCGCTCTCAGCCCGCTGCAGGATGTCGAGCCGCCTGGCTCGCTCGGCGTGCTCGTCGTAGCTGCCCTGTTCGTCGCTGCGGCGGACCTCATGCGGACCCGCCGACAGTTCCGCCAGGGTGATGGCGCTGATCGCCATTTCATCGGGCAACTCGCCTGGGTTGATCCACCTGCGCAAAATCAAGATGTTGGTGTCGAGCATGCCCTGGCGGGGACGCTCACCGCTCATACCGACTGCCAGCCTCCTGGTCGAGCGCCGCGCCCTGGTCGGCTCGGAAGGCTTCCAGATCAACTGCGGGGGCATTGCCCGACATAGCGATGAACTCTGGCCGGGAGACGAATCGGCGCCGCCGCCGCAGCGGGATCAGCTCCCCGATTCGGTGGCCGTCACGGGTGACGGTAAACGATTGCCCGTGCTCGACCGCGTCCATGATCTCCCGCGACCTCATCCGGAGGTCGCGTTGCGTGATCTCTGGGTAGGCGCTCATCGCGACAGAGTAGCACGATGTGCTATCTGGTGCTACAAGCGTCGCAGAATCGGCCAGGCGGTGAGATGGCGTTACGGGTAGCCAGTGTGTGATGCGGGAGATCGCTCAGGCGACCGTGTCGCCGCGGGCGGCAGCGGTTGTGGCGGCTCGGGGAGACCAGAACTGAGCCCAGCCCGCGTCTGCTGCTTCCCAATGGCCGCCGGGTGGGTAGTGCGCGGCTGAGTGGCATGGGCACAATCGCCACAGGAAGTAGGCAGCGACTAGTGCGACCTGCAATCCCAAGATCGCACCGAACGCAGGGCAGGCGCAGCTGTACCGTCCCGGCTTCGCCAACGTGCCCGCCTTCTCCCCATCGACGGTGGCACTCGCACGGGGCGATACACGATGCGCTGTCATGAATTGTGCTCAGCGGCTCGTTTCGTCCGCGCCGTCGAGCTTGGCGCGCACCTGGCCGGCGTCGGGATGCTGCAGGTCCTCGAAGATGGCCAGCGCCTGCTCCCATGCCTCGCGGGCTTGGGGCAGCTCGCCGGCGGCGTGGCGGGTGTCCCCGAGGTGGGCGAGGACCGATGCCTCGAGCCAGCGGTCGCCGCGTTCCCGGGAGATGCGCAGCGCGCGCTGGTAGCAGGCGATGGCTTCGCCCAGACTGCCGAGATGTTGTTCGGCGTAGCCTAGGCTGTCCCAGGCATATCCCTCGAACATGCGATGGCCGACCGCTGCGCACTGGGCGAGCGCCTGCTGGCAGAACGTGCGGGCCTGCTGGTAGTCGCCGAGGAGGCCGTGGCACCAGCCGACGGCGTTGAGCGCTTCGGCTTCTGCGGCCTTGTGGCCGATGGCCTGGTAGAGGTGGAGGGCCTGTTCGGAGTGGCTGAGCGCGTCCGCGTAGCGGCGCTGGCGATCGGCTAGCACGCCGAGATCAAAATGAGCACTGGCCTCGCCGAGGCGGTCGCCGAGCCGGCGGCACAGGTCGAGGGAGTGGGTGAGATGAACGCGGGCCTGCTCGTGGTCGCCGAGGTCGATATAGGAGTTCCCCAGGAGGCGGCTGGAGGTGGCCTGGCCGACGGTGTCGCCGAGCCGGGTGGCGGCGGCCAGCGCCAACCGCTGGCTGGCGGCCCATTCCTGGTAGTACCCGCGCGCGTCCTGGTAGGGGGTCATGGCCCAGGGCAGCTGCCAGGCGTGGCCGGCGAGCCCGGACCCAGTGGCGAGCGTAATGGCGGCCAGCAGGACCTGGTGTTCGGCTTCGAACCAGGCCAGTGCCTGCCGGTGATCGGCAGGCTGCTCGGGAGCAACACCAGGCCTGGGCGGGGTGAACATTATCGGCTGGCGATGCGGGCGGATGAGCTGGGCGGCGCAGTAAGCGGTGTGGAGGTAGTGGTCGAGGGCCCGGCCGGTGGCAGCGTGGCGTTCGGGTTGGCTGTCGGTGTCGCGGGCCTGGGCGGCGGCGTAGGCGCGGAGCAGGTCGTGGAAGGCGTACCGGCCAGGGGCGTGCTCGGCGATCAGGCAGTCGCGGGTGAGCTCGCGCAGCAGGCGGCGCGCCTCTGGTATGGGCGTGGCGGCGAGGCTGGCGGCGGCCGGGACGCTGATGTCGGGGCCGGGGTGCAGGCCGAGTAGCCGGAACATCCGCGCCGCGCCGGGGCTGAGCTGCCGGTAGGACCAGGAGAATACCGCCCGCACGCTGGCCGCCGGGGCTCCGGCATCCAGGGCGTCCAGCCGCCCGGTGCTGTCGCGCAGTTCCGCGGCCAGCGCGGCCAGCGGGAACGCGGGCCGGGCGGCGGCGCGGGCCGCGGCGACCGCCAGCGCCAGCGGCAGCAACGCGCACAACTCGGCGATCTCGGTCACCACACCGGGCTCCGCGGCGGCCCGGGTGGCGCCAAGGCGGGCGGTGAGCAGCTGCACGGCCTCCGTTGGGGTGAGGACGTCGAGGGTGAGCAGCCGGGCGCCGTCGGCGGCGAGCCCGGCCAGCTGATTGCGGCTGGTGACCAGCACCAGGCTGGCGGGGCTGGCCGGCAGCAGCGGCCGCACCTGCTGTTCGTCGCGGGCGTTGTCCAGCACGATCAGCATGTTCCGGTCTGCCATCAGGCTCCGGTATAGGCCTGCCTGCGCGTCGGGCTGCGCCGGGATGCGCTCGGGCGGCACACCCAGGGCGTCCAGGAAGCCGCGGATCGCCTGGGCGGGGGTAGCGGGGGCGCCGCCGGGGTCGAAGCCGCGCAGGTTGACGTGCAGCTGCCCGGCGGGGAACCGGCGCGCGACCTGATGCGCCCAATACAGCGCCAGCGCGGTCTTGCCCACCCCGGCAGTGCCGCCGATCGCCGAGATCACCACCGTCCCCGGCGCGCCCGCCCCCGCGTCCTCCAGCATCCGGGTCAGCGCCGCCAGCTCGCCTGCCCGGCCGGTGAAACCGGCGACCGCCGCGGGCAGCTGCCGCGGCACCGGCGCCGCCGCTGGCTCCCGGCCGCCTGCGCCGGATGGGGCGGGTCCGTCCAGCAGCTCGGCCAGCTGCCCGGCCGGGACCTGCAGCACTTTGGCGAGCTTGGGCCGGATCCACGGCAGCGGCTGGGTCGTGCCGCGTTCCCAGCGCCCCACCGTGGACCGCTCGACCCCCAACCGGGCGGCCAGGTCTTCCTGGGTCAGGCCGAGCGCCCGGCGGCGTCCAGCCAGCCGATCCCTCCTGGCGGCGCGCCTGGCTTTGGTATCGTCGGCCATGGCCAGCACTCGCCCTTCGCAAACGGTCACGCCGGCCCGGGGCCAAGCCTACGCCCGCCGCCCATACCGGTCACCGGTGTTGTAACCGGCACATCCCCGGAGCCGACCTCCCCCGGGTAGCAGCCCGGTGATCCCATAGCCCTGGCGGGCGACAGCCAGGCCGCGCCGCCCCGGGCTGGGGGTTTGCCGGACCTCGCCAGGTAATGAGCGATTGGCCCATCCGCGCAGGTCAGCAGCTTGCATGCACCATAGGTGCACCCTTGGTGCTCTGGTGATACCTGTTCGTCACTGCTTCGATCAACCCCATGACCATGCGCGGGCTCGCACCGGATCTGCGGCAGCAGGACACCCCCATGCCCGCAGGACCTGTTCTGACGGCGCTCCCTGGCCTGTACGGCAGGGACCGCATCATGGCCGGTGCCCGGTTCCTGAGCCACCTCGATCCTGGCTGGTGGCGGGAGGGCGCCTGGCTGCCCGCTAGCCTCACCGCGCTGGACATGGCCGACCCGTACCGGTGCGTGCTTGCCTGGTGGGCCGCCCAGCACCTGCCCGCCCCGGCGTCGCGCGGCCCGCGCCAGGTCCCGCCCTACGACCGCGCGATGCTCACCCTGGGCCTGTCGTCCCGGCAGGCGCAGACCCTGGGGCTCACCGGCGTCGACGCCGACCTGCTCACCCCCGGATGGCGACACCTGATCACCTGGCTGCGGGTCTCTGATGACCGGCGCGCCGCCGTGGATCCGGCGCGGCCGGCCAGGCCGCACCCGCCACGATGGGCAGGTGCCTGGGCCGGTCATGAACGCGGGTTTTCATCGAAACCAACGCGATGACGTTCGTGGACTGCCCGGCATACGTGGATGCGCGCGGCCTGGCGCGGTGTGGGCTTCCAGCCAGCATTCAAGATCCCTACCTGGTCCAGTCGACCGACGGGCCGCTGGAAAGCGCACGCGGACATTGCTTCGACGGGCCTATCCAGTCCCTTACCTGGGACAAGAATCAGGCGCAACCGGCCTGCGCACAGCGGGGCGCCTGATAGCACCGGCGAGTTCCGCGAGCCGCCGGGGCATTCACACGGCAGCCGGGCGCCGCTGACCGGCAGACCGACTCGATGCGTTCCAGTTGCTGGCGCTCTCCCTGTCCAAAGACATTCGCCGAGATCAGGGCATGGCCTGGCTTGGTTGCGGTGCACCCTCTTGCGGCCGGGCACGGCCGAGTATGCGCTGGTTAGCGGGCACTCGAAGACAGAAGCGTGGACCAAAACTGAGACCAGACACGGAGAGTTACCAGGCTCAAAGCCCAAAGGGTGCGGCATAATGCCTGGTCAGCGTCAGCGTGGCGGAGGATAGGAGATTCGAACTCCTGAGGGGCTGCCCCCAACACGCTTTCCAACAATGCTGGCCAGCGTTCACCAACGTCCGGCACCGTCCGCGAGCGGCCCGAACGTGACTGGGGCGGCCGCCGGTGAACGGCCCCGGACGCAGGTGAATGAGACAGAAACTGAGACAGGAGGCCAGGCGGCCCTCCACGAGGCAGCACGTCCGAGGAGCCACGCCCCGTGAGCGTCGAGGCGATCACCTAGGCGCTGAACCTGGCCCCGGTCCCGGCCGACCGCGGCGGGCAGCCATCCACCGCGTGCACGTTCGTGCTCGTCGGCCTGGCCAACCACGCCGGACCCGACGGCACAGTCGCGTTCCCTCGGTGGCCATGCTAGTCACTATGAAGCGGCCGGCTCCCTGGTGACCGTCAGAGCCTTTGTTGGCTGATGTCGTGGTTCGCCGGAAGCTGGAGGTGTGAGTTCCCAGCTAGGCGCCACTATGGCGGAAGGGAGCCGGCCGTTATGGCTAGTGTGACATCGGCACCGGGGCCGATCCATCTGGGGATGGATACCTCGAAGAAAACGATCGTTGTCGCGGTCTTGATGCCGGGTGAGGAGATCCCGGTGCTGGACCGGATCTGGAACGAGGAAGGCTCGGTCCGGCATCTGATCGGCCGGCTGGGCGAGGCTGGCGCGCTGCGGGCGTGTTATGAGGCGGGGCCGTGCGGGTTTGAGCTGCACCGGCTTTTGTCGTCGGTGGGGGTGGCCTGCGATGTGGTGGCGCCGTCGCTTATTCCGCGCCGGGCCGGGGAGCGGGTCAAGACCGGCCGGCGGGACGCGAGCCGGCTGGCGCGGTTGCACCGGGCCGGCGAGCTGACGGCGATCCGGGTGCCCACCGAGGCGGAGGAGGCGGTCCGGGATCTGGTCCGGGCCCGGGCGGCGCTGATGGCGGACCGCAGGCGGGCCCAGCAGCGGATCACCGCGATGCTGCTGCGGCATGGCCGGGTCTGGCGCGGAACGTCGTGGACCGAGGCGCACGAGCGGTGGATCGCCGGGCAGCGGTTCGGCGAGCCTGCGCTGGCCCTGGCGCTGGCGCATTACCGCGCGGCGCTGGACACCCGCCGCGCCGAGCTGGACGCGGTCGAGGCCGAGCTGGCGGCCTGGGCAGGCAAGCCGCCGCTGGGCGAGGCGGTGGCCCGGCTCGGCTGCTACCGGGGCATCGCCGCGCTGAACGGGCTGACCCTGGCCGCCGAGGTGGCCGGCTGGCGGCGGTTCCCGG
Organism: uncultured Actinomycetes bacterium; assembly: GCA_963835425.1. Lineage (GTDB taxonomy): Bacteria > Actinomycetota > Actinomycetes > Streptosporangiales > Streptosporangiaceae > UBA9676. Next base: position 32,029 of record CAWIGE010000004.1, on the reverse strand, counting down.
CGGCGCGGGCGTTCATGGGCTTCACCGGGCTGGTGCCGGCCGAGTACTCCAGTGGCGAGCGGACCCGCCGCGGCTCGATCACCAAGGCCGGCTCGGCGCCGGTCCGCACCGCGCTGATCGAGGCGGCCTGGGCCTACCGGTTCCGGCCCGCGATCGGCGTCACGCTGCGGCGCCGCCAGCACGGCGCGGCCCCAGACACTCTGGCCCGTTCCTGGCAGGCGCAGCGGCGGCTGCACGCCCGCTACAAGGCGATGACTGCCCGCGGCAAGCCTGCTGGCGTCGCGGTCACCGCGATGGCCCGCGAGCTCGCGGGCTTCGTCTGGGCCGAAATGACCAGCTGACACCCCGAGCCGGTGGCCTGCCGGGACGCTCGCCGCCGCAGGAACGACCCCCGCGCGCACTATGAACGCATCCGCGACCCTCGCAATTAGTCCGGGGCACCATCCTGCGAATCACCGATCTGCGGTCCCGGCCCGCGCATATGAGAGTGGCAGTGGCCACGGCCACGACGCCGCCCCGGCAGGCCACCCCCACCCCCCGCGGGCGCCGCCGCCCCGCCCTCGCCATCCCCTCCCCGCCCATGCCCGCGCCGCCCATCATCGGCACCCGCCAGCCCGCCTCAAGGGCGCCTGCGGCGTCGCTTCGCAAGCTCCGCGAGCGCTCCGCCCCTTGACCCGGGCCCGCCAGGCGCACGAATCCGGCGCCTATCAGGGCATGGGTACACCCCCGCCTGCCCAGCACCGCCCCAGCAACCACCCCCAAAACCGCCCAAACCACCGGAAACCCCGGCGCACCAGTTGCAAGAGCTTGACGAGCCGCTTCATATGAGTGCGCTACCGCACAGAACAGCCATTATGGTATGCAGCCCTTCCTGTTCGGAAGGCGTGGCTGGCCATGCGAAGAGCCCGGTTGCCCGGCAGGGTCGAAGCGGCGGTTTTACATCCCTGACCGCCTGCTTCGGCTGAAGTGCACCGTTGGCCAGCGCTTACGGTGTTCGGGGTGCGTCGGGGTCGGCACCGGCCGCTGTTCACGGCAGCGGGTCCTCTTAACTGTCGTCGCTGAGGCGGGGGCGGGAGCCGCGGATGGTGAACAAGAGCAGGCCGACCGCGAAAAGCAGGGACGCGCAGATCCAGGCGCCGTGGTCGGCGGGCGGGTGGACCGGCCAGGCCCACGGGGCGGTCCAGGCTTCGAGCAGCGCGTACTGGCAGAACGCCATGTACCCCATGGGGAGCGTCCAGGCGAGCAGGCCGCCGGTGATCAGCGAGCACAGTAGTCCGAGGCCGGTGAAACCGATGACATTCCGTGCCAGCACGCCGATGCCGTCGTTCAGATTCTCGCCGGCCGCGCCTAGCTGCAAGGCGAGGATCGCAAGCCCGGTCAGCCCGATCGCGGCGAGCAGGCGCAGGTAGGGCAGCCAGAGCCCGGTGGCCCGTTCCGTCTCACCGAACGGGCTGTGCACAGTCACCGCGATCACCGACGCCGCGCCGGACTCGATGATCATTGGGACTTGCTGCGCGTACGGGCCGGAGGTGAACGCCCAGTGCCATTGCAGCGCCGCGTGCAGCAGGGCGCCGCACACGGCGAGCGCGAGGACCGCGGCGGGGACACGCCGGGTCCGCAGGTGAAGCCACACCAGGCGCACGCCAGAAGGGCCACGCCCGGCGGCCCCGGCGGGGGCGGCCGGGCGTTTCAGTACCTCGGCGGCGGTCACGGGATCTGCACCAGGGTGATCTTGCCGGCCCGCAGGGCGGGCAGATGCGCCGCCAGCCAGGCGTGCCGTGCGCTGGCCGGACAGCGCGGCGAACCGTTGCGCGGCGGCGGAGACGTCGGCCGACGTTCCTGCAGGACCAGGCGCCTGCGCGCCGATTGCGGTCAGCAGTGCGTCCTCCACCGCCTGCTGTGCCGGCCCGAGCAGAATCGGGACAGGACCCGCATGAGGCGGGCCCCCGGTGAGGAACGCGTCAAGCAGCCCCTGCTGGAAACCGGCACGCCATCCCACCGGGTCGGGGGTGCCGTTGAACTGACCAAACATGGTTCCCACGTGCTCTGCGGTGAACTCGAACACCGGGGGATTGCCTGAGATGCCACTCTGCACACCCTGTCCGCCGCTCACGCTGGCCACCTCTTTGGCGCCGGCCGGCGCGCCGGGCAGGCCCGCGATTTTGGCGGCCACCGGGCCGAAAGCCGCGGCCAGGTCGTGCAGGTAGAAGCTGAACGCTGGGTGGACGCACACCTGAAACCCGGACGAGGACGTGCAGTCCTGGGCGATCAGGTGCCGGCTGAGCGGTGGCCACCGAGCGCAGCGCCGGGATCTCCCACCCGCCAACCGGGTCCGGCTTCGCGGTCCCAGCCAGCGCGAACGCGGTCCAGGACGCCGCCACTCCGCATGCGACCAGGACGGCCGCGACCGCGCGAAGCTGCCAGCCGCCGCTACGGGCCAGTGCGGTACGCGCCGACGCCAGCCCGCGCGCCGACGCCAGCTCGCGAAGTGCCGTCGCCAGGCCGAGCACGCCGACCAGCGCGAGCACGATCCCGCCCATGAACATGACCTGCACGATCGACAGGTCCGCCGCGACGTGGTAATAGACGCCGGCATCGACAACGGGCGGACTGTTGGCCGGCGACAGCAGCGCATAGGTGCCCGACGACGCCGTGATGCCTAGCGCCTGGCGCAGCCCAGTCTGGTAGAGGACGAGCACGCCGATCGCGACCAGCGGCGCGGTGAACCGACCCGGGAAGAGCGCTCCGCAGGTGAACCCGATCACGGTCACGACGATCACGCCGGCCGCGCCGACGAATACCGGCCAGAGCGGCGGCCCGCCCCAGGTCGCCTGTACGGCGGTCTGGATGTACAGGGCGGCGACCCCGGCGAGGAACGCGAGCAGCATCCAGCACAGCGTCGCGGCCAGCGCGATGCTCTGCCGCGCCCATGCCGCGCGGGGCGTGGCCGCCACCAGGTCGGCGGTCTTCCTGCGCCCCTCGCGCGACCCCGCCCAGGCGGCTAGGCCGCCGGCGAACGCGCTGAACTCGAACAGCATATGATCGGTGATCGCGGACGCGCGCAGAGTCCAGATTGGCGCGAACCCGTCCGCCGTGCGAAGGGTGTCGAAATAGAACACCGCCGCGAGCAGCGGCAGCACGTACGGCACCGCGTTCCGCTTGAACTCCAGCCGCAGCGCCCGCGCTGACCGGGGCAGCGGCATGCTCATCACGCTCATGACCGGGCCGCCGAAAGCACCGCGCTGTACCCGCGCTCCAGCGGCGCGCCGCCGCCGCCATGCCCCTTGCCACGGGCGGTGAGTTCATCCGGCGTGCCCCGGAACACGATCTTCCCGCTGGAGATCAGCGCCACTTCGGAGCAGGCCGCGCCCACGTCCTCGACCAGGTGCGTGGAGACGATGACGGTGGCGCTCTGCCCTAGCGACCGCAGCAGGGCACGGAACTGCACCCGCTGTTCCGGGTCAAGCCCGGCGGTCGGCTCGTCGAGCAGCAGCAGGTCAGGGTTGTTCACGATCGCCTGCGCGATCCCGACGCGGCGCAGCATCCCGCCCGACAGGGTGCGCAGTTTCGCCTTCGCCTTGGCGCCGAGATCCACGCGCTCTACGGCCGTCGCCACCGCTTTGGGGACCGCAGCAGACTGCATTTCCTTGAGCAGCGCGAAATACTCGAGGAATTCCACGACGGTGAACGTCGGATAATATCCCAGGTTCTGCGGAAGGTAGCCAAGCCGCCGCCGGATCTCCCGCCGCCCCGCCGGCCTGCGCGGATCCCGGTCAAGCAGCCGGACCTCTCCAGACGACGGCAGGAGCACGGTGGCGAGCATGCGGAGCAGGGAGGTCTTCCCGGCCCCGTTGGGGCCGAGCAGACCGAAAACGCCCGGCCCCAACTCAAGGCTCACGCCGTCAACGGCTTGATTCTTCCCGAACGAGCGGTGAATGCCTGTCAGCATCACGTTCACTGGAAGCCCCTTTCCGGGCGTACTGCGTAACTGACGACCGCGGCGCAGCAGGCTGCGACGGCCAGGTGAGGCAGGTAAGCGTTCGCATTCGTGACCGAGGCCGTGAGCTGGCCGCTGGCCGTCTGGCAGGCGAGCACCGTGATCACCCAGGCGGCCACTTTCACGTCGGTGGGCGGTTCGGTGTGTCAGGATCTTGCGCTGCCCTGGTGTGGGGCGTGTGCTAGGAGGGGGACGAGGATGTGGGCGTTGGGGCTGCCCCAGCCGGTGACCGGGTCCCAGCCGGGTCCGGCCTGGTAGCCGGTGAAGAGGCGGGTGGGCCAGAACACCGAGTTGTCGCCGGTGACCACGTCGTGGAAGGCGCGGTGGTAGGCGGGGCTGCGGGCGATGGCGTAGATGGCGGGGTTGACGAAGCCGAGGTGGTGCCCGGCGTCCTGGTCGGCCAGGGCGATCACGGCGGCCCACAGCGGGGTGGCGGCGCTGGTGCCCTGGGCTGGGTACAGGACGCCGCCGGCGAACGTCAACGCCATGGCGGTGGAGGAGTCGGCGTCGGCGGCTACGTCGGGGACGCCCCGCGTCCGGCCGGTGCGCGGGATGCCGTCCTGGTAGGAGGGCCGGCGGAACAAGAAGCTGTAGCCGCCGGCGGAGGCGCTGGTGTCGGCGTTCCAGGCCATCTCGCCGTGGTAGGCGCCGGTGGCGTAGCTGGCGTCCAGGGCGGTGCCGCCGGCGCCCAGCACCAGCGGGTCGGAGGCGGGCAGGCTGACCTGCTCAGGCGGGCCGTTGTCGCTGATGCACGCCCTTGTCCCCGGAGGAGGCGACGACCGTGACGTGGCGGCCGGCGGCCTGCTGCAGCGCCGTGTGGATGCTGGCCACCTGGGCCGGGGTGAACAAGTGCTCACCATGGCTGCCGCTGATGGAGACCACTGCTGCGTGCTGGGTGATGGCAGCGTGGATCACCCCGGTCACGGCCGTGGTGAAGTTTGCCGCGCTGGTCGTGGCGTTGGCCGGGACGAGGACCACGTCGAGGGCGGCACCGGGCGCGATCGCGTGCACGATCTCGGTGTCCTCGACCTCTTCGGAGCCCGCCACATAAGGCGCGCTGGCCCCGGCGAGGGTCGTGGTGACCTTCAGCTTCGCCGCGGGCAGGCCGAACTTCTTGTCGAAGGCGGCCAGGTCCTTGCGGATGTCGGTGAAGTTGGGTCCCGGGGCGTGGGCGAGCTCGGGCACCACCACGGTCTCGCCGCTGCCGGTGATCCCCCGGCGCAGCAGCGGCGCCACACCGTAGGCCACCCGGTACTGGGCGGGGCTGTAGCACTGGATGAAATAGCCCGGCGGCCCGCACACCAGCGGATGCATCACCGCGGCACCGCGGGCGCTGGTGGCCGTGCCGGGCCGTGCCGGGCGGGCGGGCGCAGCCGACGCAGACCCCGCGGCCAGGCACGCTAGGACGGCCACTGCGGCGGCAAGGCCCGCCGCCAGCGACAGCCGGCGCGGCCTGCGCCCGGGCCCCGTTACGGCGTGCGACACCAAACAGAAGATTGATTTTGCAGGCATGACGTACCCCTTCCTGGCATTGCTGGTGTTACTGAGGCGACCGATGAATGCGACGGGCAGGCCAGGATCGGCCCGCACCCAAAACGAGCCGGTGGCCGTGGATAGCCAGGTGATTGCCTTCATGGCGCAATCGTGAACGGCTGCCAGAACCGGGCCTGGCACGCAGCCCGCGCACCTCGCGGCACCTGGCCGCAGGTGGCCCGCACCGCGCCGCGGTCCCAGCAAACTCTCAGTCATGACGCCTGACGCTAACGGCGGGCCGATAACACTGCCTTAACACCCGATGGGCCGGGTCCGCCCCGCGCCCGCCAGCGGGCGGTGTTATCGCGGTGTTAAGCGTGACCAGGCATGATGGAGGAATGCGCGTGCTGGTCGTGGAGGACAACGAGGTAGTGGCGCAAGCCGTCGCGGCCGGCCTGCGTGACCGGGGATTCGCCGTGGACGTGGCCTGCGACGGCGTGGCCGGGCTGGACAAGGCCGGGCTGTCATCTTATGACGTCATCGTGCTCGACCGTGATCTGCCGGTGGTGCACGGCGACGATGTGTGCGCACGGCTGGCCGGCCGCCCTGGCGGTGCCCGGATCTTGATGCTGACCGCCTCAGGCGCGCCCGACGACCGGGTCGGCGGGCTGAACCTGGGCGCGGATGACTACCTGGCCAAGCCGTTCCACTTCCCGGAGCTGGTCGCGCGGGTCAGCGCGCTCAGCCGCCGGGCGCCGTCCGGCCCGCCGGTGCTGCGCCGCGGCGAGCTGACCCTGGACTGGCCGCGGCGCCGGGCCAGCCGGAACGGGCAGCTGGTGCCGCTGACCCGCAAGGAACTCGGTGTGCTGGAGGTGCTGATGTCCGCCGACGGCGCGGTGATCAGCGCCGAGCAGCTGCTGGAACGGGTCTGGGACGAATACGCCGACCCGTTCACGAACGCCGTCGCGGTGACGGTGATGCGGCTGCGGCGCAAGCTCGGCGAGCCGCCGCTGATCGAGACGGTCACCGGCGGCGGGTACCGGCTGCCATGAGGGTCACGCCTGCCGCGCTCAGGCCGTGGCGCAGCAGCATCCGGGCGCGGATAGTGATCGCCTGCGCGGGCCTGTTCCTGGTGCTCGGCGCCATCTTGATCGGCGCCGCCTATACCCAGGTCGGTCACCAGGTCCTGACGTTTCCGTCCGGCCCGCGGGGCGAGGTCATCAAGCCCGGGCACAATCCGCAGATCAGCGTCACGATAGACGCTTCGAAGCGCCGCGGTTTCCTGGAGTTCACCCTGGCCGGGCTGGGCCTGGGCACCGTGCTGGCCGCCGGGCTGGGCTGGGCGGTCAGCCGCCGGGTGCTGCGGCCGCTGACCGCAGTCACCACGGCGGCGCAGGCCGCCTCCCAGGAGAACCTGAACCGCCGCCTGGCACTGGCCGGGCCACCCGATGAACTCAAAGAACTCGCCGACACCTTCGACGCGATGCTCGCCCGGCTCGAGGCCGCGTTCGCCAGCCAGCGCCGGTTCATCGCCAACGCCTCCCACGAGCTGCGCACGCCGCTGACCGAGATGCGCACCCTGATCGACGTCACCACCGCCCGCCCGGCCACCTCCGCCGCGCAGCTGGAACCGGTGCTGGCCGCGATCGGCGCCGCCGTGGACAAGTCCGAGGAACTGATCGAGGCACTGCTGACCTTGGCCCGCTCCGACCGTGGACCAGGCCCCGCCGAGGTCGTCGACCTGCCCACCGCGGTCGAAGACGCCATCGACTCGATCGGCCCAGCCGCCGTGGCCAAACAGATCCAGATCAGCACCGCGCTGCACGACGCGCAGGTCACCGGGGAGCGAGTCCTGCTCGAACGGCTGGTCAGCAACCTCATCGACAACGCCGTCAAGCACAACGTGACCGGCGGCTGGGTGCTGGCCAGCACCAGGACCGACGCAGGCAACGCCGAAGTCACCGTCGCCAACGGTGGCGAGCACATCCCCCCCGGCCTGGTAACCGGGCTGTTCGAGCCGTTCCGCCGCCTGGCCAACCGGACTGGCATCCGGCCAGGCTCCGGCCTCGGCCTGTCCATCGTGGCCTCGGTGGCCAACGCGCACGGCGGCCACGCCCAGGCCTGTGCCAGGCCAGACGGCGGACTGGACGTGCAGATCACGCTGCCAGCCACACCCAACGGGCGCAGTCCCACCCCCCGCCAACCGCACACCACAGCGGCCCAGACCTGGCAACCAGACCACCGCATTCCCCCCGCTGCAGACCAGGGCCACGCGACAGCAGGATAAGAGTCCAATTCCCACGCGAGCCACGTCGTCAAGGGGTGGTCCCGGCCTGCCCTGAACGACGGTGCGCACGCTTCAGCGGCGTGCGTGGTTCCGTCCAGGTACGTCCGCGACGTCGCTGACCAGGTACAACGTGTTTCATCTGAGCGTGCCGCCACACTGATTTGTCCGGAATAAGCCATATGGCCAGGACTCAAACTGAGACAGAAAATGAGACACACGCTGTGTGAGGTAGCGCAGCCCGCGACCATGATCCGACCGCGTCGTCGCAGGTCAGCGGTGGCGGAGGATAGGAGATTCGAACTCCTGAAGGGTTGCCCCTTACACGCTTTCCAACAATGTTGGCCGACGTCCGCCAAGGTTCACCACCGTCCGTGACCTGCCCGAACATGACTGGGGTAGCCGCCGGTGAACGGCGCCGGACAGAGCTGAATGAGACAAGAACTGAGACAAGTGCCCTGCGCCATTGCCGGCTGGGCAGAGCATTTGCGGGCAATGCACCCTGAGCGCCGGGGCCCTTACAAGTTCGGCAGCGGGCCGATCCAGCGCTCGCTGCCGCTCAGCCCGTCCGGGTGGTCGCGAAGTACGCTTTCGATCGCGCCAGCGACAGCAGCGATGGCGTTACGGGTGCGTGTCCGCGTTGAGGGAAGCAGAATCAGGCCGGCATGCACCCTGCCTTGCGCCAGCCACTCAGCCGCAAGCGGCCGGAAGTCCTTGATGTTGTTCGTGACCACGGCCCGGCCTTCGCTACATGCGACCTCGAAGATGATCCGGTCACTGCGCCCAGCCAGGTCCTCACGGCCGGCAACGGCGTCTACGTCGTAGCCGGCCTGGCGCAGCAGGACCGCGATCTGCGGCGACAACTGCTCGTCCAGGATGGCTCTCACGAGCGCAGAGCCTGCTCACCTGCCGCGGCAGCCGCCCGCCCGCGCTCGTACTCCGCCTCGTTGAGCTCGATTTCCCGGTCGATCTCGTCCCGGTATTCGCCGTAGTAAGCCACGGCCGCTTCTACCAGCCCGGCTGGGATCTGCAAGTACTCGGCGGCCTCGGCCATGGACCCGTTGTTGTCCCGGATTGTGGCGATGACCTCCCAGACATCCAGGCCGCGGCCGAGCAGGCTGGCCCGGCGGCCGCTCGGACCGTCGAGGAACTGGATGAGCGGGTGAGCGTCGTGACGCAGCCCCTCCTCGACATAGCGCTGTGCCAGGGTCCGTTCCTGGAGGCCTGCCCGGCGCGCCCACTCTGACAGCCGCTGCCGGACGCCCGGCGCTAGCCGCAAGGTGTAGTGGTCAGCCACGTGCTCATGGTACCACGTAGTGGCACTTCGTAACACAAGCGCATGAGCGTTCCGGGCGGCGACTGACCTGCTGCGCAGCAGAGGCGATCGGCCTTTCAGGTGCTGTCAGGGTTCGATGTCGCAGCCGAACGATGCTATGCCGACTATGCGCTCGTATGCCCGTGTTGATCGGCCTGGCTGCCCGGATGCCGATCGGCGTGTTCTGTTTCGGTGGGGGGTGGCAGCGCGGCGGTTGGGCTTTTCGCGTGGAGGTTTCCGGGGGCCGTCGGGGCGAGGCTGCCGTTTAGCGGACTGGGGAAGCTTACTTCGATGAGCAGGCCGCCTTCGGGCCGTGGGCGGGCGGTGATGGTTGCGTGATGGGCGTCGGCGATGGCCTGGACGATGGACAGGCCCAGGCCGAGCCCGTCGCGACGGCCGGTGCGGTCTGCGTCGAGCCGCTGGAAGGGCTGGAAGAGCGTGTTGATCGCGGCCGCCGGGACGGTGGGCCCCGTGTTGGCCACCGCGAGGAGGGCGCGGGAATGCCGGGTTCCGGTGAGGATCTCCACTTGGCCGCCGGGCCGGTTATGCCGCAGCGCGTTGTCGATGAGGTTGGTGGTGAGGCGCTCAGCTAGCTGAGGGTTGCCCACCGTCAGCGCCGGGCCGAGCGTGGTGCGCAGCCTCAGGTTCCGGCGCTGCACTTGGGGTTGGCAGTCGGCCAGGGCCTTGCGGACAAGTTCGGCCAGGTCGAAGGGCTCGTGCTTGTCGAGGCCTGCCTGGCCGCGTGCCAAGGTGAGCAGCGCGTCGATGAGCTGTTGCTGCTGGGCGCCGGAGGCCAGCACACGTTCATGGGCGGCGCGGAGGGAATTGATGCTGGCGCTGGGATTGGCTAGGGCGACTTGGCTGATGACGCGCTGGCGGGCTAGCGGGGTGCGCAGCTCATGCGAGGCGTTGGCGATGAACTGCCGTTGGGCGTTGAAGGCTGCCTCCAGTCGTGCCAGCAGTCCGTTGAAGGTGTCGGCGAGTTCTGTGAGCTCGTCACGGGGCCCGGCGAGAGCCAGGCGATCGCTCAGGCTGGTGGCGGAGATCTGGCGGGCGGCCGTGGTGATGGTGCGCAGCGGGCGTAGCACGCGGCCGGCGATGAACCAGCCGAGCGCCACCGATAGCACCGCCACGAGGGCAAGCGCTAGCGCCGAGCGTGACACCAGTTCGTTCAGAACAGTGGCGTGCTCTTGCACCGCGATGGAGCGTGCCTGCTGCGCGCCGATGATGTGGCACCCGGTGGTTGGTGCCTGGCAGGTGGCGTTACCAGCGGAATTGCCGGCGAAAGCCTGGACGACCAGCCCGTAGGTGACCACGAGCAGCACGGTGCCCGACAGGAGGAACAGGCCGCCGTACCAGGCGGTCAGGCGCAGCCGCAGCGTGCGCCGCGGCCGCCGGGTGCGCGCGGCCATCGCGGCGACGGCAGAGGGGGTCATGGCCGGTCCCCGATCCGGTACCCAGATCTGGGCACCGTGTCGATGAGCAGCGGGTCGCCGAGCTTGGCACGCAGTCGGCCGATGGTGATTTTCACCGCGGCGGTGAAGGGGTCGGCGTTTTCATCCCACACGCGTTCCAGCAGTTCCTCGGCCGAGACGGCCCGGCCCCGTGCGGCGAGCAGCACCTCCAGCACCCCGAACTCCTTCGGCGCCAGATCGAGCGACCGGCCTGCCCGCCAGGCGAACCGGCGCCCGGTGTCCACGACCAGGTCGCCGTAGCGCAGGACCGGTGGGATGGCAGGCTGGGCGCGGCGGAACAGCGCACCGATCCGGGCCACCAGCACCGGGAAGTCAAATGGCTTGGGCAGGTAGTCATCGGCGCCCAGGCTCAGTCCCTCCACCAGGTCTTCGGTCGCAGCTGCGGCGGTGAGCATCAGCACCCGGCTGCGGCACCCGGCCGCCACCAGCCTGCCGCAGACCTCATCGCCGTGCATGCCGGGCAGATCCCGGTCCAGCACGATCACGTCGTAGCCGTTGACCAGGGCCCGCTCCAGCCCGGCCGGGCCATCCAGGGCCACGTCCACGGCCATCCGGGTATGGCGCAGGCCGGCGGCCACCGCCTCAGCCATCTCAGCGTCGTCTTCGATCACCAGCACCCGCACCGCCGCCCCCCCCATTCCGCCGTTCGTCCTATTAGGATGCCCCGGCTGGAGGTATCAGCACGGTATCGAAGCTGGACCGTGCGGCGGCAAGGGGCAGACCGGCCGTTCTTCCTGCCGCGGCCGGAAAGCTGTCAGCCGCCGATACCTCCCCGATACCGCCGACGGTTTACACCTCATGCCATGAGTCCCAGCCGACGGCACAGAGGTACCGGGGGATGCGCCCTGTGGCACCCGTGCCGCGCCTGCGAGGCACAGACGGCGGCCGGTGGATCTCGTCCGGCCCCGGTGCCCGGCGGGGATGGTATCGCGGTCACCCGTGCTAGGCATGCAGCCAGCGCGGCCCGCAACCGGAGATCCATGCGAGCAGTGAGGACGACGACATGAGCGACACCATCAGCGGTGGCCGAGCCCGTCGGCGGGCGGGGGCGGGCATCCTGGCCGCGGCCCTCGCCGGGATCGCTGTACTTGCGGCGGCATGCGGGGGTGGTTCCTCCGCCGGCGCCGGTTCGGAAAGCGGCCAGACGCCCTACCAGCAAGCGGTTGCCTACGCACGGTGCATGCGCGCCCATGGCGATCCAGGGTTCCCCGATCCCAACAGCCAGGGATTGTTCCCTCACCCAGCCGGGCCCCAGTATCAGTCGGCCACGAGGGCATGCGAGCACCTCCTCCCCAGCCAGCCGCTGACTGCCGCGCAAAGACAAGGGCATATCAGCCAGGCGTTGCAGTTCTCCGCGTGCATGCGCTCACACGGGATCCCAGGCTTTCCCGATCCCACGACTGCCCAAGGTGGCACCGCCGTGGGTTTCAGGCTGGGCAACATAGACCGGAACTCGCCGCAGTTCCAGGCCGCGGTGCATGCCTGCCGTGCGTTCGAGCCCGGGATGGCCGGGTTGATGGGTGGCGGTGGGGCGCCGTGACCAGCACGAACGCTTCCGGACAGACCGCCGTGACGGGCATATCCAGCGGTGGGCGCCGGCGCGGGCCCCGGCGCTGGGTGGCAGTCGGTGTAGTGGTGGCGCTGGTGCTGGCGGGGGCCGGGGCGGCCCTGTCGGCCGGGGTGTTCGGCAAGTCCGGCCGGGGAGGTTCGGGGTCGTCTGCCAGCAGCGGGTACCGGACGTCCACGGCGACGGTGACCCGGCGGTCGCTCAGCAGCCAGAGCGTGGTGGATGCGACACTGGGCATGGCCGGGACGTGGAGCGTGGTGGTGCCGCAGAGTTCGTCCGCGTCCGCGTCGTCGGCGGGCGGGTCGGGGACGTTCACCTGGCTGCCGAGGGTGGGCCGGGCCGTGTACCAGGGTCAGCGGATCTATGACGTGTCCGGTACCCCGGTGGTGCTGCTGTACGGAAGTGTGCCGTCCTACCGTGACCTGTCGGAGGGGCTGACCGGTGCGGATGTCAGGCAGCTGAACAAAGACCTGGTGAAGCTGGGCTACGCGACGGTGGCGGCGCTGGGCCCGCGGCCCGGCTGGAACTACTACAGCGCCGAGACCGCGTACGCGGTCGAGCAGCTCCAGGCCAGGCTGGGCCTGGCCGAGACCGGGACGCTGTCGCTGGGCGAGGCGGTGTTCCTGCCCGGCCCCGCGCTGGTCACCGGCTGGGGCACTACGACCGTGGTGGGCGCCCCGGCCACGCCGGGGACCGTGGTGCTAACGGCGTCCTCGACCACCCCGGTAGTCACCATCGACCTGGACGCCGCCCAGCAGGGTGAGGTCAAGGCCGGCGACCCCGTCAGCATCACCCTGCCCGACGGCAGCATCACCCCGGGAGTGGTCTCGCAGATCAGCCGGGTGGCCAGTTCCTCGTCGTCCTCGGGCAACTCCAGTAGCGGGGGCAGCTCAAGTAACTCCTCTGGCGGCTCGCCGAACGGCTCGGCGGGCACGGGGGCCACGATCACGGTGCTTGCCGTGCTGAACCACCCGAAGGCGGCCGGGAGGCTGAACCAGGCCCCGGTGACGGTGACGATCACCACCGGCAGCGTGCCCGGCGCGCTGACGGTGCCGGTGGACGCGCTGCTGGCCCAGACCGGCGGCGGGTACGCGGTGGAGGTGACCGGGCCGGGCGGGCATCACCTGGTGAGGGTGACGCCGGGCCTGTTCGACGACGCGGCCGGGCTGGTGCAGGTCACCGGCAACCTGACCCCCGGGCAGCATGTGGTGGTGCCGGGAATATGAGCACCCAGACGCAGGAAACGGTGGCCGGGGCCAGCTCTGGGCCGGGCGGCGGGCTGGTGCTGGAGCTGGAGCGGGTGACCAAGGTCTATCCCGGTTCCCCGCCGGTGCATGCGCTGCGCGGGGTGAGCCTTGCGGTGGCGGCCGGGGAACTGGCCGGGGTGCTCGGCCCTTCCGGGTCGGGGAAGACCACCCTGCTGCACGTGGCTGGGACCTTGGACCGGGCCAGCAGCGGGACCGTCACGGTGGCCGGGCTGGACGCGGCCGGGCTGACCGACCGGGAACTTGCCGGGCTGCGGGCGATGTCGATCGGGTTCGTGTTCCAGCAGTACTTCCTGGCCGAACACCAGAAGATCCTGGACAACGTGGCCGACGGCCTGCTGTATGCGGGAGTGGGCCTGGCCGCCCGCCGCGAAGCCGCCGCCATCGCGCTGGGGCGGGTGGGGCTCGGCCACCGGCTGGGCGCCCGGCCCACCCAGCTGTCGGGCGGGGAGCGGCAGCGGGTGGCGATCGCCCGCGCCCTGGCCGGGTCCCCGGCGATCGTGCTGGCCGACGAGCCCACCGGCAACCTCGACTCCGCGACCAGTTCGGCGATCCTCGACCTGCTGGAGGAGCTGAACCAGGCCGGGACCACGATCGTGGTGGTCACCCACGACCAGCAGGTCGGCGCCCGGATGCGCCTGCAGGTCCAGATGCTGGACGGGCGGATCACGTCCGACACCGGCACGTGCGCCGGGGAAGAGCAGCCGTCATGACCAGCCGTTCACCTGCCACCGCCGGCACGTGGGCGCCGCGCCGTCCCGCGGCGGCGCGGCTGCGGCTTTCCGACATGGCCCGGCTGGCCGCCGTCGGGCTGCGCACCCGCAAGCTGCGGGCCACGCTGTCGGCGCTGGGGATCGCGATCGGGGTAGCGGCGATCGTCGCGGTGCTCGGTTTGTCGTCCTCGTCGGCCGCCGGGCTGAACGCCGAGATCGCGGCACTGGGCACCAACCTGCTCACCGTGCAAAACGCCGGGCAGTCCCTGACCGGGCAGCCCGCCGAGCTGCCGACCGCAGCCCCGGGCATGATCAGCCGCCTGAGCGGCGTCTACGCCGTCCAGGCCACCGGCTCCACCACCGCCAGCGCCTACCGCAGCCCGCTGATTCCCTCGGTGAACACCAATGCGCTGACCGTGGACGCCGCCACCCTTCACCTGCCCGCCGCCGCCGAGACCAGCCTGGCCCAGGGCCGGTTCCTCAACGCCGCCACCCGCAGCCAGCCGGCCGCCGTGCTCGGCGCCGCTGCGGCCCAGCTGCTGGGCATCGACCACCTCTTCGGCGGGGAGCGGATCTGGGTCACTACCGGCACCGGCTCGGGCATGTGGCTGTACATCGCCGGGATCCTCAAGCCCGACGTGCTGGCCCCCGACATCGACTCCTCGATCCTGGTGGGATACCCATTCGCCGAAAAATACCTCGGCTTCGACGGCCACCCCACCACCATCTACGTCAAGGCCACCACCAGCCAGGTCACCCGGGTCGACAACCTGCTCGCCGCCCAGGCCAACCCCGAGGACCCCACGGTCGCCGACGTGTCCCAGCCCTCCTCTGCGCTGGTCGCCCAGGCCGCCGCCAAGGCCGTGTTCAACTCCCTGTTCCTGGGGCTTGGCGCGGTTGCCCTGCTGGTCGGCGCGATCGGGGTGGCCAACATCATGGTCATCTCCGTCCTCGAGCGCCGCAGCGAGATCGGGCTGCGCCGGGCGCTGGGCGCCACCAGGGGCAACATCCGCACCCAGTTCCTGTCCGAAGCCATCCTGCTCGCCGCAGCCGGCGGCATCGCCGGCATCGCGACCGGCGCGCTCGCCACCGCCATCTACGCGCACGCCAAGGGCTGGGCGACCGTCATCCCCACCCAGGCTTGGGCCGGCGGCCTGGCCGCCACCATCCTGATCGGCGCTCTCGCCGGCCTCTGGCCCGCGCTGCGCGCCGCCCGCCTCAACCCCACCCAAGCCCTCTGGGCCCTGTGAGCCCACCGTGACGTTCTTGCCTCACAAGCGAGAACCAGATCGCGTAGATCTAGACCACAAGCGCGCGGTCACGGCGAACACCGCCGCAGCCGTCGCAGCCAGGGTTGCGGCCAGGCCGAGAATCCGGCGGCGGGCACGTACCGCACGGCCGCGGCGGATGACCTGCTCCACCGAGACGGTCATAGGGATCTTGGTTCGCTGCTCCCTCACCGCCGTGAGCAGTTCGTCGTCGTTCATAATGGACCCTCCTGCTGTCGTTCGGGCACAAGGTCATAGGCCCAGCGCGGGATGGCGCCTGCCAGACGAGCCGGAACCGTTCCGCCGCGCGGTCTGTGCCGACGTCGAGGAACGGGCCCCGGCCACAAGCTCCTGCGCCATATCCCGGTAACCGACACTCACCGAAATCGTGGTCAGGCACTCACCCGTGGATCCGCGGTAGAACCCCGCGAGGTCCAATCGCTGGCTTCCCACACTCATCCAACGCACAACCTCCGCCAGCCGGTTACCAGGCACGTGCCCACCGTGTGGATCGGCCCCAAGGTGCTCTAGAACGGCGCCCAGACCTGGCCCATGCGCCGCACTCTGCCGAGGTGTACTCCCTGTGCTCGCGCGGCCGATGCGCTCACAGGTTGAGATGCACGCCTGGAACTGCGGCCAACTGGGGTCCCACGTGCTGCTTTGCGAGCTGGTGAAGTCGCCGTTTTGCCGGCCGCCGTGGCCGGGACCTGGGTGCCGAGCGCGTGGGGGTGGTGCCGATCGGTGGCGCGCACGCGATGACCCGCTACCTGACGCAGTTTGGTCCCGCTGGAGCTGGCCTGAGACTGGCAGGCCTGTGCGCCGTCGGCGAGGAGAACGTCGTCCGGCGCGGTCTGGCCAGCGCCGGTATCGGCTCGCCCGGGACGCGGGCAGGCATGGAGCGACTGGGCTTTACGTCTGCGTCAACGATCTGGAGGACGAGCTGATCCGGGCGATCGGCGCCGCCCGGGTTGAGGAGCTCATTGACTCGCAGGGAGATCTCGGCTCGTTCCGCAGCTTGCAGCGCCAGCCCGAGTGGCGCGGTCCGCCCGCCGGGTCACAGCTGCGGCGGTTCTTGGGCAGCGGTTCCGGCGTGGCCCTAAATACCTTCGGCAGCGGAATTCCGTGAGCAAGTCCAGCGGTCCTGGTGCGCCTCGGCAGTTTGCTGCGCACGATTCGGCGGCGTGCACGCTTCTGTTCAGGTACGTCCGCGATGTCCCTGACCAGGTACAACGTGTGTCATCTCAGCGTGCCACCACACCGATTTGTCCGGAATAAGGTATATGGCCAGGACTCAAACTGAGACAAAAAATGAGACACACACTGGCGATGTAGCGCACCGCGCGAACGTGATCCGAGCGCGTCGTCGCAGGCCAGGATGGCGGAGGATGCGAGATTCGAACTCGCGAGGGGTTGCCCCCAACACGCTTTCCAACAATGCTGACCGGTGTTCACCGGCGGCCGCCACCGTCTGCGGCCTGGGCTGACCGTGACGAATGGGTCTCGGCGGACGCCCGCGAACCCAGGCGAATGAGACCAGATTTGAGACCAGCCGGATCTGAAGGCCGCTGCAGGCACGCCGGGGATGGGACCCGGTAGCCACGGTGGTTCAGGAACTGGATCCCTGTCGGCCGACTGCAGCTGGCCAAGAATGCCATGCAGGTACAGCCGGTCCGGCACTCCAGGTCCACGGCGACATGCGCGTCCAGCACGTTTGTTCACGGTTGCCGGCACCGGCCGCTTGATCCGGGGCGCCACGGCGAGCTCCCGTACGTGGCCTACGCACCGAGGATGCGCTGACCTGCACGGTCACGCGTGCGGAACCGCCAGCCTCGGCGGTATCAGGCGGAGCCTGTCTGGATGTACATCGAGGAGTGACGACTACCCTTGCACGACGCCCCGGTGGTAGGCCATCCGTGTGCGTTCGATGTGCGCTCCCGCCCTCTTGCCCGCACGCTCCCCGTCGGCCTCGGCGATCGCCTCGGCGATCGCCAGGTGTTCCGCGTTTGACTCGCGCATACGCGATGGCGCTACCAGGCGGTAGTACCAGCGTGCCCGCCGGGCGAGGATCTCGGCGAGCCCGGCCAGGATGGTATTCCCGGCGATGTCAGCCAGCGCGGCGTGGAAGTCGGTGTTCACGGCCACGAAGCGCCGGGCGTCGCTGTTCTTGACCGCGGCCTCGCCCTCTCGGCAGGTCGCCCGCAGCCGGGCCACCTGGCTCGGGGAGGCCTTTCGTGCCGCCAGCCGGGCCGCTTCGGCCTCCAGCAGTTCTCGCACGTCGAGCAGCTCATCGACCTCTTGGCCGGTAGGCACGTGCACGAAAGCGCCCTCGTTTGGCCGCAGCTTAATCCAGCCTTCCGCCTGCAGCCGGTGCAGCGCCTCTCGCACCGGCTGGCGGCTCACCCCAAGCTGGCGGGCCAGCTCCGTCTCCACCAGGTGCTGCCCTGGCCGGAGCCGCCGGCGACAACCAGTTCCACCAGCGCCTCATAGACCGACTGCCCCAATGTCACCGGTCGGGTGACCGGGCGGAGCAGGCCAGCGCTGCCGCCCGGTATTGTCTCCGCGTTCATCATGGTTTCCCGGCGGTAGGTGCCAGTGCACAAGCGGTTGTCTCCCGGGGCCGGCAGGTACTTCAGTGGACGGACCTGCCGTCCAGCCCGGACTTCCCGGCATGATCGCGGCGCAAGGGGCCGCTCCATTCCGCCGCGGGGCGCGGCTGGCACGCACTCCTTTCCGTGATCGTGGTGGGGTCTGCGCGGCCGGCGCGTATCACCCACCACGATCAGGAGGTGGGCCTCTAGCTGATCATGCTAGGCGACTGCCGTCTTGGCCTTCCCCTTCCTCGCCACGGCTTCCTCGTGCTTGTGGACGGCCGCTTCCATCTGCGCCACGGTCGGTGGCTTGCAGAAGAACCAGACGACCACCGCGGCCACCGCGCCCAGCGCAGCGCCAAAGAAGAAGCCGAGCACCCAGTGGTAGTGGGCGGTGCCGTAGAAGGTCCCGGTCATCACGAAGGCCGCGCCGCCGCCGGCGAAGCTGCCACCGAGCGCCTTCCACGCGTAGACGGATCCGTAGTTGACCGCGTTGTTGGTCTCGCCGTAGTAATCCGCGACCATCAGCGCCGTCATCGGGAAGTTCGCGCCGGACAGGCCTCCCGAGATGACCGCGCAAATGGCGAACAGCACGGCCTGGTGGTGCGCCCCGGTGAAGTACGCGAGCAACTGGAAGACCACGTTGCCCGAATACGCGAAGGTCATCGTTTTCCGGCGGCCGATGAACTCGGAGATGTAGCCGTAGATCGGCCGGAAGATGCCGTCGGCCAGGGAGAACCCGGCGAAGCCGACGATGCCGATCATGCCGAGGCCGTGGCTCTCGGCGAACGGCACGTAGAAGGCCACACCGAACAGTGAGCAGCCCACGAACAGGGCGAACTGGATGCCGAGCCACTTGGCCTGCGGGGTGTTCCACATCTGGGGCAGGGTGTAGTGCCGGAGCGCCGGCGGGTTGTTGAGCAGGTCCCGTGTGCTGTGCTTTTGCCACTCGAGCGGGTCGATTTCCTTCGGCCACCAGTTCTTCGGCGGATCCTTCATGAACGCCCCGCCCAGGGCGATGCCGCAGGTCATGATGATGCCCTGGATGATGATGTAGGTCTTGATGGAATCCGGGCGCATCGCGACAACCCCGGTGGGGGTGTTGGCCGCGCCGATGATGAAGATGAACGGCACGGCGCCATACGCCCAGGCGCCGTTGACGAACCCGGTCCGCCAGCCCTTCTTCTCCGGGAACCACTTGGCCACGATGTTGATCGAGCTGTTGTAGATCATCCCGGAGCCGATACCGCCCAGGACGGCGTAGCTCAGGTACGCCTGCCAGATCTGGGTGGACACGGACAGCCACCCGTAGGCGGCGATCCCGCAGATGACCCCGCCGGTGATCACGGCCCACCGGACGGGGAGGATCCCCCGGCCGCGCAGGTAGCCGGTGAGGATCTGAATGAACGACTCGCAGACGATGTAGACGGAGAACAGCCAGAACGTCGGGGCGATGCTCCAGCCATGCGCCGCGGACAGCGAGCCGGACAGGGAGCCCCAGGTGTACTCGAGCAGGCCGGCCAGGCCTATGGCCAGCCACGCACCCATGATCGGCACCCACCGGCCCCATCGGATGGTGCCCCAGCCGAGGATGTCCCTGGGTGTTTCACCGACCCGGAATACCCGGCCGGTTGCATTGGTTACCTCTTGGTACGCTGTATTACCAGTTGTCGCGGCCATTGGTCGCCACCGATACCTTTCGTGCGACGGTGATGACTCGTTATTCCAGGCCCGGCGGAATGCGGGGCCGGATGGTGTCAGGGAAAATTCCACCGGGACGGATGGAACTTCCGTTGAGTGGTCGGCCGGGAGTGGCCGGAGCGAAGGAGCGCCGGCGGGGCTCTTGGCCGGCGGCGCGGTGAATCTGGGCTGCAACCTCTCGGGTGGCTGCCGCTTACCGGGGGACGCCCCCGGTGCCGCAGCTGGCCAGGACTGCTGCGCATTGTCAGCCGACCGGTGCGGGAACCTGATCGCCGCCGACCAGGTGGGGTGCGCTCGTCTGCGCCATCACGGCGGCGGTGTCCAGCAGGGTGCAGATGCCTTTGCCGCGGTGCTCGGCCGCCAAGGCGGTGACCTCGGCGCTCTCGCTGGCGTCCAGGGGCCGCTGCGCCGCTGGCCGGAGCAGCTGCGCCATCTGGGCTGTCCCGGTCACGCAGATCGGGCAGGTCTCGCAGGTCTCGCGGGCGAAGAACGCGGCCACCCGCGCTGCCGCCAGCCCGAGACCCTGCCGGGCGCCTATCACGATGATCGACGCGCCCAGGCCGGTGCCCGCCGCCTGCAGCGCGTCCGGTTCAAGGGCCACGCCCAGCTGGCCGCGGGGCAGCCAGGGCAGCGAGTAGCCGCCCGGGAGCACCGCCTCCACCTGGTCGCCCGGCAGTGGCCCGCCAGCACGCTCGATGAGTTCGCGCAGTGGGATACCGAGCGGCAGCTCGAACACCCCGGGGCTGGCGACGTCCCCGCTCACTGAGAACAGGGTCGGCTGATGCTCCTGGTACCAGGAGGGGCCGCGGCGCAGGATGACCGGGACGTGGGCGAGGGTCTCCACGTTGTTGACCACGGTGGGCTGGTCGCGGTAGCCGCGTTCGCTGGGGTACGGCGGCTTCGGCCAGGGCCACGCGGGCCTGCCCATGAGCGCGGCCAGCAGCGCCGTCTCCTCGCCCGCGATGTATATGTGGTTCTCGAGGCGTAGCTGGACCGGCAGGAGCGCGCCCGCGAGGTCCGTGCCGCGGAGCGTTTCGATCGCGCCGGCCAGCGCCTGGTAGGCGGGGCCGAATTCGCTGTTGATGTAGACGATGACCTCGGCGGCATCCACCGCCCGGGCGGCGATCAGGATGCCTTCGAGCACCTGGTGCGGCGCCCGCGCCATGAGGTGACGGTCCTTGAAGGAGCCCGGCTCGCCCTCGGCCCCGTTGACCACCAGGTACCTGGGCGCGGGCCCCCGGCTCGTGGCCTCCCACTTGGTGGCCGCCGCGAAGCCGGCCCCGCCGCGGCCGGTCAGCCCAGCGTCGCGGACCACGCTGATGATGTCCTCCGGGGAGGCCGTCAGGGCCGACCGCAGCGCCTCGTACCCGCCGCGGGCCTGGTAGTCGTCCAGTGTCTCGGCCGGCCCGAGCGCGGGGAGATCGGTGACCGGCGCGCCGGGGAGCAGTTCAGCCACGGTGACCTCCGGCGGCGGCGGCCTCGGGCCCGGGCGCGGATGCCTGCGGGCGCGAGGACGAGGCGGGCAGCCGGCCAAGCGGGGTCTGCTTGATCCGGAGCACCCCGGGCAGGATCCACTCCTCCCACATCTCGTCGATCCGGGACTGGAAGAAGTCGAGGTCCTCGTCGGCGAAGTGTGCGAACCGGCCTTGCCGCCGCAGGTAGTCGGCGACCGGCCGGCGCCGCACCTTGCCCTCCACCTGCTGTCTGGTGAGCCCCTGGTAGCGCAGCTCGTCCTCCAGGCAGTCCCACAGCGGGTTGATGCCGCACTCGACCGCCATCACCGCCAGCTCGTGCGACATCCGCGGGTCGTAGTCCCAGCCCTTGGGGCAGGGGTCGTGGGTCTGGACGAAGGTGGGTCCGTCGATGTCCAGCGCGGTGCGGACCTTCTCCATCAGGTCCATGCCGAAGCCCGACGAGGTGTTGGCGAAGTAGCGGCCGGTGGGGTGGCCGGCCATGAGCAGCGCCGGCACGTTCTTCTTCCACCGGTGGTGGGTGATCCGCTTCTTCTTGCCGGAGGGGGTGAACGCGGTGACCGCGCCCCACGGGGTCATCCCGGACGCCTGGATGTCGGTGTTGGCGTAGGACTCGTTGTCATACAGCAAGATCAGCAGGTTGTAGCGGGTGTCCTGCATGGCCGCCGACAGCGTGGCCAGCCCCATGTCGCCGCCGCCGCCATCACTGCAGAACGCGATGACGTTGATCCGCTCATCCGCGATCTTGCCCTTGCGCATGAGCACCTTGAGGGCCGCGGCTGTACCGATCGCCGACGAGCCGGCCGAGCCGAGCTGGGTGTGCGCCCACGGCAGCACCCAGGGCGTGGAGTTGTAGGCGGTGTTCGCGACGTACATGCAGCCGGTGGTCCCGGTGACTAGGGTGCGCGGACCTGCCACCTTGGCCATGTACCGCATGACCAGGGAACTCTCACAGCCCTGGCAGGTGCGGTGGCCGGAGGCGAACAGCTCCTCCAGCGGCAGGACGGTGAGCCGGCGGTTGATCTCCAGATCGGGCACAATCAGTTCCGGTGCGGCCATCAGCGCGCACCCCCTTCCGCGGTCTGCGGGTTCGCGTGGTACCTCGGATCAGCCTCGGGCCCGCGCACGCCGATCCACTGGCAGGTGGCGTCCTGCTCGCCGCGGGCCGTCACCTGCTCGGTAATGTCCTGCATCTCCTGCATGTTCTCGGCGGACACCTCGCGCCCGCCCAGCCCGGCGATGAACGGGACCAGCACGGGCCGCCGCGGCTCCGGGTACAGCGCGGCGGCGACCTCGGTGTACATCACCCCGGCGTGCGAGTTGGACCCGAAGGAGTAGTCGCGGTCCACGATGCCCACGCCCTTGAGGTTGCGGAGCAGGGACCGCAGTTCGGGCCGCGGGAACGGCCGGAACCACTTGATCCGGACGAAGCCGACCTTCTTGCCCTGCTCGCGCATCCGGTCCACGGCCACCTTGCCGACCATGCCGACGGTCCCCATGCCGATCAGCGCGTACTCGGCGTCCTCCATCCGGTAGCTGTCCACGAACGGGTCCTCCGGCCCGCGGCCGAATACCCGGTGGAAATCGGCGGTCGCCTCGGCGATCACGCCCCGGGCCCGGCGCATGGCGGCGTCGGACTGGCGGCGTGCCTCCATCACCCAGTCCTCGTTGAACTGCGGCGCGATGGAGACCGGGTTGTCCGGGTGGAACTGCCGGTCACCCAGCTCGTACGGGGGCACGAACCGACCCACCGGCTCGGCGTCCGGCACCCGCACGATGTGCTGGCTGTGGGTGAGGAACGCGCCGTCCATCGACAGCGCACAGGGCAGCATCACCCGCTTGTCCTCGGCCACCCGGTAGGCCAGCAGCGTGGTGTCCAGCGCTTCCTGGGCGCTTTCCACCCAGTACAGCAGCCAGCCGGTGTCACGGACCATCAGCGCGTCGTTGTGCTCGACGCCGAACGCCCCGGGATCATCCAGTGCCCGGTTGCCGACCAGCGCGATCACCGGCAGCCGCAGCGAGGCGGTGACGACCAGCGCCTCCATACCGTACAGCCAGCCCACCCCGGAGGAGCCGATGAACGCGCGGGCGCCCACCAGCGACGCGTGCTTGCCGATCTCGAACTGGGAGTGCTCGGATTCCGCGACGATGAACTCGGCGTCCATCTGCCCGTTGGCGATCATCTTGCTGACCGCCGTCATGACGCTGTCGTAGGGCCGGATCGGGTAGCCAGCGAGCACATCCACGTCCAGCAGCCGCAGCGCCTGCGCTACCGCGTCGCAGCCGGTGATGATCTCTTCCTGATCAGGAGCCACAGCCCCGGTGCGGGGGGCCGTCTCCTTCGTCGTCGTCATGGCAGTCCTTCCTCGGCGCCCGATCGGCGATCAGTAGATCCCGTAGTGCGGGACGGGCCCGCCGGCCTTGGCCAGCTTGTCCTGGCGCAGTTCCTCGTATGCTTCCCGGTCCTGCTCGTACAGGCTGTAGAGCGGCTTGTTGTCGTCGAAGACGGATTCGTTCACCATCTCGATGCAGCCCTCGACCGGGCAGGACTGCGCGCAGATGCCGCACCCGCAGCAGCTTTGGTAGCTGATGTCGTAGTGGCCCGCAGGGGTCGGGATGAAGCATTCGTCCGGGCACACCGTGTAGCAGATCTGGCACTTCACGCAGGTGTCGAACTGGACCAGCGGACGGGCCGTGCGGGTCGGGTACTTCATGAACAGCTTGTTGGTCTTGCCCGCCTCGACGGCCGGGATCACCAGGCCCTCACGCATCTGGGTCCAGTCGGGCATCTCGACCGGCGTGTACGTGTCCTCGGCCCCGACGCCCGCGGCCACCGGGTGGACCTGGACGGAGTCGTAGCCCTCGCGCAGCTGGCTCGCCCGCAGCTCGCCGTCCGCCGCCATTCCCGGCCTGGGCTATCAGGCTCTCCAGCGCGACTAGGCCGCCGGTGACCCGCGACACCGCGCCCATCGTGCGGTAGTCGGTGCCGTCGTCGTTGTACACCCACAGCCCGCCGAACGAGGGCTCGCCGGGCAAGATCGCCAGGCTCCACGCGTAGCTGCCGGCGGGGAATCCAGCGCAGCAGCTCCTCCGGGGACTGGCGCGGAGATCACCAGCAGGGTGCCGCCGGGGGCCAGGTTGAGGTTGATGGGCCGCACGCCATACCAGGCCCACGACTCGATCCCCTTGGTCATCGTGTCGTCCATCACGCACACCACGACGATGTTCTCCGGCTCGTACTTGGTCATCTCGACCCGGAGCGAGTCCATGTCATCGGCGATCACCGCGAACTGCTTGGCCGGGATCCCGTTGCGCTCCGGGGAGTCCCCGTAGCGCTGGACCGTCCCGCCGACCTTGTCCTCGCGGCGGGCCGCCTTCACCAGTTCCTTCGTAATGACGCCCGCGAGATTCTTCTGGAACACGCCCCGGTAAGTGACGTCAACAGCACCGACAGACATCTGACTCCATCCCTTCGCTGCCGGAAACAACAGGGCCAGGCCGCCGGAGCCGGGCTGGCCTGCCGACGGCATCTCCCCCAGGTCGTGGCTCCTTCTTGGCCGGCACGCAAGTCGCCCAGGCAGGGGACGATGACAGGCGGCGGGAGGGTGCAGGCGTGCCGGGAACCGGGCTACGCCATACAGAGCCGGTGGGCCCTCAAAGTTGCGCGGGTACCAACAGGCCGTAGCGATGTCGGTGGCGACCGACACGGCCTGCTGCCTTCTTGGGTACCCAGCGGCACCAGACGGGGAAATCATGGTAAATGCCCCGATCGTATACTTCACTCTGTATACGATCAGATGGGTTCTATGTTTAACCTGGGCATGCGGCGGTGTCAAGGCCGTCGGCAGGGCCTTCCTGTTGAGCGCTGGCAGGGACTGTGCGGGCCGGACAGTGCCTTGAGCTTCGACAGCGTGCGGTTGGCCTGACCGCAGGCCCGGTCATCCATTTCCGAACCATCACAACGCCTGGCTGCCCACCGTCGCCGCACTGGTCATGGTCGCCATCGGCGCTCTCGAGAGCGGGCTCAAAGTCCACCGGGGCACCTCACCGCGCCCTTTCGGGCTCACATAATTCGCCATCTGCATGGCAGACGGACTCGCCGCCCAGCCGTAGCCAGTCTCAACAAGGCGGACCTAGCGGGGCCATAGCATTCGGGATTCACATCCGTAAACATGGCGAGCCGCCAGGCGCAGCTGCGGGCGCACGCTCCGGCGGCGTGCGCCCCTCCGTTCAGGCCCGTCCACGATGCCGTGACCAGGCGCAACAGCGCGGCGAATCCCAGCGACGGTACCCACCCGACGCTGGAAACTGAGACCAATAACTGAGACCAGGGCAACTCGAGGCGCCAGCCAGCTGGCGCCGACGATCGGGTGTTTCAGCAGGTCAGCGTGGCGGAGGATAGGAGATTCGAACTCCTGAGGGGTTGCCCCCAACACGCTTTCCAAGCGTGCGCCCTAGGCCACTAGGCGAATCCTCCGCCGGAAAGCTTACCGGTCCCGCCGCAGCTACCGGATCAGGCGCAGACCTGTCGGTCGGCGTGGATAGACTGGCGGCCGACCCCTCGCACGGCGTTATCTCGCCAACTCCCCCAGGGCCGGAAGGCAGCAAGGGTACGCGGGCTCTGTCGGGTGTGCGGGGGGTCCCTTACCGTCCCGGCGAGGATGCAGACCATGGCAGGCGACGCGCCCGGCACCGAGCAGCAGAACCCGGCCCACCCGGGGGTGCCCTCGCCTCCTGCCCCGCTGGCGCTGTACCGCAAATACCGGCCCGCCACCTTTGCGGAGGTCAAGGGCCAGGAGCACGTAACGGATCCACTCCGCCAGGCTCTGCGCAACGGCCGGGTCCACCACGCCTATCTCTTCAGCGGGCCGCGCGGTTGTGGCAAGACGTCCAGTGCCCGGATCCTCGCGCGGTCGCTCAACTGCGAGCAGGGCCCCACCCCGGACCCGTGCGGGGTGTGTGCGTCCTGCGTGGCGCTGGCCCCGTCCGGCCCGGGCAGCATCGACGTGATCGAGATCGACGCGGCCTCGCACGGCGGCGTCAACGACGCGAGGGACCTGCGGGAGCGGGCGTTCTACGCGCCCGTCTCCGGCCGGTTCAAGATCTACATCATCGACGAGGCCCACATGGTCACCCGGGAGGGCTTCAATGCCCTCCTCAAGCTGGTGGAGGAGCCGCCGCCGCACCTGAAGTTCGTCTTCGCCACCACCGAGCCGGAGAAGGTCATCGCCACGATCCGGTCGCGGACCCACCACTACCCGTTCCGGCTGATGCCGCCGGCCGTGCTGCGGGAGCTGCTGGAGGAGATCCTGGCCGCCGAGGGGGTCAGGTACCAGCCTGCTGTACTGCCGCTGGTGGTCAGGGCCGGGGCCGGCTCGGCGCGGGACGCGCTGTCCACCCTCGACCAGCTACTCGCCGGGTCCGGTCCCGAGGGACTGACCTACGACCGCACGGTGGCCTTGCTCGGTTACACCGACGACAGCCTGCTGGACGAGATGATGGACGCGTTCGCGGCCGGGAACGGCGCGGCCGTGTTCGGCACCGTGGACCGCGTGGTGGAGGGCGGTCATGACCCTCGCCGGTTCGCTGCCGACCTGCTCGACCGGCTCCGCGACCTGATCATCCTCGCGGCCGTCCCCGGAGCCGGGCAGAGCGGGCTGCTCGACGCACCGGCCGACCAGCTGGAACGCATGGCCGAGCAGGCCGGGCGGTTCGGCCAGGCCGAGCTGACCCGCGCGGCCGAGATCATCAGCGAAGGGTTGATCCAGATGCGGGGGACGACGTCCCCCAGGCTGCTGCTGGAGCTGATATGCGCGCAGGTGCTCCTGCCCGCCGCCAGCACCGGCGAGAAGGCGCTGCTGGCGCGGCTGGAACGGCTGGAGCACCAGCTGGCTGGGGTGGAATCCGGGCCCGGTGAGACTGTGGGCCGCCCCGGCGGCCAGCGGGGCGGCCCGGTTGCGGGCCGGGTCGGGCCGGCGGTGGAGCAGGACAAGCCGGCGGGCCGGGATGGGCCGGCCGTCGGCAGGAATGGACCGGCAGCAGGCAGGAATGGACCGGCAGCAGGCCGGAGTGGACCGGCAGCAGGCCGGAGTGGACCGGCAGCAGGCCGGGGTGGCGGATCGGCATCCGACCGGAGTGGACCCGGGCAGGACCGGGGTGAGGACCAGGGTGGCCCGGACCTGCGCGGCGATGTCCGCCCGCGTGATGATGCCGCCCGGCGCGGGGATGCGGGTTCGCGCGGCGGGGCCGGCCCCGGGAAGGATGCTGGCCAACGCGGTGATGCCGGCCCGCATGACGCCCCAGACCCGCGCAGCGACACCAGCTCCCGGGCCGACAGCCCCCAGGCCGACACCAGCCCGCGGGCCGAGGCCACCGCGCGGCGCGACGCGCCCGGGCCGCGCGGGACCGGCCCGGTGGACGCGGAAACCCTGCGCCAGCGCTGGCCGGAGATCCTGGACCGGGTCAAGAGCGAGAAGAAGGTGGCCTGGATACTCCTGAACACCGCGAGCGTCCAGGAGCTGGAGAACGGCGTGCTGACGATCGCGTTCCCCAGTGAGGGCAACGCCAGGGGGTTCGCCAGCAGTGGGCATGACCAGATCCTGACCGGCGCGCTCGTGGCCATGCTGGGGCTCAACGTGCGGGTGAGGGCGGTGGCCGGCCCGCCCGGCCGCGGGCCCAGCGACCCGCGGCCGCGCCGCCAAAGACAATCCCGCCGTCCCGCCGTCTGCGGATCCGCCCGCCGGGCCCCCGGCCGCACCCAGGCCAGGGGGCGGCAGCCGCGGGCCGGGCGCGGTACCGGAGGGCGGCCGTGCCGCCCAGGGCCCCGCCGCCGGCGGTCAGCAGGCGGAACCCCGCCGCTCCCGCCCGGCACCGTCGCCGCCACAGGACGCCGGGTTGGCCGAAGAAGAGTGGCCGGATGACGCCACGGGGCCCGGCACCGGGGCGGACCTGACCGGCATGGAACTGATCCGCCGCCAGCTCGGTGGCCGCGTGATCCAGGAGATCGAGGACAGCTAGCCCGCTGCCTGCCTCCCCAGCAGGTCGGCCCGGGCCGCGGGAATCCGCGGCGCCGGAAGGCACCCGGCCCCTGGGCCTCGGCGCGGAGAACCCGAGGCCCCGGAAGGCACCCGGGCCGTCGGCCTGGGCGTGGGGAATCCGCGGAGGCGTGCTGGTGCTCCCCGGTATCGCGAGGCCGTAGGCTCGAAACGACAAATAACCGGCGCAAGACGGCTGGCGAGCAGGGCAGACCGATCGCCCGCCGTCCTGGCGCGATAGTGGCTAACCCAACCGAGGGAGCCCACATTGGACCAGAGTGGCCAGATGGACATGCAGCAGCTGCTCGCCGCCGCCCAGAAGATGCAGCACGAGCTCATGAACGCCCAGCAGGAACTGGCGGACACCGAGGTGGAAGGGACCGCCGGCGGCGGGCTCGTCACCGCCACCGTCAACGGCCAGGGCGAGCTCGTGGACCTGACGATCAGCGCGGCGGCCATCGACGCGACCGACCCCGCCGACACCGCGCAGTCCGTCGCCGATCTCGTGCTCGCGGCGGTCCGCGACGCCTGCCGCGCGGCCGGGGACCTCCAGCAGGAGAAGATGGGACCGCTCGCGGGGCTCGGCGGCCCGGGCGGCCCGGGCGAGGTGCCGGGGCTCAGCGAGTTCTTCGGCGGCGGTGAGGCCATCGGCGACGCCGCCGGCGGCGACGAGCCGGACGGGACCACTAGGTGATCAAGCCCGTGTGGCCCGGCCGGAGCCGGGCGGTGAGGATCTGACGTGTACGAAGGAGTGATCCAGAGCCTCATCGACGAGCTCGGCCGGCTGCCCGGCGTCGGGCCCAAGGGCGCCCAGCGCATCGCCTTTTACCTGCTGGGTGCCGACCCGGCCGACGTGCGCCGCCTCGCCGCCGTGCTGGTCGAGGTCACCGAGCGGGTCCGGTTCTGCCGGGTGTGCGGCAACGTGGCCGAGGACGAGGAGTGCCGGATCTGCCGCGACCCGCGCCGCGACCCGTCGATGATCTGCGTGGTCGAGGAGCCGAAGGACGTGGCGGCCATCGAGAAAATCCGCGAGTACCGCGGCCGTTACCATGTTCTGGGTGGTGCCATCAGCCCCATCGACGGGATCGGCCCGGAGGACCTGCGGACCAGGGAACTCATGGCGCGGCTGTCCGACGGCAGCGTCACCGAGCTGATCCTCGCGACGGACCCCAACCTGGAGGGCGAGGCGACCGCGACCTACCTGGCCCGGCTGGTCAAGCCGCTGGGGCTGCGGGTGACCAGGCCGGCGAGTGGGCTCCCGGTCGGGGGGGACCTCGAGTACGCGGACGAGGTGACACTCGGGCGCGCGT
Source organism: uncultured Actinomycetes bacterium (assembly GCA_963835425.1). GTDB lineage: Bacteria > Actinomycetota > Actinomycetes > Streptosporangiales > Streptosporangiaceae > UBA9676. Next base: position 2,567 of record CAWIGE010000004.1, on the reverse strand, counting down.
TCGAAGGACGGAGGCTGCTTGATGTGTAGCGCACCGGCCACGGGGCCGCCTGACGCCGGATCGGGCGAAGGCTGGCAGCCGCTCGCCAACCGGGTCGCCTGCGAGGCCCGCGATTTCGTGGACGGGGTGGGCGCGCTGGCCACCGGCGAGGGCGGCGACGAGATGGTGCCGCTGCTGCTGCTGGAGATGTCACAGATCCTGCTGGCAGGAGCGCAACTGGGCGCGAGCAAGGACGTGATCCCGCCCGGCAACTGGGAGCCGGACGTCGGCGCCGACCCGGACATGGACGTCCTGCGGAGCGGACTCGCGCGGCGCCTGGCCGCCTGCGACGAGTACGGGGAGCTGTTCGATCCCTACGCGGACAGCCGCCCGACCCGGTTCCGGCTCTCCGACGACCTCGCGGCCGTGGCCGCGGACCTCATCCACGGGCTCCAGCACTACGAGGCGGGGCGGCCGCTGGAGGCCCTGTGGTGGTGGCAGTACTCCTACCTCAACCACTGGGGGACCCACGGCGGGGCGGCGCTGCGGGCGCTGCACGCCATCGTGGCGCACGCCCTGCTCGACGTGGCCGAGGAGGTCACCCCGGGCTGAGCCCGACCGGGCGCGGGCCGACGGCCCGGCGCTGGACCCTGTGGGCAGAAACCCGCAGGAGTTCCCCAAGCCCGGTAGGTACACTCAAGCCGCCAACAGCCGCGAGCGGGAGGAGCGACGCGCCGGTGGCGCTTGTGGTGCAGAAGTACGGTGGGTCGTCGGTGGCCGACGCCGACGGCATCAAGCGGGTGGCGCAGCGCATCATCGCCAGCCGCAAGGTGGGCCATTCGGTGGTCGTGGTGGTGTCCGCGATGGGCGACACCACCGACGACCTACTCGATCTGGCGAAGGAGGTCAGCCCGCTGCCGCCGGCCCGCGAGCTCGACATGCTGCTGACCTCGGGCGAGCGGATCTCGATGGCGCTGCTGGCGATGGCGATCGCCAACCTGGGCCTGAGCGCGCGCTCGTACACCGGTTCCCAGGCGGGGGTGATCACCGACGACGTGCACGGCAAGGCGCGGATCATCGACGTGACCCCGGGCCGGATCGCCGGCGCGCTCACCGATGGTCACATCCCGATCGTGGCCGCCTTCAGGGCGTGTCCCAGAACGGGAAGGACATCACCACGCTGGGGAGGGGCGGCACCGACACCACGGCGGTGGCCCTGGCCGCAGCCCTGGAGGCCGACGTCTGCGAGATCTACACCGACGTGGACGGCGTGTTCACCGCCGACCCACGGATCGTGCCGACCGCCCGGCGAATCCCGGCGATCAGCTACGAGGAAATGATGGAGATGGCGGCCAGCGGCGCGAAGGTGCTGCAACTGCGCTGCGTCGAGTATGCGCGCCGGTACGGCATACCGATTCACGTCAGGTCCTCGTTCAGCCATCGCACGGGAACCTGGGTCAACGACGCCGGGCAGGCGCCGGAGGAGGAGCCAGCAATGGAACAGCCGATCATCTCCGGGGTGGCGCACGACCGCAGCGAGGCGAAGATCACGGTCGTGGGGGTGCCGGACATCGTCGGCGAGGCCGCGAAGATCTTCCGGGTCATCGCCGACACCGGGATCAACATCGACATGATCGTGCAGAACATCTCCGCCGCCGTCACCGGGCTCACCGACATCTCGTTCACCCTGCCGCGCGCGGACGGGAGGCGGCGATGTCCTCGCTGCGGGCGGCGCAGCTGGACATCGGCTTCCAGAGCCTGCTCTATGACGACCGGATCGGCAAGGTGTCGCTGGTCGGCGCCGGGATGCGGTCGCACCCGGGAGTGAGCGCGACCTTCTTCAGCGCGCTCGCCGAGGCCGGGGTGAACATCGAGATGATCTCCACGTCGGAGATCAGGATCTCGGTCGTGGTGGACCAGAACGACGTGGACGCGGCGGTGACCTCCACCCACCGGGCGTTCGACCTGGACGCCGGCGAGGTGGAGGCCGTCGTGTACGGGGGGACGGGCCGGTGACCGGCCGGGAGTCCCGCCCCGCCCGGCAGGACCGCCCGGCGCTGGCGGTGGTCGGCGCGACCGGCGCGGTCGGGACCGTCATGCTCGACCTGCTGTCCACCCGCGACGACGTGTGGGGGGAATCAGGCTGGTTGCCTCGCCCCGGTCGGCGGGCCGGCGGCTGCGGGTCCGCGGGGAGGAGCTGGAGGTCCAGGCGCTGGCCGCCGAGGTGTTCGACGGCATCGACGTGGCCATGTTCGACGTGCCCGACGAGGTGTCGGCGCAGTGGGCGCCGGTGGCGGCGGCGCGCGGCGTGGTGGTGGTGGACAACTCGGGCGCGTTCCGGATGGACCCCGACGTCCCGCTGGTCGTCCCCGAGATCAATCCGGAGCAGGCGGCCCAGCGGCCGAAGGGGATCATCGCCAACCCGAACTGCACCACGCTGTCGCTGATCGTCGCCGTGGGCGCGCTGCACCGGGCGTTCACGCTGCGGGAGATGGTCGTCGCCTCCTACCAGGCGGCGTCCGGCGCCGGCCAGGCCGGGATCGACACCCTGTACGCGCAGCTGGACAAGGTGGCCGGGTCCCGCGCGC
>CAWIGE010000003.1:0-114550 GCA_963835425.1 uncultured Actinomycetes bacterium | reverse complement strand
GGTGCCCGGGCTCGCCGGCTAGCCCGAGACGTTCACGGTGAGCGGTGCGGCGATCACCCGAAGGTCAGCCCGGCTGGGCGCGGCCTGTCCTGCTGGACATCGCGGCCGCGGCGGCAGTGCTGTACGCCCGGAATATCACCACGGCCGGCTTCGCACGCTCTATTCCGAAGCCGTAAGGAGCATGTCCAGGAGCGTCCGAAGCCGTGCGGAGCATGTCCGCGAGCTGAAAGGCGTTCATCTACGGCGCGGCCCATCCGCGCAGCAGGCCTGCCGGAAGTTCAACGGGCTCGGGGCTGCGGCCGTGAGCGGCACCGCTCCAAGCTGTGAGCACTGGCTTTGATGGCTGGTGAGCGGCGCCGATGCCCGGAAGCAGGCGGCGGGGCCGGTGGTGCCCCCGCAGAGCAGACCGGGGCGAGCGCACCCAGCGGCTGGAAGATCACCGACCCGCGCGCTCGCCGCCGGACCTGGGAGGTTTGCTGCTGGCCCAAGCCAGCTCGCTGACCAGATGCGGCGACGGTCCCGCGCCGCAGGCCCAGTACCAGTGCGATACCGACGGCGGCGCCAGCTACGGACAGCCCCACGACTGCGGCGAGCCGGTGCCGACGCCGCGCGCGGCCCCGGGCCATGATCGCCTCCAGGCGCGGCCGGTCGGACATGGCCACGCCGGACAAAGCGTCGCGCAGCTCAGCGCTGTCAGTCAGCTGATGGTTGCCGGACATGGATCGGCCTCCACGGTGCTGGTTGGGGCGAGTTCGTCGCGGAGCGCCGTGACAGCACGGGACAAGTGGGCGCGGACCGTTCCCGGCGCAATCCCCAGCTCCCCGGCGGTTGTCCCGACATCCAGGTCGAGGAAGACACGCAGCACGATCACCTCGCGCTGCCGGGCCGGCAGCCGCCGCAGCGCGGCCAGCACGCCGCGTCCAGCCCGGCCCCCGGGCTCCCCGGCGCCGCGACGTCATGATCGGCCAGCGGCAGCTCGCGACCGCGCCGGCGCCACCAGGTCGCCCCGGCATTGAGCGCGGTGCGCACCACCCACGCCCTCGAAGCCGGATGGCGGCTGACCTTCCGCCAGGACCCCCAGGCCACGCGCGAACGCCTCGGCCACCTGATCCTCGGCGCGCAGCACGCCGCCGGTGCCGGCGGCCCCCGCCCTCAGGCACGGATCCCAGCTCGCCTGGAAGAACTCGGCGAACCCCGTCTCGTCATGGCTCACAACCATTAACCCGCCGCAGAACCAAACGCTTACTCCGGCGCCTGCAATCTACGTGATCGCCGGATCCCGCAGGCCGGCCCCTGGGCACGACACGGGAACACACGGCCACCGGCGGCATAGAAGCCAGCGAGCGCCGTCGGCACGGACCGTACGGTGACGACGCGGCCAGAACGACCTCGTCTGCGCGCCTCAAACGAAGATCGCCACAGTTCGCCACCGCGCCGATCGGCGGATATCGCGGGGCGAACCACTATCGAGCCGTCACCGTCGGTAACAAAGTCCGGCGCCGGTCCGGCAAATCAAGTGGCGACGGTTCAATCCAGGCAACTTGCGCCTTGCCCTCGCAGAGCCCAGCAGCCGCTACGACGACGTCATCGTCAAACTTCCCATCTGACCAGCGTGATCAGGAGGCTTGTTTGGGGCTGGTGACACGTTGTATACCGGCACCGAGTCCGCCGACACTGATGCAAAATTTATATGAGCTTCGTCACAGTCCAGTGAAAAAGGGCCTGAAAACACGAGTTATTTAGTGTCAGCGGTTCACGGTGGCTCGCGGGGCTACCGCCTATGCCACGTCCACCCTCACGCCCTCCATCAAGTTTCGACAGTGACCGGAGTCCTGTAGCTGACGGTTGTCTTGCAATGGGCCGGGGAGCTGAGCGTGCATGTGGGCGGCCGTGGACGGCAGGCCAACCGCCCCGCCCGGCGAGGCCGCTGAAGCGTCTGGGGCCGGGCGGGCCGGGGCCATGGCCCGGCGACGGGAAATGAGCGACCGGCCAGTAGGTAAACGCATCACACGCCGTTCCGGCCGCGGTTCCGCGCGGCCGCTCTCAGCGCGATATCTCAGGGCGTGGGCAGCCGAAGTGGCTGCCACGTTGCCGCCGTTGACCGAGCCGCAGGTACTGCGGTGGCGAGGCTGGCAACGCATCTCGACGCGAACGACAGCCAGGAGCTGGCTGCGTAGATACGCCTACTCAATCCTGATCCGGCGCGTGACGTCGGCCCGTTCGGCAGGTGAACCGGCACCAGCGGGTGCGATGATCAGGCGTCTGCCGCGCAGCGCCATTCTGAGCAGTTCCCGCCCCTCCTTCTGATCGGCGGTGGCCCAGCGTCGCTGCCAGTGCCCACGACTTGCTCTTGGCGGCCGCTGTGGAGATAGGCCGCCGAGCGCGGCACGTTCGGCCTTAAGCTTGGCTATGCGCTCATCCAGTGGACGGATTGCTATGTCGTAGCGGGAGAGAGTGATATCCCCACGCCCAAGACGGTCGGCTAGGGCCTCGGCGACGCTCTCAGCCTCGGCGATGGCTAGGTCCAGCCGAGCGGCTTCGCTCTCAATTTCGCGAGCTGTGGCTTCGATTGCATCGGCGTGACGGGGATCGGCCAGAATCTCTATGGCGAGTGCTGCGGCGGCTTCGTCCAAGGCGCGCTGGTCGATCGCGATGCGACCGCATCCGCCGTGGGTTTTCGGGCACCAGTACTGCCTGTTAACCGCGCCGTCCGGGTACGGCTTCACGTTGTTACGCGGCCTTCCGTACAGCGGCCGACCGCAGCCCTCAACGCCGCACCTAGCGATCCCCGCGCAGAGGTAGTGCCACGAGTTCGGACGGCCGCGGCGGCGTGCGGCATACATCGCGCACACCCGGTCGAAGTCTTCCTCTGTGATGATCGGCTGACCCGGGAGGCGGCCGACAACAGAAGTGACACCCGTCGCCGAGTCGGTGTAGATGATCCTCCCGCAGTTGCGTTCCCGGGTCAGGATTCGCCGCAGGCTGCCTCGTGCCCATGACTTGCCGTAGCTGGTGCTGACGCCGCGTGCGTTGAGCTCAGCGAGCAACGCGTCCTGGGACTCCCCTGCCAGGAATCGCCTGGTCAGATCCCGGATGATCTCGGCCTCATCTTCGCGGATGGTCACGAGATCGGCCTCGAAGCCAAACGGGCGGGAGGAACCGTTCGGCTCGCCTGCCATCGCCTTGAGCTTCTTGCCGCGGGTGGTTCTGGTCGATAGCCGGTCGGAGTAGTAGGCGGCGGCATTCATGGCGTCGCGAAAGGCTTTCTTGCCGTTCGGGGTGCGCAGATCGTATTCACTCTCGCTGTCGAGCACCAGTAGCCCGTTAACGGCCAGCTCGATCATCCGCTCGCCGTCCTTCGGCTGGCGGCTGAACCGTTCAAGGTCGAAGACGATCATGCCACCGGACACAGCGCGCTCAAGCCGGTCCATCAGCTCGTCCCAAGCCTCGCGCTTGACGCTCGGGTTCCATGCCGAGCGGCCGGGGTCGATCAGGACCTTGCCTTCCCCCAGGCCGAGTTCAGCGAGGCGACCGCGACACACGGCTACCTGACCTTCTGTTGAAGGTTCGCGCTTCTCGTTGCGCTTGCGGTAGCTGACCCGGGCGTAGATGTTGACGGGCTTGGCCACCTGGCCACTTTCAGCACCCATGCAAGAATTGTAGCAAATTAGATGCCGATGGGTATCGAGAACATGTACAAGGCTGAGGTGCTGTTCCTGCGCGGGGTGGACCCGTGGCGGCCGGCCGGCGAGGTCGCCGACCTCGACGCCCTCGTCGCCACCGCCCAGCGGCTGATGGCCGCGAACAAGGAGCGGTTCAGCCAGGTCACCACCGGCGTGCGGCGGCCGGGCGAGCAGACCTGGGTGTACGGACGGGCCGGGCGGCCCTGCCGCCGGTGCCGCACCCTGATCCGGGCCGCCGAGCAGGGCGGCGACACCACCGAGCGGATCACCTTCTGGTGCCCGCACTGCCAGTCCTGACCGGCCGCCGGGCGGCCGCACGGGTGGCTGGCGGCCCTACCCGCGTCTGGCCGCCAGCCACCCCGAGCGGGGTCTTTTACGCGTCCCTGGTGCGGAACAGGATTCCGCCCGCCACGACCGCGATCGCCGCGTAGGCGCAGAAGACCCCGAACCCCACCCACGGGCTGAACATGTTGACCCCGCTCAGGTTCTCCCAGATCGCGCCGCCGGCGTTGAGCGGGATCCACTTGTCGATGTGCACCGCCCAGCTGCTCGGCAGGAAGCCACTCAGCACGAACAGCACGAAGAGCAGCGCGACCGAGGCCGTGATCGCCCCGGCGGTGGACCGCAGCAGCGCACCGATGCCGTACGAGAGCAGCCCGCACACGGCCAGGAACAGCCCGCCGCCGACGACCGCGCGCAGCACCCCGGGCTGGCCGAGAGAGGAATTGAGGTGATGGGTGGCGAAGATCGCCTGGCCGATGAAGTAGGAACCGAACGACGTCACCAGCCCGGCGACGAGCGCGACCGCGGTGAACACGATCGCCTTGGCCGCGTACACGGTTCCCCGGCGCGGCATCACGGTCAGCGAGGTCCTGATCATGCCGGTGGAGTACTCGGAGGTGATCGTGAGCGCGCCCAGCACCGCGATGACCAGCTGCCCGAGGATCAGCCCGAACATGCTGAACTCCGTCGCCCGTGACCTGATCCGCAACGCCTCGTGCGCCTGCACGACAGCGGGCTGCGAGGCGTAGTCCTGGATCCGGCCCCAGCTCAGCAGCGCGCTGATGCCGATGGTGATCACGATCATCGCGAAGAGCGTCCAATAGGTGGACCGGACCGACCGGATCTTGGTGAACTCCGAGCGCAGCGTGCCGCCGAACCCGGCCCGCCCGGCGCTGGCCGGCAGCACGCTGGGCCGCCGGGCTCCCGGCGGCTTGTGCCGTCACCGTCATGTCAGGCCCCCCCTCCCGTGCTCACCCAATCGTCCTGTTCCGCGGCCTGCTCCGCGGCCGGCCGCGCCGGCGCGGAACTCCACACTGGCCGCTGTCTGTTCCATATAGGCCTCTTCCAGGGACGCCTGGGCCACGGCCAGTTCATGCAGCCGGACCCCGTTCTCGTAGGCGAGGTCGCCCACCTTGTCGGCCGCCAGGCCGTGGATGACGATCGCCCCCCCGGCGGCGGCCACCTGGCCACCGGCCCGGCGGATGGCGGCCACCAGCTCGTCCGGCTGAGGGGTGCGCACCCGGACCGCCTGCACCGAGTTGCGCTCGATGAACTCGGCCACGCTGCAGTCGGCGATGAGCCTGCCACGCCCGATCACGATCAGATGATCGGCGGTGTTCTCCATCTCCGACATCAGGTGACTGGACACGAAAACGGTCCGGCCCTCCCCCGCGAGCTGCTTCATGAGGGAGCGGATCCACAGGATGCCCTCGGGGTCCAGCCCGTTGACCGGCTCGTCGAACATCAGGATCGCCGGGTCGCCCAGCAGCGCGGCGGCGATGCCGAGCCGCTGGCCCATCCCCAGCGAAAAGCCCTTGGAGCGCTTCCCGGCCACCTCGGTGAGACCGACCAGGTCCAGCGCCTCACCCACCCTCCGCCGGGGCAGGCCGTTGGTCTGGGCCACGCAGAGCAGGTGGTTGTAGGCGCTGCGGCCGCCGTGCATGGCCTTCGCGTCCAGCAGCGCGCCGACTTCCCGCATCGGGTTGGCGCTGTGGGAGAACTCCCTCCCGTTCACGCTGACCGACCCGCCGGTGGGGTGGTCCAGGCCCAGGATCAGCCGCATCGTGGTCGTCTTGCCCGCCCCGTTCGGGCCAAGGAACCCGGTGATCCGGCCGGGCTCGATGGTAAACGACAGCTGGTCCACGGCCAGCTTGTCGCCGAAGCGTTTGGTGAGGCCGCGTGCCTCGATCATCGTTGGATCCTCCTCAGGCGCGCGGGCCCCGTGCCCGGCCGCCAGAGCAAGTCTGTCGGTGCGGAGCCGCTGGCGCGTCAGCCGACGCGCTGATTCAGGTCCACCCGGAGAACGATCTCCGGCTACTCCCGGAGATGTAAGAGGGCCGGGAACGGAGCGCGAATCACCAGCCCAGCTGGGTCAGCGCCGGGGCCACCGCCGCCGCCGTCACCCCATCCGCTGCCCAGCTGGCGGCGCAGAGGGCGCGCAGGGCGTCCATGGGATCGCCGCCGCCGCCGAGCACGAGGCGGGGGGGCTGCCAGCGGGCGTGCCAGCCGCCGCAGGTGAAGCCGGTATCGGCCCGAATGACCGGCGGGTGGGGGGTGAGCAGGCCGGACAGGTCCGGCGCCAGGTAGGTAGGACGCTGCTGGGGCGGCGCGAGCACGGCATCCGCGGGGCGGGTCACGCCTGTGAGCACGAGGAGGCTGTCGGCGCCGACCCGGACCGCGCCCTCGATGTCGGTGTCGAGGCGGTCGCCGACCACGAGCGGGTGGCGGGCGCCGGTGCGCGCCACCGACTCGGCGTGGAGCGGGGGTTCGGGCTTGCCCGCGACCAGCGGTTCCTGGCCGGTCGCGGTCGCGATCACCCGGGCCAGGGAGCCGTTCCCGGGCTGGCGGCCACGCGCGGATGGGAGGGTCTTGTCCGCGTTCGACACGACGAACAGCGCGCCCGCCTGGACCGCCAGCGCGCCCTCCGCCAGCAGGGCGTAGCCCAGGTCGGGCGCGTAGCCCTGGATGACCGCGGCCGGGCGCTCGCCGGCCACCGACACCGGGCGGAACCCCCGTTCCCGGACCGCTACCCGCAGGCCGATGCCGCCCACCACCAGCACCGCTGCCGCCGGCGGCAGCCGCTCCGCCAGCAGGCGGGCCCCGGCCTGGGCGGACGTGACCACGTCGGAGCCGCTGGTGGGAACGCCGAGGCCGGTCAGCTGAGCGGCGATGGCCGATGGCGTGCGGGAGGCGTTGTTGGTGACGAACGCGACCCGCAGGCCGGCCGCCTTCGCCTTGGCCAGCGCGTCGGCCGCCCCGGCCACGGCCGACTTGCCGATGTAAACGACCCCGTCGAGGTCGAGCAGCGCCACGTCGTAGGCGCTGGCGAGCGCCGCGGCGCAGCCGCGCGGCGCCGCGGCCGCCGCGTCACCGCTCATGGCTGGCCCCGCTCCGGTCGGCCCGCCAACGGCCGGCGCCGCCGGTCAGCCAGGGCCGCCCCCGGTCGGCGGCGAGGCGGGAGGCCCGGGATCGGCCCGGGCACGGAGCGTTGCCCGTACGCCGCGCAGCGCGTTGGTGTAGTGCGGCAGGTCGGGGCGCATCGCGGCCGCCAGCGCGAGGTGCTCGGCGGCGGCCGCCGGGTTCCCGTCCCGGGCCAGCGCGAGACCGAGCCCGAAATGTGCGTAATCGTCACTCGGGCTTGCCTCCACGATCTGCCGGAAACTGTCTGCTGCCGCAGCGTACCGGCCGGCATCGAACTGGGCCCGGCCGAGGGCTTCCAGCACGCTGCGTGATCCCGGCTCGGCCTCGGCCGCGCGCTGCAGCAGCTGCGCGGCGGCCGCCGGGCTGCCCCGGCCGAGCAGGTCGAGCCCACGGCGGTACCACGAATAAGCGTCGCCGTCCGGGGCCGGCGGGCTGGACTCCGCGCGCTGATCCTCGCCGGAGCGGGAATCGTAGCCGCCGTCCGGTGCTTCTGACATATGTGCAGATCCTTCCGTCTGGCCAGCAGCCAGCGCCCGGCCTCGCGCTGGCGCCGTTCCGCGGGCTGCGCTATGCGCAGGACCGGGTCAGCGGCCTCGCGGAGGTCACCTCTCCACCGTACGACGTGATCGCCCAGGACGCCGCAGCCCAGTTGCGGGCGGCCGACCCGCACAACGTGGTCCGGCTGATCCTTCCCCGCCACGATGCGGGCAACCCGGGCGATGCCTACAGCGACGCGGCAGAGCTGTTCCGTGACTGGCAGGAGCAGGGCATCCTGCTTCCCGACCCCCAGCCGGCCCTGTACGTCTACGAGCAGGCCCTGCGCGGCGGGCAGGTCCTTCAGCAGGGGCTGATCGGCGCGCTGCGGCTGTCGCCGCTGGACGCGGGCTCCGTGCTGCCCCATGAGGACGTCATGCCCGGGGCGGTGGCCGGCCGCCGGCAGCTGATGGAGGCGGCAGGAGCCAACCTGGAGCCAATCTTCCTGCTCTACGACGGCGACGGCGCGGACGGGGCCGCCTCGCGGCTGGTCGCCCAGGTGGCCGGGAGCCGGCCGCCGCTGATGGCCGTGGACACCGACGACGGGATCCGGCACCGGCTGTGGGCGCTGACCGATCCGGCCGAGCAGGCGGCGGTGGCCGCCGACCTCGCGTCCCGCCAGGCGCTGATCGCCGACGGGCATCACCGCTACGCCGCCTACCTCCAGCTCCAGGCCCGGAAGCGGGCCAACGGCCAGGACGGGCCCGGCGATGACCCGGCCCACCTGGCGCCGTGGGACGCAGGGCTCGCGCTGCTGGTGGACTCACAGGCCTTCCCCCCGCATATCGGGGCGATCCACCGGGTGATCCCCGGGCTCAGCGCCCCGGAGGCGGCACAGCGGGCGAAAGCCGCCTTCGTTGTGCGGCCGCTGCCGGAACGGCTCGTGCACGACCCCGACGGCATCATGGACCTGCTGCGCGGGGTCGGCGGCGTGGCCTTCGTGGTGGCCGGCGGCGGGGAGGCATACCTGCTCACCGACCCCGACCCGCGGCAGGCGGAGGCGGCGATGCCCGGCCGCTCGGCCCGCTGGCGCGGGCTGTCCGCCTCGGTCCTGCAGGAGCTGCTGCTCGCCCACGTGTGGGGAATCCCTGACGACGAGAGCAGCGTCCGGGTGCTTCATGATGCGGCGGGGGCGCTGCGGGCCGCGGCCCGGCCGCCCGGCGGGACCGCGGTGCTCTGCCCGCCGCTCGCGGCGGCGGACGTCTACGCGGTCGCCGCCCACGGCGAACGGGTGCCCCGCAAGTCAACGTCTTTCGCCCCCAAGCCGCGCTCAGGGCTCGTGCTGCGCTCGTTCGCCTACGGCTGACGGACCACTTGGCTCCGGCCGGCTACCGGGAGGGGTTGAGTTTGCGGGCGTACAGCCAGTCGGGCCCCTCGGTGAGCGGCACGAAGTTGGCCAGGAAGTAGGCCCGCAGCCGCGGTGTCCACGGGATCCGCGGCGCGGAGCTGGCGGTGATCCACAGATACTGGGCCGAGCGGAACGCCGACATCCACAGCTGCTCCACGGCGGGGACGCGCCCGGCGCCGTTCAGCGCGTTGTGGCCGCCGGAGAGCGCGTAGTCGCTGCCGACCCCGTTGACCATCGTCGAGCAGCCCGGGACGGCCGAGGTGAACCGGTTGATGGCGATCGTGTACGAGACCTGGTCGGTAACCACGCAGGCGCCGGGGGGGATCATCCGCTCGGCCGCGCTGATCTCCGAGGCGGGGATGGCCGCGGCGAGATGGCTCTCGGCAACTCCCTGCAGGACGGCGAAGGCGGCGAGCGTCGCCGCGGCGAGCACGGCTGCCCCGCGCCGCAGCAGCACCACCGGCCGCGCCCGGGCGCCGGTCACCGGTGCTGCGCCGAGCACGCGGGAGAGCGGCAGCGCGATGGCCAGCGCCAGGAACGGCGCGAGGAACGCGGCGTAGTGGTTGTAGAAGTCGGATGGCCACAGGAAGGCGACGACCGCGAGCCCGAAGGTAGCGGTGGCGAAGATATCCAGCGCGGGCGGTGCCTGGTGGGTGAGGCGCACGCCCAGCACCAACAGCCCGGCGATGATCACGATGACGGCGGCGCCGATCGCCACCAGCGCCGGCGTCGTCAGCTGCGGCGCGTGGGTGAGGCCGAGCATGTGCTGCAGCCTGAAGGCGAGCGGCACCCGGACGAGGTCGGACCTGACCAGCTGGGCGACGATCACGCTGCGGTAGAAGGTCCGCGGGGCGAGGAGTGCGAACGGCAGTACGGGCAGCAGGAACCCGGCAACGACCCCGGCGGCGAACCGGGCCGCCTCGCGCGGCCGCCGGGCGGTGAGCGCGAGTACCACCAGCACCGGCAGGATGGCCCACACCTTGACCGCGCCCGCGAACCCGAACGCGAGCCCGCCCCAGATCAGGCGCCGACCGCCGACCAGCCGGTCGCCATCGAACACCGCGAGCGCCCCCAGCAGGCAGAACAGCGCCAGCCACGGCTCGAGCAGCACGGTCCTCGCCGCCTGCATGCTGTCCGGGTACACGGCGATGATCCCGCAGCTCACGGTCACCGCGAGCAGCCCGCGGTGACGGGTGAGCAGGCCCGCCAGCGGCACGGCGGCGGCGCTGGCCAGCGCGGTGAGCACACGCCCGGCGGCCATCCCCGCAACGGTGCCGACCGCCTTGGTCGCCAGCGCGACCGGGGCCATCAGCAGCGTGATCCCGGGCGGCTGCACCATGATGAAGTCGCGATACGGCAGCGCCCCGTTGATCAGCCGGACGGCGCTGCCGAAGTCGGTCCCGTCGTCGTATTCGGTGATCCCGAGCAGGTAGCCGGGGCGGCTCAGCTGATACAGCCGCAGAGCCAGGCCGACCAGTGTGGCCATCACAATGACCGCGGTGACCGCCGACGGCCGCGGGAAGCGACGTCGCGCAGACGTGCCCGCAGCCGCTGGCCTGGGCCCGGTGCTGGAGGTAATCGCAGACGTTCTGCTCACAAGTAGGTGACTCCGCACGTGGTGCGTTTGGGCGCGATGTATCTCGCGGCCATGACAATTGCCCGGCCCCTCGGCGGACATTCGTCCCGCCGCAACCCTGCCAGGAGCCCGGCCGCCCAACGCATCCTACTCGCTGTCCGCACCTGCCAGTGGATTGCCACTCAGCGTGATCAGCTCACCACTTTCGACCCTGTCCGCATCTGGCACGATAAACCCATGAACCAGGCAGAACGAGGCTCCGCCACCGGCGGCGGTGTCAGGGCACTCGGGCACGAGGTGTTCGAAATCGACACCCGGATGGCCGGCCACGAGAAGATCACTGCCGGCTACCTGATCCGGACGGAGCGGCCGTGCCTGGTCGAGACGGGCACCGCGCCGTCGGCGCGGGTGGTCCGGGATGCGCTCGCCGGCCTGGGCATCGGCCCGGGCGACCTGGCCACCGTGGTGGTCACCCACATTCACCTGGATCACGCGGGCGGGGCGGGCGACATCGCCGCCATGTTCCCGGAGGCCGAGATCGTGGTCCACCAGCGGGGGGCCAGGCACCTGGCAGACCCCAGCCGCCTGATGGACAGCGCGCGCCGCGTCTACGGCCCGGCGCTGGACGCCCTGTTCGGCGAGCTTGCGCCCACTCCGGCCGAGCGCATCCGGGCGGTGGAGGAACGGGGCTCGATCGACCTGGGCGGCGGGCGGCGCCTGGACAGCCACTACTCCCCCGGCCACGCCAAGCATCACGTGGGCCTCATCGACTCGGTCAGCGGTGATCTGTACGTGGGTGACGCGGCGGGGGTGTTCATCGAGGAGACGAAGGACCTGCGCCCGGCGACCCCGCCGCCCGACTTCGATCTCGAGCAGGCCCAGGACTCACTGCGGATGTTCGCCGCGCTCGCCCCGGCGCGGCTGCTGTTCAGCCATTTCGGGCCGGTCGATGAGGTGGCGGAGACGCTGGAGCGGTCGGCCGAGGAACTGAACGTGTGGGTCGAGCGCACCAGGCAGGCGCATACGGCGGGGCTGGATCTCGATCACGCGGTGGCCATGGTCACCGAGCAGACCAGGCAGCGGTACGCCGCCCTCGGCCCCGGCGCCGACCCGGCACTCAGCGCCAGGTTCGAGCGCCAGAGCGGGGCCGCCCTCAATGTGACCGGCATCATGCACTGGCTCGAGACGCAGGAGCAGGCCGCACGGTAACTCGGGCTGCCCGGCGCTGGCCGGTGCCGGCGGGCGCTACCCGGCGTGCTCCGCCGGACCCGTATCCTTGGCTGGGTCTGGGTCCCCGGCTGGGCCGACGTCCGCAGCTGGGCCGACGTCCGCAGCTGGGCCGACGTCCCCGGCTGGGTCCGCGTCCCCTGGTACGCCGGCTTGCCCGGCTGCTCCGACCTCATTGGCAGGGCCGGCGTCCCCGGCTGGGCCCGCACCTTCCGTCTCGTGGGCGGCTGCGACGGGCTCGGTGGCGTCGTCGCCGTCGCCGGTGGGGGCGAGATCCTCGAAGACGGCCGTGTCCAGGTCCTCGAAACGTTCGGCGGCGCCGGTCTCCCCGTCGGCATCCGCGGCCGCTGCCCGGCCGAACCAGTCCCGCGCCTCCTCCGTCCGGCCCGCATCAAGCAGCGCATCAGCGTAGGCGTAAAACAGCCGGGGCGACCAGGGTCGCAGCCGCCCGTCGGTGAGTTCTGGCACTTGCAAGGCCACTGCCGCGGCGGCGGGCCGTCCTTCGTCGCGCCGGATACCAGACTCGACGATCCGGAGCTCAATCTGGACCTCACGGTCAAGGCCGCTGACGCCGGGGTCGTTGATGATCGCCAGCGCCCGGTCCGGCCGGCCCAGCGCCCGTTCGCAGTCGGCCATCATCGGCAGGTAGCCGCCCCGCCCGGTCAGCCGGCGCGCGGTACGCAGTTCGGCGAGCGCCTCGGCCCAGCGCCCGGCGCGGTAGGCAGCGATCCCGCAGGCTTCGCGTACCACGCCGACGCGGGCCGCCAGGCGCCGCGCGGCCAGCGTGAACTGGTAGGACTGCTCGGGGTCCTCCGCCAGGCCGGCGGCCACCAGCCGGCGTGCCACCGCGTCGGCAAGATCGCCAGGCAGGGTACGCAGTTCGGCCCGCACCTGCGGATCCAGCTGGTCCGCGGAGACGGTATCGGGCACTTCCGGCCCCATTGGCACGTTCCGCGCGGCCCGTCGGCCCGTCCCGGCCCAGCTGCCCGACGCGGCCCACCGGGCCTGCCGGGCCGGGCATTCCTGCCCGCTGGCCCGGTTGCGTCCCTGCGGGCCCGGGGCGGCCACTGCCCACGCTCTGCTTCCGCTCCACGTCCCCGGTCGGTGCCCTCGGCACGCGGGGGGCGTCTGCCGCCTCCCGGTCCGCTCTGCCAGGCGCGTTCCCCGGCATGTTCCGCCCCGTCGCGCCCCCTGGGTGCCGTTCCACGCCGGGCTGGGCCGTGCTCAGGCCCGGTCCCGCCGCGCGCCGTGCCGCGTGTCGCATCACGGCGGCCGGAGCGGGCGTCCCCCGCGCTACCCGGGCCGGCATGGCCGCGCTCTGTGTCATTGGGCCGGGCGCGGCTTGTGTCCCTGCTGCCCCCACCCGGTCTCCCCCGGCCCGTTCCGGCACCGCTGCGGTCCGTTCCGGTCCTGCCGCCCGAACCAGTTCCACCGCGGCCCGCTACGGCACGGCCGCGGCCCATTCCGGCCCCGCCACCGCCCGAACCGGCACGGCCCGAACTAGCCACGCCGCGGCCCGAACCAGTCCCGGCACGGCCCATTCCGGCCCCGCCACCCCCCGATCCAGTACGGCCCGAACCAGTCCCGGCACGGCCCGAACCAGCTCCGGCACGGCCCGTTCCGGCACCGCTGGGGCCTGCCCTTAGGCCGTCTGAACCGGCACGGCCGTCACCCGAACCAGCACGGCCACGACCGGAGCCATCCGCGGGTCGGCCCGGCCGACCGCTGGGGCCCGCAGGCCCGCCGGTCCGCCCCGAGCTGCCGGTCCG
The DNA here is from genome assembly GCA_963835425.1 of uncultured Actinomycetes bacterium. Taxonomy (GTDB): domain Bacteria; phylum Actinomycetota; class Actinomycetes; order Streptosporangiales; family Streptosporangiaceae; genus UBA9676. Next base: position 100,990 of record CAWIGE010000003.1, on the reverse strand, counting down.
CCCCGAGCTGCCGGACCGCCCCGAGCTGCCAGGGCGTCCCGGGTTGCTGGCGCGCGCGGAACCGCTGGACCGTGCCGAGCTGCCGCGCGTCCCGGGTTGCTGGCGCGCCCAGAACCGCTGGACCGCTGCCGAGCTGCCGCGCACGCCCGCGAACCGCTGGACCGTGCCGAGCTGCCACCACGCCCGGAACCGCTAGATCGCCCGGCGCCGCGCCCTGGAGTGGTGCCGTGGCCTCCCGGGCCGTCGCCTCCGTCGCCACGCGCGGAGGCATCACCGCGGCTTGTCCCGCCCTTACGGCGCCGCGGCTCTTCCCCCATCGCGTTCCCACCTTCCGGGCTTGTCAGCAGGGCTGACACCATCACAACATGCAGCGTCACAGCAAAAAACTGGGGGCCGCTTCAGCGAAGCGACCCCCAGTGAAGTTGTCCGGCGGCGTCCTACTCTCCCACGCGGTCCCCCGCGCAGTACCATCGGCGCTGAAGGGCTTAACTTCCGGGTTCGGAATGGGACCGGGTGTTTCCCCTTCGCTATGGCCACCGAAACACTATGGAGATGTGGTGCCCGACCGCATCTCGGGAACCGCACAGTGGACGCGTGCACACGGGTCTGGGAGTCGCCTCCCAGACCGGGAGTTGTAGAAGCCAAGCCACTCGGCCTATTAGTACCGGTCAGCTCCACGCGTTGCCACGCTTCCACCTCCGGCCTATCAACCCAGTCGTCTAGCTGGGGGCCTTACCGGGTTAACCCCGAGGGAGACCTCATCTTGAGGCGAGCTTCCCGCTTAGATGCTTTCAGCGGTTATCCCTTCCGAACGTAGCAAACCAGCCGTGCTCCTGGCGGAACAACTGGCACACCAGAGGTTCGTCCGTCCCGGTCCTCTCGTACTAGGGACAGCCCCTCTCAAGTCTCCTGCGCGCGCAGCGGATAGGGACCGAACTGTCTCACGACGTTCTAAACCCAGCTCGCGTGCCGCTTTAATGGGCGAACAGCCCAACCCTTGGGACCTGCTCCGGCCCCAGGATGCGACGAGCCGACATCGAGGTGCCAAACCATCCCGTCGATATGGACTCTTGGGGAAGATCAGCCTGTTATCCCCGGGGTACCTTTTAGCCGTTAAGCGACGGCGCTTCCACATGCCACCGCCGGATCACTAGTCCCAGCTTTCGCTCCTGCTCGACATGTCTGTCTCACAGTCAAGCACCCTTGTGCACTTACACTCGACACCTGATTGCCAACCAGGCTGAGGGTACCTTTGGGCGCCTCCGTTACCTTTTAGGAGGCAACCGCCCCAGTTAAACTACCCACCAGACACTGTCCCTGATCCGGATCACGGACCCAGGTTAGACATCCAGAACGACCAGAGTGGTATTTCACCAATGACTCCACAGGAACTAGCGTCCCTGCTTCACAGTCTCCCACCTATCCTACACAAGACGTCCCAAACACCAATGTCAAGCTGCAGTGAAGGTCCCGGGGTCTTTCCGTCCTGCTGCGCGTAACGAGCATCTTTACTCGTAGTGCAATTTCGCCGGGTCTGTGGTTGAGACAGTGGGAAAGTCGTTACGCCATTCGTGCAGGTCGGAACTTACCCGACAAGGAATTTCGCTACCTTAGGATGGTTATAGTTACCACCGCCGTTTACTGGCGCTTAAGTTCTGAGCTTCGCGGCCCGAAGGCCGCTAACCCCTCCCCTTAACGTTCCAGCACCGGGCAGGCGTCAGTCCGTATACGTCGTCTTGCGACTTTGCACGGACCTGTGTTTTTAGTAAACAGTCGCTTTCCCCTGGTATCTGCGACCGTACCCAGCTCAGAGGGCATGCCTCATCACCGGGCGCGGTTCCCCTTCTCCCAAAGTTACGGGGATAATTTGCCTAGTTCCTTAACCACAGTTCACCCGATCGCCTAGGTATTCTCTACCTGACCACCTGCGTCGGTTTAGGGTACGGGCCGCCGAGATGCTCACCGCGAGGTTTTTCTTGGCAGCATGGGATTACTCACTTCGCCTAAATCGGCTCGGCATCAGGTCTCAGGCTTATGGTGCGCGGATTTGCCTACGCACCGCCCTACGCCTTTACTCCGGGACAACCATCGCCCGGTAGAGCTACCCTCCTGCGTCACCCCTTCGGTTTGCCTACTGCCGGTCTGGGTCGCGCGCTGGGCCGGCTCGTCCCGAAGGACTCGCCAGCTTCGCACACTTAGCATCGCCAGGGTCGGCATGGGCGCATCTAAGCGGGTACGGGAATATCAACCCGTTGTCCATCGACTACGCCTGTCGGCCTCGCCTTAGGTCCCGACTCACCCTGGGCGGATTAGCCTGCCCCAGGAACCCTTGGTCATTCGGCGGAGGGGTTTCTCACCCCTCTTTCGCTACTCATGCCTGCATTCTCACTCGAGTGGCGTCCACGGCTGGATCACTCCGCCGCTTCTCCCGCCACCCGACGCTCCCCTACCCACCCGCGCACCTGGACCCTAAAGGCGCCAGTGGCCACGATCTGGTCAGCCGCGGCCGAAACCGCAGCGGTCCAGACCGCCATCCACCTTAGCCACAAAGGGCCGGGTTATCGCGCGAGTGCCACAGCTTCGGCGGTGTGCTTGAGCCCCGTTAAATTGTCGGCGCAGAATCACTTGACCAGTGAGCTATTACGCACTCTTTCAAGGGTGGCTGCTTCTAAGCCAACCTCCTGGTTGTCTCTGCAACTCTACATCCTTTCCCACTTAGCACACGCTTAGGGGCCTTAGCTGGTGATCTGGGCTGTTTCCCTCTCGACTACGAAGCTTATCCCCCGCAGTCTCACTGCCGCGCTCTCACTTACCGGCATTCGGAGTTTGGCTGACTTCAGTAAGCTTGTAGGCCCCCTAGGCCATCCAGTAGCTCTACCTCCGGCAAGAAACACGCAACGCTGCACCTAAATGCATTTCGGGGAGAACCAGCTATCACGGAGTTTGATTGGCCTTTCACCCCTACCCACAGGTCATCCCCCAGGTTTTCAACCCTGGTGGGTTCGGTCCTCCACGCGGTCTTACCCGCGCTTCAACCTGCCCATGGGTAGATCACTCCGCTTCGGGTCTATGACATGCGACTCGGGCGCCCTATTCAGACTCGCTTTCGCTACGGCTCCCCCACACGGGTTAACCTTGCCACATATCATAACTCGCAGGCTCATTCTTCAAAAGGCACGTGGTCACTTCACATCAGCCCGAAGGCTGATTACGCTCCCACGGCTTGTAGGCACACGGTTTCAGGTACTATTTCACGACCCCTCACCGGGGCACTTTTCACCTTTCCCTCACGGTACTTGTGCACTATCGGTCACCAGGGAGTATTTAGGCTTAGGAGGTGGTCCTCCCGGATTCACACGGGATTTCTCGGGCCCCGTGCTACTTGGGATACCGTCCGGAAGTCGCTTGAGTTTCACCTACGGGGGTGTCACCCTCTGTGCCGACGCTTTCCAGGCGTCTTCGGCTACCCAAACGATTTTTTACTTCCTGCCAGATCAGCAGCTCTGGCTGGCCGGTCCCACAACCCCGATCACGCAACGCCTGCCGGCTATGACACGTGATCGGTTTGGCCTGTTCCCCTTTCGCTCACCACTACTCAGGGAATCGCTGTTGCTTTCTCTTCCTGTGGGTACTGAGATGTTTCACTTCCCCACGTTACCTCCACCTGCCCTATGTGTTCAGGCAGGGGCGATGGGCCATTACGCCCACTCAGGTTTCCCCATTCGGAAATCCCCGGATCGAAGTCTGGTTGCCGACTCCCCGGGGCTTATCGCAGGCTCCTACGTCCTTCTTCGGCTCCTGGTGCCAAGGCATCCACCGTGCGCCCTTAATAACTTGGCAACTACAGATGTGATGCTCGCGTCCACTGTGCAGTTCTCAAGATACGGGCGGTCCCGGCTGCCTGCCGCCCTTGCGGGCGCGGCGGCCGGTCCGGACCGAGGGTGCCTTGCGGCCGTTCCCTCAGGACCCAACAGCGTGCTCGGCCCGCGAACCCCTCGCGAGCGGCGTTCCGTCCCCCTACCGAGGTAAGGGGTGTACTAGCCGACGTGAGCTGGTACACGAACCGAATAACCAGTGCTCCACTAGTGAGCTGCCACCTCAGGACACTCGCCTGAGATGTGGCTCTGGACGCGTCCGCCGGATGGCAGGCGCGCCAGGTGCTCCTTAGAAAGGAGGTGATCCAGCCGCACCTTCCGGTACGGCTACCTTGTTACGACTTCGTCCCAATCGCCGGCCCCACCTTCGACGGCTCCCTCCCTTACGGGTTAGGCCACCGGCTTCGGGTGTTGCTAACTTTCGTGACGTGACGGGCGGTGTGTACAAGGCCCGGGAACGTATTCACCGCAGCGTTGCTGATCTGCGATTACTAGCGACTCCGACTTCATGGGGTCGAGTTGCAGACCCCAATCCGAACTGAGACCGGCTTTTTGAGATTCGCTCCACCTTGCGGTCTCGCAGCCCTCTGTACCGGCCATTGTAGCATGTTTGCAGCCCAAGACATAAGGGGCATGATGACTTGACGTCATCCCCACCTTCCTCCGAGTTGACCCCGGCAGTCTCCTATGAGTCCCCGGCATAATCCGCTGGCAACATAGGACGAGGGTTGCGCTCGTTGCGGGACTTAACCCAACATCTCACGACACGAGCTGACGACAGCCATGCACCACCTGTGCAGGGCCCTTACGGACACCGTATCTCTACGGCTTTTCCCTGCATGTCAAACCTTGGTAAGGTTCTTCGCGTCGCGTCGAATTAAGCAACATGCTCCGCCGCTTGTGCGGGCCCCCGTCAATTCCTTTGAGTTTTAGCCTTGCGGCCGTACTCCCCAGGCGGGGCGCTTAATGCGTTAGCTGCGGCACGGAATCCGTGGAAGGACCCCACACCTAGCGCCCAACGTTTACAGCGTGGACTACCAGGGTATCTAATCCTGTTCGCTCCCCACGCTTTCGCTCCTCAGCGTCAGGTAAGGCCCAGAGAACCGCCTTCGCCACCGGTGTTCCTCCCGATATCTGCGCATTTCACCGCTACACCGGGAATTCCATTCTCCCCTACCTACCTCTAGTCTGTCCGTATCCACTGCCAGCCCAGGGTTAAGCCCCGGGTTTTCACAGCGGACGCAACAGACCGCCTACGAGCTCTTTACGCCCAATAATTCCGGACAACGCTTGCGCCCTACGTGTTACCGCGGCTGCTGGCACGTAGTTAGCCGGCGCTTCTTCTGCAGGTACCGTCACTCTCGCTTCGTCCCTGCTGAAAGGGGTTTACAACCCGAAGGCCTTCATCCCCCACGCGGCGTCGCTGCGTCAGGCTTTCGCCCATTGCGCAATATTCCCCACTGCTGCCTCCCGCAGGAGTCTGGGCCGTGTCTCAGTCCCAGTGTGGCCGGTCGCCCTCTCAGGCCGGCTACCCGTCGTCGCCTTGGTGGGCCGTTACCCCACCAACTAGCTGATAGGCCGCGAGTCCATCCTCAGCCGGAATCCTTTCCACCCTGACCGATGTCAGTCAGGGTCGTATCCGGTATTAATTCCCGTTTCCGGGAGCTATCCCAGAGCTGAGGGCAGGTTGCTCACGTGTTACTCACCCGTTCGCCGCTCGAGTACCCCGAAGGGCCTTTCCGCTCGACTTGCATGTGTTAAGCACGCCGCCAGCGTTCGTCCTGAGCCAGGATCAAACTCTCCGTTGATGTCTATATGCAACCGCTGCCCGGCACGAGGGCCTGGCCAGCGGGCTGCTGACATGAAAAGAGTGCCTCGCGGGCCGGTTGGACCGGCTCTCAAGGCGATCTTGGCATCCGTAGTGAGGTGATGGGCCGTTGCCGGCTCAGCCCCTCACTGACGGGGTTTGTTGTGCTTGTGCACTGGCTTTTAGCACGCTGTTGAGTTCTCAAGGAGCGGACGCGCACCGTCACAAGGCTTTCGCCTCAGTTCGGGGGCAACCCTGCTAACTTACCTGTGAGCTACAGGTCTGTCAACCGGTTTCACGAGGTTCAACCGACCCGGTAGCTCAATGTATTCCCAGCATACCCCCGCCCAGGCCAAGCCAGGACCAAGCTGGGGTGTACAGAGAACCTTCTGCCCGCCCCGGGACCGCCACCAGCCGACGGCTGGCGTGGCCCTGCGGGCAGGACGAAACATTAGGGAGCAAAACCGTTTCCGTCAAATCGGCAAGCCATGCACACCAGCCTCATGCGTCACGGGCGCTAACCCAGCCTGGCGGGCGCGCACGGCCCATCACCGCCGGTAGCCGGATCCAGCACGGGAAGAGCCTGCCAGCCGCGGCCCGGCGAAGGCGTGAGCACCGGCCGCCGACCCGGGCCCGGACCGGCTGGGGTCAGCGGCCGGCCACCTCCACCCCGCCCACGGTGCGCTTGCCCCGGCGGACCACCAGGAACCTGCCGTGCAGCAGGTCGGCCCGGCCCGGCTCGGCCTCCTCGTTCAGTACCTTCCGGTTGTTCAGGTAGGCACCGCCCTCGGCGATCGCCCGCCGCGCGGCGGACTTGCTCGCGACGATCCCGGTGCCGGCCATCAGGTCGACCACCGTGGGAAGGCCCGACGTGGTGGGCTCGACGGTCATCGACGGCACCTCCGCCAGCGCCGCGGCGAGCGTCGGCTCGTCCAGGTCGGCCAGTTCCCCCTGGCCAAACAGCGCCCTGCTCGCCGCCACGGCCTTCGCGCACTCCTCCGGCCCGTGCACCAGGGTTGTCACGTCCTCGGCGAGCACACGCTGCGCCTCACGAGCGGCGGGCCTGTCCTGCACCTGGCGCTCCAGGTCCTCGATCTCCTCCCGCGAGCGGAAGGTGAACACCCGGAGCAGCTGGCCGGCCTCGGCGTCGCTCCGGTTGACCCAGAACTGGTAGAACGCGTACGGGCTCATCAGGTCCGGGCTCAGCCAGATCGCCCCGCCCTCGGTCTTGCCGTACTTGGTCCCGTCCGGCCTGGTGATCAGGGGCGTGGCCAGGGCGTGAACGGACGCCCCCTCCACCCGCTTGATGAGGTCCACGCCAGCGACGAGGTTTCCCCACTGGTCGCTGCCGCCCAGCTGCAGCGTGCAGCCATGGCGGCGGTACAGCTCCAGGTAGTCGTAGGCCTGCAGGATCTGGTAGCTGAACTCGGTGTAGCTGATCCCGCCCGCCTCCAGTCTGGCCTTGACCGACTCACGGGCCAGCATCCGGTTCACGGGGAAGTGCTTGCCGATGTCACGCAGGAAGTCCAGCGCGGATAGCTGTTCGGTCCACTCCAGGTTGCTGACCATCACGGCGCCGGCAGGTCCCCCGCCGAAGTCCAGGAAGCGTGCCACCTCTCCCCGGATGCGCTCCACCCAGGCCGCGACGGTCTCGCGCGGGTTGAGCACCCGCTCCTCCGACTTGCCGCTGGGGTCGCCGATCAGGCCGGTCGCCCCGCCGACCAGGCCGATGGGGCGATGCCCTGCCAGCTGCAGACGGCGCATCGTCAGCAGCTGGACCAGGTTGCCGATGTGCAGGCCGGGCGCGGTCGGGTCGAACCCCACGTAGAAGGTGACCGTGCCGGAGCCCAGCGCCGTGCGCAGCTCGTCGGCATCGGTAGACAGGGCGAGCAGGCCCCGCCAGGTGAGTTCCTCGAGGATGTCAGTCACCGGTGAATATTTTCATCTCCTGCGGCCTGGGGCGAAACTGGTTTCGCGCGGACCCTGGGCACGTGCGGGCGGTACGCGGAGACCGTGGGGTCACCGGTCAGCCAGAACCGCCACCGGCGGTCGGCGGCGGCGCTGATCCCGACCCGGGGACCACGGCTGACGTCAGGGACCAGCTGGCCGGGGCTGGGGCCCGGGGCCGGCCGGATCCGCAGCGGCGAGCCCGGGCTGCACACGTCGGCGCCGTCCAGGCCGCGGTCGATGGCGAGCGCCTGGCAGAGCCGGGCCGGCCCCGGGCCAGATCGTTCCCGTTGCGGGCCGCCGGGCGGCGAGTGGTAGCCAGCGGGACGCCGTCGGTCACCCGGCCGGCCCGCAGCAGGACGGCGGACGCGGTCCCCTCCGGCCGGCAGACCAGGTTCACGCAGAAATGCATGCCGTACGTGAAATACACGTACGCGTGCCCGGGCTCGCCGAACATGACCGCGTTCCGGCCGGTCCGGCCACGGTAGGCGTGCGACGCGGGATCGTTGGATCCGTTGTAGGCCTCGACCTCGGTCAGCGCCACCGCGACCAGGCCCTCGCTGGTCTCGTGCTCCAGCACGCAGCCCAGCAACCTGGGCGCCACCGCCAGCGAGGACCCGGCGAAGAACCCGCGCGGGAGCAGGCCACCGGCCGCCGGCTCCCCGTCCTGAACCTGCACGCGACCCTCCGGGTCAGCCCGCCGCCCAGGCGGCGTTCTCGTCGACCACGCCGCGCAGCGCGGCCAGCTGCTCCGTCACCCGCTCCGGCGCCGTTCCCCCGAAGGTGCTCCGGGCCGCCAGCGCGCCGGTCACCGACAGCACCTCCCGCACGTCCGGCGTGAGGTGGGGGGAGATCTTCGCCAGGTTCTCGTCGCTCACGTCGGGCAGGTCGCAGTCGTTCACCTGGCACCACACGACCAGGTGCCCCACCACCTCGTGGGCCTCGCGGAACGGGACGCCCCGCCGGACCAGGAGCTCGGCCAGGTCGGTGGCCAGCGCGAAGCCAGTGCTCGCACCCGCCTTCATCCGTTCTGTATGCATGCGGAGCGTGCCGACCAGGCCCGCTAGCGCGGGCAGGACCAGCAGCAGCGTGTCCACCGCGTCGAAGACCGGTTCCTTGTCCTCCTGCAGGTCACGGTTGTAGGTGAGCGGCAGCCCCTTGAGCGTCGTGAGCAGGCCGGTGAGGCCGCCGATCAGCCGGCCCGCCTTGCCGCGGGCCAGCTCCGCGACGTCAGGATTCTTTTTTTGCGGCATGATCGACGAGCCGGTGGCGTACGCGTCGTCGATCTCCACCCAGCCGAACTCCTGCGAGGACCACAGCACGATCTCCTCGCCGAGCCGGGACAGGTGCACCCCGAGCAGGGCCGCGGCGAAGCAGAACTCGGCCGCGAAGTCCCGGTCGCTCACCGCGTCCATCGAGTTCGGCGCGGCGCTGTCGAAGCCGAGCTCGGCGGCGACCGCCTCGGGGTCGAGGGGCAGCGAGGAGCCGGCCAGGGCGCCCGCGCCGAGCGGGGACACCGCGGCCCGCTTGTCCCAGTCCCGCAGGCGGCCGATGTCCCGGTTGAGTGCGTGCGCGTGGGCGAGCAGCTGGTGGGCGAAGACCACCGGCTGGGCGTGCTGAAGGTGGGTCATGCCCGGCGCCGGGGAGTGCACGTGCCCGGCGGCCTGGGCGAGCAGCGCCGTCTGCAGCTCGGCCACCCGCGAGACGATGAGCCGCACGTGGTCGCGCAGGTACAGGCGCAGGTCGGTGGCCACCTGGTCGTTGCGGCTGCGGCCGGCCCGCAGCTTGCCGCCGAGCGAGCCGGCCCGCTCGAGCAGGCCGCGCTCGAGCGCAGTGTGCACGTCCTCGTCGGTGGCGTCCGGGCGGAACTCGCCGGTGCGGCAGGCGCGGGAGAGGCTGTCCAGGGCGGCCAGCAGCCGGGCGAGCTCGTCGTCGTCCAGCAGCCCCGCCTGGTGCAGCACCCGCGCGTGCGCAGCGGAGGCGAGCAGGTCGTAGGGGGCGAGTCGCCAGTCGAACTGGACGCTGACCGACAGCCGCGCGAGCGCCTCGGCCGGCCCGGACTCGAACCGGCCCCCCCACAACCGCGTCGGCTTGCGTTCCTGCTCTGCCACCGGGTTCCTCTCAGCGGTCGATGTTCCCCAGCCACGGTCAGGCCCGGCAGGGACCGGCCGGCCGGTCACCTTCCGGCCCGGTGCTCCCGCATCGCCGCGACACGGCTGGGCAGGCCCCACAGCTCCACGAACCCCTTGGCCAGCGACTGGTCGAAGGTGTCGCCCGTATCGTAGGTGGCCAGCCCGTAGTCATACAGCGAAACCGGGCTGCGCCGCCCGGTGACCACGGCCTGGCCGCCGTGCAGCCGCAGCCTGACGTCGCCGGTCACGTACCGCGACGCCTCGGCCATGAACGCGTCGAGCGCGGTCCTGAGCGGGGAGAACCACAGGCCGTCGTAGACCAGTTCGGTCCACCGCTGCTCCGCCGACCGCTTGAACCGGGACAGGTCAAGCTCCATGCACACGCTCTCAAGCTCGGAGTGCGCCGCGAGGAGGGCGATGGCGCCCGGTGCCTCGTAGATCTCCCGGCTCTTGATCCCGACCAGCCGGTCCTCGACCATGTCCACCCGGCCTACCCCCTGCGCCCCGCCGCGGGCGTTCAGCTCGGTGATGATGTCCAGCGGCGGCAGGGGCCTGCCGTCGATCGCGACCGGGGCGCCGTCGGCGAAACTGATCACGAGCTCATCGGGATCCCGCGGCACACCCGGGTCCTCGGTGTAGCTCCACACGTCGTGGTGGGGCGCCTCCCAGATGTCCTCCAGGTGCCCGGTCTCGCAGCTGCGCCCCCACAGGTTCTGGTCGATCGAGTACGGCGACCGGGACGTCACGTTGATCGGCAGTTCCTTCTCCTCCGCGAACGCGATCGCCTTGTCCCTGGTCATGCCCGAATCCCGGACCGGGGCCAGCACCTCGACCTCCGGGGCGAGGCTGGCCATGCCCACCTCGAACCTGACCTGGTCGTTGCCCTTGCCGGTGCAGCCGTGCGCGACCGCGTCGGCGCCGCGCTCGCGGGCCACCCGGGCCAGATGGGTGACGATCAGCGGCCGCGAGAGCGCCGAGACCAGCGGGTAGCGGTTCATGTAGAGCGCGTTGGCGCGGAGCGCGGGCAGGCAGTAGCCGACCGCGAATTCCTCCCGCGCATCGACCACCTCGGCGGCGGTGGCCCCGCAGGCGAGGGCCCGGTCGCGGATCACGTCCAGGTCCTCCCCGCCCTGGCCGACGTCCACCGCGACCGCTATCACCTCCGCGCCGGTCTGCTCGGCGATCCAGCCGATGGCGACCGAGGTGTCGAGGCCGCCGGAGTACGCGAGGACTACCCGCTTTGTCATGATCTGTCTCCTCTTGTTGGTGCTTGCTGCTTATCGGTCAGCCGCGGGCGGCACCGCGGCGGGGAAGCGTGCTGCCGGCCGCATGCCGGCTGAGCCTTTGCGCTCCGCGAGGCGGAGCAGGCTCTCCGCGAGCTCGTTGCCGCCCGCGGGCTCCCGGCTGATGACCAGGACGGTGTCGTCGCCCGCGACCGTGCCGAGGATGGACGGCCAGCCGGCGTGGTCGATGGCGGAGGCGAGGAACTGGGCCGCCCCGGCCGGGGTGCGCAGCACCACCAGGTTTGCGCTCGCCTCGGCGGACAGGAGCAGCTCGGGGCCCACCCGGGCCAGCGTGCCGGAGGCGCCCTCATCGGTCCGCCCGCTGAGCCAGGCGCCGGGCCAGCTGCCGGGCGCGACCGGCGGGCCGTCCGGGCCGGGCGGGCTCCCCGCCGACGGTCCCGGCAGGCCGCCCGGCCGCGAGCCCGGGCCGCCCGGGTCGCCGGGCAGCGCGTACACCAGGGTGCCGCCCGCGCCCCGTAGCCGGACCGCGCCGAGCTCATCCAGGTCGCGGGACAGGGTTGCCTGGGTGACCTTGACCCCGCGCTGGGCCAGCAGGTCGGCGAGTTCCTCCTGTGACCGCACCCGGACGCGGGTGAGGATGTCGGCGATCTGTGCCTGCCGCGCGGCCTTGGTCACCGGGCTTACCGCGGTCATGCCGACCGCCCCGCATGCTCAACGGATGCCGCCTCGGCCGCCTGATCCAGGATGGCCGGCCAGGCGGCGATGAACTCCTCCACCTGGCTGGCCTGGAGGATGAGCGGCGGGGCGAGCCGGATCGCGTCCGGCTGGACGGCGTTGACGAGGAACCCGGCCTGGCGGCAGGCGGCCTCCACCGCGGCCGCGGCGGGCCGGGACAGCAGCGCCGCGAGCCAGAGACCCCGCCCTCTCACCCCGCCGAGCAGCGGGTGCGCCGGCCGGGCGAGGCCGGCCGCGAGCTGGCCGCCGACGGCCGCCGCCTGGGCCAGCAGGCCGTCGGACTCGATCGTGGCGAGCACGGCGAGCGCGGCCGCGCAGGCCACCGGGTTGCCGCCGAACGTGCTGCCGTGGTCGCCCTTGCGCAGCGCCTGGCCGGCCGCGCCGAGCCCGATGCAGGCGCCGATCGGGAGGCCGCCGCCCAGCCCCTTGGCCAGGGTGAGCACGTCCGGCAGTACCCCGTCGGCCTGGTGGGCGAACCAGGCGCCGGTGCGGCCGATCCCGCTCTGGATCTCGTCGATCACCAGCAGCGCGCCGGTGGCGTCGCACGCCTGCCGGGCGGCGCTCAGGTACCCCGCGGGCGGCGGCACCACCCCCGCCTCCCCCTGGCACGGCTCGATGAACACGGCGGCGCAGTCGGGGCCGACGGCTCCGGCGAGCGCGGCCGCATCGCCGTAGGGGACAAAGCGGACCTCGACTCCGAACGGGCCGAACGGCTGGCGTATCGCCTCCTTGCCGGTCAGCGCGAGCGAGCCCATGGTGCGGCCATGGAAGCCGTCGGCGGCGGCGACGATAACCGGGCGGGACGGGCCCTGGTGGCGGCGGACCAGCTTGAGTGCCGCCTCGTTGGCCTCGGTACCCGAGTTGGTGAAGAACACCCGGCCGTCGGCGGCCAGCAGGGCGAGGAGGCGCTCGGCGAGGGCGATCTCGCCCTCGTGCAGGAATAGGTTGGAGGTGTGGGCGATGGCCTGTACCTGGCGGGTCACCGCCCCGGTGACCGCCGGGTGAGCGTGGCCGAGCGAGCTGACCGCGATGCCGGCGATGAGGTCGGTGTACTGCTTGCCGTCGGCGTCCCAGACCCGGCACCCCTCGCCGCGCACCAGCGCCACCGGCGGCACCCCGTAGGTGCCCATGAGCGCCGCCCCGAACCGGGCCTGCAGCTGCTGGGTGGCGCTCACCTCCCTCGTGGGCGCCGCTTGGTCGTGCCGGGCGCGGGATCGGTAGGCTGGTCCCGGCCGCCATGGGAGGCTGTGCCGGAGGTGCCGGAGGGCGCCAGCAGGTCGGCGTCATGCTGGCGTCAACCCACTCCGTCCGGGACGACCATGGTGCCAATGCCGGAGTCGGTGAAGATCTCCAGCAGCAGCGAATGCGGAAGCCGGCCGTCCAGCACGTGGGCCTGCGGTACACCGCCCCGCACCGCGCGCAGGCAGGCCTCCATCTTGGGGATCATGCCGGCGCTCAGGCTGGGCAGCAGCCGCTCCAGCTCGGTCGCGCCGAGCTGGCTGATCACGTTGCCCATCTCGGCGGGCGCCCCTCCGCCCGCGGGCCAGTCCGTGTACAGGCCCTCCACGTCGGTGAGAACCACCAGCTTGGCGGCGCCCAGCGCCACCGCCAGGGCCGCGGCGGCGGTGTCGGCGTTGACGTTGTAGATCTCGCCGCCCGCGCCGCGGGCGACGCTGGAGACGACCGGTACCCGGCCGTCGGCCAGCAGCACCTGCAGGGCCGCCGGGTCAACCGCGTCGATCTCGCCGACCAGCCCGATGTCGACGAACTCGCCGTCCACCACCGCCCCCCGGCGGCTGGCGGTGAACAGGTTGGCGTCCTCCCCCGACATGCCCACCGCGAACGGGCCGTGCCGGTTGATCAGCCCGACCACGTCCCGGTTGACCTGGCCGGTGAGCACCATCCTGACCACGTCCATCGTCTCCGGCGTGGTCACCCGCAGTCCGGCGGTGAAGGTGCTGGCGACGCCGAGGCGTTCCAGGTGCGCGGAAATCTGCGGCCCGCCGCCGTGCACCACCACCGGGCGCAGCCCGGCGTAGCGCAGGAACACGACGTCCTGGGCGAAGGCGGCCCGCAGGGCCGCGTCGGTCATGGCGTGGCCGCCGTACTTGATCACGGCGGTCTGGCCATGGAACCGGTCCAGCCAGGGCAGCGCCTCGATCAGCGTGGCCGCCTTGGCCAGGGCCGCCGCCGCGCCGGTGCGTTGCCCGGCTGGCCCGGCCTGCTCGGCCATCGCCGGCCCGGCGGCGGGCGCCCGGTCATGGAGGTGCTCAGTCATGTCGAGTAGGCCGAGTTCTCGTGGACGTAGGCGGCCGTCAGGTCGGTGGTGCGGATGGTGGCGGCGTGCGGCCCGGCGGACAGGTCGACGGTGATCGTCACGTCCCGCGGCCGCAGGTCCACCTTGGACCGGTCGTCCCCGGCGCAGCCGTTGCGGCAGACCCAGACCCCGTTGATCGCCACGCTGAGCCGCTCCGGCTCGAATTCGGCGCTGGTGGTGCCCACCGCGGAGAGGACCCGCCCCCAGTTCGGGTCCTCGCCGGCGATGGCGCATTTGACCAGCGCGGACCGGGCCACGGCCCGGCCAGCGGCCAGGGCGTCATCCTCGCTGGCGGCCCCGACCACCTCGATCGCGATCGCCTTGGTCGCCCCTTCGGCGTCCGCCTGCAGCTGGCGGGCCAGGTCGGCGCAGACCTCGGCCAGGACGCGGGTGAAGTCGCCGGGGGCCGGGCCGCCGCCGGCCGCGCCGCTGGCCAGCAGCAGCACGGTGTCGTTGGTGGACATGCAGCCGTCGGTGTCGAGCCGGTCGAACGTGAGCCGGGTCGCCGCCCGGAGTGCGGCATCGAGGCTAGCGGCGTCCAGGTCGGCGTCGGTGGTGAGGACGCAGAGCATGGTGGCCAGCGCGGGCGCGAGCATGCCCGCGCCCTTGGCCATCCCCCCGACCGTGTAGCCATCGGCGCGCTGGAAGGCGATCTTGGCGACGGTGTCGGTGGTCCTGATGGCGTCGGCGGCCGCCAGGCCGCCGGCCCGGGACGCCTCGGCCACGGCCGCGTCGGCCCCGGCCAGCAGGTGTTCCATCGGCAGGCGCTCGCCGATCAGCCCGGTCGAGCAAATGGCGATCTCGCCCGCGGACTCGCCCAGCGCGGCCGCGAGGTGCTCGGCGCTGGTGTGGGTGTCGGTGAAGCCGAGCGGGCCGGTGCAGGCGTTCGCGCCGCCCGAGTTGAGCAGCACCGCCCGCACCCGGCCGCCGCGCACGACCTGCTGCGTCCACAGCACCGGCGCGGCCCTGACCCGGTTGGCGGTGAACACGGCGGCGGCGGCATGGGACGGCCCGTCGTTGACGACCACCGCGACGTCGCGGGCGCCGGACGGCTTGAGCCCGGCCGCCACGCCAGCCGCGCGGAACCCCATGCGGCGCGGTGACGCTCATGTACCTTCCTCCCTCGGGAGCGGTGTCAAGGCGCGACCCCCTGCGCGGTCAGGCCCGCCGTCTCCGGCAGGCCGAGCATGAGATTGGCCGCCTGCACGGCCTGGCCGGCCGCGCCCTTGCCCAGGTTGTCCAGCGCGGCGGCCACGACGACGCGCCCGGCGTGGGCGTCGGCGGCCGCCTGCAGGTGCGCGGCGTTGGAGCCGACGGTCGCGGCGGTGGTCGGCCAGTGCCCATCGGGGAGCACGTGGACGAACGGCTCACCGGCGTAGGCATCGGCCAGGGCCGCCCGCACGGCGGGCGTGCCCTGCACGGCACCGGCCAGCCGGGCGGTGCAGGTCGCGAGGATGCCGCGGGGCATGGGGGCCAGCATCGGCGTGAACGAGACCAACGGCCGGGCGGCATCCGCGGCCTCGGCCAGGGCCTGCTCGATCTCGGGGGTGTGCCGGTGCGTCCCGCCCACCTGGTACGCGGACACCGCGCCCATCACCTCGGTCGCCAGCAGCGCCGCCGATGGCGAGCGCCCGGCGCCGGAGGTGCCCGAGGCCGCGACGATCACGATGTCCTGCGGCTCGGCCAGGCCGGCGGCGAGCAGCGGGGCGAGCGCCAGGATCGCCGCGGTGGCGTAACAGCCCGGCGACGCGACCCGGCACGCGGCGCTGATCCGGCCCCGGGCGCCGGGCAGTTCCGGCAGCCCGTAGACCCAGCACCCCGCGTGGCCGGTCCGGTAGTACGCTCGCCCACGCCTGCGGGTCGGCGAGACGGAAGCTGGCGCTGAGGTCGACGACCGCGACATGGCCGGGCAGTGCCGCCGCGAGGGCCGCCGACTCCCCATTCGGCAGGGCCAGGAAAACCAGGTCGGCCGCGGCCAGCGACGCGGGGTCGGCCGGGCCGAAGACGCGCCCGGCCAGCGCCGGCAGGTGCGGGTGGACATCGGTCACCGGCATGCCCGCGCTCGCGCCCGCGCTCAGCGGGCCTATTTCCAGGTCGGGGTGGCCCGAGATCAGGCGCAGCAACTCACCGCCCGCGTACCCGCTGGCGCCCGCGACCGCGACCCGGACTCCCACGTGCCCCTCCCATCAGCTCGCTGCCGGGCGCAGCCGCCCTAACCGTCTTGGCATAAGTATGCACAGCCCTGATTAGTTATGCAAACAGGTTTCAGCCCGGGGGTCTCGGCAAGGACCACACGCGACCGGGCACGGCGGGCACCCGGGGCACGGCAGGTACCGCGAACCAGCCGGGCCGCCCGGGCGTGCGGGCAGGACGTGGGTCACGGTGACCATGGCACGGACGCCTGTCGGGGGCGCGTCCGCGCCGCGGGTCGCCATACACGGGCAGGCGGCACACGGCATGATGAGGGACGCAGAAGGGAGTCCCCATGCCACGTCGCTGCCCGCGGCCCGCCGTCACCCCGGTCCTCGCGGTGCTGGCCCTTGGCATGCTGGCCGGCTGCAGCGCCGTCACCGGCGCCAAGCCGGCCGGAGCCGGGACGCAGGGCGCCGCCGCGCACGCCGTGGCCAGCACGCCGCTGACCGGCTGTGGCACCACCCGCACATCCGCGGGGGTACCGGTGGAGATCGAGGTCGAGCACGGCCCGGTGCCGTGCCAGGTCGCGCTGGCGGTGGAACGCGCTTATGCGCGGGCGATCGCATCCGGCAAGGTGCCGGGCAACGGGGGCGGCGCACCGGTGAAGATACAGGGATGGGTGTGCAAGGGATTCACCACGCCCGAGGTGCTGGCCACCGGGCACGCATCCATGTGCAGGAAGGGTGCGGCCCAGATCCTCGCGGTCCTGAAGCCGTCGGCCCCAGCCACTCCCTCGTCCTGACCTGGGCCAGGGCCGTACTGGTGGCGCCAGGTGGCGCGCCGCGGCCGGGCGGATTACGCCGGCCCGAGCCTGCCGACCTGTTCCGGCGAATTGACCACGGTATTGTCTGTGACCACGCATACCTGGTCGCGTCCGGCCCGCTTCGCCCGGTAGAGCGCACGGTCCGCTGCCGCCAGGAGGTCGGTGATCTGACTCCCCGTGAGGGTGTCCCAGGGCGCGCCGAGCGCGGCCACACCCATGGATACCGTCACCCGGACATGCCTCCCGTCCGGGAGGTCGCCCACGTCCAGGGGCGCGATCGCTATGTGCTCACGGATCCGTTCCGCGATGCCGTAGGCATCCAGTGCGCTCGTATGCGGGAGAAGGAGCGCGAATTCCTCGCCGCCGAACCGGCCGATCAGGTCATAGTCACGCAGGAAAATCCGGAAAGTCCGGGCAATTGCCTTAAGTGCCCTGTCTCCGGTCAGATGGCCGAAAGTGTCATTAACTTCCTTAAAGTGGTCAATGTCCACCAGGGCGAGCGCCAGCGGCGTGCGGGTCCGCACCGCTCGCGCCACCTCCATCGCCGCCTCCCGTTCCCAGGTACCCGCGTTGAGCAGACCCGTCTTCGAATCGATGCGGGAGGCGTTCACCAGCTGGGCATGGCGGAAAGACCGCTGCAGCAGCATGACAAAGGGAAGCGCGAAGACGATGGCCAGCAGGTTGATGGCAATGGCAAAGGTCACCAGGACCGCCACACACACCTCAGCCACGTCGTTCCGCACGGACTCGCCGGCCAAGGCGAGGTCACGAACGCGGGCGGCCGGATCCGAGGCTTTCCACGGCGGCAGCAGCATCCCGGTGTTGATAACCCACTGCAGCATCCCGGCCAGCGCAACAGCAAGGATCCAGACAGAGGTGTGGGTCCCGGGCCCGTCCGCGGACGCCAGCGGGCCGCCGGTGACCGCGTGGAAGGCGAACGAAGCTGCTCCGTAGGACAGCGCGATCACCGCGGTACTGAACGCGCGCCGGTGCAGCGGGAACTGCCGGATGCGCCACTGCGCCAGTACCTGCCTCAGGATCGGCACCAGCAGCGCGTAGATGGGAGGAAGCAGGATCGCTACCGGGAGTTCCCAGACCCCGTAGATATCCTTGATGACCCCAGCGTTCTCACCGGCCCGCCGGTAGACCTCTACCGTGGCGGCCTCACAGGCAACGAGGATCGCCAGCAGGACAAGATCGCGACCAGAGCCCAGCCCGGCGCGGGCGGCAAAGCCAATGGCGAGCAGGCAGGCGAGCAGGACAGCGATGATGTAGGTCCTCAGCCAGGGCTCCAGCTCCCAGACCGGCCAGGCCCGCACAGCCGCGAGGCGACCGTGCCTGCCTGCTCCGGAGCCGGGCCGCATCAACCCCTCCTCCTCGGTCTGAGGGACCGTGGAAAGCTCACAGTAAGTAGCGAAGAGTAAGAACGTTGCCCCGTATTGTCACAGAGTCTATACGCCCCCTGTCAACCCCGTCAGGAGGCCGACGTTGCATGTCGCCACCCCCAGGAACGAGGGTCCCACGTCACGCGCTCTTGTCAAAACTCAAGATGAGATCAGGCTTAGACGACATTACAGACACTTTGCCCTCCCTGGCGTGTCAGCCTGAGATCTGTCGTATACAGCCGACCGACGTATCGGGAACCGCTACTAGCTGGAAGGAGCACCGACATGAGCGGAAGCCAGTGGGGCTAACCCCTCCCCCGACCCGGCACCCACCAGCAGGAAGGAGCACCGACATGAGCGGAAGCCAGTGGGGCTAACCCCTCCCCCGACCCGGCAGCCGTAAACAGGAAGGAGCACCCGACATGCGCGGAAGCCAGTGGGGCTAACCCCTCCCCGACCCGGCACCCACCAGCAGGAAGGAGCACCCGACATGCGCCGCACTTAGCGGACGGACCCCGCCACGATTCTGCTAGGTGACGCCTCCGCCCTGGGCACGGGAGGCCTCCCGAACGCCTGTTACCGCTGGTAGCTGGCCTGCCATCGGCTCCGCCTGTGGTTGGCGATGATCACCAGCCCACAGAGGGCACCGACCGCGCCGCTCGCTGCGATGACATCGGACGGCGAGCGAACTTGCGCGGCAGCGCCCGCCGCGATGATCGCGGCGCCCTGGCCAAGGCTCATGCCAGCCTGAGCCACACCGAACACGCTGCTGCGGTACTGCCTGGGTGTCGCGCGGACGAACGATGCGTTCGCGGCGACCTGGTAACAGTCGAACACCCCACTCAGCCCGAGGATGACCAGCGAGGCCGGCAGCGGTGGGTGCAGCACGAAGATGATGAGGATGGCGCACGCGGTCACCGCCAGCGGGCCTATCCAGCGCACCCGCCGGGCCGGGAGAACCAGCCGGCTGAAGGCGATGGCGCCCATCGAGGCCGCGAAGGCCGGGACGGCGAGGATCAGCCCCACCGCGACCGCTCCGCCGCCAAGACTGGCTGCCAGCGGCGCCGAGACGCCTTCCGGCATGTTGTAGAAGGCCGCGAGCCAGCCGAACAGCATGGGCGTCCGCAAGGCCGGGTCGGTGAGCGTGAGCCTGATGGCCGTGAGCGAGCCCCGGTGCCCTTTGGATTCAGTGTCCGGTACCGCCCGGGCCGCCGGTCGCGCCCGCACCCAGATCCGGATGATCAATGCCGAGAGGATGAACGTCGCCGCGTCTACCAGCAGCGAGGTGCGTACCCCGAAAAAGGCGACCACGGCCCCGCCGACCACGAAACCCAGCGCCTGGGCGAACTGGAGCGTGGTTAGCGTGATGGCCGTGCCCACCTCGTACCGGTCACCGGCCAGGATGTCCGGGTAGAGCGCCGCCCGGGCCGAGGTGAATGGCGCGCCGATCAAGGTGACCAGGAAAAGCAGGCCTACCAGCCCGGCTATCGGCACGCCGGGCAGTGCCATGACGGCGACGAGCGCCGCCCGGCCCAGATCGCAGCCGATCATGACCCTCCGGCGAGGCCACCGGTCCGCCAGGCCCGAAAGGGCGATCCCGCCCACGAACGTGGGCACCACACCCGCCGCGAAGGTGACCGCCGCCAGCAGGGACGACCCCGTCCGGTCGAAAACCAGCAGTGTCAGCGCGACCCTGGCGAGCTGGTCGCCGGCCACAGACAGGACCTGCGCGAGCCACAGCGAACGGAACTCCCCCACAGCGAAGACCTCGCTGAACGTCGCCTGAGCGGCACCCGTGGGGGAAGTGGAGGGTCCGCCTGGATCTGCCCGCGGCATGCCGGTTTCATGGCTGATGGCGATGTCCTCCGTGGCAGCTGATGACGCATTGTGCATGAGGACCAACGGTGTGTCTATCAAACGTTAACGTGGCGGGCGCCAGGCCCGTTACGCAGGTCTGGCGCCGCACGTGAAGAGGCTGGGCGTCTGGCGCCGCACGTGAAGAGGCGGCGCTAGCCAACGAGGGGCAGGCGGGGGTCTGGGTGCGACGTGCGGCCGGACGCGGCCCGGACCCAGGCCAGGTCGTCGGCGAGGCCGGGCGGGCGGCCCGGCACCGTCCGCCGGGCGATCAGTTCGTCGAAGATGGCCGCGGTCATCGCCAGCCCCTCGGGCGTCGCGATCGGATCCTGGCCCAGCGCGTCGGTGAGGTCCATGCCGTGCACGACCGCCTCCACCATCCGGCTGGGGACGAACTCACCCAGCTGCATCAGCGCGTAGTAGCCGGAGCCGACCAGGTCCGGCGGGTTCGCCCGCGCCTCCTCGATGGTCCTGGTGAAGGTCTCGGCCAGCACGCCGGCCATCTGGCCGGGCGACTTGCCTTCCACCATGGTGTAGGCGTAGTCGTAGACCGTCGGGGCGTGTTCCACCCGGGAGAAGATGAAGAAGCTGACCCGGTCCCGGCCCACCTGGCCGTCCTGCTGGCTGGAGATCAGCATCCGGGTCAGGCCGATCGAGATGTCGAAGTGCCCGGCCAGCTCGAACAGGGTCCAGTGCGGCAGCGTCTCATCGAGCGGCTGCAGCAGCGTGGGACGGCTCCAGTCGCTCTCGGTCAGCCCGCGGAACGCCTGCTCCACCCGGGCGAGCTCGGTCTCGAGGATCTGGACGTCGGCCTGGTAGTCACTCACTGGCACCTCCTGTGTCCGTGCACCGACATCTGATGCCCGCGCGGCGGATCATGTCAAGAGGTCAGGACGTGCCGCGCAGCACCGCGCCGACCCGACGCCCGGCCTCGGCCACGGCCGCGTCCCTCGCCGCGGTGACCTCCTCGTCGGTCAGCGTCCGGTCCGGGGCCCGGAACCGCAGCGTGTACGCGAGCGACTTGTTGCCCTCCCCCACCTGCTCGCCGGTGTAGACGTCGAACAGAGCGACCTCCTCGAGCAGGCTGCCATCGCCTGCGCCGGACGCGCCGGCCGACAGCGCCGCCTCCACCTCCGCGGCGGGCACCGACGCGGAGACCACCAGCGCCACGTCCTGCGTGGCCACCGGGTACGGGGAGATGACCGGCGCCTCCACCGGGCGGAGTGCGGCCGCGGCGGTCTCGATCACCGACAGGTCGATCTCGGCCGCGCACGTCCGGCTGGGCAGCCGGAACGCCTCCACCACCCGGGGATGCAGCTCGCCGGCGTGCCCGGCCAGCCGCTCGGTCCCCTGCTCATCGGTGATGAAGATGGCCGCGCAGCGGCCCGGATGCCAGGGCGCGTGCTGGTCGGCCACCACCCGGAACGGCACCCGGGTCAGCCGCAGCACCTCGCGGACGGCCTCGATGGCGTCCTGCCATCCGGCGGGCCGGCCCGCCGCCCCACCAGCCGGCCAGCTCGCGATCGCCGGCCAGCACCACGCCCAGCCGCAGCGGCTGCGCGGGCAGGCCCGCTTCCAGCAAGGCCACCTCCGCGGCCGTCGGCCCCCGGTCCACCGGCAGGATCGGGGCGACCCCCGGCGAGCCGGGGCGCGGGCGGAACACCGTCCCCATCTCATACAGCGCGACGTCGGCGAAGCCGCGCCCGACGTTGCGGGCGAGCACCCGCAAAAGCCCCGGCAGCAGCGTGGTGCGCAGCAGCGGCTCGTCCTCGGTGAGCGGGTTCGCCAGCCGGAGCGCCGTCCGCCGCGCGTCGTCGGCCGGCAGCTGCAGCCGGTCGAAGTCAGCGGTGGAGGCGAACGGCTGGCTCAGCACCTCGACGTAGCCGGTCTCGGCCAGCGATCGGCCGGCCAGCCTGCGGATCCGCTGCTGGGCGGTCAGCCCGTGCCCGGCGGGGGCCCGCGGCATCCGGGCCGGGATGTTCTCGTACCCCTCCAGCCGGATGACCTCCTCGGCGAGGTCGGCGGGATGGACCAGGTCCGGCCGCCAGGACGGCGGGATCACCGTGAGCGTCCCCGCGCCGGGGCCGGTCACCTCGCACCCCACGTCCCGCAGCCGCCGGACCACCGTGTCGTGGCCGTAGGCCTGCCCGGCCACCCGGTCGGGGTAGTCGTCCGCGATGGTGATCGTGAGGGCAGGCACCTCGACGCTGGCGTGCGTGCAGCCCGGCACCACGCGGGCCCCGCCGAGCGTGGCGAGCAGCGAGACCGCCTTGGCCGACGCCCGCAGCGGCAGCTCCCGGTCGACCCCCCGCTCGAACCGGTAAGACGCCTCGCTGAACAGCCGGTGCCGCCGGCTCATCCGGGCGGTCCCGGGCGCCGAGAAGTGGGCCGCCTCGATGACCAGGTCGCGTGAGGTTTCGGAGATCTCGGTGGCCAGGCCGCCCATGGTCCCCGCCATCGAGATCGGCCCGGAGGAGTCGGTGATGAGGATGTCATCGGGGTCCAGGTCGCGGACCACGTGGTCGAGCGTCTCCAGCCGCTCGCCGGGCCTCGCCCGGCGCACCACGATCGGCCCGGTCAGCTTGGTCCGGTCGAACGCGTGCAGCGGCTGGCCCAGCTCGAGCATCAGGTAGTTGGTGATGTCCACCGCCAGGGACACGGTGCGCATCCCGCACCGGGCCAGCCGCACCCGCATCCACAGCGGGGTGGGCGCGTCCGGGTCGAAGCCGTGCGCCTCGCGGAGCACGAACCGGTCGCACGCGGTGGGGTCGCCGATGCTCGCCGGGTAGACCTCGGGCGATACCGTGTCCACGTCGCCGGGCAGGCCGGTGCCGGCCGGGTCGGTGTAGGCGACGCCGTAGGCGGTGGCGAGCTCGCGGGCCACCCCGCGGATGGACAGGGCGTAGCCGCGGTCCGGCGTCACCGCGATGTCGAAGACGTGATCGGCCAGCCCGGCGTAGGCCACGAAGTCGGCGCCGAGCGGCGCGTCGGGCGGCAGCACCAGGATGCCGGAATGATCGTCGCCGATGGCCAGTTCCGCGGCCGAGCAGATCATCCCCTCGGACATGCGGCCGTAGGCCTTCTTCGCGCCGATCTCGAAACCGCCGGGCAGCACCGCGCCGGGCTGTGCGAACGGCACCCGGTCGCCCTCGGTGAAGTTGACCGCGCCGCAGATGACGTTGCGCGGCTCGCCGGTCCCGGTGGACACCTGGCAGTACCGGATCGGCTTGCGGAACCCGGTCAGCTCCTCGATCTGGGTGACCTCGGCGACGATCACCCCGCTGATGTCGCACCCGGCCTGCTCGAACGTCTCGACCTCCAGACCGGCGGCGGTCAGCCGCCGGGCCACGTCGCCGGGCTCCGGCAGCGGCTCCCCGAGAGCCGCGTACTCCGCCAGCCAGGACAGTGGAACGCGCATCAGACCTCCATCCCGAATGCCCGGCTGAACCGCACGTCGCCCTCGAGCGTGTCCCTGATGTCGGCCAGCCCGTGCCGGATCATCAGGCTCCGCTCGATGCCGAGGCCGAACGCGAAGCCGCTGTAACGGCCCGGGTCGATCCCGCACGCGACCAGCACCTTCGGGTTGACCATCCCGCAGCCGGCGATCTCGATCCAGCCCTGTGACCGGCACACCCGGCACGGCGCCCCGCCCGGCCGGGTGGACGCGCCCCGGCAGACGTGGCACTCCATCGACACGTCCGCCGACGGCTCGGTGAACGGGAAGAAGTCCGGCCGCAGCCGGGTCCGCAGCCCCTCGCCGAACATCACCTCGACGAACGCGTTGATCGCGCCGCGCAGGTCGGCCATGGTCAGTCCCTCGTCCACGGCCAGCCCCTCGATCTGGTGGAACACTGGGCTGTGGGTGGCGTCGAGGGTGTCGGTGCGGAAGCACTTGCCCGGGCTCACCACGTACAGCGGCAGCGGCCGGGTCAGCATCGCCCGGATCTGCACCGGGGAGGTGTGGGTGCGCAGCACCACTCCCGATTTGGCCGTCCCGTCCGGCCCGGCCACGAACATCGTGTCGTACTGCTCCCGGGCCGGGTGATCGGGCGGGAAGTTGAGCGCGTCGAAGTTGTACCACTCGGCCTCGACCTCGGGCCCCTCGGCGACCTCGTAGCCCATCGCGACGAACACGTCGGCCAGCCGCTCGGAGAGCGTGGTCACCGGGTGCCGGGCGCCCTGGCCCGCCCGGTCCCAGGGCAGGGTGACGTCCACCGCCTCCTCGACCAGGGCCCGCTGGTCGCGCTCGGCCTCCAGCTCCTCCTGCCGGGCGGCCAGGGCCTGGGTGACCTCGCGCCGCGCGGTCCCGACCCGCTTGCCCGCCTCGGCGCGCGCCTGTGGGGGCAGCGCGCCGATCTCGGCGTTGGCGAGGGCGAGCGGCGAGCGGTCCCCGGCGTGCGCGAGCCGCGCCGTCTTGAGCTCGTCCAGGCTGCCGGCGGCTGCGATGGCGGCGAGCGCCGCGTCCCGCATCGCGGCCACCTCCTCGGGTGACAGCACGGCCACCTCCACCGGGTCGTACTGCTTGTTCGGTGCGGACATCGGGTCCTGCTTTCCTGCGGCATGAAAGATCGGCTGACGGTCTGGCGGCGCCCAGGCGGTTCACTGCGCAACGAGGACGCGTGGGGCTGCCCTTGCCAACGCCCGGCGCCGTCCGGGGCTGGCCCGGGCGATGACCGGCCGCGGCGCGGGCCCGGGACGGCGCCACCGTCCAGGAACACCCCGTGCTCCGCTGGGCCGGAGCCCGCCGCGCTACCCGAAGTCGGGCAGTCCGGCGGGCATGATAAATCGGAACTCGGCACCGCCACCGGGCGCCCGCTGCACGGTGATCGTCCCGCCGTGCGCCTCGATCAGCCCTTTGACGATGAACAGGCCGAGCCCGGCGCCGCCGCGGCGCTTGGTGCGCCAGAACTGGCGGAAGACCCTCGGCACGAGCTCGGGGGGGATGCCGTCGCCCTCGTCACGGACCGAGACCGCAACGGCGGGCCCGCTGACCGGGCACACGCCGCGCAGGGCGCCCGGCGCCCCGGGAGCCACATCCGCACGGGCGGCGACGGTGTCGACCGGCTCTACCACAACCGTCACCGTACCAGCACCGTGCCGGATCGCGTTCTCGACCAGATTGCCGAGCACCTGGTCCACCTTGTCGGCGTCCAGCCAGGTCTCGGGCAGTTCCCCGGTGACCACCACCCGGAACCGGTCGGCTGGCTCCCCGGCGACCACCCGCCCGGCGACGATCTTCTCGACCCGCTCGGGGATGCTGACGAGCTGGCGGTGGATCTCCATGCGGCCCGACTCGATGCGGGACACGTCCAGCAGCTCGGTGATGAGCCGGGTGACCCGGTCGGCGTCGGCGTTGACGGTCTCCAGCATGACGCGCTTCTGGTCGTCGGTGAACCGGGTCCACTTGGCCAGCAGCGTCGCCGTGAACCCCTTCACGCTGGTCAGCGGGGACCGCAGCTCGTGCGCGACGGTGGTGACCAGGTCGGCCCGGACGCGCTCCAGCCGGGCCCGCTGCTGCGCCCCGCGCAGGCTGATCACCAGATGCCGCAGCGGCCCCGGGCCGCTGCGGTAGGCGGCCTCGGCCCCGCAGCGCGGGTCGCGCACATAACCCACCGTGACCAGAAGCTCGGTCCCGTCGTGGAGGTAGAGCGACATCTCCGGATGGCGGGTCCGCGTGGGCAGGCCCTGGTAGGGATCGGCGGACATCCACCAGCAGCGGCCGTCGGCGTCGCGCAACGGCAGCGCCTGCCGCACGTCCGTGCCGAGCACGTCGGCCGCGGAGATGCCGGTCAGCCGCGCGGCGGCCCGGTTGAACACGGCCACCCGCCCTCGGTGATCGGCGACCACCAGGCCATCGGGCAGCTCATCGGGGGCCATGTGCCACCCGGCGGTGGCCAGGGCCTGGGCGGGCACGCTCACCAGGTCCGCCATCGCCTCGCCCGGGCTCAGCCCCTCCACAGCCACACTGCTCCCATCGCCTTTGCCGGTGCCCTGACCCAAATCAATGACGCAACGTGATCAGACTCTAGCGCGCTGCGGACGGGGAAGGGCAGCCCCCCTGTGCTCATTGTTCCCGTGGGACCCGGCCGGCCGGGGCGGGGGACGCCCGGCCGGTCCCGCTGGCCCGGCTGGCGTGGGCGGAGGCATAGAGACATACCGCGGCCGCGGCGGCGAGATTGAGGCTCTCCGCCTTCCCGTAGATGGGAACCGCGACCACGTCGTCGGCGAGGGCCAGCACGCCGGCGGGCAGTCCCCATGCCTCGTTCCCGAACAGCCACCCGGTGGGCCCGCCGGGCAGGCCGCCCCGGCCCGTCTGGCCCGGCCTCGTCCAGGGAGCGGCCGTCCCGGCCGTCGGCCGCCAGGATCCGCAGGCCGGCCTGCTTCATCGCGCCCACCGCCTCGGCCACCGGCACGTCCACCACCAGCGGCAGGTGGAACAGGCTCCCGGCGGTGGCGCGGACGCACTTGCTGTTGTAGGCATCCACCGAGGCATCCGAGAAGATGACGCCGTCCGCGCCCGCCGCGTCCGCGGTGCGCAGCACGGTGCCGGCGTTGCCCGGGTCGCGGACGCTCGCCAGGATCACCACCAGCCGCGGCGCACCGGCGGCCAGCTGCGCCAGCGGGACGTCCACGTACCGGCAGACGGCGAGCACTCCCTGCGGGGTGATGGTCTGCGCGAGTTCGGACATCACCTCGCCGCTCACCACCTGGACGGCCGCCCCCTGCCGGGCCGCCTCATCGGCGAGCTCGGCGTGCCGGGCGCGGGCGGCGGCGGTGATGAACAGCTGGGAGACGACGCCGCTGCGGCCGAGCGCCTCCCGCACCGCCTGCGGCCCTTCGGCCAGGAACGACCGCGCCCGCTGGCGCAGCGCCCGCTTGGCCAGCTGGCGGGCCGCCTTCACCTTGGGTGAGCGGATGCTGGTGAGCTCGGGCCCGAACGGCTCGCTCATGCCCGGGGTCCGCTCTGGCCGCCAGCGCGGTCAGGCTGCCTCGCTGGTGGACGCGGAGTCGGCGGCCGACAGTGCGTCCTTCGCCGTGCCGACCAGCGCCGAGAAGGCGGGCGGGTCGGACACCGCGAGCTCGGCGAGCATGCGGCGGTCCACCTCGACGCCAGCGGCCTTGAGGCCCTGGATGAACCGGTTGTAGGTGATGCCGTCCGCGCGCGCGGCGGCGTTGATGCGCTGGATCCACAGCCGCCGGAACGCGCCCTTACGGTCCTTGCGGCCCGTGTAGGCGTAGGTCATCGAGTGGAGGACCTGCTCCTTGGCCTTGCGGTACAGGCGCGACCGCTGGCCGCGATAGCCACTAGCCCGCTCAAGAACCACCCTGCGCTTCTTGTGGGCGTTCACAGCCCGCTTCACGCGTGCCATCGTCATACTCCCTTGCGGCGGTCTTGGCTACTTCGCCAGCAGCTTCTTGATCTTCCTGACATCCGCGGGGGCGAGCGTCGTGTCGCCCGAGAGCCGCCGCGTCCGCCTGGCTCGACTTGTGCTCGAGCAGGTGGTTCCGGTTCGCCCGGCGGCGCATCACCTTGCCGGTACCGGTCAGCCGGAATCGCTTCCCGGCCCCGCTGTGGGTCTTCATCTTCGGCATGGTCGCCGTCTCCGTCTCCTGCGCGCCTGGGGCGCGGCGTCTCCCGCGCCTGGTGGCGCGACTCCTCACACACCGCTTGGACCGGGCCTTCCGCGTGCCTGCGGTGCGACGTTCTCCTGCCTTCATCCGCGACGGTCAGCCATGCGTGGCCCGTGGGCCATCCGCTGGCGTCTGCCGCGCCGGCTCGGCCTCAGGCTTCGGCCTCCGCTGCGCTCGCGGGCTCGGCCTGCCCGGCCTCGGCAGCAGCCGAATCGGCGGCCTCACGCGCCTCCGCGGCGGACGGCGCCGGGGGTCGGCGCACCCGCGTCGGCCGTTCGGCCTGCGACCCCCCTTCGCGAGGCACCGCACGCTCCGCCTTGGTGTCGCTCTTCCTGCGGTGCGGCCCGATAACCATGATCATGTTGCGGCCGTCCTGCTTCGGCTGGGACTCGACGAAGCCGAGTTCCTCGACGTCGCCGGCCAGGCGCTGCAGCAGCCGGAACCCGAGTTCGGGCCGGGACTGCTCGCGTCCCCGGAACATGATCGTCACCTTGACCTTGTCTCCCTGCCGGAGGAACCGCTCGACGTGACCCTTCTTCGTTCCGTAGTCATGCGGGTCGATCTTGGGCCGGAGCTTGATCTCCTTGATGACCGTCTGGGCCTGGTTCTTGCGGGACTCTCTGGCCTTGAGCGCGGACTCGTACTTGAACTTGCCGTAGTCCATGAGCTTGCAGACCGGTGGCCGTGCCGTGGGCGCGACCTCGACCAGGTCGAGGTCTGACTCCTGGGCCAGCCGGAGCGCATCCCCAGGGCAACGATCCCTACCTGCTCGCCGTTCGGGCCGACGAGCCGTACTTCGGGAACCCTGATGCGCTCGTTGATACGGGGTTCGACGCTGATGTGACCTCCTGTGGCTTTCTCCCGCCCGGCCTCCCCGGGCGGGCATGCCGCGACCATCCCCGCGGGCCCCGGCCGGGCTGGCTGCCCGGACATGCGAAAGGCCCCGCACGGCATGCATGCGGAGCCACCAGCCCAGCACCGGCCCGGCGGGCCCGTGAGCCCGCCGACGACGCCAAGCCGATCAGCAAGATGCGCGCCGGCGCGTGCGCAGCCGGTCTCGCCAGGCCTACCCGCCGGCCAGCGGCCGAGCCAGGTGGGAGGTGGTCCTCCGCTTGCACGTCCAGCACCGGCTGGTGCCGGGCTGGTCGTCAGGCAAGACTAACAGCAATCCTGGCTGGTGGCTGGTTATTCCGAGGTACCGCTTGGGTGGCTAACTCGGGGTGGACGGTGTGCGTCACAGGCACGCGGCACGGCAGACAGAAACGCCGTGCCCGTCGCCGTCACAGGCGCGCGGGCACGGCAACTAGTCAGCTAGAACGGCAGTGCCTCGCGCTGCTCCAGCGCCGTCACCGAGTACCTGTGGCGTGCTGCTCTGCACCAGAGCTCGACCTGGCAAAGCAGATCGCTGGCCGCGCTGCGCTACCGGGCGCTCATTCCAGCGGCCGCGGCTACGCGCGAGCGGCGCGCATGGCGTCTAGGGGGGCGGGCTTGCCGGTCATGAGGTCGACCTGGCCTGCGGCTTGGTGGAGGAGGAGGGCGAAGCCGCCGGCCACGGGGCTCTGGCCTGGCGGGCGGCGGTCGCCAGGGGGGTGGGCCAGGGGTGGTAGACGACGTCGAGCACGGCCGGGGCAGCAGGTGCGTGCGGCTATCCGTTGGGCATAAAGATCGGCGGCGCCGGCGGGGACGGTGGAGATGAGCAGGTCGGGGGGGTCGTGGGGGTCGTCGAAGGGGGTGAGGGTGACCTTTACGTCGAGGCGGTCGGCGGCGGCCAGCAGGTCGCTGGCGCGGGCCGGGTCGCGGGCGGCGACGGTGACCTGGGCGATGCCGAGGGCGCGCAGCGGCGGCGAGGGCGGAGCAGGCGGTGGCGCCGGCGCCGAGGATCAGGACCGTGGCGCCGGGCGGGCAGGGAGGTGCGCGGTCACGCCGCGCTCGGCCAGGGCGGCGATCATGCCGGGCACGTCGGTGTTGTGGCCGTGGCGGCGGCCGGCCGCGAACACCACCGTGTTCGCGGCGCCGACCTCGGCGGCCAGCGGCTCGGTGTGGTCGAGCAGCGGCAGCACGGCGCGCTTGAGCGGCATGGTCAGCGACAGGCCCGGCCCAGTCCGGGCCGCAGCCGCGCCAGCAGGGCGGGCAGGCGCTGCCTCGTCGCACTCAATGGCCTGGTAGGTCCAGCCGGTCAGGCCCAGCGCCCGGTAGGCGGCCCGGTGCAGCACCGGCGAAAGCGAATGCGCGATCGGTGAGCCGAGGACGGCGGCTTTCACGCGGAGGATTATGCCCCTTGGCGAGTGTTGGCCTTCAGTTCGGCCTGCGATACCGCTCGAACACTGGGTGAAGCTGCTGGTGAACTTGGTCAGGCCGGTCTTCGGGGTCAACCGTGACGAAGTACAGTCCAGGTCCCGCTGGCGCCGGGTGCAGCGCGGCCTTGATGGCGGCGTCCCCGGGGCTGTCGATCGGGCCCGGCGGCAGGCCGGTGTGCAGGTAGGTGTTGTAGGGCGACTTCACCTTGATCGCTGGGCTGCTGCGGCCGTGATGCCCGGACCCGGGGGTGCAGGCGCGTACATCACGGTGCTGTCGAGCTGAAGCGGCATCTGTGGGCTGGATTCAGCCGGTTGTAGATCACCCGGGCGATCTTCGGGAAGTCGGCCGGGTGCTTGCCCTCCGCCTGGATCAGGCTCGCGACGATGATGACGTCGGCCTCGCTGATCTCGGCGTGGGCCGCGGCAGCGGGCAGGTGACGCTCGGCCGCCTCCTGGTCGAACCGGATGACCATCGCCCGCAGCACCTTGATCGGCGGGGTGTTGGGCTGGACGGCGTAGGTCGCGGGGAACAGGTAGCCCTCGGGGTTGCCCTTGGCGAAGGACGGCAGGTTCAGCGCGGAGACGTCCTTGATGGCCTGCTGGTAGCCCTTCGGGTTGCCGGTGTCGCTGGCCCAGGGCCGCGATGATCTGGGACAGCCGCCAGCCCTCCGGGATGGTCGACTCTCGTCTGCTACCCGCGACGACGGCTTGAGCAGCAGCGCGAACGCCAGCGCCGCGCTCATGTGCAGGTGCACCCGGTAGTAGCCGGGCTCCAGGGCCGCTGCCCTGGCCGCTGGCCTTGGCCGCGTTGGAGAACGCGCGGGCGCTGGCGACCACGCCGTCCTGCTGCAGGCGCTGGCCCACCAAGGCGGCGGTGTCGCCCGGGTAGATCCGCACGACCAGCGCGGTCGTGCCCGGGCCGGCGAAGTCGGGCGGGTGGAGGTAGTGTGCGTACACGTAGAAGTAGCCGCCGCCGGCCCCGAGCAGCAGGGCCAGGACCACGCTCAGGGCCAGCCACGGCGCCAGCCGGCGCATGCCGCTCTTGCGCTTGCCGCCCCCCGACCCGCCCGGCTCGCCCGTGCCCGGCCGGCCCGGCCCGCCGGCGGGATCCTGCCCGGCCGGCGCCGTGCTTGCCCGGGCCCGTGCCGCCGCGGCGCCCGCCGCGGCCGTCCGGCCGGCGCTCACCCGGCCGCCGCCGGCGGTGTCCGGCGGTGTCCCCATGCCGGGCAGGAAACCGCTGTCGTCACCTTGCGCCCAGCCCGGCCGTGCACGCCGGTGTCCTCAGACCAGCCGTCGTCGGTCCGGATAGCCACGGTCGTCCGGGCCGGCCGTGGGCTCGTCATACCGCAGGTACCGTCATCCCCGGCCGGGTAGTCACCATCGTCGGGGTGCCGTGCCCGCCACCATCGGTGAACCGGCCGTCGGCATAGGCCGGGACGGCGTAGCCGGTGCCGGTGTCGGTGAAGTCGCCGGTCACTGCCGGGAATCCGCCGGTGACCGCCGGGCACCCGCCGTTCGTCACCGGGAACCCGGTGCCGGTGTCGTCGTAGCCGCCGGGGTAACCCGCCTCCGGGTAGCTGCCGGGGTCGTACCCGGCGCCGGCGTAGCCCGCGTACCCGTAGCCGGTGTCGTCGGGGCGATCGCCGGCATAGCCGCCGTCGGTGTCACCGGCATCGGCGGGGTAGCCGGTCCCGTGATAGCCGGGGCGCTGGCCGGCCTCGCCGGCGTAGCTCGAACGCCTGCGGCGCCTCGGCCCAGCTCGCCCTCCCCCAGCGGCGGCGGGGGCAGCGAGGGCAGCGGATCTGACGGATGGTTCCCGGCCGGGTCGTGCCGGGGCAGCGAGCTGCCGGTGTCGTCCCAGCCCGGCTGGTCCCAGGGCGGCCCGGTCGGGCTGTCGGCGCCCAGCGGGTCCGGCGCCGGAGTCATCCGGATGGCGCCGCGGATCGGCTGCGTGCCGGGCTGGCTGGCGCCTCCTGCCGGTGGCGCCGTCGGCATGCCCAGCGGACGTATCCGCCGGGCAGCCATGTCTCGTCCCCGTACGCCCCGTCTGTGCCCCGGTGCGCCGTGCCGGCTCATCCTCCGGCTCCGGCCGGCGGCGCCGACCAGCTCACCGGCGGGCCGGCCGGTGGCCCGCTCGGTGTCCAGTGCCCCCTGCAGGATCAGCGCCGCCGCGGCCTTGTCCACCACCGGGCGCCGTGCCGCGACCCGCGGCCGCCCTGGCGCAGCGCGTCATGGGCGATGACGGTGGTGAAACGCTCGTCCACCAGCCGCACCGGCAGCGGCGCCAGCCGGGCCGCAGAGCCACTGGCGAACGCCCGGGCCTGCGCCGCCGCGGCGCCCTCGCGCCCGGACAAGCCCGGTGGGCAGCCCGACGATGACCTCGATCGCGCCCTCGCCGGCCGCGAGCGAGGCCAGGCTGTCCAGGTCGCCGCGGCCCCGGCGGATGGTGGCGAGCGGGCTGGCCAGCAGGCCGCCGGGATCGCAGCGTGCCACGCCGATCCGCGCCGATCCGACGTCGACGGCGAGCCGGGTCCCGGCCCTCAACAACCAGCCCCGTGCAGCGTGAGTCTCATCAGCACGGAGGGTCTCGTCGGCGCTACGAACTGGCTGCAGCACGGTCTCACGCTACGCCACCCGCTCCCACCATGTCTCTCACAACAGCCCGAACTGCCTCAAACGCCTCGTCGATCGCCGCCGGTGTGCGGTCGCCGAGCGGCGCGCCGCCGCCCTGGGCGACGTCGTCGCGGCCGCCGCCGCCACCGCCGAGGCGGCCCGCCGCCTCGCGGACCAGCGATCCGGCGGTCAGGCCCAGCTCGCGGGCGCGGTCGTTGACCGCGATCACCACCGTCGGCCGGTCGGCCGGGACGCCGGCCACGATCACCACCACCGGCCGCCCGGCGGGCACCCGTCCCCGGACGTCCAGCGCCAGCTTGCGGACGCTGTCGGCGGTGGTGCCGTCGGCCACCCGGTGGCGCGACGAACGCCGCCCCGCCGATGTCCTCGGCGCCGCCGGCCAGTTCGGCGGCGATGCCGAGCAGCTGCGCGGACCGGAGCCGGTCCAGCTCCCGCTCGGCGTCGCGGACCCGGGTGACCAGCGCCGCCACCCGCTCCGGCAGTTCCTCCCGCCGGCGCCTTGAGCTGCTCGGACAGCTGGCTCACCAGCACGCTCTCGGTGGCGAGGAACCGGAACGCGTCCGTGCCGACCAGCGCCTCCACCCGGCGGACCCCGGAGCCGATGGACGACTCACCGAGGATCTTGATCAGCCCGAGCTGGCCTGACCTGGCCACGTGCGTCCCCCCGCACAGCTCGCGCGAGTAGTCGCCGACCTCGACCACCCGGACCTGGTCGCCGTACTTCTCGCCGAACAGCGCGATCGCCCCCATCGCCCGCGCCTCGTCGATGGGAGTGACGAACGCGCGCACGTCAAGGTCGTTGATGAGGACGTTGTTGACCTCGTCCTCGGCGTCCCGCAGCACCGAGACGGGCACCGCGCCGGCGGCGGTGAAGTCGAAGCGCAGCCGGCCCGGCGCGTTCTCCGAGCCCGCCTGCGCGGCCGACTCGCCGAGGGCGCCGCGGAACGCCCGGTGGACCAGGTGGGTCGCCGTGTGCGAGCGCGAGACGGCCCGCCTGCGCTCGATGTCGATCTCCGCGTGGGCCGGGTCGCCGACCAGGATCTCGCCCGCCACCACCTTGCCCCGGTGCACGATCAGGCCCGGGCACCGGGGACTGCACGTCCCGCACCTCGACCTGGCCGCCGCCGCCGGCGGCGGACGCGCTCACCCGGATCACGCCAGCGTCGGCGAGCTGGCCACCGCCCTCGGCGTAGAACGGGGTGCGGTCCAGCACCACCTCGATGTCGGTGCCCGCGCCCGCGGCCGGCACGGACGCGCCGCCGACCAGCAGGCCGGTGACCGCCGCCTCCCCCGTCACCTGCTCGTACCCGGTGAACTCCACCGGCCCGGACCGCTCGAGCAGCGCGGCGAGCACCGAGATGTCGGCGTTGCCGGTCTTCTTCTCGATCGAGTCCTGCTTGGCCCGCTGGCGCTGCTGCTCCATCAGCCGCCGGAACCCCTCCTCGTCAACGGCCAGGCCCTGCTCGCCGGCCATCTCCAGGGTGAGCTCGATCGGGAAGCCGTAGGTGTCGTGCAGCTGGAACGCCTGCTCGCCGGACAGGCTGCTGGCACCGCGGCGCTTGACCTCTCCCACCGCGGCGTCGAAGATCGCCGACCCGGTGCGCAGCGTGGCGCCGAAGGTGGCCTCCTCCGCGTCGATCACGCCATGGATGCGCGGAGCGTCCCGGCGCAGTTCCGGGAACTGCTCGCCGAGCGCGTCGATCGCGGTGCCGGTCAGCTCGTGCAGGAACCGCTCCTCATCGGCGGCACGGCGTGACCCGCCGCCGCCCCGCTGCCCGCCCGCGAGCAGCCGCAGGTTGCGGATGCTGCGCCGCAGGATGCGCCGCAGCACGTAGCCGCGCCCCTCGTTGGAGGGCAGCACCCCGTCGGACACCAGCATGACCGAGGTGCGGATGTGGTCGGCGACCACCCGCAGCGCCACATCGGAGCGGTGGTCGCGGCCGTATTTCTGCTCGGTCAGCTCCGCCGCGCGGTCGAGCACCTTCCACATGGTGTCGACCTCATAGATGTTGTCGACGCCCTGCAGGATGACCGCCATCCGTTCCAGGCCCATGCCGGTGTCGATGTTCCGCGACGGCAGCTCGCCCTGGATATCGAAGTCGTCCTTGCGGCGGACCGCGCCGAGCAGGTCCTGCATGAAAACGAGGTTCCAGACCTCCAGGTAGCGGTCCTCGTCCGCCTCCGGGCCGCCCTCGCGCCCGTACTCGGGGCCACGGTCGTAGTAGATCTCCGAGCAGGGGCCGCCCGGCCCGGGGACACCCATGTGCCAGTAGTTGTCGTTGAGGCCGCGGCGCTGGATGCGGCTCTCCGGCAGGCCCACCGTGTCCCGCCAGATCTTCGCGGCCTCATCGTCGTCGAGGTAGACGGTGGCCCACAGGCGCTCCTCCGGGAAGCCAAACCCGCCCTCGCTTTCCGGCCGGGTCAGCAGCTCCCAGGCGTACGGGATCGCCTTCTCCTTGAAATAGTCGCCGAACGAGAAGTTGCCCAGCATCCGGAAGAACGTCGCGTGCCGGGTGGTCCTGCCCACCTCCTCGATGTCCGGCGTGCGGACACACTTTTGCGCCGAGGTCGCCCGCGGGAACGGCGGGGTCTGCTGGCCGAGGAAAAACGGCTTGAACGGCTGCATGCCCGCGTTCACCAGCAGCAGGGTCGGGTCGTCGGCGATAAGGCTGGCCGAGGGGACGACGGTGTGCCCGTGCTGCTCGAAATAGCCCAGGAAACGGCGGACGATCTCAGCCGACTCCATCAGTTGCCATCCTTTAACGTCGTCAGTGGCCGGGTGGTTAACGGCCTTGGTGGTCAGTGGCCGGGGGTGTTTCAGGTGCACCGCCCGGTGGGCGGCGGCCCGGCGGTCAGCCGCCCGGTCCCCGGCCCGCGGCCGGCCCGGGGAGCTCCCGCCGCCCCTGCTGGCCTTCGAGGGTAGACGGTCGGTCACCGGGCTGTCGTTCCATATAGAGCTGCATGCCCTCGCGCACGTCGGCGGTGAAGCGGCCGAGCGCCCGGGCCCGGCCCGCAGGCGAGACCGAGCGGGCGAATGCGGTCAGCCGCCGGTAGCCGGCCACCCCGAGGACGGCGCCCAGCACCAGCCAGAACAGCCGCCCGATCATGACGCCGCCTCGTCGCGCTGGCCGCCCAGGGCGGCCCGCCGCCAGCCGGGCGCCGCCGGGCGCGGGAGTGCCTTCATCCCGGGGGCCGGGGACCGCGCCGCCGCGGCCCGCACCGCCGGGGGCCGTGATCCGCCGCTGCGCGCCGGCCAGGCGCATCCACAGCGCCCTGTTCACGCCGTAGGCCAGCGCCGCGACCTTGGCCGCCGGCGAGCCGGCGCTGGCGGCGATCACCCGGGCCAGCGGGGCCAGGGCCGTCATCCGCCCGGTCAGCTCCGCCATGTTGGCGGTGACCTCGTCCATGCTGGCGGTGATCGCGTCGGTCTTGACCAGCTGCTCGTTGGCGCGGTCGATGGTGGTGCTGGCGCGCTCGATGAGCGCCTCCTGGTGCTCGCGCAGGGTGGCCACGGCGCCGGTGGCCTGCGACATGAGCCGGGCGGCCTTGGCCATCACGTACACGGCGGCGCATACTCCCACGACAAAGAACGCTGCAGCGACGATCACCGCCACCCAGACCGCGTTCAGCATGGCTGCTCCTCCGAAAGGCTGTCACCGGGCCCTTGCCCGACCCTACCGTGTGCGCTGGGGCGCAAACTCAGGGCTCTTCGGGGTCGCGGGCGCGCGCCAGGATCGCCTTGATCCGCTCGGACCGGTCAGCGTACCGGGCCTCGGCCCCGTGCCGGGTGGGCTGATAATACTCGCGGCCGGTCACGCCGTCGGGGGCGTACTGCTGCGCGACGACGCCCTCGTCGTAATCGTGCGGGTACTCGTATCCCCGTCCATGGCCGAGCCGCGCCGACCCCCGGTAGGAGGCGTCGCGCAGATGGGAGGGTACCGGTCCCGTCAGCCCGGCCCGCACGTCCTGGGCGGCGGCGTTGATCGCCTTGACGACGGCGTTGGACTTGGGCGCCAGCGCCAGGTGGATCGTGGCCTGCGCGAGGTTGATCCTGGCCTCGGGCAGGCCGACGAACTCGACCGCCTGGGCGGCCGCGACCGCCGCCTGCAGGGCCGTCGGGTCGGCCAGCCCCACATCCTCGCTCGCATGGACGATGAGCCGCCGGGCGATGAACCGGGGATCCTCCCCCGCCTCGATCATCCTGGCCAGGTAGTGCAGGGCGGCGTCGGCGTCGCTGCCCCGGATGCTCTTGATGAACGCGCTGATCACGTCGTAGTGCTGGTCACCGCCGCGGTCATAGCGCACGGCGGCCCGGTCCACCGCCCGCTCCAGTGCGGCGAGGTCGATCCCGGCGCCGTCGGGCAGGCCGAGCGCGGCCGATTCCAGGTAGGTCAGCGCCCGGCGGGCGTCCCCGCCGGCCAGCAGAACCAGGTGGTCGGCGGCGTCGGGGGCCAGGGTGTAGCGGCCACCGAGCCCGCGCTCGTCGGCGAGCGCCCGGCCGATCACCTCGCGGATGTCCTCGTCGCTCAGCGGCTCCAGGGTCAGCAGCAGCGACCGGGACAGCAGCGGCCCGACCACGGAGAAGAACGGGTTCTCGGTGGTCGCGCCGATGAACGACACCCAGCGGTTTTCCACCGCCGGCAGCAGGGCGTCCTGCTGCGCCTTGTTGAACCGGTGCACCTCGTCGATGAACAGGATGGTCTGGTCGCCGGTCAGGCCCAGTTCCCGGCGGGCCGCCTCGATGGCGGCGCGCACGTCCTTCACCCCGGCGGTGACCGCCGACAGCTCGGTGAAGCGGCGCCTGGTCACCTCGCTGACGACGTGGGCCAGGGTGGTCTTGCCGGTTCCCGGCGGCCCCCACAGCAGCAGCGACATCGCGGCGTCATGATCAATCAATTTGCGGAACGGGGTTCCGGGGCCGGTCAGGTGCCGCTGGCCGATCACCTCGTCCAGGCTGTGCGGGCGCATCCGCACCGCGAGCGGCGCGGCCGCGCGGGCAGCCTCCTCACCGGCCTCGTCGAAGAGGCTGGCCGCCTGCCCGTCGTCACGCGCCACGCCACACAGTATCCCCGGCTGGCGCCCTGCCGCCGACCTGGCCGTCCGCTCAGGGAGGGGCGGATCCAGCTGGCGCCCTGCCGCCTGCCGGGGCAATCAGCTCAGGGAGCGGGCGGACCCGGCCCGGCGTCGATGCCGGCTTCCTTGCGCTGGGCCTCGGTGATGGGGGTGGGCGCGCCGGTGAGCGGGTCCAGGCCGGAGGCCGCCTTGGGGAAGGCGATCACATCCCGGATGCTGCCGACGCCGGACAGCAGCATGAGCGTCCGGTCCCAGCCGAACGCGATCCCCCCGTGTGGCGGCGGCCCGTACTTGAAGGCGTCCAGCAGGAAGCCGAACTGCGACCGTGCCTCGTCCGGGGTCATCCCGATCAGGTCGAAGACCTGCTGCTGAACGGATGACTGGTGGATACGCAGCGATCCGCCGCCGATCTCGGTGCCGTTGAGGACGAGGTCGTAGGCGTCGGCGAGGGCGTCGGCCGGCTCGACGGCGAACTTGTCCGCCCATTCCGGCAGCGGGGCGGTGAACGGATGGTGGACCGAGGTCCAGCCGCCCGCGCCGTCCTCTTCGAACATGGGGGCGTCGACCACCCACAGGAACGACCACTGGCCGGGATCGATGAGGCCCAGCCGCTGGCCGATCTCCAGCCGGGCCGCGCCGAGCAGCTCACGGGCCTGGGCGGGGGGGCCAGCGGCGAAGAAGACGCAGTCCCCTGGGTCCGCGCCCACCGCGCCCGCCAGGCCCTGCTTTTCGGTGTCCGACAGGTGCCGCGCGACCGGCCCCGACTCCGACACCATCGCGTCCTGGCCGATCAGCACGTAGGCCAGCCCGCGCGCGCCGCGGGCGCGTGCCCATTCCTGCCAGCCGTCCAGTTCCCGGCGCGTCTGGCCGGCGCCGCCGGGCATGACCACCGCCCCGACGTGCGGGGCCTGGAACACGCGGAACGAGGTCTGGCCGAAGTAGGCGGTCAGGTCGGCCAGCTCGCAGCCGAACCGCAGGTCGGGCTTGTCGGACCCGAACCGCCGCATCGCCTCGGCGTAGGTCATCCTCGGGATCGGGCGGGGCACCCGGTAGCCGGCCAGCTCGGCCCACAGCCGCCCGATCAGGTCCTCGGAGATCTCGATGACGTCTTCCCGGTTGACGAAGCTCATCTCCAGGTCGATCTGGGTGAACTCCGGCTGCCTGTCGGCCCGGAAATCCTCGTCGCGGAAGCAGCGCGCCAGCTGGTAGTAGCGTTCCAGGCCGCCCACCATGAGCAGCTGCTTGAACAGCTGCGGGGACTGCGGCAGCGCATACCAGTTGCCCGGCCGCAGCCGGACCGGGACCAGGAAGTCGCGCGCCCCCTCCGGGGTGGAACGGGTCAGGTACGGGGTTTCCACGTAGACGAAGCCGTGGGCGCGCAGGACCTCGCCGGCCAGATAGGTCGCCTCCGACCGGAGCCGGAGGGCCGCGGCCATCTCCGCCCGCCGGATGTCCAGGTAGCGGTAACGCAGCCGGGCGTCCTCGTTCAGCTCCCCGCCGCCCTCGATCGGGAACGGCAGCGGGTCGGCCTCGGACAGCACCTCCAGCCCGCCCGGCTCGTCGGCGACCACCTCCACCTCACCGGTGGGCAGCTCCGGGTTCTCGTTGCCGGCCGGCCGGAGCCGGAGCTCCCCCGCCACCTGGATGCAGAACTCGGCGCGCAGCGCGTGCTCGGGCCGGTCCTCGCCCTCGCCCCGGAATACCACCTGGACCACGCCACTGGCGTCGCGCAGGTCGATGAAGACCACGCCGCCGTGGTCGCGGCGCCGCGAGACCCAGCCCGCCAGCCGTACATGCTCGCCCGCCTGGGCTGGGCGCAGGGTGCCCGCCTCGTGGGTACGGATCATCTCCTTGGTCAGCCTCTCCAGTCACAATCCTGGCCGGCCGCGCCTGGGCGGGCCTTCCGGGGCGGCCGCGGCGGGGTCCGGTGCCAGCCCCGCAGGCCGCGGGGCCAGGCCGGCCAGGAACGGGTTGCTGGCACGTTCGGCGCCGATGGTCGTGCCGGGGCCGTGCCCGGGCAGCACCTGGACGTCATCGGGGAGGGTGAGGCACACCCGCGCCAGGCTGTCCAGGATGGTCGGGTAGTCCCCGCCGGGCAGGTCGGTCCGGCCGATCGAGCCGGCAAACAGCAGATCGCCCGAGAACATCACTCCCGGCGCGGCCCGGAAGGTCACCGATCCGGGTGTGTGGCCGGGCGCATGCTCGACCATCAGCTCGACTCCCGCCAGCCGCAGCGTCATCCCGTCGGCCAGTTCGGCCACGTCATCGGGCTCGGTGAAGGTCAGGCCCCCGAACAGCTGCCCGGCCGGCACGCCAAGGCCCCGGGCGGGGTCCGAGAGCAGCGCCCGGTCCGATGGGTGGATGTAGGCGGGGATGTCGCGGGCGCCGCACACCGGCGCCACCGACCAGATGTGGTCGATGTGGCCATGGGTGAGGACGACCGCCACCGGCTTGAGCCGGTGCTCCGCGAGGATCTCTTCGATGCCCGCCTCGGCGTCCTGACCAGGGTCGATGATGACGCACTCCTCCCCCGGGCCGGGCGCCACCACGTAGCAGTTGGCGGCAAATGAGCCAGCCGGGAACCCGGCGATAAGCACGGGCCATCCTCCCCTGGGAGAAGCACAATGGTTCGACAGGCGCTGCTGGTACAGGCTACCGATCTGATCACCCACGCGACGAACCGATAACAGACCCGTCGCAACCGGCAACGTCCAGGTACGATTCGCGAAGTTTCGCTGATCAGCATGGTGGCATCCCACTGGCGAGGAGGACAACGGGCGTGGCGGGGAAGAAGGAACGCCAGCGCAGGCTTGCTCGCGAAAAGTATGAGCGCCAGCAGGCCAGACGTGTCCACCATGCCAGGCGCTGGCGCTCCAGCCTGATCATCGCCCTGGTCTGCCTCACCGTCGTCGGGACCGGCACCGGCGCCTACTTCCTCCTCCGCGGCGGCAGCAAGCCCGCGTCCGCCGCCGCGGCCAGCCCGCATCCCTCCGCCAGCCCGTCCGGCGCCGCCTCCGCGGCGTCCGCCGAGCCCGCCTCCCACTGCACCTATCAGGCCAGCCCGCCGGCCGCCCGCAAGGTGGGCGTCCCGCCCGCCACGCCCGACAGCAAGGCCAGCTACCGGGCGACGATCGTGACCAACCGCGGCGATGTCGTCATCGACCTGCTGAATGCCAAGGCCACCTGCACCGTCAACTCGTTCGTTTACCTGGCCGCGAAGAAATACTTCAACAACACCCACTGCCACCGGCTCACCACCTCCGGGCATCTTCGTGCTTCAGTGCGGCGACCCGACCGGGACCGGCAGCGGCGGCCCCGGTTATAAGTTCGCCAGCGAGAATCTGTCCGGCGCCAGGTACACCGCGGGCACGGTGGCCATGGCGAATGCGGGCCCGGGCACCAACGGCAGCCAGTTCTTCCTGGTGTACCGCGACTCGAAGTCGCTGCACCCCGACTACACGCCTTTCGGCACAGTCGTCAAAGGACTGGGAATCATCCAGAATGTGGCCAAGGCGGGCACAGATAACGCCAACGGCCCTGGTGATGGCCATCCTAAGGAGAAGGTCGTCATTGAAAGGGTCATCATCAAGAAGACCTGACCCTGCCTCATCACCAGGGGTCAGGCCGAGCAGGAGGTTCGGGGTGAGCACCGCCAACGATCCGTGGGGCCGGGTGGACGCCGACGGCACGGTCTACGTGCGTACCGCCGAGGGTGAGCGGGTGATCGGCTCGTGGCAGGCTGGCAGCCCCGAGGAGGCGCTCGCGTTCTACCGGCGCAAGTTCGAGGCGCTGAACACCGAGATCACCCTGCTCGAGCAGCGGGTTACCACCACCGACCTGTCCCCGGCCCAGGCGCGGGCGAGCATCGAGCGGCTGCGGGGAGCGTTGACCGACGCCCACGCGATCGGGGACCTGGGCCAGCTGCAGGCCAGGCTGGACGCGCTGTCCGGGAAGGTCGACCACCGCCAGGAGGAGGTCCGCGCGGCCCGCGACCACGCCCGCACCGAGGCCAGGGAGATCAAGGAGCGGATCGTCGCCGAGGCCGAGCGGCTGGCGGCCGAGGCGACCCACTGGAAGATCAGCGGCGAGCGGCTGCGCCAGTTGCTGGAGGAGTGGAAGGCGGCGCCCCGGGCCGACCGGGCGGTGGAGGCCGCCCTGTGGAAGCGGCTGTCGGCCGCGCGCAACGCCTTCAACAAGCGGCGCAAGGCGTACTTCGCCGAGCTGGAAGGGGAGCGGGAAACCGCGCGGGCCCGCAAGGAGGAGCTCTGCACTGAGGCCGAGGCGCTGGCCACCTCCACCGACTGGGCCGCCACCGCCGCCGCCTTCCGCGAGCTGATGCGCTCCTGGAAGATGGCCGGGCGGGCCGCCCGGGCCGACGAGGACGCGCTCTGGCACCGGTTCAAGACCGCGCAGGACACCTTTTTCCAGGCCCGGTCGGAGGTGTACTCGGCGAAGGATGCGGCGCTGCGCGAGCATGCGGCCGTCAAGTCCCAGCTGCTGGAGGAGGCGGGCAAGCTGGTCCCGGTCACCGACGTCCGGGCGGCCCGGGCGGCGCTGCGCGGGATCCAGGAGCGCTGGGAGCAGGCGGGCCCGGTGCCCCGGCAGGATCATGAGCGGCTCGAGTCCGGGCTGCGGCGGATCGAGGACGCGGTCCGCAAGGCGGAGGACGCCCAGTGGCGGCGGTCGAACCCGGAGGCGCTCGCCCGCGCCCAGGGGACCGTCGAGCAGATCCGGTCCGCGATCGCCGCGCTGGAGGCCCAGCTGGCCAAGGCCAGCGAGAACGGCGACGCCAAGGCGGTGGCCGAGGCCGAGGAGGCTCTCGCCGCCCGCCGCTCCTGGCTCACCGAGGCCGAGCGGACCCTGGCCGAGCTCTCCGGCTGAAGGCGCTGCCGGTGCCGCGCGCTCAGCTGGTGACCCGGTAGACGTCGTATGACGCCGTCGATCGCGCGGACCGCGCGCAGTACATGCCCGAGGTGCTTGGGGTCGCCCATCTCGAAGGTGAACTTGCTGACCGCGACCCGGTCCCTGCTGGTGGTGACCGACGCCGACAGGATGTTGACGCGCGGTCGGAGATGGCCCGGGTGATGTCGGACAGCAGGCCGGTGCGGTCGAGCGCCTCCACCTGGATGGCCACCAGGAACAGCGAATCCTCGGTCGGTGACCAGCGCACCTCCACCAGCCGTTCGGGCTCGGAGTCAAGCAGGTGGCGCAGGTTGATGCAGTCGGAGCGGTGGACCGACACGCCGTGGCCGCGGGTGACGAACCCGGTGATCTCGTCCCCGGGCACGGGCGTGCAGCAGCGGGACAGCCTGGCCCACACGTCGGCGTCGCCCTCCACCACGACGCCCGAGTCCCCGGTGGTGCGCGGCCGGGGCGGGCGGGCCGGCAGGTCGGCAGCGTGGTCTCGGCCAGGTCTTCCTGCGCGCCCGCGGCGCCGCCGACGGAGGCGACCAGCTTGGTCACCACCGACTGCGCGCTGGCGTGGCCCTCCCCCACCGCCGCGTACAGCGCGGACACGTCCGGGTAGCGCAGCTCGGTCGCGATGGCCTGCAGCGCGTCCCCGGTGGCGAGCCGCTGCAGCGGCAGTTCCTGCTTGCGCATCATCCGGGCGATCGCGGTCTTGCCGGCCTCGGCGGCCGCCTCCCGGCGCTCCTTGGAGAACCAGTGCCGGATCTTGTTCCGTGGCCCGCGCGCTCTTGACGAAGCCCAGCCAGTCCCGGCTCGGCGCCGCGTCCTGCGCCTTGGAGGTGAAGATCTCGACGGTGTCCCCGTTGTCGAGGGCGGACTCCAGCGCGACCAGCTTGCCGTTCACCCGCGCGCCGATCGTGCGGTGCCCCACCTCG
Source organism: uncultured Actinomycetes bacterium (assembly GCA_963835425.1). GTDB lineage: Bacteria > Actinomycetota > Actinomycetes > Streptosporangiales > Streptosporangiaceae > UBA9676. Next base: position 57,259 of record CAWIGE010000003.1, on the reverse strand, counting down.
GTGTGGATGGCGTAGGCGAAGTCCACCGGGGTGGCGCCCGTGGGCAGCGCGATCACCTCCCCGCTGGGGGGTGAAGACGTAGACCTCGGCGCGCGCCCAGGTCGAACCGGAGCGACTCGAGGAACTCGGCCGGGTCGGCGGTCTCCCGCTGCCAGTCGACCAGTTGCCGGAGCCAGGCCATCTCGCTGACGTTCGGCGTGTCGCCGCGCCCGCGGGGGACGGTCTCCTCCTTGTACTTCCAGTGCGCGGCCACGCCGTACTCCGACCGGCGGTGCATGCCCCAGGTCCTGATCTGCAGCTCGACCGGCTTGCCCTCCGGGCCGATCACGGTCGTGTGCAGCGACTGGTACATGTTGAACTTCGGCATCGCGATGTAGTCCTTGAACCGCCCGGGAATCGGGTTCCACCGGGCGTGGACCGTGCCGAGCACCGCGTAGCAGTCCCGCACGGAGTCGACCAGGACCCGGATGCCGACCAGGTCGTAGATCTCGTCGAAGCTGACGTTGCGGGCGATCATCTTCTGGTAGATCGAGTAGAAGTGCTTGGGGCGCCCGGTTACCCGTCGCCTTGATCTTGGCGTCGCGCAGGTCGGCCTTGACCTCGGTCGACGACCTCCTGCAGGAACATCTCCCGGCGCGGCGCACGCTCGGACACCATCCGCGCGATCTCGTCGTAGCGCTTGGGGTACAGGGTGGCGAAGGCCAGGTCCTCCAGCTCCCACTTCACGGTGTTCATGCCCAGCCGGTGCGCCAGCGGGGCGAAGATCTCCAGCACCTCGCGGGACTTGCGCTCCTGCTTGTCGCGCGGCAGGTAGCGCAGGGTGCGCATGTTGTGCAGCCGGTCGGCCAGCTTGATGACCAGGACCCGGATGTCGCGTGACATGGCGACGATCATCTTGCGCACGGTCTCGGCGGCGGCGGCCTCGCCGTACTTGACCTTGTCCAGCTTGGTGACCCCGTCGACCAGCGCCGCCACGTCCTCGCCGAACTCGCTGCGCAGCTCGGCCAGCGTGTAGGCGGTGTCCTCGACCGTGTCGTGCAGCAGCGCGGCGCAGATGGTCTCGTGGTTCATGCCCAGCTCGGCCAGGATCGTGGCCACCGCGAGCGGATGGGTGATGTAAGGGTCGCCGCTCAGGCGCTTCTGCCCCGCGTGCCAGTGCGCGGCCACCTCATAGGCGCGCTCGATAAGCCTGATGTCCGCCTTGGGGTGGGTCGCCCGCACGGTCTTGGTCAGGGGCTCAAGCACCGGGTTCACCCCCCCGCCGCGGGGCGCGCCGAGACGGGCCAGTCGGCGGCGGACCGCGGCGCCGCCGATGGTCCCGGGCGGCGTCGTGGCTGGTGGCGCGGCGGCACCGGCGGGGCCGCGGGCCCGGGAGAAGCTCGGGGGCGGCGGTGGCTGGTTCCGCCGGGGCTGGTCCTGGAGAGGCTGCTTCTGGAGAGGCTGGTTCTGCCGGGGCTGCCGGGCGGAGGCCGCTTCAGCGGAGGCGGGCTCGGCGGAGACCGGCGCGGCTGTGTCCCGCGCCACCTCGCCGTTGTCCCCCGGGGCTGCCGGGAAGTCCTGCTGCCCCGGGGCGGACGGGGCGACGTCGGCACCGGCCCTGCCGGTCATCGCCACGTCACCGGCCACTTGCACTCCCGTTTGTCCGCCAAGAACCCATTCTATCGGCGGCATCCCGGCCCCACGGCCTGGTCAGCCGGTGTAGGCACCGGCGCGCCTGGCCACTAGCGCCCCGCGGATGCCGCAGCGCTTCAGCGCAAACGCGCCCGGCGCGCGGAAATTCCCGCCCTTCCGGCGGAGAGGACGTCAAACGACGAGCAGCGACCGCAGGTTCCGCCCGGCCAGCCGGCCGCGGCCGCCGAGGAACGTCAGTTCCAGGATGACCGCGATCCCGGCGACCTCGGCCCCGGCGCGCGCGCACCAGGTCCGTGGTTGCCTCGGCCGTGCCGCCGGTGGCCAGCACGTCGTCCACGATGAGTACCCGCTCACCGGGCGCGAAGGCGTCCTGGTGCACCTCGATGGTGGCGGTCCCGTACTCGAGCTGGTAGCTCCGCGCGTAGGTCGGGCCGGGCAGCCGCCCCTGCTTGCGGACCGGCACGAATCCCGAGCCCAGCTGGCAGGCGACCGGGGCCGCGAGGATGAAGCCGCGGGCCTCGATGCCGACCACCTTGTCCACCGGCCCGTGCCCTTCCGCCAGCGCGCCCACCACCGCGGCCAGCGCCTTGCCGTCCGCCAGCAGCGGCGTGATGTCCTTGAACACGCACGCCCGGCTGGGGGTAGTCGGCGACGTCGCGAACCCTGGCCTTGATCAGGTCGGCCAGCGGCGGCATCCGCCGCGGTCCCCTCCCCCGGCACGGTCGTTACCGCCGCTTCTTCTTGCCGCTGGGCCGGCGCCGGGCCGCGCTGGTGCGGCGCGGCTGCTGCCGCGGGCCTGGCCGCGGCGTGCCGGGGGTGGCCCCGCGCGAGCGATGGCTGCCGGCCCGCGGGGACAGGCTCGCCCGCCGCGGCGGCGCCAGCCCATCGTCGCCGGCCGGCCTCGGTCGCCGAGCCGTCGCCGGCCGGGCTCAGGTCCCCGTGCCGGGCCGTCCTCCAGCGGCGCTCCCCGCGGCCCCGGCCGGCGGCCGTCGCCGCTGCGGGCGCCCGCCCTGGCGGCCGCACGCTTGGCGGCGCGGCCGCTGGCCGCGCGCTGGGCCACCCGCTTGGCCAGCGCCTTGTACTGCGGCTCCCGCTCCTTGAGGTCGGCCAGCACCGGGGTGGCGATGCAGATCGAGGAGTAGGTGCCGGACAGCATGCCCACGAACAGCACCAGCGCCAGGTCCTTCAGCTCGCCGGCACCGAGCAGGCCCGCGCCGATGAACAGGATCGCGGCCACCGGCAGCAGCGCGATGACCGAGGTGTTGATGGACCGGACCAGGGTCTGGTTGAGCGCCTGGTTGGCGGCCTGGCTGTAGGTGGCGCGGGCGCGAGCCGAGCAGCCCGGCGGTGTTCTCCCTGACCTTGTCGAACACGACCACCGTGTCATAGAGGGAGTAACCCAGGATGGTCAGCAGGCCGATCACCGAGGCCGGGCTGACCTGGAATCCGAGCAGCGCGTACACCCCGATCGTGATGACGATGTCGTGGGCGAGCGCGATCAGCGCGGCGGCGGCCATCTTCCACTCGAACGCGATCGACAGGTAGATGACGATCACGACCAGGAACGCGATCAGCGCCTCGCAGCGCCTTCTGGGAGATCTGGCTGCCCCAGCTGGCGCCGACGTACTGGGTGCTGATCTGGTCCGGCGTGAGGTGGAACGACGCGGCCGAGCGCGCTCTCCACGCTGTTCCGCTGGGCCGGGGTCAGCTGGTGGGTCTGCACGCTCCAGCTGGCGGCTGCCGCTTCTGCGGGTTGTTGATGTGCTGGACGATGGCGTCGCCGCCGCCGCCGGCCCGCGCTCACCGACGGTCCGCACCTGGGTGATGGCTGGCGGTGCCGGCCGGGAACTGGAAGACCGAGCCGCCCTTGAAGTCGACGCTGAAGTTCAGCCCGAAGACCGGCCAGGGCGATGATGCTGACCGCCAGGATCACGCCCGAGATGGTGTACCACAGCCGCTGGCGGCCGACGAACTCGACCGAGACCTCGCCGCGGTAGAGCCTGCCGCCGATGCCGCCCAGCGCCGACATCACGCCTCCTTCGCCGGGGTGGTGCCGGGCCGGGACCGGGGCCGCCGAGCGGCGCGGGGTGTCGCCCGCCAGGGTGCGCGGGCGCCGAGCCGGGCCGGGTCGAGGCCGGACAGCGGGTGCCCGCCGCCGTAGAACTTCGTCCGGGCCAGCAGCGTCATCACCGGCTTGGTGAAGGTGAACACCACCACCACGTCGATGATCGTGGTCAGGCCGAGGGTGAACGCGAAGCCCCGGACGCTGCCGATCGCGAAGTAGTACAGCAGCGCGGCGGCCAGGAACGACACCGTGTCGGAGACCAGGATGGTCCGCCGGGCCCGGACCCAGCCGCGCTCCACCGCCGCCCGCAGCGAGCGCCGCCGTCTCGCACCTCGTCGCGGAGCCGTTCGAAGAACACCACGAACGAGTCCGCGGTGATGCCGATCGCCACGATCAGGCCGGCGATGCCGGCCAGGGACAGCGCGAAGCCCTGGTACTTGCCGAGCACGATCACCGACAGGTAGGCGAGCAGCCCGGCGATCACCAGGCTGGACACCGCGACGATGGCCAGGCCCCGGTAGTAGAGCAGCAGGTAGATCACCACGACCAGGATCAGGCCGAGGGCGGCCGCGATCAGGCCGGCGTCGAGCTGGTCCCGGCCCAGCTGCGGCGAGACCGACTGGACCGACTCCTGGGCGAAGGTCAGCGGCAGCGCGCCGTAGGACAGCTGGTTGGCCAGGTTGGTGGCCGTCGGTCTGGCTGAAGTTGCCGCTGATCAGGGCCTGGCCGCCGGTGATCGCGCCCTGGTCGATCGCGGGACGGACACCACCACTGCCGTCCAGCACCACGCGCCAGGCCAGTTCGGCGGCGCCTGGCTGCCGGTGTACTTGTCATACATCCGGGTGGTGAGGTCGCCGAACTGCTTGGTCCCGGCGCCCTTGAAGTTGAGGTTGACGTGCCAGGACGTGCTGGTCGTTGACGGGGTGGCGCTGGCGGAGGCGATCGTCCTTGCCGACCACGTAGGCCTTGTCCAGCACGAACTTGTACATCGTGCTGCCGATAAGGCCGCAGGACACGATCTGGATGCCCCGGACGTTCCACTGCTCGTGCTGTAGCCGACCTCCTGCTTCCAGTTCTTGTCGGCGCAGTTGAGCTTGTTGAACTGCGCCTTGACCGGGGCGCTGACCAGGGAGGCATCGCCCTCAGCCTGCTGCCAGGTCGTCGTGGCCGAGGTCGGGGCGGGCGACGGCGTGGCGGAGGCGGCGGGCGAGGCCGCGCCGCTGGCCGACGGCGATGGGCTGGCGGCGGGCAGGGCACGGGCGCGGCGGGCCAGCTCCTGCGGGCCGCCGCTGCGGCCCGGGCCCCCCGCCGCCGGGCGGAGGCGCTGGGGGTGGCGGAGGCGCTGGGCGAGGTGCTCGCCGAGGCGCTGGGAACGGGGGTCGGGCTGGCCGGGGCCGCGGCCGCGCCCGTGTTCGGGGCGGCCAGCAGCACCTGGCGGAACTGCAGCTCGGCGGTCTGGCTGACCAGGTTGACGACCTGCTGCGCGCTCTGGCCGGGCACCGACACGTTGATGATGTCGCTACCCTGCTGCTGGACCTGGGCCTCGGTGGTCCCGCTGGCGTTCACCCGGTTTTCCATGATCTGGATGGCCTGCTGCATGTCGGTCGCCGTCGGCTGGCGGCCGCCGGGCTTGACCGCCCGCAGCTCCACGGTCGTCCCGCTGGTCAGGTCCAGGCCGAGGTGCACCCGGAAGTTCTTGGACCAGCTCCCGGGGCTGGCCAGATCGCTGCCCAGGATGGCCAGCAACAGCACCACGATGAGCGCGGCCAGCACGGCCAGCGCCCGGCCCGGCCGTGAGGCGGTACTGCTTGGGGGAGCCACTTATGCCCGTCCTTCGATTCTCATGCCGGTGAGCCCATCGGCCGGCGGCGCCCCGCGGTCAGGTCGTGGCGGACCCGTCTTCGGTGGCGTCGGACGGCGTCCCGGTCCCGCCCCTGGCCGGCCCGGACCCGTCCACCGACTCATCGTGGTCGGTGACGCCGGTGTCCCCGGCGCCGTCGGGCACCACGTTCATGATCGCCCGCCGCATGTAGCGGACGTTGACGCCGGGGGCGACCTCCAGCACCACGTCGTCGCCCTCCACCGAGACCACGGTGGCGTACATGCCGGCCGTGGTGCGGACCCGCGAGCCGGGGATGACCTCGTTCTGCGTCTGCTGGGCCTGCCGCTGCCGGTTCCGCTGCGGCCGGATCATCACGAAATAGAGCAGGCCGAACAGCGCCAGGATGATGATCGGGAACAGATAGGGGTTCCCCTTCGATGACGTGCTTGTGGCCGCGAGAATGAAACTCATCTCGGGGGCTTCCTTCCCGTTGATGTGTCCTGCGCCGGCTCACGGACTTGAGCCGCGGGCGCGTGGGCCCCAGCACCCCACAGATGGCGCTTAAACGGGCCAACTGCCGAAGTGTAGCGGCGCACGGATGGCGCACCAACAGGCTATGGCCTGTTGCGACTGATCGTGACATGCTCGCGACCAAACCCGCCACCCCCCGGCCATTGGCGTGATGGGCGTGATCCGCCGGTGCCGCCCTACTCGAACAGGCTGCCCGGCGCGGCCAGGCCGGGCGGCCCCGGGGCGGCGGGCGGCGGCAGGCCCAGGTGCTCCCAGGCCGCCGGGGTGGCCACGCGTCCCCGCGGCGTCCGCGCCATCAGGCCCGCCCTGACCAGGAACGGCTCGGCCACCACCTCGACCGTCTCCGCCTCCTCCCCCACCGCGACCGCGAGGGTGGACAGCCCGACCGGGCCGCCGCCGAACCGGCTGACCAGCGCGCCGAGCACCGCCCGGTCGAGGCGGTCCAGCCCCTGCTCGTCCACCTCGTACAGCTCCAGGGCGGACCGGGCGACCTCGCGGGTGACCACCCCGTCGCAGCGGACCTCGGCAAAGTCGCGGACCCGGCGCAGCAGCCGGTTGGCGATCCGCGGCGTGCCGCGCGAGCGCCCGGCGATCTCGTCCGCGCCGTCGTCGCGCAGCGCCACCCCGAGCAGCGCCGCCGACCGGCGGACGATGATTTCCAGCTCGGCGGCCTCGTAGAAGTCCAGGTGGGCGGTGAAGCCGAACCTGTCACGCAGCGGCGCCGGCAGCAGGCCGGCCCGGGTCGTGGCGCCCACCAGCGTGAACGGCGCGATCTCCAGCGGGATCGCGGTCGCCCCGGGCCCCTTGCCCACCATGACGTCGACCCGGAAGTCCTCCATCGCGAGGTAGAGCATCTCCTCGGCGGGCCGGGCCACCCGGTGGATCTCGTCGATGAACACCACCTCGCCCTCGCCCAGGGTGGAGAGGACCGCGGCCAGATCCCCCGACCGCTCGATCGCGGGCCCGCTGGTGATCCGCAGCGGCGCCCCGAGCTCCGCGGCGATGATCATGGCGATGGTGGTCTTGCCGAGCCCGGGCGGGCCGGACAGCAGCACGTGGTCGGGGGGGTTGCCCCGGCGCAGGGCGCCCGTCAGCACCAGCGACAGCTGCTCGCGGACCCTGCCCTGCCCGATGAAGTCGCTGAGCCGCTTGGGCCGCAGCGCCCCCTCGATCATCCGCTCATCGGCGTCGGCCAGCGGGGAGACGAGCCGCTCCTGCTCCGCCTGGGACAGCCGGTCCAGCTCGGCCTGGGACAGCCCTGGTGCCGCCCGGGCCGCCTCCTCCGCCGCCGCGTGCGCCTGGCCTGCGCCGCCGCCGGGCCCCGGTTCGCTCAAGCCCGGCTCAGCTTCCGCAGTGCCGCCCGCAGCATGGCCGCGACGTCCACCTCCGCCGACGCGCCATCAGCGGCCCCGTCACCGTTCGCGCTGGCCTCACCGTTCGCGCTGGCCTCACCGTTCGCGTCACCGGCGCCGCCGCCGTTCGCGGCCAGCACGTCGGCGGCCACCGCCGCGATCGCCTGATCCGCCTCGCGCGGCTGCCAGCCCAGGTTGAGCAGCCCGGCCCTGACCTGGTCCCGCCAGGGCTCGGCGCCCGGCAGCGCGGGCCCGGCCGCGGCCAGTTGGCCCTGCTGGGCCCGCCCGCCCGCCACGCCGGGCGGGCCGAGGCGGCCGGCGAGTTCCAGGACGATCCGTTGCGCACCCTTGCGGCCGATGCCGGGGACCCGGGTCAGCGCCGTGACGTCCTCCGCGGCGACCGCGCGGCGCAGCGCGTCCGGGGTGAACACGGCCAGCATCGCGAGCGCGAGCCGGGGCCCCACCCCGCTGGCGGTCTGCAGCAGCTCGAACACGTCCCGCTCATCGTCGGCGGCGAAGCCGAACAGGGTGAGCGCGTCCTCCCTGACCACCAGCGAGGTCGCGACCCGGGCCCGCTCCCCGGGCGCAGCGTCGCCAGCGTGCCCGGCGTGCACTGGACCAGCAGGCCGACGCCGCCGACCTCGATCACCGCGCCCTCCGGCGCGATCGCGGACACCCGGCCGTCCAGGTGCGAGATCATGCCCGGCCTCCCGCCCCGGCCGCGGCCGCCAGGCGGCGCTGCATCCCGCCGCGCCACAGATGGCAGATGGCCAGCGCCAGCGCGTCGGCGGTGTCGGCGGGCCGGGGCGGGGCATCCATCCGCAGCAGCCGCATCACCATGGCCGTGACCTGGTCCTTGCCCGCCCGGCCGTTGCCGGTCACCGCCGCCTTCACCTCGCTGGGGGTGTGCAGCGCGACGGGCAGCCCGCGCCGCGCGGCGCACACGACGGCCACCGCGCCCGCCTGTGCGGTGCCCATCACCGTCCGCACGTTGTGCTGGCTGAACACCCGCTCCACCGCCATCGCGTCGGGCTGGTGGGCGGTCAGCCACTCCTCGATCCCGGCCTCCAGCGCGAGCAGCCGCGCGGCGATGTCATCCCCGGCCGGAGTGCGCAGGACGTCGGCGGCGACCAGCGTGGGCGGCCGCCCGGGAACCCCGTCGATCACCCCGAGCCCGCACCGGGTAAGCCCGGGATCGACGCCGAGCACCCGCATGCCTCACCATCCCGGCCGGTCTCCGTAGCGAACATGTGTTCGGTGCGACCCTACCGGCCGAGCCGCCGGCCCGGGCCGCGAGGCACCGCGGCGTGTCGTCGCACGCGGCGTCAGCCGAGCTTTTCCATGATGTCGTCGGAGACCGAATAGTTGGCGTAGACGTCCTGCACGTCGTCGGAGTCCTCGAGCGCCTCGATCAGCCGGAACACCCGCTTGGCCTGATCCTCGTCCAGGTCGACCTCGACGGTGGGCAGGAACGCGGCCTCGGCCGACTCGTACTCCAGGCCCGCATCGGTCACGGCGGTCCGCACCGTCACCAGGTCGGTGGGCTCGCTGATCACCTCGAACGACTGGCCGAGGTCCATGACGTCTTCCGCGCCCGCGTCCAGCACAGCGGCGAGCACGTCGTCCTCGGTCACCCCGTCGGCCTTGGGGACCAGCACCACGCCCTTGCGGTGGAACAGGTAGGAGACGGAACCGGGGTTGGCCATGGACCCGCCGTTGCGGGTGAGAGCGGTCCGGACGTCGGCGGCGGCGCGGTTCCGGTTGTCGGTGAGGCATTCCACCAGCACGGCCACCCCGCCGGGGGCGTAGCCCTCATAGGTCACCGTTTCGTACTGGGCGCCTCCCGCCTCCAGGCCGGCGCCGCGGCGGATCGCCCGGTCGATGTTCTCGTTCGGGACCGAGCTCTTCTTCGCCTTCTGCATGGCGTCGTACAGGGTGGGGTTGCCGGTCGGGTCGGCGCCGCCGGTGCGCGCCGCCACCTCGACGTTCTTGATCAGTTTGGCGAAAAGCTTGCCGCGCCGGGCGTCGACGACCGCCTTCTTGTGCTTGGTCGTCGCCCACTTCGAATGGCCACTCATGTCCGTTCCCTCACCATGTCAACAAACAGCCGGTGGACGCGCACGTCACCGGTCAGCTCAGGGTGGAAGGAGGTGGCGAGCAGCGGCCCCTGCCGGACCGCGACGATCCTACCGGTGGCCGGATCGGTCCCCAGAACCTCCACCTGCCCGCCCGTCTCCTCCACCCAGGGAGCGCGGATGAAGACCGCCCGGAACGGGGGGTCTTCGATCCCGGCCACGCTGATGTCGCTCTCGAACGAGTCCACCTGACGGCCGAAAGCGTTCCGCCGCACCGTCATGTCGATCCCGCCCACGGTCTCCTGGCCGACCACGCCGTCCAGCAGGCGGTCCGCCAGCATGATCATCCCGGCGCAGGACCCGAACACACACATCCCGGAGCCGGTCCGCTTGCGCAGCGGGTCCATCAGGTCGAAGATCACCGCCAGCTTCCACATCGTGGTGGACTCGCCGCCGGGGATGATGAGCCCGTCCACCCGGTCGAGCTCGTCCGGCCGCCGCACCGTGACCGGGCTGGCGCCGGCGGCCGCCAGCGCCCGCGCATGCTCGACCACGTCGCCCTGCAAGCCGAGCACCCCGATGACCGGACCCGATCCCACGAGCAACCTCCACCTGATCGTCTGCATGTGCCCCGTGTGGGCCGGGACGGCCGCGCCGCCCGGCCGGTGTGATCCCGGTTCAAACACCTGCCATGCTGGCGGAATTCCCTTACCGGCCGGCGCCGCCCGCCTCCGCGCCGCCCGGGTCCTGCCCGCCGCCCGGCTCCTGACCGCCGGCCAGGCCGAGATGGCGCTCGATGGCGGCCAGCCGGTATTCCATGGCCTCCAGCCGCCGCATGACCTCATCCAACGGCCCGCCCAGGCGGGACCGGCGGAGCTGGCTGGAGACCTCGGGGCCCTCGCCGGTCCCGGGCGGGGCGAGCTCGATCACCTTGTCCCGCACCCGGTTCAGGCTCCCGCCCAGGTTGACGAGCACCTGGGCGGCCACTCCCTCGCCCTCTCCGACCAGGCCGAGCAGGATGTGCTCGGTGCCGATGTAGCTGTGGTTGAGCTGCAGCGACTCCCGCAGCGAGAGCTCGAGCACCTTCTTGGCGCGCGGCGTGAACGGGATGTGGCCGGACGGCGGCCGCTCGCCCCGGCCGATGGTCTCTGTCACCTGCTCGCGCACCGCGTCCCGGCGGATCTCCAGTTCCTGCAGCGCCTGCGCCGCGACGCCCTCGTCGTCCCGCATCAGCCCGAGCAGCAGATGCTCGGTGCCGATGTAGCTGTGGTTGAGCTCCCTGGCCTCATCCTGCGCAAACACGATGGCCCGCCGCGCCCCGTCGGTAAACCGCTCGAACATCTCGCTCCCCTCCGGTGGGGCGGTGACGGCCTGCGCGGGCCCGGGCGGGCGAGGGCCGCCGGGGGTCGTTACCAGCCGCGGCCGGCGTAGTGCTGCTCGGCCGGCAGGGTGTCCAGGTTGATGCCGACCATGGCCTCGCCCAGCCCCCGCGACACCTTGGCGACCACGTCCGGGTCGTCGTGGAATGTGGTGGCCTTCACGATCGCCGCCGCCCGCTGTGCGGGGTCGCCGGACTTGAAGATCCCGGACCCGACGAACAGGCCCTCCGCGCCGAGTTGCATCATCATCGCGGCGTCGGCCGGGGTGGCGATGCCCCCGGCGGTGAACAGCACCACCGGCAGCTTGCCCGCCCGGGCGACCTCGGCGACCAGCTCGTGGGGCGCCTGCAGGTCCTTGGCGGCGGAGTAGAGCTCGTCGCCGCGCATCGCGGCGAGGCGCGCGATGTCGGCCGAGATCTGCCGCATGTGCCGGGTGGCCTCCACCACGTTGCCGGTGCCGGCCTCGCCCTTCGACCTGATCATCGCCGCGCCCTCGGAGATGCGGCGCAGCGCCTCCCCCAGGTTGGTCGCGCCGCACACGAACGGCACGGTGAAGCCCCACTTGTCCACGTGATGCGCCTCGTCGGCGGGGGTCAGCACCTCCGATTCGTCGATGTAATCGACCCCGATGGCCTGCAGCACCTGGGCCTCGGCGAAGTGGCCGATCCGGCACTTGGCCATCACGGGGATCGACACGGCGCGGATGATCTTCTCGATCATGTCGGGGTCGCTCATCCTGGCGACCCCGCCCTGGGCGCGGATGTCGGCCGGCACGCGCTCCAGCGCCATCACCGCGACCGCGCCCGCGTCCTCGGCGATCTTCGCCTGGTCGGCGGTGACCACGTCCATGATCACCCCGCCCTTGAGCATGTCGGCCATGCCCCGCTTGACGCGCGCGGTCCCGGTCGCGGCGGCAGCACTGCCCTCGCGGGCGCCGGGGATGCTGGCGGCACTGCTGACTGACACGATCAACCTCACAGACTCGTTAGGCGGGCTCACCTCCATGGTAGGCGCTCACCGGCCTAGTTACCCGGCCCGCCCGCCCGCGCCCGCGCCCGCGGGTCAGGCCACCTGCCCGGGTGTGTCCCCGCCGCTGGTGAAGTGGAGCATGTCGGCCCCGCTGCCCTCCGCTCCCCCGGTCACGACCGAATCGTCGATCTCGAAGAACTCCGGCAGCGGCGCGCCCCCGGCCAGCCTGAGCACGCGGACCAGCCAGTGGCGGCGCGCGTTGCGGGTGACGGCCACCGCGTCGTTGTAGAACCGGCGCGCCAGGAACACCTGGTGGGCGGCGGCCTCCAGCTCGGCGAGCAGCTCGTCGCCCCGGCCCAGCTCGGCCAGGGCGGCGTGGAAGCCGGGCTGGCCGAGCGCCGCCCGCAGCGCCCGGGTCAGGTCGCTCTCGGCCAGCTCGTTCGGCTCACCGGCGGCCCGGGCGTCGTGCGCGGCCCCGGCCAGCAGCAGGCTGGTCGCCGGGTCGAGCAGCCCGCAGGCGGCGAGTTCCAGCGCGACCGCGCTGCGCCGCAGCAGCGCGGCCTCGAGGGACGCGCGGGCCGTCTCCACCCGCGTGTGCAGCCGGTCGAGCCGGCCCGCGCGCCAGGACACGTAGACCCCGACCAGGATCGCGGCGGCGACGACGATGATCGTGACGGTCAGCGGGCTCATGGCACCACCTCCACCTTGCCGGCCGCGGGCATGACGGCCTGGTACACCTTGACCACGTCCCGGGCCACCACCGGCCAGTCGTAGGCCCGCACCGCCTCGCTCGCGGCGGCCGACAGCCGCGCGCGCAACGACGGGTCGTCCAGCAGCCGGCCTGCCGCCGCCGCCAGGGCAGCGGGGTCACCGGTGGCGAACAGCTCGCCCGCGCGCCCGCCGCGCAGCACCTGCCGGAACGCGTCCAGGTCGCTGGCGACGATCGGCGCCCCGGCCGCCATCGCCTCGGCCAGCACGATGCCGAAGCTCTCGCCGCCGGTGTTCGGCGCGCAGAACACGTCCACCGAGTGGTAGACCCGGGCCTTGTCTTCCTCACTCACCTGGCCGAGCAGCACCACCCGCTCGCGCAGCGGCGGGGGCACCCGGCCGGTGACGTCGTCGGCGTCCCCGGGGCCCGCGATGAGCAACCGCAGCCGCGGCCTCTCCGCTGCCAGCTGCTCGAACGCGCGCAGCAGCACGTCCAGGCCCTTGCGCGGCTCGTCCATCCGGCCCAGGAACCCGAGCGCGCCGCCGGAGCCGGGCCAGCCCGGGCAGCGGGCTCGCCTTCTCATACCTGCGCACGGTGACCCCGTTCGGGATCAGCACCGCGTCGCCCCCCATGTGCTCGACCAGGGTGGTGCGGGCCGCCTCGGACACGGCGATCCGGCCGCTGATCTTCTCCAGCGCGGTCTGCAGCGCCGGGGCGGTCGCGTGGATCAGCCGCGAGCGCGGTATCGCGGTGTGGAAGGTGGCCACGATCGGCCCGTCCGCGACCCAGCACGCCAGCAGCGACAGGCTGGGCGCGGCCGGCTCGTGCACGTGCAGCACGTCGAAGTTGCCCTCCTTGACCCAGCGGCGGACGCGGGCCGCGGACAGGAACCCGAACGCAAGCCGGGCGACCGACCCGTTGTAGGGCACCGGCACCGCCCGCCCGGCCGGCACCACGTAGTCGGGCAGCGGCGTGTCGTCGTCGGCCGGGGAGATCACCGATACCTCGTGTCCCAGCCCGATCAGCGCCTCGGCGAGGTCCCTGATGTGCTGCTGCACCCCACCCGGCACGTCCCAGGTGTACGGGCAGACGATCCCGATCCTCATGACGGGCCGCCGCCGCCCGCGCCGTCCCGGCCGACGCCGGCGTTCAGCTCCTCGGCCGGGCCTGCGGCCGCGGGCAGCCGGGCGGGGTCGAAGTCCTCGGCGAAGACCCGCTGGAGCATGTGCCAGTCCTCGGGATGGGCCGCGATGCCCGCCTCGAAGTCGCGCGCCATCCGCTGCGTCATGACAGCGATCTTGTCCCGCCGGCTGCCCTCGGCGGGTACCGGGACCTCCGGGTAGATGTGCACGCCCCAGCCGCCGTCCTCGAACCACAGCACGGCCGGCAGCAGCGCGGCGCCGGTCTGCACGGCGAGCGCCGCCGGCCCGCCCATCATCCGCGCCTTCTGCCCGAAGAACTCCACCTCGATCCCGCCGCCGGTGACGTCGCGGTCGGCGGGCAGGCAGACCATCCCGCCGGCGCGCAGCCGCTGCGCCAGCACCCCGAACCGGCTGTTGCCGCCGCTCGCGGGCAGCACCTCGAAGCCGAGTGACTCCCGGAAGGCGACGAAGCGCAGGAACACCGACTCGGGCTTGAGCCGCTCGGCGACGGTGGTGAACTTCCCCGCCCCGCGGGCGATGATCCAGGCGCCGGCCACCTCCCAGTTCCCGGTGTGCGGCAGCGCGAAGACGACGCCGCGGCCGGCCGCCTGCAGGTCCAAGGCTGCCTGTTCCGTGCCGTTGGAGACGGTGCCGGCCAGGATCCGCTCCGTGCTGATCACCGGCAGCCGGAACACCTCCATCCAGTAGCGGGCGTAGGAGCGCATCCCGGCCCGGGACAGGGCCCGGAGCTCCTTGCCGGACGCCTGCGGGCCGACGACCCGGCGCAGGTTGGCCTCCAGCCGCTGCACCCCCCGCCCCTGCCGGCGCCAGGCGATGTCGCCGGCGAACAGGAACGCCGAGCGGGCCCAGGATTCGGGCACGCGGCAGGACAGCGCCCAGCCCAGGGCGTAGGCGCGATCCACAAACCAGTCCCTGGCCGTGGCCAGCGTGCCCCTCATCGCGATCCTCCAGCCGGTGGTTGGGATGTCCCGCTCTGCTCTGCCGTACCCTGCTCCGCCGTGCCCGGCGCGGTACCAGCGGCCTGCCCCGGCCGGGTGGCGGCGCGCACGGCGAGCACCCGCTGGCCGAACGTCACCGCGCTCAGCACCGCCAGCACCCACAGCCCGATGGCGAGCACGTACGGCACCCCGAGCCCGGACAGCCCGGCCGAGGTGAGGCCGATCAGCAGCCGCTCGGTGCGCTCGGCGATGCCGACGTCACAGCGCAGCCCCAGGCCCTCGGCCCTGGCCTTGGCGTACGAGACCAGGAGGCCAGCCACCAGGCAGAAGAGGGCCACCACGGCGAGCACCCCCTGGCCGGTGCGGGCCAGCCAGATGGCCAGGCCCGCGAACACCGCCGCGTCGCTTACCCGGTCGAGGGTGGAGTCGAGGAACGCGCCCCAGGCGCCGCTGGTCCCCTTTATCCGGGCCAGCACCCCGTCGAGCATGTCGGCCAGGACGAAGAAGGTGCACACCATGGTGCCCGCGAACAGGTGCCCGGTGGGGAACAGCCACAGCGCCCCGGCCACCATCCCGCACGTCCCGGTGATGGTGATCGCGTTCGGGGTGACCGGTGTGCGCGCGAGCGCCTCCCCCACCGGCGTCAGCAGGCGGGTCAGGTAGGGGCGCAGCGTGTTCAGCATGGCGGTCCGAATCCTAGTGGCCCTAGTAGGGAAAGCCATGACGGCGGTTCGGCCGGGAGGCTCTCTCCCAGTCTCCGCCGCCGGGGCGGCCGGGCGATTCCGGCTCAGGGGTTGTGGTGCGGTGGCCGTGAGGTAAAGGCTGGTCATGACGCAGCCGAACGGAGCCTGGCAGGAGGCAGATGATGACAGACAGGAAAGGACCGGCCGCCGCGGGCGGTGCACCCGCGGCCGGCGAGCACAGCAGCGTGCGCAACGTGGTGCTGGTCGGCCATTCCGGGGCAGGTAAGACCACGCTGGTGGAGGCGCTGCTGGTCGCGACCGGCACCATCCAGCGGGCCGGCCGGGTGGAGGACGGCACCACCGTCAGCGACTTCGACGAGGTGGAGATCAGGCAGCAGCGGTCGGCCAACCTCACGCTCGCGCCGCTGATCCATGCCGGGGTCAAGGTCAACCTGCTCGACACGCCCGGCTATGCCGACTTCACCGGGGACCTGCGGGCGGGCCTGCGGGCCGCGGACGCTGCGCTGTTCGCCGTAGCGGCGACCGAGGGCGTCGACGGGCTCACCCGGATGCTGTGGGACGAATGCGCCGCCGTCGGCATGCCGCGCGCCGTCATCATCACCAAGATCGACCATCAGCGTGCCGAATTCGACCAGGCCCTGTCCGCCTGTCGCGCGGCGTTCGGCGACAGCGTCGCCCCGCTGTACCTGCCGGTGAGCGACGCCAAGGGCGAGGTGAGCGGGCTGATCGGGCTGCTGTCCGGGCGCCTGTTCGACTACTCGGGCGGCACCCGCACCGAAGCCGACCCCGATCCCGCGGACGCCGACCGGGTGGCGGAACTGCGCGGCTCGCTGATCGAGGGGATCATCCAGGAGAGCGAGGACGAGTCCCTCATGGACGCCTACCTCTCCGGCGAGGAAATCGACCCGAAGGGCCTGATCGAGGACCTGGAGAAGGCGGTGGCGCGGGGCAGCTTCTACCCGGTGCTGGCCGCCTCCAGCCCGCACGGCATCGGCATGGCCGAGCTGCTCGAGGTGGTGACGCAGGCGTTCCCGGCGCCGGGCGAGCACCCGCTGCCGGCCGTCACCACGCTGGACGGCAAGCCGGTGACCGGCCTCGGCTCCGACCCGGACGGGCCGCTGCTGGCCGAGGTCGTCAAGACCACCGCGGACCCCTACGTGGGCCGGGTGAGCCTGGTCCGGGTGTTCTCCGGCACCTTGCGGCCGGATGTGGGGATCCACGTGTCCGGGCACGGGCTGGCCGAGCGGGGGCACGCCGAACACGACACCGACGAGCGGGTGGGCGCGCTCACCTCGCCGCTGGGCAAGCAGCAGCGGCCGGTCCCGGCCTGCCCGGCCGGTGACATCTGCGCCGTCGCCAAGCTGACCAGCGCGGAGACCGGGGACACCCTGTCCAGCAAGGAGCAGCCGCTGCTGATGGAGCCGTGGGCGATGCCGGAGCCGCTGCTGCCGGTGGCGATCACCGCCAAGTCCAAGGCGGACGAGGACAAGCTGTCGCAGGCGCTGGGGCGGCTGGTGGCCGAGGACCCGACGCTGCGGCTGGAGAACAACGCCGAGACCCGCCAGCTGGTGCTGTGGTGCATGGGCGAGGCGCACGCGGATCTGCTGCTCGACCGGCTGAGCTCGCGGTACGGGGTGGCGGTGGAAAAGACCGAGCTGCGGGTGGCGCTGCGGGAGACGGTCGGGAGCAAGGCCCAGGGCCTGGGCCGCAACGTGAAGCAGACCGGCGGCCACGGCGAATTCGGGATCGCCCATATCGAGGTGGAGCCGCTCCCGTCCGGCAGCGGGCTGGAGTTCGTTGACAAGATCGTCGGCGGGGTGGTGCCCCGGCAGTTCATCCCCTCGGTGGAAAAGGGCGTCCGCGCGCAGATGGAGCAGGGGGTCGCGGCCGGGTACCCGATGGTGGACATCCGGGTCACGCTGTACGACGGCAAGGCGCACTCGGTGGACTCCTCCGACATGGCCTTCCAGAAGGCGGGCCGGGCCGCGCTCAGGGACGCCGCCGAGAAGGCCAAGGTGCTGCTGCTGGAGCCGGTGGACGAGCTGTCGGTTCTGGTGGACGAGGACTATGTGGGCGCGGTCATGTCCGACCTGTCGTCGCGGCGCGGGCGGGTACTCGGCACCGAGCCGGTGGCCGGCGGCCGGACCCTGGTCAAGGCCGAGGTGCCCGAGCTCGAGCTCACCCGGTACGCGATCGACCTGCGGTCCATGTCCCATGGGACGGGCTCGTTCACCCGGTCCTACCTGCGCTATGAGCCGCTGCCCGCGCACCAGGCCGAGAAGGTAGTGAGCGCCGCGAAGGAAAAGTGAGTGCCCGGCGCAAAGATGTGACCGCCCCGGGGTGACCGCCCTGGCTCAGGGCCGGCCGCTTCGGTCCGGCTCGGCCGGCCTGCCCGGCCAGGTGGCGGCGATCATCTCCCGGGTCTCGCTCAGCAGCTGGGGCAGCACCTTGGTGGCGCTGATCACCGGCAGGAAGTTGGTGTCCCCGCCCCACCGGGGCACGACGTGCTGGTGCAGGTGCGCGCTGATGCCGGCCCCGGCGACGTTGCCCATGTTCATGCCGATGTTGAAGCCCTGGGCGCCGGAGGCGGCGCGCAGGGCGGTCATCGCGAGCTTGGTGTGCCCGGCCAGCTCCGCGGTCTCGGGCCCGTCGAGCTCGGTGTAGTCGGCGACGTGCCGGTACGGGCAGACCATGAGATGGCCGGCGTTGTAGGGATACAGGTTCAGCACGGTGAACACCAGCGTGCCGCGGGCGACGATCAGGCCTTCGGCGTCGTCCAGCCGGGGGATCTGGCAGAACGGGCAGCCTTCCGGCCCGGTCCCCACGACCCGGTTCTCACCCTTGATGTAGGCCATCCGGTGCGGCATCCACAGCCGCTGGAACCCATCAGGCACACCAGCCCCGTCCTGCGGCACGGGCTTCTCTGGCACCGGGTAGGCCATGAATGCAGCATAGGTCCCCGCGCGGGCCCGCTCGCGGCCGACGCCGGTCAGGCCTTGCCGCCCGCGGGACGGCGGGCGGCCTCCGTCACGCGGCGGCCAGCTTCCGCAGGCGGAGGGCGTTGATCTTGCCGATCTCGGCCGCGGCCACCTCGAGCTCGGTAGCCGGATCGTGCGCCATGCGGCGGCGCAGCTCGGCCAGGATCTCGTCGGGGCCGCGGCCGCTGGCGCAGATCAGGAACACGTGCCCGAACCGGTCCTCGTAGGCGGCGTTCGCCTCCCGCAGCGCCTGGATCGTGCCGGGGTCCGAGCCGACCCCCGACTGCTCCTGCCGGGACTGCGCGGACAGGCTCCGCTCCCCGATCCGGGGATGACCGGCCATGGCCGCCTCCAGCTCCCCCGGCTCCCGGGCGGCCCAGGCTGCGCCGGCGGCGGCCAGCAGGTCATCCACGGACCCGAAGGGCCGGCGGGCGGCCACCCGCCGGGCCCAGCCGGGCGCGCTGCAGCACCCGAGCAGCACCTCGACGGCCTCGTCGTCTGGCAGCGCGTTGAGCCGCGCCAGGCCGGGCGCCGTCACGTCTTCTCCCGGCGAGGGCCTGCCTTCGGTCATGGCGCCACCGTAGCGCCATGTTGACGGGTTGTTGAAGCATCGGATTGGCTGCTCGCAGCGACGGCACAGGCACCCGGGTTGCAACGCCACCGGGCCGAGGGGCGGACGTCATGGCCGAATATGAACTCGTGATCCGTGCTCGCCGGGTGGTCACCCCGGACGGCATCCGGCCTGCCGCGGTGGCCATCCGGGACGGCAAGATCGCCGCGCTCGCCGCCTTCGGCGATGCCCCCGACGCCGTCCGCGCCGAGGAACTGCCCGGACCGGAGGTACTGCTGCCCGGCGTCGTCGACACCCACGTCCACGTCAACGAGCCGGGCCGGACCGAGTGGGAAGGCTTCGCCAGCGCGACCAGGGCTGCCGCCGAGGGCGGCGTCACCACGCTGATCGACATGCCGCTCAACTGCCTGCCGCCCACGACCACCGCTGGCGCGCTGCGCCGCAAGCAGCCCACCGCCGACGGCGGCTGGGCCGATGTCGGTTTCTGGGGCGGCGCCATCCCCGGCAACCTCGGGGAGCTGGCCGGGCTGCACCGCGCGGGGGTGTTCGGCTTCAAGGCGTTCCTCGTCGATTCCGGGGTGCCGGAGTTCGGCCATCTCGGTCCCGGCGATCTCGACGCCGCCCTGGCCGAGGTCGCCCGGCTGGACACGCTGCTCATCGTGCACGCCGAGGATGCCGACGTGATCGCGGCGGCGCCCCGCCCGGCCGGCCGGTCCTACGCGGGCTTCCTCGCCTCGCGGCCGCCGGCCGCCGAGGACACCGCGATCACGCGCCTGCTCGCCGCGGCGGGCCGCCACGGCGCACGCGTGCACGTCCTGCATCTCGCGTCGGCGAGCGCGCTGCCGGTCATCGCGGCGGCCCGGGCGGACGGGGCCCGGGTGTCGGTCGAGACCTGTCCTCACTACCTGACGTTCTGCGCCGAGGAGGTGCCCGATGGCGCGACCGAGTACAAGTGCTGCCCGCCGATCCGCGGCTCCGCGCACCGCGACGGGCTGTGGGGCGGGCTCGCGGACGGGCTGATCGACGCGGTGGTGTCCGACCATTCACCCTGCCCGCCCAGCCTGAAGCAGCAGGCCTCCGGCGACTTCGCCGCCGCGTGGGGCGGGATCTCCTCGCTTCAGCTCGGGCTGCCCGCGGTGTGGACGCAGGCGCGCCAGCGCGGCCACAGCCTGGCCGACGTGGCGCGGTGGATGTCCGCCGGGCCGGCCGCCCTGGCCGGCGTGCCCGGCAAGGGGGCGGTCGCCCCCGGCTACGACGCCGACCTCGTGGCGTTCGACGACGCCGCCACGTTCACCGTCGACCCCGCCCGCCTGCGTCACCGGCATCCGGTGACCCCCTACGCGGGCCGGACGCTCACCGGGGTCGTGCGCCGCGCCTGGCTGCGCGGCCAGCTGGCCACCGCGGCGCCGGCCGGGAGGCTGCTGGCCCGGCAGGCCGGCGCTGCCGACGACTGACCGGGCGGTTCTGGGAAAGCCGGGAATGGCTAGAACTGGAGTCGGGTCGCGACATCGTTGGGCGGTGACAGGCACATTGGCTGCTGCACCGCGGCCGCCGAGTTCCTGGACCGGCGGACAGGTGTCACCTCGCAGTTTGTTGCCGCCCTGGGTGGTCATCATGTCCGGCCGGCCCGGCCGTCCCACCGGGCATCCATGGATGGAGCCGGGGGATCCAGGCACGCACGGCGCGCCGGTAGTTCTGGTACTCGAGACCGAATTTGCGGGCCAGGATGGGCTCCTCGTAGAAGCGGACGGCGGCTGCGCCGACGCACCAGGCCACCGCGGTGTACTCCAGGAGGCCCAGCGAGCCGAACAGGAGCGCCTCGCCCAGAAGGATGACCAAGAAGCCGACGTAGATGGGATTGCGCACGTAGCGGAAGAACCCGCTCACCACGAGACGCGGCGGCGAAGCCACCGGCACGGGAGTCCCGTCGGCCTTGATGAATTCGATAAACGCCTGAACCAGCGGAACAAGGCCTGCGCAGATGAGCAGCCCACCCGCCGCCTGCGCGACCCCCCAGTAGGGCAGGGGCCGGTGAAAGTGCCATTCGTTCAGCAGGTACGGAAGCAGGCAGGCGAAGGTTCCCCCGAGTGCCACGCCCCACGCAACGCTGACGACCACTGCTGTTGATTTGCGCATCATCGCCTCCGGAAGAGCTAAGCGCGGGTGGTTTCGTTCGCCCTGATCTCAACCGCGCCGCCCGCAAGATGATCCAGGTTTGGCTCGATGGCGAGGTTGGGGATCGCCCGCCCGATCCAGCGGGGCAGCCACCAGTTGGCGGGCCCAAGGAGTTGCATGACCGCGGGCACGAGCACCATGCGGACCACGGTGGCATCGACGAAGACGGCGACCGCCAGGCCGAGACCAAACACGGCGAGGATCCGCAACGGATCGCCGATAACGAACGAGCCGAACACGCAGACCATGATGGCGGCCGCGGCGGTGATCACCCGGGCTGTGGTGGCGAGCCCGCTGGCCACCGCCGTCGAGTTGTCGCCGACTCGGACCCATTCCTCGCGCATACGCGAGAGGAGGAAGACCTCGTAGTCCATGGACAGGCCGAAGACGATGGTGAACATCATCAGCGGGATCCAGGGGTCGATTGGCCCGGTGCGGCTGACCCCGAAGATGCCAGCGAGCCATCCCCACTGGTAGACGGCGACGATGACGCCGTAGGCCGCGCCCATGGAGAGCAGGTTCATCGCGACCGCTTTGACCGGGATGGCGATGGACCGGAACAGCATCACAAGGAGAAGGAACGCCAGCAAGACCACCATTCCGATCACCCACGGCAGCCGGACAGACAGGTAGGCCGAGGTGTCGGCCCCGGCGGCGGTCTCACCGCCGACGAAGGCGGTGACCCCGCTTCCGGCGGTGACTTGCGGGATGACCTGATCGCGCAGCCGGTGGACGAGTGAGGCGGTCTGGGCGGACTGCGGCGCGGTGGTGGGATAGACGACGATGACCGCGGCGTCACGGGCGGTGTTGATGATCGGCGGGCTCGCCGAGGCCACGCCCGGCATGTGGCCAAGGCGCGCGTCGAGCCGGGCGATGCTGGCTTGCGCGTGCGGGCCATCCAGGTCGGCGGCGACGACGAGGGGCCCGTTGAACCCGGGGCCGAAGCCCTTCGCCAGCAGGTCGTAGGCCTGCCGGGTGGTGAGCGAGGCCGGGTCGTTGCCGGCGTCGCTGAACGCCAGGCGCATGGAGAAAAGCGGCAGTGCCAGCACCACCAGTACCGCCAGCGCTGAGGCCGCGCAGATCCACGGCCGCTTCTGCACCGTCTTGCTCCAGCGGCTCCAGAACCCCTGGCCCGTGGTGCCGGGCCTGGCGAGCAGGCCGGGGATGTGCAGCCGGTCGATGCCGGTCCCGGCAAAGCCGAATATCGCAGGCAACAGGGTGAGCGCGGCCACCAGCACCAGGGCGACGGAGACAATCGTCGCCGCCGCGAGGCCGTCCATGAATGGCAGGCCCACCACGAACAACCCGAGCAGCGCGATGACCACCGTCGCTCCCGCGAACAGCACGGCGCGCCCCGCCGTGGACAGGGCCACGATGGTGGCCTCCCGTGGCGGCCGTCGCTCGGCCAGCCCTTGGCGGTAGCGGGTGACGACGAACAGGGCGTAGTCGATGCCGACGCCGAGGCCGATCATGATCATCATGTCTGGACCGAAGGTGGGCACGGTGACCAGGTGGCTGAGCAACATCAGGATCCCGAAGCCCATGCCCACGCCCACCAGGGCGGTGAGGATCGGCAGGCCCATGGCCACCACCGACCCGAAGGCCAGCAGCATGACCACGACCGCGGCCAGGAGCCCGATCATCACGCTCGACCCAGGTGCGGCCGAAACGACCTGCTCGACCGGTGCGCCCCCGACCGCGACCTGCAGGCCCGGATGGGCGAAACCGTCCGCCGTGTCGATCACCCCATGGACGGCGCCCGCAGGCAGATCGGCGGCTGCGGCGTCGAACTGGACCACTACGAAGCCGATCCGGCGACCGGGCGACAGCTGCCGGCCGCCACCCGGGGCGAGCGGACTTTGCACGCCAGAGACGTGTGGCAGGGGTCGCAGAGACTTCACCAGCCGGTCGATAGCCGCGGCGTTGGCAGGGCTGTCGAGCCGGCTCGACGAGCGCAGAACCACGTCCGCGCCGTCGCCTTTCTGGGACGGGAACCGGCTCGCCAGCAGGTTCTGGGCCTGCTGGGAGGGTGAGCTGGAGAGGGCGAAGTTGTTGTCCAGCCGGCTGCCTGCCCACTGCGCCAGCCCGGTGATGGCCACCACGGCCAGGAGCCAGCCGAGCAGCACCCGGCGCCGGTGGTCGTAACACCACGCGGCGAGGCGACCGAGCCCGTTCCCTGCAGGCCGGGCAACGTTCGCGTCGATCGGGTTCTGGATGCTCACCATCTGCGTGCCCCCTTCTGCGTCGGGCTCTCAATTTTGAGAGTATAACTCTTGATTCGAGAGTGGCAATCTCATTTCGAGAATAGTAGTCTCACAACATGGCTACCGACGTTGAGCGCCGCCGCCAGGCACGGACCCGCCTCGCCAGCGCCGCGGTCATCGAGGCCGCGCGGACCCTCTTCCTCGAACGCGGCTACGCCGCGACGACGATCGAGGCCATCAGCGACCTGTCGGATGTCCCGTCGGCGACGGTGTACCGGCTGTTCTCGTCGAAACTCGGGATCCTCAAGCAACTGTTCAACGTCTCGATCGCCGGTGACGACGAGGCCTTCCCGTTGGAGGACCGGCCCCACGTCCAGGCGCTGATTTCGGACCCGGACCCCAGGAAGCAGCTATCGGGTTTCGTCGGCATCAGCCGCGGCATCATGTCGAGGACCGAGCCCGTGTACCGGATCCTCGTCAGCGCGGCGGGCTCCGATCCTGACGCTGCCGCGCTGCTCGCCGAGCAGACGCGACATCGGCAGCAGGGCCAGGGGCAGATCGCGCGTCTCCTCGCCCGCGGCGGCGCCCTGCGGCCGAAGCTGCGCGAGCGCGACGCCGCGGACATCATCCACGCGCTCATGTCCCCCGAGGTCTACCGGCTGCTCGTCGGTGACCGAGGCTGGGATCCCGAGCGTTACGAACAATGGCTGAAGCAGATCCTCATCGACCAGCTGCTTCCTCCGCCCTGAGCGGTCACGCTCCCGCTTCGCCACTGCGAGAGAAGGCAGGCGTCCGCTACAGCAAGGTCCACGACACCCGGCGCACCTGCGGATCGCTGCTCGCCGCGCTGGATGTCCATCCGTGCGTCGCCATGCAGATCCTGCGACACAGCCGGTGTGAACTGGGCAAATGTCCCTGGACCGCCAGCGGCGATCGGTAAAGGCCCAGGTCGGAGGCTCCTCTTCAGTACGGTTGAGAGCGGTTGAGGAAGGGTCATCGCCAGGATGATCCCCCAAATTCCTCCCAGTTGATCTTGACAGAAAAGCATGCCAGCAATCGCCGCAGCGCGTTCATCGTTGACTCCGCGATCAACAGGTAGAGCGCGCCGCTACGGGATGAGGCCGAGCTGGCGTGCCCGGGCGACGGCCTCGGTGCGGCTGGCCGCGCCGAGCTTGCCCAGCACGTGGCTGACGTGCTTTTTGACGGTGTCGAGGCTGACCACCAGCTGGCGGGCGATGCCCTGGTTCGACATCCCGGCCGCCAGCATCTGCAGCACCTCCAGCTCACGGCTCGTCAGCGGCTCGACAATGCCCCGCACCGC
The DNA here is from genome assembly GCA_963835425.1 of uncultured Actinomycetes bacterium. GTDB lineage: Bacteria > Actinomycetota > Actinomycetes > Streptosporangiales > Streptosporangiaceae > UBA9676. Next base: position 32,671 of record CAWIGE010000003.1, on the reverse strand, counting down.
GGCGGCCGTGCGGGGCCGGTGATCGGGCGCAGAAGGCCCGGCGTCGAAGGCGCGTTGCAGCCGGGCCAGGCAGTCCAGCGGGACCCTGGCGGCGGCCCGGCCGACGCGCTGGGCCGTGATCAGCCGACCGAGCAGCACGGCCATCGGCGGCCCCTCATCGGCGAACACGCGGACATAACCCTGCGGGCAGCCGAGAGTGAGCGCCCCAGCCAGGGCATCCACCGCAGCCTTCTCCTCGCCGCGGGCGGCCAGCGCCAGCGCCCGCAGCGCGCCGATCTCAATGAGGCTGCCGGCCCGGTCCTGCGCGGCCGCGGCCGCGTGCAGCCGGTCCAGCAGCGCGAGCGCCTGGCCGGGGAGGCCCTGGGCGAGCAGCACCCGGGCCAGTACCAGATAGCCCGCCTCGCGGGGGTAGTCCGGCTCGTCGCCTGGGGCGAGGCCGCACTCCTTTGTCCAGCCGGCGGCTCCAACCAAATTGCCCTGGGCCAGCAGCAGCCTGGCATGTTGCGCCGGGACCGGGTTGAGCAGCCCGGCCGGCGCTGGAGCAGCTTGCACAGCCTCGCCGACCGCCTCCAGCGCCCCGGCGGGATCACCGCTGGCCTGCCTGATCCACGCCAGCGTCACCAGGCCAGCGGCCAGCGGCGCCGTGTAGGCGAACTGGCGGCACCGCGCAATGCCCTCGCTGGTATGCCGGAACGCCATGTCGAGCTCGTTCCGCTGGTAGGCCACCTCGCCTAGGCCCACGTACGCGGGGCCTGCGGTCGGCAGCGGAGGCCGGGCGGGCGCAGCAATGGCATCCAGCGCCTGCTGGTAAGTGTTGACGGCCGCGTCCAGACGCGCCTGGGCACGCTGGACCTGGCCGAGGTGGTGGCAGCCCCAGGCAGTCACGGTGTGCTGGCCGCCCGCCCGCCACCGGGCAATGCCGGACACGAACGCGCGCTCGGCCTTGGCCAGCCCGCCGCAGAGCCACTCGGCCTGGGCCAGGTTGACCTCGGCGATGGAACTCAGGGTCTGCTCGCCCTCGCTGAGCTCGGCCAGAGTCTGTGATGCGAACGCGGCCGTGGCCTCGGCGTCCCCGCGGAGCGCGGCGAGATAGCTTTGATGTAGCGCGATCCCGGCGGGGATGTTCGCCAGCAGGCTGCCAGCCCGGTCGGCAGTGGGCTCGAACGGTTCATCGACCGTGCTTACGGATGCGCGCTCGGCCGCGTCGAGGAGCGATGCCGCCGCCTCCACCCGGCCGCCGTCGGCGGCCAGCTGCGCTTGCACCAGCAGCAGCCGGGCGCGCGACTGGATCAGTTCATCGGGCAGCGCCGATAGCCACCGCTGGATCGTGGCCCCTTCGCCGTGCAGGTAGAAGAACTCGTCGAAGTGCTGCTCGATCAGCAGGGCGGCCCAGGTCATCTCCCCGGCACACACCGCGTGGTGTACAGCGTCATCGGCAAACCTGCGCTCTTCGCACCAGGCTGCGGCGTTGCGGTGCAGCTGCGCTACCTGGCCAGGCTGTTCGGCCCGCAGGCGGGCGCGGAGCAGGTCGGCGAACAGGTGGTGGTAGCGCCACCAGCCGCGGACCTCATCCAGCGGCACCAGGAACAGCCCAGCTCGTTCGATCCGTTCCAGCAGATGCTGGCTGCCAGCCCGGCCGGTGACCGCGTCACACAACGGGCCAGACAGCCGGTCCAGCACCGAGGTTTCCAGCAGGAAGGCGCGCAACCCCTCGTCCTGGCGGTCGAGCACCTCCCCGGCCAGGAAGTCCAGCACGTAGCGGTGGCTGCCGGTGAACGCCGTCACGAACCCCGTCACATCGGCCTGACCACGCAGCGACAGCGCGGCCAGCTGCAGCCCGGCCGCCCAGCCCTCGGTACGTGCGGCCAGCGCCGCCGCGGCCGCATCGGGCAGCGCGTGTTCTGGGACGCCGGCCACCTGCCGCAGCAGCACGGCCGCCTCACCGGCCGTGAACCGCAGATCCGCGGCGCGCACCTCGGCCAGCTGGCCGCGGGCCCGCAGCCGGGCCAGCGCCAGCGGCGGATCTGACCGGCTCGCCACGATCAGCTGAAGGTTTTCCGGCCAGTGCTCCAGCAGGAAGTCAACCGAGGCGTGCACCTGCTGGGCGCCGATCACGTGGTAGTCGTCGAGGACCAGCAGCACCTGGTCGCCGCCGGGCCCGGCGGCCAGCTCGTTGATCAGCGCCGTCACCAGCGGCTCGAACCGGGCCGGCGCCGACGGGCCGAGCAGCGGCCCCATCCGGTCGGCGAGCCCCGGCCGCGCGCGATCCAGCGCGGCCAGCGCATGACGCCAGAACCGCGCCGGGTCGTTGTCCCCGCCATCCAGCGACAGCCACGTGGCCGCTGGACGGGCGCGCTGGGCCCAGTCGGCGAGCAGGACCGTCTTGCCGTACCCGGCCGGGGCACACACCAGCACCAGCCCACGGCCCAGACCCTCATCCAGCCGTTCGGCCAGTCGCGGCCGCGCCACCAGGCCCGGCCGCCACGCGGGCATGTGCAGCTTGGTGGCGAGGATGACATCCCGCTCCGGCGCCTTCACCGACGACTCAACCACCGCTGACCTGCACGCTCACCGCCTCCCGCGATCCTTCGCACGGCTGCCGGAAAGACCATCGCACGGTAAAGAATATCGTATAACGATGTAATTGCAAGGCCGTACCCCGGTACCCGAGGCCGCACAAAGACTCCACCCCGTGGCACTTCCGGGTGACGCCCGACGTGCCGCATCACCGAGGATGGCCAGACCTTTGCCGTGGGGTGTCACCGGCAGTAGGAGGTGGCCAGGACTCCAGAGCCGACACCTGCGGCAGTACAGTCCCCCGCCCGCCGCTGACGGCCACCAGACACCTCCCTGCCCGTCCCGGAGCCGTGACCATTCCGGAAACACGCAGGACTACGATGTGTCGTATCACGACGTAAAATCGGCGTCACTTCGCCGCCTGGGATCAGCCCGAGCTGTTCGCATCCGAAGTGCGCGCGGCCTTCACCTGGGCTTGGGCCGGGGCCGAGCTGGTCGTTGTCGGATTCGACGTCGCGGTCGCCAACGACGCCGGCCAGATGGTCAGCGTCCTCGGCTTCCCCGACAAGGTCCCTGATGGCCAACAAGCGAAGCCGTGCGAAGGGAGGATTCGAATGCCAATCGGTTATCCGGTTACCACGGCGCTCATGGCGGCAGTCGCCTTGTCGGCCGTCTCACGACAGCGGCCGCGTCGGTCGAGCCCTTTCCGCCTGGGCTACATCTTCGGCTTGTGCTCAACTGGCCGCTCGTTGCGTTTGTCCTGCTCGTCGCCTCAACGGCGCTGGCGGTCGCCAAGAGCGGCGTTGGCTCGCCGGTCTTCTGGATCGGGCTCGGTTTCGCCGTCCTCGCGTCGGCCGTGCTCGCGGTCCTCCGTCAGCGGGCGCAGGGGACCAGCCCGGCGTTCGAGCGCGCCTTGGACGAGGGCTTGGGAGCACGGCTGGCGTGACGGCGTGGACGCCGATCTCGCCGCTCGGCTCGGCCGCCAGCCCTCCCTCGCCCGCATCCTGTTCGCGCCGATCTCCTTCCCGCCGCCACGGTGTTGAGCGGATAGCGAACTCGGTGGCCGACTCGAGGTCCGGGCCCCCAGGCAGGGCACCCCTATCACCGGGCACCTCCCCGTCCCCTCTTGCACTCCAGCTGGGACCGGCTCATGAGGCGTGCCACATCCGTGCCAAAAGCCACAGGCCAAGACGGGCAATCGCGGGCTCTCACAAGACATCCACGCAACCCCTGAACTGCCAAAGCGCAGCCGCTGGAGCGTGGCATCGACAACCTGATCGGATGAGGTCGGTGGTTCGAGTCCACCTAGGCCCACCCGGGTCACAGCCTCGCGGCCGTCCTGTCATTACAGCGGATCTTGGAGGCCATCTCAACAGATCCCTGGCCCGGCCGCGGTCCCGCGGTCACCGGTCATGCGGCTGGCTCGACGCCAAGCGTATGCTGAAAGACGTTGCCGGGATCCCAGCGGGCCTTCACCTGTTGCAGGCGACGGTAGTTGTTCTTGTAGTAGAGCGCGGACCAGGGCACGCCGGAGGTGTTCCACGCCGGATCGGCCAAGTCGTTGTCCGGGTAGTTGATATAGGACCCATCGCTTACGTCGTTTGGGACCGGGACGCCGCCCGTGTCACGGTATACGTCGCGGTAGAAGTCGCGGACCCAATTCAGATTGGCGGCGTCGCCGGTTTCGTCGGCCCAGACCATCTGGTACACCGCCTTCATGACCACGTCGCGCTGGGCGGTCGCGGTGGCGTCCGGCGCCACCGCTTGGACCTGGCCGCCATACCCTACGAGCAGCATGCCACCGCCTGAGGGACCGGCCGGAGCGCCCAGGTGCTGGTAGATGGTGGCCAGCTGGTCCTCGGTGAACGAGCGCGCAGGTAGGCGGCCTTGATCTTGTACCGGCGGGTAGACACGTCGCCAGCCTGGCCGGTGGCGGGCCAGGTCGTCGCGTGCAGCCACGGCAAGGTCCCCCGGGTGTTCACGACCGGCGTGACCCCGGAACCGGCAGTGACCGCGGACACGAAGTCGGTCACCATGGCGTCCGCGCCAGGGATGCCCGCGTCTATCTGCACCACCATGATGATCTGTCCGGCGCTGCGCTGCAGCGGGATCATGATCGCGTACAGGCCGGTGTACGGGGAGTCGGGAGCGCTATTGCGCTCGTGCCAGATCCCGAAATTCCGCAACAGCGCCGAGAACGCCTGCTGGGTCATTTGCTGGTCCCACGCCCAGACGACGACGGACTCCAGCATTTCCCCGGGGGTGGGCGGCAGTAGCTCGGAGGCGTCGGTTCCGGCAGCACCGGGAGAACGCAGCCAATATCGGGTGACCACGCCGAAGTTTCCCCCGCCACCCCCCGTGTGCGCCCACCACAGGTCACTGTTCGGGTCACCCGGCTCCCGCGTGGCCTCCACTACGCGGGGAGTGCCGTCCCGGCCGACCACCACCACCTCCACGCCGTACAGGTGATCCACTACCGAGCCGTACCGGCGCGACAGCGGTCCGTATCCGCCGCCGGCGAAGTGTCCGCCCGCGCCCACCTCTGGGCAGCCACCCGCCGGGATGGTCACGCCCCACCCGGTGAACAGCGTCCGGAACATGTGCCCGAGCGTGGCCCCCGGTTGCACCGCGAACGCGCGCCGACTGGCGTCGTAGCCGACCGCGTTCATGTGCGAAAGCTCCACCAGCATCCGCACCGCCGGGTCGGCGGTGAAGTTCTCGAAGCAGTGCCCGCCGCTGCGCACCGCGACCCGCCGTCCGGTACGCACCACATCCGCCACGGCGCTCACCAACTGTTCAGTGGACCCGACCACCCGGATCTCGTCCGGCCGGCCGACGAACCGGAAGTTATTGCCGCGCAGCAGGCCCTCGTACCTGATATCGGATGGCCGTACCGTCGCAGGCCCGAACGCCGTCGGTTCCGGCCCGCCCGAAATGGAATGCAATCGATTCATCACAGGCCTATTAGGAGACTCCTGTCGCTAATGTGTGAGGGTGCCGTGTCGCCCTGCCAGATGGATGCAGTCGCGAATGTCGATCCGGCACCGGCTTCCTCGCCAGCGCGCAGAACTCCTCAGATCGGCGCTGCTCCGGGGGCTGCCGTCGCGCACCAGTGAACCGCGCAGGCGGTTCCACGCGCGCTGGGTGCCGACCGGCGCTGACAGATGCCGGCTTTGTGGAGAGATGCGGCTCGTGAAGGTCGTGGGGCTCCCGGTTTAGCAGGACGATGACCCGTCCGGCATTGCCGAGTTCGGCGGCGGGTAGGGCTAGGACATGCAAGAGCCGGAAGAGGCCGGTGTGACCGCTTCGCCGCGCAAGGAATCGCCGACGGAGCGGGCGGGCGTGATATTGACGCCGGATCAGCGGGTGCGGGTGTTCATCTCCTCGACGCTGGAGGAGCTGGCCGCCGAGCGGGCGGCGGCGCGGCGGGCTATCGCCCGGCTGCACCTGGTGCCGGTGTGGTACGAGTCGGGCGCGCGCCCGCACCCGCCGCGCAGCATGTACCGGGCCTACCTGGCGCAGAGCCAGGTGTTTGTGGGCATCTACTGGCAGCGTTATGGCTGGGTGGCGCCGGGGATGCAGATCTCCGGGCTGGAGGATGAGTACCGGCTGGCGGCGGGCAAGCCGATGCTGCTGTACCTGAAGCATCCCGCGCCGACGCAGGAGCCGCGGCTGACGGCGATGATCGACAGCATCCGCGCGGCCGGGACGGTGTCGTACCGGACCTTCGCCACGGCGCGGGAGCTGGAACGGCTCCTGGCCGACGATCTTGCTGTTCTTTTGAGCGAGAGCTTTGCGGGCGAGCCCCGGGCGGCGGAGCTGCCGGCCGGGACGGTCACGTTCTTGCTGACTGATATCGAGGGTTCGACGCGGCTGTGGGAGACGGTGCCGGAGGCGATGGAGCTGGCGCTGGAGCGGCACAACCGTCTTGTTACCGGCGTGATCGAAGACCATGGGGGGGTGGTGGTCACTTCCCGCGGGGAGGGTGACAGTTTTTTCGCCGTCTTTGCCAGCGCCGTCTCCGCGGTGGAGGCGGCCGGCACCTGCCAGCTGCGGCTGAACGGGGAGGCGTGGCCAGCGGGCGCCGCGCTGCGGGTACGGATGGGGCTGCACACCGGAGAGGCGCATGTGCAGGAGGGGGATTATGTCGACCACGCGCCGATCAATCGCTGTGCCCGGGTGAAAGCCGCCGCGCACGGCGGCCAGGTGCTCGCCACCAAGACCACCCGCGACCTGGTGGAAGGGCGGCTGGGCGGCGGGTTCGGCCTGAAGAGACTCGGGGAGTTCCGGCTGCGTGATCTGGCCGAGCCCGAGCTGATCTACCAGCTAACCCATGCCAATCTGCCGGCCGGGTTCCCGCCGATCCGCACTGTTGCCGGGCGCGGCCCGCGCCCGCTGCCGGTGGGCACCACCTCGCTGGTCGGGCGGGAGCAGGCCATCGACGAGCTAGCTGACCTGCTGGCCCGCCCTGGGGTGCGGCTGGTGACGCTCACCGGGCCGGGCGGGGTGGGTAAGACCCGGCTGGCGCTGGCCGTGGGTGAACGCATAGGTGGCCGCTTCGGTTCCGGCGCCGTGTTCGTACCGCTGGCCGGGGTCACACAGCCGGAGCTGGTGGTGGGCGGCATCGGCCGGGCGGTGGGCGCCGACCTGGCCGGGACGGGCGCGCCGCTGCAGGCCCTGGCTGAGCAGCTGGCGGACGGCCGCTGGCTGCTCATCCTGGACAACCTGGAGCAGGTCACCGGCGCCGCTCGCGACTTGGACGGTCTGCTCGGCCGCTGCCCCGGCGTGGTCATCGTGGCCACCAGCCGCACGGTGCTGGGGTTGCGGGCCGAGCGGGAGTACCCGGTCCCGCCGCTGCCGCTGCCCGCCGGCCTTCCGGCCGGCCCCACCGGCGTGCCGCTGCAGGAGCTGATGGCGTCACCGACGGTGGCGCTGTTCGTGGACCGCGCCCGCGCGGTCCGGCCCGGCTTCGCCCTCACCGAAGCCAACGCGACGGCGGTGGTGGCGATCTGCCGCCGCCTCGACGGCCTGCCGCTGGCCATCGAGCTGGCAGCCGCGCGCACCCGGCTGCTCGACCCCGCCGCGCTCCTGCGTCGGCTGGCGGCCTCGCTGGATGCGCTGGGGACCGGCGCGGTGGATATGCCCGAGCGGCAGCGGACCCTGCGGGCCACGGTTCAGTGGAGCGTGGGCCTGCTCGATGACGCTGAGCGGTCGCTGCTGGAGACCGTGGCCATCTTCACCGGCGGCTGGACCGTCGAGGCGGCCGCCGAGGTCGCCGGGCTGGAGGAGGACCGCACGCTGGAGCTGACCGAGGCGCTGGCCCGTCACAGCCTGGTCCAGCTTGACCGCGCCGAACTCGGCCCGCGCCTACGGATGCTGGAGACGATCCGCGCGTTCGTGGCCGAGCGGCTGGCGGCCCGGCCCGACGTCGCCGATGTTGGACGCCGCCACGCCGACTATTACCGGGCGCTGGCCACGCAGGCCGACCGGCCGCTGCGGAGCGGCAGCGACCGCGAGTGGCTAGAGCGGCTGCAGGCCGAGGCGGGCAACCTGGCCGCCGCCGTGCGCTGGTACCTGGCCCACGACACAGGGCCGCTGCCGCACCTGTTCCGGGTCCTGTGGCCCTTCTGGTCCCTGCGGGACCACCTGGGCGAGGCTGGCGCCTGGATCGAGCAGCTGCTGCCCACCGCCGACGCCCTCGGCCCCCAGGCTCGCGCCGAGCTGCTGTGGATGGCGGCGGCGACCGCCGTCGAGGTGGGCGATGACCCCGCGGCGCTTTCGGCCCGCCAGCGCCTGGGACCGCTGCTGGAGACGATCCAGGACCCCTACCTGCACGCTGTGTGCCAGCTGGTCATGGCCTGGACCTCGCCGATCACCGGCGACCTAGACGGTGCCCTGCGGGAGGCGTCAGCGAGCCTGACAGAACTCCGGGGCCAGGACGAGCCCTTCTGGACTGCTTCGGCCGGCCTCACCCTCGGCACTGTAGAGACGACCACCGGCCGCTACGACGACGCCCTCGGTCACCTGACTGAGGCACGCGAGCTGGGGGACCGATTCGGCAACGCCTGGCTCGCCACCGTCTCCCGGGTGTATCTGCGCACCCTGGCCGTGGTGCGGGGCCAGCCGGAGGAGGCCCGGGCGCCGCTGGATGAGGGGCTGGAGCTGAGCCTGGTGGCCCATAGCACCCGGAGCGTGACTCTGTGCCTGGCCGCGTTTGCCGGGTGGGCGTTCGTGGCGGGTGACCCCGAGCGGGCAGCGCTGCTGGCCGGGGCAGCCGAGGGCCTGCGCCGGCGGGCCGGGCTGCAGGCGTGGCCGATGCTGCGGCGGGGCGAGGCCGAGCTGGCCGCCCAGGTCCGCCAGGCGCTGGGGTCCGACCGCTTCGACCAGGTGTTCGCCGCGGGCGGCCGGCTGACCCAGCAGCAGGCGGTGGCGGCTGCTGGGGCCGGCGCGGCGCCAGCACCTCGCTGACGGGGTAGCCCGGGAACACCAGGCCGCCAGGCGGCCGCCCCCGCCTGCCATGGTCGGCGCCAGCCGTGGCCGCGGGTCCGCTGGCCGGAAGCGACGTTTGGCCCCCGTTGGCGATCACGTACTGCCGCGCCAACCCTGCCGCCGGCTTGCAACTACCCCGGGCACCCTTCGTCCCAGGCCAGCCGGCGAGTACCAGCGGCGCCCCCTGGGGTGATGGCCCCGGCTCTGGGCGGTCGATGTTGTCCATCGGCCCACAGCTCGCATGGTCCCAACTGGTGACCGGTGGGCATTCCTTCGCCGGGGACCGTCATCTGTTCCTTGCGAAGCGCCGTCGTGTCTGCCGGGGCCGGCCAGGTGAGCACGTTACCGTCGCGCGGGCCGAAGCGCCGTCTGGTACCGGTGGCGCGCTTGGATGAACTGGTCAGCGGTGCCGCCACGGTCGGGGTGAGCGTCAGCCATCGCGCGGCGCAGTTCCTTGATGGGTGGCGCTTCCCGTGCGGCCTGTCCGGCTCGCTCGCGTTCCCCGCGGTACAGGTCGGCTTCGGCGGCCTCGCGGGTGGCGAAGAATTGCCGGCCAGCCGGTCCGGGGCGGCGGCGGTCACCGGGAATCGGGATCACGCCGGCCAAGTATCCGTGACGGCACCGATCTTCCCCGTGCGGGCAGTGCTCCCACGTGTAACCGTGTTTTGCGCAGCGCAAGCCGCGGGTGCCCGCCGGGGAGTCTTCCCCGCAGCCGCCGGGCGCGTGGCAGTGACGGCCCGGGGCCAGAACATGCACGAAGTGCCGGTGGCCGCGGCCGGGCGGAGCGCACACCAGGCCAGCGGTAATATCCCTCGGGCAGTCATCGTGGCACCGGGTGTCGGTCTCGAACTCTTCGCGGCTGATGCGGCCGGGGCTGACAACGGCCTCGCTCCGGTCCCAGCTGTCGCTGGCGTAGTAGATCCACTTTGCCGTCTTCTTGACGATCGGCACCTCTTGAACCCAGCGGCGCGTCTGGGCCGGGTAGCCGTGGTAGCGGATGCGGACGCAGGGAACATACAGGTATTCGACGGGGGCCGCGTCATAACCGCAGGGTCTCGGCGGCCGGGCCTTCCGCCTGGCGCCCCTGATCCGCTTCAGCCCATCTGGCCATGCCAGCCGCCCCCCCGCGTGGCTGCGCCCGGACCGGCAGCCAGCGATGAAAGGCAAGGCTATCCCCGTGAACAGGGCAATCAGAATCATGATGGGCATAACGACAACGATCAAGCTCGACCCGTCCATCGCATCGGGCCCCCTTCCAGGATTTGTCGTGCGAGCCCGCGGTCTGAGCCGGGCATCGGCCAACCAGCAATCTGGCCCGGATTCCTACTGGCGCGACGATGCGCAGGCCCCGAGCTGAACCCGGCGCGCCAGAGTGATCCCGGTGCCGGTGGTGACCGGGTACCGCGAGCCGGACGGGGTGAACTGCACCACCCGGAAGCCTCGCGGGCGATGCGGCGACATCCAGCGGCCACCCCAACGCCTTGCAGAGGTCCGTGGCCCGGTCCACGTCGGCGACCGGAGCGCCCCGCCGCCACAGGGCCCGTGCTGGTTCGCCGTCAATTTGATCACTCCAATGGATGTCGCTTGAGCTGGATGACAGGCCCCTTGTTACGGGGATGGCGCCGTTCTGTGCGAGTCCTCTGCCCGGCCACCTCAGCTACGTCCAGCCACCCAGGGCTGCCTGGCCGCCGCCCTATTGCTGCGATCGGGTCGCCATGTCTCCTGCCATGGGGAGGGCCGGTTCTGGGCCCTCCTCCCGGGCGGGGCCGTGCCCGCTCGGTAATCTCGCTGAAGCCGCCGTCGGCGCTCATCACGATCCGCCCGGTGGGGCGTCCGTGCTCGGCTTCGTAGCGCTCCCGGCGGGTCAGGCCGAGGCAGATCCGCTGGGTGAAGGTGTACGCCAGCGGCGGCCCGGCGAACACGGCGATCCGGAAGAACCAGGTGACGGCGTACAGGTCCAGCTGGAGGTGGTAGGCGATCTGGTCGTTGGCCGCCGCGGCCCACAGCACCCCGTAGAAGGTGATCCCGGCGGCGCCGACCGCGGTGCGGGTGGCCGCGTCGCGGGGGCGGTCCCGGACGTGGTGCAGGCCCTGGTCGCCGGTGAGCCTGCGTTCGAGCAGTGGGTAGGCCGCCAGCAGGGTGAAGAACACACTGGGCACAAGGAGCCCGGGCACCAGCACCGCGAGGACGAGCGGATGGCCGGCCACTTCGACCTGCCAGCCCGGCATGATCCGCAGCGCGCCGTCGAGGAATCCCATATACCAGTCCGGTACCGCGCCGGCGCTCATGCTGCCCGGCTGGTAGGGCCCGGACAGCCAGACCGGGTTGATCTGGGCGAGCGTGCCCAGCAGGCCGAGCACCCCGCAGGTGGCGAAGAACATTGCCACCGCGGCGGCCGCCGGGGCGTGCTGGAGGGATCCGAGCCGGGCGGGGGCCGCCGACCTGACGAAACGGGTGTGCCCGTGCCGCCGCACGAACCGGCGCCGCAGGACGAACAGACCGGCCATGGCAACCGGCAGCAGCACGTGCACCCAGAACAGGCGCGAAATGATGTGATGGCCGGGAACATCTCCCCCGAAGACCCAGAGCATCAGATGGGTGCCCACCACCGGGATCGACTCGAGCACCCCTTGGAGCACGCCCAGGCTTCCGCCCGACATCAGGTCGTTCGGCAGGATCCCGCCGGTCCACCCGGCCGCCATGCCCAGGGCCAGCAGGCTCACCCAGATCAGCCAGTTCAGCCCGCGCGGGCGGCGGAACGCGCCGGTGAAGAACAGCCGCAGCAACTGCAGGCACACCGCCGCGACGAAGATCAGCGCCGCCCAGTGGTGGATCTGCCGCATCAGCAGCCCGCCGCGCACGTCGAAGCTGATATGCAGCGTTGACTCATACGCCTGGCTCATCTGGACGCCGGTGAGCGCATGGTAGGAGCCGTGGTAGGTCACACCGGTCATGCTTGGCTCGAAGAAGACGGCGAGGAACGCGCCGGTGACAACCGCCACCGCGAACGAGTAGACGGCGATCTGGCCGAACAGAAACGACCAGTGATCCGCCTGGCTGCGCCGGAGCAGCCGGGCTACTGTTTGTGTTCCCCCAGATCGCAGCGGCCCCGTAAGGAGGCTCATTACGCTCCTGGGGCGGGCCCGGGCGGCCACGGGCCGCGGCGGTGATCCTCGATTGAGGGTTCCGGTACGAGACTTCACGGCACGATCACCGCCGGGCAGCGCGCATGCCTGGCCAGCCAGGCGGGCACCGATCCGACGAACCGGTGCAGGAACCGCTCCGAAGCGCCGATCACGATCGCGTCCGCGTTGCGTTCCATCGTGATACTGCGCAGTTCCCTGGCCGGGTCGCCCGGCCGCACGATCATCTCGATATCCAGCCCGGTCAGGTCAGCGTCGGCGAGTTCCGTCCGCAGCCAGCGCATCCGCTCGGTGAGCGGCACGAACGCAACGCCGTTGGGCCGCCAGACGTGCACCACCACCAGCCAGCGGTCCAGCCGCCGTGCCATCCCGGCCGCGTACGCCAGCGCATGCCGGCTGGCCTGCGAGCCGTCGTAGCCGGTAAGGACCGGATGCCGGTGCCCAGCGAACCCGCTGCCCGTCACCCGGGGCCGGTGTTCGCGCCGCGCGCCGCGCCCGGCCCTGCGGCCGCTCCCAGGCCTGCGCCCGCCGGGCACGCCCCCCCGTGCTGCGGGTTCGGTCATGGTCAGCTCCCTATGAAGCCTGCTCAGGACTGGCTCGCTCATCGCGTGCCTGCTGGGTCGCCGCGGGATGGTGCCGCAGGCTCATCGCGGCTCCTCCCGGTTGTTGCGGTCTTATCGGCACGCTAGGGCGCCCGCCGCATCGGGTCGTCACCCGGAAGTACCGGCTGGAGTGGAGTTCTCCGGCCCAGGCCGGGCTGGCCGGTGGCCGGAGGTAGTAGCGGGGGAGCAGGCCGGGTTCGCGGGCGCGGGTTAAGGGAGCAAGCCGAGTTCGCGCGCGCGAGCGGTCGCCTCGGTGCGGTTGGCCGCGCCCAGCTTGCCCAGGACGTGGGTGACGTGCTTCTTGACGGTGTGCAGTGACACCACCAGTTCCCGGGCTATCTCCTGGTTCGGCTTACCGGCCGCCAGCAGCCGCAGCACCTCCCGCTCGCGCTCGCTGAGCGGCTCGACCAGGCCACGGGCGCCGAGAGCACGCTGGGCCGCTTCCGGTCCGGTATCCGCGGTGTCCGGCGCGAAGGAGCGCGCCAGCCGGCCCAGATAACCGAGTGGGACGCCGCGCGCGGGACCCTGCTCAGCCCGCTGGGCCGCGACCAGCCGACCGAGCAGGGCACCCATCGGGGCGCCCTCGTCGGTGAAGACCCGGACGTAGCCCTGGGGGCCGGCGAGGATGAGCGCCTCGGCCAGGGTGGCCACGGCGCTGTCCTGGTCGCCCGCGGCCGCCAGGGTCAGCGCCCGCAACGCCTGGATCTCGATTTCGCTGCCCCGCCGCCCTTGAATGGCCGCGGCCGCGTGGAGCCGCTGCAGGAGCGGGAGCGCCGAGCCGGGGCGGCCCTGGGCGAGCAGCACCCGCACCAGCACCAGATGCTCCGGCTCCTGGGGATAGCTCGGCTCGTCGCCAGCACTGAGGCCGCGCTGCTTAGTCCAGGCGGCGGCTGCCGCGACGTCGCCGTGGGCGAGCAGCAGCCGCGCCCGCTGCGCCGGGACGGGGTTGAGCAGGCTGGCCGGGCCCGGCGCGGCCAGCTCGGCCTCGCCCATCGCTTCCAGGGCCCCGGCCGGATCACCAGTGGCCTGCCGGATCCACGCCAGCGTCGCCAGGCCGGTGGCCAGCGACGCGGTGTAGACGAACCGCCGGCATAGCGCGATGCCCTCGGTGACATGCCGGAGCGCCGCGTCGAGCTCGTTCCGCTGGTAGGCCACCTGGCCCAGGCCCACATACGCGGGGCCTGCCGCCGGCAGCGGCGTCGGGCCGGGCCCTGCGGTGGCTTCCAGAGCCTGCTGGCAGGTCCGGACGGCCGCGTCCAGGCGGCCCTGTGCGCGCTGAACCTGGCCGAGTTGATAGCAGCCCCATGCGGTCGCAGTGTGCTGGCCGGCCGCCCGCCACCCGGCGATACCGGACACGAAGGCGCGCTCGGCCTCCGTGAGCCGGCCGCGGAGCCACTCAGCCACGGCCAAAAATCCCTGGGCGGTGGAACGCAGCAGCCACTCTCCCTCGCCGCTCTCGGCCAGGGCCCGCGAAGCGAAAGCGACCGTACCCTCGGCGTCACCGCGGAGCTGGGCGAGATAGCAACGATGGAGCGCGATCGTCGCGGGGACATTCACCAGCATGCTGGCAGCCCTGCTGACCGACGGCTCGAAGGGCTCATCGGCCGCACCTGCGGGCACGCGGTCGGCGTCATCGAGCAGTCCTTCGACTGCCTCCACGCGGCCGCTGGCGTCTGCCAAGGCCGCCTGCGCCAGCAGCAGCCGGGGGCGGGACCGGACCAGATCAGCGGGCATCGCCGAAAGCCACCGCTGAATCGTCGCCGCTTCGCCGTGCAGGTTATAGACCGCGTCGAAGTGCCGCTCTATCAGCCGGGCGGCCCAGATCATCTCTCCCGCGGCCACCGCGTGCCGTACCGCGTCGTCGGCCAGCCCATGCTCCTCGCACCAGGCCGCCGCTTTGCGGTGCAGCTGCGCCGGCTGGCCGGGCTGGTGCTCCAGCAGGCGGGCGCGGAGCAGGTCGGCGAACAGCTGGTGGTAGCGCCACCAGCCACGCACCTCATCCAGTGGGACCAGGAACAGGTTGGCCCGCTCCAGCCGTTCCAGCATCGCCTGGCTGCCGGCCCGGCCGGTGACGGCGTCGCACAGCTCGCCCGACAGCCGCTCCAGGACCGATGTCTGCAGCAGGAAGCTGCGGATGTCATCCGGCTGGTGCTCCAACACTTCTTCGGTCAGATAGTCAAGGACGTAGCGGTGGCTGCCTGAGAAGGTCGCCACGAACCCGGCCACATCGATGTGCTGCCGAAGCGACAGGCTGGCCAGCTGCAGCCCGGCCGCCCACCCCTCGGTGCGGGCCGTCAATGCCGCCACGGCGGCTTCAGGCAGGGCGGGCCCGGCCGCCTGACGCAGCAGCGCCGCCGCCTCCTCGATGGTGAAGCGCAACTGGGCGGCGCGCAGCTCGGCCAGTTGCCCGCGCCCCCGCAGCCTCGCCAGCCCCAGCAGCGGGTCAGCCCGGCTGGCCAGCACCAGGCGCAGGGCCGCCGGCCGGTGCTCCAAAAGGAATCCGAGCGAGGAGTGCACCGGCTGGGCGTCGATCAGGTGGTAGTCGTCGAGCACCAGCATCATCTCGCCCGCACCGGGCTGGGCGGCCAGCTCGTTGATCAGAGCCGTCACCAGCCCGTCGAAGGCCGGCGGGGACGGCGGGCCGAGCAGGGGGGCGAGCTGCTCGGCGGTCCCGGGACGCACCCGCTCCAGCGCGGCGATCACATGGCGCCAGAACCGAGCTGGGTCGTTGTCACCCTGGTCCAGTGACAGCCAGGCGACCGGCCGCCGGCCCTGCCGGGCCCAGCCGGCCAGCAGTGCGGTCTTGCCGAACCCGGCCGGGGCGCAGACCAGCATCAGCCCTCGCGCCAGCCCCTCGTCGAGTCTCTCGGTCAGCCGTGGGCGGGCTATGAAGCCGGGCTGCAGGCGTGGCAGGTACAGCTTGGTGGCCAGCAGCCCATCCGGGCCGCCAGCGCCCGCCGGCTGGAGGGTCGTTGCGGGCGGATCAGCCATCGCGCACTGCCCTCGATGTGGCCAAGCCCCGCTGGGCCGCTGCCCGGCCAGGTAGCCCCTTCGGCTACCGGCCAGCCCCGCCAGACTGGCAGAACTCCTCCCACAATGCCACCTTCGGGTGACGCTCTGGCCGGGGGCCCGTTCATAGCGTGGCCGGGTGAAGGACACATCTGCTGGTGAACGGAGGAATGGCAATGACTGCTGTCAGGTCTTATCGCTTTGCGGCGGGCACCGGCCGGCGGGCTGGCTGGACCGCGGGCCGGATCGTCTCTGCGCTCGTCGGCGCGCTGCTGGCCGTGTGCTCGCTCGGGCTGTTGGGGGCCGGTGGGGTGGCCGTGTGGGCCAGCGCGACCCAGCGGCATAGCGGCATCGATCTTGGAACCTGGAGTTACCGCAGCACGGGCTATGCCCTGACCAGCACCGCGGCGGGCCTGTACGGGGCGACGGGCGGCTGGTCCGCGATGCGATCGCTGCTCGGGACGGTCCGGATCCATGTCACGCCCGGCGGCGCGAGCCCGGTGTTCGTCGGGGTCGCCCCGGCCGGCTCGGCGGGCCGCTATCTGGACGGGGTCGCCTATGACGCCGTCCGCGGCTTGGCCCAGCAGCACGCCCTGTACGCCGGGCACAGCGGCGGTGCTCCGGTGACCGCGCCCGCACGGGCGGGCATCTGGGCCGGCCATGCGGCCGGGGCCGGTACTCAGACCCTGACCTGGCCGGGCAGGAGCGGAAGCTGGACCGTGGTAGCCATGAACGCCGATGGGTCACGGCCGGTGGCCGTGCGTATCGGCGTCACCGCCACGGTACCGGCCCTGCCCTGGATCGCCACCGGGCTGCTGGCCGGCGGCGTTCTCATCCTCGCCGCGGGCGTCATCCTCATCGCGGTTCCCGTCCGCCGTGCGGCGCCGACGCTGCGCCGATGATCCATGGGGCATGCCCGGGTAACCGGGAGGCAGCAGACGACGGGCAAGAAGGAAGCGAACATGAACGGCGCGTCATCTCCCGCGCGGTACGAGATCCGCATCGAGGGCGTCCTCGATAGCCACTGGGCGGCCTGGTTCGAGGGCCTCCAGGTCACAAGCAACGGCGGCGAAACCGTCATCTCCGGCCAGCTCGCCGATCAAGCCGCACTGCACGGGCTGCTGGCCAGGGTGCGCGACCTCGGCCTCTGCCTGATCTCGGTGCGCCGGCTAGGCCCCCGGTGAAAGCCGCACGCCCGCCCGCGCAAGCCGTTCCGCTTGGACGGGGACACCACGGGAACGCCAGCGGGCGGCACCGGCGGCGCGGTCGGCCAGCGCGGGCGCGGGTGACCGCCCTGGCCCATGCGTTCCCCCTCGCCCACCCGAAGGCCACGTGCGGCTCTTCGCCGACGAGGGCGCCCCGATGGCCGCCCCGCTCGGCCGCCTGATCGTCACCCAGCGGACCCAGCAGACCGCCGCCGATGGCATCCCGCTGGCCTGCCTCGGCCGGGTGGCGCGCGCCTTCGGGCCGGGCATAGCACCCACCGGCCCGCGCGGCGGGCGGGCACGGCGGTGGTGGCTGGCCTGGTCGAGCCGCTGAGCGATCGCGAGCTGGAGGTGCTGCGCCTGCTGGCCGCGGGCAAGCCGAAGCGGATCAGGACGGATACTTGGCCGGCGTGATCCCGATTCCCGGTGACCGCCGCCGCCCCGGACCGGCTGGCCGGCAATTCTTCGCCACCCGCGAGGCCGCCGAAGCCGACCTGTACCGCGGGGAACGCGAGCGAGCCGGACAGGCCGCACGGGAAGCGCCACCCATCAAGGAACTGCGCCGCGCGATGGCTGACGCTCACCCCGACCGTGGCGGCACCGCTGACCAGTTCATCCAAGCGCGCCACCGGTACCAGACGGCGCTTCGGCCCGCGCGACGGTAACGTGCTCACCTGGCCGGCCCCGGCAGACACGACGGCGCTTCGCAAGGAACAGATGACGGTCCCCGGCGAAGGAATGCCCACCGGTCACCAGTTGGGACCATGCGAGCTGTGGGCCGATGGACAACATCGACCGCCCAGGGGATGACCGGGTGATGGATCCAGCGTGGCGGTGGTGGCAGCTCCGATCTCAATCAGGTGTCATATCTGCGGCCTATCCCCGGCATCATCAGCATCAAGCCGGCATACCAGGGTCAGGCACAGCCCGAGGTCCCGGACCTTGGCCAGCACGTCGTGCAGTGCCGACTGGTGGGGGAGCAGGCCGACGATGATGGTCTCCGTGCCGTCGTTGCTGAGCTGGAGGCCGCCGAACCAATCCGCCCACTGGTCGTCGAGGACACCGTCGACGCGGATCTCGTAGCGGGCCGGCCACCGTGAGCCGCTCACGCTCGCTCTCCCAGTGGCGGGCACCGGGACGCGGCGGGTCTGCTCGGCGGTGATCAGCCATCTGCGCAGGCGGCTGGTCACCTGCCGATACACGAGGCCCATTGCGGGCCGTGCGAGCACCCGCCGGGAGCTGGGGCCACGGGCAGTGGCCGCGGCGGGCCGACGGCACATGGCTGGTGGGGCGGTGGCCGTAAGCTGGCCGTTAGACTGGCTGCACCAGCGAGGCTGGCTGTGGCTGGACGCGCGCTGAGCGGTAGGTCGCCCATGGCTGAGCCATCTGCGGCGGCCCCGGCCGGGGCCGCCTCTCCTGAGCGGGATGCCCTGCTGGCCACCAAGCTGCACGTGCCCAGCTCGCAACCGGGGTTCGTGCCGCGCCCGCGACTGGTGCAGGCGCTGGAGGACGGGCTGGCCCGGCAGCTGGTCCTGGTTTGCGGGCCGGCCGGGTTCGGGAAGACGGCCCAGCTGGCCCACTGGGCGCAGTCCGGCGGCCATCCGGTGGCCTGGCTGTCGCTGGATGCGGCCGACAATGACCCGGTGCGGTTCTGGCGGCATGCGGTCGGCGCACTTGACCGGATGTGCCCGGGGATCGGGGACTCGGTCGGCCCGCTGCTGGGCCCGCCGGCGCCGGCGTCGTTCGAGGGGCTGGTGACGGCCCTGATCAATGACCTGGCCGCCGAGTCCGGCGACGACAAGCTGGTCGTGCTCGACGACTACCACCTGATTGACGCTGCGCCCGTGCACGGGTCGGTGGTGTTCCTAGTGGAGCACGCGCCGCCGGGCCTGCACCTGGTGCTGGCCAGCCGGTCCGACCCGCCGCTGCCGCTGCCGCGCCTGCGGGCAGGGGGGCAGCTGGCGGAGCTTCGCGCCGATGAGCTGCGTTTCACGGCGGATGAGGCGGCAGCGTTGCTTCGCGAAGTGGCCGGCGCGGAGCTGCCCGGCGCCGCGGTGGCGGTGCTGACGGCGCGCACCGAGGGGTGGGCGGCCGGCCTGCAGCTGGCGGGCCTGTCACTGCGGGGACACGCCGATCCGGCCGGGTTCGTGGCCACGTTCAGCGGCAGCCACCGGTACGTCCTGGACTACCTGGCCCAGGAGGTGCTCGAGCGGCAGAGCGAGCAGGTGCGCGGGTTCTTGCTGGAGACCTCGGTGCTGGACCGGCTGAGCGGCGCGTTGTGCGATGCGGTCACCGGCCGGGCCGGCGGCCAGGTGATGCTGGAGGCGGTCGAGCGGGCAGGCCTGTTCGTGCTACCGCTGGATGAGGTGCGTGGCTGGTGGCGCTACCACCAGCTGTTCGCCGACCTGCTCCGCGCCCGCCTGCAGCGGGAACAGCCCGGCCGGGTCCCCGAGCTGCACCGGGCCGCGGCCGCCTGGTCAGAAGAGCATGGCTTTGCCGACGACGCCATCCGGCATGCGCTGGCCGCAGGCGATAGCGCGCAGGCCGCGCGGCTGATCGAGCAGCACGTGGACGAGCTCATCCTGCGCAGTGAAGGGGCTACCATAGCGCGGTGGCTCTCGGCGCTGCCCGCCGGGTTGGCCTCCTCCCGTCCACGGCTGTGCCTGGCGCGGACGTTCGTGGCGGTCGCCGACGGTGACGTGGACGCAGCCGGGCCGCCGTTGGACGCCGCGGAGCGCGCGTACGCGGATGCGGCCGATGAGCCCTTCGAGCCGTCCGTCGGCAGGGCCGCGAGTCTGCTGGTGAACCTCCCGGCGATAATCGCGCTCGAACGTGCGGTCCTGGCTCACCTCCGCGGCGACGCTGAAGGGACGGCCGCGTCCGCTTCGCGGGCCCTGGCCGCGATCGGCGAGGGCGAGTGGATGCTGGACTCCGTGGCCCGGTGGCACCTGGCTGTGGCCGAGTGGCTCCGCGGTCGTCTGCCCGAAGCTGAGCGCGCCTTCGCGTCTGGCGTCGCCCGGTGGCGGCAGGTCGGCGAGCTCACCCTGGCCGCCTGGGGCGGCCATTACCTCGGCCAGGTCCAGCGTGCCCGGGGTCGGCTGGATGCAGCGCTCGGCACCTACCAGCAGACCCTTGAGATCACCGCGTCACCTGGCCGGCCGGCCCTACCCGCCTCCGGTGTTCCTCAGGTGGGGATGGCCGAGGTGGCCTACCAGCGGGACCAGCTCGACACCGCTCTGGCACACGTCACCGAGGGAATCGCGCTGTGCCGGGGGTTCGCCTATACCCAGCCGCTGGCTACCGGCCTGGCGACGCTGGCGTGGATCCGGCAGGCCGGTGGCGATCTGACCGGGGCCCTGGCGGCGATGGGCGAGGCCGAACGGGCCGCGCCGAGCCAGGCTGTGACCAGCCTGCTCAACCCCGTCCCGGCGCAGCGGGCGCGGCTGCTGCTCGCCCAGGGCGACCTCGCCATGGCCGCTCGCTGGACGGAAGAACGCGGCCTGGCCGCCGATGACGAGCCGTCCTACCAGCGGGAACGGGAGTACCTAGTGCTGGCGCGGGTGCTGCTCGCCCAAGGCCGCCCCGCCCGGGCAGTCTCCTTGCTGGAGCGGCTGCACGCGGCGGCGGTCGCCCAGAACCGGACGGACAGCATCATCGAGGTGCAGGCGCTGCAGGCGCTGGCCCTGGCGGGCAGCGGGCAGGAGGCAGGCGCGGTGGCCGCCCTGGCCCAGGCGCTCACCCTCGCCTGCCCCGAGGGGTACGTGCGCGTCTTCGCCGACGAGGGTGCGCCCATGGCCGCCCTGCTCGGCCGCCTGATCGCCGCTCAGCGGACCCAGCAGACCGCCGCCGATGGCATCCCGCTGGCCTGCCTCGGCCGGGTGGCGCGCGCCTTCGGGCCGGGCACAGCGCCCACCGACCCGCGCGGGCGGGCGGGCACGGCGGTGGTGGCTGGCCTGGTCGAGCCGCTGAGCGACCGCGAGCTGGAGGTGCTGGGCCTGCTGGCCGCGGGCAAGCCGAACCAGCAGATCGCCGAGGAACTGGTGGTGGCGCTCAGCACCGTCAAAAAGCACGTCGCCCACATCCTCGGCAAGCTGGGGGCGGCCAACCGCACCGAGGCGACCGCCCGCGCCCGCGAGCTCGGCCTGCTGCGCTGACCTCGGCTATCACCCCGCTACCACCCCGGGTATCCCTTCGGGCCAGGTGAGCCGGTGAGCCCTCACGAGCTTTCATCCCGCGACGTCCACCTTAGGGCGATGGCCGTGGCGGCCCCGGCTCTTACCGTGGCTGCACGGCAACCGTGAGGGAGGTCAGGAAATGCGGACGATCACGGTCGAAGAGCACTACGCGACGGCGGCGTTCATGGATGGGCCCGGCCGCCAGCTCGCGGCCCTGGCAGATTCGGTTCGCGAGCATCCGCAGGTGGCGGCGGGCTATGAGCTGCTCATCAAGCAGCTATGTGATCTTGGCGACGGCAGGATCGCTGCCATGGACGCTGCGGGAATCGATGTTCAGGTCCTGTCGCTGACCTCGCCCGGCGCGGAACAGCTCGACGCGACCGAGGCAGTGGCATTCGCCGCCGCGACCAACGATTGCCTGGCGACGGCCGTACGGCGGCACCCGGCCCGCCTCGCCGGGTTCGCCGCGCTGCCGACCTCAGCTCCGGCCGCTGCCGCCGATGAGCTGGAACGCACGGTCCGCGCGTACGGCTTCAAGGGCGCGCTGATCAACGGGCACTCACGGGGCCGTTACCTCGATGACGAGTTCTTCTGGCCGATCCTGCAGCGTGCCGAGGCGCTCCAGGTACCGCTCTACCTGCATCCGACACCACCGCCGCAATCGGTGATCAAGGACGTGTACGCCGGGAACTACCAACCGGATGTGACGAGCCTGCTGGCCACCGCGGCCTGGGGCTGGCACATCGATACCGCCATCCACGTCCTGCGCCTTATCCTCAGCGGAGCATTCGACCGCTTCCCCGATCTGCAGCTCATCATCGGGCACCTGGGCGAGGCGCTCCCGTTCATGCTGCCCAGACTCGAGCTCGCCCTCCCCGTGAGCGTGACGAAGTTGCAGCGGCCAGTCGGCGCCTACCTCCGCGAAAACCTTCATTACAGCTTCAGTGGCTTCAACTGGACCCAGGCCTTCCTCGACCTGCTGCTGCAGGTCGGCGCCGACCGCATCATGTTCTCCACCGACCACCCCTACGCGTCCATGACACAGGCGCGCGCGTTCCTGGATCACCTGCCAGTCAGCACCGCCGACCGGTCCCGCATCGCGCACACCAACGCCGAACAGCTCCTGCGGCTCTGACCCGCGCTGACATGACACCCAGAACACCACGACCGGAGGAGACATGAACTTTGCAGGCGTTCCCACATCGTCGTCACCGGAGCCTCGTCGGGAATCGGGCGGGCCACGGGGCGGCCAGATCGTGGTCGCTGGGGCGGGCTACGCCGGGTTGCACGTCGCCTTGCGCCTGACGGCCAAGCTGCGCAACAACCCTGTGGTGGAGCTGACCCTGGTCAACCGGCACGACTACCACCAGGTGCTCACCGAGCTGCCCCGGGTCGCCGGCGGCACCCGCGCCGCCGGCGCGGTGCGCATCCCGCTGCAGGACGTGCTGGCCCAGCGGGTCCGCTTCGTCCAGACCGAGATCAGTGGTTTTGATCTGCCCGGCCGACGGGTGCTCACCGGGGCGGGGCCGATCGGCTGGACGCGGCTGGTGCTGGCGCTGGGCAGCCGGCCCAACGACTTCGCCATCCCCGGCCTGGCCCAACGCGCCCTCTCGCTGTACTCGGCCGGCGACGCCGAGCGGGTGTGGGCGGCGGTCAACAAGGCGCTCGACGCCGCCGCGGCCGCCACCGACCCCGAGCGGCAGCGCCGCCTGGCGACAGTGGTGGTCGGCGGCGGCGGCGCCACCGGGGTCGAGCTGGCCGGCGAGCTGGCTGAGATACTGCCCGACGTAGCCAGCGGCCACGGCCTCGCGCCGGACCGGCCCGCGGTGCTGCTTGTCGAGGCAGGCCCCACCATCTTGGCCGGCTCCTCGCCGCAGCTGATCGACAATGCCACCAGGATCCTTTCTGACCTGGGCGTGCAGGTCCGCACCAACGCGATGGTCGCCGCCGCGGCCGAGGAGGGCTTCCAGCTCAAGGGCGGCCAGCTGGTGGAGGGCGGCGTGTTCGTCTGGGCGGGTGGGGTGAGGGCGCCCGACCTGGTGGTGGGTTCGGGCTTGCCGATCGGCCACAACGGCCGCGTTAAGGTCAACCGGCACCTGCGCGTGCTGGACCACCCGGAGATCTACGTCGCCGGCGACCTTGCCTCGGTGGTGGATCCGCGCACGGGGCATGTCCTGCCGCCGCTGGCGCAGGTGGCGCTGGAGGAGGGCGAGACCGTGGCCCGCAACCTGGACGCGGAGCTGCAGGGCCGGCCGCTGGAGGCGTTCACCTTCCATGACAAGGGGTTCGTCGTCTCGGTCGGGACCCACCGCGGGGTCGCCGACATCGCCGGCATCACCAGTGGCGGACGACTGGCCCACCTGCTCAAAGACGCCATCGAGTGGGAGTACCGCCAGTCCGTCACGCACTTGCGCGGCTGGGACCCACTAGCCCTGTGACCGCTGCTCGTCCTCCGGCTCCGGAGCAGAACTTCGCCCCCGGCTGATTTCGTGGCCACACGAGGAACAGACACTCACCCACAAGCCCATGGCGGTCGGGTCCTTCCAGCCCCACGCGAAGAAGTCCCGCCGATTCGGCAGCCATGGCCGCGCGCTTTCCGGGGCTACGGGTCCGTATGCAAAACGCCCTGATCTGTATGGTCGCCGGTCAACCTGAAGTTGATTCTGCGGCCGCACCGATCGGCGGCTCGGCGCGCGTTCTTTCTGATCTTCTCCATCACTCAGCCGCCTATCGGCATAGCCCGATGCCGGGCGTCGGGAGGAGGGACCTCTGTCTTGTGCGCGCGGACGTTTGGTCCTGATGGTCTTTATGGACTTGGCCGTCGGCGGCTTCGCGCCGTCGCGTAGTTTTGGGGCCGTGGATCTCCTCGCGAAGCCGCTGGATGTGAAGACTTGGCCGGCGCGGCCGGTCAGCGGGCTGGCGGCCAGGTTGTCGCTGGCGGGCCGCAGGGAGCTGTTCGCGGCGGGCGGCTGCTCCTGGATGCTGGTGGGCTGACATGCGCTCGCTGCCGCGCTGGGTTAGCGCCTGGCTGGAGCGGATGGCCGATCGGGAAGGGCCGGCCGGTTCCGGATCTGGCGATGCTGCGGATGGTACAGCCCCAGGTGCTGCCCGCGGCGCCGGGGGGTGATAGCGCGTTCACGGTGCTCTTCGCGCTCAGCCTGGACCTTGTGCTGGTGGCGGGAAAGGCGGTCGCGGCGGCGCTGACCGGCTCGGCGGCGTTGTTCGCTGAGACCTTGCACACTGCGGCCGATGCCACTAACGGGGTGATGTTGTACCGGGCGGTCAGGCGCAGCAGACGGCCGCCGGATCTGGCCCATCCGTACGGGTATGGGCTGGAACTGTACTACTGGGCGCTGCTGGCCGCTGTGATCGTGTTCACGGCCGGTGGGGCGCTGTCGGTCTGGGAGGGGGTCAGCCAGGTGCGCCACCCCGGCCAGATCTCTGACTTCCGGCTCGGGGCCGTGGTGCTGGCGGTCGGGTTCGTCTTTGACGTGACGTCGTTTATCAGTTCCCGGCGGCAGGTGCGCCGTGAAGCCGCCGAGCGGGAGATCAAGCTCAGCCAGCATCTGGCCACCACCACTGACACCACCGCGCCGGCCGTCTACCTCCAGGACCTGTCCTCCATCATCGGCGGGCTGCTGGCGCTGGCCGGGCTGATCGCCGGACACCTGATCGGCTCCGCGGTCCCCGACGGCCTGGCCGCCATCGCGGTCGGCCTGCTGCTGGCAAGCGTCGCGATCAGGCTAGCCCGCCGCAACCAGGACCTGCTCACGCTGCGCGCCGACTCCCCTGACGTGCTGCGCCGCATCTACCAGGCGCTGACCAGCGATCCCGGCGTGGCGGGGGTCGGCCGGGTCACCGCCATCTACATCGGCCCGCACCGGCTGCTGGTCCTGGCCGAGATCCAGCCCGCCGCCGGCCTGACCGCTGAGCAGCTCGGCGAACTCATCAACACACTGCGCCCCCGGGTGCAAGCCGAGATCCCCCGCGTCGCCGCCTGCTTCTTGATGCCGGTCAGCGACCTGCCCGACCAGATCGACTGGTCCACCTCGGACCAGGAATACTGGGCGCTCAGGTTCCACGGACCCGACCAGGCATAACCGGCCCGAAGCCGGACGGAATCGAACCCGCACGATAGCTGAGAGCGGTGCAATCCCGGCGGAAGCGGCACCGTCACCGCTAGCCGGGAAAGAGCGGCTCGCGGGTCTTTAGGAGCTCCGCGCGATGCGGGTTCGCGGCCCGCTCCATTGTCACTACCGACGGACCATGAGCAGGGGCAGCGGGAAGTGCTTCAGCCCGTCGGCCGCCCAGGCGCCGGGATCGCCCCGAGCTGCTGCAGCAGGCCGAACGTGTCCTCTTGGACGAAGTCCTCCACGATCCGGCCGTTCGCGATTCGGAACAGGCCGATCCCCGAGCCCACGACGGCTTTGCCAGTCGGGGGGATGCCCAGGAACGGCCCCTGGTGGGTGCCACCCCAAGTCCAGCGAACCGCCACCTCATCCCCCTCTGCTGCGAGAAGGTCTTCCACCGTGACCGCGAGGTCGGGAAAGGCGGAGCGCAGCGCGCCCAGGAACTGCAGGAAGCCGTCGCGGTCCATCGGGGGGTTGCCGGCGTAGTGGACGGTGTAGCCTGGCGCGAGCAGCTCGTCGGCGAGCGCGAAGTCGCCGGTGCCCACGAGCTCTTCCCAGAACCGCCGAACCAGTGCCTTGTTGTCTGCTGCGGACATCGACTCACCCTCGCCTGACTCCGCCCGACCGAGAAGCGCCTCCCGGCCAACCTGCGTCTTCATACTGTACCGATTGTCCCGGCCGGAACCACTCAAGGCTGCCCGCGCCTTCGCCCGCCTCCAAGCCGACGCCCGGCAGGCCGCCGAAGCCCGCGCTAAGGGCCCGGGAGGGCAACAGGGGAACGATCCCTAGACGGAGGATGAGGCCTGTCTTGGAGCTTCTGACCTGGGCTTATACCTAGTGGGCGATACTGGGATCGAACCACTGACCTCCTCGGTGTGAACTGGGCAAATGTCCCTGGACCGCCAGCGGCGATTGGTAAAGGCCCAGGTCGGAGGCTCCTCTTCAGCACGGTTGAGAGCGGTTGAGGAAGGGTCATCGCCAGGATGATCCCCCAAATTCCTCCCAGTTGATCTTGACAGAAAAGCATGCCAGCAATCGCCGCAGCGCGTTCATCGTTGACTCCGCGATCAACAGGTAGAGCGGGCCATGTTTCTGTAGTGGTCACTGTCGGTGAGAAGTTCGCGCGGTAGCTCGACTCATCCCCTGAGCCGAACGCCGAATCGGCGCGGCTGTCATGAAGAGTGGTCAGCGGGTGACCGCGGCGCATAATGAGCTGTTCGGTCGCCGCACGACTCGCTTGGGCCCGGCGTTCCGCGCGGCGGGGTGGGTGAAGGCTTGAAAGATGCCAGGCCGCCGGCCGGTTGGCGTGACGTTGCCCGCCGAGTACGTCGTTTCTCGTGACGGGCCGCTGCACTATAAAGACCCGCCGTCGGTTCGCCGCGCCGCAGTCGTGGTCTTGTGAGGTCAGGCTCTGACCGCCTTAGCAGCCGCATCCGGTGACGTGCCCGCACGCCCATGCCCAGCTCTGGTGCGCGCCCTCGCGGGTTCGTGGCTGGCCTTCGTTGTCCAGAAACTGGTCAACTGGTGTTGTGGGTGCAGCGATCAGGCTTGGTGGCCATCCAGCGCTGACCTTGCGCCGGGCGTGGGCAGGAGAGAGGCGCCTCCCTGGCCAGCACCGATGGCGCGCGGTCGGCGCTTCGCGCGCGGACCGTCAGGAATGAACGGCGCCGCCGGGGCCGGCGCATGGGCGAGCAGGGGGACGAGGATTTGGGCGTTGGGGCTGCCCCAGCCGGTGACCGGGTCCCAGCCGGGCCCGGCCTGATAGCCGGTGAACAGGCGGGTTGGCCAGAGCACGGAGTTGTCGCCGGTGACCACGTCGTGGAAGGCACGGTGGTAGGCGGGGCTGCGGGCGATGGCGTAGATGGCCGGGTTGACGAAGCCGAGCGGGTGCCCGGCGTCCTGGTCGGCCAGGGCGATCACGGCCGCCCACAGCGGGGTGGCGGCGCTGGTGCCCTGGGCCGGGTAGGGGACGCCGCCGGTGAACATCAGCGACATGGCCGTAGAGGAGTCGGCGTCGGCGGCGACGTCGGGCACGCCCCGCATGGTGCCGATGCGCGGGACGCCGTCCTGGTAGGACGGCCGGCGGAACAGCGAGCTGTAGCCCCCGGCGGAGACTTCGGTGTCGGCGTTCCAGGCCATCTCGCCCTGGTAGGCGCCGGTGCGAAGCTGGCACCCAGGGCGGTGCCGCCCGCACCTAGCACCAGCGGGTCGGAGGCGGGCAGGCTGACCTGCTCAGGCGGGCCGTTGTCGCTGATCACGCCGGTGTCCCCGGAGGAGGCGACGACCGTGACGTGGTGGCCGGCGGCCTGCTGCAGCGCCGCGTGGAGCCGGGCCACCTCGGCCGGGGTGAACAAGTGCTCACCCTGGCTGCCGCTGATCGAGACCACTGCCGCGTGCTGGGCGATGGCGACGCGGATCAGCCCGGTCACGGCCGCGGTGAAGTTCGCCGCGCTGGCCACGGCGTTGGCTGGGACCAGGACCACGTCGAGGGTGGCGCCGGGCGCTATCGCGTGCACGATCTCGGTATCCTCGACCTCCTCGGTGCCCGCCACGTAGGGCGCGCCGGCCCCGGCGAGGGTGGTGGTAACCGTGAGCTTGGCTGTGGGCAGGCCGAACTTGCGGTCGAAGGTGGCCAGGTCCTTGCGGATGTCGGTGAAGTTAGGACCGGGGTGTTGGCCAGCTCGGGCATCACCACGGTCTCGCCGCGCCGGTGATCCCGTGCTGAGCAGCGGCGCCACGCCGTAGGCCACCTGATACTGGCCGGGGGTGTAGCACTGGATGAAATAGCCTGGCGGCCCGCACGACACCGGCCCCGGCCTTGCGGATGTGACGGCCTTGGCTGTCCTTGTGGCAGCGCCCGGCGCGGATGCGGCCGTCAGGCCCGCCGTTAGGGTCGCGGCGGCTATTGGGGCGGCCCAGCGCCACCGGTGTGATGTGTGGCCTGGTGGCGTTGCGGCGTACGGGTGCTGGCGGGAGATCCAGCTGAACTGCATGGCGTTTCCTTCCGTTGGATGGTGGGGTGGTCCGGCCTGGTGGCCGGCGGTAGGGGTGTGGCGGGCCTTGTCGCCGGTGTCAGGCGTCGCGCAGGCGGAGCAGCAGGCCGCCGGCCAGCAGCGCCGCGGCGGCCCAGGCGGCCAGCACGCCGAGGCCCTGCCACGGCCCGATCGGCAGTGTTTTGAGATTCTTGGTGGCCTGGATGGCCAGCCCGGCGGTCATCGGCCCGTACCGCTGGAGGCGGTGCTCCCAGGCCGGGTCCAGCGTCCCCAGGTCGGTGAGGACCGGCACGATGTACAGCAGGCCGAGCACGACCGCGATAGCCGCGCCGGAGTCCCGCAGGGCGGTGGCCAGGCCGAGGCTGAGCAGCGCGATCAGGGCCAGGTACAGGACCGAGCCGGCCGCCGCGCGCAGCGTCGGCCCGTCGCCCAGCGACAGCGCCAGGACGCCATGCGCCTTGGTGAAGCCGTTGCCGGGCAGGATGAACCGGCTGGCCAGCAGCGAACCCAGCACCGCCACGGTCCCCGCCGCCAGCACCGCGCCGGTGACGACGATCGCCTTGGCGGCCAGGGCGGTGATCCGCCGCGGCACGGCGGTGAGCGTGATCCGGATCATGCCGCTGCTGTACTCGCCGGTCATCACCAGCACCGCAAGGACGGCGACGGCTGCCTGGCCGGGCAGGATCCCGGTGAGGCTGAGCCGGGTGGTGTCCTCGCCGCACGAGCCCGGGCACTTCACCACCCCGGCCGCCAGGGCGCTCGCGCCGACCGTCAGCGCGATCGCGGTGAGCAGCAGCCACGCGGTGCTCGGCACGGTGCGCAGCTTGGTCCATTCCGCGTGCACGGCCTGCCGCAGGGTCGCGGCTTCCGCGGGCAGCGCGGTGCTCATCTGCGAACCCGCAGCCACGACTGTCATGCATCCCTGCGGCGCAGTAGGAACACCGCGACGCCCAGCGCGATGGCGGCCCAGACGCAGAGCACGGCGAACCCGTCCCAGGGCGCCAGCGGGAAGCAGCCGTTGTGCGGCTCGCAGACGCTGGTCACCTGCGAGTACTGTGGTGTGCCCTGCTGCAGCCCGAACGCGGCGGCCGGGGTGAGCCGCAGCAGCCAGTCCGCGGGTCCCTGGGGCAGGATGAACCCGAGGATCAGCGGGACGATCAGCAGCACGACCACGGCGGTGATGGCCCCGGCGCTGCGCCGCAGCACGGCGCCGGCGGACAGGGCCAAGATGGCGGCGATCGCGAGCAGCACCGCGGTGCCCACGACGATCTGCAGCCCGTGCCCGCTGGTGAGGGACCAGACCGGGTACACCGACGATCTCCACCCGGCCGAGCGCAGCTTCCGCTCGGCGATCGGGAGCGCGACCGCGGCCCCGGCCAGCCCGGCGGCGAACGTGACCAGCCCGACCACGATGGCCTTGGCCGCCAGCACCCGGCCGCGCCGCGGGCTCGCGGCGAACGTGGTGCGGATCATGCCCCGCCGGTACTCGGCGGTGATGAACAACGCCCCCAGGGCGATCACGGCGAGCAGGCCGGCAGCGAGCCCTTCAGGACGGTCCCGAGCGGGTCGACGTCGGTCACGTACGGCGCGATGTCGCCGCCTCCGGCCACGGTGAACGTGCCGCCGGATTTCTTGAAACCGCCCGCCAGCGTTCCCGGGCAGGAATGCCCGGGCGTCGGCGCGCAGCGGAACGCAATGCCGGTCGGGAAGCCTATCTGGCCGCCGCGCCACGCGCCGCCGGGCCGCTGGCCCTGGAGGCTGACGTGGTCGAAGGCGGCAGTGGCCCGGGTGGCATAGGAGACGAGGGAGGAGTTGCTGGCGAACGTCTGGCCGCCGGCGGCCGCGCAGGCCGCCGGTCAGGACGGTGCCATTCGCCACAAGCAGGGGCGGTGAGGTTACGAAGAGCCCGGCCTGCACGGTGGGCGGCAGCCCGGCGAGGCCGGCCGTGCCGATCTTGGCCCAGTGCGTGCCGTCGGCGGAGTCGTATCCGGTGATCGTGTCGCCGGAGCGGGTCAGCCGCAGCCAGCGCGGCGACGCCGCGGAGACGGCACCGGGCAGGCCGGCGAGGTCGTGGGTGTAGTCGTACTGCATCCGCACCCCGTGGGCGGGGGTGGCCATGACCGCGGCGTAGGCCGAGCCTGGCTTGGTGCTCGCCTTGATGATGATCCCGGCCTTGGCCCAGGGCACGGCCAGCGTGCGGGGCGCGAGCCGGCCGGGCAGCGGGAGCTCGGTGCCGGCAACGAGGTGACCCGGACGGTGATGCTGCCGTTGCCGGCCAGTGGCTGGTGGACGAAGTAGAAGTCGTCGGTGACCGCCTCGCCGCCCGGGCCGATGGCAACGGCCGGGTGAGCTCCGGCGTTCTGGCTCGCCGCTGGAGGCACCCGCGAGGGCCGACCACGGCCAGCGCGGTCAGCAGCGCGGCGGCGACCATGGCGATCACCCAGCCGCGCACGGTCCGGAACTTGGTCCACTCGGCCCGCAGCAGGTGCGGGAAGTCGTCGCGCCCGGGCCGCTGGCCGGACCGGTACGGCGTGATCGTGCCCGTGCTCATCGCGGCCTCCTCGGTGTTGGCCCGCATGCGCGATCCACGGCCGGCAGGCGGCGGCGCGGAACTCGACCGCGTCGCGGGTGAGCTCCATGTAGGCCTCCTCGAGCGTGGCGCGGTGCGCGGAGACCTCCGAGAACGGCACCCCGCTGGCGGCCAGGACGGCCACGATGCGCTCGGCCGCCAGCCCGGACACGGTGAGCGTGTCGCGGCCGGTGGCGGCCACGGTGCGCGCCCGCGTCTGCCAGCGCCGCCATCGCGTCCGGCCCGCGCGGCGGTGCGCAGCGAGACCCGGCCGCCGGACGCGGCCGCGATCAGCTCGGCCACGCTGGTGTCCGCGATGACCTTGCCGCGGCCGACCACCACCAGGTGATCGGCGGTGTCCTGCAACTCGGCCATCAGGTGGCTGGACACCAGCACCGCGCGGCCTTCGCCGGCCAGCGACCGCAGGAACCCGCGCATCCACACGATGCCTTCCGGGTCCATGCCGTTGAACGGCTCGTCGAACATCAGCACCGGCGGGTCGCCGAGCAGCGCCGCGGCGATCCCCAGCCGCTGCCGCATGCCGAGCGAGTAGCCGCCCGCCTTACGCCGGGCGGCCTTCTCCAGGCCGGCCTGCTCGATCACCACATCGACGCGGCGGGCGGCCAGGCCCTGGGAGTGGGCCAGCCACAGCAGGTGGTTGCGGGCGCTGCGGCTGGGCTGCAGCGCGGCCGCGTCCAGCAGCGACCCCGACGTGGCTCAGCGGGTGGCGCAGGCTCTGGTACCGCTGCCCGCCGATCAGCGCGCTGCCCGTCGTCGGGCGCGTCCAGGCCGAGGATGACCCGCATCGTGGTGGACTTGCCCGCGCCGTTGGGGCCGACGAACCCGGTGACCTGGCCCGGGCGGACGGTGAACGTCATCCCGTCCAGCGCCACGGTCGGCCCGAAGCGCTTGCGCAGGCCGCTGACTTCGATGGTTGCTTCCATACCAGCCACGGTAGGAAGCCGCAGCCGGCGCTGTCGTCACGCTGGCGAGCCGTCTTCGCCGTCGCTGCCGCGAGGGACACCGGCCCGGGCGCATCCCCCGTGCGAGGGACGGCGGGATGCGCGCCGGGGGACGCCAGGCGCGCCGGCCAGCGACGACAATGGTTACGTGGACGGGGCAGGTGACTGGCGCGGCCGGGCGGGCCGAGCCGTGCGGCGGCTCGCCACGGCCCCGGACACGCCCGCCGTGGCCGGAGCCTGCTCGCCGTCGCCGCGGTAGCCGAGGCGATCGCCTGGCCGGCGGCACAGCGGGCGGGCGGCCGGTACGCAAATCGCCTTGGTGCTGCTCGCGCCTGTTCACCACGCTGCCGCTCGGCCCTGCTGTGGGCCAGCCCGGCCGCGGCCGCGGTGGCGGTCTGCGCGGCGTGCGTGCTGTCGCTCACAGCCTTTCGCGCGCTGACCGTCGGCGGCCTGGTCGCGCAGCTGGTGCTGTTGTACCGGCTTGGCCGGCGCGGGTCACCGGCTGCTGGCCGCGGTGCTGGCCGCTGCCGTTCCTGGTGCTGGCGCTGGCCGACCCTGCGGCGGCGCGAGACCGGATCCCCGCCGTGCTCCTGGCCGCGCTGGCCCCGGTGGCCGCCTGGGCCGGGTGCCGCGGCGGGCCCGCAGCGAGGCCGCGCGAGCACAGGCCGCCCGGCAGGTCATCGCCGGCTCGCTGGTCGAGCACACGGCCCGGGGCGAACGCGCCCGGATCTCCCGCGAACTGCACGACGTTGTCGCCCACCACATCTCCATGATCGCCGTGCAGGCGGAGACGGCCCGGCTGACCACGCCGGGATGCCCACGGCCGGGGCGCAGCGGCTGTCCGCGATCGGCGACACCGCGCGGGCCGCGCTGACCG
>CAWIGE010000002.1:0-1088104 GCA_963835425.1 uncultured Actinomycetes bacterium | reverse complement strand
GCGATCGGCGCGCCTGCAAGCGCTGAGAGCCCAGCCGCGCTCACATTCCGTCGCCGGCCGACCGGCCCTCGGCTGGCTGTGACGAGCGGGAGCAGGTCCGCCAAAACCAGAAGCCTGGGGGCCAGTGGATCTCCAGGCATGTGACGACGGTCGGCCCTATATAGGTGACAGCGCCTGCCCCGCTGGCTGTAGTCCGCGGGCGCCAGGCGAGCGGGCCCCTTCAGGAAGCTGAGCTTGATCGTTGTGCCCAAAGTGTCAGGTACGACAAGGCGATCCTCATTGGAAATGGGCACACTCCGGCGCTGCTGTGGCAGGATCGGCCGCCGGGCTCGTCGGCCCGCTGTCAGATGAAGTGCAGGAGCGCTCCTGTGGCAAGCGCGAGCAGCGGGGGGGCCCCTGGTAGCTGCCAGTGAGGCGGGTTTGTCCGCCGTGTGGATCGTGGGTGCGTGCCGCGTCGATGCGGATCGGGGTGCCTGCCACGGTTCCGCGGATCTGCCCGAACGTGAGCGGCCCGTCGATGGTGGCGTAGATGGTGAACTCGGTGCTGCCGAGCGTCCCGTCAACAGCGACCGTGCGGGTGCCGCCCAGCCCGCCGGAAGCCCTCTCCACGGTGGCATCGAGATCCTCGGCGCCGATGTGCCCGGTGATCGTGCCCTGGTCGAAGAAGTAGCCGGGCTCGAGGTGAAAGGTGGCGTGGAGTTCGACGGGCTGCCCCGCGAATGACCCTTCCAGGTCAGCGGGGACGTCGGGGTAGATGCGGTAGTTGTCCCCGTTCTGCCAGGTGGCGGCCACCGGTATCCCGGCGAACATGCGGCTGCTGCACCGTCATGGGTGGGCACGTTCAGGTCCAGGCGGACGGGCTGCCCGCCGACTGACCCGCTGAGCAGGCGGGAGCGCTCGAAGGTGAGGTCGACGCGGGCGTGGCTGGGGATGATGACGCCAGCTGGACCGGCATCGGCCGGGAAGCTGCCGGGCTGGCGTTTCCGGCCGTTCCGGGGGCAGCTGCGGCTCGGGCAAGGGCAGGTCGGTGACACTGACCAGCGTGAGCCCGGCCAGCGGGACGTGCCGGCTGTCGAGGGTCAGGTCAGCATCTGCGCCCCGGCCCACCGCCACCCACCAGTCGTCCTGGACTTGGCAGAGCTGGAACGGCGTGCGCTGACCATCGACGGCGATCGTCACATTCTCCCAGGTCAGCTCGTCCAACTGGGCCGCGGATTGGAGCCGCTCCACCTCCTGGGCACGTGCAAGCTGAGCGGACTCGTTATCGGCATGCTCCCGCAACGCGGCACCGGCAGCGTTGTGGGATACCACCGCCGAAGCGACGCAAGACCGTCGTCTTGCCGGCGGTGGGAAGTGACCGTGATGGCTGCGTCCCGGTGGCCGTGGTTCACCCCCACCGACATCAGCGTCCCTTCCCCACCGCCGCGGCCGGCCCAGCTGAACGAACTGACCTGACGCTGACCAGGCCAGCCCTCCACCCCATACAGCGGCAGCTCCGCTGATGCCCGCCGTCCCGGACCACGCTCCCCGCCACAGGCCATACACCCGACTATCACACAACCCGCCGCCGGACGGGCTATCAGCCGCCTGCAGTGCTCGCTGGCACAAGCCAGCCGGGAGCTTGCCGGCCGTCATAGGGCAAAACAGCCGAGCCGGAGCCCCCACAGAACTAGCTGATCGGCCGGGTGGGGTTGGCGCCAGCCGGGATCCCGCCGCAAGCGCCGAATCGGCACCGACGCTGCAGACGGCACACTTCTCTACATTGCGCAATCAGCCCTCGCCTCGAGGCAGGGCGCACACTGCCGCCGATCCGTGCGGCCGGTGATGGCTGGGTGGTCACCGGCGGAGGCGCGCAGATGCGGGCGATCTGCGCACAGCTGTTGCACCCCCGGGTTGGGCTGGAACCATTCCAGGCCCCCGAGGCGGGCGCAGCGCCGGATAGGTACATGCTTGGCCGCCCGGCGGTTAGTCCTGGTATCTCCTGCGGAGGCGCCGCGCGGTGAACTTCCGGGCGGGTTGCCCACCGGCGCCGGTTACCAGGGGGCAGGACGCGAAGCGTCGCCAGGCGGTAGCCAATGATGCCCGGCCCGGCCTGAGCGTGATCTGCCGCCGCTATCGTCGGGGTGGCCGTTAAATTGCTCTGGGCGGTAAGGCAACCGAACGGGGCGCTGGGTGCTTCAAAGCAGTGTTATGTCCTTCTTCTGCCGGCTCTGGTCATGACTGCGGCGCCCGGTGATGAGTTCGCCGAGTACGCGGCTGCCAGCATCCCGTCTTTGCGGCGGCTGGCCTTGCTGCTGTGCCGGAACTGGCACGACGCCGACGACCTCGTCCAGGCAGCGCTGGCCAAGCTGTGTCAGCACTGGTACCGGGCCGCCGCGGCGGACAGCACCGATGCTTATGTTCGCGCCATCCTCGTCCGGGAGTTTGTCCGGGGACGGCGAACGGGCTGGGCAAGGCGGGTAAGTGTTACCGGCCAGCCGCCGGAGATCCGGGCTCCGGCGGCCGACCTGGACACCCTGCTGGACCTGCAGGCTGCCATGACGGCCCTCGCACCGCGCCAGCGCGCCGTGCTGGTGCTCCGGTATTACTGCGACCTCGACGTCACCCAGACGGCTCAGGTGCTCGGCTGTGCTCCCGGCACGGTCAAGAGCCAGACGGCCAAAGCGCTTGCCACCCTCCGGCGCACTCTGGCGCGCGGCTCAGAGTCCGCTACTACCCGCCAGCCCGCCACAACTCAGCCAGCGGGCCGGACCGACTGCTCGGACGAGGTGCCCGGCCATGCTTGAGGACAACCTTAGAACGCTGTTCACTGTTGAAGCCGAGGCGGACCAGCCGCCGTCGCATATCAGCGTGCCTGCGGCTGGTCGCAGCGCCCGCGTGCGGCAGCGCCTGCAGCGCGCACTCACTATCGGCAGCCCCCTGCTTGCGGCCGCCGCGGTCATCGCAGTGATCGCCACCTCGGTCGCCCTCACCGGCGGTGGCGAGAGGATTGCGCGCCCGGCGGGGCCGGCGATGTCGCTGGCCGTGCCGGGCTCTGCCGGCTGGGCGCGCCTGCCGAGAGCTCCGATCGCTCCCCGCAGCGAATATGCGGCCGTCTGGACCGGGAAACAGATGATCGTCTGGGGCGGCTACTCGGGGAACACTCAGTACGGCGACGGCGCCGCCTACGACCCGGCGACCCGGACCTGGTCGAAGCTCGCCGCCGGCCCCCTTGCCGGGCAGGACCTCTCCGTGACCGTATGGACGGGTAAGGAAATGCTCATCTTCGGTGGCTCGGGGACCTCCGGGGCCCCTTCCGGCGGCGCCGCCTATGATCCTGCGACCAACACCTGGCGCAAGCTGGCGCCGATCCCAGCCTCTCTCGGCGGCAATCTCACCGGCAGCGGCAGCTATGCCGTGTGGACTGGGAAAGTCATGGTGGCGTGGGGTTTCTTCGGGCACGGCGGCGGGGGGCATGGCGGCGGCTCGCTGGCCGCTGCGATTTATGACCCAGCGGCGAACTCGTGGACGACCGGGACGGTGGCGCCAACGGAGGCTCCGTTGTTCGGTGACGCCTTCTGGACCGGCAAGGAGATGATCGTCTGGGGAGCCTTTCCTGCACCGGGGACTTTCTCTGGTCATCTTGGGGGCTTCGCCTACGACCCGGCCACCCGGAAATGGTCGACGCTGCCGACCTCACCCCTCGGGCGTGCCGGGCGCGATTCGATGCTCGCCGTATGGACCGGCAGGTACCTGGTCGTTGGCGGGGGAGACAACCGAACAGGCCTCCACAAGGACGCCGCCGCCTACGATCCCGTGACCAACAGCTGGATGCGCCTCCCCGATGCGCCCGTGGGGTTCGAGGGGAACGGAACCGCTCCAGACATCTGGACCGGAGCATCCGTCGTCACGATCGAAGACGCAGTCCCGGGTGGCCGCCCGCTCAGCCTGGACCTCACCACCCGAAGGTGGTCCCTCGGGCCGAAGGCGCCGGTGCCCGGACGGCAAGAAGCCCACGAATTCTGGACGGGGTCAGAAGTGCTCGTCTGGGGCGGCGGGGTTCCCGTCGGCAACTCCTGCTGCAAGGCCGTCAAGCCCGGAGACAGCTACACGCCGTAGCCCCTCCGCCGATCATCCCTGCCCCGGGGTTACCTCGCGCCAGGCATCGGCCTGCTCGGGGTTGGCGTTCGCGGCCACGCTGGCCGCCAGCGCGCCGTAGGCGATGTGGTAGACGGCGTCAACCTCGCCGGTGCCGCGGGCGATCGACGCCAGCCGGCTCGGCAGCGGTTCGGCGGTCACGGTCACCAGATGCGGCTGGCGGCCGCGCCGGTGACGGATCATCTGCAGGCACTCGTGCCGGATGTTCTGCACCCGGTCCGAGCGGATTGTCCACTTGCAGGAGATGGCCGCGTGCAGCGGCGGCAGGCCCGAGGCGGTCGCCACGCTGCCCAGGCCCACGGTGACATCCGGCTTGATCAGGTAGTCCATCCCGATCGTGATCCGCAGCCCGGGATTGGCGCGGACCAGTGCATGGACCTCGCTGAGGTGTGCGTACTGATCGAAAGCGGTGATTACCGTCCCGCGGCTGACCCGCCAGCCACGGTCGTGATGGCGGCCGGGCAGGGCACCGCCGAGATGATCACACACTGCCTGCTCCAGCGGGCCGCCGGGATCCTTCGGCACCTCCGATGGCACACCGCGGTGCACCGCTAGCTCATCAAGTACCCCAGCGGCGATCCGCATTGACTCCGCGTTGTCCACGTCGGCGAAGTTAGGCACCAGCGGCCAGCCGAGCTTGTTCTTGCCGCTCAGCTTCCAGCCGAGCAGCTCCGTCGCGAACGGTGCAGTCACCTCAACTCCCACCTTGGAAGGCTGACCGGATTTTGAACGCCTGACCCTCTCGCTGCAAATGAGGGCGTGGCCCCATCACCGCCAGACTTGCCACAGGAGGGAGGGCCGGGAACCCGTTCAACCCGTGAAGGTCGATGTCCTGCCGAGGTGGCATTCCCTGCCGATCCTGCCCGTCGCATGCCGTGCACAGAGGTCTTGTCTCGCCAACGAATGGCCAACAAGTGATCAATGGCATGACCGCCGCGCTTGGCGATCATGCTATTTACCTGGAACTTCTCTGTCGGGGTGGCCGGATTTGAACCGGCGGCCTCTTCGTCCCGAACGAGGGGGAGCGTGTCGGGGAGGGCGGCACCGCTGACTGGCCCGCGCCAGATGTTCATTGCCACCCTGCCAGGATGTGACGTTCGACACATTTGGTGGACGCGACATGCCGCAGAACGCCGCCAAAACCTGCGGTCAACGTGCGGTCAAAAGATCTTGAGGCCACCTCGCCAAACCGGCAAAGTGGCCTCTGACCTGGAACTTCTTGGTCGGGACGGCCGGATTTGAACCGGCGACCCCTTGACCCCCAGTCAAGTGCGCTACCAAACTGCGCCACGTCCCGTCCGTCCATGACGGACCCTAAGACGATAGCGCAACGCGCCACCGCCTCGCGCCATGGCCCGGTGCGGGGGAGGGCCGGGGCTGGGCACTTCTAGCGCTACCGCGATCGTTGCATCATCGGATGGGCAGGGTATGAATAGTGCTGCCTCTGGTGCACTGGTGATGATGACGGGGCGTGCATGGCTGGTCATGGATCGTCGTGGGACAGTGCGCCAACGTCGCCGTTGCCCGCGGGCCCGTACCTGGGGGATACCGGGCAGGCCCCCGGCGAGACGGGCTGGCCGCCCCCGGCGGGCCCCCGCCCGGCCGGGCCGCCCGGCGCGGGCACCGCATCCCGTGGCCGGGGCAGGCGCCGTCACCGGTGGCTGGCCCGCACCGCGGTGGTGATCCTGGGGCTGGTCCTGGTCGGGCTCCTCTCACTGGGCGGGCTGCTGCTCGTCACCCCGTCGGTCGGCGACGCATCGGCCCGCGCCCAGGCGATGGATCGCCTGCATCACGCCGCCTACCCGGGGCCACCCGTCCCCGCACGGTTCGCGGCTTCCCTGGTGTCCACCGAGGATCACCGGTTCTACTCCGAGCCTGGCATCGACGTGTTCGCCATCGGCCGGCTGATCGCCGGCCGGATCGTCGGCCGCCCCGATCAGGGCGGCGCCACCCTGTACCAGCAGCTGGCCAAGATGCTCTACACGCAGGGCCGCTCGGGGATCGCGATCGAGGCGGAGCAGGTGGGCCTGGGCATCAAGCTGGACCTGGCGTACCCCAAGTGGCAGATCCTCCAGATGTACGCCGACGTCGCCTACTTCGGGCACGGCTACTACGGGCTCGCGGCGGCGAGCTGCGGCTACTTCGGTGTCACGCCGGCCAGGCTCAGCTGGCCAGAGGCGGCGATGCTGGCCGGCCTGGTCCAGGCGCCCTCGGCCGACGACCCGATCGCCCATTTCGCGGTGGCGCGGGCCCGGGAGTCGCACGTGCTGGGCCGGCTCGTCGCCACCGGCCAGCTCAGCCAGGCGCAGGCCGTCAGCTTCTACCGGCAGCCGCTGGTCCTGGTCGGCGGGCCGCCCGGGGCGTGCACCGCCCCCTCAACCCCATGAGCGCATAACGACGGTGCCGGGCAGCCGCCTGCCCCCGTGCGGAGTCGTGCCTAGCGCTCCCAGCCGTTCCGGCTGGACGGCGCGCTGTGCGCACCCTCGCTCTGGCCGTTGCCGCCGTGCCCGTTCGCGTGCAGGACGGCGCGTGGCGCGCGGCGCGTGGCCATCCCCGTTCTGGCGCGGCGCGTGGCCATCGCCGTTCGTGCCGGGCGCCTGCTGCCGGCCGCCAGGTGGGCGGCCATGGAGGGGCTGGGCGCCGCGGGCGCCGGGGGCCCGCTCGCGCCGTCTTCCGCCGCCGTCCGCGGGCTCGGCCCACACCCATTTGCGGTAGGACCAGAACCTGAACAGGGTGGCGAGCGCGATGCCGACGTTCAGCGCGATGAACTCGGCCGCCTTGTTGTGCCCGTTACCCAGGACGTAGAAGTTGAAGGCAACCACGGCGTCCTGGATCAGCAGCCCGATGCCGTTGAGTACGAAGAAGATCACGCCTTCGCGGGTCACGCTGGTGCGCTCCCGGTGGCGGAACGACCAGTAGCGGTTGGCCACGTAGGAGATCGCGGTGGCGACGATGGTCGCGATGGTGGTGGCCGTGACCGGGCCCACGCCGAACGTGTTGTGCAGCAGGGCGTAGCCGACGTTGGTGATGAACACCCCGACGACCCCGACGACCCCGAACTTCGCAGCCTCGTGGATCAGCCGCTGAAACCGCACGTACAGCTCGCGGACAACTGTCACCAGGCGCCCATCCTTCCGCGTGTCCCCCGGCCCAGAGTTGTGATCGTGACCCTTGAGACAGTACCCCCTCCCGGGGGACCGTCCGGGCCAAGCGGGCGAGAGCTTGGCGGAGTTATGGCGAGAGCTTTGGCTGAGTGATCATGGCGGGCCGGGAAACTCAGTGGGAGTATGTCCGGCCCGCCCGGTAGCCTCACGTGAGTGTCTGCCATCATCCCGCTGATCCGCGCCCGCGGCCTGGTCAAGCGGTTCGGCAGCTTCACGGCGGTGGACGGGATCGACTTCGATCTGCAGCGCGGCGAGGCGTTCGGCTTCCTCGGGCCGAACGGCGCGGGCAAGTCCTCCACCATGCGGATGATCGGCTGCGTGTCCCCGCCGACCGCGGGCGAGCTGTCGATCCTGGGCCTGGACCCGGTCAGGGACGGCCCGGAGATCCGCGCCCGGCTCGGCGTGGTGCCGCAGGAGGACACCCTCGACGTGGAGCTGACCGTCCGCGAGAACCTGCTCGTCTACGGGCGCTACTTCGGGCTGCCCCGCGACGTGATCCGGGAGCGGACCGCGCGGCTGCTGGAGTTCGTCCAGCTCAGCGACCGGGCCGACGACCAGGTCGACCCGCTGTCGGGCGGGATGAAGCGGCGGCTCACCATCGCCCGGTCGCTGATCAACGAGCCCGAGCATCCTGCTGCTCGACGAGCCGACCACCGGGCTCGACCCGCAGGCCCGGCACGCGGTCTGGGACCGGCTGTTCCGGCTCAAGCAGCAGGGCGTCACGCTGGTCCTGACCACCCACTACATGGACGAGGCCGAGCAGTTGTGCGACCGGCTGGTGGTGATGGACGCGGGCAAGATCGCGGCCGGGGGGACGCCCCGGGAGCTGATCGAGCGGTACTCCACCCCGGAGGTGCTGGAGCTGCGGTTCGACCCGGCCGAGCACGAGCAGTCCGCCGAGAAGCTGGCCAGCGTGCCCGCGCAGCGCCTGGAGGTGCTCGCCGACCGGGTGCTGCTCTACGTCGACGACGGCGACGCCGCCCTGGCGGCGGTGCGCGCGCTGGGCGTCGAGCCGCTGACCTCGCTGGTCCGGCGCGGCACGCTGGAGGACGTCTTCCTGCGCCTGACCGGCCGCCAGCTGGGGGAGTGATGGCGGACATCGTGACCCGGGCGCCCGGGACGGCGCCATCCGGCCCGGCCCCGTCCGGCTGGTTGCTGGCCGCGCGGCAGCTGCGGTTCTGGCTGACCAACTACCGCCGGACCTGGCGCGGCTCCATCTACAGCAGCGTGCTGAACCCGGTGCTCTTCCTGGGGGCGATCGGCCTGGGCCTGGGCAGCCTGGTCAACGCGCACGGCACCGCCCGGCTGGGCGGGGTGAGCTACCTGGCCTTCCTCGCCCCCGGTCTGCTGGCGGCGGCCGCCATGGAGACGGCGGTGGGGGAGTCGACCTACCCGGTGTACGGCTCGCTCAAGTGGAACAAGGTCTACCAGGCCGCGGTGGCCTCACCGCTGCGCCCGGTGGACATCTTCCACGGCCATGTGCTGTTCGTCACCTTGCGGCTGGCCATGAACTGCGCGATCTTCCTGGCGGTGGCCGCCGCGTTCGGCGCGGTCCGCTCCGCGTGGATGATCGCGGCGCTGCCGGTGGCGGTGCTCACCGGGCTGGCGTTCGCGACCCCGATCGAGGCGTGGGCGGTGACCCGCAACAGGGACACCTCGTTCACCATGATCTTCCGGTTCGGCATGATCCCGCTGTTCCTGTTCTCCGGCACGTTCTTCCCGATCACCCAGCTCCCCAGCTGGCTCCAGCCGGTGGCCTACCTCACGCCGCTCTGGCACGGCGTGTCGCTGTGCCGGGCGCTCAACCTGGGCACGGCCGATCTGGGGCAGGTCGCCATCGACGTGGGCTACCTGGCCGTGCTCGCCACGGCCGGGCTGCTGGCCGGGAACCGCACCTACCGGCGGCGGCTCTATGTCTAGGGGCGTGCCCGCGGGAGGCGTCCGTGCGGGACCTGCCGCTGCGGGTGGTCCCGCCTGCCACGCTGCGCACCTGGCTGCGCAGATCGCTGGGCGGGAAGGGCAGCCTGCACCTGATCGAGCGGCACGCCCGCGCCTACCGGCATCTGTGGCTGGTGCTCGTCTCCGGGTTCGCCGAGCCGCTGTTCTACCTGCTGTCCCTCGGGATCGGGCTCGGGCACCTGGTCGGCACGGTCACCGGGCCGAACGGCCACCATGTCACCTACACCGCGTTCGTGGCGCCGGCCCTGCTGGCCACTTCGTCCATGAACGGCGCGATTTACGACTCGACCTTCGGCGTCTTCTTCCTGCTCAAGTACGCCAAGGTCTATAACGCGATCCTGGCCACCCCGATGCGTGCCGCCGACGTCGCGCTCGGCCAGATCGGCTGGGCGCTGATCCGCGGCAGCCTGTACGCGTTCGCCTTCATGCTGGTCATGCTCGGGATGGGCCTGCTGAAGTCGGGGTGGGCGGTGCTGGCGCTGCCGGCCGCCATCCTCACCGGGTTCGCGTTCGCCGCGGCCGGGATGGCCGCCACCACGTTCATGCGCAGCTGGCAGGACTTCGAGTTCGTGATGCTGGTCAGCCTGCCGATGTTCCTGTTCTCCACGACGTTCTACCCGCTCAGCGTGTACCCGCGGGCGCTGCAGGTGGTGGTCGAGTGCACGCCGCTCTACCAGGCGATCACGCTGATCCGCGGGCTCACCCTCGGGGTGGTCGGCCCGGCCCTGCTGGTGCCGGCGGCCTACCTGGCGCTCATGGGCATGGCCGGCCTGCTGCTGGCGGGACGCCGGGTGAGCCGCCTGCTGCTGACGTGACACCCCGCCGCCCAGATCCGCAAACCCCAACCCAGGCCGTGATCATGCGGATTACGATCGGTGGCCATGACGGCACTGCGGCCCCGGCTACGCCGAGCGGCAGGCATCAGGCAGGCGTGGATGCCGCGGGAACAGGGCACCCCACCTGACGTGGGCACCGCGGATGTGACGTCAGTCCCTGGGTTCGGCGGCGGGCAGCGGCTGGCGACCCTTCCGCCGCCGGCGGCCCCGCCGGAGACCACCTTCACGATGCCATCGGTGCAAGTCAGCCCCGCGGTGGCCCTCAGGGAGCCCAGCCCGGCGATGGCCCCGGTGGACGCCACTCTCACGCTGCCACCGGCAGAGGCGGCGCCCGAGCGGCCCCGGACGGCGTCGCAGCCCGGGCCCAGCGGGGCGGGCACCGCCCGCCCCGACCCGGTGGCCTGGCTGATCGCGCTGGCCACGTTCGCCGCGTACATGACGCTCTCGGTCGCCAAGTACGTGCGCCTGGACCCGGGATCGTGGGATCTGGGCATCTACACGCAGTACGTGCGGCAGCTCGCCGATCTGCACGCACCCGTGGTCGCCATCCGGGGGCCGGGCTTCGACCTGCTGGGCGACCACTTCCAGCCCATCGTGGCGCT
The DNA here is from genome assembly GCA_963835425.1 of uncultured Actinomycetes bacterium. Classification (GTDB taxonomy): domain Bacteria; phylum Actinomycetota; class Actinomycetes; order Streptosporangiales; family Streptosporangiaceae; genus UBA9676. The sequence continues at coordinate 1,077,406 of CAWIGE010000002.1, read as the reverse complement.
GGTGGCGCCGTTCTTCCGGGTCTTCCCCACCCCGGTCACGCTGCTGGTCGCGCAGGCGCTGCTGACCGCGGTCTCGGTGGTGCCGGTCTGCCGGGCGGCCCGGGAACTGCTGGGGACCGGGGTCAGCCGGCTGATCGGCCTGGCCTACGGGTTCTCGTGGGGCCTCCAGCAGATGATCGTCTTCGACTTCCACGAGGTCGCGTTCGCCGTGCCGCTCCTCGCCTGCTCGCTGTCCGCGCTGGTGCTCCGCCGTCCGCGCGCCGCCGCGTTGTGGGCGCTGCCGCTGGTCTTCGTCAAGGAGGATCAGGGGCTGACGGTGGCGGCGATCGGCCTGGTCATGATCGCCATGGCGGCCCGGGCCGGTGTCAGGCGATGGCGGGAACGGCAGGCCGGCCCGCCCAGGGAGGGGGCCGGTGAATGGGCCCTGGCGGGAGCGGTGCTCGTGCTCTGGGGCCTGGGCTGGTCGGCGCTGGCGATCGCGGTGATCATCCCGCATTTCAACCCGGCCCACCACTACATGTACTGGAGCGACGGCGGCGTGATCTCACCCGGCGGCGGCCATATCTCGGCCGGCGGCCTGCTGGCCCAGCTCACCCACGCTGGCCCGGTGAAGCTGCACACCACGGCCCTGGTGCTGCTGCCGGTGGTGTTCCTCGCGCTGCGTTCCCCGCTCGCCCTGGTCGCCGTGCCGGGCCTGGCGCTGCGGTTCCTGTCCACCAACAACAGCTTCTGGGGCACGCAGTGGCATTACAGCGCCGCCCTGATGCCCATCGTCTTCCTGGCCGCGATCGACGGGCTGGCCCGCATCCAGGCCCGGGCGGCCAGGCGCCAGGCCCGGGCGGCCAGGCGCCAGGCCCGGGCGGCCAGCGCCCGCCGCCAGGCCTACCCGCCCTGGGGCAAGGCCTGGGCCGCCAAGAACGAGGCCGCGGCGGCGAGGAGCCGGGCGCGGGCCGCCGGGCCCGGCCTGATGGGCGCCGCTGCGCCCGCTCACCCGGCGTCACGCCCCGCCGCCCCCGCTCACCCGGCGTCACGCCCCGGCGCACGGGTCACCCGGTACGCCGCCGTGGCCATGGCGGCGATCGCGGCCCTGCTGGCGTTCATGTTCCCGCTGGCCGGTCTGTGGAGCTCTCAGACCTACCAGGTCATGCCCCATGTCAGGGCCGAGCGCGAGGCGCTCACCCTGGTCCCGGCCGGGACCACGGTGGAATCGACGCTGACCATGCTGGCACCGCTGGCCGCCCGTGACACCGCCTACTGGATCGGCACGGCCGGGAACCCGGCCCCGCGCTACATCGTGTTCGACGCCCACAACAGCGGCTACGCCCAGCCGCCGGCCAACGTCCCCGCCTTCATCAACGGGCGCTATCCGGGCGTGACCTACCAGATGACGTACAAGTCGGACGGTGTCTACGTCTTCCTCCGCACCGTGGGCGGGGACGGGCCGCGCTAGCCGTGCGCCGGCTGCGCGGGCCGTGGGCGGGCCCTCCCGGAAACCCGGGACCGCCGTGAATACTCGCGGGTAGGTAAAGTTCTGACCGGACCCGTCGGGAGGCGCCGTGGACTTCGCGTACGACGGCCGCACGCAGGAATGGCGTGAGCGGCTGCTCGCCTTCATGGCCGAACACGTCTTCCCGGCCGAACCGGTCTTCGCCGAGCAGACCGCGGCGGCGGCGAGGTCCGGCTTCCCGTGGCAGCGGCCGCCAGTGGTCGCCGAGCTCAAGGCCGAGGCGCGCAAGCGGGGGCTGTGGAACCTCTTCCTGGCCAACCACCCCGAGGGCGCCGGGCTGACCAACCTCCAGTACGCCCCGCTGGCCGAGATCACCGGGCACAGCCCGGCGCTCGCGCCGGAGGCGCTGAACTGCGCCGCCCCCGACACCGGCAACATGGAACTGCTCGCCGAGTTCGGCACCGAGCAGCAGCGCGAGCAGTGGCTGCGTCCCCTGCTGGACGGGGAGATCCGCTCGGCGTTCTGCATGACCGAGCCGGAGGTCGCCTCGTCCGACGCCACCAACATCGCGACCACGATGGAGCGCGACGGCGACAAGTACGTGATCAACGGCCGGAAGTGGTGGTCGTCGGGGGCGATGGACCCGGCCTGCCAGATCCTCATCGTGATGGGCAAGACCGCGCCGGGCGCGGAGCGGCACCGGCAGCAGTCGATGATTCTCGTGCCGCGCAACACCCCCGGGGTCACCGTCAAGCGGGGGCTGAGCCTGTTCGGGTTCGACGACGCCGCCCACGGCGGGCACGCCGAGGTCGAGTTCGCCGACGTCACCGTCCCGGCCGGCAGCCTGATCGGCGGCGAGGGGGACGGGTTCGCGATCGCGCAGGCCCGGCTCGGCCCCGGCCGGATCCACCACTGCATGCGGCTGATCGGCGCGGCCGAGCGGGCGCTCCAGCTCATGTGCAGGCGCGTCACCAGCCGCACCGCGTTCGGCCGGCCCCTGGCCGACCAGGGAGTCATCCAGGACTGGATCGCGGAATCCCGGGTCAGGATCGAGTCCGCCCGGCTGCTGGTCCTCAAGACCGCGTGGCTGATGGACACCGTCGGCAACAAGGGCGCGCACACCGAGATCCAGGCGATCAAGGTGGCGACCCCGGCGATGGCGGAATGGGTGATCGACAGGGCGATCCAGGCGCACGGCGCCGCCGGGGTCAGCCAGGACCTCCCGCTGGCGCATCTGTGGGCGTCCGCCCGCACGCTGCGGTTCGCCGATGGGCCCGACGAGGTGCACAAGCGCTCGCTGGCGCGCCGGGAACTACGGCCCTACCTGGACGGCGGCTAACGCGTGCCCGGCGGATCCCCGACGCCGCGGGCAGCGTCGCCCGCAGATCCGGCAGCACCCCGGGGGACCGGCCCACCCGGCCCGCAACCGCCCAGGGACTGACTGCCCCGCCCGGGATGGCCGCGGCCGCCCGCCAGTGACTGACATCCGAGATATAGGAAAAGGAGAAGGGACAACATGGCACAGGACGCACAACGGGTTGCCATCGTGACCGGCGCCGCCCGGGGCATCGGGGGCGCCACCGCGCGGCGGCTCGCCGCCGACGGGCTGGCGGTCGCCGTGCTCGACCTGGACGAGGCCACCTGCGCCGGGACCGTGGACGCGATCACGGCCGCCGGCGGCCGCGCGTTCGCCGTCGGCGCGGACGTCAGCCAGGCCGACCAGGTCGAGGCCGCGGTCGGCAAGGTCGCCGCCGAGCTCGGCCCGCCGACGGTCCTGGTCAACAACGCGGGCGTGATCCGCGACAACCTCATCTTCAAGATGACCGAGAACGACTGGGACACGGTCCTGGGCGTGCACCTGCGCGGCGCGTTCCTCATGAGCCGGGCGGCGCAGCAGCACATGGTGGACCAGCGCTACGGCCGGATCGTCAACCTGTCCTCCAGCTCCGCACTGGGGAACCGCGGCCAGGTCAACTACTCGGCCGCCAAGGCCGGTCTGCAGGGGTTCACCAAGACCCTCGCGATCGAGCTGGGCCAGTTCGGGATCACCGCCAACGCGGTCGCGCCCGGCTTCATCGTCACCGACATGACGGCCGCGACCGCGGCCAGGGTCGGCCTGCCCTTCGACGACTTCCAGGCCGCCGCCGCGAGCCAGATCCCGGTCCGCCGGGTCGGCCAGGTCGAGGACGTCGCGCACGTCATCTCGTTCCTGTGCAGCGAGGGATCCGGGTTCGTGTCCGGCCAGGTGATCTACGTGGCCGGAGGTCCGCTGTGCTGACCGGTACCGGCAACGGGGGCCCGGCCGGCGCCGGCCAGGCGGACGGCGCGGACGAGCTGCGCCAGCGGGCCCGCGACTTCCTGCTGGGACACGACCCCGCCACGGTGCCCCGGCTCGACTTCCTGCGGGCCCGCTTCGACGACGGGCTGGCCTGGGTGCACTACCCGCCCGGCCTCGGCGGCCTGGGCCTGCCGCGCTCACTCCAGTCGGTGGTCGACGCCGAGTTCGCCGCGGCGGGCGCGCCGGACAATGACCCGATCCGCAACACGATCGGCCTGGGCATGGCGGCCCCCACGATCTTGTCGTTCGGCACCGATGAGCAGAAAGCCCGCTGGCTGCGCCCGCTGTGGACCGGCGAGGAGATCTGGTGCCAGCTGTTCAGCGAGCCCGGCGCCGGGTCCGACCTGGCCGGCCTGGCCACCCGGGCGGTCAGGGACGACGCCCGGCAGGACTGGCGGGTGAGCGGGCAGAAGGTGTGGACCTCGCTGGCCCACCGGGCCCGCTGGGGGCTGCTGGTCGCGCGCACCGACCCGGACGTGCCCAAGCACGCCGGGCTCACCTACTTCGCCTGCGACATGACCGATCCCGGTGTGGAGGTACGGCCGCTGCGCCAGCTCACCGGCGAGGCCGAGTTCAACGAGGTGTTCCTGACCGACGTGCGGGTCAACGACGGCGACCGGATCGGCGAGGTCGGGGACGGCTGGCGGGTCGCCCAGGGCACGCTGATGAACGAGCGGGTCGCCATCGGCGGCGCCGCGCTGCCCCGCGAGGGCGGCGCGGTCGGCATCGTGGCGGCCGCCTGGCGCGAGCACCCGGAGCTGCGCACGCCGGGTCTGCACGACCGGCTGATCCGGCTGTGGGCCGACGCCGAGGTCGCCCGCCTGACCAGCGAACGGCTGCGCCAGCAGCTCGCGGCCGGGCAGCCCGGGCCCGAGGGCTCGGCCGCGAAGGTCGTCTTCGCCCGGCTGAACCAGGAGCTGTCCGCGCTTGAGCTCGAGCTGTCCGGCGCCGACGGGCTGCGCTACGACGACTGGAGCCTGCGCCGGCCGGAGGCCGTCAGCTTCCTCACCCGCGGTCCCGGCTACCGCTACCTGCGCGCCCGCGGGAACTCCATCGAGGGCGGCACCTCGGAGATCCTGCGGAACATCATCGCCGAGCGGGTGCTCGGCCTGCCCGCCGAGCCCCGCACGGACACCCGTGTGCCCTGGAAGGACCTGCCCCGATGACGACCACCGACTCCAGCCGGGCCTCGGGGCGCATTCCTGACCTGCGCTACCAGGAGGCCGAAAACGACCTCCGGGCCGCGGTCCGCGACCTGCTCGACGACCGGTCCCCGTGGCCGCCGGTGCTGGCCAGGACCGAAACCGAGGAGCCGAACGACGCTGCCCTCTGGCACTCGCTGGCCGCCGAGCTTGGATGTGCCGGGCTGCTCATCCCCGAGAGCCAGGGCGGGGCCGGTGCGACATACCGGGAGGCGGCCGTGGTGGCCGAGGAGACCGGCCGGGCGGTTGCCCCCGTTCCCTACCTGGGTTCGGCCGTGGTGGCCACGGCCGCGCTGCTAGGAAGCGGCGACGAACTGCTGTCCGGGCTGGCCGAGGGCCGGCTGACCGCCGCGCTGGCGGTGGAGTTCGCCCGCATGCCGCCCGGGTCCGTGCCCGGTGCCCGGCGCGCCGGGCTGGCCACCGGGGTGCGGCTGGGTGCCGCGCAGCCGGGCGACCCGCCCGGCCAGGCCAGGCTGACCGGCACCGTGACCGGGGTGGCGGATGCGCTGCTCGCCGACGTGCTGCTGGTGCCCGCGGACGGGGTGCCGTTCGGCCTGTACGCGGTCGAGGCCGGGGCGCCCGGCGTCAGCCGGGCGGCGGTGGTCTCGCTGGACGCCACCCGCCCGCTGTGCAACCTGGCCCTCGATTCCGCGCCCGCCCGGCCGGTGGCCACCGGCGAGGCGGCCGGCCAGGCGGTGGCGTCGGCGCTGGCCGCGGGGGCGGCCATGCTCGCCTCCGAGCAGCTCGGCGTGGCCGAGCGCTGCCTGGACATGACCGTGGTCTACGTCAAGGAACGGCGGCAGTTCGCCCGGCCGGTCGGGTCCTTCCAGGCGCTGAAGCACCGGCTCGCCGACGTGTGGATCCAGGTGACGCAGGCCCGGGCCGCGGCCAGGTATGCCGCCGCCTGCCTGGCCGCCGGCGACCCCGACACGCAGGTCGCGATCGCCCTGGCCAAGGCGGCCTGCGGCGACGCCGCGGTGCACGCCGCGCAGGAGTGCGTGCAGATGCACGGCGGCATCGGCTTCACCTGGGAGCACCCGGCGCACCTGCTGCTCAAGCGGGCCAAGAGCGGGTCGATGGCGTTCGGCACCCCCGACCGCCACCGCGCCGCCCTGGCCCGCCTGGTCAACCTCCCGCCTGCATGAGCGCCGCTGCATTGTCACTGGTGGCTGCGGTTCCAGGATTGACACGCAGCGATCCTTCAAGCCCGGGAATCACCCGCGAACGGAGCGGGGAAGGTTTCCGGTACCGCGACCCGTCGGGGGAAGAGGTCACGCAGCGGGAGGCGGTGCGGCGCATCGGCGCGCTGGCGATCCCACCGGCCTGGACGAACGTCTGGATCTCGCCGGACCCGTTGGGGCATATCCAGGCCACCGGCGTGGACGGCCGGGGCCGGACCCAGTACCGCTACCACCAGCAGTGGCGCGAACAGCGCGACGCCCAGAAGTTCGTTCACATGCTGCGGTTCGCCAGCGTTCTGCCAGCGTTGCGGGCGGCTACCGTGACGGACCTGGCGCGAGGTGATCTGGATCGTGACCGCGTCGCGGCCAGCGCCGTCCGGCTGATTGATCTCGGCCTGTTCCGGCTCGGCGGCGAAAGGTATGCCGAGCTGGACCATCACTACGGCGCCACCACGCTTGAGAAGCGGCACCTGAGCGTGACACGTGACGGCATGATGTTCGACTACATCGCCAAGGGGGGCAAGCACCGGGCCATCACCGTCACCGACGAGGCAGTCCTGCCCACCGTGCGGGCACTGGCCGGCAGCGACAACGGTCTCGACACGCTGTTCAGCTACCGGCGCGGCGGCGGCTGGCGCATCCTTCATTCGCACGACGTGAGCAACTACATCGCCGCCCGGGCCGGCGGCCACTTCACAGCCAAGGAATTCCGCACCTGGAATGCGACCGTGCTGATGGCGCTGGCGCTGGCGAACGCGGCGCCAGCGCGCGCAGCGCGGGGCCGTGACAGGGTCATCGTGGCCAGCGTTCGCGAGGTGGCGGACTGGCTTGGCGATACCCCGGCGGTGGCCCGCAAGTCCTACATCGATCCACAGCTGATAACCCGCTACGAGTCGGTGGGCGAGCTACCCACCATCCCCGCCGCGCCGGTCGCACTCCCGGCCCCCGCGGAAGCAGAGATCGCCGTCGCCGCGCTGCTAACACCGGGAGGGGCGGACGCCGCCCACTAGGGTGACTTCAATGTGCGGTGCCGGCAGGAACATCGCCCGCGGTACGCTCCTGACGCTGCTGCTGGCGCTGCTTGTCGTGGTTCTGGACCGGCTCGACGCCGTCGGCGGGCTGACCTTGTTCGTGCTGGCCGGCGCCGCGCTGATCCCTCTTTCCTGGCTGATCGGCGAGGCGACGGACAACCTGGCCCGCCACACCGGTCCCGGGATCGGCGGTTTCCTGAACGCGACGTTCGGTAACGCGCCGGAGCTGATCATCGCGATAATCGCCGTCTCCGGGGGTCTGGCCGCGATCGTCAGGGCGTCGCTCGTCGGCTCGATCGCCAGCAACCTCCTGCTCGTCCTCGGCTTCACGCTGCTCTTCGGCCAGCGCGGCTTCATCGATCGGCTGTCTGCCTACATCTCGCTCGGCTTCCTCGGCTTCGCCACCGTGGTCTTGCTTGCCGCGGCCGCGCCGGGATTTCACGGCGATCCGGACCGCCGCTCGCTCGCCTGGCTCTCGCTTCCTGTCGCCATTCTGCTGCTCGTCGTGAGCGTGATCGTGACCCGGTACGCGCTGCGCCGCCAGTGGGGGCTCTTCAGGTCCGCTGAACCCGAAGACACCGGCTGGCCCCTGCCTGGCGCCCTCGTGGTGCTCGGCGTTGCGACGGTCGCTACCGCCTTCGTCAGCGAAACCCTCATCGGCGCGCTGCGAACCTTCGCATCCACCGTGCACCTCTCGGAGTTCTTTGTCGCGGTGGTGATCATCGCGATCATCGGAAATGCGACCGAGCACGGGAGCGCGGTACTGCTGGCTCGACGCGGCCGGGTCAAGCTGGCCACCGAGATCCCGCTGGCGTCCAGCGCCCAGATCGCCGGTTTGGTGATACCCCTGGTCGCCCTCCTCTCGTGGGCCTTCACGCCGCTTGCGCTCAGCTTCCGGCCGGTCGAACTGGCGGCCATGGCGGTAGCGGCTGGCCTTCCGGCGCTCGTCCTGCGGACCGGCAGAACGACCAGGCTGAGCGGAGCGATCCTCCTGGCCGCCTACTCGGCTCTCGCCGTCGCCTTCTACCTGGCCGGAGACGCCTGACACGTCCGCGCCCGCCGGGCCACACCGAACGCGGCAACCGTTCCGCGCATAAGAGGGCCCCGGGCCGCCGGCCGCGGATTGTCATGGTTGGCGCAGCCATGACAAAAAGAGACGCGTGGTTGGCGCAACCATGACAAACGACGGAGGGGAGAGCCGGGCGATGCGCTGCGGGCATGAGGTGCCCGGCTCAGCCGGGGATGCCGGTTACTGGATGTTCATTACCGCGGCGTGACCCCGCCCTGAGATCTGCCTGAACGCAGGGAGGGGGACTCTAGCAGGCTGCTGATCTTGGGGGCGGCCAAACGGCCCGGCTGAAACAACACGGTGACCAGACCCCGGCCAGCCGGGCCGGCCCGCGTCTGCCCGTCTACGGCGGAGGCCGGGTGCGCACACCCTGGACCGCTTGGCGCCCGTGAGACGGCGCGGCACGGGACAAGCCGGCGGGGAGGCCGCACACTTAACATCCAGGGCCAGCGATGAAGGGAAGCCGGGATGGAGTCGGTGAGCGGTGCGGGCGTAGTGGTGACCGGCTCGGGCAGCGGCATCGGTGCCGCGCTCGCCCGCAGGTTCGTGGCCGAGGGCGCCCGGGTGGTCGTCAACGACATCGACGCCGCGGCGGCGGCCGCGGTGGCCACCTCCTGCGGGGCGACCGCCGTGCCCGGTGACGCCGCCACCGAGAGCGGGGTGGCCGCGCTGGTCGGCGTGGCCCGGGAGGTGCTGGGCGAGATCGACCTGTTCTGCGCGAACGCGGGGATCGCCCGGGCCGGTGGCGAGCAGGCCAGCGAGGCGGACTGGAGCGCCTCGTGGCAGGTCAACGTCATGGCGCACGTGCGGGCCGCGCGGCTGCTGCTCCCGGCCTGGCTGGAGCGCGGCAGCGGCCACCTGATCTGCACCGTGTCCGCGGCCGGGCTGCTCACCATGCTGGGCTCGGCACCCTACTCGGTCACCAAGCACGCGGCGCTGGGCTTCGCCGAGTGGCTGGCGGCGACCTACGCCCACCGGGGCATCACCGTGCAGGCGATCTGCCCGCAGGGGGTGCGGACCCCGATGATGGCCGGGGCCTCGGCCGCCGAGCGGCTGATCCTCACCGATTCCGCCATCACGCCGGAGGAGGTGGCGGACGCGGTGGTGGCCGGGATCGCCGACGGGCGGTTCCTCATCCTGCCCCACCCCGAGGTCGCCGGGATGTACGCGGGCCGGGCCGGTGACCCCGACCGCTGGCTGCGCGGCATGAACAAGCTCCAGCGCCGGATCGAGGCGGCTCCCTGACGCCTGGCCGTCGCTGTCGGTGTTCACGCGGGCGCTTCCGGTGGCGGCTGGGGCCTGCGGGGCGGATCTGACCCGCCAGCAGCGTCCTGACCTGTGACAATCTGACGCCTGTGGTCACTAGCAGGGACAACTCCTGGCATGCTGTCGGGCATGGATCATGCTGGCACAGGGATGCTTCATCACATCGAGCTCTGGGTACCCGATCTGACCCGGGCCGAGGCCAGCTGGGGGTGGCTGCTCGGGAAACTGGGCTACCACGTCTATCAGGAGTGGCCCGAGGGCAAGAGCTGGCGGGCGGGTGTCACCTACATCGTCATCGAGCAGTCACCGGACCGGGTCGCGGGCCGGCACGACCGCTGCCGGCCAGGGCTGAACCATCTCGCCTTCCACGTCGCATCCCGTGAGGAACTGGACGAGCTCGCCTTGCACGCGCCGGATCACGGCTGGCGGCTGCTCTACCCGGACCGCCACCCGTTCGCCGGGGGGGACGACCACTACGCCGCCTACCTGGAGAACCGGGAGGGCTACGAGGTCGAACTGGTCGCGCCCCCGGCCTGACGGCCGGGCTGGCAGGCGCGGCCCGCGTCCCGGTCTGGCCCCGCCCTGCCCGTGATCGCTGATGGGCCCGCAGCCGCGCGGTGAAAGCCCAAGCCGTCACCGGCGGGCGGTCACCGGCACCCCCAGCCGCAGGTCCCGCGAGGACCTGCCCACCTCGACCGTGAAGGTGCCCGGCGGCCAGGCCCAGCCGCCCGCTGCCGGATCCCAGACGGCGAAGGCCCGGGTCGGCACCGTGAGCACCACCTCCGCCCGCTCGCCGGGCGTCGCGCTCAGCGCGGCGAAGGCCCCGAGCACCCGGACCGGCCGCCCGCCCCGGCCACCGGGCTGGCGACGTAGGCCTGGACGATCTCGCGGCCGGGCCGTGACCCGGTGTTGCGGACCGCCACCCGGACCCGGGCATCCTCGCCGGGCGCCGGGGCGGGCCCGTCCAGTGACGCGGACTCGTAGGCCCACTGGGTGTAGCCGAGCCCGTGGCCGAACGGGAACATCGGCGGGATGCCCGCCGCGTCGTAGCCGCGGTAGCCGATGAGCAGCCCCTCGGCGTAGTCGATGCGGCCGTCGCGGGGGATGGCATGGAGTACCGGGCAGTCGGACTCGCGGGCGGGCAGGGTGACGGGCAGCCGCCCGCCCGGTTCCGCCCGGCCGAGCAGCACGTCGGCGAGCGCCTCGCCCATGGCCTGGCCGGGCAGCCAGGCGTAGATCACGGCCGCGACGTCATCCGCCCAGGGCATCAGGACCGGCATTCCGGCGTTCACCACGACGACGGTCCTGGGGTTCACCTCGGCCACCCGGGCGACCAGCTCGTCCTGCCGCCCGGGCAGGGCGAGGGTCTCCCGGTCGAAACCCTCGCTCTCGGCCGCCTCCGCCGAGCCGACGACCACCACCGCGGCGGCGCTGCTGGCCGCCGCCCGCACCGCCTCCGCGATCATGGTGTCCTCGTCCTCGTCCGCCGCGATGCCGAGCGAGATCGCCAGCGGGGCGTCGATGCCCGCGGCCGGCTGGAAGTCGAGCCTGATCTCCGCCTCCTGGCCGGCCTGCAGGCCGATCCCGGCCCGGACCTCACCGGGACGGGTCATGGTCTGCACCGGGTCGGCCGGAACCGGGGTCACCGTGTCGGCGGCCACCACGCCGTCCACCGTCAGGGTGAGACGGCCGACGCCGGCCACGCCGATCAGGTGCTGCCTGGTGGTGCTGGCCCGGAACCTGGTGAGCAGCACGATGGTCCCGTCCTCGCCCCAGCCCACGCCCGGCGGCAGGCCCTCGTCCCACCACGTGAGCTGCGTGGAGATCCGGTGCTCGTGGCGGATCAGCGTCCCGTCGCCGGCGCGGAACTCCAGCCGCAGCCCCGGCTCGCCGGTCAGCGGGTCACGGATCGACCCGGCCATCGGCTCGGGCACCGTCGTCCAGGTCCGGCATCCCGGCGCCACCGTGACCGGGGCCTGGCCCGCGAGGGCGGCGGGCAGCGCCACCGCGGGGGTGGACACCGTGACCGGCGCGACGATCGCGCTGCCCCCGCCCTGGATCACCGGGTAGACCGCGTTCGGGCCGATCAGCGCGATGCTGCCGACGCGGCTGGCGTCGAAGGGGAGCACCGCTCCCTCGTTGCGGAGCAGCACGAAGGACGCTGCCGCCGCCCGGCGCACCAGCTGCGGATCCATCAGCAGCGCACGGTCCCCGTCCGGGAACGGGCCGCCGTCTGGGACCGGGCTGCCGCCGAGGTCCGGGCTGCCGTCGAGGGCAGGCCTGCTGTCTGGAACCGGGCTGCCGGCCCGGTCTGGGACTGGGCTGCCGTTCCCGTCCGGCACCGGGCCGCCGTTACCAGCCGGCCATGGCCGCTTCCTGCCCGTCCGGCGCGGCCAGCGCGCCGACCTGCCGGGCCAGCCGCATGATCCGGATGACCTTGTCGTCGATCACGGATTCGGGGATCACCCCATCCAGGACCGACCGCACCAGGTCCGCCCCCCAGGGCCCGTCCGGGCCTGGCATCGCCAGGTCCAGCCCGGCGACCGCGGTGGCCACCGTGCTCCTGGCCGCGCTCCAGTCCGAGACGACCACGCCGCTCGAACTCCCATTCCCCCTTGAGGATCTTCTTCAGCAGCCAGGGATGCTCGGTGGCGGGAGTGCCGTTGACCTTGTTATAGGCGGCCATGACCAGGGCGGCGCCCGCCTCGGTCACGCAGGCCTCGAACGGCGCCATGTACAGCTCGCGCAGCACCTGCTCGCCGACGGTCACGTCGTAGGTCCAGCGCTCGGTCTCGGAGTCGTTGCCGACGAAGTGCTTGACCGTGGCCGCCACCCCGGCCGACTGCAGGCCGGTGATGAAGGCGACGGCCATCCGGGCGGTCAGCACCGGATCCTCGGAGAAGCACTCGAACCCGCGGCCGCCCAGCGGCGTCCGCATCAGGTTGATGGTGGGCGCCAGCAGCACGTCCACGCCCTTGCCGCGGGCCTCCGCGCCCAGCGCGCGCGGCGAGCTCGGTGATCAGCTCGGTGTCCCAGGTCGCGCCGGCACGCGGACGAGCACGGCAGGCAGGTCGAGGGATGACGCTCATCCTTGGTGACCCCCCGGACGCCGGAGGGCCCGTCCGACACGATCATCGGCCGCAGGCCGATCGCCGGGGAGCCGTGGGTCCGCCAGTTGGCCGCGCCGGTCAGCAGGCGCACCTTGTCCGGCACGGAGCAGCGCGGCGAGCAGGGCCTGCTCGCCCGGCGCCCGGATGGCCGGCCGCGGGCGGCGCGCCGTCAACGGTGCTGGTGGGGTGCTGGGTGGGGGCAGGGCCGGTGGTCATCGGCGGCCGTGCCCGGTCGTGTGGGCACCTGCCCGGCCGGTTCCCGGCCGGGCAGGCTCAGCCCCGCATACGCGGTACTCATGTGTGGAGTTGTCGTCCTTTCCGTGGGCCGGTCGCGGTTACGCGGCCGGCTTGAGGTGCAGGACGACCTGCTCCAGGTACGGGCTGTTCGGAATCGGTGTCATGTAGGCGTTGCCGTTGGTCGGCCAGCCCGTGTAGTTGCGCGTCGAGATCTCGCTCCAGGCGGCGCCGTACAGCAGCGGCGTCATCGGCACCTGGGTCGACATGATCTTCTGCAGGGAGGCGATGGCCGCCTTCTGGGTGGCCGGGTCGTTCGTCCCGGCGAACTGGGCCAGCGCGGACTGGGCGGCCGGGTCCTTGAACCGGCCGTTGTCACCGGCGGCCGGCTTGCCGATCGGCGCCGAGAACGTGCTGTCGATCCAGTTCTCGTAGTAGTAGAACGGGTTCGGGCCCTGGTTGCTCCAGTGGATCGTGGCGTCGAAATTGCCGTTGTTGAAGTCGGCCTGCCAGGCCGTCGGGGACCCGTTGCCGTTGACCTTCACGTTGAAGCCGAGCTTGTTGAGCTGGCTCGCGATGAGCTGGTCGTCGGTGTAGTAGTCGGCGTAGGGGATCGGGTCGGTGATCGAGAACGTGATCTGCTGGCCGTTCTTGGTCCACTTGCCGCCGACCTTGGTGTAGCCGTCCTTGGTCAGGATGCTGGCCACCTTGGCCGGGTCGCCAGTGGGCGACAGATCGCCCTGCACCGACGGTTCGAGGAAGGTGTTGTCGATTGGCAGGAGCAGGCCGCCGGACGACGTCGCCGGGGCCTCGTAGCCGGATTCGCCCTGGGTGGACAGCTGCTGCCGGTTGATTCCGTAGCCGATGGCCTGCCGCACGGCGGGGTCGTTCAGCGGCGCCTTGGTGACGTTGAACCACAGGGTGACCACGTTGTTGGCGGCGAAATAGGGCTGGCTGTCGAGCCAGGTGGTGTTGTCGTTGCTCTTGCTCAGGTAGCTCGAGCTGATGCCGGGCCCCAGGTTGCTGCCGGCCCAGTCGATCTGGCCGCTGGAGATCGGCGGCACCAGGTTGGCGTTGCTGCTGTAGAACGGGAAGTCCACCGCCGAGACCTTGACCGCGCTCTTGTTCCAGTAGCTCGGGTTCTGCTTGAGCAGGAAGCCGTGCGAGGAGTAGGTCTGCAGCATGTACGGCCCGGTGCCGACCGGGTTGGCGTCGGTGTAGGTGACTGGGTTGCTGACCGAGCCCCAGACGTGCTGCGGCACGATGTAGACCTGCCCGATGAGGAACAGGTTGGCGAACTGCGCCGAGGAGAAGTTCAGCGTGACCGAGGTCGGGCTGGTCGCGGTCGCGCTCGTCACCAGCGGCGCGCTCGCGGTGTAGAGCGTCGGGTTCTTCTTGACCAGGTTGTAGGTGAAGGCGACGTCGCTCGCGGTGAACGGCTTGCCGTCACTCCACTTGACGCCCGAGCGGATCGGGACGGTCAGCGTCTTGCCGCCGTTGGACCAGGTCGGCTGGCCGGAGGCCAACATCGGGTACCGGCGGCTGAGTGGGGTTCATCACGTTGAAGATGTAGAGCGGCTCGTAGATCAGGCCGGTCGCCTGGGCCGAGTACCCGGTCGCGCTCTGGACGTAACGGGTTGAAGTTCTGGCTGGGCGCGGTGACCGAGGTGCTCTCGATGACCAGGGTCTTGCCGGCTGGCGGCGTTGCCGGAGCCGGACGATGAGCTGGAGCTCGAGCAGGCCGCGATGCCCAGGCTGAGTATGCCCGCGGCTGCCAGGCTCTTCATGGCTGCATGTTGCATTGCCTAAACTCCATTAGTGCCCGGCGCTCGTCGCCGGCCTCTTTTGACTGACCATGACGGGGTCTGGGAAAGGGTGGACGGCGCAGGGCTGGCCGGGTCGGGCGTCCCTGCTGGTGGGATGGGTCATCCCCTAGCTGGGTCGGTGGGCCATCATGTCTCCTTTCCGGCTGGGGCCGCCATCCCGGCCGGGCGCTCCGGTACGTGCAGCCAGCAGGCGCTGACGTGCCCGTGGGCGACCTCGGCCGGTGGCGGCGGGAGTTGTGAGCAGACTTCCATCGCGTACGGGCAGCGCGGATGGAACCGGCAGCCGGGTGGCGGCGTGAGCAGGCTGGGCACCGAGCCGCGGCCGGACAGCCGCGCCGGCTCCGGCCGGTCGGGGTCGGGCGCGGCGCTCAGCAGCAGCTGGGTATAGGGGTGCGCGGGCTCGATCGGTGACGGAGATCGCAGGCGCCGACTCCACCAGGCGCCCGGCGTACATGACCGCGATCTCGTCGGCCAGGTACCGCGCCGAGGCGATGTCGTGGGTGATGTAGAGGATCGGTCATGCCGTCGTGCTCGCGCAGCCCGGCGAGCAGGTTGAGGATGCCGAGCCGGATGGACACGTCCAGCATCGACACCGGCTCGTCGGCGAGCAGCACCCGCGGCCGCACCGCGAGCGCGCGGGCGATCGCCACCCGCTGCCGCTGCCCCCCGGACAGCTCGTGCGGGTACTTGTCGCAGGAATCGCTCGGGCGGCGTGAGCGCCACCCGCTCGAGCAGGCCGGCCAGCGTCTCATCCAGGCTGCCCGCGTGCCGAGCCCGTGCACCTTGAGTGGCCGGGTCAGGTGGTAGCGCACGTCGTGCACCGGGTTGAGCGAGGCGAACGGGTCCTGCAGCACCATCTGCACCTGCTGCGGCGTACCGCCGCCGCGCGCCGCGGCCGGGAGGTACCGGATCGCCGTCGAGCAGCAGCTGGCCCGTGGTCGGCTTCAGCAGCTGCGGCGAACAGCCGGGCCAGCGTGGACTTGCCGGAGCCGCTCTCGCCGACGATCGCGGTGATCCGGCCCGCGGGCAGCGCGAGCGACACGCCGTCCACCGCGTGCACCAGGCACCGCGCCGGCCAGCCGGGAAGTGCTTGGCTGATCTCCCGGACCTCGAGCAGCGCGGCGCGGCTGGCCACCGCGGAGGCCGCGCCCGCGCCCGCGCCGTCGAGGGAACCGCGCCCAGCTGAGGTAGTCATGGCATCGGCCCCGTTGCGCTCGTCGTGCTGGCCGCGTCCGGCAATGACGCGCCGCCCTCCGGCGGGGCGGCTGCCGGGTCCGGCAGCCAGTGGCGCCGCCCGGCGGGACGGCCGCCGGATCCGGCAGCGCGGTGGCGCCGCCCGGTGGACGGCGTCCGTCAGCGGCGCCAGCGCGGGCCGCGTCCCACCCGGCCCGGGTCCGGCCCCGGGCTCCGGTGTGGCCAGTTCCGCCGGGACATCGTGCGCCCCGTCCTGCAGCCAGCAGGCCGCCGACCGCCCGCCGACGGGCCGGGCCGGAACGCGGCCGGCATCTCCGTCCGGCAGACGTCCATGGCGAAGCCGCAGCGGGGGTGGAACGGGCAGCCCGGCGGCGGGGTGCGCAGATCCGGCGGTGAGCCCGGGATCCCGGTCAGCGGCGCCCGCGCGCCCGTGCAGCGGCGGGAAGGAGCGCAGCAGCCCCAGCGTGTAGGGGTGCCGCGGCGCCCGGTAGAGGTCCACGGCGGCGGCCTGCTCCAGCAGCCGCCCCGCGTACATGACCGCGATCGAGTCGGCCAGCTCGACCAGCAGCGAAAGGTCGTGGGTGATGAACAGCACCGCGAAGGACAGGTCGCGCTGCAGCGCGGCGAGCTCGGTCAGGATCTCCCGCTGCGTCACCACGTCGAGGGCGGTGGTCGGCTCGTCCATGATGACGACCGCGGGCTCCAGGGCCAGCGCCATGGCGATCATCACCCGCTGCCGCATGCCGCCGGAAAGCTGGTGCGGGTAGCGGCGCAAATTGTCGGCGGAGATCCCGACCATCTCGAGCAGGAAGGCAGCCCGCTGGCGGCGATCCGTTTTGTCCATCTTGAGCGTTGTGCGCCTGCAGCACGTCGGTGAGCTGGGCGCCGATGGTGACCACCGGGTTGAGCGCGTGCATGGCGCTCTGCATCACCACCGCGATGTGGGACCAGCGGAGCCCGCGCAGCTGCCGCTCGTCCGCGTTCAGCAGGTCGAGCGTGCCCGCCGGCTCCGCCGGCCGGCCCGGCGCCGCCGTGCAGCAGCACCTGGCCGCCGGTGATGATCCCGGGCGCGCGCAGCAGCCTGGTGATCGCGTACGCCAGCGTGGACTTGCCGCTGCCGCTCTCACCGGCCAGCCCGAGCACGGTGCCGCTGACCAGCGTGAGGTCGGCGTCGATGACGGCGTGCACCGCGTCCGGCCCGAGCCCGTAGTCCACCCGCAGCCCGCGCACCTCGATCAGCGGGCGCGGTCCGCGGCCGGGGGCGTCGTGGCTGGTCATGGCGTCCCCACCGGCCCGGGGTCGGCGGGCGGGCGGACGGCTGTGGTGCCGGAGGGCGGCCGGGCGGCTGTGGTCTCAGCGGGCGGCCGCGCGGCTGGGGTGTCGCCGGGCAGCCGCACGACCGGGGTGACGCCGAGCGGGAACCGGGCCGGTATGCCCGCCTGCCGGGCCCGCTCCGGGTCAGCCCGGCGGCCCGCAGCCGCGGGTTGATGAACTCGTCGATGCCGAAGTTGAGCAGGGCCAGCGCGGTGCCGAGCAGCGCGACCGCCAGCCCCGGCGGGATGTACCACCACCAGTACCCGTTGACCTGGGCGTTCACCGACTGCGCCCAGAACAGCATGCCGCCCCAGCTCCAGTGCGGGTCGATGTTGACCAGACCGAGGTAGGCGATCGCGGTATAGGTGCCGACGCCGTAGAGGACGGTGAACAGGAACGAGGACGCGATGATCGGCAGGAGGTTGGGCACGATCTCCCAGCCGATGATCCGCACGGTGCTCTCGCCGGTGATCCGGGCCGACTCCACGAAGTCCCGGTTGCGCAGCGACAGCGTCTGCGCGCGGAGCACCCGCGCGCCCCAGGCCCAGCCGGTCAGCGCGATGATCGCGCCGATCAGCAGGTCGTTGCTGGAGGCCGGCAGGAAGCCGAAGATCACGATCAGCAGCAGCAGCGCGGGCATGACCAGGAAGATGTTGGCCAGCATCGAGAGCAGGTCGTCCGCCAGCCCGCCGAGGTAGCCGGCGGTCACGCCGACCACGACCGCGATGACCGTCGCCACCACGCCGGCCAGGAACGCCACCACGATCGTGCTCCGGCCCCCGGCCAGCAGCTGGGACAGGACGTCCTGCTGGGTCTGGGTGGTGCCGAGCCAGTGCGCGGCCGACGGCGGCTGCGGCGTACCGCTCGCCGCCAGGTCGGCCGACGGGTTGTAGGGGGCGATGAGCGGGCCGACGACGGCGAGGACCAGGAACATGATGAGCAGGCCGAGGCCGATCAGCACCTTGGGGGAGCGCGGCAGCCGGACCCGGCGCGCCCGCAGCGGCCGGCCGTCCCGGCCGCGACGGCGGTCGGCTCGGTCGTGGACACGGCCATCGCTACGCCTCCTGCCGGGTACGCGGGTCGAGGACCAGGTAGGCGAAGTCGGCGATCAGGTTCGCGGCCAGCACGGCGATCGTGATGATCAGGAAGATGCCCTGCATCAGCGGCGCGTCGTGGTTGATGACCGCCTGGTAGAGCACGAACCCGATCCCCGGGTAGGAGAAGACGATCTCGGTCAGCAGCGCGCCGGACACCACGAACCCGATCGCCAGCGAGAAGCCGGACACGCTCGGCAGGATCGCGTTCCGCGCCGCGTACCAGATCACCTTCTGCTTGGGCAGGCCCTTGGCCTGCGCGATCAGCACGTAGTCCTCGTCCATGGTGGTGAGCATCTGGTTCCGCATGCCGACCATCCAGCCGGCCGCGGAGGCGACCACGATGGTAAGCGCGGGCAGCGCCGCGTGGTCGAGCACGTCCGCGACGTGGCCCGGCGCCAGGCCGGTCTGGTAGTCGAGCTGGTTCTGGCCCAGCCCGTAGGGGAACCAGCCGAGCTTGACCGCGAACAGCTCGATGGCCAGGAAGGCGAGGAAGAAGTACGGCGCCGCCTGGAAGAACGTGGTGACCGGGAGCAGGCTGTCCAGCCAGGTCCCGCGGCGCCAGGCGACCAGGACGCCGATCCCGGTGCCGAGCACGAAGCTGATCACGGTCGCGGCGCCGACCAGCGCGACCGTCCAGGGCAGCGCGGTGGCGATGACCGAGGTGACCGGCGTCGGGTAGGAGCTGGTCGAGACGCCGAGGTTGCCGTGCAGCAGGTTGGTCCAGAACTGCGCGTACTGGGTCGGCAGGCTGGCGGGGTTGTCGATCCCGTAGAGCTTCTCCAGCGCGTGCAGCGCCTGCGGGCTGCCCATCTGGCTGCCCGCCTTGGCGAGAATCGCGTCCAGGGCGTTGCCGGGCATCAGCCGCGGGATGAAGAAGTCGATGGTGATCGCGATCACGAAGGTGATCAGGTAGATCGGCAGCTTGCGGGCGAGCATGCGCATGAGTGGCCCCCCTATCCCGCGGCCAGCCGGGTGGCCGGCGCGGGTGCGGCGGCGCACCCGCAGCTTTCCCGGGGGATGAGGGTGGTGGGCAGCATGATGTTACGGCCCGCCGCCTCGCCATCGCACACCATGGAGTACAGAGCCTCGAACGCGGTCGCACCGAGCTGCTGGATCGGCTGCCGCACGGTGGTCAGCAGAGGCCGCAGGTGCCGGGCGACCGGGATGTCGTCGAACCCGGTGACCGCGATGTCCCCGGGGACGTCAAGCCCGTGCTGGGTGAGCGCGTGGACCACGCCCAGTGCGCTCTGGTCGTTCGCGCACGCGATGGCCTCGGGCAGGTCGCCGCCCTCGCTGAGCAGCCGCTCGATCACCCGGGCGCCGCCCACCGCGAAGTAGTTGCCCTGCCACTGCGGGCCGTCGGTGAAGGTCGCCCCGTGGGCGGTGACCGCCGCGCTGAACGCGGCGTGCCGGGTGATGCTGTCCGGGCTGTTCGCGTGGCCGCCGAGGTAGGCCAGGGTGCGCAGGCCGTGGTCGAGCACCAGGTGGCGGGCGATCTCACGCATGCCGGCCACGTTGTCCCCGACCACGTTGGTGGTGGTCGGCGTCTGCAGGCCGGCCAGGGTGACGATCGGGACCTGCCGGGACAGCCGCTCCAGCTGGTCGGGCTCGAGCACCTGGTCGTGCAGGATCAGCCCATCGCTCTTGCGGGCCAGCGCGAAGATGCGCCGTGAGTAGTCGTGGTCGTCCACGTCCACCGAGGACACCAGCAGGTTGAAGTCGCGGTGCTGGGCCGCCACCTCGATGCCCCGGTTGATGAGGTCGGGGAACTGGAGGCTCTCGTCCTCGTCGGCGTAGAAGTCACCGCCGGGCACGGTCGTCGTGGGGCGGCGGATGACCACGCCGACGATTTCCTTGAGCCTGCCGCTCAGCGCCCGCGCCGCCCCGTCCGGGATGAAGCCGAGCTCGGCGACCGCCTGCATCACCCGTTCCCTGGTCTCCGGGAGGGTGCTGCGGCGGTCGTTGAGCACCCGCGAGACCGACGCGATGGACACGCCCGCCGCCCGTGCGACGTCGTAGATGGTGGGCTGCGCGTGCGCCGCCTCGCCGTTGTCCACCAGCCGCTCCCTGCTGGGTTCCAGGTCGGCTGGTAAGCGCTTACCGGCGGGGGCCGGGGGGTGTGGAAAGCGCTTACCAACCGGATTGACTCGGAGCGTATGCCCGAGCCCGGCCATTGCTCAAGACCTCCGCGGGACGTCGTTACCGGAACGTGACCTAAGGCCGGCGTGCTGCCGCCCGGGCGCCGGGCCCGCGGACGCGGGCGAGGGGGACCCGGCGTCGCGACAACCAAGGTCAGCGCATTAAGGACAGACCGAAACATGGACGTAATCCGGGATGACCAGGACCGAGACACGTTGTCGGCGGTGTAACAGCCGGGAAACTTGACCGAAACCCGCCCATGGGAAACATGAACCGTCCTTGACCGACACCTGCGGCCGGTTGAGCCCAGAGAGGCGGAGAGCAGTGGTTCCCTATCCGAGTTGGCTGAACGCCGGGGATACCTCCTGGCAGCTGACGGCCGCGACCCTGGTCGGCCTGATGAGCCTGCCCGGCCTGGCCGTCCTGTACGGGGGCCTGGTCCAGCGCAAGTGGGCCGTCAACACCATGATCATGGCGTTCAGCGGGTTCTGCCTGGTCCTCATCGTGTGGGTCCTGTGGGTCTTCAAGATGGGCTTCGGCCAGGCGTGGATCGGCACCTTCGTCGGCCACCCCGGCCCGGTCATCGGCGCCGCCAGCGAGCAGGGCCAGGGCAACATCCCGAGCGTGAGCGGCGCCGGGCTGATGCCCCACTTCCGCTTCCCCCAGTCGGCGCTGGTCTACTTCCAGTTCGTGTTCGCGGCGATCACGCCGCTGCTGTTCCTGGGCAGCGTGGTCGGCCGGATCAGCTTCAAGGTGTGGCTGATCTTCGTCCCGCTCTGGTCAACCTTCGCCTACGCCGTGAACGCGTTCCTGCTGTGGGGCGGCGGCTGGTGGGCCGCCCACGGCGCGCTCGACTTCAGCGGCGGGTACGTGATCCACCTGGCGGCCGGGGTCTCGGGCTTCGTGGCGGCGGCGGTGATCGGGCCGCGGCTGAAGCGGGACCGGTCCCACGGCGTGCCCAACAACCTGCTGCTGGTCTCGGTCGGCGCGGGCATCTTGTGGCTGGGCTGGAACGGGTTCAACGGCGGTGACCCGTACTTCGCGGGTTCGGACGCCGCGGCGGCGGTGCTCAACACCAACCTGGCCACGGCCGTGGCCATGATGACCTGGATCGTCATGGACATGCTGCTGACCAAGGAGAAGAAGGCGACCTTCCTCGGCGGCATCAACGGCATGATCGTCGGCCTGGTCGGCATCACCCCGGCGGCCGGCTACGTGAACGGCCTGGGCGCCATCGCGATCGGCCTGTTCGGGTCGGCCATCGTCTGGGTGGCCTGGAACTACCTGAGCAAGGTGTGGCCGTTCCGCAAGGTCGACGACGCGCTCGGCGTGGTCTACACGCACGGCATCGCCGGCCTGGCCGGTGGCCTGATGGTCGGCCTCTTCGCCGACCCCCACATGATCGTCTACCTGGGGCTGGGCAAGAACCCGGACGTCACCACCGCGGGGCTGTTCTACGGCCACCCGAAGCAGCTGCTCATCCAGGCCGGGGCGGCGCTGACCATCATCGTGTGGGACGGGCTGGTCACCTTCCTCATCCTCAGGGGCCTGGGCCTGTTCATGAAGCTGCGGCTGCCGGACGAGGTGCTGGAGGTCGGCGACGTGGCGATCCACAACGAGGAGGTCTACCCCTCCGAGGCGCTGACCCGGGTCGGCTCGGGCACCGCCGCCCCGCCGTCGCCCGCCCCGGCCGCGGCCAAGCCGGCGAAGGTTCCGAGCGACGGCCCCTGACCCCCCACCTCCGGCCCGCCCGTCGGCCTTCCCACGCCAGTGAGGAATGCCGCCGGGCGGGTCCTTCCCGCCACCCGCCGGTGGGCAATGCCGTCGGGCGGTCCCTTCCCGGCCGGTGAGCGGCGGATATTCACACGGAACTGACACGCAGCTCCCGCAAGATCCAGACATCCACTGCCCATGATGGTGCGCGGCGGAACAAGCCGACAGAGCCGACAGTGAGGTGTGGTGACGTGGACGAACAAGAGCACCCGGCGGGAGCGGAGGCACCGGGGCCCTCCGCACCGGGGGGGACCCCGCCGGACACAGAGCCAGCGACCCCGCCGGACGCAGGGCCAGCGACCCCGCCGGACGCAGGGCCAGCGATCCGCCGGACGCAGGGCCAGCGATCCCGCCGGACGCAGGGCCAGCGATCCCGCCGGACGCAGGGCCAGCGATCCCGCGGCCGGAGCGGCGGCGCCGGGGCGAGGGGGCCCGGAAGGCGCTCACCAGCCGGGCGGCAGGCTGGGTGGCGGCGGCCATCCTGGCCGGTGCCGTCGTCGCCCTCTCGGTCGTCCTGGCGACGGCGTCCTCCACGACGGTGCTGCAGCCGGCGGGCGCGGCCCGGTCGTTCCGGCTCGTCCCGGCGGGCGGCGGGGCAGAGATCGTGGCGCTCCCGGCGAACGCGCCGCTGCGGGCGTCGTGGGTCCAGGTCCCGGCGAACGCGCCGCTGCGGGCGTCGTGGGTCCAGATCGGGGCGAACGCGCCGTCGGGAAGCGCGAGGGTCCAGATCCCGGCGAACGCGCCGCCGGGAAGCATCAGGGTCGTGCTCCCGGCGAACGCGCCGCCCGGGGGCGTGAGGGTCCAGGTCCCGGCGATCGTGCTGCCTGCGGGCGGGAGGGCCCGGGCGGGGCGGTGGGTCCAGGTCCCGGCCCGCGTGTGGGTCCAGGTGCCGGCGGGCGTGGTGTCCCCGGCGCCGACGGCCTCGCCGGCCAAGTCCGGGGCGCACTAGGCCTGGGCGGGCCGGCCCCTCCGCAGGGGCGTGCAGCGCCGGGCCGAACGTCCGGCGCTGCGCCCCCGACGGGGGCTCACAGGGAACTCACATGCAAAACACACGCGATCCTGGTGCTTGACTGGTCGGATGAGCGTTGGGCAAAGGAGCGAGCCGATGGCTGACCCCGCGGCGGTCCGGCCCCCCGATCACGGGGGGCTGCTGGTGGTCGACGACGAGCCGTTCCTGCTCGACGCGGTCGCCGCCTCGCTGCGGTTCCTCGGCTTTGAGGTGACCACCGCGCAGACGGGCGCCGAGGCGCTGCGGCTGGCCCGGGCCCGCCCGTTCGACCTGGTCGTCCTGGATGTGATGCTGCCCGACACCGACGGTTTCGAGGTCATCACGCGGCTGCGCCGCGACGGCTGCCAGGTTCCGGTGATCTTCCTGACCGCCAAGGACACCCAGGAGGACAAGGTGACCGGGCTGACCCTGGGCGGCGACGACTACCTGACCAAGCCATTCGGGCTGGAGGAGCTGGCGGCCAGGATCCGCACCGTGCTGCGCCGCACCCGCCCCGCCGCCAGCGGGCCGGTGCTGGCGTTCGCCGACATCGAGCTTGACCAGGACAGCTACGAGGTCCGCCGCCGCGGCCACCTGATCGATCTGTCTCCCACCGAGTTCCGGCTGCTGCGGTACCTCATGCTCAACCCGGGGCGGGTGCTCACCCGGGCGCAGTTGCTGGCCCACGTCTGGGACTACGACTTCGGCGGCTCGAGCACCGTCGTGTCCACTTATGTCGCCTACCTGCGGCGCAAGCTGGCCGAGTACGGTCACGACGTGATCCACACCCAGCGCGGTGTCGGCTACAGCCTGCGCCTGCCCCGCCCGGGCGAGCAGGCCAGCCCCGACGACGCCTAGCCCCAGGGAGCCCCCGATGATGCTCAGACGGCCCCGCCGGCCCAGCTCCGCACCCGGGTCCTGGCCGGCGTGCTGCTGATCACGGTGGTTGCACTGGTGGCCTTCGACGTCGCCGCCGTCACCGCCCTGCGCGGGTACCTGCTCGGCCAGACCGACTCGCGGCTGCAAAACGTGCTGAGGCTGTACCGGCCGGTTAAAGCGCCAGTGTCCGTGAAAATGCCGGTTAATGCGCCACTGGCCGTGAGGATGCGGAGCCAGCCGCCGCCGCTGGCGTCCGCCAGCACGGGCGCACACCTGGCGGGGCCCGCCCAGGTCAGGCAGGACTGGGTGATCGCTGGGCCGCGGCTGAGGCTGTCGCCACCCGTGCTGGCCCAGTACTACGTCGGGTTCGTGTCCGTTCACGGGCGGCGGGGATTCGTCGTCGGCAACCCCGGCCTGGTTCCGCAGCTCCCGCCCGGCTTGCAGGTCTCCGCGGCGGGCCAGCACGTCCAGACCGTGACCAGCGTGGGCGGCTCCACCCAGCTCCGCCTGCGGGCCATGTCGGTACCCACGGCCGCCGGTGCCCTGGTCGCCACCACCAGCCTCGCCGCCGTCAACAGCACCGTCGGCCGACTCGAGCTCATCCTCATCATCGGCTCGGTGGTGGCCGGCCTGCTCGTCGCCGTGGGCGTCTCCTGGGTCATGCGCCGCGGCCTGCGTCCCATCGAGACAATGGCGGCCCAGGCCGACCGGATCACCGCTGGTGACCTCACCGACCGGGTCAGCCCGCAGGATCCGGCCACCGAGGTGGGCCGCCTGGGCGCGGCCCTCAACGGGATGCTCACCCGCATCGAGGCCGCCATCTCCGAGCGTGAGGCCAGCCAGGAGCTCACCCGGCGGTTCTTCGCTGACGCCAGCCACGAACTGCGCACCCCGCTGGCCTCGTTGCGCGCCAACGCCGAGCTCTACCAGCAGGGGGCCCTTGCCCGGCGCCCGCAGGTTGACGAGGCGATGCGCCGCATCGCGCTGGAGGCCCAGCGCATGGGCCGGCTGGTCGACGACATGCTCCGGCTGGCCCGGCTCGACCAGCACCCCGACCAGCAGCACGACATGGTCGATCTCACCGCCCTGGTCCACGGATGTGTCGAACGGGCCCAGATCGCCGATCCGCAGCGGACGTGGCGGGCGCAGATCGCCGCCGGCCTCGTGGCCACCGGCGACGAGGAGCTGCTGCGCCGGGCCGTCGACAACCTGCTCGCCAACGTGTGCGCCCACACCCCCGGCGGGACCGTCGCCACCATCACCGCCGCCGCGCGCGGCGGCACGGTCGTCGTCGAGGTCAGCGACAACGGCCCCGGCGTCCCGGCCGATCGGCTCCCGCACATCTTCGATCGCTTCTACCGCGCCGCGGCGCTGCCACCGCGCCCCGGGTCCGGCCTCGGGCTGGCCATCGTCACCGCGATCGCCGCCGCCCATCAGGGCACCGCCGAGGCGGAGCTCAACCACCCGCACGGGCTGCGGATCACCCTCACGCTGCCCGCAGGCAGCCAGCCCTGCCCCGCCCTGGCGGCGGCCGCCAGCATCAACGCTGGCTCACGGCCCAGCCCCGCGCTGCTCTGACGCCGCCCGGGTCGCCGGCGCTGCGGGGCCAGGCAGCCGCCCTGGAGCTGGCCGTGGGCGTCCTGCGCGCTGCGGCAACTCCCAGTCTCTTCCGCCCGGCCCGTCCTGGCCAGCGGCCGCCGCAGAGCCTGGCTACGGCCGGGGGAGGCGCGCCTCGATCCCGTCCAGCAGGCAGTCCAGTCCGAACTCGAACCGCTCATCCCGGGTCTCCGGTGCGTCCGGGTCGATGCCCGCCTCGATCACCGCGGCCATGTGCGGGTAGCGCCCCGACGTACGGATCTGGTCGATGAAATCGCCCAGCATCGCGTCGCGCTCCTCATCGGTGAGGCCCTCGAACTGCTGTTCCAGGTTGCGCTCCCCGGTGACCTCCTGCGCTTCGCGCAGCACGGTGCCCAGCGCGTAGGTGCTGACCGTCTGCACGATGGTGAAGACGGTGGCCTTGTCGAGGCCCAGGCCGTCCAGCGAGGCGAGGGCCCGCTCGATGTTCTGCAGCGCCTTCGGGCCGACCGGGGGACGGCCGCCGATGAAGTCCACCATCCAGGGGTGCCGGTGGAGCACCGCCCGGGCGCCGCGGGTCAGGGCCCGCAGGTCCGCCCGCCAGTCGCCGGACGGTTCCGGTGCCAGCTGCTCGCCCTGGGCAGAGTCGATCATGAGGTCGAGCAGCTCTTCCTTGGACGTTACATGCCAGTACAGCGACATCGTCCCCGCGTTGAGCTCGCGGGCGATCCGCCGCATGCTGATCGCGTCCGGCCCCTCGGCGTCCGCCACCTTGATCGCCGTCCGCACGATCTCGTCGCGGGACAGCGCGGCGGCGCGCCGCGGCACGTGCCGGGCGCCCCGCTTCATGTCCTGCTCTACGTGCCGCCGGAGGCGGGCGGCGTGGCGGTCCTCGGGCCGGAAGGCCAGGAAGGGTGCCCAGAGTTCGTCATCGTCTGCCACGGTGCCTCCTTCCTGGCATGCCGGGCCTTCCGCAGGCGCCGCAACTGCCGGGGCCTGAAGCTGACCCTAGCGCCGCAGCTGCCATGACGGCCCGCACCGGTGCCTGCGCCGCGGCTGTTCCCCTTGCCGCCCAGGGGCCCCGGCTTGCCTTCCGTACATCGTACTGCTATCGTACAGCGCACGAATAGTACGCCGTACGAGGAACGATCGGAGGGACGGCATGGGGGAGATTCCCGCCATCGAGACGGAGCGGCTGACCAAGCGCTTCGGCTCCGACCCAGGCACTGTCCGGCCTGGATCTGACGGTGCAGCAGGGCGGCATCCTCGGGCTGCTTGGCCCGAACGGGGCGGGGAAGACGACGGCGGTGCGGGTGCTGGCCACCTTGCTGCGGCCGGACTCCGGCCATGCCCGGGTACTCGGCGCCGACGTGGTACGCCAGGCCGCCGAGGTGCGCAGCCGGATCGGCCTGACCGGCCAGTACGCGGCGCTGGACGACTACCTGACCGGCCGCGCGAACCTGGTCATGATCGGCCAGCTGGGCCGGCTCAGCCGGTCGCAAGCCCGGCGCCGGGCCGACGAGCTGCTCGGCCGGTTCGACCTCACGCAGGCGGCCGGGCGCGCGGTCAAGACTTATTCCGGCGGCATGCGCCGCCGCCTGGACCTGGCGGCCAGCCTGATCGGCCACCCCGAGGTGCTGTTCCTGGACGAGCCGACCACCGGGCTCGACCCGAACAGCCGCGCGGTCATGTGGGAGATCATCCGGGAGCTGGCCGCCGACGGCACGACGCTGCTGCTGACCACCCAGTACCTCGACGAGGCGGACCAGCTGGCCAGCCAGGTCGCGGTCATCGACGCCGGCCGGGTGGTCGCGGAAGGCACCCCGGACCAGCTCAAGGCGAAGGTGGGCGAGGACCGGATCGCGGTCCAGCTCGTCCCCGGCACCGACCTGGCCGCCGCGGTGGCGGTGGTGCGGGCGCAGACGACCGGGCCGGTGGAAGCCGACCCGGAGCAGCTGCTGGTCACCGCGCAGATGCCGGCCCGCGACGGCATCACGACCGACGTCGTGCGGGCGCTGGACGCGGCCGGGATCCGGGTCACGGACGTGACCCTGCGCCGGTCGTCCCTGGACGACGTCTTCATGATCCTGACCGGGCACCGGGCCGCCCCGGAGCCCGTCGGCCGGCGGCGACGCCGGCGCAGCAGGCAGCCACAGAGCAAGGAGGTGCAGCGGCATGACCACCGCCACGATTTCACCCGCGCCGCGCCAGGCGGCTTCCGGGCGCAGCAGCCTGCGCTGGCTCATCGCCGACGTCGCGGTGCTGGCCAGGCGCGTCCTGGCCCGGATCGCGCGGGAGCCGGAGACGCTGATGGATGTCACCATCCAGCCGATGCTCTTCGTGCTGCTGTTCGCCTACGTGTTCGGCGGGGCCATCCCGCTTGCCCGGCGGGGGGAACTACCACGAGTACCTGATCGGCGGGATGCTCGCCATGGGGCTGGCCATGACCGCGCCCGGCACGGCGGTCGCCCTGGTCACCGACATGAGCACCGGGCTCATCGACCGCTTCCGCTCGCTGCCCATGTCACGGTCGGCCGTGCTGGCCGGGCGCACCATCGCCGACCTGGTGACCCAGGTGATCGGCACCGTGGTGGTCGCCGGGGTCGGGCTCGCCATCGGCTGGCGGATCCATTCCTCGGTCGCCGACGCCGCCGCGGCGTTCGGCCTGGCGCTGCTGTTCGGCTACGCCTTCACCTGGGTCGGCGCCTGCCTGGGGATGGTGCTGCGCAGCCCGGAGGCCGCCCAGCAGATGGGGTTCGTGCTGTTCCTGCCGCTCACCTTCGTCTCGAACGCCTTCGTCCCCACCCAGGGGATGCCCGGCTGGCTGCAGGCGATCGCGAACTGGAACCCGATGAGCGCGCTGGCCGCGGCGAGCCGCGAGCTGTTCGGCAACCCCAATCCCGCGGCCTCGGTGCAGGCCTGGCCTATGCAGCATCCCGAGCTGGCCGTCATCGGCTGGTCGGCGGTCCTGCTGGCGGTCTTCGCCCCGCTGGCGGTGCGCCTGTACCGGCGCAACGAACGCTGACGCATCCGTCGCGGGACCTCCACAACCGTCGTGCCGGTCCGCCACCACCTCGCCGCCGCGCCGCTTGAGACCGGTTTCCGCCTGGCGACCCGGCAGTGGGCGGAACGGCTGCAGTGCGCCGGGCTCCCGTGCCACAATCAGGAGTGGGTCGGCGGGCATGACCACTTCTGGTGGGACCAGCAACTGCCCGTCGCCCTGGCCTGGCTGCTGGCGCCGCCATGAGCAGCGGCCCGCTGCTATTGCCGCGGGCGTGTTCGCTGGTGCGGACCGATATCTGGTGTGAAGGAGCAACCATGAGATCGCCAACCGGGTCCCGCCTATACGCACGGCGGGCCCGTCGGCATGTGCTGTCCTTCCCCATCGTGACCATTGCGGCGGGCGGTGTCCTCGTTGTCGCCGCCGGCTGCTCCGGCCAGGGACGCGACTCGTCCAGGCCGCGCCACCGGCGGTGGCGGCAGCGGCTCCCGGGGTACCCCTCTACAGCGTCGAGTCGAGAAACCTCGACTTTGACGCCATGCCGTCGGTCGTGCCTGCGAACCGGCAGTTCCAGCTGGCGTTATTCAACAACGAGACGTTCAAGACCACCGACGATCTGGTGGTGCTGAAGCTGCCCCCCGGCAAGACCGCCCAGGACGTGGTCAACGACGCCAAGGCGAAGGGCGTCAAGGCCGAGAACGACTGGGTCAGGTCGGCGACAGCACCGACCCGCTGCCCGTCCACGGCAGCGCCGTGGTCACCCTGGATCCTGAAGCCCGGGAACTACGTGGCGACCTCCTGGGAGACCGGCAAGGTCCGGCGGTGGCACCGGCCCGCCGCACGTCGCCATGGGCATGATCGCGCCGTTCACCGCCTCCATCACCGTGGACGCCGAGGCCACCGCCGCACCGTCCGGGACCATGTACAGCGTCTCGGTCAAGAACTTCACCTACGTCGGCATGCCGGCGACCGTGCCGGCGAACAAGCCGATCGCGGTGACGTTCGTCAACGACGAGGCGTTCACGATCCAGCACGAGTTCGTGGTGCTCTAGCTGCCCCCCGGCGACACCGCCCAGACCGTGGTCAACGACGCCATCAAGAAGGGCCCCAAGGCCGAGGACGACTGGGTCCACGTCGGCGACAGCGGCGCGGCGCTGCCCATCGGCGCCAGCGCCGTGGTCCGCATGAATCTGAAGCCCGGGAACTACGTGGCGACCTGCTGGCAGACCGGCAAGGAGGGCGGCGGCACCGGCCACCCGCACCTCATGCTCGGCATGGTCGTGCCGTTCACCGCCGTGAGCGGCTGACCGTCTCACCGCCGTGAGCGGCTGACCGTCGGCCGCCGGGCCAGCCGACCGCCGGGCTCAGTGGCCGCGGAACGCCTCTTCCAGCCACCACGAGCCGCTCGCCGAGGTGACCTTCGCGTCGATGACCAGGGGGCGGTCGCGCGGCCCGGCCAGCCACTCCCGCACCGGCGCCAGGTCCCCCAGGCCGCGCACGGTCACCCCGGCGCAGCCGAAACCGCGGCCGATGGCGGCGATGTCGGCGGGCGGGAACTTGACCGTGTCCAGCGGGTGCCCGTCCGGCCCGAAGTGGTGCACCTCGGCCCCGTAGGCCTCGTCGTCGTAGACCACGATCACCATCGGCAGCCGCAGCCGGACCACGGTCTCCAGCTCGCTGATCCCCATCAGCGCGCCGCCGTCGCCGAGCGCGGCGACCGGCAGCCGGTCCGGCTGGGCCAGCGCGGCGCCGATCGCCGAGGCCAGGCCGAGCCCGACCGACTGGTAGGCCTGGGTGAAGCAGAACGCACTGCGCGTCCGGCACCGACAGGAACATGCTCGGGTAGCCCATGAAGTTGCCCGAGTCCACGGCGACCATCCGCTCCGCGGGCAGCAGGTCATCCAGGGCGATCGTGAGCGTGCGCGGGTCGATCCGCCCCTCGCCGTCCTCCCGGGGCCGTCCGTGCCCCGGTCTCCCTCGTCGGGGTAGGGGACATCGCGCCAGCGGCCCTCGCGGGCGATCCGCGCCTGCAGCTCGGCGCGACCGGTAGCCGCCGGTGGTGCGCCCGGCCAGTTCCGCCAGCGCGGCCCGGGCCGTCTGGGCGGCGTCGCCCAGCACCGCCAGGTCGACCGGCCGGTGCGCGCCGATCGCGGACACGTCGTCGTCCACCTGCGCGACCGTGGCGCCCGGCCCGATGAGCCGGCCGTGGCGCATCGTCCACATGTTGAGCGAGCATCCCCAGCCGACGATCAGGTCGGCCGCGCCGATCAGCTCGGCCGCGAGCGGCGTGGCGAAGCCGCCGCTCACATCGAGGTCCCAGGGATTGCCGCGGAACAGGCCCTTGGCCGCGGCCGAGGTGGCGAGCAGCGCCCCGCACGCGTCGGCGAGCCGCTCCAGGTCGGCCCGGGCATCCGCCACCCGGGCGCCCCGGCCGGCGACGAACACCGGCCGCCGCGCGCTGGTCAGCGACGCGGGCCAGCTCGGCCGCCGCCTCCCGTCGCGGGCGGCGCAGGGGCGCAGCGGCGGCGACGGCGGGATCGCCGGCGCGTCGCACTGCGCCGCCTGGACGTCGAGCGGCATCGCCAGCACCACCGTGCGGCGCTGCGCCTGCGCGGTCCGGTAGGCGCGGGCCACGTCGGCGACGGCCGAGCCGGGGGAGTGCAGCCGGTCGGCCCGCGCCCCGACCGAGGCGGCGAGCGCGGGCACGTCGATCCGGAAGTTGGACCGGACGGCCGCCCCGGCCACGTCCGCCGCCAGCACGAGCAGCGGCGTGCGGCTCTTGGCCGCCTCGGTGATGCCGGTCATCGCGTTGGTCAGGCCCGGGACCCTGATGGACCGACACCAGGCCGACCTCGCCGGTGGCCCGCGCCCAGCCGTCGGCCATGCACGCGGCGCCGCCCTTCGTGGCGGGCGGCGACGAACCGCGCGCCGTTGGCGATGAGGGCGTTGGTCACGTGGAAGTTGCCGCTGCCCACCACGCCGAAGACGGTGTCGGCGCCGAGCCGGGTGAGCACCGCCCCGGCCGCCTCGCTGACCAGCATCAGGGCAGCCCGCTCAGGCCCGTTCCACCAGCGCGAGCGCCCGGCAGGGGCTGCCCGAGCCGCCGGTGATCGGCAGCGGGGAGCACGATGACCATCGCGCCCTGCGGCGGCAGCAGCGCCAGGTTCTGCAGCTGGGTGAGCCCGTACTTGCCCGCCCCGAGCAGCGACGAGTGGCACGGGAACGGCGGGTCGAACGAGTGGGCCGCTACCGGCGTCGGTGCCGACGGTCTCCACCCCGAACCCGATCACCGGCGCCTCCTGCGCGAGCCACCGGGCGCACTCGACCGAGACCCCGGGCGTGTGCGGGCCGGTCTCGTTCGCGTTCAGGAACCGTTCCTGGTCGCCGGACCGGGTGTCCCACCCGGTCCGGTACAGCAGCCAGCCTCCGGCTCGGGCAGCGCGCCGTGCTGCCTCTCCCACTCCTTGATGTGGTCCACCTCCAGCAGGAAGTCTGCGTCGGCGGCGGCCTGCGCGCCGAAGTCGAGCACCGCCGCGGGCGCGATCAGCCTGGTCAGTGGCACCTGCGACACGTCCTGGCCGTCGCGGCCGGTCACCCAGTGCATCGGCGCGTCGAAGTGGGTGCCGGTGTGCTCGCCGGTGCTGATGTCGTTCCAGTACCAGGCCGGGCCCCGCTCGTCATACCGGCTGATCTCGTGCAGCGTGAAGGGCACCGTGTTGCCGAACGGCTCCGGCAGCTGGAGTATCGGCGTCGACGACGAGAGCGGGGCGGTGAGATCGATGACGTCGACCGTGGCGCTGCGGATCGCCTCGGCGAGGGCGCTGAGCACGGACATGAGGGCTCCTGTCCCGGTCCCCGGCCGTAGGCCGGACTGGCTGGATAAGTGACGCTGCTCTGCCGTTCTATCACCCGTCACGTCTCACGAGAAGAATGTTATATTTGTAACATGCCTAGAAAGCCCGCGAAGAAAGCAGTGCTCAACGTCACCATCGACGAGCATCTCGCTGCCGAGGCTCGGCTCGCGGCGGCGCTGGCCAACACCACGATCTCCAGCGTGGTCGAGCAGGCGCTCGCCGAGCAGCTGAAGTGGGAGCGGATCCGCCGGGACGGCCTGAAGGCGATCGACGAGTATTACCAGGAGCACGGGTACCCGACCGAGGAAGAGATGGCGGAGGCCGCCGCTCAGGTCGAGGAGGAGCACCGTCTTATCGACGAGGCGCATGCTGCCATGGAGGCTGAGCGCCGGAGCCGCTACCGCACCCGGGATCGAGGCTGCCAGGCACGCCCGATGGCCGCCGTCGCACCCGGGGCCGCGCATGAGCAGGCGGTATGTGTATGACAGCGGCGCGCTCATCGCGATCGACAAGGGCAACGTAGCTGCGCTGCGGCGCCACGAAACGCGGCTCAACGAGCTGGATCAGGTCATCGTGCCGGCGCCGGTGGCCGCGCAGGTGGTGCGCGATCCGCGCCGGCAGGCGCGGCTGATGCTCAGCCTGCGCGGCTGTGACGTGGTGCCCTTCGCGCCCGATCAGGTCACTCCGGTCGGAACGCTGCTCGCCGGGGCGGGCACATCAGACGTCGTCGACGGCCTGGTGGCCATCACCGCCGCCCAGGCCGAGGCGGCGGTGGTTACGACCGACGCTGGCGATATCGCGCACCTGCTCAAGACGCTGGGCGTGCGGGTGCCGGTGCTGGCGCCTGGACACGCCGGGGTGCAACCCGCGGCGCCCCGGATCACAGGCCGGCGACGGCGGGGATCACCTCGCTGCCGATGATCTCCAGCGGGGTCACGTCCCAGAGTCCCCTCACCCCGCCGATCGCGGCCTGGAACCCCAGCTCCGCGAGCCCGCCGAGCTGGTCGACGACCTCGCCGGCCTTCTCGCCCTTCTCCCCGACGTCGAAGAGGAAATAGCAGGTCTTCATGATGTCGTCGTAGTCGCGGCCCTCGGCGTCGCAGTGGGCGCGCAAGACGTCGAGCTTGCGGCCGACCTCGGGGCTGGGGAACAGGTTGCAGGCCTGGGCGTAGCGGGCCACCAACCGCAGCGTCTTGCGCTCGCCCGAACCGCCGATGAGGATCGGCGGGTGCGGCGTGGACAGCGCCTGCGGCGAGTTGATCGGCCGCTCCAGCTGGTAGTGCCGGCCGTAGTAGGGGCTTTCGTCACCGCGCCACATCTGCAGGCAGATCTGGAGCGTTTCCTCCATCCGCTCGAACCGCTCGGCGATGGGCGGGAACGGGATGCCGAGCCCGCGGGATTCCTCCAGCAACTCGAAACCGGCGTCGTCCGCCGTGCGGGCCACCGTCGCCAGGTCCGCGCCGAGCCGGGCCGGGCCGGCCGGGGTGGTGAAATCGGGGATCTGCAGGCCGATCTTCACGCGCCACCTCCATGGCCGAGACTCTCACATGCAGGGCCCCCGCGGGGCGCGAGGGCCGGGCAAGTTACCGCATCCGGTCACGCAGAATGGGTAGATGAGCGCACCCGTGCCGAAAGCCGAGACCCTGGTGACCACCGACGGTGTGCCGATCGACGCCGTCCACCTGCCGGGCGACCGCGAACTGGCGATCGTCATGGCGCACGGCTTTACGCTTGTCGTGGTCGCGGCCGTTCGTCTGGAAGGTGGCCACCTGGCTGAACCAGTGGGGCGGCGTGGTCACCTTCGACTTCCGCGGGCACGGCCGGTCCGGTGGGATGTCCACCATGGGCGACCGGGAGATCCGCGACCTGGATGTGGCGGTGGCCTACGCGCGGGAGCTGGGCTACCGCCGGGTCGCCGCGGTCGGTTTCTCGATGGGCGCCTCGGTCGTGGTGCGCTACGCGGGCCTGGTCGGCGGCCTCGACGCGGCGGTCTCGGTGAGCGGGCCCGGCCGCTGGTACTACCGCGGCACCAAGCCGATGCGCCGGGTCCACTGGGCGGTCGAGCGCCGTACTGGCCGCCTGGTCACCCGCACCTGGCTGAAGACCCGGGTGAGCCCCACCGGCTGGGATCCCGTGCCGGTACCCCCGGCCGAGGCGGCGGCCCAGATCGCGCCGACCCCCTTCCTGGTCGTCCACGGTGATCAGGACGTCTACTTCCCGGTGGAGCACGCGCACCAGCTCTACGAGGCGGCCCGGGATCCCAAGGAGCTGTGGGTCATCCCCGGGTTCGGCCACGCCGAGAGGGGCGTGGACAAGGCCCTGATCGACCGGATCGGCCGCTGGATCCAGCAGGCAGCGGAGTCCCCGGACGTGCTGGCGGCCGAGCCGTCGGCCGGTGACCGGTCATCCTCTGAGCCGGCCGGCTGCCCCGACCCGGCGTAGCGCGCTAGCCGCGCAGGCTGGTGCCGGTCTCCGGGTCGAAGAAGTGGAGCGCGGCCAGGTCCACCTGCACCCGTGCCCGCTCGCCCACCTGCAGCGTGGTGCGGGGATCCATGCGCGCCACGATCGTCGCCGCCAGCGCGGAAGGCACCGGCGCAGCCGCGGCGGCGGGCGGCGCCGCGCCGGGCGGGTCCGCGGTGGGCGCCGCGCTGGGCGGGTCCGCGATCTGGGCCGGGCCCGTGCCCGCCGCACCCGCCGCCGCACCCTCCGCACCTTCCGTGCCCGCCGCGGCTCTCGCGCTCACCACGCCCGCACCCCCCGCGTTCCCGTCCGCGTCCATCTCGTCGCCGAGACCCGCCGGGTGCAGCGGCGCCACGCCCACGGCGCAGTGCAGGTCCACCTCGGAGCCGAGCTCCTCGCGCAGCTCCACCGTCACCTCGATCACCGACCCGGGGGCGGCGTCGCGGGCCAGCGAGGCGTCCTCCAGGTGCTCGGGCCGGATGCCGGCCACCACCTTGCGGCCGAGGTAGCGCTCCAGGGCCGGGTGTTCCCGGACCGCCCTTTCCCCGATGGCGAGCCGGTGGGGCCCGAAACACACCTGCGGGCCGCCGTCGCCGCGCTCCACGCTCGCCTCGATCAGGTTCATGGCCGGTGAGCCGATGAACGAGGCCACGAACAGGTTGGCCGGGCGCAGGTAGAGCTCTTGCGGCGGCGCCACCTGCTGCAGCTCCCCGTGGCGGATCACCGCCACCCGGCTGCCCAGGGTCATCGCCTCGGTCTGGTCGTGGGTGACGTAGATGGTGGTCACCCCGAGCGAGCGCTGCAGCCGGGCGATCTCGGCCCGCATCTGCACCCGCAGCTTGGCGTCGAGGTTGGACAGCGGCTCGTCCATCAGGAATGCCTGGGGCTGCCGGACGATCGCCCGGCCCATCGCCACCCGCTGCCGCTGCCCGCCCGACAGCTGCCGCGGCTTGCGCTCCAGCAGCGGCTCGAGTTCCAGGACGCGCGCGGCCTCGGCGACGCGGCGCTTGATCTCGTCCTTGCTGCTCCCGCGGCGGTACTTGAGGCTGAACGCCATGTTCTGGCGCACGGTCAGGTGGGGGTAGAGCGCGTAGCTCTGGAACACCATGGCGATGTCCCGGTCCCGTGGCTCCACGTCGTTGACCGGCCGGTCGCCAATGAAGATGGTGCCCTCGGTGACCTCCTCCAGCCCGGCCACCAGGCGCAGCGCCGTCGTCTTGCCGCACCCGGACGGGCCAACGAGCACCATCAGCTCCCCATCGGCGATCGACAGGTCCAGCGACCTGACCGCCGTCGTCCCATCCGGGAACTGCTTGGTGATGCCATCCAGCACGATCGTCGCCACCGCTGCTCCTTAGCCCGCACACTCCCCGGTTAGCCCGCGAACACCCCGGCCGGCAGCCCGGCGGCCCCCGGCCGGGTCCGCAGCAGGTGGCCAGCCAGCGGCTCGGCCGCCCGCTGCCGCTCGTCCAGCCCCTGCCACGCGGTGGTCAGGTACAGATCCGACAGGTCGGGCCCGCCGAACGCCGGGCAGGTGGGCTGGGACACCGGGACCGGGAGGGTGGCCAGCAGGCCGCCGGTGGGGGAGTACCGGCGCACCTCGGAACCGCCCCACATGGCCACCCACAGGCATCCCTCGGCGTCCACCACCAGCCCGTCCGGCACCACGTTCCCGCCCGGGAACGGAATGAGGTCGTAGGGCTCCCAGCCGATGCGCCCGGTGTCAAGCTCGTAGTCGAACGCCCGCACCCGCGGCTCGGGCTCGCCGGAGTCGATGTAGTAGAGGATGGCGCCGTCGGGGCTCCAGCCGAGCCCGTTCGACTCGGTGACCCCTTCGAGCACGGTGGTGATGGTCCCGTCCGGGTCGAGGCGGTACAGCGCCCCCCCGCCGGGCCGGACGTCATCGGCGACCGTCCCGGCCCAGAACCTGCCCACCGGGTCGCACACGCCGTCGTTGAAGCGGACATCCTCCGGCATGTCCACCGGGCGCCACGGGCCGGCCTCGCTGCCGCCGTCCGGGCCCGCCAGCCGGAAACCGTCGGCCGCGGCGAGCACGTAGCCGCCCGAGCCGCGGTGGGCCGCGGCGCCGATCGGGACCGGCCGCCCGTCGGCCGACAGCTCGATCACCACGTCGTTGCCCTCGCCGGGGGTGTACCGGTGGAGCCGCCCGGCATTGATGTCCACCCAGGTCAGGCAGGACAGGCTGTGATCCCAGACCGGCCGCTCGCCCAGCTCGGCGCCCGCCGCGACCACCACCTCCCACGGCGGCGGCTCGGCAGGCTCCCACGGCGGTTCCTGCGGCCGCGACGGGCCCGGGTCGTCGGTCAGGTCGCTCATGGGCACGTCCCTCGGGTTGTGGTCATCTACTTCCCCATCCCCAGCGTGAGGCCCCGGACCAGATACCGCTGGAAGATGAGGTAGACGACGATGGCGGGCACCGCGCTGACGAACGAGCCTGCCATCAGCACCGGGATGCTCGTGGTCCGGCCCGCCGACAGCGCGGCCAGCCCGACCGTGATCGTCCGCTGCTGCGGGTTCTGCAGGAACAGCAGCCCGACCAGGAGATCGTCCCAGATCTGGATGAACTGGAGCACGGTCACGGTGGCGATGGCCGGCCAGGACAGGGGCACCGCGATCCGCACGAAGGTCCGGATGTACCCGAGCCCGTCCATGACGGCGGCCTCGATCAGGTCGTCGGAGATCCCCCGGTAGTACGTGGCCATCAGGAACGTCGCGAAGGGTATCCCGAGCGCGACGTAGACGCAGATGGCGCCGAGGTAGGTGTTGATGAGGCCGAGCTTCCCGAGGTTGACGTACTCGGGAATGATGATCGACTGCAGCGGGACCATGAGCGCGGCGACGACGCCCAGGAACACGAGCCGCTGGCCCGGTAGCGGAGCTTGGCGAACGCGAACCCGGCGCTGGTGGCGATGACCAGGATGAGCGCGATGGCGGTCACGCAGATGATCGTCGAGTTGGCCAGCTCCCGCCATACCGGCAGCTCGGTGAAGAGCTGCCGCCAGCTGAACGCGGAATGCCCGTTCTGCTGCTCGAACTGCGCCTGGGTGCGGGACGCGTTGTTGAGCATGTAGTAGAAGGGGTAGAGCATCACCACCGCGACCACGGCCATCAGCGTGAAGAGCGTGGCCGACCGCAGCCGCCGGCGGGCAACCGTGGCGGGGAGCGGCCCGGCGCCGCCTCGGCCGTGGCCACCGCTACCACCCCTCCCCGTCCTCGGACCTGATCAGCCGGAGCTGGACCAGGCCGACGATGATCATGATGACGAACAGGATGATGCCGTACAGGGCGCCGGTCCCGAACTGGCCCTGCGAGAAGGCGGACTGGTAGACGAAGAACTCCAGGGTGGTGGTGCCGAACCCGGGCCCGCCGTTGGTCATCACGAAGATCAGGCTGAACAGCGCCGAGAACGCGCTGATGACCGTGATCACGAACGAGAACTGGATGAACCGCTTGAGCAGCGGCACGGTGACCCGGGAGAAGATCTGCCAGCGGCTCAGCCCGTCCACCCGGGCCGCCTCGATCAGCGTCTGGTCCAGGGTGGCCATCCCGGTCAGGAAGATGATGATGTTCGTCCCGAGCATGGACCAGATGAACGTGATCGCCAGCGCGGCCAGGGCGCTGTACTGGCCGGCCAGCATGTCGGTCTGCAGCACCCCCAGCCCGATCGCCGCGAGCATCTTGTTCATCAGCCCGTTCAGGGCGAAGAACTGCACCGCGACCATCCCGATGACCACCCAGGAGATGGCGGTGGGCAGGAAGTACACCGACCGGAAGAAGCGCCAGCCCCGCACGTGCTCGTGCAGCAGCGCGGCGATGGCGAGCGGGATGCCGATGGCGAACGGGATGGACAGCAGCAGCAGGGCGTTGTTCTCGATCACCCGCCAGAAGATCGGGTCGCTGAGCGCGGTGACGTACGCGCTGGGCCCGATCCAGGTCGCGGTGATCCCGTCCCAGGTGGTCATCGAGTAGTAGACGGCCTGCCCGATCGGGATCCCGAGCAGGGCGACGACCACGATCACCGCCGGCAGGCTCAGCAGAATGCCCGCCCGGCGCCGGCGGCGGGCCAGCCGGCTGGAGACTGCGCGCCCGCCGCGCCTGCCGCCGCGCCGCCGCCGGGCCAGCGCCGATTCGGCGGCCGCCTCCTCGGCGGCCTGGATCGCGCTCATCTGGCCTCCTCCCCGGCGCTCACCCGGCCGTCTCCCTCGCGGTCACCTGGCCGCCTCCGTGGCGGTCACCTGGCCGTTCTCCTGCCGCCCAACCGGCCCTCCCATCGTGAGGGCCGGGGCGGGCCGGAACTACTACGGGTAACTCGTGCCGCGTTGGTCGGCCGGCAACTGGCCCAGCGTGGTCTGCATGTTCTGCAGCGCCGCACTGGGCGTCATGCTGCCGTTGAGCACCGACGGCAGGACCTTGCTGCCGGTGGTGACCACGTTGGGCTGGACCACGTTGTCGAGCATCGGGTACGGCGTCAGGTGGTCCTGGCTGACGAAGTTGAGCATCTGCTGGTTGACCGGGTTGCTGGTCGAGGTGCCCTTGATCGCCGGGATCAGCCCCGCCGCGTTGATGATCTTCGCTGCGGCCGGGGTGGTCATGAACGTCAGGAACTGCAGCGCCTGGGTGGGGTGCTTGGCGTAGGTGGTCATCGACAGGCCGTCGCCCGCGTAGTCCACGACGCCCTTGATGGGGGCGTTGGAGAACGGCGGGACGAACGCGGCGACCTTGGTGCCCAGGGCGTCGGTGAACTTCTGGGTGTCCCAGGTGCCATCGATCATCATCGCGGCCTTGCCGGATTCGAAGTCGCCCAGGTTGTTGGTCTTGGTCAGCACGTCGCTGTTGGTGCAGCCCGCGCTCTTCAGCTTGGCCCAGGTCGCGAGCTGGGCCGAGACCGCCGGCGACGTCCACGGGATCTGCCCGCTGTAGAGCTTCTGCCACTCGGACACCGGATAGGAGCCGATCATCATGTAGCTCATGTCGTACCAGGGGTAGAACTCGGCCCCCAGCGGCTGCCCGCCGTTGCCGTAGGTCAGCGGCAGGTACCCGGCGGCCTTGAGCTTCTTGCACGCCGCGAACAGCTGGTTCCAGTCGGCCGGCACCGCGCCCACCCCGGCCTTGGCGAAGGCGGCCTTGTTGTAGAAGCCGATGTAGAACTGGTTCTCCAGCGGGATCACGTACGGCCCGTTCGAGGCGTTGAAGTCGTTCGAGGTCCACTTGAGGGCGTCGGGATCGATCCGCGCCAGCGCGGAGGCCGGGACCTTCCCCTGCAGGTTGGTGAGGAAGTCCTTGTACTGCAAGGTGAACAGCCCGGTCCACATGACCGCCAGGTCGGGGCCGGTCTTGGAGACCGCGGCCGCCTGGAGCAGCGCGAAATAGTTGTCGGCCGGCTGGCTGACCACGTTCACGGTGACGTTCGGGTGGAGCTTGTGGAACGCCGCCGCCAGGTTCTTCAGCGCGGTCGCGTTCTGCTCGGTGCCGTAGTTGTGCCAGATGGTGAGGGTGACCGGGCCCGACGTCGAGCCGGAGCTGGTCCCCCCACTGCTGCTGC
Source organism: uncultured Actinomycetes bacterium (assembly GCA_963835425.1). GTDB lineage: Bacteria > Actinomycetota > Actinomycetes > Streptosporangiales > Streptosporangiaceae > UBA9676. Next base: position 1,036,865 of record CAWIGE010000002.1, on the reverse strand, counting down.
ATGCGGTGGCGAGCATGGCCGCCACGGCCACCCCCGCCACCAGAATCCATCGCCTCACGGCTTTCTCCCTTCGATGACATTCAGCATGTGAATCATTGAGGTCAGGACCTCCCGACGACCGGCTCAACGAACCTGCGGTGGGCTGCCGTCGGTGCGCACAGGAAGTCCAGGTCGCATCCCTGCGGCGCCTGCAGCACGTGGTCGCGGTACAGGGCGGGCCAGCCCCGCAGGTGCGGCGAGGCGGCCGGTGCCCACGCGGCCCGGCGCCGGGCGAGCTCGCCCTCGGGCACCTCCAGGCTGATCGAGCCCGCTGCCGCGTCGACGCTGATCATGTCCCCGTCGGCGACCAGGGCCAGCGGGCCGCCGACGGCGGCCTCCGGCGCGGCGTGCAGGAACACCGTCCCGTAGCTGGTGCCGCTCATCCGGGCGTCGGTGACCCGGACCATGTCGGCGACGCCCGCCGCGGCCAGCTTGGCCGGAATCGGGATCATGCCCCATTCCGGCATCCCCGCGCCGACCGGCCCGCAGCCCCGCAGCACCAGCACGCTGTCGGCGGTGACCGGCAGGGCCGGGTCCTCGACCCGGCGGCGCATGTCCTCGTAGTCGTGGAAGACCACGGCCGGGCCACGGTGGCGCAGCAGGCCCGGGGTCGCCGCGGACGTTTTGATGATCGCGCCGTCGGGGGCCAGCGACCCGCGGACCACCGCGAACGCCCCGCCGATGCTGAGCGGGTTGTCCAGCGGCCTTATCGCGCCGGTGGGAGCGGGCGCGGCGGCGGCGATCTCGCCGATGGTCGGGCCCGCGACGGTCAGGGCGCCGCCGTCGAGCAGCCCGGACAGCTCGCGCAGCAGGGCGGGCAGGCCCCCGGCCGCGTCGAAGTCCTGCATGAGGCCGTCCCCGGACGGCTGGATGTCGGCCAGCACCGGCAGGCCGGCGCCGAGCCGGGCCAGCTCGTCCAGCGGCAGGCCGATGCCGACCCGGCCCGCGATGGCGGCCAGGTGGATGACCGCGTTGGTCGAGCCGCCGACCGCGTGCAGCACCCGGATGGCGTTGCCGAAGGCGGCGGGGGACAGCAGCGCCGAGGGCACCAGGCCGCCGGTGACCGCGGCGACCGCGCGCCGTCCCGCCTCGGCCGCGGCGGCCAGGCGCCCGCGGGTCGCCGGCCGGGATCGTGCTCGACCCCGGGATCATCAGCCCCAGCGCCTCCGACATCAGCGCCATCGTGGAGGCGGTGCCCATCGTGTTGCAGGCCCCGGTGCCGCAGTTCAGGCACGCCTCCAGCGCCCGCCAGCCGTCGTCGCCGAGCCGCCCGGTGCGGCGCTCGTCCCAGAGCCGCCACAGTGCGGTGGCGGTCCCGATCCGCTCGCCCCGGAAGACGGCCGCCGGGCGGGCGCCGCCGGTGACCACCACGGTGGGGATGTCCGCGCTCGCGGCGCCCATGATCGCGCCCGGCACCGTCTTGTCGCAGTTGGCGAGGATGACGATCCCGTCCAGCGGGTTGGCCCGGATCATCTCCTCGATCTCGATCGCGAGCAGGTTGCGGTACAGCATGGTGGTCGGCTTCATCAGGTCCTCGCCGAGCGAGATCGACCCGAACTCGGCCGGGATCCCGCCCGCCTCGAGCACGCCACGCCGCACCGCCCCGGCCAGCTCGCGCAGCGGCAGGTTGCACGGGTTCAGCTCGCTGGCCGAGTTCGCGATCCCGATCACCGGCCGGCCGCCGTCCCGGTTCACCTCCAGGCCGGCCGTGGCGAAGGCGACCCGGTGCTGCATCGCCACCTCGTCGTCGCCGGTGAACCAGGCGTCGCTGCGCAGCCGGCCATTGCCGCGCTGCGGAGTCGGCGTGCCGCCGACAGCGCCGGCCCCGTTCTCTCGTTTCGTCATATCTATGGCTCCGGGACGCCCAGGTCCGGCGCGCCGGGCTGCGACTGCTCCAGGCCCAGCCCGCCGCGGTCCATCCACTCCAGGGCCACCCGGGCGCGGTGGACCTTCTCGCGGGCGATCGCGGCCGCCTCGTCCGCCAGGTGCAGGCCGCTGGGGTAGAGGGGCCGCGAGTTCCGCAGCCCGAACTTGACGTACATGGGCGACGCCACGGCCACCAGGTCGGCCGCCTCCTGCCCGCGGACCACCCCGCCCATCGCGCTGGGGGCCTCCACGTACAGGTCGAGCGGGAGGGTGGTCGCCGACCGCATCTCGGCGAGCTGCCCCAGGGTGACGTCGGCGGGCACGTTGACGGTCGAGGCGCCCAGCCGTTCCAGCTGGGCGACGGTCACCGGGTTGGCCGGCGCGAGCAGGGCGGAGACCTTCCACACCACCGACGCCGGGATCTGCCCGTCCGCCTGCATGTCGGCCAGCAGCTCCAGCAGGCCCGCGTCGGCGACCAGGAAGCCCCTGATCCCGCGCTCCACCCCGCGCAGCACGTCGTCGATGGCGTACCGGAGCTGCCGCGCCCCCCGGATGAGCCCGGCCCGGCCCGGGCCGTCGCCGGACTGGGCCAGCGCGCCCACGTCCCATTCCTCCCGGGGCCCGATGAACAGCGACACCTCGATGCCGCTGTCCGCCCCGATCCGGGCCATCTCGGCCAGCTCGTCCGCGGACAGCAGCATCGCGCCGCTGCCCTGGGACACCCGGTTCACGGTGATGCCCTCGGCCGCGGCCTGCGCCACGACCGCCCGCAGCACGGCCGGCCCCTCGACGCTGGGGATCTCGATCCGGTAGTGCGCCCCGTCGGGGAACCTGCGCTCGCTGGGGGCTGGCGCGGGCTCGGGGGAGATGCCCCGGCGGGCGAGGACATCGGCGCCGTTCACCACGCGAACATCCGCCCCCGCCCCATCGGGACCCGGAAGAGCGCTCATCTCATGGCCTCCCTCGCGGGCGCTCCGCTGGCTTCGGGAGGCGTGTCCTCGGCGCCGGGACACCGCTGACGCGGCGTTCGGCCCGGCGCCTGCGGCCCGTGACCGACCAATGGCGTCTCATCGTCTACACCTCCAGCACGGCCGGGCGTGGCGGCACCACGTCGTCACCGTCCTCCACCGGCCAGTCCGCCCGGCCGGTGGTGACGCGCTCCATCCCGCCCGGATGCACCAGGTAGGTGTCCTCCGCCTTCGCGCCGCCCGGCAGGCTGGGATTCCAGGCGACCGCGTGGCCGGCCTCGATGCGGGCCGAATACCAGCGGGATTGGTGCTGGCACGGGGCGATCTCGAACTCGCGCTGGGCGAAGCCGATCGGGCCGCCCTGGTAGTGGCCCGCCCATCCACCCGCGGCGTCCTCCCGCGCATAACCCGCGTCGAGCGCGCTCAGCGCCTGCCCGTAGCTGCTCGCCGGCCGGCTCGCCGCCAGCACATCCCGCTCGATCCGGCCCACCCGGGCCCGCAGCGCGCGCAGGTCCGGCGGCAGCGGGCCCGCGCAGGCGAACCGGGTGGCGGCCGCGTGCAGGCCGGCCCGGCGCGCCACCACCACCGCCATGACCAGCTCGCGCGCTGGCGCACCGGCCGCCATCGGGTGGCGGTAGCGGCGCACCCGGTCGTCGCCGCCGACGATCAGGACCGGCGCGTCCGCGCCGCGTCCTTCGAGCGACGCCGCCACCCGCGCCTGCACATCCAGGTCGCGCTCGCCGGGGACCCAGGAGATGAGCGCGTCCTCCAGCGCCGCGGCGGCCTCGCCGCCGAGGTCGCGCAGCTCCTGCTGTTCCGGGCCGGACAGCGCCAGGCGCGCCTCGATCAGGTCGTCCGAGGCGTCCCCGGCGAAGGCCGGGTGACCGTCGCCGGCCAGCCGGGCGGCAGGCGCGCCCGCGAGGTCCTCGGCGGCGCGGACGAACTCCTCCGGCCGGTACCAGGGGACCGTGGCCAGCTCGGTGAAGCCGTGCACGGCGGGCTGGTACTCCTCGGCTATCCGGTCGGCCTCCACCTCGGTGGTGATCAGGCCCGCCCCGGCGGGAGTGAGCACGGCCCAGACCAGGTCGGTGTCCGCGCTCCGGTCAACCGGAGGGGCGACCCCGCCGGTGGCCCACGCCACCGAGGCCGGGCGGGTCAGGACGAGCCCGGCGGGCGCTCCGGGGGCCGCCAGCCAGCGCGCAATGCGGTCCCGGGCGGCGTTCGCGCGAAGAGTACTTTGCAAATGGCGTTCTGCTCTTCCGAACTCTGTTTTGTGCTATAGCATATCTTGGGATATGGAAGCACCCTTGCTGGGGCATGTCAATGGTCTTCCGGGGATGCGTTCGGCACGGGCGAACGATGAGCGGAAGGTGGCTGAGCGGTGACGGAGGAAGACCGCCAGATCGCGGGCCGGTATACCGTGCAGAGCGTAGCCCGGGCGCTGCGGCTGGTCGAGATCGTCGCGGCCGGGCCGCCGGGCGGGCTGTCGCTCAGCGAGCTGGCCCGGACGCTGGGAACCTCCAAGAGCAGCACCCTGGCGCTGGCCAGGACCCTGGTCGGGTTCGGCTACCTGCGCGATGCGCACCCCGGGCCCGGCTACACGCTCGGCACCGGACTGATCAGGCTGGGCGACATCGTCGGCCGGCAGCTCCCGCTCGGTGACCTGTGCCGCCCGCTGATCGAGGACCTGTCCCGGGAGACCAAGCTGACCGCGCGGGTGGCGATCAGCGACGGCGGGTACCCGGTCTTCGTCGACCGGGTGGACGGCCCGGGCAGCGTCCGCTTCCACACCCCGCTCGGCCAGCGCGAGCTGCCCTACGCGTCGGCGGCGGGCAAGTCCATCCTCGCGGCCATGGACTCCGACGGGGTCCGGCGCATGTGCGCCGCGACCGGGCTGGCCCCCCGCACCGCGCACACCATCACCGACATCGACACGCTGCTGGACAACCTGGCCGCGGTCAGGCGGCTCGGCTTCGCCGTCGATGACGAGGAGGACGCGGAGGGGGTGTTCTGCGTGGGCGCGGCGTTCTTCGGCCACGACGGGTCCTGCGCCGGCGCGGTCAGCGTTACCGGCATCAAGGGCGATCTGCCCGCCTGGCGCATCGACGAGCTCGGGCGGATCGTGCGCCGCTACGCCGATGGCGTGTCCGGCATCCTGGGCGGCAGCCCCTACGTCAACCTCGGCCTGGCGGAACGAGCGGAGGCGGAGCGGGCGGCGGCCACGTGAGCCCGCGCCGGTCATGAGCGCAGGACGCGCCCCGGCGCTGGTGGTGCGCCAGGCCCGGCGAGGTCGTGCTGGAGGAGCGCGCCATCCCCACCCCCGGGCCCGGCGAGGTGCTGATCAGGCCCGCGGTGGTCGGCCTGTGCGGCACCGACCTGGAGATCGTGGACGGCAGCATCGATCCCGCCTATACCCATTACCCGCTGGTGCTGGGGCACGAATGGTCGGGGACGGTGGCGGCGGACGGGCAGGCGCCCATGGAGGAAGGCCCAGCGCCGGGCTCCCTGGTGGTCGGCGAGGGCATCGTGCCGTGCGGGCACTGCCAGCACTGCCGGGCCAGGCCAGACGAACCTGTGCCTGACCTACGACGAGCTCGGCTTCACCCGGGACGGCGCCGCCGCCGGGTTCCTCACCATCCAGCGGTCGCTGGTACACGCGCTGGCGCCCGGCGTCGGTGCCGAGGACGCGGCCCTGGCCGAGCCGGCCTCGGTGGTGTACCGCGCGCTGGCGGGTGCGGCGATCGCGCCGGGCTGGCGGGCGCTGGTGGTCGGGGACGGCACGGTGGCGCTGCTGGCGGTGCGGCTGCTGCGGCTCTGGTCACCCGCGGAGATAGTTGTGCTGGGCCGCCGGGAAGGCCAGGCGGCGCTCGCCGCCCAGGCCGGCGCGGCCAGGTTCGAGACCGACAGCCGTGCCGCCGGGACCGGGTACGACCTGGTCGTCGAGGCGGCGGGCAGCACCGACGCGGTCCTGTCCGCGCTCGCCGCGGCGCGCCGGGGCGGCACCGTGGTGCTGATCGGGCTGCCGCCGCACGGTGCGACCGCGGCGGTGCCCGTTAACGACGTCGTCAACAACGACCTGATCATCCGCGGCAGCTTCTCCTACACCTCGGCCGCCTGGCGCGAGGTGGTCACGCTGCTCAACGCGGGCCTGCTCGAGCTGGGCTTCCTGGTCACCCACCGGTTCCCGCTCACCGAGTGGGAGGCGGCGCTGGACACCCTGCGCGGCGAGGCGAGCCCGCGCGGCAAGGTGATGCTGACCGTCGGCAGCGCCTGATGAAGCGCCGCACGTTCCAGGCCGGCTCTCGCGGGAGCGCGCCGCCGCCGGCGGAGCCCGCCCGCGGCAGTCAGCACATCGTGCTGCGGATCGTGCTGATCGCGTTCGTCGCGCTGTTCCTGGCCGAGTTCGTGCCCGCGCCGTGGGCGTTCCACATCGGCAGCCGGTTCACCCCGCTCGGGCAGTGGGACGGCTACGGCCCGGTGCAGGCCAGCGACGGCGGCCGCTACCTGCTGTTCACCCATCTGCAGGGCGGCGTCTTCGCCCACGGCGGCCGTCCCGGGTGCTTCCTCCACGGCGGCTGCAACAGCCTGCGCGGCAGCGCGAAGCTGTGCACCCAGAGCGGGCGGGTGTACTCGTTCACCCTGACCGGCACGATGCACGGCTGGCTGACCACCGACGGGTCGGCCACCAGCATCGGCCTGTCCGGCGGCTCGCCGGCCCCGCTGCCGCCCGGCCTGGTGGTGGCGTTCCACGGCATCTGGCACGGGCCGGTGCTGCCGGTCGCCAGCACCGACGGCTCCTTCACCGAGGCCTTCACCCCCGCCGGGGCGGTCAGGAAGGCCGCCTCCGCGGCGCACGCCGGCACCGCGAGCGGCACCCTGCGCTACGGCTCGGCCACGGCCTTCGGCCAGGCCTGCCACACACTGGCCGCCGGCACCCGCTGACGCCGGGCGGCCGCGGGCGTCACGGCGAGGCCTGCTGCCCCGCCCACTGCGCGACGGTGGACACCTCCGCCTGCCGCGGGAACACCTTCTCGGTCAGGACCCGGTGCACCTCGGGGTCGGCGTCGAGGCAGGCGTCGGCGAGGACGACCAGCTGGTAGTCGAGGTCGGCGGCCTGCCGGAGGGTGGACAGCACCACGCCGCTGGTGGCGATGCCGGTCAGGACGAGCGTGCCCGCGCCCAGGCCGCGCAGCACCACATCGAGATCGCTGCCGGTGAACGCGGACACCCGGAGGGCAACGAGTTCTGCGTCGAGCCCGGCCGGGCCGGGTGACGGCGCCTACCAGCTGGTCGGGATCGGCATGCCCTCGCTGTAGCCCGCCGCGCTCTGCACCCCGACCAGCGCGCGCTCATGGAACTCGGCCAGCGTGCTGGCGCCAGCGTAGGTGCAGGCGCTGCGCAGCCCGGCGGTGATCTGGTCGACCAGGTCCTCCACCCCGGGGCGCTGCGGGTCGAGATACATCCGGGCGGTCGAGATGCCCTCCTCGAACAGCTCCTTGCGGGCGCGGTCGAACGGCGAGTCGGCCACCGACCGGAGCCTGACCGCCCGGGCCGAGGCCATCCCGAAGCTCTCCTTGTAGAGCCGGCCGTCGGCGTCGCGGAACGCGTCGCCGGGCGACTCGTAGGTGCCGGCGAACCACGACCCGATCATGACGTTGGCGGCCCCCGCGGCCAGCGCCAGCGCGACGTCCCTCGGGTGCCGCACGCCGCCGTCCGCCCACACGTGCGCACCCAGCCGCCGCGCCTCGGCCGCGCACTCCAGCACCGCGCTGAACTGCGGCCGCCCGACCCCGGTCATCATCCGGGTGGTGCACATCGCGCCGGGCCCGACGCCCACCTTCACGATGTCGGCGCCGGCGCCCACCAGGTCACGCACGCCCTCGGCGGTCACCACGTTGCCCGCCGCCACCGGCACCGGCGGCCCGATGTCGCGCACCGCCCGGAGCGCGCTGATCATCTTGTCCTGATGGCCGTGCGCGGTGTCCACCACGAGGATGTCCACCCCGGCGGCGATCAGCTGCTTGGCCTTGCCCGCGACGTCGCCGTTGATGCCGACCGCGGCACCGACCCGCAGCCGCCCGTCGGTGTCGGTGGCCGGCTGGTAGACCGTCGCCCGCAGCGCGCCGGTCCGGGTCATCATGCCGACCAGCGGTGCCGGTCCCGTCCACCACCGGGGCCAGCCGGTGCCGGCCGTCGTGCAGCAGGCCGAACGCCTCCTGCGGGTCGGTGCCGGCCCGCAGCGTGAGCGGGTCGGTGGACATGACCTGGCGGAGCTGGGTGAACCGGTCCACGCCCTGGCAGTCCGCCTCGGTCACCACCCCGACCGGGCGGCCGTCCTCGACCACCACCACCGCGCCGTGCGCGCGCTTGGGGAGCAGGCTGAGCGCCTCGCCGGTGGTGTCACCGGGGCCCGAGGGTGATCGCGGTGTCGTGCACCAGGTCGCGGCCCTTGACCCAGGCCACCACCTCGGCGACGACGTCCATGCGGGATGTCCTGCGGGAGGATGGCGATGCCGCCGCGGCGGGCGACCGTCTCGGCCATCCGGCGGCCCGACACCGCGGTCATGTTCGCGACCACCACCGGGATGGTGGTGCCGCTCCCGTCGCCGGTGGCCAGGCTCACGTCCAGCCGGGACTCCACCGACGACAGGCACGGGAACGAGGAACACGTCGCTGTAGGTCAGGTCGTGCGGCACGGCCTGAGCGGGAAAGGAATCGCACTTCATCGATTCTGCCCGACGCGGCGGGCCGCCCGGCCGGTTTGTGTGCGCCGCCGCCCGGGCAGCCGTTTCCGCACACATGCGGCGGCGGCAACCCTCCCGCCGCCCCCGCCTCCCGGGCGCGGCTCTATCCTCGATCAGTGACCAGCGAGGCCCCTGCAGCGGGCAGGACACTGCGGCTCGGCAGCCGGGAGTGGCCGCCAGGATCGTTTGGCATCATGGCCGTGATCAACCGGACCCCGGATTCCTTTTTCGATCACGGCACCACCTACGAGCTCGGCGCTGCGCTGGCGGCGGCGGACCGCGCGGTCGCCGGCGGGGCCGCCATCCTGGACATCGGCGGGGTGAGGGCAGGCCCGGGGGAGTACGTGAGCGTGGCGGAGGAGATCCGCCGCGTGGCGGGCCTGGTGGCGGCGGTGCGCGCCCAGCATCCGGACGTGGTCATCAGCGTGGATACCTGGCGCGCGGAGGTGGGGGAGGCGGTCGCCCGGGCCGGCGCGGACCTGCTCAACGACGCGTGGGGCGGCGCCGACCCGGCGCTGGCGGAGGTCGCCGCCTCGCACGGCCTCGGGCTCGTCTGCTCGCACGCGGGTGGCCTCGCGCCGCGGACCCGGCCGCACCGGCCCGCCTATGCCGACGTGGTGGCCGAGGTCCGCGACTACGTCACCGCGCAGGCCGAGCGGGCGGTCGCGGCGGGCGTGCGTCCCGACGGCATCGTCATCGACCCCGCGCACGACTTCGGCAAGAACACCTGGCATTCGCTGGAGCTGACCAGGCGGACCGGCGACCTGGTGGCGACCGGCTGGCCGGTGCTGGTCGCGGTCTCGAACAAGGATTTCGTGGGGGAGACCCTCGATCTGCCGGTCCAGGAGCGGGCCGAGGGCACGCTGGCCGCGCTGGCGGTCTGCGCCTGGGAGGGGGCGCGGCTGTTCCGCGTGCACGACGTGCCCGCGGCCCGGGACGCGCTGGCGGCGGTCGCGGCGCTGCGTGCGTCGGAGGAGGTGGCGGCGCCCCGGTCAGCGTGGCGCAGTCCGGCGGTGAGGCGGGCGCGGCCGGGACTACGGGGAGTGGAAGGCCGCGAAAATGATCGCGGTGAGCCTGTCCACCATCTCGTCCCTGGGCAGCCTCACCTCCACGCTGAGCAGGTAGTTCACCCGCTCCAGCATCATCAGGCAGGCCACTGCGGTGAGTTCCGCACGCCCGGCGGGGGCGGCCGCCTGGGCGTCATCGGCCGCGTCACCGGGCGCCTGGCCTGCGCCTGCCGCCTGGCCCGCGCCTGTTCCCTGTGCCGCGCCTGCTGCCTGGCCCGCGCCTGTTCCCTGTGCCGCGCCTGCTGCCTGGCCCGCGCGGCCCGTCCGGCGGCGGCGGCCACTGGCCCGCCCGTCGGCGTCCCCGGCCGGGGGCGGCGCCTGCCACTTCGGCGAGGCGGCGGTCATCCCCTGGGTGATGGCCTCGGCGAGCCGGAACAGCAGCTGCAGCCCGTCGCCCCAGACCTCCTCGCCGACCACGTCGGCCTGGCTGAGGATCCTGATCACCGCGGCATGCGCGGCGTAGGTCTCACAGAACGTGTGGACCCACTGGCGCAGTGCCGCACTGCCCCGCCTCGTTGCGGGTGACCACCGGGAAGGCGTCGGTGATCACGCCCATGTCGTGCAGGGCGTCCCTCAGCAGCGCCTTGAAGAAGTCGTCCTTGTTCGAGAAGTACAGGTAGAACGTGCCGTGCGAGGTCCGTGCCCGGCGGACAATGTCGTCCACCCGGACGGCCTGGAATCCGCGCTCGTCGAACTCGGCCAGGCCCGCCTCCAGCAGCCTGCGCACGGTCTGGCGGCCCTGTGCGCGCAGCTCACGGTCCTGGGCCGGCCTGCCACCGCCGAGCGAGGGGCGCTTCGGCCGCCCGGCCGCGGTCCGGCCCCGGGCGGCGGGCGCTGCCTTCTTGGCGGCTGGCTGCCCCTCCGCCTCCCCCGGTACAGCGCCGGGGAAAGCTTCGCGACTCATGATCGCAGACTAGCGTGGCCGGCGCCGGTCAGGCCGGATTTATCCGTGCCGGGGGTCCGGTGGCGTCCGCCCGCCACTGGCTGGCCAAGGCCGGATGCGGCCGGTCCGGCTGCCGGTGTCCGGTGCATGCCTTACCCCTTTCCTCCCGCGTGTCAGGTCGACGGCCAGCTTCCGGTCTCTCCATGCCCAGCGGCCGGGCGCGCCTCTGCCCGGCCCGGCCCGCGCGCGGAGAGGATACCGGGACACTGACGGACCCTATCCCAGGGCCGGTCCGGTCACGGCAGGCCCGTGCCCGTGGCCGCCTCGCCGGGCCCGGCCGGGACGGCTTCCGCGGCCGGGACGGCTGGCCCGGCCGCGACGACTGGCTCGGCCGGGCCACCGGGGCACCTTCAGCCGGCCCAGCCCGGCCAGGACGGCCAGCACGGCGCCGAACCCGCAGGCGGCCGCGAGCAGGTAACCCCAGCGCGCGCCGTAGGCGTCGATCAGGTGGCCGGCCAGCGGCGAGCCGGTCGCCACCCCCACCGCGATCGCCGACGAGAGCCAGGTCATTCCCTCGGTCCGCCGGTCCGGCGGGGCCTGCCGCTCGATCAGGGCGTAACCGGCGATCAGGGTCGGCGAGATGCTCATCCCGGCAATGATGATCACCGCCACCAGGGACAGGAGCCCGGGCTGGAGCCAGAACGTCGCCACCCCGGCCACCGTGCAGGCCAGCGTGATCGCGAACCGCCGCTCCAGCGGAGCGCGCCAGTGCCGGGTCCCGTACCACAGGCCGCCGATGGCGCTGCCCAGCGCGTAGGCGCCGAGCACCAGCCCGGCCAGCGGCAGATGCCCGTGCTCGGCGGAGAAGCCGACCGTGCTCAGATCGATGGTCGCGAACATGGCGCCCAGGAACCAGTACACCGGGACCAGCGTCACCAGCCCCGGCACGGCGGCCCAGGTGCGCGCGCCGCCGCGGCCGCGGCACCGGCGGGACCCGCCCGCCTGCCTCGGGCCGCGGGGCAACGGCTGGGTGCGCCGCTGGGCGGCGAACAGCAGCGTGCCCGTCACGCACAGCACCATCGCGGCGCCCACGCCGGCGGCCGGGTACACGGCGGTGGCGAGCAGCGTCACTAACGCCGGGCCCACCACGAAGATGATCTCGTCGGCGACCGACTCCAGCGAGAAGGCCGTGTGCAGGCGGCCGGTCCCCGCCAGCAGCACGCTCCACCGCGCGCGGACCATCGACCCCACCGATGGCATGGTGGCGCCCGCGAGCGCACCTGGCACGACGACCGCGGCCAGCGGCGCGCCGATCTCGGCCAGCGTCACGAAGACGACGGTCGCGGCGCCGAACACCGCCACCTGCGGCCGCAGCACGCGCGCCTGGCCGAACCGGTCAATGAGCCTGGCGATCTGCGGCGCGCCCAGCGCGTAACCCACCGAGCCGACCGCCGCCACCAGCCCCGCCAGGCCGTACCGGCCGGTGGTCGCGGCGATCAGCAGGACCGTGCCCAGGCTGAACATCGACATCGGCATCCGCGCCAGGAAGCCGGCCGCGGAGAAGGCCAGGGCACCGGGCAGGCGGAGGATTTCCAGATAGGGGCTGGCGGGCCGCTTCGGCCGGTCCCGCGTCGTAGTCTGCTGCATTCCCTTTTGACGATATCCGCTCGTCCTATTCGTTTCCTAACTCCTTTCCTGGATCCCTCTTCAGCTGCACCGGGCTCTCCCGTTATCGTTGTTCGCGATGAGCCGCCTCCTGCGGCGCTGGCTGCCGCGTCCGGCCGCCGCCGGGCTCCGCGCGTGGCGCGGTGCACCGGCCCTTGGGGTCATGGCCGTGGTGCTGGCCGCCGGGCCGCTCATGTCCGGTCCCAACCAGCCCAGTCCCGGGCCGCTGTGGCCCAGCGCGGTACCCGCATTAGCGGTACCCGCCGGCCCCGGGCCGCCCGCCGGCGCCACCGCCGCAGGCCCACCTCCGCCAGGCCCAGCCCCGCCAGCACCGGGCCGGACGGCCGGGGCCCCGGGTGGCAGCAGATCATCCTGCCTGATCTCGCCGTGATCGAGCCACACGGTCTCAGCGTCGCCGATATCCGGAAGCTGGGGAAGATCCGCGGGGCGCGGGATGTGCTCGCGGTGGACGGCGCCGCCATCGAGGTCGGGGGCCGGCGGGTCAACGTGATCGGGGTCGATCCCCAGCAGTTCCGGTCCTGGACCCCGCTCGCCACCGCCTCCGACACGAGGCTGTGGGAGGCCATCGCCGGCGGAGGCTTCGTCTCGGCGGGCAGCGCGCGCCATCTGCTGCGGCTGCACAGCGGCACCCGGTACCAGCTGGCGGGCGCCTCCCGCGTCACCCTGACCTACGGCGGCGCGGCTACGTTCGGCATCTCCGGCGTCGACCTGGTCGTCAACAGCAACGCCTCGGGCGCGCTCGGGCTCATCCACAACGTGGCCGCCCTGATCAGCGCGCCCGGGGTGGCGATGCCGGCCCTCAAGCATGAGGTCAGGGCGGCACTCGGCGAGGGCCGGCCGGGTGGTCAGCCTGCGCGAGCCGCAGCTCCCGGTGGACTCCTCGACCTCCAGCGGCAAGCCCGCCACCTACCTCCAGCTGTTCCGCGAGTCGGCGGCCCGCTACTGCCCGGGCATGTCCTGGACCGTGCTGGCCGCCATCGGCCAGATCGAGAGCGGGGACGGGGCGAACGTCGGCCCCTCCACGGCGGGCGCGGAGGGCCCGATGCAGTTCCTGCCGTCCACCTGGGCAGGAGTGGGGGATCACCGCGTTCGGCGAGCCCGGCCCGCCTAACGTGATGGATCCCTACGACGCGGTCCCGTCCGCCGCCCGGCTCCTGTGCGCGGCCGGCGCGCGCACCGCGGCCGGGCTGCCGGGCGCCATCCTCGCCTACAACCACGCGAGCTGGTACGTGGCGGAGGTGCTCGCGCTCGCCCAGCAGTACGCGCGGGTCTACGGCTGACCCGGGGCGCCCGGCGGGGGCCGCACGCCGGTGACTTACCATGCCCGCCGGGCATGGCAACCCCAGCCGGTGTCTGCTGATTGGATGGGTCGCATGGCGGACTACGACGCGTTCGTGCTGGTCTCCTTCGGCGGGCCGGAAGGGCCGGCGGACGTCATCCCGTTCCTGGAGAACGTCACCCGCGGCCGCGGGGTGCCCCGTGAGCGGCTGGCCGAGGTGGCTCACCACTACGACCACTTCGGCGGGGTCAGCCCGATCAACCAGCAATGCCGGGACCTGCTCGCGGCCATCGGGAAGGATTTCGCCGCCAGCGGGCTCAGCCTGCCCCTGTACTGGGGCAACCGGAACTGGGATCCCTACCTGGCCGACACCGTCGCCGAGATGGCCGCGCACGGGGTACGCCGCGCGATCGCGTTCGTGACCTCGGCCTACGGGTCCCATTCGAGCTGCCGGCAGTACCTCGAGGACATCGAGGCCGCGCGGGCACAGGTGGGGGCGGCCGCCCCGCGGATCGACAAGATCCGGCACTTCTTCAACCACCCCGGCTTCATCGCCCCCTTCACCGAGTCCACCCTGGCGGCCATCGAGTCGCTGCCGCCCGGCGCCCGGCCCGGTGCCCCGCTGGTGTTCACGGCGCACAGCGTGCCCGAGTCGATGGCGGCGGCCAGCGGGCCGGACGGCGGCCTCTACCCGGCCCAGCTGGCGGAAGCGGCGCGCCTGGTGGCCGCGGGCGTCGCCGCCACCGGCGGCGGCGAGCGGCCGTGGCGGCTCGTCTACCAGAGCCGGAGCGGGCCGCCGTCGGTGCCGTGGCTCGGCCCAGACGTGTGCGACCACCTCGCCGACCTGGCCGCCGGCGGCGCGCCGGGCGCCGTCGTGGTCCCGGTGGGCTTCGTCTCCGATCACCTGGAGGTCCTCTACGACCTCGATGTGGAGGCGGCGCAGGCGGGCCAGCGGCTCGGCCTCCCGCTGGCCCGCGCGGCCACCCCGGGCACCCACCCGCGTTTCGTCTCCATGATCACCGAGCTGGTACGCGAGCGGACGGGAGAGGAGCCGGGACGCGCCGCACTCGGCGGCATGGTGCCGGGCCCGGACGCCTGCCCGGACGGATGCTGCCGTCCCCGGCCGGCCGCCCACGGCGCGGGCCGGCCCGGGGGCCGCGCGTGACCGACGACGCCCCCGCGACCCTGCTCGGCCTGGCCCGGGCCGCCGCCGTGGAGGCGGGCGGGATGCTGGCCGCCGGGCGGCCGCCGGGCCGGTCGGGCCGGCCGGAGGTGACCGGAACCAAGTCGAGCCCGACCGATGTGGTCACCGAGATGGACCGGGCATCGGAGGCGCTGATCACCGGCCGGCTGCTGTCGCAGCGGCCGGGTGACGCGGTTCTCGGCGAGGAGGGCGGGGAGTCGGGGCGGGGCCGGGTGCGGTGGATCATCGACCCGCTGGATGGGACCGTCAACTACCTGTACGGGCTGGCGGACTGGGCGGTCAGCATCGCCGCCGAGGTCGAGGGGACGCTGGTGGCGGGGGTGGTGGCGGCGCCGGCCCACGATGAGGTCTTCACCGCCGTCTCCGGCGGCGGCGCCTGGCTGCAGGCGGGAGTCGCGCCGCTCGTCTCGCTGCGCTGCAACACCGGGGTAACGCTGGCGCAGGCGCTGGTGGCGACCGGGTTCGGGTACGAGGCGGGTCGGCGGAAGATCCAGGGCGAGGTGGTCGCAGCGGTGCTGCCCCGGGTGCGTGACATCCGCCGGGGCGGCTCGTGCGCGGTGGACCTGTGCTCGGTCGCGGCGGGCCGCGTGGACGCCTTCTACGAGCGCGGCGTGAACTACTGGGACTACGCCGCGGGCGGCCTCATCGCCACCGAGGCCGGGGCCCGGCTGGGCGGGCTGGCGGGCCAGCAGGCCAGCCCGGAGCTGGCCATCGCGGCCGAGCCAGTACTGTTCGGCGAGCTGCACGACCTGCTCGCCAGCCTGCATCCGGACCGGGACGGCCCGGGCCCGGTGCCGGCCGGTCCCGGCTAGGCGCTGCGGGTCAGGGTGCCGGTCGGGTTACTGCCGTTCCCCCGCAGGAACGTGAAGGCAACGGTCCCGGCGGGCCGGGAGACCAGCGTGATGACGCCGTCGGGGCAGACCGCCCGCCCGCTGGCGATCGTCTGGTCCAGGGTGACCTTGCGCTTCGCGACCTGGACGATGGCCAGCCTGCCCGAGCAGCTGCAGCTGCGGGTAGGTGATGGTGCCGGTGGCCGAGCCGGCCGGGAGCGAGATCCGCACGATCACCGTCAGCACCGGGCCGGTCTGGTGCACCTGCCCCGACCAGGTGCCCGTCAGCGTGGCGGGAGCCCGGGCCGAGGGCAGGGGCGTGGGCAGCCTGGTGGCGCCCGTCTGGGCGGTGCCGGTCGTAGCGCTGCCCGGCCGGGCGGACGAACCGTGCGGGCGGACGAAGATGAAGACCGCCCCCGCCGCGATCGCCAGCACGCACACCGCGCAGGCCACGCTCCATAGGACGACGCCGGAGCGGGACCGGGCCGACGCGGGCGGGCGGTGGGCCGGGCCGATCTCCCGGCATCCGGGCGCGCCGCCTGGCCTGCCTGGCCCCCTCGGCGAGCAGCCCGGCCGACAGATCGTGCCCGCTGCAGCAGCCTGGTCAGCACGGCCCGGGCCACCGGGCGCGCGGCTGGGTCCGGCGCCAGGCAGGCGGCCACGACCTCGCGCAGGTCCTCGGGCAGCGCCGCCAGATCCTGCGGCCCCACCGGCGGCCGTCCCAGCGCGGCGAACAGGACGGTGTTCGCCCAGGCCAGCAGGTCAGCGGCGGGAGTAGCCGCGCCGTAGGGCGGGGTGATGCCGAAGTGGGTCACGCACGGCCCGTCCGGGCCGAGCACCACGCGGTCCGGGCCGAGCGACCCATGGACCAGCCCGGTCTGGTGGATCGCCATCAGCCCAGTCGCGGTGCCGATCGCCACCGCGTCCAGGCCCGGGCTCGTCAGCGGCCCCTCCCGCCAGACGGTCTCGACCAGCGTGGACCCGGGGACGTACTCGGTGACCAGGTAGGGGTCGTGGGCCTCGATGCCCGGCGTCCAGGATCCGGGCCGCGCAGAACGGGGCGACCCGGCGGGCCACCCGCGCCTCCGCGGTGAACCGGTCCCTGGCGGCCGCGTCCGCTGCCCGTTCCCTGCCGAGCAGGGTGACGATGACCTCGCCGTCATCGACGATCTTGGCCATGAACACGTGTGGAGTGCTGCCGTCCGCCCCGGGCCGGCTGTCGATCCTGCCGGTGAGCCGGTAGTGGCCCACGCGCCGGGGATCGTCGGCCTGCAGCGGCATGACGTTGGGCATGCGGGGGGTCCCTCACGGTCCAGTGGGACGGCTGGTCCAGGGCTGGTTCGTACCATACGCACTTTTTGCTGGTTAACGGCGTGTATCGGGGGAACTTCGTCTACGTGCAAATCGCGGGCGTCGGATGCCGGTGATCGCCGGGGGACCACGCCAGCGACACGGCTTCGTCAGCCTTACGTGTGCCCGGCGGCCGGACGTGACAGAATTCCCCGCCGGATTCGGGCACAACTACGGGGCCCGGAGCGTTACACGGAGGCGCATGAAGATGGAGGGGGTGCAGGACCCAGATGGCCACTGACTACGACAGCCCGCGCAAGACCGACGAGGAAATGACCGAGGACAGCCTGCAGGAGCTGCAGGCACGCCGGATGGACAAGTCCTCCAGCACGATCGACGTTGACCCTGATGACGTCGCAGAGTCGCTGGAGCTGCCCGGTGCGGACCTGTCCAACGAGGAACTGTCGTTCCGGGTGATTCCTCGCCAGGCCGATGAGTTCACCTGTTCGCGCTGCTTCCTGGTGCACCACCGCAGCCAGCTGGCGGAGGAACGCGGCAACCTGTTGGTGTGCCGCGAGTGCGCGGCCTGATCGGGCAGGGACGGGAACAGCCTGGTTCCCTCCCGCCTGACTCAGTCATGATGCAGGTGATCCGCGCCCTCAGCGGGGCATCCGCCCGCCACTGCGGGTACCGGGGAGACACTGCCTCCGTGTGATCCCCGTGGCCGCCGCTCCCGCGCGCCCACCGCCCGTCCAGCCCCCAGCGCCCGTCCAGTCGCACCGCCCACTGCGCCCTCATCAGCTTCACTGGCCCCGTTGGCCCCACGACCCACTGGGCTCCCGGCCAGGCCGCCACCTCACCGCCCACCCAGTGCCTCACCGTTGGCCTGCCGCCCGGCTCACCGTCGGCCCTTGCGCGGCTGCCCGGCCGCCGCTCAGTCGCCCCGGTAGGTGGCGGCGAGCTCGCTGAGCCGGGCGTGTGCGCCGTCCATCGCGGCCGCTGGCGGCAGGTACTGCTTTTTCATCTTCGCCACGCTGGTGTAGTTCGGGTCGCAGACGTTGGCCAGCGGGGATTCCACCGCCTGGGTGAGCAGCTGGTAGGCATCGAGCGGGTCGAGCCCGTAGTCGGTCCCGAGCCACTGCACCAGGTCGAGCTGGGCGATCCGGAACGCGTCCTCCAGCGGGCGGGCGGACCCTGCCGTCATGATGTGCGAAGTTCGACTCCAGCCGGGGCCAGGCGCACGGCCTGCCCTTGATCAGGTCGACCGCCAGCACGGTGTTCATGGCGCACTCCACCGCCACCCCGCAGGTCTCGCCCTCGCCCTGGCGGGCGTGGCCGTCGCCGAGCGAGAACAGCGCGCCCTCCACGTTGACCCCGAGGTAGCAGGTGACCCCGGCCCGCATCTCGGGGGTGTCCATGTTGCCGCCGAACGCGTCGGGCACCAGCGCGCTGCGCACCTCAAGGTTGGCCGGCGCGACCCCGACCGTGCCGTGCATGGGATTCATCGGCAGGTCCACGGTGTAGTCGCCCTGCCGGGCGGTGAACCGGCAGGTGCCCCGCGCCCGGTCGAACTGCCACATCCACACCAGTTCCGGCAGCGGCTCGTGCAGCAGCGCGGTGGCGTGGGTGGCCGACAGCGCGCCGAACAGCGGCACGGTGGTGGACGCGCCCCAGTCCCTGGCGGGCTCGATCGAGACGAAGTGGACGGCCAGCGTGTCGCCAGGCTCCGCTCCCTCGATGTAGAACGGGCCGGTCTGCGGGTTGAGGTAGGGGAACTCGCACACCTGCGAGACCAGGTCGTTCTCCCCGCGCACCCGGCCCGCGAAGCAGTCCTCGGTGAACACCTCCAGGATCGCGGGCGGCATGACGCGTGCCAGCGGCGCCGCGCCGCCGAACGTCCAGGCGTACTGGCCGGGATCCGGCCGGAGCGTGATGACCGGCGGGTCAGTCATCCGAGCCCTCGTACTCCTCCAGCGGGTCGAGGTGGACCAGCCCGACTTCGACCACCCGGCGCGGGTGGCGCCGGTACAGGTAGATCAGGTAGATCACGCCGATGATCATGAATCCGCCCACGCCCGGGCCCATGTAAGAGTACGGCGTCGGCAGCGGGGTGATGAAGTTGCCCGGGAGCACGGCGATGCCCGCGGAGGTGAGCCAGGCGGGGACGAACGCGAGGATGCCGAGCACCGGGATGACCGCGTGCAGCCACGGGTTGAAGCGGTGGCCGGGGCGGCCGAAGAAGCCGATGCAGGCGGCGTTCATCAGGATGTAGACGGCGACGATGACGATGACCAGCGCGGTGGCGACCATGACGAACGCGGTCACCGGGTCGTAGCCGAGGCCGAGGCCCAGGGTCACCGCGACGGTGATGATGAAGGCCAGCAGGATGGCCGGGACCGGGGACTGGTGCTTGGGGTGCACCCGCGCCAGGAAGTGCGGGAAGGCGCTGATCCGGCCCATCGCGTAGGCGGTCCGGGTGGAGACGTTCACGCCCGCGTTCGCGTTGGCGATGGTCGAGTTGACGATGGCCAGGAACACGAAGAACCAGAAGGCGCCGTACAGCGAGCGGGCCATGCCCTCCCAGGACGCGGCCCCGGTGCCCGTGGTGAAGTTGTGGAACTGCGCGGGCCCGTACGCGACGTCCACCGCGTAGGTGGTGAACACGTACAGCAGGCCGATGCCCAGGGTGGCCAGCAGGATCGCGCGCGGGATGGTCCGGCGCGGGTTCCTGGCCTCCTCGGCCAGCGGGCGCGGCGCCCTCGAAGCCGCCGAACGCCAGGATCGTGTACACCGAGCCGGCGATCACCCCGGTGAGGCCGTGGTACCCGACCGGGGTGTACTTGGTGGTGAACACGCTCAGCGTGTTGTTGCTGCCCGCGTGCACGATGAAGAAGACCGCGAGCACGACGAAGACGCCGATCTCGAACACGCCGAGGGCGGTGCCCAGCCGCGCCGAGGTGCGGATGCCGTAGAAGCCGGCCGCGAGCACGATCACCGCGCCGAGCAGCGCCCACGGCCACCACAGGTTCGCCGGGTACCCGTGGAACTCCGCGTTCAGCGTGGCGGCGGTGGTGAACCCGAGCTGGAGCAGCACCAGCGGCGGGATCAGGAACCCGACCAGCACATAACCCCAGGCCACCAGGAAGCCGACGGCAGGGTGCAGGCCCCGCGCAGCGTAGGTGGCCACCGATCCAGCAGACGGCAGCTCCCGCGCCAGTTGGCCGATGCTCACCGCGCAGAGCAGGCACGCGATCAGCGCGAAGACGACCGCGAGCGGCAGCGCGCCGCCGGCGAAGGCGACGCCGGCCGGGATCGACGCGGCGATCGCCGCGCCGGGGGCCATGTCGGTGATGCTCTGGAACGTGACCTCACGCAGGCCGATGGCGTTCCGCCGCAGGCCAGTCGTGGTGGTGGTGGTGCCAGTCTCCGTGGCCATTGAGCCCTCCCAGGCCGGAGCCGAGTCGTTGCCCGGATGTTCTCACGGGTGACCTGCGCCACACCAGGGCAGGTGCGGCGCAGATCATTTCGTGTCCCAGCCGTGACAAAAGCGCCACCTGCGCCGGTAGCTGGCGGCGCAAGGGCGCCTGCGCACCGGCCACGAGAGCTATGCCCGGCCCGCGCCCGCCCGGTCCCGGTTCCCTGGAGAGGCGCCCCGGGCGTGGCTCAGCTGCGGTCCTCGTGGCCGTTCGAGCTGAACGCGGCCGGGTCCAGCCCCTGGTGGGGAAGTGAGACCTCGGCAGTGACATCGGCCGCCAGCCTCACCCGGTCCCCGTCACGCAGCCGCGCCTCGGTGCCGGGCAGCACCCGGTCCCCGTTGATGAAGGTGCCGTTGGTTGACTGCTCGTCGCGGATGGTCGCATCCCCGGCGTCGCTGACGGCGACGGTGGCATGGCGCCGCGACACGTTCTCGTACTCGAAGAAGGCGGCGGCGACCAGGGATTCCCCCGGGTCGCGGCCGAGCACGAGCGAGGTCCCCGCGGGGACGTCCACGTTCCCGGTCGGGAACGCCAGCCGCAGGACGACCGGCGAGATCGGGCCCGACGAGCGGGGCAGCCGCCGGCTGCAGGCCGGGCAGGACAGCAACGACCGGTCGGGGATGGCCGCAGCGCAATACGGGCACACGGCCGGGGCGAGCGACGAGGCGGTGGCGCCGTCGCGGCGGAGGGATTCCTGCATCACCGTGGGCGGGATGGTCGGCTCGTCGGGCTGCTCAGCCCGGGGCAGGTTCGCCCCGCAGGTGAAGCAGATGAGATCGTCCTGCTGAACCGCAGCGGCGCAGCCGGGGCAGGTGAGGGTCGTCAAGACGTCCTCCGGAGGGCGGCAGAGCGGCTAAGAGGTGTCCCTCCGAGACTAGGGCATATCCGGAGGGCGTCTGCGCCGGATCCCGCCGGACGGGCGGCCATCTGCGGGCTTCACACCGGCCAGTAGCATCACAGGCGTCGGGACCTGTTTCCCGCCACCCATCCGGGGCAGGTCGGCGGCGTCCAGAGCAGCGATCCTGCGGAGGGCAGCCATGATCAGCTTCCGGCTCGAGGATTACCACGAGGAACTCAGGGCCACCGTCGCCGGGTTCGCCCGCGACGTGGTGGCAC
Organism: uncultured Actinomycetes bacterium; assembly: GCA_963835425.1. Lineage (GTDB taxonomy): Bacteria > Actinomycetota > Actinomycetes > Streptosporangiales > Streptosporangiaceae > UBA9676. Next base: position 1,015,417 of record CAWIGE010000002.1, on the reverse strand, counting down.
CGGTGATCGGCGACTACTACGAACGGGGGGAGTTCCCCTACGAGATCGTGGCCCGGATGGCCAAGCTGGGCCTGTTCGGCCTGCCGTTCCCGGAGGAGTACGGCGGCATGGGGGGCGATCTCTTCGCGTTCTGCCTCGCGCTGGAGGAACTGGCCCGGGTTGACTCGTCGGTGGCCATCACGCTGGAGGCGGCGGTGGCGCTGGGTGCCATGCCGATCTACCGGTTCGGCACCGAGGAGCAGCGGCGCCGGTGGCTGCCCGACCTGTGCGCGGGGGAGCGGCTGGCCGCGTTCGGGCTGACCGAGCCCGGCGGCGGGTCGGACATCCCCGGCGGCATGCGCACCACCGCGGGGCTCGAGGGCGGCGACTGGGTCATCGACGGATCGAAGTCCTTCATCACCAACGCGGGCACCGCCATCACCTCGCTGGTGACCGTGCTCGCCATCACCGGCGGCCGGCCGGGCGGCCGGCGCGGGGCCCCGGACGGCGGGCGGCCGGAGATCTCGGCCATCATCGTCCCGGCCGGCACGCCCGGCTTCACCGTGGGCCGCGAGTACTCCAAGGTGGGCTGGTGTGCCTCGGACACGCGGGAACTGGCCTTCGCGTCCTGCCGGGTGCCCGCGGACAATCTGCTCGGGGAGCGGGGACGGGGCTACGCCCAGTTCCTGCAGATACTCGACGAGGGGCGGGTGGCGATCGCGGCCCTGGCGACCGGCTTGGCGGCGGGGTGCGTGTCGGAATGCCTGCAGCAGGTGGCGCAGCGCGAGGCATTCGGCCACCGGCTCGGCCATTACCAGGGGATCCAGTTCACGCTGGCTGACATGGAGGCCAGGGTTCATTGCGCCCGGCTGGCCTGGTACGACGCCGCGGCCCGGCTGGCCGCCGGGGAGCCGGCGAAGAAGCAGGCGGCCATCGCCAAGCTGACCGCCTCGAACGCGGCCATGGACAACGCGCGTGACGCCACCCAGATCTTCGGTGGCTACGGCTACATGAACGAGTATCCGGTCGCCCGCTTCTACCGCGACGCCAAGGTGCTGGAGATCGGTGAGGGCACCTCGGAGGTGCAGCGGATGATCATTGCCCGCGACCTCGGCCTGGCCGATATGCCCTAGACGAGTAGTTCTGAAGTGGTTAGTGGTCGTAGGCGATCAGTGATCGGCTGATGGGCTGTCTGGTGCGGTGGTTGTGCCAGATCGCGGCGGCCATAGCCAGGATGCGCTGGGCGATTCTGACGGCGACGCCCTCGAATGTCCGGCCGCCGTGCTGTTCCAGGTCGAGCTGGTTTTGAGGGTGTCGTTGACCGACTCGATGAGCTGTCGTACCGGTTGGAGCAGCAGCTCGCCCGGTCGTGGCTGCTCGTTGCGCATCGAGGGGCGCAGCAGTTCGATTCCGCGCTGGCCCAGACTGGTCTCGAACCACCTGGCCTTGTAGCCCTTGTCGGCGATGAGCACCAGGCGCGGCCGGGTGGCTGTCAGCTCGGGCTCGAGGTCCAGCATCGCGGCCAGCACCTTGCGCTCGTGGAGTTTGGGGTCGGCCAGCGCCCAGGTGACCGGCATCCCGGCCGGGGTGGCGACCAGATGCAGCCGCAGTCCCCAAAAACAGCGGGAATGCGAAGCGCAGTAGCCGTAGTTCGCCCAGGCCGCCATGGCCGAGCGCTGGACGGCCGGGCGCGAGCGGCCGCATTCCACCGGCGTGGAGTCGGCGATCCACACGTTGTCCAGCCAGAAGTCGGTGTCGGCCGCCAGCAGCCGGATCACCCGTTTGATCAGCGGCAAGGCGGCCCGCAGCCTCCGGTTGTAGCCAGGACGCTGCGGCAGGTAGGGAAACATCGCGGCCAGATGCACGCGGGCGAACCGCAACCACTGGGCCTCGGACTTGCAGCCCAGCAACGCCTGGGCCACAGCCAGGCAGACCAGTTCGGAATCGGTCAGCACCGGCGGACGGCCCAGCCATCGCCTGCCTTCGATCTCGTCATTGATCTTACGTACAGTGCGGTCAAGAGGGTGTTCAGATCAGTCGTCACAAACCGATCTTGGGCACCCTCGCTCGTTGACGGACCCAGACTTCGGAACTACTCGTCTAGTGGAAGAGCAGCGTCCTGCACCGACATCCGTTCCGATCCTCCCGGCTTCGGCCCCGCGGGCGCGGCCGTGGACGAGCCGCCACCCTGGCATCCGCTACCACGAGTAGGCCCGCCACCAGGGCTGTCATGCTGGCAAGGACGCGGACCGGACGGCCAGCCCCCGGTGGTCCGCGGTCCGGCCGCCGATCAGGACGAGCCTCACTATTTCCTCGGCGCAAAGATGCAGGACGGTTGAGGACAGTTCGGAACATGCCGTAGCGCCAGGGAGTACTCTGCTACCGGTGGCCGGCAGGGCAAACGTCCGTTACATCGGTTTTTCCCGGTCATGCGGGAATTGCTGCCTGTTGGCCGGTTAGCGGTTAGGGTTAGCCCCTAGTCGCGCTGTCCTGCAGAGCCCGCACAATCGTCACCCGCAGAGGGGTGCGCCATGTCGGTTCCGCCGCAACACCCGCTGGCCTGCGGGCTGGTTACGGCACGTAGATGAGAGGTCTACACGCAGTGCGCTCCCGTAGCAATGAGACCCCCCGCAGCAGCCACGTGGCTGAGGGTGAGCAGGCGCCTGACGGCTCTGCGTTCAGCCACGATCCAGGGCCCGGAAACGGGCAGAACGGGCGAGCCAGTGAGCCGGGCTCGGGTGGAGTGCCCCAGACTGAGGTGGCGGCAGCCAGCCAGCCATCACGCCATGGGCTGAAGAACTGGCGCGTCCGCTCCCGCCTCCTCCTGCTGATTGCCATCCCGACCCTGGCCGCCGTCGCGCTTGGCGGCCTCCGTGTCTCGTCATCGATCCAGAGCGCCTCGACCTATCAGCGAGTGCAACAGCTGGCCAACCTCAACTCGGACATCACCACCCTGGTCCAGCGGCTCCAGGATGAGCGCGACCAGACCGCGTACTTCATCGCGCAGGGCAACACCGGCGCAGGCAGCCGGGCCGCCGGGCTGCAGGTGCTGTACACCCAGCGCCACGACACCGAACGGGCCGCGGCCGTGGTGACGCAGCGTCTCGAGCAGATCGGCGGATCGTTCTCGCCGCAGGCCCGGCAGGAGGCGGTGGAAGCGCTCGCCGACTTGGAAAACCTGCCCGACGTGCGGCTGGCCGCGGACCAGAGCGAGCAGATCCCCCCGATCATGCAGAAGTACAGCAGGATCATCACCGACCTGCTGGTGCTCGAGCAGAACACCGGGCAGGGGGTCGGCGATGGGACCCTGACGCAGACGGTGGGCGTGCTCGGCCTGGTGTCGCGGATGAAGGAAGATGCCTCCCAGCAGCGGGCCATCCTCACCGCGGCCCTGATCCAGCATGTCCTGAATCCGGGCGCCAGGACCGCGCTGTTGACCGCGCAGTCGGACCAGGCGGCCAACGGCGCCTCGTTCGGCCTGTCGGCCACCAACGCCCAGCGCGAGCTGTTTCAGAACAGCGTGGCCCGGTCGTTCGTCCCCCTCGCGAACTCGGAGGAGGATCAGGCGCTGTCCATGGGCACGTCACTGAAGAACGACCCAACGACGCCGGACGACTTCTACGGCGCCATGACGAACGAGATCGACAGCCAGCTGGGGTCGGTCCAGCGGAACCTGGTGAACAGCATCATCGCCCGGACGGTCAAGCTGCATAACGCCGCCCTCGTTTCGGCGCTCTTCGTCGCGATCGCGGTGCTGCTGCTCCTCGGGCTCGCCCTGCTGTTCACCGTGGTCGTGGCCCGGTCGCTGGTGCGCCCGCTGCGCCGTCTGCGGGCGGGCGCGCTGGAGGTCGCCGGGGTGCGGCTGCCTGAGACGGTCCGCCGGATGAGCGAGTCCGAAGGCGCCGCCGCGCCGGTGGAGGTCGAGCCCATCGACGTGGATTCCTCCGACGAGATCGGTGAGGTCGCGCGGGCGTTCGACCAGGTTCACCGGGAAGCACTGCGGCTGGCCTCCAACGAGGCAGCCCTGCGCGGCAACGTCAACGCCATGTTCGTCAACCTGTCCCGGCGCAGCCAGTCGCTGGTTGAACGCCAGATCCGCCTGATCGATGACCTGGAGCAGGGCGAGCAGGACGCGGAGCGGCTCGCGAACCTGTTCCAGATGGACCACCTGGCCACCCGGATGCGCCGGAACTCCGAGAACCTGCTGGTTCTCGCCGGTCACGAGGTGTCCCGGCGGTGGACCCAGTCGGTGGCGCTGGTGGACGTGCTCCGGGCGGCGGTGTCCGAGATCGAGCAGTACGAGCGGGTGACGCTGAACGTCCAGCCCGGCATCTCCGTCCGCGGCCAGGCCGTCAACGACGTGGTGCACCTGATCGCCGAGCTGGCGGAGAACGCCTCTTCCTTCTCGGCGGCCGACACGCCGGTCAAGGTATCCGGCCATCTGCTCAACAGCGGCGGGGTGCTGCTCGACATAACCGACCAGGGTGTCGGGATGGGGGCGGAGGAAATGGCCCACGCCAACTGGCGGCTGGACAACCCGCCGGTGGTGGACGTCGCGGTCTCCCGGCGGATGGGGCTGTTCGTGGTCGCCCGGCTGGCCGGCCGGCACGGCATCCGGGTGCGGCTCCGGCCGGCGCTGGCAGGCGGCCTGACCGCGCTGGTGTGGCTGCCCGATGAAGTGATCTCGCACGACTCGGCGACCGCCGTCGCCCCCGGCGGGATGCGCCGGTCCGATGCAGCGGCGGCCCCACCCCCGGCCACGGCAGCCGGCGCCCCCGAGTGGCCGGTCGCGGACGGCCCCGACAGCCGCTTCGCCGCGGCGAGCGCGGTAAGCGCCGCCCGCACACCGCGGTTCGCGCCACTGCGCCCCGATCTGGGGGACACGGGGGCGTTCTCGGCGATCGACGCCGAGCCGGAAGCGCCCGCCGCCCCGGCCGAGTCGGGCTATGACATAGACAGCAGGTCTGAGGCGGAAACCAACTCGATGTCGGCCTATGACACCGGTGCTATGCCGGCGTTCGGCGCCGCGCCGACGTTCGGCGCCCCGCCAGCGTTCGACTCTGGCGCCGCCCCGCCAGCGTTCGACTCTGGCGCCGCCCCGCCAGCGTTCGACAGTGGTCCCGCGCCGGCGTTCGACCCGGGCTCCACCACGGCCTCCGACAAGGATGGCGCGTCCGCGCTGGAGGACAGCCCTCCGCCAGCACCGGCGGCGGGCCCGCTGCCTGCGTACGGCGCCCCGACCCGGCGCGAACGCCCCGTCTCCGCAGGGCCGGCCGGCAACGGCACCGAACTGCCTTTCCGGACCCCGATGACCCAGCCGAAGAGCGAGATCATCGTCCCGCCTACGGCCAGCGCTGGGGCCGGGGAGGAGCACCGGCTGCCCATCTTCGAGTCGGTGGAATCCGACTGGTTCCGTCGTGGCAGGCACGGAGCCAGCCGGGCAACACAGGTGAACAGCGTGGCCAGCAGCAGCGGCGGCTGGACCTCTCCCGCGGATGAGGGCTGGCGCGCGGCGGAGGCCGCGCACGTGCCAACGTCCGGGGGAGTCACGCTGTCGGGGCTGCCCAAGCGAGTGCCGCGGGCGAACCTTGTCCCTGGCACCGCAGGCGCGGAAACGGCCGCAACGGCTGCTGCGCCCGCGCCTGCCAGGTCGGCTGCGCGGGCAAGGGATCGGCTAGCTAATTTCCAGCGAGGCATGAGAGAGGGACGGGCAGCCGCTCGTGATAGCGACGTGCACAGCGGTGAGGACAACAGTGCTATCTAACGCTCTAGAACGCAGTCTTCGTGTCGTGACGAAGGTAGTCGCACTCAAGCCACGGAGAAAGGGGGATTCGTGAGCCCGCTAGCCCGCCCGGTGCAGGACCTGAACTGGCTGATCACGAACTTCGTCGAGCGAGTCGCGTCTGTCGCGCACGGGATTGTCGTTTCGGCTGATGGTCTTCCCATGGCATTCTCTAACGGCTTCCCGCCGGACCGCGTGGACCAGCTCGCAGCGGTCACCTCGGGGTTGACCAGCTTGACGCAGGGTGCTGCGCGGGTCTTCGAAGGCGGCCCGGTCAGCCAGACGGTCGTGGAGATGGAGCGTGGTCTGCTGCTCGTGATGGCGATCAGCGATGGATCGAGCCTCGCGGTCCTTGCGGCAGCTGATTGCGACATGGGCTTGGTGGCCTATGAGATGGCGCTGCTCGTGGAGCGGGTTGGGCGTGCGCTCACCCCGGACATGCGCGGCGTGCTTCGGTCGGAGGGTAGCAGGTAGTGACTGGAGAGGCTCGTGGTCGGCCCCGGCCCGGATGAGTGGCCGTCGGCCAGTGGACAACGCGGTGGATCCCCGAATGGAATGCGCCCGGCAGGTGGCGACAATCTCGGGAGTTCCCTCGTCCGGCCGTACGCGGTTACTGGTGGGCGCACCAAGCCCCGGTATCAGCTTCAGATCGAGGCGATGGTTGCCGCCTCTCACTACGAGGCGCGTGATCTGTCAGTTCTCAGTCCTGAGTGTCAGGCGATCCTGGGCTTCTGCAGGGACTGGCGTTCGGTGGCAGAAATCTCGGCAGTGCTCAGGATGCCGTTGGGTGTTGCCCGTGTCCTCATCGCCGACATGGCGGTAGAAGGACTGGTCAGGGTCCACCAGCTCGACCACGCCCAGGGCCGCCCGGATCTCAACCTGCTCGAAAGGGTGCTCAGTGGACTTCGCAAGCTCTAGGCCCGCCCAGAGTAATACGGGCGAGACTGCGATGACTTCGGTCAAGATCGTGGTCGCAGGCGGTTTCGGCGTGGGCAAGACCACTTTCGTCGGGTCGGTTTCTGAGATCACCCCGCTGACTACCGAGGCGGTCATGACCGCCGCGAGCGCCGGGGTCGACGACCTGTCGCTCGTGCCCGACAAGACGACCACCACCGTGGCGATGGACTTCGGCCGTGTGACCCTGGACGCTGGGCTCATCCTGTACCTGTTCGGCACGCCTGGCCAGCACCGGTTCTGGTTCATGTGGGACGACCTCATCCAGGGCGCCATTGGAGCGGTGGTTCTGGTCGACACCAGGCGGCTCGCCGACTCCTTCCCAGCGGTTGACTACTTCGAGACGGCCGGCCTGCCCTTCATCGTCGCCATCAACGGCTTCCACGGCGAGTTCCCGCACACCACGCAGGATGTCCAGGAGGCCCTGTCGGTCAGCCCGAACGTGCCAATCGTGGAGTGCGACGCCCGTGGCAGAGCGTCAACCAAGGCGACGCTGATCGCGCTGGTCGAGCACGCGATGACCGTGCAGATGAGCATTCGGTAACGACCTAGGGTGCTCGCGCGCCAGCATGCGCGAACGGGGCGGTAGCTCAGCCGGTCAGAGCAGCGGACTCATAATCCGTCGGTCGTGGGTTCGAGTCCCACCCGCCCCACTCACTAAAGGCGCAGATCAGGGCCTGTTACCTGCGGAAACGCTAGACACTCGTAATCTTTGATTCTGCGCTGCTATGCGGCTATGTGCGGGCAAAGGCGGTCAGATGCAGGTCGCTGGGCCGAATACGTGCCGAAGATCATCGCGGCGGGCGGGTTTTGAAGGATAGTCGGCAGCCGATACTCAGACCGTGGCACCGGAAACAGCCGTGGTCGTCGTCATCGTCGCCCTGCTCGTCGGCTGGTACGGCCGGATGTGGCGCGAACGGGAGGGCGACCGCAGCGTCACGCGGACCCGCGCCGCCAATGCGAGGAGAGCCGTCTGGCATGCTCGCTGGGTCATCGTGGTCGTGGGGATCGTCGTCGTGGCGACTGTCGACGTGTTGCTGCACGGCGGCGGCCGGTGAGGCGCGGCTGGCCTGCCTTTTATCACGTCAGTCCTGGAGCAGCGCTTCGCTGATCCTGCGCTTGGCGAGCTCGTCCTGGCCCGCGACGCATTTTGACGTAGATCCGCTGTAGCACGTCCACGCTGTGCCCGGCCCACTCGGCTACCTGGGTGGGGTAGACGCCACCGTTCAGCCACGTGGACAGGCAGGCATGCTGCAGGTCGTATGGCCGCCGGGCGAGCGGCGAGGCTTGCTCTGCTTCAGTCAGGGCCACCTGGCGCGCTTTGGTCCAGGCGCGTCTGTAGGTGGTGGTGGGTAGCTCGCCGCCCCGGACGCCATAGAAGAGGCGGCCGTCGGGAGCTGTACCGAACTTGGCGAGGTGATTGCGTAGGAGTCGTGTCAGCTCGGGATGGGTCGGCACGATGCGGCTGTCTCCCTCCGCCCGGTGCTTGAGCTGCCGGGTTTCTCGCGGGCTCCCGTCATCGGTCCACTCGCTGCCCGCATCGGGCGTGGCGCCAGCACGTCGGCGCCCAGCCTCCCAGCGAGCGAGATCAGCCAGGAAGAAGCGCAGCGGCGGCCGGTTAAACCGGGCCGGGGTGATCGGCGCTGGCGGTGTCGCGGTGTGTCTGGCCTTTCCTGGCGAAGTACCGGCCGAGCGCGATCGATCCGAGGATCCCCAGTCCGGTCGCGGCCAGAGGCAGGATCTGATCATAGTTATAGGCGGTCGAGAAACTAGTCTGGCGGATGATGAGCGCCGTCACCGCGGCCTGGATCAGGAACAAGGCCCCCCACCAGTAGCTGATGACATACATTGCGGTGCGGAAGTCCTGGTAAGTGCTCCACATCTTGTCGAAGGTCGCCATGCCTTCATGGGTGCCGTCCGTGCCATACCGCTGAGCCATGTAGAAGACCAGCGGTTTTCGGGCCAGGAAGCACGAGCCCAGGAAGATCAGGCCGATGAGGGCGGTGGCCGCGCAATCCTTGTAGAGCAGCACCTTGGGATTCGTGCTGCCGATGAGGGCGATGATCGCCGATATGGCGGTAAATGCGAAGATCGATGCCGAAGCGCCGCTGAACTTGCGCGCTTTGATCCAGATCAGCAACCCGCCCACGACCGGGGCGATACTGCCGACCAGGTAGCTGACAACGTCGCTCGCGCCCAGCCCTCTGGCAAGGTGGAACAGCCCGATACTGCCGCCGATCTCTATCAGGGTGACCAGGACGTTGAAGGGCATCCCCTTCTTGGCGGGATGATCCTTGAGCCCTTGAGCAATCTCGTCATGCACAGTCGGCACGGTTGGCTCATATCCCAGCGGTACGTGAATACCGGTCGTTCCGGCGGTTCCCCCCTGCATCACCACTGGTGTCCACGTGAACCCACCTGGTGACCGGCGACAGGTTGGGCATGGCTCCTCCTTTCATCAACGCTCTTGCGAGGTGAGACTTCCGGCCACGGCTGGATTCATCGGAAGATCAGCAACGAGGCGCAAACACGCCTTCGGCCGTGCCTGAACCGCCCCGGTAAGTCCGGAGACTCTGCGGCAACCTGCGCAAGCACCTCACACGGGGGGTGTTAGCGGCCAGCCCGGCGAACACCGCCGTCGCCAGGTAGGCACAGAGCAGGTGCTGCGTTCCCTCCCCGGCAGTGGCCAAGGAGCTAAGCCGAGCACCCGATCCGCCGCGTAGCTAGCCCGAGCGTGGGCTCGAAGACGGCTGTCCCAGCCATCGCTAGTTGCAGTTCTAGTTGCAGTTCATCCTCATGTGCCCGCGTTCATACCCGTACGCATCATCGCCCTGAGCTGCCTAGCGATTGCGTGTGAACCGAGATGAACTGGGCTTGGGCAAGCTCTTAATCCGCAGGCCCAAGTGGCGCAACCTGGCCAACCATGGCCCCAAACCAGCAACGCCATCGGCACGGGTGGGTGGCCTTCAACGTAGCGGCGTTGACCTTGACCAGCAAGCGGTTGACCGTGCGGGGAAGCGAGTCAAGTTCAACGCCACAGCACGGTCATGTCCTTGCCTGTGCTGGCGAGCAGTTGCCCGTCCGGGCTGAACGCCACGGACCAGATGCCGGAAGTATGGCCGGTGAGGACACGAAGATACCGGCCTGTGGCTGACTCCCACAACTGCACCTTTCCGTCGTAGCCAGCGCTGGCGAGCAGCCGTCCATCCGGGCTGAACGCCACCGATTCGACCAGGCTTTGGTCGGCAAGGGTCCGCAGTTGCTGGCCGGTAGCCGGATCCCACAGTTGCACGTGCGGGTCCCCGTAGCCGCCGCTGGCGAGCAGTCGCCCATCCGGGCTGAACGCCACCGAACGGACTCCGGCGGTAGGGCCGGTGAGGGTGCGAAGTTGCTGGCCGGTAGCCGGGTCCCACAGCTGAATTGTGTCGTCATTGCTTGCGCTGGCGAGCAGCCGCCCGTCCGGGCTGAACGCGACCGAATGGACGGTGGCGGTGTGGCTGGTGAGGGTGCGCAGTTGCTGGCCGGTGGCCCGATCCCACAGCCGCACTTTCTTGTCCTGACCTGCGCTGGCGAGCAACTGCCCGTCCGGGCTGAACGCCACGGACTTGATGCCCCTGCGTCCCAGCGTGACAGCCTGCGTTTGCGGGATCCATTGTGTCGCAGTAGACGCGGAAGCCGCCCGCGACCTCGGCTGCTTTGAGGTAGCGATCTTCTGCTCGGGACGGGGTGCGGTGTCCGCGGCCTTCGCAGTCGGCGGGGACTGGGACACGGTGCCGGGCGCTGCGACCAGCACCCGCGCGGGGGGCGGCTCCTCACCGGCTGTGGCAAGCACCCGCTGGATGAGGTCAAGCAGCCGGCTTGCGTCGTCCTGGTACCGGTCATAGCTCAACTTGTGGGCGTTGAGCCGCGCCAGTTTGTGCAACTCTGCAGGCAGATCCTCCCGCCGCAGCGCTCTGGCGCCATTGATCAGCACCGGAATCACGCGCACTCCACGCTCCAGCGCGGTCTTGACTTCGAAACGCACGTAATCGTCGGGGTTGTCCAGCCGCCGGACCCCGTCCTCGTCGGTGAGTGTCGCCCACTGCCGCCCGATCAACGCCACCAGCAGCGCGCACGAGTTCACCGCCTCCTCGATGACCTCGGCGAAGTCCAGGCCCGGCTCAATAGAGTCCAGGTCCATGAAGATGGATGCATCCGGGATGCGCTGGCTCAACTGGAGCTGCAGCGAGCGCGCGTAGGGACCAGCGTCATTACGCCGGTAGCTGAGGAAGACCCCCCGCTGCGAGACACCATGCATGCCCCACCTCCCCCGGAAAGGACCGTGCTACGAGCTTGCCCTACCGATAGATAGCCCGTAAAGCACAACCAACGGGCACATGATCAGCGCATCAACGTCATGGCAACCTGGGCGACCGCTGTAATGCTCTCCTGGTCCAGCGGGCAACGGGTCCACGCTGAGTTGGCCTGCTTTTGGCCTTGACGGTGCACAACGATGCAGACGACACGAGCCAATGAGGACCGTCCTGGCAGGCTAGCCACCAAATGCCAGGTTGCTGATGTGCGCGGCACTATCTACGGATCTGAAGGCCGGGGGTTCGAGGCCGTGGTGCCGGTCAGGCTGAGTGCGGGGATTGCACGCTCACTTTCGCCGGGATCAACACGTCCTGACCGCCGCAGCTGAGCGCGACGCCCCTGTCTGTCACGGCGGTCCGGCGACATGGCACGGTGCTCACCGCGCCCTGACTGCCGCCGAGCGCTTCATTGGCCGCGGTCACCTTAACCCTCGCTCCGCTTCGGCGGCCTCGATCGCCTGCCGTAGTTCGTCTGTGGTGACGGCCCGCACCGCCAAAGGCGGGCTGGGTTCGTGGCCGACGTGCGTAGACGAGGCCGCCGAACGCCGCTGGCCAGGCTTGCCAGCCGGGGTAGTCGCGCTCGACCTCGCGTAGCGCACGGGTGCGTCTATCGTCGTTACGCTCTGCGGCCATGGGCTGGTCCTCCGAGCAGGGCTGGTCCCAGGCCCGTTCGGCGCTTGCATGTCGAGCGGGGCCACTGTGAGGTCATATCGCGTCTACACAGTAGGGCAGATGACTCAGAAAACTCAAGTGATTCAGAACGTGCAGGTCGTGCAGGGCGGGTACCAGCGGGAATGATCACGGTGTGCGCCGGGGACCACAGCGACCGTTTGAGACCGTGGCCGCCGACCTGCGGCGGCGCATCGTGGCTGACGAGTGGGAAGTGGATGAGGCGCTACCTACGACGGCGGCACTGGCCGAGCACTATCACGTCTCCCAGTCCACGATCACCCGGGTGCTGCGCAACCTGGCGGCTGAGGGCCTAGTCCGCACCGTGCCACGGTGGGGGACCTTCCGCGCATAGGGAGCGCGCAAGAAGCGAGGCAGGCGAGGGCTTCTCGTGCTGGTTATCGCCCGCTGAGTACACGGGCAGCCCCGCAAGGGCCGGCCACGCCCTGACCCGGAGATTGGTCCAAAAGTAGACTAATGAGGGCTATACTTCTAACTATGACGGTTGCCGCGACGCCTGTGCCGTTGTCTGAAGCCAAGGCACGCCTGTCTGAGCTCGCCAGGCGAGTACGCCAACAACACGAGCGGATCACCCTGACCCGCAACGGCGAGCCCGAGGCTGTGTTGCTGTCGGTGGATGACCTTGAAGGCCTGGAGATGACCCTGGAAATCCTGGGTGACACCGGCGCAGTCGCGCGCATCTCGGAGAGCCTGGCGGCTCTGGGACGCGGTGAGCCTGGCGCTGACATGGCCACCGTCCGCCAGGATCTGGCCCGGCGTCGCGTCACCGGCGCGTGACGACCGAACCCGCGCAGCGGTACGAGATCCGGTTCCAGCCTGCCGCACGGCGAGCAATCGCCCAGCGGCTTCCAGAAGCCGTCGCCGCCGCCGTGCTTGAGTTCTGCGATGCCACGCTTGCGGTCAACCCGGAGCGGGTCGGCAAGCCACTGTTCGGGCCGCTTGCTGGTTGTCACGGCGCCCGGCGGGGCACCTACCGCATCGTCTACCGGATCGACGAGAACAGCCGCATTGTCCACGTCCTCGATATTGACCACCGCTCGGAGATCTACCACCGTCCGCAACAGTGACCGGCGACAACTCGCCATGAGGCGGTACGCGTGGGCGGCATTGGCCAGCATCAAGCTTGATCATGCCCAATACGTGCCAAAATCGGCCTGAGCAGGATCACATCTGCTCTTGTCTGCCCAGGTCAGCGCTCTGACGAGGGCTATTGGCGCCCTGGACTCATAATCCGTCGGTCGTGGGTTCGAGCCCACCCGCCCCACTTTCCAGCGGTGCAGGTAAGACCTATTTGACCTGTGGAACGCTGAACGTCCGCGATCTTGGATGAAGTGGCGATGCGCGGCTGTAGGCGGTCTGGGGCAGCAAAATGCGGGTCGCTGTGCCCAATACGTGCCCAAGTCCAAGATCACTGCGGAGCCTGACCCGGAGGCTCAGCCGCCGAGGAGAACTACCAGGCTCATGGGTTCGAGCCCTCCAGGGCGGGTTTCCCATTGGCCGATGGGCGCAGGCCGTCGAGTGCGGCCTGGAGGATTGGTTCGAGGTAGCGGGTGTCACCGTGGATAGTGCCGATGGCGATGACCATGTCGAGGATCTGTTCGAGCGTGAGATTGTCGCGGACCTCGTGAGCGCGTTGCGCGGCGGCGAGGAGCGGCCGGCCGGCGGCGATCACCCGGGCGCGGTTGTTGCCGAACAGGGGGTTGCTGCGGTTCGTGTGCTTGAGCAGTTCGGAGGCGATGTGGCGCTTGCTGGCCGCGAAGGTGAAGAACCGGTGCAGCCAAGCCGTGAGAACCGCTCCGGGTGTCTCGCCGCCGACGGTCTCGGCGGCCTCGCAGATGGCGTTGACCTCGTCGGTGAAGAGGGCCTCGAGAAGCTCCTGACGCCCGGGGAAGTTGCGGTACAAAGTCGCCATGCCGACTTCCGCGCGTCGCGAGATCTCGGCCATCGACACTTCAGCCTCAGGATCGGCGAACGCAGAACGGGCGGCGGCGAGGATCTTGTCGCGGTTGCGCTCGGCGTCGGCTCGTCTTGCCGCTGATGTGATCTGGTCTGGGGGCGTTGACATCCTAAGTGGACAGGTTCTCCGCTAGTCGCTAGTGTTAAGTGGACAGCTTCTCCGCTTGCTTACACACCTTACCCTACTCACCTGCCGCGACTGTCTCGCGGCGACGCAAGGAGCCTTTCCATGGAGTACCGACCTCTGGGACGCACCGGCGTCTCGGTCAGCCAGATGTGCCTGGGCGCAATGATGTTCGGCGCGTTCGGCAACTCCGATCACGACGACGCGGTCAAGATCATCCACAAGGCGCTGGACGCCGGGATCAACTTCATCGACACCGCCGATGGTTACTCCGCCGGCGAGTCAGAAGAGATCCTGGGGGAGGCGCTGGCCGGCGGACGGCGCGAGAGCGTGGTGCTCGCCGTCAAGTTCGGCGTTCCTTTCGGCGATTCGGACCCCAACCATCGCGGAGCGTCGCGGCGGTGGATCACCGAAGCGGTCGAGGGCTCGCTGCGCCGGCTGCAGACCGACTGGATCGACCTGTACCAGGTGGGTGTTCCCGATCGGAACACCGATATCGATGAGACCCTCGGCGCCCTGTCTGACCTCGTCCATGCGGGCAAGATCCGCTCTTTCGGCGCATCGAAGGTGCCTGCCTCTGAGATCGTCGAGGCCCAGTGGACTGCGGAGCGCCGCGGCCACGGACGGTTCCGTACCGAGCAGCCGCCGTACTCCTTGCTGACCCGTGCTATCGAGTACGACGTGCTGCCGGCCTGCCTGCGCCACGGAATGGGCGTCATGGCCTACAGCCCGCTGGCCGGGGGCTGGCTGTCGGGCAGGTACCGCAAGGGCCAGGAGGTCAGTGGTCCGGGCTCCGCCGCTCGTGCTCAGCGCTTCCCCGGAGCCTATGACGCCACCAACCCGGCCAATGCCACCAAGCTCGACGCCGCCAATGCCCTCGGCGCGCTCGCCGACGAGGCCGGGCTGACCCTCATCCAGATGGCGGTCGCGTTCGTCATCCGCCACCCCGCGGTCACCTCCGCGATCATCGGCCCGCGCACCATGGAGCACCTAGACGGCTACCTCGCCGCCGACGGGATCGAGCTTTCCGCCGACGTGCTTGATCGCATCGACGAGATCGTTCCCCCCGGAGTCACGATCAACGTCGCCGACAACATGTGGAACATCGGCACGCCGGCGCTCGGTGCGGCATTCCGCCGCCGCTAGACCGGGCGTAAACCGCTCTCAGATGTACGGAAAGCAGGCGTAACCCGGTGAGCGTCGGCCGCTCCTCGGGCGGGTCCTGCCACGGGTGGCGTTCGGCGCCCAATCCCGGGGCGGCAGGATGATGTTGTCTGTGCCATTAGCTTTAGTCGCGGGCATCGTCGCGAGCCGCTCCCATCCGCACAGGCCCTACCCGCTCTGCGGAGATATTAGGGGCAGACCTCTTGGTACGTCAGGCCGGGTGGCACGTATGGTGCCCAGTCGGCGCGTGTGGGGGGGCCGTCGGCCAGTGAGCACAGCTGCGGTACAGCGTTGACGAGGTAGGCCACGTTCCATAGCCGTACCGTGTCGTCGGTGCTGCCGCTGGCCAGGGTCTTGCCGTCGGGGCTGAACGCCACCGAGATGACCCAGCCGGTGTGGCCGGTGAGTGGGTCCCCGATCTGCTGGTGGGTGGCCACATCCCACACCCGCACCGTGTCGTCGAAGCCCCCGGAGGCCAGGGTCTTGCCGTCGGGACTGAACGCCACCGAGAAGACCGCGCCGGCATGGCCAGTGAAAGGCCTGCCGATCTGCTGGCGGGTGGCCACATCCCACAGCCGCACCTGGCCGTCGCCGCCGCCGGTGGCCAGGGTCTTGCCGTCCGGGCTGAACGCCACCGACATGAGCGCCCCGGTGTGGCCGGAGAGTGGGTTCCCGATCTGCTGACGGGTGGCCACGTCCCACAGCCGCACCGTGTCGTCGGCGCCGCCGGTGGCCAGGGTCTTGCCGTCCGGGCTGAATGCCACCGCACCGATCGCGCCAGTGTGGGCAGTGAGTGGGTTGCCGATCTGGTAGCGGGTGGCCACGTCCCACAGCCGGGCTGAGCCGGAATCGCCGGTGGCCAGGGTCTTGCCGTCGGGGCTGAACGCCACCGAGTAGACCGTACCGGTGTGCCTGGTGAGTGGGTTCCCGATCTGCCGGTGGGTGGCCACGTCCCACAGCCGGACTGTGCCGTCGGGGCTGCCGGCGGCCAGGGTCTTGCCGTCGGCGCTGAACGCCACCGAGTGAACCGATCCAGCGATGCCGGAGCCGGTGACGATTCGGACAATCCGCTGGCGGGTGGCCACATCCCACAAACTCAGGTTGTCGAAGCCCCCGCTGGCCAAGATCTTGCCGTCGGGGCTGAACGCCACCGCGACGACCCCGTCGATGAAGCGGGTGAGGGGCTTGCCGATCTGGTGGCGGGTGGCCATATCCCACAGCCGTAGTATGCCGGTATCGCCGGTGGCCAAGGTCTTGCCATCCGGGCTGAACGCCACCGAGTTAACTACGCCAATGTGGCCGGTGTGACCGGATAGGACTGCGATACCGGGAAGGGCAGCGGCCGCCAGCATCGCATAACGGGCGCCGTGGGAAGGGTTAAGGCGCCATGCGGCGACGCTCAGCAGCCTAGCGACGGCCGGGTTGGTATCCCCCCAAAGCTTGCTCTCGCTAATCAGCTGTCCGGAGATCGCAACGTTACGCTCATGAATGGCCTCCTGACGCTGGAGGTTGGCCACGACCGCCAATACCGAGGCGAGCAGGACCAGTACCGTTAGCGTTGCTATCACGGCCCGCACGATCCGGCGGGTCCGCCGCTGCTGCCGGACATCCTCGCCTTCGATTTCTTCCTTGGGAAGCTCGCGAATGCCTGCCACCAGCGTGGCGATCTGGTC
This sequence comes from uncultured Actinomycetes bacterium, assembly GCA_963835425.1. GTDB lineage: Bacteria > Actinomycetota > Actinomycetes > Streptosporangiales > Streptosporangiaceae > UBA9676. Next base: position 998,743 of record CAWIGE010000002.1, on the reverse strand, counting down.
CCGGAATCTGGCGTTGTGCAGCGTCAGGCCCGGATCACGGCGAGCCCAGGTCATATCGAGATACTTGGGCTCGGCTGCGAAACACGGCGCAGCGCGGGATTACAAGCGGTGGAGGACGGGCTGAGGTCACCGCTGTCGTCGTCCCAGATCCAGCTGCCGTCGGTGACGACAACCAGCAGGTGATCGGTGCCCTTGCTGGAGACCCAGTGGGTGATCTCTTCGCCAACCCACCGTGACCGGGCGGCTTCGGGGGAGGCGATCAGGACAAACGCCTGCGATGCGTCCAGCGCTGCCCGGATGCTAGGCCACAGTCCGGGACTGACGGCCAGGCTGGTCTCGTCCCGGAATACCTCCATGGCGCGGCGGCGGTTCCACGGCTTGGCCAGACGCTGCAGGCCCCGCTGCACAACCGGGGCGAACCACGTTCCTAACATCACTCCGGGCAGGCAGCGATGTTCAGTTTTCAGCATGATGGCTATTGCGTCAGTTAGCCACACATTTGCACCTCGTAGCAGAAGGGCCACCGGGCTTGCAGCCAAACCGGGGCCTACCGCGGCGCCCGCAGATCGGCCGGATCACTCCCATCAGGTGAATCAGCGCAGTGACGCCGTAGAGGTGGCCAACCATGAAGAGCACACCGCGGTAGCCCTCACACCGGCAGCAAACCTTCAGCGACCCTGCCGCCACAAGCTGGGGATGGCCGAAGATGGCTACCGGAGGGCAACAGCGCTAGCGTTGACCTGCGTTGTGCCCTGGGGAGGCACCGATGACGACAGGGCCTGGGGACGAGATGGCAGCGGGCGGGCTGGGCCGTGGTCACCTCCGGGCTTCGCACGCCGACCGCGAGCGGGTGATCGCCGCCCTCAAGGCCGCGTTCGTCCAGGGACGGCTGACCAAGGACGAGTTGACTCGCGGGTGGGCCGGGTGCTCGGGTCGCGGACCTACGCGGAGCTGGCGGCGCTGGCCGCCGGTATCCCCGCCGGGCTGACTGGTCCGGCCGCCCGTGACGCGCTGCAGGCGGACATCAGGCCCCGGCACGGCCGCCGGGCACCGAGGATTGCCGGGAGCGTGGCTGCCATCTCAGTGACTTCGGTCAGCCACCGCCCCGCTTTCGTCGCGACCCTAAGGCCCACGGGAGCGGTCATGTATGTGGCCGCTTCAAATGGGATGACACCGGTCGCGACCGCCACCAACACGCCGGGCAAGCCGATCAAGATCAACGGCACTCCCGTGGCGATCGCGATCACGCCGGATGGGAAGACCGCCTACATCCGCCTACATCGCCGGAAGTTGTCCCGGCTGCCCAGTTGGTAGCGTCATACCGGTCGCGACCGCCACCGGCACGCCGGGCAAGCCGATCAACATCGGCCGCACCCCCAAAGGCATCGCGTTCGCTCCTTGAACTGCGGCAGCGCTGGCAGATCAGCACGGAGCGCTGACCGCTGCTGAATTGTCAAGTTTCGAGCCTGAACCAGGCTGGTCAGCAACCCCCAGGGTTGCAGATTGGGGTTGCAGTTCATGACCGTCCGGCCGGGTTCACCCGGGTACGCGCATGCGGTCTAACCTGTGGCGCGAACGCCCATGGTCCCAGTGAACTCGCCCCGCTCGAGCTCTTAATCCGTGGGTTCAGGGTTCGAGCCCCCAGACGGCCGCGTCCATCCCCTCGGCACATTCCAGCCTGCGAGAAAGATGCGTCTGCGCCAAGCGCTGAGGGGATATGCCCAAACCTCCACTGGGCGCTCCAACACTCCCCGAGCGCGACGAACGCTTCATTGGCGGCGGTCACCTTGATCCCCGCTCTGCTTCGGCGGTCTCGATCGCCTGCCGTAGTTCGTCCGTGGTGAGGGCCCTCACTACCAAGGGCGGGCTGGTTCGTAGCCGACGTGCGTAAACCAGGCCAGCGAGCACCGCTGCCCAGGCTTGCCAGCCGGGGTAGTCGCGTTCGACCTCGCGAAGCGCACGTGTGCATCCATCGTTGTTGCGCTCTGCGGCCATGGGCTGGTCCTCCGAGCCGGGCTGGTCCTGGCGCCGTTCAGCGCTTGTACGCCAGGCGGGCTGCTATGTCGTCACGGGCCTCTACAGAGTAGGGCAGATGACTCAGAAGACTCAAGCGATGTAGAACGTGCAGGTCGCGCAGGGCGGGTAACAGCGGGAATGATCACGATGTGCGCCGGGGACCACAGCGACCGTTTGAGACCGTAGCCGCCGACCTGCGTCGGCGCATAGCGGCCGATGAGTGGGAAGTGGATGAGGCGCTACCTACAACGGCGGCACTGGCTGAGCACTACCGCGTCTCCCAGTCCACGATCACCCGGGTGCTGCGCAACCTGGCGGCTGAGGGCTTGGTACGCACCGTGCCACGGTGGGGGACCTTCCGCACATAGCGGCGTGCAAGATGCGAAGCATGCAAGGCTTGATCATGCCCAATGCGTGCCGAAATCGGCCGAAGCGGCGTCAGGCCAACATCCCTTTGCCCAGGTCAGTTACCTCGACGTGAGCTGGCGGGCTGGACTGATAATCCGTCGTTCGTGGGTTCGAGTCCACCCGTCCCACTCACCAGAACCACTGACCAGAACTGCAGATTAGGACCCTTGACCTGCGGAAACCGCTGAGCTAGTTGATCTTCTGTCTGGGCCGATGTGCAGCTGTATGCGGCCCGAGGCTGTCACCTGCGGCTATCTGTGCCCGAGTCCAAGATCACTTCGCGGATCGGAGCCGGGGACCTATTGCGGCTGCGCTGCCAGGGTTAGGAAGAGATCGTCAATTTGCCCGATCGCCGCGCTGAACTGGTTGACGTCGATCGGTTTGACGACGTAGGCGTTGCTGTGCAACTGGTAGCTGCACTGGATGTCTTGCTGCGCCTGGGAGGTGGTGAGGACCACCACGGGAATAGTCCGCAGGTCAGGGTCGGCCTTGAGGTCGGCGAGGACTTCCAGGCCGCTGCGGCGGGGCAGGTTGAGATCGAGCAGGACCAGGGCGGGCCGGGGCGCGCTAGCGAAGTCGCCGGTGCGGCGCAGGAACCGCGTCGCCTCCTCGCCGTCGCCGACGACGTGCAACTGCACATTCAGATGATGCTGGGCGAATGCTTCGCTGGTCAGCAGCACGTCCCCGGGGTCGTCCTCGACCAGGAGAACCTCGGCGATGCCGGGCAGGGCTGGGCTGGTCATCAGAGGATTCCCGGGCCCGCAGGCACCGCTGGGGGGAGGCGGGGAGAACCGGAAACAGCGGGTGCTTGCGCGAGGGCCTGCTCGAGACTTGGGAGGTGGGGAATCAGGTGCTCGATGCCGGTGACCGCAAAGATGCGCAGGACGGTAACAGCGGCGATGACCAGCAGCACCTCACGGCCCTCGGCCTGGGCCTGCTTGTGCGCGCGTACCAGGACGTTAAGCGCGGCCGAGTCGCAGAACTGCGTCCGGGACATGTCCACCACCAGCGTCCCGTTCCCGTGCACGGCTGCCTGGAGCAGTGCCGCCCGCAGCCCGCCGGCGTTGGTGATGTCGATCTCCTCGGGCGCCGACACCACCGAAACGCTGCCCGCCATCTCAACCGGGAAACTGGCCTCAGGCATCTGCCTCACCTCCCTTACAGCACCGTGTCCGATCAGGGCACCTCCAGGATCGGGGCACAGCACGAACCTGTCAATAGTCACCTGAGAAAAATATCGTGTGTTTTCTCTCGCGAGGATTCTCTCGCGAGGATATAGTCAGAGAGTATGAGCCTCCCTGACGAGCGCGGCGGCAGCTGGACGCTGCTGACGGGGCACGGTCACGTGCTGGTGGAGATCGCCCGCACCCCTGAGGCCCGGATCCGAGACCTCGCCGCCGCCGCAGACATCACCGAACGCACCGCCCAGGCCATCGTGGCCGACCTGGAGACGGCCGGTTACATCACCCGCACCCGGATCGGGCGGCGCACCCGCTACAGCGTGAACCCCGACAGCATCTTCCGGCATCCCGCCCAGGAAGGACTCCGGGTCGGCCCGTTCCTGGACCTGCTCGCCACGGCCAGGGACGGAACCGCCACACCTGGGCTAAACGACAGGTGAGATTCCCAAGCGGGCTATCCGCTGATGCGGCAGGGCACATCGAGGGCACATGCCGTCAGTTGATGCTTGAGCGTCCAGTCGCTTAGGTGCAGCACCCAAAGTGCAGCAGCCACGCCGTCCGGCCCTATGGCGGCGTGTTTCGTTCAGATTCCCGAGCCGCCAGCGCGGCGGTCATCGGCAATGGGTCGCGCGCCGAATCGCACTCGGGCGCCCGCCCCCCAGCACAGCTCACCGAGGCTGGCCCTGCCCATCGGTCAGATTTGTCCCGGATCTGGGACTGGGTGGTCGCCAAGGACGTGCATGTCGGCGACAAAGCAGGCGATGTCCCCGCTGGCAGAGCGGCCGATCCAGGTCGGATAACAGCCATCACCCCAGCCGGTGGAGAACGCGATCAGGTTGGCACCGAGTCCCGGTCAGTTAGCTCCCCGGTCTCGTCGTCACCGATGATGTCCATGAGGACGCGCCAACCGATGTCGTCCCAGGTGTCGTGGCTGAAGGTGCGGGCCATGGCGGGGACGGCGACGGCGTCGAAGAAACAGGCCGTTCCCGTGTCAACGCCGAAGCCGAAGAAGTCCTCATCCGGCAGGGTCCGAGGATCTTGCCCCGGGAGCAGCGCCAGCTCCCAGGACGTGACAGGATCGCCGCAGATGGCGAGCTTGGCGGCGGCGACCCGCTCCTCCGGGTGATCCACCCAGCGGACCACCGACACCAGCACCGGGTATCACCCGGCGGGACAGCTGTGTGAAGGGCTGGCACTCGGCATCGATCCAGCCGGGATCGGAGGCGATGAACCGCCCCGACGGCATCCGCAACATCCCGGCCGGGAGCACCTCGACGACGATGACCCTGTCCCCGGCGCCGGGCATAAAGAGGTGGTCGAGGACCAAGCGCGTTCCCGCCGTAAACAGCAGATCCAGCTGCACCGGCTGCAGAGGACCCGGCGGGTGCGCCGGCTGCTGGCCGGGCAGCAAACCATCCCCGCTGGAGCCAGGCACGTCATCGGCGACCACCGCGACACCGTACTGCGGCCTCGCGACATTCCACGCCTGGCGCTCGTCGATCTACTGGGAATCAGTGGTGAGCTTGCATCGTGCGTCAGCTGCCGAGCCCGGGGCGGCCCAGGCTGACCAGGGCGGTGTTCAGCACCTCGCGCGTTGCTTCGCGGCCGAGGCTGCCGCTGGGGCCGTACACCTGGATCCACGTGCGCCCGTCTGCGCCGTTGAAGCCGAACGTGGTGCCCTCGGGCAGGGCGTTGACGATTGCCCTCGACAGTGGGCCGTCCAGCTGCTGGCCTTCCGGCAGAAACACGGCATCCTCGCCAGGGGCGACCGGGGCGTTCATGGCCTCCACCACGGCGGCGTCCAGCGCGTCAAGATCGGCCAGGCCGGCAAGTGCGCGCGCGGGGACCGTTTCCCGGTTGCGGATCATCGCCAGCAACGCGTGATCCAGGCCGAGGTAGGAATCGCCCATCTCGACGGCGACCCCCACGCCCCACGACGGCTCCACGTACCCATTGCGGGCGCCGGGCACGATCGCGGCGAGCGCCTCAAAGAGCGGGGGAGGAGGCGGGGGCGAGTAGCCGGGACTGTCCAGGATGCCGCGCACGGCCGCCTCGGCACGGGCGAGGTTGACCAGGCCTGAGATCGCGCTCACGGGCCACCCGCCGTCGTGGAGCATCCCCAGGAACAGGTGCTCCGCTCCGCCGACCGGGCTCCCTAAGGCCCGCGCAATCTCGGTGGCCCGGCCGCTGATCTGGTAGTAATGCGGGGTAGGCGACAGCATTCCCCGTAGATTCCCGTCTCATGGGATACATGATAGGCGCCTCCCTGACCGTTCCATCGACCGTTCCATCGAGCACCTGGCCTCCGCGCAATGGCGTGTCCCAAATGTCCCGAACCCACCGTTAACAGCCAACGGTCGCCGCCGGCAGCAAGTTCTGAACGTGAGGCCAGCATAGGCTCTGGGCCCTGCGGCCATTGCTCGGTGTGCGCTATCGCAGCCGTGGAGACCCTTTTCACTTGCACGGTGCGTGCCCGTTTGTACAGGCGACGATTCGTCCATCTCCTGGGCAGGCGGTAATGCTAACGGAGCCGAGCGACTCCCTCATTGACGTGAATGCGCGCGATAGCAGGCTACGGGCGCTGCCGGGCCGAATCCCTAGAATCTGAGCTGTCTCCTCCGTGCTGACACCTGCCCAGTAGCGGAGCAGGATGGCGTGACGCGTTCGCAGAGGCAACCTGGCGATGATAAACCGAATGTCAAGCCGAGCGACCTCCTCGTCCTCCTCCTCGTGGGGCAGTTCGGGCAGTACGCCCGGGAGAGACTCGAGATGGCCCCGGGCGCTTCGGCGCTCATTCGCCCATAAATGCGCTAGCACGGTCCGTGCGTAGGCACTGCGTCCATCTTTGGTGATGCGGTTCCATCGCTGGTAAAGGATGATCAAAGTCTCCTGCACAAGATCGTCGGCGGTGTGCCAATTATCGCAGATCCTGTGTGCGTGCTGCCTAAGTACGGGCTGCGACCGCGTCGCGAACGCGATGAAGTCTTCCAGGCCAGTCTGTTCCAAGGCGGCCGCTTCAGTGGTGACGTGCATGACGTGCGTCGGCGTGACGGAGCTTCGACAAGATGACCATAATGCTTGGCCTTTCTCTCCCTCGAGCGACTCCCGCCGGTTGCGGATCTTGATGTGAGGCCCGCATCCATGATGGGGCTTGGGGCTAAACGAAACCTTGATTTCTACTGTCACGAGCGGGCGTTCAGTTCCATGTCTGCCGAGGCCGGTGGTCGGAGTCATTGTTGTTAGCCGAGGGCACCACGGTTTGGGCGAACTCTGTAGTACAGGAGCGGGGGTACAGGATGCTGGCGCAGTCAGCGCGATCCACCGCGGGTTGCTGATGGCGATCAATGGCAAGGTTGTGCGGCCGCTAAGAAAAGATCTTGAGATCTGGTGCAGCAACCCAGAGGCTCAAACGCGCCTCTATAACCGGAGGAGTGGGGCAGAAGCAAGCAGCAACAACGGTATCGGGATAAGGGAACTTTGCTGGGCAAAATGGTAAGCACGTATCAGACCGTAACACATGACGTACTGCAGGTTCGTTAGGTAATCCCTGCGGCGTCTATCGCGAAAGGTGAGATATGAAAGTCGGTAGAGCTAGCATCCATTACTGCTGGATGCGGCGGACCGCTCAGGGAATAGCCCTCACGGCTGGAAGTGTGGCACTCTTCGGATCGCTCGGTGCGGGACAAGCCTTAGCAGCAACACAATCGACTAACAGCCATGTGGCGTCGGCTCCAGCACTACCGGAGGTGCCGCCGCCGCCGAGCACGTGCTTCAAAGCGCGTGATGGCTGGCTGTGGTATGACCTGGACAATGGCATAGTATACCAATGTATACAAAATTTGTTCGGGGGATGGGTCTGGGTAGAGATCGGGACTGCGACCATGTGTCCAGCCTCCATCACTGCAATTAAGCCTGAAGCCTTTATCTGCTCTGGCTGAAGCCATTACATGCTCCGAAGCCAGGCGGCCTTCCCCCCGGTCACTGCCAAGAGATCACGGGGAGGACCGCTGCCACCGCCAACGATGCAGATGGTCCGTGCTGAGCACGCGGCCAGGACGCATAACGGGCACCTGACCTGCCCGGACCTGCCAGCCCGGATCCACCACCGCGCCGCCGTCGCGCTCCCGCGCCTGTCCGGCTGCACGATCAGCCCGCGATGGCCACGGCCGATGGCGTCAGCGCCCCGGCACGAGGTTGCGCAACACACGCAGGTGGGTGCCGGCCAGCTCCGGACCGGGCCGGATCCCGAGCTGGTCGTCGAGCCGATGGCACATCTCGCTGTAGGCGGCGAGCGCCGCCGCCTGCTGGCCGCAGCCGGCCAGAGCGATCATCAGGCTGGCGCACGCGCGCTCGTTCAGCGGGTCGCGCTCGGCCAACACCTGCAGGTAGGGGAGCGCCCGGTCGCGCCCGCCCTGCGGGCCGCAGGCGCGCGCGTAGCGCAGCACCGAGGCTGCCCACAACGACTCGAGCCTGGTGACGGCGGGGTAGGTCCGCAGAGCGTCCAGCCCGGCCGCTGGCTCGCCTTGCCACAAGCCGAGCGTGTGTTCATACAGGCGGCACGCGTCGGCGGCGGCACCGGCGTCCAGCGCGGTCTGCGCCCGCCGTGCGAGCTGGGTGAACTCCGCCGCGTTGACATGCGCGCGGTCGGGTGCCAACCGGTAGCCGGGGCCGCAATGGTGCGGCAGCCCGTCCCGTCCCAGGGCCAGCACACGGCGGAGGCGGCTAGCGCGCCGATGGAACGGCTAGCAGGACCGGCCACCCGGGGAGCCGCGCGGCGTCCTAGCCGACGTTGGCCGCCAGGTCTTGATAGGCAGGGAGCAGCTCGTTCCACCTGGTCTCGGCGTCGCAGCGGTCACCCCCGGCGAGGTGGGCAGCGAGATCTTCGATATGGACCTGGATCCCGGCCCCGAAGGGGGCGAGCAGGTCCAGCGGCATGCCCCGTTCCTCGAGGACCAGAATGGTCTGGTCACCGTCGGCTGCCAGCGTGGCCTCGATGACAAGCTCGAACGGCTCGTCCAGGCCCTTGGTAGGAACCAGCAGCCGCCGCGGGGGCTCGCACGCTTCCACGCGCCCGGTGCCTTCCCATCCGCTGGCGAAAAAGCGTGCGCGGAACTCACCGCCGAGCCGCAGGTCGCCCTCGAAGTCACCGAGCCAGCGGGCCAGACGCCGGGGGTCTGTGAGTGCCGACCACAGGTCGTCGATATCGGTGTCGAAGCGGTCTTCCATGCGCACGACGCCCTTGCCATCTGCCGATCGCAGGCTGCCCAGGATGCGGCTGCCCCCACGTGCGTTGCTGGTCATCTGGTGCTCCTTCGGTCACGTTTCCCCCGGGCTATTTCGGTGTGCAGGGCGTCCAGCCGCTGTTCCCACAGGGCCCGGTACCGGCCCAGCCATTCATTGATCTCGGCGAGCGGCTCGGGGCGAAGACTGTAGACCCGCCGCTGCGCTTCCTGGCGAACCTCGACCAGCCCGGCCTCCCGCAGCACCCGCAGGTGCCGTGAGACCCCCGGGCGGGCAATCGGCAGCAGCGCCGCCAGCTCACCCGCGGTTGCCGGGCCGCCGGTCAAGGTGTCCAGCATCGTCCGCCGGCTCTCGTCCGCCAGTGCCCGCAGGGCAGCTTCCATGGCATGAATGTACCGGGATGGTTACGTAACTGTCAAGGTACATAAGCGCCGAGGCGGTCAGTCCGGCCATGAAGCCCTGCATGATCGCCGGGGAGCGGTGCAGGCACGTTAGCAGCGGGAGCTCGCGAGCACGCGTCCCGGCAGGCCCATCGGTCTCCTCGCGCTAGGCGCCGGTCGCGGGCTCCCGCGGGATCACGGGGTAGCCTGCTCGACTTGCAGGATGAGGCGTTTGAGGTGGGCGATCTCATCCCGGAGGGCTTTCTCGCCGGCGGGTGTGAGATTGACCCAGGTCCTGGGGCGTTTCCCTTCATACCCCTTCTCGATGTGCACCAGGTCGGCTTTTTCCAGGACAGACAGGTGCTGCCCGAGGTTGCCGGCGGTCAGATCGAGTGCGGTGCGCAGGAAGCCGAACTCCACGCGCCGGGCCTCGTGGGCGATGGTGAGGATGCCCAGCCTGACCCGCTGATGAACGACATCATCCAGGCCGTTGACGGGATGCTCGGTCACGGGATGCTCCGTCATGACGCCGGCCTGCTGCCACTTCGTTCGGCGAGTGCGAAGCCGATGCTGCCGAGCAGCAGCACCGCTGCCGAGGTCACCAGAAAGAGCCAGGGGGAGTGGGGGAGAAGGGTCCAGCCGAAACCCACGATGACCAGGTACACGAGGCCGAACACCAGCAGCCCGCGGTTGCGCTCCACCCGGGCCAGCACCAGCAGTGCCAGCCCGATCGCGCCCTCGGGACTCACCAGCCGGTAGAGGATTTCCGATCCCGGTGATGGTGCGGCAAAAGGATACCCAACGACTCCCGGGTGGGTTACCAGCCACAGCGAAATGCCGGTCGCCACCACGGCGATGATGGCGCCGGTGATGACGTAGGGGCGCACCGGGGTACCAACGCCACGGCTGTGGGCCCGGTGCACGTAGAAGGCCGCGATGGCGGCATAGGCCAGCACCAGGGCGAGCGGCCAGTAGACGTACGACCCAGGCGAGAAGGCGATGCAGACTTCGCCTGCCGGGTGGAGCGCCCGGCAGTCCATCGGATGGTGGTTGTAGCGAACGATGGGTATCGAGACCAGCGTGAGCACAGCGAACAGCAGCAGCGGGAACCAGGTGCCACGCTGGGCCTGACGAACCTGCCGGGTGAGGCGGCGGGTGGCCGAGAGAAGTTCGCGGGGGCCGTCTTGCGGCGAGACGGGCGTGTCTGTCATACAGCTAGCTTTGCATTACAGAGTTCTCTTGGCAAGAGAACTCTGCCCCGGGGAAGATGCCAGTGATAGCTGTCTTCACGCGCTCGGTGAGGGCCGCCGGAGGACGAGTGCACCGGCCAGACCCACCAGACCCACCAGTATCAACGCAAGCGGTATCGGGCACCACCAGTGCTCCCAGTAGGCGCCGAGCCCATGGGTACTCTCACGGCCTGCCTAGAACACGCCGACAAGCAGGAAAACGGCGCCGACAACCAGGCTGATCCGACGCATACCCAAAGGCTATCCCTGCGCCCGCCGCCCTCGCCAGAAGCGCCGCGACCAGGGTGCGCCTCTCACCCATCAGCTCCCGCTGCCGCGGTCTCGAGCTCCGCCTTCCATCGGCTGCGCTGCTCCTCGGTGCTGAAGCAGGCGTCGAACGAGTTGCGCGCCAGGGTCACGAGCTGCTGCCCGCTCAGGTTCATCTCGCTGCGGGCAGCGGCGAAGTTGGCGTCGATGTAGCCGCCGAAGTAGGCCGGGTCGTCGCTGTTGACGGTGGCTCTCAGGCCTTCCGCGAGCATCGCGGGCAGCACATGGTCGGCCAGGGAGCCGACCGCGCGCAACGCCACGTTCGAGAGCGGGCAGACGGTGAGCGGGACCTGATCCTCACGCAGCCGGTGGATCAGGCTTGCATCCTCCATGGACCGGATCCCATGGTCGATGCGCTCGGCCCCGAGCAGGTCAAGCGCCTGCCACACATAGTCTGGACCGGCTTCCTCCCCGGCGTGGGCGACCCGGTGCAGCCCTTCAGCAGCGGCGGCATCGAAGACGTCGCGGAAGAGTTCCGGTGGGTAGCCGATCTCGGTGGAGACGAGACCGACGCCGATGAAGTGCTGCCGGTAGGGCAGGGCGGCGCGCAGCGTCTGCATCGCTTCCTCCGGCCCCCGGTCCCGCAGGAAGCACAAGATCAGGTCCGCGGACATGTCGTGTGCCGCCTGTCCCTCGGCCAGCGCGGACGAGAGCCCGGCAAACACCACGTTCAATGGGACGCCGCGAGACAGATGCTGCTGAAGATCGAAGAAGATCTCTGCCCGCCGCACACCGGCGCTGGCCGCCCGGGCCAGGTACGCGGCGGCCAGCTCGTGGAAGTCGGCCTCGGTGCGGAGCACCGTTACATTGCGGTAGTACAGATCCAGGAACGACTGCAAGCTGGTGAACTGGTACTCGGCCCGGAGCTCATCGGGGTCGGTGCTGGGCAGTGCAATCCCGTTGCGCCGGGCGAGCTTGACCAGCAGCTCCGGCTCGAGCGTGCCTTCGATATGAATATGAAGCTCCGCTGTCGGCAGCATGCGCATCCCTCTGAGTTTTCCGGCGCCGCATCTGATCACCCATCCTGGCCACGACGCGAGCCGATGCAAGCCGATCCTGGCTGACACCACCACCTCACCACTCCCACCAGCCCCAGCGCCAGTCCGGCGGCAGCGAAGGCGGCCGGATCGCAGACACCGGGCCAAGGGTGACGCGGGCCGATCTCCCTCGGTTCATCGCATGGAGATGGAAATGCCAGTCCCGGTCGGCGTGCGCCCGAATCCCATTACGGCGCGTTTGAGGTGTAAAACGGCTTGCTTCGGCTGACGGTCCATTACTGAGGGTGGGCTGAAGAGTACCTGAAGCAGACCGGTCAGGTTAAGGCAAGAATGCCGACGATTTAGAAAAAAGCGCTGGTTATTTTGATGAGGAAAGGCGTCATGAACGAGCTGACCCTGCCGTCGGCCTGGCCATCCGGAGACGCGCCGCCACCCAGTGCCCGGCCGGGGCCAGAACCCGCCAAGAACCGCGAACCACACCACGGCCGGCCCGGAGATGTCGGCGGCTCCGTTAATGGAGCTTCATCGATGCGTGCGCTCCCGGCCGCATCTCGCCAGGCGCGGCCAGGTGTACTCCAGCGGCGCCGCCGCAGAAGAACCGAGGCCAGGTCGTCGGCCCTAGTCCTGATCCGGGCCATAAAACCGCAGTTCAGACGGGTGCCCGGCTCGGTCGCCCGGCCACAGCCAGGTGCGGGACGTGACTGGGCCTGTCACGCATGTCCCGGCTCAGCGGACGGGCGTCCCGCTTCGCCCGGAGGGTGCCGGTGTGAGCGGTTCATGCCCCGCCGGGCACGAACGCCCGGATTTCCGGTCGCTGGATGCGCCCACGCATGCCCCCGCCTTTACCATGGCATGACCTTTTTCATTGCCGCCGTTGAACGGCTCGTCGGCCGCGCACGCCGTTCCTACGGGAATGGCCGCCGCGCAGGTAGCGACGCGCTAACCAGGGCCTTGACCCTGCATATTTGGGGTTGCTAGATTCCGCCAACGGCAATCTCGGATTGTGAGATGCTGCCCGCCATCAAGCCAGGATTCTCGTCGCCTGCTGGCGGGTCGGCCAAACCGAGGGAGATGCGTGTGCGAACTCACTTGTTAAGGATCAGAGGATTGGCCTGGAAACTAGCCATCCCGGCGGTGTGCCTGGCGGCGGCGAGCCAGTTGGCCTTCGTCGGCACCGCGTCGGCCACGCACGCGGGGGTCTCCGCGCAGGCGGCCACCAGCAGCAAGTTCAACCTGCTGGACTGCAACGCGACGCTGATGATACGGCTGTGCACCGACCCCCATGGCAAGTCCTACGGCGGGCACCTGGGCCGGTTCCGTGACCCCATCACGGGCGCCTACGTCGGCCACGACGAGCCGAGCGTCAAGTTCATCTCCAGCCAGGCCGGCTCGGGGAACACGTTCAGCTACGGCATGCGGCTGTCGAGGGACCCGGCCCGGACCCCGACCGCATCCGCCAGCGTGACCAAGTACGCCGAGCTCAGCATCGCTCCCTGGTTCGGGCTGCCTATGTGCGACCCGAACTCCTACCCGCAGAACCCGTGCACCCCGCTCAGCGACAGCAACACCGGGCTGGGCGCACCCACCGACGCGGGCTCGGCGTTCATGGAGCTGCAGTTCTACCCGCCCGGGTTCACCCCGTTCGTCGACTCGGTCAGCTGCAGCCGGACCCAGTGGTGCGCCGCTCTCACCATCGACAGCCTCGCGTGCACCTTTAACTTCGCCACCTGCAACAACAACTGCATCGAGCCGACCAACTTCGCGTTCCTGCAGACCAGCGGCGTGCCCGCCGGCCCGCCCGCCCCGCAGAACACCACCCTGGCGACCTTCTCCGGCAATGGCCAGACGCTGAAGATGAACCCCGGGGACAGGCTCAAGGTGTCGGTCAGCGATGTGCCAAGCTCGGGGTCGCCTGACACAGGCGGCCTGAGAGCCGCCGTCACCGACCTGACGACCGGCCGGACCGGGTTCATGGTGGCCAGCGCGGCGAACGGCTTCCAGAACACCAGCATCGCCGACTGCTCCGGCACTCCGTTCAGCTTCCACGCCGAGTACAGCACCGCGCAGCAGCAGAACCAGGTGCCGTGGGCCGCGCTCGAGGGCGGCGTGCTCATGGAGCAGGAGATCGGGCACGGCGAGACCTGCTCGTCGGTCAGCAACCAGCTCGGCTTCTCGTTCACGGGCGCCGACGGCTCCTCGTACTCCGACCCGAACGTCTTCCAGACCTGTAATGGCGGCCAGGAGGGCGCGGGCGCGACCGGCGAGGGCCCATGCGACCCGACCACGTTCATCTGCCAGAACGCCACCACCCAGGGCGTCAACGGGCCGGTGGCCTGCCCGACGAACAACGCAGCCAGCGGGGCCCTGTGTGAGTTCTCCGACGCCAACTGCTTCCCGAGGGGGAACCGGCCGGTGGTGATCGACGGGACTCCGGCCCGGGAGAACGCGCCGGTGGCAATCTGCAACCAGGAGGCCTTCCAGAACGGTGACCTCGACTTCGACGGGACGGGCTACCACGCGGACTGGCCCGACGGCAGCCGCAACTTCCCCACGTCGATCAGCTATACCGGGCCGTTCAGCCGCGGCCAGTCCTATCCGGACATCCAGTTCGAGACGGACGCGGCCGGCTCGGAGTCGCTGTGTGACGTCGCCACCGGCGCCGGCTGCACCGCCCCGCCACAGGGCGCGGCGTTCTACCCGTTCTGGTCGCTGACCAACCATTCGGCGTCCCGGGCCTGCGTGTGGAACTTCGGCAACGACATCGCCAACGTCACCACGAACGACTTCGGGAAGGACGCACAGTACGGCGTGCCCGACGTCGTCCGCTACGGGGGGACCCTCACCAGCCCGGTGATGGCCAACCCCTCGCTGGCCGCGAACTGCGCCGCAGCCTAGAGCCGCAGGCAAAGCGGCAAACACTACTCGGCCGGTGCTCAAGCGCCGGGGCGGGCGCCTTGCGGCCGCGGCCGCTGAGACCCGGCGCTTGGCAGGTTGGAACCCGACGGCTGGGTGGCCGACCGTGATCGTGATCCGATCGTAACACTGCAGCGTAAAGGGTGTTGCGGCCCCGGGCTGACCACAAATAGTGACTGAGAGTGACCGGGTCCGCAGCACCCGAACTGCCTGACCCGATGGTTCGGTCACGATTCCGGGACAGCGCTGATTTGAGCAGTTCGTGTGCTGCTGATGGGAAACATCCGGATTTCCCCGGTGGCTGGCGCGAGCGAGCGTGACCGCCTCCCCTGACCGGTGGGCCTGCCGTTGGCCGCCCGGGGGTAACGCTCCGCCGGCCGGGTCCGCCGATGCGAGGGGAACACGGGCCAGCAGGGGGTAACACAGCTGACCGGGGGGTCCTTGACCCGGCATACCCAGATTGCTAAATTCCTCCCCGGCCATCTCGGATTGTGAGATGCGTCCTCGCCATGAGCGAGGGTTTGTTGTCACCTGCCAACGCCGGGCCATTACCGAGGGGAGAAGTGTGCGAACTTCCATGGCAAGAATGAGGGGACTGGTCTGGAAACTGGTCATCCCAGCGGCGTGCCTGGCAGTGGCTGGGCAGATGGCCCTCGCCAGCCCCGCGTCCGCAACGCAGACGGTAGCGTCTGTACACCAGGCCACGATGGCTGCCGACGGCATGCATAACATGCTGGACTGCAACGCGACCGTCCTCGAGCGGCTGTGTACCGACCCGCTGGGAAAGCCCTATAACGGGCACCCGGGCCGGTTCCGTGATCCCATTACCGGCCAGTATGTCGGCCATGACGAGCCAAGCGTCAAGTTCATCTCCAGCCGGTCGGGCTCCGGTAACACGATGAGCTATGGCATGCAGCTGGCGACGGATCCCCCCAGGAACCCCACACCCTCCGGCAGCGTCACCCACTACGCCGAGCTGAGCGTGGCGCCCTGGTTCGGGCTACCCATCTGCGACTCGCAGTCCTACCCGCAGAACCCGTGTACCCCGCTCAGCGACAGCAACACCGGCCTGGGTGCGTCCACCGACGCGGGATCGGCGTTCATGGAACTGCAGTTCTACGCGCCCGGGTTCGCGCCGTTCCTCGACTCGACCAGTTGCAGCAAGACCCAGTGGTGCGCCGCGCTGAACATCGACAGCCTGGAGTGCACCTTCAACTTCGCGACCTGCAACAACAACTGCATCGAGCCGGTCAACTTCTCGTTCCTGCAAACCAACGGCGTGCCGCCCGGCTCGCCTGCGCCGCAAGATCCCAGCGTGGGGACCTTCTTCGGGAATGCCAGCACGCTGAAGATGAACTCCGGGGACAGGCTCAGGGTGTCGATCAGCGACGTGCCGGATTCGGGGTCGCCCGACGTCGGCGGGCTTAAAGCGACGGTCCACGATCTCACCACCGGCCAGACCGGGTTCATCGTGGCCAGCGCGGCCAACGGCTTCGCGAACACCAGCATCAGCGACTGCTCTGGCACCCCGCACAGCTTCCATGCCGAGTACAGCACCGCGGCGCAGCAGAACCAGGTGCCGTGGGCCGCGCTTGAGGGCGGCGTGCTCATGCAGCAGGAGATCGGGCACGGCGAGTCCTGCGCGTCGGTCAGCCACCAGCAGGCCTTCACGGCCTCCTTCTCCGACGGCTCCTCCTACACCGACCAGCAGGTCTTCCAGACCTGTAATGGCGGCAACGAAGGGAAGGGCGAGAAGGGTGAGGGCCCGTGCAACGCCAGCGGCACCGTCTGCCAGAACGCCACCACCCAGGGCGTCAACGGGCCAGTGGCCTGCCCGACGAAGGACTCCACCAGCGGGGCTCTGTGTGAGTTCTCCGATGGCAGGTGCTTCCCCAAGGGGAGCCGCCCGGTCACGATCGACGGGGTGAAAACCACGGAGACCGCGCCGGTGGCCTTCTGTAACCAGGAGGCCTTCGAGAACGGTGACCTCGACTTCGATGGTCTCAGCTACCGCCCGGACTGGCCGAACGGCAGCAGCAACTTCCCGACGCCGTTCAAGTACACCGGGCCGTTCACCCGAGGGCACTCATATCCGAACATCCAGTTCGAGACGAACACGGCCGCCTCAGAGTTCCTGTGCGACGTCGCCACCGGCACCGGCTGCACGGCCCCGCCGCAAGGCGCGCAGTTCTACCCGTTCTGGACGCTGGGCAGCCAGTCCAAGCACGGGGTCTGCGTGTGGAGCTTCGGCAACGACATCGCCGGTCTGACCGTGAATGACTTCGGGCAGGCCGCGGAGTACGGCACACCAGATGTCGCCCGCTTCGGCGGGACCCTCACCAGCGCAGTGATGGCCAACCCCGAGTTCGCCAAGAACTGCGGCGCAACCTAAGGGCTCACCGAGCCCACCCGCCGTTCGCCCGGTGGTCCGTTGGGCCGGACCGCCGGGCGAACGTCTGCCCGGACCACGAGCGCGCGGCCGGGTGGAGGCGCCCGGCAGGATGGCGCGGGCAAAGGGGCGCGGGGTCAGACCAGAGACCCGGGATCAAGGCCGGGTCAGAGCTGGGACCAGGCCTCGGTCAGCACCGCGCGCAGGATCTGCTCCATCTCAGTGAAATGCTCCTGCGTGCAGGTGAGCGGGGGAGCGAGCTGGATGACCGGGTCGCCCCGGTCGTCCGCCCGGCAGATCAGGCCCGCCTCGAACAGCGCCGGCGACAGGTATCCGCGCAGCAGCCACTCGGACTCCTCGTCGCTGAACGTCTCCCGGGTGGCCTTGTCCTTGACCAGCTCGATGCCGTAGAAGTAGCCGTCGCCGCGGACGTCGCCCACGATCGGCAGATCGTTCAGCTTCTCCAGCGTGGCGCGGAACGCACCCTCGTTCGCGCGGACGTTGCCGAGCAGGTCCTCCTTCTCGAACACGTCCAGGTTGGCCAGCGCGACCGCGGCCGACACCGGGTGCCCGGCGAAGGTGATCCCGTGCAGGAACGTGGCCGTGCCGATGGGCCCGCCCCCCTCCGGATGTCCGGCATGCCGCGGGGACTGATAGCCGCCGCCGGCCGCATCGCCGCCGCCGAACGGCTCCATCAGGACATCGCTCACCATCATGCCGCCGAGCGGGGAGTAGCCCGAGGTCACGCCCTTGGCAAAGGTGATGATGTCCGGCTGGTAGCCGTAACGCTGCGAGCCGAAGTAGTAGCCCAGCCGGCCGAACGCGCAGATGACCTCGTCGGAGACCAGCAGCACCCCGTACTGGTCGCAGATCTCCCGCACCCGGGCGAAGTACCCGGGCGGGGGCGGGAAGCAGCCGCCCGAGTTCTGCACCGGCTCCAGGAACACGGCCGCGACCGAGTCCGGGCCCTCGCGCTCGATCGCGCGCCCGATCTCGTCCGCCGCCCACCGGCCGAACGCCTCCCGGTCGTCGGCGACGAAGCCCGGTGCCCGGTAGAAGTTGGTGTTCGGCACGCGCACCCCGCCGGGCACCATCGGCTCGAATGGCTCCTTGATGCCGGGGAGCCCGGTGATCGCGAGCGCCCCCATGGACGTGCCGTGGTAGGCGATGTCGCGGCTGAGCACCTTGTACCGGCCGGGCTGGCCGATCGTCTTGAAGTACTGCTTGGCCAGCTTCCAGGCGGACTCGACCGCCTCCGAGCCGCTGGTGGTGAAGAAGGCGCGGTTCAGGTTGCCCGGCGCCAGCGCCGCCAGCCGTTCGGCCAGTTCGACCGCCCGCGGGTGCGCGTAGGACCACAGCGGGAAGTAGGCGAGCTCGGACGCCTGGCGCGCGGCCGCCTCGGCCACCTCGGCCCGGCCGTGCCCGATCTGGCTCACGAACAGCCCGGACAGGCCGTCCAGGTAGCGCTTGCCGCGGTCGTCGTAGACGTACTGCCCGGACCCGCGGACGATGACGGGCATGTCGCCCCCGGCATAGGACGACATGCGGGTGAAGTGCAGCCACAGGTGGCGGTGGGCGGTCGCCTGCAGGTGGCGCTGGGCAGCCTCGCCGCTGGGATCGCCGGTGCCGCGCGGAGTACTCATCTGGTCCCCCAGCTGTAGGTTTGCTTGCGCAGTTTCAGGTACACGAAGGTCTCCGTGCTGGTCACGGTCGGCGCCATGCGCACCCGGCTGAGGATCTCCAGCAGCTGGTCGTCGTCCTCGCAGACGACCTCAACCAGGAGATCGAACGACCCCGAGGTGATCACCACGTAGTCGATCTCATCCATGCCCGCCAGGTGGTCGGCCACGCGTTCGAGGTCTCCCTCGCATTTGATGCCGATCATGGTCTGCCGGTGGAATCCGAGCATCATCGGGTCGGTCACGGCGACGATCTGCATCACCCCGTTGTCGGTGAGACGCTGGACCCGCTGGCGGACGGCGGCCTCGGACAGGCCCACGGCCTTGCCGATGGCGGCGTAGGAACGCCGGCCGTCCTGCTGCAGTTGCTCGATGATCCGTTTGGAAATCTCGTCGAGAACGATCCTGGAGCTGCCGCGCCCCCGGTCCCGGCCGGTCCGGTCCGGCGGGTGAACCCGGTCATGCCGGTCGAGCCGGTCGTGCCGCTCGCCCCGGCTCCGCCGGGTCCCATCGGAGCTCTCTCCGCCCGGGATGATGGCAGTCCCTGGCGTGTGAGCCATGCGGTCGCCTCCTTCGCAAGGGCAATGGTGTCACGCCTACGGTGCTTGTCAACTGATTCCGTCGGTTCAGATGCTATCTGCTACGGAATCCCTTGTGGACGATCTCAATCTCTGCCAGTGTCGGGACCACAGGAAATGATGGCAGGATCGGCGGATCCCCGTGCCTGGAGGCCCCGTTGACAGCTACCGCCCAGCCACCAACCCGCGTGCAGGAACTGTCCAACTTCGTGGGCGGCGAGCACGTTGCCGCCACCTCCGGCCAGTCCAGCGACGTCACCGACCCCAGCACGGGCGAGGTGTACGCGCAGGCCCCGGTCTCGGGCCCGGCGGACGTGGACGCGGCGCTCAGGTCGGCCGCGGCCGCCCAGGAGGGATGGCGTGACGCCACCCCGGCGGAGCGCAGCCTCGCGCTGCTCAGGCTGGCCGACGCGATCGAGTCGCGGGCCGAGGAGATCGTCGCCGCCGAGTGCCGCAACACCGGCAAGCCGGTGGCCCTCACGCTGGCCGAGGAGCTCCCGCCGCTCGTGGACGAGATCAGGTTCTTCGCCGGCGCGGCGCGCATCCTGCAGGGCAGCTCGGCGGGGGAGTACCTGGCCGGGCACACCTCATTCATCCGGCGCGAGCCGGTGGGGGTGTGCGCGCAGGTGACGCCGTGGAACTACCCCATGATGATGGCGGTCTGGAAGTTCGCCCCGGCGCTCGCCGCGGGCAACACGGTGGTGCTCAAGCCGTCGGACACCACGCCGGTGACCACGCTGATGATGGCCGAGATCGCCGCCGAGTTCCTGCCGCCCGGCGTGTTCAACGTGATCTGCGGCAACGCAACCACCGGCCGGGCGCTGGTCAGCCACGAGATCCCGCAGATGGTGTCCATCACCGGGTCGGTGCGGGCGGGCACCGAGGTCGCGCGGGCCGCCGCGGACGGGCTGAAGCGGGTCCACCTGGAGCTCGGCGGCAAGGCGCCGGTCGTGGTCTTCGACGACGCCGACGTCGCCACCGCCGCCGCCGGCATCGCCAGCGCCGGGTACTTCAACGCCGGGCAGGACTGCACCGCCGCCACCCGGGTACTGGCCGGCCCCGGCATACATAACGACCTGACGGACGCACTCGCCGAGCAGGCGCGCGGCACCACGGTGGGCGGGCTGGACGTGCCAGCCGCCGACTACGGCCCGCTGAACAACCCGGTGCAGCTGTCCCGGGTGGAGGGCTTCCTGGACCGCCGGCCGGGCCACGCCGAGGTCCTCACCGGCGGCCACCGGGTGGGGGACCGCGGCTACTGCTTCGCCCCGACCGTCGTCGCCGGCCTGCGGCAGGACGACGAGATGATCCAGGAGGAGATCTTCGGCCCGGTCATCACGGTGCAGCGGTTCAGCTCCGAGGAAGAGGCGGTGCGCTGGGCGAACGGGGTGAAGTACGGCCTGGCCGCGAGCGTCTGGACCCGGGACCACGGCCGGGCCATGCGGATGTCCCGGCGGCTGGACTTCGGCGCCGTCTGGATCAACACCCACATCCCGTTCGTTTCCGAGATGCCGCACGGGGGGTTCAAGCACTCCGGGTACGGCAAGGACCTGTCGATGTACGGATTCGAGGACTACACCCGTATCAAGCACGTGATGAGCTACATCGATGGCTGACCAGGCAGGAGCAACCGGAACGTTATATGTTGCGGTACCCGCATTGCTGAATCGGTTGTATTGTACGGAATGCACAACTGATTCGGTTGATGTCACGATGTGCACCCGCGAAGATCGTTTCGTTCCCCGCAGGCCGGTGGTGGCATCCTTAGCCCGCCGGTCCCGCTGGGTTCGGCCGCGGAAGCTGTGACCCCACCGAGAAGAGGGATACCAGCCCGAGATGACCGAGAGGCACGTGCCAGCCCTGGCAGGATCCGAGACCGGGGCACCCCCCGCAGGCACGGCGTCCGCCGGCACCGCATCCGCCAGCGTGACAGCTACCCGCGGTGGGGCCCTGGAGGCCGCCCTGCCAGCCATCGAACTGTCCGGGGTAGTCAAGGAGTTCCAGGCCCGCGGTGAGGTGATCACCGCGGTGGCCGGGATCGACCTGGACATCCGCGAGGGGGAGTTCTTCTCCCTGCTCGGCCCGTCCGGCTGCGGCAAGACCACCACGATGCGGATGATCGCCGGTTTCGAGGAGCCCACCCAGGGCGTGATCCGGCTGCACGGCCAGGACGTCACGAACATCTCGCCGAACAAGCGCGACGTCAACATGGTGTTCCAGTCCTACGCCCTGTTCCCGCACATGAACGTGTTCGAGAACGTGGCGTTCGGGCTGCGCCGCAAGGCCGTCGCCAAGCCCGAGATCACCCGTCGGGTCGGCGAGATGCTCGAGATCGTGGACATGGCCGGGCGCAGCGAGCGGCGCCCGCGGGAACTGTCCGGCGGCCAGCAGCAGCGGGTGGCGCTCGCCCGGGCGCTCGTCAACAACCCCCGGGCGCTCCTGCTCGACGAGCCGCTGGGCGCGCTTGACCTCAAGCTCCGCCAGGCCATGCAGGTCGAGCTGAAGCGGATCCAGCGCGAGGTCGGCATCACGTTCGTGTACGTGACGCACGACCAGGGTGAGGCGCTCACCATGTCGGACCGGATCGCGGTCATGAACGACGGCAGCATCGAGCACCTCGGGACGCCCCGCGAGATCTACGAGCACCCCAGGACCCGGTTCGTGGCCGGCTTCATCGGCACGTCCAACCTGCTCACCGGCACCGTCAGCCGGCTCGACGGCGACCTTGCCTTCATCCAGATCAACCCGGACGAGCGGATCCTCGTGCCGGTGCAGGACCGGGCGGTGAGCGAGGGCTCCCGGCTCGAGCTCACGGTCCGGCCCGAGAAGATCGACCTCACGACTGCTCGCCCATCGGGGGAGGGCTGCGCCCTGCGCGGAACCGTGACCGAGGTGGTCTATCTCGGCACGTCCACCAACTTCTCGGTGGCCACATCGGCCGGCTCCGACGTGGTGGTCTTCCAGCAGAACTCATCAGCAGCGGCTGCCGACGTGGCCGCCCGTGGGGACAGCGTCTGGCTGTCCTGGAACCCGCAGCACTCGTATCCGATCGGCTAATGGATCGGGCAGAGGAGGAGTAGATGAAAGAGAAGGACGGCCCCGCCCCCGGCCAGGGTGAGAACCCGGTTGACCCGTCCCTCTGGCGTGGCCTTACCCAGTCCCGGCTTTCCCGGCGGCAGATGCTCGCGTCCGCAGGCACCGGCGCCGGCGCGCTGGGCCTTTCGGCCTTCCTCGCCGCCTGCGGCGTGAAGGGCACCGCGGCGCCCGCGGGCACGGCCAGCCCGGCCGGCGGCGTCGGCACCGCCGCCTGGTGGGCCAAGCAGAAGCTCAACCACACGGTCAACTTCGCGAACTGGCCCTACTACCTCGACGTGCTCAACGGCAAGCACCTCACGCTGGAGCACTTCACCCAGACCACCGGTATCAAGGTCAACTACACCGAGCCGATCAGCGACAACGTGGCCTTCTACGCCAAGATCCGGCCGTCGCTGGCGGCCAAGCAGTACACCGGCTTCGACATCATCGTGATGACCGACAGCACCCCGAACGCGCTGGGGTACCTGCTGCAGAACGGCTGGCTTGTCCCGCTCGACCAGTCGATGATGACCAACTTCCGCAAGTACGCCAGCAAGCTGGTGACGACCTTCCCGTGGGACAAGGGCAACAAGTACACGATGGCCTGGCAATCGGGCTTCACCGCGATCGGCTACAACTCCTCGGTGATCAAGAACCCCACTAACACCGTGGACATCCTGTTCGACAGGAAGTACGCCGGGAAGGTCGGCATGATGTCCGACCCGCAGGAACTCGGCAGCGTCGGGCTGCTGGCGCTCGGGATCGACCCCGCCACCTCCACCGAGTCCGACTGGGCGAAGGCGGCCACGAAGCTGAAGCAGCAGAAGAGCGACGGCATCGTCCGCGCCTACTACGACCAGAGCTACATCGGCCATCTCAAGAACGGCGACACCGTGGTCACCCAGGCCTGGTCGGGCGACATATTCCAGGCCGACCTGAACAGCAAGTACGCCGACCTGAAGTTCATGGTTCCGGAGCAGGGGATGATGTTCTGGACCGACAACATGTGCATCCCGCTCTACGCTCAGAACCCCAAAGACGCGATGATGCTCATGGACTACTACTACAGTCCGGACACCCAGGCCGTGGTCGAGTACTACAACGACTACGTGTGCCCGGTGCCCTCGGCCCAGCAGGTGCTGCTGAACCCCACCGGCTGGGCGGCGACGGCGCTGAAGGCGATGAAGCCCGAGATCGGGCTGCCGACGTCGGTGACGGCGAACGCGCCGACCGTGTTCCCGACCGACGCCTACCTCAAGGCGGCGAGGAACTACTTCCCGTTCAAGACCCCCGAAGAGCTGACCGCGTGGAACAACCTGTTCGTGCCGATCACACAGGGCAGCTAGCTGTCCGCCGCCGGCGGGCCAGGCCAGGGAAGGTTCTCGCGCCCTACCTCCTGAGCCTGCCCGCCGGGCTGTGGCTGCTGATACTGTTCCTGATCCCGCTGGTCGTGATGCTGTCGCTGTCGCTGCAGACCTGCAACCCGGCCACCGGGGCCTGCGTCATGACCTGGCACTGGTCCGAGTTCGGCCAGCAGCTGAGCCTGTACCACGGCCAGTTCATCACCAGCATCTACTTCGCGGGCGCCGCGACGCTGATCTGCCTGGTGGTGTCGTTCCCCATCGCCTACTGGATCGCCTTCTACGGCGGCAACAGGAAGAACTTCTTCCTGCTCATGCTGCTGGTGCCGTTCTTCGTGTCGTTCGTGATCCGCACCGTGGTGTGGCAGTTCATCCTGTCCGACCAGGGCATCGTCCTGGGCGCCCTGAAGAACATCGGCCTGCTGCCGCAGAGCTTCCACGTCCTGTTAACCGGGTACGCGGTGGTGGCCGGGCTGGCCTACAACTACCTGCCGTTCACCGCGCTCCCGCTGTACGTGGCGATCGAGCGGATCGACAAGCGGGTGCTCGACGCCGCCTATGACCTGTACGCGAGCAGGCGGCAGGCGTTCCTGCGGGTGATCCTGCCGCTCACCATCCCCGGCATTTTCGCGGCGTTCCTGCTCACCTTCATCCCGGCCCTCGGCGACTACGTGAACCAGCAGATCCTCGGGGGCACCGGCGACACGATGATCGGGACCGTCATCCAGAACGCGTTCCTGACCACCCTCGACTACCCGGGCGGGTCCGCGCTGTCGACCGTGCTGATGGCCGTCGCCCTGATCGGCATCTTCGCGTACGCCCGGATACTCGGCTCCCGCACGATTGAGGAGTACCTGTGACCGCGCCTGCGAGCGCAATCTCCACTGCCACCACCATCGAGACCCGGGCGGCCGGGCCGGGCCGGCGGCGGCGCCGGTGGACGCGGTTCATCCTGCCCGCCTACTCCTGGCTGGTCATCGCCTACCTGGTCTTCCCGATCGCGGTGATGATCCTCTACAGCTTCAACAAGGTCACCACCGGCCTGCCGCAGGTGAGCTTCGCCTGGAACGGCTTCACGTTCCAGTGGTACCGGGAGTGGAGCAACGTCCCGGGGCTCACGGCCGCGTTCTGGCTGTCGATCCGGCTGGCCATCCTCAGCACCCTGTTCTCGACCGTGATCGGCACCCTGCTGGCGCTGGCGCTGGTGCGCTACCAGGGGCGGCGCTTCCGCGGCAAGACGCTGGTCGAGCAGACGATGTTCCTCAACATCGCCGCGCCCGAGGTCGTGCTCGGGGCCTCGCTGCTGGGGCTGTTTGTCACCGTCAACCTGGCCCGCGGCTTCGTCACGCTGCTGCTGGCGCACGTCGCGTTCAGCATCGCCTACGTCGCGGTGACGGTCCGGGCGCGGATGACCGGCTTCGACCGGTCGCTGGAGGAGGCCGCCGCGGACCTCGGGGCGAATTCCTGGGTCATCTTCCGCAAGATCACTTTCCCGCTCATCATGCCCGGCATCCTGGCCGGAGCCCTGATGGCGTTCGCCCTGTCCATCGACGACTTCGTGACCTCGAACTTCGTCAGCGGCGCCGCCACCCCGTTCCCGGTGTGGGTGTATGGCGCGACCCGGATCGGCATCCCGCCGCAGGTTTTCGTTTTCGGGACGGCTATTTTCGCAGTCGGCATTCTTTGTGCCATCTCGAGCGTCATAATCGGGTGGCGTAAGCCGACCTGATCCAAGGCAGGTTCCTGTGCGCGATGACACCCCGCAGCGCGGCACCGGCTACCGACGCCGTGATGCCCTCCGGCTAGCTGGGCTGGCCGGGCTGGCCGCAGCCGGGCTCACCGCCGCCGGATGCGGCGGCGGGAGCGCCGCACCCGCACCCAAGCCGACCCCCCCGGTCGGTTCCGCCGCCTGGTGGACCACACAGCGCAAGCACGGTCACGTGAACTTCGCCAACTGGCCCCTCTACATCGACACGAGTCACCAGACCCTGAAGGACTTCACCGCGGCCACCGGCATCACGGTGAACTACGCGGAGGTCATCCAGGAAGACCAGTCCTGGTACAACGAGATCAGCCCGATCCTGCACAAGGGCCAGGCCATCGGCTACGACATCATGGTCGTCACCGACGGATTCCAGTTCTCCGAACTGGTAACGGCGGGCGAGCTGGTACCGCTCGACCAGAAGCTGATGACGAACTTCTACCGCTACGCCCGGCCGAGGTTCAAGCACCGGTCGTTCGACCCCGGCAACACCTACAGCATGCCCTGGGCCGGCGGCGCCACCGGCATCGCGTGGAACCCCAACTTCATCCACAAGGAAATCACCAGCATCAACGAGCTGTGGAACCCCGCCTACAAGGGCCGGGTCGGGATGATGACCGACATCCTGGACACGGGGAACTTCGGGATGCTCAAGGAGGGCGTCAACCCGGAGACCTCGGGCCCGGCCGGCTGGCGCAAGGGGGCGCAGGCACTTGCCCAGCAGCGGGACGCGGGCATACCCCGCGGCTACTACCAGCAGGAGTACATCGACCTCCTGAGCAAGGGCGAGACCTGGATCTCCATGGCCTGGTCCGGGGACATCTTCCTGCAGAACCTCTCGGCGGGAACGGATCTGCGGTTCGTGATCCCGCATGAGGGCGGCAACATGTGGACCGACAACATGATGATCCCCAAGGGGGCACAGAACCCGGTCAACGCGATGATGCTGATGGACTGGTACTACCGCCCGGAGATCGCGGCCATGCTGACCGAGGGCATCAACTACATCCCGCCCGTGCCCAGGGCACAGGCCATCATCGCCGGAGACGCCGCCAAGGCGTCCGGATCGGAGAAGACGCTGCTGACCAAGGTCGCGACCAGTGACCTGGTCTTTCTCCGCCCCTCCGAGTACGCCCGGCTGCGGAACTACGCGGACGTGAGCGGCAAGCGGCAGGAGCTGTACCAGTCCATCTTCAATCCCCTCATCTCCGGGTAGCGGGCGGGGTGCCGCTGGCTGGGCAGGCCCGGCGGGCGCTGCCCGCCGTCCCACCCGCCGCCCTGGCGGGCGCGCGGCCGGTGCCCTACTGGCTGGACCAGCCGGGCAGACCGCCGCCGGAGCCGCCGCTGCACCGGGCCACCGCGGCCGGGCTGGCCGTGATCGGCGGCGGGTTCACCGGGCTGTGGACCGCCCTGCTGGCCAAGGAGCGCGACCCGGCCGCCGACGTGGTGCTGCTGGAAGGCCGGGCTGTCGGGTGGGCCGCGTCCGGCCGTAACGGCGGCTTCTGCGCGGCGACCCTGACCCACGGGCTGGGCAACGGCCGGGCCCGGTTCCCCGCCGAGATCGCGGAGCTGGACCGGCTCGGCATGACGAACCTGGACGAGATCGCCGACGCCATCGCCCGCTACCGGATCGACTGCGCGCCCGAGCGGACCGGCGAGCTGGTGGTCGCGGTGGCACCGTGGCAGCTCGCCGGGCTGTACGCCGACGCCGAGGCGGCACGCGCGCTCGGCCACGACATACAGGTGCTGGACTCCGCGGAGGTCCGGGCCCAGGTTGCCTCGCCCACCTACCTGGGCGGGGTGTGGTACCGCGACACGTGCCTCATGCTCGATCCGGCCCGGCTGGCCTGGGGGCTGCGCCGGGCCTGCCTGGAGGCGGGGGTGCGCATCTACGAGCACTCCCCGGTGACCGGCGTGACCAGCGAGGGCCAGGCCGGGCTGCGGGTGCTGACCCGGGACGGCACCGTGCTGGCGGGCCGGGTGGCGCTCGGCACCGGCACCTACCGGCCGCTGCTGCGCAGGCTCCGGCACTACCTCGTGCCGGTGTACGACTACGCGCTGGTGACCGAGCCGCTGGCGACCGCCGAGCTGGCCAGCATCGGATGGCGGAACCGGCAGGGCCTCGCCGACGCCGGCAACCAGTTCCACTACTACCGGCTGACCCCCGACAACCGGATCCTGTGGGGCGGCTACGACGCGGTCTACTACAACGGCGGCCGCATCAGCGCCGCACGCGACGCGAACCCGGCCACGTTCGCCCGGCTGGCCGAGCACTTCTTCCAGACCTTCCCGCAGCTGGCCGGCCTCGATTTCACGCACGCGTGGGGTGGGGTGGTCGACACCTGCAGCCGGTTCTGCGTCTTCACCGGCACCGCCCACGGCGGGCGGCTCGCCTACGCGGCCGGGTACACCGGCCTGGGTGTGGGCGCGGCCAGGTTCGGCGCCAGCACCATGCTCGACCTGCTGCACGGGGAGCAGACGGAGCGGACCTCGCTGGCGATGATGCGCACCAGGCCGGTGCCGTTCCCGCCGGAGCCGGCCCGCTCCGCGGTCATCCAGCTGACCCGCGCCTCGATCGCCCGGGCCGACCGCAGCGACGGCCGCCGGGATCTGTGGCTGCGCACGCTGGACCGGCTCGGCGTCGGGTACGACTCCTGACCCGGCGGGCCGGAGGGGCGCCGGCACCGGCCGCTAAGCTTGGCTGGCGTGCCGACGATCCTGATCACCGGGGCGGCCGGCCAGATCGGGAGCATGCTGCGGACCCGCCTGGCCCGGCCGGGCCGCACCCTGCGCCTGCTGGACACCACGCCCCTGGACCCCGTGCCCGTGGACACCGCACCGCTGGACACCGCGCCCGTGGACACCGCGCCCGTGGACACCCCGCCACCAGGCACCCCGCCGCTGGACACCGGGCCGGGCGAGGAGCGCGTGACCGCCTCGGTCACCGATCTCGACGCGATGACCGCCGCCTGCGGCGGCGTGGACGCTGTCATCCATCTGGCGGCCATCGCGGACGAAGCCGCGTGGGAGCGCATCGCCGCGGTCAACATCGAGGGCACCTATGTGGCCTTCGAGGCCGCCCGCCGGGCGGGAGTGCCGCGGGTCATCTACGCCTCCTCCAACCACGCGGTCGGGTTCGCCCCCCGCTCCACGTTCCCGGTGCCCGACTATGCCTTCCCGGCGCCCGACACCTACTACGGCGTGGCCAAGGTCACCGGCGAGGCGCTGGCCGCGCTCTACCACCACCGTTACGGCATGGACGCGATCTGTCTGCGGATCCTGTCCTGCACCTGGAAACCGCGGAGCGCCCGGTCGCTGTCCACCTGGCTTTCCCCCGACGACGCCGGGCGGCTGTTCGAGGCCTGCCTGACCGTGGCCGACCCGGGCTTCCGGGTGGCCTACGGGGTCTCGGCGAATACCCGGGGCGGATGGGTCAGCCTGGCCGAGGCCCGGGCGCTGGGGTACGAGCCCCGGGACGACGCGGAGGACCTGGCCGCCGAGGTCATCGCCGAGCACGGGGAGCCCGATCCCGCCGACCCGGTGTTCGCTCACCTCGGCGGCGAGTTCACCCTGCCCACCTACGACGCCGATCACCTGACGTGAGCCGCGTGCGGGCGCACCCGCGCGGCGCAGCATAACGATCCGGCGCCGCACCGGCGCCGGGCACAGAACGAGGATGGCCAAGGATGATCCAGGGATACAACCCCCGCACGGGGGAGCCGGCCGGGGAGCCGGTGCCGGAGACCACCGACGCCGAGGTGGACGCGATCGCGCTGGCCGCCGCGGCGGCCAGCGTCCCGTGGGATGCGGCGGGGCCGGCCGGGCGCGCGGCGGCCCTGGACGCGGTGGCCGCCGCGCTCGACGAATCGACGGCGGAACTGGTGGCCGCCGCGGACACCGAGACCGCGCTGGGCACCGCCCGGCTGACCGGTGAGGTCGCCCGGGCCACCGGGCAGTTGCGCCACTTCGCCGCCGTCCTGGCCGACGGCGGGTACGCCGATGCCGTGATCAGCCCGGGCGGCGACGGCGTGCCGGGCCTGCGCCGGGTGAACCGGCCCATCGGCCCGGTGGCCGTGTTCGCGGCGTCGAACTTCCCGTTCGCGTTCTCGGTCGCCGGGAACGACACCGCCTCGGCCCTCGCGGCCGGCTGCCCGGTGGTGGTCAAGGCCCACGAGGGCCATCCGCAGACGTCGGCCCTCACCGCCCGGATCGTCACCGACGCGCTGGCCGGCGCGGGCGCGCCCCCAGGGACCTTCGCCGTCGTGTTCGGCGTAGAGGCCGGCGTGCGGCTGCTGAAGCACCCGGCGATCGCCGCTGCCGGGTTCACCGGGTCGGCGCGCGGCGGGCTGGCCCTGGCCGCCATCTGCGCCCAGCGCCCGGTCCCGATCCCGTTCTTCGGCGAGCTCGGGTCGGTCAACCCGGTGGTCGTCCTGCCCGGCGCGGCCGCCGCCCGGCCCGACGGCATCGCCGCCGGCTACGCGGCATCGCTCACGCTGGGCGTCGGCCAGTTCTGCACCAACCCGGGACTGCTGTTCGTCCCCAGCGATGACGAGCGCCTGCTGGCAGCGGCGGCCGGGGCCGTCGAGGGCAGCGCCGGCGGCCCCATGCTGACGGCCCGGATCCACGACGCGTTCGCCGCCGCCGTCGCCGAGCTTGGCGCCCGGCCCGACATGGCCGAGCTGGCCGAGGGCCAGCCGGGCGACGGCCCCTGGTCGGCCACGCCCGCGGTCTACCAGATCGGCCTGGCCGAGTTCGCGGCCGGGCTTCCCGGCCTCGCGCAGGAGCGGTTCGGGCCGGTCGGCCTGGTGATCACCTACCCGTCGGTCGCCGACCTGCTGCCGGTGCTGGCCCGGCTGGGCGGGAACCTGGCCGGGGTGGTCCACGCGGACGAGGCGTCGGCCGCGGACATGGAACTGGCGGGGCAGGTGGCCGACGTGCTCGCCCGGACCGTCGGCCGGGTGGTCTTCAACGGCTGGCCGACCGGGGTGGTGGTCACCGGCGCCCAGCATCACGGCGGGCCCTGGCCGGCCAGCACCACCCCCGCCTACACCTCGGTCGGTGCGGCCGCCATCCGCCGCTGGCTGGTCCCGGTCGCCTACCAGGACTTCCCGGCCCAGTTGCTCCCCGCGGCCCTCAGCAGCGCAGACTAACCGCCCCGCGTGACCGCTCCGGCTGGCCGCTCCGGCTGGCCTAGCCGGTCAGCCGGTGTGGCCGCTCAGCTCACCCTTGCCGGGCAGCAGGGACCGGTGCCTGACTATCCAGGCGTGCAGGGGGTGCTCCATCTCCTGGGCCAGCTCACTCGGCGGCACCACGAGGACGGGGCAGGCCGCGTGGGCCAGGCAGTAGCGGGACACCCGGCGCCGCAGCAGCCGAATGAGAACCCCCCGGCGGCCTGCACCGACCACCAGCAGGTCATCTTCCTCACTGGCCGCCCTGACCAGAATCCGGCCCGCGTCGCCGCGCATCACCACCGGTTCCATCGGCAGGTCCGCCGGCACCCCGCCGAGGGCGGCGTCGAAGGCGTCCCACAGCCGGCGCCATGCCGCCTCCTGCCATACGTGGCGCAGCTCGGGCACCGACCACCGCCGCTCGGCCAGGTCACCACCGGGGGGAACCCAGGCATGCACCGCCACCAGGGCCGCCTCACGCCTGCGAGCTTCCTCCGCGGCGGAGCGCAGCGCCTGCAGGTTGCCCACTGAGCCAGTCACACCGACGATGACCCGCCGCCTGCCTTGCACGGCACAGCTCCTTCGCTACCG
Organism: uncultured Actinomycetes bacterium; assembly: GCA_963835425.1. Taxonomy (GTDB): domain Bacteria; phylum Actinomycetota; class Actinomycetes; order Streptosporangiales; family Streptosporangiaceae; genus UBA9676. Next base: position 967,447 of record CAWIGE010000002.1, on the reverse strand, counting down.
CCCGGTCTGCTACTCCATGAAACCCCATCGGGCAGCCCGCCGGGCTGTTGCTCACAGCTTCCCCGTGCGCACGCGGCGAAACCATACGGATTGCCTACGGGTCGGTGGCCCCTTCCAGCTAGCCACCCCTAGTAACGCGCGCCATGACCGGTCAGTGCCCGGCCTGCGACGCCCGGGTCAGCAGGGCGACATGCAGGGAGGTGCGCGAATCTGCGGCGTCCAGCGACACCCCCAGGATCCGCTCGATGTGGCGCAGCCGCTCGTAGAGGGTGGGCCGGGCCAGGTGCGCGCGGGCCGCCGCCACCGCCTTGTTACCGCCGGCCGCCAGGTAGGCCTCGAGCACCCCGGTCAGGTCGCTGCCGTGCGCGGCGTCGTAGGCGGTCAGCGGGCCCAGTTCGCGCTCCACGAAGGTGTCCAGCCGACCGTCGCCCGCCAGCAGGTAGAGCAGGCCCCGGAGCCGCAGGTCGGCCAGCCGGTAGAAGGGCAGTTCCGGAGCGCCCGGCGGCGCCTGCCCGGCCTGGGCGGCCGCGTCCGCGACCTGCCGGGCCTCCAGCAGCGAGCGCCGCGCCTCGGCCATACCGGAGGCGGCCGAGCCGACGCCGATCACCGGATCGCCGGCCGGCGGCCCGGGCGAGTGCCGGGCCCGGTCGGCCAACCGCCGCCTGGCTACGGCGGAGATCGCGGTGAGCACGCGGGCCTGGTCAGCGTGGCTGTCCAGGGCCAGCAGCGCACCCGCCCGTTCGTCATCAAGCGAGCCGACCAGCGCGCGTACGTGCTCGCCCCGGCAGGCATCCGCCAGCGCCTCGGCCACATCCAGCACCCGCGCCTGGGCGAGCAGGCCGGGAGCCGCGCCGCGGAATCTGACCACCACCCCCAGCAACTGCCGCCCGGCGACCGGCAGGCCCAGCGCCCGCGCCCGTACCTCGGCCTCCTCCGGCCCGGCATACGCCTGCGCCAGCACCGCGCTGAGCAGCGTCCGGTGCGCCTGGCGTTCCAGGCTCTCCTGTTGCCGGGCGAGCAGCCGCCCCAGCGCGAGCGTGGTCGCCGCCCGCTCCACCAGCACCGTGTCGCCCTCTCCGGGCGGCCCATCACACACGAGGATGACCCGCCCCCAGTCCTCCCCCCGCGCCCCCACGGTGGTCACCAGCCACCCCGTCCCCGGGTCATACCAGGTCCGCCCCGCCCGGGCCAGCGCGCGCGACCGCCCCTCGAACCCTTCCAGCACCCACGCCGGGTCCACCCCACCCGCCTCGCACGCCAGCACATGATGCGACAGATCAGCCAGAATCACCGGCCTCCCGGCCAGCAGCGCCGCCTCCCTTAGCACCTCCTCCGGCCCCGCTCCCGCCACCGCCAGATCGGTGAACACCTCATGCAGCCGCGCCCCCGCCCGCAACTCCGCCAGCTGCTCATCAATAATCCGCCCGTGCACCGCCTCGGTGATCGCGACAAACGGCACCTCACGCCCAAACACGATCAGCGGCAGCCCGCACTCGCCCGCCGCCGCGGCAAATCGCTCAGGCAGGCCCCCGGTGTACCTGCGCCCGAGCTCCACCGCCAGCGCGCTCACCCCAACACCGGCGAGTTCAGACACGTACGCACCAAGCAGCTCCTCCTCATCCGGCAACGCGATCCCGGTCGTCAGCACCAGCTCCCCGCCCCGCAGCAGCCGCGCCGCATCCGGCAGCTCGATCGCATGCACCCACCGCACCAGTCGGCCCAGCGACCCCTCGCCCGCCACCACCCGCGGCTCCCCGGCCCGAACCGCATCCATCTCCAGCACCTGACCAACCGTAGGCAGCATGGTGGTGGCCTCCCGCCTGCATGACGAGCGGGCGGCGCACAGGCACGCCGATGCCGTTTCTGCTGGCAGCGGCGTGCCTGTGGGCTGCACGCCCGCGCGCTATACGAAATGTAAGGATCCAGTCCGATTATCTGTCATCTTGCCTGCATTTCTACTCAGCGGTAGGGACCAGACTGGGCACATGCCAGAACTCATCGACCGCCACCGCGCAGTCCTCCCCGCCTGGATGGCTCTCTACTACGAGCACCCCCTGGAGCTCGTCAACGGCTCCGGCAGCCGGGTCACCGACGCCGACGGCCACACCTACCTGGACTTCTTCTGCGGCATCCTCACCAACATGCTCGGCTACGACATCCCCGAGGTCCGCGAGGCCGTCGAGCGCCAGCTGGCCACCGGCATCGTCCACACCTCGACCCTGTACCTGATCCGCAGCCAGATCGAGCTGGCGGAGAAGCTGGCCCGGCTGTCCGGGATCGAGGACGCCAAGGTGTTCTTCACCAACTCCGGCACCGAGGCGAACGAGACCGCGCTCATGCTCGCCACCGCCGCCCGCGGCTCCAACGAGGTGCTGGCGATGCGCAACAGCTACCACGGCCGCTCGTTCGGCGCCGTCGCGATCACCGGCAACCGGGCGTGGAAGAGCTCGCCGCTGGCCCCGTTCGGCGTGCACTACCTGCACGGCACCGACCGGGAGCTGCCCGCCTTCGCTCAGCTGAACGACGAGGAGTACATCGCCGCCTGCACCGCCGACCTGGAGCACCTGCTCACGGCCGGCGCCGCCCGCGAGGTGGCGTGCCTGATCGCCGAGCCCATCCAGGGCGTGGGCGGCTTCACCATGCCTCCCGACGGCCTGTTCGCCGAGTACAAGAAGGTGCTCGACTCCCACGGCATCCTGTTCATCTCCGACGAGGTGCAGACCGGCTGGGGACGGACCGGCGAGCACTTCTGGGGGTACGGCGCGCACGGGATCACCCCCGACATGATCACCTTCGCCAAGGGGCTCGGCAACGGCTTCGCGATCGGCGGGGTGATCGCCCGCGGCGACCTGATGGACGGCCTGCCGGGCAACGGCATCTCCACCTTCGGCGGCAACCCGCTGTCAACCACCGCGGCCAACGCCACCCTCGACTACGTGCTCGACCACGACCTGCAGCGCAACGCCGCCACCCTGGGCAGCATGATCATCGGCGGGCTGGCCGAGACGGCCGCGCCGCTGGCGGCGGTCGGGGGCGTGCGGGGCAAGGGCCTCATGTTCGCCGTCAACCTGGTCAACCCGCGGACCGGCGCGCCGAGCCCGGCGCTGGCCACCCGGATGCTCGAGGAGACCCGCGAGCGGGGGCTGCTGATCGGCAAGGGCGGGCTGTACGGCCACGCGCTGCGGATGGCCCCGCCGATGACCCTGACCGAGGCCGACGCCAAGGAAGGCATGGGCATTCTGATCGACGCGCTGCGGGCGGTCAACGCCGAGGCGAGGAAGTAAGGATATGAAACACGTAACCCACTGGATCGGCGGCAAGCCATGGGACGGCGCCGCCGACCGCCACGGTGACATCTACGACCCCGCCACCGGCGAGGTCACCGGCCGCGTGGACTTCGCCTCCACCGCCGTGGTCGGCGACGCGGTCGCCGCCGCGGCCAAGGCCTTCCCCGGCTGGCGGGCCACGTCGATCACCAAACGCACGCAGATCATGTTCGCGTTCCGCAACCTGGTCCGCGAGCACCAGCAGGAGCTCGCCGAGCTGATCAGCTCCGAGCACGGCAAGGTCGCCTCGGACGCGGCCGGCGAGGTCGCCCGCGGGCTGGAGGTGGTCGAGTTCGCCTGCGGCATCGGCCACCTGCTCAAGGGCGGCTTCTCGGAGAACGTGTCCACCGGGGTGGACGCCTACTCGATCCGGCAGCCGGTCGGCGTGGTGACCGGCATCACCCCGTTCAACTTCCCGGCCATGGTGCCGATGTGGATGTTCCCGGTCGCCATCGCCTGCGGCAACGCGTTCGTGCTCAAGCCGTCCGAGAAGGACCCCTCGGCGTCGCTGCTGCTGGCCCGGCTGTGGGCCGGGGCGGGCCTGCCCGACGGCGTCTTCAACGTCGTGCAGGGCGACAAGGAAGCCGTGGACGCCCTGCTGGCCCACCCCGACGTGCGCGCGGCCAGCTTCGTGGGGTCCACCCCGATCGCCCGTTATGTCTATGAGAAGGGAACCGCCGCGGGCAAGCGGGTCCAGGCGCTCGGCGGGGCCAAGAACCACATGGTCGTGCTGCCCGACGCGGACCTGGACCTGGCCGCCGACGCGGCGGTGTCGGCCGGCTTCGGCTCCGCGGGCGAGCGGTGCATGGCGGTGTCGGTGGTGGTCGCGGTCGGCCCGGTGGGCGACGAGCTGGTCGCCGGGATCGCCAGCCGGATCGGCGGGCTGCGGGTCGGCCCGGGCACCGACGAGCGCTCCGAGATGGGCCCGCTGGTCACCTCCGCGCACCGGGACAAGGTCGCGTCCTACCTCGACTCCGGCGTCCAGGAGGGGGCGACGCTCGCGGTGGACGGCCGGGTGCACCCGGTGATCGGCGGCGCGGGAGATGGCTTCTGGCTCGGCCCCAGCGTGCTCGACCACGTCACCCCGCAGATGAGCTGCTACCGCGACGAGATCTTCGGCCCGGTGCTGTCGGTCGTGCGGGCGGCCAGCTACGACGAGGCGCTCGCGCTGGCAAGCGACAACCCCTACGGCAACGGCGTCGCCATCTTCACCAACGACGGGGGAGCGGCCCGGCGGTTCGTGTCCGAGGTCGAGGTGGGCATGATCGGGGTCAACGTGCCGATCCCGGTGCCGATGGCGTACTACTCGTTCGGCGGGTGGAAGGCGTCGCTGTTCGGGGACACCCACATGCACGGCACCGAGGGCATCCACTTCTACACCCGCGGCAAGGCCGTCACGTCCCGCTGGCTCGACCCCAGCCACGGCGGTGTCAGCCTGGGCTTCCCGGTGAACAAGTAGGCCGGTGCGCCGGCGGGCGTTCCGTCACGCGGTCGGCGTGGTCGCTGCCCCGGGAGTGCGGGTGACGGTGCGCCCGGCCCGGCGGCAGGCCGCCGCGAACGCGGCCGAGTCGGCGACGGCCGCCCCGCCCGGGTCGTTGTTGAAGTAGACGTACATCGTCGCCTCATCCGGCCAGGTGGCGGCCACCCGGTCCAGCCAGGAGCGCAGCGCGCGCTGCCCATACCGCGGCCAGGGCTGCGCCGTCCCCTGGTGGAAGCGGAGGTAGCCCCAGCCGGCCGTCCGCCACAGCGGCGTGACCGGACGGCCGTGCTGGTCCGCCCAGCACAGCGCGGCGCCGTGCCCGGCGAGCATCTGCCGCACCTCGTCGGTCCACCAGGAGGGGTGGCGCGGCTCCACCGCGACCTGGATGCCCGTGGCCCGCCCGGGACCGTCCGGTGCGTCCGGCCCGGTGCCGCGGTAGCGGCCGAACGCCGCTAGGCAGGCCGCCAGCCGCTCCGGGTCGGCGGTCAGGTTCGGCGGGAGCTGCAGCAGCACCGGGCCCAGCCGGCCGCCGAGCCCGGCGGCCGCGGCCATCAGCTTGGCCACCGGTTCCTCCGGGTCCCGCAGCCGTCTGACGTGGGTGAGGTACCGGCTCGCCTTGATGGTCATAACGAAATCGCCGGGGATTCTCTCCTGCCAGCCGGCGAACGTGTCCCGGGCGGGGAGCCGGTAGAAGGTGCTGTTGTTCTCGACCGTCGCGTACTGCCCGGCGTAATACGCCAGCCAGTCTCGCTGCGGCAGGCCCGGCGGGTACAGCGGGCCGCGCCAGTCGCGGTACTGCCAGCCGGAGGTGCCCACGACGACGGGCATGGCTAGGGCACGCCTCGCGGATCCATGCTGACAAGATAGTGCCCGCTCCGGGGCGGCCATCCCCGGAGCGGGCTCGGTGTACTGGTGGCGCGTCGTGCGTCAGCCGGCCTGGAGCCGGGCGAGCAGCTCGGTGATGCGCTCGTCGGAGTCGTGGACGCCCCGCTCCATGCCGGAGGCGATCATCGCGTCCCGGTCCTCCACCGCCTGGAAGGCCGTAACCGTGCGCGCCAGCGTCCTGCCGTCGCGGCTGGTCAGCGTGAGCGTCTCCATAGAGACGTGGCCCGGCGCGCCCTCGTACTCGAAGGTCCGCACGATGCCCTCCGGCGACGGGTCGCCGTGGAAGACCCCGTGGAACCCGTGCTCGTGGCCCTCGGCGTCGGTGTGCACGAAGCGCCACTTGCCGCCGTCGCGGACGTCGTTCTCCTTGACGGTCATGGTCAGGTCGCGCGGGCCGAGCCACTGCTGCAGCAGCTCCGGCTCGGTGTACGCGCGGTACACCAGGTCCCGTGGCGCGTCGAACTCGCAGGTCATGATGATCTGCGGAATGCCGGGCTCGGCGGTGATCTGGGTCTTAGCCATCGTCTTGTCCCTCCGTGTTGACCCTTGACGATCTGTCAGGGCCGTCGTCTGCCGGTTCCCCTTGCAGCGCCGTGAGCAGCTCGTCGAGCCGCTCGTGGCTCTCGTCCCAGAACCGCTGGTAGCGGGCCAGCCAGGTGGTCACCTCGCGCAGGGGCTCGGCCTCCAGGTGGCTGAGCCGGGCGGTGGCGCGCCGGGTCCGGGTCAGCAGGCCCGCCCGCTCCAGCACCTTCAGGTGCCGGGAGATCGCCGGCTGGGACATGCTGAACGGCGCGGCGAGCTCCGCGACGGTCGCGTCGCCCTCGGTCAGCCGGGTCAGGATCGCCCGCCGGGTCGGATCCGCGAGCGCCCCGAACACCAGGCTGATCTGGTCCGTCTCTTTCATAACCATCCTGTTCTAGAACGAACAGGTTAATAATGCGTCCTGGGCGCCCCGATGTCAAGCGGGCGGCGCACGCAGCGCGGCGAGCGGGCGGCCTGCTACACGCAGCGGCCGGCCGGTGGGCAGGGAGAACGCCGGTTATTTGGGCGGCTCGCTCCCACCGCCGGGCTCCAGCCGGCCGGTCGGGGGCGGTTCGGCCGGATCGGCGCTGGGCAGCGCGGCCCGGTGGGCTGGCTCGCGGATTTCGGTGTAGCCACCCTGTGGGTTCATCACGATCCGCCCGGTTTCCCGGCCGTGGAGTTCCTCGTCGCGCCGCTGGTCGGCCAGCGCATGGCAGATGGCCCGGGTGATGAGGAACGCCAGCGCCGGCCCGGTGAGCACGGCGATCCGGAAGAACCAGGTGACGGCGTAGAGGTCCAGCTGGAAGTGGTAGGCAATCTCGTCGTTGGCTGCCGCGGCCCACAGCAGGCCGTAGAACGTGATGCCGGCCACCCCGACCGCGATCCGGTTCGCCGGGTCGGCTGGCTTGGGCGGCAGCAGCCCGCCCGGCGGCCGCCCCCCGGCGATCCGCCGGTCCACCATCGGGTAGACAGCCAGGCAGGTGAAGAACAGGGCGGGCAGGATCAGGCCCGGGATCAGCACGCCTAGGGCCAGCGGATGCCCGCCTATCGACAGCTCCCAGGCCGGCATGATCCGCAGCGGGCCGTCGAGGAACCCCATGTACCAGTCCGGCACCGCGCCGGCGGTGATGCTGCCCGGCTGGTACGGCCCGACCAGCCACACCGGGTTGATCTGGGCGATCGCGCCGAGCAGGACCAGCACCGCGCAGGTGAACGGCAGCAGCGGATCCAGCCGCGCCCGGCGCGGCCACCGCAGCGGCGGCCGGAAGCTGGCCAGGAGCAGCGCGCCGGTCAGGGCCGGGAGGACGAGGATGTGCACCCAGTAGTCGCGGCCGATGATCTGATGTCCCGGCGGGGCACCGCCGAAGATCCAGAACACCAGGTGCGTACCGATCACCGGCACCGACAGCAGTACGCCGGTGATCACGCTGAGGCTGCCGCCGGAAAGCAGGTCGTCGGGCAAGATGGTGCCGGTGTAGGCCGCTAACATGCCCACTGGCAGCAGCGCCACCCAGATCAGCCACTCCGGCAGTGCCCGGCCGGAGAACCGGCCGCGGAAGAACGCCGCCAGCAGCCGCAGGCATACCGCCGCGACAAACACGTCCGCCGACCAGTGGTGCACCTGCCGGACCAGCAGCCCACCGCGTACGTTGAAGCTGGTGGCCAGCACGGACCGGTACGCCCGGCTCATCGGGACGCCGTCCAGCAACCGGTAGGAGCCGTGGTACACCACGGTGGCCATCGAAGCGCGGAAGAACGGCAGCAACAGGACCCCGGTGACCACCGCCACCGCGAACGAGTACCCGGCGATCCGCCCGAACACGCCGGCCCAGCGATCCTGCGGGTCCCGGCGCAGCGCATCACGAAGCAGCCGCATCGTGGGATGGTTGCGCAGCCTGGCCGTCAGGCGCGAGGCGGCGTGCTGCCTGGCATGGCCCGCGCCGGCGGCCACGGTCTGATCGCTGCTCCCGGCGGTGGATGCGTTCACGGCGTCTTCCATGCTATTGCCCCTGCCGGCGGAGATGGCCGCGGGCTGGTCACCCATTGCCGGGCCTGGCCGGGCGGCCGGGGACATCCGGGGTCAGGTGCCTCCGGGGGCCGCCAGGCGGCGCGGATATCCGGGGTCAGGTGTTGGTTCCTGGATGGGACGGTCGCTCATGCTGACGTTATATACCGTTAATCTGAATATTCCGAGCCAGTGTTTCGCGCGCCAGCGCGCTGGGCTCGGGCATGAAGGAGGGGCCGGCCTCGACCTGTGCGTCAAGGGCGGCCCCGTCGGTGGGGCGGAGGAGAGTGATCAGCCGCCGGTGGTGGCGCCGGCCATCTCCTTCCGGTCGGGCTCGTGGATGGCCGGAACCGCCTGCCGCTGGCCGGGGAGCCAGGAAAGCCAGCCGGGAGGTACCAGTTGCGCTCGCCTAGCAGCGACATCGACGCCGGGCATGAGCACGCCGCGGACCACGGTGGCGTCGATGAGCACGGCCGCCGCCAGGGCCACGCCGAACATCTTGAACTCGATGATCGACAACGTGGCGAAGATGGAGAACACCGCGACCATGATCACCGCCGCGCTGGTCACCACGCCCGCGCTGCCGGCGATCCCGCCGCTGATCGCCTCACGCGTGGTCCACCCCCGCAGCCGCAGTTCCTTGATCCGGGACAGGATGAACACGTGATAGTCCATGCTCAGCCCGAACAGGAGCACGAACAGGAACAGCGGCAGCCACGGCACGATGCCGCCGTAGGGGCTGAAGCCCAGCAGGCCGCTCAGGTGGCCGTCCTGGAAGATCAGCGTCATGAGACCGTAGGCGGCGCCGACGGACAGCAGGTTCAGCCCGATCGACATCAGCGGTATGAACGACCGAGCGGAAGGTGACCATCAGCAGCAGGAACGCCAGCCCGAGCACGAACGCGAACACGAGCGGCGCCCGGCTGTGCAGTTGGTTCGTGAAGTCGTGGGTGCCCGCGGTGATGCCGGTGACCGCGTAACTGATGCCCCCGACCTGGCCCAGGGTGGCGGGCAGGGCGTCGTCGCGCAGCGTGGCCAGCGCGTTCACCGAGGTGGTGTTGGTGCCGTCACCGGCCAGCGGAACGGAGACGACCAGGACCTGGCCGTGGCCGAGCAGGGTGGCCGTGACCGGCTCCCGTAGCGGCCCGCTCGTCGCTGCCCGCCCCTGCAGGGCAGCGACCGCGTGCCTGACGGGCTGGCCCGACAGGTCCTTGCCGGTGACCACGACCTCGGCCGGGGCCGGGCCGCCGGGGAAGGCGTGCTGGATCGCCATCAGGTTGCTGACCACGGGGATGCTGGTGGGCAGGTCATGCAGCCCGGGGTCGGCGAGCCGCATGTTTGCCGCCGGAGCGGCCAGCGCGAGCATCGCCAGCACGGCGGCACCGCCCCAGAGCACGGGCCTGGCCACCACGCGGCGCACGAGCGCGTTCCAGAACGCCGGGACCGCCGCGCGGCGGTCCGCCGTCGGCCCAGGAAGGGGATCCTGCCCCGGTCCACCCAGGTGCCCAGCAAAGACAGCGTCGCGGGCAGTGCGGTCAACGAGCCGAGGACGGCCACGCCGACCACGGTGATCGCGCCCACCGCGAAGCCGGTGAAAATGTCGATGCCGGTCAGGAACAGGCCGGCCAGGGAGATCATCACGGTCAGCCCGGACACCACGATGGCGCGTCCAGAGGTCGCCGCCGCGGTCCGCAGCGCCTCGGCCTGGCTGGCGCCCGCGGCCCGTTCCTCCCGTTCCCGGCGCAGGTAGAACAGCGAGTAGTTGACGCCCACGGCCATCCCGACCAGGAGCACCACCGAGGATGTGGTGCTGCCGATCGGCAGCCACCGGCTGGGAATGGCGAGCAGCGAGATGGCGGTCACCACCGCGGTGCCGGCCAACAGCACCGGGATCCCCGCGGCGATCAGCGCGCCGAACACCACCAGCAGCAGCACCAGGGTGATCGGCACCGAGGTCACCTCGGCGTGCCGGAAGTCCGCGCTCACAATGTTGTTGGTGGCCCGGTTAACGCTGGCGTCGCCCGCCTCCACGATCCGAAGGCCGGGGTGGGCAGCCTGCGCCGCCGCCACCGCACGCTGGGCGCCGGTCACGATCTGGGTGGCGTTGTTGACGTTGCCGGCCACCTCGAACGTGACCAGGGCGGACCGGCCGTCACGCGAGATCAGCCCGTGGCCGCCCGCCGCCAGGCCCGTCCCGCCCGGCGCCAACGGCGACTGGATGTCTGTGGCCACACCGGGCATGCGCTGCAGCGCCACGGTCACCTGCCTGATGGCCGTCCGGGCCTGCGGGTCGCTGGCCACGGCCCGCCCGTCGCGGGTCTGGATGAGCACGCTTTCCGCGTACCGCTGGACTACGCCAGGCCGGTGCAGCACCCGTTCGGCCTGTCCAGCCTGGCCTGGGTCGTAGCTGTTGAGGTTCTTGGTTCCGAGCATGTTGCCGATCACCACTGCGCCGGCCACCAGCATGAGCCAGCCGATCAGCGCGATGGCGCGGTGCCGGGCGCTCCAGCCCGCGATCCGCTCGACCACCGGGGGGCGGACGCCGGCACGGGGCGGCGGCCCGGTTGCGGGTGTCCGCATGAGGGTGGATGGGTCTTTCATGACGGTCTCCATCGTTGGTTAGCAAGCAGGACACTGCGCTGAAAGCCTCGCCGCGCGGGCCGCTGAGCGGCATCCCGCTGGCCGCCGAATCGGGGGTAGGGATAGCCTCCGGGCGTATCCGGGGGGCAGCGGTATGGGCAGCCCGGTCCCTGGTGCATAAGGTCGGCGGCAAGGATCACTACAGCGGTGGGGATCACCGCAGCGGCGAGGAGGCACACCGATGGCGGGAGCCGGTACCGGGGCCCCGCCCGGAGCGGGGACGGAGCCGCTGCCCGCCGGGCAGCCCTCGCCCGGAGCCGGGGCGGAGACCCTGGCCGCCGGCCTGGCTTCGCCCGGCAGTATGCGGTCGGTGCTCGGCGCATTGGTGTCCCCCCGGACCTGGCTGGCCGTCATCCACCTGATGGCGGGGCTGGTCATCGGCATCGTCGCCGTTCACGGTGGTGGTGACCGGCATCAGCCTGGGGATCGCGCTGCTGCCCCTCTTCCTGGTCGGCATCCCGGTGCTGGTCGCCGTCATCTGGCTGGCCGGCCTGGGCGCCCGGGCCGAGCGGGCCAGGTTCGCGGTCCTGCTGGGAACCGAGATCCCCGGCCCCGAGCCGCTGCCGGACGAGCCGACCGGATGGCGCCGGGTGAACCTTCTCTTCCTGGCCCGCACGACCTGGCTGCCGGCGGTGTATGCACTGGTCAGGCTGCCGCTGAGCGTGCTTGAGGCGGTAATGGTCACCTCCGTGTGGGGGATCGGGCTCGCCCTGGTTGCGCTGCCCGCCTATAACGGGGCGCTGCCGGGCGGCAGCGCCCACCTGGGCTCGTTCGCGCTGAACAACCCGGCATGGGTGGCCCTGGGAGTGGCCACCGGGCTGGCGCTGCTGCTGGGCGCGGGGCCCCTGACCCAGGTCGTGGCGGAGGGCGACGCGACAGTGGCCAGGTGGCTGCTGGGGCCCGGCCGGCGGGCCCGGATGGCCGCCCGGATCGGCGAGCTCGAGACCAGCCGGGCCGGGGTGGTTGACGCCGCGGAGACCGAACGCCGCCGGATCGAGCGGGATCTGCACGACGGCGCGCAGCAGCGGCTGGTGTCGCTGGCCATGGAGCTCGGGCGGGCCAGGGCGAAGTTCGCCTCCGATCCCGCAGGCGGCGGAGGCGATCGTCGGCCAGGCCCACGATCAGGCGAAAGAGGCGCTGACCGAATTGCGGAACCTGGTCCGCGGGGTGCACCCGCCGGTGCTGTCGGACCGCGGCCTGGACGCCGCCCTGTCCGGGCTGGCCGCGCTCAGCCCGGTGCCGGTCACGGTCCGGGTCGACCTGCCCGAGCGGCCGTCGGCGTCGGTGGAGGCGATCGCCTACTTCGTCGTCGCGGAGGCCCTGACCAACGTGGCCAAGCACGCCAAGGCGAGCCGGGCGCTGGTCACCGTGACCCGGTCGGGCAGACCTGCTCAGCGTGGCCGTCAGCGACGACGGCATCGGCGGCGCCAGCCTGGCCGGCCAGGGCCTGTCCGGGCTGGCGGCCCGGGTCGCGGGCATCGACGGCCGGCTCCTGGTGACCAGCCCGGACGGCGGTCCCACCGAGATCGAGGCGGTGCTGCCATGCGGGTAGTGGTCGCCGAAGACTCGGTGCTGCTGCGCGAGGGCCTGACCCGGCTGCTCACCGAGGCCGGCACGAGGTCGATGGCGGCCACCGGAGATGCCGAGGAGTTCCTGCGCGAGGTGGACGCCCACCAGCCCGACGTGGTGGTGGTGGACGTCCGCATGCCGCCCACCTTCACCGACGAGGGCCTGCGCGCCGCGCTGGTGGTGCGCAGCACCTGGCCCGACGTCGGGGTGCTCGTCCTGTCCCAGTACGTGGAGGAGCGTTACGCCACCGAGCTGCTGTCCGACCGGCCGCAGGGGGTCGGCTACCTGCTCAAGGACCGGGTCGCCGACCTGACGGAGTTCCTCGGCGCGCTGGAGCGGGTGGCCGCCGGGGGCAGCGCCCTCGATCCCGAGGTGGTCGCGCAGCTGCTCGCGCGCAGCCGTCACCCGCTGGCCGCCCTCACCCCGCGCGAGCGGGACGTGCTCGCGCCTGATGGCCGAGGGCCGGTCCAACGCCGCGATCGCCGCCGAGCTGGTGGTCAGCGATGGCGCGGTGGAGAAGCACATCAACAGCATCTTCGGCAAGCTCGGGCTGGCGCCCGCCGACCGCGACCACCGCCGAGTCCTGGCCGTGCTGCGCTACCTGGGAGCTGACGGGTCATGACCAGACCGACTGCCGATGACGCCCGGCGCGCTGGCGCTGGCGCTGGTCATCGGGATCCCGCTGGCCCTGCTGGTAATCGGCTGGACCGCCCTGACCGCGGTCGCCTTCGCCGGGCTGGGCAGCTACCGGGTCAGCCTGGCCGTCCCCTTCCACGGGCGCACCGCCGTGGTCAGCGTGGACGAGGGCGACATCAGCGTCGGCCCCGGTCCGGCCGGCCAGCTCCGGGTGCACGGGACCCTCCACTACTCGCTCGATCCGTCCCAAGCTCACCTGGCAGCACTCGGGGTCCGCGATCGCGGTGCACACGCGCTGCCAGCTACCGACCGGGGTGTGCTCGTTCGACTATGCGGTCGCCGTCCCCGCGGGCGACCGGTCGGAGATCTCCGACGGCGTCGGGCAACCTGACCGCCAGCGGCCTGGCGGGCCCGGTCACGCTGAGCGACCGCTTCGGGGGACATCAAGGCCACGCAGGTCTACCGGCCGCGCCACGATCAGTGACCATTCCGGCGACATCACCGTGACCTCCGTGTCCGCGGCACGGACGCTGATCATGAATGACTCGGGGGACATCACCGGCACCGGCGTGTCCAGTCGGCAGCTGACCGCGCAGGACCAGTCGGGGGACATCACCGTGGTGTTCACCAAGGTCCCGGACCGGGTCAAGATCAGCGACTCATCCGGCAACATCAAGCTGGTGTTCCCGCCCGGGCCGACCGCCTACCGGGTCAGCGCCAGCACCTCGTCCGGCCAGACCTCGGTCAACGTGCCGCGAGAGCCCGACGTCACCGCACGTGATCTCGGTGACCGACCAGTCGGGAGACATCACCATCGCCCAGTGACCGGCCCGGGCCGCCGCCCAGGTCGCCTGGCCCGGTCACAGGCTGGCGAAGGCGTCCTCCAGGATCGACAGGCCCTCCTCGAGCAGGTCCTCGCCGATCACCAGCGGGGGCAGGAACCGCAGCACGTTGCCGAACGTCCCGCAGGTCAGGGTGACCAGCCCGGTCGCGTGGCAGGCCTTGGACACCTTGCCGGTGGTGGCCGCGTCCGGCTCCAGGCTGCCCGGCTGGGCGAGCTCGATCGCGAGCATCGCGCCACGTCCCCGGACGTCCGCGATGATCGGGTAGGTGTCGGCCAGCTTGCGCAGCCGGGGCAGCATGATCTCGCCGATCCGGCGGGCCCGCCCGGCCAGGTCCTCGGCCTCCATCGTCTCGATCGCCCCGAGCGCGGCCGCGCAGGCGACCGGGTTGCCGCCGTAGGTCCCGCCGAGCCCGCTCGGCGTGCACCGAGTCCATCACCTCGGCCCGCCCGGTGACCCCGGCCAGCGGCATCCCGCCGGCGATCCCCTTGGCCGTGGTGATCAGGTCCGGCACGACCCCCTCGTGGTCGCAGGCGAACCAGTCGCCGGTCCGGCAGAAGCCGGTCTGGATCTCATCGGCGATCAGCAGGATGCCGTGCTGGCGGCAGAACTCGGCCAGCCCGGGCAGGAAGCCGTCCGGCGGGACCACGAAGCCGCCCTCACCCTGGATCGGCTCGATGATCACCGCGGCCACGTTGTCCTCGCCCACCTGCGTGTGGATGAGCGTGGTGACCACGTCCAGGGCCTCCTTGGCGCACTGGCCGGGGCCGCCGGGCCAGCGCAGCGGGTAGGCCATCGGCATCCGGTAGATCTCGCCCGCGAACGGGCCGAACTTGTCCTTGTAGGGCATGTTCTTCGCGGTCAGCGCCATGGTCAGGTTGGTGCGCCCGTGGTAGGCGTGGTCGAACGTGATGATGGCCTGGCGGTGGGTGTAAGTGCCGGGCGATCTTGACCGCGTTCTCCACCGCCTCTGCGCCCGAGTTGAACAGCGCCGACCGCTTCTCGTGGCTGCCCGGCGTGTGCCGGGCCAGCTCCTCGCACACCGCGACGTACCCCTCGTAGGGCGTGACCATGAAGCAGGTATGGGTGAACCTGGCC
Organism: uncultured Actinomycetes bacterium; assembly: GCA_963835425.1. Lineage (GTDB taxonomy): Bacteria > Actinomycetota > Actinomycetes > Streptosporangiales > Streptosporangiaceae > UBA9676. The sequence goes on along the minus strand of CAWIGE010000002.1, from coordinate 952,444 downwards.
ACCTGCTCGCGGACCCGCTCGGCCACCCGGGGCGCGCTGTTGCCGACCGACACCACGGCGATGCCGGAGCCGAAGTCGATGAGCGAGTTGCCGTCGGCATCCACCAGCACGCCGCCGCCGGCGGCGGTGATGAACACGGGCAGGATGTTGCTGACGCCGCGGGCAACCGCGCGCTCGCGCCGCGCGAGCAGCTCGCGGGAGGCGGGCCCGGGGATCTCGGTGACGAGGCGGCGCTGCTGGGGCAGCCCGGGGCCGCCCGCTGGTGTGGATTGACCGGTCATACAACTGACCATAGGGCACAACCCTGCCTGGATGGGAGGGCCTGCCGGGCCCCCGGCCGACGGGATCGCGTGCGGGGGAGCGCCGGCGATCCGGCAGCAAAACGAGCGGATTTTCGGGTGCATGCCCGCGGATGGCGGGCAGGCTTGGGCCATGGTCATCCCCGTGCACGACATCAACCCGCTGCGCCGGACCCCCTGGGTCACCTACGGGCTGATAGCGGCCAATGTGGTCGTGCTCCTGCTCACGCCGGGCACGCTGCCGGGGACGGCCTCCTCCGCGGCCGTCGCCTGCCGGCAGCAGGCGTTCGACGACCGGTTCGGGGCGATCCCGCACGAGCTGATCACGGGTCGGCCGCTGCGGCTGGTGCCGACCGGCCGGGAGGTGGCCACCGCACAGGGGCCCGCCTGCGTGATCGACCGGCCGGCCTACTCCAAGAGCCCTCCGCTGTCGGTGCTGACCGCGATGTTCGTTCACGCCGGGTGGCTGCACCTGCTCGGCAACATGCTCTTCCTGCTGATCTTCGGCAACAACGTCGAGGACCGCTTCCGCAAGATCCCGTACCTGATCTTCTACCTGGCGGCCGGGTACGTCGCGGCCTACGGTTTCGCCGCCGTCAACTCCGCCTCGGTCCAGCCACTGGTCGGGGCGTCCGGCGCGATCGCCGGTGTGCTCGGGGCGTACATCGTGCTCTACCCCCGGGCACGGGTCTGGAGCCTGGTCCCGTTCCTGTTCTTCATCCCGTTGCGCATCCCGGCCTGGCTCGTGCTCGGGCTCTGGTTTGTGCTGCAGTGGGTGTATGCGATCGGCCCGGCCAGCCCGGGCGGGGTGGCCTACGTTGCGCACTTGTTCGGCTTCGTGTTCGGCTTGCTGGTCGGCCTGCTGGTGCGCGCGGTCAGCACCGAGCCGCGGCCGCCGCCGCAGCCGGCCCAGCTGCGGTGATGGGAGCGCCGGGCCGGGCGTGCGAGGATCAGGCCGTGCGGACACAGACCGCTTGCCCCCGCGTCCGCCATGGCTGAGCCGGGGCTGTTCGACGGCGTGTTCGCCCGGGGCGGCGTCGGCACCGGGGACCAGGCGTGGCTGACCGCGATGCTGCAGACCGAGGCCGCGCTGGCGCGGGCGCTCGAACGGGCCGGGCTGGCCCCGGCCGGCGCCGGCGCGGCGGTGACCGAGGCGGCCCGGGGCGGGCGCCATCGACGTGGCTGAGCTCGGCCGCCAGGCCGCCCTCACCGGCAACCCGGTTCCCGCGCTGGTCCGGGCGCTGGCGGCGAGCGTGCCCTCGGCCGCCGCGGCGGCGGTGCACAAGGGCGCCACCAGCCAGGACATCATCGACACGGCCGCCATGCTGCTGGCCCGGAGCGCGCTCGCGGCGGCCGCCGCGGATATGTCGGCGGCCGCGGATGCCACGGCGGCGCTCGCCGCCGGGCACCGCGACACGGTCATGATCGGCCGGACCCTGCTGCAGCAGGCGGTCCCCGTGACCTTCGGCCTGGTCGCGGCCGGCTGGCTGGCCGGCCTGGACGAAGCGCGCGCTGGCCTCGACCGGGTGCGGGCCGGGCGCCTTGCCGTCCAGTTCGGCGGCGCCGCGGGCACGCTGGCCTCGCTGGGCGCCGACGGGCCCAGGGTCGCCGCGCTGCTCGCCGAGGAACTCGGCCTGCCGCTGCCGGTGCTGCCCTGGCACACCGACCGGCTGCGGATCATCGAGGTGGCCGCCGCCTGCGCCTGCGCAACCGCGGTGCTGGGCAAGATCGCCAGGGACGTGACCCTGCTCGCGCAGCCTGAGGTGGCCGAGGTGCGCGAGGGAGACGAACCGGGCGCGGGAACCCGCCGCGGCGGGTCGTCGGCGATGCCGCACAAGCGCAACCCGGTTGCCGCGATCGCCATTCTCGGCTGCACACGCCAGGTGCCGGGATTGCTCGCCACCCTGGCCGCCGCCGCCGAGCAGGAACACCAGCGCGCGGCCGGGGCCTGGCACAGCGAATGGGAGCCATTCTCCGGCCTGCTCAGGCTCACCGGTTCCGCCGCGTCCTGGGGGGCGGAGCTGCTCGCCGGGCTGACCGCCGACCCGGCCCGGATGAGGGCCAACCTGGACGCGGCGGGCGGGTTCCCGCTCGCCGAGCGCGTGTCCGGGCTGCTGGCCCCGGCGGCCGGAGCCGTCGCCGCCCACGATCTGGTGGCGGAGGCCAGCGCCGCGGCCGCCGCGGCGGGCCTGCCGCTGCGCGCGGCCCTGCTCGACGACCCCGGCCGCGGGGCCGGCTGGATGCCACGGGCGTCACCCCGGCCCAGGTCGAGGCCGCCCTGGACCCGGCCGGCTACCTCGGGGCGGCCGGTGAATTCACCGACGCCGCCCTGGCCGCGCACCGGGCGGCCGCGGGCTGAGGCCGCATATCGGGCTGCCCGTTGCGCGATATCGGGCTACCCGTGGCGCGCATGGCCGTGGATGCGAGACGATTGCAGGCGGGATTGCCGGGAAGCGCAGATCGCCGGGGCGGGACGGCGGGCGGCGGCGCGGTGGTGGTGCGGCCGCGCGTGCACGCCCGCGCGATGGGTAGTGTTCCTGCCCGACGCAATCCGCCACCAGCACCGGAGGGCCAGCATGGATGACGCCAGCCGCGCAGCGCAGGGGATGACGGTCCGCCGGGAGGTGCTCGGTGACGCCCACGTTGACCGCGAAATGGCCAGGGCCACGGCGTTCAGCAGCGACTGGCAGGACCAAATCGCCCGGCATGCGTGGGGGGACATCTGGTCCCGGGCCGGCCTGTCCCGTGCCGAGCGCAGCATGCTCACGCTGACCGCGCTCACCGTGCTGCGGCAGGAGGCCGAACTCGCCACGCACGTGCGGGGCGCCCTGCGCAACGGGCTCACCCCCGAGCAGATCGCCGAAGTGTTCCTGCATACGGCCGTCTACGCGGGCATGCCCGCGGTCAACCGCGCCTTCGCGGTCGCCCAGCAGGTCCTGGCGGAGGCAGGCTGAGTGCGGGCCGAGCATGACGGATCATGCCATCGCCCAGTACAGTTGTCCGTATCTCGAACTCTTGTGCTGATTGCGTCCAAAATTCAATATGACCATTATGATTATGGTGAAATCTGCGGAGAGAGCGGGGAGGGAATGGCGGAGATCGTGTCACTTGCCGACGCCGTGGCCGCGGCCATACGCGACGGCGACGCGGTGGCGATGGAGGGCTTCACGCACCTCATCCCCTTCGCGGCCGGGCACGAAGTCATCAGGCAGGGGCGTCGTGATCTGACCTTGATCAGGATGACGCCGGACGTGATCTATGACCAGCTCATCGGGGCGGGGTGCGCCAGCAAACTGATCTTTTCCTGGGGCGGGAATCCCGGGGTGGGGTCGCTGCACAGATTCCGCGACGCCGTGGAGAATGGCTGGCCCGGGCCGCTCAGGCTGGAGGAGCACAGCCACGCGGGCATGGCCAACCGTTACGCGGCCGGCGCGGCCGGGGTGCCCTTCGCGGTCCTGCGGGGGTACCGCGGCACCGGCCTGGAGGGCCTGCCCGGACTGGACGGCCGCCCGTCCGTCCTCCCGGTCACCTGCCCGTTCACCGGCGAGACCCTGACTGCCGTGGCTGCGCTCACCCCCGACGTGGCGGTCATCCACGCGCAGCACGCCGACCGGGCCGGGAACGTCCAGCTGTGGGGCATCACCGGGGTGCAGAAGGAGGCGGTGCTGAGCGCGCGGCGGGCGGTGGTCACCGTCGAGGAGATCGTGCCCGAGCTGCGCCCGCAGCCAGGCGCGATCGTGCTGCCGGGCTGGACGGTCGACTACGTGGCCGAGGTGCCGGGCGGGGCCCACCCCTCCTACACGGCCGGCTACTCCCAGCGCGACAACGACTACTACGTCGCCTGGGATGCCATCAGCCGGGAGCGGGACGGCTTCCGCCGGTGGCTGGAGACCGATGTCTTCGCCCTGGCCGGAACGGCGAGGGCCGGAACGGCGAGGGCCGGGGCTGGCGTGACCGAGGGCGATTCGGGATCATGAACGCTCCTGGCACCGCGGTGACCGGGGGCAGCGCGTTCACCGCTGACGAGATGATGACCGCCTGCGCCGCCCGGGCGCTGCGCGACGGCATGACCTGCTTCGTGGGCATCGGGCTGCCCAGTGTGGCGGCCAACCTCGCGCGCGCCACCCACGCCCCCAACCTGGTGCTGATCTATGAGTCGGGCACGATAGGCGCCAAGCCCGCCCGGCTGCCGCTGTCGGTCGGCGACGGCCTGCTCGCGGAGACCGCGGACGCGGTGGTGAGCGTGCCGGAGATCTTCAACTACTGGCTGCAGTCCGGCCGGATCGACGTGGGCTTCCTGGGCGCCGCCCAGCTCGACCGGTTCTGCAACATCAACACCACCGTGATCGGCCAGTCCTACGCCGAGCCGAAGGTGAGGCTGCCCGGCGCGGGCGGCGCCCCCGAGATCGCCGCCTCCTGCCGGGAGGTGATCGTGGTGCTCCGGCAGTCCCAGCGTTCGTTCGTCGACCGGGTGGATTTCGTCACCTCGGTCGGCTTTGGAGATGGCCCCGGCTACCGGGAACGGCTGGGGCTGGCCGGCGCCGGGCCGCGGAAGGTCATCACCGATCTGGGCATCCTCGAGCCCGACCCGCAGACCTGTGAGCTCACCCTGACCGGGGTCTTCCCCGGGGTCGAGGTCGCCGACGTGAAGGCCAGGACCGGCTGGGACCTCGCCGTGTCGGACTCACCCGGCGTGCTCGCACCGCCATCTGAAGCCGAGCTCACCGCCCTGCGTGCGCTGCATGCGACCATCCCCGCCCAGGAAAGAGCAGCCTGATGACGACCGGCACGCCGGCCGCTGGGCTGGCCCTGGCCTCCTACGAGCGCCCGGTGGGCGTCAACCCGCCGCTCGACTACCCTCCCTACCGCTCGACCGCGCTGCGGGCGCCGCGTCAGCCGCTGCTGGTGATGCCGCAGGGGCTGACCGAGGTAACCGGCCCGCTGCCCGGCCGCGAACGGGCCATCGCCGCCGACGCCGACCTGACCACCCAGCACGAGGGCGAGCCGATCGGCGAGCGGATCATCGTGACCGGCCGGGTGCTCGACAGCGACGGCCGGGCGGTCCCCGACACCCTGATCGAGATCTGGCAGGCGAACGCGGCCGGGCGCTACCGGCACGGCGCCGACCAGCACCCGGCGCCGCTGGACCCGAACTTCACCGGCGCGGGCCGGTGCATGACCGACTCCGAGGGCCGGTACCGGTTCCTCACCATCAAGCCGGGCGCGTACCCGTGGCAGAACCACCCCAACGCGTGGCGCGCCCAGCACATCCACTTCTCGCTGTTCGGCCTGGCGTTCACCCAGCGGCTGGTCACCCAGATGTTCTTTCCCTCCGATCCGCTGTTCGCCCAGGACCCGATCTTCAACTCCGCCCCGGAGGCGGCGCGGGAGCGGATGATCTCGCGGTTCTGCCTCGACCTCACCGAACCGGACTGGGCGCTGGCCTACGAGTGGGACATCGTCCTGCGCGGCCGCGGCGCCGCCGTGTTCGAGGCCGGGGAGGAAGGGTCATGACCGCGCTGCTGACCCCGGCCCAGACCGCCGGCCCCTACCTGGCCATCGGCCTGCCCTGGCTGGATGGCCCGTTCGTGGTGCCGGAGGGCACGCCGGGCGCGATCACCATCACCGGCGCGATCCGGGACGGGGCGGGGCAGCCGGTCCACGACGCTCTGGTCGAGACCTGGCAGGCCGACCCGGACGGCCGCTTCGACCACCCCGGCGACCCGCGCGGCCGGCGGCGGCCGGCGGAGCCCTCGTTCCGCGGCTTCGGCCGCTGCCTGACCGGCCCCGACGGGTCGTACCACATCGTCACGCTCAAGCCGGGCCCGCTGCCCAGCCCGGGCGGCGGCACCGAGGCGCCGCACATCGACGTGTCGGTGTTCGCCCGCGGCCTGCTCGGCCGGCTGGTGACGCGGATCTATTTCCCCGACGAGCCGGCGGCGAACCGGGCCGACCCGGTGCTGCGGGCCGTCGCGGACCCCGGCCGCCGGGCCACGCTGGTCGCCGCCGCGCAGCCCGGGCCGCCCGGCGGCCCGGGCGGGTTCCGGTTCGACATCCACCTGCAGGGCGACCAGGAGACCGTCTTCTTCGATGTATGAAAGGCCATCCGCCGGAGAGGAGCATCCACGTGCCGCTAGTTGTGCAGAACACCCCCCGGACCGATCTCGAGGTCGTCGACGGCCTGGCCGCCGCGGGGGTGGCGACGGTGCACGAAGCGCAGGGCCGGACCGGGCTGCTCCGCTCCGACATCCGCCCGGTGTTCCGTCCCGCCCGCGTGGCCGGCAACGCGCTGACCTGCGAGGTCGCTCCCGGTGACAACTGGTCGATCCACGTTGCCGTCGAGCAGGCACGGCCCGGTGACCTGCTCGTGGTCACCCCGACCAGCCCGTGCGATGACGGATACGTGGGCGACCTGCTGGCCGGCAGCCTGCGGGCGCACGGCGTCCGGGGGGTGGTCATCGACGGCGGCGTACGGGACGTGGCGGCGCTGACCGAGATGGGCTTCCCGGTCTGGTCGAAGGCGATCTCCGCCAAGGGCACGGTGAAGGAGACACCGGGGAACGTCCAGACCCCGATCGTCTGCGCCGGCGCGTACGTCCGGCCCGGTGACGTGGTCGTCGCCGACGACGACGGCGTCGTGGTCGTCCCGCGCGAGCAGGCGGCGACGGTGCTCAAGGCGGCCCGGGACCGCGAGGCCAACGAGGCGGCCAAGCGGACCCAGCTGAACGCCGGCGAGCTCGGCCTCGACATCTACAACATGCGCGGCCGGCTCGCCGACCGGGGAGTGCGCTACGTCGAGTTCCCGGAGTCGCCATGACCCAGACCGCCATCCCCTGCGCCGTCATGCGGGGCGGTACGTCCAAGGGCCTGATGTTCCTGGCCGGGGATCTGCCCGATGACCGCGGGACGCGCGACGCGGTGCTGCTGGCCGCCATGGGCTCCCCGGACCCGCGGGAGATCGACGGCATGGGAGGTGCTCACCCGCTGACGTCGAAGGTGGCCGTGGTGAGTTTGTCGCCCCGCGACAACGCGGACGTCGAGTATCTGTTCCTGCAGGTCTGGCCGGACCGGCCCGAGGTCTCCGACAGTCAGAACTGTGGCAACATGCTCGCCGCCGTCGGGCCGTTCGCGATCGAGCAGGGGCTCGTGGCCGCCGCCGGCCCGCTGACGCCGGTCCGCATCTGGATGCGCAACACCCAGACCCTGGCGACGGCGTACGTCCAGACCCCGGAAGGCCGGGTCCGCTATGACGGGCCCGCGCGCATCGACGGCGTGCCCGGCACCCACGCCCCCATCCCGATCGAGTTCGCCGACGTGGCCGGCTCCTCGTGCGGCGCGCTGCTGCCGACCGGGAACGTCACCGACGTCGTCGAGGGGACGAAGGTGACCTGCATCGATAACGGCATGCCGGTGGTGTGCCTCGCGGCGCGTCCGACCTTGGGCTGTCCGGGCAGGAGACACCGGCCGAGCTCGAGGGCGACGCCGAGGTGACAGGGCGGGTCGAGGCGATCCGGCTCGCCTGCGGGCCGCTGATGAACCTCGGCGACGTCACCGACAAGACCGTGCCGAAGATGAGCCTGGTGTCGCCGCCCGCGCACGGCGGCGCCATCTCGACCCGGACGTTCATCCCGCACCGCGTGCACGAGGCGATCGGGGTGCTGGGCGCGGTGTCCGTCGCCACCGCGTGCATGCTGCCCGGACTCCGTCGCGCACCAGATAGCGGAGCTCAAGGAGGAGAGCGGCGGCCCCACCGATATCGAGGTCGAGCACCCCACCGGCTTCTTCACCGTCACCCTGGAGGTGGACGAGTCCGGCGGCGCCTTCACGGTGACCAGGTCGGCGCTGCTGCGCACCGCCCGGCTGCTCATGCGCGGCGAGGTTCTCGTGCCGTCGTCGGTGTGGAGCCCGGCATGACCCGCGTGACCCTCATCGGCCTCGGCGAGGTCGGGACGGTGTTCGCGGAGGACCTCGCGGCCGCGGGCCATACCGACCTGACCGCCTGGGACACCGCGTTCGCCGACCCGGGCAGCCCGGCCGCGCGCGCCGCCGCCGCCCTCCCGGTCGCCGCGGCCGCATCCGCGGGCACGGCGGCCAACGGCGCGGGCCTTGTCGTCAGCGCCGTGACCGCGGCGAACTGCCATCAGGCCGCGGCCGCCGCGGCGCCGGGCCTGGACCCCGGGACCTGGTTCTTCGACCTGAACTCCAGCTCGCCCGGCCACAAGCAGCAGGCCGCGCGCGCCGTGGAGCAGGCGGGCGGGCGCTACGTGGAGGCCGCGCTGATGTCGCCCATCGCCGCCCGCCGCCTCGGCTCGCCGTTCCTGCTCGGCGGCCCGCACGCGGCCGAGTTCGCGCGGGCCGCCGCCGCGTGGGGCTTCTCCGACCTCACCGTGTACTCGGAGGAGCTCGGCCGCGCCGCCGCGAGCAAGCTCTGCCGTTCGGTCATCACCAAGGGCCTGGAGTCCCTGCTGACCGAGTCGATGCTCGCGGCGCGTCACTACGGCGTGGAGAAGGAGGTGCTCGACTCGCTGTCGAACATCCTCCCGCCGGCCGACTGGCAGGCCGTGGCGACGTACTTCATCTCCCGCTCGCTGCGGCACGGCCGGCGGCGCTCCGAGGAGATGGCCGAGGCCGCGGCGACCGTCGAGGAGGCGGGCGTCGAGCCCCTGATGTCGCTCGCGTCATCGGAGCGCCAGCTCCGGGCGGCCGGCCACGCCGACGCCCTCGCCGAGCCCGATCTGGCGACGGTCATCGACCACATCCGCCGCAGCCAGGCCACCGCGACGGCCGGCCCGATGTCCCAGGGGACCCCGCTGTGATCATCGACTGCCACGGGCACTACACGACCGCCCCCGGCCCGCACACCGCCTGGCGGGCCAGCCAGCTCGCCGCGTTCCGGGAGGGCCGTCCGGCGCCCGCCTACCCGGCCATCTCCGACGACGAGATCCGCGAGTCGATCGAGCAGAACCAGCTCCGGCTGCTCCGCGAGCGCGGCGCCGACATGACGATCTTCTCGCCGCGGGCGTCGGCCATGGCCCACCACGAGGGCGACGAGCGGGTCAGCATGGAGTGGTCGCGGGCGTGCAACGACCTCATCGCGCGCGTCGCCGGGCTGTTCCCGGAGACGTTCATTGGCGTCTGCCAGTTGCCGCAGTCGCCCGGCGCCCCGCTGGACGCGTCCGTCGCCGAGCTCGAGCGCTGCGTCACCGAGCTCGGGTTCGTCGGCTGCAACCTCAACCCGGACCCGAGCGGCGGGCGGTGGACCTCCCCGCCGCTCACCGACCGGTACTGGTACCCCATCTTCGAGAAGATGGCCGAGCTCGACGTGCCCGCGATGGTGCACGTCTCGAGCAGCTGCAACCCCGTGTTCCACGCCACCGGCGCGCACTACATCAACGCCGACACCACGGCGTTCATGCAGTTCATCCAAGGCGATCTGTTCGCCGACTTCCCGGACCTGCGGCTGGTGATCCCGCACGGCGGCGGCGCCGTCCCCTACCACTGGGGCCGCTACCGCGGGCTCGCCGACATGCTGGGCAAGCCGCCGCTGAGCGAGCACGTGATGGGGAACGTGTTCTTCGACACCTGCGTCTACCATCAGCCCGGCATCGACCTGCTGTGCCGGGTCATCGACGCCGGCAACATCCTGTTCGGATCCGAGATGGTGGGCGCCGTCCGCGGCATCGACCCCGAGACCGGCCACTACTTCGACGATACTAAACGATATATCGACGCGACCGCCCTGCCCGAGGCCGGCCGCGCGAAGATCTACTCGGGCAACGCCCGGCGGGTCTACCCGCGCCTCGACAAGGCCCTGCGCGAACGGGGACTCTAATTGGCTCCCACCTTCACCCCCGACGCCGACTGGCTCGCGTTCGACCCTGACCCGAGCAGGCCGGCCTACACCCCGCCCCCCGGCGCGGTGGACGCCCACTGCCACGTGTTCGGCCCCGGCGACAGGTTCCCCTACGCGCCGGAGCGGAAGTACACGCCGGTCGACGCGGGCAAGGAGCAGCTGTTCGCGCTGCGCGACTTCCTCGGCTTCGACCGCAACGTGATCGTCCAGGCGACCTGCCACGGCGCCGACAACAGCGCCATGGTGGACGCGCTGCTCGCGGCGGGGGACCGGGCCCGCGGCGTGGCGACCGTCCGGCCCGGCGTATCGCGGGCCGAGCTCGCCGACCTGCACGCGGCCGGGGTGCGCGGCATCCGCTTCAACTTCGTCAAGCGCCTCGTCGACCCCAAGCCGGACGGCTATTACCTGGGCCTGGCCGAGGCGGTGGCCGAGTTCGGCTGGCACATCGTGGTGTACTTCGAGGCCCCCGACCTGGCCGAGCGCTGGCGGCTGTTCACCAGCCTGCCGACGACCGTGGTGGTCGATCACATGGGCCGGCCCGACGTGTCGCAGCCGGTCGACAGCCCCGGCTTCGCGCAGTTCACGCGCTTCATGCGCGAGCACGAGAACGTCTGGTCCAAGGTGAGCGGCGCGGAACGGCTGTCGGTCTCCGGCCCGCCGGAGTACGCCGATGTCGTCCCGTTCGCGCGCCATATCGTGGAGACGTTCCCCGACCGGGTCATCTGGGGAACCGACTGGCCGCACCCGAACATGAAGAGCCACATGCCCGACGACGGCAACCTCGTTGACCTCGTCCCGCGCATCGCCCCCACCGAGGACCTGCAGCGGCGGCTGCTGGTCGACAACCCCATGCGCCTGTACTGGGAGTCCTGAATGACGGAGTACACCTCAGAGTTCGACGACATCCCCGGCACCCGGGTGTTCACCGCGCAGCGCGCCAAGCAGGGCTACCAGCTGAACCAGTTCTGCATGAGCCTGATGAAGCCCGAGAACCGGGAGCGGTTCAAGGCCGACGAGCGGGCCTACCTGGACGAGTGGCCGATGACCGAGGCCCAGAAGCAGGCGGTGCTCGACCGCGACTACAACGCGATGCTCGATCTCGGCGGCAACATCTACTTCCTGGCGAAGATCTTCGCCACCGACGGGCTCAGCTACCTGCAGGCCGTGTCCACGATGACCGGCATGAACATCGACGACTACCAGCAGATGATGCTGCACGGCGGGCGCTCGCCCGAGGGCTGGCGCTCGGTCAAGGAGGGCGACTGACATGGCGCGCATCACCGCCGGGCTGACCACCAGCCACATCCCGGCCATCGGCGCCGCGATCGACCTCGGCAAGACCGAGGAGCCCTACTGGAAGCCGCTGTTCGCCGGGTACGAGTGGACCAAGGCCTGGGCGGCCAGGGAAGTCCCGGACGTGGTGATCCTGGTCTACAACGACCACGCGTCCGCGTTCACGCCCGAAGTGGTGCCCACCTTCGCGCTCGGCTGCGCCGACGAGTTCAAGCCCGCCGACGAGGGCTACGGGCCGCGCCCGGTGCCGGTCGTCCGCGGCCACGCCGACCTGGCGGCCCACCTGGCGCAGTCGCTGATCCTCGACGAGTTCGACCTCACGCTGATGTACAAGCTCGACGTCGACCACGGCCTGACCGTGCCGCTGTCGCTGGTCTACGGCCAGCCGGACGAGTGGCCGGTGCGGGTCATCCCGCTGGCCGTGAACGTCGTGCAGTACCCGCCGCCGACCGGCCACCGCTGCTACATGCTGGGCCAGGCGATCCGCCGGGCGGTGCAGAGCTACGGCGAGGACCTCACGGTCCATGTCTGGGGCACCGGCGGCATGAGCCACCAGCTGCAGGGGCCCCGTGCCGGGTTCATCAACTCCAGAGTTCGACAACGCGTTCCTCGACCGGCTGATCGGCGACCCGGACAACCTGGCGCTGGTGCCGCACATCGAATACGTCCGCGAGGCGGGCTCCGAGGGGATCGAGCTGGTCATGCAGCTGATCATGCGCGGCGCCATGGGGCCCACCGTCGAGGAGCTGTACCGCTTCTACCACGTCCCCGGGTCCAACACCGCGGTCGGGCACCTGGTGGTCCGGCCCGTCGGCTCATAGCGACAGGAAGGCAGCCACCCATGCGGATCGCCCTTGCCGGGGCCGGCGCGTTCGGCATCAAGCACCTGGACGGGCTGGCCAACATCGACGGCGTCACCGTCACGTCCATCGTCAGCCGCAGGCCGGAGCAGGCCGAGGAGGTCGCGCGGAAGTACGGCGCCGGCCACGCCTCGACCGAGCTGGACGAGGTCCTCGCCCGCGACGACGTCGACGCGGTCATCCTCGCCACCCCGACCCAGCTGCACGCGCGGCAGGCCATCGCGGCGATGCGCGCGGGCAAGCACGTCCAGGTCGAGATCCCGCTGGCGGACAGCTGGCCGGACGCGCAAGAGGTCGACCGTGTGCAGCAGGAGACCGGCCTGGTCTGCATGGCCGGGCACACCCGCCGGTTCAACCCGTCGCACCAGTGGATCCACCGCCGGATCGGCGCGGGCGAGCTGTCCATCCAGCAGATGGACGTGCAGACGTACTTCTTCCGCCGCAAGAACCTGAACGCGCTCGGCGAGCCCCGCAGCTGGACCGACAACCTGCTCTGGCACCACGCCGCGCACACCGTCGACCTGTTCCAGTACCAGACCGGCGAGGACGTCCAGATCGCCCACGCCGTGCAGGGGCCGATCCACCCCGAGCTCGGCATCGCGATGGACATGTCCATCCAGCTGCGCACGCCCGGCGCCCGCATCTGCACGCTCTCGCTGAGCTTCAACAACGACGGGCCGCTCGGCACCTTCTTCCGCTACATCTGCGACAACGGCACCTACATCGCCCGGTACGACGACCTGGTCACCGGGCGCGAGGAGCCGGTCGACGTGTCCAGGGTCGACGTGTCCACCAACGGCATCGAGCTGCAGGACCGTGAGTTCATCGCGGCGATCCGCGAGGGGCGCGAGCCGAACTCCAGCGTCCGCGCCGTCCTGCCCTGCTATCGGGTGCTCGGCGAGCTCCAGGCCCAGCTCGCGCCGCAGCGGTAGCCGGCATGACGGAGCCGCTGGCCCTGGCCGCGTCGCTGGAGGGACCGGCGGGCGCGCCGGTCCTGGTGCTCGGCAACTCTCTCGGCACCACCGGTGAGGTCTGGGAGCTTCAGGCGGCGGCGCTGGGCGAGCGGTTCCGGCTGCTGCGTTTCGAGCACCGCGGCCACGGCGGGTCGCCGGCGCCGCCCGGCCCCTACACGATCGCCGAACTGGGCGCGGACGTGCTGCGGTTGCTGGACGGCTTCGGGGTGCCGACCGCCTCCTACTGCGGCATCTCGCTGGGCGGGATGATCGGGATGTGGCTGGCGGCACATGCGCCGGAACGGATCGGCGCGCTCGCGGTCTGCTGCACGTCCGCCTACCTGCCGCCGGCCGGGTTCTGGACCGGCCGGGCGGCGCAGGCGCGGGCGGCAGGCATGGCGTCGCTGGCCGAGCCGGTGGTAGGGCGCTGGTTCACCCCCGCCTTCCGCGAGCGTGACCCGGCGACGGTGGGCCGGTTTGTGACGACGGTGGCGGGCCTGGACCCGCAGGGTTACGCGGGCTGCTGCGAGGCGATCGCCGCGATGGACCAGCGGTCCTCGCTCGGGCGGATCTCCGCCCCCACGCTGGTCATCGCCGGGGCCGAGGACCCGGCGACCCCGCCCTGGCACGGGGCCCGGATAGCCTCAGCCGTCGGCCGGTCCCGCCTCCGGGTGATCAGGGGCGGCTCCCACCTGGCCAACGTCTCCCAGCCCGGTGAGGTCACCGCCGCCTTGCTGGCGCACCTGACCAGCCCGCCCTGACGGCCGGGCGGCCTAAGCGGTCCCGCCGTCACCTGCCCGCTGCGGGCCGGCCTGGGCCGCCTGCCCTCCAAGCAGCACCCGGGTGAGCTCGTTGCGGGTATCGAGCAGCTGGTCGAGGGCGGCGGCCAGGTGCGCGTCCGTGACCCGGATCGGCGTGGCGTCCTCCTCCTGGCCCGGCTCGTCGGCCGCGCGCAGCGCGGCCCGGCGCAGCAGTTCCTTCATGAACGAGGCGGTCACGCCCTCGGTCCGGCCGATCACCGCGTCCGGGTCGGACAGGTCAAGCACCAGCCTCCCCTGGTAGAGGTGCAGCAGCCGGAGCCGGGCGCCGGCGTCGGGCAGCGGCAGCAGCGCCGCGTGGTCCACCCGCCCCGGCCGCTGCGCCAGGGCGGGCTCGAGCAGGTCGGCCCGGTTGGTGGTGAGCAGGAACGTGATGTCGAGGTCCTCGCCGAGACCGTCCATCTCGTTGAGCAACTGGAACAGCAGCGGGTGCTCGCCCTCGCCGTACTCCCGCTGCTCGGCGATGAGGTCCACGTCCTCGACGACGACCACCGAGGGCTGCAGCGTCCTGGCCACCGAGCAGGCCTGGGCGATCATGCCGAGCGCGCGGCCGGAGAGCAGCACCACCGTGACCCCGGACAGCCGGCCGAGCAGGTAGCGGATCGTGTGGGTCTTGCCGGTGCCGGGCGCCCCGTGCAGCAGGACGCCGCGCTTGAGGTGCTGGCCGCTGGCGAGCAGCCGGCCGGCGTGCCGGGCGACCCCGACGACCTGCCGCTCGATGCTGTCGAGCACCTCCTCCGGCAGGATCACCTGCTCGCGGGTTACGTGCGGGCGGGGCTGGAAGCTCAGCAGGGCGTCGCCGTCGTACCCGAAGACCTCCCCGCCGAACTCGATGACGTGGCCGCGGAACACATTGCGGGCGATGCTGAGCCGGCGGATGTCGTCCACCGCCCGCTGGGCCCGCCCGGCGCCGCCGGCCACCGCCTCCACGATGACGCCGGGGGACATGTGCTCCTCGGGCCCCCTGGCTAGCAGCGCGACCGGCCCGTCGGCGTCGTTGACCAGGTAGAGCGCGCACTGCACGCAGGCCAGGGTGGCCCCGTCCGGCCCGGAGGGCAGCAGGTCGGTGGTGACGCTGCCCAGGCCCAGTCCCGGCGCCCAGGTCCCGGGCTGGGCCAGGTCGGCCAGCCCGAACATGCGGTGACGGAAGCCGGTGATCCCCGCGACCTCGTGCTCGCGGCCGGGCTCGGCCAGCCAGGCATCCAGCCCGGCCTGGACGTTCACCTGGTCGTAGCGCGGCCACGAGCCGCTGGCCACCGGCAGCGTGGCCGCCTCGGCGCCCAGGTGGTCGGCCAGGCGGCGCTGGATCGATGCTTCATCGGCCCGGGCGACGTGGACCGCCTGCCGGACCAGCCGCCGGGCCAGCCGGCCGACATCGGCGAGCTCGGGACGGTCGCCGCCCTCGGCCGGTGGCGGCCCCGGCATCCCGGGTCTCAACGGCGCGTACGCGACCCAGCCGCTGCGGCTTGGCATGCCAGCAGAATAGGCTCCCGGCGCGCAATCAGCGCGTCAATTTCCGGGCGGCGCGATCAGTGCATCAGCTCCCGGGCGGCAATCTCGATGTCCTGCTGGGAGAGCAGCACGGCGTCCGCCGCGTCGCCGAGCGGGATGAGGCTGTCCTCGCTGGTCACCCGCTTCACCCAGCCGCCGAAGCGGTCATCGGCGAGGATGCTGAGCACCCCCTCCGACACCCCCGCGGTGCGCCGGGTCTCGTCCGCGATCAGGACCCGCCCGGTCGCCCTCGCCTCGCGCAGGATGTCCTCCGCGGGCAGCGGCGCCAGCCAGCGCAGGTCCATCACCCGGCACCTGATGCCCTCCAGCGAGAGCCGGGCCGCCGCCCGCAGGCTCAGCCGCAGCCCGTTGCCGAACGTCATGATCGTCAGGTCGGTGCCGTTGCCGTGGGTCCGGGCCCGGCCGACCGGGACGTGCCCGGGCGTCCAGCCCTCGGGCGGCTCGTAGGGTGCCCGCCACGCGCCATCCTCGCTCTTGTACAGGTCCCGCGTGTGGTAGAGCGCGATCGGCTCCAGGAACACGCAGACGCTGCCGTCCGCGGCCGCGGCGGCGAGGCAGGTGCGCAGCATCGCGGCGGCGTCCTCGGGCCGGGCGGGCGTCGCGATGATCAGGCCCGGGATGTCCCGCAGCGCCGCCACCGCGTTGTCGTTGTGGAAGTGCCCGCCGAAGCCTTCCTGGTAGGCGTAGCCGGCGATCCGCAGCACCATCGGGTTGCGGTACTGGCCCTGGGAGAAGAAGGGCAGGGTGGCGCCCTCGCCGCGGATCTGGTCGGCGGCGTTGTGCAGGTAGGCGAGGTACTGGATCTCCGGCACGGGCAGCAGCCCGGCCAGGCCGGCGCCCAGCGCCAGGCCGAGGATGGCCTGCTCGTCGAGCAGGGTGTCGAAGACCCGGCCGGCGCCGAACCGGGACAGCAGCCCGCGGGTCACCCCGTACACGCCGCCCTTGCGGGCCACATCCTGGCCGAACACCAGCATCTCGGGCCGCGCCGCCATCGCGTCGGTGAGCGTGGCGTTGATGGTCTGGGCCAGGGTGAGCGGGCCGGCCGACTCCGGCAGGCGGCCGCCGAATGCGGCGTGCCGCTTGTCCTCGTCCGCGGCGGCCAGGATCGCGTCGGCCCAGACGGCCTCCGGGTTGCGCGGCGCCAGCGGCGCCATCACCTGTTCCGCGGTCGCCAGCCGCGGCGCGCCGGCCACCTCCTGCGCGCGTTCCAGCACCCGGGCGCGGCTGCGCTCGTATCGGTCAAGGACCTCGGCCGGGGTGAGCAGGCCCGCCTCGACGAGCAGCCGGGCGGTGCCGATCAGCGGGTCGGCGGCCAGGTCGGCCGCCACCTCGTCGCGGTCACGGTAGCCGGTCTCGGCGTCCGCCCCGGCGTGCCCGCCGAGGCGGACCATCGACAGGTGCAGGAACACGGGGGAGCGGCGGTCCCGGGCCAGCGCGGCGGCGGCCAGGGTGGTGTCGTAGACGTCGGCGAGGTCGGAGCCGTCGGCGCGGAAGTAGGTGAAGCCGGGCCGGCCCGAGGTGGCCGCCTCCACCCAGCCGGGTGGGGTGCGCACGCTGATGCCGAGGCCGTTGTCCTCGCACACGACCAGCAGCGGGACTGGCAGGCGCTGGTAGGTGCAATACCCGGCGGTGTTGAGCGCGCCCACCGCGGTGGAATGGTTCACCGAGGCGTCGCCCAGGCTGGCCACCACGATCGCGTCGGTGGGCCAGCGGCTGGCGGCGCCGAGCCGGGCGGCGCGGCCCAGCGCGAAGGCGAGGCCGACCGCGCGCGGCAGATGGGAGGCGATGGTCGAGGTCTGCGGGATGATGTGCAGGTCGGCGTGGCCGATCACCTTGTGCCGCCCGCCGGAGATCGGCTCGGCCGCCGCCGCGACCAGGCCGAGCAGCACGTCGCGCACACCGTCGCGGGGCGGGCTGGCGTCGGCCGCACGCACCAGGTAGAACGCGCCGGACCGGTAGTGCAGCAGCGCCGGATCGTCCCCCCGCAGCGCCGCCGCGACCGCCGCGTTGCCCTCGTGGCCGGAGGAGCCGATGGTGTAGAAACCGGCCTTGCGCTTGCGCAGCCACCGCGCGGCCAGGTCCAGGTGACGGCTGGCGAGCTGGGCGTCGAACAGCTCCAGGCAGCGCTCCCCGGTCAGCGCCGAGCCGGGCCGGATGGCGCCGGGAAGATCCTGGCCGCCGAGCGAGTCTTGCGGGCCGGCCGACCCGCAGCTTCAGGACGGCGTCGGCGAAGTTCTGCTCGACCTCGTCGCGGCTGTCAGCCGGGTGGCTCATGTTCTCTACGGTAAAGCCGCTGCGCCGGATCTCCCCAGCGGAACCGGTCTGCTGGGCTAGCCGTCCAAGTGACATGAACTCCCTGCCTCGCCGGGCCCCCTGGCCACGGTAGCTCCATCTCGCGGCCGGCGTCACCGGATGCGCCGGCGACCGTGTCAACGCCCGCGGCGCCCGCCGGGCCCGGGGTGAGCGGTCCCGGCATGGCAACGAGACGGCGCGCCGCGTCCCGCCCCGCTGGCCGGCGCGGCCGCGGGACGGGGCAGGATCGGGGTGAGACGGCGCCAGCCGCCCCCGGTCGCTGAGGAGGCCCCATGCTGCCCTGGTCCGCGGACCTCGCCGGACGGATCGACGAGCACGTGATCACAAGCGAGCTGCTGCGGGCGAACCCGCTGGGCGACCCCTGGGAGCGCCCGCTCCTGGTCTACCTGCCGCCGGGATATGACGACGAGCCCGCGCGTTCCTACCCGGCGGTCTATGTGATCCAGGGCTACACCGGCCACGTCACGATGTGGCACAACCGGTCGGCCTACCGGCAACCATTCCCCGAGACCGCCGACGCCGTGTTCGCGGCCGGGCAGGCCCCGCCGGCGATCGTCGTCTACGTCGACGCGTGGACCGCCTACGGCGGCAGCCAGTTCGTCGACTCGCCCGGGACCGGCCGGTATCACTCCTACCTGTGCGACGAGGTCGTGCCCTGGGTGGACGGGCGGTACCGGACGCTGGCCGACGGCCGGCCACCGGGCGATCATGGGCAAGTCCAGCGGCGGGTTCGGGGCGATGATCACGCCGATGCTCCGGCCCGACCTGTTCGGCGCGCTGGCCACCCACGCCGGGGATTCCCTGTACGAGCTGTGCTATATCCCCGAGTTCGGCAGGGACGTGCGTCACCTGCGCGACTACGGCGGGGACATCTGGCGCTGGTGGGACGACTTCCGGTCGCGCACCTCCTTCACCAAGGAAGCCGACCACGACCTGCTCATGCTGCTCGGCGTGTCCGCCTGCTTCTCGGCGGAGCCGGACGGCACCGTCGAGCTGCCGTTCGACCCGCATACCGGGGTGCTCCGGCCGGGGGTGTGGCAGCGCTGGCTGGACTGGGACCCGGTCCGGATGGTGCCGCGCTACGCAACCGAGCTGCGGTCGCTGCGAGCGATCTGGATCGACGGCGGGACCAGGGACGAGTGGTTCCTCGACGTCGGGGCGCAGGCGTTCCGGGCGGCGCTGCGGGAGGCGGGTGTACCCGACGAGGTGATCCACTTCGAGCTGTTCGAGGCCGGCCACATGGGGATCGACTACCGCTACCCGCTCTCGCTCGCCTGGCTCTGCCAGCGCATCGCGCCCTGAGCGGCGGCCCCTCACCCCAGCGCCCGCCGCCGCCGGCCTGTTCAGCTGGCCTCGTCGAACAGGTGGCTGCTGACCCGGGCCAGGTGCGTGCGCATCGCCTCGACCGCCCGGTCGGCGTCCCTGGCCCGCAGGGCGGCGACGAGCTCCTGGTGATCGGCCTGGTAGAGGCGCTGGCGTTCCCGGGACGTGCTGCGGCGCTTCAGGTCGCCCCAGAACTGGCTGTGCCGCGCCTCCTCGATGACGGCATACAGCCGGGCGAGCAGCGGGCTGTGGCTGGCGGCCATGATGCAGCGGTGCAGGGCGAGGTCCCACAGCTCGAACTCGTCATAGCTGTCCGCCTGCTCCCCGCCGGCCAGGCAGCGGTCCATCTCGCCGAAGTCGGCGGCCGTCGCCCAGGCCACCACCAGCCGCATCGCCGACGGTTCGAGCATCCGCCGGATCGCCATCACGTCGGCGGGCGCGAAGCCGGCCGAGCCGCCCGGGCCCACGGCCGCCGGCGGCGCCCGCCGCCCCCGCGGCCGGCCCGCCGCCGGCCCCCGGCCCGCCGTCGCCGTCCGCACCGGCCCGCGCCCAGCGTGCGTCGCGCAGGAACGTCCCGCGCCCGACCTCGCGTGAAATGTGGCCCTCGGCCTCGAGCACGGCCAGGGCGCGGCGGATCGTGGTGCGGGTGGCGCCGAGGTCGGCCGCCAGCTGCCGTTCGGTGGGCAGCCGTGAGCCGGGTCCCAGGCCCGCCCGCCGTGAGCTGGCGAGGATCACCTCGGCCATCCGCCGCCCCCGGTCAGCCGGAATCGCCGGGGTCCCCCCGGTTGCTGTCGCCATCGGTTTCCACTCTGCTCCGCGGCCGCGCCCCATTGGCGCAACCAATCATACCAATTGATATCAGACCGTAACCTGCCTGGCTGGGTCTTCTCTTGGCTAAACACTCTTGACCCGCTTTGTATACAGTTCTAAGCTCAACCAATCCGCAGTAGCCAACCAATCACTGGCCAGCGCTGGCCCGCCCGCCCGGCGCCATCGCCGGACATCACCCCGCGCGCCGCCGGGCGTCACCACCCCCCGCCACCCGAGATCACCGCTCGGCCCGCACGAAGGAGATCCGGCACGTGAGGCTGGCCACGATTACCACCGCCCAGGGGCCGCGGCTGCACGTCAGGGGCCGCTCCGGCTACATCGACGTCGCCGACGGCACCGGCGATGCCCGGATGTCAGAGCTGGCGCACGTGCTGGCGGCGGGGGAGCCCGCCATGAGCGCCATCCACCAGCTGGAAAGCCAGGACGGCCGCGAGGTCGCCCCCGCCGACTTCGCCGCCGCGGTCCCCGCCCCGCCGCGCATCCTGTGCCTGGGCCTGAACTATTCCGAGCACGCGCTGGAGGGCGGCCGGGCCGTGCCGACCTGGCCGGACGCGTTCGTGCGCGGCGCCGACAGCGTGCTCGGCCCCTACGACGACCTGGTGAAGCCCGCCCTGACCAGCAGGTTCGACTACGAGGCCGAGCTCGGGATCGTGATCGGGAGCGGCGGCCGGTACATCCGCGCCGAGGACGCGCTGGACGCCATCGCGGGCTTTGTGGTGCTCAACGACGCGTCGTGCCGCGACTGGCAGCGGGCCGCCACCCAGTGGACGGCGGGCAAGAACTTCGTGGGCAGCATGCCGATCGGCCCCGAGGTGGTGACCACCGACGAGGTGGACGTCAGCGACCTGGCCATCAGCTCGACCCTCAACGGCACCGTCATGCAGTCGGCGCGCACCTCGCAGATGCTCGTCACCGTCCCGGCCGCCGTCGAGTTCTTCTCCTCGTTCACCCACCTGGCCCCGGGAGATGTCATCGCCACCGGCACGCCGGGCGGCGTCGGCTTCGCCCGGACGCCGCCGGTCTGGATGGAGCCCGGCGACGTGATCGAGGTCACGGTCGAGAAGGTGGGCACCATCCGCAACCGCATCGTCGCCGAACAGGGTGCGCCCGCCGACTGGCGGTGGCGGCCCGCCGATAAGCCGGTCACCGGGTTCTGACCCGGCGGCCGGAGCTGACCTCCCACCGGTGGTCACCCGATTCCACAACGCAGCACGGAGGGGACCATATGAAGCCCATGATGTTCAGACCCGCGGCCCTGGCCGCGGACGACCGCAGACCCTCGCCGGGCATGCCGATCCGGCGCCAGCGGCCGGCCGGTTCCCGGCGGTGGCCATTACGGCCGTAATGGCGCTCGCCCTCGTGCTCGCCGCCTGCAGCAGCAGCAGCAGTTCCGGCACGGCGGCCAGTTCGGCCAGCCCGAGCCGCGCGGGGCCAAGCTGACCGTCGCCGACGTCGCCCCGTTCAGCGGCCCGGACGCCGCGCTCGGGCCGACCTACCTGGCGTCCTGCTACGGCGCGACCAGCGCCATCAACGCCGACGGGCGGCGTGCTCGGCCACAAGCTGACCTGCAAGAGCGTGGACACCCGCGGCGAGCCCGGCGGACGCCGTCCCGCCGTCAACCAGATGTTCGCCAGCACGCCCAGCCTGGCCCTGGTCATCGGCTGCACCTCGGACGAGGCGGCCTCGGTGGTCGCCGATCATCAACAGCCACAAGATGGCCATGTTCTGCATGACCGGGCAGTCGGAGTTCGACCACGTCACACTTCCCGTACTTCTACCGGCTGGTGCCGCCGGACCTCGAAGAGTCCTACGCGATGACGGTCATCGCCCAGAAGCTCGGCTACAAGCGGATCGCGCTGGCGTTCGGCAACGACATCGGCTCGCAGACCTTCATCCAGCCCGCGATTGCCGCGCTCAAGAAGGCCGGGATCACGCTGACCACCAACCAGTCGCTGGACCTGAAGGCCACCACCTTCCGGACCGAGGCGGCGGCGATCGTCCAGTCCCACCCGGACGCGATCATGACCGAGGCGCTCGGGTCGGCCGACCCGACGCTGTTCTCCGAGATCAAGCAGCTCAACGGCGGCAAGATCATCCCGATCATCGGCACCTCGGCGGCCATCTCGCCGCCGTTCTTCAAGGCCTCGGCCGCGGCCGTCGGCGCGAGCCAGTTCACCAGCAACTTCCACGCCGACAACCTGGTGGTGCTGTCGAGCGGTCCGGCCTACCAGGCCTTCTCCAAGGCACTGCTGTCGCAGCAGGGCAAGGTGCCCGGCACCACCGGCAACTTCACCACCTACCTGAGTGCGCCCGGAGGGGTGCATCTGTATGACGGGATGAATCTGGCGGCGCTCGCGATGATCATGTCGAAGAGCACCAACCCGAGCGTGTACGGGCCGGACATCATCAAGATCGGTGATGGCGTGCCGGGCGCGACGGTCTGCTACTCGTTCGCCCAGTGCGCGCCGCGCTCAAGGCGGGCAAGTCGATCAAGTACGTGGGCCCGCGGCGGCCCGACGAGCTTCGACAGCTACCACGACTCGACCGGCATCTTCCAGATCGACACCTACAGCCCGAGCGGGCAGGTCAAGACCGTGGCGGCACCATCTCGCCCACGGAGCTGAGGGCCCTGACCGGTGATCCGCACGCACCAGCGTCACGCGCCCGCCCAGGTGCCGGTAGTCCCAGTGGGACCCCTGGGCGGGCGGGGCTGCCGGGCCCGGCCGCGCTCCCGTCAGGTGCGGCGCACAGTGACGCTCTTCCTCGCCTCGCTCGGGTTTGGCCTGGTGACCGCCTCGGTGCTCGCGATCGCCGCGGTCGGCTTCACCCTTCAGTTCGGCGTCACCGACGTGCTCAACCTGGCCTACGGCGCGATCATGATCTTCGGCGCGTTCGTCGCCTACGCGGTCAACGCGCCGGCGATCTCGGTGTGGCTGGGCCTGGTCGCCGCGGTGATCGCCTGCGCGCTGCTGTCCACGCTGGTGAACTCGGGCGTGTACACGCCGTTCCAGCGGCGCGGCGCATCACCGATCACGATGGTGATCGTGTCGCTCGGGATGACCCTGATCATCGAGTTCGGCGTGGAGGCGGTGGCCGGCGGGGTCGCGGTCTCCTACAGCATGGGCCAGGGACCCACCTTTGCCGCCGGCGGCCTCAGCCTGACCGGCGCTCCAGCTGGGCATCATCGCCACCTCCGTGGTCGTGATGGCCGGGCGTGCATGCGCTGCTCCGCTACACCAAGCTCGGCAAGGCGATGCGCGCGACCGCCGCCAACCGGAACCTGGCCCGCAACTGCGGCATCCGGACCGGCCGGGTCATCACCGCGACCTGGGCGCTGACCGGCGCGCTGTGCGGGCTGGCCGGCGTGGTCTTCGCCATCGACGCGGGCAGCTTCGACGCCACCTCCACCGACCTGTTCCTGGTGCTCATCCTGGCGGCGGTCTTCCTCGGCGGGCCGGGCCAGCCCTACGGCGCGATGCTCGGCGCGGTCGTCATCGGCATCGCCACCGAAGTCAGCGCCGTGTTCATCCCGGCCGACTACAAATACGTAATCGCGTTCGTGGCGCTGCTGGTCATGCTCGGCGTGCGCCCGACCGGGCTGCTGGGTGCGCGGACATGACCGCCGGACGGGACCGCAGATGACGTTCTACACGATCAACCTCCTGATCTACGCCGCCGTGGACGCCATGGCCTGCCTCGGGCTGAGCCAGCAGTTCGGGATAGCGGGCGTCACCAACTTCGGGTTCATCATCTTCCAGGCGGCGGGCGGGTACGCGGCGGCGATCCTGGCCATGCCGCCCCAGACGGCGAACGGCGGGTTCCAGACCTACATCGGCGGGTGGAACCTGCCCTTCCCGCTGCCGTGGATCGGCGCCGCCATCGTCGGCGGGCTGATCGCGCTGCCGTTCACGTTCCTGTTCGGCAGGCGGCTGCGCGGCGACTTCGCCGCGGTGGGCCTGCTGGTCACGGCGGTGCTGCTGAACCTGGTCGTCACCAACTACCGGCCGCTCCTCAACGGGGACGCCGGCCTGTCGCTGATCCCGCAGCCGCTGCAGGAGCAGTACAACCCGGCGACGGCGAGCTACCAGTGGGTCTTCGCGGCGGCCGCGATCGTCCTCTGCGCGGGCGTCTACCTGTTCGTGCGCCGGATCACCGAGTCGCCGTACGGCCGCTCGCTGCGGGCCATGCGCGACAACGACCTGGTGGCCGACTCGCTCGGCAAGAGCCTGCTGTCGATGCGGACCGTGATGCTCGTCGTCGGCGGGGCGATCGCCGGCCTGTCCGGCGGGGTGCTCGTCTCCTACATCACCACCTGGTCGCCGGCCGCCTGGGGGTACGCCGAGACGGTCGTGCTGTTCGCGGCCGTGATCATCGGCGGCGCGGGCAACCACGTGGGCGCGGTGCTCGGGGCGATCCTGGTGCCGGTGGGTTTCGAGGAGGTGACGCGGTTCATCCCGACGTCGAACAGCCTGCCGCCGAACCTGATCCCGTCGCTGGAATGGGTGGCGATCGGGCTGCTCATCGTGATCTTCCTGTGGGTGAGGCCGCAGGGGATCCTGCCGGAGCGGAAACGCGTGATCAAAACTGTTTCGGCTGGGGACGGGGCGCCGGGGGGCGGGGGGCCCGGGGGCTGGCAGGGGCATACACGGGCTGGGACGGTAGTGCCCGAGGCGCGCGAAGTCAGCGGTGACGGTCCGGAACGATACGCCCCCGGCTCCCCCCACCCTCCGTCACCAGCTGTCACCGCGGCGCCTGTTGCGGCCGCTCCCTCGGCGGATGACGACGGCCGGACCGCCGAAGCTCATCCACCCGCCACACCGCCCGGGGCCCGGCCAGCTCCCCGCTCGGCGGATGTGGCGGTTGACGGCGGCCAGCCCGACGCCCGCAGCTCTTCTTACCCTCCGGCGGCTGCGCAACCTGCATCTGCTGGCGGGGTGGTGCTGGAGGCGGTGGGGGTTTCGCGGGACTTTGGGGGGGTGCGAGCCGTTCGTGATGTGTCGTTCTCGGTGCGGGCCGGGACGCTGACCGGGCTGATCGGGCCCAATGGTGCCGGCAAGTCGACATTGCTGGCCATGCTGGCGGGGACGCTGCCGGTGTCGAGCGGCAGGGTGCTCTACCGGGGGGAGGATGTCACCGGGCTGGCGGCGTTCCGCCGGGCGCGGCTCGGGCTGGTGCGGACGTTCCAGCTGGCCAGCGAGTTCAAGCGGCTGACCGTGATGGAGAACCTGCTCTCGGCGGTGCCGGGAAACCGCGGTGACTCGTTCCGGGGGGCGGTGCTGGGGAAGCGGTACTGGCGGGCCGATGAGACGGCGGCGATCGCGCGGGCGGAGGCGATGCTGGAGCGGTTCGGGCTCGGAGGCCTTCGCCAACCACTACGCCGGCGACCTTTCCGGCGGGCAGCGCCGGCTGGTCGAGATCATGCGCGCGCTCATGGCCGAGCCGGCATGCTGCTGCTCGATGAGCCGATGGCCGGTGTCCACCCGAACCTGGCGCGGCGGATCGGCGACCAGCTGGTCGCGCTGTGCGCGGAGGGGATGACGATCCTCATGGTCGAGCACGAGCTGGCCATCATGGACGAGTTCTGCGACCCGGTGGTGGTGATGGCCGAGGGCTCGGTCCTCGCGGAGGGAACCGATGGCCCAGTTGCGCGCCCGCAGCGAGGTCGTGGAGGCCTACCTTGTCGGCTGAGGTCAGCCTGCCCGGCGTGCCCGCTGCGCGCGGAGGCGGTGACCGCCGGATACGGCGGCGACCCGGTCATCCGCGGCATCAGCGTCGGCGTCGACCCGGTGAGGTGATCTCCCTGGTCGGCCCGAACGGCTCCGGCAAGAGCACGCTGCTCAAGAGCCTCGTCGGGGTGGTCCGCATCTCCGTCCGGCACGGTCTCCGTCGGCGGCAGGCAGATCACGAACCTGCCGCCGGAGGAGGTCGCCCGCGCCGGGGTGGGCTACGTGCCGCAGGTGGATGACATCTTCGCCCCGCTGACCGTCAGGGAGAACCTGGAGATGGGCGGTTACCTGCTGCGCCGGGCGCAGCTGGCGCCGCGGATCGAGCGGGTGCTGGCGGTCTTCCCGCTGCTGTCCGGCATGCTGGGCCGCAGCGCGGGCAAGCTGAGCGGCGGCGAGCGGAAGATGCTCGCCATGGGCCGGGTGCTGATGCTCGACCCGGGCGTCTTCCTGCTCGACGAGCCGACCGCCAACCTCGCGCCCGTGATCGCGGCGTCGCTGCTTGAGGAGCACGTGCGCGGCCTGGCGGCCAGCGGCGCGGCCGTGCTCATCGTGGAGCAGCGGGCCAAGGCGGTGCTGGCCATCTCGGACCGCACGTACGTGCTTGGCGGCGGCGAGGTCCGGATGGAGGGCACCCCGGCGGAGCTGTCGGCCAGCCCCGAGTTCGTCGAGTCCTTCCTCGGCGGGGGTTCCCGGCGGCGGCCCGGCCACCCCGCCCGCTCCGGCGAGGGCTGAGATCGCGGGTACCCGGCGCGATCCTCCCGTCGGCTGGCGTCCCGCCAGACCGGCCGTGATCCACCCGGGCGTAACATCGGTTGCCATGTCGGGTCAGGGCAGTGTGGCCGCCAGCGAGGTTTCCCCGCAGAGCATCCAATACCTCCAGGTGCAGACCACCACGGACTCGAGGGCCGAGGCGATGGAGCTGGCCCGCGGGGCCGTCGAGGAGCGCCTCGCCGCGTGCGCCCAGGTCGCCGGGCCCATCGCGAGCATGTACTGGTGGGATGACGGGATCGAGCGCGCCGAGGAGTGGCTGCTGATGCTCAAGCTCCCGGCCGCCGGATACCAGGCGCTCGCGGACTTCCTGACCCAGCGGCACAGCTACGACGAGCCGGAAATCGTCGCGACGCCGATCGTCGCCGGGTCGGACGCCTACCTGAGCTGGATCACGGAGGAGACCCGCCAGAAGTGACCGCCCGGCGCGCCCAGGGGAGCACCCAGTCGGCCAGAAGTGACCGCTAGAGGCTCCGGCAGCAGGACTCGGGCCTCTAGCTGGAGGGGATGACGATCCCGTACTCGTGGATCTTCCGGTAGATGGTCGCCCGGGACATCCCCAGTGACTCGGCCGTCTTGACTTTGTTCCCCTGATAGGCCAGCAGGCCCTGGACGATGGCGTCACGTTCCATCGACTCCAGCGGGCTGAGCAGGCGGCGGCTGACCGTCCAGCATTCCGGCGGCAGGTCAACCGGGTGGATCGTCCCGGAGCGCCGGTGCCGGGCGACCCGCTTGAGCACGTCCCAGAGCTGCTCGATGTTGCCGGGCCAGCGCGAGCGCAGCAGCAGCTTCATCGCCTCGGGCGAGCAGGCCAGCCGCGCCTGCTGGCTGAGCTTGGCCAGGAAGAACGGCACCAGTTCCTGCAGGTCCTCGATGTGATGGCGCAGCGGCGGCAGTTCCACGCTGCCCGGGAAATAGCGCAGGACCTTGGTCAGGTCCTCCTTGGGGCGCTTGCCGCTCAGCGTGACCACCACCCGCAGCGAGCGCTGCCGCTCGGCGGCCCGCGCCTCCTTCAGGGCACTCGACACCGTGTTCAGCTGCCTGGCGCCCAGCATGTCCACGTGCCGCAGGACCAGCGTGCCGTCGGCTTCGAGCAGTTCGCGGCGCACGCGCACCAGCCAGTCATGGCCGGTGGCATCGGCCGCGTCCAGCACGCTGAAGTGCCCGGCCGGGTCCTGGCGCTGGTGCACGGCCCGGATCACGGCGAGTTTCCCCACGCCGCGCTCGCCCTCCAGCGCGAGCCATTCGCCGCTGTTGTAGGCCGTCTCCACCTGGGTGCAGCCACGCAGCCAGAGCGGGGCCGAGCCGACCAGGCCGGGCAGGAACATCGGCTTCTTCGGGCTGCTGACCTCGGGGTGCCGGGGGGCGGCCTGCTCGATCAGCTTGACGTGGACGACCCCATTGGCGGCGAGCCCCCTCCTCGGCCAGGGACCGGCACTGGACCCGGGCGCGGGCTCCGGTGGGCAGGGTAACGGTCACCGGCACCTGGCGCCCGCTGGCCAGCGCCTCGGTGGCGTGGCCGAGTACCGCGACCTGATCCGCCGGGTCAAGCACCTGCCGGGCGCAATCGTTCATCATCACCACGTCGGCCGACAGCGCCAGCACGATCCCGCTGGTGTGCCGGCAGGCCCGCAGGTACTCCTGCATGAGCCGGAACTCCCGGGCGGTGCTGTCGCCGATCAGGGCGCAGGTGATCTGGTCGGCGGTCGTCTTGGCCAGCGCGACCAGCAGCGCGTCGGCATCCTTACGCCAGCAGGTCAGGTCCACCGCGCCGATCGTCTTCCCGCTGACAGCGGGTCATTGATCGGCACCCCGGCGCAGCCGAATACCTCCAGATCCTCCGCGTAGTGCTCGTGGCCGAACACGTGCGCGGGCTGGCCTCCCTCCAGGGCGGTCCCGATCCCGTTCGTGCCGACCTGCTCCTCGGCGTAGCTGAAGCCCGGCGCGAGCTGGACGGCGTCCAGCTCGCGTTCGAGGTCGCGGTCCGCCGTCATCCGGCTCAGCACCACGCCCGCCGAGTCGGTCAGGATGATGCTGATCGGCTGGCCGTCCAGGTGCTCGTACAGGTTCCTCAGCACCGGCACGGCGCTGCGGGTCAGCGGGGTGTCGAGGTTCGGGTCCCGGATATAGGACAGCTCAACGCGGTCGGCCGCGACGTGCCAGTCCCGGGACCGCCACCACGAGGCCAGGATGGGCCCACGCACTAAACCGGGGGCGACGGCCTCGCTCGTCAGAAACCGCTCCCGCGCCTCGGCCAGTCGAGCGCTGCCGGCCGAGGGGGGCAAGGGCGCTCCTGAGGACACCATTGCGCCTCCCGTGCCTCCCCGGTACCTGCGGGGAACCTGGGGTCAAGCCCGGTGGGGTTCGGGCATACCGGGGCCGCGTCGTACGTATGAACCACCATAAACGGGCCGTTATCGGATTGTGTCTCATGTTGAGACCGATATTGCCGGGCGGCCCCGTTTGATGCCGTCACGTTGGGCCGCCTCCCGCCAGTGCGATATCCCGGGGAGATGATGGTGCCATGGATCAGCCAGGGGCACCCCACGGCGAGACCTTCCCGCCAGCCCGGGAGCATTCGGCGACGAGACCTTCAACCCCTGGAGCGTCGTCAACCTGGTGTTTGAGCACCTCGCTGCTCAGGGCCTGCATCCGGTGCTCGGTGAGACCGGCGATCCGGGCCGCCCCGCAGCCGACCTGCTGCGGGCACTGGGCATCGAGCCGGCTCCCGGAGGGCAACCGCCAGCACTCCCAGCAGATCCAGGACCATCTCGCCGAGATCCGGAACGCCGTCTTCGGCGACGGCTGATTCCTCCTCCGCGACCGCGGTAGCGGGCGCCCTCTGGCGCTGCGCGCGCTCGACCACATGTGTCTCATGTTGAGAGCGCAGCCGCTGCCCGCCTGGGTTGTGATGCGGACATAAGGACTTGCGGCCGCATAGGCGCGTGCGCCTTCCGCCGCCAGGCGGAAGCGCGTCGTGCCCGCGAGGCGGACAGGGCAGCATGCCCGCCGCCGCCGGCCGGCGTGAGACCCCGGGTGACCGGGGGAAAGGGGTGACGATGAGTCGCCAGAGTGTCGCTAGGGCTCACCAGAAGATCCAGGAGCTCTCCTGGGAGCCGCAGTACCACGAGCCGGTAGCCCAGTACGGGACCGACTACACGTTCGAGAAGTCCCAGAAGAAGGACCCGCTGAAGCAGGTCCTGCGCTCGTACTTCCCGATGCAGGAGGAGAAGGACCACCGGGTCTACGGCGCCCAGGACGGGGCGATCCGGGGCAACATGTTCCGCCAGGTGCAGGAGCGCTGGCTGGAATGGCAGAAGCTGTTCCTGTCGATCATCCCGCTGCCGGAGATCTCGGCGGCGCGGGCGATGCCGCTGCTGTTCCGCACGGTACCCAACCCGGAGCTGCACAACGGACAGGCGATCCAGATGATCGACGAGGTACGCCACTCGACGATCCAGCAGAACCTCAAGCGCCTGTACATGAACAACTACATCGACCCAGCGGGCTTCAACAACAGCCTGCGCAACTTCCAGAACGACTACTGCGGGACGATCGGCCGGCAGTTCGCCGAGGGGTTCATCACCGGTGACGCGATCACCGCGGCGAGCATCTACCTGACGATCGTGGCCGAGACGGCGTTCACCAACACGCTGTTCGTGGCCATGCCCGCCGAGGCCGCTGCCAACGGCGACTACCTGCTGCCGACGGTGTTCCACTCGGTGCAGTCGGACGAGTCGCGGCACATCAGCAACGGCTATGCCACCCTGCTCATGGCGCTGGCCGACGAGAGCAACCACCAGCTGCTCCAGCGCGACCTGCGGTATGCGTGGTGGAACAACCACCGCGTGGTGGACGCGGCCATCGGCACGTTCATCGAGTACGGCACCAAGGACCGCCGCAAGGACCGTGAGTCCTACGCCGAGATGTGGCGGCGGTGGATCTACGACGACTACTACCGCAGCTACCTCGTGCCGCTGGAGAAGTACGGGCTGGTGATCCCGCACGACCTCATCGAGGAAGCCTGGAACCAGATCTGGAACAAGGGCTATGTGCATGAGGTCGCGCAGTTCTTCGCCACCGGCTGGCTGGCGAACTACTGGCGGATCGACCCGATGACCGACGCGGACTTCGAGTGGTTCGAGTACAAGTACCCGGGCTGGTATGACCGTTACGGCAAGTGGTGGGAGAACTACAACCGCCTGTCGCTGCCGAACGGCCACAACCCGATCGTGTTCGAGGATGTCGACTACCAGTACCCGAACCGGTGCTGGACCTGCATGGTCCCGTGCCTGGTCCGCGAGGACATGGTCTACGCCGAGGTCGACGGGGTGGTACGCACGTACTGCCACGAGGAATGCAAGTGGACCGACGTCACCGCGTTCCGGCCGACCTACATGGGCCGGTCCACCCCCAACATGGGCCAGCTCATCGGGCACCGCGAATGGGAGACCCTCTACCACGGCTGGAACTGGGCCGACGTGGTGTCGGACATGGGCTACGTCCGCGACGACGGCAAGACCATGACGGCGCAGCCGCATCTGCAGCTGGGCGACCAGAAGAAGATGTGGACGCTGGACCACCTGCGCCGCTGCCCACCGCTGCAGAGCCCGAACGTGCTCTTCAACGAGATGTCCCCGGAAGAGCGCGAGGCCTACGCGGTCAAGTACATCGCAAGCGGCGGCCCCGCCGGCCGCTTCGCGCCCGCCGACGCCTAAGCGGCGCCGGCCTCAGACAGGAGGCAACGCAATAAGAAAGGAGGGCCGGAGGCCTTGGCCCTCGGCCCTCCTTTCCCTTACCAGCTGACAAAGCGTGACACCCGAGGGAGCCAATGGCCGACAAGCATGTGGTGCGGTTCGAGCCGGTCGGCATCGAGATCGAGGTTGACGAGGACCAGACGATTCTCCGCGGCGCGTTCGAGCAGGGCGTCATGCTCATGCATGGCTGCAAGGAGGGGCAGTGCTCGTCGTGCAAGTCCTTCGTCCTCGACGGTGACGACATCGAGCTCGACAGGTACTCGACGTTCGCGCTGCCCGACTACGAGAAGGAGGAGGGCTACACCCTGCTCTGCCGGGCGCATGCCTACGAGGACCTGACGATCGAGCTGCTCAACTTCGACGAGGACATGATCCGCTCGGGGCTGCCGATCACCGAGGCGGTCGCCGAGGTCGTCGCCAATGAGCCGGTCACCCACGACATGCGGCACCTGGTGCTCAAGCTGGTGGAGCCCACCGAGATCAAGTTCTTTCCCGGCCAGTACATGGACTTCAAGGTCCCGGGCCACGACGCCACCCGCTCGTTTTCGATGGCGAACACCTCGAGCCGGGAGAGCGGCCAGCTCGAGTTCGTGATCAAGATCTACCCGGACGGCCTGTTCTCCCACTTCCTCGACACCCAGCTCGCCGTCGGCGACCGCCTCGACATCAGCGGGCCGTACGGCGTGTTCACGCTCCGCGAGGGCGAGGACGACCTGGTCTTCGTCGGGGGCGGGGCCGGGATGGCGCCCATCCTGTCGCTGCTGCGGTCGATGGCCGAGCGCGGGATCACCCGCAAGGCGACCTACTACTACGGCGCCCGGGGCCGCCGGGACCTGTGCTTCGAGGAAGAACTGCGCGAGCTGGAAGGCTCGCTGGCCAACTTCCGTTATGTGCCCGCGTTGTCCGAGCCGGCGGAGGGCGACGCGTGGGAGGGCGAGACCGGCCTGATCACCGACGTGGTGAAGCGGCACGAGACCGAGCTCAAGAACGTCCACGCCTATGTCTGCGGGCCGCCGCCGATGGTGGAGGCGGCGCTGCCCCTGCTCGAGATTCTGGGCGTGCCCGAGAAGCGCATCTACTACGACAAGTTCACCACCACCGGGGACCCCGGCGAACAGTGAGGAGCAAGCGAGGAATGCCAGGCCTGCTGTGAACCGCCTGGCCGCGACATCGGCCCGAACTCTCAACGCAAAAGGGGAGACACATGACAACCGCGCCGCCGGAACGCAGCGTTCCCAAGCCGGTCTTCACCGACGCCGAGGCCGGGGCCAAGGAGTTCCCGGACTCGGACGCCCGCAGGTTCAACTACTACACCCCCCAGAAGCGCAAGCAGACCCACTACGAGGACGTGACCGTCGAGGTCCAGCCGGACCCGCGGCACTACCTCAGCCAGGGCTGGCTGTACGGGTTCTCCGACGGCCGGGGCGGCTACCCGCTGGACTGGACCGTCCTGAAGGCGTGGGGATCGGACCGGCCCGAGCCCGAGCGCTTCCCCGGTTCCGGCGGCAAGGGCTATGACTGGCCAGCCCACGGCTGGCACGAGTTCCGCGACCCGAACGAGGAGTGGGAGCTCACCCTCTACCGCTACAACTCCAACGTGGTGCGCCAGGTCACCCAGAACATCGAGGCCGCCAGGCAGTCGAAGGCGTTCGAGCAGTGGAACCGGAACTGGGTCCGGTTCGTGGAACGCAACGTCGGAGCCTGGATGCACGTCGACCACGGCCTCGGGCTGTATCTCTACGCCAACGCCAACCGCCGGGCCCCGACGAACATGCACAACAACGCGATCTCGGTGAACAGCATGCACCGGATCAGGGCCGCCCAGGACCTGGCGCTGTACAACCTGACCCTGACCGAGGAGATCGACGGCTTCAACGGCACCGCGCACATCGAGACCTGGAACGAGGATCCGGCCTGGCAGGGTGTCCGCGAGGTTGCGGAGGGCCTGACCGCCATCGACGACTGGTGCGAGGCGATCTTCGCCGGGAACGTGGTCTTCGAGCCGCTGGTCGGCGAGCTGTTCCGGAGCCAGCTGGTCCAGCAAGCGGCGCCGCGCAACGGCGACTTCGTCACCCCCACGATCGTCGGCGCGGAGGAGTACGACTTCTCCGAGCGGGACCTGCGCTACACCACGGCGATGTTCGAACTGCTGACCAGCGACCGCGAGTTCGCCGACCACAACAGGGCGATCATCGAGGGGTGGCTGTCGGCCTGGGTGCCGCGGTGCATCGCCGCCGCCCGCACCCTGCAGCCGATCTGGTCGCAGCCCGATGCGAAGCCGCCGCGATTCGAGGACGGCCTGGACGCCGTCAAGAACCGGTTCACCGGGATCCTGACCGACCTGCACCTGGAAGCACCGAAGGAGCTGGCACAGTGACCACGTTCAAGAGCGCTGATAGCCCGTACAAGTCCGACAACACCGCGTCCAACATGTGCGGGTTCACCCTGATGAACAATCAGGTCGGCGCGGTGGTGGCCCAGGTCATGAGCACCAAGCCCGACGTGCGCGTCATGCCGCTGCCATCGATGATCCGCGTCGATGCGCTCCGGCGGATGGACGTCGTCTACGACGAGGTTTCCGAGGCGCTCGGCGAGGAGCCAGGCTACTTCGATGCCGCGGAGTTCGAGGAGAACATGTCCACGCACTACGGCCGCATGATTCACGAGGACGACCGGACGATCATGTTCGCGAACCCGGAGGACGCGGCCGAGTACATCGACTTTGACCTGACGGCCAAGTAGGCCTTGCGGTTGCCGGGCCCAGCGGTTCTGCTAGGAACTAGCAGCCGCCGGGCCCGGGCCACTCAGGCTGACCGCAACGGTCGGCGATCAGGTTCGGTCCACGACGAGGAGGAACCGTGTACGAGAAGGACGGCGAAAAGTATTTCGTTGTCGATGGGCATATGCACTACTGGAACGCGGCTCCGGATAACTGGGTGCCGGGCGCCGAGAAGTACGCCAAGGGCTGGATCGAGTGCTTCCACGCCTACATGGGGCTCGGGCCGCCGGAGACGCACTGGCCGCTCGATCACTTCCAGAAGTACTCCGAGGACGACCTGATGAAGGACGTCTTCGAGGACGGGTACGTTGACGTGGCGGTCTTCCAGCCCACCTACCTGCTGGAGTGGTACAAGGAGGGCTTCAACACCACCGAGCGCAACGCGGAGATGGGCAAGCATCATCCGGGCAAGTTCGTCTACAACACCCGGTTCGACCCCCGTGACGGCGACAAGGGCCTGGAGGAGCTCCGCCGGAACGTCGATACCTACGGATCGAAGGGCGTCAAGCTGTACACCGCCGAGTGGAACAAGGGCTCACGCGGTTACAAGCTGAGCGACCCGGCGGCGTACCGCTTCCTGGAGGCCGCCCAGGAGCTCGGCATCAAGAACATCCACGTGCACAAGGGCCCGACGATCTGGCCGCTGGACAAGGACGCCTTCGACGTGGCCGACATCGACCACTGCGCGACCGACTTCCAGGACCTGAACTTCATCGTCGAGCACGTCGGGCCTGCCGCGGATCGATGACTTCTGCTACATGGCGACGCAGGAGCCCAACGTGTACGCGGGCCTCGCCGTCGCCATCGGCGCGCTGATGCACGCCCGGCCGAAGTTCTTCGCCCGGGTCATGGGCGAGCTGCTGTTCTGGGTCGGCGAGGACAAGATGCTGTTCGGCAGCGACTACGCCATCTGGGAACCGAAGTGGCAGATCGAGGGCTTCGTTGACTGGGAGTTCCCGGACGAGCCCGGCGTTCTCCGACTACCCGCGGATGAACACCGACTCGAAGAAGAAGATCCTCGGCCTGAACGCGGCCAAGCTGTACGGCATCGACGTGCCAGCCGAGTACCAGCTGAAGAACGGCGGCACGCCCGGCGCCCACGAGGTGTTCGCCGGCGAGCCCGAGGAGCACGCGGCCTCGGGGGCATGACTAACCCAGTGACAGCCGGATCCCCGAGCGCGCCCCCGGGGGAATCACCCCCGGGGGCCGCGCGGGTGCTGGCTGCGCTCGAGGCGGTACGGGACCCGGAGCTGGACGAGCCGATCACCACGCTCGGCTTCGTCTCGTCGTGCACCATCTCCGCGGACGGGGACACCCAGGTCCGGCTGCGGCTCCCGACCTATTTCTGCGCGCCCAACTTCGCGTTCCTGATGGTGGCCGACGCCTACGACGCGGTGTCGGCCCTGCCGGGTGTGCGCACGACAGAGGTGGTGCTCGACGACCACTTCGCCTCGGATGCGATCAACGACGGGGTGGCGGCCAGGGCCGGGTTCGCCCGGTCCTTCGACGGCGAGGCGGTCGGCGAGCTGCACGAGCTGCGCGCCGACTTCCTGCGTAAGGCGGTGCTGGCCGGCACCGACCAGGTCTGCCGCCCGCTGGCCGCGGCGGGCACCGGGCCGCCGGAGCTGGCCGCGCTCACGCTGGGCCAGACACCGCCGTCACCCGCGCTGGAGCGGCTGCGGCAGCGCCGGGCCGAACTGGGACTGCCCGCGGGCGACGACGCCCCGCTGCTGATCGACCCGGCGACCGGCGCGCCGCTGGACGTCGGCGCCGTGCCGCTGCACCTGCGCCGGGCGCACACCACGCGGATCGGCATCGAGGCGAACGCCGGCATCTGCCGCGGCATGCTGCGGCACCGGTACGGCACATCAGGACTAGGCGAGGAGGAGCAGTGAAGGCCGTCCGTTTGCACGCTTTTCACCAGATGCCTGTCGTGGACGAGGTACCCGAGCCCGCCCTCCGCGGCCCGCTCGACGTCATCGTGAAGATCGGCGGCGCCGGGGTGTGCCGCACCGACCTGCACATCATGGAGGGCCAGTGGGACGCGGCGATGCACACGCCGCTGCCCTACATCCTGGGCCACGAGAACGCCGGCTGGGTGCACGAGGCCGGCTCCGCCGTCACCAACGTGGCCGTCGGCGACACGGTGATCCTGCACCCGACCCCCACCTGCGGGCTGTGCCACGCCTGCCGGGCCGGCGACGACATGCACTGCATCAACAGCGAGTTCCCCGGCCTGTCGCGCGACGGCGGCATGGCCGAGTACCTGCTCACCACGGCCCGGGCCTGCATCAAGCTCGACCCGCAGACCCAGCCGAAGGACGTGGCCGCGCTCGCCGACGCCGGCATCACCGCCTACCACGCGGTCCGCAAGGCCATCCCGCTGCTCTACCCGGGCACCACCTGCGTCGTGATCGGCGCGGGCGGCCTCGGCCACATCGGCATCCAGTGCCTGGCCGCGCTCACCGCCACCAAGATCATCGTGGTGGACCGCAACCCCGACGCGCTCAAGCTCGCTGAGCAGCTGGGCGCGGACCATACCGTGGTCGCCGACGGCGGGCATGTCGACGCGGTCAAGGACCTGACCGGCGGCGGCGCCTCCGTGGTGCTCGACTTCGTCGCCGAGCAGGGCGCCGAGAACGACGGGTGGGCGATGACCGGCGAGGCCGGCTCCTACTTCGTCATCGGCTACGGCGGCGAGCTGCGCATCCCGACCCTGGACATCATCACCACCGAGCGCAACATCATCGGCAACATCGTCGGCACCTACAACGACCTCGCCGAGCTGATGGTGCTGGCTCGAAGACGGGAAGGTCACCCTGCACACCCGGACCTACCCGCTCGACGCCGCGCCGGAGGCCTTCGCCGACCTGGACGCGGTCCGCGTGCGCGGCCGCGCGATCCTCGTCCCGTAATCCCGCCGTACCGCGTCAGCCCCGAGCCCGAGGAGGAAGTCATGGCCAAGGAACTGCGTTTCGGTTCGGACGCCCGCAGCCTGCTGCTGGCCGGCGTCGATCAGCTGGCCGAAGCCGTGAAGTCCACCCTCGGGCCCAAGGGACGCAACGTCATCCTGGAGAAGATCACCGGGTCGCCGGTGGTCACCAACGACGGGGTGACGATCGCCCGGGAGATCCACCTGAGGGACCAGTTCGAGAACATGGGCGCTCAGCTGGTCAAGGAAGCGGCGATCAAGACCAACGACATCGTGGGGGACGGCACCACCACGGCGACGGTGATCGCCCAGGGAGTCGTCCGGGAGGGCATGAGCGCGATCGGCAAGGGGGCCAACCCGGTACTGGTCAAGCGGGGCATCGACCTGGCAGTGGGACGGCTGGTCGAGCACCTGCAGGGGGTCGCCCACCCGATCGTCACCGAGCAGGACTACGCGCGGGTGGCGGCGATCTCCGCCAACGACGACGACGCGGTCGGCGCGGTCATCGCCAAGGCGCTGTACACCGTCGGCGACGGCGGCATCGTCACCGTGGAGGAGTCGGCCGCCAACGGGATGAGCGTCAACTTCGTGGAGGGCTTCGAGTTCGACAACGGCTACCTGTCGCCGTACATGGTGACCAACCCGGCCAGCCTGGAAGCGATCGTGGACGACCCGTACATCCTGCTGTGCAGCGAGAAGATCAGCAAGGTCCAGCAGCTGATGCCGATCCTCGACAAGATCATGCGCGCGCCGCGGCCGCTGATCCTCATCGCCGAGACCGTCGAGGGCACCGCGCTGCAGATGCTCGTGCACAACCACGTCAACCGGACCTTCCAGTGCGTGGCCGTGCGGGCGCCCGGGTTCGGCGACCGCCGGCTGCACAAGCTGGAGGACATCGCGACGATCACCGGCGGCGCCGTGTACAGCAGGCACTCCGGCTTCACCCTGGAGACGATGACCATCGATCAGCTCGGGCGGGCCCGGCAGGTCCTGGTCAACGCCGACCGGACCGCCATCATCGGCGGCGCGGGCACGTCCGAGGACATCGAGTTCCGGGTCACCCAGCTGCGGGCCGAGATGGAGCGGGCGCAGTTCGGCGTGGACGAGGACGTGCTGACCGAGCGGATCGGGGCGCTGACCGGCAAGGTCGCGGTGATCAAGGTCGGCGCGCCCACCCCGGCCGAGCTGAAGGAACTGCAGCACCGGGTCGAGGATGCGCTGTCCGCGACCCGGGCCGCGATGGCCGAGGGCATCGTGGCCGGCGGCGGCGCGGCGCTGATGCACGCCGAGGGCGCCCTGGATGATCTGCAGGTCAAGGACGATTACGCGACCGGCGTCGAGATCGTGCGCAAGGTGCTGACCGAGCCGGCCTTCCTGATCGCCGCCAACGCGGGCTACTCCGGCCAGGAGGTGGTCGCGCAGATGAGCAAGATGGGCACGGACGAGGGTTTTGACGCCCTGCAGGGGCGCTATGGCAACATGATCGAGATGGGCATCATCGATCCGCTGCGGGTCGCGCGCTCGGCGCTGCAGAACGGCGCCTCGGTGGCCGGCCTGCTGCTGACCACGAACACCCTGGTGGCGGAGGAGCAGACGCCGTGGGGTGGCAGCCGGGCGCTGATGACCGAGTTCGGCTCGCTCGACGAGGGCCTGCACCAGCCGTCACCCGACGCCAGCACCCCGCAGTCGCTCGGGCTAGGCCCTTCGGTGGGCTGACTTGACGCCGCCGACCGCGCAATCAGCGGAGTTGCCGCTGGCGGCCGGCGCGGCAGTCACCGACGAGAACGCGCTGCACCTGCTGCGCGCGCGCGGCCGGGTGCGCGGCAGCGTCGCGCTGCTCGGGCCCGCGTTCGTGGCCGCGGTCGCCTACATCGACCCGGGCAACTTCGCCACCAACTTCTCCGCCGGGGCGGCCTACGGGTACGCGCTGGCGTGGGTGATCGTAGCGGCCAACCTGATGGCGATGCTGGTGCAGTACCTGTCGGCGAAGGTCGGGGTCGCCACCGGCCGTGACCTGCCGGAACTGTGCCGGGCCCACCTGAAGCGGCCGGTCTGCCTCGGCCTGTGGGTGCAGGCGGAACTCATCGCGATGGCGACCGACCTGGCCGAGTTCGTCGGGGCGGCGGTCGGGCTGAACCTGCTGTTCCACGTGCCGCTGCCCGTGGCCGGGCTGATGACGGCGGTGGTCGCGTTCGGGATCCTCGCGCTCGAACAGCGTGGCTACCGCCGGTTCGAGCTCGCGATCACCGCGCTGCTCGCCATCGTGTTCTGCGGGTTCGGCTACGACCTGCTGGCCGTGGGCGCCGACCCGGGCGGCATCGCGCAGGGCCTGATCCCGAGCCTGCCCAGCGGCAGCCTGCTGATCGCGGCCGGCATCATCGGGGCGACGGTCATGCCGCACGTCGTCTACCTGCACTCGGCGCTGACGAAGTCGCGCGTTCACTGCCGCGACGACGCCGAGCGCCGGGAACTGCTGCGCTTCCAGCGCCTTGACGTGATCATCGCCCTGGGCGCCGCCGGCCTGGTCAACCTGACCATGCTGTTCGTCGCGGCCTCGCTGTTCCACCGCACCGGGGCGGGGCACATCGGCTCGATCGAGGCCGCCCACGCCGGAATCGCCCGGCTGGTCGGCGGCGGCGCCGCGCTGGCGTTCGCGGTTGCCCTGCTGGCCTCCGGCCTCTCCTCCTCCAGCGTCGGCACCTACGCCGGCCAGGTCGTCATGCAGGGCTTCATCGGCCGCCGCGTCCCGCTGTTCGCCCGCCGCGCGGTCACCATGCTCCCGGCGCTGGTGGTGCTCGGGCTGGGCCTGCCGGTCACGGCCAGCCTGGTGATATCGCAGGTCGTGCTGTCCTTCGGCATCCCGTTCGCGCTGGTTCCGCTGCTGCTGCTCACCCGCCGCCGCGACATCATGGGCGCGCTGGTGAACCGGCGCCTGACCACCGTGACGACCAGCGTCATCGCCGCGATGATCATCTTCATGAACGTGTACCTGCTGAAGCTGACCTTCCTCGGCTGATCTCCCGCGGCCCGGTTAGTTCCTCGGCAGCAGAGCACACGGCGGGGCTGGCGGTCCTGTGGGCAGCCCTGTCGAACTAGGGCGAGGCGCTGGGCTGGGGCGAGCCGACCGGGCAGTTGGGCGCGCAGATGCGCCGCCCGAACGCGTGATAGAAGATCCTGCCTACCTGGCCTGACTGAGTGACCTGGTATGCCTCCCCATGGGTGGCGGCG
The DNA here is from genome assembly GCA_963835425.1 of uncultured Actinomycetes bacterium. Lineage (GTDB taxonomy): Bacteria > Actinomycetota > Actinomycetes > Streptosporangiales > Streptosporangiaceae > UBA9676. Next base: position 912,199 of record CAWIGE010000002.1, on the reverse strand, counting down.
GCGACCTGCTGCAGCACGGGGAAGTTGCCGGCCCGGCCCAGCATGATCACGATGATCTGGATTCGCTGGCGCCGGTCGTAAAGCTGGCTGAGTTCGCGCACCAGCCGGGCGCCCGAGATGTCTCCGGGCGCGTTTTCCACCCCGGCGGTGAGCACGATGACCGCGTTCCCGTAACCGGGCTGGTAGCTCGCGACCAGCGTTTTGTAGGCGGCGAGGATCGTGCCGTACAGCGCGGCCCCGGCCGGCACGGTGGTGCCGGCCGCGGCGAATCGCTGTATTTGCATTCTGCGTGTGATCAGGCCGAACGGCGATTGGATGGGTCCGACCGACATGATCTGCTTGTAGGGCAGCGATCCGTGCAGGTGACTGGCGAAAGCCCACACCCCTATCTGGGTGTTGGCGGGGAAACGCGCCAGGGATCGCACGGCCGTCCGGCTGAGGATCTGCTCCAGCGTTGGTCCTCCCGGCCCGATGGGGGTGGCCATCACCGAGGAGACATCGTTCAGTGCCAGGACGCGTGTCCCCAGATTGACACGCCCCCACGCCCGCAGCGCCTGCCCGGCCTGCGCGGGCCCTGGCTGTGGCAGCAGGTGAGGCGTGCTCCTGTCCAGCCCATACGAGCTCGGCCACGGACCGGCTTGCCCGGTCGCCGTGCGGAAGCCTTCGTAGCGCATGTACGCGGTGCCGTAGGGAGAGCGCAGCACGGTGCCGAACTTCTGTGCCGCCGCCCGGGTCAGCCTGTCAGCCGTCGTGAGCACGTAGGGGTAGGTGAGCTGGTAGGTGCCCTCGGCCGGGTAGCGGACGGCTAGCGGCTCGCCTGGGTGGGACCGGTCGAACATCACCACCGACTGCTCGGACGTGACCGTGACCGGGTTGCCGGGGGCGGCACCCGGCGATGCCGGCCGGGCGAGGGCGGCAAGCGACGGCGCCGACGCACCTGCACCGGCCGGCGGTACGACCTGCACGCTGAGGATGAACCTGGCCAGCTCGGCGCGGGCGTGCCGCCCACCGTAGCCAAACTGCCTCCGAAAGTGGATCAGCGTCGCAAGCCCGGCCGCGCTCTCGGTGGGATCGGGGAACTGGACGTGCAGGCCCAGCACCTGAGACGGGCCGCCGATGGCCTGGGGGAGCAGGAACTTCCAGCTGACCCAGGTCCCAAACGCCGGCGTCGTGGCTGCCGCCGATCGTGACATCGCGATCACCAGCGGCGACCGGGCGGCGATCACCCCGCTCGGGTGAATCAGCCCGGCGCCGGCCGGTGAGCTCCCCGCGACATCTAGCCAGAGCGTCGAGTCGGGGATCCACGCATCGACGCCGGAACCTTTCCCGCGGGTCAGGGCCGCGGCGACTTTGGCCGGGGAAACGGCCAGGACCGTCACCTCCGCGCAGCGCCCGCTCACCCGCTCGTGCTCACTATTGAAGAACCGGCCCAGCCGCTGGATGGCCGGCTCGATCTCACCCGACACCGCGACACGGGCCACCACCGGATGCTCGGTGCACGAGACCCACGACATGACATCGGGCGCGGCCAGGACACCCAGGACGGTGGCTGCGACACCAGCCGCCAGCAGAAGCAGTAGTGCGGTACTGCCCCGGCGCGCCCGCCGGGGCGAATGCGCCGGGGGGCGCCCGGCGCCTTCAGCGATCATGGCACACCCCACTCACCAGACCCGCGGCTCAAGGCCACCAACCCGCGGCGCGCCCCATCGCGCGCCAGCCCGCGAACCGCAGGCCTACCGTGCTCACATTTCGGCCAGCGCTGCGCCCCGACTGTAGCGGGCACATCGCGCGAAACATGACCCGGGTTACCCCCATTTGTTCCAGTTATCCCGCCCAGCCATGAGAGTCAGCTGCTCCGTGCCACCCAGCTCATCGACCGCTGACGCCGTCAGCAGGGAGGGACGTTCCAGGACGTGATCACCGGCTCGCCGTGCTCGGTGCCCAGCGTGCACAGGGTGCCGGTGCCTAGCCGGAACAGTCGTCCTTCGCCCGGCCCCAGCCCCAGCCAGCGGGCGGTCAGCACGCGCAGAAAGTGCCCGTGCGAGACCAGGACCACGTCGCCATCGGCCAGCAGGGGGGTGACCCGGGCCAGCGCCGCGTCCGCCCGCGCGCCGACCTGCGCCGCCGTCTCGCCAGGATAGCCAGCGCCGCCGGGGATGACGCCGTCCCGCCACAGGTACCACCCGGGCCGCTGCTCCCTGATCTGCGCGGTGGTCAGGCCCTCGTAGCCGCCGTAGTCCCATTCCCGCAGGTCCGGGTCTTGCTTGACGTCGGAAAGACCGGCCAGTGCGGCGGTCCGGGCCGCCCGCTGCAGCGGGCTGGTGCAGACGGCGCAGATGCCGCGGCGAGCGAGCACCGGCGCCAGGGCGGCCGCGGCCGCCTCACCCGCCGGGGTGAGCGGGACATCGGTCCGCCCGGTATGGCGGCCGGTCCGGCTCCACTCCGTCTCCCCGTGCCGGAGCAGGATCAGTTCTCCCATGGGCACTATCATCCCCGGTCGGCGAGTCCCAGGGGGAGCGTGCTCAGGGGCAGGTCAGGATCTCGTAGCCGTCCGGGGTGACGAGCACCGTGTGCTCGAACTGGGCCGTGCGCTTGCGGTCCTTGGTCACCACGGTCCATCCGTCCGGCCACATGTCGAATTCGACCGTGCCCAGGGTCAGCATGGGCTCGATGGTGAAGGTCATCTCCGGTTCCATGATCACACTGACGCTGGGGTCGTCGAAGTGCGGCACGATGAGCCCGGAATGGAAGGTGGTCCCGATCCCGTGGCCGGTGAAGTCGCGGACCACCCCGTAGCCGAAGCGGCGCGCGTAGGACTCGATCACCCGGCCGACGGCGTTGAGCGGCCTGCCGGGCGCCACCGCGCGGATCCCGCGCATCATCGCCTCGTGCGTCCGCTCGACCAGCAGCCGCGATTCGGCGTCAACGTTCCCCGCGAGGAAGGTGGCGTTGGTGTCGCCGTGCACGCCGTTCAGGAAGGCGGTGATGTCCACGTTGACGATGTCCCCGTCGCCGATCACCGTATCGTCCGGGATCCCGTGGCAGATCACCTCGTTCAGCGAGGTGCACAGCGACTTCGGGTAGCCCCGGTAGCCCAGCGTGCTCGGGTAGGCGCCGTGATCGATCAGGAAATCATGCCCGACCCGGTCCAGTTCGTCGGTGGTGACACCCGGGGCAACGTGCCGGCCGACCTCGGCCAGCGCCTGGGCCGCAAGGCGCCCCGCGGCCCGCATCCGCTCGATCGTTTCCGCGTCCTTGACGTCCGGCTCACCCGTCCACGGGCGCTTCTTGCCGACGTATTCCGGCCGGGGGATGTGCGCCGGCACCTGCCGGGTGGGTGAGATCCGGCCGGGCTGGAGCATCGTTGCCATGGTCTGGAAGTCTAGTGGCATGGACGATGAACGGCGCTGGTGGTATTGCCTCCGGCATAACAGGCCGGAACGGAACGGTGACTGCCCGGGCAAGGACCGGCTCGGGCCCTACGCCACCGAGGAGGAGGCGGCCCGGGCCCTGGAGACCGTCCGCCGGCGCAACGAGGAGTGGGACGCCAAAGACTGAGCGTGGGCGCCGGACCTCACCCGGAGGTGCTGTCGCCCGCATCCAGGCAAGGTGCGCCCGGCCTGGCTGCCGGGCGCGTGCCTTGCCTGCCCGCCTGGGAAAGGTAAGGTTGGGGCGGCGTTCAGCAGCAGCCGGAAGGGGCCGTGTTGACCGACGACAGCACGGGCGCCGGACTCCCGTCGGCGGCGCGGGCCCGGATGGCGGAGATCCGGGACAGCGGCACCTGGGGGTCGGCGCTCTCCACCGAGGAGTTCGCGGCGATCCGCGGCGTCGGCTTCGAGCCGGTCGGCCAGGTCCTCGGCGCGTGCGTGTACAACATCGGCTACACCGGCGGCTACGGCTGCGCCGGCGGCTGGTCCACCGGGATGTTCGGCGGGGCCGTCGCGGCGGCGACGCAGGTGTCCGGGCAGGGCGGCTGGGCCTCCTACGGCCCGCTGACCAAAGCCATGTATGACGCCAGGCGGAAGGCGATCGGCCGGATGACGGCCGAGTGCGCGGCGCTGGGCGGGCACGGGATCGTGGGCGTGAGGCTCAGCTTCGGCTCGTTCCCGCTCGGCGGGCTGGAGTTCAGGGCCATCGGCACGGCGGTGCGGGGGATAGGGGCGCCGGCCCCGCCGCATCCGTTCAGCTCCGATCTGTCCGGCCAGGATTTCGCCAAGCTCATCCACGCCGGGTGGGTGCCGGCCGGCCTGGCGCTGGGGATCTCGATCGGGGCCAGGCACGATGACTGGCGGACCCGCGGCGCAACCTTCTGGGGCGCCGGGAACACCGAGGTGGGCGGCTACACCGAACTGGTCAACCTGGCCCGGCATGACGCCCGGCTCCAGCTCGAGGGCGATGTGTCCCGGATGGGCGCGGACGGGGTTGTGGTCTCCGGCGTTGACATGCGGGTGCGTGAGCGGGAGTGCCCCGCCCGGGAAGGCACGCAGGGACCACATCGCGGAAGTCACGATCATCGGCACTGCGGTAGCGCAGTTCACGTCCCCGGCGGTGGCCGCCACGCCCGGAAGCCTCGCCATCCTCTCGCTCGACCCGCAACGACGGCAGGTGGCCCGGGTGAACCTCGGGCGCCAGGCCGGACCGCGATAACGGAGGATGAACCCATGACCGAGCAGACGCACGTGGACCTGGGCGCGGCCGGGGTGCCGCAGGACGCCATGCGGCGCCTGGCCGAGCTGCAGCCCGGCAAGCCAGGAGCGATCTTCACCTCCGACCTGTCGGTCAACGAGTTCCTGCTGGTGCGGGAGGCGGGGTTCCGCCCGCTCGGGCTGGTGCTGGGCAGCTCGATCTACCACGTCGGACTGCAGGTCGGCCGGTGGGGCAAGAACCAGGAACTGGACGTGCTGTCGCAGGCCATGTACCACGCGCGCGAACTGGCGATGACCCGGATGGAGGCGGAGGCGGACGCGCTGGCCGCCGACGGGATCGTCGGGGTCCGGCTCGACGTGGAGATGAAGGAGTTCGGCTCCGACATCGCCGAGTTCATCGCCGTGGGCACCGCGGTCAAGGCCGAGGAGGGCGCGGGCGGCGGCGGGGTCACCAACTGGCGCAACAACAAGAACCAGCCGTTCACCTCTGACCTGTCCGGGCAGGATTTCTGGACCCTCATCCGGGCCGGTTATGCGCCGCTGGGCATGGTGATGGGCTCGTGCGTCTACCACATCGCCCACCAGAAGCTGGGCGGGGTGCTCGGCAACATCGGCCGCAACGTGGAGATCGAGCAGTTCACCCAGGCCCTCTACGACGCCAGGGAGCTGGCCATGAGCCGCATGCAGGCCGAGGCCGAGGCGCTGCACGCCGAGGGGATCGTCGGGGTCCAGCTCCGCCAGCACAGCCACACCTGGGGCTCACACACCACCGAGTTCTTCGCCATCGGCACCGCGGTAAGGCCGCTGCGCGAGGACCACGTGATCGAGCGCCCCACCATGGTGCTCAGCCTCGATGGCTGAGTCTCGTTCCCACGGCCCGAGTCCCAACGGTGGGAAGCGGTACGGGGCGGTGTAGCTACGAGGTGAACGCCGCGCGGGCGGCGGTTCTCCCTGCGGCGGCGTGGTCCATGAAGCCGTAGGTGCCACGCTCGCGCAGTTCGCGGGCGGCATCGGCCACCGCGCCGAGCGCGGCGAAGGCGAGCCCGCCGCCGACCGACACCCGCCGCACCCCGGCCGCGGCCAGCTCGGATACCTCCGGCCCGCCGGGCAGGGCGAGGACGTTCACCGGCCGGGCAAGCGAGGTCACCACCTGGCGGATGTCCGCCAGGCTGGTCAGGCCCGGCGCGTAGAGCACGTCTGCGCCGGCCTCCTGGTAGGCCTGGAGCCGGGCGATCGTGTCGGCCAGGTCTGGCCGGCCGTGCAGGTAGTTCTCGGCCCTGGCCGTGAGCACCAGGCGGATCGGGCCGGACGCGGTTATTTCGGCCGCCGCGGCGATGCGTTCCGCGGCCAGCGGCGCCGGGTAGATCGGGTCGTCCTCCCGGCCGGTGAAATCCTCCACCGAGCAGCCCGCCAGGCCCGTCCCGGCGGCGAGCACCATCGTCTCGGCGACATCCGCCGGACTGTCCGCGTATCCGTTCTCGAGGTCGGCCGTGACCGGCAGGTCGGTCGCCCGGACGATGGCGGCCGCATGGGCGAGCGCCTCGTCCCGGGTCACCTTTCCGTCCAGGCGGCCCAGCGTCGCCGCGAACCCGCTGCTGGTGGTCGCGAGGGCGGCGAAGCCGAGCGAGGCGAACAGCTTCGCCGAGCCGAGGTCCCACGGGTTGGGCAGCAGCAGCGGATCCGGCCCGCTGTGCAGGGCGAGGAAGCGCTCAGCCTGCTGGATCTGGGTGGCCATGGCGCCAAACGTATCAGCGGGCCGGCTCCGGCGGGCGGAACGGCCTCAGTGGTAGGCGTGCTCCGGCGCCGGGAACTGCCCGGCCACGACCTCCTGCCCGAACGAGCGGGCGGCCCGGCCGAGAACCCCCGCGACGTCGGCGTAGCGTTTCACGAACTTCGCCGTGCGCGGGGACAGGCCCGCCATGTCCTGCCAGACCAGCACCTGGGCGTCGCAGCCGGCCCCGGCGCCGATCCCGATGGTCGGGATGTTCACCGCGTCGGTGATGCGCGAGGCCAGTTCGGCCGGGACGCACTCGAGCACGACCGAGAACGCGCCCGCGGCCTCGAGGGCCTTGGCGTCGTGCAGCAGCCGGTCGCCGGCCTCGCCCCGGCCCTGGACCCGGTAGCCGCCGAGCACGTTGACCGACTGCGGGGTGAGCCCCAGGTGCGCCATCACCGGGATGCCCGCCGCTACCAGCTCCTCCACCTGCCGGGTCACCCGCTGGCCGCCCTCCAGCTTGACCGCGTGCGCCCCGGCTTCCTTGAGGAAACGGGTGGCGGCGGCCAGCGCGTTGGCCGGTGTCACCTGGTAGGAGCCGAACGGCAGGTCGGCGACGACCAGCGCGCGCCGGGTGGCGCGGACCACCGCGGCGGTCAGCGGCAGCAGGTCGTCCACCGTCACCGGGAGGGTGGTGTCGTGCCCGAAGACGACCATCCCGGCCGAGTCGCCGACCAGCAGCACGGGGATCCCGGCCTCATCGAACACCCGGGCGGTGAGGGCGTCGTACGAGGTCAGCATGGGCCATTTCTCGCCCCGGGCCTTGGCGGCCGCCAGGTCGCGGACGGTGACCCGCCGCTCGGCGCTGCCCCCGTAGAGGGGGTCGGGGGTCCGCGCAGTCGTCGCGGCCACATCCGGATTGCTGCTTTGCGCGTTCATCTGGAATCCTCCACGTCTCGTGGCGCCAAGGTGGCGTCCCCGGACGGTTCGATCATCGCATGCGGCGGGCGCGGGGCACAGCCCGGACGGCCGCTGCCCCGCCGCCTGCCGGGGGCGGACGAGGCGCCGCTGAGAGGGCGGACGAGGCGCCGCTGAGAGGGGCGTACGGGGGAATGTTTTCCGATACGGGTGTGTTCCGTATCGGTAGCTTGCTGGGCGGCGGAGCCGCCCGGATACGCGGGCGCGACGCCTACCGCGGCGGCCGCCCCTCCTGCGACCTGAAGGACTTTATGGACTCGCGCAGCGTTTCCCCGCGGACTGCTACCGCCGGTGCGGGGGATGCGATCTACCGCCGCCGCTGGCTCATCCTCGGCGTCCTGATCACCAGCCTGATGGCGATCGTGCTCGACAACACCGTGCTGAACGTGGCGCTCAAGACGATCGCCGAGCCCGGTATTGGGCTCGGCGCCAGCCAGAGTCAGCTGGAGTGGGGGATCAACTCCTACACCCTGGTGTTCGCCGGGCTGCTGTTCACGTTCGGGGTGGTCGGCGACCGGATCGGCCGCAAGCGGATGCTGATGATCGGGCTGGTGGCGTTCGGCCTCTTCTCGCTGGTCACCGCGTACGCGCAGACACCGGATCAGCTGATCTGGGCGCGTGCGGCCATGGGCCTGGGCGCCGCGGCCGTGATGCCGCAGACGCTGTCGATCATCAGCAACGTGTTCGACCCGGCCGAGCGGCCGCGTGCCATCGGCATCTGGGCCATGGCGGTCGGCATCGGGGTGGCGATCGGCCCCGTGGTGGGCGGCCTGCTGCTGGCCCACTTCTGGTGGGGCTCGGTGTTCCTGCTGAACGTGCCGTTCACCGCGGCCGGCGCGGCCGCCGTCTGGCTGGTGGTCCCCGAATCGAAGAACCCGGACCCCGGCAAGATCGACTACGTGGGCGTGCTGGCCTCCATCGCGGGCCTGGTGCTCCTGGTCTACGGCATCATCCAGGGTGGGGAGAAGGGTTCCTGGGTGCACGCCGATGTGCTCGGCCCGATCGTCGGCGGGCTCGCGATACTCGCCTTCTTCACCTGGTACGAGCGCAGGCTGCGTTACCCGTCGCTGGACGTCGGGCTGTTCCGCAACCCCCGCCTGTCGTCCGCGGTCGGCGCGCTGGCCCTGGTGTTCTTCGGCATGATGGGGGCGCTGTTCTTCCTCAGTTTCTACCTGCAGAGCGTGCGCGGCTACAGCGCGCTGCAGGCGGGGCTGCTCTCGCTCCCATTCGCGGCCGGGCAGCTGCTGATGGCCCCGCGCAGCGCCGCCCTGGTGCGGCGCTTCGGCACCAAGGCGGTCGTCGCGTCCGGCCTGCTGGTGGTCACGGTGGCGCTGGCCGGCTACCAGATGCTTGGCGTCGCCACCCCGATCTGGGTGCTCGCGGCCCTGTTCTTCATCCAGGGGGCCGGGATGGGCACCGTCATGCCACCGGCCACGGAGGCGGTGATGTCGGTGGTGCCAAGGGAGCGGGCGGGCTCAGGCTCCGCGCTCACCAATGTCGCCCGGCAGGTAGCGGGTGCGCTTGGGGTGGCCGTCCTCGGCTCGATCCTCGCCCAGGCCTACCGGGCTCAGCTCAGCCCGCACCTGACCGGGCTGCCGGCCGCGGCCAGGGGAGCGGCGGCGGGGTCGATCGCGGGCACGCAGGCCGTGGCGGCCAAGCTGGGGCCGGGCAGTGCCGCCGCGCGCGACCTGGCAGCGTTCGCCGATCACGCCTTCGTGCACTCCATGCACATCACCACGCTCATCTCGGCGGCGATCACCCTGCTCGGCGCGCTGGTCATCGTGACCTGGATGCCCGGGCGCGGGGCCGAGGCAGGCCGCGCCGCCGTGGAGGCCGCATCACCGGCGAGTACCGCGGAGACGGCCGGCCGCGTGCCGGAGCCGGTCCGCGGCCGCCGGCCAGCCGGGCCGGCCGCATCGGCCAGCCCGGCCGCGCCGGTCAGCTCGGTCGCGCCGGTCAGCTCGGTCGCGCCGGTCAGCTCGGTCGCGCCGGTCAGCTCGGTCACGTCCGCAGGCACGGTCCCGTCCATCGACTGGGGTGGTGCCGGCCGGACCGCACGTGTCCGGGCCGGTCCAGGCGGAAGGCTGAGCTGGTGAGCACCGGAACCCCCGACGCAGAGGTGGCCCGCCGCCCCGGGCGGCCGCGCAGCGAGCAGGCCGACCAGGCCATCATCGACGCGGCGCTGAGCCTGTTCGCCGAGTCGGGGGCGGACGGACTGTGCATCGAGCGGGTCGCGGCCAAGGCCGGTGTGGGGAAGGCCACCATCTACCGCCGGTGGCCGGGCAAGGAAGACCTGCTGCTCGACGCGATCGCGGCGCTGAAGGCGCCGCTGCCCGAGCCGGCCGGCCGGTCGGCCCGCGAGGACCTGGTGACGCTGCTCGGCGCCATGTGCAGCGAGACCGCCGACCCGCGCCGGGCCCGGCAGTTCGCGCTGCTGCTGGGGGAGGGCACGAAGTACCCGCGGCTGATGGCGCGGTACATGGAGACGGTGCTGGAGCCGCGCCGGGAAGTGATCCGGGCGGTCCTGCGGCGTGGCATCGCCACCGGGGAGCTGCGGCCCGACCTCGACGTCGACGCGGCGCTGTTCATGCTGACCGGAGCCGTGGTCGCCCGGCGCGGGCATGAGCAGAGTGCGATCCCGCCGGATTACCCGGAGCGGGTCGTGGATGAGCTCCTGCGCGGCCTCGCCGCCCGCTGACCCGCACCTGGGCGTCTGGCCGGCCCGCGGGGCCTGTTACGGTACCTGGCGAATGGGCAGGGACAAGCCGCCCCCCGGCCTCCGGGCCCGTGCGGGGCCAGCGCCGCGAGGATTCAGGAGTATCGCCGATGGCTACCTACCGGATGGTCTACGGAGACGATGAGCAGGTCGTGAGGGAGACGTACAAGGACATTACCGGCGTGGAACGGGAGGACGGCTGGGTCGTGCTCTTCCGCGGCCCGGAGGCGATCCTGCGCGTGCAGGAGGCCCACGTGCAGGAACTGGAACTGCTCGAGCCTTAACAGCGCCGGCCGGTCCTGTACTGTCCGGGCCCGGTGAAAGGATCAGGCCCGTGACCACCACCGGGCGCCCGGCGCCGCCCGCGCTGGCCGCGCAGCGCCTGCGGGCGCAGCTGCTGTCGGGTGCCCCGGCCCGCACCGTCGCCGGGGTGACCGGCCATCTGCTCGCGATCCAGGCGCAGGACCCGCGCGGCGCGCGGCTTGCCGTCCGGGCACGGACCTGCGGCCTGCTCGCCACCGACGTCGACGACGCGCTCACCGCCGACCGGTCGGTGGTCGTCAGCTGGCTGAACCGCGGCACCCTGCACCTGGTGCTGGCCGAGGACTACTGGTGGCTGCATCAGCTCACGACCCCGCAGCTGCTGACCGGCAACACGCGGCGGCTCGCGCAGGAGGGCGTCCCGCCCGCGGACGCCGACCGGGGGGTCGGGGTGATCGAGCGTTCCCTGGCCACCGACGGGCCGCTCACCCGGGCCGAGCTGCGGGAGTGGGTAACCGCGGCGGGCGTCCGGACGGAGGGGCAGGCGATGGTCCACATCCTGGCCCTCGCCACTCTGCGCGGGCTGACCGTGCGCGGCCCTATGCGCGGCGGCGAGCAGGCGTTTGTGCTGGTCCGTGACTGGCTGGGCACGCCGCCCCCGCCGATGGACCGCGAGCAGGCGCTCGGCCTGCTCGCCCGCCGCTACCTCGCCGGGCACGCTCCCGCCGCCGACCGGGACCTGGCCAAATGGGCCGGCCTGCCGCTGGGCGATGCGCGGCGCGGGCTGGCCGCGATCGCCCCCGCGCTCGCCGGCCGTGATGACGGGCTGGCCAGCCTGGCGGCCCGGCCCGGCGGGGCCGGGCCGGAGGAAGGACCCGCGGTGCCTGACCTGCGCCTGCTGGGTGCCTTCGACCCGCTGCTGCTCGGCTGGGCCTCGCGCGAGCTGTTCCTGGCGCCGGGCGGCCCGGTCATTACCAGCAACGGGCTGTTCCGCCCGTTCGTGCTCGTCCGGGGCCGCGGGGCCGCGCTCTGGACCGTCACCGGCGGCAAGGTGGTGACGGACGAACTCGGGCCGCTCACCGCGCCGGAGCAGGCCGCGCTGGCCGCGGAGGCCGCCGACGTCGAGCGCTTCCTCGCCCGGCCGCGGCGCTGACATCGGGCCGGGCCGCCGTCAGGGTTCGGGCAGGCGGGTTCGCCAGCAGCGGGTCACATATGGCAGCGCGATCTCACCTGATCCGGCCAGCGACGGATGCGTCCGCATCAGGTGCCGCAGGTCGTTAAGCAGCTTCTCGCGGTCGGCGGGGGACATGGTGCTGACGTAGCTGCGGGAAGAGACCATGTCCACGAGCGCTTCGGGGGACAGGTGATGCACCCACCCGAGGTCGCGGCGCTCGAGCTGCCCGAACGGCGGGCCGACCCGCGGCGCGGCGCTGACGGTGCTGCTGACCGCGTGCGCGCCGTCGCTCTGGCGCAGGATCGCGCCGAGCCCGGCCACCCAGTCGGCCCGCTCATCGCGGATGTTCCAGAGCAGGCCGAGCTGCCCGCCCGGCCTGAGCACCCGGGCCACCTCGGGCGCCGCCCGCGCCGGATCCACCCAGTGCCAGGCCTGGGCCACCAGCACCGCGTCCACGCTGCCAGCCGGCAGCGGGATCCGCTCTGCAGTGCCCTTCAGCGCGCGGACGCCGGGCACCGCCTGGCGCAGCTTCTCGCGCATGCCTTCCGACGGCTCGACCGCCGTCACGTCCAGGCCTTGCCCGGTCAGCTGGCGGGTGAGTTTCCCGGTTCCGGCGCCGAGGTCGAGGACGTGCGCCGCGCCCGCCGGGATCAGCCAGCCGACCGCCTCGGCCGGATAGGGCGGCCGGCCACGCTCGTACGCATCGGCCACCGCCCCGAACGAGGCGGCCTGCGCCTGCCAGCGTTCGTCGGCCGTCACGCTCACCAGTCTGGCAGGCTGGCATCACCAGGTTCGCGGGGGCCTGCGACCGGGAATTGTGCCATCAGCTATGTCAGCCGGAACGTGGCCCCCGAGGAGGAATGGTGGACCTGGCGGCCGAATTGGGCGAACTGCTGCACGCCGAAGCCGCTGGTTACGCCGAGGCGGCGATAGCCAACCTCAAACGTGAGTTCCCGTCCGACATGCACCACACCATGGCCGGCCCCGGCGACTTCCCGTTCCGCCCGCGGGCCCGCACCCCGGTCTTCTACGGCAGCCTCGACTGGCATTCGGCCGTGGAGATGCACTGGCTGCTGGTGCGCCTGCTGCGCACCGCCGGCGGTTACGTGCCCGCGCAACAGATCCGGAAGAGGCTACGGGCGCAGTTCAGCCCGGTCGCCCTGGCCGTGGAGGCGGACTACATCGCCGGTCCCGGCCGGACGAGCCAGCGGCCCTATGGCTGGGGCTGGGCACTCGCGCTCGTCCACGAGGCCTGGCGATGGGACGACCCGGAGGGCTCACGGTGGGCGACCGCGATGGCGCCGCTGGCCGACGCGATCACCGGCTGCTTTCTCGACTGGCTGCCCAGGGCCACCTACCCGGTCCGGTGCGGGGTCCACACCAACAGCGCGTTCGGCCTGTCACGCGCTCTTGGCTACGCGCAGCTGCGGGCGGCCACGGGAGATCCGGCGCTGCTGGAGGCGATCGCGGCGAAGGCGTTCGACTGGTTCGCGGGCGACGCGTACTACCCCGGCGGGTGGGAGCCATCCGGCCAGGACTTCCTGTCTCCCGCCTTAACAGAGGCCGAGCTCATGGCCCAGATCCTGCCGCAGGGGGAGTTCGCCGAGTGGCTGTCTTTCTTCCTGCCCGGGATCGCCGGCGGGGAGCCCGCCTCGCTGTTCACTCCGGTTGTCGTTTCTGACCCCAGCGACGGCCAGATCGCCCACCTGCACGGGCTCAACGCGAGCCGGGCCTGGTGCTGGCGGCGGATCGCGGAGTCGCTTCCGACCGGCGATCCGCGGGTCGAGCCCGCCGAGACGGCCGCGCGGGCCCACGCCGATGCCGCCCTGCCGCACGTCCTCGGCGACGACTACATGGTCGAGCACTGGCTCGCCTGCTACGCGGTCCTCCTGCTCAGCTGAGGACGCCCGTCCCACACGGCGACGGCTACCGGCGCTGGCCCCAGGCGGCGATGGTCGCTGGGACATGAAGGAGAAGCCGGGTCCTGACGGGCGGCGCTCGCGGCCGTGGCGGTGGCCCGGTCGAGGCCCAGGGCCGTCATCTGCGGCATGAGCTGCTCAAAGGTCAGCTGCCAGGCCACCGCCCCGGCGGAGCCGCCGGGCCAGATCGTGGCCCGGCCCTCGGCGGCGTACCGGCCAGGCCCGCCGCCCGGAGGTCGGCCAGCAGCCGGCGGCCGTAGCCGGGGTCGAATCCCGGCCGCGCAGGACCTCGTTGGAAACCTCCACGGCCGCAGGAATGCCCGGCGCCGGGCTGGTGCTCACCGGCCGTCACCGACACGAAGTCCATCTCCTCCGCCACCAGCCAGCCCGAGGGCTTCAGGGCGGCGGCGGCCGGGCTAGACCGTCTGCCGCTGCGGCAGGTGAGCCAGCACGAGACGGCAGTGCGCCAGGTCACAGGCTGCCGCGGGCAGCGCGTCCACGGTGACGTCGTGCCGCTCGACCCGAGGTTCGGCTCAGGTAATACCTCCAGGAACCGGGTGTCGAGATCGGTGGCGACCACCTGCCCGCCCGGGCCCACCTGGCCGCACAGCCAGCGGGCGATCGACCCGCGCCGCGCCCACTCCAGGCACCGCCACCCCGCGCCGACGCCCGCCCGCGCAGGTGCCCGATCGTCCCCGGATCCAGCCAGTCCTCCAGCGAGCTCAGCCGGGCACGGGCGTCCCGCCAGGCGTTGTCCAGCCCGTAACCCGGCCCCATCGGCCGCCGCCATTGCTCTGCCCGCATCCGGCCCCCGCGCGAGAATAACGCATGGCAGCGCAGGAGCGGTTGACCAGCATCCAGCCCAAGACGTCACGCCGGCCCCCGGCTACAGCCACGTCGTCACCGGCACCGGGCGGCTGGTTGCCGTGTCCGGCCAGGTCGCCATCGGCGAAGACGGCCAGCTCGTCGGCCCGGCGACCCATCCGCGCAGGCCCGGCAGGTGTTTGAGAACCTGCGGCGCTGCCTGGCGGCAGCGGGGCTGTCCTTCAGCGAGGTCATCAAGCTCACCTACTACGTCACCGACGTGGCGCACCTGCCAGGCGGTCCGCGCCGTGCGCGATGAGTTCATCGACACCGACCGACCGCTGGCCAGCACCGCGGTGCAGGCGGGGCGCTGGTCCGCCCGGGTTCCTGCTGCCGATGGTCCCGGGGCCGCTCGAGGGAACGCTGGTCGATCGTCCCGGCGGCCGCTCAGCGGTAGCGCGGCCGACGCTGGGTTTCCATGACGCCGGGTCAGCTGCGGCGCGGGCTCGGCCCAGCGGTTGGTGATCGGCAGGCGGCGGTCGCGGCCGAAGTTGCGCGGGGTGATCTTCGGGCCGGGCGGGTACTGCCGCCGCTTGTACTCGGCGTGATCCACCATCGCGATCACCCGGTCCACCAGGGCGGGGTCGTGCCCGGCGGCGACGAGCTCGGCCGCACCCATGTCCTCGACCACGTAGTCCTCGAGCACGGCGTCCAGCACCGTGTAGTCGGGCAGCGAGTCGGTGTCGAGCTGGCCGGGGGCGCAGCTCGGCGCTCGGCGGCTTGATGATCGAGTTCTCCGGGATGGGCGGGGTCTGCCCGCGCCGGGCAGCCTCCTCGTTGCGCCACCGCGCCAGGTCCCATACCAGCGTCTTCGGCACGTCCTTGATCGGCGCGAACCCGCCCGCCGAGTCGCCGTACAGGGTGGAGTAGCCGGTGGCGAGCTCGCTCTTGTTGCCGGTCGTCAGCACCAGGTGGCCCTCGGCGTTGGACAGCGCCATGAGGATCGACGCCGCGCACCCGGGCCTGGAGGTTCTCCGCGGCCAGCCCGCTCAGCCTCGAAGCTCGGCCTCGGAAGGCGTCCACCATCGGCTGGATCGGCACCGTCCGCGCGTGCAGGCCCTGCCGCTTGACGAGGTCCTCGGCGTCGGTCACCGAGTGCCCGGAGGAGTGCTGGCTGGGCATCAGCACCACGTGCACGAGGTCGGCGCCGATGGCGTCGGCCGCGATGGTGGCGGTCAGCGCGGAGTCGATCCCGCCGGACAGGCCGAGGATGACCGAGCGGAAGCGGTTCTTGCGCACGTAGTCCCGCACCCCGGTCACCAGCGCCGCGTAGACCTCTGCCAGCGGATCCAGCCGCGGCCACACCGGGCCCGGGCCGGGGTCGGCGCCGCCAGCGGGCGGATCCGTGAACAGCGCGGGTGCGCACGGCACGCCGACCCGGTGGATCATCATCGTCGTGCCATCGTGCGCGTCGGCGGCCGCGTCCGCGGGCGGGGCCCGGGGCCGGCTGCGGGCAGGTCCAGGTCGGCGACGACCAGCGCCTCGTCGAACTGTGGGCCGCGGGCGAGCAGCTGCCCGCCGGTGTCCACGATGATGGAGTCACCGTCGAACACGAGCTCGTCCTGGCCGCCCATCATGTTGACGTAGGCCAGGGTGGCGCCCGCCTCGCGGGCGCGGCGCACGCACAGCTCGAGCCGGCGTCGGTCTTGCCGCGCTCGTAGGGGGAGGCGTTGGGGACAACCAGCAGCCCCGCGCCCGCCTGCCGGGTCACCGCCACCGGGCCGCCGTCCTGCCACAGGTCCTCACAGACGGCGGTGGCCACGTCGGCGGGCGCCGCCCGCCGGGTTCCCCGCATGGGAGGCGGAACACCGGCAGCCGGTCGCCGGGCAGGAAGTAGCGGTACTCGTCGAACACGCCGTAGTTGGGCAGGTGATGCTTGGCCGAGGTGACCAGCACTTGGCCGCCGTGCAGCAGCGCCGCCGCGTCCAGCGCGCCCTCGGCGGGCTGGCCGTACCGCGGCGGGGGGCCGACGTGGCGGCCGAGGTACCCGGTGACGACCGCGACGCCGCCGAGCCCCTGATCAGCGAGCCGGGCCGCGGTCGCGGAAAGGGCCTCGATCGATGCGTCGATGAACGACGCGCGCAGGGCGAGATCTTCGACCGGATAGCCGGTGAGCATCATCTCGGGAAAGACCACCAGGCGGGCGCCGTGCTCCGCGGCGCGGCGGGTCCATTCGATGATCGCTGCCGAGTTCCCCTCCAGGTCCCCCACGGTGGAGTTGACCTGGGCGAGAGCGATCCTGAGCCTGGGCACGCTCTCAGCCTATGCGGGCCGCGGCCATCCCGCCCGGGGCCGGGGGCACCGCGGCTCTGGCCCTCGGGCACGGATCGGGGTCACGGGTCTGCTCGTTACCCGCGCCTCAGCCGGCGCCCGCGGGATGAGCAGATGCGAGTCGAACCGGCCGCCGGTGTGGATCACGTGCGGTCCCCGGTTGACCAAGTCGTCGTGCAGGGCCTGCACCAGCGGCCGCGGCTGGCGGTAGATGTCCTTGCCCTGGATGACCAGCCGCACGTCTCCCGCCCGAACGCCCACCAATGTCGATGTCACGGACGATCTCACCCGCCGGGCTTGAGCTCCCGCTGTGGGCGAGGACGGGCTGGTACGGATGGACCGTCCCTCGTCGAGCTCCCGGTGGGAGGCCCGATCCAGCCCAGCGTGACCGGGCCTTCCTCGACACGCGTAGAGGGAAGCCGACGGGTCGCGTAACGGTCGAGCTTCTGCAGGGCGACGAACAGTCCAGGTCGTCGGCATCGGGCGCGGACATCCAGACCCGCAGCTTGGCGTGGCCGACAGTCGGCGGCGGTCTCGAACCGCAGGTCGAAGGTGGCCCGGCCGCGCCCACGCCGGACCGTCGCTGTCGTAGGAGACCGATCCGCCGCCGGCCGGGGCATCGCGCGCAGGCTTCCCGTTCCGGCGTCGAGGAACAGCCGCTCGTATGAGGTGCCGGGCAGCGGCCAGCCGCCCGCGTGCCGGTCGCTGATGCCTGGTACCAGGGAGACCTGGCGCTGTCTGCGGCTGCCGCGTGCCGTGGCCAGGCCAACGTGCTAGAGGGGACGGTCGTACTCGCCAAGCTCGCTGCGCAGGAAAGCGCTGTCTCGCCATGGTTGGCGACACAGCTGGCATGTCGGCTGCGCGCCGCCGGGCCGCTATGGGGATGAGTCAGCTCGGGTCGTCGGCCCCAACCTCGGGCATCTATTCAGTGCCGCGCGCCGAAGACCCGCCCTACACGGCTACGTCGCTGCTGCTGGCGGGCAGGCATGGGGAGGCGGCAGAGATGACGCGGCGGATCATCGAAACCGCCTACAGCCCGCGCACCCGCGGGCCCGGAGACCAGCCGACCAACTACGCGCGCACGCTGCTGATCCTCGCGCTTGCGGCAGCCGCGCTGGGCGAGATCGACGATGCCGCGGCGGCGGCGCGGCGCGTTGTCCTCCGGCCGCTCGGGTCGGCGACCAAGGTGCTAGCCCGCCACTAGCCAATCCCTAGCGGCCGTCGCCCGGTTCCCACCGGCGGATTTCCGTGCCCGGTACTTCGACGCGACCACGCGGCTGGCGCTTCCCGCAGCCCCCGGCGGCGGGGCACAGTGATGACTGACGATGAGCTGACCGCCGCGCAGATTGCCGGGCTGACCGCCAGCGTGGACATCGACGGCCCACCGCCAGACACTGAACCGTCCGCGCTGGTCCTGTTCGGCACCAACCAGTCCGCGCCTGCCCGCATCGCCGCCGACCGGTATCACCGCGGTCTCGCGCCGCTGATCATCGCAACCGGCGGCATCAACCGGCACGACGGGATCGTGGAGGGACCCGAGTTCGCGCGCCAGCTTGCTGCAGCGAACGTACCCGCCAGCGCGGTTCGCATCGAAGACCAGTCCAAGGACACCTGGCAGAACGTCGAACTTTCTCTGCCCTACCTGCGCGAAGCGCTCGCCATGGGACTGCCGCTCGTCGCAGTGTCCAAGTGGTATCACCTGCGCGCGGTGTACTGCCTGCGGACCCAGCTGCCCCTAGCCGTACCGCTGTATGCGATCGGATGGGAACCGGTCTACGCCGGGGTTCTGGTCACACGCGATAACTGGCCGTCGAGTCCTGACGGTCGCCGTCGCGTCATCCGCGAGTCGCAGGAAGTGCCGCGGCGAGTCGCTGACGGAAGCTACCTCACGGCCGTGAAGAAAGACGGTGCCTGGTCATGATGCTGCCAGCCCTTTCTACTGCACGGCCGACCCGCGCCCAGCACCCGGTGGAGGCGGTCGAGTGCGGGTGGCTGGTTTCCGGTCGCGATGGAGCCTCCATCGACGGTGGGCGCTGCCCCGCCGTGCGGCACCGGTGGTTCAGCGCATTCCAGCCCGGCGGAGGCGTTTACCGGCTTCGTCTTGGGTCAGGCGGGTAACTGGCTGTCCGGCGGCGTGCTCCTGCTTGGCGTCGAAGGCCCTCGTCCACATGCCTGCGGCCCAGCAGCGCCGCAATTCGCCGGGACTGAAGGGCCGTTCGCGGGCGGTGCGGCAGGGGCCGGGGATCGGGCGGGCCGGGCGGGGCAGCCGGGAGTATGTAACCCAGCAGAAACACACGGACGGCAGACTGAGGGGAAGCGCGGCCCGTGGGGTGGAGGATAGGCAGTCATGGACAGACAGGAAGAGTTCGTGCTCCGGACGCTCGAGGAGCGGGACATCCGTTTTGTCCGGCTGTGGTTCACGGACGTGCTCGGGTTCCTCAAGTCGGTCGCGGTCGCCCCGGCCGAGCTGGAGGGCGCGTTCGCGGAGGGGATCGGCTTCGACGGGTCGGCGGTCGAGGGCTTCGCCCGGGTCTACGAGGCGGACATGATCGCCAAGCCGGACCCGTCCACGTTCCAGCTGCTGCCCTGGCGCGGCGAGGCCGGGGTCGGCCGGATGTTCTGCGACATCCTGATGCCGGACGGCAGCCCGTCCTACGCCGATCCCCGGTGGGTGCTCAAGCGGGCGCTCAGCCACGCCGCGGAGCTGGGATTCACGTTCTACACCCATCCCGAGGTCGAGTTCTTCCTGATGAAGGAGAAGCCCGAGCCGGGCGCCAAGCCGCAGCCGATCGACTCCGGCGGGTACTTCGACCACACCCCGCACAGCATCGCGCACGACTTCCGGCACGTGTCCATCCAGATGCTGGAGTCGATGGGCATCTCGGTGGAGTTCAGCCACCATGAGGGCGCCCCCGGGCAGCAGGAGATCGACCTCCGCTACGCGGACGCGCTGTCCACCGCCGACAACATCATGTCGTTCCGGCTGGTCATGAAGGAGGTCGCGCTCCAGCAGGGGGTGTACGCCTCGTTCATGCCCAAGCCGTTCACCGAGCATCCCGGCTCCGGCATGCACACGCACATGTCGCTGTTCGAGGGCGACCGCAACGTGTTCTTCGAGCCGGGCGCTGAGTTCCAGCTCTCCAAGGTGGGCCGGGCGTTCATCGCCGGGCTGCTCAAGCACGCCGCCGAGATCACCGCCGTCTGCAACCAGTGGGTGAACTCCTACAAGCGGCTCTGGGGCGCGGCCGGCAGTAGCGCCGGGGCGGGCGGGGAGGCTCCCGCCTACATCTGCTGGGGTCACAACAATCGCTCGGCGCTGGTTCGGGTGCCCATGTACAAGCCGCACAAGGGGAACGCGACCCGGATCGAGTTCCGGTCGCTGGACTCGGCCTGCAATCCCTACCTGGCGTTCGCGCTGATCCTGGCGGCCGGGCTGAAGGGGATCGAGGCGGGCTACCAGCTGCCGCCCGGCGCCGAGGACGACGTGTGGGCGCTCACCCCGGCCGAGCGCCGCGCCCTGGGCATCGACCCGCTGCCGCAGAGCCTGGATGAGGCGATCTCCGTCATGCAGAGCAGTGAGCTGGTGGCGGAAACCCTCGGCGAGCACGTCTTCGACTTCTTCCTGCGCAACAAGCGCGAGGAGTGGCGCGAGTACCGCCACCAGGTCACCGCCTTCGAGCTGGACCGCTACCTGCCCATGCTCTCCGCAGGCCGGCGGGTCGACGTGATCATCACGCCGGCGATCATTGACCGGGTGCCGCGGCGGCGGTTCCGGCATACCCTGCGGCCAGCGCCAGGAGGCAGATGTGACGGCGAACCACCCCGAGGCCGCGGTCCGGCTGCCCGGCGGCGTGTCGGTCGGGCACTGGACCGATGAGGCGGGCCGCACCGGCTGCACGGTGGTGCTGGTGCCGGCCGGCGCCGTGCCCGGCGTGGACGTGCGCGGCGGGGCCCCGGGCACCCTGGGCACCGACGAGCTCAGGCCGGGCATGTCCGCCGAGCGGGCGCACGCCATCCTGCTGACCGGCGGCAGCGCGTTCGGCCTGGCCGCGGCCGGGGGCGTCATGCGCTACCTCGAAGAGCATGGCGTCGGATTCGCGATCGGCACCGTCCGGGTGCCGATCGTGGCCGGGGCCGTCATCTTCGACCTGCTCACCGGCGACCCGCGGGCCCGGCCGGACGCGGCGGCCGGCTACGCCGCCTGCCTGGCGGCAACGGGTCACCCGGCGGTGGGGGCGGTCGGCGCCGGCACCGGCGCCACCGTGGCCAAGGCCGGCGGCGGGCCGCCGCGCCCGGGCGGCCTGGGCATCGCCAGCGCTCCCGCGGGCGCCGCGACCGTCGCGGCGGTCATGGTCGCCAACAGCGTCGGCGGGATCTGGGACGACGATCGCCATGAGTGGGTCGCGCCGCTGGCGCCGGGGCAGGTTGCGCCCGGCGGGGCCGGGGCGGGCCCGGTGGCCGGCGCGAACACCACGATCGGGGTGGTCGTCACCGACGCCGAACTGACCAAGGACCAGGCGAACCGGGTGGCCACGGTCGCGCACGACGGCATGGCCCGGGCGGTCCGGCCGGCCCACACCAGCTACGACGGCGATACCATCTTCTGCCTGGCCACCGGGGCGGTCGCGCCGTCCGGGACGGCCGGGACGCCGCCGGTTCCCGCCCTCGCCGACCTGGTCGAGGCGGCCGCCGCGGAGGCCGTGGCCCGGGCGATCGCGCAGGCCGTGCGGGAGGGCGCCCGCGGCGACCGCGGAGCATGATGGCGTTAGCCCGCGGCTTGGACCGCCCGCCGATTCGGAGGTGAGCATGCCCGATCAGTTCGCGGCCGTGGATGACCTGGCCGAAGGCTTCCAGCGGCGCGGCGGGCAGCCGGGGGTGGCCTACGGGATCGTCGCCGGGGGCCGCCTGGTGCAGTCCGGCGGGTGGGGGGAGCGATGGCTGGGCGGGCCCCCGCCCGACGCCGGGACCGTCTTCCGGATCGCCTCGATGACCAAGAGCTTCACGGCGGCGGCGGTGCTGGCGCTGCGGGACGACGGCCGGCTGGCCCTGGATGACCCGGCCGAGGAGTTCGTGCCCGAACTGCGCGGCCTGGCGCTGCCGAGCCCCGACTCGCCGCGGGTCTCCCTCCGGCACCTGCTCACCATGACGGCCGGGTTCCCGACCGACGATCCGTGGGGCGACCGGCAGCAGGGGCTGCCGTTAGCTGAGTTCTCCGCATTCCTGGCCCGGGGCCTGAGCTTCGCCTGGGCGCCGGGGACCCGGTTCGAGTACTCCAACCTCGGTTATGCGATCCTCGGCCGGGCCATCACCGCGGCCACCGGCCAGCCCTATCCCGAGTTCGTGCGGGACAGGCTGCTCCGCCCGCTCGGCCTGGCCAGCAGCGGGTTCGAGGCGTCAGAGTTCGATGCCCGGCAGCTGGCCCGCGGCTACCGGCTCGGGCCGGGCGGGTGGGACGAGCTCGCGCCGGACGGCTCCGGGGCCTTCGCCCCGATGGGCGGCGTGTTCAGCTGCGTGACGGATCTGGCCCGCTGGGTGAGCGGGTTCACCGGCGCGTTCCCGCCCGGTGAG
Organism: uncultured Actinomycetes bacterium; assembly: GCA_963835425.1. Taxonomy (GTDB): domain Bacteria; phylum Actinomycetota; class Actinomycetes; order Streptosporangiales; family Streptosporangiaceae; genus UBA9676. The sequence continues at coordinate 890,088 of CAWIGE010000002.1, read as the reverse complement.
CCGGGCAGCCGGCGGTGCGCACCCGCTGGCCCGCGCGACCAGGCGGGAGATGCAGCTGCCCCAGGTCACGCTGGCGCCGCCGCCGCTGGCCCGCCTCCCGGGCGATCCGGCCGAGGGCGGCCCGGCGGGCTACGGGTTCGGGCTGTTCGTGGAGGAGCACCCGGTCCGGGGGCGGATCACCAGCCACAGCGGCGGCTACCCGGGGTTCGGCAGCCATATGCGCTGGCACCCCGAGACCGGGATCGGCGTGATCGTCCTGGCGAACAGCACCTACGCGGCCGCATCCACGCTGGCCGCCGACCTGCTCGACGCCGCCCTGCGGCAGGCGGCGCCCGTCCCCGCGGCGCGCGGCCGGGCCACCGCGGGCTACGTGACGAGCCCGGCCAACCCGTGGCCGGAGACGCTGGCCGCGCAGCAGGAGGTGAACAAGCTCCTGCACACCTGGAACGACGCGCGGGCGGACCAGCTGTTCTCGGAGAACGTCGCCCAGGACGAGCCCTACCCGGAGCGCCGGCGCAAGATCGATGTGATCGTGAAGCGGATCGGGGGGTTCGGCGAGGACAAGAAGCGCCCGCCCGAGTTCGACTCGCCCGCGCACTGCCGGTGGTGGCTGCGCGGCGACGACGAGGTGATCCAGGCCGAGCTGCGGCTCACTCCGGAGCGTCACCCGCGGGTCCAGTCGCTCACGCTGGCCGTGCCGCCGGCCCCGGACGCCCCGCTGGGACGGGTGCTGGATGCCCTTATCTCCCTGCTGAACTCCGGTGCCCGCGACTGGCCGCGGGCCCTGCCGGTGTCCGGCGATGTGGACACCGCCCTGCTACTGCGCCAGTTCCGGATGGCGAGTGCCTGGGCAGGCCGGTGCCGCCCGGGCGCCTTCCGGGCCGGGAACGGCGAGACGAGCACCACCGTGGAGCTGGAAGGCGAACGGGCCAGCCTGGTCCTGGCGGTCGTGGCGGGCGGCGCGGGCCAGCTGCGGCAGGCGGAGGTCACGCTCAGCCCCTGACCATGCTTAGCCCCTGACGACGCGCGGGCCCCTCACCGGGCCGGGGTGGCCATTAGCTGGCTGAAGATGCGGGCCAGCCAGCGCTCGTACGCGTCGAGGTCCCATCCGGTCGGGCGGGCGGCCGCGGGATTCGACTACTTCGCCATCGGGGTGCCCGACCAGGAGGCGATCGGCCGGCTTGCCGAGCGGCTGACCATGCTGGGCGAGCAGCACGCCGGGGTGCACTGGGCGACCATCGGCTGGATCCTGCCCGGGCTGCACGACCTCGACGGCCACGAGGTCCGCTTCTACACCATCGCGCACCACACCGACCTCGCCCCCGGGACGGTCACCACCATCACCGACCCGCGCGAGAGTGCCGAACGGCGCGAGCGCGCCCAGGCCCCCGTGCCCGGGTCCCGACTCGTCCCGGGGCGGGCCGTCCAGTGGCACCTCGCATCCCGGCGCCCGGGGCAGCTACCGTGTGCAAGCGTGAGCATGCCGCGCCGGACCACGCTGGGCGCCCGGCTGGCCAGGATGGGGTTCGCCGACCCCGCCCAGGCCGAGCGGCTGGCGGGCGGGGATCTCGCCCTCGACGTCGACTCCGGTGACGCCGGGCTGCTGGCGGCGCTCGCCGGCGCGGCCGACCCGGATCTCGCGCTCGCGGCCCTGGCCCGGATGCCGAGGGACGCCGAGCTGCTCACCGCCCTGCACCAGGACGCCGACCTGGCCCGGCGGCTCGCCCTGGTGCTCGGGGCCAGCGCCGCGCTCGGTGACCACCTGGCGCGGCACCCGGAAGGCTGGCGGCTCCTGCGCGGACCGGAGCCGCTCGCCTGCCCGTCCGCCGGGGAGCTGCGCTTGGTCCTGCTGGCCGCCGTCGGAGCGGATCCCGGCGCCCCGGAGCCGGTGGCCGGGACCGCGCCGATGGCCGGGACCGCGCCGGTGGCCGGGACCGCGCCGCCAGCCGGACCGGCCGGGTCGGCCAGGGAGGGCGCCGGCCCGGCCGCCGCGCTGCGGGTGGCCTACCACCAGCGGCTGCTGCACCTGGCGGCCAGGGACCTCACCGGCCAGATGGCGATCGACGACGTGGCCGCCGAGCTGGCCGACCTGGCGGCGGCGGCGCTGGAGGCGGCGCTCGCGATCTCCCGCTCGCAGCTGCCCGCCGGGGCGGCGCCGTGCCGGCTGGCGGTCATCGCGATGGGCAAGTGCGGCGGGCGGGAGCTGAACTACGCCAGCGACGTAGACGTGATCTTCGTCGCCGAGCCTGCCGAGGGCGGCCCGGCCGACGGCGACGGGGCCGCGCTGCATACGGCCACCCAGCTCGCGGCCGGGATGATCCGGGTGTGCTCGCAGAGCACGGCTGAGGGGATCCTCTTCCCGGTCAACCCGAACCTGCGTCCCGAGGGCCGCGACGGCCCGCTGGTCCGGACGCTGGCCAGCCACCGGGCCTACTACGAGCGCTGGGCGAAGACGTGGGAGTTCCAGGCGCTGCTCAAGGCCCGGCCGGTGGCCGGCGATCCCGCGCTCGGCGCCGCCTACGCGGAAGCCTTCACGCCGCTGGTCTGGCAGGCGGCCCAGCGCGACAACTTCGTCGAAGACACCCGCGCCATGCGCCGCCGGGTAATCAGCTCCCTGCCCGCGGGCGAGGCCGGCCGGCAGCTCAAGCTCGGTCCCGGCGGGCTGCGCGACATCGAGTTCGCGGTGCAGTTGCTGCAGCTGGTGCACGGCCGCAGCGACGACACGGTCCGCAGCCCGGCCACCCTGCCCGCGCTGGCGGCGCTCGCCGAAGGCGGCTACGTGGGCCGGGCCGACGCGGCCAGCCTGGCCGCCGCCTACCGGTTCCTGCGCTCGGTGGAGCACCTGCTCCAGCTGCGCCAGCTGCGCCGCACCCACACCCTGCCCGACGACCCGGCCGTGCTGCGCAGGCTCGGCCGGGCCATGCGGACCGCGGAAGCGGGCGCGGCCGCCGCCGGCCGCGCCCCGATCCCTCGCCGTCGCGGGCCGACCCGGCCGCCGAGCTCACCGCCGCCTGGCGCCAGCACGCCGCCGAGGTCCGGCGGCTGCACGAGAAGCTCTTCTACCGTCCGCTGCTGGAGGCGGTGGCGCGGCTGCCCGAGCGAGGCGGACAGGCTGACGCCGGAGGCGGCGCAGGCCCGGCTGGAGGCGCTGGGCTACGCCGATCCGGCCGGGGCGCTGCGGCACATCGAGGCGCTCACCTCCGGCGTCTCCCGCCGGGCGGCGATCCAGCGCACCCTGCTGCCGGTGATGCTCGGCTGGTTCGCCGACGCGGCCAGCCCCGACGCCGGGCTGCTCGGGTTTCACCAGGTCAGCGACGCCCTCGGCAACTCGCCCTGGTACCTGCGGCTGCTGCGGGACGACACCATGGTCGCCCGCCGGATGGCCCGGGTGCTGGCCGCCAGCCGGTACGCGACCGACCTGCTGCTGCGGCAGCCGGAGATGGTGGCCATCCTCGGCGAGGACGCCCAGCTCGCCCCCGCCCGGCCTCCGCCCTGCGGGCCGAGGCCGTCGCCGCCGTGCGCAGGCACGCCAGCCCGCCGGACGCGGTCGCGGCGGTGCGGGCACTGCGCCGCCGCGAGCTGCTCCGCACGGCCACCGCCGACCTGGTGGGCCTGTCCGTGGTCGAGGAGAACGGGGAGGCGCTGACCGCCGTCACCGCGGCGGCCGTGAGCGCGGCGCTGCAGGTCGCGGTCAGGACCGCCGAGGCCGGCCAGGGCCCGCTGCCCACCCGGCTGTGCGTGGTGGCGATGGGCCGCTTCGGCGGGCACGAGACCGGCTACGGCAGCGACGCGGACGTGATGTTCGTGCACGACCCGCTGCCCGGCGCCGATGAGGAGGAGGCCAGCCGCGCCGCGCACGCGGTCGCCGAGGACCTGCGTGCCCTGCTGGCCCGGCCGGCGCCCGACCCGCCGCTGCTGATCGACCCCGGGCTGCGGCCCGAGGGCAAGCAAGGCCCGCTGGTGCGCACCCTGGCCTCTTACCGCGCGTACTACCAGCGCTGGTCGGTGCCCTGGGAGGCCCAGGCGCTGCTGCGGGCCGAGCCGGTCGCCGGCGACCGCCCGCTGGGCGCCCGGTTCACCGCCCTGATTGACAAGGTCCGGTACCCGGCGGGCGGCATCGGCGATGACTTCGCCCGGGAGATACGGCGCATCAAGGCCCGGATGGAGGCGGAGCGCATGCCCCGGGGGGTGGACCCCGCGCTCCATCTCAAGCTGGGCCCGGGCGGGCTGTCCGACGTGGAGTGGGTGGTGCAGCTGCTGCAGCTCAGGCACGCGCACGCGGTGCCGGGGCTGCGGACGACGCGGACGATGGCCGGGCTGGACGCGGCGGCCGGGGCGGGGCTGGTGGGGGAGGGCGACGCGGCCGCGCTGGCCACGGCCTGGCGGCTGGCGGCCCGGGTCAGGGACGCGGCGGTCCTGGTCCGGGGCCGTCCATCCGACCTGCTGCCCATCCACCAGCCCGAACTGGCCGCGGTGGCCTCGGTCCTGGGCTACGCGCCCGAGGCCTACCAGGACCTCGAGCAGGACTACCGGCGGGCGGCCCGGCGCGCCCGGTCCGTCATGGAGCGCCTGTTCTACGGCTGAGCAGGAGCTTAATTCCCTGGCCAGGTCTTGTTCACTTAGAGTTCATCCCCGCTGCCCGAGCCCAAGGGCCAGAGCCTGGAGGAGCTCACCGGGACCCGTTCTCAAGCAGCGCGGTCGCACTGTCCGTCGCGGAAAGCCGGGGTACCCGGCCCCCCAGCGCCTGATCCGCCGCGAACGGGCCCCGGCTCTCCGGTTAGGCGGACGCGGGGATGGGCGCCCGCCGCTCCGGTCCCCGCGCCCTGCCTGGCCGGGAGCTTCCCGCTCACCCGGGTGCCCCGCCCCGGCGCCGACTCCACCCGCAGGCTGCCGCGCAGCGCGCACAGCCGGTCCTGCATGTTGGTGAAGCCCGCGCCGAGGCCGCGGTCGCTGGCGTCGAACCCGGCGCCGTCGTCGCTGACGTCGAAGGCCAGCGCCGCCCCCTCTTCCCAGACCCGCAGGGCGAGCGTGGCCCCGTCCCCGGCGTGCTTGCAGGCGTTCTGGATGGCTTCCAGGCAGCAGAAGTAGACCGTCGCCTCGACCTCCGCCGGGTAGCGGCCGAGCGGGGCGGCCTGCACCGTGACCGGCAGCGTCGCCCGGCCCGCGGCCGCGGCGAGAGCGGCCGGCAGCCCGCTCTCGGCGAGCAGCGGCGGATAGATGCCGTGCGCGAGGTGGCGCAGCTCCTCGGCGGTCTCCCTGACGTCGCTCTGAAGCTCCGCGAGCAGGGCCCTGGCCTGGTCGGCGTCGTGCTCGGTCAGTTCACAGGCCATGCTCACCTTGATCGCCAGGGCGGCTAGCCGCTGCTGGGCGCCGTCGTGGAGATTGCGCTCGATCCGGCGCCGCTCGGAGTCGGCCGCGGCCACGATCCGGGTCCGCGAGGCCTGGAGCTCGGCCGCCTGGCGGCGCAGCTGCGCCGCCGAGGCCGCCATGATGGACGCCACCACGGCCAGCACCGGCTCGGCCCATATCCAGCTGGCCACGCCCCGGGCGACGCAGAGGTCAAGCACTCCCGACAGCGCGCACAGCAGCGGCGCCAGGGCGAGGACGGCATGGGCCCACGGCAGCGGGCACCCGGCGGCGGGTGTCCTGGCGGCGGGGAGCGCTGCTGGCTGGGGGCTGGGCGGCGGCGGCATCTGGTGCATAGCGACCAGCCTGCGGAGATCGGCGCGCCGCGACATCGGCAGGAATTCGTATTCGGGCCGGCGGGAATTGACTACCGCGGGGGCCGGGATCGGCGGGAATTGACTACCCCGGCGGCGTGCCCGGGCGGGCATTCGACGCGGCCGGCCCGGGCACCGACCGGCACTCTGGCGGCGCAAGCCCTGGCGTACCCCTGTCGTTCACGGCGGGGAGGACGTCAAACTGCTTATGTGGCGAATGGGGCGGGACCGCCGCCGATCGTGGGGCGGGCAGCGGAGCTTGACGCCGTGTCGGCCGCCTACGCGAGCGCGTCGGCGGGCCGGTCGCAACTGCTGCTGATCACCGGCGAGGCCGGCATCGGCAAGACCCGGCTGGTCGAGGAGCTGGTCAGGCAGGTGGAGTCGGCGCCCGGCAAGGCGCAGGTCCGGATCGGGGAATCCGCGCCGCTGGCCGGGACGGCGCTGGCGTACGGGCCGTTCGTGGCCGCGCTGGGGGAGCAGGCCGGCTGGCTGCTGGCCGACGACGAGCCGGGCAGCATGGCCGCGGCCCGGCATCGTCTCTTCGAGCGGGTGCTCGGCCTGCTCGCCGAGCTGGCCGCCCAGGCGCCGCTGGTGCTGGTCCTGGAGGACCTGCACTGGGCCGATGAGTCCTCCCACGAGCTGCTCGCCTTCCTGGCCGTCCGGCTGCGTGACATCCCCGTCCTGGTCGTCGCGACCCTGCGCGACGACGACCTGGGCGGCGAGGCCCGGCGCTGGCTCGCCGATCTGCAGCGCCGTCCCCGGGTGACCCGGCTGCGGGTGGCCCGGCTCGCCCCCGGCGAGGTCGCCGAGCTGGTCGCGGGCCTGGTGCCGGCCGGCGCCGGGCCGGACCCGGTGGCCGCGGTGATCCGCGCCGCCGGCGGCAACCCGCTGTACGCCATCGAGCTCGCGGGCACCGGCGCTCACTGGCCGCCGCCGTCGATCACCGAGGCGGTGCTGGCCAAGGCCAGCGGCGTCGCGCCGCCCGTGCAGGCGGTCCTCGACCAGGTCTGCGTGACCGACGGCGGGATGTCGCATGAGCTGCTGGCGGCCACGGTGCCGCTGGCCGAGGACGGCCTGCTGGCCGCGGCCCGAGAGGCGGTTTCACGGGGGCTGCTGGTAACGGCCGCCGACGGCTACGCGTTCGGCCACGACCTGATCCGTCAGGTGTTCTACGGCCAGCTGCTGCCCGGGGAGCGCCGCCGCCTGCACCGCCGGGTCGCGGAGGCGCTCGACGGGCGGGCCGCGCCGGATCCGGCCGTGCTGTCCCTGCACTGGCAGCTGGCCGACCGGCCGGACCGGGCGGCTCCCGCCGCCCTGCTGGCGGCGCGGCAGGCGGTGTCCGCCCGCGCCTACCCGGAGGCCGACCGCTTCTACACCCTGGCCGTGGAGCAGGCGCGGTGGCTGCCCGAGGAGGGCACGGGCCTGCTGGAGGAGGCGGCGCAGGCGGCCAGCTGGGCCGGGCATCCCGAGCGCGCCGCCAGCCACATGGTTGACGCGCTGGCTCATTCCGCCGCCGACCCGGCGGGCCGGGTGCGGCTGCTGGAGCGGCTCGGGCGTTACCGCTGGGAGGCGGGAGATCTCCGGGCCGCGGTCAACGCGGGCGAGCAGGCGCTCGGGCTTCTCGAAGCGGACCCGGCGTCCGCCCTCAAGGCCAGGATCCTGGCCGCGCTCGCCACCTGGCGGCTGCTGCTGGGCGAGCCCGGCGAGGCGATGCCGCTGGCCGAGCGGGCCGTCGCGATGGGGGAGCAGGTGGGCGCCGTCGCCGAACGCACCCATGGCCTGGCGGCGCTCGGCATCATCCTGGCGCAGCGGGGCGATCTGGAGGCCGGGCTGGCGGCGCTGGAGACCTCCTTCGAGCTCGCGTACCGCAGCGGCAGCATCGAGGACCTGGTCCGCGCCGCGGCCGACCACATGTACCTGCTCATCTCGGTCGGCCGTTTCACCGAGGCGCTCGATGTCGGGCGCCGCGGCCGGGAGGCCGCCCGCTCCCTGGCCGCCCCACCCGGCCTGACGTGGGTGCTCGACAACAACACGGCGGCGGTGCTGATCGCCACCGGGCGATGGGCGGAGGCCGACCAGCTGCTGGCCGAGCTGACCGGCGAGTCACAGGCGAACGTCACCCGCTACCTGCAGCTGCTGCAGCTGGAGCTGGCCGTCGGCCGGGGCGAGCGGGAGCGCGCGGAGGAGCTGGCCACGGCGCTCAGGAAGTCGCCCGAGGACCCGAGGCTGTACGGGCCGCTGCACGCCTGCCTCGCCGAGCAGGCGCTGGACGCCGGCGACCTGGCCGCGGCGGCCGGCGAGGTGCTGGACGGGCTGACGGTGCTGACCGGCGCCGACCTGGCCGAGGAGGAGATCCGGCTGCTCGCCGCCGGGGCCAGGGCCGGCGCCGACCTGGCGTCGCTGCCCGGCGCCGCCCGGCCCGGGAACATCCCGGCCGGCTGGGAGCCGGCCGCGGCGGGCCTGGCCGGCCGGGCCCGGGCGATCACAGCTGAGCATGGCGACGAGCAGGCGGTGGTGGCCGCCTTCGGGGCACTGGTCGCCGCCGAGGACGCGCGCCGCGGCGGGAGCGACAGCCGGGCGATGTGGCGCGCGGTCGCCGATGCCTGGCAGCTGCTGGGCCAGCCCTACCGGGAGGCCTACGCGCGCCTGCGGGAGGCCGGGGCCGCGGTCCGCGCGGGCCGGCGCGAGCAGGCAGCGCGCGCACTGGCGGCATGTGAGGACCTCGCGGCCCGGCTGCCATCGCCGCCGCTGCTCGGCCTGGCCGGTGAGCTGGCGCGGCGGGCGAGGCTGGCCGGGCCGGGCGGCCGGGCCCGTCCGCCGGCCGCTCCCTCCGCGGCCCGTGCCCGGTACGACCTGACCGACCGCGAGGTGGACGTGCTGGCCCTGCTGGTACAGGGCGACAGCAACCGCCAGATCGCCCGCGCGCTGTTCATCAGCGAGCGGACCGTCGCCGTGCATGTTTCCCGCATCCTTGACAAACTGGGCGTGCGCAACCGCACCGAGGCCGCGACCCTCGGGGCACGCCTGGGCCTGACCCCGTCATCAGCCCGTCCGGCACGAGACGATGAGGAGCCCGATGGCCAGCATTCTCCGGATCGAAGGTGACCCGACCTCCTGGACCCTGACGGCGGCGATCGACGCCGGGCAGGTGCTGACGTCCGGCGCGCCGGTGGCTGTGCCGGTGTCCGCGCCGCTCGCGGGCCGGCTGCTGCTGTCTCCCCGGGCCGTGGGCAGCGTGGTGTACCTCCAGGTGCTCGACGACCACGGCCACATCCCCAGCGGTGACCAGCTGCCGCAGCCGTGCCTGTATGTGCCGTCGGCGACCGGCCCGGATCCGCACAGCTCCCCACCCCGGTATTACGGGCTGACACCGCTGGCGAACCTGGCCGCCCTGGAGGCAGAGATCACCGCGGCGATGAGCGGGGGGACCTTCGTCACCGTTGGGCTCGCCGGCCCGACGGACAACGGAATCGTCGTGCTCAACGGCGCCGCGCTGTCCTTCGTGGTGCTCTGCCCGGCCACCCCCCGTAGCTGAGCCGCGCCTGGCCCGCCCCGGTCAGCTGCGGCCGTTGGCGCGCAGCAGCTGGAGCGCGTCTACGGTGACGGCGCCGCGCCACTCCCGCTCGGCCGTCGGCGACCAGGTCTGCCAGTTGAACATCCAGCCGCCGTCGTCGCGCTGGGCGGCGGCCAGGTGGTCGAGGTGGGCAGCGATGACCGTCTCGTCGAACAGGCTCCGGGCGGCCGAGCCCGGCCAGGGCGCAAAGTCGAGCGGCGTGTGCACCTCGCCGGGTGCGCCGGGCTCCAGCGCCACCAGGCCCTCGCCGAAGATCACCGGGCCCAGCCGGGCGGCGGCCGCGTGGGCCCGGTCACGATCGGGGACGGAGTCGAGGAAGCGCAGCACCGCCCGCACGTCGTAGGGGCCGGTGCCGGTGAGCGAGTTGAACCCGCGACCAGAGCAGCCTGGTGGCGCTGACCGGCCGTGGGCGCCGCCCGGGGCACATGTCAGCATGATGAGCATGCCCGCCGCCAAAGAGGTGTCCGCGGCCGAGGAGGCCGCGCTCCGCGACCAGTGCTCGGTCTTTCTGGCCGGCCATGGCCGCCAGACCGCCGCCCACCTGCTGGCCGGCATTCCCCCCGACACCGCCACCGACCGTTACGGCGACGGCGGCGTCGTCGCCGAACTGGAGGCGGAGATCGCCGGGCTGCTCGCCAAGCCCGCGGCCGTGTTCCTGCCCAGCGGGACGATGGCTCAGCAGTCGGTGCTGCGGGTGCACGCCGACCGGCGGCAGCGCAAGACGGTCATCTTCCACCCGATGTGCCACCTGGACCAGCACGAGGGGGAGGCCTACCAGCGGCTGCACGGCCTGACCGGGCGCCCGGCCGGCCGCCTGGACCGCCTGCTGACCCTTGACGACCTGACGGCGATCGGCGAGCCGCCCGCGGCGCTGCTGATCGAGCTGCCGCAGCGTGACCTCGGCGGCCAGCAGCCGGACTGGGCAGACCTGCAAGCCCAGCTCGCATGGGCCCGGGACCGTGGCGCCGCCACGCATCTTGACGGTGCCCGGCTGTGGGAGTCGGCCGCCGGGTACGGCAGGCCGCCGGCCGAGATCGCGGCGCTCTTCGACACCGTGTACGTGTCGTTCTACAAGGGGATCGGCGCGCTGCCGGGCTGCTGCGTGGCCGGCCCGGCGGACATCGTCGCCGAGGTGCGGGAGTGGCGTCACCGCATGGGTGGCACGCTGTTCGCGCTCTGGCCGAATGCCGCGTCGGCGCAGGGCTGCCTGCGACAGCGGTTGCCGCTGATGCCCGGGTATCTCAGTCACGCCCGCGCGATCGCGGCCGCGCTGGGCGGTGTCCCCGGCATCCGGGTCGTGCCCGACCCGCCGCAGGCCCCGATGATGCACCTGCTCCTGGCCACGACACCGGACGGCTTCACGGCGGCCGCCCGGCGGCTTGCCGCCGAGCAGCGGATCTGGGCCTGGCCGGAGGCCATGACCACCGGCGACCCCGGCGTGCAGCGGGTGGAGCTGTCCGTCGGCGACGCCACCTGCGCACTGGAGCCGGACCAGGTCCGCGACATCGTCGTTGCCCTTATCGCCAGGTAGCTCCTGGTGCCGCCCGTCGGCACCATCCGCCTCCAGCTGACCGGGCCGGGCCGCCGGGAACCTGGGAGACTGGCGGTCAGTGACGGCAGACCAGAGCGGGCTGTGAGGGAGAAGCGATGGAAGTAACAGGCGCGGCGGAACGGCCGAGCGCCCGCGGGCCGGCCGAGTGGTTCACCGGCGACGTGTGGACGGACGAGATCGCGCCGCTGCCCGGGCCCGGCCCGGTGCGCGCGCTCCGGGTGCACTTCACGCCGGGCGCCCGGACCGCCTGGCATGTGCACCCGGCCGGCCAGGTGCTGCACATCATCGAGGGCGTCGGCCGGGTCCAGGGCGAGACCGGCCCGGTCCGCCAGGTGCGGCCGGGTGACACCGTCGTGATCGGGCCGGGGGAGAGGCACTGGCACGGCGCGGCGCCCGACCACCTGATGTGCCACCTCGCGATCTCGGCGGGGGAGACCGCATGGCACGAGCACGTCACCGACGAGGACTACCGGGCGGCGCCCGGGCCCTCGTGACCGCGGCGGGCGGAGCCCCACTGTACATTCCTTGACAGCTATATAGCTGTATCGGCATACTAGCTGTTCATGACAGCTGTGCCATTCGACGTGCTGGCGGAGGCGCACCGGCGCTCGATCCTCGATCTGCTGCGTGATTCGGAGCGCAGCGTGGGGGAGCTTGTCGGCGTGCTCGGCCTGAGCCAGCCGGCGGTGTCGAAGCACCTGCGGGTGCTGCGGGAAGCCGGCCTGGTGACCGCCCGTTCGGACGCCCAGCGCCGCCTGTACCGGCTGCGTCCCGAGCCGCTGCGGGCCATCGACGAGTGGCTCGAGCCGTACCGGCGGCTCTGGGCCACCAGCCTGGATGCCCTGGAGCGGCATCTCGATGCCATGCCCGGCGACGGTGACCGGCCGTAGTGCCCATGCGATAGGAGGGCGATCCGATGGAAGTACATGTCAATGACCAGGCCGACGGGCAGCTCAGCGAATCCGGCGGCCGGTGGCAGATTCGTTTTGAACGCAGGCTGGATCACCCACGGGAGAAGGTGTGGCGCGCCCTGACCGAGCCCGAGCACCGCGATGCCTGGTTCCCGCAGCGGATCGAGGCCGATGGTGACTGGGTAGCCGGCGCCCGGCTGCGGTTCGTCAGCGACCTCATGCCGGAGGCGAACTTCGGCGGTGAGCTGCTCGTCTACGACCCGCCCCGGACACTCGAGATGCGGTGGGGGACGGACATCCTGCGGTTCGAGCTGGCGGCCGACGGCGACGGCACCCTGCTCACCCTCACCGACACGATCGAGGAGCGGGGCACGGCGGCGCGGACCGGGGCGGGCTGGCACACCTGCCTGGACACCCTCGCCTACGCGCTGGCCGGCCAGGCCCCGCCGTGGACGGGGGAGGAGCGCTGGCGCCAGGTCCACCCCTCCTACGTCAGGCGGTACGGCCCGGAAGCCGCCACCATCGGCCCCCCGGCCGGCCACCCAGTGCTGGACACCGATTCTCTGAGCCTGGCCGGTGCGACATACTGAAGGCGGAGGCGCTCCCGCGGGCCTCCACCGATCTGGCAGGGAAGGCGATCGAGAGATGGACCTGACCGGCGCCGTCTGGCGCAAGTCGTCCTTCAGCAGCGGGGACGGCGGCGCCTGTGTGGAGATCGCCTTCGTTCCCGGCTCGAAGGAGGGCAGCGACCACGTGATCGCCATGCGCGACAGCAAGCGGCCCGACGGCCCGGTGCTGATCTTCACCCCGGCCGAATGGGAGGCGTTCACCCTCGGCGTCCAGGACGGCGAGTTTGACCTGTCCTGACCCTGCCGTGCGCCGCCCGTTGTGGCCAATCAGTGGTTCAGTTTTCCGCCCCCATAGGGCCAGCGATCTGAACCACTCCGCGGTGGGCGCGCGGCCGCACCCCTCCTCGGCGCGCGCGTGGCTGGACCGCTCCTTGCTGGGCGCGCGGTGACGGGGCGGCTCACGCGACGGCCAGGCGGGGCGGCGCGGCTGCGGGCCCTGCTGGAGTCGGGGCAGACCATCGTGGCGCCGGGGGCCTTTGACCCGCTGGCCGCGCGGCTGGTGGAGGAGGCCGGGTTCCCGGCCGTGTACATGACCGGCTTCGGCACGTCGGCGGCGCTGATCGGGCGGCCGGACGTCGGCCTGCTGACCATGACCGAGATGGCCGCCAGCGCCGGGCGGATCGCCGACTGCGTCGACATCCCGGTCATCGCCGACGCCGACACCGGCTACGGCAACCCACTGAACGTGATCCGCACCGTCGGCGCCTACGAGGCGGCCGGGGTCGCCGGGATCCACATCGAGGACCAGGTGGCCCCGAAGAAGTGCGGGCACATGGAGGGCAAGCAGGTCATCGGCGCGCAGGAGATGGCGGCGAAGGTCAGGGCCGCGGTCGAGGCGCGCGCCCAGCCCGAGTTCGTGATCATCGCCCGGACCGACGCCCGCGCGGTGGAGGGCCTGGAGCGGGCCCTGGGGCGCGCGCGCCTCTACCGCGAGGCCGGGGCGGATGTGCTGTTCATCGAGGCGCTGGTGAGCGAGGCGGAGGTCGAGGAGGCGGCCCGCGCCTTCCCGGATGTGCCGCTGCTGTTCAACTGGGCGGAGGGGGGCAAGACCCCGCCGGTCAGCCTGGCCCGGCTCACCGAGCTGGGATACCGGATCGTCATCTTCCCGATCGGCACGCTGCTGGCCGCCACCGCCGCCATGCGCGCGATCCTGCAGGAGATCGCCACCGCCGGTACCCCGGCGGCGGCGCTGGCGGACCTGCCGACGTTCGGCGAGTTCGTGGACTTCATCGGCCTGCCGCAGGTGCGCGAGGCTGAGCAGCGTTACGCCACCTAGGCCCGGGCCGGCGTGCCAGGCGGGAGCGGCCTTCCGGCCGGGAGCAGCCTCCGCGGCCGGGGGGGGCTTCCGCGGCCGGGAGCTGGCCTGGATTACCGGGCCCGGCGCCGGCTGCTGACCCGGGCGGGCCTGGTGCTGGCCCGGCCGGCCCTTGCCCCGACCCGGCGCGCCCTGGCGCCCGCCCGGCTCGCCTTTGCGCTGGCCCGGCTCGCCCTGGCGCTGACCCGGCCCGCCCTGACACCGGACCGGGCGGACACCTTGGCCGCCCGCGTCGCGAGCGCGACGTCACGGCGTGCCGAACGAACCGCGTGGCGGCTCCGCCAGGCGATCGAGGGGCGCCCGGCGGTGTCGCCCGCGGCGATCAGCAGGCCGCCGAAGATGGCGAGGTTCTTGAGGAAGTGGATGCGCTGCTGTGCGCGCTCCTTCTCGTCCTCGACCTCCCAGAACCGGTGACCGGCGGCCGTGGTGGGCACCAGCGTGACCGCGATCGCCGCGGCCGACAGCCGCGGGAAGATGCCCAGCGCCAGCAGCGAGCCGGCCGTGAACTGCACGGCACCGTTGATGCGCACCGCGTCCTCGGTCGTGGTCGGCACGCCGGGCACGAGCTCGGCCAGCGGGCGCTACCACCGGCTCCGCCCTCGGGGCCACCCGTTCGGGATGGAGCATGGTGTCAAAGCCCTGGATGATGAAAATCGACGCCAGCATGGGGCGTGCGAAATCTCTCAGCACACTCATGGACCGCACCTGCCCGGTCGGCCGGGGTTGTAACGTCCTGCTGACCCCGAGCGGCCGGGCGCCGGGCCGCGGGTCAGCCGGGGCTGGCCGCGCCGGTGGGCCCTGACGACACCGGGGCCGGCCCGGCACCCGACGCCGCTGGCGCGGGGGACGAGCTGCTTCTTGTCGTGCAGCACTTCCAGGACGACGCTGCCGTCCATGGTCTCCTTCTCGATCAGCCGCGCGGCCAGCCAGTCCAGCTCCTCGCGGTGGTCATTCAGCATCGCCACCGCCCGCTCCTCGGCCTCCCGCAGCAGCCGGGAGACCTCCTGGTCCACGACCCGCTGGGTCTCCTCCGAGAAGGGCCGCCGCAGCCCGTCCTGGATGGGGCCGCCCAGGTACTGGGAACCCTGGTCGGAGTAGCCGACCGGCCCCAGCGCGGGGGACAGGCCGAACTCGCGCACCATCCGGACCGCCAGCTGGGTGGCCTCGGCCAGGTCGTTGGCGGCGCCGGTGGAGCCGTGCCCGAACACGACCAGCTCGGCCGCCCGCCCGCCCAGCCGGACCGCGAGCAGGTCGGTCAGGTAGGCCTCGCTGTAGAGGTGGCGTTCGACCTCGGGCAGCTGGTGGGTGGCGCCGAGCGCCATGCCCGCGGGCAGGATGGTCACCTTCGACACGGGATCCGCGTTCGGGGACAGCGCCGCCACCAGCGCGTGCCCGGACTCGTGGACGGCCACCGACTGCTTCTCCTCCGGCAGCAGGACGTTCGTGGCCTCCCGGGTGCCGAGCAGGATCCGGTCCCGGGCCGCGTCGAAGTCGGCGGCGGTGATCGTGGTCCGGCTGTCCCGGATCGCGTGGATCGCCGCCTCGTTGATCAGGTTGGCCAGGTCGGCGCCGGAGAAGCCGGGGGTGCCGCGGGCGGTCACGGTCAGATCCACGTCCGGGGCCAGCTTCTTCCCCTTGGCGTGCACGGCCAGGATCGCGGCACGCTCGGTCTGGTTGGGCAGCGGCACGACCACCTGCCGGTCGAAACGCCCCGGGCGCAGCAGCGCCGGGTCGAGCGACTCGGGCCGGTTGGTGGCCGCGATCACGACCACCCCGGCGGCCTGGTCGAAGCCGTCCATCTCCGACAGCAGCTGGTTCAGCGTCTGCTCACGCTCATCGTTGCCGCCGCCGAAGACGGCGCCGCCCCGGCGCCCCCCGATGGCGTCGATCTCGTCGATGAAGATGATCGAGGGCGCGCGCCTGCGCGCGTCGGCGAACAGGTCCCGGACCCGGGACGCGCCGACGCCGACGAACAGCTCGACGAACGCCGACCCGGTCACCGACAGGAACGGCACCTGTGCCTCGCCGGCGACCGCGCGGGCGATGAGGGTCTTGCCGGTGCCGGGCGGGCCGACCATGAGCACGCCCCGCGGGCCCTGCGCACCCGCCGCCGTGTACCGCTGCGGGTCGCGCAGGAAGTCCACGACCTCGCTGATCTCCTGCTTGACCCCCTCGTAGCCGGCCACGTCGGTGAACCGCGTGGTGGGGCGCTCAGCCTCGATGACCTTCGCCCGCGACCGGCCGAACCCGCCGATGCCGGACAGCTGCCGCTGGGCCGCCCGCCCGGTCCACACGAACAGGCCGACGATGAGGATCAGCCAGATCAGGCTCGGGAGCAGCGTCTCCAGCAGGCCCCCGCCCGCCTGGGTGGCGGTGATCTGGACGTGCTGGGCGTTGAGCTGCTGGGTGATCTGGGACCGGTCGAGCGCGGTCGGGAGCTGGCTGGTGAATTCCTTGCCGTTGCTGAGCTTCCCGGTCACCGCGCCGTTGCTGTCGATCGAGACCGACTTCACATCCCCGCCGGTCACCTGGTTCTGGAAGGTGGTGAACGAGTACTTGGTGGTGGGGCTGCTGCGCAGCAGGCTCGGCCAGAACAGCAGGCCCAGCAGGATGAGCATCCCGATCGGCAGCAGCCAGCGCCGCCACGCCGGCGGCGGCTGCGGCGTGGGCTGCGGCGGCTCCTTCGGTGGCCCGGGCTCGGCCGAGCGCGACAGATGCGTGTGCCCCAGCCGGATTCGCGTAATCATCGCGTTGCTCTCCTCGCTGCCGGGCGCCCTCTTCGCCCTGTAACACCCTAAACAGCCAGCGTCAGTCTTGTAATGCCCGGACGGGTGCTGCCACCAGCACGCTCTCGGCGAACGGGCCCGTGGGTACCGCCGACAGGCAGCGGTCAGGTCCGGCGGGGCTCCCAGCTGAAGATCGGTCCAGTGGAAGGCCGTCCCGAGGAAACCGGCCTGCATCCCGTCGGCGAAGTGCTTGACCGGGAGGATCCACGCGATCCAGAGGATCCAGTCCGGGCGTGACCTGACGGAGCAAATCGTCCATACGATCGTCACGCTTATCAGCGATGAGCCGCACCAGACCCGGGAATGGGTCGAGGGCAAGGATTACATATCCGAGATTTCGGATGTCCGGCTGGGCATGCACGAGGCAGTGGACGCCGGTGAATTCCACAAGCTGTCCGAGCTACAGGCCAGGATCGAGGAGCTACAGGACAAGCAGGAACACGCGGAAAAGGGCCATTGGGAGTACCACGATTCCGGTATGACGGTTGGCGAATACTTCCATGGTCTAGATTACGCGGGCCAGCGAGAATATCTCATGAGCCATGACATCAGGGTCGGGAATGCTCCCAAGCTCGACGGCGGGCCCGGTGTTCACCTGGTCATCGACGGCGAGGACTACGGCGTGATCCGCATGGCTCGCTTCTCGTCCAGCCCGACCAGGCCGATCACCTCGTCCACCGGCCGGGGATCGGGGTAGAAGCCGGCGTACATCCGGATCGTCTCGGCGACCGTCAGGTAGGGCTCCACGCCGGTGGACTGGAGCACGATGCCGATCCTGCGCTTGAGCGGGGCCCGCTGCCGGCCGGGGTCGTACCCGAGCACGGCCACCTCGCCGCCGTCGCGGGTGCGGTACCCCTCCAGGATCTCGACCGTGGTGGTCTTCCCCGCCCCGTTGGGCCCGAGCAGGGCGAAGATCTCGCCCCGGCGGATGTCCAGGTCGATGCCGTTCACGGCCCGCGCGCCGGAGTAGGCCTTCACCAGCCCGCGCACGTGCACCGCGAGCGGGCCGCCGTCGCTGGCGCTGCTGGCCGGTGCACCCCCGGCCCGGTCTCGCCCGGCAGCGTGGTCATGCCGTCATCCCCGCCCGCTCACCTGGATCGCCAGCCCCATTATTGCCCCGCCGTGCCCGTCCGGCCGGGCCCCGGCGGCCCGGCGCCATGATCATGGCACAGGTGTCGCTGGAACCACACTGGTCCCGCGGTTACGGACCGGTGAAACTGTCCATGACGGCGCTGACGGCGGTGCTGGTGCTGGCCCCGATGACCGCGCCGACGACGGCGTCGCCCGGATAGTGGACGCCCGTGTGGACCCGCGAGTACGCCACCGCCGCCGCCAGGAAGTTCAGCCCGAGCGCCAGCGCGGGCAGGTCATGGCCGACGGCGGTGGCGAACGCGAACGCCGAGGCCGAGTGCCCTGACGGGAACGACGTCGAGCCCGGCATTCTGACCTGCCGTTCGTCCGGCACCCCGGCGCCGGCCCGGTCCGGCCGTCGCCGCGGCCACAGGGACTTGACGCCGATGTTGACCAGAGCCGACGTGGCCCCGATGGACAGCACCCCCCGGGCGGCCGCCCGGCGCCCGGTCGGCCCCCCGACGATGGCGAGGCTGGCCGCGATGGCGAGCCAGAGCTTGGACTTGTCCGCGGCGCGCGACAGGCGCCGGAACGCCACGTCCAGCGCGGGAGTCGGCACCGAGGCGATCGCCTGGTACACCGCCCGGTCCAGCGCGGCGAACTGCCGCAGCGCCGCCTCGAGCTGCTGCCGCTGCGGGACGTCGGTGGTGGCCATCCGGTCCAGCTGGTCCGCGAGCCAGTCCCCAGCTACGGTGCGGCCGGCCAGCGGCTCTTCGGCACCCTCGGTTGCCACCGGCGTATGTTAACACCGGCGGCCCGGGCCACCCGGGTCACACCACCCGCAGGCACGCCCTGATCGGGAGGTGGTCCGAGCCGACCGGGGCCAGCACCCGTCCGTCGCCGGCCCGGACGGCCCGGCTGGTGAGCATCTGGTCGAGCTGCAGCAGCGGCCGGTGGGCCGGGAAGGTCGGGCCCTGCACCGCGGGCGAGTAGCCGACCGCCAGCCCGCTGACCGGCCCGGGCATGTTGAGGTCCCCGGCGATCACGGTCGGCGCCGCGCTCGCCGCCAGCCGCCGCGTCAGCCGCACCAGCTGCACGGGGCTGAAGAGGCGGTAGGTCAGGTGGGTGTTGACGACCCGCAGGCTGGCGCCGTCCGGGGTGGTGAACGTCACGAGCTGGGCGGCGCGGCTCATCCTCTCGGCCGGGGTCGGGCCGAGGTCCGCCACCTCATAGCCGGTCACCGGCAGCGCCGTGAGCACCGCCAGGCCCCACTGGCCGCGGCCGGCGTCCGCCGCGATGCCCAGGCTGCGCAGGTCGGTGGCGGCTAACAGGTCGGCGCGCAGGATGCGGTGGCCGTGCGCGTGCGCCGCCTCGGTCATCGGATCCGGCCGCCCGGCCGGCCACCAGGCCTCCTGCAGCACGATCACGTCGGCCTGCAGTTGGCGGCACGCGGCGACCACGTCAAAAGGCGTGCCGTCAGCCCGGCGCCCGCCGTGCAGGTTCATGCTGGCGAGGATCATCCGCTGCCGTCTCCTCCCGGTCCTTCCCCGCCACGCTGGGTAAGACCATAGGTAACCGGCGGCCACCACAAGCGCGGAAGGGAACCACCATGTGCAAGCCCGGATCAGCGTCCTCCGGCGGCGGCGCCGCCTCAACCGGACTCGGCCTGGCGGTGGTCGTGCTGGGGGCCGTTGCCCTCGTGAGCATGGCCGCCGCCGTCATCAGTTCCATCCTCACCGCCGTCCTGGTGACCCTGATCGGCGTGGCCGCCGCCGGGAGCATCTTGCTGGTGGTCCAGCTCTACCGGACCCGGGGCGTGATGGCCCGGCCGGTTTCCCGGCGGTCGCCGCTGGCGCGGGGCCGGATCCAGCCTGCCCGGATCCAGCCTGCCCGGCTCCGGCCGGCCGTAGGGGCCGCGGCCCGGGCCGCCATCCCGGACCGCCGGCCGCTGGCCATCGAGGCGCCTGCGCCCCTCCATGCCCGGCTCGGCGTGCCTGCCGGATCAGGTGGCCTGGCCATGGCGCGGCTGGCGGCGGGCTGGCCTGGGGACATGGACAGCCTCCCAGAGCTGCTCCTGCCCGTGGACTCCGGCGGCAGCCCGGTGCCGGGGCTGCTCCTGCCCGCCGACCGGCAGCGGGCCCCGGCCGCGCGGGCGGAAGACGCCGTCACTACGCGCTGACGTGCGAGCCGGCCAGGCGGAACTCCGGCTCGAACGCGGGGTCGGTGAGCGCCGGCCGGTCCGCGCGGAAGGCATTGATCGGATACGAAGTCCGGCCGTCCGTGGCCAGATCGGCCAGGATCTTCCCGAGCAGGCTCGCGAACTTGGCCGCATGGCCCGCCCCGACGCCGACCGTGATCCCCGGGTGGCCCGGCACGCGGTCGATGATGAAGTCGCGATCGGGCGGCATGTCGTAGACGCAGGTCTTGCTCAGGAGCTCTGGCCCCACGGCGCCGGGCAGCCGCTCGCGGAGGAAGGACGCGATGAGGTCGGTCTCGCCGGCGTCGGGCTCGGACGAGCGCGTTTCCTGGGTGACGAATCGCCCGGTCATGTCCCGGGCCGCCTTGACCGCCACCTCGCCGTACACCGGGAAGCCATAGAACAGGTGCTCCCCGTGCCAGATCCACATCGGAAAGCGGTCCGGGGTGAAGTCGCGCACGTTGGGCGTGGCGAAGTAGCTCACCTGCTCCTGGCTGAGCGTTATCCGCCAGTCGAGGCCCAGGTCGCCGAGCAGGGCCGGCAGCCAGGACGCCACGCACAGGATGACATGGTCGGCCTCAAGGGTGCCGTCATCGGTGGTGAGGGTGACCCCGTGCGCCCGCTGCGCGATCCCCCGTACCGCCGTGTGCGGCCGGAACTCCGCCCCGCCACGGCGGGCCAGCGCGATCTGCGCGGCGTTCGCCCGGCGGATGTCGAGGATCCCGCCGTCTTGCTGGTAGAGGCCCACCACATCGTCGCCGATCCGCCAGGCGGGCCACCGGTGCCGGATCTCGGCGGCGTCCAGATCCTCGGACGGAATGCCGAAGGGCGCCAGCGAGCCCCGGTAGTTGCCCAGGTCGGCCTCCCCGGCCGTGCCGGCGACGGCCAGGTCAAGGCCGCCGGTCTTGAACACCAGCTGGAGCCCGGTCTCGCCCTCGATTTCCGCCCACGCGTCATAGGCGGCCTGCGTCAGCGCTGTGTACACACTCGAGTGGTACGCGTGCCTGATGATGCGAGAGTGATCCTCTGAGGCGCCGAGGCCATGCCCCAGCCCGTACTGCTCCAGCACCAGGACATCGGTCGCCCCGGACCGGGTGAGCCAGTAGGCCGCCGCGCTGCCGAGCGCGCCCGCGCCAACCACGATGTAGCTGTGTCCACGTCTCATCTCACTGGCATTCCCCGTTTCCGGGCCGGCCAGGCGGGTCAGGGGTTCCCCGTGAGCGAGGCCACCTGGCGGGAGGCGGGGCAGTAGAAGCTGCCGGATGCGGTGTAGGGGGCGGTCACCACCATGCGGCCGGCCCATGACCCGGCCGTCCACTGGCTGTCCTCCACCCGCGCCGTGGCGAGGGTGATCCGGATCCTTACCGTGGACCGGATCGGGAACGACTTGGACTTTGATCCGCACGGGAACACGTTGCCTGCGATCTTCCCCTGGTATACGGCACCCGCGCGGGTCAGCGTGGTCGTGAAGGTGTGCCCGTTGAGCCCGCCGGAGAGCCGCACGTCGCATGGCCCGGCCGTGCACTTGGGGGTGGCCTGCCATGTCTCACTCCAGCTCCTGGGGCCGGCGAGGCCCGCCGCGCCCCGGGTGAGCTTGAGGCCGACGGTCCACTGCCCTTGCAGCCGGGCCGCCGAGACGGGCGGCGTGGCGGTGGTCACCACGATGACCGGCGACGGGGCGGAGCGCTGGCCACCCCGCTCCGCCGCCACCCGGTACCGGTACGCGGTGGCGGGGGCGAGACCGGTGCCCCGGTAGGAGGTGACCGTTCCGGGTACCAGCCGGCCACCCGGCCGTCGTGCAGGATCACGTACCTCCCGGGTGGCGGCCCGGTCGCCGGGCGCGACCAGCGGAACGTCACCGAGCTGGTGGTCGACGGTCCCGCCGTGAGCCCGGCCGGCCGGAGCAGCGGGGGGCTCTTCCACGGGGCCCAGATCAGCAGGCCGGCGAGCAGGGCCAGCGCCACCACAACCGCGGCCGCGATCACGGGTACCGCCCGGGCCCGCCGCTTGCGCGGCGACGGGACGGCGGCGGCCGGGCCGGCGCCCGGGGCTGGCCTGCCTGGACCGGCGGCGTGGGATGGGCTGCCTGGACCGGCGGCGTGGGATGGCCTGCCTGGACCGGCGGCGTGGGATGGGCTGCCTGGACCGGCGGCGTGGGATGGGCTGCCTGGACCGGCGGCGTGGGATGGGCTGCCTGGACCGGCGGCGTGGGATGGGCTGCCTGGACCGGCGGCGTGGGATGGGCTGCCTGGCGGCGGCCGGGGATGACCCAGCTGGGAAGGCGGCCGGGGGTGAGCCGGCCGGGTGCCCTGACGTGGGCGGTGGCCGGGTCCCGAGCTGGTCGGTCGCCGCGATCCCGGCATCGGACACATGGGCCGTCCAGTCCGTCCCGTCCCAGTAGCGGCGTTCATGCCGGGCAGACGGATCGGTGTACCAGCCCGCTGGCACTCTCGGCGGTGTTGCCATCACGTCCCCCGCGGCGCAGGCCCGTCCCGCGCGGCTGGCTGCCGGCAACTTACAAGGTCGCACCGCGGCAATGTGTCAGTCAATGCCGCTGCCTCACGGGGTCACGGGCGGGCGCAGCCTCTGACACACCCGGTCGTTCGATGTAGTAGCATGTCAGTGGATAATAATCCACTGACATAGGCCAGGTGAAAGCCAGTGAGTGAGGATCCATCACCTCGTCTCACAACGGTGCATCGCGCTCTGGCTGACCCCCTCCGCATCCGGCTGTACGAGCTGCTCGTCCTGAAGCCGCAGTCGGCCAAGGAGCTCGCGGAGCGGGTGGGCATGCGTCCCGACCGCCTCTACCACCATCTGGCCCAGCTCGAGGACGCCAAGCTCATCGAGGTTGCTGACTACCGTCGCCTCCCCGGCGGGAAGGTCGAGCGGGTCTACGCGCCCGCTGCGGTCGAGCCGGTCGAGGACGATGCGACCCCAGCAGAAATCGCGCTCTTGCTCAACGCCGTCCTGGAGACGACCCGGGCGGACGTCAACGCCGCGGCCCTCGCCAAGGAGGCCGGAGAGGACCGGACGCTTGCTCTCGGGCGGACGGCGTTCCGGCTGAACCTCCAGCACCTCGAAGAGCTGAGAAGCCGCATCGAAGGGCTGCTGCTCGCCGCCCACGACAACCCGGACGAGGACGGGGTGTGGACCACGTTCCTGTGGACCGCCATCGACCGTCAGGACCGCCGGTCGGTGCCGTCCTCTCTACCCAAGGCCCGGAGGCCGCAGCGGTCCAAGCCGGGAGAAAAGGAGTAAGCAATGGCTCAGAACCAGAACTGGGGATTCAGCGCGGGCGGCGGCGGCTTCCTGCGGGTCCTCGGGATCATCTACCTGGTCAAGATCCTCCGCAGCCGTCGCCAGCGCCGGGAGCCCGAAATCCGGGACTCCGAAGCGGCCTCATAGGACAGCCGCGCTCGACGGGCTCCCGCGCTCAGCCGGGCAGGGCCCGGGGAGGCCGGAGCCGGGCAGGAGATGGCCGGTGCCGCCGGCGAGGTGTCTGTGGCCGGGCCGACGTGCTGGCGGGAGGCCCTCGCTGGCACGTCGGCCCGGCAGCGGTGCATGGTAATTAGCCCCCGGTGACCTGCGGGATCGATGAAATCGTGGATTGGGCCTGGCTGAGCGCGGCGCCCGGCGAGGCGGTACCGGTGATCGCGGCCTGGATCGCCGTCCAGATCGCCTGCGAGATCTGCGTGCCTGCCAGTCCCGCAGCAGGCCACCGGACAGCTCCGGGCCGTGCCCGCCGAGCGGACGGTGCGCAGAGATGGCACGCGCAGTGGGCCTCACCGGCCCGCCGGGCAAAGAGCTCCCCTCCGGCGCATCCATATGCTCGGCTCCCATCCGCGTTCCTACCAGGGCGAGTTGCTCATCTGCGCATACGTTCCGGGCGACCGGCCCTCGCGGCTCGCGCGGTGACGACTGCCTGGGCGACCGGAGGCCGTTTGGTGGGAATAGGTTTTCCTTAAAAAGGAAACCCTGGTCCGCGGGCGGTCAACCCAGCTCTGCCTCGCTTTATTGCACTGTTATGATCGCTTAGCGGGCATGGGGGACAGGAGCAAGCGTTTGCCGGATCAGGCTGAGACCGCCAGGCGGATCACGATCAGGGACGTGGCCGCGCAGGCCGGCGTTTCGATCGGCACGGCATCAAAGGCCCTCAACGGCCAGGGCAAGCTCCGCCCCGAGACCAGGGACCGCGTGGCCGCCGCGGCGCAGCAGCTCGGCTTCGCGCCGAATGTGCTGGCCCGGGGACTGCTCGGCGGCCGCACCTTCACCGTCGGCATGATCACCACCGACAGCTTCGGGCGGTTCAGCATCCCGGTCATGCTCGGCGCCGAGGACGCGCTGGGCTCCGGGCAGATATCGGTCTTCATGTGCGACACGCGGGACGACCCGGCACGCGAACGGCGGTATGTCGAGGGGATGCTCAGCCGCCGGGTGGACGGCCTGATCGTCACCGGCCGGCGCATCGAGCCGCGCCCGAGCATCGGGGCGCGGCTCGGCATCCCGGTCGTGTACGCGATGACCCAGTCGCTGGACAGCGATGAGCCCGCGGTCATCCCCGACGACCACGGGGGCGGCCAGCTGGCCGCGCTCCACCTGGTCGGGGCGGGCCGGCGCTGGCTGGGGCACATCACCGGCCCGGAGCGGTTCCTGGCGGCGCGCAAGCGGGCGGGCGGCTTCTGCGAGGCCGCCGCGGGCGCCGGCGTGGGCATCTCGCCGCACGACGTCCTGTACGGCGAGTGGAGCGAACGGTGGGGCCGGGAGGCGGCTGGCATCCTGCTCCGCTCGGCACCAGACGTGGATGCGATCTTCTGTGGCAACGACCAGCTGGCGCGCGGCGTATCCGAGACCCTGCGGCTGCTGGGCCGCCGGGTCCCAGACGATATCGCGCTGGTCGGCTTCGACAACTGGGAGCCGATGGCGCTCGGCGCAGACCCGCCGCTCACCAGCGTCGACATGTGCCTCGAGGACGTCGGCCGCAAGGCCGCCGAACTGCTGCTCGCGGCGATCGACGGGGAGCCCGCGCACGGCCTGACCACCGTGCCATGCAGGCTCATCACCCGGGCGTCATCGGGGCCACCCGCGGCGGTCCGGCCGGATGAGCGCGGCCTGCTGGACGAGGCGAAACGGCGCTGACGGTGAACGCCGGGGGCGCGGGGGCGGTGCCGTTCGACCTGGTGCTGCGGAACTGCCGGCTGGAGGACAGGCCGGGGCTGGCTGACGTCGCCATCTCTTCGGGGCTGATCGCCGGGGTCGGCGACCGGGTGGGGGGTGAGTGCCGGGCCGAGCTCGACGCCGGGGGCCGCCTGGTGAGTGCCGCGTTTGTGCAGCCGCATATTCATCTGGACAAGGTGGGGACGCTGCCGCTGCTAGGCGGGAACCGGACCGGGACGCTGGCCGAGGCGATCAGCATCTTGCACCTGACGAAGCGGTCGGCCTCGCCCGAGGAGGTCGCCGCGCGCGCCGGGGTGGTGATCCGGCAGGCGGTGGTGTCGGGGACGACCCGGATCCGTTCCCACGTGGACGTGGACACCGTCGGAGGGCTGGCGCCGCTGCGCGGTGTGGTGCAGGCCGCTAGGGAGCACGCCGATCTGTGTGAGGTGCAGACGGTGGTGTTCCCGCAGGAGGGGATCATCCGCGACCCGGGCACGGCCGATCTGATGGACGCGGCGATGCACGAGGGCGGCGACGTCGTCGGCGGGATGCCGCACTGGGAGGCCGGTGAGCGGGCGGCGCGCGAGCATATCGGTATCTGCCTGCGGCTGGCCCAGCGGTATGACGCCGACGTGGACATGCATGTGGACGAGACCGACGACCCGGGCTCCAAGACGCTGGCCATGCTGATCGAGGCCACCGTGGAGCATGGCTGGCAGGGCCGGGTCACCGCCGGGCACTGCTGCGCGATGGCCGGGTGGGACGACGGCTACGCCGCCCAGGTGATCGCCGCGGCGGCCGCGGCCGGGGTCGGCTTTGTCACCAACCCGGCCACCAACCTGCTGCTGCAGGGCAGGCTCGACCGCGAGCCCAGGCGCCGCGGCCTGCCCCGGATCAAGCAGATGCTCGCGGCCGGGCTGCCCGTCGCCTGCGGCCAGGACTGCGTCCACGACGGCTTCTACCCCTTCGGCACCGCCGACCAGCTGCAGGTCGCGCTCATCTACTGCCACGCCGCCCAGCTGTCGCTGCCAGCCGAGATCGACGCCGCCCTGGCCGCGATCCGCCACACCGCCGCCCGCATCATGGGGATCGGTGGTTACGGCCTCGAACCCGGATGCACCGCCGACCTGGTCGTCCTCGACGCCGCCACCATGCACGAGGCACTGCGGGAGCAGGCGGCCCGCCGCTGGGTCATCCGGCACGGAACGGTGGTGGCCGCCACCAACACCACCACCACCATCCACCGAAACGACGATCACTGACCCCGCAGAGCTGCGGCCTTGGCGGGCGCGCCGCGTCCGGTGGGGACGGGATCAGGCGGCGCCGCGTCCGGTGGGGACGGGATCAGGTGGCGCCGCGTCCGGTGGGGACGGGATCAGGTGGCGCCGCGTCCGGTGCGGCGCCGGGGTCGGGTGGCGCGGGGTCCTGGACGTCAGCCGGTTTCAGGCCGGGCGGCTGGGCTCGCCCGGCGGGCCGCTGGGGGCGCCGGGCCCTGGCGGATGAAATTTGCAGCCGGACGCAGACGAGGATCAAAGCGACGCTTGCGATGGCCCAGGCGATCAGCACTATCAGGTCGGTACCGGTCATGTGCCCAGTCCACTAACCATCGATACGGGAAACGTGAAGCTGCGGTGGTGGCCGGATGGAGGCCAGCGACTCCATGCCGCCGCCACGTGAGCTTCACCGCCGTGACACTCCGGGCCGGTGGGCTGTAGCCGCAGCAGCCCGGCAGCCCAGCCAGCCGACGGCCGAGCGGGGCAGGCGGGGAGGAGGTGCTACGGCATGGGCGCAACCGCCTGGTTCTACGTTGCTTTCGCGGCCGTCGTCGTCATGATCGTCGCGACGGTCTGGGGCGCCATGATGCTCGAGGCCGGCGCGCAGCCGGCGGGACGCGGGCAGGACGCGGCCACGCCCGGCGATGAGCCCGGCGAGACGCACGCGCCGGAACGCAGGGCCGCGTGAGCGTTCTCCACCCCTCCTCCATCGCCTCTGCAGGGCGGGTCCACGCCGGCCGGCTAGCCAGGAAGCACGGCCGGGTACGTGGGCCGTTCAGTCTCGATGAGGTGATGAAGATGACAGCGCCACCGCGGCAGCGGGACCACTCCAACTGGGCACGGACGGCCATCCGCCGGATGATCGGCGCGCTCCGCTACGCCAATGAGGAGCTGCTTCACGCGCATGAAGCCATGGCACGCCCGGTCGGGGCATCGCGGCCAGGTCCGCGCGCCGCCGCGACAGGCACCAGCGCCTCCGCGCCCGCTGGCGGGGCCAGCGCCCCGCCGCGCCGGCCGGCGTCGGCGGTGGAAGGCGGCAAGCCCGCCGCTTGAGGGTCTGGCCCGGTAGCCGTTCCCGGCCGCTGCATGAGGCCTTCACATCCCTGCCGGAGGACGCGGGCAGCAGACCCCGCCAACGGGCAGGAAGGCGATCGCCCACGGCACCGCCAGGCCGCCCACCAGCACCGAAGGCTGGCCCACGCGGGCCGATGCGATGCCCGCTGGTGACGGACCTCCGTCCGTGGCGCAGGCGCCGCAGACCAGACCCGCGCACACCGCGATCGCGGCGATGGATCGCGAGCTCATGGGCTAGAAATCCCCACCGCCGAAATCGCCGCCGAAATCGCCGCCGCCAAAGCCGCCGCCGAAGTCCCCGCCGCCGAAGTCGCCGCCCCCGAAGTCCCCGCCGCCGGGATCGCCGTCAGCGGAGGGGTAATCGCCGCCAAAGAAGGCGTGGGGTGCAAGCGCCTGCCCCAGCAAGAATCCGGAGAACAGGCCGGGGCCGAAGCCGAAGCCGCCCCAGTAGGCCGGGGCGAAGCCCGCGTTGACGTAGCTGACCGGGCCGCCGTCGGCCTCGACCTTGCGCATGTCGGGCTCGATGCCCTGCTCGACCTTATGCGCGCAGGCGGAGCAGGCCGGGACGGAGCGGCCGGGCCCGCCCTCAGCGGGCGTCCAGTGGACATCGCTCACCGACATGCCGTGCCGTGGGTCGAAGAAGCACGATGGCCGCCGGTCGGGCCGGGGCTGGCCGGCCGCGAGGGCCTCAGCGCAGGCCAGGTGGTACTGGCCCTCGGCGATGGCCCGGCTGACCGCGCCCATGTCCCGGGGGCGCCTGGCGGCGTCGAGGGCCGCGGTCCCGCGCTCGTAGGCGCTCAGCGCCGCGGCCTGCTCCTCCGCCGCCTCCGGATTGCTGCGGATGGCGACGTCGGCGTCGTGGTCCGTGACCCCGGCGCTGAGCGCGATCAGGTCGTCCTGGGCGGCCAGCTTGGCCTCCTTGAGCTCCCGCTGCCGGCGCTGGCGGACGGGGCGGGCGACCAGGAAGAAGCCGAGCACGCCCAGCGCGAGAACGATGCTGAAGCCGATCGCCGCGTTGCGCAGCGCGTGCGACGGCGCGTCGGCCGTGGCGCCGTCCGGGCCGGAGCCGGCCTGGTCCTGCACATCAGTCACGAAATCGGTCAGCGCGGCGAAGACGTCCTGGTCCGCCCGGTGCTGCTCTACCGCCCTGGTCGCGATATCGGCCGCCCCGCCGGGCGGCAGCATCTCCTTGCTGTAGGCGCCGAAGTGCTTCAGCCGGCTGTCCAGGAAGCCGACGGTGAACAGCGGATGCCCGTTCAGCGTGCTGATGATCTGGTTCATCGAGCCGCGGTAGCCCGCCGGCCCGGATGGGGCGACCACCAGGTAAATGCCGTCGCCGCCGATCTGCTTCTCCAGCTGGGACTGCTGGCCCTGCGAGACCAGGCTGCGGCCGTCACCGGTGACGCAGACGTGCTGCCGGGCCACGCAGTCCGGCAGCGTGCTCGCGCTGGCCGGGGCCGGGGACAGCAGCAGCGGGAGCAGCAGGAGCGCCGCGAGAATGCTCACCCCGAGCGCCAGCCACCTTGTCCTACCGCGGACCTGCTGCCCGGTCAGGGGCCGGGCGGCACAGCGTGTCAATCTCGTCTCCTGGGCTGCTGGGCCGCTGGCCGGGACACCCCGCCCGGCCGGGGCCGCCGACTGGTTGGGACCAGGCAAGCCGGCGTCTGTGCAATCGCCGTGGCGGCGCGGTGATGGCCGTGTGGAGGGGATCCGGCCCGGGACCGCGACCTCGGCGAGGGCGGCGGCCCGCCCGCGTCAGGGCTCCGGCTACTCCTGGACGGCGGCGGCCAGGTAGTGCTCGGTCTGTGGTGGCGGGTCCGACAGTGCCGCGGCGGCGTCGCGGTACTCGAGGTCGGTGCCGGTCTGCCGCTCCCGGTGCTGCCTGAGGTGTTCGTCCCAGCTCGGGACGGCGAACAGCTCGGCGAACAGGCGCGGGTTCTCACCGTCTCGGTAGAGGGCCCAGTCGGTCGCCCCGGTCCGGAGCCGCGACAGGCGCAACCGGGCCATGGCCCGCAGGAACCGTTGCTCCTTGGCGGCGGCGACGGTGTAGGTGATCCGGACC
Source organism: uncultured Actinomycetes bacterium (assembly GCA_963835425.1). Classification (GTDB taxonomy): domain Bacteria; phylum Actinomycetota; class Actinomycetes; order Streptosporangiales; family Streptosporangiaceae; genus UBA9676. The sequence continues at coordinate 860,766 of CAWIGE010000002.1, read as the reverse complement.
AGCACCGGGCCGCCACTGTCGTCGGCGCTGAGGAGCAGCTGCGGCTCCGGCCAGCGCACCAGGCTCCGGTCCATGTTCGCGATCTGGTGGAAGGGCCAGAACCAGATCGTCGCCGCGCCGCCGGCCATGACCACGGCCGAGATCAGGAACGCGGGCACCAGCCCGGTGGCCCCGGCCACCGCGCCCCAGATCAGGGCGCCGGCCGCCTGGCCCCCGAACAGGACCATCTGGTAGACGGCCAGGCCGCGGGCGCGGACCCACTTCGGCAGGAAGAGCTGCAGCGCGGCGTTGACGTTGGCCAGGAAGGCTATCCAGGCCACCCCGGCCACCAGCAGCACCAGGAGGGTGAGCACGAGGTTGCGCGACAGCACGGTCGCGGCCAGCGCGGCCGCGTAGATCAGGCTCGCGGCGCCCACCATGGCATTGGCGGACAGCCTCGCCCGGACCTGGGGCAGGACGAACGCGCCGCCGATGGCACCGACCCCCAGGGCGGCCAGCAGCACGCCGTAGCCTCCCGCACCCAGGGCCAGCCGGGTGGTGGCGACCAGCGGCAGAAGTGCCCACAGGCAGCTGCCCGGTATCAGGAACAGGGCCGCCCGCAGCAGGATGCGCCGCACAACGGGCGCGTTGCGCACGTACCTGCTCCCGGCGCGCAGCCCGGGCAGGAACCGCTCGGAGGACTGCGCTGCCCCGCCCAGCCGGGGATGGAACGCCACCACGACCGCGTACAGCAGGAACGTCGCCGTGTTCAGGGCGAACACGGCGGCCACCCCGACCTGGGCGACGAGCAGGCCGGCGATCGCCGGGCCGATGGCGCGGGCCAGGTTGATGCTGATCGAGCTGAGAGCCGCGGCGGCCGGCACCTGCTCGCGCGGGACCATGTCGGGCACCAGCGACTGGTAGGCCGGCGCGACCAGGATGGCGCCAGTGCCCAGCACGAAGGTGAACATCAGCAGCAGGGCCGGTGGCATCCGGTGCGCCGCGGTCAGCACCGTGAGCGCAGCACCGGCGGCGGTCATGCCGGTCAGGACCGCGACGAGCAGCTTGACCCGGTCGAATATGTCCGCCAGCACGCCGCCCACCAGCGCGAACAGGACGGCGGGCAGCGTGTCGGCGGTCTGGACGAGCGAGACCAGAATGGCCGCGTGAGCGTCGTGGACCACCAGCCACTGGGCGCCCACGGTCTGCATCCAGGTGCCCACGTTGCTGACCAGCGACGCGATCCACAGCGTCCGGAACAGCTGGATACGCAGCGGCGCCCACGCCGACGGGGCCGGCTCCGGGCCGGCCGTGCCGCGTTCCACCGCCCGCGAGCGCCGGGCCATGGGTGGATCCTGGCTCGCGGCGGGCGTCAGGAACCGAGGAGGTCGCGGGCGGCCTGGACGATGTGGCCGGCGGAGATCCCGGCGGCTTCCATGAGTTCGGTGGGGGTCCCGGAGCCGGGCAGGCCGCGGACCGCGAGATGGGCGATCCGGGCGGCGTGACCCGCGTCGCTGAGCGCTTCGAGCACGGCGCTGCCGATGCCGCCCTCCGGGTAGTGGTCTTCGGCGACGACGAGCCGCCCGCCGGTTGCGGCGGCGGCGTCGAGGAGCGCCTGGGTGTCGATCGGCTTCAGCGAGTACAGGTCCAGGACGCGGGCGCTGATCCCGTCGCTGGCGAGCTCGTCCGCCGCGGCCAGGCAGCTGTGCAGGGTCACCCCGGCGCCGATCAGCGTCACCTGGTCTTCGGGGCCGGACCGGACGGCCTTGGACCCGCCGACCGGGAACTCGTCATCCGGCCCGTACAGCACCGGGTACGCGCCGCGGGTCGTGCGCATGTAGACGATGCCGTCGCGGCCGGCCATCTCCTGCACCAGTTGCGCCGTGCTGGTGGCGTCGCTCGGGTACAGGACCGTGGAGCCGTGCACGGCCCGCATCGCCGCGAGGTCCTCCAGGGCCATCTGCGATGGGCCGTCGGCACCGATCTCGGTCCCGGCGTGGGAGCCGCACAGCCGGATGTTCGCCTGAGAGATGGCCGACATCCGGATGAAGTCGTAGGCGCGGGTGAAGAACGCGGCGAACGTGGCGGCGAAGGGGACGTACCCGCGGACGGACATGCCCACGGCGGCCGCGACGAGCTGCTGCTCGGCGATGAACATCTCGAAGTAGCGCTCCGGATGCGCCTTGGCGAAGTCCTCGGTGTAGGTGGAGTTGCCCACCTCCCCGTCCAGGGCGACGACGTCGCCGCGGGCGCCGATCGCGGCCAGCGCCTCGCCGAAGGCCTTCCGCGTGGCGACCTTGGCGCCCAGCTCGTAGCGGGGCAGGCTCACGTCGCCATTGGGCCGCGCGCGGGGGGTTCCGGCTTCCGGCAGCGGCCCGCTGACCGTGAGGTGCCGTTCCCCGCCCAGCTCGACGATGGCCCGCTCGGCCATTTCCGCGGGCAGCGGCTTGCCGTGCCAGTTCTCGCGGTCCTCGATCTCGGAGAACCCGCGGCCCTTACGGGTCCGCGCGAGGATCACCGTGGGCTGGCCCGCGTCGCCCACCGAGGCGAGCGCCTTGTCGATCTCCCCGAGGTCATGCCCGTCGATGGGGATGGCACGACAGCCGAACGCCTCAATCCGTTTGGTATATGTGTCCAGATCCCAGCCCAGCTCGGTCGGGCCGCGCTGGCCGAGGCGGTTCACGTTGACGATCGCCGTCAGGTTGTCCAGCCGGTAGTAGGCGGCCTTGTCGAACGCCTCCCACATCGACCCTTCCGCCATCTCGCTGTCGCCGCACAGCACCCACACCCGGTACGGCAGCTCATCGAGATAGCGGCCGGCCAGGGCCACGCCGACTCCGTCGGGCAGTCCCTGGCCGAGCGATCCGGTGGCGACGTCCACCCACGGCAGCACCGGGGTCGGGTGGCCCTCCAGCGGCGAGCCGAACCGCCGGTACGTGTTGATCAGATCCTCGTCCGAGACGACGCCCGCCGCCTTGAACATGGAGTAGAGCAGCGGGGACGCGTGGCCCTTGGAGAAGATCAGGTGGTCGTTGGCCGGGTTGTCCGGCTGCCGCCAGTCGTAACGGAGATAACGGGCCTGCAGCACCGCCATCACGTCGGCGGCCGACATGCTCGACGTCGGATGGCCGGACCCGGCGGAGGTGCTGCACCGGATCGAGTTCGACCCGCAACTGCTGGGCCAGCTCGCCGATGTCCTCCAGCGTCTCTACGGTCATGGCGGTCTCCTGTCCCGTTAAGGAGGGGTCATGCAGCGGCCGGGCGCATAAGTACGGCCGCCCATACGTCATTCTCGCCGAGCCGGGGCTGGGGGAGTGGACCGGGCTCCGGCTAGACGCCGAAGCACGGCGCGTAGATCATCGACTCCATGACGGCTGGCGCCGAGCGCAGAAGACGACATGGGCACTGACACGGACGCCGAGTGGATGCATGACCTGCCGCTGCGGGACTACCGGCCCCGGTCGCGGCTGGTCGTGCCGGAGCACTATGTGCCGAGCGCTGCCGTTCCGGCGATCGACTCCCATGCGCATCTGGGCCGCTGGCTCAGCCCGGACGGGTCCTGGATGGTGAAGGACGTCCCGCGGCTCGTGGCCGAGATGGACCAGTGCAACATCCGGGGCATCGTCAACCTCGACGGCCGCTGGGGGACGGAACTGGCCGACAACCTGGCCCGTTATGACCATGCCTACCCTGGCCGGTTCGCCACCTGCTGTCACCTGGACTGGCGGGAGCTGTCCGCGCCGGGGTTCGGGGAGCGGCTCGCGGCCGGGCTGCGCAGGTGCGCGGGCGCGGGCACGGCCGGCGTGAAGGTCTGGAAAGACCTGGGTCTGCACCTACGCGATGACCGCGGCGAGCTGGTGCTGCCCGGCGACCGGCGCCTGGCCCCGGCCTGGGCGGCGGCCGGTGAGCTCCGGCTGCCGATCTTCATTCACACCGCGGACCCGGTCGCCTTCTTCGACCCGGTCAACGCGCGCAATGAACGGCTGGAGGAGCTGCTCAGCCGGCCGGACTGGTCGTTTTCCGACCCGAGGTTCCCGTCGTTCGAGCGGCTGATCGACAGCCTGGAGGAACTCGTGGCGGCACACCCGCACACCACGTTCGTGGGCGTGCACGTCGGCTGCTATGCCGAGAACCTGGCCTGGGTCGGGCGGATGCTGGACACCTACCCGAACTTCTATATCGATATCGCGGCCCGCATCGCCGAGCTCGGCCGGCAGCCACGGGCCACCGGCGAGCTGATCTCCCGCCACCCTGGCCGGGTGCTGTTCGGCACCGATGAGATCCCGTTCGACACCCGGGTGTACGGGATCTACTTCCGCTTCCTGCAGACCCTTGATGAATCCTTTGATCATGGCCTGGAGGATCCGCCACCGATGGGCCGCTGGAAGATCTCCGGGCTGGGCCTCGCCGAGGATGTGCTGCGCCAGGTGTACGCAGCCAACGCGGAGGCGCTGGTTCCGGGGCTGCGACCTGCGGTTGGCTGACCCGCCACGATGTGCGCAGCCGGCCCGCAGCGGCAGCTCGGCGTCACAGTGGCGGGATGTTCTGGTTGCGGCGGAGGATGTTGTCCGGGTCGTACCGCCGCTTCAGCGTCTGCAGGCGCTCGAACGCTTCATCGCCGAACGCCGCCCGTACACGCTCGATGGGCTCGTCCGCCTGCATGTAGTTCATGTAGCCGCCGCTGACCGACCACGGCTCGAGCGCCGCCGCGGTGGTGCGCGCCCACGCGATGGATTGCTCGTCGAGGGCGGCGTCCAGCCAGGCGGCCATCACGCTGATGTTGAATGCGGCGTCGCGGTAGCCAAGGGCCGCGCTGGCCGGGTCGATGTCCTTCGGCGCGCCGTGCAGCGACTCGATCAGCACCTGCCCGGGTGGCCGCCCCAGGGCCACTATCCGTTCGAGCAGCTCGTCGATCAGCTCGTCCGGCAGCTCGCGGACGAAATGGCCCTTCCAGTAGTTGCGATCAACGCCGTAGCCGGGGCTGTATACATGCTGCTGGGCCAGGAACGAGTGGGCTCCCACGGTGTCGTCGGCGAGCCCTTTCGCGGTGCGCAGCGCACGGAGCTCCCCGGGACCTGCGTCCGGCCCGGTGTAACAGGGTGCGACGATCAGGGCCGGCGTCAGCGGTTCGTCCATCGTGAGCACCGCCTGGCAGCTCAGGTCCGGCGGTGCGTGCGCGGCGAGGTCCCGGAATCGGCGAAGCGCATCGCCGATTCCCGGTCCGGCGTAGGTAAGCAGACCGCCAAGGACCCGGCGCAGCGGATGCAGCCGGAACTCCAGCCGCGTCGCCACGCCGAAGTTGCCCCCGCCGCCGCGAAGGCCCCACAGCAGCTCGGGATCCTCATCCGGGCCGGCGCGGACCGCCTGGCCAGCAGGAGTCACGAGCTCGGCACCGACGAGGTTGTCGCAGGTGAGGCCGTACTGGGCGGTGAGATGGCCGATTCCGCCGCCGAGGGTCAGCCCGGCCACCCCGGTCGATCCGACGACGCCCCCGGGCGTGACAAGACCGAAGCGCTGGGTCGCCGCGTCGAAATCGAGCCACGTTGCACCGCCGCCGGCGCAGGCGGTCCTGGCGTCGCCGTTGACGTTGACCCCGCGCATCAGCGTCAGATCGATCACCAGGCCGCCCTCGCAGACGCAATGCCCGGCGGGGTTGTGCCCACCTCCGCGTACGGCGACCTCCAGCGCGTGCGCCCGGGCGAAGTCAAAGGCCCTTGCCACGTCGTCGGTATCGAGGCAACGCACGATCGCGGCCGGGCGGCGGTCGACCAGCGCGTTGAAGCAGCGGCGCGCCGCGTCGAACCCCTCGTCTGTGGGGGTGAGCACGGCGCCGCCAAGGGATCGCCGCAACTCGGTCAGGCCTTCAACGGCGCCGGCCAGATCGATCGCTTCACTCATGTGAACATCCCCTCTCACCCCGGGCATGGCGCACCCCGCCCGCATAGTGCCAGACCCTCGGTTTTCTCGATGTATGCCACCAGCCCGGCTCGTTGCATGAAGGCCACCGCGCCGTCGACCGGGACAGCCAGCAGCGGGGACGCGCCGCGCGCGAAGTGGAACCAGTACGTGGCGCAGCCACCGGGGAATGTGTAGAAGCGCAGTTCGGTGAACTGCGGGCGCAGGCTCAGCGGGTGTTCGAACCGCCGTGTCCGCGGCTGGTCGGACGGGATCTGCCGGGCGCCAGAGGTGTCACAGGTTGCGGACAAGGTGATGGTCACGGCCTGCGGGCCGGCCTTATCGGAGTCCAGCCAGAATCTGGCGTGCCCGCTGGCGATGTCGGCGCCGCCAACCGACCAGCCCGAGGGGAGCGCGGCCACGCAGGGCACCAGCGCCGCCGATGGGACCGCCTGCGCGGCCAGGATCGTCGAGTGGCCGGTGTCGCATTGCGGAGGGTAAGTCCCGCTGTTCCCGGCCGGCAAGAGCGACTGGAGGGTGCTGGCGATAACCAGAGCGATGCCACCGAACACCGCGGCGGCCAGGCCCACCCGGCGGAGGCTCCAGCGCTGCAGCGCGATCGGCTTCCGCGCGGGTGCGAGGGCGCGGAATTCGCCTAGCAGGTCCCGCGGGTCCCGTTTCATGAATGCGCGCAGCTGCGTCGGGCTGGCGACGCCCCGGGTAGCGGCGAACGCCTCCGCGAACTCATTCGCGGTAAAGTAACGCCGCGCCAGCCGGTAGACCTGGCCCGGCTCGGAGCGCACCGCGAGCACCAGCATCATGTTGCCCAGGTCGACCGCTTGCCGCCACGGCGATGGACGGACCTGGGCGAAGGCCACGTCGATCAGCAGCAGCTCCCCGTCGCGGACCATCAGGTTGCCCGGCTTGACGTCGCGGTGGGCGATCCCGGCGTCCCACAGCTTGCGGACGAGCAGCAGCCCCTGGTCGATCACCTCATCGTCGACTTTGGCCCCGCCTATTTCGACGGCGCCCGACAAGAACTCGGTGACCAGCAGGTACTCACGCTCGGGGGTGATCTCGACTACGCCGTGCGGGACGGGCGTGCGGACCCCGATGTCCTGCAGCAGCCGCAGCGCGTAGTCCTCGTAGGTGACCATGCGCCGCACCGTGCTGAAGGGATACTCATCCTCCAGGGAGCCGTACAGGATGCTCCGCCACAGCTTGTACCAGCGGTCGGCGCGCACGTGGCCCTTGGTGTAGAGCTTGGCGAACAGGTACTCGTCGTCGCCCCCTTCGACGTGCAGCCGCAGCGGCGTTGAGCCCGCCGACGACTCCAGGCCGACCGGTTTGATCTCGAGCACGTTCAGCCCGAGCTGGTCACGTACCGCGGTCCGGATCGCCGCCCCCCGCCGGCCCGTCACATCAACGTGAGCGGCCCGGCCGCGGCGGTAGACCACCGGGAACACCTCGTTCGGGGTGAAGAACCGGAACGTGGTGACCGGTATCGCCACCCCGAGCACGACGCCGAAGAGCGCGTCGTCGGGGTGATCGACGGCCAGGTACACGCGGGCCAGGCAGAACAGGGCTATGACTACGCCAGCCACGATCTTGGCGTACAAGCGGGAGCGGCCCGGCACGACCAGGCAGTACACGGCACATATGAGAAAGAAAGTCAGGACGGCAACCGGGGGGGATGGTGCCGAGTACCCGTCCCAGCTGCCGATGATGGTGATGCCATACGGGCGTGGCCGCGACAGGCCCGCTCTGATCCACTGGGTGGCTTCCACCAGGACGAAGAAGCTGGCCAGGAAGATGAACAGGTGCCGCCAGCGCCGGAAGATCATGGTCAGCGCCACCACCGACAGCCCGATCACCGTGGCCCCCCAGCCGGTACCGACCACCTTGATCGCGTTGGCGACATCGGTCAGCCAGGGCGTACGCACGTCCGCGAGCAGGCGCAGGAACCAGGTATTGCCCCGGTCATCCAGCCGCAGCCACGACGTTTGCCCCGAGATCACGAACGCTGCGGCCACACTGACGACCGCGAGGATGAGCCACGCCATGGTGCTGACGGCGATCGGATGTGGCAGCGGCGGGGGTGCGCCGGTCGGACGGCGCTGGCGGCGCGCCCGCTGGGCCGGAGAATCTTTGGGCAGGCCGACCGCGATCGGCGGGCTGGATGGGCCGACCTGGGCGGTGGTGCGCCCCGGCTTCTCGCTCACGGCGCCGGTGCCCGGGTGCCTCGCTGACCAGGCGGCGGCCGGTGGTCAGGTCGAACTGCCAGCCTCTCCCGCCATATGGGGCCCATGTTCAACATCAAAGTGGTCACGAATCCTGTGCAGGCTGCTGGCCGGCGAAGACCTGCACGCTCTCCACCTCCAGCGATCCTTCGTGCCGCTGCTGGCACAGACCATCGCGACTCCAGGTTCTATCGTATAGCGACGTAATTGCCGTGCATCTGCCGCCATGCGAGCCGCTGACATCACGGGACATCGTTCTGTGCTACCCACGGCACCGGCAGCTACCCACTGCGGACAGCGTTCCGATGAGTTTCGGCCCCGGCAGTTGTCCATCTCTGAGAGTCAACCCAGTCGCCTACGTTCGACGCGATGCATACGACCGGCGGGGACGCGAAGCTTGTGCGGCCGTCCCCGCGCCACCGGTCTACGACGCTGCCCTGGAGGTCACGATGTGTCCCGATGGTCCACTCGTTCCGGACGCCCGGCGGCGTCGCCGCGACGGGGGAGGCGTGATGACGACGATCGAGGCGGACGGCGTCATGCTCGGGGTCGAGCACTTCGGCGACGCGGCGGCGCCGCTCGTTCTGCTCACGGGCGGCACGACCATGCTCTCCTGGCCCGACACGCTCTGCGAGGCGCTCGCGCGCGGTGGGCGCCACGTCGTGCGGTACGACCTGCGCGATTCCGGCGCGTTCGACCACCGTCGATCCCCAGGTTCCGGCGTACACGCTGCGCGATCTTGCCGCCGACGCCGCGGCGCTCGCCCGGGGCCTCGACGAGCGGCCGGCGCACCTGGCGGGCATCGGCGTCGGCGGGATGGTCGCCCAGATCGCCGCGCTCGACCACCCGGACGCGTTCTCGGCGGTCACCCTCGCCGGAACGCGGCCTGTGGCTCCGGGCCCGGTCGACGATGACCTGCCTGACCATGACACGGCGACGATGGACCGGCTGTTCTCGCGCCCGGGGCCCGACTGGTCCGACCGCGCCGCGGTGGCGGAGTTTGCCGCCCAGGGCGCGGAGATCCTCGGCGACGACCCCGCCGCCGCGCGCGCGATCGCCGAGCGCAAGTGGGACCGCACGCCGGGTACGGAGCCCGCGGTGCAGATGGCCAACCAGCTGGGCATGGTGTTCGCCAAGCTCGACTGCACGCCGCGCTGGCGCGAGCGCCTGTCCGAGCTGGCGATCCCGGCGCTGGTGGTGCACGGTCGCCGCGACCCGTTCTTTCCTGTCGGCAACGGCGAAGCGCTCACGCGCGAGATCCCCGGTGCGCGGCTGCTCGTGCTCGAACGCGCCGCGACGGCGATCCCAGACGCGGCCGCCGATGAGGTCGCGGCGGCGATGCTCGCGCTCTAGGCGCTCACGGTGCTGCGCGGATGTCAAGACCGTCCAGGCGCGCCTGCGTCACGCCAGCGCCAAGACCACGCTCGACACCTACGGCCATATGGCTCGACCGGGACGAGTCCACCCGCGCCGCTGTGGATGCCGTCATCGCTGCCCGGGCGGAACAGCGACGGAAAAACGACAACGCCACCGCGCAACGGCGCAGGTCACAGCCGGTTTAGCTGTCAGACGTCGAAGTACAGCTCGAACTCGTGCGGGTGCGGGCGGAGCCGGATCGGGTCGAGTTCGTTGGACCGCTTGTAGTCCAGCCAGGTCTCGATCAGGTCCGGGGTGAACACCCCGCCGTCGACCAGGTAGTCGTGATCCGCCTCCAGCGTGTCCAGCACCTTGTCCAGCGAGCCGGGCACCTGCGGGATGGCCAGCGCCTCGTCCGGCGGCAGTTCGTACAGGTCCTTGTCCACCGGCTCCGGCGGCTCGATCTTGTTGCGGATGCCGTCGATCCCGGCCATCAGCATGGCCGCGAACGCCAGGTACGGGTTGGCCGACGGGTCGGGCACCCGGAACTCGATCCGCTTGGCCTTGGGGTTGGAGCCGGTGATCGGGATCCGCACGCAGGCCGACCGGTTCCGCTGCGAGTACACCAGGTTGACCGGCGCCTCGAAGCCGGGCACGAGCCGGTGGTAGGAGTTGACCGTCGGGTTGGTGAAGGCCAGCAGCGAGGGCGCGTGCCTGAGCAGCCCGCCGACGTAGTAGCGGCCGATGTCGGAGAGCCCCGCGTACCCGACCTCGTCGTAAAAGAGCGGCGCGTCGTCCTTCCACAGGCTCTGGTGGCAGTGCATGCCGGAGCCGTTGTCACCGAACAGCGGCTTGGGCATGAAGGTCACCGTCTTGCCGGCCGCCCGGGCCACGCTCTTGACGATGTACTTGTAGTTCATCATGTTGTCGGCCATGTGGAGCAGCGGCGCGAAGCGGATGTCGATCTCCGCCTGGCCCGCCGTGCCGACCTCGTGGTGCTGCATCTCCACCCCGATGCCGCACCGGATGAGCATGCGGACCATCTCCGAGCGCAGATCGGTGAGATGGTCCATCGGCGGGATGGGGAAGTAGCCGCCCTTGTAGCGGGGCTTGTAGCCGAGGTTGCCGCCGTCCTCGTCGCGCCCGGTGTTCCAGGCGCCCTCGATCGAGTCGAGGTGGTAGTAGCCCTCGTTCGGCCCGGTCGCGAACCGCGCGGAGTCGAAGATGTAGAACTCCGCCTCGGGACCGAAGAAGACGGTGTCCGCGATCCCGGTGCCGCGGAGGAAGTCCTGCGCCTTGCGCGCGATGTTGCGCGGGTCGCGGCTGTACGGCTCGCCGGTCAGCGGGTCGTGCACGAAGAACGTGATGTTCAGCGTGGGATGCTGGCGGAACGGGTCGAGCATGGCCGTGGTCGGGTCGGGCATGAGGAGCATGTCGGACTCGTGGATCTGCTGGAACCCGCGGATCGAGGAGCCATCGAACATCAGCCCGTCGGTGAAGGTCTTCTCGCTGAAGCTCTCCACCGGCACGGTGAAGTGCTGAACCGTGCCCGGAAGGTCGCAGAACCGGACATCGACGAACTCCACCTTCTGATCGCCGATGAACTTCAGTACCTCGCCGGCGTTCGTGAACATCAGCCCTCCCTGGGCGGTACGGCCCTGTCCCTTACGCACGGGTGTGCTGCCGCAGGACCCGCCTGGGACGTTAGGCGCTCGCGGTTTCCGAGCCGTGTCCCAAGTGTTTCACGCGTGTTACGGGATGGCGCTGCAACTCAGGGCCGCCGGGTTCTGGGCAGGCCCTGGTCAGGACCGCGTCCGTGCCGGGTACCGTGGGGGCGTGGCAGAACGGCGGCGGGCTGGCTCCTGGCTGAGCGGCACGGTCGGCCGGCCGGAGACCGGCGACGCGGACACCTTCCCAGGACGGCGGTTCGGGCTGCCGGAGGAGGGCAGCGGCTCGGTCGCGAGCATCGGCCGGCGGCTGGTGGCCCTGCTGATCGACTGGCTGCTGTGCACGGTGATCGCGCTCGCCGTCTTCCACTCGCGCTTGTGGACGCTGCCGATCTTCGCGGATCGAGACCTACCTGCTCACGGCCCTCACCGGTTTCACCGTGGGCAAGCGGATACTGAGCATCCGGGTGGCGCGGATAGACGGCCGGCCGGTCGGGCTGGTCTGGGCCCTGGTGCGCACCATTCTGCTGCTGCTCGTCGTGCCGGCGCTCATCACCGATCGCGACCTGCGCGGGCTGCACGATCGGGCGGCCAACACCATCGTGATCAGGATCTGACCGGGTCAGCGGCGGAGCGGCGGCGGCGGGCCGCGGCGGCAAGCTCGCTGAGCACGCCGGCGGTGGTGTCCACGTCCATGCAGGCGTCGGTGATGCTCTGGCCGTAGACCAGCCGCGCCGGGTCACCCGGTTCCTGGCGGCCCTCGGCCAGGAAGCTCTCCAGCATCACTCCCATCAGGCCCTGCTCGCCCCCGGCGACCTGCTCCGCCAGTGAGCCCGCCACGGCCGGCTGGCGCCGGTGGTCCTTGCCGCTGTTGCCGTGGCTGGCGTCCACCATCACCCGGCGCGGCAGCCCGGAGTCCGCGATCGTCGCCAGCGCCTGTCTGACCTGGCCCGCCTCGTAGTTGGGTCCCGACCGGCCGCCGCGGAGGATGACGTGGCAGTCGGGGTTGCCCGCCGTGGTCACCACCGCCGCCGCCCCGGCCAGGGTGACCCCGAAGAACGTGTGGCCGGCCGCCGCGGCCCGGCAGGCGTCCAGCGCGACCTGCACGTCGCCGTCGGTGCCGTTCTTGAAGCCGACCGGCATGGACAGGCCCGACGCGAGCTGGCGGTGCACCTGGCTCTCGGTGGTGCGGGCGCCGATCGCGCCCCAGGCCACCGCGTCGGCGATGTACTGCGGGGTGATCGGGTCGAGCCACTCGCAGCCGACCGGCAGGTCCAGCGACACGATGTCCAGCAGCAGCCGCCGCGCCGCCCGCAGGCCGCGGTGCACGTCATGGCTGCCGTCCAGGCCGGGATCGTTGATGAGCCCCTTCCAGCCGGTCACGGTGCGCGGCTTCTCGAAGTACACCCGCATCACGATCAGCAGGTCATCGCGCAGCGAGCGGGCCAGGGCGGCCAGGCGCCCGGCGTAGTCCAGGGCGGCCGCCGGGTCATGGACCGAGCACGGCCCCGCCACCACCAGCAGCCGGTCGTCGATGCCCGTCAGCACCGCGCGCACCTCGGCCCGGGCCTGCTCGACGTGCTTCGCCTCCCGGCCGCCCAGCGGCAGTTCCGCCAGCAGCGCCGCGGGTGCCAGCAGGGGCTCATAGCCCAGTACCCGGATATCGCTGGTATGGGGCATCAGGCTTCTCCTCCTGGCCGGGGCCCGCTGACCGTGCTGCATCCAGCCACACCACGATCGCGGCGGATGGGATCAGCCGGGCCGGGAATCCGGGCCGCAGGGTCTCAGGTCAGGGGATGGGCGGCCAGTTCGGCGGCGGGCACCAGCGCGCCGAGGTTCAGCCGGTGGCTGTCATGCCGGCGGATGGCTCCCTCGAGCTCGGGCTCCTCGCCCTGCTCGATCGCGTCCACGAGCTGCCGGTGGACGTCCACGTTGCCCGGGTGCACGGCGGCGGACAGGCCCCCGGCCGCCGCTTCGTTCTCGAAGAAGTCGAGCAGGGTGAGGTACATGCTGCGCAGCGGCACGTTGGGACTCAGCTTCGCGATTCGCCGGTGGAAGGCGGCGCTGTAGCGGGCGTAGGCCCGCGGCTCATCCAGGTGCGCGGACATGCTCGCCAGGATCGCGCGGAGCGCGCGGATGTCCGCCCCGGTCCGGTGCCGCGCGGCGTGGCGGCAGATGATCGGCTCCAGCGCGCTGCGCACCTCGTGGTAGTCGGCCGTGCGTGGCCCCGGCCCACTCGAAACCCATGAACATGGGGCCGCCGCGCATGCGTTCCGCGGGGCTGGCGACGAACACGCCACCGCCTGGGCCCGGGCGCGCCCCGGCCAGGCCCCGGGTTTCCAGCAGCTTGACCGCCTCGTTCACGGTGGCCGCCGCCACGCCGAACCGCCGACGCAGGTCGTCCTTGGTCCCGAGCCGGTCGCCGGTCGCTGACCACCCCGGCGGAGATCTCTTCCTCGATCTCGCGGGCGAGAGCCTCAGCCCGGGACAGGCGCGAATGCCGCAAAATGGGCTGGCTCATCAGTTGGCATCGTCATAACCATTATATGTATTAGCAGGTGGCGCCCGGCAGCCGGCTGGCGGCGCCGGGCGGCGCTGATGGTAGCGGGCGGCGCGCTGGTGGTAATTGCAGTGCACGCTTGCCGGTGCCCCGGAGTGGCTACTGGTGCCGGGTGGCCACCGCTATCGGGGCGGCTACCGGTACCGGGGCCGGGGCGGCTTCGGCATCCGGCCGGTGCGGGGCATCGGGCCCTTCGGCGCCTGGAGCGACTGGGGCAGGGCCTTGAGCCGGAAGTTGAGGTCGGCTACGGCCGGGCCCTTCAGGTTGCGCGGCAGGCGCATCATTTTGCGCTGCAGCTTCCTGATCGGGATCTGCCCTTCCTCGTCGCCCACCTGCAGGTCGTAGATGGGCACATCGAAGGCGACCCGCGACACGCGCTTCTTCTCCGCCGCGAGCAGGCTGGCCAGCCGGTTCGGCGAGCCCTCACCGACCAGCACCACCCCCGGCCTGCCGACCGCCCGGTGCACGACGTCCATGTTGCGGTTGGCCGACACCGCCGGGGTGACCGTCCAGCCGCCGCGCATGCCCTGCATGATCGCGGCGGCCGCGCCGGGCTGGCCCTCGACCGCCTCGTACTGCGCGGACTGGGCGTACCGGCCGAACATGATCATCGATACCAGCAGGCCGACTGGCCATCCCCGAGCGGCGCAGCAACCCCACCAGGCGGGTCACGAGACCGACGATCACGAAGACCGCGATCACGCCGATCCCGGCCAGGACCACGATCGGCAGCGCGCGCGGGTTGGACTTGCGGATGATCCCGGCCACCATGCGGATCTGCTTGATACGGCCCGCCGAGGCCGGATCCGTGGCATCTTTCCGGTTTCCTGCGGCCGTGGGCTTGTTCGCCATGGAGGGCAGGATACGAGCAGGCGGGCGGATGTGGAAACCGCGACGGATTGTTAGCCGATTACGCCGCTCTTGGCGCCGTCCGTGCCCGCCGGAGCGGCCGCCGCCGGGGAAGCGCCCGACGGGAGAGCGCCTGCCGGGAGAGCGTCTGCCGGGGGAGCGCCCGCCGCGGCCCGGCGCGCCATCGCCTCGGCGTGCAGTCGGCCCGCCCGGTAGGAGGAGCGGACCAGCGGGCCCGACATCACGCCCGCGAATCCGAGTCCGAGCGCCTCCTCGCGGAGCCGCTCGAACTCGGCGGGCTCCACCCACCGGACCACTGGGTGGTGGAGCGGGGACGGGCGCAGGTACTGGGTGATGGTGAGCAGCTCGCACCCGGCGGCCCGCAGGTCGGCCATGGCCTGGCTGATCTCGGCTGGCTCCTCGCCGAGGCCGAGGATGAGGTTGGACTTGGTGACCAGGCCTGCCGCCCGGGCCTGGCGGCAGCACCTCCAGCGACCGGCCGTACCGGAAGCCGGGCCTGATCCGGCGGAAGATGCGCGGCACGGTCTCGATGTTGTGGGCGAGCACCTCCGGGCGGGCGGCGAACACCTCGGCCGAGCCGCGCCGGGTCGGCGTTGAAATCGGGGATCAGCAGCTCGACCCGCAGCCGGGCACGGCCGCGTGGATCTCGACGCAGGTCTGCGCGTACAGCCAGGCGCCGCCGTCCGGCAGGTCGTCGCGGGCCACGCCGGTGACCGTCGCGTAGCGCAGGCCCATCGCCGCCACCGACGCGGCCACCCGGCGCGGCTCATCGGTGTCGAGCGGCTCGGGCTTGCCGGTGGCGATCTGGCAGAAGTCGCACCGCCTCGTGCACGTGTCCCCGCCGATCAGGAAGGTCGCCTCCCGGTCCTCCCAGCACTCGAAGATGTTGGGACAGCCCGCCTCCTCGCACACGGTGTGCAGGCCCTGGCGCCGCACCAGGCTCTTCAGTTCGGTATATTCCGGGCCGGTCCGGAGCCGGGTCTTGATCCACGGCGGCTTGCGCTCGATGGGCGTCTGGCTGTTGCGGGCCTCGAGGCGCAGCAGCCTGCGGCCTTCAGGTGCGAGTACCACGCCTCCAGGGTACGTCCGGGCCAGTGGGTGATGCGGCAGGCCAGCGCCGCCGCCGGGAAAGGATGGCCACATGACAGATCCGCCGGGCCGGCGGGCATAGCTGGCCGGGCCGCCCGGGCCGCCCTTCCCGCCCGCCCGGGCGGGGAGCGTGGCGGCGCCGGACCTTCCTGTCCGGCCAGGCCGTCTCGCTGCTGGGAGACGGCCTGGCCGCGCTGGCGATCCCGCTGCTGGTGCTCGACCTCAGCCGCAGCCCGCTGATCTCGGCGCTGTCCGCCGCGTCGGTGACGGTCGGCTACCTGATGGTGGGACTGCCGGCCGGGGTACTGGTCAACCGGCTGGACCCGTGGCGGGTCCTGCTGCTGACCGACGCGCTGAGCGCCGGGCGTTCGCGGCGCTTTTCGGGTTCGCCGCCGCCGGGGACTGCTGACCGTGTGGCTCGTCCTGGTCATCGCGTTCGCGGCCGGCGCGTGCTCGGTCTTCTCCCAGACCGCGCTCGCGGTGGTCGTGAGGGATCTCTTCCCGGCGGCGCGGCTCATCCGGGCGAACTCCGCCCTCGAGCTGGCCAGCCAGCTGTCGCTCGTGGCCGGGCCCGCGGTGGTGGGCGTGCTCGCCGCCGTCGGCAGCATCAGCCTCGCGCTGCTGGCTGACGCCATGACCTTCGCCGTATCCCTGCTGTCCCTGCTCGCGGTGGGGCGGTGGCGGCCCGGCCGGGCGGGCCCGCCGCCCGGCCCGTCCCGCGGCTGGCGCGCGCATGGGGGCCGATCTGCGGGCGGGCCTGCGCTACCTGGCGTCGGTCCGCGTCCTGGTGATCCTGACCGCCGTCCAGATCGTGGTGAACCTCGGCCTGGCGGTCGAGAAGCTCATCGTCTTCTACGCGCGGGACACGCTCGGGCTCACGCCGTCCCTCGTCGCGGTGGTGGTAGCCGTCGGGCGGAGTGGGCGGGGTAGCTGGCGCGCTCATCGCCTCCCGGCTGGCCGGCTGGGTCGGCGAGATCCGCCTGGTAGTGATCGCCATCGTGGCGGCTGGCGTCGCCATCGCCTCGATGAGCGCGGCCGGGTCGGCGCTGTCCCTGGCCGCGGCGAACCTCGCCTACGGCGGGCGCTGGTGGTGGCCAGCCTGGTGAACCGCACCCAGCGGCAGCGGATCGTGCCCGCGGGCGATGCTGGGCCGGGTCACCAGCGTGGTCCGGGTCCTGTTCCTGGCGGTCGACCCGCTCGGGGTGGTGCTGGCCGGCACGGCGACCTCGGCGCTGGGCGGCGACCCGCGGCCGGTATTCCTGGCGGCGGGGACGTTCACCGCGGCCGCGGCGGCCGGGGCTGGCTCGCCGGGCTGCGGGCGGCGAGCGGGCCGGTCACGGCGGTGGCGGCGGGCGTAGATCAGCGAGCCCACGGCCCCGGCGGCCAGCCCGCCCCACCGGCCAGGAACAGCACCGCCCGCGGGTTCAGCGAGCTGAGCAGGCCGCCCGCGGCGGCCATCCCGGCCGAGGCCCCGCCGAACAGCACCCCGGAGTACACCGCGAACACTCGCCCGGCGACCTGCGCGGGCGCCCGGTGGTTGAGGAAGCTGCGGGTCGCCACCACCTCCATGCCGTTGGCCAGCCCGCCGAGGGCATACGCCGCCGCCGCCTGCCACAGCACAGCGGCCGTTCCGGCCAGCGCCACACCCGCGCCCGTGGCGAGCGTCCCGACCAGCGTGGTTAGGGCCAGCCTGCGCCCGGGCAGCCGCCCGCCAGCGAGCGTCCCGGCGACCATGCCGACGCTCCACGCCGCGACCAGCATCGAATACCCGGTCGGCCCGGCCCCCAGCACGCTCTCGGCGAAGGCGACCTCCGCGACCACCGCCATGTTGGCGAACACGACCATCACGCCCACGACGAGGACGAGCAGCCCCGCGTCAGCGTCGTGGCGCAAGAACCGCAGGCCCGCGCTCAGCTGCGCGGCGAGCCCGTCCGCGCCCGGTATCGGCCTGGCCGCCCGGCGGGTCCGGCGGCGCCAGCGGCAGCACCCACAGCCCGAGCCGCGCCGAGCGCGTAGATGGCGGCGACCCCGACCAGCGCCAGCCCGGTGCCCCCGGCCGCGATGAACAGGGCCGCCAGCAACGGGCCGAGCGTGAAGCCGCCCCAGGTGGCAGCCTGAAGGTAACCGTTCGCCCGGGTCAGCCCACCCGGTTGCCTCGGCCGCCCGCCCGGCCTGCCCCGGCTGGCCGGTGCCACCCCCGGGCC
Organism: uncultured Actinomycetes bacterium; assembly: GCA_963835425.1. Classification (GTDB taxonomy): domain Bacteria; phylum Actinomycetota; class Actinomycetes; order Streptosporangiales; family Streptosporangiaceae; genus UBA9676. Next base: position 842,906 of record CAWIGE010000002.1, on the reverse strand, counting down.
GACCAGCCGCGGCACGATGGCGCCGAGCCCGGGTTGCAGCACGGCCGCGCAGACGCCGAACCCGGTGGCCAGCGCGAGCACCGGGCCTATCCCGGCCGCCTGGGTGAGCGCCAGCGCCATCACCGCCTGCACCGGCGGCCGCCGCGACCAGCACCGGCCGGGGCGGCAGCCGGTCGAGCAGCAGGCCGGCCAGTGGCGCGAGCGCGGTGATGGGGATGGTGACCGCGAGGAACACCGCGGCGACCGCCCAGGAGGCGTGCGAGCCCTGGTAGACCCGGCTGGCCAGGGCGATCAGGGCGAGGCCGTCACCGGCCGAGATAACGGCCTGCAGGCCGAAGCCAGCGGCAGCGTGTACCCGGGGGGCCCGGTGGTACCGGGGGGCCAGCCATCTCCGGGCCGGGCCGTGCGGGCGGCGGGCGGGACGTCGCTGGTCGGCGGGCGGGACAAGAAGAGCTCCTCGGGCTGTGGCGTCGTTCGCTCGGTGGCGGCCAGCAGTCTGAGAGCATCCATCCACGCGCCTAGCGGCATCTGGGTGCGCTGGCGGCCTGTTGGCCAGGTTCCCCGGTAACCCCAGTCCGGAAACCGATGTGACGGGACCGGCCCGGTCGGGGAGCATAGGCGCATGCCAACGCAGTTCGATCCCCCCTCGGGGACCCGTGACTTCCTTGCCCGCGAGTTCGAGACCCGGGAGCGCGCGTTCGCGCTCATCCGGTCGGTGTTCGACCGCTACGGGTTCGAGCCGCTCGCCACCCCGGCCTTCGAGCGGCTCGATGTCCTCATGGGCAAGTACGGCGAAGACGGCGACAAGCTCATCTTCAAGATCTTGCGCCGCGGCGAGCACGAGGGGACCGGCGAGGCCGACCTGGCCTTGCGTTATGACCTGACGGTGCCGCTGGCGCGGGTGGCCGCCGCCTATGGCAGCCAGCTGCCGGTTCCGTACAAGCGCTACGCGCATCGGCCCGGTCTGGCGCGCGGACCGGCCGGGCCGCGGCCGGTACCGCGAGTTCACCCAGTGCGACCTGGACACCCTCGGCTCCACCTCGCGCGCTGGCCGACGCGGAAGTCATCTGCGCGGTCAATGACGTGCTCGCCGACCTGGGAATCGGCGGCTTCCGCTTTCCTGCTCAACTCCCGCCGCGTGCTCGCGGGCCTGCTGGAGGCGTTCGGCGTCCCGGCCGGTGCTGGACCCGGGGTCCTGATCACCCTCGACAAGCTGGACAAGCTCGCGCCGGCCGAGGTCACCGCCGAGCTGGCCGGCCGCGGGCTGCCGGAAGGCAAAGCCGCCGAACTGGTCGGCGGCGATGACCGGCGGCGACGCGGCGGAACGGATCAGCGACGCGCTCAAGTCCAGCGAGGAGGGCTCCGCCGGGCTGGATGAGGTGAACGCCCTGCTGTCCCTGCTCGCCGGGCAGCTGCCGGCCGGACGGGTGGTGTTCGCGCCCGCGGATGGTGCGCGGCCTGAGCTACTACACCGGCCCGATCTGGGAGATCGTGGCCGAGGGCGTGCCGGGCTCGCTCGGCGGCGGCGGACGCTACGACCACCTGATCGACCAGCTCGGCGGGCCGGACGTGCCCGCGACCGGCGGCTCGCTCGGCATCGAGCGGATCCTGCTCATGCTGCCGCGGAGCGGAGGGGCACACCCGGCTGGATGTGGCGGTCACGGTCATGGACCAGCGCTACGCGGCACGCAGCTTTGCGTTCGCCTCGGCTGCCCGCTCGGCCGGGCTGCGGGCCAGCGTCTACCTGGGCGCGTCCGGCAAGCTCGGCCGCCAGCTCAAATGGGCCAGCGACCAGGGGGCCCGCTGGTCGCTGATCTATGGCGGCACCGAGGAGGAGGCGGGCAGCCGTCACCGTCCGGGACATGACCACCGGCGAGCAGGCCAGGTCCCGGCCGGTGACCTGGCCGGCTACCTGGCCCGGCTGGCCGCGGGAGGCTGAGGCCGGGGAGCCGGCGCGGTCAGTCGGCGGTGCCGACCTCCGCCGGGACGGGGTCGGCCGTGAGCGGCTCGGCCAGCGGGTCGGTGCCGTCGACGCTGTGCCAGCTGGTGGCGCCGAGAACGTGGGCGAGATGGCGTTCCACCACGCCCAGCATGCCGGCGACGGTGACGGTGCGACCGGTCTCGGCGGACAGGCTGGTGACCCCCGCATCCCGGATCCCGCAGGGCACGATCCGGTCGAACCAGCCGAGATCGCAGTCGCAGTTGAGCGCAAAGCCGTGCATCGTGACCCCGCGCGCCACCCGGATGCCGATCGCCGCCACCTTGCGGTCGTGAGCGCTGCCGGGACCGCGGCCGCCGGTGAGCCAGACGCCGCTGCGGCCTTCGACCCGGGTGGTGGCCACGCCAGCCTCGGCGCAGGCCCGGATCAGCGCCTCCTCGAGGGCGCGCACGTAGGCGATGACGTCCACCGGCTCGGCGAGCGCGACGATCGGGTACCCGACGAGCTGTCCCGGCCCGTGCCAGGTGATCTTCCCGCCGCGGTCCACGTCGATCACCGGGATGCCCGGATTGGCGAGCGGGCGGTCGAGCTGGCCGGTCCGCCGCCCGGCGGTGTAGACGGGCTGATGCTCCAGCATCAGGCACGTGTCGGGGATTTCCCCGGCGACCCGCCGTTCGTGCAGCGCCCGCTGGAGATCCCAGCCATCGAGGTAGGGAACTGCGCTGGCGCCGAAGCCTGCCCGGGCAAAAACAAGCTCGCCATTCACGCCGCCAGCTTATCCGGCCGACCGGGCCGCCCGCCCGCGTCGGGCCGGCCGGGGACACGTGCCAGGCATGAATCCCCGGCCGGATCTTTGCCGCCGCCAAGGATGGGGATTACACCGGATAGGCCGGGGATTACACCGGATAGGCCGGGGATTACACCGGATAGGCCGGGGTTACCCCGGCGAGTGCGGCGAGGGAGGTCGGACCGGTGCTCGAGGGGGCTGAGCTGGAGCAGGCGGGCCAGCCCGGACGGGACCGGCTCGCGCGCGCCGTGACGGCCATGGCCGGGACCCGCAGCAGCTCGCGCCGGCGGCTCCTTATCGCGGCCGCCCTGGTCTGTGCGGCCGGGCTGGCGATCTGGATCGGTGTGCTCGCCGTCACCCTGCCCTGGCGCTACCGGGCCGGCGGCTGGAGCGCCGCCTGGGTCGGGTTCGACGCGGTGCTGTTCCTCGCCTTCGCGGCCACCGCCTGGGCCGCCTGGCGGCGCCGCCAGATACTGATCCTGTGCCTGGTCGTGCTGGCCACCCTGCTCTGCTGCGATGCGTGGTTCGACACCACGCTGGACTGGGGCACGCCGGGCTTCATCGACAGCCTCACGCTGGCGCTGGTGGTCGAGCTCCCACTAGCGGTGGTGGCGATGATCGGCGCGAGGCGGCTGCTGCGGCTCACGTTCAGCCGGCTCCACGCGCTGAAAGGCGACTCCGGGCCGGTGCCGCCGTTCTGGAAGGTGCCGCTGTTCGGCGACTATTCGGCCGGGCACGGCTACCGTGACCTGTTCCGCCAGCCGCGCTCGGGCCCGGAGGAGGCTGGGCCGCATCCGGCCGGCCGGGTGGCACCGGGTCGGGACGCGTGACGCCCGCCCGCTGCCACGGCGCGGCCTCGTGCCGGTGCCGCAGGACGTCCCGCTATGACGGCACCGGCTGGGCGGCCAGCTCCGCCGCCAGCGCCGCGGGCAGGTCGGGGAACCGGAACCGGTAGCCCGCCGCCTCCAGGCGCCGGGGCATCACCCGGGCGCTGGCGAGGATGTCGCTGCTGACGCCGCCGAGCGCGAGCTTGAGCGCCGGCTCCGGCAGGAACAGCAGCCCGGGACGGTGCACCGCCGCCGCCAGGGCTGACGTGAACTCGGCGTTGGTGACCGGGTGCGGCGTGGTGAGGTTCACCGGCCCGGTGATCTCCGGGTGGGCGAGCAGGAAGCTCACGATCGCCGCATAGTCCGCCAGCGTGACCCAGCTCATGACCTGGCGTGCCCGATCCCAGCCGGGCGCCCAGCCCGAGCCGGAACGGCAGCAGCATCCGGGCCAGCACCCCGCCGCGCCGGGAGATCACGACCCCGGAGCGCATCGTCACCACGCGGATGCCGGCCTCCTCCGCCGGGCGCGCCGCGGCCTCCCACTCCCTGACCACGCCGGGCAGGAAGCCGGAGCCGACGGGGGAGGACTCATCGACCTCCCGCCCGCCGGTGTCCCCGTACCAGCCGATGGCCGAGCCTGACAGCAGAACGGATGGCGGCGCGCCCGCCGCTGCCAGCGCGCCGGCCAGCGCCCGGGTGCCCCGGACCCGGCTGGCCCGGATCTCTTCCTTGTAGGCGGCAGTCCAGCGCAGGCCGGCCACGTTCGCCCCCGCCAGGTGGACGGCGGCGTCGAGGCCGTCCAGCGCGCCGGGAGTGAGCCCGCCGGTGGGCGCGAGGGGGTCCCAGGCGATCTCGTCCTGGCTGGCCGGCGTCCGGCGGACCAGCCTGATTACCTGGTGGCCGCCGTCGCGCAGGACGGCCACCACGGCGGTCCCGATCAGGCCCGTTGATCCGGTGACCGCGATTCGCACTACCGGTGTCCTGCCAGGTCAGAGCCCGAGTTCGGCTTCGAAGGCACCTTCTTCCAACCGCTCCTTCACGGTGGCCAGGAAGCGGGCGGCGTCGGCGCCGTCCACGAGCCGGTGATCGTAGGTGAGCGCCAGGTAGACCATGGAGCGCACGGTGATCACCTCGCCGAGCGCGGGGTCCTCCACGACCACCGCCCGCTTCACCACCGAGCCGGTGCCCAGGATCGCCACCTGCGGCTGGTTGATGATCGGCGTGTCGAACAGCGCCCCCCGGCTGCCGGTGTTGGTGAGCGTGAACGTGCCGCCGGCCAGCTCGTCCGGGCTGACCTGCCCGGCCCTCGTCCGCGCCGCCAGGTCGGCGATCTTCCTCGCCAGCCCGCCGATGTTCAGGTCGCCGGCGTTCTGGATGACCGGCACCATCAGCCCCCGCTCGGTGTCCACCGCGATGCCGAGGTGCTCGTCGTCGTGGTAGATCACCTGGCCCGCCTCGGCGTCGATGGACGCGTTCAGCCGCGGATGCACCTTGAGCGCCTCGAGCGTGGCGAGCGCGAAGAAGGGCAGGAAGGACAGCTTGACTCCCTCGCGGGCCTCGAAGTCGGCCTTGGCGCGGTCGCGCAGCCGGGATATCGCCGTGACGTCGGCCTCAACCACGGTGGTGAGCTGGGCCGAGGTCTGCAGCGACTCGACCATGCGCCGGGCGATGACCTGGCGGGCCCGGGACATGCGCTCGGTGGTGCCACGCAAGGTGGACGGGACGACGGGCCGCGCCGGGGCGGCTGGTGCCGATGTCGCCGGAGCGGCCGCCGCGGCGGCCGCAGCGGGAGCGGCAGGAGCGGCGGCCGTGGGTGCGGGGGCGCCCGACCCATTCGCGGCCGGAGCAGCGGGTGCAGCGGCGGCGGCGGGCGCCGACTCCCGTACGGCCCTCGCGGCTTCCAGCACATCCTGCTTACGGATGCGGCCGCCGACCCCGGTGCCGGTCACGGCCGCGAGATCCACGCCATGCTCGGCGGCGAGCTTGCGGACGAGCGGGGTGACATAGGGGCCGTCGGCCGCTGACGGCAGCGGGATGGCGGCAGGTTCCGCCTCAGCGGGTGGCTGCGCGGCGGGCGCCGGTGCCGCAGGCGCCGGGGCGGCGGGTTCCGGTGCGGGGGGCGGCGGTGCGGCCGCGGCGGGCGCGGCCGCCGGCTCGGCGGCCGGTGGAGCCGGCTGGGCCGGGGGCTCCTCGGACGGCGCGGCGGGAGCCTGCTCCGGGGCGGCCGGCGCCTGCTCCACAGGTGGCGCCGCGGGCGCCTGTTCCGTTGGTGGCGCGGCCGGGGCCGGTTGCGCCGGGGCGGCGGACGTGAACATCGACGGCGGGCCATAGCCGTCCTGCTGGCCCGGCTCCCCGGCGGGCTGGTACTCGGGCGCCGGTGCGGCCGCGGGCGGGTACTCCTGGGCGGGCGGGGCCTGCGGGTAGTCCTGGGCCGCCGGGGCCTGCGGGTACTCGGGCGGCCGGGGGCGGGTACTCCTGGGCGGCCTGCGCGTACTCGGGCGCGGGCGCTGCCTGCGCCGGGGCGGCCTCGGCGGGCGGTGCCTGCGCCTGCGCGGCGTCCGCGGGCGGTGCCTGCGCCGGGGCGGCCTCGGCGGCAGGCGCCTCCGCTGCCTCTCCTCCAGTCTCGTCGATCACCGCCAGCTCGGCGCCGACGGCGACGGTCTCGTCCTCGGCGACCGTGATGCCGCGCAGGATGCCCGACACCGGCGAGGGGATCTCGGTATCAACCTTGTCCGTGGAGACCTCGAGGAGTGGCTCGTCCGCCTCCACCCGCTCGCCCTCCTTCTTGAGCCAGCGCGTGACGGTGCCTTCGGTGACGCTCTCGCCCAGCTGGGGCATGGATACGGAGACCGACATGGCTTTAGGTGACTCCTTCGTTATCCGGCATGGGTGGCTATCCGGTGGCGGGGTTTGCTCCTAAGCATGTCCCGGTCACGCGTGGGCGTGGAGGGGCTTTCCGGCAAGTGCGAGATGCGCCTCGCCGATGACCTCCGACTGGGTGGGGTGCGGGTGGATGAGCTGCGCCACCTCCGATGGCAGCGCCTCCCAGTTGTAGATGAGCTGGCCCTCGGCGATGAGCTCGCCGACCCGGGCGCCGACCAGGTGCACGCCGAGCACCGGCCCCGGCTTGCCCGACGTGCCGTTGGCCGTGGCGATGACCTTGGCCGCCCCCTGGGTCTGCAGGATGACGCTCTTGCCGTTCCCGCCGAGGTTGTAGGTGTACTCGGTGGTCTCGATCCCGCGCTCGGCCGCCATCGCCGAGGTGATCCCCACCGACGCGACCTCCGGATCGCTGTAGGTGATCCGCGGTACTCCGTCATAGTCGATCGGGGTCACTTCCAGCCCGCTGACCTGCTCAGCGACCAGGATGCCCTCGGCGAAGCCGACGTGGGCGAGCTGGAGCCCGGGGGTGAGGTCGCCGACCGCGGAGATGGTCGGGACGTTGGTGCGGCAGTACTCGTCCACGATCACGAAACCGCGGTCGACCGCCACCCCGGCCTCCTCGTACCCGAGCCCGGCCGAGACCGGGCCGCGGCCGACGGCGACGAGCATCAGCTCGGCGTCGAGGGTCTTCCCGCCCTCCAGGGTGATGGTCAGCCCGTCCGGCGCTTCCTTCACCCCCTCGAACCTGGCCCCCAGCTGGTAGGCGATCCCGCGCCGCCGGAAGGCGCGCTCCAGCAGCTTCGAGCTGGACTCGTCCTCGGGCGGCAGCAGGTGGGGGAGCATCTCGACGATGGTCACCTCGGCGCCGAACGACCGCCAGATGCTGGCGAACTCCACCCCGATGACCCCGCCGCCCAGGATGACCACCGACCCGGGCACCCGGTCCAGCGTCAGCGCCTGGTCGCTGGTGATGACCCGCTGGCCGTCGATCGCCAGCCCGGGCAGGCTCTTGGCCTCCGAGCCGGTGGCCAGCACGACGTGCGCGCCCTCGTAGACCGCGTCGCCGACCCGGACCGCGGTCGGCGACACCAGGCGGCCGTCGCCGTAGACCACGTCGACCTTGCGGCTCGCGATCGTGCTCTGCAGTCCCTTCCAGAGCCGGTCGACGACCTTGTCCTTGTAGGTGTTGACCCCGGCCATGTCGATGCCGTCGAACCGGGCCCGGACGCCGAACGACTCGGCCTCGTTCGCCTGGTCAGCGATCTCCGCGGCGTGCAGCAGGGCCTTGGTCGGGATGCACCCGCGGTGCAGGCAGGTGCCGCCGACCTTGTCCTTCTCGATGAGCGCGACGCGCTTGCCGAGCTCGGCCGCTCTCAGCGCGCAGGCGTAGCCGCCGCTGCCGCCGCCGAGAATGACGATGTCGTACCGGTCGCTGCTGTCCGCCACAGGAATGCTCCTTGGTCCTCTCTCGCGTCACCCCGCCCCGGCCCGCCTACAGGCGCCCGTCCGCCATGTCCTGCGCGATCTGGACCAGGGTCCTGGTGGCGGCGCCTGTCCCGCCTTTGGGGGTATACCCATGTGGCGGCCCTTCGTTGTAGGACGGGCCGGCGATGTCCAGGTGCGCCCAGCGCACGCCCAGCGGCACGAACTCGCGCAGGAACAGCCCGGCCACCAGCATCCCGCCGTTGCGGTCGGGGGCCACGTTGGTGAGGTCGGCGACCGAAGACTCCAGGCCCTTGCGGAGCTCGTCGGGCAGGGGCATCGGCCACATCGCCTCACCGGCCCGGCCGGCCGCGTCCACCACCGCGTCCCGCAGCGCGTCGTCGTTGGCCATCACCCCGGCCACCCGCGGGCCCAGCGATACGACCTGCGCGCCGGTCAGCGTCGCCACGTCGACGAGCACGTCGGGGGAGTCGGACGCCGACCGGGCCAGGGCGTCGGCCAGCACCAGGCGCCCCTCCGCGTCGGTGTTGAGCACCTCGACGGTGGTCCCGCCGTAGATGGTGAGCACGTCCGACGGCCGCTGCGCGGTCCCGCTCGGCATGTTCTCGGCGAGCGGCAGGTAACCGATCACCCGCACGGGCAGGCCCAGCGCGGCGATCGCCTGCATGGCGGCCAGCACCGCCGCGGCGCCGCCCATGTCCGACTTCATCGTCTCCATCGCCTTGGCGGGCTTGAGCGACAGGCCGCCGGAATCGAAGGTGATCCCCTTGCCCGCGAGCACCAGCGCCTTGCTGGCCTCGCGGCGGGGCATACTCCAGCCGGACCAGCCGCGGCGGGTGGACCGAGCCCTGCCCGACGCCGAGGATGCCGCCGTAGCCGCCCTCGGCGAGCGCCTGCTCGTCCAGGACGGTGATGGCGATCCCGGCCTCCGCCGCGACCTGCCCGGCCCGGGCCGCGAACGTGGCCGGCACCAGGTCGGACGGCCCGGTGTTGACCAGGTCGCGGACCAGGGTGACGGCGGCGGCGAGCACCTCGCGCCCGGCGGGCCGCCTCGGCCGCGTGGCTGCCGTTGGCCAGCAGCGTGAGCGCCGCCTGCCCGGCGGGCTCGCTGCGGTACCGCCGGAACGTGTAGCCGCCGAGCAGCGCGCCGAGCGCGACCGCCTCCGCCTCTGCCTGGTCGCGGGCGGGCAGGGCGAGCGCGATCCGCCGCTGCTGGGCCTGCCCGCCGCCGCGCGGGCTGGCCACCGCGCGCACCGCCGCGCCGGCCGCGCGGCGCAGCGTCCTCGGGGTCGACGGCGGCGTCGCCGCCCTCGGGGCGCCGATCCCGACCGCCGCGATCAGCGGTGCGGCCAGCCGGCCGCCCGTGGGGATCTTGGTGACCTCGCCGGCCTCGCCGGTCGCGCCCAGCGCGGCCAGCGTGCTCGCCAGCGTCCCGCCGAGCGCGTCGTCCACGTCCTTGGTTCCCGGCCCCGGTAGCGGCCCGTCGGCTCCGCTGCACACCGCGACGACGACCGCGTCGGCGTCGATCAGATGGGGGGAGGTGTCCGGTGATGCTCAGCGTCGTGCTCACGGCTTCGATGCTAGTGCCTGCCGGTCAGCCGGATGCACGTGCTTCGGGCGTGACGTGCATCCGGTGCCGACGGCAGCGGCACCCGGTCTGGCGGGGCCTGACAGCCGGCTGCGGCGCCGGGAAGCGCCGCCGCCGCGTGGTAACGTTCCGCCTAGCCCGGCAGATGGAGGGTGGCGAAATCCGGGTGGCCGAAATCGAACATGGTCATCAGGTTGCCGATCGCGGGCCTGATCCTCGGCACGTAGGCCCCGGCGTCGCGTTCGGCAGGTTGTCCTCGCTGACCGCCGACAGCGGCGACAGCCGCCAGTTGGCCTCGATGAACTTCAGGATCGACACGTGGTCGTTGTAGGTGTGGTCCACCACGTCGCGCCGGGCGTAGGGCGAGACCACGATCATCGGCACGCGCGGGCCGTCGCCGAAGAAGCTGACCGGCTGGATGTAGCCCGAGTCGTAGTAGCCGCCGCCCTCGTCGAAGGTGACGAAGATCGCGGTGGACCGCCACAGCGTTCGCGTTGCTCTGCACCGCGTTGATCGCGCGCGCGACGAAGTCTCTCGAACGCGGCGAGGGTGGAGTAGCCGGGGTGCCCGTCATCGTCGCCGGGCTTGAGGAAGGAGACCGCCGGCAGGGTGCCGGCCGCCGCCTCGCTGAGGAAGTCGCCCAGGCCGTGCTGGACGTTCTTGCGCAGCGCCGGGTTGGTCATGATCGACGACGAGTACTGCATGGGGTCGCAGATGCCGCAGTAGCCGGAGCTGGGCTTGCCGTTGTCGTAGCCCTCGCCGAAGTAGCCCCAGCTGATGCCGTGGGCGGACAGCGCGTTGCCGATCGTGTTGTAGTCGGTCTTCTGCGGCGGCGCCGTGTACGGCGCGGTGTTCACCGTGCCGTCCACGTTGTAGCCGGCGTTGTAGTTGTTCAGCAGGTAGTAGCGGCCGGGCTGGCAGTTCTGGAACGCCTTGTAGGGCAGCTTGCTCAGGTACGCGTCGATGGCCCCGACGCCCGGCTGGTTCGGGTCGGCGCACTCGGAGTAGCTGCCGCCGGTGTTCGCGACGGTGGAGCTGCCGTAGCCGTCCTGGGTGTAGTTGTTGTTCGTGCCCGGCTTGGGGTTGGGGTTCTCGATCTCGCCGGCCGGCGGCGGCGACCGCCTGGCCCGCCGCGTTCTGGTACGAGGCGGCGAAGCCGGTGCCGAGCGCGATGTGGTTGGCGCCGGTGCCGCCCTGCACCGCCTGGTGGTAGTTGTCGCTGATCGCGTAGTGCTGGGCCAGGTCGTTCAGGACCGGCGCGTCGCCCTCGGCCATGTTGTAGAAGCCCGTCTGCAGCCCGCCCTGGAAGATCGGCGCAGGCGGGATCGCGCCGTTGTCGTCGCCCGCGGTGTTGGCCACCCAGGTGAACAGGCGGCCGTGGTACGCCGCGGTCTGCTGCCACATCTGGTAGAAGCGGTGGATCGGGTCGCCGACGTAGGCGCCGTTGAACTCGCATGCCGCCGGTGTACTGCGAGTGGTCGTCGAAGTAGGGCACGTACTTGGTGATCTGGTACGGCCCGTCGGGCAGGGTCGCGGGGAACCGGGTGTCGGGGCTGTTGCCCGGCAGGCCGTCGCAGCCGGTCGCGACGTAGGTCGTGTTGGGCTGGGGAAGCGTCTTGTACGTGCCGGTGATCTTCGGCGTCAGGGTGTAGGTCTTGGTGTTGCTGGCCGTGAGCTGGGTGGCCTTGCCGAAGTTCGGGCCCGGCGTGCCGTTCGCGGTGACGATGCCCTCCGAGCGCAGGTTCCAGATCGTGCTGCCCGGCCGGCGGCTGGTAGGTGGCGAACACGTTGTCGAAGGTGTGGTTCTCGCCGATGATCACGATCACGTGCTTGATCGGCGTGGTGGTTGCGGCCGAGTTACCGGTGCCGGCCGCGGCCGCCGCCGGCGCCGGTGGCCGCTAACGCGGTTAGGGCCAGCCCGGCGACGCCCGCCACGCTGGCCAGCCTGAACAGTCGTGAGCTCATGGATTACTCCCTCCGGTGCCTGGGCGCTGGCACCCCGCCCGCGCCGTGGTCACAGCTGCAGCCTCCCCGTCCCAGGCGGCGCTGACGCGAGATGAATGGTGAACCAGAAGTAACGGTCAGGTAACCCTTGGTTGTCCTGCGGTAACTGCGGTAGCTCCGGCGGCCGACCCGGGCGTGCCGACGGCCGGAAGCGCCAGCAGGCGAGGCGGTGGCCACCACGCGTCCGAAAACGACCGTCAGATGTTACATATCACGACTGTTACAATTAGCAGCGTGCGTCCCCGACACTCATACCCGAACGCTGACGGCGGGCACCGCGGGCGGCGCACGCACCCGGCGCAACGTCGGCTAGTGGATGTCCGCTTCCTCAGCGTAGACCCGGGCCGCGTACCCTTCCAGCGCCTGCTCGCAGTCGGCCAGCGCACTTCTCGGCCGCCTGGCGCCCCTCCGCGCCGAACACGTCGCGCTCGCGGACCCGGGCGAACCAGTTCTGCAGCTTGACCAGGTCGACCTCGTTCTCCTCCAGCTCCGCGAAGGTGAAGTGCTCGGCGACGTGCTCCTTCTTCACCTGGGCCAGGAAGTCCTCGCAGCGGTCGACGATCTCCTCGTACTCGTCGTTGCGCGCCGCCTGGAAGGCCGACATCACCTCCGCCGCGCCCGCCAGCACCGTGCAGGTCATCAGCACGGCCGTCCCGCCCATGTCGAGGATCTCGCTGCGCAGCTTGCGCAGCGCGCGTTCGGCGCCCACGCTGGCGGGCAGGGCCGCGGCGGAGTTCTGGAGGTAGATGGCGCCGAGGCTCTTGATCCGCCGCCACACCGCCGCCCGGAGCCTGCTCGGCTCGGACGGCACCCGGTAGATAAGCAGCAGCCAGCCGCTCGCCCGCTGCACGGTCGCCGTCGGCCACCTGCCCATTGTTCCAGAACGGCACGCCCCCGCCGCCGGATCGCCGCGCGCCCGAGCTGGAGGTCGCGTGAACGCCCTGCCCCTCGTCCTGACCGTCTTCGTCGCCTGCGCGGTCGAGGCCGTCGAGGCGCTGACGATCGTGCTCGCGGCCGGGCTGACCCGCGAGTGGCGCTCCACCTTCCAGGGCATGGCCGCCGCGCTGATCGTGCTCGCCGCGGTGGTCGCGGTCCTCGGGCCCGCCCTCACCCTGATCCCGCTGGCACCGCTGCGGCTGATCGTGGGCGCCCTGCTCGCCGTCTTCGGCCTGCAGTGGCTCCGCAAGGCCATCCTGCGCGCCTCCGGCTACAAGGACCTGCACGACGAGGAGGGCATCTACGCCCGCCAGGTCGCGGCGGCCCGGGCGGCGTCGGGTGGCCGGCGCGGCTGGGTCCATGACTGGTACGCCTTCACCCTGTCGTTCAAGGGCGTGCTGCTGGAAGGGCTGGAGGTGGTCTTCATCGCCATCACCTTCGGCGCCAGCCAGAACAACGTCGGCCTGGCCGCGCTGAGCGCCGCCGCGGCCGTGGTCGTGGTGGCCGTCGTCGGCGTGGTGGTGCACGCGCCGCTGTCACGGGTCCCGGAGAACACCCTGAAGTTCGCGGTCGGCGTCATGCTGACCTCGTTCGGCATCTTCTGGGGCGCGGAGGGGGCCGGGGTGTCCTGGCCCGGGAACGACGCGGCGCTGCTGGTGCTCGTGCCCCTGGTGGTGCTGGTGGCGCTCGGCTACACCGCGCTGCTGCGCCGGACCCGGGCGCTGGCCCCGGCGGGCGTGAAGGAGGTGGCCCGGTGACCCGCTGGCTGCGCTCGTTCGGCGCGTTCTGGTACGACTTCGTCATCGGTGACGACTGGCGCGGGGCGGCAGCCGTTGCGCTCGCCCTGGCCGCCACCGCGCTCCTCGTGCACGTCGCGGGGGTGAACGCCTGGTGGCTGATGCCGGTCTGCGTCCTCGCCGCGCTCGGCTGGTCACTGCGCCGCGCCACCACTGGCCGCTAACCTGCCGCGCCGCCGAGCCCCGGGGTCCATGATCACGGAAACGCGTCAGTCACTATGAGGGCTTCCGTGATCATGAAGAACGCCGGGCGTCAGGCGGGGCCGCGCGCCTTGACCAGGCCGGTCTCGTAGGCGAACACCACCGCCTGGACCCGGTCACGCAGGCCGAGCTTGGCCAGCACCCGGCCGACGTGGGTCTTCACGGTGGCCTCGGACACGAACAGCCGCCCGGCGATCTCGGCGTTGGACAGGCCCTGGGCGACGTGGACGAGCACCTCCCGCTCCCGCCCGGTCAGGCAGGCGAGGTCCGGCGGGGCGGGCCCGTCGTCGGCGGGGAACAGCGGCGCGAAGCGGTCGATCAGGCGCCGGGTGGTGGACGGGGCGACCACCGCGTCGCCGGAGTGCACCGCCCGGATGCCGAACAGCAGCTCCTCCGGCGGCACGTCCTTGAGCAGGAACCCGCTGGCCCCGGCCTTGAGCGCGGCGTAGGCGTACTCGTCGAGGTCGAACGTGGTCAGCATGAGCACCCGCGGCCGGTCGCCGGCCTGGCAGATCTGCCGGGTCGCCTCGATCCCGTCCAGCCGGGGCATCCGCACGTCCATCACCGCCACGTCGGCGGTCGACCGCGCGCAGCATCCGGGTCGCGGCCAGCCCGTCGCCCGCCTCGCCGACCACCTCCATGTCCGGCTGGGCGTCGAGCACCATCCGGAACCCGGCCCGGACCAGTTCCTGGTCGTCGACGAGCAGGATCCGGATGCTCATGCGGCACCGGCCCCGCTTGGCGTCCGCGTACCCCGTGCGCGTGCCGGCGCGGGGCATGCCGCGCGGGGCGATGGGCGCGGAGGATGTCAGCGGCAGCCGCGCCGTCACCTGGTAGCCGCCGGCCGGGCGCGGGCCTGCCTGCACCCAGCCGCCGTAGACGGCGACCCGCTCGCGCATGCCCGGTCAGCCCGTGGCCGGCCCCGTCGGAGGCGGCACGTGCGCCCAGGCCGTCGTCGGTGACCCGCAGCAGCAGCGCGTCCTCCAGGTAGCGCAGCAGCACCTGGGCGGTGGCCCGGGGCCCGCCGTGCTTGCGGGTGTTGGTGAGCGACTCCTGCACGATCCGGTAGGCGGCCAGCGCCGCGCCGTCCGGCAGCGGCTGCGGCACCCCCTCGACGGTGAAGGAGACGGCCAGGCCCGTGGCCCGCGCCTGTTCCAGCAGCTCGCCGAGCTGGCCGATGCCAGGCAGCGGAGCCCGATCCGGCTCGGTTCCGTCGTCATCGCGCCGCAGCACGCCGAGCATGCGGCGCATCTCGATCAGCGCCTGCCGGCCGGTGGCGCGATCGCGGCGAGCGCCTGCCGGGCGCGGTCCGGGTCGGAGCCCAGCGCGTACGAGGCGCCGTCGGCCTGGACCACCATGACGCTGACGTTGTGCGCGACCACGTCATGCAGCTCGCGGGCGATCCTGGCCCGTTCCGCCGCGGCGGCGATCTGCGCCTGGGCGTCGCGCTCGGCCTCCAGCCGGGCCGCCCGGTCCTCCAGGCTGGTGTAGTACGCCCGCCGGTAGCGCATCGAGTCACCGAACACCCACGCGATCAGCGACGGCCCGGCGAACAAGATCGAGCCGACCGCTATCGCGTCCAGCACGCTGAGCTGGCCCGGCATCCACCGGGCCACCCCCACCGCCGAGCCCGCCAGGCAGATGGCCAGCCCGATGACCGAGGTCCGCCGCGGCGTGTAGGCGGCGAGGGTGTACAGCAGGATGACGATGGCCAGGTCGGTGGCGTTCGGCCTGATGTTCAGCAGCACCTGGATCCCGCCGATCACGACGGCGGCCGCGAAGGCGCCGACCGGATGCGAGCGCCGGAAGATCACCGGGACGGCCAGCAGGAGCGCCAGCGGGATGGCGGCCACGCGGCTGAGGCCCACGGCGGCGACCCTGGGCGGAAGACCATGGCCGCGGCGGACGCGACGCCGAGGAAGGCCAGCACGGCCGCCAGCCCGCCGTCCACCAGCATCGGGTGGCGGCGGAGCCAGGCATAGAGCGCGCCCACGTCTCAAGAGTAGGCCTGACCTGCCGGGCCGGTCGTCATCCCGGCGGCCGGCCTGCTGTCATCTTCCCGGCTGACACCGGCGGCTTCCCGGCTGACACCGGCGGCGGCCCGGGATCAGCGCAACGGCGGTGTGGTCAACCGCCCGGTCCAGGCAGCGGCTAGCGGCCAGCGTGGTTTGCGTGAACCCGCCGTCGCCGTCCGGCTCACCAGATAGCCGGCCGCGCCGGGCAGCCCGGTGACCACGGCCTCCAGTTCGTCGTCCACGAAGTGAGCGCCCGCACCGTCGTCGCAGGCGATCCCGGCCGGGAGCACGCCGGCCGCGACCAGCGAGGTGAACAGCGGGCGGCGGCCGGGCTCGGAGTCGTAGTGCGGGCAGTAGCTGCCCGCCAGCAAGCCGAGGCCGTCGGTGAAAGGACGGAGGTCAGGACCGAACGAGTCGGTCGTGCCGCCCTCGAACCAGCAGATCGCGCCCGCGCTCACGCCGGCCAGCACCACCCCGGCCTGCCAGGCAGCGCGCAGGATGCGGTCGAGTCTGTGGACGCGCCACACCGCGAGCATGTTCGCCACGCTGCCCCCGCCGACGAAGATCAGGTCCCGGGAGAGCAGGAAGTCCTCGGGATCGGCCACGCTCGGCATGGGGAACAGCGCCAGGTGGCCCTACCTCGGCCCGGTCGCCCTCGAACCAGCCGCAGGCCTGGGTCACGCACCGCCGGATCGTCTCCGGAGGCGGTGAGTCAGCATCCGCGATCCGCGGCCCGGCCCGGCCGGTCAGGCCGCACAGGTAGTCCCGGAACGGCCTGGCGCCCACGGGCAACGAATTCCGCGCGGGCAGCCCGCCGAAAGCCACCACATGCCGGCGCCCGTCGACTGCCACGCCCGCACCGTAACGTCTGACTGATCACCGTGCCAGCCGGGCCTGCGGCCACGCCGCCGCCGGCCGGCTCAAACCATTCCCGCTGGCCGGCCACTAAGGTGGCCGGTCGTGAGCGATTGTCTTTTCTGCGCCATCGCGAGCGGGGAGCATCCGGCCGAGATCGTGCTCGCCGATGAGGTGGTCGTGGCGTTCCTGGACGCCGGCCGGTGTTCAAGGGCCACGTGCTGGTGACCCCGCGCGATCATTACGAGACGCTGGCCGACCTGCCGGCCGACCTGGTCGGCCCGCTGTTCACCCGGGTCCAGCGGGTCAGCGCCGCCCTGCCGGCTGCCCTCGGCGCCCAGGGCAGCTTCGTCGCGATGAACAACGTGGTCAGCCAGAGCGTCCCTCACCTGCATGTGCACGTGGTGCCCCGGACCCGCGGCGATGGCCTGCGCGGCTTCTTCTGGCCCCGCCAGAGGTACGCCGACGACGCCGAGGCGGCGGCCTACGCGCAGCGGATCAGGGACGCGCTCGCCGCAGGCGGCTGACCCGGGCAGCGGGCTGCGCCACCGTCACACCAGTTTGTCCCTTAACGGCTGACGTTCTGGATCTAAGCTGCTACCGCCTGTACCGAATGGCCAGGCTAAAGGGAGCGATTCCGCCGATAAAGGGAGGTTTCCATGTCCTTACTCGCCGCTATCTCTCTTCCGCAATCGCCCTTCCCGCCGATCGCCCTCGGCTTCTTCGGGCTCGGGACCGGCTACCTGATCTATGGCCCGCAGGAGTTATTGGGCTTCCCCAAGCGCGACGCGAGCGTGGACTTCGGGACCGGCGTCTGGGGCATCTGGATGCCCGGGTTCTGCCAGTTCCTCACCGGTACCTACCTCTTCCTCGGGCTCACCCTGTTCGGCACCTTCACCGCCTCGGCGCCGCTCTACATGGCGGCGCTGGCCTTCTCCGCCTACGGCGTGCACTGGTTCGCGCTCGGCTGGAACCGGCTGAAGCAGGCGGACCCGCGGGTCAACCTGGGCATGGCGGTGGCCTTCACCCTCATCTCGGTACTCGGGGTGATCGTATTCGCGAAGGCCAAGGACTACCCGGTCATGGGCCTGTTCATCGGCCTGACCTGCGTCTATCTCTCCGATATCCTCTCGAGCCTGGGCGCGAGCGCGCCGGGCCCGTCCAGGCTCGGCACCAGGCTGATGGGGTTCTTCCACCTGGGCGTCGGCATCTGGCTGATGTACCTCATGTTCGCCACCGTGCTGGACCTCGTGTTCAAGTACACGCTGTATCTGTAAGGCCCGGGCCCGTCAGGCTGGCCCGGCGAGGGCGGTGAGGACGCGATCCCGATGGGGGCCCCGGGATCGCGTCCGTCACGTTGTATCGCGATCACCGCGCGGGAGGATGCGGCCAGGGCTGCGAACGCCTATGGTCGGGGGTATGGCCGAGTGGTGGTCGATCGAGGTATTCCACGGCGAGTTTCGCGCCAGGCAGTGGCAGGATACCTACTCGTCCGTGCTGATCGAGTCGGCGGTAACGGCCGGAGCCACCAGCTGGGAATGGCACGAGCACCGATGGGGCGTCGTCTTCGAAGTGGAGTTCGGCGAGGATTCCCGGTGGGAAGCCTTCCGCGCCATCGCGGCCGTCCAGGCTGCGCTTGACGCCGTGCCCGATCCGGTCAATGGCCTGCTGGTGTACCGGGGACGCGGGGGCGGGGCCGGTGCGTCCTCACCGCGCAGGCCGCGGCCGGCCGCAGGGGCGGGGGCGATGGCCCTGCCCGAGCCCGGCGCCGGGGAGCGGGCCGACCTGACCGCGACAACCCCTCCTGGACTGCCCTACCTGGCCGGGCACGCGACGTGATGGGATCACGGAGGCCGCCCGGCAGCGTGCTGGCCGGTGCCGCTGAATGACGGTTCGGTCGGCACATGGTCAGGGAGAGTGCAGGATGGAGTAATGAGGGATATGCAAGCCACAGCTGATGGGCTGCGGTCGGCGATCGAGCGGAGCGGCTACTACCCGGGGCTGGTCGCCGACGCGGTCTCCTCCGCCCTGGGCTCCGAGCCCGTCGTCTCGTTCTTCGTACACCACGACGCGCTGTTCGACCCCGCCATGGAAGTCCGCCGCCATATGAGCGTCCTGGTGCTGACCCCGACCAGGCTGATCTACTCGCACACCGACGAGAACCCGGCCGAGGAACCGGGCGGCCCGCCCGCAGGCGGAGACGAGCACCGAGGCGGTGCGCTTCTCCCGCATCTCCTCGGTGGCGGTGACCCGGGTGGTGCCCGACCCGGCCTCCTACGTTCCCGGGGTGACGATGCCCAGTGAGGTGGTCCTGACCATCGGCTGGAACGTGCTTTCCCACGTCGAGCTGGAGCCCGCCCACTGCGGGGACGAGAACTGCGAGGCGGACCACGGCTACAGCGGGACCATCACCGCGGACGACCTGGCGCTCCGGGTCAGCGAGGCGGCCGACGGCGAGGAAGCGGTACGGCAGGTGCTGGCGTTCGCCAGGCGCGCTGGCGGCGGCGACCGCTCACCCAGACCGCTGATGGACGGGCTGATGCCAGCCGAGCCGGCGGTGGCGCCGGTCCTGCCCCGTTACGGTGAGCGCAGCCTTCCCGACCTCGCCTCCTCCCTGCTCGCGTCGCTCGGCATAACCGGCGAGCCGAACGTGCTCGGCCTGCCGCCCGCCGCCCGCATCTGCCTGCTCGTGGTGGACGGCCTGGGCTGGGAGCTGCTGCGGGACCATCCGGCGGCGGCGCCGTTCCTGTCCGAGCTGGCGGTCAACGCGGCGCCGCTGACGGCGGGCTTCCCGGCGACCACGGTGACCAGCCTGAGCTCGCTGGGCACCGGCCGCCCGCCCGGCCAGCACGGCATGCTCGGCTATCAGGTCGCGATCCCGGGCGAGGGCAAGCTGCTGAACGGCCTGCGGTGGGACAAGTCGGTCGATCCGCTCGCCTGGCAGCCGGGCACAACGGTCTACGAGCGGGCCGCGGAGGCGGGCGTGAGCACCTACCGCGTCGCGGCCTCGGCGCTGGAGAAGACCGGGCTGTCCACCGCCGTCATGCGGGGCAACTGCTACCGGCCCGCGGACAGCCTCGGCGCGCTCGCGGCGGAGGCGGCGGACGCCCTGCGGTGGTCGGACCGCGCGCTGGTCACCGTGTACCACGCCCAGCTGGACGGCACCGGGCACGTGTTCGGCTGCGGGTCTGACGCATGGCGCTTCCAGCTCGGCCACGTGGACAAGCTGGCCGAGCAGCTGGCGACGGCCATACCCGCGGGAACCCCGCTGTACGTGACGGCCGATCACGGGATGACCGACGTGGCCCCCGAGGACCGGATCGACGCGGATTCCATTCCCGGCCTGCTCGACGGGATCGCGCTGCTGGGCGGTGAGCCGCGGGCCCGCCACCTGTACACCGTGCCCGGTGCGGCCGACGACGTGCTCCAGACCTGGCGCGACATCATCGGCGACCGGGCCTGGGTGCTCTCCCGCGACGAGGCGATCGCGGCGGGCTGGTTCGGCCCGGTGGAACCCTGGCTGGCCGGCCGGATCGGCGACGTGGTGGTCGCCCCGGCGGGCCCGGGCGCCGTGGTCGCCACCCAGTCGGAGGTGCTGGAGTCCTCGCTGATCGGCATGCACGGCTCGCTGACCTCGGCCGACCAGCTGGTGCCGCTGCTGTGCCTGCCCGCGTCGTGACCCGGCGCCACGGCACGCACACCGGTGGATACCGGTTATCCACAATCTGACCTGTGGATAACCGGGTACGCGGCGGCCCGTCCACAGGAAGAAGGAAGTTACCCACAGGCTAGAGCCCGCGGGTAGGCCTGCTGGTGACGCGCCCGTCCGCCGGGCACGCCCGGGAAGCCGGGCTCATCCGGCGGAAGGGATGGGTGGCGTGGAGCCACTGATCGACGTGACATCGCTGGCCCGCAGCCTGGCCGCCGGTCCGCCCCCGGTGCTGCTGGACGTGCGCTGGCGGCTCGCCGGGTCGCCCGGCCCGCCGGGCATCGCCTCCTACGGCGCCGGGCACCTGCCCGGCGCCGTGTTCACCGACCTCGACCGCGATCTGTCCGGGGCACCGGGGCCGGGCGGGCGGCACCCACTGCCGGAGGCGGCGGCGTTCCAGCGGGCCATGCGGCGGGCCGGGGTGAGCGACGGCCGGGACGTCGTCGTCTACGACGAGGCGGACTCCACCGCCGCGGCGCGTGGCTGGTGGATGCTGCGCTACTTCGGGCACCCCCGGGTCAGGGTCCTCGATGGCGGCTACCGCGCCTGGGTCGCGGCCGGCCAGCCGGTGGTCACCGGCGAGGGCGCCGCTCCGCCGCCGGGCGACTTCACGGCCAGGCCCGGCGGCATGCCGCTGCTGGACGCGGACGGCGCCGCCGACCTCGCCCGCCGACGGCACGCTGCTGGACGCGCGGGCCGGGGAGCGCTACCGGGGTGAGGCCGAGCCGATCGACCCGGCCGCCGGGCACATCCCCGGCGCGGTGAGCGCGCCCACGGCGGGCAACGTGCTCGCCGACGGCCGCTTCCGGCCCGCGCCCGAGCTGCGGGCGCGGTTTGCCGCGCTCGGGGTGGCCGCGCCCGCGGGCGCCCCGGGAACCGGGCGTCGCGGCCGGCTCGTACTGCGGGTCGGGGGTAACCGCCGCCCATGAGGTGCTCGCGCTGGCGGTGGCCGGCCTGCCGGCCGCGCTCTACGTCGGCTCCTGGTCGCACTGGGTGACCGACCCTGCCCGCCCGGTGGCGACCGGCCCGGAACCCGGCTGACGGCGGTACCCGGGCCGGATTTCCCGGCCGACGCGGAACCGGACCGAGGACCGGCCCGTCCATGGGGTACGGCCCGGGCCGGCCCCAAGCACGGCCTGGGCAGGCCGGTCAGGGCGGTGGGGCGAGGTCGTGGCGGCCGGTGAGCAGCAGCCAGGTGAGAACCCCCGTGATCAGCGCGGGGGTGGCTGGCATCCATCCGTCAACGGCGACCGCCACCGCGCTCACCGCCGTCACCACGGCCAGCCTCAGCGCCAGCCGGGCCGGCCGTCCATGCCGGACCCGGGCCGGTAAGCGTGCCAGGCCCAAGAGCGGCCGCCCCCGGCCCGCGACGCCGGGACGAGGCACGCCCGCCCGTGGGCGGCGCGCGGCGAGGTCGGCGAGTGCCTCGCCGCGGCCGGACCTGGTCCGCAGCGTCGTGTAGGCCGCCGCCGCGGCGGCGAAGCGGGCCGGGTCGCCGCCGTCGGCGCGGTCGGGATGGGTGGCGGCCGCTATCCGCCGCCACGCGGCCCGCACTTCGTCGTCGCCGACCTCCGGCTGCGCGGGCAGCCCGAGAATGCTGAACGGGTCGGCCGCCACGAGGTCAGTGTACGAAGCGCGGCGGGACCCGGCGGGCCGACCCGGGTCCCGGGCACAGCCCGGAGCGAGGTGCCAGATCCTGGCCCGCGGGTCCCCCCAGGACCGCGTCGGGCGGGAGCAACCCCCGCCCTGCGCTCCCGCCCGCGCCGCGACCTACGCCCCGGCCCGGGCCCGCCTGCCACATGGAAGACAGGTCCTACGGGCCACGTCCGCACCTCGCCCCGGGACTTAGCCCAGCCAACCGCGGGAAGCACCGGCCGACCATCCCCGGATTCCGGGATCCGCCGGTCAGGGTGGCTCGGCTTAGACTTCTGGCTAGCTGATCCGTTCCGCCGGGCAGGCCCAGTCGCGACAGCCCCGCGCACGCCCGCCCACCTGCGCGCGGCATGTACCCACAGGCAGGAAGGCCGTGACTGCTCTGACGGATAAAGCCATCAGATTCTCAAGCCGCGGAGGCTTGACCAGAGCCCAGCCCGGCCCTGGTGGCGATGTTGCGCGCCCCGTTGGTGTCGGCGTCCATCCTGCCGTGGGTCGGGCAGATTACGGTGTCCTGGCGGGGGCGTGTGCATTGCCGCCCGCAGTGGTGGCAACTGATGCTGGTGCCGGCTGGGTTCACGAACACGGTTCGCCGTCCGGCGCTTTCAGCCTTGGCGGTGAGGATGTTCGCGAACTGTGCCCAGCCCGCGTCGAGGATTGCCCTGTGGAGGGCCGCTTTAGCGGTGGCCATGTTTGGCAGGAACGCCCCGACCTGGTTGGGGTCTGGCTTGGGCGCTGGCCGGCGGGTCATTCCGGCTGTGTTGAGCTTTTCCAGTGCGATTGTGTCGTAGGTGCTGATAAGCGCGCGGGCCGTCTTGTGGTGGAAGTCGCGCCGTCGGTTGCGGACTTTACGCCACTCTTTCGCGAGGGCCCGGGGGAGCCGCTTGCGATTGCCCGATCCGCGCAGCGCCCGTTCTTTGCGCCGCTGGAGGTCTGCGATCATCACGGCCGAGGCCGCGAGGAACTTGGGGTTGGCGATGATCTCACCGTCGGAGGTGGTAAGGAACCGGGCTATCCCCAGATCAACTCCCACGCTGTGGCCAGTAGGCGGCAGTGGCATGGGATCAGCGTCAGCGGTCACGATCACGTACCAGCGGCGGTGTTCACGCTTGAGCTGGAGGGTTTTAACGGTTCCGCGGATAGGCCGGTGCTGGCGCACTTTGACCGAGCCAACGCCCTGGAATGCTGCTCGCGCCCACCCGCCGCAGTCAGGGAGGGTCCACTTCGCGCCGTCGCCGGCCACGAACCGGACCTGGTTGAACCGGCTGCAGGGCTTGAACCGCGGATAGCCAGTTTTACCCTTCTTCGTTCGCGTGTAGAACGCGGCGAACACGGTGTTGAGCTGGCGCAGGGTCTGCTGCTGGGCGGTGAACGAATGGCGTCCCTGGCCCTGCGGGTCAGCCTGGCGGATGTCTTTCAGCTGGGCGGACTGCATGCCGTAGCTGACGCTGGCCCCGCGCATGCGCCAGGCCTCGCGGCGTTCTTCCAACGCGGCGTTGTACAGGTCGCAGTGATCGGCGAGCAGCCGCGCCGCGCGCCCCTCCTGCGGGTCTGTCGGGTAGGCGCGGAACTTGAAGGCCCGCCTCATTGTGCCCGTTCCTTGCACCACGGCCGCTCATTCTGTAGGCCGATGTGCCGACGCACCGCCTGCGTCGGCACCGCGCCAACTGTGGCCGCAACGTGCGGCTGGGACCACCGGGTTGGCAGGCGGGACGGCAGGAACACGGAAACCTGCACTTCCCAGGACATGCGGGCGACTATACGCGCCGACTCTGTCAAGCCACCCGATTCCACTGTCGCCCAGAGGCGGCAGTCCCCTCGTGGGGGTGACTGATGGACAACCGGCCCACCTCCGCCGTGGCGGCCCGGGTGAGCACGCCGTCGGGACTGGTGGTGGGTATCCCGGAGGGCAGCCGCCTGATCTTCGGCCGCGGCCCGGACGCTGACCTGACGGTCGCGGCCGGCCGCGGGCTGTCCCGCCGGGCCGGGCTGATCAGCGCGGTGGCCGGCGGGGCCTGGATAGCCAATATCAGCCAGACGCACGCGCTATACACCGAGGGCGACGGGTACCGGATCAGGCTGCCCCGGATGGACGAGCACGGCGAGCCGTCCGGCGGCTGGTTCCTGCGGGCCGGCACGGCCCTGGTCGGCTCGCGCGCGATGCTGGACGAGGGGGTGCCGCTGTCGGTGATGGTCGCCCGGCAGGGCGACTGGTACCGCCGGCGACGACGGCGCCCGGATCCTGCAGGACGGCGACCCGACGCTGCTGCCCCTCTACCTGGACCCGATGACCAAGCTGTTCCTCGTCGCCCTGATGTGGTGCCGGCCCTGGCTGCTCGATCCCGCCGAGGCCACGCCGCTGCCGCGGACGCCGGAGATCGCCAGGGCCGCCCTGGAGGTGACCGGCGCCTACCATGAGCTGGAGCGCTTCGACCGCGATCCGGCCTTCCGGGACCGGCTGTCCGCACGCGTGGCCGAGCACATCAAGGTGCTCCGCCGCAAGATCAGCGACCGGGGCCTGGCCCGCGCGGATACCCGGCTGTCCGATGAGGTGGTGGTGCGGCTGCTCATCGAGCACGGCATCATCACCGCGGCTGACCTGGGCCGGCTGAACGACCCGGCCTGGTGTTCCCGGCAGGAGGACCTGTGGTGGACACATGCGCCCTGACCACCTGATCAGCTTGGCAGGCCCTGGCCCGGGGACAGCGCATGGACCTGGAACTGGGCGCGGGCCCGGCGGCCGCCGGGCCCGGTTACCACGACGTCGTACACCCCCGGCGGGATCCCCCGGGCAAAGAACTCGTGCCCCTGGTTGATCGCGTAGTTGAAGGTGCCCTGCAGGTCGACCACCGGCCGGATGGGGGACCGGACAGGTGACCCGCCGCGCCCGGCCAGGGTCACCGTGACCCGGGTGAGCGGGGCCCAGCCGGTGCCGTGGATCAGGAAGACGGTGGCCGGGTCGCCGATGGGCTGCAGCATCTCGATCTGCGGTGACCGGCTAGGCGCGCCGGGGAACACCGACGGCGGCGCCCCCGGCGGCGGCCCCTGCGCTGGCGGGGTGGACGCGGCGGGGCTGGCCCGGTTCCCCGTGCCTGCCAGCCGGGTGCCCACGATGGCCCCGGCCGCGACCAGTGCCGCGGCGGTGGCCACGGCCGCCACGGTCAGGGCGAGGCGGCGCCGGTGCCGCGCGGGCGCGGCCGCTGCTATCTCGCCCGCGGTCTGACTGGGGTGCTCGGAGCGCTCAAGCGGGCGCCCGTTGGCGGACGGCGCCGGGAACGCCACCTGAGAGCCGAACGTCGCCTCGTCTCCGTCGGTGCCGGTGCTGCCGCTGGTGGCCTCAGCGCCGCCGCTGGTGGTGTCCCCGCCGGCGCCGCGGCCGTTCTCCCCGTGGGCGCGGCGGCCGGTGGTCTCGGCGGCGTCGCCGTCGGCCGGGGCGCGGACGGCCGGCCGGGGGCCGTGCTGGTACGCGCTGATGACGGCCATCGCCGGGGCGGGCAGGTAGGCGTGCGCCGAGCGCGGCCCGGCCGGGGCGGCGGCGAACGGCCCGAGCTGGCCGAGCAGCGCGGCCGAGGTGGGCCGCTGGCGCGGGCTGCGGGCCAGGCACGCGGTAACGATGCCGTCCAGCTCCGGGGGCAGCCCGGACAGGTCGGGCGGCTCGGTCGCGAGCTTGACCAGCACGTCCATGACCGTCTCCCCCTGGTAGGGGGCGTGCCCGGTGGCGGCGAAGGCGAGCGTCGCGCCGAGCGAGAACATGTCGCTCGCCAGCGTCGCCTGCCGGGTGTCCCGTGCCTGCTCGGGCGCCATGTAAGCGGGCGTGCCCACGGCGCCGCGGGTGACGGTGAGCTGGATGCGCTCGGCGGCCCTGGCCACCCCGAAGTCGATCACCCGGGGCCCGTCCGGCGAGACAAGAACGTTGGACGGCTTCAGGTCCCGGTGCACCAGCCCGGCGCTGTGGATCGACTCCAGCGCCTCCGCGCACCCGGCCGCGAGCCACCTGGCCGCCGGGACCGGGAGCGGGCCGCACTCCGCCACCAGCTGGCTCAGCGAGGGCGCGGGCACGTAGGCCGTGGCCAGCCACGGCATGTCCGCCTCGGGGTCGGCCGCGACGACCGCCGCCGTGAACACTCCGCTGACCCGCCGGGCCGCGGCCACCTCGTGCGCGAACCGGGCACGGAACCCCGCCTCGTCGGCGAGCTCGATCTTGATGGTCTTGACCGCGACCAAGCGGCCGGCCGTGGACCGTCCCAGGTACACCTGGCCCATCGCCCCCGCCCCCAGGCGGCCGAGCAGCACGTAAGGCCCGATCCGCTCCGGCTCCCAGCGGCGCAACGGCTCCAGCGTCGGCTGCGGCACGTCATCACCTTCCCTGGCGGGGGCGCCGGGTCTCTATGATGCCGAATCCGCCGGGTTGGGTAGCCGATACCCGGAGTACCGCGGCCGGTGGCCCAGTGTTCGCGCCAGCCTAACGGAGCACGACCAGTACCGGGCCCGCGGACGGGTCGGCCCGGGCCATCCAGCCGACGCCCAGGTGGGCCGGCCGCCCGGGCACCAGCCGGGTACGCGCCGCGCCCAGCACCCGGTCACCCTGCCGCACCTCCAGCCGGGCCGCCCGCCGGAAGGCGTCGCCGCGCAGCAGGAAGTGCCCGCGGGCCGGCGGCGGCCCGCCGGCCCGGATGGCGCTGGGCGAGATCCAGCGCAGCGGGGCGGCCACGGTGACCGGGATCCGCGGCCCGCGCGGCGGCCGGGCGCCGCGCAGCGCCGCCGCGATGTGCCGGGCCGCGTGCCGGCCGCCGGCGGCGGCGACGTCCGCCGTTTCCGCGGCGTGCACCAGGTTCCCCGCGGCGAAGACCCCGGGAATGGACGTCTCCAGCGTGGTGTCCACGGCCGGGCCGCGGGTGCCCGGGTCGAGCTGGGTTCCCGCCAGCCGCGCCAACTCATGATCGGGGATCCAGTCGCCGGTGAAGACGACCGTGTCGCAGCCGACGAACCTGGTGCCGCCGGTGCGCAGATCGGCGAGCTCGACCCCCTCCAGCCGGTCGCGGCCGGCTATCCAGTGCACCGCCGTCGCCGTCCAGACCGGGGTCCGCCAGCGGGCCGCGGCGGCGAGCGCGAACGCGGCGAAGCTCTGGTGCCGCGGCTGGTCGGTGACCAGCGCGAGGACGTCGGCGCCCGCGTGCGCGAGCGTGACCACCGCCGAGAAGCTGACATGCTCCGCGCCGACGACCAGGGCGCGGCCGGGCAGCCGCTGCCCGTGGAGGTAGACGCGCTGCTGCAGCTCCCCGGTGGTCATCACGCCGGGCGGCCGGCCGCCGGGGACGAGCCGGGCGGCGCGTGGCCGTTCCCGACAGCCGGTGGCGAGCAGCACCGCCGAAGCGGTGACCGTCTCGATGCCATCGGCGCTGGTCAGGGTGACGGATGTCGGGCCGCCGGGCCCGCCGGGGCCTGGCCACCCGGGCCAGCCGGTGACCGTGGTTCCGGCGCGTACCTCGGCGCCCGCCTCGACGGCGGCCCGGGCATAGTGCCGGGCGTAGGCCGGCCCGGTCATGACCCGGCGCAGGTCGCGAAGCCCGAAGCCGGTGTGCGCGCTGTGCCGCGGGACGCCGCCGGCCTCGGCTTCCCGGTCCACGACCAGGACCCGGCCTACCCCGAGCCGCCGCAGCTCGATCCCGGCGGCCAGGCCCGCCGGCCCCGCCCCGGCGATCAGCACGTCGACGTTCACGCCAGCCGGCCCAGCTCGGGCGACGCACGGCCGGCCGCTGGCCCAGCGGCCGGCCCGGACGGGCCGGGACCGCCGGCCGCCCCGCCGCCGGCGAGCCCCTGGGCGGCCGCCATCATCGCCGAAACCGTAGCGGCGCAGTAGAAGCCCTGGCACCGGCCGTTCATCGCCCTGGTCCGGCGGCGCAGCCCGCTGGCGTCCACGGGCGGCACAGCGCTCGCCAGCGCGTCGCGGATCTCGCCGCGGGTGACCCGCTCGCAGTGGCAGACGATCCGCCCGTACTCGGGGTCGGTGGCGATCCGCGCGGCGTCCTGGTAGGGCCGCGTCCCCGCCTCCCCGATGTAGGGCATCGCGGGCGGGCCGGCGCTGGCCGCGCCGCGCTCGGCCAGCGGCAGCCCCGCCCCGGCCAGCTGGCCGGTGACGTACTCGGCGATCCCCAGCGACGCGGACAGCCCGGTTGACCTGATGCCGGCCACGCAGGCGTAGCGCCGGGCGGGATCGACGCGGATCTGGTAGTCGCGGTGCTCGGTCGCGGCCCGCAGCCCGGCGTAGGTCGCGGTGACCTCCTCACCGGCCAGTTCCGGGACGATCCGGTTTCCGGCCTCGAGCAGGGCGGCCAGGCCGGCCGCGGTGGTGGCGGTGTCGGAACGGTCACCGATGTCCTCGGCGGTGGGACCGAGCAGCACGTTGCCGTACACGGTCGGGGCCACCAGCACCCCCTTGGTCGCCGCGGTCGGCACCGGCAGCAGGATCGAGCCGAGCAGCGGCCGCGCCAGCTTGTCGAAGACGATGAGCTCGCCGCGGCGCGGGCGGATCGTGAAGCCGCCGCCCCCGAGCATCGCGTCGATGACGTCACCGCCCAGCCCGGCGGCGTTGACGAGCCAGCGGCAGCGGACGCTCCCGCGGGTGGTGGCCAGGGCGTGCCCGCCCGCCTCGCTGCGCACGCCGGTGACCAGGCGGCCCAGCTCGAGCCGGGCGCCGGCCCGCACCGCCTCGGTGGCGTAGGCCAGCGGCGTGGTCCAGGGGCAGATGACGCTCTCGTCCGGGATCTCCAGCCCGGCCAGCGCCCCCGGCCCCAGATGGGGTTCCCGCTGGTAGAGGCCCGATGCCGAGACCGGGCGGATCGCGGTGTATCCGTTCTGCCGCGCTTTTTCCTCGATCTCCGGCAGCGCGCGGCGCTGCTCGTCGGTCCAGGCGACCAGCAGGGCGCCGGTGCGCTCGACCGGGATGCCGGCCCGCGTTGCGTAGTCGCGCAGCAGCGCGCTGCCCCGGCGCAGCAGGCGGCTCTCCAGGCTGCCGGGCACCGCGTCGAACCCGGTGTGCAGGATGGCCGTGTTGGCCTTGGTGGTGCCGGTGCCAACGTCGGTGGCCGCGTCCACCACGACGACGCTGAGCTCGTAGCGCGCCAGTTCGCGGGCGATCGCGGTCCCGACCACCCCGGCCCCGATGATCGCGACGTCAGCGGCGGCACCCGGGGGCGTCCCGGGCGGTCCGGTCACCGCGCCGCCGCCAAAGTCGCCTGCAGCGCCCGGGCGAAGCCCGCCATCCGTTCCGCCGCCTCGTCGGCGCCGATCCGCGGCTCGATCACCGCCTCCACCTCGGCCGGGCCCACGGCCTGCTCCAGCCCGGCGGCCTGCCCCAGCCCGATCCTGGCCAGCGCGGCCACGCCGAGCGCGGTCGCATCCGGGGTGCGGCACACCTCGACGGGCAGCTGGAGCAGGTCCGCCTGGGTCTGCATGAGCAGCTGGGACCGGGTCAGCCCGCCGTCGGCCCGCAGCACCGTCAGCCGCGTGCCGAGGTCGCTGGCGACCGAGTCGGCCAGCAGCGCGACCGACGCCGCCAGCCCCTCGGCGACCGCCCGGATCAGGTGCGCCCGCGTGGTGGCCAGGCCGAGCCCTAGAAACGCTCCGCGGGCCGCCGGGAGCCAGTGCGGCGCGCCAAGACCCGCCAGCGATGGCAGGAACGTCACCCCGCCGCTGTCCGGGACCGACCGCCCGGCCTCATCTATCTCGCCCGCGTCCCGGAGCAGGCCGACCTCACCCAGCCACCGGATGGCGGCGCCCGCGGTGTAGACCTGCCCGTCCAGGCAGTAGGTCGGCGTCCCGGCCAGCCGCCAGGCTATCGACGCGGACAGGCCGCTGGCCGAGCGCACGGCCGTGGCCCCGGTGGTGGCGAGCAGGAACGCGCCGGTCCCGTACGTGCACTTGGCCTGGCCGGCGGCGAAACAGCGCTCGGCCAGCAGCGCGGCCTGCTGATCGACGGCGAGCCCGGCCACCGGCACCGCCTTCCCGAAGGCGGACGTCTCCCCGGTGACCGCCGCGCAGTCGGCGACCTCCGGCAGCGCCGCCGGGTCCAGGCCGAAGATCCCGCACGCCTCCGCGGACCAGCCGGCCGCGTCGAGGTCCAGCAGCAGCGTCCGGGACGCGGTGGCCGCGTCCGTGACGTAGCCGCCGCCCAGGCGGGCCAGCAGCCAGGTGTCGGTGGTGGTGACCACGCCCTCGCCGGTGAGGTTCTCCCGCAGCCAGGTCATCTTGGGCGCCGCGAAGTACGGATCGAGCGGCAGCCCGGTGAGCTGGGCCAGCCGGGCCGCCGAGCCCGCCAGGCGCTCGCACACAACGGCCGACCGCCGGTCCTGCCAGACGATGGCGGGGGTGAGCGGCGCCCCGGTCCGCCGGTCCCAGGCGAGAACGGTCTCGCCCTGGTTGGCCAGCGCGACCGCGTCCGCCGGGGCACCGGCCGCGGCCAGGGCCCGCGACCCGGCCTCGGTCACCGACCGGTAGAGCTCCTCCGGGTCGGCCTCCACGCCGCCGGCGCCGACGGCGCGCACCGACACGGGCACCTCGCCGGTCCCGAGCACCTGCTGCCCGGGACCGACCAGCAGGGCCTTGGTGGCCGACGTGCCCTGGTCGATCGCGAGGATGTTCAACGGCTCAGGCTGGCCCGCCGTCTCCCGGGGCGGTGCCGGGCGCCGGTGACGGCCCGCCCGGCCCGCCCGGCGCGGCCTGCCCGGCGGCCTCGAGCGCCTCCGCCCCGTGTGCGCCCTGCTCGGTCCGCATCGCGGACGGCTCGAGCAGCCACTGCCCGATGTAGAACAGCAGGCCCACGCCGAGGGCGCCGAGCACGTAGTACTGGGCGTCGCGGAACTCGCTGGGGCCGATGAGGATGATCAGCTCGTAGGCGAGCCAGATCAGTGCGCCCGCGACCACCGGGATCTCCCAGCGCCCGAGCGAGAAGTACCCGGTCTCGCCGCCCCGCCTGCGGCCGGTGAAGATGTACAGCACCACCGTGCTCGCGTACAGCAGCGCAGGCATGATCGTCAACGCGGTGAACAGGGTGATCAGCGCCGACGTGTGCGTGCGCAGGACGAGCGTGATAGCCGCGCCGATGACCGCGGCGAGGACCGTGGCCCACGACGGGCCGCCGGTCGCCCTCGGCACCTGCCGCCACAGCTGGTAGCCGGGCAGCCGCCGGTCACGCGACATCGACCAGATCAGCCGGCTGTTCGTCACCATGATGATCAGCCCGCACGCGAAGATCGAGATGACGACGAAGATGAGGAAGAGCTTCTGCACCACGCCGCCGAGCACGTCGTTGACGATGAACGCGACCGGCGCGCTGCTCTTGGTCGCCGCGGGGATGTCGCTGATCGAGTAGGCGAGCGCGATGAGGAACGCCATCCCGACCACGCCGGACGCCAGCACGGCGCGGACCATCGCCCTGGGGATGACCTTGTGCGGCTGCTGGGTCTCCTCGGCGAGGTTGCTGGCCGACTCGAAGCCGACGATGGTGTAGGCGCCGAGCAGCGTGGCCAGCATGAACGGGCCGAGCCAGGCGTAGTAGCCGGCCGCCGGGACGGTCCCGGTCGAGGTCAGGTTGGACCAGTGCCCGAGGCCACGGATCGCGGCCACCACGATCAGCAGCACGGTCAGGCCGAGGATACCGATCAGCTCGGTCGCGACGGCGGTGTTGTTGACCCGGGTGGTCATCCGGGTCGACCAGATGATCAGCGCGGCCTGGAGCACCAGCACCACCAGCGTCTCCAGTGCCGCGCTGGTCGGCGTGTACGCCTCGCCGATCAGCGGCTGGAACGCGACCTGGACCAGCCCGTAGTCCACCGACACGGTGACGATCGACAGGAACGCGAACGACATCCAGCCCAGCCACCAGCCGACGTGCACGTTGGCCAGCCGGGAGGCCCACTGGTACGAGTAGCCGGACAGCGGCACCCGCGCGGCGAGCGCGCCGTAGACCAGGGCGACCAGCGTCTGGCCGACGATCACGATCGGCCAGGTCCAGATGGCCCGCGGCCCGCCGGTGCCCAGCGCGAACGCGAACGTGGTGAAGATCCCGGTGGTGATCGAGATGAACGAGAACGCCACGGCGAACGACTCGAAGTGCCGCAGCGAGCGCACGAACTGCTGCCGGTAGCCGAACCGGGGGAGAACGGCGTCGTCGTCGTGCTCGGTGAGGGTGGTCACCTGCTCATCACTTCCTCGGCGGCCCGCTCCCGGGCCGTTTCTCGGGCCGCTAGGGGGCGGCGGTCAGCCGCGGCCGCCCGCCGGCCGCGGTCACCTGCGGCTGCTCCGTCACTGCGGCCCGGAGCAGCGTGAGGCCGGCGGCGGCCAGCGCCGCGAAGGCAGCGGCGTTCTCCGCGTCGTCGGTCAGGACCGCGGTGAGGCGGTCGAGCGTGCAGACACGGTGCACGGCGATCTCGCCGAGCTTGCTGGAGTCCGCGAGCACATAGGTCATCGCGGTGTGGTCGATGATCGTCCGCCGGACGGCCACCTCGGCCGGGTAGTAGTCGGTGAGCCCGGCCTCCGGGTGCACGCCGCCCGACCCGAGGAAGGCCCGGTCCGCGTAGAACTCGCCGAAGAAGGCCTCCGCGTGGGCGCCCGCGCAGGCGCCGTCCCCGGCCCGGACCTGCCCGCCGCACAGCAGCAGTTCCACCTCGCTGCGGGCCGACAGCTCCATCGCGGCGGGCACCGAGTTGGTGAGCACCCGCCCGCGGAAACCGGCCGGCAGGGCCCTGGCCACCTCGAGCGCGGTCGTGCCGACGTCGATGACGACCGTGTTCTCCGGTTCCACCAGCGACGCGGCCAGCGCGGCGATGGCCCGCTTGCGGCCGGTGTGGCGGGCGCTGCGGGCCGCGAAGCTGCCCTCGCTGGACCGGCCGGACGGGCGGGTGGCGCCGCCGTAGACCCGTTCCAGCAGCCCCCGGTCCTGCAGCCGGCGCAGGTCGCGCCGGATGGTCTCGACCGACACCCCGAACTGCCGGGACAGGTCCTCGGCGGACACGGCCGCGCGCTCGCGGACCTGCGCCAGGATCGCCTGGCGGCGCTGCGTCGGCAGCATTCGCCGCTCCGATCACACCGAGATCATGCTGAACGGTTCTGCCCGGTTATGCCCGATGTTGAGTGACTCCTGACCGGATGTCAAGACGCCGATCCCCGGGAGCCGAGAGGTATGGCGGGCAGCGGTCATCGGGCCGCAGCGGGCTCACCGGGCGCCGCTGGCGGCGTTCCGGGCTCGTAGCCTCGCGGCCTCGACGGCATATTCACTGAGTGTATTGACGAAGAGTATACGCTGAGTTTATAGTCGGGGCATGAGCGTACCGCTGACACTGCTGGGGTTGCTTGAACGCGAGCCGCGCCATGGTTACGAGCTGAAACGTGACTACGACGCCTACTTCGGCCGGGGCAAGCCGCTGCCGTTCGGGCAGGTGTACGCGACCCTGGGCCGGCTGGCGCGGGACGGCAAGGTCGAGGCGGGGGAGGCCGAGCCGGGCGCGGGCCCCGACCGCAAGCGCTACGTCATCACCGAGGCCGGCGTGACCGAGTTCGAGACGTGGCTGGCCGACCCGGTTACGCCCGAGCCGCACCTGCAGACGGTGCTGTTCGCCAAGGTCGTGCTGGCGCTGATGCTGGGCCGCCGGGCCGATCAGTACCTCGACGCCCAGCGCGCCGCCCACCTGCAGCGGATGCGGGAGCTAACCGAGCTCAAACAGAAGGGCGCCCTGGTCGATGCGCTGCTCGCCGACCACGGCCTGTTCCATCTCGAAGCTGACCTGCGGTGGATCGACATGACCGCCGCCCGGCTCGATGCGCTGGCGCGGGTGGTAAGCCGGCCGGTGCCGGAAGCTACCGGAGGATCACGATGACTGAGCAAGCCGATGTCGTCAGCGCCACCGGCCGTTTTCCGGCACCCGACCCGACGGATTGCCTGATCGAGGCGCGCGGTGTCGTGCGGTCGTTCGGCCAGACGCCCGCCCTTCGGGGGGCCAGCGTGTCGGTGAACGCCGGGGAGATCCTGGCCGTGATGGGGCCCAGCGGGTCGGGCAAATCGACGCTGCTGCACTGCCTGGCCGGCATCCTGACCCCGGACTCCGGGGAAATCTGGTTCGACGGCCGCCGGGTCGACACGCTGGGCGAGGCCGAAGCGCAGCGCGCTGCGCCGCGACCACTTCGGGTTCGTGTTCCAGTTCGGCCAGCTGGTGCCCGAGCTGACCGCCGAGGAGAACGTCGCGCTGCCGCTGCTGCTGGCCGGCGCCCGCCGGGCGGCCGCGCTGCAACGGGCCCGGCCCTGGTTCGAGCGGCTCGGCCTGGACGGCCTGGAGCAGCGCCGGTCCGGCGAGCTGTCCGGCGGCCAGGCCCAGCGCGTCGCGCTGGCCCGCGGCCTGGTCGCCGGCCCCCGGGTCCTGTTCGCCGACGAGCCGACCGGGTCGCTGGATTCGCTGACCGGCGAGCTGGTCATGAACCTGCTGACCGCCGCCGTCCGCGACCAGGGCACCACGGTGGTGCTGGTCACCCACGAGCCGCGGGTGGCCGCCTACGCCGACCGCGAGGTCATCGTCCGCGACGGCAGGGTGAACGCGCTGGCCGCGGGCGGGGTCGTGTCATGATCCGCCTGGGCCTGCGGCTGACCCTGAGCGGCGGGAGAGAAGCCGCGGTCCGCCTGGCCCTGATCGCCGCGGCCGTGGCGCTGGGCGTCAGCCTGGTGCTGATGAGCCTGGCCGGCATCAACGCGGTCAACGCGCAGAACGCCCGGTACGGCTGGCTGGGAACCGGCACCATGACCGGCGCGTCGCCCGGCCGGATCCCCGAGCACGTCCACGACAACAAAGCGTCAGCGGCCGACCCGCTGTGGTGGCTGCTGCAGGCCGACCATTTCGCCGGCCAGACCATCGCCCGGGTCGACGTCGCGGCCACCGGGCCCCACTCGCCGGTCCCGCCGGGCATCCCGCGCCTGCCCGGGCCGGGCCAGTTCTACGCCTCGCCCGCGCTCAGCGCGCTGCTGCGCTCCACACCCGCCGGTGAGCTCGGCGACCGCTTCCCCGGGCACCAGGTCGGCACCATCGGCGCCGCGGCGCTGCCGGCCCCGAACTCGCTGATCATCATCATCGGCCACACCGCGGGCCAGCTCGCCCACGTCCAGGGCGCCGCGGAGGTCAGGAGCATCTCCGCCACGTCGCCCAGCAGCTGCAGCGGCGCTAACTGCGCCGTCGGCGCCGGGATCAACGCCGCCGGAATCGACCTCGTCTTGTCGGTGGTGGCCTGCGCGCTGCTGTTCCCCGTGCTGATCTTCATCGGCACCGCGACCCGGCTGTCGGCCGCGCGCCGGGAGCAGAGGTTCGCCGCGATACGCCTGGTCGGCGCCACGCCGCGGCAGGTCTCGGTGATCTCCGCCGTCGAGGCGACCGTCGCCGCCGTCGTGGGCGTGGCGGCTGGCTTCGGCCTGTTCTTCCTGCTCCGCACGCCGCTGGCGGCGGTGCCCTTCACCGGTGCCCCGTTCTTCCCCAGCGACCTGTCGCTCAGCGACCTGGACGTCCTGGCCGTCGCGATCGGCGTCCCGATCGCGGCGGCAGTCGCCGCGCGCCTGGCGCTGCGGCGGGTGCAGATCTCCCCGCTCGGCGTGACCCGGCGGGTCACCCCGCGGCCCCCCCGGGCCTGGCGCCTGATCCCGCTGCTGGCCGGCCTCGCCGAGCTCGCCTACTTCGTCGTCGCCGGGCATCCCGGGACCACACGCGGCCAGACCCAGGCGTTTGTGCCCGGCTTCCTGCTGATCATGGCGGGGCTGGTCATCGCCGGGCCGTGGCTGACCATGGTCGCCGCCCGGCTCATGGCCCGGCGCGCCCGCCGTCCCGCCACGCTCATCGCGGCCCGGCGGCTCGCCGACAACCCCCGGGCCGGTTTCCGCGCCGTCAGCGGCCTGGTTCTCGCCCTGTTCGTCACCACCGTGGCCGTCGGCGTGATCACCACGATCGTCGCGAACCGCGGCGCCCCCAGCGGCGGCACGGCGGCCAGCGACACCCTGACCGCCCAGCTCGGCTACGGCCAGGGCGAGGCGATCGGCATCCAGGGCAGGTCCGCGTCGGCCCCGGTCCCGGGTGCGCTACTGGCGAAGCTGCACTCCATTCGGGGCGTCCAGGCCGTGGCCCTGATCCACACGAATCCCGCCGGCATGAAGATCTCCGCCGCGAAGATGGGCTTGCCGTCATCGTTCGGCAACGTGCCGGCGGCCCTGATCTCGTGCGCGCAGCTCTCCCGTATCCCGCTGCTCGGGCGCTGCCCGGCCGGGGCTCAGGCCACGGCGATCCCGGCTACGGGTTTCCTCGGGCTGGACCACTCCCTGGCCTCCACCACCTGGCCCGCCGCTGCCATCTCCGCCCAGCGCCTGCAGCGTCTCCCGGTTCAGGCGATCTTCGTGGGCACGAACGGGTCGGCATCGGCGATCGAGCGGGCCCGCACCGCGCTGGAGTCCGCCTACCCCTATCTGCCCTCCCCGCCCACCACGATCGGCGAGTTCAGCGCGCAGACCAGCCGGAACACCCTCGAATACGAGCAGCTCGCCGAAGTGGTAATCCTCGTCAGCCTGCCGATCGCCGGCTGCACCCTGGCGGTGAGCGTGGCCGCCGGCCTGACCGACCGCAAGCGCCCGTTCAGCCTGCTGCGGCTCACCGGGGCCCCGCTCGGAGTGCTGCGCCGCGTGGTCGCCCTGGAAAGCGCGGCCCCGCTCCTGATCACTGCCGTGGTGGCAACTGGGCTGGGGTTCGTGGCCGCCGGGCTGTTCGTCACCGCGCAGCTCGGCTACTCGCTCCGGTCGCCGGGAGCCGAGTACTACGTCATCGTGCTCGCCGGGCTCGCCGCCTCTCTCGGGATCATCGCCTCCACCTTCCCGGTGCTGGACCGGATCACCGGGCCGGAAACCGCCCGCAACGAGTAGCCGGGCGCCGCACCTGGCTGGCCCGGGACACCGGGACCGCCCTGGCCGGCTCGTGAACGCGGCAGGTAGGCCGTGTATTGTCCGGCTTGACCTGGTTGAAGGCTGCAGCAGAGCATGGTGGCGGCAGATTCTTGTGAAGGCACCGTCGGGCATGGTCGTTAGCGGAGTGGATCGGCGATCTGACCGGCAGCGCCGGGCGAACGGGCCAGCGTTTGGCCTGTTGCCTCGAAGCTGCGGCGCCCGGTGCTGCGGCCGGGGACGGTGCGCCGGTCGTTGCTGGTTGAGCGGCTGGACGGATGACGATCACGCAGGTGGGCCACATCAGGCCGGCCGGGCGGGATTGCTGCCTGCGGAGGCCCGGGAGCGGCGCACGAGGATGTCGATGCTCAGCGCCAGGATCCATGCGGGGAACAGCAGTTCTACCCAGGCCACTGTCCCCGCGGCGACCAGCAGCACCAGCGCGCTCGCCAGGCCGGCGATGGTGAGCCACCGGGCCACGATGCTGGTGTGGCGGGCGATGGTGACCGTGGTGAGCGTGAACACCGCCGCCATCCGCATCGCGTAGACGTTCAGCAGCAGAACACTGACGTGGCGGCCCAGCACCAAGATCCCCCCGATCGGCGGCCCGGACGGCGACTGGCTGGCGATCAGGCCGCCGGCCACCGCCGCGCCGACGAACAGCATGCCCACGAACAGCAGGCCGCTGCCCAGGAACACCGTGGCGAAGAACCGGTCCTCGCGTTCGCCGATCCGGTCCCGCACCACCCCGACGAACCACAAGAAGGCGATCCCGGCGAATGGGATGAGGTTCAGCGCGATCGCCACCGTGGCCCGCCGCCGCGCATTGGTCAGCCACGCCCCGGGCTCCGCGGCATGCGCCGGGACAGAGATCCTCAGCAGCACCAGCGCCGCTATCAGCAGCACCGAAAAGATGATCCCGGCGGCCGCCGCCGCCCGCGGCGTTCTCAGCGGGCTCCCGGCGCGCAGCGGGCCGCGCACTACCACTTCCTCGGTCACGGCTTCCACCTTTCGTTGCTGGCTGGGTAGAAAGCCTGGTCGCCCGTGCCGACGGCCATGACGAGGGATAAGTGCCCCGTGATCGCGCAGGGCACGCCAAGTGCCGGGCCCGGACCGGCGGACGGTGCCGAGGGTCCAGGGCGCCAGCCGGTCAGGCCCCGGCCGCGGCGGACAAGATCAGCAGGTCGAGGATCCGCACCTCGGTGAGCCCGTAACCGCGCCCGGCGAGCTCCTGCCGCACCGCTCCCACCGCCGCCCCGTTGTTGTCCAGGTCGCGCCGGTAGCCGCGCACGAGCCCGACCGCGCGCTCCCCGAACGGAGCCTGAGCTCCGGGGTCGTCGTCCTCCAGGTACTTCTGGACGATGCTGTCGAGGATGGGAATCAGCGCCGGGCGCTTGCGGTACAGCGCCTTGGTCATCTTGGACATGCCGACCCCCCGGATACCCGCGAACGCGCCGAAGAGCTGCCCCAGCGGCAGCCACGGCATCGAGTCCGCCGCTCCCGCCAGCGAGGCATCGGGCGCGATCGCCAGCAGGGCCCGCTCGATCGCGCGGCGCCGCTCGAGGACCGCCGTGATCTCGGCCGCCGAGATGCGGGCGCCGTCCCGGTTCGCCAGCCTGAGATCCGGCTCGCCGAACGACTCCGGCCGCGAAGGGCCGCCGGTGTCGAGCCGGTAGGCCGTGATGAGGCCGAGGACGACTCCCAGCGGATCCTCGATGACGACACCGTTCCGCAGGACGACCGGCCGGAACGGCATCGTCGTCACCGGGTCAGCGTAGCCTCCTCGCCGGAGAAGACGGGACCGCGCTCACCGGCTGCGTCCTCACCTAGGACCCGGCGGGACCCGTCGGGATCGGGGCAGGCATCCCTGACCTACCAGGGACGGACGGCCATCTGTGATACTCCAGTTATGACGGCCGCGCCGGTCTCGACGTACCGGCTGCAGCTTCAGCCCGGCTTCGGGTTCGCCGACGCGGGTGCGACCGCGGACTACCTCGCCGCCCTTGGCGTGACCCACGCCTACCTGTCACCGATCCTGCAGGCGGCGCCCGGCTCCCGGCACGGGTACGACGTGGTGGACCATTCCCGGGTGTCGGCCGACCTGGGCGGGGAAGCCGGCGTTCCGGGCCATGGTGGGCCGGTTCCGCCGGCACGGTCTCGGAGTGATCGTCGACGTGGTGCCCAACCACATGGCCATCCCCGTGCCCGAGTCGCTCAACCGGCAGCTCTGGTCGGTGCTCCGCGAGGGGGCCGAGTCGCCGTGCGCGCACTGGTTCGACGTGGACTGGGCGGCGCAGGATGGCCGGCTGCTGCTGCCGATCCTGGCCGGGCCGGCCGCTGACTGCCTCGGCGACATCACCGTCTGCGCGGCGGGCGAGGAGCCGGTGCTGCGCTACTTCGACCATGAGCTGCCGGTCCGCCCCGGCACCGCCGGGCTGCCGCTGCCGGACCTGCTCGGGGCCCAGCATTACCGGCTCACCGGCTGGCGCGACGCCGCGACCGGGCTCAACTGGCGGCGGTTCTTCGACATCACGTCGCTCATCGCGGTCCGGGTGGAGGATCCCGGCGTGTTCGCCGCCACCCACCGGGTGCTGCTGCGCCTGACCGCAGAGGGGCTCATCGACGGCCTGCGAGTGGATCATCCCGACGGGCTGGCCGATCCCCGCGGCTACCTCGAGCGGCTGGCCGCCGAAACCGGTGACGCCTGGGTGGTCACCGAGAAGATCCTCAGCGGCGACGAGAGGCTGCCCGCCGACTGGGCCTGCGCGGGCACCACCGGTACGACACGCCTGGCCGCGGCCGGTGGCCTGTTCGTCGACCCGGCCGGCGCCGCGCCGCTGACCGAGGAGTACCAGGCCTCACCGGCGGCCCCGAGGAGTTCGCGCCGGTGGCCGGGGCCGCCAAACGGGAGGTGGCCGGCGGCCCGCTCGCGGCCGAGGTGTCGCGGCTGGCCCGGCTGCTCG
The DNA here is from genome assembly GCA_963835425.1 of uncultured Actinomycetes bacterium. Taxonomy (GTDB): domain Bacteria; phylum Actinomycetota; class Actinomycetes; order Streptosporangiales; family Streptosporangiaceae; genus UBA9676. Next base: position 803,353 of record CAWIGE010000002.1, on the reverse strand, counting down.
GCCGCGCCGGCGACCCCGCGCTGGACCGGGCTTGCGCCCGCCGACCTGTCCGCGGTGCTCACCGAACTGCTCGCCGCGTTCCCGGTGTACCGCGCCTACGTGGTTCCCGGCGAGCCGCCGCCGCCGCGCGGCCGCCGCCGTCGTGGCGCGGGCCGCCGCGTCGGCCCGGCAGCGGCTCCCCGCGCGCCTGCACGCCGGGCTCGCCGCCGTCTGCGACCTGGTGCTCGGCCGCGGCGCGGGCGGCAGCGCCCAGCACCAGCTGATCGCGGCGTTCCAGCAGACCTGCGGCCCGGTGATGGCCAAGGGCGTGGAGGACACCGCGTTCTACCGCTGGACGCGGCTGATCGCGCTGAACGAGGTCGGCGGCGACCCGGACCGCTTCGGGGTCGCCCCCGGGGAGTTCCACGCCTTCGCCGGCCATCTCGCCCGGCGACTGGCCGGCCACCATGACCACGCTGTCCACCCACGACACCAAGCGCGGGGAGGACGTGCGCGCCCGGCTGGCCGTGCTCGCCGAGTCGGCGCAGCGAGTGGCGGCCGCAGGTCGAGCGCTGGCACGACCGCGCCGTCTGGCTCAGCGGCGGCCGGTCGCCGGAGCCGCACATCGAGTACCTGCTGTGGCAGACGCTGGTCGGCGCCTGGCCGATCGGCGGCGACCGGCTGGCCGCGTACCTGCGCAAGGCGATGCGGGAGGCGAAGACCCTGACCTCCTGGGCCGAGCCGGACGCCGGCTACGAGATCGCTCGTGCTCGGCTTCGCCGACAAGGTGCTGCGCGACGCCGAGCTCACCGGGTGGATCACCAGCTTCGTGACCGGGCTGGCCGGGGACGCCAGGGTGAACTCGCTCGGCGCCAAGCTCATCCAGCTCACCATGCCCGGGGTCGCCGACACCTACCAGGGCTGCGAGCTGGGCGCCTTCTCGCTGGTTGACCCGGACAACCGGCGGCCGGTCGACTTCGCCGCGCCGCGCCAGCTGCTCGCCGCGCTGGACGCCGCCACCGGCGCCCGGCCCGGCCGGGGCTACAGCGGCCGGCCTCGACGCGGACAAGCTGCTGGTGACCTCGGCCGTGCTGCGGCTGCGCCGCGAGCATCCCGGCTGGTTCGCCGGGGACTACCGCCCGCTGGACGCCGAGGGCCCGGCGGCCCGGCACGCGGTGTCGTTCCTGCGCGGCCCGGCCGCCGCCGGCGGGCGGCCCCGCGGTGACCGTCGCCACCAGGCTGCCCGGCGGGCTGCGGCGGCGGGGCGGCTGGGCGGACACGGTGCTGCCGCTGCCGGCCGGGCCGTGGCGGGACGTGCTGACCGGCGCCGCGCATGCCGGCCGCGCCCGCTGCTGTCCAGCCTGACCGAACGACTTCCCGTGGCGCTGCTCGTCCCCGGCCACCCGGCTGCGGGCGAACCCGGCACAGGCCCGGTGCCGCACGCGGGCGGCGCGTGACCGCGTTCCGGGTGTGGGCGCCCGCGGCCGGGCAGGTCGAGGTGCAGGCGCTGGGGGACCGGCACCCCACGAGCCCGGCCGCCGAGCCCGGCTGGTGGGAGGCCGACGTGCGGCCGCGCACCCGCCGGGACCGACTACGCGTTCCGGCTGGACGGCGGGCCGCCGCTGCCCGACCCGCGTTCGCCGCGGCAGCCGTTCGGCGCGCACGGCGTGAGCCGCAGCTATGACCATTCCGCCTTCCGCTGGACCGACCGCGGCTGGCGCGGAACGCCCGCTGCACGGGTCGGTGCTCTACGAGCTGCACGTGGGCACGTTCACCCCGGACGGGCACGTTCGACGCGGCGATCGAGCGGCTGGACCACCTCGCGCGACCTCGGCATCGACCATGGTCGAGCTGATGCCGGTCGCCGCGTTCCCGGGCCGTCACGGCTGGGGCTACGACGGGGTCGACCTGTGGGCGGTGCACGAGCCCTACGGCGGCCCGGACGGCCTGAAGCGGTTCGTCGACGCCTGCCACGCCCGCGGGCTCGGCCGTCCTGCTCGACGTCGTCTACAACCACCTCGGCCATCGGCAACCACCTGGCCGAGTTCGGCCCGTACTTCACCGACGCGCACGTGACCCCGTGGGGCCCGGCGGTGAACCTCGACGAGCCCGGCTCCGACGAGGTGCGGCACTTCCTCGATCGGCAACGCGCGGATGTGGCTGCGCGACTACCACCTCGACGGGCTGCGGCTGGACGCGGTGCACGCGCTGGACGACCACCGCGCCCTGCACTTCCTGGAGGAGCTCGCCGACGAGGTGCAGGCGCTCGCCGCGCAGCTGGACCGGCGAGCTGGTGCTCATCGCCGAATCCGACCGCAACGACCCGCGGCTGGTGACCTCCGCGGGAGGCGGGCGGGTACGGGCTGGCCGCGCAGTGGAGCGACGACTTCCACCACGCGCGTGCACGCGGCGCTCACCGGCGAGCGGCAGGGCTACTACGGCGACTTCGGCTCGCTCGCGGCGCTCGCGAAGACCCTGACCAAGGTGTTCTTCCACGACGGGAGCTGGTCGTCCTTCCGCGGCCGCAGCCACGGCCGGCCGGTGGACGTGCTGCGCACCCCCGCCCACCGCTTCCTCGGCTACCTGCAGGACCACGACCAGGTCGGCAACCGGGCCACCGGCGACCGGATCTCCGCGCGCCTGCCGCCCGGCCTGCTCAAGATCGGCGCGGGGCTGGTGCTGACCGCCCCGTTCACCCCGATGCTGTTCATGGGGGAGGAGTGGGGGGCGGGCACCCCGTGGCAGTACTTCACCGACCACGCCGACCCCGGGCTGGCCAAGGCCGTCGCGGACGGCCGCCGGGCGGAGTTCGCCGCCTTCGGCTGGGGCGCCGCCGAGATCCCGGACCCGCAGGACGAGGCGACCTTCCTGCGCTCGAAGCTGGACTGGTCGGAGCCGGACCGCGCGGACCACCGCGAGCTGCTCGCCTGGTACCGGGAACTGATCGCGCTGCGCCGCGCGCTGGCCCGAGCTGACCGACCCGCGGCTCGACCGCGTGCAGGCCGACTTCGACGAGGACGCGCGGTGGCTGGTCGTGACGCGAGGGCGGCTGCGGATCGCCGCCAACCTGGGCCCGGGCGACGCCGCGCTGCCGCTCGGGCAGCCCGGGGCCGAGCTGCTGGCCGCCTCCTGCGCCGGTGCCGAGATCGGCAGCGACACCGTCAGCATGCCCGCGACCGCCTTCGCCGTCGTCAGGACCTGAGCAGAGCCTGCGGGTCAGGCGGTTGGCGGTTTACCCGTCGATCTCGTGGGTGTCGCTGGCGAGGACGGCATCGACCGCGCGGCCCGGACTCCCCGGGAAGCGCCGGGCGGGCGTGATCCCGCTGGCGAATGGAGGGCCTGGCCCACCTGCCCGGCGCCTGGGGTGCTCCGTCCGGTAGCCTGCAAATGTCGCACTACGATATAACCAGGTCCGTGGCCGGACTCACACCCTGGTGGCCTGGTGGCTCATCCGGGCCGGCAGCCGGAACCCTACTGACGAGGTGAGTGCGTGGGCAGGGCGACACCGGAGCAGGAGGGGCGGGCGGCCAGGGGCCCGATCGCGAACCGGGCACCGGCGGGAGCAAATGGCGGCGGATCGGTGTCCCGTATCAGCCCGCCGGCGGCGGAACCCCCGGCCGGGCTGGGCGGGCGGGCCCGCGGGGCCGTGCGCACGCTGAACCCCGGCTACCTGGCGCTGGTCATGGCGACCGGCATCATGTCGGTGGCGATGAGCGAGCACGGTGTGCCCGGGCTCTCCCTGGCCCTGCTCTGGCTGGCCGTTGCCTGCTACGTGGTCCTGATCCTGCTGTATGCCTGGCGGCTCGTCAGCTACCGGGCCGATGTGGGCGGAGACCTGCGTGACCCGGCGCGGGCCTTCGGCTTCTTCACGATCGTGGCGGGTACCGAGGTCCTTGGCACCCGGCTCGCGGCGGACAGACAGGACCTGGTGGCGTTCGCCCTGCTGGCGGCGGCCGGTACCGCCTGGCTGGCCCTGGTCTACCTCATCCCGTGGCTGGCGGCCCTGCACCGCCGGGGCCAGGTGATCGCCGAGGTGAACGGCACCTGGTTCATCTGGGCGGTGGCCACCCAGTCCGTGGCGGTGCTGTCCGCGACGCTGGAGCCGACGGTGCAGACCGGCCGGTCCGCGCTCGCGTTTCTCGCGGTGTTCTGCTGGTCGGTCGGGATCTTCCTGTACGCCGCGGCGGCCGTGATCGTGGCGGTCCGGATCCTGTTCTACCGGCTGAGCCCGCGTGATCTCACGCCGCCGTACTGGGTAGCCATGGGCGCCACCGCGATCACGGTGCTGGCCGGCGCGCGGATCGTGGCGATGGCGGGCGCGCCCGCCGTGGACACCACCCGGCACCTGATCGCCGGCTTCTCGGTGCTGTTCTGGGCGTTCGGCACCTGGCTGTTTCCCCCGCTGATAGCGGCCGCAGTATGGCGGCACATCGTCCACAAGGTGCCGCTCGGGTATGAGGCGGCGTTGTGGGCGATCATCTTCCCGCTGGGCATGTACAGCGTGGCCTCGTACTCCCTGAACGCCGAGGACCACCTGCCCATCGCCGGGGCGATCGGCCAGGTGGAAGGCTGGCTCGCCCTGGCCGCGTGGGTGGTGACGTTCGCCGCGATGCTCCATCATCTGTACGCCACGCTGCTGCGGGAGCCGCCGGTGGCCGCCGCGTCCGCCATGGCGGAGTCCAGCGGGGGCCCATGAGAGACAGCGGTCTGGCGCGGGTCAGTAATGCCAGGGGAACGGCGTCCAGTCCGGTGACCGCTTCCCGAGGAACGCGTCGCGGCCTTCCTTGGCCTCGTCGCTGCCGTAGGCCAGGCGGGTGGCCTCCCCGGCGAACAACTGCTGGCCGACGAGCCCGTCGTCAACGAGGTTGAACGCGTACTTGAGCATGCGCTGCGCGGTGGGGCTCTTGCCGTTGACCTCCTCCGCCCACTGCAGCGCGACCCGCTCCAGGCCGGCGTGGGGCACGACGGCGTTGACCGCTCCCATCCGCCATGCCTCCTCGGCGGTGTAGGTGCGACCGAGGAAGAAGATCTCACGGGCGAATTTCTGCCCGACCTGGCGGGCCAGGTAGGCGGAGCCGAACCCGCCGTCGAAGCTGGCGACGTCGGCGTCGGTCTGCTTGAACCGGGCGTGCTCGGCGCTGGCCAGGGTGAGATCCGACACGACGTGCAGGCTGTGCCCGCCGCCGGCCGCCCACCCGGGCACCACGCAGATCACGATCTTGGGCATGAACCGGATGAGGCGCTGGGCCTCCAGGATGTGCAGCCGGCCCACCGGCGGCGAGCCCGCCGCGCCCTGCTCGTAGCGGTAGCCGTCCGTCCCCCGGATCCGCTGGTCGCCGCCCGAGCAGAAGGCCCACCCCCCGTCCCTGGGCGACGGGCCGTTGCCGGTGAGCAGCACGCATCCCACGTCGGCCCACTGGCGGGCGTGGTCGAGGGCGGTGCACAGCTCATCGACGGTGTGCGGGCGGAAGGCGTTGCGCACCTCGGGGCGGTTGAACGCGACCCGGACGGTCCCTTGCTCCACCGCCCGGTGATAGGTGATGTCGGTGAAGTCCAGGCCCGGGACGGGCCGCCAGGCGTCAGGGTCGAAAAGCTCGGAGATCATGCTGGCTCAGCCTACGGCAGCGGCCATGATCGCGGATGTCACGGTCTCGGGGCTTGGGCCCGAGCGTCTCGTCAGCCAGGAGCCGCGGCTAGCTCTCAGCCGCGAACGTCCCCCATCCAGGGGTGATCGTGATCCTGGTAAGGGGGATGGGGCCTAGGCCTTCGGCCACGACGACCTGCACTACTGGGCCCGCCGCGCCGACAACGGGGAACTCATCACCGACCCGGATCTGGGCACCTTCCGGAGCAAGGTCCAAGCCGACTACCACCGGCACCCGGTGCCAAGAAGCTGACGGCCAGTTCAGGGCACTGTAACCCGGCGTTTACCGGGGCCTGCCAGGGTGCCGTTAAAGGCCCAAGGCCAAGCGGGGGCTGGGGCCGCGGCGCCGGCCACTTCTCGCTGGCCCCGATGGTGGTCGGCGTGCCGCGCAGGCGCTCAGTGTGGAGCACGGGAGTGGTAGCTGATATCCGGAGTTGTGAGCAGTGCGGCATCTCGTTCGTGCCGCGCCGTGAGCATGCCCGGTTCTGCTGTGTCCCCTGTCGCGTCGCGTGGAACCGCGCGCATATGGCGGATCTGAAGGCCGGGGCGAGCGCGCTGCGGTGGGCCATCACCGCGATGGGCGACACCACGGACCGGCTGCCCCAGGTGGGGGCGTGGGACCGGCCGCGGGCCTTCGCGGTCATCGAAGAATCGGTGTGGTGGGTCACCATCGTGGACGCCACGCTGGTGCGCCATCATGCGGGGGCCTACGACACCGCGATGGCGCGCCAGGCTCCGGCCCAGCGTCAGCTGGTCGAGGAAACCCTCGCCGGGCTGCGTTTCGTCCGGAACCAGATCGGCCGCAAGGCCGACATCGGTGAGTTCATCGACCCGGGCGAAGCCGACCCGGGCACAGGCGACGGGTGTATCACGGGCTGGAGGTGGAAGCCGGTGCCCGAGCCGGCGGTCGCGTCGCTGCCACGGCGCGGGCAAAGGTGGGAGATGACGCGATACCGGGCGTACCGGGCCCGCCTGGCATCCCGCGCCATCGCAGAGGTCTTCGGCCCGGCCGCCGCGTTCCTCAAGCTGGCCGCCGCGTATGCATCCCCCATCACCGGCGCGAGCGTGGATGCCGGACGCTGACATGCGCTGTGTACCGGCGCCAGCCAGCCACCTGCCCATCGTTCACGGATCGCCTTGCCCCAGCCCGGCCTCTGGCTGGGGGGCGGGATTGTATGCAATCCTGGGCGTATGGGTGTGCCCGCGGCGACGTGCCCGCGATGCGGTGTCTGCTATGAGCTGCCGGGCCGCCAGCAGCTTGGCTGGGGCCCGTGCGGTGTGGCGCGGTCTCACGTGGGCGCCGGTGGTGTCGTGAGCATCCGGGTGAACGAGACCGTCGTGCACCAGTGCCAGCAAGGAGTGGATCCGGCCACTGGCGAGCCTGCCTGGCGCCCGGCCAGGACGGTCGGCGCGGACCGTCCCGCCATCTGACTGACCGGCGCGGCGAGCCCAGCCCGGCGGCGCCGCCTCAGCCTGCTTCGTCGCAAGGGCCTCCCAGCGGCCCGTGGACCGAACGGACTGTCGCTACGCAGCCGCCGAGCCGAACTAGGGTTCTGTCAGTCCCTGCCTGGCTTGACGTAGCCGAAGAAAGCGCGGCGCTTGATGAGCTCGGCGACTTCGGGGGGGACCATGCTTTCCCACGAGTCGTCGTTCGCGGCTATCCTCCGCAGCACGTCGCGGCTGAAGATCGGCAGGAACTCGGGCCGGTAGTTGTCGAGGTGGACGAAGCTGCCCCGTCCGGCGAGGTAGTCATACAGCGGCTGCAGCTCGGGCCGGACCTTGATGTCGTTCACGGTCTTCAGCTCGTCCTCTGGCGAGGGCCGGACGGGGTAGACATACAGTTTCAGGTCGTTTTTGAATAGCCGACCGAAGCTTTCGAGGATCCCGCCGGGAAGCTGCGCATGGTTTTTCTCATCGAACAGGTCGATCAGGCTCGGCACGCCCATGACGATGCCGACCCGCTCGGTGGTCCGCTCAGCGATATAGGCGGCCAGGCGGTAGTAATCGAAGTAATCGGTGATCAGCACGGTCATGCCGCACGCCGCGAGTAGTTCCGCACGCGCGAGGAAATCCCGCCGGTCCACATCGGCAGCCCCGCCGGCGAGAAGGTTGCGCATCGTGATCTCGGTGAGCGCCAGCACTGGCTTGCCCGCAACACCCGGATCCTCTTCGAACCGGACCCTAGCCGTCTCGAGCATGTCGAGGTTCACATGCGTCGGCGGCCGGAAGCTGCCCCGCTCCACCAGGATCGCCTTCTTGCGCAGTACTTCGCTCGGCTGCAGCACCTCGCGGTCGGGGCCGAACATCGCCACGCCGCTGAGCCCGAGCTGGACGAGTTTGAGCGCCATCAGCCTGTTGTCCACGCCGCGGAACTCGATGCCGCGGAACTGGATCATGTCAATCTCGACCCGGCCGGTGGTGAGCCGGTCAAGGAGGCTCTCGATGAGCTTGTCCGGTTCGTGGTGCTGGAAGAACGCCCCGTACAGCAGGTTCACCCCGACGATCCCCAGCGCCTCTTGCTGCGCGAACGCCTCGACGTCGAGCATCCGCACGTGCATGACGATCTGGCTAGGCTCGTCATGCGGCTGGGCCTGGAACTTCACGCCCATCCAGCCGTGGCACTCATTGCCGCCCCGGTAGCTGCGGGCCACCACCGTATCGGCAAACGCGAAGAAGCAGTTGTCGTCACCGCGCTCCTCGCCGAGCCGGTCGACATTGAGCTGGAATTCCTTGTCGAGCATGCCCTGGAGCCGCCCGGCGGACACGTACCTGTCCGCCTTGCCGTACACCGCGTCGCTGACGGCCATGTCGTAGGCGGAGATCGACTTCGCGACAGTGCCAGCCGCACCGCCCACCCGGAAGAACCAGCGCACAACTTCCTGGCCGGCACCGATCTCCGCGATCGTCCCGTACCAGCGCGGGTCGAGATTGATGCGCAGTGCCTTCTGATGCGTGTCAGACTCTTGGGCGCCGACGATGAGTCCGGTCATCCATCCCCCTGCCTCACCCGCTTGGCGCTGCCATCTGCTGCCCGCCCAGGTTGGCGGCTGGCACGGCCATCCAGCGGTGGGATTGTACTAATTCTGTCGCGTCCCCTGCCAGCCGCGCTAGCACGGCAATCCTGTGGTCCCGCCAGCAGAAGGATCTCGTCAATGCCGGAGCCCCCCAGTCGACCATCACACTTCGCCTGGAGTGGAACGCCCCCGGCGCCCGGCTCACGTTCGGCATCAATCCCGCGTCACTCCCCGTCCAGCGCTTCCGGACCCTGGCGTTCCGAATCGGGCAGTCGACCGAGGCGCCCAACGCCGTGGGCCAGGATCAGGACCTCACCATCGAGATCTCCAGCGGGTCCCGCACTGCCGCGGTTCCGGCGAACAGCCTCCACCGGCTGCTCTACCCTGACGTCGTCCTCGGGGCGGGAAAGATCGTTATGCAGTCGCTGCGCCTGCCCGTGCGACGTCTCACCGACGCCGGGATTGATCCGCACGATCTGCGATCCATCACCTTCGTCTTCGACCGGACTGCCACGGGAGTGGTCTATGTCGGCGACGTGCAACTATCAGACTGAGTGATTGTCATGCGAGAGGGTGGCCCCATGCCGTCAACACCACCACGAGCCATCGCGGTAGAGGCCGCCGCCAGTCGGCCGACGGACGCCGATAACGCCGCGATCACACGCCTCAGCCAGGCTGTCGGCCGCGACCTGCCGCCGGTCGCCTACCTGGTCAAAATCCGGCTCGAGACCGTACCCGAGGCTACGTCGAGCGGCTGGGCCCTGTACGTCGATAACTTCCGGATCCCGAAATACTGGGAATACAAGGACGGGATCTACTTCAAGGTCTACGACCCGCAATTCTTCAGCGACCATGCCGGCGAAGCGCTGCGTTTCTCGGCGGATGGGACCGAATTCATCGAGACTGGCCTGGTGCTGGCCTCACCGGAAATCCTGCCGTCAGCGGCCACGGAAACACCCGACCTCCCGCAGCAACGCGATATCCTCGGCTGACACCGCCGCTGCGGCCAAGTCAAATTAGCAAATGCACGTGATGTCGGGGGAGCTAACGAATATGACGGACGGCGCGGGTCACGTGTGACGCTCGGGGGTCAGGCGGACCGCAACCGGCCGTGCCTCCGTCTCCCCAGCTGGGATCCCACGCCTGGAGCGGGCGCTGATCGGCAGCCGGTTCTATCTGCCGCGCTGCTGGGCTGATGACCCGCACCGGTGCGCGGCGGCTGGTGTCCCCGCCGATGTGGAATTCGCGACCAAGCCGCGGCTGGCCCCGGCGGTGATCACCGGCCTGGTGGCGGCTGGGATGCCCGCAGCGGCAGACAGCCCGCCACACTCGCTGGCAGCACAAGGCTCGCGTGCGGGTGTATGAATGCAAAATAATATTGACAGGACTGCAAAGAGATGGTAAAGGTCTTGTAACAGGGGGTGTTCTGTCGGGGGGAAATAGTGCGTAAATCGTTGCTGGTCGGTGGGAGGGCTGCCGCAGGCTCGCCAGCCGGGTTGGCTGTTCGTCAGCTTCCGGGCTGACTTTGCCGGCCGCGGATGCCCGGACCACTTGTCTCAGGGCCAAATACCTAACGTCTGTCGCGATGAGCGACAGGAGGTGCCCGAGTGCAAGCAGATTCGAAGCCATCGTCGGGGGCCGGGCCACTCGTCGGGGACTGGACAAAAGTAGCCGGCGAGCCTGGCACCGAGATCTACCCGCAGCACGTCCGTTTCGCCGAGGGCACGTACCTCGGCAGACGCGGCGAATCGCAGGTGGGGATGATGTGGTGGGACGCGGGAATTTACCGGCTCGAGCGGGCTGACGAACTCGTGCTCTCGACCGCCAACGACGAGCTCGTCCGCTACCAGGTACGACTCGAAGGCGACAACCTGCACGTCGTCGATCCCAACGGAAGGTCGGTCGACTACCGAAGGGCCTGACGGCCGGTCGGGAGCGCCCCCTGTCAGATGCGGTCCTCGCCTGAGGACCCTGACAGGAAGGGGGCACACCCATGTGCCTTAAGTGCCAGTCCGCCGGCGACCTGGACGATGTCGCTATCGAGGTCGCCCGTCCCACCGTCCCGCTCGCCGGGCCCGTACTCGAAGCCTCCGAGCCAGGCGATGCCGGTCCCGGCCTCCCGGTACCGGACCCAGGCCCGCTGCCAGGGCCGGTCCCCGACCCGCCGATCCCAGTGCCCCTGCCTCAGCCGCCGGGCATTCCGTTCCCGCCGTTCCCGCCCTTCGTGCCCTGCAACCTCGACCTTCGCGACGGCTGCTGGGCGATATCGGTCAGGCTTGGCACAGCGAGCCTGGTAGGCACCCTCCGGGTCAACCGTGGCACCGGGCACCTCATCGTCAGTGGCGACCTGTACAACGATCCGCCGCCCGTTGCGCACCTCGACGCTCCCGGCGCCGCGCTCCTGGCGGACGCTCCGCCCCGCCCCCCTGGCATCACCTCCACCGCGGGGGCTATCGCCGCCGCGCCGAGGGCCCTTCCGTTCCCGTTCATCACCGGGATCCCCATCTACGCCCGGGCCAACTACCAGTCGTACCTGAAGGTCACCAGCGTCCGGGTGCCGGCCTTCGCCCGGACTCCGGCCGGCTGCCGGATCTCGATGACGGCTGAGCAGTACCTCTACACCCAGCCGGCGCCGGGCTCGTTCCAGGGCAGTTTCCCGGCCGCGCCGAGCCGGACTCTCGTCTTCGACATGGCCCCGCGCCGCTTTCCGATCTTGTTTCCGCCCGGGGCCGCCTTCAGCGGCCGTGTGCTCGAGAACGGCGCCGAGGTCGGCACGGTCAGTATCCGCTGGGTGTCGCGGTTCTTCCGGCGGGCCAAGGTCGAAATCGACGTGCTGACCGGTTCCGTGGCCGCCGGCACGGTACCTGACCCGTCGGGCACCAGCTCGGAATGGTTCAACACCGTCTTCGCCAAGATCGGGTGGGATCTCAGCGTGGCGATCGACCAGACCAACGTGGCGGTGCCCCCCAACGTTGTTCCGACCAATTGCTGGAGCAACGCCGACCTGCACGCGCTGATGCAAGCGCAACGTAACCCCAGCGCAAATCTCGACACCGAGTGGTACCTGCACCTGATGTTCGTGCCCGCCCAACTCGGCTGCGGACGGGGCGTGATGTACGACACGATCGGCGTGCCCCGGGAGGGGGCGGCCAGCTTCTCCGACGACGGATACCCGGCGAACGAATCGTCCAGCTTCGGCGCCGCCACCAACCAGCATCAGCGCGACGTCGCGCGGGCGTTCCTGCGCAGCGCCTGCCACGAGATCACCCATGGCCTCAACCAGATCCACCAGGAGCAAGAGACCATGGCGGACAACTCGATCATGACGACTACGCCCAGCGTTGCCGATGTCCTCGGCGGGCCCACCACTGGCGCCCCGGGCGTGTTCCCCGACCAGATCAACCTGGGGCACAACCTGACCGTGCGCAACCATCTCGTGCATATGCCCGACCCCGTCATCCGGCCGGGCGGCTGGCCGTTCGCGAGCTGGTTCGGCGGATCGGTTCCGCAGGCCGCCGACCGGGCCTCGTTCGATCAGACGGAACTGACGCTGACGGTCACGGCCGAGCGCGACCGGATCGTTCTCGGCGAACCGGTGCTGGTGTCATGGACGCTGGCCAACGCCTCGCCCGTGGCTCTGCGGGTACCGAGCGACGTGAGCGCGGAGGCCCTGTTCGCGACGGTGCACGTCACCGACCCCCGGGGGACGACCAAAGCCCACCGGCCCGTGGCGATCGTCTGTGACACAGCATCGCTGCGCCCGCTCGACCCAGGCCAGTCGGTCACTGGGTCGATGCGGCTGTACTGGACCACGGCAGGCTTCGCCTTCGAACGTCCCGGCCAGCACACCGTGACCGTGGTCGTCCAGTGGGCGGGCGGAGGCCGTTCGCTTGGCGTGGAGGCGTCCTGCCCGGTCTATGTTGACTTCCCGGCGAGCGACGCCGACAATGCCGCGGCCTCTCTGCTGCTGGATCCCGAGGTCGGCTTGTGGGTGGCACTTGGCGGCGGCGCCGACCACCTGTCCGAGGCGACCACCCGGATCAACCTGGCCGCGGGCGGCGCGTCAGGGCGCGGCGACACCGATGCCGCGGTCCCGGCGACCGCCGCCGTCGCCACCCAGCCCGGCGCGGCCACCGCCCTGCGGGGCTACGCTCCCCTGCTCGGCACCGGTTCGGGCGGCGGAGGACAGTCGGGCGGGCCTGCCCGCCGGCCGCGCAGGCGCTCCAAGTAGCCATCCAGGGCGGTCAAGTCATGACAACCAACTTCGACCTCGCCCCCCCCGCCGGCCGCCCTGGCCGGCGGGGGGGTGGCCGTCCCCATCGACATCTCCACGATCGACGCTCACCTCACTTTCGACGCGGCGGCGCAGGCCGCGCACGGAGCCGCCGGCCTCGCCTTCGTGGTCGGCCCTACGGCCGGGCGGCCGGTGTTCGACCTCCGCCAAACGATCACCGAGGTGGTCCTCGACGGGGCGGCGCTCCCCGTGACGGCCGTCCCGCTTGTCAACCTCGGTGGCGGGCCCGGCGCCGAGGTCCGGGTGCTGGATGCCGTGCTCGCCAGCGGAACGGGCCACACCCTCGCCGTCGGCTACGACGTCGGCCTGCCGGCTTCGCCACCGGGCGGCGGCTACCCTCCCCACCTGGTCTGGTCAGGCCCGGCCGGCGCCCGCCGTCTGCAGTGGAACGTCGGTTTCACCGACCTCGCACCCGCCCGCTACCTCGAATCATGGGTCCCGGCCAACCTCATCTGGGACCAGTGCACCGTCATCTGGGAGATCACCATCGCGGGGACGACGGTGGCCCACACCCTGATCACTAACGGCGCGCTCACGACCCTGGGCCCCAACCACTGGTCGGTCGCCTTCCCGGGCCGCAGCACCGCGTTGTTAACCCTGATCGAGGTCCGCCCGGCCGACGAGCTCTTCTCCCAGACCACGGCCGTTGCCCTGCCAGCGGCGGGCCGGACGATCACGGTGGAGGCGTGGACGACCACCAGCAGCGGGATCGACCTCGCCGCCGCGCTGACCGACCTGTCGGGTTGGCTGGTGGAGGACGACAGTCAGATCGGCCCCTACCTCCACGGCGACCGCTTCGTGACCTTCCTGCTCCAGGGCGGGATGGAATACGACGGCGGCTGCACGGCTACCCGCGGCACACTGCGTCACGAGGCGTTCCACTCCTGGTGGGGGCGCGGTGTGAAGCCGGCCGGCCAGCCGGACGGCTGGATCGACGAGGCCTGGAACACCTACCACGACAACGGCGCAGCCACCGTCGATCCCTTCGACTTCGCTGAACCGGCTCAGACGCTGTGCAACCGCGAGCCGTACTCCCGGATCACGCCGGGCGCGTCGTACGACGGTGGCGCCCGCGTGTTCGCCGGGATCGCGGCTGTTTCCTCCCCGCCCGCGCTAACCGCCCTGATGAGTGGGTTCTACCGTGCCCACGCAGACCAGCTGATCACGACACTGACCCTCGAGGAGCACCTGGCGGCGGGGATCGGACCCGGCGCCCCGGACGTGGTGGATGGATTCCACCACTTCGTCTACGGCTTCGCCGACCCCTCGCCAAGTCCTGACCTGTGGCTGCGGGACGACCCCGGCCACACCGGGTCGGAGCGGTGGACAGGCCGGTTCTGGGATTCTCCGGACCTTTGGATCCGCCACGCCGATGACGGCGGGACCGTCCACCAGGCGCCCATCGCGGGACAGGACAACTGGTTCTACGCCCGCATCCGCAACCGGGGGGCTGGCGCCGCCCGTCACTTCATGGTCGTGTTCAACGTCCGCCAGTACGCCGGCGTCGAGTTCGTCTGGCCGTCGGACTGCCTGCCCGCGATCGCGGCGGCCGGCGGGTTCGACCTTGGCCCGGGCCAGGACGTGGTCGTGCGGGCACGGTGGCCAGCCGCCCTCGTGCCGCCGGCCGGGACACACGCGTGCTGGCTCGCGGCCGTGCTCAGCCGCGCGGACCGGCCAGCGGCAGGCGCGCACGTCTGGGAGCACGGCAACCTGGCACAGAAGAACCTGACCATCCACCGCGTGCGGCCCGGCCAGACCATCACCCTCGCGTTCGCCTACCTGGCCGGCGTGGCCCGCCGCTTGGAGGTCCACGCCCCCGTGCAGGTCCGGCACTGGCCCTTCAGCCTCCGGTCGAAGGGATCGGGGCCACAGTGGCGGAGCCCGGTCATGGAAGGATCGACGCGACCGGCATCACCGGGGCGCGCGATACCCCTGGCGCACGGACAACCTGTGCCGGCGCCGGGACCGCAGGCGCCGGGTATGCGGGTGGCGGTCTTCGCTATCACGGTCCCTGCCGACGCCACACCTGGTACGTCTGGGATCATCGACCTGGTGGCCCGAGATGGGAGAGGCGCGGTCGTCGGCGGGATCGCCGTCCAGCTCACCGTCAACCCCGATGCGCCGGCCTGAGAGCGCGCTGCTCGCAAGGTCTTGGCGAGCATCGACATTCTGCTGCGAAGGCGCATGCGGCCGCACGCGGAAGATCGGCTCATAGCCGGTTCATCCCAGCTCAGGGCCGCAGATCGGGCCCGGGCGCCGGGTCGCGGCGCAGCCACTGCCCCTGACCGGGCTGGGCTGTGCACTGGCCGTCGGCCAGTACCGGCTGGCCGCGGCGGAGGACGTACCGTGGCCAGCCGGTGACCGCCCAGCCGTCGTAGACGGAGTATCCCGCCCGTGAGGTCATGGCGGCCCCGTTGATCACCCGCTGCGCGGCCGGGTCCCAGAGCGTGAGGTCGGCGTCGGAGCCGACCGCGATGATGCCCTTGCGGGGGTAGAGGCCGAACAGCCGGGCCGCGCGGGCCGAGGTCAGCGCCACGAACCGGTCCAAGGTGATCCGCCCGGTCACGACACCCTCGGAGAACAGCATCGGCATCAGGGTCTCCAGGTCGGCGACGCCCTGGCGCGCGGTCAGCACGTCGAGCGCGGGGTCGAGCTTGGCGTCCAGGGTCCATGGGGCGTGATCGCTGCAGAGCGTGTCGACGTCGCCCGCGGCCAGGCCGTGCCACAACGCGTCGCGGTCGGCCTGCTCGCGCAGCGGCGGGGCGCCGACGTACTTGGCCGCGTCGGGCTCGGTGAACCGTGACCGGGTCAGGTGCAGGTACAGCGGCCTGGTCTCGACGTAGATGGGCAGGCCGGCGGCGCGGGCCTGGCGGCAGTGGTCCAGGGCGGCGGCGCTGGACAGGTGCACGATGTAGACCGCCGAGCCGGTGTCGGCGGCCAGGCTGATGGCCGTGTCGACGGCGGTGACCTCGGCGTCGACCGTCCGGGCGTCGGGGAAGTAGCGGACCGCGCCGCGCCCGGCCTCGATCAGCTCGCGGCCGGTCCGCTCCAGCATGTGCGCGTCCTCGCAGTGCACGAGGGTGATCGACCCGGCCCGACTGGCCGCAGCGACGACCTCGGCCAGGCCGGGGGTGCCGGCCGCGAAGCCGGGATCGGACAGAAACACCTTGATGCTCGTGTGCCCGTCGGCGGCCAGGGTGGCGACCTGCGCCAGCTCGGCGTCGCCCAGGCCGGTGAGCACGGGATGCAGGAACCAGTCGACGGCGGCCTCGGCGCGGGCACCGGCCATGTCCCTGGCCACGGCCTGGGCCATGGACTCGCCCGGCAGCGCGAACGTCATGTTGCCGACGGTGGTGATCCCGCCGGCGATGGCGGCCTGCGAGCCGGTCCAGAAGTCGTCCACCCAGACCGGCTCGCCCGGCTCCGCGGCGGCCACCTGGGCGGTGAACTGGGCGCACATCAGGTGCACGTGGGCGTCGATGCCGCCGGGGATCACCAGCAGCCCGCCGGCGTCGATCTCCCCGGCGCCGGTCATGGTGCCACCGAGCTGGGCGATCCGGCCGCCGGTGATGCCCACGTCGGCCTGCTCCCGGTGACCGGGTGTCACGATCGTGCCATTGCGGACAACCAGGTCAAAGCGCTGCTCTGTCACCCCGGCATCCTGGCACGCCGCTGCGGCCGCGCTTCACGCCCGGGCGCTGGGGCCCAGGATCGAGGTGCTGACCGGCGGCTTGGTGAACCAGCCCGGCGCTGGCATGTGGTGGTCGGCCGGGCGTGTCACCATCGGCACAGGGGGGTGCCTGGTTACGGTGGGCGGGTGAGCACCGGTCAGGCTGGCGGACGTGAGCAGTGCCCGGCATGCGGGGAGAGCGACCTGCGGCCGTATGGCAATGGATCGAAGTGGGCCTGCCCTCGGTGCCACTTCATCCTCCCGTGCTGTGAGGGCGGCGAACTGGCGGGACCCCCCGCGGTCAGCCGGTGCAGCGGTGCGCTGGCTGATGGTGGCGGGCGACCTTCTTCGAGGTAGGCACGCCACAGCCACCGCTACCGCTCATCGCGCCAATCTGGGTATCACGCCGCGGGCTGCCACCAGGCATAACAGCATGTCCCGGCGGCGCCGGTTCAGCCGGTTTCGTTGCCGAACGCTTCGTCGAGCAGGCTGCCCGCGTCGGGTGGCGGGGCCGTTGGTGGTTCCCCGTCGGCGGGCCGGGGGACCGCCGCCTTGCCCACCGGCTCCCGGGGCGCGACGGGTTCGCGCGCGAGCGCGGCGGGCGCGGCGACGAGCCGTTTGATCTGGACGAAGGTGACGCCGCCCCGGTAGATGTAGGCGGCCTGCCCGATGTCGAGCGAGCGGATGATGGCCGGGTCGGCCACCGGGGTGCCCCGCACCCGGGACGAGCCCTCGCGGCCCCATAACGCGACCGCCGAGCACCCGCCGGGAGGTGTCCGCGGCCGGGTGGCTGCCGGCCAGGCCGGCCGCGGGCTCGGGGTGCGGGGTGCGCAGCAGCCAGATCCCGCCGTCGGCGGTGGCGGCGATCCGGTACCGGTCGTCGTCGCGGGGCGCCAGCCCGTGCCACGACTGGGCGGACACCTGCACGGCCAGCCCCAGTGAGCGCGCCCGCTCGTACAGCTGCCAGATCGGCAGCCGCCGGGACACCGCGCTGAACTCGTCCACGGCCAGCAGGATCTCCCGCTGGCTGCCCTGGCCCTGCGCCGCGTAGTTGGCCAGGATGTCCACCAGCGCCCGGGCCTGCGCCTCGGCGACCGCGATCTCCGCGGTCCCCTCCAGGATGCAGTACCAGGCGTCCGCGTCGCCGAAGCCGCCGGGCCCGTCCAGGCCCTCGCCGAGCCGCCGGAACAGGGTCCGGAACCGCAGCGCGATGTCGGTGACGTGCCGGCCGCGGCCGACCGCAGCAGGGCGGCGTCGCTGCCCATCTGGCGAGCCGGCGTAGGCGCCGGCGAGCCAGCCGGCGTCGAGCCGGGCGAGGAAGTCGGCCGCGCTGGCCGGCGGCCCGGCGGGCGCGTCCACCGCGAGGGCGACGACGGCCTCCATCACGTCGGCGTAGTAGGCGGCGCCGCCGGTGCCGTGCTCGATCATGTCGACCAGGGTGGTGGTGAGCTGCCGCGGCGCGAGCTCCCACAGCGACAGGCTCGCCTCGTCCGGCCAGATGGCGGTCGAGCGGGCGCCCGCATCCCGCAGCACCCGGCGGGCCCGGTCGGCGACCCGGCGCGAGTCGGCCCCGCCCTTGCAGTCCAGCACCACCAGCAGCGGCCGGTGACCGGCCCCGGCCGCGTGCCGCTGCAGCCCCCGGGCGAGGAACCCCGCCCACAGCCGCAGCAGCAGGGTGGTCTTTCCGGTCCCGGTGGTGCCGATGATGACCTGGTGGGAGCGCAGCCGCTGGTAGGGGATCGCCGCGAGCCGCGGCGCGGCGTGGCCGACCGCGCGGATGACGGCGCCGGCCACGATGGCCCCGTTGCCGGGACAGCAGCGGCACGGCGCCGGGAGCGGCGATCCTGGCCCGGGCGCTGCGGACCTGGTGCCGCCACTGCCGCCGGTCGAAGGCGGCCGGGGCGCGGGGGGCAGCCCGCCGGTGCCGGTCTCCATCGCGAAGATCCGCCGCGACCAGGCCAGCCCGCCGACCGGCCAGGCCGAGCGGGATCGCCACCGGGGCGATGGTCATCGCGGCCAGCGGGACCGAGCCCGCCGCCGCGAGGTGCCAGTCGCGAGCCAGGCCCGGTAGGGCGCGGCGGCCACCTGCCAGCCAGGACCGGGCGGTGGCCGCCGTGGCCGCCAGCCAGACCGCCACCATCGGCAGGCACCACAGCGCCGCCCGGTACAGCCGCCGCGGCGGCCAGCCGCGCCGCCAGGCCATGGTGACCGCGGCCGCGGCCACCAGGGACACCGGCGCCGCGGCCACCACCAGCGCCGCCGGCCGCCCCGGCGATCGCCAGGCCGAGCAGGCGCCCGGCGGCCAGGACCGCCCGCCAGCGCCGGCCGCGGCGGCTCATGGCGGCGGGCCGGGTCGACCCGGCCCGGGGTAAGCCCGCGCGGGATCACCGGCCGCGGCCGGCCGCGCGGGCAGGGCGGCGCCCGCCGGCAGGTGACGGATCTCCACCCGGCCCCCAGCGCGCCGAGCGCGTCCCTGGCCCGGGCCACGCGGGCCGGGCGGCGGGCGAGCAGAGATACAGCACCCGCGCGTGACGCGGCGGCGGCCGGGCACCCGGGCCTGCGCCGCCGGGCAGCCGTAGTCCCCGGTCCGGGTGAGGATCTCCCGCATGATGGCGGCCGTCCTGGCGACGGTCTTGCGGGTCAGCTCGGCCTCGACCGCCCAGCACTCCCCGGCCCACCCGGCCCGCGTCCCGTCCGGCCAGTGCACCTCCCCGTCGGGGATGTGCTCGCGTAAGCCGACCCTGCCGCCCACCCGGGCGCGCAGCCGCCGCTCGCTGCGCCAGAACGCCCCGGCGGCGCGGTAGCCGGAGGTGGCCTCCAGGGCCAGCCGCACCGACGTCACCGCGCGCAGGTGCGCCAGCCGGGATAAGGCCGGGAGGTGGCGCGGGTAAGCGCAGCCCGCACGCGGCCAGCCCGGCCCGGGTCAGCCAGATCCACGGCCCGCCCGGCCCGAGCCGGGCGGACTCGGCGTACCCGGCCCGCCGCCATGACCAGCTGATGGCCCGGGCCCGGGACTCGCCGACCCCGAGCACGGCGGCCAGCTGGTCGGCCTGCACGCCGTACATGTCGGCGACGAACAGCAGCCCCGCGATGTCCCGCCCGGCAAGGTGTGCGGGCGCGGCCGCGGGCCGGGTTGCCTGAAGCCGTGCGTCACCAACTCAACTACATCATGCGGCGGCAACTGCCGGCTAAGGACTGGTGTGGGTCATGGCCGGTAGGGCAGAATACGAACAGAAGGACGAGCGGTACCTGCCATGCAGGACGCAGGCCGGCGCGCGAGCCGAGGTCGTTGGGGAAGACGAACCTCGTCCGCTCGCAGGGAGGGTCCTGGTGTCCGTTCGTGGTGTGCTGCAGGTCCATTCGGCGCCCCCGGCGCTGTGCCCACACGTTGAGTGGGCAGTGGCGGGGGTTCTTGGCGTCCCCGTAAGCCTGCCGTGGGTGAACCAGCCCGCGGCGCCTGGCATGATGCGGGCCGAACTCGGCTGGCAGGGCAGTCCCGGCGCCTCCGCGGCCATCACGTCGGCGCTGGCCGGCTGGAACCGGCTCCGGTTCGAGGTCTCCGAGGAAGCCAGCGCCGGCTGTGACGCCGTCCGTTACAGCTACACCCCGGATCTGGGCATCTTCTCCGCGGTCACGATGGCCAACGGCGACATCCTCGTCCCGGAGAGCCGCCTGCGCGCCGTGATGGCGGTCGCGGCGGCGACCCCGGTCATGGCGGGCTCGCCGCGGCCCGGCGCGCCAGGCTCACGCCTGGACCGGGTGGGCACCCTGGAAGACGAGATAGCCCGGCTGCTCGGCCAGCCCTGGGACGACGAGCTCGAGCCGTTCCGCTGCGCCGGCGACGGCGCGCCGGTCCGCTGGCTGCACGCCACCGGCTGAGCCCGGCCCGCCCGCCCGCGCCCGCCCAGCCGCGCCTGGCCGGGACCGGCCACCGGCAACGGCTGACCCAGCCGCTGCCCCCGATGCCGCAATACGTAGCAGTCCCGTTACACGAAGTCTCTAAACTAGCCGGGGTGATAGCGAACCCCACCGGGGAGGTCGTCGCCAAGCTCGAGGCCGACTGGCCGGACTGGCAGTTCTGGACGGTCCCCCGCGCCATCGGGGGAACGCTCTGGTGCGCGCGGCGCTGGGACGACGCCAAACGAGTGCTCCACGCGCGCGGCCCGGACGAGCTGGTCGAGCGCCTCAAGGCCGACGCCGGCCCGCTGACGCGCCCACCGGCCGGATCTGGATAACCTGCCGGGATGAGCGCTCCGCAGCCCGCTGCCGGCTCCCCGGAAGGTCCTGCTCGACTGCGACCCGGGCATCGACGACGCACTGGCGATCGCGTTCGCCTGCGGCCATCCGGGCCTGGACCTGTGCGCGGTCACGACCGTGGCCGGCAACGTCGGCCTCGCCCAGACCACGGCCAATGCGCTGAGCGTGCTGGAGTTCGTCGGCCGCCCGGATGTGCCGCTGGCCGAGGGCAGCGCGGCGCCGCTGCTGCGGCCCCATGTGGACGCCCGCGATGTGCACGGTGAGGCGGGCCTGGGCCTGGCCCGCCTCCCGCCGCCGCAGGCACGGCCGGTCGACGCGGACGCGACCGACCTGATCGTCGACACCATCGGCGCGTCGCCCGGGGAGATCACCCTGGTCGCGACCGGCCCGCTGACCAACATCGCGCTCGCCGTGCGCCGGCGGCCGGAGCTGGTGCGCCAGGTCGCCGATTTCGTGATCATGGGTGGCTCGGCGACCAGGGGGAACACCACCCCGGCCGCCGAGTTCAACATCGCCACCGATCCCGAGGCGGCGGCGATCGTGTTCGCGGCCGGATGGCAGGTCACGATGGTCGGCCTCGACGCGACGCTCCAGGCGCGGGCGGATGAGCGGGTCAAGGAACGGCTGGCCGGCCTGGGACGGCTCGGCGGCGACCTGCTGCTCCCCGCGCTGGGCGGGTACGCCGGGGCCGACGACACCACCCCCGGGAGTTCATTCCGGCCGTCCTGGCCAAGGGGATGGGCAGCGGCCCGGCCGTGCACGACGTGTGCGCGCTGGCGCTGGTCGCCGAGCCCGGCCTGTTCGGCTGCCGGCCCGCCCGGGTCGAGGTCGAGACCGCTGGCCGGTGGACGGCGGGCATGACCGTCACCGAGTTCGGGGGCCCGGCCGGGGAGCACAACGCGCTCGTCGCCACCTCGATCGAGGTGCCCGGCTTCTGGGACGCGGTGATCGCCGCATGGGCTCGCGTCCCGCCCGCTCAGCCGGTCGGATGACTTCTCACCTGTACTTCCGCGAAAGGCCACCCGGGTTCGCGCCGCCGCCGCGGACGGCGCGCGGGCGGTGCCGCTGCGCGCCTACCGCCTGGTCAGGTCGCCGCCGAGCCAGGCGGAGAAGAAGGTCCCGGCGTTGGCCGATGCCTGCCGCCAGGCGCCGTCCGCGCCCGTGAACAACGGGTCGGTGACCTCCGGGCCCGGCGGCGGATTCGAGTTCGCGAGCCAGGACGCGACGATCGGCTGGGTCGCCTCCGGGTGGAACTGGACCGCGGCGTGCGGGCCAGCCGTGAACCCCTGCAGGCAGACCTCGTTGACCGCCAGCTCGGTCGCGCCCGCGGGCAGGTCGAACGCGTCGAACGTGCCACGACAGCCATGGCCCCTCGGCCAGGCCCGGGTGCTTGCTGGTGACCCGGACCCAGCCGATCTCCGGCTCAGCCAGCCGGTACAGCCGGGCGCCGAGCACCCGCGCGAGCGCCTGGGCGCCGAAACAGATGCCGAGCACCGGCACCTCGGCGGCCAGCAGCCGCTCCACGAACGCCAGCTCGGCCGCCAGCCAGGGCACGGCGTCGTCGTAGGCGGTCTGCTCCGACCCGAGCACCACCGCGGCGTCGCACGCGCCCGTCGGCGGCAGCGGGTCCCCGGCGTGCAGGCGACGGTCGAGACGGCGAGGCCGCCGGCCGTCGCCCAGCCGCCCAGCAGCCCGGCGGGGGCGTCGGCTTCGTGCTCGACCACCAGCAGGCGCGTCATTGGGGCGCCGGGTCAGAGCGGGATGTTGCCGTGGGCGCCGCGGCGCCTGCGGCGCCGCGGCGATGGCGCGCGGCGATCGCCTCCCTGGTCCGGCTCGGCTCGATGACCTCGTCGATCACGCCGAGCTCCCGGGCCCGCTCCAGCCCGCCGGCCTCCCGCTCGTGCTCGGCCGCGAGCTCGGCCTCGACCTCGTGCAGCTTGCTCGGGCGGGACGTCGGCCAGGGTGCGCCGGTGCAGGATCCGGATCGCGGCCACCGCGCCCATCACCGCGATCTCGGCGCCGGGCCAGGCGAATACCCTGGTCGCGCCCAGCGCGCGGGAGTTCATGGCGATGTAGGCGCCGCCGTAGACCTTGCGCGTCACCAGCGTCACCCGGGGCACGGTCGCCTCGGCGAACGCGTGCAGGAGCTTGGCCCCGCGCCGGACCACCCCGTCCCACTCCTGGCCGACGCCGGGCAGGTAGCCGGGCACGTCCACCAGCACGACCAGCGGCACGCCGAAGGCGTCGCACATCCGGACGAACCTGGCCGCCTTCTCGGCCGAGGTGGCGTCCAGGCAGCCGCCGAGCCGCAGCGGGTTGTTGGCGATGACGCCGACCGTCCGCCCGGCCAGCCGGCCCAGCGTGGTGACCACGTTCGGCGCCCACCGGGGGTGCAGCTCGATGCCGGGCTCGTCGAGCAGCATGGCGACCAGCGGCTTGACGTCGTAGGCGCGCCGCGGGGACTCGGGCAGGAACGAGGCCAGGCTGTCCGCGCCGTCCCGGCCCCCCGACTCCAGCCGGGGTCTCCTGCTGCACCGTGTCGAGCTGGACCTTGCCGAGGTCGATGCCGCCCTGCTGGCCGAAGCAGCAGCGCGAGCTCCCTGGCCCGGGCCAGCGCCTCGTCGTCGGAGGCGGTCGACCATGTGCACCACGCCGGACCGCGGCGTGTGCGGCTCGGGGCCGCCGAGCCGGGCCATGTCCACGTCCTCGCCGGTCACGCTGCGCACCACGTCGGGCCCGGTGACGAAGATCCGCCCCTGCTCGGACAGGATCACCACGTCGGTCAGCGCCGGCCCGTAGGCGGCGCCGCCCGCAGCGGCGCCGAGCACCACCGAGATCTGCGGCACCACCCCGGAGGCCCGCGTCATGGCGGCGAACACGGTGCCCGACCGCGTGCAGGCTCTCCACGCCCTCGCGCAGCCGGGCGCCGCCCGAATGCCACAGGCCGATCACCGGCGCGCCCTGGGCGAGGGCCTCGTCGTAGGCGGCCACGATCGCCGCGCAGCCCGGCGCTGCCCATGGCGCCGCCCTGGACCCGCGGGTCGCTGGCGAACGCCACCGCCAGCCATGCCGCCGATCTTGCCGCAGGCCGGCCAGCGCGCCGCTGTCGTCGTGCGGGGTCAGCAGCCGCAGGGTGCCCGGGTCGAACAGGGCCGCCAGGCGGGCCTCGGGGTCCCGGGCTGATGGCGGGCGGCCGGGCGGCCTGCCCGTCGGCGGCCGCTGGAGCCGGGGCCGCCTGGCCCGGGGCGGCTGGGCTGGCCGGGTTCAGGCTGTCTACTACGGTCACGGGAATCTCCTTGCGGTGGCGGGGAGCGGGTCTAGGCGGCGGTGAAGGCGAGGCCACGTTGTGCCCGCCGAAACCGAACGAGTTGTTCAGCGCCGCCATCGGCGCGCTGCCGTGCGGGTCGAGTTCCCGGGGCTCGGTGGCGATGTCGACCCCGGCCTCGTCGGGGTCGTCGAGGTTGATGGTGGGCGGGGCGACCCGCTCGCGCAGCGCGAGGATGGTGGCGACCGCCTCCAGCGCGCCCGCGCCGCCGAGCAGGTGCCCGGTCATCGACTTGGTGGCCGACACCACCACCCCGTCGGCCGCCGGGCCGAGCGCGGCGGCGATCGCCTGGCCCTCCACCACGTCCCCGGCCGGGGTGGAGGTGGCGTGCGCGTTGACGTGCACCACCTGCTCCGGGTCCAGCCCGGCGTCGGCGAGTGCCCGCTGGATGGCGGCGACGATGCCCGTCCCGTCCGGGTCGGGCTGGGCGATGTGGTGCGCGTCGGACGGAGTAGCCCGACGCCGGCCGCGACCGCGTGCACCGGTCGCCCCGCGCGCTGCCGCGTGCTCGGCCGACTCCAGCACCACCATGCCCGCGCCCTCGCCGAGCACGAAGCCGTCCCGGCCCCGGTCGAACGGGCGGGAGGCGCGCTCGGGCTCGTCGTTGCGGGTGGACAGCGCGCGCATGGCCGCGAACGCCGCGATGTTCAGCGGCATGATCGCGGCCTCGGTGCCGCCGGCCACCACGACGTCGGCGCGGCCGGACCTGATCATGTCGATCGCGTAGCCGATCGCCTCCGCGCCGGACGCGCACGCGCTGACGGTGGTGTGCACCCCGGCCCGGGCGCCCAGTTCGATGCCGATCCACCCGGCCGAGCCGTTCGGCATGAGCATCGGCACGGTGAACGGGGACAGCCGCTGCCAGCCCTTCTCGTTCAGCGTGTCGTAGCCGGCGATGATGGAGGTGATCCCGCCGATGCCGCTGGACACCACCACGCCGAGCCGCTCCGGTGCCACCTCCGGATGCGCCCGCGTCGGCCCAGGCCTCCCGGGCGGCGACGATCGCGAACTGCTCGCACCGGTCGAGCCGCCGCGCCTGCACGCGGTCGAGCACCGTCGCCGGGTCGACCGCGGCCGGCGCGGCGATCTGCACCGGCAGGTCCGCGTGCCCAGTCGTCGGGAAGCCTGCGCGCTCCGCTGCGCCCGGCCAGCAGCCACTCCCAGGTGGTGGCGACGTCACCGCCCAGCGGCGAGGTCGCGCCCAGACCGGTCACGACGACGCGTGGTTGGTCTGCCCGCACTGTGAATCGCTCCTTGAATTCAGTTGCGGTAACCTCGGGGCCGGCCCTCGGCGCCGAGGGCGGCGGCCGCGCCCGGTCAGGCCGAGACGCCCGCGCCGCGCACGTAGTCGATGACGTCCTGGACCGTCTTGAGGTTCTTCAGCTGGTCGTCGGGGATCTCCACGCCGAACTTGTCCTGTGCGGCCACCGCGATCTCGACCATGGACAGCGAGTCGATGTCGAGGTCGTCGACGAAGCTCTTGTCCGGGGTGACCTGGTCGGCGGGGACGCCCGCCACCTCGTCGATGATCTCGCCGAGGCCGGTCAGGATTTCCTGCTTCGGTCATGGCCATGTGCCTGTCTTCTCCTTCATCTGGTTGTGGTCGGCCCGGGAGGCCCGTGCCCCCGGTGCCAGGGCCCGGCTAGGGAACTGTGATCACCTGGGCGGCGTAGCTGATGCCCGCCCCGAAACCGAGCAGCAGAACGGCTTCGCCGGAGCCGATCTCGCCGCGCTCGATCATGCGGGACAGGGCCAGCGGGATCGACGCGGACGAGGTGTTGCCCGCGTGCACGATGTCGTCGGCGACCCGGGCCTGGGGCGCGCCCGAGCCTGCGGGCGATGGCCTCGATGATCCGCAGGTTCGCCTGGTGCGGGACGAACGCGGCCAGCTCGGTGGGGTCGACCCCGGCCCGCTCGCAGGCCTTCCTCGCGACCGGGTGCAGCGCGGTGGTGGCCCAGCGGAACACCGCCTGCCCCTCCTGCGTGAGGAACGAGCTCCGGTCCTTGATGCAGATCTTGTCGGCCATGGCGCCGTCGCTGCCCCACACCACCGGGCCGATGCCGGGCCCGGCCTGCGGGTCGGTGACCGGGCCCGACCACGGCCGCGCCCGCGCCGTCGGCGAAGATGATGCAGGTCGAGCGGTCCGTCCAGTCCACCCACTGGGAGAGCTTCTCGGCGCCGATCACCAGCACGTGCCGGGACGTGCCCGCCCGGACCGCGTCGCTGGCCGCCGCGAGCGCGTAGCAGAACCCGGCGCAGGCCGCGTTCAGGTCGTAGGCGCCCGGCGCGACGATGCCCAGCCTGGTCGCCACGGTGGCGGCGGTGTTGGGGATCGGGCGTCTCGGCGGTGCAGGTGGCCACGATCACCAGGTCGATGTCGGCGGCGGACAGGCCGCTGGCGGCCAGCGCCTTGCCGCCCGCGGCGGCGGCCATGTCGGCGAGGCTCTCGTCCGGGCCGGCGATCCGCCTGCTGGCGATCCCCGACCCGGCTGCGGATCCACTCGTCGGTGGTGTCCACGGTGGCGGCCAGCTCGTCGTTGGTGAGCACCCGTGGCGGGCTGGTAGCCGCCGAACGCGAGGATCCGGGTGCCCGGGCGGGCCTCGGTCAGTCGCATGCGGTGGCCTGCCTCTCCGCGGCGTGCCGGGGCCTCACTCGGCCCCCTCCGGCTGCAGCCGGACCAGCGGCTGGCCGGCGTTGACCGGGTCCCCGTCCTCGACCAGCCACTCGAGGATGGTGCCGCCGTAGCTGGGCGAGATGGCGTGCTGGCCGCTCCGCACCTCGACGTGCCCGAGCGCGGCGCCGGAGGTGACGGCGACGCCCGGCGCCGGCACCCGCTCGGGCTGGCCGGCCCGGAAGGTGCCGTCGTGCGGCGAGACCAGCAGCCGCCACTCGGGCAGGTGGCCGTGGTCAAAAGGGTCAGGCGCGCCGTGCTCGGCGAGCAGTGAGCGCGCCGCGGCCAGGTCGTCCGGGGTCTTCAGCGCGGCCGTCGCCACGCCGGGCAGCGCCCGCCGGGCCAGGCCGGTCAGCGTGCCGCCGGGCAGCAGCTCGATGAAGGCGCTGGTGCCCAGGTCGGCACATCGTGCGCATGCACTCAGTCCCACCGCACCGGGGCGCTCACCTGGGTGATGATCCGCTCCAGCCAGTCGGCGCCCGAGGCGACCGGCGGCGCCGTCGACGTTGGACAGCAGCACGATCGCGGGGTCGGTGACGGTCACCCCGGCCGCCGCCTCCCGCAGCGCGTCCACCGCGGGCGCCATGTGCGGGCTGTGGAACGCGCCGGCCACCGCGCAGCGGCCGCAGCCGGGCGCCGGCAGGCGGGTCCGCGGCCAGGGCGTCGAGCTGGGCCAGCGTCCCGGCGGCGACGATCTGGCCGGCGCCGTTGATGTTCGCCGGGAGTGAGCCCGTGGGCCTCGATGGCCGCGAGCACCTCGGCCTCGTCCCCGCCGAGCACCGCGGTCATGCCGGTCTTCTCGGCCGCCGCGGCCCGCGCCATGGCCCTGCCCCGCACGGCGACCAGGCGCATCGCGTCCTCGGGGGAGAGCACGCCCGCGATGGCCCCGGCGGCCAGCTCACCGACGCTGTGACCGGCCGCGATGCCGCCCGGCCGCTGGGCCTGGCTCCAGGTCGCCGCACAGGGCTTCGGCCGCGGCGATGGCCGCGGCGACCAGCAGCGGCTGCGCGACGGCGGTGTCCGTGATCTCCTCCGCGCCCGCCGTGGTGCCGGCCGCGATCAGGTCGCATCCGGCG
This sequence comes from uncultured Actinomycetes bacterium, assembly GCA_963835425.1. Lineage (GTDB taxonomy): Bacteria > Actinomycetota > Actinomycetes > Streptosporangiales > Streptosporangiaceae > UBA9676. The sequence goes on along the minus strand of CAWIGE010000002.1, from coordinate 775,421 downwards.
AGGTCGGACCAGGCGGCCAGGCGGTCGGCGAATCCGGGCAGTTCCAGCCAGGCGGTAAGGAAGCCGGGGGCCTGCGCGCCCTGCCCGGGCGCTGCGATGACGAGCATGTACTTTACCCTGCACTGTAGAACTCCGCCACAAGGGTGCGGAAGAGCACGAATTTGTGCGGCCGTTCTTTGTAGGTTTTCTACAGTCTATGTTCGCTTGTGAATTAGCCGTCCCAGCACGATGGCCACCCAGAGGGTGAACCCGCTCCGGCCCTGCGTCGGGATGAGCCCGGTCAGCTCGCTGACCCGGCGCAGGCGGTAACGGACCGTGTTGGGGTGCACGAACAGCAGCCGGGCCGCCGCCTCCAGCGAGAACCCCTGCTCGAAGTAGGTCGTCACGGTGTCGATGAGCGCGGCGCCGCCGCTGAGCAGGGGCTCGTAGACCTCCTCGACGCAGTTCCGCGCGCGCCGCCTCGTCGCCGTCGAGGGCGCGCTCGGGCAGCAGGTCGGAGGCCAGCACCGGCCGCGGCGCGTCGGGCCAGGCGTGCGCGGCGCGCAGGCCGGCCAGGGCGGCGGCGGCGGAGCTCGCGGCGGCGTACAGGTCGGTCACCACCGGCCCGACCACCAGCGGGCCCGGGCCGAACCGGCCGGCGAACTGCTGGGCCGCGGCCAGCGGGTCGGCGGTGCCGCCGAGCACCACCACCAGCTTGTTTCCCTGCACCCCCGCCAGCAGGTCGAGCCGGGCCCGGCGGGCGATCACCCGCAGCTCGTCGATGAGCCCCTCCGGCTCGCCGCCCTCGGCGGTGCCCACGATCACCGCGACCGGGGCGGAGGACCAGTTCAGCGCCGACGCCCAGGAGTGCACGCCCTCGCCGACCTCGCCGCGGACCAGGGAGTCCACCACCAGCGCCTCCAGCCGGGCGTCCCAGGCGCCGCTGGCCTCGGCGGTGCGCGCGTAGACCTGCGCCGCCGCGAACGCGACCTCCCGGGTGTAGTGGAGCACCGCCTCCCGGAGCTCGGCCTCGCCGCCGGGCGCGGCGAGCTCGTCCACCTGGGCCTCGACCACGTCGATGGTGACCCGCACCATCTCCACCATCTGCTGGAGGCTGACCGCCCGGGCCAGCTCGCGCGGCGCGGTGCCGAACACCTCGCCGGCCACCGCGCTGCGGCGCCGCTCCGGGTGCTTGACCCAGTCCACGAAGGCGGCGATCCCGGCCTGCGCGACCAGGCCGATCCAGGACCGGTTCTCCGCCGACATGCTCCGGAACCACGGCAGCCGCTGCTCCATGGACGTCATGGCCGCGGTGCCGAGCGAGCCCATGGCCTGCTGCAGCCGGTTGATGGTCTCCTCGCGGACCCGGCCCGCCGGGGTGACCGGCGTCGGTATGTCCGTATCCGGGGCGGGCCCCATCACCGCCGCGGCGTCATCCGCCGCCTGTCCCGCCCGCTCCGGTGCCGTCATCCCCCCAGACTGCCACGTGCCTCACCTGCTGACACCTGGGTGTTGAGGACGTCCAGGGCAGAGGTCTGCCGGGCCGTGCTGGCCGAGTCAAAGGGACCGGACCAGCTGAGCCCGAACTCATCGCCGCGCCGGTCGTTCGACCATACGGCCACCGCGTTGCGCCGGAGGTACTCGCGGTAGGAACCGCCGGCCGCCCGGCCCGTCTGGCCGGCCTGGTCCGCCAGCAGCTTCAGGTTCCTCATGAAGATGCCCTTGAATAGCGGCTGGTCCTCGTCGCAGGACGACGGCTCGCACGGGTCACGCAGGATGCCGTGCGGGCTGAGCGCCTGGCTGTCCATGACCGCGTCGGCGATCCGCTCGGCGGTGGCCAGGGGCGCCCGGCTGCCGGTCATCCGGGCCAGCGCCACCAGCCCGCCGATGAGCACGCCCTGGTTGTAGGTCCAGGTGGGCGAGGTGAGGTCCGGCTGGCAGGCGGCCAGCCCGTCGATGACGAGGTGGGAGCCGGTGATCATGCCGCTGCCCTGGAACCAGGCCCATTCCCGCTGGGCCCAGCTCGCGTAGAACGTGTCGCCCGGGGTCCGTTGGTGCAGCGCGACCGCCACCTGCAGGAAAAGCTCGTTGGCGATCGCGTTCTTGTAGTGGCGGGCCTTGCTCCACCAGATGCCGCCGCCGCAGGCGCTGTCCCAGCCGCCGGTCATGTCCGCGAAGATGTCCTTGGCCTGGCTGAGGTAGGCGCCGTTCCGGGTGAGGCGGTAGGCGTTGATCCAGGTGAGTGCCCACCAGCCCTCGTCGTCGTAGTAGCCGTTCAGGAAGTTGTCGCGGCCGTGGTGCGCGCGGAACGTCTCGTTCAGGTCGGCCAGGAAATCCGGTGACCCCGATGCCCGCATGTAGTCGATGGTGGCGTCGAGGGCGTTCGCGGACTGCCAGGAGCGGGTGGCACGGTAGCCACCGGCGCTGTACCGCCGCTGGAGCGCGGCCACCGCCCGCGCGGCCTCGTTGTCCTGCCGCTGCTCCGCCAGGGCGGCGGCACGGGAGCCGCTGCCCGCCCCGCGGCCGGTGCCTGCCTGGGGGCCGGCGCCGCAGGCCGCCAACAGGAGGATCAGCGCGATGAGCGCGCCGAGGCGTGCGGCGGCGCCTGAGCGGGGGGGTAACCGAAAGCGCACAATGAAACGGAGGCTAACCCATTAACCGCGCTTTACCGAATGCTTCCCGCGGAACTCTTACCTCCCCCCGGCGGCGAGCCAGGCGCTGACCGGGACGTCGAGCCGGTACTTCTCCACCGCCTGGCCGAGCACCTCCGGCTTGACCTCGCCCCGGCGCGCGAGCTGGGACAGCACGGCCAGCGTGATCGACTCGGCGTCCACGTGGAAGAACCGGCGGGCGGCGGCCCGGGTGTCGGAGAAGCCGTAGCCGTCGGTGCCGAGCGAGGTGAACGGGGCGGGCACCCACCGCGCGATCTGGTCGGGGACCGCCCTCATCCAGTCGCTGACCGCGACCACCGGGCCGGCATGGCCGTCGAGCACCTGGGTCACGTACGGGACGCGGTGCTCGGCATCGGGGTTGAGCAGGTTCCATTCCTCGCAGGCCAGGGCGTCGCGGCGCAGCTCGGTCCAGGACGTCGCCGACCATGCCTCCGCCGCCACCCCCCAGTCCTCGGCCAGCAGGCGCTGCGCCTCCAGCGCCCAGCGGACGGCGACGCCGGACGCGAGGATCCGCGCCGCCGGCCGCTCACCGCCGTTGCCGTCGGGCGGCAGCTCCGGCGCGGCCGCGTACCGGTACAGCCCGCGCAGGATCGCCCGCTCGAGCGCCTCGCCGCCGCCCGGGTAGTCCGCGGGCTCGGCCGGCTGCACGTACGGCTCGTTGTACACGGTCAGGTAGTAGAAGATGTCCTCACCGTGCGGGTGCTCCTCGGTGCTGCCGTACATCCGGCGCAGCGCGTCCCGGACGATGTAGCTGAGCTCGTACGCCCAGGCGGCGTCGTAGGCCACGCAGGCCGGGCTGACCGACGCCAGCAGCTCGGAGTGCCCGTCGTTGTGCTGCAGCCCCTCGCCGGTGAGCGTGGTGCGGCCGGCGGTCGCGCCAAGCAGGAAGCCGTGTCCGAGCTGGTCGCCGAGCGCCCACATCTGGTCGCCGGTCCGCTGCCAGCCGAACATCGAGTAGAACACGTATACCGGGATCATCGGCTGGCCGTGGGTGGCATAGGACGTGGCGGCCGCGATCACCGAGCCCATCGCGCCCGCCTCGCTGATGCCCTCGTGCAGGATCTGGCCCCGTTCGGACTCCTTGTAAGACAGCAGCAGGTTCCGGTCAACCGCGTCGTAGGACTGGCCGTTCGGCGAGTAGATCTTGGCCGTCGGGAACAGCGAGTCCATCCCGAACGTCCGCGCCTCGTCGGGGATGATCGGGACGAACAGCTTGCCGATCTCCTTGTCCTTCATCAGGTCCTTGAGCAGGCGGACGAAGGCCATGGTGGTGGCCACCGACTGCTTGCCCGAGCCGTGCTTGAGCTCGTCGTACACCGCGTCGGGCGGCAGCGTGAGCGGCTTGGCGCGGACGACCCGCCGCGGCAGGTACCCGCCCAGGGCGGCGCGCCGCTCCTTCATGTACTGGATCTCGTCGGAGTTCTCGCCCGGGTGGTAGTAGGGCGGCAGCTCGGCCTCCAGCGCCGAGTCCGGGATCTCCAGGTACAGCCGGTCGCGGAAGTCCTTCAGCTCGGCGACCGTCAGCTTCTTCATCTGGTGGGTGGCGTTGCGGCCCTCGAAGTCGGGGCCGAGCGTCCAGCCCTTGATGGTGTGCGCCAGGATCACCGTCGGCTGGCCGACGTGCTCGGTCGCGGCCTTGAACGCCGCGTACACCTTGCGGTAGTCGTGCCCGCCCCGCGGCAGGTTGCGGATCTCGTCGTCGGACAGGTGCGCCACCATCGCCCGCAGCCGCGGGTCGGTGCCGAAGAAGCTCTCCCTGGTGTAGGCGCCGCTTTCGACCGCGTAGGTCTGGAACTGGCCGTCCGGCGTGGTGTTCATCTTGTGCACCAGCACGCCGTCGGTGTCCTGGGCCAGCAGCGGGTCCCAGTCCCGGCCCCAGATCACCTTGATGACGTTCCAGCCCGCGCCGCGGAAGGACGCCTCCAGCTCCTGGATGATCTTCCCGTTGCCGCGGACCGGCCCGTCCAGCCGCTGCAGGTTGCAGTTGATCACGAAGGTGAGGTTGTCGAGTTCCTCCCGGGCCGCCAGCCCGATTGCGCCCAGCGCCTCCGGCTCGTCCATCTCCCCGTCGCCGAGGAACGCCCACACGTGCGACCGGCTGGTGTCCTTGAGCTCCCGGGCCAGCAGGTACCGGTTGAACCGGGCCTGGTAGATCGCGTCGATCCCGCTCAGGCCCATGGACACGGTGGGGAACTCCCAGAAGTCCGGCATCAGCCGCGGGTGCGGGTAGGAGGGCAGGCCGCCGCCCGGGTGGGAGAGCTCCTGGCGGAATCCGTTGAGCTGCTGCTCGGTCAGCCGCCCCTCCAGGAACGCGCGGGCGTAGATGCCCGGTGCCGCGTGGCCCTGGAAGAAGACCTGGTCTCCGGACTCGCCGTGGTCCTTGCCGCGGAAGAAGTGGTTGAACCCGACCTCATACAGGCTGGCGGCCGAGGCGTAGGTGGCGATGTGGCCGCCGACGCCGAGGCCGGCCCGGTTGGCGCGGGACACCATGATGGCGGCGTTCCACCGGATGTAGGCGCGGATGCGCCGCTCGACGTGCTCGTCGCCGGGGAACCAGGGCTCGCGCTCGGGCGGGATCGTGTTGATGAAGTCCGTGCTGCGCAGGCCGGGCACGCCGACCTGCTGCTCGCGGGCCCGCTGCAGCAGGCTCAGCATCAGGTACCTGGCCCGGGCCCGGCCGCGGGTGCGCACGACGTCGTCGAACGAGTCCACCCACTCCCTGGTCTCGTCCGGGTCGATGTCCGGGAGCTGCGTCGGGAGGCCGTCGCTAATGATCGAGAAGCGCTGGCGTCCAGCGGCCACGGGGTATCCCGCCTTCCGCGATGGTGGGCGGCTGGTAGCCGCCGCTGGCGTGCTGGGGGTGGCCGGTTGGCCGCCCCCGCCGGTCTGGGGTTGTCCAGACCAATTCTGGTACGTGTGCCCGGCCCGCGCATCCCCGCCGGGCCCCGGTGACCACAGGCGATCAGCCGGCGGCGCCGGCCCCGGGTGAACCCGGCCCTCCCCGCCGATGGCTCGGCGTGTCAGGCTGGGTACATCAGGGTGCGTGGGGGCACACCCCTCAGGCTATGTGAGTCAGCGCAGCGGTCAACGGAGAGAGGCGGGTGCATGCAGGCAGCAATTGGAGACCGGCTCCACATTCGCGGTAATTGCGTCGGCACCCCGGACAAGTGCGGCGAGATCGTCGAGGTCCACGGGAAGGCGGGGGAGCCGCCCTACCTGGTCCGTTTCGACGACGGGCACACGGGGCTGGTGTTCCCCGGGCCGGACGCCATGGTCGAGGCCAAGGCCAAGAAGGCCGCCGGCCGGGCCAAGAGCACGGCGCGAGCCGGGGCGAAGGGCGGCGCCGCCCGGAAGAAGAGCGGCAGCGGCAAGTAGCGCGCCGGTTGCGGCAGCGGGGAGTCGTTGCCACAGTCGTTTGGCATGAAAAGCGAAGTGATCGGCGTAGCCACCGGGCGGCGCGAGAGTGTGCACGACATCACGGCCGCCTGCGCCAAGTTCACTGAGTCGGCGGCCGGCGGCGGCGACGGCCTGCTGCACGTGTTCGTGCCGCATGCCACCGCCGGGCTGGCGCTGATGGAACTCGGCGCGGGCAGCGACGCCGACCTGCTGGCCGCCCTGGCGGAGATACTGCCCGCGGACGACCGCTGGCGGCATGCGCACGGGTCCCGTGGACACGGGCGGACGCACGTCCTGCCCGCCCTTGTCCCGCCATTCCTGGTGATACCGGTGCTGGCGGGCCGGATGGCGCTGGGTACGTGGCAATCGGTGGCCCTCATCGACCTGAACGTGGACAATACGGACAGGCAGGTCCGCCTGTCATACCTTGGATAGCTCGCGCGGGGGAGGGGAGGGCCCGGGCAGGTATGGATTTGACATCAGGGCCCTTTAGCTCTTGCGCGGGACGCCGGTCCAGTGTGGACTGTGCGGGCAAGCAGTGCCGACGCTGTGGCTGTTATGACTCGCGAGCCATCCTGGCCGGGGCCGGGCAGGCGGCGGGACGCGGCGCCGGCGTCGCGGAAGGGACTTTGAGGAGGAGTCAGTGAGCGCGACCGCGCGCCAGGCGCAAGATCAACAGGGCCTGGCCGAGCGACTTGGCATCAAGCCGGGTCAGGTGGTGCAGGAGATCGGCTACGACGACGACTGCGATGAGCAGTTGCGGGAGGCCATCACCCGCCTGAAGGACACCGAGCTTGTCGACGAGGACTACGACGATGTGGTCGATGTGGTCCTTCTGTGGTGGCGGGACGGGGACGGGGACCTTTTCGACGCCCTGGCGGACGCGCTCACGCCGCTCGCTGACGGCGGCTATATCTGGCTGCTCACCCCCAGGCCGGCCGGCCGAACTATGTGGAGCCCAGCGAGATCGGCGAAGCGGCGCCCAGCGCCGGGCTCTCGCAGACCTCCAGCGTGAGTGCGGGCCGGGACTGGCTCGGCACCCGCCTGGTCGCCCCAAGATCGCGCCGCTGAGCGCCTCGCCGCTTCGGGCCGTGCCCCTCGCGGCACCGGCCGTTGAGGGCTGGGCCTGAGGTACCGAGACCGCCGCCTCCGGTGTGCGTGCACACGGGCGGCCGGTGGCAGACTGGGCTTATCCGGTGCCCGGGCACGGCTTATCCGGTGCCTCGCGCACGGCGTCCCTGGTGCGCGCGTCCGCGCGGGCGCGTGCGTCACCCCGCAGAAAGGACGAGCGAATGGCGGTCGAGATCGGCCAGGAGGCCCCCGATTTCGAGCTGAAGAACCAGCACGGCGAGCCCGTCCAGCTATCGGGCTTCCGGGGAGCCAAGAACGTGGTGCTCGTCTTCTACCCGCTCGCGTTCAGCGGCGTGTGCAGCTCGGAGTTGTGCGCGCTGCGCGATGACTTCCCGGAGATCACCAGAGACGATGTTGAGCTGCTGACGGTGTCGGTGGATTCCACGTACTCGCTGCGTAGGTGGTCGGACACCGAGAAGTTCGGTTTCAGCCTGCTCTCAGACTTCTGGCCGCATGGAGGGGTCGCCAGCCTCTACGGTGTGTTCGACACCGATAAGGGCCTGGCCCGGCGCGGCACGTTCGTGATCGACAAGTCAGGCGTGGTCCGGTGGAAGGTAATCAACCCTATCCTCGAGGCGCGTGACATCGGCGAGTACCAGAAGGCGCTCGCCGAACTGGACTAGGTGCCAGCAGGGCCCCGGGGGACAGCGAAGGAACGGGACCGATGGCCTGCTATCGCTGTGGCGTACGGCAAGTGGACCCTGTCCGGGGGCACAGCCCGTGGCAGCGCGGCGTCCGGGGCAACCAGCAGGTCCTGATCTGCCCCACCTGCCAGGGCAGTCACGACTGGAAGACCGATCTCGACCAGTGCGGCCGGTGTGGCAGCGTGCGGCTGGTGCGCCGGCTCGGCGAGGCGGAATGCCGCGATTGCGGTTACGTCATCACGCCTGAGGCGGTAACGGTGCCTGACCTGTCTGGCGCCGAGGCCCCGGGGCTGTCCGAGGAGGTCGCGCAGGCTCTCGAACGGGTTCTTGGCCGCGGCCCCGTCAGGGGGTAGGGAAGGCCGCATTGACCGACGCCGCGGTGGTAGGACGCATCCTTCGCGAATACCACCAGGCTGGGACCGAGCCGTCCGGCATCCGGCGGCTGACCGGATCGGTGCGCGGCGCCCGGGTGAGCTACTGGTTCGGCGAGCCGCGCGGTGTGGGCGCATCTGGCGGGCGGCATGGGCCGGGAGGGGCCGGGCTCGTGGTGCGGGCGTTCCGTACCGACGTGCCGCTGGCCGGGCAGTTCCGGGGCGGCAGGGCGGCGGCCGTGACGGACTGGCTGGGGAGCCGTGCCGCCGTCCTCGACTGGCTGGAGGAGCACGCCTACCCCGCGCCGCGGGTGATCCGCACCCGCAGTGGCGACGTCGTCGGCCTGGCCGGGGTGTGGGCCACGCTGGCGACTACGTACGTGACCGGGGCACCGCCGCGGCCCGGCACCGGCCAGCTCCGCCTGCTGGGCGAGGCCCTGGGACGGCTGCATGCCCTGGGTGAGGCCCCGGGCCGGCCGCCTCCCCTGGGTCAGGTCCTGGGGAGGCCGCATCCGCTGGGTGAGGCCATGGGGAGACCGCATCCGCTGGGTGCGGCGGGCCGGGGTGCCGCGATGGGAAGGGCGGCCTGGGATCCGGAGACGGCGATCCCGGCGGTGCTGAGCCGGCTTGAGGCGGTGGAGGGCCTGGCCCCGGCGGGCTGGCGGCCACTGCTTGACCGGTTCCGGGCCGTCCTGCTCGCGGTACGGCAGCGGGCACCGGCGCTGCCGTTCTCGGTCGTGCACGGCGACCCCTGGCCGGGCAACGCGATCCACGCCGCCCAGGACCAGATAATCCTGATCGGCTGGGAGAACGCCGGGCTCGGGCTGCCGCTGCTCGACCTGGGATTTTGTTTGCTCGAATGCCACCTGGACGTGGGCCTGCCCGATAACCGGCCGTCCGCCTGGCACATCCACCCGGAAGAAAAGCGGATCGCCGCCATCGTGGAGGGATACTCCAGATGGCGCCAGCTTCAGCCCGCAGAGAAAGACCTGCTGCTGGAAGGGATACGCTTCCCGGCGGCCTATGTCGGCGCGATTGACTTCGAGCAGGCACTCCTCACCGGGATGCGCGGCACATCGATGGACGTGCGGCTGGAGCGGCCGCGGAACCGGCTCGCGGTAAGCGACGTCGTCGCGGACCTGGCCCGCCGTCACTTCGGCTAGGGCGCATGCGCTAAGGGCCGTTGCGCCCTTCGCCGGGCGGCTGCCCTCCCGGGCCCGGATATGGCCCAATTCGCCAATGCGCGTGGCCGACCAGGCCGGTAGCGGTGCAGCTGGCCTCGCATGATGGCGCCGGGGAGCGGCGGGCCGCCGATATAGCGACGCAGGTGTGCTCAAAGGCTTCCGCTTCCGGCGTGGCTATCTTGGAAATCCCCATTTCCGCCCTAGGGTTGCCTCCGAAGACTTCTGCCGCGTCTCCGGCAGGCGTTGCAGACAGAATTAGTCTCGCTTTACCACTGGTCACGGCAGGTACGCCGCTGGTGGCCGCAATGGCCATTGTAATGTTCGCGAGCCCTTCACTGGCGGCGTCACAGTCGGCGAAGGCCGCTGCGACGGTCCATGCATCGACCGATCACGTCTACAGCACGGTGGCCCACGGCCTGCATGTGCGCAAGGCGCCGACCACCGCGGCCCCGGCCGTCGTGGTGCTTGGGCCGGCCGGCACCGAGGTGACCGTGAACTGCTTCGCCCTGGGCACCTCGGTCTTCGGGGACAGCGTCTGGTATCACATGGTGAAGCCGGCCTCCGGCTTCGTGGCAGGCTTCTACCTCAACACCGGGCGTGACCCGGCCGCAGGCATCCCTGCCTGCTCCGGGCACCGGCACCGGCACATCTTCCACACGCTGGCCCACGGCCTGCGTGTGCGGACGGCGCCGACCACCACCGCCACGACGGTCGTCCGGCTCGGTGCGGCCGGAAGCAAGGTGACGGTGAACTGTTTCGTCGTCGGCAAGCCGGTCTTCGGGGACAGCGTCTGGTACCACATCGTGAAGCCGGCCCACGGCTTCGTGTCCGGCTTCTACCTCGACACCGGGCGTGACCCGGCCCCTGGCATCAGGCACTGCTGATCATCGCCCGCGGCACGGGCAGCACCGAGAGTTGTCTCGTGAGCCTGACCGCTTTGACGGACATCCATCTTCAGGGGTTCGCCCCAGGAAGGATGTCCGAGCATGGAGAGCATGGGGAGGAAGAAGCCCCGGCCGCGCCGTTCGTTCGCTGCGGAGTTCAAGGCCGAGATCGTTGAGCTGTGCCAGCGCGGGGACCGTTCGGTGGGCCCAGGTCGCCCGCGACTTCGACCTGACCGAGACCGCGGTGCGCGAATGGGCCAAGCAGGCCGAGCGTGACGCGGGTACCCGCCCGGATGGCGGGCTGACCAGCGCCGAGCGCAAGGAGCTGGCCGAGCTTCGCCGGGAGAACCGGCGGTAGCCTGACCGAGTTATCAGCCCTGTCCGTCAAAGCGAGGCAACCCCATAACAGCGGCCTTCAGGTGAACCGTCAGGCGTCGTTGTGCGATGAGTTTGGCGGCGCGCAGTCGTCCAAGTGATCGTGAGTGCCCGCAAGGGGCGCCGGGCCTGCAGCAGGAGGAGTAGACGATGAATCCGATGGCTCGCCGGATGTTCGAGCTCGTCGAGCCGATTGGTCTCATCCCTTACTCAGCCGACGAACCCAACGAGGCGATGTTCGCCCTGGGGTTCACCAACTACTGGGACACCTACTTCGCCGGACGGGCGGCGCCCTTGGGGCTCGCCGCGGCGGAGGTGGTGGACGCGCTGTTCTACAACTTCGCTCCCGGCGAGGTGGCTCGCCACATTCCGAAAGTGTGGCGCACCACCACGCCTGAAGCGGCGATCGCCGCTCGTCAGACGGGCTGCGTGAAGGCGCTGCGGCGAATCCTCGGCGATCGCGTCGATACTCCCGCCTTCGCCCGCGCCGCCGAACTGCTGATTAAGGCGGCGACCAGCGCCCCGTTCGAGGGCCGGCCCATGTACGCCGCGCTGCGCGCGATCCCGATCCCCGACGACGTGGTGGCCCGCTTCTTTCATGCAGGCTCCTTGCTGCGCGAGCACCGTGGCGACGGGCACATCGCGGCGCTGATGATCGAGGGTGTCGGCGGCCTTGAGGCTCACGTCCTCTTCGCCCTCGACATGGGCATGCCGGCGGAGAAGTTCGGACGCATCCACCACCTCCCGGCAGCGCAGCTCGCCGCCGTGATCGACGGGATGCGCGATCGCGGCCTGATCGGGGATGACGGTTGGCTGAGCGAACCGGGTCGCGCCGTCAAACAGCGGGTCGAGGCGTTCACCGACGACCTCGCGGCGAGGCCCTACCAGAGCCTCGAGCCGGACGAGCTCGATGAGCTCATGGCCACCCTCGAGCCGCTCGCCACGCTGCTGCTCGCTGCGCAGGACTAGGACGAAGGCTCTGGTGGTTCAGTTCGGCTGAACGCGCCCGAAACAAGATCAGCACGCAGCTTGACAGATATGAGCGTCAACGCCCCCGCCGAATCATTCTCCGCCGCCATCAAAGGCGAGTTGCCCGACCTCCAGCCCTGGCCAGCCAAGGTCGGAGCCAGGCGGGCGATCATCGAGTACATCGCCTGGCACAACGGCACCCGGCGGCACAGCACCCTCGGCTACCGGTGCATCGCCCTTCACCTGGGCCACGGGCAGGTCACCAGGGTTTTATCGGCCGGGTGCGTACCCGGTACGCTATGCGCGGTCGCCACGATAGGGGCGGACGCGGGCGCATAGCTCAGGGGTAGAGCACCCGCCTTACAAGCGGGAGGCCGGTGGTTCGAAACCACCTGCGCCCACCAGCCAACTGCACATTGCAGCCAGTCCGGTGGCGGGTGTGTACCGCCGCGGCGTGCAGAACGCCGCCGGCTGCAGGCGGGCAGTGTCTAGCAGGTCGCGCTGTTGGTCAGCCAGACTGCGCGCTGGTTAGCTCGTCGCCGATCGTGATGACGTGATCAACGAGCGCGTCTACGTCTGCCAGCTGGGTGTGGGGGTTGATAAAGCAGGGCCGGATCGCCAGGTGGCCTGCGACCAGCACCGCCCAGGCCAGCACGCCGCGGTGGGTGTCCGCCTGCGGTCTGCGCGCCGGACGGTTGCGGGGATGATTCTGATCGAGGGGCGCGTTGACGGTAGAGGACGCGACATGTCGTGTTGTTTGGATAGCGCTGGGCCCTGGCGGGCTCCGGTGCCTTGAGAGGTGAGCGTGATGACCGGTTGGTACGCGCAGCGGACGCCGGGCAGGCCGGCCAGGGCCATGATCGCCGTGACGCTGGTCGCGCTGCTGCTGGTGGCGGCCGTGCCGGTGGCCCTGCTGGCGGCAGTGGTCATGATGATGCTGGGATACGTCGCCGGCGGGCTCGCGCTGTTCGGCGGCTCGGTCCTGGCCGCCGCTCTGGCTGTCGCGGTCGCGGGCATGAGCGGGATGCGGCACCTGCGCAAGCTGCTGTCTGTGGGCAGCTTCCGCGTCGTGCGGCTGGACGGCAGCCAGTACGCCGACGTCGCAGAGCCAGAGGGGGGCAACTACGCCAGCCTCGTGCAGCTGGATCGCAGCGAGTACACCGAAGTTCGCTGACCTGACTCTCTCGGATCGGGGCCCCGTGTATGAAACACGCTGGGCGCTGCCGCAAGCGGGGGTGTGGATGGGGCGGGCCAGCGGTGAGCACGCAGGCTCGGGCTGGGCCGCCACCGGGCCGGACACACGAAATATTCGCTGGCGGTGATTTCGTCGAGCGGGCGGGCCGCAGTCACGTCCACGAAGGGAGCGGTTTCCTAGTCGAGCACCACGGTGTGGACGCTGTCGGCGGCGGCGGCTTGGATTGGTACCTGGAGGTATCGCGATGATCGAGCGCTACGTGCTGGGTCTCGAAGAGATTGACAAGACGCAGGGCGCGCTCGTCGGCGGCAAGGGCGCGCACCTGGGGGAGCTTTCGCGGATCGCAGGCATTCGTGTGCCGGCTGGATTTTGCGTGACGACGGACGCCTTCCGGCGGGTCATGACAACGGTGCCTTCGATCGACGATCAGCTCGATCGGCTGTCGCATCTGGACCCCGACGACCGGCAGGCGATCCGCGCGCTCAGTGCGGATATCCGCCGGACCCTTGAGGGGACCGCCATCCCTGACGATCTGGCGGCGGTGATCACCCGCTCGGTCACCCGGCTTGGCGGGCAAGCTGCCTACGCCGTCCGGTCCAGCGCGACGGCGGAGGACTTGCCGACTGCCTCCTTCGCGGGTCAGCAGGACACATACCTGAACGTCGTGGGGCTGGCTGCGATCCTCCAGCACGTCAGCCGATGCTGGGCCTCCCTGTTCACCGAGCGGGCCGTGACCTACCGCCTGCGGAACGGCTTCGACCACCGGAAGGTCCACATGGCCGTGGTCGTGCAGCAGATGCTCTTCCCGCAGGTGGCCGGCATCCTCTTTACGGCCGACCCTGTCACCTCCAACCGGAAGGTCGTCTCCATCGAGGCCAGCTTCGGTCTCGGCGAGGCCCTGGTAGCCGGCCTGGTGAACGCGGACGTCTACAAGGTGCGGGACGGTGAGGTTGTCGCCAAGGCAGTCGCCACCAAACAGCTCGCCATCCACGCCCGGCCTGCAGGCGGAACGCAGGAACTGGCCATCGAGCCAGACAGTCAGGAGCAGCCAGCCCTGACCGATGCGCAGATCGCGCGGCTCGCTCAGCTGGGTCGGCGGATCGAAGCGCACTTCGGCCGCCCTCAGGACATCGAATGGTGCCTGGTCGACGACGGGTTCCAGATCGTCCAGAGCCGGCCAATCACCACGCTGTTCCCGATCCCCGCGAGCAGCGATCAGGGAAACCACGTGTACGTCTCCGTCGGTCATCAGCAGATGATGACCGACCCCATGAAGCCCCTGGGGCTCTCCCTGTGGAAGCTGACGAGCCCGGCGCCCATGACCGAGGCCGGCGGGAGACTGTTCGTCGACGTCACCCGGCAGCTGGGTTCGCCAGCGAGTCGCGCGGGCCTCGTGAAGGCCCTGGGGAGATCCGATCCGCTGATCGGGGACGCGCTGCAGGCCATCCTCGAACGCGGTGACTTCATCCCGGCCTTCCCGGACGACGGCCCGGGCGGGACGCCGGCTGACAGTGCGCCCGCCCAGATCGAGACCGATCCGGCCATCGTCGCCGAGCTGATCGAGCGCAGCCAGGCCTCCATCGCCACCTTGAACCGCGACATCTGGGCGAAGTCCGGGCCGGCGCTGCTCGACTTCATCCTTGCGGACATCCAGGAGCTGAAGCGGATCCTGTTCGATCCGCAAAGCCACCAGGTGTTCATGTCGGCGATGCAGGCCACCTGGTGGCTCAACGAGCAACTGCAGGCGTGGCTGGGCGAGAAGAACGCGGTCGACACGCTGACGCAGTCCGTCCCCCACAACGTCACGTCGGAAATGGGGCTGGCGCTCCTGGATGTCGCGGACGTGATCCGCCCGTATCCGGATGTGGTGGCATTTCTGCAGCACGTCGAGGACGAGAACTTCCTGGACGAGCTGCCCACGCTCCCAGGCGGGCGCGAAGCCCGCGACGCCATCCAGGCCTACCTCGACAGGTACGGCATGCGCTGCGTCGGCGAGATCGACATCACGAAGCCACGGTGGAGCGAACGCCCCACCACGCTCGTGCCCATGATCCTTTCCAACATCGAGAACTTCGAGCCGGGCGCCGGCGAGCGGCGCTTCGAGCAGGGCCGGCAGCAGGCCTGGGAGAAGGAGCAGGAGCTGCTGACGCGCTTGCGGGCCCTGCCGGACGGGGAGCGGAAGGCCGAAGAGGCCAAGCGGATGATCGACCGGATCCGGACCTTCATCGGGTACCGGGAGTATCCGAAATACCACATGATCAGCCGCTACTTCGTCTACAAGCAGGCCTTGCTGAAGGACGCTGAGCGCCTCGTGCAGGCCCACGTACTTCGTGAAAGGGAAGACATCTTTTTCCTCACGTTCGCCGGGCTCCACGACCTCGTGCGCACGAACCACGTGGATGACCAGCTCATCTGCCAGCGCAAGGACGCGTTCAGGTCGTATCAAGCGCTCACGCCGCCCCGGGTGCTCACCTCAGATGGCGAGGCCGTCGCCGGGATGTACCGGCGCGTCGATGTCCCGGCCGACGCGCTCATCGGCCTGCCCGTTTCCGCCGGGACCGTCGAGGGACGGGCCCGCGTCATCCTGGACATGGCCGAGGCCGATCTAGAAGCGGGCGACATCCTGGTCACCGCCTACACCGACCCCAGCTGGACGCCTGCGTTCGTCGCGATCAAGGGCTTGGTCACGGAGGTGGGGGGCCTGATGACCCATGGCGCGGTGATCGCACGGGAGTACGGCCTCCCGGCCGTCGTGGGGGTGGAGCATGCCACCCGGCTGATCCGCGATGGGCAGCGGATCCGCGTGCATGGAACGGACGGGTACATCGAGATCCTGCCTTAGGCGACACTGACCAGATGATGCAGCGGCAGCTGGCGCTGCCTTTCGTTCCCAGTCGCGGCCACCAGGCGAAACACGCTCACCGCGATCTTTAAGACTCGCCGCTGACCACTGACCGCGTACTGTGTGGCCGGAGTTCTGCGGTTACCCTGAAGGCATGGGCCAACCCCCGTCCAAGCTGCCTGCCGATACCCTGGTCAGCGCGGTTGACAACGCTCGCCGTGGTGTCGTGACCCATATCACCATCAAAGGCGAGCACGTCGCCGCGATCGTCTCCGAATCCACCCTGGCGATGTCACAGCTCCTCACTGCCTTGCTGACCAGTGAGATGGCTGCCAGTGCACTCCCAGCGGTGCTGCCGACAGCGTTCCCCTGGGCTGTTCCCTCCCAGATGATCACCTGAAGTCGTTCGCTGGCGAGTTGCGCGAGGCGGTCATCGCTGAGTCGCCCGAGCGGATAGAGACCGTTCTGTTTGACTGGCAGCAGGTCGCCGAGGTTCGCGCAGGAGAGCGCACAACTTGAGTGGAAGGGCGGGCGCCTTCAGGCTCTGTGCCCGCGCCGATGGCTCCTGCCGCCTAGCCCGCGCCTTATCGCAGACCTGACGGCCCTGGTCTGCATCAGGTATGCAAACACCACCGGCCACGCCTACGGCGAGCCCGTTCAGCCGAAGTATTTAGCGGTTGCCGCCGGCGGACTGATTCAGCCAGTCGTGGAAGCGGGTCTCGGCGAGGCGGGCGTCGGCCGCGGGGACGAGACTGCGTTCGTGCAGTTCGGCGCCGGCAGGATCCGAACCTGCGATCACGGCGCCGGAGAGGGTTGCTGTGCACGGCTGGCGGTGATCATCAGTTACCCGGCGCACCGTGATCAGGGCCGGGCCAGATCGCCGCGAACCGGCTCGCCGCGCTGTCGAGCTGGGCGGCGATGCGCTCCTTGACGTCGTCATCGAGCGGGGTGTCTGGGCGCAGGATCAGCTCGCGGAGTACCGGGACAAGCGGGGCGTACTTGCCGGCCAGCTTCCCCAGCTTTGGCCCGGTGGTGTGGATCAGCCCGACCGCGTTGTCGGTGAAGTCCGAGGCCTTGATCACCCGCGCCCATGGGCTCGCGTCTAGGCTGGCGGCCACGTGCTCGAGGTACTGCTCATGCTCATCGCGGCCCGGCTGCCAGGGCGGGTTGGTGACCGCCGCCACCAGGCCCGCGACCTGCTGCCCAAACTGCCCGGCAAGCACCATCAGCGCCTCCGACTGGCCGCCGCGGGAGGCCAGCTCGCCTGCATGGTCTTCGACCGCGTCATGCAGCAGCGCCGCGCACACCACATCGGCGTCGCTGACCCGGTAATGGCTGATGACCCGGATCGCCACCCGCAGCACGTGGTTCACATACGGCTCGCGCTGGCGCCAGTCGGCGGCATGTAAGCGGGACGCCAGCCCCAGCGCCCGCTCCACCCGCTCCCGGTCAGCAGCCGGGAAAGCCGCGACCTCAAGCATCAGCCGCTCCCGCAGCCCCGCCTCACCATGCACCGAGGTGATCGCGTGCAGCGGCATCTGTGCCAGCAACCGCCGCTCAGCCGAATCCAGGTCCACCTCAGCATTAGACCCCACAACCACCCACAGTCGGGTGGGATTATTCTGCCGTCCGGCAGCGGCTAAACGCCGCAAAAGGGGAGGGGCATGCCTACGCCAGAGGATGCACTTGCGGTGGTTAACGCCTTGCGCCTGGGCTGGTACATGGCCGAGGTCCGTGGGCGGAACGGCCTGCGGGACCGCAGCCACCAGGCGGTGAGCTTCCTAACCGCGGGGAGCATGTTTTGCCGCTGCGCATCGAACGTACGGCTGCCGAACTCCGGATCGAGGCTCAGACCATCTTGCATAAGCTGTGCGGCGATCTCGACGTTGACACGGTTAGCGTCAATGACCAAAAGCAGAGCCGGACAGCCGTCATCGAGCAGCGGGCCCGGGCCCTCGCGGCGGCCGCACCGCAGACCACAACGGCCGTTACGGCCTGGAACGCCCTGGCTGCCAGCATTTACGAGCTGGATGCACATGCCCAGGACAGCCTGACGGCGCAGTCCGATATGCGGGCCGCCGCCTATCAGCTGGGGCGCGGGCTCGCTGAGGTGTACTGGGCTCTGGACCCGGACTCAGCTTGCGTTCCGCTGACACCGCACTGCTGGGAGTTCCTGCTCGGTGAGTACCGGTGCGAAGAACTGACCCGGCTGGCCGGCCGCCTGAGTGGCCACTTCAACCCCTACTGTCCTCCGGCCATTGCCGGCACGCTCCGCCTCTGGCAGTTGGTAGCCAGCGACAAGGAATGGCGCAAGAGTGCCCAAGATGACCTCTACCGGCAGCTGCGCCGCTGGTATGAACTACTGCTCCTCGGCCAGGACCCGTCAACGCTCATCTGACCCTACGCGTTGCTGAAGAACTGGCGGGCGTCCTTTCACGCTCTGCGAGTCCTGTGGGTCCAGCTGGTCACCGCAGCGATCAGCCTTGCCCTGGTGATCGCCGTCATCACCTTGATCGTCAACGGCTCCGTAACGCGTTTCTCAAGGCCCTCTTCGGTGTTCTGGGGATAGTCGGCCTGTCCGCCGCCACCCTCCAGGCCGGGCTCAAGACCACCGCGCAGGGGCTGCTGAGCAGGATCCGCCAAGACGCCTACACCGACCTGGTTGCAGTTGCTATCGCCGAGGCTCCCGACAAGCCCGGCGTCCGCAGGCCCCGCAAGGTCGTCGTCGAGGCAGTCAGAAAGCGAACCCTGACCACCCTCGCCGACGCCACGGTACCGTGAACCGCCACGGGCATAAGCGACGACGACATCGGCCTGGCACCTCTGCTCGCCGGGCCGCCCTCGGTCCCCTCGGCCACACCTGTATATCAACCATGAGCGTGCGTGGGTGGGACCGTCAGCGCAGGAGTGCGAGCAGCTCGTTCAGCCGGCTGGGTTCGGGCGTCCCGGCTGTGTCGATCACGGCGGTGAAGGTGTGAGTCGCGGCGCGCCGTGTCGCCTCGGCGTGGATCCACCGTGCCTGCTGGCAGGACACGGGTACGTCGCGGGTGCGCCGGTGGGCCAGCCGGTCGAGGGTGACCCGGGCGGCGCGCTCACCCACACCGGCAGGACCAGGCATCCAGCCGCGGCCAGATGGCCGGCGGGCATCCAGTCGCTGTCCCACGCGCCGGTCGCCTCGGCCGGCACCAGAAGATGCTCGCCGGCCGCGCGGCTGACCTCGGCCGCCACCTCCTGGCGCCAGCCCTGCTCCGGGCCGGGACGCCGGCCGCGGGCAGACAGCTCAAGAACCATCCGGCCGGCATCGACGTGATGGACGCCCGCGAGCCGGTTCAGCTCCCCGGCCACCCAGGACTTACCCGCGCCCTTGGGCCCGTAGGGCACCACGACGATGGAGCGGTCCCGCATACGCCCAGCATCCTCGCCTACCGTTAGCCACTCCACTCGCGGCAGCTGAGGATGTTGAGCGGGACTGGCGGTTCATCAGCATCGAGAGCGAGCCGCAGTGTGACGTGGCCGCGAGGTGAGTGGCCAGCGGATTCGAGCTGAGGATGCCTGCCCCCGGCCGCGGCCGGGGCGCTGCGTGGGTGGCGCCGCCGGGCGGGGCGCATACTGGCTTGGTGCCTGCAGTTTCGCCGCCATCGACGGGAATCTGAGGGCCATGGGTGCGCCTGGCGCGATCGCAGGGTTGCCCGGCACGCCTGGTGTTTACCGGTTCCGGGATGCCCGCGGGGGCGTCCTGTACATCGGCCGGGCCACGGCGCTGCGGAGCCGTGTCGCGTCTTACTGGTCCGATCTGCGGGAACGTGGCCATCTGGCCCCGATGGTGGCCCGGGTCACCCGAATCGAGGCGGTCACCTGCGACTCACAGCACGAAGCCGCCTGGCTGGAGCGCAATCTGCTGGAGGCGTCATTGCCGCCGTGGAACCGGACGCCGGGCGGCCAGGAAAACCTGGTCTACATCCGGATGGACAAGGAGCCACGAGCACCGGGACTCGCCGTCGATCACCTCAGGCGGCCCGCCGCCAACGTGCAGTACTTCGGGCCCTACCTGGGTGGCCTGAGAGCGCGGCAGGCGATCGCGGCGCTGCACCGGATCCTCCCGCTGTGCTACACCGGCACCCGGCTGCGCGGCGCCCAGCTCGACATCGCCCGCGCCCGCGGCTTCGCCGGCGCCGACCGTGCGGAGGTCATCAGCACCCTGACCGCGGTCCTGCAGCGCCAGCCGGACGTGCTCGCCTGGGCGCGCGCCGAGCTGGAACAGCTCCGCCACCGCGCCGCCGAGGTCCTCGCCTTTGAAATCGCCGGCCAGATCCAAGCCGAGATCGAGGCGCTGGACTGGGTGACCTGCCCACAGCGAGTCACCACCATGGATGCCAGTGACCTCGACGTGTGCGGATGGTCCGGCGGCGTGCTGGTGCGCTTCGGTATCCGCGACGGGCGGCTTTGCCAATGGTCGCAACGCAACTGCAGCCAATCCGGCGCCACGCCGCAGCTGGCCGCCACACCGGCTGGCTGGAGGGGCTTCGCGCAGCGCAACGCTGAACTCGCCGCCGCTCTTGTGGAACGCTCAGCGTGACTTGCGCTGCCCCCAGCCGCAGGCTAGCTGAGCCCGGCGCGCGGCGTTGCCTGGCTTGTGGCACATGGGGCATCGAGCGCCCGCACGAAGCCGGAGGCCGTCCATATCAATCCATCTGGCCCGACCCACAGGTGTTCTTCCTCAAGCCGGCAGCCGCCCCGACGGCCGGAGTGCGCGCTTCGCTCAGGTCGAGGGCCGATCACACTAGGTGAGCGGACATGGCAGGTCGCCGGGTTCCGGGCTCTGGATGCCATTCGATGCCCGGATCTCCGGAGCACATCAAGCGCGGATCAGCTGCACCTGCGGGGGTGGAGACGGTCTTGCAAGGAATCCGCTTGCACGACGCGCCGGCGTACAGCGTGGCCGCCGTGGCTCGTGGACGTGATCGCTTGATCGGGTTCCGCAGGTGAGTGATGCCATCCGGTGCCGCGATGACATCCACGCGGTCCAGTTCTGGCGGCTCGCTGCCGGGATGCTCGATGAGAGCCGCTGTAGGCTGCCGCCATGAGCACGCGCGAGGATTACCCAGCCGGGGTGCCGTGCTGGGTTGACACCAACCAGCCCGACCCCGCCGACGCCGCCCGGTTCTACTCCGGGCTCTTCGGGTGGCAGACCGAGGACGCGATGCCCGCCGACGCGGGAGCTCACTACTACATGGCCCGCATCGACGGCCGGGATGTGGCCGCGATCTCCTCGCAGCCCCCCGGCGCACCGCCGGAGGCCATGTGGAACACCTACATCCGCGTCGAGTCCGCTGACGACGCCGCAGCCTGGGTGCGCGAGGCGGGCGGGCGGGTGCTCTCCGAGCCCTTCGACGTGTTTGACGCGGGGCGGATGGGCGTGTTCGCCGATCCTGAGGGCGCGGTCTTTTGCGTGTGGCAGGCCGGATCGCACCGCGGCTCGGCGGCGGTCAACGAGCATGGCGCTGTGAACTTCAACAACCTGCACACCGACGATGTCGGGGCCGCACGGGCCTTCTACGGCGCCGTGTTCGGCTGGACGACAATCGACGCCGGCTCGCCGATGTGGGCTCTGCCGGGCTATGGCGACCATCTCGAGGAGCTCAACCCCGGCTTGCGCGCGGGGATGAAGCAGATGGGCGCGCCCGAAGGCTTCGAGAACGTCGTGGCGACGATCTTGCCCCGCGCGGGTGGCCCAGCGCGCTGGAGCGTGACCTTCGCCGTGGACGACGTGGACGCGATCGCTGCGCGAGCGCGCGAGCTTGGAGGCTCGGTCCTCGCCGAGCCGCAGAATGCGCCGTGGGTGCGATTCGCCGTCCTTGCCGATCCGGCTGGCGCGTCCTTCACCGCCAGCCAGTTCGTGGCGGAGAACCGCTAGACGATCCGCTTTCGGGATCGCCGTTGGGTGCTGCGCATCCTAGGTTGCTTCCTGTCGTCCGATGGCTGCGACATCCGCTGCCAACATCGCCGAGGCCCCGGTCATCATCCCCGCCGGGTTCCATCAGGTGGGCTCGCCGGCCGGCCAATGGCCGCTGGCACCTGCAGGTTCGCTCGCGGGTAATCCGGCTCGGCGCCACCCAGGCCGCCGGGCCGGAAGCCGTATCCGCCGGGCCGGAGCGCCAGTTCTGCGCACGAGACTCCTTGGGATCGGGCGCGAATCCTGAAACGCGCCGACGCACCAGAACGTGGCCTGCCCGAGGACCACGAGCGAACAGGCCAGCCCGCGCACAAAGTATGTGGTGCGCTCGACGCCCTGACACGGAAACTGGGTCCCGGTGGGCGCGCGTCTGGGACCGGCGTCCCGTCCGGGGAGGGCGGTCGCGCCCTGTGACATGCCGGCCTATGCAGGTGCGCGGGGCCCATGAGCGGGCAGGGTCCGGAGCCGGGTGTGTGAGCGCACCGGCTGGCTGGTTCTCAGCCTCGTGCTCCTGCGCGGCTTTGGGTCTGCCGGGGGTGGCATCGCTTCGGGCTGTGCAGGAATTCCTGGCGCTGGCTTCGTGCTGGCACTAGTGTTCGAGGAGGTCATGACGTGATGAGGCTCAGGAACCGCAACGTCGGCCGGGTGCTGGCACCGCCGTTCGAGGGGCACGGCCCGGAGGGAGCCGAGCGCGCGACATTCGCCGCGGGGTGCTTTTGGGGTGTGGAGGCGGCCTTCCGCCAGGTCCATGGGGTGCTGCGGACCGCTGTCGGCTACACCGGCGGCCACGTCGCGGACCCCAGCTACGGACAGGTCTGCCGGCACCGCACCGGCCACGCCGAGGCGGTCGAGGTGTGGTTCGACCCGGCCCAGGTCAGCTACGCGGAGCTGCTGGAGACGTTCTGGCGGATCCATAATCCGACCACCCGCAACCGCCAGGGCTTCGATTTCGGCAGCCAGTACCGCTCGGCGATCTTCTACCATGACGCTGGCCAGCACGAGGCCGCGATCGCATCACGCGGTGCCCAGCAGCGATCGCGCAGGCGGCAGATCGTCACGCAGATCACCCCGGCGTCCGCGTTCTACCGGGCCGAGGAGTACCACCAGCGTTACCTCGAAAAGCATGGCCACCCCGCCTGCGCAGCTACGACGTTGACCTGGCGATCGAGGCCGACACCGGGCAGATGCAGCGGTGGCTGGTTGGGCTCGTGCCGTTCCGGGACCTCATCGCCAGCGGCTACGCCCGCATGCTCTGGCCCAGCCGGCACGCCCGAGCGTTCTCCACCTAGTTCGGCACCTCCTATTTCGCCGACAGCCTCCGTCGTGCCCAGCAGTACCGCAGGCCGGACGCCGTGTCCGCCTGACCTGGGGGTGACTGGTCGAAGGCACCCCGCGTCACGAAATTATTGAACTGGGGTGGGGTTGCACACGGCGATGGTGACGCTGGAGCCCTTGTCAACCGATGCGCCGCCGGCCGGGTTCTGGGTCACCACCAGGCCATCTTGTGCTGTGCGGCAGTCGCCGGTGGTCGCGGGGTCCGCGGTCAGCCCCGCGTCCGTCAGTGTGGTCGTCGCCTGGTCCTGGGTCTGCCCGATGACGTTGGGCACCGTCACCGTCGTGGGCGCCGGGCTGCACACGGTGATGGTGACGCTGGAGCCCTTGCCAACCGATGCGCCGCCGGCCGGGTTCTGGGTCACCACGTTGCCGTTGTCCGCGCTGTTGCAGTTGCTGGTGGTGGCGGGCGTCGCGGTCAGCCCTGTGTTCTCCAGTGTGGTCGTCGCCTGGTCCTGGGTCTGCCCGATGACGTTGGGCACCGTCACCGTCGTGGGCGCCGGGCTGCACACGGTGATGGTGACGCTGGAGCCCTTGTCAGCGGATGCGCCGCCGGCCGGGTTCTGGGTCACCACGTTGCCATTGTCGGTGCTGCTGCAGTAGCTGGTAGTCGTGGGCACCACCGTCAGCCCCGCGCCCTTCAGCGTGCTCGTCGCCTGGTCCTGGGTCTGCCCGATGACATCCGGCACGGCCACCTGGTTGCCCGTGCTGGTGCCCGTGCCGTTGCTCGTGCCGGGGCCGGTGCTGGTGCCCGTGCCGTTGCTCGTGCCGGGGGCGGTGCTGGTGCCCGTGCCACTGTTCGTGCCGGTGCTGGTGCTCGTGCTGTGCGGTGGTGGGGTGGGAGAGCCAGGTCCGCCGCCCCCTACCGCGCCCGCGATTGCCGCCGCGCCGACGACGAGCCCCAGCACGGTCAGGACAGCGGTCAGCGCGGTCACGACGGGGCGCGGCACGCGGGGCCGGGGGGTTGCCGGAGCAGGGGGCAGCTCGAGCAACTGCAGATTCTGCCGGGTGAGGTCGGCGCCGTCGCGGTCGCCTGCCTGCTCACGCAAGGCAAGCGCGTGCCGCAGCAGCCGCGATGCTTCGTCCACGTGATCCAGGCAAAGTTCGAGGCTGCCGAGCTGGTGGGAGAAGAACGCCTCAGCCGCAGTGGGAAACGATGCGTGGGCCGCTGCCAGTCCCTGACTGAGGGCGTGGTGCCAGGCCTCCCACCGCGCGGCGATGAACAAGATCTGCTCCGCGGCGCGCGCGAGCTGAACGACAGCCATCCAGTCCCTGCGCGTGGCGGCGAATTCCATGATGGCAAGTGCCGCGTTAGCCCCCGACAGAGACTCGCTGGCGGTCGGGTCCCTGGTGGCCAGCCACTTGCAGAGCCCGGCCACCGAGGACCCGAGCTGGAGGTCACCGAGCAGCATCACGCGATAGCTTTCGGCCTTGCAGATGGGCAGGCCGAACCGGTCGTGGCGCTGCTCGGCCAGCCCTCGCCGGTGCAGCAACTGGAGGCACTCACCCAGCTGGGCGACCTGTCCGATGACATCCACGACTTCGCCCGGCAACAGGGCGCCGGCGGCGAAGGCGAGGACCGCGAGCGCGCGCCGCTCGCGGTCGGTCAGGGCGGTAATGCTGAGCCGGTCGAGCGCCGCGGGGTCGGCTGCAGCCTGCCGGGCCAGCGACGCGATGGAGTGCGAGCCATCGTTCACCAGAGCCGCAGCCTGCTTCAAATGCAGCGGCTGGCCGCCTACCGCGGCCACCAGGTCTTGTGCGGCCGGGAGTTCCTGACTGGTCAGGGATCGGCCCAGGCCAGCTGCGAGCAGCGAGAGCGCAGCGTTGACCGGCAGCCCGGCCAGATCATGCGAACTGCCCCCGCGAACCGGGACCCGGCGGGCGGAGCCGATCACCAGGGTGCATCCGGAGAGGACATCGAGCAGATAGCCAACCTGCGCCGGATCGGCGGGGGCGTCGTTGACAGCGATGATGAGGCCCGCCTGGCCAAGCAACTGCGCGCACTCACCGGGAGTGAGCTTGACCGGCTGGTCCGAGCTGTACAGCTCGGTCACCAGCTGCTGTAAGAGGTCTTCGACGCGGTCCCGGTCCGCTCGCAGATAGATGCAGCCGGCTGCGCTGTACCGTTCGGACACGCTGGCAACGATGTGCTGGAGAAGCGTCGTCTTACCGTAACCGCAGTCGGCATGGAACTCGATGGGACGTCCCTGCTGGATGGCACGCAGGGCATCGGCCAACTGCTGTTCCCGGCCAAGGATCGGCTGCCTCGGCAGCGCTTCAAGGCGCCGCTGGTGGAGCAGGTCAAAGGGGTTTTGCCGCAACGTCATGCGCGCAATGCGCGCTCCGCGGCGGCTGGCGATCTCGACACTGAGATTGCCGTACACGATGGCGCTCATCGGCCACCTCCACGCCTGGGCAGTTGAGGCGGCGGCGGCCGTGCCCGGAAAGTGCGTCACTACCGCCGATGATGCGAGAGAACTCGCCCACTTGTACGGAGCGGCTTAATACCGCTCAGATACAGACAGCGACGGAACATGCGAGTAAAGCGCCCGGCAAGGTGGCGGTCGCGTCATGGCACTGACGAACCGGGCCCCGGCGAGGTAACACCTGGACAACGGCAGCCATGCCGGGATGGACGACGAACGGCCGCGGGCGCATGCTCACCAAGCTTCACCTCAGGCGGCCCCGCGTCAGCAGCCCGCCGCCCGGGTGGCACGTGCCCGTTGGTCGGCCGGTCATGCCGCAGCAACGTAGGCAAAGATCGCAGCCACGTCCCCGATGATCACCGCGATCATCCCTGGCGGGCCAGGCCGTTCGTCACCAGCCCAGACTCCCGATCCGCTCAGCGCAGAATCTCCGTTCGGGGGCGCCTTGGAAACCCAGCCAGCCGACCGGAACTGGCGCACCGAACGGCGGCTCGGCGCACGTTCTCCTTGACCCGCCGCGTCGCTCCACGTGCTGAAATAGTCGCGTGGACGTTCTGAGCAGCCGGATCCTGCTGCGGCCCAGCGACCTGGACCGCAGCCGCCGCTTCTACCGCGACGTACTGGGCCTGGCCATCTACCGGGAGTTCGGCCCTCCCGACGATCCCGGGGTGGTGTTCTTCCTTGGCCCGGGCTTGCTCGAGGTCTCCGGGCACCCGGCCGGCCCGCCCGGGCGCTCGGTGATGATCTGGATGCAGGTACGGGATGTCCACGCCGAGCACGCCCGGCTGGCCGCAGCCAAGGTCCCCATCACCCGGGAACCCGCAACCGAGCCCTGGGGCTTGACCGAAATGTGGATCCAGGACCCCGATGGCATCCAGATCGTCCTGGTCGAGGTTCCCGCCGATCACCCTCTGCGCCGTGACCCGCGATCGGCGTCGCCGCCAAGGTGACGAACACTATGCGGCATAGAAAGATGTTCTGCGTGTCGGTTGGTGACGTGGGAACGTCCCCCTGATGCGCTTCGGGCTTGGTGTCCCACGCAGCAGGAGGACGTTCATGGGTAACGGTAGTGGCGTGTCCCGAGGTGATCGCAACCGCAATGCCCGGCTGGAGCGGGATGGCCCGGTTCGAACGCGCGGTGCGGCGGGAGATCACCCGCCGCGGCGGGCAGAAGCCCTGCTTGCGGATCGTGCGCGGGCTGTTCGCCGCGCTCGCCGATCCGGCCGGGGTGATCGCGCACCGGCGCGGCGCGCTGGAGCGGGTGGCGCTGCTGGCCGAAGACTGGCGGCACACCCAGGACCGGCTCGCCGACACTGAGCGGCGGATGACGGCGGTCCTGGACGAGCTCGGGCTGACCGCGCTGGCCACCTCGATCACCGGCCTGTCGCCGGTGGGCGCGGCGGCGATCTTGGCCGAGACCGGCGACCCGAGGCGGTTCGCGACCGCCCGCGCGGTGGTCAAGCACGCCGGCCTGGCCCCGCGGGAGAAGCTGTCCGGCGCGTTCACCGGCCGGACCCGGCTGACCGGCCAGGGACGACCCAGGCTGCGCCTGGCAGCCTGGCGGGCCGTCTGGGGGGCCCAGCGCGCCAACCCGGTCTACGCCGCCCGCTACCAGTACCTGACCAGCAGGGAGCAGAACAAGCTCACGCCCACCCAGGCGCCGACCGTCATCGCCGCCGCGATCTTGCGGCAGCTGCACGCGGTCATCACCACCGGGCAGGCCTGGGATCCGCTCACCGCGGCCCACGGCACCCGGCGGGAAAGCACACCAGCGGCCGCCTGATCCGGTCAGCGGCCCATCAAGCTGGCGGCCGGGGCGAGCCCTCCGCGGCATCGAGGAACATCGTTTACCTCGCCGGTCATCATGGGCAGCCCCGCCCGTCGTCTCCTCAACCCGATCACGCGCTGCCGGGACCAACCCGTAACCGCTATGCAGGGACAGACGACGGACGAGGCACCGGCCAAAGCTTGACGCAGACCAGCTCACGCTGATGACCGGATGATCGGGCCATGACCGCCTGGAAATCACACGGTCAAGTCAGGCAGCGCCTCACTCCTGAGTACCGTCAACGGGGCTAGCGCGGGATAGTCTCACGCTCTTGTTCTCAGGGCATGCAAGCGTACGATAGAGAATATTGGCTGATCCAGCGAGAATTGGACCCTTTCCGCTGGCGGTTCATGCAGATGCCGGAAATACCGCAGGGAAAGAACGAATGTCATTAATTTAGCTGTCATTGGCCACAAAGTGGCTACACCGAGCCGGGCTCAGCCTGGGCACGGGTGCTTAGAAAGGTATCGCGATGCGCCGAGGTGTCCTCATCACACTAGCAATCATTATCGCAATCGCCGTACTTGTGATAATAATAATTAGTGTTAACAACCTAGCTCCTGGAGCCGGGTACGGCTAAGGCATTCCGCTCAGTCCCTGCGGGCCTGCCTTCTCACTCGCGGTCCCGGGGCACCGGACAGGTACAGATGGCATATGGCACCAGCTTGCGAACGGGCATAGATCCAGCCTATAGCCAGTGCGTGGTCAACGGCGGGACAGCCCGTCAGCGGCCAGCAGTGCGCCAATCTCGTTGCGGTCCACCCGATGACCCGCAGTCCATAACTCAGGCGCGGTCGCCTGACACGCAGTACCCGCGAGGAAGGGCCATTTCCCAGGCGAACGCGATGGACAGCTACTCTTGCTGTCTTAACAGATATTGGGAGCTTTGGGATCGTGTGGTTGAGCAGGCAGCAACGTTTCAGGGTGCAGTATGGGCCTAACATGCCACGAAGTAAGCTAATCACCGTCTGCCTCGACTGAGAAGGGTCGCGCTCATCTCGGCATGATCGCGCGGCCACGGCGCGCCAGAACGACCCGATCTGCGTGTCTCAGCAGGTGATCGCCAAGGATCTACACGCCCGACGTGTTGCTGCCGATCATCAGCCTCGGACAACAAGACTCCTGGCAACCGACAGGAATCTCCCTCGGCGTGTACTGGGCGCTCATCATCCTCGGATGGGCGCTAACCTCCGCCCTGGTCGCCGGACTCACCGGTATCGTCAAACGAGACTAGCGGCGGCTACAGTCCAGCTTGCGCACCCAAAGACCTTCGGCAGCGGCTCCGTAAGTGCCCGCTGGACTCCGGCCAGGCATAATGACGCAATGGCCCAAGAGGGGGACACAGATTGGGCTGGGTACTACGCCTGGTCGGCAGGCCGCGAGCCTCGGCCACTGCTGCTGACCGCATGCGAGGAGCTAGGCAGCGGCGAGGGCCGCATGGCGATCGATCTGGGCTGTGGCGACGGCACCGAGGCGCTCGAACTGCTAGCCTGCGGTCCACACGGCCTTGTGGACAGGCTGATTTACGCAACCTGCCTTCCAGGCAGCTGTCCAAGCTGCGGCCAGCAGATCACCGGTACGACCTGCTAGCCACCGGTCATGCGGGACGTGCGGCCGCTGCGGCTGCGCTACTGGTGGGCGGGGGAGCTGGGCCTGATGGTCCGGCTGGCCGGCCTGGCGGCTGCGGGAGCGCTACCAGGACTGGGACCGCGGCCCGTTCAGCGGGGAGAGCCAGGACCACATCCCGGTTACGACAGTTTGGTCACCGCCGCGCCTGGCGGCCTGAACATGGCCACGGCGACCGGATTCGCGATGAACGCGGTGTGCGAGCAGTCAATGAGATGACCGGTCGTGGCGCCCATCCGCTGCGTCCAGGCAGCTGTCCGCGGCCAGCGAGATCACGGTCACTGCTAGCCACCAGTCACTCAGGACGGCTTGCTCTTCCAGCCCGCCGCGGTGGCGTTCTCGTTGAGCGCCGCGGCCGCGAGCGGGCGCTGGGTCGCGAACATGACATCGGCCATGTCCACCGGCACGTCGGCGCAGAACGTCTCCCGGAACTGCTCCTTGTTGACGTACAGGTCGGGACCGCCCGCGGCGCCGGGCGCGTCGTAGGGGGTCGGGGCGGCCGTCTTGGCGAGCAGAGGCGGCGGGAACGGCTGCTGCACGCTCGCGCAGCTCTCGCCCACCTCCAGCCCGAACGCCGCGAGAAAGACCAGGCCGGTCACGTTCTCCAGGCCGGCGACGCCTGGCCGATCACGGCGCCTCCGTAGGAATGCCCGACCAGCACGACCGGGCCGTCGATGGCCTTGACCACGTCGCTGACGACGCTGGCGTCGAAGGCGACGCCTCGCAACGGGTTCGGCGGGGCGAGCGCCGTGTGGCCGGCGCTCTCGAGCTCGCGGATCACTCCCGCGAACCCGGATGCGTCGGCGAAGGCGCCGTGGACGAGGACGACGGTGGGACCAGGCACGGGGTTCTCCTCGGGGTTGGCGAGGTGGCCCCGATGACGTTATGTCACCGGACCCGAGCGAGTCGGCCCAGGGGTGCGCCGCCGGGCACGTAACCGGTTGTTCTGTGCCGCTCAACCGCCATGCGACCACCACCTGCAAGCGGTACCGAGCCGGCAGGGAGACCGCCTCAGGATTGGGTCAAGCGCTTGGCCCGCCACCTCCGACGAGATTGCCGATAGCGAATGTGCATGCTGATCGGCACATAAGCATGCGCAAGAGCAACGTCCTGACACGGAAACTGGGTCCCGGTGGGCGCGCGGCAGCGGGACCTCGCCGTGCAGAACGGCGGATATCGGGTGTCGCCGACTCGCCGGGCTGTCACGGTCGGGTTCCGCGGTGGCGCTGCTGCCAGGTGCTGCGGGTGATTTCGTATTCGACCTCGCCCTGTTCGGCGCCCGGCACGAGATCGTCGTAGGGGTCTGCGGAAACGAAGGCGCGGACGAAGGTGAGCCCAGCGGCGGCCAGCGTCGCCCGCGACGGCGTGTTGACCGCCATGGTCTGGGCGAAGATCCGGTTGAGGCCGGCGCCGAAGCCGTACCGGATAAGCTCGCGCGCGCCCTCGGCGCCGTAGCCGCGGCGCCAGTGCCGGCGCAGCAGCCGGAAGCCAAGGTCGGCCTCGCCGGCGACTTCCGGCTGATCTGGGCCGTGCGGCGGTTGCAAGATCCACCAGCCGATGAAGTCGCCGCGGTCGAATCCGGCCCAAAAGCCGAGCCCGGGCACCGTGCGCGCGGCGGCGATCCGGCGCCGATGGGCCCGTTCGGCCTCGGCACGAGACAGGGCGCGCCCGGTGAGGTAGCGCATGACTTCGGCATCGGAGTCCAGTTCGGCCTCGAGCTCGAGGTGTTCGTCGGTCAGCGGCACGAGGGTCAGTCGCGCGGTGTGCAACACCGGCTGAGTCGTGCGCCGGTCCTCGCCCGGCGCCGGCGGTGGATCCGGCGCCGATGCGGCTGACTCATCGGCCGGTGGCATCGCTGGACTCCCGGGGTCAGACGGCCGGCTGGCAGGCGCCGGGCGCGGTGCGCCGTGGCAGGACCACGGTGAGCGCCGCGCATCCGGCAAGCAGGATAACGTGCACGATCGCGGCCCGAAACGCGCGCCCGTAGCTGCCGGCACTGGCCAGCTGGTTAACGAACACCGCGCCGATGACGTCGCAGCAGCGTCATGGCCACGCAGACCAGACACTCCCGGCCGCCTACCGCCTCACCGGCGGACCCAGGAAGGCGCCTGCAGACGGCGGATACTTGCGCATCGGACGCGGACCAGCACCAGTCACCGAGCGTCATCCGATGCCTGGCCCCTAAGCGATGCCTGCCGACTATGCGCGGTTCGGCGGTCGGAGCTGGTACCGCTCAGGCTGCTGACAGAACGTCCTTGTCTGGCTCAGTTCGTCAGGGACGTGCCGCGCTCTTATCAGGGCGTGAGCGGGCGGCTTGTTTTGCGTTCTATGAGCGGACTGCGGTGATGTGGTTGTGACGAACCCGCGGCAGGGGTTTAGTTGTGCGTCGCGTGGTCTGGTTGTTGACTGGCTGCATGGCCGAGCTCCCCTTGGTGCGGGCTCCGCGGATCCCGGTAACCGACACTTTCCATGGAGTTGATGTCACCGAGGACTACCGGTGGCTGGAGGACGCTTCCGCGGACGCGACGGTCGCCTGGACCAGGGCTCAGCAGGACCGCAGCGCCACCTATTTCGGCGAGGTCGGCTGGCGGACCGTGCTGCGGGCCCGGGTCGAGCAGCTGCTGAAGTTCGAGAGAACGGCGTACCAGCAGCTCCGGCCGGGTGGAGGCGCCTTCTTCGCGCTGAAGGTGCAGACACCCCGGCAGCAGCCATTTTTGGTCGCTTTGACCGACCTCGATGATGTGGCGACCGAGCGGGTGGTGGTGGATCCGGATGTCATCGACCCGTCGGGCGAGACCACCATCGACTTCTTCGTGCCGTCCCCGGACGGCACCAAGATCGCCGTCTCCTTGTCTGAGCACGGCACCGAAGACGGGACACTGCACATCTTCGACGCCGGCAGCGGAAAGGTCGTGGACGAGCCGATCCCGCACGTGAACCTGCTAGGCGGGTCGGTGGCCTGGCGTCACGACGGCTCGGGGTTCTGGTACACCCTGTGCGCCGACCCGGCGGGCTTCCGGAAGCAGGTGTGGTTCCGCGACCTCGGTGACCGGGCCGACCGTCTCGATCTGGCGGGCCCGTTCGCTGACGAGCGGATCGCGGAGCACCGCCTGTCCGCTTCGCCCGATGGCCACTGGGTGATGGACCGGGTGCAGAGGGGCGACAGCGGTGAGTGGCAGGTCTTCCTCCGCGACCAGGAGGCCGGCGGCTCGTGGTGGCCGGTGGCGGAGGTCCCCGATAAGTGCGTGCGGGCCGTGCTCGGCGCGCACGCCCTCTACCTGCTGTCGCTGCGGGATGCTCCGCGGGGCCGGGTGCTCCGCCTGCCGCTGACCAGCGGCGGCACGATTGCCGGGGCCGAGGAGATCGTGCCCGCGGGCCACACGGTCATCGCAGACCTGGCCGTGACCGGTGACACCGTGTGGGTGGTGGATATGGACGGCGGCCCGCAGCAGGTGCGGGCCTTCGACGGCCAGGGTGCGCCGCTCGCGGGGGTGGAGATCCCGCCCATGAGCTCGGTGTCGTCGCACTACGCCGGCCTGGTGGCGCTGGGCCCGGACCTGATCGCCTGGCCACGCGAGTCCTTCACCGAGCCGGCCACCTGGTGGCTGGCCGCCCCCGGCGAAGCACCCCGGCCCACCGCCCTGAGGACCACCGCCCCCGTCGACCTGTCCGGGTTCGAGGTGACCCGCGAGTTCGCCACGTCGAAGGACGGCACCCGGGTGCCGATCAACGTGATCGCCGCCCCGGGCACGCCACGGGACGGGACCGCGCCGGCGCTGCTGACCGGCTACGGCGGGTTCGGCATCTCGCTGGGACCGCATTTCGATCCCGATCTGCTGCTGTGGCTGGAGCAGGGCGGGGTCTACGCGGTGACCAACATCCGCGGCGGTGGCGAATACGGCGAACAGTGGCATCGCGCCTGCCGGCTGACCGCTAAGCAGAACTGCTTCGACGACTTCATCGCCTGCGCGGACCACCTGCACGACACCGGGATCACCCGTCACGAGCGGCTGGCGATCATGGGAGGTTCCAACGGCGGGCTGCTGATGGGGGCGGTGCTCACTCAGCGGCCGGACATCGCCTGCGCGGTCGTGGCCGCGGTGCCGCTGATGGACTCGTTGCGCACCGAGACCAGCACCAACGGGAAATTCAACATCCCCGAATACGGCACGGTGGAAGATCCAGCGCAGTTCGCGGCGCTGTTGGCCTATTCGCCGTACCACAACGTGGTGGACGGGACGGCCTACCCGGCCGTGCTGCTGACCGCCGGTGAGCACGACAGCCGGGTCGATGCCTGGCATGCCAAAAAGATGACGGCTCGGCTCCAGCAAGCCACGTCCTCAGATCGGCCAGTGCTGCTGCGACTGAAGTCCGGCGGCCACCTGGCCGGGTCGCTCGATCAGGTCATCGACGAGACAACGGACTGGTACGCCTTCCTCTTCCATCAGGTAGGTCTCGGCTACCGCCCCGTCGCCCCTGCGTGATCGGTCTGGCGGCCAAGCCGCCATTCCACGCGGCACCGCGCATCGGAGAAGCGGACTTTGGCTCCTGGCTCACCAGCGTGGCGGCCGCGCACAGATCGCCTATATCCAGGCAGATCCAATAGCCAGAGCCGACGACCCATATCCGCGCCGAACGACCCAGTATGCAGCCATCGGCTGGTGAATTTTAAAGATCACTGGCCACGCAGAACGGCGGTGTTGAGCTTACTTCCTGGATATCTCCGCTGGCAGGCAGGATGCGGCTGCTAGCCGCCTGGTGGGCGATAAGGGCGCTGGGGCGATCAGCGCACCGCGTCTTGCCGGATACTGCGAGAACTGCCGCCCGGATCGGGCGCTCTGGATCGGGCCGCGACGGCGACCGCGGCCCCGATCACCATGGTGATGGCGGCGGCGAGAGAAAGCCAATAGCTTGAGCCGTAAGGCTGGAAACCGGGAGAGGCCCCTGTTGAGGGTATATACAGCGTGTAGCCGAGGAGCCCGACCGAGGCTGCCGCCGGGCCAATCATGATCAGCCGCTTTCGTGTACTTGCACCGATGGCCGTGACGATGAGAGTCAGGGCGACCAGAGCGACCGGGATCCAGAAATCCTGTGGGTACAGAGGCGACGCCGGGTCACCGTGGGTCGCCTGCCACAGGCTCTTCCAGCCGGTGCCGTTGTTCGCGTAGTGGGTCAGCAGCGTCACCGAGGCGGTGAACACCAGGCCGCCGGCCAGCACGATCAACTGACCGGCGCCCAGAGCCCTGGATGGGCGCGCACGAGAGCCGGCCCGGGGCGGGCGGGTGCTGCGGCCGGCTCTGGCCGTCGGTGCCGTCGCGGGGGTGATATCAGCGGCTGTCGCTGCCGGCCTGGCCGACCGTGACCTCGCTGGCGGCAGCACGGCCGGACCGCGCGCGTCCGATGAGGACCCAACGGTTGCTGGCCTGGTCCCGGAGACGGCCGGCGGCTGAGGGGAGGAGCCGGACGCACGCCGTGCAGGGACGCCGCGGGTGGCGGGAGTCTGTGTCAGACCGCGTGGCTGCCCGGTGTGGGCAGCTTGAAGGGCTTCGGCGAATGCGGCGCCAGACGGAAACCGGTCCTGGGGGTCCGCCGCGAGCGCTTGCGCTAGGAACGCGTCATAGCGGGACCCGAGAGCCGGGCACAGGGCTGATGCTGCCGGTGGCGGGCCGGTCGCCTGGGCCCAGCGTGCCGCCAGGTCATCATCGCCACCGAACGGGCGCTGGCCGGTCAGCGCCTCGAAAATGACGCAGCCCAGCGCGTAAAGATCGCTGCGCGGGCCGGGCTGCTGCCCCCGGATCTGTTCTGGTGACAGGTAAGCGGGGGTGCCCATCAGCGCGCCGGTGCGCGTGAGGCTGTCTTGCGCGGCAGACGCTTTGGCGATGCCGAAGTCGGTGAGATAGGCGTGATCGCGGCCGCCGATGTCGCGCACGAGCACGTTCGACGGCTTGACGTCCCGGTGCACCAGGCCGACGTCGTTGACCGCCTGGAGCGCCTGTGCCAACTGCACCCCGATGAGCACCACCCGTTCCGGGGCCAGCCGTTGCTCACGGTCTATAAGGGTCCCCAGATCCAGGCCGTCAACCCATTGCATGGCCAGGTACAGTCGGCCATCCTGCTCGCCGGCATCAAATACCGAGACCACGTGCGGATGGTCAACGGCAGCGGCAAACCGCGCCTCCCGCAGGAAACGCGCGCGGTAGTCGCCAGACTCGGCGATTTCCGGGCGAATTACCTTAAGAGCCACCGTCCGGCCAAGAATCCGCTGCTCAGCCCGGTAGACAAGGCCCATCCCACCCGAGCCCACCAGTTCGGCGATGAGGTACCCGCCGAAGATCTGGCCAGCGACCAGTTCCGCACTCACAAGTCCCGCCCTTCACATGTCCCAGCGGACCTGCCGGTGGCCGAGCGCATACGCCCCGCCTGCCAAGGAGCACGTGTCGTCGCGCGCACCGTATGTCATCAGCATCCGGCACGCAACCGCGGACCGCTGCCCGAGGCGGCTCGTCGGCAGCGGTGCCGCAGGTCAGTGTGGAGGCGGCCCGCCGCTGCCGGGCGGCACTGAAGTTGACAAAGTACTGCGCAGACAGATCCGCCAGTTCGGGCGCTGCCGGATGCCGCAAGGGGCCGGCCATCTCCTTGGCGGCGCAAATCTGCTGCGGCAGGTACCTCCGTTTGTGCCTCTGGCGAGCTCTTGCGCTGGCGGCCGGGAACCGGCCCGGCGGCGCTCTGCCATGAGCGTCGGCGTCCGAGCCCGACGTCGGCCGGCGTGCCCAAGCGGAGGTTCCTCATCGGGCCGGTATCGGCCTTGGTGCTAGCACTCCTGGCGGGTGTGAGCTGGCGCCCTTGGCGGTGCCGGGCCCGCGCGCCACACTTTCATGCAGGCTGACCGGGAGGGAGCTGGCGTGGGTGCGGTGAGGCTGGCGTTCGGGGCGGAGTGCCGGCAGCGGTGGCGCTCGTGGGGGTCCGTCGCGTTGCTCATTGCCGTGGTCGGCGGGATTGTCGTGGGCCTGGCGGCCGCCGGGTACCGGACGGCGAGCGCGTATCCGCGGTTTGTTGCGGCTACGCACGGGATGGACGCCTCGGTTTACGATTCCCGCGGCTTTAGCCCGGCGGTGGCGGCGGTGAGCCGGCTGCCGCAGGTCGCCGCGTCCGACCTGGTGACGTTCTTGCCTGCGGTGGTCATGGCTGGCGGGCACCAGTTCCCCAACTCGACGGTGCTGGGCTCCACCGGGACCGCGCTTGGCCGGTCGTTCAACCGGGCGAAGATCCTCGCCGGGCGCCTGCCTGGCCCGGGCCGCCCCGGCGAGGCGATGGTCGCCTTCGGCGCGGCCCCCGGGATCGGCCTGGGATCGGTCCTGCACCTGGCGTTCTACGGGCCCGGCCAGGCTGGCGCCCTGTTCGCCGGGCTCGGGCGGCTGCCGCCCGCGCCCGACGGCCCCGTAGCAACCGTCCGGGTTGTCGGCATCGAGGCATCGGTGGGCGACTTTGCGCCCGGCGCCGCCGCGCCCAGCGACGTGTACCTGAGCCCGGCGCTGGTGCGGCGGATGCGGAACACCGCACTGGCCGGCGACATCGAGGAGGTCCGGCTGCGGCACGGCGCCGCCAGCATCCCCGCCTTCCAGGCGGCGATTAGCCGGTTCGGCGGCAGTTCGGGCCTGCAGATGCAGAACATGGACGGCGAGGGCCTGCTGGTGGAGCGCTCTATTCACCTGCAGGCCGTGGGGTGGTGGCTGCTCGCCGCAGTGGCCGGGCTGGCCGGGATCGCCGTGGTGGGCCAGATCCTGGCCCGGCAGGCGGCCGCCGACGCCGCCGACTACCCGGTGCTGCGGGCGCTGGGCATGTCCTCGGGCCGGCTGTTCATGCTGGGCATGACCCGGGTGTCGGCGATGGCGGTGGTGGGGGGGGCCGCATCGGTCGCGGTCGCCTTCGCGCTGTCGCCGCTGGCGCCGCTGGGGGAAGCGGCCATCGCCGAGCCGTCCCCGGGCTTGCGTTTCGGTACCGCCGTGCTGCTGTGCGGCCTGCTGGCCGTGCTGGTCATCGTGGTGGCGGTGGCTGCCGGGCCCGTGCTCGCCCAGGCCCGGCGGCGCGGGGGCCCTGGCAGCCGGGCGGGGGAAGCCCGCGCCTCCCGGCCGTCGAGGGTTGTGGCCTGGCTGGCCCAGGCCGGCGCCTCCGCCAGCGTGCTGGTCGGCGCCCGCGGCGCGCTGGAACGAGGACGCGGGCGGGAGGCCGTGCCGACGGCTACCGTCTTGCTGTGCACGGTCCTGGGCACAGCGGCGCTGGCCGGGGGCATCGTGTTCGGCGCCAGCCTCACCCACCTGCTCATCACGCCCCGCCTGTATGGCGTCTCCTACGACTTCGAGATCAGCAGCGACCAGCTGAACGTCACCCCGGTGCTGCGGACGCTGCTGCGCGACCACCGCGTCAGCGCGATCACCGGCGGGGTCGAGGGTCCGCTGCGCATCGCCAACCTGACCGTGGACACGCTGGCCGGCGGCAGCTACAAAGGGCCGGTGCTGCTGACCGTGACAGCGGGCCGGTACCCGTCCCGCCCGGGCCAGATCGCGCTCGGCGCGGCCACGCTCCGCCAGCTCGGCGCCCGCATCGGCAGCCGGGTACCGGTCACGATCGGGCGGCGCACGCTGCCGTTCACGGTGGTGGGGACGGCGGTGTTCCCCGAGTTCGGCTCCACCGGCGGGCTCGGCACGGGGGCCGTCATGACGCTTGCCGGTTATCGCGCGGCAGCCTGCCCAGCCGGCGTACGGACGCCCGGATGCCCCGTCGTGCCGGAAGGCATCCTGGTCCGGCTGGCGCCCGGGCCCGGGCACGCGGCAGCCCTATCCCAGATGCAGCGCACGTACGCCGCGAGCTTCGCCGCGCCCGTCAAACCCGCCAGCCTGGTCAACTTCGGGCAAGTGGTTAGCCTCCCGCTGCTCCTCGGCCTCGCGGTCGCCGTCTTCGGCGCGGCCACCCTGCTGCACTTCCTGCTCGTCACCGTGGCTCGCCGGCGGCGCCAGGTGGGCACCCTCAAGGCCCTTGGGTTCCTGCGGCGCCAGGTCGCCGCCGCGGTCACCTGGCAAGCGGAAACGGTCGCGGCCTTCGCCCTCGTGCTGGGGGTGCCGCTCGGCCTGGCGGCGGGCCGTTTTGCGTGGAACCTGGCCGCCTCCGACTTCGGCGTCCCCAGCGTCGTGATAGCCCCATGGCCTGCCCTGGCCGCGGCCTCAGCCGGGACGCTCGCCGCCGCTGCCATCATCGCCGCCGGGCCGGCCACATTCGCGACCCGCCTGCGCCCGGCCGCCCTCCTGCGCTCGGAATAGCCAACAACCACCAGCGCATGTCTTACCGCCCGGGGCGCCGACGGTGCCCGCCGCCCGGGTACCAGGCAGGCTGCAGCCAGCGTTGCCTACCCAGCGGAACCCGGGTGCGGATGGCAACGCCGGCCAGCCGTGGCCGCATACCGAACTCCCAATATGTGACTGCTTTGCTGCCTCACCACAGAACAGCTGCTGGCGCCAGATCGGCTCCAAGCGCGTTTCCCATGCTTGTCGATCACCTGACGTGATACGGCCGGCAACGTGGCCGATTCCGGCCGTCAGCGCGGTGCGGCACGACCGGCTCGGCGACGGAGACTGGTCCATAGCGGGCGAGCTCTGCATGACCGGCCTGATCGTGGCTAATTCACCCCGCACGCCAAGAGGGAGGAACCCGACGATGGCTGGTGGGACGTCTGCTGGTGCCGGAGAATCCGGCGGCCGCACCCTGGTCTACCTGGCACGGCACGGCCAGACTCTGCTCAACGAGTCCGGCGTCCTGCGGGGCCTGGCCAACCCGCCGCTGGATCAGACCGGGCGCGATCAGGCCCGGCGGCTGGGGGCAGCACTAGGCCCCCGAGGGCTGTGGGCTGTTGTCTCCAGCCCGCTGCTGCGGGCGAGGCAGACCGCGCAACCGGTCGCCGAGCGCGCCGGGCTGGAAGTGGCAACCGACCAGTGCCTGGTTGACCGTGATTACGGGCAGTGGACCGGCATCAGCCGCGACGCGGTGGTCGCGCAATGGGGCTCGGTCGATCGTGCACCGGGGGTCGAGCCGCGACCGGCGGTGGTCGGCCGGGCGGTCAAAGGGCTGACTGACATCGCCCGGCGCTCCCTGGGCGGCACTGTGACCGTGGTTAGCCACGACGCTGTCAACCGCCAGGTGCTGGCGGCCTTCGACGCCGGGCTGGGCGACCCGGACACGATTCCGCAAGACAACGGCTGCTTCAACACGTTGCAGTGGCAACACGACCGATGGGCTGTTCTCAGCGTCAACGAACGGCCTGACCTCCCCTGATCGCTGCTCCCACTGGCCCTGCGCGCGGCGGCTACTTGCGCTCCGGTCGCGGATCAGCCTCACCCACTGAGCGTGATCCAGCCTCGGGCCGAACGTGACCCAGATCTCCGAATTTGTATGCGTGAAAATCCTGAGAACCCCAGTCGGGCGTGGAGCGCATATCAGTTATGCGCCGTGGAACAACGTTGTGAACCCGTGCGGGATTCGGCGACCGCAGTGTGCTACGTGGATGCCTGACCCACGTGACATCCCAGCAGCCGCGGTGCCGCCGCGGCATCGGGCCTGTCGTTGCTGAACGGTGTCCTTCGTGGGTCGCTCGTTAGGGTAGCGCGTACAAGCTGGCGGCACGGGAGACGAATACGGTGAGAGTGAGCCGACGCGCTACTGCGCAGGGAGCTCTCACAGTCGGCGCTCTGGGGGTTGTCTTCGGGGACATCGGGACGAGCCCGCTGTACACCGTGCAG
The DNA here is from genome assembly GCA_963835425.1 of uncultured Actinomycetes bacterium. Classification (GTDB taxonomy): domain Bacteria; phylum Actinomycetota; class Actinomycetes; order Streptosporangiales; family Streptosporangiaceae; genus UBA9676. The sequence continues at coordinate 735,827 of CAWIGE010000002.1, read as the reverse complement.
ACGGTTTTCAATCCGAGCGATCCGCACCCGGTCAAGGTGTCGCACGACACTATCTTCGGGATCGTCTCGCTGATCTTCTGGTCAGTGACGATCATCGTCACCGTCACGTACGTCCTGCTCGTGATGCGGGCCGACAACGACGGCGAGGGCGGGATCATGGCGCTGATCGCCTTGATCCGCCGACGGGCCCTGCCCGGCGGACGCCGGGCGAAGGCTGTGCTGGCGGCGCTCGGGATCTTCGGGGCCTCGCTGTTCTTCGGCGACAGCATGATCACGCCCGCCATCTCAGTGCTTTCCGCGGTCGAGGGCGTCAAGGTCGCCGCGCCGTCAGTGTCGGGCCTGGTCATCCCCATCACGGTGGCGATCATCGTCGTCCTGTTCCTGGTTCAGCGGCTGGGCACGGGCGCCGTGGGGCGCGTGTTCGGGCCGGTCATGGTCGTCTGGTTCACCGTGCTCGGCGTGCTCGGCGTGCGGGGCATCGCCACCCACCCGGTCATCCTGGAGGCGTTGTCGCCCAGCTACGCCATCGGCTTCCTTTTCGGCCACTTCGGCACCGCGTTCTTCTCCCTGACCGCCGTCGTCCTGGCCGTCACCGGAGCCGAAGCACTGTACGCGGACATGGGGCACTTCGGCCGCCCGCCAATCATGCGCGCCTGGCTGCTGGTCGTCTTCCCCGCCTGCATCCTGAATTACCTGGGACAGGGCGCCCTGATCCTGGGCCACACGGCCAGCATCAGCAACCCGTTCTTCCTGCTGGCTCCGGCGTGGGCCCGGCTCCCGATGGTGTTCCTCGCCACCGTGGCGACCGTCATCGCCTCGCAGGCGGTGATCAGTGGCGCCTTCTCGGTCGCGCACCAAGCCGGGCAACTCGGCTACCTGCCGCGGCTGCGCATCCACTACACCTCGGAAGAGTTGATGGGCCAGATCTACGTCCCTTGGATCAACTGGCTTCTGCTGGCGGCCGTCCTCACCCTGGTGCTCGCGTTCAGGACCTCGGCCGCGTTGGCCTACGCCTACGGCACGGCCGTGACCGGCACGATCACGATCACGACCCTGCTGTTCTTCTACTACGCCCGTCATCGGTGGCGATGGCCGCTCTGGATCGTGCTGGCGGGCGGCGGCGTGCTGATCGCCATTGACCTGCTGTTTTTCGCCGCCAACTTGACCAAGCTGACCCACGGAGCGTGGTTTCCGCTACTGATCGGCATTACCGCGTTCACCATCCTCACCACCTGGCAGCGTGGCCGCGAACTCGTCACGCTGGAGCGGGTCCGCGAGGAGGGGCCGCTCCCGGAGTTCATCGCGCAACTGCACGCCATGAAGCCCCCACTGCACCGGGTGCCGGGCACCGCTATCTTCCTTAACCGCGGCAAGGCCACCGCCCCGCTGGCATTGCGGGCCAACGTGGAACACAACGAGATCCTCCACGAGGAGGTCCTCATCCTCTCGATCGAGACGATGCCCGCACCGCACATCACCGATGCGGAGCGACTGCAGGTTGACGACCTTGGGTACAAAGACGACCGGATCATCTACGTCACTGCCCGCTTCGGCTACATGGACCAGACGAACGTCCCAGGCCTCCTACCGCTGATCCGCGACGCCGCCATCGAAAGCCCCCTCGACGAGGACAGGTTGTCGTACTTCGTGTCGCGCATCGAGCTCGTCCAAGGCCACGCACCGGGCATGAGTCGCTGGCGCAAGCGCCTGTTCATCGCGACATCACGAATCACCGCCGACGCCGCCGAATACTTCCGGCTTCCTCGCGAGCGCACCGTCATCATGGGCTCGCGCATCGAACTCTAACTGCCTGATGGCAGCCTCGCGCCGCGCACAGCCGTGTGTGGCGTTGCGAAATCAAGGATCCTGGAAGCCAGGCGTTCCTGCAGGCCAGAGCCCCTAATCTGCGCTTCCGGGGAGGAGTGGGCGGATGGGGGCTCGAACCCACGACCGGCGGATCATGAGTCCGGCGCGCGGCCGTGTTCAAGAGTGCGGCGTACCGGCGCAAATGTGAAAGCGATTATTGGTCCCTAGATGCGACATTACCGTGTATCTCCCGTAGCGATGTCCGGAGAACTACAGATCATCCCGGTCTGCGCGCGGCCCGGATGGACGCCGAGATTCCCGCTGCCGAGCAGATCGGCGGGTCGGCGCGCGTTCTCTCGGACCTGCCCCATCACTCAGTGTGATGTCGTACATCGACCTGGCCCATGCCGACCCGTTGACCCGTGCAACGGACTGAGCTAGGGGCCGCGGTCCAGCCAGGGACGCCCATCGGTGCGCTGCTGGCGCCTGCGCGAGGACATACCTGGGCCCGGCGATCCGGTCTGGGATTCAGTTGCGGTCAAGCGTCCGCCACTACTGCCGTCTGGCTGGCTACTGAAGGCCCACGGGACCGTGGTGACTGCGGGCCGCCGGGATGTATCAGCGGCGGTATCTGGTGCTCTGCCTCAGTGAGGGCCGCTGCAACTCGTGTACTGGATTGTCCCGGTTCCGCCAGTTGCTAGACGCCTGCCGCGCGAGGAGGGGCCGTGATGATGCGCTTGGACAGCGGCGGCATGCCGCACCTAGCCGTGCTGCGACCGGGCTCAGACCGCGGCCGCCGGATCCCGCTGGATAGGGATTACCTGGTCGTAGGGCGTGAGCAGACCTGTGACGTGAGGTTCGACGACCCGAGCGTCAGCCGGACCCACGCCGTGCTGCAGCGGCGCGGGAACACGATCTATGTGGAAGACCTCGGCTCCTCCGCAGGAACGTTCGTCAACGGGGTGGCCGCGACCGCCGCCCGTGAGCTGCACGTCGGCGACGTGCTGACCTTCGCCGTCGTGGCCGCGGGGCTGGAGACCGACGGCGCTGTCGCCGACGAGACAAGCGCCATGCCCGCCAGGCCGGCTGAGGCCGCTGTGGTGCATCACATCGACGAGCAGCGGGCGGGGGTCATCAACAACGTCGATCGCGACCAGTACATCTCCCACGTTCAGTACGTCAACCAGCAGCGCGAGAACTTCCTCCGCGAAGTCGCCGCGACCAAGACGAAGGCACGATGGCTCGCCTGGACGGGCTTCTTGATGTTCGTGGTGGGATTCGGCATCTTCGCCGCTGCCGACCTGAGCTTCATCAAAGGGATCAGCGACGCCATTCAAAACGGCGGTGAGCCACCGCCGGGGATCAGCCCATTCGGGCGGGAAATCGGGGGCGTTCCGTTCGGGCTGGCTGGCTGGGCGCTGGCAGCACTGGGCATGATCTTGCTCGTCGTAGGGATCGTGCTGCACATCGTCGCTACCTCGCGGCGCCGGCGTGCCTACCGCGAATTCCCGGTGCTCCCGCCATGGCAGGGCGCCGGGTCCATGAGGAGAATGACATGAGCCCCCAAATAAGGGACCAGCACGCCGGCGTCATCAACAACGTTGACGGCGACCAGGTGATCTACGGCGGCCAGCACGGGACTATGGTCACCAGCGAGGACGCACGGCGCGCGGTATACGACCTGCGGGACGCGCTGGCGGGCGCCGCCCTCGACGATGCCACGGCGGCCGAGGCGCGCGCCCGGGTCGCGGAGATCGACGCAGAAGTGCATGCACCCGAGCCAGACAAGGAACGGGCGGCCGGCCCGCTCAAACGGCTCGTCAAGCTGCTCACCGACGCCGGATCGCTGGCAGCCGCCGGCGCAGCCCTGATCGCCCCGCTGCAAACCCTCGCTGGCTGGCTGGGAGCTCACGGAGCGGCCATCCTCAGCCTGCTTGCCCTGTAAAGGGCATCACCGGCGCCGACGGCAGCCACAACATCACGCCAGACCGTTGAACGCACACCCGGCCCTGACGTCGTCTGGCCGACTACGATCAAGTGGCCATTAGGACCACGGATACCGATCGCCAGCAGTGAGAAGGTACGCCAGTCTGGCCTGTGGAACTCCAACCACGTCGATGGCCAGTACGAAACCTGAATACCTGACGGTCCTAGCCGACCTCGTAGCACAATTTCCGTAATGGAGACCGTCAGCGGCAGATCCGTGCGGTTCCGGAGCGGAGTCCAGCGCCCCCGTACTCCCGCACCCGGGGCGATCAGGCACCGCCGACTGCACCAGGTCAGGGAACAGCTGGGCTGCGCAGCGGCCAGCTTCCTGCTGCTGCTCCGGCTGGGATAACTTCAAGGGCGGCGAAACCAGTGACGATCCCAGGCGTGGACAGTGCAGCCCGCCCACGGGAGTTGAGGAGCGAGACGATAGACGGTGACGCCCAGACCAGGGCCAAGATCATGGAGCATTGGCACGCCTCCGAGCAGGGGGACAGCGCGGCCGAGCACGCCATCTACGCGGCGGACGCGATCTTGGATTACCCGCAATCGGGGGAACGGTTCCGCAGCCGCGCGACCATTGCGGCGCAACGCGGTGGTCATCCGGCGGACCGGCACTTTACCGTGCTCCGGATCAGCGGCAACGGGGACCTATGGGTAAGCGAGTGCGTGATCAGCTACGACGGCGTGCCCTCCCACTCGGTGAGCATCATGGAGTTCTCCGCCGGCCTCGTCGCGCACGAAACCCAGTACTTTGCCGACCCCTTCGACCCGCCCCAGTGGCGGGCAGCGCTGGCCGAGCCGATGCCGGGCCGTTCAGGCTGAGGCAGACAAGCACGTGACCGGGCGTGGCGCCCTCGCGGGGCCGGGGCTGGGTCACGCGCAGGTCTGGCATGCGGCAGTATCGGCCACATGACCGAACTCACCGATGTTTCCGGCGCATTCGGCTACGGCGACTCGATCCTCGTCGGCGAGCGGGTGCGGCTGCGCGGCGTCCGTGAGGATGATCTGCCCACGCTTGCGAAGTGGGAGATGGATCCCGGGCGCATGACCACGCTGTCGAACTGGGTGGCCCCGCCGTCGGAGGCTGCGGCGAAGGAGCGCATCGCGAAGTGGAGCGCGAACGAGAAGGACGACCTCGGCTTCGCTGTCGAGACGCTGGAGGATCCGCCGGTGCTGGTCGGCAACATTGGGTTGTGGGGCGCGCGCCCCAAGGACCGGTGTGCGACGCTCGGGATCGCTCTCGGCCGTGAATATATCGGCCGTGGCTACGGCACTGACGCGATGCGCGTCATCGTCGGCTACGGATTCCGCGAGATGGGCCTGCACCGCATTCAGCTCGAGGTGGCTCCATTCAACCCCGCGGCGATCCGCGCCTACGAGAAGGCGGGATTCGCCGAGGAGGGCCGCCACCGCGAATTGATCCTGCACGACGGGCGCTGGTATGACGAAGTGCTGATGTCCATCCTCGACCACGAGTGGGCAGCCAGCCGATCGGCTGGCCGCTGAGCGACTGCCCGCCCCCTTGTACGGGCCTGAGACCTGGTGGCAGGGCGCGCAGATGATGAGGCAGGCGTTCCCCGATGTGCAGGCAGACGTCGGCCTCATTGCCGAGGAATAGATCTGCTCGGACGCGGCCACTCAGTGGCGCACCTGGGGCGGGCGCCGGTAGGTTCACCCCTGATGAGCAGGCTCTCAGTCGTGGGCGTTCCGAGCAGCGCGGCCAGCTATGCGGCCGGCCAGGACCTGGCGCCTGCGGCGCTGCGCTCGGCCGGCCTGCTCGAACAGCTCATCGCCTCCGGGCTGGAGGTGCATGACGACGGGGACCTGCCCCACCAGGCATGGCGCCCGGACCGGGATCACCCGCTGGCCCAGAACGCCGGGCAGGCGACTGTGTCCGTGCAGCAGCTAGCGGATCGGCTCCAGCCGCTGCTGGCGCGCGGCGACATTGCCCTGGTGCTCGGCGGGAACTGCACCATCGCGCTCGGGGTGGTGGCGGCGCTGTGGCGCCTGGGCGCCGGGGCGCCGGGATTGCTGTATGTGGACCGCCACTACGACATCAACACCCCGGAAAGCATCACCGACGGGGCCCTGGACTGGATGGGGCTAGCGCATGCGCTTGCCCTGCCGGGCTGCCTGGACACCCTGACCGGCGCGTTCGGTCGGCGGCCGCTGCTGGAGGCGGACCAGGTGGCCTGGCTCGGGGTCGAGCCGCGGATCGCCACGCAGTGGGAGCGCGAGCAGGCCGACCGGCTCGGCTTGCATGTCACCACCAGCCAGGCGCTCGCCGCCGATCCGGCCGCCACCGCCCTGGCCGCGGTCAGCCAGCTTCCTCCTGGGCCGCTCGCCCTCCACCTCGACGTTGACGTCCTGGACTTCATCGATGCCCCGCTGGCGGAGAACACCGACTGCCGCAACACGGGACCTACCCTCGGCCAGGCCGCCGAGGCGCTCACGGCGGCGGCCCGGGATCAGCGGATGCGGGCGCTGTCGATCGGGGAACTCAACCCGACCCGCTGCGCCGGGGACCCTGACGCGCTTCCCCGCTTCGTCAGCAGCGTCGCCCGCATACTCGTAGCCACGCCTCACTGATCATCAAAGCTGGCAGCAATGACTGACCCGGAACGGGGAGCGACGGGCCCCATCTGGAGCGTCGCGTGCTTTGGCTGGCTGCTCCCAGCGCGGCCGAGCCGGGGCAGCAGCACCACGTTGGACAGGTTGGCGCTCACCACCACCACCACCATCGCGATCATCGGCAGGAAGGCGACGCCGCTGACCACCGGGGAGTAGCCCAGGGTCTGCTGCATGTAGTAGATGAGGAACAGGAAGATGCCGAACATGCCGGCACCGGCGATCAGCACCGCCAGGAAGGCGCCGCCGCGGTTGCGGTCGAGCACCACCCGGGGCGGCAGCAGCGGGCTGGCCGCGCGGGACTGCCAGAGCGCGAAGGCGGCGAGCAGCGCCACGCCCGCGGCCAGGGAAGCCGTAGGCGGACGGCTTGTGCCAGCTGTGGGAGGCGGCGTTGCAGAACCCATAAACCAACGCCCGCATCCACGAGGTCCCTGGTCCCCACTCCGGCCAGGCGCCGCGGCGCGCATGCCTGGGCGAGGCCGCACCCAGAACCACAACCTGGCCGCCACTCGCGGCTGGCCAGCGCGTTGTTATGAGCAGCCTTTGGCTGGCGCGACCAGCTACCTGAGGTCCAGTGTGTAGCGCACCTCGTCTGTGCCCGGCAGCTGGCCGGAGAGGCGGAAACCCCGCCGTTCGAGCAGGCGCCGGGACGCGGTGTTATCGGCACCGGTGACCGCGGTCACCTGGCGGATTCGCTGTATCGCCGCCAGGCGTGTGACCAGGGCGGAGACGGCGGCGGTGCCGATGCCCCTGCCTCGCGCGGAGGGGGCGAGGCTATAGCCGATCTCGACGGAGCCCTCGCTGTCGGGCGGGCCGTAGGTGCCTATGTCGCCGAGTATCTGCCCGTCCGTGTGGCGGACGACGAGCCACACGGTTGGCAGGATGCTGGCTTCCGCGGGTTCACGCTGTCGCTCACGGTGTCACAGCCAGCCACCGTCAGCGGCCTCATCGACGCCGCCCTCGGCGCCGGCGCCACTCCGCTGAAGCCGGCCGCGAAGTCGTTCTGGGGCTTCGGCGGCGTCGTGCAGGCCCCGGACGGGACGATCTGGAAGATCGCGACCTCGGAGAAGAGGGACACCGGCCCGGCCACCCGGCAGATCGACGAGATCGTGCTCCTGCTGGGAGTCACGGACATGGCTGCGAGCAAGCGGTTCTACGTTGACCGCGGCCTCGCCGTGGCGAAGAGCTTCGGCCGCAAGTACGTCGAGTTCGCCACTCCGTCGAGTCCCGTCAAGCTGGCGCTCTACGCGCGCCGTGGGCTCGCCAAGGACGCCGGCGTCTCTCCCGAGGGCACCGGATCGCACCGGCTCGTGATCGGCAGCGATGCTGGGCCCTTCACCGACCCGGACGGGTTCGCCTGGGAGGCCGCGGGGATAGCAGCCGGGGCCGGCCCCGCGATCGCGCTCGCCAGGGATGCCGTGGCCGTCAGCAGCGAGACCATCGGCCAGCGCTGACCGGACGTCCGGGGAGACCAGCCATGTCCGCCGCCGCGACCCATGAGGCCAACCGGTCTTACCGGGATGTGCTGCGCAACCGGCGCGTGACTGGTCTCCTCCTAGGAGATCTCCTCGCCAGCGTCGGCACAGGCATGCTCATCGTGGCAATGCCGGTGCAGACGCTCTCGATTCACGGGCGCCGTCGCGTCCGCGCTGGGCCTCATGTGGGGCGCGCTGGGGGCCGGTGCGTTCATCGGCGCCGCTCTGCTAACCAAGCTGCGGAACCTCCCGCAGCGGCACTTGCTGATCGCGATCATCGGCCTGTGGGCGGTGTGCCCGGTCGCCCTTGCCTTCGCCGGCAACCTGACCGTCGCGATGATCGTCTTTGGGCTGGGTGGCCTGGTGTGGGCGCCGTTCACCCCCGTCGCTTACAGCTTCCTGCAGTCGGGCCTGGAGCCTCACGAGCAGCAGCAGGTCGTCACGCTCTGGACAACCGTCTCGATGGTCGCCGCTCCGCTTGGCCTTACGGCCGGAGGCCCGCTGATCGAGCTCGCTGGAACGTCTGGCGGGCTGGTGCTGTCCGGGGCACTGACCTTGCTCCTGCTTCCGATTGCGGCGCTGGCTGTCCTCATACGCACGCCCGCGTCGGTCACACTTCCCGCCGGCAACGCGTCTCATCTCTAACGCAGCAACTCGAAGGCGGAGCGCGGCGGCGGCGAGGTCCAGCTGCTGGGCCGGTTAGCCTGGCCCCACTGTGAAATGGATGGCACGGATCGGGCGGCACGTCCTGGTGGACGTGTCGCCGCTGCGGCGGTCCCGGGATCTGCGCTGCCTCGCGGCCGGCCAGCTGCTGTCCACGCTGGGCGCCCAGCTCACCATGGTCGCGGTGGCGTACCAGGTGTACGCGCTGACCCGCTCGTCGCTCGCCGTAGGGCTCGTCTCGCTCGCGCAGCTGCTTCCGCTGATCGCCGGAGCCCTGCTGGGTGGCTCCCTGGCCGACGCGGCCGACCGCCGCCGGATGCTCCTGGGCGCGCAGCTGCTGACGCTGCTGTGCAGCGCCGGCCTGGCGGTCAACGCGGACACCGGGCCGGTGCTGTGGCCGTTGTTCGCCCTGCCAGCGGTTGCGGCGGGCTTCACGGCCGCCACCGAGTCGGGCATGTCGGCGATCCTGCCGAACCTGGTTCCCCGCTCCGAGGTGGCCGCCGTCAACGCCATGTTCCAGGCGCTGTTCCAGATCGGCCAGGTGGCTGGGCCGGCCGTGGCCGGGCTGCTGCTGGCCGGAGCGGGCGTCCGCTTCGTCTACTGGATGGACGTGGCCACCATCGCGGCGGCGATGCTGGCCACCTTCCTGATGAGCCCGCAACCTCCGCAGACGGCCGCCAGCCAACGGCCCGGCCTGCGCTCGATCGTGACCGGGCTCAGGTACCTGCGCGGTCGGCCGGTCATCCAGGGCACCTACCTGATCGACATCAACGCCATGGTGTTCGGCATGCCGCGCGCTGTGTTTCCCGCCCTGGCCGCCACGGTGTTCGGCGGCGGGGCCAGCACACTCGGGTTTCTTTACGCTGCGCCCGGGGCCGGGGCCCTGCTCGGCGCGCTCACCACCGGGTGGGTCCACCGGGTCCGGCGGCAGGGTCGTGCGGTCATCATCGCTGTCCTGGTGTGGGGCGCGGCGATCACCTGTTTCGGCCTCGTGCGCTGGCTGCCCGCGGCGCTTGTGCTCCTGGCCGTGGCGGGCTGGGCCGACGTCATCTCGGCGGTGTTCCGCAGCACGATCCTCCAGCTCACCGTGCCCGACGCGCTCCGCGGACGGCTGATGGGCCTGCAGATGGCGGTCGTCACCGGCGGCCCGCGGATCGGCGACGCGGAGTCGGGTGCGGTGGCTGCCGCCTTCAGCCCGGTCACCTCGGTGATCTCCGGCGGCCTGGCCTGTATCGGCGGCGCGCTGCTCCTGGCCCGCCTGCTTCCGGCGTTCCGCCGCCAGAATATGGCGGCCGACCCGGACGGTGCGCAGCCCGCCCAGACCGCAGAGGCCGCCTGAACGGGGCACACGGGAGCGGCCGATCCGCACATGGGCTGGTATCGGCCGCTCGGTGAGGTGGTGGCTCAGTTGGTGAAGGGTTCGGCGAGATTGATCAGCTGAGCGATCAGCCCGGCCGTGGGCAGGCGGGCGAGGGTGTCGGAGATCTCGTCGCAGGCGTGCTGGCGGTGTTCCGCGGCGGCATTGGGATCCAGCGCCACGCCGGCCTGCGAGTGCAGGAAGTTAAGCATGCAGGCGATGAGCATGCCGAACGATTGCTCGTCGCGGATCCTGCCTGGGCCGCCTGGCCGCCTGGTAGGCGGCGACGGTGCGCCGCACCGCCGCGGCATCGGGCTGGCCGTCATGGACGTGCCAGGAGGCCAGGAGGTAGGCAAGCTCACGGTCTGGGCTGGCCGGGCCGGCGTCATCCCAGTCGAGCAGCACCAGCTCGCCCGAGCCGTTGACGAGCACGTTGTCGGGGTGCAGGTCGCGATGGGAGGTGATGAGCGGGTCGGCCGCCTGGGGGGTGACCACCGCGGAGAGTTCGCGCAGCAGACCGGCGCGCTCGGCCAGGGACGCGGCCCATGGCGCCCGGTGCGCGAGCGCGGTGTCGGCGAGCTGGTCCCAGGTCGCCGGGTCTGGGACGGTGTCGTACCAGGGATCGGCCTCGCCGCGTGGCGGCAGCGCACAGGCGTGCAGCCGGCCCAGCAAGCCGCCGGCCCGGGCGGCGACGCCCGCGTCTGCCAGGTTGACCGGCACGCCGTCAATCCATTGGTAGAGCCGCAGCCAGCCGCCGGCGGAATCGGCGGGCAGTCTGGCGACGAAACACCCCCCGGGGCCCGGCACGCTGGCAGGCAGCCTGATGCCGGCCGCCTGCAGGTGGGCGGTCAGCTCCGCCTCGCGCCGCGCCGATTCCTCGCTGGCTTCCCAGAACAGCTCCTTGACCGCGAAGCGATCCGCGCCCAGGTCAAGGCGCCAGATCCGTCCCATCGCACCGCGAGACACCGGGATCATCGCAGCGCCCGGTACCTGCAGCAGCCCGAAGGCAGCGCAGACCCAGCCCACTGTCGTCCCGTCAGCGCGGATCACCCGTCCACCCAACCAGCCCACCCACGGCCACCGCCAGCGCATATTCGCAGTCGCGAACATGGGGCCAGCTACCTCGCCGGTCATTGCCGCCGCTTGCTGGCGGCCCTAGCGTTTGCTGCGGACCGAGTGTGATCAGGAGAAGCTGCGCACGGCCGCGGCGACCGGGCTGTCTCCGCTGACCAGCTCAAGCGTCTGATGCTGGGTACCCGGGATGTCGAGCACGGCAGCGATGACCGCGGCGACGTCGGCACGGGGAACCGTGCCACGGGGGACCGGCGGAGCCGCGAGCCGGACCCGGCCGGTGGCGGGAGCGTCGGTAAGGCCGCCGGGGCGCAGGATCGTCCAATCCAGGTCCCGGGAGCGCAGGTCGTCCTCGGCGGCGGTCTTCGCCGTGATGTAGGCAGCCCAGACCTCATCGGTGCCGGGCCGCGGCGGCTGGCCAGCGCCCATCGAGGAGATCTGCACGAACCTGCGCACCCCGGCCCGTCCGGCGGCGTCGGCCATCAGTACGGAGGCACCCCGGTTGACGGAGTCCTTGCGGGGGGCGCCACTGCCCGGACCGGCGCCGGCCGCAAACACCACCGCGGCGGCCCCGGACAGCAGCACCGCGACATCATCGGCCGAGGCTGCCTCCAGGTCGCAGACCACAGCTTCGGCGCCGGCCTTCTCGACATCGGCGACATGAGCCGGGTTCCTGATCAGCCCGACGGCCTGATCACCGCGCCCGGCCAGGAGGCGCTCCAGCAGCAGTGCAATCTTCCCGTGCCCGCCCGCGATCACTACGCGCATGGCGCCAGCCTACGTACCGGGATCACCAGCAGCAGACCCGGCGCCGCCACCAGGGCGTGCTGCGATCGGCAGGGAGCATCCTGGCCCAGGGAAGGCGTGGCCCGGGCAGCGGGCACGATCCGCGGCAGATGCGCGTTCCCGGTACGAGGTGGCGATGGATGGTTGTCCAGTTCTGGCGGACGGCGGGGCGGCTGCGGCCCGCCCGCCGGATCGCCGCCGCCGTCGTCCTCGCGGTCGCCGCCTGGGCGGGGACAGCCTGCACCGCCGCGACGCCTGGCCCGGTCCCGGCGGGTCACCGGACGCCTCCGTTCACGGTGCTGAAACGGGGCGCCGACAACGGCAACGGCGACATATTCATCGCACCGACGGGGGGCGGCGGCGCCGCTGGCCCGGAGATCATCACCGGCACCGGCAAGGTGGTCTGGTTCCACGCCGTCCCGGCCGGGGAGGTGGCCACCGACTTCCGCACCCAGACCTACCGGGGCAGCCCGGTGCTCACCTGGTTCCAGGGCGGGGGCCCGGGCGGCGGGACCGACTACATCTACAACGACCATTACCGGCGGATCGCCGAAGTGAGGGCGGGCGCCGGCGACGCGACCAACTTTCACGAGTTCCTGATAACGCCCTGGAATACGGCGCTCATCCTGGCCGATACCGTCGCCACCGCGAACCTGACCTCGATGGGTGGCCCCGCCGATCAGAAGGTCGTCGACGGCATCGTCCAGGAGATCGACATCGGGACCGGCAAGGTGCTCTTCCAGTGGGACAGCGCCGGCCACGTCCCCTACCGCGACAGCCACGTGCCGCTGCCCGGCTCGGCGGCCGTCCCCTGGGACTGGTTCCACATCAACGCCGTCCACCTCGACACCGACGGGAACTTGCTGATCAACTCCCGCTACACCTGGACGACATACAAGGTGAACCGGCACACCGGGAAGATCATCTGGGAGCTTGGCGGCAGGCAGAGCACGTTCAGGCTCAAGGCCGCTCCAGGGCAGGTCCTCGACCACGCGGGCGAGATCTTCGCCTTCCAGCACGACCCGGAGGCCGTTGGGAGTGGCGAATACACGCTCTTCGACGACGAGTCCGACGGCCCCACCACGCTGCTCGCCCACAGCCGGGTGGTCACCGTGAAGCTGGACCTGGCGACCCGGGTGGCCACCCTGGTGAAGTCCGTCAACCAGCCCGAGGGCCTCGTTGCCCCGGCCGAGGGGAACGCGCAGACCACCCGCAACGGTGACCTGTTCGTCGGCTGGGGCGCGCTGCCCTACATCTCTGAGTTCAGCCCGTCCGGACGGCTGCTGTTCAACGCCCAGCTCAGGGCCGGCACCACCTACCGCGCCTACCGCCTGCCCTGGCACCCGGCCACTTAGGCTGGCGGCGGCACGTGCACCGGCGCCGCCGGCCCCTGCCGGATCATCGGGACGGCGAGGTCATCGTGGACTAGCATTCCAGCCAGCGGTTGTCGAGCCAGCTGCGAGCCGGGCTGCTCATTTTCGGCCGTGGTCTGGGATCGTGGGGGCGCCCGGAGGTGAGGCAATCATGGCCGACCAGATGCGCACGCCGTCCGCGGAGGGTTTCGCCGCGCGGCGGGCCGCCGTCGTCTCGTGCTGGCTGTGCGGGACCCGCCTGCAGCACAGCCAGATGGTGGCCGATGGCGGCAGTGCCTGCAGCGACATCCGGTGGTATTGCCGGGACACCCGGGCGTGCACCGAACGCTGGACCACCGCCCGGCGCGAGGCACAGGCCGCCGGGGCTTCCCCGGGCGTGGCGCTATCGCAGCCCCTTTACCCAGGCAACGAAGCCAGCCGCCCCCCGGCCCGGCCATCCCCGCTGCCGTCCCGGGACCGTGGCGCCCGGTAACGGACGGTGATCAGCACGACGCCGGCGCCCGGCAGCCCGCGGGCCGGGAGTGAGCCCGGGCCTGGCGTTGAACGGGGAGCCAAACGGAGTGCGCCCTCCCCCATGGGGAAGGCGCGGGCGGCAAGCGGTTCATTAGGATGGGTGTCGATGCGGCTCACGGTCCTGGGTGGGTGCGGTGCGTGGCCGGAAGCGGGCCAGGCCTGCAGCGGCTTCCTGGTGGAGCATGACGGGTTCTGTCTCGTCGTCGATCTTGGCTATGCGACCGTGCCGCGGCTGCTGGAATACGCCGCGCCGGGCCAGGTTGATGCCGTGTTCATCAGCCACGGCCACCCCGATCATTGCGCGGATCTGAATCCGCTGCTCCGGGCCCGGGTGCTCCGCGAGGACCCGGCGGCGGCGCTGCCGGTGTACGCGCTGCCGGGTGCCCTCGATGCGGTCATGGCACTGGACCGCCCGGAGACGCTGGCGGGTGCCCTGGATCTGACGGAGCTCAGCCCAGGCGGCCAATTGGAGATCGGTCCATTCCATGCCCAGACGCATCTGCTGCCCCACTGGCTGCCCAACGTCGGCCTGCGGCTGGCCGCCGGTGACGCGGTGCTCGCCTATACCGGTGATTGCGGACCAAGCCCGCTGATAGCACAGCTCGCGCTCCAGGCCGACCTGCTGCTGGCCGAGGCCAGCTACGTTGACCTGGTCCCGGAAGACTCGTTCCATTACCTGTCAAGCGCGTCTCAGGCCGGGAGGCGGGCCGCACAGGCCGGGGCGGGGCGCCTGCTGCTGACACACCTGCTGCCGGGCACCGACCCGGCCGCAGCGCGGGACGCCGCCGCTGGCCACTACACCGGCCAGGTCGGCGTCGCTGCCTCCGGCCTGGTCCTGGACCTGCCGTAGGGATCCCCGGCAAATCCGCCTCGGGCTTCAGACGATGAACGGGACCAGCATTTTGGTCGACTTCTTGTATGGGGGATAAGAGTCGGGGAAGCGTCCGGCCATGTAGCGCTCTTCCATCACGGCGCTGTAGCCGAAGTATGCTCCCAGCAGGGCAACCGCTATCAGCCAATACAAGCTGACCGCAAGCGTAGTACCGATCATCGCAACGATGATGCCGGAGTAGATGGGGTGGCGAACCGTGCTGTACGGGCCGGTCGTCACCAGCTCCGGGTCGGCTTTCTCGGACATCGGCATTCCCCAGTTCCGGCCGAGAAATATCCGGGCCCAGACAGCCAGCGCCAATCCCAGCAAGAAGATAACGAGGCCGATGACCTGCAACCACGGATTGTGCGTGACCGCGTGCCCCCTGAAAACTCCTAGCCGCAGAAAGAGAAGGACGATCAGGATGATCGCCACCCGGAAGCCGGCAAACTGGGTCCATCGGGTTCGCCCTGCCTTGGCACCAGCCGACGCCGCGAGCCAGTAGATCCAGAAGACAAGCCAGCCGACGCTGATGACGATATTGATAGCATCCATTTGCGGAACCTCCTAACTGCCCCAGGTGTTCCGGGAACCCGGCCAGCGACCCCGGATCGCACCCTGCTTCCTCAGGCCAGAGGGCGGACCTATTGGAGGACGCCGCCTCGGCGGGCTCGGAGTTACGCCAGGTCGCGCCGATGAGAAGACGTCATTCGTCGTCGTTCCCTAACGATGCCCGGGAGCCTGCCCGGCGGCTCGGTGGGCCATGTTGACGAGATCATCTGATAGGTGCCGCATCCCAACGGGATCACCTTACCGGTGCCCCCGAGGGTCGCCGGAGGCCTGGCCATCCCGGACGCGGCCTGGGCTCTCCGAATCTCGTGCCAGGGTGTTCCAGAGATCCCGCTCGGTGCAGAACCGCTCGACCTCGTCCAGCTCGACGTCGGCGTCCTCCGCGCTGGCAGCGGCGCCGCCGGCGACCCACCAGTCGGCGCCGGGCAGCCCGGCGGACAGGTAGGCACGCGTTCCGGGCTTTGGAGACTGGTGCGCGGTCCGTGGCTGGGCCAGGACTTCACCGTGCGAGGGCTCCCACAGCCTGATCAGGCCGGCTTCCGCGGCGAGCACGACGGCGTCGTACCACCGCCACACCACCGCCTCGGTGCCGTCCGGCGCGGTCGCGATGGCCACCAGGTGACCCGGTGACACCCGTTCGGTCCGCGGCGACGGAAACAGCGTCGCGTACCGGACGGAGTACACCTGCCGGTCCCTGACAACTTCGCAGGCATCCTCCCGGACGCGCACGACGATGCCGCAGCGCAGCCGCGCGCGAACGAGGTCCTGGTTCGCCGGATCAGTCATCTGCCCAGCCTCCAGTGCTGACCGGGCGGCCGAGGAAGGCGGCCAGCCGCTCGATGGCAGGGGCCCGTTCGGGGGCGACCTGGGCCGGGCCGAAGCGGCCGGGGCGCGCCTGCCCGGTCAGCTGGGTCCGGGCGAACGCCAGCGACTGTTCGGCCAGGTCATCAGGCAGGTCATCAGGCAGGTCGGCGGGCTGCTCCGTGGCCTGCGCGAAGTCCCAGCCATGGGCCAGGAGGTCGTAGAGCCGGATCTGCAGCCGCTCGGCGCCGGATGCCCGGCCGAGCTGTTCGACCAGCGGCGCGCGTTCGGTGTCACTGCGCCCGGTACCGGACTCGTCGAAGGTGATGTTCTTGATGCGTACGGCCATGGGGCCACCTTT
Source organism: uncultured Actinomycetes bacterium (assembly GCA_963835425.1). GTDB lineage: Bacteria > Actinomycetota > Actinomycetes > Streptosporangiales > Streptosporangiaceae > UBA9676. The sequence continues at coordinate 719,563 of CAWIGE010000002.1, read as the reverse complement.
CGAAGGCGGCGCCACCTGCGGCTGCGTTCGGTCAATCAGCTCCAGGAGGCGCGGAAACCAACATCGGCACGGGTGTCGCACCTCCTCTCGAGTCAGCCCTTACAGACTGCCAGAGATGCGACCGCCGTGTCACCAACGGATCCCGCCAGACGATCCGCTTCCGGCACGCCAGGCGATGACCGGGCCAAGAGGGTCCGCTCCGGTGGCATAGGGGTGCGATGCGTCCATGACAGGATCAGCCGGGAGCACCCAATCCGCGGGGCGCCTGGCGGTCATCGCTGCGGTGGCCCGGCGAAGGGAGACACGGTCATGATCACCGCTGACGACCTCACCTTCGTGCGCCGGGCGATCGACATCGCCGCCGCCGCGATCACGACCGGCGATGACCCGTACGGCTCGCTGCTGGCCGGCCCGCTGGGCACGATCTTGATCGAGGCCCATAACACCGTCCGGCGCGACAACGACATCACGGCCCACCCCGAGCTGAAGCTCGCCCGGTGGGCAGCGCGCGAACTCGACCCCGGCACGGCCGCCCGGACCACCATGTACACCAGCTGCCAGCCCTGCGAAATGTGCAGTGGTGCGATCGCCCGTTCCGGGCTCGGCCGCGTCGTCTACGCCCTGTCAACCGAGCAGTGGGCTCAGCTCAATCCCGGTTTCACCTGGCCGAGCGTGCCAAGCGACGGGCCCGCGCTGTTCGACGAGGCACGCATCCCCATCGACCGCTGGGCTGAAGGTCACCCCTGAGTGCTAGAGCGCGTGCTCTTCCAGCAGGGACTTGAGGTTCTCACCCGCGGCCTCGACCTGCCTCTTGGTCAGCCGGACGACCAGCGGCTCGGCGACCTTGAAGAAGCCGCGGCTCTCACCCCGGCAGTGCATAGTCAGCTTGGTGCCAGCACCGGCCGGTTCGAGCAGCTGGTTGACCTCGAGATAGAACGGGCCGCCGGTTGTCGCCGTGGCGAGCTGCTTGCCCTCCGCGAAACCCGTGCAGGTCAACGGCGACTCATACCGCCGGCCCAAAAACGTGCCCACATAGACCATCGTCGCGCCCGCCCCCAGCGGCCCGTCGCTGGTGCGCCGCACCTCCGACAAGCCCGGAGTCCACACAGGAGCCCTGGTGACATCCTGGATAACGGCGAAAACCTCTTCGACCGGGCGCCCGATCACCGTCACGACATCGAACTCGTTCATCTCCCCCTCCGGCCCGTTCTGCACCTGTCTTTGTCAGTCACAGCCCATCCAGCCACCGCCAGAGCAGGGCGGCAAGGGTGCTGGCATGCGGGGGCGCCGGGTGTGCTGGCATCCGCTCCCCGCGCGCACGGGCGCCGCGACCGCCCGTCCCTGGTCTCCAGCCCGGCCGGGATGACCGTTGCGGCACATGTAACAGGCGGAATCTGATTGCCCTTTTCCGTGCTGTTCCTGCTGCGAGTGATCACCCAATCCTGCGAGAGCGAGGTTGACTCCTTGATGCAATCAGCCGGCCTGCGTGAGCGCGGATTTCCGCCTTGCGCCGTGGACTGACCGGGACTGTCAGATGGAACCTGCCACGGCGGTGTCCGCACCACCGGTATCCACGGTGCAGCGCGAGTCGGCGGCAGTGCGGGCACGCCGTCTGGCCGCTGCGCGCCGACGGGCCACCGCTCTCCTGGTGGGGGCTACGGCGGTGTTCGTGGCCGTGACGGCGGTCGGCGCTCACGGGACCCTCCTCGGCTACGTGCAGGCCGCGGCCGAGGCCTCCATGGTCGGAGGAGTTGCCGACTGGTTCGCCGTGACGGCCCTGTTCCGCCGCCCCCTGGGCCTGCCGATACCGCACACCGCGCTGATCGTCGAGCGTAAGGACCAGTTCGCGGCCACTCTCGGCCAGTTCGTGCAGGAGAACTTCCTCAACGCCGATGTTCTTGCCGAGCGGATCCGCTCTGCTCACCTCGTTCCCCGCCTGGCCGCTTGGCTGGCTGACGAGGCCAACGCCGCCCGCTTCGCCGGTCACGCCGCGGATCTGGGGGTCAATGTGGCCGAGGCTCTCCGCGATGAGGATGTCCAGCGCGTGCTCACCGCCGAGCTGACCCGGGCGGTGGACGCCGTCGAGGTGGCGCCGCTGGCCGGGCGGGTCCTGCGGGTCATCATCGCGGGAGGCCACCATGGTGAGCTGTTCAACACCATCGTGTCCGCCGCCGACCACTATCTCGCCGATCATCACGTGGAGCTGCGTGAGCGGTTCGAGACCGAGTCGCCCCGCTGGATGCCTGACGCCGCGTACCGGCTGGTGTTCGACCGTCTGTACCACCGCCTGCGCCAGCGGCTGGCCGCCATGGCCGCCGACCCCGACGACGAGGCCCGCCGTCAGTTCGAGGAGTGGATCGGCGGGCTCCCCGGCCGCCTTGAGACATCCCCGGAGCTGCGCGAGCGCGGGGAGCGCCTCAAGCGTGACATCCTGGGCAGCGCCGAGCTGCGGGACTGGTCCTCGTCGCTGTGGCGGAAGGCCAAGGAGGCACTGCGGGCCCAGGCGGCCGACCCGGACTCTGAGCTGCGCCGTCAGCTGGCCGCTGCGCTGGTGGCGGCCGGTCAGCGTCTCGGGTCAGACCGCCGCCTCCAGGAAGGCCTCGATCGCATGGTCGAGTCAGGAGCCAGGGCACTTGCCGACCAGTTCCACGACGAGCTCGCCGACCTCGTCACCGGGACAATCGAGCGGTGGGACGCGGAGGAGACGTCGGGCCAGCTGGAGCTGCTCCTCGGGCGCGACCTGCAGTACATCCGCATCAACGGCACGGTGGTCGGAGCCGGCGTGGGGCTGGCCCTGCACGCCATTGCCCTGGCCCTGGCCTGATGGTGGCGGCCGGTGCCGGCGCCTGCCCGGCCCGCCGCGGAGGTTCGCCACGGCTTGCATAGGGGCACGGCCGTGCCGAAGATGGTCAATTACATCGCCTGACGTGGACTGGATCGCCGAATGCTTTCCATGAGGGCACTGGAGTGCCTGGTCACCATCGTGGAGCAGGGCTCGCTGACGAAGGCCGCGGCGGCCCTGCACATGTCCCAGCCGGCGTTGTCGCACCAGATCGCGGCCATCGAGCGGGAGCTGGGGACCCCGGTCGTCGAGCGCCTGCCGCGGGGAATCAGGCCGACCGCGGCCGGGCTGGCCGCCGTTGCCGAGGCGCGGATCGCTGTGGCCGCGGCCGACAGGGCCGTTATGGCGGGCAGGAGGGTGGCGGCCGGGTCCGGTGGCCGCATCCGTATCGCCTGCGCGGAGACGATGACGGCGTGGGTGCTGGTCCCGGTGCTGCGCAGCTGGCGCCGCCGGTTCCCCGACGTCGAGCTCGACCTCAAGGAGCACACCAGCGCGGACCGGATGCTGGACGTGCTTCACGGGGGAGGGGCTGACATCATCGTCGGGCCGCCGCCGACGCTCACTGATGAGCACGTCGAGGTGCTCGGCAGCGAGGAGATCGTGGTTGTCGCATCCGCGGAGCACCGGTTCTCGCACATGGACGCCGTGCCGCTGGCCGAGCTGTCGGCGGAGCCGCTCGTTCACTACAACCCGGACAACGGGAATGCGGTGTGGGACCTCGACGCGATCGCCGGCCAGCTGATCGAGCGGTATGCAACAGCGGCGAACGTCAGCTGACCGGGGCGCCGGCCCGTCACCCCGGCTGGATGGTGACCGAGCCGGTCTGAGTGCGGGCGGTGATGCTGTGGGCCGAGTGGCTGGCCTGCGGCACCGTGACGTGGGTGCTGCCGACGGTGGCGCTCGCGTGGACGGCATAGGCCACCCCCCGGGGCAGCCGGAGAGATATGGATCCAACGCTCGTGGTGGCGGCCACGGTGGTCGGTGCGGCGGAGAAGGAAACATTGATGCTGCCGACGTAGGTGCCCAGTGTGGCGGTGGCCGAGGACAAATCGGAGCCGCTGATCGACCCGGCGCGATCACTGACCTGGAGCGTCCCCGACAGCGACCTGAGGGCCATGCCTCCCGCCTTGGTACGCACGGTCACCTGACCGGTAAGAGCCGCGAGCCGGATGTTGCCGACCTGGTCATTGATCCTGACCATGGTGGCTGGCGGTATCCGGACGTGGTACTCGATATCGCATGGCTGGTGGGCCGGGCAGCTGCCGGTCAGGGTGAGCGTCCCGGCCCGCACCGCGTGCGTAGTGGCGGGCGGCTGGTGCCGGTAGCTGATCCGCTCGGTCACCGACACCCGCCCGGCGCCGCCGGTCACCTGCACATCGCCCACCCAGTCCTTGATCACCAGCGTGTGCACCGGTGCTGAGACCGCATAGGTGTGCGCCTGGTGCTGCAGCTGGCCGGTATCGACGTGGCAGCCGCCCACGGCCAGCGCCGCCGCGCACCCGGCGAGCGCGGCCAGCGCCGTGGTTCTCCCTGTGCACGCAAGCATGGCGTACTCCTTCACCCGGTGAAGGCGCCTAACCGACTGGATGTGCCGCGCGGCCGGCCCGGCGGCGGGGTCACAGGGTGTCGATCCAGCGGTCAAGGCGCCGTGCCGCCCTGGAGAGGACGCTGGGATCGCGCAAGGTGTTGGCCAGCAGCGCGCTGCCCTCGTAGGCGGCCAGCAGATCGAGGGCAAGATCGTGTGCGTCACGGCGGCCCAGTGACCGGAACTGCTGTTCGGCCCAGGCGATCGGGAGGCGCATCAGCTCAGCATCGGTGAAGCTCGGCTGCTTGACGCGTTTGCCGAGCTCCGAGCAGAGGCCGCCCAGAGGGCAGCCGTACTGGGCCACGATCTCGCTCTGGGCGGTGAACTCCCGCACGAAGGCCTTCAGCCGGCCCTTGGGGGACCGGTGATGAGCGTCGATGAGCGCGAGAGTCGCCTCGATCTGCAGTGTGTGGGCCTCGATGACCGCCGCGACGACGTCGTCCTTGGTCTTGAAGTAGTAGTAGACGTTCCCGGCGGGGACGTCCGCGGCACTGGCGATGTCGGCGAGCGTGGTCCGTTCGATGCCCTGCTGGTGCAGGAGCTGGGTCGCCGCGGCCACCAGCCGGTCTCGCTTCCCCGGCCGCTGCCCGATGGCGGTCGCCTGGCCTGTGGTTGAGTCAGTCATCTCACTTGTCAGGATACAGGTGCCGCTCTGCCGGGTGGCCTCCCGTCGCGACGCCCGCGGTCGCCCGGCGCGTGGGGGCCGGTTCCGCATTGACCATGACCAGTGGGGCTGCCTGCCGGGTGTTGCCGATCCGAAGGGCGAGCAGGGCTGCGGCGGCCATCAAGATGCCGCCGACGAGCAGGGCCCGGTGGTAGCCGGCATCCGCGGCCACCACATGCGAGACGTGGGCCGCCACCAGGTGGTTGGTGCGAGTGATCGCCACGGCGGAGAGGATGGCGAGGCCGAGCGCGCTGCCGATCTGCTGGGACGAGTTCAGCAACCCTGCCGCCAGGCCCGCCTTGTCGGATGGCACGCCGGCGTTGGCGGCGGCGGTGACCGAGACGAACACCGACCCCGCCCCGAGCGACATCACCACGAACCCGGGAAGCAGATCGCTCACATACGAACCGTGCAGGGGCACTCTGGACACGTAGTAGATCCCAGCTCCGGCGATCAGGCAGCCGGCCACCACCACCGGGCGGGTGCCGATGCGCGTGACCAGTTGGGAGGCCAGGCCGCCCGCGACGGCGAACCCAGCGGTGATCGGGAGATAGGCGGCTCCCGCCTTGAGGGGCGAGTAGTGGAGTATCTCCTGCATGTAGAGCGTGGCGTAGAAGAACATCGAGAAGAACCCGGTAAAGGCGATCAGCTGGGTCAGGTCCGCCGCCACCAGCCCCTTCACCCGCAGGATGGCGAACGGGACCAGCGGGTAGCGGCTCCGGAGCTCGTTGGCCGCGAACGCGATGAGCAGGGCGCCGGACCCCGTCAAGGTGAAGATGGTCTGGAGCGATCCCCAGCCGGCGATCGGCGCCCGAACCAGGCCGTACACCAGCAGCAGCATGCCCCCGGTCGCCAGCACCGCTCCCTGCGAGTCAAAGGCCGCGCCGCTGGTCCTGCCCCCGCGGTCCCGCGCGAGCAGGGCGAGCGCCCCGGCCGCCACCAGGACACAGACCGGCAGGTTGACGAAGAATACCCATCGCCAGCCTGGTCCCTGCGAGATCGCTCCGCCGAGGAAGACCCCGGCCGCCGCGGCCATCCCGCTGACCGCTCCCCAGACCCCGAGCGCCGTATTGCGGTCCTTGCCCTCGCGGAAGCCGGTCGTGAGCTCCGACAGCGCCGCCGGGGCCATGAACGCGGCGCCGGTGCCCTGGGCAAGCCGGGCGGCCACCAGGAGTCCCGCGCTGCTGGCCAGCCCGGCGGTCAGCGACGACGCGGCGAAGACGGCCAGGCCGGCGAGCAGCATGCGGCGGCGCCCGAGCAGGTCGCCGAGGCGGCCTCCGAGCAGGAGGAAGCCGCCGTAGGTGAGGATGTAGCCGCTGGCCACCCACTGCAGGTTCTGCTGCGAGAAGCCCAGGCTGTGCTGGATGGATGGCAGGGCGACGTTGACGATCGCCGAGTCGGCGATGTCGAGGAACTGCACAGCGCACAGCAGCACCAGGGTGACCGCCCCGAGCCGCGATCGAAGAACCAGCCGCGAGCCGGCGTCTGGCAAGACCTGCCTCTGGACCGATGCCATACCCGCAAGCACCCCCTCCGGCCGAGCCGACTGAGTTAGTGAATTGACTTAATATGACGCCCGAGCGGCGTCCATTGTCAAGTTAGGTAACTCACTTAGTCGGGGCCGCTTCCTGGGACCGCGGGCGTGCCCGCCGGGCAGGCAGATCCGGGCTGCGTCAGTCGAGGACCAGGACGCTGAGGGCACCTTGTCCCGCGCGCAGGGCGTCGAATGCGTCATTCAGCTCGCCCGGCCCGATGCTGCGGGTGATGAGCTCGTCGAGCAGCCAGCCCTCGTGCCCGTCCTCGGTGCGCACGCGCACCAGCGCGACTTCCTCGGTGAAGAAGGTCTCGACCCCGAGGATGCGCGCCATGGCCCTAGGTCTCCCCGTGCCGCTCAAATCCCGCGCACTGGGCGACTGGCAGGCGCGGGTAGCGCGGAAGCGCGGTGTCCCATGCGGCGCGCGTGCACCGTAGGTAGGCGGTGCCCCGCCGTGTCTCGTTGAGCTTGGCATGCCGGCAGAATCCGCAGAGCCCGGGCTCCGCGCCGAGCTTCAGCCACACGGCATCGGGCGGCCGGTCGGGCATAACAGGCAGGATATGCGCCCGTGCTGGCCCGGCCCATGCCGCAGGGCGTAGGCTGCCAGACGCAGGTGCGCGGCAGCTTGCCTGCCGGGCGGGGGACGTGCCGCGACCCGTTTCACCGGCTGGCTGGGCGGTGCGGCGGGTCGCGGCACATACCCAGCCTCCCCAGATCTCACTCGGCCCGGGCGCCCGCCCGCCGCCGGCAATACTTGAGCTGACCCGACACGCTGGGACTTTGCACACTTTTGCCCCCGATCGGGCACACAATGGGCGGATGAGGGTCGTGGTGACCCGGATCGAGCCGGACGGCACCATGCGGCGCCGGGTGGTGAACACCGCCCGGCGGGACGATGGCCCCCGGTGGGAAGACCTTGCCGCCCGCGCCCTGGCGTCCCAGCCGCCCTACCGCCCGATCCCGGGCACCGCCGTCTACCACATCAGCGTGGATGATCACCCGGTCCAGGTCGGCGAGTACGACCTGGACGGCCCGCTGCGAGACCTGGTGACGGTGGTGCTGGCGATGGGCCAGGAGATGTGATGGGACAGACCTTCAGCCTGGGCCGGATCAGCGGCATCCGGGTCGGCGTGAACTGGAGCGTGTTGCTGATCGTGGCGCTGCTGGCCTACGGGCTGGCGGTGGGGGAGTTCCCCGCCGCTGCCCCGCGGCACCCGGTCGCGGAGTACGTTGCCGCCGCCCTGGTGACCGCGGTGGCCTATATCGGGTCCCTGCTGGCCCACGAGCTGGCGCATTCGCTGGTCGCGCGGCGTAACGGGCTGGAGGTCGAGGGCATCACGCTGTGGCTGCTGGGCGGGGTGTCCCGGCTGCAGGGTGAGGTTGCCGACCCGGGGGCCGAGATCCGCGTCGCCGGGGTCGGGCCGCTGGTCAGCCTGATTTTAGGCGGGGCATTCTGGCTCCTGGCCTGGCTGCTGCACGCCGCGGGTGTGGGGGGCGTGGTGGTGGCGGCGCTGGCCTGGCTCGGTGGCATCAACGTCCTGCTGGCGGCGTTCAACGTAATCCCGGCCGCGCCGCTGGATGGCGGGCGGCTGTTGCGGGCCGTCTTGTGGCGCATCACGGGCGACCGGTTCAAGGCCGCGGTGTGGTCCGCCCGGGCCGGGCAGGTGTTCGGGTGGGCCCTGGTCGTGGTGGCGGCGTATCTGGTCCTGGTGCGGCGTGAATACAACTGGCTGTGGTTCGCCCTGCTCGGCTGGTTCCTGATCAGCGCGGCCACCGCGGAAGGCCAGCAGGCGACGCTGCAATCCGGGCTGCGGGCGGTCGCCGTGCGGGAGATCATGACCGCCCACCCGGTCACGGTGCCGGCGTCGGCTACGGTCGCCTGGTTCCTCGATGACTACCTGCCCTGGCACCGGCACTCCGCCTTCCCGATGGAGGCCGACGACGGCCAGACCGTCGGCCTGGTGACGGTGCACCGGGTCAACCAGGTGCCGGTCGCTGAGCGCGCCCGGACGCCGCTGCGCGACGCCGCCTGCCCGCTGGCTGATGTCGCCCACGCCACCCCGGACGAGCCGGTCGCCGATGTCCTGCCCCGCCTCAACGCGTGCTCCGAGAACCGGGTGCTGGTGTTCGCCGACGGTCACCTGGCCGGGATCGTGTCCCCGGCCGATATCAGCCGCGCCGTGGAACGGCTCGGCCGCGGCCCCGGCGCGCTCGCATCGGCCAGGAACTGAGCCGGGCGGTCCACGGTGGGCCGTCTGGTTCGTAGCCTTGACGGTATGACCGTGGCGACTGCCGTGTTCCGGTTCGATGATTCCTACGCCCGCGAGGTGCCGGGCCTGTCGGTGCCGTGGGCGGCGGCGCCGGCGCCCGCCCCGGAGCTGCTGGTGCTCAACGAGGAGCTGGCGGTGGAGCTGGGCGCCGATCCCGCGGCGCTGCGGGAGCCGCCGGGTGTCCTGCTGCTGGTAGGGCAGGCCCCGGCGGGAGTCGTGGCGGTCGCCCAGGCCTACGCCGGCCACCAGTTCGGCGTATACGTGCCCCGGCTCGGGGACGGCCGGGCGCTGCTGCTCGGCGAGGTGACCGACATCCACGGCCGCCGCCGCGACCTGCATCTGAAGGGGTCGGGACGCACCCCGTTCGCCCGCGGTGGCGACGGCAAGGCCGCGGTGGGACCGATGCTGCGCGAGTACCTGATCGGCGAGGCCATGCACGGCCTGGGGATCCCGACCACGCGGGCGCTCGCGGTGGTGGCCACCGGCGAGCGGGTGCTCCGCGACGGGGCGCTGCCGGGTGCGGTGCTCACCCGGGTCGCCGCGAGCCATCTGCGGGTCGGCACGTTCCAGTACGCCGCGGCGTCCGGCGACACCGGACCGGCTGCGCGCGCTGGCCGACTACGCCATCGCCCGTCACTACCCGGAGGTCGCCGGCGCCCCGGACCGCTACCTCGACCTCTTGCGGCGCGTGGCCGGAGCGCAGGCGTCGCTGGTGGCCCGGTGGATGCTGGCCGGGTTCGTGCACGGTGTCATGAACACCGACAACACCACGATCTCCGGCGAGACGATCGACTACGGCCCGTGCGCGTTCATGGACGCCTACGACCCGGCCACGGTGTTCAGCTCCATCGACCACCGCGGCCGCTACGCCTACGGCAACCAGCCGGCGATCATGCAGTGGAACCTGGCCCGGCTGGCCGAGACCCTGCTGCCTCTGATCGACGAGAACAGCGAGGCCGCGGTCCAGGCGGCCACGGCGGTGCTGAACGGGTTCGCCGGCGCCTACGAGCGGCACTGGGACGAGGGCATGGCGGCCAAGCTCGGGCTCGCCGCGCCGGACCGGGAGCTGGTGAACGACCTCCTGGTGCTGATGCGCGCGCAGAAGGTGGACTTCACGCGGTTCTTCCGCGCGCTGTCGGCCGGCACCGCGCGGGCGATGTTCACCGAACCGGAGCCCTTTGACGCGTGGGCCACCCGCCGCGCGGCGGCCCTGCCGGCGGACCGGGCCACGGTGGCCGCCGCGATGGACCGGGTCAATCCCGCCTACATCCCGCGCAACCACCGCGTCGAGGAGGCGCTCGGGCAGGCGGCCCTCGGTGAGATGGGGCCGTTCCACCGCCTTCTGGAGGTGGTCTCCCGGCCCTTCGATGAGCGGCCCGGCCTGGAGGATTACGCCGGGGCGGCGCCCGCGGGCGGCGCCCCGTACGTCACCTACTGCGGCACCTGACAGAGCTGGGGGACCGTCAGCCCGGGGTCAGCCCAGGACCGCCTGTTCGCCGGAGCCCGATTGCTGGGGATCCGGCAGGCGCACCATGCGGAACGAGATGAGCAGCCCGGCCAGCCCGGCGAGGATGGGAATGAGAAGCGCCACCTGAAGGGCGCGGTGCCTGGCCTGAGTGTTGATCCTGATGATCTCGTCCCGCGTCTTCTGCGGCTGGCCGGCGAGCTGCTTCTCGAGCTGTGTGTTGCTCACCACCTGGGCGTCGTGCTCCAGGACCTTCGCCACCTGCTGCTGCTCGGCCCCCGAGAGCACGGTGCTCGACTGGGCCATGCTGGTGAAGCCGATGGACAGCGCCGCCAGCAGGATGGCACCGGCGAACGCCAGCCCGAACGACAGGCCGAACGATCCTCCGGCCGAGTTGACCCCGGCGGCCTCGCTGACCCGCTCCTCATCGATCGGGGCCAGCGTGTAGTTGTTGAGCTGGGAGACCAGCAGCCCCAGCCCTGACCCCGCGATTATCAGGGGCACCGCCAGGTACCAGCCTGAGGTCGCCCGGGGCACGATCGGCTCCACGATGACCATCCCGATCGTGAGCAGCGCGAACCCCGCCCGGATCAGGCTCGCCGGGCGCCGCTTGGCCGCTCGCCGGCCGGCGAGGAGGGCCACCGCGAACATGCTGAGGGACAGTGGGGCGATGGACAGGCCGGCTCCCATCGCGCTGTACTCGAGCACGATCTGCAGGTAGATCGGCAGCGCGATCATCGTGCCGCCCAGCGCGATCTGCTGAAGCAGCTGCCCGGAGACCCCGAACCTGAACAGCTTGGCCTTGAACAGATCCGGGTCAAGCAGCGTCGCCTTGCCCGCCCGCTTACGCCGCACCAGCCACCACGCCAGGCTCCCGAGCGAGACCACCCCGAGGGCAATGAGCAGGCCGACCGCTTCGCCGCCCTCCTGCCAGACGAGGATGCCCAGCACGACGCCGCCCATGCCCAGGATGGACAGCACGGCACCCACGAGGTCCACCTGCCGCGATCCGGTGTATTCCACGTCGTGGACCAGCCGGATGCCCGACAGCACGACCACGATGATGACGTCCTCAAGCAGGAAGGCGATCCGCCACGACAGGTAGGTCGTGATGAACCCGCCGAGCAGCGGGCCGACGGCGGCGGCGATGGCGGCCGCGGCCCCGACGAGCGCGTAGGCCTGCCGCTGTGCCGCCCCCTCGAAGTTGCCGTGGATGAGTGACTGCATCGCCGGCAGCAGCAGCGACGCGCCGAGCCCGCCCACGATCGCCCAGAAGACGATGACCGCGGTCAGGCCCTGCGCCAGCGCCATGGCCAGGGCCCCGATCGCATAGCCGAGCAGGCCCAGCACGTACGCGCGCTTGCGCCCGATCAGGTCGCCCACCTTGCTGCCGATCAGGATGAACGCCGCCGACACCAGCGCCTCAAGCGCGATCGCGGATTGGACCCCGCTGACGGTGGTGTGCAGATCGTGAACCACCGACGCGATGGAGACGTTCATCACCGACGTGTCGACGACCAGGACAAACATCGCCATCGCCAGCAGGATGGCCAGCCTGCGGTCTCCCTTGGCCAGCGCGGGGGCGCCGGTGACGGCCTCGTCGGTCACAGAAGGTTCACCACCCCGGCGCTCATGCGCTTCCGGCAGGAGGCCAGCGGCGTGCCCGTCGCTCCATCGCGTCCCCCCTGATGCAGGCGCCCCAGTCTGACAGACCCGCCGGCGCATCGCCAGCGGCTCGTGAACGGGGATCACCTGGCCTGGTTGCTGGCGCGTGCCTGCTGGGCGCGCCTAAGCTTCGGCGGGGCAGGGGCCCCGGGCCCGCAAGACGATCACGACCCATCGCGGAAGGCTGCATGACCTCAGTACGTGACCTGGCCGACCGGCTGCACCGGCGCTGGCTGGAAGAGAATCCGTTCACCGCCACCATGTACGGCATCCCGGGGTATGACGACCTGGTCCCGGACGAGAGCGAGGAGGGCCGGCGGGCCTGGCGGGCCGAGGTCGGGCAGTTTCTCGGTGAGGCCGAGGCGATGGACCGCGGGCAGCTCACGCCGGCGGACGCGGTCACGCTGGATTGCACGATGGAGGCGGCCACCCAGGAGCTGGAGATCATCGCTCTGGCCCCGGCGGAGCACACGGTCACCGCGATGCAGTACGCGGGGCCGGCGGCCTTCCTGGCGGTGGCGGCCCGGACGGTCCTGGTCGACCCGGACGCGGCCGAGGCTTATCTGGCCCGGCTGCGGCGCAGCGGTGGCTGGTTCGGCCAGATCGGCGAGCGGCTGCGGGCCGGGGCCGGCCGGGGCGGCTGCCGGTCGCCCCGCTGGCCGGGCAGGCCGTCATCTGGGCTGAGGGTGTGCTGGCGGCCCCGGGCACGAGCCCGGTGCTGTCCCCCAGCCTCCGCCGGGGTGGCCCGGGGCGGCGGCCTGGGAGGCCGAACGCCGGGCGATCACCGAGGAGGTGGTGCACCCGGCGCTGGCGCGGTGGGTGGCCACCGTCAAGGAGCTGCTCCCGCGGGCGCGGCCGTCGGAACGGGCCGGGCTGGCCTACCTGCCCGGCGGCGAGGAGGACTACGCCCGGGCGGTCCGGATCTCCACCACCTTGCCGCTCTCGGCGGCAGAACTGCACCAGACCGGCCTGGATCATGTGACAGCGCTGGAGGCCCGGGCCGTCGAGCTGGGCGCCGGCCTGGGGCTGGCCGGGCTGGACGAGGTGTTCGCCGCCCTGCGGGACTCGTCGGGGAAGATCACGGCGGAGGAGGCCATGCGCCGGGCGGCGGGCGCGGTGAAGCGGGCCGAGGCACGGGCAGGCGAGTTCTTCCCCGCCCCCCTCCCGCCGCCGTGCGAGGTGCGGCCGATGCCGGAGGTCGTGGCCGTGAGCGGTGCCGCGCCTCACTACTCCCCGCCCCGTCTCGACGGCGGGCGGCCCGGGACGTTCTGGTTCAATACCGAGCGGCCCACCGCCGGTACCGGCTGGGACATCGACGTAGTGGCCTTCCACGAGGCGGTGCCCGGGCACCATCTGCAGCTCTCCCGCCTCCAGCTGCTCACCGGCCTGCCCGCCCTCCAGCGCCAGCGCAGCCTCGCCGTGTTCTCCGAGGGCTGGGGCCTGTACGCCGAACAGCTCGCCGAGGAAGCCGGGCTGTACACCGATGAGCGCGGCATGCTCGGCGCGGTCAGCACGTCACTGATGCGGGCCGCCCGGCTGGTGGTCAACACCGGCATCCACGCCTACGGCTGGAGCCGCGAGCGGGCCCTGCAGTTCATGGCCGAGCACGTCCCCATGCCCAGGGAATTCCTCGCCGACGAGATCGACCGGTACGTGGTGATGCCGGGGCAGGCCCTGGCCTACCTCACCGGCAAGCTCGAGATCCTCCGGATCCGCGACGACGCCCGCCAGCGCCTCGGCCCGGCGTTCTCCTTGCCCGCCTTCCACGGCGCCGTCCTCGACAACGGCTCACTCCCGCTGCCGGCCCTGGCCCGCAGCATCACGCACTGGCTCGATCAGGCTGGCTGACCCGGCGGGCCTGCCGCGCCGGGCGGGCGGGCACGGCCTGGACGGCGATGCCGGCGCCCAGCAGGAGCGCACCACCCAGCAGCTGCGAGGGCGCGAGCAGCTGGCCGAACATCACGGCGGCGAGCAGGGTGGCGGCCAGGGGTTCGCACAGCGACAGCACCGCGGTCTGGGTTGCCCCGATGCGCCGCAGGCCAGCCAGGAACAGCAGGGGGGCGGCCGCGCCGGCCAGCGCGCCCTCCAGCAGCAGCAGCAGTCCGGTGGACCCGGGGCTGGTGACGGGCGCGAGCACGGCCGCCGGCCGGATCACCGCCGCCATCGCGCCGAGCCCGAGGGCGGCGGTCGCGACGATCAGGAACGTTGCCGCGCCGTCTGGGACCCGACCCCACCCGCCGCGTCCCAGCAGGATGTAGGCGGCGTGCAGAACGGCGGCGAGCAGGGCCAGGAGCAGCCCGGCGACGGGGACGGAGGCCAGGCCCGGCCGGATGAGCAGCATGAGCCCGGCGATGGCCACCACCGCCATGCCCAGGCTGGCCACGCCCGCCGCTGCCCGGCGGGTGGCGGCCTCCCAGGCGGCGACGAGCAGCGGATAGCAGCCGAAGGCGGCCACCGCAACGGCCACCGGCAGCCGGGCGAACGCCTCGAACAGCGCCAGGTTCAGGCCCAGCCCGGCCAGGGCGGCCAGCGCCAGCCGGATGGCGGCCGCCCGGCGCATCTGCCGGATCCCGGCCATGGCGCCCGGCCGCAGCCGGGCGGCCAGGCAGCCGCCGAGCACCAGCGCCCCGGCCGAGGCCCGCCAGAACCCGAACGTGGCCGGGTCCAGGCCCTGCCGGTATGCGGCCTGCGCCACGGGCCCGTCCAGCGCAAACGCGAGGGCCGACCCCACGATCAGCGCTGCCCCGGCTGCCGCAGGCGGCCATCTCCTGTCGATCATGCGTCCCGCTCTTCCTGGCTGTGCTAGAGCGGAGCCCGGGCAGGCCGGTTGTGATACGCAGGCGGGACGCCGAGGATGGAGCGATGAGCGAGCCACTCAGGATCGATACGCATATCCACCTGTACTCCTCGCGCCAGGAGGGGGAGTGGTGGAAGGCGGGCTACGAGATCTGGGAGTACGGCCAGCGCGACGGGGTCGACTTCAGCCAGGACACCGGCACGCTCGGGGAAACGGCTGCCGCGCTCGGCCGGGGCGGATTCGCCCACGGCGTGGTGATGAACCTCTTCTCGGCCGACCTGTTCCGGCTGCAGTACGAGTCGGCGCTGCCCCCGGAGGCGGACACGGCGGAACGGGCCCGGGCCCTGGCCGATTTCGATGCGACCATCGCCGAGCGATACGTGGCGTTCAACCGGTGGCTGATGGACGCGCTGGCCGATGCCCCCACCATCAGCGGTTTCGTGGCCATGGATCCATGGATGCTCCCGCCGGAGCGCAACGTGGAGCACCTGCGCGAGATGGCCGGGCGCGGCGCGCGGGGGGTGAAGCTGCATCCGGTCGTGCAGAAATTCGAGGCCAACGACCCGCGCATGCACCCGGTGTACCAGGCATGCATCGAGATGGGGCTGACCGTGCTGTCCCACACCGGGCCGGCCCGGGGCGGCGAGCTCTTCGCCGAGGTCCGGGCCTTCGCGCCGATGCTCCGGGAGTTCCCCGGCCTTCAGGTGGTGCTGGCCCACCTGGGCGGTGGGAAATGGCAGGACACGCTCGCCGTAGCCCAGGCGTACCCGAATGTCGCATTCGACCTGAGCGAGATCATCGAGTGGACGGGTGCGCCGAACGCGCCGACCGCCCGCGAGCTGGCCACGCTGATCCGTGACATCGGGCCGGAGCGTGTCGTGCTGGGATCGGACTACCCGTGGTACGAGCGGCGCGCACCGCCGAGCTGGCGCTGGCACTGCCCGATCTTTCCCAGGCGGAGAAGAACGCCATCCTGGGCGAGAACGCAGCCAGGATCCTCCGCCTACCGGTCTGACCGGATCAGGCGCTCGATATCCACGCCGAACGTCCGGTCACCACCGACCGGGCCGATGACCCCGGCCAGCCAGTCCAGCACCGGCCGGCATCCTGCTGGGGGCTGGCGCCCGGCAAGCGCGGTGGCGTGGTAGGCGACGAGCAGTTCGCTCGCCGTGACCACGTGGGCATGGCGCAGCGCGGTGAGGAGCTTCTCGGCCGCCTCCCACGCGAACGACTGCACGTCCTCCTGGCCGCCAGACGTCTCGATCAGGCCGACCGGGGTGGCGGCCGCCAGCCGCCTCATGGCATGCACCTCCCCGGCGGCACGCTTATGGACCGGCGACAGGCCGGTATCCGGGCCCGGCTCCCGGGCCAGCTGCGCGGGCAGCCCGGTGACCGCGGGATCCAGCAGCCGGTGGATGCGCGCCGCCGCCACCTCCGCCGCATGGCACAACGCCGCCGTGAGCAGATCGCACTGCGCGGCCAGGTCGATGCCGTAGAATCCGGCCGTGCCGATGAACCGCCCGTCGAGATAGGCGGGGGAGTCGGTGACCCCGGTCAGGGCGCGGCGCACGGCCGCCTCCAGCAGCCCGGCGGCCCGGTGCACCTGGGCGAGCACCGGGCCGGCCACCCGGAACGACACCGGTGCCTGCAGGGACCGGGGCGACGGGTCATCGCCGACGGCCGCCCGGAGCCGCCCGAGCACGGCGGCGAGCACGTCGTCGCCACGCCCGCATACGACGCTGTACGGGTCGCGCGACGCGCCGGCCGCGACGATCGACAGGGCGGCGGACTCCTCCATGAGCGAGGCGAGCGCGGCCGCCTCGTGGAGGCGGAGCACGCACAGCGCGGTGGCGCCGGGCACGCCCTGGAGCAGGGCGATGCCCTCCTTCGGGCCGAGGCTGAGCTCATCGAGGCCGCGGCTGCGCAGCTCCTGACCCGCCGGCTCCAGGGCGCCGTCCGGCCCGAGCACCTGGCCGATGCCGGTCAGCGGCCCGAACGCGTGCGCCAGCTGCATGATCTCGCCCGCGGCCCCCATGCCGGTGCGGGGAACCGCCGGCACGATGCCGGTGTCGAGGAACCCGGCGAGCCGCGGCAGAGCCCGGCCGACACGGCCGCGTCGCCGGACAGGAAGGTCAGCAGCCTGACCATGATGATCGCCCTGACCTCGGGCGGGGCCAGCCACGGCGGGCCGCCCGTGGCCCGCGCGATCAGCAGGTTGCGCTGGTGGGAAAGCTGCTGCCGCTCGGTGAGGCGGACCTTGGAAAGCGCCCCCATGCCGGTGTTCACGCCGTATACCGGCCGCCCGTCGCGCAGCGCCCGCCGCGCCTCGTCGCAGCGCCGCTGCACCGTGTCGAGCAAGCTCGGCTCAACGATGATTGCGTGGCCGGCGGCGACGGCGCGGACGAGCCCGAGATCCGGGTCGCCGGCTTCGGTGATCGTGAGCGTAGCCATCGCTAGCGGTACCGGAGCATCGTTCCGGCGCCTTCCTGCTCGGCCCGGCGCAAGATCGCGAGGCCGACGGCGATGTCGAGGATGGCCAGCCCGCGGTGCCAGAACAGGATCCGCTCGTCGGCCCGTTCCCGGCCGGGCCGCCGCCCGGTGACGATCTGGCCCAGCTCGGCATGGAGCGACGCGGCCGAGAGCCGGCCGCTGTCCACGTGGCGGCGCAGCGCGCCGAACCTTCCCGACTGCGCCTCCCGCCAGTCGTCGACCACCACCTTGTCCATCACGTCGAGCAGGTCCAGCTCCACCGCGCTGACCGTGCCGTAGGGGACGACGAAGGCGCCGGGCTTGACCATGCAAGTGCGGAGCAGCGGCTCCGGCTCGGTGAGCCGCGACGCCTCGACCAGGATGTCGGCGCCATCGAGGGCTTCCCCGGCGGTGGCGGCAACCCGGACGCGGCCGCGGCATACCGCGGCCAGCTGCCTCGCGAATGCCTCACGTGACTCAGGCCGGCGGCTGGTAACCCGGATCTCATCAAGATCGAACATCTCGTCCAGCAGCACGACATTCCAGAAGGCGGTACCGCGTGCCCCGACGTGGCCGAGCACCCGGGAGTCCGGCCGCGCCAGGTAGCGCGCGCCGACCGCGGTCATGGCACCGGTCCGGCACGCCGTGATCAAGGTGGCATCCATGATCGACAGCGGCACGCCGGTGCCCGGGTCGCAGAGCGTCAGCAGCCCGAGCTCGCTGGGAAGCCCGGCGGCATAGTTCGATACGAAGTCGCCGACGACCTTGACGCCGCTCACACCGGGATCCGACAGATGGCCGCGGAGCACATTGAAATGACCGGCGCCATTGTTATCCGGGACGAGGTGCACCCTCGGTTCCACGACGACGCGTCCCTCGCCGTGCGCCCGCACGGCATCCTCGACCGCCGCGACGATGTCGGCGTTCGAGATGCCGAGCGCGTCTATGTCGGGCCCGGACAGGAAACGAAGCCACAATCCCGGGGCAGATGCGCCCGCTGCGGCCGGCTCGGCATTCACATGAGTCCTCCCTCGCGCCCTCTGCCGGGATGGCCCGTCAGCCGGAAGCTGGCCGGACGGCCGCCGGGAACCCGTTCCACCGGAGCTCAGGAGGGAGGTGCCCGGCATCGTTGAAACTGATCAGCGCGGGCGGCAGGCCGGTCCGGTAGGCGATCACGGTCAGCGCACAGTTCATTTGGTTCACCCCGAGCCAGCGCCACGAGGGGGCGGCCATCGCCTGGCTGACGAGCCAGCCGATGAGGAAGTTGTGCGTCACGATCAGCTCGTGGTTGTCGCCGTCCTCCGGCCCGGCCTGGGCGAAGCGGTCGATCGCGGCGGCGGCCAGCCTGGGGCCCTGGGCGCGCTCCGCCGCGGAGAAGCCGGCCGACGAAGCCGGCGTAGCTGGGCGGAAGGTCATCGGGGTCGGGGTCCGATGGGAGGTAATCCCCGGCAAGATCGCTGGCCGATACCGGGACACCGGGGATGCAGGCGGCGATGAGGCGCGCCGTCTGCGCCGCCCTGGGCAGCGGGCCGTGCTGGATCGCTGACAGCGGTACGTCCTTCAGCCGCCTGCCCGTCAGCTCTGCCTGCTGCTCCCCGGCCGGGCTGAGCGGGCCGTCGTGGGGCGATGCCTCGCCGTGCCGCACCAGGTACAGGAAATGAGTCATCCGGCTGCCTCCCGGGTTTACCGCGGGCCGTTCACAAGTCAGCAGCCGAGACTACATTCCTGGCCGGCCGGTGCCGTTGCGCGGGGGAAGAGCAGGCGGCCGCGTGCACTTAAATTAGCGACCGCGGGCCCAATGCCGGATAAGTTCATTGGCTGGAACGACCGCCCCGGAACGCCGTTGCGGTTACCGCGCTATAGCATTGATCTTGTACGGTGCAGCTGACCGATCGCAGCAAGGGAGGCCGGGGGATGGCACAGAAGATAACAGTCGCGCTGGAAGACGACATTGATGGTGGCCCGGCGGATGAGACGGTGCGGTTCGGGCTCGGCGGCACCGAGTACGAGATCGACCTGAGCAAAAAGAACGCCAATGCGTTCCGCCGGCAGCTCGCGCCCTTCATCGAGCACGCTCGCCGGGCGGCCCGTGGGCAGCGGCGCCGGCCCGGGCGGACCGCGTCCAGCCGGGAGCGCAGCGGCGATATCCGGGCCTGGGCGAAGGACCAGGGGATCACGGTCAGCGACCGCGGGCGCATCCCCGCGAGCGTGGCCGAGCAGTACGACGCCGCCCAGGGATCCTGATCACTGGTCCTCGTCTCGCTAGCCTGGCGGGATGGGTGTCTACCTGTTCGCTGGGATAGCAGTCGGCGACTATGCAACGGCGCTGGCCTGGTACGAGAGGCTGCTCGGCTCCCCGCCATCGTTCTTCCCCCACGACACCGAGGCCGTGTGGGAACTCGCTGAGCACCGGTCGCTGTACATCGTCCAGCGGCCTGAACATGCCGGCCGACGCCGTGCACACCCTCATCGTTGATGACCTCGACGGCCAGGCGGCCGAGATAGCTCAGCGGGGACTGGAGCCCGCCCAGCGGGAGACGTACGCCAACGGCGTGCGCAAGATCACCTACGTTGACCCCGACGGGAACGAGATCGGGTTCGGCGGGGTCCCAAGCTGACCGGGAGCTGATGGGCATGACCAAGCAGGCCGCGTCGAAGCTGGTGGAGGCGATGGTGGCCGACGGGTACCTGGAGCGCGGCGCGGATCCGGAGGATGGGCGGCAGCGACCGGTGCACCTCACCGCCCGCGGGGAGGAACTGCTCCGCAGCGTCGAGCAGATCTACGCCGAGCTCGAGGCGCAGTGGGCCGACGTGATCGGCGCCCCGCACGTCCAGCGCATGCGCCGCGACCTGGTGCGCGTCCTGTCCGGCGCCACTGGCGAGCCGCCACCGGTCCGCCCCACCTGGTAGTACCTCCGGACGCCGTCGACCGACCGGAACTGAAAGTGCGTGCCCGTTTAGGCTGCAAGTTATGGGTCAGATCCGGGTGGGCACGGCGTCGTGGACGGACCGGACGCTGATCGAATCGGGCTGGTACCCGCCGGGGGCGGACACGCCGGAAAGGCGGCTGCGCTATTACGCCCGCCAGTTCGCCCTGGTCGAGGTGGACGCCACCTACTACGCGCTGCCCGCCGAGCAGACCGCAATGGCGTGGGCGGCGCGGACCCCGGCCGGGTTCACGTTCAACGTCAAGGCGTTCAGCCTGTTCACCCAGCACCCCACCCCGGTGGCCGCGCTGCCCAAGGACCTGCGCCCGGCCGCGGAGAAGACCGGCAAAGACCGCATCTACCTCAAAGATGTTGACCAGACGGTGGTTGACCAGGTGTGGGAAAGGTTTCTGGGCGCGCTGGATCCGCTGCGGGCCGAACGCAAGCTGGGCGCGATCTTGCTGCAGTTCCCGCCCTGGTTCCCCATCGGGAGGGCCCGCAAGGACTACATCGTGGCCTGCGCCGAGCGGGCCGCGCCGGACCGGGTGTGCATCGAGTTCCGCAACCGGACCTGGATGACACCTGACAACCAGGAAGAAACCCTCGGCTTCCTGGAGCGGCACCGGCTGCCGTATGTGGGTGTGGACATGCCGCAGGGCCACCGCGACTCGATCCCGCCGGTGCTGGCCGCCACCGCGCCAGATCTGGCCGTGGTCCGCCTGCACGGCCACTCGGACAGGTGGGACAGCAAGGACATCCACAAGCGGTTCGGCTACCGCTACAGCAACGGCGAGCTGAAGGAGTGGGCCCCCAGGCTCCAGCACCTGGCCGACCGCGCGGCCACCACCCACGTGCTGTTCAACAACTGCTACCGCGACTACGCCCAGGTCAACGCGCAGCAGCTCGCCGCTCTGCTCGACTCAGGCGTCCCGGAGGCGGAGCAGTAGCCCGCCGATCAGCAGCGCCCCGGCGGCCCAGGCGGCCAGGACGCCGAGGCCGGCCCAGGGGCTGAGGGGCAGGTTGCGGAGGCCTATGGTGGCCTGGATGTCGAGCCCGGCCGTCATCGGTGCGATCTGCTGGAGGTGACGCTGCACATGCGGGTCGGAGACCACGCCGGCGACGATCGGGAACAGGTAGAGCAGGCCCAGCACGATCCCGATGGCCACCGCGGAGTCGCGCACGGCGGTGGCGGCGCCGAGGCTGAGCAGGGCGATCAAGGCGAGGTAGAGCACCGACCCGGCGGCGGCGCGCAGCACCGGCCCGTCGGCCAGGGACAGCGACGCGAAGCCGTGCGCGGCGGTGAAGCCATGGCCGGACAGGATGAGCCGCCCGGCCAGCAGCGATCCCAGGATGGCGAAGGTCCCAGTGACCAGCATCAGGCCGGTGAGGAGGACCGCCTTCGCGGCCAGGACGGTGGCCCGGCGTGGCATCGCCGCCAGGGTGGTGCGGATCATGCCGCTGCTGTACTCGCCGCTGATGGCCAGCACGGCCACGACGGCGACGACCACCTGGCCGAGGTAGACCCCGGTCAGGCTGACCTTGGCGGGATCCTGCCCGCAGCCCGCGGCCGGGCACCGGGTGGCCGCCGCCGCGGCCGCGCTGACGGCCACGGTCAGCGCGACGGCGGCGGCCAGCAGCCCGATGGTGCCCGGCGCGGTGCGCAGTTTGGTCCACTCGGCGTGCAGCGTGTCCCGCAGGCCGGCCGCGGCCGTGGATGGCGCGGGCCGGGTGAGCGCTTGTGCCGTACCCGATGCCAGGCTCATGCGTCCCTCCGGCGCACGAGGAACACCGCCAGGCCCAGCGCGGCCGCGGCCCACGCGCACAGCACCGCGAAGCCGGTCCATGGCGCCAGCGGGTAGCAGCCACTCGTCACCGAGCAGACGTTGCCCGCTTGCGGGTAGTTCGGGATGGTCTGCTGGATCGAGAAGGCGGCGGCCGGCGCCAGACGCATCAGCCACTGGTCGGCGCCCGCAGGCAGCAGGTTGGTGACCGAGATGAGGTACGGCAGGACGATCGCCACGATGACCACGGTGACCGCGATGGCGCTGCGGCGCGCCAGGGCCCCGATGGCCAGCGCCAGGACCGCGGCGACGGCCAGCATCGCCGCGGTGCCGGCCACGATGCGCACCTCGGTGAGCGTGTTCACCGGGTACAGGTAGTTGCCGTTGTCGCGCAGCAGCCGGCTGCTGAGCGGGACCGCGACGACGGCGGCCGCCAGGGTGGCGGCGAAGGTGACCGAGCCGATCACGATGGCCTTCGCGGCCAGCACCCGCCCCCGCCGCGGGCTCGCGGCAAAGGTGGTGCGGATCAGGCCGCGCCGGTACTCGGCGGTGATGAACATCGTCCCCACCACGACCACGGCGATCAGCCCGGCGAACGCGCCCACCAGGGTGTGATCGAGGGTCTGGCCGGGGCCCGCGCCGCCGGGCGTGTCCGGCGCGATGTCGCCGGATCCCGTCACTGTGAACCTGCTGCCGGCCCGGTGATACCCGCCGCCCTGGACCGGAGTCGCGGCGCTGGGGCCGCCACCGATGAGGGTGCCGCTCCACGCGTCGGCCGGCTGGCCGCCGTGCAGGCTGACGTGGTCGAGGACGCCGGTGGCCAGGGTGGGTCCGCCGGTCCCGCTCATCCCGAGCAGGCCCTGGGCGGTCGTCACGCTGTAGGCCGGGGAGGTGGCGAACAGCCCGGCCTGCACGGTTGACGGCAGCCCGGGCAGGGTCGCGGTGCCGACCAGCGTCCAATGCCGGCCGTCGGCCGAGTCGTAGCCGGTGATCGTGTCACCGGCCCGGGTCAGACGCAGCCAGCGGGGGGACGCCGCGGTGACGGCGCCGGGCAGGCCGGCCACGTCCTGGGTGTAGTCGTCCTGCATCCGGACCCCGTGGCCGCCGGTGACCGTCATGGCCGCGTACGCCGACCCCTGCCGGGTGCTGGCTTTGATGATGAGCCCGGCCTTGGACCACGGTTCGAGGCCGGGATGCATCCCCGACTGCGGGCCGGCGTGGACCCGGCCGTTCGACGCCGTGGGGAGCAGGCCGGTCAGCGAGGTCACCCGGGCGGTGATGCTGCCGTTCCCGGCGAGCGGCCGGTGCACGAAGTAGAAGCTGTCGGTCACGGCCTCGCCGCCGGGTCCCACCGGATACAGGAAGTGGCACGGCCCGCCGTTGCAGGAGGTGTGGCTGCCCACGGCGGACAGCAGCCCGATCAGCAGGGTGACCAGCGCCGCGACCACCATGCCGATCGCCCAGCCCCGCACGGTGCGGAACTTGGTCCATTCGGCGTGCAGGAGGTGGCTGAAGCCGCCGTGCTCGGTGCGGGTGGCCGCGCGGTCCGGGGCCGCGGTCGTGGCGGTCATCGCCCGGCCTCCCCGGTGCCGGCCGGGGCGGCGGCCTCCTCGAGGCTCCCGGCCGGTTCCGCCCGGTATTCGACCGCGTCCTGGGTCAGCCCCATGTAGGCCTCTTCCAGCGTGGCGTGGTGCTCGGATATCTCCGTCAGCGGCACCGCGTGCTCGCCGAGCAGCGCCGCGGCGCGCCCGGCGGCCAGCCCGGTGATGGTCAGCGTGCCGGGGCCGGTGGCGGTGACGGTGGCCCCCGCACGCTCCAGCACCGTCATCGCCTGCGCGGCCGCGGGCGTGCGCAGGAAGACCCGGTCCCCGGACGCCGCCGCCAGCAGGTCGGCGACGCTGGTGTCGGCGATGACCCGGCCGCGGCCGACCACCACCAGGTGGCTGGCGGTGTCCTGCAGCTCGCTCATCAGGTGGCTGGACACCAGCACCGCCCGGCCCTCGGCGGCCAGCGACCGCAGGAAACCGCGCATCCACACGATCCCCTCCGGGTCCATGCCGTTGAACGGCTCATCGAACATGAGCACCGGCGGGTCGCCCAGCAGCGCGGCGGCGATCCCCAGCCGCTGCCGCATGCCCAGCGAGTACCCGCCCGCCCGCCGGCGGGCCACGCCCTCCAGGCCCGCCCGCCCGATCACCTCGTCGGCCCGCCGGGCGTTCAGCCCCTGCGAATGGGCCAGCCACAGCAGGTGGTTGCGCGCGGAGCGGCTTGGCTGCAGCGCCCCGGCGTCCAGCAGTGACCCGACATGACACAACGGCTGCCGCAGACTCGGGTATGGCCGCCCGCCGACCAGCGCGGTGCCCTCATCCGGGGCGTCCAGGCCCAGGATCACCCGCATCGTGGTGGACTTGCCCGCCCCGTTGGGGCCGACGAAGCCGGTCACCTGCCCCGGCAGCACGGCGAAGGTCATGCCGTCCAGGGCGGGCGTCCGCCCGAACCGCTTGTGCAGGCCGCTGACTTCGATAGCTGTGTCCATACGCTGGTTGTACGGCAGCGGCCCTAACGCGGGCCGAACGCAGGCCGTTATGCCGTTGTTAGGCCCGGCGGGGCATCCTGGAGGCCGGGACGGCAGTGCCCCCCGGCCAGCCGTGGGCCGGGCGGCGGGAGCGGGCCCACGCAGGAGGCGATGATGACGGCGCAGGAGGCGACGATGACGGCGCCGGGGACGTGGCGGCCCCGCCGCCGGGTGCTGCCGCGCCGGAGCGTGCGGCTACGGCTGACCGTCTTGTACAGCGCGCTGTTTCTGCTGTCCGGTGCCGTGCTGCTGGCGATCACCGGCGGCGTGGGGGCGTCGGTCTCGAGCGTGGCCCCCGCGAGCGTCCGCACTCCGGGCAGCACCCAGCCGCCGCAGCACGAGGCGGCGGACCTGCATGCGGCCGTCTCGCACTCGCTCCTGGTCGGGTCGGCGGTCGCGCTGGGCGTCATGACCGTCGCGTCGCTCGTGCTCGGCTGGATCGTCGCGGGCCGGGTACTGCGCCCGCTGCGGGAGATGACGGCGGCCACGCAGCGCATCTCCGAGGACAACCTGCATGAGCGGCTGGCCATGCCCGGCCCCGGGGACGAGCTGAAGGATCTCGCCGACACCATCGATGGCCTGCTGGAGCGGCTGGAGGGCGCGTTCGCCGCGCAGCGGAGTTTCGTCGCGAACGCGTCGCATGAGCTGCGCACGCCGCTGACCACCATGCGGGCCTGCGTGGACGTCGCGGTGGCCAAGCCGGAACCGGTGCCCGCGCCGACCGTTGCCCTGGCCGGGCGGCTGCGCACCGAACTCGACCGGGTTGACCAGCTGCTCGACGGCTTCCTGGTGCTGGCCCGGGCGCAGCACGGCGACCTCCCCGGCCAGGCGACGCTCTCGCTGGAGTACGTCGTGTCCGCGGCCCTGGCCGTGCGGGCGGAGGCCATCGCCGCCAGGAGGCTGATCGTTCATCACGCCAGCGGCCCCGGCGGCACCTGGGTGCGGGGAAGCCAGGCGCTTCTGTGCCGCATGGTCGACAACGTGATCGACAACGCGATCGCGCACAACACCGACGGCGGCTGGATCAGCGCCACCACCGGCAGCGACGGGCGCCTTGCCCGCCTGGTGGTGGAGACCGGCGGGGACATCCTCGATCCCGAACAGGTCGGGCAGCTCGCCCAGCCGTTCCGGCGGCTCCGCGCCGACCGGACCGGCTCGGACGACGGCGCCGGGCTCGGGCTGTCGATCGTGGCGGCCATCGCCTCGGCCCATCGCGGCACCCTGGACCTGCAGGCCCGGCCCGGGGGTGGCCTGCGCGTCGCCATCGCGCTGCCGCTGGCCACCGAGGCCGTGCCGGCGGGTGTCCCCGCATGAGGGTCCTGGTGGTGGAGGACTCGCGGTCGCTGGCCGACGTCCTGGTCGAGGGCCTGCGCGACCAGGGGATGGCCGTCGACGCCGCCCATGACGGGCTGGAAGCCGCAGCGAAGCTCGAGCTCAACGCCTACAACGTGGTGGTGCTCGACCGCGACCTGCCGGGAATTCATGGCGACACCCTGTGCCAGATGATCACCGAGCGGGACGACCGGGTCATGGTGCTGATGCTGACCGCGGCCAGCGCACCGGGGGAGCGGGTCAGCGGCCTGGGCCTGGGTGCCGACGATTACCTCGCCAAGCCGTTCCATTTCCCCGAGCTTGTCGCGCGCATCTGTTCCCTCGCCCGCCGCCAGCCGTCCGTCCGGGCCCGGATCCTGCGTACCGCCGGGATTGAGCTTGACCCGCTGCGGCGCACTGCCGCCCGCGACGGGCGGCAGCTTCACCTGTCGGTCAAGGAGTTCGCGGTCCTCGAAGCACTCCTCCGCGCCGCGCCAGCCTTCCTCAGCGCGGAGAACCTGCTCGAACAGGCCTGGGACGAGCATGCCGACCCGTTCACCAACACCGTCACGGTGACCATCGGCCGCCTGCGGCGCAAGCTCGGCGACCCGCCGGTCATCACCACCGCGCCGGGCGTGGGCTACCGGATCGCCGGTCAGCGCGGCTTGGGTCAGGACCGATAGCGGCCCGGGCGTAGTCCCGCAGTATGACGGCCCTGCCGGACAGCCCGGCTACGGGTTAGGTTTTCCAGGTGGCCACGGATGCGGTGGAGCTCGAGGTCGGGGACCGGACGGTGCGGATCTCCAATCCGGGCCGGGTGTACTTCCCGGCCCGCGGCGAGACCAAGCTCGACCTGGCCCGCTACTACATCGCGGTCGGCGACGGCATCGTCCGGGCGCTGCGGGAGCGGCCGTGCATGATGCACCGGTTCCCGGCCGGGGTGGCGGGGGAGAAGGTGCACCAGAAGCGGATTCCGGGCGGCGCGCCGCCGTGGCTGCAGACGGTGCGGGTGGACTTCCCGCGCTACGGTCGGCACGCCGACGAGCTGTGCGTGACCGAGCTGGCCAGCGTCGTGTGGGCGGTGCAGATGTCAACGGTGGAGTTCCACCCGTGGAACTCCCGCCGGGCCGACACCGAGCGGCCCGACGAGTGGCGCATCGACCTCGACCCGATGCCACGCTGCGAGTTCGCCACCGTGCGCCGGGCCGCCCACATCGCGCACGAGATCCTGGGCGAGCTCGGGATCACCGGGTGGCCCAAGACCTCGGGCGGCAACGGCCTGCACATCTACGTCCGGATCGAGCCGCGGTGGGGCTTCGGCGACGTCCGCCGGGCCGCGCACGCCTTCGCCCGGGAGGCGGAACGCCGCGCGCCGGGCGAGCTGACGACCACGTGGTGGCGCAAGGACCGCGACCCGACCATGCTCTTCGTCGACTACAACCAGAACGCCCGCGACCACACCATCGCCAGCGCCTACTCGGTGCGCGGCGTGCCGGATGCGACCGTGTCCACCCCCATCAGCTGGGACGAGATCGACACGGTCGACCCGCGCCAGTTCACCATCGCCACCGTGCCCGCCCGCTTCGCCGAGCTCGGCGACCTGCACCAGGGCATCGACGACTCCGCCTACTCCCTGGACACCCTGCTGGAATGGGCCGAACGCGACGGGCTCGACTAGGCGTGCCCTCAGGCCAGGACACCGGCCGGGTGCGGCTCACCGGGAATCTTCCGGCTCCAGCCGGGCGATGGCCCAGGCGGTCAGCGCGCCCCCGCAGTTTGTGGCGAGATGAAGCAGCATGGGCGCGGCCAGGCTGCCCGAACGCGTCCGCAGCCATGACAGGAGCACACCGCCGGCCGTCGTCGCCGCCACGCCCGCGCTCACGCCGGCCAGGGTTCTCCGCGGGCTGCCCGCCAGCCCGTTGATGCGCAGGGCGGCCGCGGTCGGGCCTATGTGCCAGATGCCGAAGATGCAACTGGTCATCGCGATCGCGGCGCCGGCAGGCATGACCCGGCCCAGCGCCGCCTGCAGCACTCCGCGGAAGGCGGTCTCCTCCCACAGCACGGTGCCGAGCGGGATACGGACCAGGGCCTGATAGGCGAGCTCGCGCCCGCTCAGGCCCGCGACCCGGTCGTCCCTGAGGACGGGGCGCGTGGCCGGCATGGCGGCGATCAGCACCCACCCGCCCACCGTGGCGGCGGCCGCTGCGGACCCGAGGCGCAAGCCCGGCGCCAGCTCCTCGCTCCCGAGGCCCACATCTGTGGCGGTCAGGCCGCTCGCGGCCGTCGCCGCCAGGGCAGCACCGGTCGCGCAGACGTTGAGCAGCGTGTACCGGCGGCTGTGCCAGGGCAGCATCCCGGCGGCGTTGTTGTACACCGCGAGTACGGCACAGGACGCGACCGCGAAACCCACGTCCCTCCGCCGCTGGGACTGCAGGGCCGCCCGGCCCAGCGCCGCCCAGCCGCGACTCACGTCCTCAGCCGCCGGGATGGACGAGGCCGGTCTCGTAGGCGAGGACGACCGCCTGGGTGCGGTCGCGCAGCCCCAGCTTCATCAGGATGCGGCTCACGTGGGTCTTCACCGTCTGCTCCGCGACGACCAGGTAGTCGGCGATCTCCGCGTTCGACATGCCGCGCGCGACCAGGGCGAGCACCTCCGATTCCCGTTCGGTCAGGCCGTCGAGCTGGTGGCGGCCGGGGCTCCGGGGCGCGCCCATCCGGGCGAACTCGGCGATGAGGCGCCGGGTCACGCCGGGGGACAGGAGCGCGTCGCCCGCCGCGACCAGCCGGACGGCCGCGGCGAGCTCACCGGCGGAGGCGTCCTTGAGCAGGAAGCCGCTGGCCCCCGAGCGCAGCGCCTCATACACGTAGTCGTCGAGGTCGAAGGTGGTCAGCACCAGGACCTTCGGCGCGCCGTCCATCGCGGTGATCACCCGGGTCGCCTGCAGGCCGTCGAGCACCGGCATGCGGACGTCCATCAGGATCACGTCCGGATGCAGCTCGGCCGCCTGGGCGATGGCCTCTTCGCCGTTCACGGCCTCGGCGATGACCTCGATGTCCGGCTGGGCGTTCAGGAGGACAGAAAAGCCGGATCGCACCATGCCCTGGTCGTCGGCGATCACGACGCGGATGCTCACGGTGCTCCCTCCTGGTCGCTTCCGAGCGGAAGAGCGGCGGTCACCAGGAACTCGCCGTTCGGGGTCGGGCGCGCCTCGAGGTGCCCACCCAGCATGGCGGCGCGTTCACGCATGCCAATGATGCCGTGACCGCCGCCGTCGCTGGGCCCCGGCTCCCCGGGCTGCTCCCAGAGCGCCTGGGTTCCGGGGGTGCACGAGTCGTTGCGGACCTCGATCACCAGGGCCGCCTCGCCGTAGTGGAGGTGCACCTGGACCGCGGCACCCGGCGCGTGCCGCATGGCGTTGCTCAGCGCCTCCTGCACGATCCGGTAGGCGGACAGGTCTACGCCCTGCGGTATCGGCCGGGGCGTCCCGCTGACGTCGGACGTGACCGTCACGCCGCCGTTGCGCACCGATTCGAGCAGGCTGGGCAGGTCGTCCAGGCCAGGCTGCGGCGCCGTGTCCGGTGTCTCGCTGCGCAGCACGCCCAGGACGCGGCGCAGCTCGTTGAGGCCACTCAGCGCGCTGGCGCGGATCTCGGCGAAGCTCTCGACCAGCTCCTTCGGCGGGTCGGTGGTCTTGTAGGGCGCGGCCTCGGCCTGGATGGCGATCACCGACATGTGGTGGGCGACGACGTCGTGCAGCTCACGGGCGATGCGCTGGCGTTCCTCGAGCAGCGCTCGCTCGCCCTCATGGCGGCGTTCGGCCACCTCCAGCTGCTCACGCCCGCTGCGCCGGGACCGGATGAAGATCCCGAAGAGCAGCAGGATCGCGGTGAGGACGATGGCGGCCGCGCTGGTCGGGCTGTTGATGACGATCGCGCCGACCGCCGTGACCACGCCCGCGGTAACCACCACCCACGTCGCGCAGCGGACGGAGACGGCGTACAGGCACAGACCGTAGACGAGGACCCCGGCCGGGAGGTACGCGGCCGTCCCGATCGAATGCGGCGGGATGATGAACCGGCCGACCACGAGCATGGCGGCCGCCGAGGCCAGCCAGGCGGTCAGCGGGAGGCGGTTCCGGAGGAGCAGCGGCGCGCAGAGAAAGAACGAGGCCCCGATGATCTGCATGGGGACGAGGTGACCGTGGTGCGTAGCGTTCTGGTTCCCCAGCGCGGAGATCGTGAGCCCGAAGGCGATGACCGCGATGAGCACGTCGGCGACGAACACCAGGTCCAGCGGCCCGCGCTGCAGCCAGCGCGGGCGCGGGGCCGGCGGCGCCGTGACGCGCGCTCTGACCGGGCGCGCCTGGTCAGGGCGCGCGGGACCGGAGCTCATGCCTTCAGGGTAGGGCCGGCGCGGCGCGCATTTCGTGACCCGAGCGGCGTATCTGCCCGGTCATACCGAGGTAGGGGGGTGGTCACGGGCCGCCCGCCGGCGGCCCGCGCGGTGACGCCGCCGGCTCACCCTCCTAGTACCCGCGCGGCAGGCGGAAAGTGGGCTCCGCAGGCCGACGCCGGCTAGCCGCTCGCGTCCGTAATTTCCTGCTCAGCACCCCTGCTGAACAGGAAGGACGCAGCCATGAGGCTTCGCCGTACCGGTGCCGTCGCCGCCGTGACCGCCGCTGCCGCCGCCACCGTGCTCGCGATCACGGCGGCGGTGTTTCCCAGTGCCCCGGCCGACCGGATGCAGCCGCTCCCCGCCTTCACCACGAGCGCGCTGACGGCGCGTTACGCCGCCAACTCGGCAGCGATCGCGAAGGCCGCAGGATCCGCACAACGATCTGGCAACCCGGCTCTCGCCCGGGCGCTGGACGCCATGCGGGGCAAGCATGTCCTCAGCTTCGACCCGCGTGGCCAGGGTGAGGCGATCGAGGTCCTCGGCAACCTGGCCACGGCGACCCGGGTGGCCATCATGGTGCCCGGCTCGGACACCTCCCTCACGACGTTCTTCTCGCGGGGCCCCGCCTCGCCGGGCGGCGGGGCCGCCGCCCTGGCGGCGCAGGCCCGTCGGCTGGACCCCGGCGCCCACCTGGCGATCCTCGCCTGGCTCGGCTACGCCACCCCGAGTACCCTCAGCCCGGCCGTCATGACGTCGGGCGACGCCGGGCAGGGGGCGAGCGCGCTGCGGCCGCTGGTGACCGGCCTGGCCAGGGACGGCGACCAGGTCGCCCTGCTGTGCCACAGCTACGGCTCGGTGGTGTGCGGCCTGGCCGCGCCCCACCTGCCCGTCACCGACATCGCGGTGTTCGGCAGCCCGGGCATGGACGCCGGCTCGGTCCGGCAGCTGGACACCAGCGCCCGGGTGTGGGCGGGCCGGGCAAGCGCCGACTGGATCCGCTACGTGCCGCACATCCAGCTGCTCGGGCTCGGCTTCGGGCAAGACCCCACGGCCCCGGCCTTCGGCGCCCGCCCGTTCAGCTGCGGCGGCACCGGGCATAGCGGCTACCTGCGCCCCGGCAGCACGTCCCTGCGCAACCTGGCCCACATCGCCCTCGGCGACCCGGCCGGGGTCACCCGATGACCGGCCACCCGGCCACCGGGGTCCGGGGCCTGGCGGCCCGGATCGACGCCGCCACGCCGCCGCACCGGGACCGCACCGTTGACGCGCTCCGCGCGCTGGCCATCGCCGGGGTCATCCTCGGGCACTGGCTGGTCACCGCGCTGGTGCTGGGCTGCGGCAAGACCGGTAGGACGGTGCACGACGCCAGCCCGCTGGCGTCGCTGCCCGCCCTCACCCCCGCGTCGTGGATCTTCCAGACGCTCGCCGTCTTCTTCCTCGTCGGCGGCTACGCGGCCGCGCGGAGCTACACCGGGGACTACCTTTCCTGGCTGCGCAAGCGCCTGGCCCGGCTGACCCGCCCGGTGGCGGTGTTCGCGGCCGTGTGGGTGCCGCTCGCGATAGCGCTGAGCCTCGGCGGGATGCCGGGCGCGACCGAGCGCACCGTGCTCACGCTGGTGCTCGATCCCCTGTGGTTCCTGGGGGTGTTCGCCGGGCTGACGGCGCTGACCCCGCTGGCCGTGGCGATGGTGCGCCGCCTCGGCGCGGGCGCGGCCTGTGTCCCCGCCGCCGTCGTCGCCGCGGTTGACCTGGTGCGGTTCGGGCTCGGCGGGCCGGCCTGGGTCGGCTGGGTCAACGTCGCGGCCGGCTGGATGGTCCCCTACCTGCTGGGCATCGCGTGGGCGCGGGGGTCGTTCCGCGGCTGGCGCGTCCCGGCGCTCATGCTCGCCGGCGGGGCCGCCGCCACGGCGGCGCTGGTCGTCGGGGCCGGGTACCCGGCGAGCATGGTCGGGGTCAACGGCCAGGCCATCTCGAACCTGAACCCGCCTACCCTCGCGGCCGTCACCTTCGGCATCGCCCAGGCCGGCCTGGCGCTGCTGCTGCGCGAACCGCTGGCCCGGTGGATGCGGCGCCCGCTGGCCTGGGCGGCGATCGCGACGGTCAACCTGTCCGCGATGACCCTGTACCTGTGGCACCAGACCGCGTTCCTGGCCGTCACCATGGCCGGCCAGGCCGTCGGCCGGGCTGCCCGGTCTGCTGACCGCGCCATCGAGCACCCTGTGGATCGCGGAGCGGCTGGCCTGGCTGCCGGCGCTTCGCCGCCGCCCTGGCCGTCTTGTGGGTGGTGTTCCACCGGGCCGAGCGGCCCCGGGTGCCGGCGGCGCGGGGCGCCGGACGCGGTGGGAAGATGGCAGGCCGTGAGCGCGGTTCGCCGCGCAGTCTGGAGGTCCGATGAGCGCCGACGACGCCAGCACGCTGCCCGACCTGGTCGCGGGGCGGCTGTCCACGGCGGTCGTGTCGGACATCCTGGACGACCTCGGCCACCGTGACCACGTCCTCGACCCAGCCATCCGCCCGCTCGGCGATGCCCCGGTGATCGCCGGCTGGGCCAACCCCTTCCTCGTCGCCGAGGCGGACGAGATACCCGCCGAGCCCTATACCGGCGAGATCGCCGCGATGGACGACATCGCCCCGGACGACGTGGTCCTCGTCGCGGCGGGCGGCTCGGCCCGCGCCGCCTGCTGGGGAGAGCTGTTCTCCACGGCGGCGCTGGCCCGGGGGGCCCGCGGCACCCTGATCGATGGGTACTGCCGCGACGCGCAGGTCATCGCCGCCCTCGGCTACCCGCTGTGGTGCCGCGGGCTGCTGCCGCTGGACGTCAAGGGCCGGCTCGCGGTGACCGCGTGGCGGGAGCCCGCCGTGGTCGGCGGGCTGCCGGTGCGGCCGGGGGACCTGGTGGTGGCCGACGCCGACGGCGTGGTCGTCGTCCCGTCCCGGCTCGCCGCCGAGGCGGTCGGGCGCGCGCTGGACAAGGCGTCGAAGGAGAACCGGGTGCGGGAAGCGCTGGCGGAGGGGAGCACCCTGCGCAGCGCCTACGATCGGTTCGGCGTCCTGTGAGCGGCCGTGCATCCCGGCCGGGCGTGGGTAGGGGATCAGGGTGAGGAGTGAGCGATGACGTTTTTGCGCAGTTACGTGGGCGGGGAGTGGGTAACGCCGTCCGGCGACGGGCGGCCGGCGCTCGACGCGGTGACGGGGGAGGAGATCGCCCGGGTCTCGTCGGCCGGCATCGACATGGCCGCGGCGCTGGAATACGGGCGGCGCACCGGCGGCCCGGCGCTGCGTGCGCTGACCTTCCACCAGCGCGCGGCGCTGCTCAAGTCGCTCGGCTCGATGCTGCGCGAGCACCGCGACGAGCTTTACGCGCTGTCGGCGCGGGCGGGGTCGACGCTGTACGACGCGAAGTTCGACGTGGACGGCGGCATCGGCGTGCTGCTCAGCTACGCCAGCAAGGCCCGGCGTGAGCTGCCCAACGACACGATGTACGTCGAGGGCGCGGCGGAGCCGCTGGGCCGGGGCGGGCAGTTCCTCGGCCAGCACATCCTCACCCCGCGCCGTGGGGTGGCGGTGCAGATCAACGCGTTCAACTTCCCGGTCTGGGGGCCGCTGGAGAAGTTCGCCCCGGCGTTCATCGCGGGCGTGCC
The DNA here is from genome assembly GCA_963835425.1 of uncultured Actinomycetes bacterium. Taxonomy (GTDB): domain Bacteria; phylum Actinomycetota; class Actinomycetes; order Streptosporangiales; family Streptosporangiaceae; genus UBA9676. The sequence goes on along the minus strand of CAWIGE010000002.1, from coordinate 685,641 downwards.
CAGCCTGGTCAAGCCGGCCAGCCAGACCGCCTACCTCACCGCGCGGCTGGTCGAGCTGATCGCCGCCTCCGGCCTGCTGCCGGAAGGGTCGCTGCAGCTGGTCTGCGGGGGCGCCGGCGACCTGCTTGACCACCTCGGTGAGCAGGACCTGGTCGCGTTCACCGGCTCGGCCGCGACGGCCCGGACGCTGCGCGCGCATCCGGCGGTGGTCGCCCGCTCGGTGCGGTTCAACGCCGAGGCCGACTCGCTCAACTGCTCCATCCTGGGGCCGGACTCGGGGCCGGGCACGCCCGAGTTCGACCTGTACGTTAAGCAGCTCATCGCCGAGATGACGGTCAAGGCGGGGCAGAAATGCACCGCGATCAGGCGGGCGCTGGTCCCCGGCGCGCTGGCCGGGGAGGTCACCGACGCGGTGAGCGCGGCCCTGGCCAAGGTGGTGGTCGGGAACCCGGCGGAGGAGGGCGTGCGGATGGGCGCGCTGGCCAGCCGCGACCAGCTGGCCGAGGTACGCCGCTCGGTCGGCGAGCTGCTGCCGTCCGGGCGGCTGGTCTTCGGCGACCCGGACCGGGTGGAGGTGGTCGGCGCCGACCCCGGGCGGGGCGCGTTCATCTCCCCGCTGCTGCTGCGCTGCGACGACGCCACCCGGGCCGAGCCGCACGAGGTGGAGGCGTTCGGCCCGGTGAGCACGGTCATCGGCTACCGCGACGCCGCCGACGTGGTCCGGCTCGCGGCCCGCGGCCGGGGGAGCCTGGCCGGATCGGTGGTCACCGCCGACCCCGCGTTCGCGCGCGAGGTGGTGACCGGGCTGGCGCCCTGGCACGGCCGGATCCTGGTGCTCGACCGGGATGACGCGGCCGAGTTCGACCGGGCACGGGTCCCCGCTGCCCGTGCTCGTGCACGGCGGCCCCGGGCGGGCCGGCGGCGGCGAGGAGATGGGCGGCATCCGCGGCGTGCTGCACCACATGCAGCGCACCGCCGTCCAGGCCAGCCCGCGGATGCTCGCCGCGGTGACCGGCCGCTGGGTCCCCGGCGCGCCGCGGGACACCGATGGCGTCCACCCGTTCCGCAAGCCGCTTTCCGAGCTGTTGCCCGGTGACACGGTGGTCGCGGGCCCGCGCACGGTGACGCTGGCCGACATCGAGCACTTCGCCGAGTTCACCGGCGACACCTTCTACGCGCACATGGACTCCGGCGCCGCCCGGGCCAACCCGTTCTTCGATGGCCGGGTGGCGCACGGCTACCTGGTGCTGTCGTTCGCGGCCGGCCTGTTCGTCCAGCCCGACCCCGGCCCCGTCCTGGCCAACTACGGGCTGGAGAACCTGCGGTTCACCACGCCGGTCTACCCCGGCGATGCGCTGACCGTGACGCTGACCTGCAAGCAGATCACCCCACGCGAGGACGCCGGCTACGGCGAGGTCCGCTGGGACGCCGACGTGACCAACCAGGACGGCGCCTCGGTCGCCGCCTACGACGTGCTCACCCTGGTCGCCAAGGACTGGCCGCCGCCGTGACGGCCGGGTTCAGGCCGGGCAGCTCTCGTGCACCCAGGTCCCGCTGACGCGCCTGCGGACGTCCTGCCCTCGCGTCATGGGCAGGCCGCAGCGCCCGCATTGCTGCCCGGCCGCGCGCGCCGCGTTGCCGTCCAGCCCGGCCGGGGCGCCGTCGGGCCGGCCGGGCCAGGCCGGGCGGGAGGTGGTCACGGCAAGGCCCAGCCCGCCGGGGCAGAAGTGCTCCAGGTGCGCGTCACGCACCTTCTCGTCGATCCGCATGGCTCCTCCATGGTCTCAGCACGGGAGGAGGGGAACAATGTTCCGGCCCGGACCGCGGATCAGGGCCAGCCGATGAACCTGCCGATGACGCCGAAGGCGCTGAGCATCCCGACCGCCGTCAGCGCCGCGATCGCGGCCAGCGCGGTGCCGGCCCACCAGCGGCGCGCCTGCGATCGGCCGAGGCTGATCCAGGCGAGGGCGCCCCACAAGACCCCTACGGCCAGGAACCAGGTCTCGTTGAAGGCCAGGTCCTGGACGTCGGCGGCGTGCCTGTTCACCGAGACATAAGCGGGATAGTGGATGCGCAACGCGCCGGCCAGGCTCAGCACCCGCTGTGCGTCCTGGACCAGCCCGTGCATGATGTACCCGACCGCCAGCAGCCAGCAGGCAGCCAGCAGCACCGGCCGGAGGCGCGGCCTTTCCCACAGGGGAAGCGCGGCGACCGGCAGCAGCGCGAGCACGAGCACGATGACGGCGCCGGCCAGGTTGACGGCCCGCCACTCGGCCGGCGACGCCGGCCTGCCGACCATGCCGACGGTTCCGCCGAGCCAGTAATAGCCGCGGTACAGCGCATACAGGACCCCGATGCAGGTGATGGCCAGGCTCACGGCCACCCGGCCGGGTGGATGGCGGCGCAGTGGCCGCGAGCCAGCCCTACTCTCCTGGGCAGCTGGGTGCATGATCTCCTCCCTCCGCATGCCGCGGGCCGTCGCCGCGCCGCGGGATGGTCACCCGGGGTCGAGCCGGCGAACCGAGATCAGGACGAGGCCGAGGCCGCAGATCTTGTTCAGCAGCCCGTGCAGGGCAGCCTGATCGGCCACCGGCCCGGAGATGACCGTCCGGCTGCCGTCGTCGGTGACCTGAAGACCCTCGAACCAGGCAGCCCAGCACTCGTCGAGGACCCCCTGGACGCTGATCTCGTAGCGCGAACCCGTCATGTGCCGTCCTTGGTTTCTTTTGTCAGTGATCTCGACGCTACCGAGGGCGCGGTGCCCGGGCGTCACCCGAAGGTGCCGACGGGGTGGAGTCTTGGTGGTACTGGGCGCCGAGATGCCCCCCCCCGCCCTGGGCGGTCCCTGGGTTATGCGCGGCATGCGGGGGAAGGGTGCGCAGGGTGCAGGTGAGCCATGGCTGAGCCATCCGCGGCGGCGGCCGCACCGCCGGCGGTGACCGCTGAGCGGGATGCGCTGCTGGCCACCAAGCTGCACGTCCCGGGCTCGCGGCCGGGGCTGGTGCCGCGCCCGCGGCTGAGCGAACGGCTTGATGAGGGCCTGGGGCGCGGGCTGATGCTGGTCTGTGCGCCGGCCGGGTACGGCAAGACGGTGCTGCTCGCCGAGTGGGCCCAGCGCAGCCAGGTCCCGGCCGCATGGCTCTCGCTGGACGGCGGGGACAACGACCCCGCGCGGTTCTGGCGGCACGCCATCGCGGCGCTGGACCGGGTGCACGCGGGGATCGGGGGACGGGTGGGCCCGCTGCTCGGCCCGCCGGCGCCGCCATCGTTCGAGCCGCTGGTGACGGCCCTGATCAACGAGCTGGCCGCCGGGCCCGGCGGCGACGGGGTGCTGCTGGTCCTCGACGACTACCACGCCATCAGCTCCCAGCCGGTACACGCCTCGGTGGGGTTCCTGCTGGAGCACCAGCCGCCGGGCCTGCACGTGGCGCTGGCCAGCCGGTCGGATCCGCCGCTGGCGCTGGCGCGGCTACGGGCCCGCGGGCAGCTCACCGAGGTGCGCGCCGCGGATCTGCGGTTCACGGCCGGCGAGGCGGCCGGGCTGCTGGAGCAGACCGGGGCCGGGCCCGACATGGCGCTGCCCGAGGCGGCCGTGGCGGCGCTGGTGGCCCGGACCGAGGGGTGGGCGGCCGGGCTGCAGCTGGCCGCCCTGTCGCTGCGCGGGCAGGAGGACGTGGCCAGCTTCGTTGCTGCCTTCACCGGCAGCCACCGCTACGTGCTCGATTATCTGGCCGAAGAGGTGCTGGAGCGGCAGGGCGAGCAGGTGCGCGCCTTCCTGCTGGAGACCTCGGTGCTGGACCGGCTGTCGGGCGAGCTGTGTGACGCGGTCACCGGCCGGACCGGCAGCCAGGCGCTGCTGGAGCAGGTGGACCGGGCCGGGCTGTTCCTGGTCCCGCTGGACGAGGTGCGCGGATGGTGGCGCTACCACCATCTGTTCGCCGACCTGCTCCGCGCCCGCCTGCAGGCCGAACGGCCCGGCCAGGTGGCGCAGCTGCACCGCAACGCGGCCGGCTGGTACGAGGAGCACGGGCTGGCCGATGAGGCCATCCGGCACTCCGTCGCCGCCGGCGAGATGACCTCGGCCGCCCGGCTGATCGAGCGGCATTTCGACGCGGCCCACAGCCAGCGCGGCGAAGCGGCGACGATCCAGCGCTGGCTTGCGCCGCTGCCCGCCGATCTGGTCCGGTCCCGCCCCCGGCTGCTGCTGGCGCAGGCCGTCCCGGCCGCGACCAGCGGCCACCTGGAGGAGGCGGAGCAGCTGATCGACGCGGCGGAACTCGCCAGCGCGGGCACCGACGCGGATCCGCTCGAGCCCACGATAGGCAACGCGCGGCAGCCTGCTGGTGAACATCCCCGCCTTGATCGCGATCGCCCGTGGCTATATCGCCCAGCTCCGCCTCGACGGCCCGGGCACTGCCGAGTTCGCTGCGCGGGGCATGGCCGAGATCAGCGACGGCGAGTGGATACTGAGGTCCGTCGCCCAGGGGCAGCTGGCCGTGGCCGACTGGCTTGGCGGCCGGCTCGCCGGAGCCGAGCGCGCCTTCACCGAAGGCATCGCCGGCAGGCGGGCGGCCGGGCTGCCGACCTGGAGTGCGTGGGAAAGCTACGAGCTGGGCCGGGTTCAGCAGGCCCAGGGGCGGCTGGACGCGGTCGTGCTGACCTGCGAGCAGGCGCTGGACGCCATCGCCAGGCCCGGCCAGGCACCGCTGCCGGCCGCTGGCCCGGCATATGTGAGTCTTGCCGAGGTGGCCTATCAGCGAAACGAGCTCGACAGCGCGCTGTCGCAGGTCATCGAGGGGATCGCGCTGTGCCGCTCGTTCGTCTACACGGTGCCGCTGGCCGCGGGCCTGGCCACGCTGGCGTGGATACGGCAGGCCACCGGCGACCCGGCCGGCGCGCTGGCGGCGATGGGCGAAGCCGCCCGGGCCGCCCCCGGGCCACCCGGGCTGGTCAACCCCGTCCCGGCGCAGCGGGCGCGGCTGCTCCTGGCCCAGGGCGACCTGGGCGGGGCGGCCCGCTGGGCGGAAGAGACTGGCCTCGCTGCGGACGATGAGCCGGAGTTCCCCCGGGAGCCGGGGCAGCTGGTGCTGGCCCGCGTCCTGCTGGCGCAGGGCCGCCCCGGCCCGGCGCTCGTACTGCTGGACCGGCTGCACGCGGCGGCCGGCGCCGAGGACCGCACCGGCAGCCTCATCGAGATCCGCGCGCTGCGGGCGCTGGCGCTGGCCGCCGGCGGCGACGAGCCGGCCGCGCTGGACGCGCTGGCCGGCGCGCTCGTGCTGGCGTGCCCGCAGGGCTACGTCCGGGTCTTCGCCGACGAGGGGCAGCCGATGGCCGCGCTGCTGGGCCGGCTGGTCGCGGCCCAGCGCGCGGAACACGCGGCCGCCCGCCGCGTCCCGCTCGACTGCCTGGCCCGGCTGCAGCGCGCCTTCGACGCCGGGCATGCCGCGCCGGTTCCCGGGCCGGCCGCCGCCGCGGCGATGCCGGGCATCGTCGAGCCGCTGACCGGCCGCGAGCTGGAGGTGCTGGAGATGCTGGCCGCGGGCCGGTCGAACCAGGCGATCGCCTCTCAGCTTTTCGTCTCCCTCGACACGGTCAAGAAGCACGTCGGCCACGTGCTGGGCAAGCTCGGCGCGGCCAACCGCACCGAGGCCGTCGCCCGGGCCCGGCAGCTGGGCCTGATCCCGTAGCACCGCGTCTCACTTCCCGGCCGTCTGTGTGACGAACGTGGCGTCGATCTTCCGCTGATGGTTCTCCCGCGGCGCGTGGATCACCGGCGCGGCGTCTCACCGCGCGGCGGATGGGCACCACGACGAGGGCGATTCCGGCGGCCAGGACGAGAATCCCGCCGGCCAGCAGGCCGGTGGCGACCCAGGGCAGCGAGGGGCTCCAGGCTCAGGGCTGGGTGTTAGCCCCGGAGGGCGTCGGCGCGGTGCTGCCGCGGGCTGACGCCGCGGACGCGCTTGAAGGCGGTGCTGAGCGCGAACGGGCTGCCGTAGCCGACCTGCGATGCCACGGTCCCGATGGTGGCGCCGGGCTCGCGCAGCAGGTCGGCGGCCAGGGCGAGCCGCCAGCTGGTCAGGAAGGCCATGGGCGGCTCGCCGACGAGCTCGGTGAAGCGGCGGGCCAGGCTGGCGCGGGACACGTTGGCCGCGGCGGCCAGCTCGGCCACCGTCCAGGGGTGGGCCGGGTTGTGGTGGAGCAGGCGCAGGGCCCGGCCGACGACCGGATCGCCGTACGCCCGGTACCAGCGCGGGGCATCGGCGCCGGGACGGGCGAACCAGGCCCGCAGCACCGCGATCAGGAGGAGATCGAGCAGGCGGTCGAGCACCGCCTCCTGGCCGGGCTCGTCCTTGACGATCTCATCGGCCAGGAGCGGGACCAGCGGGCAGTCCCAGTCGCCTTCGCGCAGGACGAGCACGGCCGGCAACGCCCGCAGCAGGCGCTGGCTGACCTCGCCGTCCAGGTGGTAGGTGCCGGTGAGCAGCACCGTGGCGCCATCCGGGCTGTTGCCCCAGGTGCGTACCCCCAGGTCGGTCATATGCATGAGCTCCTGCCCGTCGGGCGAGGTGCACCGCTGGCCGGGGTGGATGACGGCCTGCGGCGGCGTGGCCGGGTCGTCGGCGACGGCGTAGGGGCCCGGGCCGCGGATGACCGCGACATCCCCGTGACCGAGGCGCACGGCCCGGCCACCGTCGGGCACGATCCACGCCTGACGCGCGAAGCCCGGCCGCCTGGTCAGCGCGCGCCCGCCCGGGGTGGCTACAGGCCGCGCTGGCGGGGCGGGGGCGTGCCCTCGGTGCGGGCGAACCGGCAGCGGCGGGCGCCGTACAGGCTTACCTCCAGCTCCGCACCGTCGGCAAGCGTCCGGACGGTGAGGCCGTCGCCCGCCCACACGCCTTCAGCCGCTGGTGACACGGTCCGCGGCGGGGCAAGCCCGACCGCGAGGGTGGCCGCCCCGGGGGCCGCGCCGCCGGCGGCGGCGGCGAGCGTGGCGTGGGCGTGCAGCTCCTGGCTGTAGTAGGCGCCTGCCGGTGGCGCCGCGGCCGGCGGCTCGCCCGCGCGCAGGTAGACCTCGGGCGGCTCGTCGCCGACGACCTCCTCCAGCCACAGCCCGCCGGCGCCCGGCCGGAGCCGGAGCGAGCTCGCGCAGCGGAGGCCGCGCCAGCTGCCGTCGGACATCGCCGCATAGTGGTACGTGGTCCCGCCCTCGGCGTGAGTGACCGTGCCGTCGGCGGCGGCGCCGATCGCCATGTGGGTGTCCAGTTCGGGGGAGTACCACAGGCCGGTGACGGCCGGCTGGGCGGCCAGCGCGGCGCGCTCGCCGAGCCGGGCCGGCGGTGCCGGGGCATCCACGCCGCCCAGCCGCTCGGCGATGCGCACGGCGATCTCGGCCGGGAACGTGTCGTCGCGGTTGGCCAGCACGGCAACGCCCACGCCGTCGTCGATCAGGTAGGCAAGCGCCGACCGGAACCCGTCGATGTGGCCCGAATGCAGGTAGACGCGGTGGCCGCCGACCGTGGTGATCTCCAAGCCGAGCGCGTAGGGCAGCCGCCGCCCGTCCGCGAGCACGGCAGGCTCGAGCAGCCCATCGCGGATGTCGGCGCCGAGGGTCGCGCCGGTCAGCATGAAGTGCTGCCATCCGGCCAGATCGCTGACCGAGGTGACGACGCCGCCGTCGCCGACCGTCTCCTCGGTGATGTCGGCCCGGCGCCAGCTGCCGTCGGGCGCGGGCGTGTAGCCGGTGGCCAGCCCGGGCACGGGCACCGTGAGATCATCGCGGAACCGGGTGGCGCGCATGCCGAGCGGGCCGAACAGCCGGTCCGCGGCGAACTCGGCCAGCGAGCGCCCGCTCACCCGCCGGAGGGCCGCCGCGGCGAGGACGAAACCGCTGTTGGAGTAGGACCACCCGGTGCCGGGCGGGAAGTTGAGGCCGGTCTGCCCGGCCAGCAGGCGCAAGAGCCGCGCCTCATCCATGCCCGCGACCGGCACGCCCGCCAGCTCGCACAGCGAGTAGTACTCCCGCAGGCCGCCGGTGTGGGACAGGCACTGCCGCAGCGTGACCGGGACGGGCAGCGCCAGCTCGGGCAGGTGCCGGCGCACGTCCTCGTCCAGCGACAGCACGCCGTCGCGCTGCAGCAGCAGCAGGCAGGTGGCGGTGAACTGCTTGCTCGCGGACGCGATGTCGAAGATGGTGCCGGCTCCGATCGGGACGTCATGCTCGATCACCGCGCAGCCGGCGGCCGCCTGTGCCACCAGCGCGCCATCGCGGTAGACGCCGACCGCGTGTCCCGGGCCGCCGTCGGTCACGTACGGCGCGATCAGGCCAGTGAGCTCTCCTTCGTCCACCGGCGGCACTCTAGTGGCCCGTCCGGGGCCTGCGCCAGGCGGGCGGCGGGACCCCGCACCCCTTCGCCGAACGGCTCGGCACGCTGGCGCTTCGGCCGATGATCATGCGAACGCCGGCCGAACAGGCACCCGGCGCCCGTGCGGGCCGGGACTAGGATCGGGTCGATGCGGCGCGAGTCTTCCACGGTGGTCGTCCTGGTCGGCGAGGTGGGCGAGGGGTTGCTTGACGGCCTCGGCCGCTCTCCCAACGTCTCGGTCGTCCGCGCCCCCGCCGCCGGGGGCGGCCAGCCGGGGGAGCGTACGGCGGCGCGGGCCGGATGGGAGGCGGGCGCGCTGGCGATGCGGGAGGCGGCCCGGCGGCGGTCAACCTACGTGGTCGTGCCCGATGACCCGCTGGCCGAGGTGGCCGCCGGGTGGCGGGCGATGTGGGACGTGGCGGGCGCGCCGGGTGGGGCGGCCGGCTTCGAGGAGTGCGCCGCGGAGGCGCTGGCCGCCTGGCGGGACAAGCGGTTCGAGCTGCCCGACTACTACCTGGTCATGGCCGGGCCGCAGCCGGGCGGTACCGGCCCGGACCTGTATCTGGGCCCGCTGCGCGCGGCGCGCCCGCGCCGGGTCGCCGTTGCCGGTATCGCCGACCGCCCCGGCCAGACTGCCAGCCTCCTGGATACGCTCAGGTCGCTGGAGCACGGGCCGTGGTGGCCGCCGCTCGATGAGCTGATCGACGTGGCCCGCCGCTTCTACGCCGGCGGCCTCGCCGAGACGCAGCAGGCCCTGGCTTAGCGAGCGGCCTTGTGCGCCCAGGGCCGCCGGGCGGGTCGGCGCGTAGCCTGTGTGCGGTGGCGCGACCGGGGAGGGATCTCGATGGCTGACGCCGACGACGTGCGCCGCCTGGCGCTGGCGCTGCCCCACGTGGAGGAGATCGATAGCGACGGCTTCGACTTCCGGGTCGGCGGCAAGGGGTTCGTCTGGTCCTACCCCGAGCGGACGCCGGGCAAGCCGCGGCTGATCCGGACCGACATCGCGGTGCTGTACGTCGGCGACGAGGCCGAGAAACAGGCTCTCCTCCTCGGCGAGCCTGGGATCTTCTTCACCACGCCCGGCTATGACGGATGGCCGCTGGTGATGGTGCGGCTGGCCGAGGTGGGCGTCGAGCGCCTGGCGGAGCTGGTGACCGATGCGTGGCGGATGCGTGCCCCGGCCGCGCTGGCCGGCGAGCTCGATGAGGCCGGCGGCCTCCCGGGCGCCGGGCGGGGCTGAGCCGGGCCACGCCTCAGGGTCACGTCTGGTTCAGCGGACGGACGCTCGCATTCAGCGGGCCGATGCTTGCGTTCCACGCTCCTCAATTTCACCGCCCCCGGCACAGGCCGGATACCGCCGCTAACCCGGAAGCGCGGCGGGCCGGGCCGATGAGTTTGGCCGGCGTGGTGAGTCAGCACAAGCGGAGATCGAGAACCCGGTAAGGGGGCGGCCATGACCGAGCCGAAGACCCACACCCTGGACGCGCCAGGCGCCGTCCTCCACTACGACGTCCGGAGCAACGACGCCAGTACCGAGCCGGTCCTGCTGCTCATCGGGTCGCCGATGGGCGCCGCAGGCTTCGTCACCCTGGCCGGGCATTTCACCGACCGCACGGTGGTGACCTACGACCCCCGCGGGGCCGGGCGCAGCAAGCGCACCGACGGCGCCTCGCGGTCCACGACCGAAGAGCACGCCGACGATCTGCACCGGCTGATCCTGGCGCTGGATGCCGGGCCGGTGGACATCTTCGCCAGCAGCGGTGGCGCCGTCAATGCGCTGGCCCTGGTGGCCACGCACCCGGAGCAGGTCCGCACCCTCGTGGCGCACGAGCCGCCGGCCGCGCAGGAGCTACCGGACCGCGAACCGGCGCTGGCCGCGTGCGGGGACATCCATGAGACCTACCAGCACGAGGGCTACGGCCCGGCGATGGCGAAATTCATCGGCCTCGTCAGCTATGAGGGCCCGATCCCCGCCGGTTTCGCTGACCAGCCCGGCCCGAACCCCGCCAATTTCGGGCTGCCCACCGAGGACGACGGCTCCCGGGACGACCCGCTCGTCGGGCTGAACATGCCTTCGACCCCCGGCTACCGGCACGACTTCGACGCGCTCCGTGCGGCACCGACCCGCATCGTCGTCGGCGTCGGAGCGCAGTCGGCCCAGATGCTGGCGGGCCGGGCGGGCGTTGCCGTGGCCGAACGGCTCGGCACGGCGCCCGTCACCTTCCCGGGCGGCCACGACGGGTTCCTCGGCGGCGAGTATGGCAGCACCGGCGAGCCGGACGCCTTCGCCGCCACGCTGCGCCAGGTCCTCGACGGCTAGGGGCCCCGCTGGCTGCGGGCTCACGTCAAACTCACATGCAGATCCCACCTGATACTGGTGGTGACGTGGTCGGATGTGAGTGAGGCAAGGGAGCGGGACCATGGCTGACCCCGGTACGCGCCGATGAAGCCGGGACGCCCCCGGCGGCCCAAGCTCCGCACCCGGGTGCTGGCCGGCGTGCTGGCGGTCACGCTGGTCGCGCTGGTGGCCTTCGACCTCGCCGCCGTCACCGCGCTGCGCGGCTATCTCCTCAACCAGACCGATGCCCGGCTGCAGGCCGTACTCAGCCTGTACCGGGTGAATTTCCGGCCGGCTGCCCCGGGCGCGAGCACCCCATCGCTCGCCGGCAGGAGGGTGGAGAAACCCGCCAGCCGGCCCGTGCGGCAACGGGTGATCGCGGGGCCGTTCGTGCTGGCGCCGGGCATCCTGACCCAGTTCTACGTGGCGAAGGTGTCCGCCCGCGGGCCGAGGCAGGTGTTCGTCCACGGCAACGGCAATCTGGTGCCCCAGGTGCCGGCCGCCCTGGCCACCCTGGCCAGGCACCGGCAGGCCCAGACCGTGACCAGCAGAAACGGGCACGGACAGCTCCGGCTGCTGGCCGAGACGTTCCCCGGTTACGGCACCGTCTACGCCACCACCAGCCTCAGCGACGTCAACCGGACCGTCGGGCAGCTCGAGCTCATCCTCGCCATCGGCCTAGCGGCCGCTGGACTGCTCGCCGCGGGGGGCGTCGCCTGGGTCATGCGGCGCGGGCTGCGGCCGATCGAAACCATGGCCGCCCAGGCCGATGCGATCACCGCCGGCGACCTCGCCAGCCGGGTCAGCCCGCACGACACCCGGACCGAGGTGGGCCGGCTCGGCACCGCGCTGAACGGGATGCTGGCGCGCATCGATGCGGCCGTCCACGAGCGCGAGGCCGGCCAGGAGGCCAGCCGGCGGTTCTTCGCCGACGCCAGCCACGAGCTGCGCACCCCGCTGGCCTCGCTGCGCGCCAACGCCGAGCTCTACCAGCAGGGCGCCCTCGCCCGGCGGCCGCAGGTCGATGAGGCGATGCACCGCATCGCCGCCGAGGCCCAGCGGATGAGCGCCCTGGTCAACGACATGCTCCGGCTGGCCCGCCTCGACCAGCACCCGGACCAGGAACACGACCCGGTCGATCTCACCGCGCTGGTCCGCGAGTGCGCCGACCGGGCCCGGGTCGCCGACCCCTCGCGGACCTGGCGCACCCGGGTCGCCGCCGGCCTGGTGACCAGCGGCGATGAGGAGCTGCTGCGCCGGGCCGTCGACAACATCCTCGCCAACGTGCACACGCATACACCGCCCGGCACGGTCGCCACCATCACCGCCGCCGGGCGCGACGGCAGCGTCACGGTCGAGGTCAGCGACGACGGCCCCGGCGTCCCGCCCGGCCAGCTGCCGCGCATCTTCGAGCGCTTCTACCGCGCCGCGGCCCCGTCGCCGCGGCCCGGCTCCGGGCTCGGCCTGGCCATCGTCAGCGCGACCGCCGCCGCCCACCACGGCACCGCCGAGGCCACGCTCAACCATCCGCACGGGCTGCGGATCACCCTCACCTGCCCGGCTCCGCCCGCCGCATCCCACCAGGACGGGCGCCGCCACCACGACGCCGGGCAGGCGGATCTGCGCCCGCGCGGCCGGGATATCCGTTCAGTTCCGCAGTACTACCCATAGGCACTGGGCGCTGGTGTCCCCCGACGTTGCGCCAGGCGTCGATGCCCGGCGGGGGCGAGCAGGGTCCCGCCGCGGCGCAGGACGGGACGGCCCGATCCGGCACAACCTCGACCAGGCCGCTGACCACCCCGACGAGATCATCGCCTGTGGGCCGGCCATCCGGTTGTGACGCCGGCCCTCAGACTTCCGTGACCTGCGCTGGCGGCACCCGGTAGCCCGTCACCGTTCCCCGCCCGCATCACCCCAACCCGTATCAAAGGCCGCACGGCCCGCTCCGCTTCATGGCGACACTGTCGACTTTGGGGCGGGGAGAGACGTGCCGACCGCAGCCAGCACGACCGCAGCCAGCACAGCCGCGACCGGCGGCGCCGCGGCCGGACGGCCGCCCGCCGACCGTGACGAGGATCAGCCGGAGACCAGCGGGTGGTGGCAGTCGTGGCGGGCCCGGTTCGGGCTCGCCGAGGTGTGCGGCACGGCCGGGGCGGTCGCCGGTTTCGCCGCCGGGTACCTGCCCACCGGGTCGGTGCTCGGCGCCGCCGCCATGGCGACCATCTGTGAGGTCATCGCGTTCTACGGCTGCGTCGGAACCAAGACGGCACTGGCCGCCCGCCGGGCAACTGCCCATCTGGCCGGGTGGCGCAGGCTGGCCGCGGGCGCGTGGCACGCGGTCAAAGAGCAGCTCGCCTCGTGCGCGGTGGCGGAGGCCCTGGACGACTTCTTCATCCGTCCCGGCTGCCTGGCCGGCGCCGCGTGGCTGCTGCGGCCGTTGCCGTGCGGCGTGTGGCTCGGGTTCGTCGTGGGCAAGGCCGCTGCCGACGCCGCCTGGTACGGCATGGACGCCGCCTGGTACGGCATGGAGGCCTCGGCGCGCTGGGGCGTGGCCCGGTCGGTAGCCGCCGGGCTACCGGCGGCCCCGGGTCAGCCCGGGGGCACGCCGTTACCCGCGTAGCGGGGAGGGGGTAGCGCCCGCCCGGCGGCGGCCTTCCTCGACCCACTGGGGGATCAGGCTGAGGTCGGCCCCCGCATTGATGCAGAGCTGGGCGGCCTGCAGATGCCGGGCCTCGTCCGGGCCACCTTCGTGGGTGCCGATGGCGAGGCCGGCGCCTTCTGCCAGCAGGTCAGCCCGGCCCCGGGCGACCTGGCTCAGTGTTGCGGCGGCTTCTTGCTGCTCGGCCTCGGACAGCTGGCCGCGGGCCAGGCGGCGCGCCACGCCGGTGATCTCCGCCAGCAGGGCCTTGTCCCGTTTTGATGACGCCATCGGACCATGTTAGAAGATGTGTTCGATATAAATCAAGAAGCTGGCGTCATGTGATCGATGGGTAACGGCGACCCACCGCCGGGTCTCCCCGGGACGGCGGATGGAGAGGCGCGGGCCTAGTCGAGGACGATCCACTGACGACCGTCGATCAGCTCCCGGACCGCGTCGAGGTGCCCCGCGTGGCAGGCAGTGCCACCCCGAGGGCAACACCGGCCCCCGCGGCTGCTCGTCGGCCAGGCCCTCCAGGATCCCGAGGACGTGGTTGCGCTGCTCATCCAGGAAGCGCCGCAGCAGTCCGGTCTCTGTCTGGTTATCCATCCAGCCATGATCCGCTCCCGCCCCGTCCGCCACGGGCGGGGTGCGTCCGTCAGGCTCGTTTGGACACGTAAACGGTAACGGCGCCGAAGACGAGCACCATCACCCCGTAGATCCCCAGCGGGGCGGCGGCGGCGATGCCGAACGCGCTGGCGGCGATGCCCGCCGCCACCGCGAAGTCCCGCATCGTGGTGGGCAGGATCACGGCGGTGCGCTGCCGCCGTGGCGCCCCGCGTGCGAGCAGCCATCCCAGCACACCGGCGCCGGCCAGGAAGATGAGCAGGGCCACGGTGACCCGGCCGTCGCTGGCGTGAAGCCGCAGTTCGCTGGAGATCTCCCAGAGCAGCACCAGCAGGCTGGCCATCCCGATGATCTCGATCAGTGGGCGCTCACGCCCGCCCAACGGGTCGAGGGTGCGCATCGCGCAGCCTGCGATCAGGGGCAGCGCCACGACGAGCGCCAGCGTGGACAGGAGCCCGAGCTGCGAGACGGCGGAATGGGCGCCGAGCAGCCCTAGGATCGGCCCGGCGAGGAGGACGGTCAGCATCGTGGAGGCGATCAGCAGGCCGGCCGCCACCACGACCTCGCCGCCGGCCATGCCGGTGAGCGCCACCGATGCCACCTCCACCGGGGCCACGCCCGCCGCCAGTACTCCGCCCTGCAGCGCCGCCCCGCTGACGAGCCTGCTGGCCAGCCAGGCCAGGAGCGGCAGGATGACGGTGCTGGCCGCCAGCACGAGCGCCATCCGCCCGGCGGCCGCGCGCATGCCCCGGATGTCGGCGAAGGTGACCGACGAGCCGGTGCAGAACACCAGCACCGCCAGGGTGATCAGGATCGCCCCGTTGGCGTCCAGCAGCCGTCCGGGGGCGGGAAGCGCGACGCCCAGCGCGGCGACGATCAGGACCAGTGGCAGCAGGAACCGGTCCAGAAACCGGGCCAGCCCCGCGAGCCGGGACTGCAGGCCGGTCACGCCGTCGCTGCCTGTCACTGCCTCACCATCCCAAGCGATCGCACTGTTGTTACCTGGGACCCGACCTGCCGTCCCGCCGTAGTCTCCGGACGAAGGTCCCTGGAGCGGCGGGACGTGCGGCGCCCATCGTAGAGACAGGAATGGCCTGCGGGAGAGGCCGATCGCTGGCGGATGAGGCTGAATTGATGTACGAGAGAATCCGAGGGAGCCGAGCTGTACGATGCGGACGTGATCGTGATGGGCTCGCGCGGCCGGGCCGACCTGGCGGGGCTCGTCCTTGGCAGCACCGCGCAGAATGTGATCCACCTGACCGACCGCCCTGTGCTGCTTGTTGGCTGACTTATGCCACGGGCGTGTGTGCTCCAGCACATCCGGTGTGAGCCGCCCGGCCTCTTCAGCGAGCCGCTTCGCGGCCGCGGCTTCGTGGTCGAGACGGTCGAACTGGACGAGGGTGGCTGCCTGCCCGACCTGCGGGAGGTTGACCTCGTGCTGGCGATGGGCGGCCCGATGGGCGTGTATGAGGAAGCAAGGTATCCCTGGCTCGTCGCGGAAAAACAGTGGATCGCAGCCGCGGTGCGGGCTGGCACTCCCTATCTGGGGGTGTGCCTCGGCGCGCAACTGCTGGCCGCGAGCCTCGGCGCGGAGGTCCGCACCGGGGATAAGCCAGAGGTCGGTGTCCTGCCGGTCGAGATGACCGCCAGTGGGCGGGCCGACCCGGTGTTCGGCGTGCTGGGAAGCCAGTTCCCGGCCCTGCAATGGCACGGTGACACGTTCGCGCTCCCCGCTGGCGCGGTCCACCTGGGCCGGTCCGCGGCATACCCGAACCAGGCATTCAGGTTCGGTGAGGCCGCGTATGGCATCCAGTTCCACGTCGAGGTCACCGACTCGATGCTCGCCGAATGGCGGCAGGTGCCCGAGTACCAGAGGTCCGCCGAGGAAGCGCTGGGTGATGACGGGTTCCAGCACCTGGCCGCGGCGTTTGCGACTGCCCGGGATTCGATGACGCGGTCCGCCTCGGACTTGTTCAACTCCTGGCTCGATCGGGCTGGCCGCACACCCTGACCACATGGGACAGCGGCTGGCCACAATGAACGAGCCGTGCGGCGGGTGCTTGGGTGGCATGGGCGTCTTCCCAACGCCGCACGGTGGACGTACTCTCACACCGCAACGGATACGACGGAGAGTGCACATGCCAGACGTTGAGGCCGAGCTTCGCGCACGGGCAGAGTCGGACGGCGTCGAGTTCTTCTTCGCCATGTTCGTGGACATGCACGGGAAACCCTGCGCCAAGATGATCCCGGTCACCGCGCTAGACGTGCTGCTGGGCGGCGCGGGCTTCGCCGGGTTCGCGGCCGGGCCGATGGGCCAGAGCCCGGCGGACCCGGACATGATCGCGGTGCCGGACCCGGCGTCGTACACGCTCGTGCCGTGGCAGCCGGGGCTGGCCGTGCTGCAGTGCGACATCGCGGTCGAGGGCGAGCCGTGGCCG
Source organism: uncultured Actinomycetes bacterium (assembly GCA_963835425.1). Lineage (GTDB taxonomy): Bacteria > Actinomycetota > Actinomycetes > Streptosporangiales > Streptosporangiaceae > UBA9676. The sequence continues at coordinate 669,237 of CAWIGE010000002.1, read as the reverse complement.
TATACGCCGCGCCTGATCCTGAAGGGGATGCTGGCGAAGGCGCGCGAGCGCGGCTACGTCTACAACGTGGGCTGCGAGGCGGAGTACTTCCTGGTCCGCCGCGGCGACCAGGGCGGCATCGACCTGGCCGACCCGCTCGACCGGGCCGGGATGCCCTGTTACGACGCCAAGGGCCTGACCCGGATGTTCGACCACCTGTCCACGGTGTCGAAGTACATGAACCAGCTCGGCTGGGCCAACTACGCCAACGACCACGAGGACGCGAACGGCCAGTTCGAGCAGAACTTCGCCTTCTCCGACGCGCTCACGTCCGCCGACCGGCTCATCTTCTTCCGCTACATGGTGCACACGCTCGCGCACCAGGCGGGCATGGCCGCCACCTTCATGCCCAAGCCGTTCGGGAACCTCACCGGCTCCGGGCTGCACCTGCACTCGAGCCTGTGGGACGCGCAGTCGGGGGAGGAGCTGTTCGCCGATCCCGCCGACCCGCGCGGGCTGGACCTGTCGCAGCTCGCGTACCACTACATCGGCGGACTAGTCGAGCACGGCCCGGCCATGGCCGCGGTCACCTGCCCGACGGTCAACTCCTACAAGCGCTTCGGGGTCGGGGCGCCGCAGTCCGGCGCCACCTGGGCACCGGCCTACGCCACCTACGGCGGCAACAACCGCACCCAGATGCTGCGGGTGCCCGAGGGCGGCCGGGTGGAGAACCGGGGCTGTGACGGCTCCGCCAACCCGTACCTGGCGATGGCGGTGCAGCTGGCAGCCGGGCTCGACGGCATCGACCGCGGCCTCGACCCGGGCGAGCCGAACCGCGACAACCTGCACGTCGTGCCGGCCGAGGAGGTGGCCAGGCGGGGCATCCGGGCGCTGCCGCCGACCCTGCTGCACGCGGCCGATGAGCTGGTCACCGACGACGTGCTGCGCGAGGCGCTTGGCAAGACGCCGGACGGCGACTACATCGACTACTACGCCAAGGTCAAGCGCGAGGAGTTCCAGGCGTGGCACTCCGAGGTGAGCGACTGGGAGGTAGAGCGTTACCTGACGCTTTTCTGACCGCACCTGCCTCGCGGCGGGAGTTCGCCGCCCGCGGGTGATCCCATCCGGATGGCCGGCCTGAGCCGCTCCCGGGCCTGATAGCAGGCGATCTGGTCTTGATCTAGCCGTGGGCCTTCGCGTATGCATGTGAAAGGAGCGCCTGTCAGGTCAGCGCGCCTACGGTCGGGGGTCGGTCTTATGACCAGAATGTCGCCGGGCGTCCTCGCCCCGCCGCATGAGCTGCTCACCCCGGAGGAGTGGCGGCAGCGCGGGCGCGAGCAGCGCGGCCAGGTGCCACTCGTGAGCCACGCACAGTGGGAGCCGCCGCCCGACCGGCCGGACCCGGTCGCCATCCTCGAGGAGCAGGCCAGGACCCGGGTGCCCGAGCTGGTGCCGATCCGCTACGGCCGCATGGTCGCCTCGCCGTTCGCCTACTTCCGCGGCGCGGCCGCGCCGATGGCCTGGGATCTCGCGCACACGCCGACGACCGGCATCCGGGTGCAGGCGTGCGGAGACGCGCACCTGCTGAACTTCGGCATGTTCGCCGCGCCCGACCGGCACCTGGTCTTCGATGTCAACGACTTCGACGAGACCCTGCCCGCCCCGTTCGAGTGGGACCTCAAGCGCCTGGCGGCCAGCTTCGCCGTCGCCGCCCGGGAACAAGGGTTCAGCGACCGCGACGCCCACACTGCGGCGCGGCTGGCCGTCCGCAGCTACCGCACCGAGATGTTCCGCTATGGCTCGATGCGCTTCCTGAAGCTCTGGTACTCCAGGATCGACATCGACAAGGTCACCAGCCTGTTCGACGAGCTCCAGCCGAAGAAGGCGGTAAAGCGCCGCCGCAGCGACATCGCCAAGGCGCGCCAGCGCACCAGCCTGAAGGCGTTCCTGAAGATGTGCGACAAGGTCGACGGGCAGTACCGCATCCGGCCCGCCCACCCGGTGATCGTCCGTTACCCCATCGAGCGCCACCCCGGCATCCTCGCCGAGCTCCAGCACGCCATCGGGCTGTACCGGGAGACGCTGGTGGCCGACCGGCAGGAGGTGCTGCGCCACTACTACTTCGGCGACTTCGCGCGCAAGGTGGTGGGGGTGGGTTCGGTCGGCACCGAGGCGTTCATCCTGCTGCTGATCGGGGACCGCCCGGACGAGCCGCTGTTCCTCCAGCTCAAGGAGGCGCAGGAGTCGGTGCTGGCCCCGTTCGCCGGGAAGAGCGAATACGCCCACCAGGGCGAGCGGGTCGTCAAGGGCCAGCTGCTGACGCAGGGCGCCGCGGACCCGTTCCTCGGCTGGACCAGCGGCATTGGCACCAGTGGTGCCGGAATCAGCGACGATGACCACGAGGGCCTGCATGTGGCGGCCAAGGAATACTACGTGCGCCAGCTGCGCGACATGAAGGGCAGCATGAGCGTGTCCTTGATGGACGCGGACCAGCTCGCCTACTACGGCAGGCTCTGCGGCTGGGCGCTGGCCCGCGCCCACGCCCGGACCGGGCGGGCGACGGTGATCTCCGGCTACCTGGGCGGCGGCGAGGACTTCGACCACGCGATCGCCGACTTCGCCATCACCTACGCCGGCCAGAACGAGCGGGACTACCAGCGTCTCCTCCAGGCCGTCTCCGACGCACGCGTGCTGGCCACCGTCGGCCAGTGAGTTCACCCAGCCCGGGTGAGGCTGGGAACGGGCTCCGGCCGTGGACTGGGATCGCACGGGTCCCGGCGGCCGGCGGCCCTGGGATTCCGGCTGCCGGCACGGGCACGGCCGGACGGGTCATGTTGCTGAGGAGGGCTGCGGTGCCGGAAGGCTTGTCGCCAAGCGAAGTCGGGAAAGAGATCGCCGAGCACCACAAGCATGCGGCGGAAAAGAAGGAGGAGCAGAAGAAGGGCTCCGCCGCCGAGGCCAAGGGCCGGGACCGGGTGATCACCATCATCGAGGCGCTGCTGCTGGCGATCGTGGCGGTTCTCGCGGCCTATTCCGGCTTCGCGGCGGCGAAATGGGGCACGGAGTCCTCGCTCCAGCTGGCCAAGGCGGCGGCGGCCAGGACCGAGGCGAACCGGGCCGCCTACCAGGCCGCGGACCTGAGGAATTTCGATTCGCTGACATTCAACGCCTGGTTCACCGCCTACGTCGCCGGGAACAAGCCCGCAATGCGGGTGGCCGAATTCCGGTTCCGGCCGGACTTCCTGGTCGCGTTCAACGCGTGGCTGAAGACGCACCCGTTCACGAACCCGAACGCGCCCAAGGGCCCCACCTACATGCCCGAGTACCGCCAGCCCGAGCTGGCCCAGGCCAACCGGCTCGACACCGTCGCCGACATCAACTACGCGCTCGGCGAGACGGCGGGCGGCAACTCCGACGGCTACGTCCGGACCACGGTCTACCTGGCGACGGTGCTGTTCCTGGTGGGCATCAGCGGCCACTTCCGCGTCCGCGCGGCGCGCCTGGGGCTCATTAGCGTCGGCGGGGTCATCCTGGTGTTCGCCAGCGTGCTGCTGATCCTGGCTCCCAAACCACCTGTGTGACGCCCTTACCAGCCTGGCGGGTCAGGCGGTGCCGGAGGGCCCGCTGCCGCCCTCCGGCCGCAGGCTGACCCTCGGGTCGAACGCCATGGTCCCGACGTCCACGGCCGACGCCGAGCCGTCCACCGGTATCACGGCGCCGTTGACGTAGGAAGCCGCGTCGGACAGGAGCCAGGCCACCACCGCCGCGACCTCGCCGGCGTGGGCCGCTGGCGCTGCGGCACCAGCGCCGTCACGAGCGCGTAGGCGTCGGCCACCCCCAGGCCGCGCTCGGCGCCGAACGCGGCCATCTCCTCGTCGGCCATCTCGGTGACGGTCCAGCCCGGGCAGACCACGTTCGCCCGCAGTCCCTCGTGGGCGTGATCGACGGCGAGGGACTGGGTCAGCATGGCCAGCCCGGCCTTGGTCGCCGCGTAGCCGCCCATCTGGCTCGCGGCCCGCAGGGCGGCGACCGACGCCACGGCGACGACCGCCCCGCGGCTGGCGCGCAGGTGCGGGAGCGCCGCCCGCGCGACCAGGAAGGCGCCGGTCAGGTTGACCGACACCATCTCCGACCAGTCCCCGGGCGACAGGTCCGCCACCCCGCCGGGGGCTATCACCCCCGCGTTCAGCACCAGCCCGTCCAGCCGCCCGAACTCACCGGCGGCCGCCTCGACCATCTCGCCCACCTGTTCCGGATCGCGCACGTCGCAGACGAGGTCGAGCGCCCCCGTCTGCGCCGCGACGGCGCGCAGGGCGTCCGCGCGGCGCCCGCAGATGGCCACGCGGCTGCCCGCCGCGGCCAGGGTGCGGGCCACGGCCGCGCCGATCCCGCTCCCGCCGCCGGTGACCAGGACGGCCTGCGGGCGGGTCACCGCGTGCTCACGCCGTGCCCTCCGCGCTCAGGTCGGCCAGCTGCGTGCTCGCGGACTGCCTGGCCTTCAGCACATACGTGGAGGCGAAGCCGATCACGAGCAGGCCGAGCGCGAACCACGGCGCGTAGATGGTCGGGGCGGTGACCTTGTAGAACGAGCCGAAGATGGCGGCGGCGGTGATGAGGATGCCGATCACCGCGGACAAGATGATCCGGGCCCGGCCCCCGGCGGCGGAGAAGCTGCGCAGCGCGCCGACCGACATCAGCAGGTACACCACGACCAGCGCGAAACCGCCGAACGTGGACCCCCACGCGAACAGCGCGAAGTAGTGCGGGGTCTGCGGGAGCGCGAACAGCCCGGTCCAGAACTGGTTGATGAGCAGGGTGACCACCGACGCGCCCACCACGAACAGGGTCGCGCCGAGCGGGGTGCCGTGCCGGCGGGACACCCGGGCCAGCGGCGCCGGGATCCGGCGGTCCCGCGCCATCGCGAAGATCCCCCGCGAGGCCGACACGGCGCAGCCGATCGCGACCGCCAGCATGTCGAACAGGACGACGAGCTCGAGCAGCCGGTCGATCCAGACGCCGCCGTAGCCGCCCGCGCTCTTGGGCGCGCCGAGCGCGAACAGCGGGGCCGCCGCGGCGGCGGTCAGCGTCTTGAGGTCGTAGTGGAAGCCGGCCACCTCCACGTAGGTCGCGACCACGTACATGACGGTGGCGATCCCGGCGGTGGCCATCACCGCGATCGGGATGTGCCGGCGCGGGCTGGGCGTCTCCTCGGCCAGGTTGGCGGCGGTCTCGAAGCCGACGAACAGCAGCACCCCGTACAGCATGCCGAAGATGATGCCGGACCAGCCATCGGCCGACGACGACGGGTTGAACGGCTTGAGGCTGTTCGCCGAGCCCAGCTTGATGATCACGTAGATGAAGAAGATGCCGACCACGACGATCGAGACCAGCGCCAGCGCCAGCTGGCTGCGGGTGGAGATCCGGACGCCGAAGTACAGGACCGCGGCGATCATGACGATGAGGATCAGCGTCCAGGCCCAGGACGGCAGCGGGCTCACGCCGAACTCGGACTGGATCGTGCCCTGCAGATAGCCGCCGATCAGCAGCAGCAGGCCGGTGAGCAGGATCGTTATCCCGCCGTAGTAGAGCCAGCCGGCCGCGGTGCCGACCCGTTCGCCGAGGCCGCGGGTCACGTAGTCATACAGCGACCCGGCGGCGTGGATCTCCTTCGCGTAGCTGGAGACGACCCAGCCCAGCCCGAACACACCGATCGCGGCCAGGATCACCGACAGCGGCGCGGCCACACCGCCGCCCTTGCCCGAGGCGCTGATCACCCCGACGACGAGCGGGATCACGAAGGCCGAGGAGAACACCGGGCCGAGGAACCCGACAGACTGGGCGATGACGTCGGGGAGCGACAGCAGCTTCGCCCCCAGGCGCTCGTACGAACCGGAATCGTGCGATTCGGAACTCGCCATCGGTCTCTCCTTCATATTCATAACGAGAGTGGGTGGTCAGCCGGCGATCCGGAGCACCCTCCTCGCGTTGCCGGCGAAGATCGCGTCGGCCTCGGCCGGCGGCAGGCCGAGCGCCTCGATGTCGGCGATGGTGTCCGCGACGACCGTCGGCCCCCCGAGCGGCATGTCCGTCCCGAACAGCATGTGATCGGTGCCGAAGAACTCCACCGCGCACCGGATTGCGTGGCTGGCGCCGAACATCGCCGTGTCGGCGTAGAAGCGCCGGAAGTAGTCCATGGGCTCGGCCTTGAGCCCGGCCATGATGCCGGCCCGGTCGGGGTCCTCCAGCGGCGATGCCAGGCGCCCCGAGAAATGCGGCACCATCGCCCCGGCGTGGTGGGTGATCACCCGCAGGCCGGGATAGCGGTCGAAGCAGCCCGAGTACACCAGCCGGGCCATGGCGACCGACGTCTCGTACGGCCAGCCGAGCGACCACCAGATCCCGTACTCCGAGCGCTTTTCGGACGGGTAGTCCGCCCAGGCCCAGCTGCGGGTCGGGTGCAGCCAGAGCACCCCGTCGTTGCGGGTCACCGCGTCGAAGATGGCACCGAACCGCGGCTCGTCCAGCGGCGCACCGCCCACGTTGGTGTGCAGCTGCGCCCCGAGCGCGCCGAGCTGGCTCATCGCGCGGTCCAGCTCACCGGCGGCAACATCGGGGTCGTTCATCGGCAGGGCCGCGGCGAAGCCGGCGAAGCGGTCCGGGTAGGCGCCGACCAGCTCCGCCACCTCGTCGTTCGCGGCGCGGGCGAGGTCGGCGGCGGCCGCCCGCCCACCGAGTTCCTCCAGCGGCGGCACGGCAAGCGTGAGCACCTGCCGGTAGTCGCCGAACAGGTCCATCGTCCGCCAGCGCGCGTCGAGGTCGGTCAGCGCCGGGTCCTCGCGGATCCAGGGCCGGTATCCCAGTATCCGTTCGCTGACGTCCGGGCCCGAGGTGATCGACTCCAGGCGCTCCGTGTAGGCCGGCGGGAGTATGTGAGCGAAGGCGTCGATCTTCGTCACGGGCCCCTCCGGGTGGATTGATGCCGGGATCGTATGGACACAAACGATCTGTGTCAAGGTTCGCCGGCCCGGCATGGCGGGTCAAGTAAACAGCGACACCTTCGCCACCAGCTCCCGGCAGAAATCGCCGACCCGGGCCGGGTCGTCGGTGAACTGCGACGGCTTGACGCAGATGGTCCGAAACCCCCGGGCAAGCTGCGGCGGGATGCCGGCCAGGGCCCGGTCGAGGTCGGCGGGCCCGTGGGGGCCGGTGAAGGTGCCACGGACCCCGCCCACGTACTCCAGCTCGCCGGGACTCCGGCCGGCCGCGGTCAGGGCGGCGGCGAGCCGGGCCAGGTCCGCGTCGTCGGGCTGGCCGAGCGGGTTGAAGCCGCTGCCGTACCGCACGAGCCGGCCGATCAGCCGGGGGTGAACCGACGACCCGCCGAACCACAGCGGCGGCCCGCCGGGCCGGAACGGCTGCGGCTCCAGCCAGACCTGGCCGAAGCGGTAGTGGCGGCCGTCGAACGCGACCGGCGAGCCCGCCCAGGCCCGCGACCAGATCTCGAGCTGCTCGTCGAGGATGTCGCCGCGGCGGCCGAAGGGGACCCCGAGCGCCTCGTACTCGTCCCGGTGCCAGCTCACCGTGGGCAGCACGACCAGCCGGCCGCGGCTGAGCCGGTCCAGGGTGGCCAGGTCCTTGGCGATGGCGAGCGGGTGCCGCAGCGGGCTGATGATGGCCCCGGCCACCAGCCGCAGGCGCTCGGTGGCGGCGGCGACCGCGCTGAGCAGCACCACCGGGCTGGGCCACGGCGACGCGGGGTCCTGGTTGCCCGGCAGGGCGTAGTCCCGCGGGTTGACGGGCAGGCCGGCCGCGTTCGCCGACGGCCCGAGGACGATGTGCTCGCTCACCATGACCCCGTCGATCCCGGCCCGCTCGGCCTCGACGGCGAAGGCGACCAGGTCGCCGACGTCGGGCGGCGGCCGCATGGTCCAGTTCTCGGTGAGGATGAGCAGCAGCCGGGGCGGCGTCACGGGCTCACCCGCCCGTCAGGCCGGCCAGGCCCGGACCGGCAGCTCCCGGAGCCCGTTGGTGAAGTTCGACCGGATGCGGCGCGGTTCGCCGGCCAGCTCGAACCGGGCCACCCGCCGGGCCAGCGCGGCGAGCATGATGCGCACCTCCAGCCGGGCCAGGTGCGCGCCCAGGCACAGGTGCGGGCCGCCGCGGCCGAAGGACAGGTGCCGGTTGGGCGACCGGCCGATGTCGAAGGTGTCCGCGTCGCCGAACTCGGCCCTCGTCCCGGTTGCCGGACACGTACCAGAGCACTACCTTGTCGCCGGCCCGGATGGCGGCGCCGCCGAGCTCGGTGCCGGCCGTCGCGGTCCGCCGCATGAAGTGGGTCGGGCAGCTCCACCGCAGCACCTCCTCGGTCGCGGCGTCCAGCAGGCCCGGGTCGGCGCGCAGCCGGTCCCACTGCTCCGGGTGCTCGCAGAAGGCCAGCACCCCCTGGGCGATGGCGATCCGGGTGGTCTCGTTCCCGGCGATGACCAGGATCGAGAAGAAGTTGTCGAGGTCGGTCTCGCTGAGCCGGTCGCCGTCGACCTCGGCCCGCAGCAGCGTGGACAGCAGGTCGTCCCCGGGCTCGGCGCAGCCGGTCCCGCACGATCTCGCGGCCCAGGTCCCACAGCTGCTTGCCGTAGGGGCTGCGGAACGGGTACCGGCGGTAGGCGTCGGTGTCGTCGCGGCCCCAGACGACGTCGGTGATCTCCGGGTCGGTGTTGGCGATCAGCCGGTCGCCGAGGTCGATGAAGGTGTCCAGGCCGTCCCCGGGCAGCCCCATGATCCGGGCCAGCACCCGGATCGGCACCTCCTTGGCCACGGCGTCCACGAAGTCGAAGTCCCCGCTGGCCAGCCCGGTGTCCAGGACCTCCTCGGTGAGCCCCTCGACGAAGTGCTGGTAGACCGCCACCGCCCGCTGCGTGAAGCTCCCGGACACGATCTTGCGGAGCTTGGTGTGCTCGGGCGGGTCGGTGTCGATGATGGTGCGCCGGGCCGCCATGTCCTCATCGGTCGGCTCCTCGAAGGAGATCCCGCGCGCCGACGAGAACGTCGCCACGTCGCGGCTCGCGGCCACGATGTCGCCGTAGCGGTGGACGGACCAGAACCCCGAGTTCGGCGGGGCCTCGGCGCACCAGGCGACGGGCGCCTCGCGCCGGAGCCGGGCAAACTCCCGGTAGGGGACTCCCTGCGCCCACATGTCGAGGTCGGTCAGGTCGACAGTGGGGGTCATGGCAGTTAGTTTGGCACCAAACGAGATGGACGGCAATCGGAGGCGGCCCCATGCGCGTCATGGTCGTCCGCCATCACGACGAGGACTCGCCCGGCTTCATCGGCGCGGCCTTCGAGGCGCGCGGCGCCAGGGTCACCACCCACCTGTTCCCGGATGAGGGCCCGCTGCCGGCCGCCGAGTGACGCCGATCACCTCATCGTGCTCGGCGCCATCGCCGTCGGTCTACGACGACGGCCCGGCCGCGGCCTGGATCGCGGAGGAGCTGGCCTGGCTGCGGCGGGCCGATGAGGCCGGCGTGCCGGTGCTTCGGGATCTGCTTCGGCGCGCAGTCGCTGTGCGCCGCGCTCGGCGGCCGGGTGACGGCGGCGGCCCGCAAGGAAGTCGGCTGGACCGATGATCGACTCATACGACCCGGGCCTGATCCCGCGCGGGCCCGTGGCTGGAGTTCCACGGCGACCCGTGCCTGCCGTCACCGCAGGCCAAGATCCTGGCCCGCAACGAGGTCGGGGTGCAGGCGTTCACGATCGGGCGGCACCTGGCGGTGCAGTTCCACCCCGAGGTCGACGGCGCAGCAGCTGCGGCGTGGCTGGATGCGGGCGGGCGGGAGCGAGGCCGAGCAGGCCGGGCCAGGACCCGGACGCGTTTCTCGCCGAGACGGTGGCGCAGGAGCCCGCCGCGGCGGCCCGGGCCGACCTGCTGGTCGCGGCCGCGATCCTGCTGGCCCGGGCGCGACCCCCCGAAGCCGTGCGCGACCGCGGGCGTGGTCCTCACGGCGGACCTGTCGACTCACCCCACGGCCGAGCCGCCGGGCGGGCTCAGCCGTCCTCCACCGACCGGATGATCTTGCGGAGCAGCGACGCGAGCTGGTTCTTCTCCTGCTCGGTCAGAGCTGGCGCTGACGAATGCCTCGCCCATGTTGAACGCCGGGAACAGCCGCTCGATCACCGCGACGCCCTTGGGCTCCAGGCCGACCAGCACCAGCCGGCCGTCCGCCTCGTGCGCCCGCCGCCGGGCCAGGCCCCGCTTCTCCAGGGTCTTCAGCACGCCGGTGAGCGTCCCCTTGGTGACGCCGGCCTCCGCCGCCAGGTGCCGGGTCTGCTGGTCACCCCAGATCCACAGCACGAACATCACGGTGAACGCGGCCCACGACAGGTCCTCGTCGGCCAGCACCTTCCGCTCCATGTGGTTGCGGATCACGTTGGCCGCGCGGTAGATGTTCGATACCGCGGCCATCGCCGCGAAGTCCAGCGGCTGGTCCCCGATCCGGCCGCGGATGTCGCGCTCGGCCTGCACGAGGTCGCGAGCGGTGCCAGCGGCGAGGCGTCGGGACATGGCACGATGGTACGCGTCGCGGCCGGCGGCGCCAGCCCGGTCAGCAGGCACTTCCCCGTCGCCGCTGCCCGGCCTGGCCGCCCAACCCTTCCCGGCCGCCCTTGCGCCGCCCGCCCCGGCCCTCAGCCGGCGAGTTCTTCGACGCGGGCGTGCAGCTGCGCCACGTAGGTCTCCGATTCAGGTTTCATCAGCACGCTGCGCAGGATCCGGGCCCGGCCGGCGTCGGCGGTGACGTCCGGGTGGCGGCGGGCGAACGCGTCCGCGCGTCGACGGTGAGCGTGCTCAGGAACACCGGGTGCGTCCGGGTCCGTTCATGCCGTCGGCCAGCATCCGGGCGGACGCCTGGTCGATCGCCGCCAGGCTGGCCGGTTCGGTGACCGGGAAGTAGCTGACGATGTCGAGCTCGGGCGCTGGTAGAGCCGCAGCCGGTCCGACGCGGCGAGCAGCTCCGGCCCAGTCCAGCGCGGCCCGGCGGCCCGCCGCCAGCACCTGGCCGAGCCCGTCCGGCCGCGGCGGCAGGAGCTGGAACGTGAGCCACAGCGCGGCGGCCGCCGCGCCCGCCCGCGAGCACTCCAGGCTGATCTCGCCCAGGTGCAGCTCGTCGGAGGTGAAGTAGGTGTAGGGCGAGTCGTGGGAGTACAGGCGGCCGACCGCCGGGTCGGCGAACAGCACCGCCCCGCAGCCGTAGGGCTGCAGCCCGTGCTTGTGCGGGTCCACCACCACCGAGTCGCACTCGGCGATCGCCCGCCAGGGCGCCGGGTCGAGGCCGGCCGGGCCGTCGGCGCCCGGCCAGCAGCGTGAAGAAGCCGCCGTAGGCCGCGTCGACGTGCACCCGCACCCCGTGCCGGCGGGCCACCGCGAGCACCTCGTGCACCGGGTCGATGGCGCCGAGCCCGGTCGTGCCGGCCGTCGCCACCACCGTCCCGATGCTGCCCGCCGGCCAGCAGTTCGTCCAGCGCGCCGAGGTCGATCCGGCCCGCGCCGTCCGCCGCGACGGCGGTGCCCGGCACGCCCAGCACCCCGCACATCCGGGCGTGGGTGTAGTGCGCCTCGGCGCTGTAGGCGATGCCGCGGCCCGGATGCAGCTCCCGGGCCACGTACAGCGCCTCCAGGTTGGCGATGGTGCCGCTGCTGGTCAGGTGGCCGAGGTGGGTCGCCGAAGCCGAACATGGCGGCCAGCTGCGCCACCACCTCCTTCTCCATCGCCGACGTGACGGGCCCGCCGTCCAGCGCGTGGTTGTTCGGGTTGATGAGCATCGCGGCCAGGTAGCCGGCCACCGCGGCCGGGTGCGGCGGCTTCAGCATCTGCCCCGCGTAGGACGGGTGGAAGTACGGGTAGTTCCCGCGCAGCCGCTCGCGCGAAGATCGTCGAACGCGGCGGCGAACCGCTCGTCGCTGACCTCCAGCGACGGGTGCCGTGCGAACGGCGGGAAGCTGGCCTCCCAGTCCGCGATCGCGTCCGCCGCGCGGCCCAGCCAGTCCTGCACGATCCATCCGGGCGCCCCCGCCCGTCAGGCCCGGATCGGCGGCCGGATGCCGCGGAACTCCCAGTCCCCGCCGAGCGCGGTGGAGATGACCTCCTCGCTCGTCCGCCGGCTGGGCGCCGAAGTCCGGCCGGGACCGGCCGCCGGCGCCGGCGACGATGTGGTTGGCCAGCCGGCCCAGCCCGTCCACCTCGACCTCGACCACGTCGCCGGGCTGGACCGGCCGGGAGTTGGCCGGCGTTCCCGACAGCAGCACGTCACCGGGGTACAGGGTGATCGTGCGCGCGATGTCGGCGACCAGGTAGTGCATGTCCCACTGCATCTCGTCGGTGGACCCGTCCTGCGCGAGCCGGCCGTTGACGTAGGTGCGCAGCCGCTTGCCGTGGAAGTCCCAGCCGGTGACCAGGCCCGGGCCGAGCGGGGCCATCGTGTCCGAGCCCTTGACCCGCAGCATCGACCCGGCGTCGGTGTCGCGGAAGTCGTGCAGCCCGAAGTCGTTGGCGATGGTGTACCCGGCGATGTAGTCACCGGCCTGCGACGGCGGCACGCCCCGGCAGGTGCGCCCGATCACGATCGCGACCTCGCCCTCGTAGTTGAGGTACCGGCAGCCCCCCGGCCTGACCACGGCGCCGCCGTGGCCGACGAGCGCCGAGGTGGGCTTGTGGAAGTAGGTCGGGGCCGGGGGCAGCGTGGCGCCGAACTCGGCGACCCGGCTGCGGTGGTTGAGATGCACCGCCACGATCTTGCTCGGCGCCACCGGCGGCAGGTGCACGGCGTCGTCCGCGGCCACCCGGCGGCCGTCCCCGGCCACCAGCTCCTCGCCCTCGCGGAGGACCTGCACGCACGGCGCCGTCGAGCAGGATCCGGCGGTACTCCGCCATCGGCACCTCCTCGGCTAGCTGCCGTCCGAGCCGGCCCAGCCGCCGGCGCGGTCGAACCAGATGTGCATCTGGCCGGTGCCCACCGAGTTCTCATAATCGCTGAACGGGCGGCCCGGCGCGCTCACCGCGTCCCCGCCCAGGGCCGCGATCATCATCAGGTAGTGCGCGAACCTCGCCTCGGGCCGGAAGGCCAGGAACTCCGGCATCGTGTCGATCACCCGGGCGTGATCGCCGGCCTCCAGCCAGGCGATCCGCTCGGTGTCGGCGGCGCGGGCCTCCGCCGTCCTGATGTGCGCGGTGTCGCTGGCCTCGTGCGCCCGCAGTTCCCGCAGCGACCAGAACGTGTGCGACATGGCCCCGGACGCCACCAGCAGCACCGTCCGGCCGGTCTGCCCGATGGCGGCGCCGAGCGCCCGGCCCGCGCGGAGGAAGTCCTCGGTGTCGCCGGTCTGCGCGGTGCTCATCGAGATCCACCGCCTGCCCAGCCCGCGGCCGAGGTAGTGCCACAGGTTGACGGTGGCGTAGTGACACCGGCAGGCAGGGGTCGTCGATGGCGGTGATCCACGTTCCGTGCCGGTCGGCCTGGCCGGCGATCGCCTGCGCGAGCTCGGGGTCGCCGCGCCACTCGTACGGGATCCGGCACATCCCGCGTGGCAGCTCGTCGGAGGTGAACAGCCCGGCCCGCATCTGCTGGGCGGCCACGACGAACTCGACGGTGGTGTGCCAGTGCGAGTCGAGCACCACCACGGTGTCGTAGTCCAGCGCCTCGAAGACCTCGGCCCGCAGCCGCTGCAGCCCGGTGACCAGGCTGATCTCCTTGCCCTCGTTGAGCTCCAGCCGCTGCTCGTACGGGAGCATGATCGTCGGGACGTGGGCCAGCAGGCCGGCCCCGGCCACCTCACCCACGCTGCCTCATTCCTTTGCCTCCCTCGCGGGCGCTTCGCTGGCTTCGGGAGGCCGTCCTCGGCGCCGGGACACCGCTGTCGCGGCGTTCGGCCCGCCGCCTGCGGCGCTACGGGCCGCCACCCCGTCCTGCGTAGACGGTGTTCTTCACGTCGGCGTAGAAGTCGAAGCTCCAGGTGCCGCCCTCCCGGCCGATCCCGGACAGCCCGGCGCCGCCGAACGGCGCCCGCAGGTCGCGGACGAAGAAGCAGTTGACCCACACGGTGCCCGCCCGCAGCCGCGCGGAGACCCGCTCCGCGCGGCCGGTGTCGCCGGTGAACATCGTGGCCGCCAGGCCGTAGGGGGTGCTGTTGGCCAGCGCCACCGCCTCGTCCTCGCCGGTGAACGTCTGGACGGTGAGCACTGGGCCGAACACCTCCTCGGTGAGGATCTCCGACCCCGGCTCGGCGCCGGCCAGCAGCGTCGGCTGGTAGTACAGGCCGCCGAGGGCCGGGTTCACCGCCCCGCCGAGCAGCACCCGCGCGCCCGCGGCGACCGCGCGCCGGACGAAGCCGTCCACCCGGTCGAGGTGCTCGCGGGTGATGTTCGGGCCGATGTCGGTGGCCTCGTCCCGCGGGTCGCCCTGCACCAGCGCGGCCGCGCGCTGGGTGAAGCGGGCGGTGAACTCCCCGGCGATGGCTCCTCGACCAGCAGCCGGGTGCCCGCCAGGCACACCTGCCCGGCGTTGTCGTACTGGCCGACCGCGTGGGCGACCGCCAGGTCCAGGTCGGCGTCCGCGAACACCAGCAGCGGGGACTTGCCGCCCAGTTCCAGGTCCACGGCCACGTCGGCCACGTCCGCCTCGCTCATCGCCATCCCGTGTTCACCCAATCCGTACCGCCCGCCGCCGCCCATGTCGTCCACTGTCGCCCGCGCCGACCGCCGCCCGGGCCGACCGCCGTCATACCCTCCACCCCCGCCCGTGCAGTCGGCTGCCCGGGCCGACCGCCGTCCTGCCGTCCACCGCCGCTCGTCCCGCAGCCTGGCCTGCCGGGCAGCGCTCGTGCCATCGCGGCAGAGGCTCGCCCGGCAGGTTCGTTTGGTTCCAAACTTTATGAGCTGTCCGGATGTGGGTCAAGGACGGTGCCGCCGTCCCAGCTGACGCCGACCTGCCGGTAGTAGCCGCCGATGATCTCCCGGACCTCGAGCGAGGCGAGTTCCTCGGTCGGCGACTCGAACAGCTCCAGCGTGGCGTCGCCGCGCCACGCCGGGCCGCCCTCGACGCTGGCGCTGCCGGAGGCGACCAGCTCGCCGAGCGAGTCCGGCGTGCCCTTTTCGATCGATGGCATCCACCGGTGATGGGCCATCGGGTGGGCGTTGACGAACCCGGCAGTCGGCGCCTGCTCGCGCAGCGTCACCACCGCCTGGGCCAGCCGCCGGCCGCCAGCGGACAGGGTGCCGGCGAAGGTGCCCGCCGGGCCCGATCCGCGGCGCGGCGCGCCCGAACGGGTGCGCCCGGGTCTGGTGGATCGAGCCCAGCTTCTTGGGGTAGCCCTGGACCAGGCCGCGGGCCAGCGCGACGTCGGAGTCGACCCAGATGTAGACGCAGCGCGAGTAGACCCGGCCGCCGAACGCGCACCTGACCACGGCCAGGCACTCGGAGTACTGGGCGCGGACCGGGTCGAGCAGTTCCTCGCCGGACTCGCCGCACGACTGCCAGTCGGCCCAGATCAGCGCCACCGCGCCCGGGTCCTCCGGCGCCGGGGCCAGCGGTGGCGGCAGCAGCTCGGCCACCCGGGCCGGGTCGGTCCGGTACTCGACCGTGAGCATGTCGCCGGAGTAGTACCAGGGCGGGGCGGGCAGCAGCGACGCCCGCCCGGTGGCGGTCCGGGGGTAGAAGAAGCCAGCCACGTCGGTCATGCGCGCTCCCTGCGTCGCTGTGTCGTTCGTGCCCATCGGTACGATGGTAGACGCGGGCGGTCATTCCCTCCAGGCTCGTACGTGGAGGCTCCTACCCGGGGGCTCATCTGGATGTTGCCGGGGCCCGGCGGCCCCGGCTACGATTCCAGATCATTTGTATCCAAACATTCTGCGCTGGAGTCGGCAGTGCCGAACATGCCGGAGACCGACGTCGCGGCCGTGTGCGAGCGGCTGCGCGCCGATGGCGTCGACGTAGTCAGGGTGTCGTATCCGGACCTGATCGGGGTGGACCGCGGCCGTGACGTGCTGATCGACGAGCTGCCGGCGGCGGCCGGGCACGGCCTGGCGTTCTGCCGGGCCGTGTACCACACCTCCCCGATGGGCGACGTGGTCCCGGTCCAGGGCGGCCTCGAGGCGGGACTGCCGGACATCCATGTCCACCCCGACCTGGCGACGCTGACGCCGCTGCCGTGGGAGCCGGACGCCGCCTGGTGCCTGGGCGACGCCGCCACCCCAGACGGCTCGCCGGCGCCGGAGTCGCCGCGGGTCGTCGTGCGCCGGGTAACCGATCAGATCTCCGGCCTCGGGTACAGCCTGATCTGCGGCCCCGAGCTGGAGTTCTACCTCTGCCAGCGGGACGCCGACGGGCGCTGGCGCGCTATGCCAACGAGCTGGGCAACGTCTACGTGGTCGGCCACAAGGGCGATCCGGAGGGCCTGCTGCTGCACATGCTCCGCCAGCTGCGCGACGCCGGCCTGAAGGTGACGGCGGCCAACCACGAGTTCTCGCCGGGCCAGTTCGAGATCAACCTCGGCCACTCGGAGCTGGCCGACGCCGCCGACCGCTCGTTCCGGCTCAAGTCGGCCGTGCAGGAGATCGCCCGCCAGCCGCGGCCTGCTCGCCACCTTCATGGCCAAGCCGTTCAACGATGAGGGCGGCTCGGGTTTTCACGTGCATGCCTCGCTCGGCGACGACGGCGGGGCCAACGTCTTCGGCGACCCGGACGGGCAGGATGGGCTCTCGGCGGCGGGCCGTCACGCCATCGGGGGAGTGCTCCGGCACGCGCGGGCGCTGAGCGCGCTGCTGAACCCCACGATCAACTCCTACAAGCGGTTCGGGCCCGACACGCTCGCGCCCTGGCTGATCGACTGGGGCCTGGACAACCGCAGCGCGATGGTGCGCATCCCGCCCGAGCGCGGCCCCGGCGCGCGGATGGAGGTCCGCCTGGGAGACGCCACGGCGAATCCCGTATCTGGCCATGGCCGCGGTTGGCGCCGCGGTCTACCTGGGCATCGCAGGAGAAGGTGGAGCCGCCGGCGAAGCTCGAGGGCTACGGCTACGACCCCGGCCAGGCGGAGATGCTGCCGCAGCGGCTGCCCGACGCCCTGGACGCGCTGGAGGCCGATACCGAACTGGCCGGCGTGCTCGGCGACTACTTCGTCACGTCGTACCTGAGCTACAAGCGCAACGAGATCGAGCGGTTCGAGCGCTTCGTCACCGACTGGGAGTTCCGCGAGTACGCCTACCACCTGTGACGGGCGGCCGGCACAGTCAGTCCTCCAGCCGGAAGTCCAGGTCGGCGGTGATCTCGGCCACGTCCATCTGCGCCTTCTGCAGGCGGCCCGAGTAGTCCCAGTTCATCGACTGCCAGCGGGTGAACTGGTCGAGCACCCACATGCCGGACTGGCGGCTGCCGTTGCCGGACTTGCCGTTCCCGCCGAACGGCAGGTGCGCCTCGGCGCCGGAGGTGGAGTTGTTGACGCTGACCATGCCCGCGCTGATCCCGCGCCGGAAGCCGAACACCTCGCGGGGGTTGTCGGTGTAGATCGAGGCGGACAGGCCATACCCGGGCGCGTTGGCCAGCGTGATCGCGTCGGCGAAGCTGGTGTAGGTGGTGACGCTCACGATCGGCCCGAACGTCTCCTGCTGGAACAGGGCGTCGTCGGGCTGGACGCCGTCGGCGATCGTGGGGTGGTAGAAGATCCCCGCGTCGGGGTCGCCGACGAAGCCGGCCCGCGGGCTGGCGCCGGTGATCCGGCCCACGGCGCTGGAGCCGAGGATCTTGTGGTGCGGCTGGATCCAGCCGAGGTACTCCTCGAAGCGGTCGGCGAACTTCTGGTCCAGCATCGGCCCGTAGAGCACGTCCCGGGCGGGGTCGCCCACGGCGGCCGCCGACACCGCGGCCGCGAACTGGGCCAGGAACTCGTCGTGCACGGACTCGTGGACGATCACCGTGCCCAGCGAGGTGCACCGCTGCCCGGCGGTGCCGAAGCCCGAGAACAGGGCGCCCTCCACGGCCAGCTCGAGATTGGCGTCGGGCGTGACGACCATCGGGTTCTTGCCGCCGAGCTCCAGGCACGGGCTCTGCAGGTGCCGCCCGGCGAGCTCGCCGATGCGGGCACCGACGGCGGTGGAGCCGGTGAAGCCGATCTTGTCCAGCGTGCCGGCCTGCAGCGCCTGCTCCAGCCCGCCGAAGGTCGCCGGGCCGTCGGCGAACACGATGTTCAGCACGCCGTCGGGCAGGCCCGCGGCCTGGATCAGCTCGAACAGCGCCATCGCCGAGGCGGCGGCGTATTCGGCGGGCTTCCAGACGACGGTGTTGCCGGTGACCAGCGCCGGGATGACGTACCAGGACGGCACGGCGACCGGGAAGTTCCCCGCGGTCACCACGGCCGCGGTCCCGACCGGGACCCGGAACGTGAACAGCTGCTTGTCGGGCATCTCACTGGGGACCGTCTGGCCGTACAGCCGCCGGCCCTCGCCGAGGAAGAAGTCACAGGTATCGATGATCTCCTGGACCTCGCCCAGCGCCTCCGGGAACGGCTTGCCGAGCTCGCGGGTGACCAGGCGGGACAGCGCCTCCTTGTTGGCCTCGACGATCCGGCCGATCGCCGCGACCGTCCGGCCGCGGACGGGGGCGGGGACGTCGGCCCACAGCGGCTGCGCCCGCTTCGCGGCCGCGCAGGCGGCGGCGAAGGTGCCGGCGTCGGCCAGGGTCACCTCGGCGACCACGTCCGTGAGCCGGGACGGGTTGGGTGAATCGACCACCCCGGCGGCGGGGCCATCGGCGGGGCGGCCGTTGATGATGGAGACGATGCTGCGGGCCATGGTCACGCGCTTCCTGGTTTGTTGGTCCTGTTGCCTGTTCGTCAATGGGAGGAGGTGGCGCCGGTATTCCCGAGCCGCCCGAGGGCCCGGTCAAGCCCCTTCAGGCCGGTGGACAGCTCCTCGGTGCTGATCGTCAGCGCCGGCCGGAACCGGATGGACCGCGGGCCGCACGGCAGCAGCAGGATCTTCTCCTGCTCCCGCATGATCGACAGGAGGGAGTCGCGTTCCGCGCTGCCCGGCAGGTCGAAGGCGCACATCAGCCCGCGCCCCCGGACGTTCGAGACCAGCCCGGGGAAGCGGCCGCCCACCTCCTGCAGCTCCGTGAGGAACCAGGCACCGGTGGTGGCTACCTGGCCGAACACCCCGTCGCGCTCGATGATCTCCAGCAGCCTGCGGGAGCGGACCATGTCCGCCAGCCCCCCGCCCCAGGTCGAGTTGATGCGGCTGCTCACCGTGAACACGTTGTCGGGCATCTCGTCCACACGGCGCCCGGCCATGATCCCGCCGAGCTGTACCTTCTTGCCGAACGCGACGACGTCGGGCTCGAGGCCGAGCTGCTGGTAGGCCCAGGGCGTCCCGGTCAGGCCCACGCCGGTCTGCACCTCGTCGAGCACGAACAGCGCGTCGTTGTCCCGGCACAGCCGCTGCATGGCCTGGAGGAACTCGGGGCGCATGTGGTTGTCGCCGCCCTCGGCCTGGATCGGCTCCGCGAGGAAGCAGGCGATGTCGTGCGGGTTCTCGGCGAAGGCCGCCTCGGCCTGCTGCAGCGCGCGCCGCTCGGCCGCGATCACGTCCTCCAGGTGCTCATCCAGCGGGAAGGTGATCGCCGGCACATCGATCCGCGGCCAGCCGAACTTCGGGAAGCGGTCCGTCTTGACCGGGTCGGTGTTGGTGAGTGAGAGCGTGTAGCCGCTGCGGCCGTGAAAGGCGTTGGTCAGGTGGATGACCTGCGTCCCCAGCTCAGGCGACCGGCCGGCCATCTCGTTGCGGCGGCTCTTCCAGTCGAAAGCGCACTTGATCGCGTTCTCGACGGCCAGTGCCCCGCCCTCGACGAAGAACAGGTGCGGCAGCGCCGGGTCGCCCATCACCCGGGCGAACGCGTTGACGAAGTCGGCGTAGTGCGAGGTGTAGATGTCGGGGTTGGTGGGCTTGTTCGCCGCCGCCTCGGCGAGCAGGGCCATGAACTCCGGGTCGCCGGTGACCCCGGGCGGGTTGATGCCCAGCGGGGAGGAGGCGAAGAACGAGTACAGGTCCAGATAGCGGTCGCCCGTCTCCGCATCCACGATCCAGGACCCGCAGCTGCGGCGCAGATCCAGGATGATGTGGAAGCCGTCCGTCAGGACGTGACGTGCCAGCCGCCCCCGGACATCGTTGTCGCGGGGCATCCGCTTCCCCCCTTGGCCTGGGCTGGTCATCGTCGGCAGACCAGCGTGGAGTTGTGCCCTCTGAGGCTACGACGGGCGGCCGTCCCCGCCAAACCCCCTGTTCTGCCGCTAACGCCGGGCCGGACATTGCCCCGGTGGTGGTATCACTTTGGGTAATCGGGGTAGTTAGCGGGTTGGCTGCACTGATCCGTCCTTCCCGGGGCCATGGGGTTGCGGACCCGGGAAGAGCTTGGGGGACAAGGGCGGCTCGTGATCTTGTACGGGTCAAGATGGGGACCGGGTGCGATCGTTGGGGCAGGGCAGTGAGCTGGTGCCTGGCCGGGAGAGTCTGCGATGACGGCGGCTGATCCCAGCGAGGTGGCGGGTCGGCCTATTCACGTGAGCGAGACCTTGACGGCGGCTATGGCGGCGGACCGGAACGCGGTCCATGCGACCACTGCGCTCTACACCGCGCACTACCGGTCGCTGGTGGGACTTGCGGTGCTGCTGGTGCGCGACATGTCGACGGCCGAGGAGATCGTCCAGGACTCGTTCGTCGCGATGCACACCAACTGGCGCATGCTCCGGGATCGCGGCAAGGCCTTATGGTATCTGCGGCAGTGTGTGGTCAACCGGTCCCGCTCGGTGATACGGCACCGTATGGTGGTTGACCGCAAGGTCCCACAGCTGATGCCGGACATGCCGAGCGCGGAGCAGGGTGCGATGGCGCTACTGGAGCGTTCTGCTGTGATCGCCGCGCTGCACAGGCTGCCCGCCCGGCAGCGCGAGGTGCTCGTGCTGCGGTACTACGCGGATCTGTCCGAGGCCCAGATCGCCTCCGCCCTGGGGATCAGCCGGGGCACCGTCAAGAGCCATGCGGCCCGCGCCATGACGGCCCTGCGCGAAGTGCTGGAGCGTGAGGCATGACCCAGCACTCCGGCGACTACGAGGACTTCCTGCGCGGCGCGCTGCATGCCGCGGTGGACTCGGCCGAGCCCGCGGGCGACGGCCTGGAGCAGATCCGCGCCCGGCTGACCACGCCGCACCCGCTGCCGGTCGCCTGGCTGATGGCAGCGTGCTCCTGGGTGGCCCGGTACGCACGGGGGAGCCTGGACTCGGTCTCGGCCTGGCTGCAGACGGTGCCCGGCGAGGTCCACCGGCGTGACGGGGCGCCCGAAGGACGGTACATCGAACGGCTGCGCCTGGTCGCCACCGTGGCCGCGGTCACCGTCCTGCTGGCGATCAGCGTTTCGGCGCTGACCCCGTTCGGGCGGCACGTGATTTCGCGGGCCGGGGCCGTCCTGAGCTCCATCGGCGGTGCCGCGCCGGCCGCGACGGGAGAGCCGGGAGCGAGCGGCAATGGCAACGGCGCGGCCGGTGTCGCCGGGGGCACCCACGGTGGCCAGAATCACGTGCTGCCGGCCCCCAGCTGCACACCGGGGGGGTCGGCTCTGGCCGTGCCCCCGCCCAGCACGAGCCCGGCCGGCCCGAGCCCGGCCGGCACCAGCAGCCCGGCGAGCACGCCCCCGGTGACCACGAGCCCGGCCAGCCCGCCGTCGGCGAGCACGAGCCCGGCCAGCCCGAGCGCGGCGAGCACGAGCCCCGCCAGCCCGCCCGCAGCCAGTACGGGCCCGGCCCCCAGCCCGAGCCCCTCGAGTGCGCCCCAGGCCGGCACGGTCCCGGCCCCCAGCCCGAGCCCGTCCGGCTCAGCGCCGGCGGGAGCCAGCGCGGCCAGCCCGAGCCCGACGCCCTGCGCGAGCCCGTCCGCCAGCCCCAGCCCCCGTTCCTCCAGCCCGAGCCCGTCGGGCACGACCCCGCCCCCGGCCAGCACGGCTCCGGCCGGCCCGCCTCCGGCGAGCACCGCCCCGTCCGGCCCGCCTCCCGACAGCACGGCCCCGGCCAGCACGGGCCCGGCCAGCACAGGCCCGGCCAGCACGGGCCCGGCCAGCCCGCCCGCGGCCAGCGCGGCCCCGGACAGCCCGGCGGGCACCGGCTCGTCCAGCCCGCCCGCGGCCAGCACGGCCCCGGACAGCAACCGCGGGCCGGGCACTTCCTCGGCCGGGCCGGAGGACTCAGCGAGCGGATGACGCCGGCCCACGGGTCGGCGTCACGCCTGCCTGTCACGTTTGCCGGGCCCGGCCCGTCAGGTAATGAGGGGACCTGACGGGAGAATGTGACCGATGGACGAGCACGACTGGATGGCGGAGCGGTTCGAGGAGCACCGCACCCATCTGCGGGCGGTGGCCTACCGGATGCTCGGCTCCCTGGCCGAGGCGGACGACGCCGTCCAGGAGTCCTGGATCCGGCTCGGCCGCTCCGGCGCCGACGGCGTGGAGAACCTGGGCGGATGGCTGACGACGGTCACCGCCCGGGTGTGCCTGGACATGCTGCGCTCGCGCCAGTCGCGGCGCGAGGAGCCGGTGGGCGTGGACGTGCCCGAGCCGGCCGCGAGCCGGCCGGAGACGGCGGGCCCCGAGCAGGAGGTGCTGCTCGCCGACTCGGTCGGCCTCGCGCTGCTGGTGGTCCTGGAGGCGCTGGCCCCCGCCGAGCGGGTCGCGTTCGTGCTGCACGACATGTTCGACCTGCCCTTCGACCAGATCGGGCCCATCGTCGGGCGCTCCCCGGCCGCGGCGCGCCAGCTGGCCAGCCGCGCGCGCCGCCGCGTGCAGGGAGCGGCCACCGCCCCCGACGCCGATCTGGCCCGGCAGCGAGAGGTGGTCGACGCCTTTCTGGCCGCCTCGCGCGGCGGTGACTTCGGCGCGCTGGTCGCACTGCTCGACCCGGAGGTGGTGCTGCGGGCCGACGCCGCGGCGGTGCGGTCTGGCGCGCCGGGCGAGGTGCACGGCGCGGCGGAGGTGGCCGGCACCTTCTCCGGCCGGGCCCGGGCCGCGTTCCCGGCGCTCGTGAACGGCGCCGCCGGGCTTGTCTGGGCCCATCGCGGCGAGCCGCGCATGGTGTTCGGCTTCACCATCAGCGGCGGGAAGGTCGCCGCCATCGACCTGCTGGCCGATCCCGAGCGCATCCGCCAGCTCGATCTGGTGCTCCTGGGAGGCTAGCCAGCCCCTGTCCCGGCCCGGGCGGCGTGGCGCGTCCGGTAGGCGGCGACGTTCGTCCGGTTGGCGCACAAGGTGCTGCAGAACCGCCGGGACCGGTTCTTGGACAGGTTGACGTGGACGTTGCTGCAGTCGTCCGCGGCGCACAGCCGCAGCCGCTCCAGCTGCTGGGTGCGGATGACATCGGCGAAAGCCATCGCCGCCTCGACCGCCATCCGGTCGGCCAGCGGTGCGTCCGGGGGCGTGGCGTGCAGGTGGTAGTCCCAGCCGTCGTGCTTGACCAGCTGGGGGAGGGCGTGGGCCTCCCGCAGCAGGGCGTTGACGACGCTGGCGGCCTCATCGGGCCGGCCTGCCACAGCCGCGCCAGCCGGGGGCGCAGCTCGCGTACGGCATCAAGCTCGGCCTGGTCGTGGGTGCGCTCGCCGGTCCACCCCCAGGCCGCGGTGAAGTGGTCGAGGGCCGCGGTGTCGGGCAGCTGCTCGGTGCGGCCGCGGCCGGTGTTGACCAGGGCGGCGGCCGCGCCCAGTGCCACTTCGGTGTCATGAGCAAATATCACTTTGACTCCTTTCACACCTGCGGCTAGTGTCAGTGGCGTAACCAACTTTACTACTTACAGGGGTGTTTCGGTGACTTCCGCGGGGAGCCGGGCCGGGCTGACCCTCGCCGTGCTGTCGGCCGCGACCTTCGGGACATCGGGGGCCTTCGCCTCGTCGCTGATCGAGGCCGGTGGAGCCCGGCCGCCGCCGTGATCACCCGGGTCGCCGTGGCGGCGGCCGTGCTCACCGCCCCCGCCCTGATCCAGCTGCGCGGCCGGTGGTCGCTGCTGCGGCGCGGGGCGGGACGGGCAGCGGCCTACGGGCTGGTCGCGGTCGCGGGCTGCCAGCTGTTCTACTTCAACGCCATCGAGCGGATGCCGGTCGGCGTGGCGCTGCTGCTGGAATACCTGGCCGCGGTGCTGGTGGTCGGCTGGCTGTGGCTGCGCCATGGCCAGCGCCCCCGGCGGCTTACCGTCGTCGGCGCCGCCGTGGCGATCGCCGGGCTGGCGATGGTGCTCGACCTGGGAGGATCGGCCCGGATCGACCCGGTCGGGGTGATGTGGGGACTGCTGGCCGCCGTGGGCCTCGCGATCTACTTCCTGCTCGGGGCGGCCACGGATGAGGAGCCGCTGCCTCCGATCGTCATGGCGTGGGCCGGGATGTGCGTCGGCGCCGTCGCCCTCGCCGCGCTCGGCCTGATCGGTGTCCTGCCGGTGACCGCGGCCACCGGCAGCGTCGGCTTCCTCGGCCACCGGGTCAGCTGGGTCGTGCCGATGCTGGGGCTGTCGCTCGTGGCCGCGGTGGTCGCCTACGTCGCGGGCATCGGCGCCGCCCGGCGGCTCGGCGCCAAGCTCGCCTCGTTCATCGGCATGGCCGAGGTGCTGTTCGCGATCCTGTTCGCCTGGCTGCTGCTGGGCCAGCTGCCGTCCGCCGTGCAGTTCCTGGGCGGGGCGTTCATCCTCGCGGGAGTCACGCTGGTGCGCACCGACGAGCTGAAGGCCGGCCAGTCGGCCGCGCCGCCGGGCTCCCCGGCCCGTGTGCCCGAGCTCGCCGACGCCGGCGTACGGTCAAGGGGGAGCCGGCCCAGCAGCCTGTTATGACAAGTGCGGTTATGCCCGTGGCGGGGCCGCGGGCAAGATAGTCACCGGCCACCGCATCCACCATCACGGGAGGGTCGTGACAGGCGCGGGACATCTCAGTGCACGGCCGGCTCGCGTCGTGGCCATCGGCTTGCTCGTGACCGCCTTGCTGGTTGCGTGCTCAAGCGCGCCGGAACGGGTCACCGGCGGGCCGTCCGGCACGTACGTGGTGCCGTCCGGGATCCACAAGATCAAGCACGTGATCATCGTCATGCAGGAGAACCGGTCGTTCGACAGCTACTTCGGGACCTATCCCGGGGCGGACGGCATCCCGATGGCCGGCGGGGTGCCCGCGGTGTGCGTGCCGAACCCGGCCGGCGAGTGCACCCGGCCCTACCATGACACCGCCGATGTGAACGGCGGCGGCCCCCACGGCGAGGTCAACGCGGTGGCCGACGTGAACCACGGCAAGATGAACGGGTTCATCCGGCAGCGCGACGCGGCGCGCACGTCCTGCCGCAACCCCGACGACCCGGCGTGCAGCGGGCGCGGCAAGCCCGACGTG
This sequence comes from uncultured Actinomycetes bacterium, assembly GCA_963835425.1. GTDB lineage: Bacteria > Actinomycetota > Actinomycetes > Streptosporangiales > Streptosporangiaceae > UBA9676. Next base: position 643,828 of record CAWIGE010000002.1, on the reverse strand, counting down.
ATGGGCTACCACACCGCCGCGGAGATACCCAACTACTGGACGTACGCCAGGGACTTCGTGCTCCAGGACCACATGTTCGAGCCGGTGAAATCGTGGTCGCTGCCCGACCACCTGTACCTGGTATCGGCCTGGTCGGCCAGGTGCAAGAACCGCTCGCCCATGAGCTGCGTCAACGACATCGTCGGGCCGTACGGGGTCGCCCAGTTCGGCCGGGCCGTCCGGCGGGAGCTGACCACCGGCAAGACCTCGATCGACCTGGCCTGGACCGACATCACCTGGCTCCTGTATGCCAAGGGCGTCAGCTGGGCGTACTACGTGCAGAAGGGCACGCAGCCCGACTGCGACAACGATGCCGCCGAGACCTGCGCCCCGGTCAGGCAGAGCGCCACGACACCGGGGATCTGGAACCCGCTCCCGCTGTTCGGGGACGTGCAGCAGGACCACCAGCTGGGCAACATCCGGTCCCTCAGCTCCTACCTGCGGGCGGCCCGGACGGGGACCCTGCCGTCGGTCAGCTGGATCACCCCGTCCGGCGCCAACAGCGAGCACCCGCCCGCCAGCGTCCACCGCGGCCAGGCCTACGTCACCGCCATCATCAACGCCGCCATGAAGAGCCCGGACTGGAACTCCACGGCGATCTTCCTGAGCTGGGATGACTGGGGTGGTTTCTACGACCACGTGGTGCCCCCGGCGGTCGACCAGAACGGCTACGGCCTGCGGGTCCCGGGGATCGTCATCTCCCCGTACGCCAAGCGGGGCTTCATCGACCGCCAGACGCTCAGCAGCGACGCCTACCTGAAGTTCATCGAGGACGACTTCCTCGGCGGCGCCCGGCTCAATCCCGCCACCGACGGCCGCCCCGACCGCAGGCCCGACGTCCGCGAGAACGAGCCGGTGCTCGGCAACCTGGAGCAGGACTTCAACTTCAGCCAGCCGCCCCGGACGCCGGTGCTGCTGGCCACCAACCCGCCGACCGACTCGCCGTCGATCCCCCCGTACTTCACGGGCAGGCCGCCCTGCCTGGGGTGCACCACACCGCCCGCGGGCGGTGCCGGCCACGCCCGCAGGCACCACCGGCGGCGCCGGCACCGGGCCCTATAGCCGCGGGCCCCGCATCTCGGCCGCGGACCGGGTGTTGATCACCCGGTCGGGCGGGATGCCGGCCAGCTCGGCCCGGGCGCAGCCGCTGTCGAGCCAGTCGAGCTGACCGGGCGCGTGCGCGTCGGTGTCGATGGCGAACACGCAGCCAGCCTCGACGGCCAGCCGCAGCAGCCGGTCGGGCGGGTCCTGGCGCTCGGGCCGGCAGTTGATCTCGACCGCGACGCCGTGGTCGCGGCATGCAACGAACACAGCTTCCGGGTCGAAGGCCGACTCGGGCCGGCCCCGCCCGGCCTCGGCCCGGCCGCGGTCGGCCAGCAACCGGCCGGTGCAGTGCCCCAGCACGTCCACGTGCGGGCTGGACACCGCGGCGACCATCCGCTCGGTCATCGGTCCGGCGGGCATCCGCAGCTTGGAGTGCACGCTGGCGACCACGACACCGAGCTGGCCGAGCAGCTCATCGCTCTGGTCCAGGGTGCCGTTCTCCAGGATGTCCACCTCGATCCCGGTCAGGATCCGGAACGGGGCCAGCTCGGCGTTCAGCTCAACGACCAGGTCGAGCTGGGTGCGCAGGCGTTCCGCTGACAGGCCGCGAGCGACGGTCAGCCGGGGGGAGTGATCGGTGAGCGCGACCCACTCATGCCCGAGATCCCTGGCGGCCTCCGCCATCTCCCTGGGCGGACTACCCCCGTCGCTCCAATTCGAGTGGGTGTGGCAATCGCCGCGCAGGGTGGCGCGCAGGCCAGTCCGCGGGGCAGGCTCCACCTCCCCGAGCAGGCGAGTGAGGTAGCTGGGCTCGCGTCCGCTGGTCGCCTCCTCAATCGCCTCCGCGGTCACGGGGCCGATCCCAGGCAGCGCGGTGAGCGTCCCGGTGCCGACCCTCTCTGCCAGGTCGGCGGCCGGCAGGTCACTGACCACCTCGGCCGCGCGGCGGAACGCCCGCACCCGGTACGTCGGCGCCCCGGCCCGCTCAAGCTGAAACGCGATCTGCTTGAGCGCCCGCACCGGATCCACATGCCAAGCATTACCCAGCACCGCCGCGGAGATCCCGCTGACCCCACTGGGCGTATCTGATGATCAGCCGGAGGGAGCGGTCGGTGAGCGCGACCCACTCGTGCCCGAGATCCCTGGCAGCCTCCGCGATCTCCCTGGGTAAACTGTCGCCATCGGGTCAGTCAGAGTGCCATCTATCTGAAGACCGTTCCAAGTGGTCACGTAGACTGCGCGCTCCGCCGGGTACCCATGGGCGGCAAGGTCCTCCAACTGCTCGCGCTCAACCACGACCGTCACGGGCTGGCCGCCGATCTCCAGCATGATCATCTTGCCCGGAGCCATGCCAGGAACCTAACGCGCAACGTCGGCCAGTCCTGGCAGCCACGCCGTATCGGGGTTGGCGTCACCTCGACAGACAGGACGCCGAAGTCACCTCATGCGCTGGCCATAACGGCCCGCCCTTCCCGCCGCTCGGCCGAGCCTGACAGGTCGCTGACGGGCATGGCCATCAAACCGCCGCGCCTCTGGCGGTGCGCACGTTCGCGACGATGAGAGGTTTGCTGCCGCGCGCCAGTCAGGGACCAGTCGAGCCGTAATGCGTTAACGACACTGCCATACGGCAGTTCACAAATTCCATAGCCTCTTGGCAACCCCAAAGACTACGGGGAGTACAAGAAGCACCCCGGCGAGCACAGCGTATCCCTCTAGGTGGTGTTTCATGAGCAGGACTGCACCCAACAGTCCAAGGCCGCCACTGAAACAGAACAGCTTGAATCTAAAGTCCCACGTGTCACGGCCCCGATAGGAGGGGGCAGTATGGAACTTGATAGCTTCCTCAGGCTCGTAATGGCTGCTGCCGACTCCCGCTTGCAGGCGTCTTAGCTCACCGACGGTTTCACGCAATGAGCTGAGAGAATGATTGAGTTCACCTTTCGTGTTGCTCAGTCCTCGCTGTACTTCGGAGAACTGGCATGCAACCTCTTCGTTGATGCCCTTCGACGCGGACAGAAGCGTCTCGGCGACGTCCCAATTAATGCGGTCGCCCACACGACTAAGGATCGTGGCAACATCCCAATTGATGTGGTCGGCCACCCTATCAAGCGCGGCGACGGCCTCTGGGGGCATAATGCCATCACGGGCGGCCCTCTCGATGGCTTTGGCCAGCCGGGGCCACCGACAAGTAAGCGGGTCAACCGACACGGGCACCGACAACTAGGCCGCAGAACCGACACATTCGCTGGACCCCGACAACAAGATCGTTGACCGTGGTGCGGCAAGTTTCTGCGCCGGTGGTGAATCTGGGGCCGATATTCCCGATTTATTTCTATGGGGCGCCTGCTCTGGCGCCTCTCGGCCGGGATCAGATGCCAGCCCGGCCGAGGGCGTTTCCCGGCGGGAGGGTCCGGGCTTCGTTAAGAACCGGCTCTCCGTGGTGCTCAGGGTGGGCGGCGCCACGGCCGCCGGGCTGCGCCGGGCCGTGTGGACAGCACTGTCCTCCGTGTGCCCGGTGCGGATGGGCCGCGCGGTGGCCTTTCTGGAGGACGTTGCGTGGCCGACGTCAATGAGCGGCCGGGAATCCGAACTTCTCTAGTAAGGGGATGCGCGGTGGTCCGTAGGCGTGGTTGGTGTCCACCCGGTGTCTGGGCCGTGTTAGCCCGGTGTCTGATCGGCCCGCTGAGCAGCGGCGTCAGCGTTTCGCCACGGCGGGCGCCTCGGGGTCGCGGGGTTTCTGCGGCGCCACATCAGGATTACCCCGCGTCAAAATCCGAGGGTCGGCGTGGTGCTTGTAGGCGAGTCGGCCGGGCCGGGTGCCGGGAGTGCGCCCATGGTGTTCCTTGGGCGGGCGTGTCCCGGTGTTGGTGTGCGAACCGGTTCCGGCCAGCGGGCCGGGCCAGAAATGGAGTGGCCTATGAGTCGAGACCAGCCCGGCCGCCACGGCGATGGCCGCCGCGCGGCCCGTCAGCGGCGTGTCAGCAAGGTACCCGGGCGAGGTTGGCCCGACAAGTGCGCCGGACGGTTGCCCGGCACGTACCCCGGCAGCCTTGACCTGCCGGCACATCTGCCGCCCCCGGCGGCGGCGAAGCCGCTGGCCAGGGCCGAAATGTACCTGCGGCGCCGAACCGGGGCTGATGACTGATGGCATCACAATCTTCTGCGCGCGGGGCGGGCACGGGGACGAAACGCAGGGACAGTGAGGACGCTGCCGTGCGGGCCGCCTCCGGGCACCTGACCGAGCGGGACCGGGAGCTGGTCCGGATGGTGGGCAAGCACCGGGTGCTGACCACCGGCCAGCTCGCCGCGCTCGCGTTCGGCAACATCATCACCGCCCGGCACCGGCTGACCCTGCTGGTCAAGATCGGGGTGCTGCGCCGGTTCCGGCCACGCCGCGATCTCGGGTCGGCGCCGTGGCACTACCTGCTCGGCCCGGTCGGCGCCGCGCTGCTGGGCCGCGGAGGACCGGGACGAGAAGCGGTGGGTACCGCAGGTGCGCGCCGACCGGCAGCTCCCCCTGGCACGCTCCCAGCGGCTGGCCCACATGTCGGGGTGAACTGGTCACTAGTGCACCATGACTTTCGCGGGCACCGATACGGTGCTCGTTGCTGGGACTCGGCGGGAGCCGGGGGACGGTCTGAGTTGGTCGCCAGAAACGGCCAGAAGAACACCACCGCCCCCGGCTTCTGCGGGGGCACGGACTGGCAACAGGGAGACGCGCCGCAGAGCGCCGGTTAGTGACCGCCCGGTAGCTGTCCTCCTCGCCGGGTCGTCGCTGCCATCTTGAGGAGCCGAAGTGTCGCTTGCGCTGCGTGAGGCAAGGTTTTTTACCGGGATCGACTGGGCCGCCGAGGTCCATGCCGTGTGCGTGATGGACGCCGCGGGCAAGATCGTCGCCGAGTTCACTATCGTCCACTCGGCCGAGGGGATCGCCACTCTGATCCGCCGCCTGGCCAGGTTCGGTGATCCGGCCGGGATGCAGATCGCCATCGAGCGCCCGAACGGCCGGCTGGTCGACCTGCTGCTGGAGGCCGGCCACCCCGTCGTCCCGGTGAAGCCGGACGCGATCAAAGCCTGGCGCGAAGGCGAGGTGCTCTCAGGCGCTAAGTCCGACGCCGGGGACGCCGCGGTGATCGCGGAATACCTGCGGCTGCGCCAGCACAAGCTGACCGTCGCGGTGCCCTACTCCGGCCAGACCAGGGCGCTGCGGGCCGTGGTCCGTACCCGCGGTGACCTGGTGCAGACCCGGGTCGCCACAGCCAACCAGCTGACCGCCCTGCTGGAGGCCTCCTGGCCCGGCGCGGCTGTCATCTTCGCTGACATCCAATCCCCGATCGCGCTGGCGTTCCTGGCCCGTTACCCGACCCCCGAATCGGCCCGCCACCTCGGCGAGAAGCGGATGGCCGCGTTCTGCTCCAGTCACCACTACACCGGCCGCCGCACCGCCGCCGAGCTGCTGGAGCGGCTCCGCTCCGCCCCGGCCGGCGCCACCGGTGAGGCCCTCACCGTGGCGCTGCGCGATGCCGTCCTGGCGCTGGCGGCCGTCTTGACGGCACTGGGCGCCGCGATCAAGAACCTGGACCGGTCGGCCGCCGCCCGGCTCGGGGAGCATCCGGACGGCGAGATCTTCACGTCGCTGCCAAGGTCGGGTCAGATCAGCGCCGCCCAGATGCTCGCCGAGTGGGGCGACTGCCGCCAAGCCTGCGAGCACCCCGATTCCGTAGCCGCCCTCGCCGGGGTCAGTCCCGTCACCAGGGAATCCGGCAAAGCAGGCCGCACGGCAGCTCCAGGCTGCTTCCGGCGGTGAAGTGGTCTACCGCCGAACCTGGATCACAACTTGGTCCTAGGGCTCGCCGCTATCCGCGAAGGAAGCACGGCCCCGGGCACGCGCTGCCATTCCTGGGAGTGCGTGATCAGGGCGGGCAGCGCGGCAGGACAGAGGCGGCTGTCACCGCTACGGAGCCGGAACGCGCCGCTGTAAAGCTCCAGCCAGCCGAGCCGCGTCTCGGCGCCTTGCCGGTCGGCGAAGCAGGTCACTTCCCAGTCGCGCAGGAACTTCGCGCGCCCTGCCGTGTCGAGAGTCGCCCAGTGATCGGCCACCTTGATGCCGCTCTCGACCTCGCGCCACTCGAAAGAGTCAGGCTCGTGCGGTCGGCTGCGCAGCGCGGCGATCTGTGCCTCCGTCTTCGCGAGAGACGCTTTCATGTCCTCGTCGCCCGGATCGTCCGCGAGCAGCTCCCTGCGCCGTTCCGCCGCCCGCTCCAGACGGGCGATGTCCGCGGCGTGGTCGTCTCCGTGGACGACGCGCTTCTCCAGCAGGACGCGCCCGCCCGCCTCGTGCAGGACTAGCGCCTCTACCAGTGGCTCGATCCTGTCGATGCGGATGTTCAGGCCACACGACTTGCATGTGTAGTAAGCATTGTGCGCGCTGCTCATATGGTCGCTCTGGGACCACCTCAAGCCCTGGCGCGCCTTCGGCCAGAAGCGTCTCAACCGGCATGCTGAACGCCGCGGAGATCAGCCTGAGTGCTCGGACGGACGGTCGCTGTAGCCCGCGCTCAATCTTGTTCAGAGAGGAATCGGAGAGCGTCGTCAGCTCGGCGAGCTGAGCCAGCGGCAGGCGGGCCTGCTTGCGCTGCCCCATGATGAAGGCGCCGAGGGCAGAAAGCTGGTCCGGCGAGGTGAACTGAACTGACTCACGGCGAACGCTTCCGCGTTCGGTCGTGTGCCGCCGGGAGCCGTACATGCGGACAGCCGTTTCCGGGTTAAACGGCCTGGGGGAACACGACCGGCAGAACAGCACGCGGTAGAGCATGTGCCGCGACTGAGCCTGTCCCCGGGCGCGAGAACCGGCCCTGATGGCTTCCTGCAACTCATCCCAGGTCTGCTGGTCGATCAGCGGCTCCTCAGTGAACCTGACCGGCTGGCCGTCCCTGCCGCGCCTGACCCCGACTACCCGCCCCTTCTTGTAGCCGGGCATTCCCTTGATGCCTGTCTCGCCCTTCATCTCGACCACGTGCCCGAGCAGCAGCGGCGACGTGAGGATCTTGCTGACGGTGGTCGCGTTCCACTCTCCGCCGCGCGGGGCCGGGATGCTGCGCTCGTTCAGTTCGCCGGCTATCGCGCTGAACCCCCTGCCCGCGATGCGCTGATTAACCATCCACTTCGCGATGGACGCTTCCTCGGCGTCCTGCACCCGCCACCAGCCTTTGTGTGCGGTCGGTGGCTCAGGGCACCGGCGCTCACCGTGGCATATGCAGCGCGGCGTATAGCCATACCCAGGAGTCGCCGCCACCCCAGCGGCCCTCATCGCTCAGCCTCTTTGCCGCCTTGCGGCGCCTCGTGGCCATCCTCTCGCGTTCACGCTGTGCGGCCGAGAATGCGATCCTCAAGCTGCTGGCGGCCCGCGTTCGGTGCTCGTATCGGTGCCGTCGCTGACATCAATGATTACCTTCCCCAGCGCCGCCATGTCCCGCGCGAACTGGAGGTAGTCGAGCATGTCACGGCTGACCCGGTCCATCTCATCGGCGAGGAAGCCGTCAATCTGCCCGATCTTGTCCGGGGCCAGCCACGGCCCGAGACCGGGGCGCTCCCTGATCGGTTCGGCTCCCGACACGTCCATGTCCACGTCCACGAAGATCACATGATCCTCGTTGTCCTCGGCGTACTCTGTGATCCTGGCCCGCTGGCCCGCCGGGTTGACAGACGAGTCCTTGTAGTGCGAGAGCCTGAGCGGCGCCAGCAGCGTCCTGTCCATGATCAGAATTATACCATTCCGACCAGTCCGAGTGCGTGTGGCAGTCCCCGCGCAGCGCGGCCCGCAGTGCCGGTGCGGGCCGCGGGCTGCAGCTCCCCGAGCAACCGGCCCAGGTAGGCCGGCCGCTCGCCGCGCCGCCGCCTGCGCGATGGCTTCGGCGGTGGCCGGGCCGATCCCCGGCAGCGCCTGCAGCGTGCCCGCACTCAGCCGCTGATCCAGGTCACCGGCCGGGAGGCCGTCCACCACCTGGGCCGCCCGCCGGAAGGCCCGCACACGGTAGGTGGGCGCGCCAGCCCGCTCGAGCTGGAACGCGATCTGCCGCAACGCCTGTACCGGATCCACCTGTCACTTCATACTGCCAGGGCGGGTCGCCGCCCAGGCCAGGCCCACCGCGACGAGCAGGCCGGCCGACGCCACGCTCAGCGGGACCTGCATCGCCAGACCATGCTGGCCATGGCCGGTCCCGGTCAGCAGCGAACCGAGCAGGGCGACGCCCAGCGCGCCGCCGGCCTGGCGGGCGGCGTTGAGCACCCCGCTGGCCACACCGGCGTGCCGCCGCCCGGCGGCTCCCACGACCACCGAGGTCATGGCCGGCATGGCAAGCGAGCACAGGCCGAGGATGACCGATCCGGCCAGCAGCACGCCCAGGGGACTGGCGGCGCTGACGATGGCGATAACGGCGGCTCCGGCCGCCGCCAGGGCGAGACCGGCGATCATTGGCAGCCGCGGCCCGAAGCGGGCCGTCAGCCGGCCGCTGGCGAACGAACCGGCCCCGACGGCCACGCTCATCGGCAGGATGAGCAGCCCGGTCGCGGCGGCGGACTCGTGCCGCGACTGCTGCAGGAACAGCGAGATGCAGAGCAGCGACCCGTAGAGGGACAGGTTGAACAGCAGGCCCACGGCGGTCCCCGCGCTGAATGCCCGGCTCCGGAACAGGTCCAGCGGCAGCATCGGTGACGCCTGCCGGCGCTCGGCCATCAGGAAGAGCAGCGTGGCGGCGATCGCGGCGGCTCCGAGCACGGCCGGGAGCGGAGCCAGCCAGCCCTGCTGGCCTGCCTCGATGAAGCCGGCGGTGAGCGCGGCCAGGGCGGCGACGCCCAGCAGCAGCCCGGGAACGTCCACCCGCCGGGCCGGGTCGGGCGGCGACTCCGGCACGTACCTCACCAGGAGCCAGCCGGTCAGCACACAGACCGGCACGTTGACCAGGAAGATCGCCCGCCAGCCGGCCAGCGCGATCAGCGCCCCGCCCAGCACCGGGCCGAGCGCGACGCCCAGCGAGCCCATGGCGCCCCAGACCCCCAGCGCCCGGGCCCGGGCCCCCCGGTCGGGGAACCGGTGGACTATCAGCGCCAGGGAGCAGGGCAGGAGCGCCGAGGCGCCCAGGCCCTGCACCGCGCGCGCGGCGATCAGCACCCCCAGGCCCGGGGCGAGCGCGCAGGCCGCCGAGCCGGCCGCGAACCCGGCCAGGCCGATCAGATAGACGCGCCTGGCCCCGCTGCGGTCGGCCATCGAGCCGGCCGTCAGCATGACCGAGGCCAGGGCGAGGGTGTAGCCGTTGACGACCCACTGGAGCCCGGCCACGGTCCCGCCGATCTCGTGCTGGATCGTCGGCAGGGCCACGTTGACGATCGTCACGTCAAGCTGGATGACGAAGAACCCGAGGCAGATCGCTGCCAGGGCGGCCGTCCGGGCGCGCGGCGAGCCCCCGTCCGCGGCTGCCTGCATGTGGTCACGACGGGAAGCGGTCGTGGCGGGCACAGCTATCCCTCCTGAAGGTGTCGTGTGGTTGGCCGCGATCTCCCGCTACCCGGCTGTCCCGACGCTACCCGCCGGGTCCGACAAAAGCGCCGTGCCGCCGGGCCGGCCACGTGTGCGCCGCCGGCCCGCCACGCGCCGGGCCACCGTGACCTGCCGGGGGAGGAGCGGGGAGCAGCCCATCCGGGCGGGCCGGTTTCGGCGGCGGCTGGTACCGGGCCATCGCATGAAACCGCCATCACCAGATGCCCGATACCGAGCCGGCTGACCTGGATGAGATCCGCCAGATCACGCGGCGGGCGCTGGGCAGCGATTTCGGGATGCACGATCCCCGCTGGATGTCGAGATTCCACAACGACGAGCGCCAGGTCCCGTCCTACCGGCCGGGCCGGGTCTTCCCGGCCGGCGACGCGGCCCACGTCCACTCTGACGGGCCACCGGGCCCCGGACATCCCGTCCTGCGCCGGGCGCTGACCCAGTGGTGCGGGGCACCGGCCGGTCAGGCGGCGACCTACGGGCGATCATGAATGGGACGATTCATCGCCCGTGGCCGGATTGCGTGTGGGGGGCCTGCACGACGGTCCCGCTGGCGGCGCACGTCGCCCACCGGGTCTGGGTGACGGCCGGGCGCCGGGGTGCCGGCGCACGGGAGTGTGTGCCGGCGATGGCGGTGACCACCGTGGCGGAGGCCATGATGATCAGCAGCACCGGGAGTACCACCACCGCCCGCAACCTGGTGGCGGGCCGCATCGTGGCGACGCCGCGCGACCGGGGCGGGGGAAAGAGGAAGCGCCAGGCCCGGCCGGCGCTGGCCAGCACGCGCCGCAGCCAGGGCTGTGGCGTGAGCTGTTCGGTATACGGGAGATCCTCATCGCGGGTCAGCCGGCTAAAGATCGTGAATCTGGAAGCCAGGTGCGGCGCACCCCTCCTCAGCGCGTCTTCTATCCCGCTGAGGATGCGCTCCTGGCAGGCGGGCAAGCTCATCTCGGTGCTCCTGTCTGTTCTGGGCCTCGCCCGGTGGCCGCAAGAGCCGGGGTCGGCCGGATACTGCATCACCCCAGGTCCATGTCAGTACTGGCTACCCAGCCAGCGCGAGACATGCGTGATGTGAGGAAGCACCCGGCGCGGGGTAGGAGCGACCTCGTTGCGGTGCTCTCCACAGCAGCGGCGTGAGAGAGGTGTGAGATGAGCCACAAGCAGGGCGCGGAAGGGCAGAGCGAAGTGGCCGAAGGCGAGGCGGAGCGGCGCCGGGCGGGGCGGAAGAGCGGGACCGACCGGGCCGATCGAGCGGGATGGCCGGTAGCGTGAGCACCGATGCCGGCCTGCCGGCGTGGCTGGGACCGGAGCTGGCCACGCTCACCCGGGACAGGTTCTCCGACCCCGCCTGGATCTTCGAGCGCAAGCTGGACGGCGAGCGCTGCCTGGCGTTCGCCGATGGCGGGGGAGTGCGGCTGATGACCCGCAACGACCACGACATCACCAGCACCTTCCCCGAGATCGCGAAGGCGCTGGCCGCGCAGCGCCTCGGGGACGACTTCGTCGTGGACGGGGAGATCGTCGCGTTCGAAAAGGACGAGACGAAATTCGGGCTCCTGCAGCACCGCCTCGGCGTCATCAGCCCCTCGACGGACCTGCTCGCCGAGGTGCCGGCCTACTACTACCTGTTTGACGTGCTGTGGGCCGCGGGCCGCGACGTCCGCCCGCTGTCGCTGCTGGAGCGCAAACCGATCCTGCACGGCCTGCTGTCCTTCGACGACCCGCTGCGTTACACCGAACACCGGGACACCGAGGGGGAGTCGTACTACCGGGAGGCGTGCGCCAGCGGGTGGGAAGGGCTCATCGCCAAGCGCGCCGACTCGCGCTACCGCGCCGGGCGGACCAAGGACTGGCTGAAGTTCAAGTGCGAGAGCGGCCAGGAGTTCGTCATCGGCGGCTTCACCGACCCGCAGCGCTCACGGGTCGGGTTCGGCGCGCTGCTGCTCGGCTACTACGACCCCGACGGACGACTCGTCTACGCGGGCAAGGTCGGCACCGGCTTCACCAACCAGATGCTGCGCAGCCTGCATGACCGGCTGGCCGCCATCGAGCGGCCACGTTCGCCGTTTGAGACCGGCCCGCTGCCGCGCTCGCTGTCGGGGGTGCACTGGGTCGAGCCCCGGCTGGTCGGCGAGGTCGGGTTCAGCGAGTGGACCTCCGCCGGTGAGCTGCGCCACCCCCGGTTCCAGGGGCTGCGGGACGACAAGGAACCCAGCGAGGTGGTGCGGGAGATCCCGCGCAGCGCGGGGCCCGGGTCATGAGCGCCCGGCAGGCCGAGAGCGTGACGGTCTCGGGCGTCACGATCGAGCTGTCCAACACCGGCAAGGTGCTCTTCCCCGAAGCTCCCGAGATCACCAAGGGTGACCTGGTCGGGTACTACCGGGACATGGCGGGCCGCATCCTCCCCTTTCTCCGCGACCGGCCGCTGGTGATGGCGCGCTACCCGGACGGGATCCGCGGCGAGCGCATCTTCCAGAAGAACATCCCGGGCTACTTCCCCTCGTGGGTGAGCCGGGTGGAGGTCGAGAAGACCGGCGGCGAGCTGTGCCAGGTGATCTGCGACAAGCCGGCCACGCTCGTCTACCTGGCCAACCAGGCCTGCATCGAGCTGCACGCCTTCCTCAGCAAGACGGGCGAGCTGGAGCGCCCGGATCAGCTCGTGTTCGATCTCGACCCGCCGGGCGAGGACCGTTTCAGCGACGCGGCACAGCTCGCGCTGCGGCTGCGTGAGCTGCTGGAAGAGGAGCTGAAGCTGACGGCTTACGTCAAGACCACCGGCGGCAAGGGGCTGCACGTCCACGTCCCGCTGCGGGCCGGCGACGGCTTCGACGCGGTGCGGCGGTTCGCGCGCCAGGCCAGCGACGTGCTGGCCGCCAGGAACCCGGACCTGCTCACCACGCAGCAGCGCCGGTCCGACCGTGGCGACCGGATATACGCCGACGTGATGCGCAATGCCTACGCGCAGACCGTGGTCGCGCCCTATTCGGTCCGCGCCCGCCCCGGCGCGCCGGTCGCCACCCCGCTGCGGTGGGAGGAACTCGAGGACCGGGACCTGACGCCGCGGCGGTTCACGCTCCGGAGCGTCGGCGAGCGGCTGGAGCGGCTCGGCAGGTCCGATCCGTGGGCGGGGATGGGCCGGCGCCGCTACGGCCTGGACCGGGCGGCCCGGCGGCTGGAGCAGATCGCGGCGGCAGCGCGGTAACCCCCGCCCGCCCGCGGCCCGGGGCGGTCCCCGCCCCACGTTCACCCGCCCCGGCTCAGCGCCCGCCCATGCCCCTGTCCCGCGGCCCGGCAGTTTCGATCCCTCGCCCAGGGTAGGGAAATGCGTCATGAGTGAAGACATTGCTCACCCCTTTTCTGGTGACTTCACCGAGCTTCAGCGGGCGCTGCTCAGCACCCAGACTGTCGAGCAGTTCCTCCAGGAGGTGGCGATGCTGGCGGCCCGGCTGGTGCCGGACGGTATGTCATGCGGGATGACGATGCGGCCCAACGGCCAGCCGGTCACCGTCGCCTGCAGCGATGAGCTGGCCTCACAGGCCGATGAGCTGCAGCACCGGCTCGGCGATGGGCCCTCCCTGCACGCCCTGCGCCAGGGCAGGGTGGTGCGCGTCAACGACACGGCGAGGGGGGCGGACTGGCCCGGCTTCCAGGCGGAGGCGGCGTCGCGCGGGATCGGTTCCTGCCTGGCGTTGCCACTGATCGCGGACGGGAAGCCGATCGGCGCGCTCGGCCTGTACGCGCGGGCGGCCGGCGCCTTCGGGGCGGGAGAGACGCGGCGGGCGGAGCAGCTCGCCGAAAACGCGTCGGGGGCGCTGTCCCTGGCCCTGCGGCTGGCGTCCTACGCCGCCCTGACCGACCAGCTGCGCTCCTCGCTGGCCTCGAGAACGGTGATCGATCAGGCCATCGGCGTGATCATGGCTCAGGAGCGGTGCACGCAGGCCCAGGCATTCGACCTGCTGCGGTGCGCGTCACAGAACCGCAACGTCAAGCTCCGCGACCTCGCGACCGCGATCGTGACCAGCGTCAGCGGCGAGCCGCCTCAGCCGCTCGTCTTCGAGGACGGCTGAGCGCCGGGCGGGCCCTGCCCCCCGATCAGCGACGCCGGCACGCTGGGATAGGTACCGATCAGATGGTCGATGCCGGTGATCTCGAGTATCCGCCGGACCGTCGGCGAGCACACGGCCAGGCGCATCTCAATGCCGCTGGCCCCGGCCCGCCGGAACGCCTGGACCAGGCTGTTCAGTCCGGCGGGATCGCAGAACGCGGTCGCGGTCAGGTCCACGATGAGCGTGGCCGGGCCCTCGCGGATGACCGAGAGCAGGCACGCCAGGACATCGTCTGCGCTGCGCGCATCGACCTGCGCGGGCGCGGACACGACCGCCGCCCTGTCTATCCACAGCACCGGATGACGCCGTGCCGGCACGACCCACCACCGCCGATTCCCCACTCGAATAGGCGGGCCGCGCCTCCGGACCCTGCACCCCGGCGGCTGGAGCCCCAGCTCACCGCGCCGTACATGGTTACCACCCGGGTTCACCGTGCGCAAATCCCCGGATTCAGCCGCCGCCCGGCGGCGCGTCTTTGCCGGTGCCCGGGCTGGCCCCGCGCCCAGCCGGCGCGCCGAGCGTGCGCTCGGCGCTGTAGCCCATGACCGCGATCAGCGGCGCGTGCCGGTAATCGGCCTCACGCGCGGCCAGCTGGATCGCGCTCTCGGAGCGGCCGGCTCCGTCGACGCCCACGACAACTGCCCTCGTTCGTGGCTCCTTCGTCGTCAGTGCGCCGTCTGTGGCTCACCCGGCCGGGCACCGGCGGCTTCCTGCGCGGTCAGCGGCTGGGCGATGTCTTCCAGGCCCCTCCGCTCGGCCCGGACCCCGAGGATGATCTCCACCAGGCCCGCGAGGATCATCAGCGCGGCGCCGATGACGAACGCCAGCGCGGTGTCGGGCACCTTGCCCGTGCTCACCAGCTTGGAGAACAGCAGCGGCCCGGTGATCCCGCCGGCCGCGGTGCCGATGGCGTAGAAGAACGCGATGGCCAGCGCCCTGGTCTCCATCGGGAAGACCTCGCTCACGGTCAGGTAGGCCGCGCTCGCGCCGGCCGATGCGAAGAAGAGCACCACGCACCAGCAGGCCGTCATGGTGGTGGCCGTGAGGGCCCCCTGGTCGAACAGGTAGGCGGTGCCCAGGAGCAGCAGGCCGGACAGGATGTAGGTCCCGGCGATCATCGGCTTGCGGCCGATGGTGTCGAACAGCCGCCCGAGGACCAGCGGGCCGAGGAGGTTGCCGACGGCGATGACCGCGAAGTAGTAACCGGGGTTGGTCTTGACGTGGAAGAAGGTCGCCAGGATCTGCGCGTAGCCGAAGGTGATCGCGTTGTAGAGGAACGCCTGGCCGATGAACAGCGAGAAGCCGAGCACCGTGCGCCGGGGATAGAGGGTGACCATCGTCCTGGCGATCGTCACGAACCCGATCGTCTTGCGCTGCCTGATGGTGATGGACTGGCTGGGCTCGCGCAGGTGGGTTCCCGTTTCCCGCTCGACGCGCTGCTCGATCCCGTCCACCAGGTCTTCTGCGGCCCTGGCATGGCCGTGAATGAACAGCCACCGCGGGCTTTCCGGGACGTTGCGCCGCACCAGCAGGATGACCAGCCCGAGCACGAAGCCCAAGCCGAAGCAGACCCGCCAGCCGACGTTCACCGGCAGGTCGTTGGTGGCGGGAACCGTGATCAGCGCCCCGACCGCCGCGCCAGCCCAGTACGTCCCGTTGATGGCGATGTCGATGACACCCCGGTGCCGGCTCGGGATCAGCTCGTCGATCGCGGAGTTGATCGCCGCGTACTCGCCGCCGATGCCGAACCCGGTGAGGAACCGGAACAGAAAGAACCACCAGGGTGCGAAGGAGAAGGCGGTCAGCGCGGTGGCGGCAAGATAGACGCCCAGGGTGATCATGAACAGCTTCTTGCGGCCGAACCTGTCGGTGAGCCAGCCGAAGAACAACGCGCCCACGCAGGCGCCCAGCACGTAGATCGCGGCGCCGAACCCGGTCACCTGGGACTGGGTGATGTGGATCCCGCTCCCCGGCTGGGAGAGCTGCCCGGAGATGTTGCCGACGATGGTGACCTCGAGGCCGTCGAGGATCCAGACGGTCCCGAGCCCGATGATGATCATCCAGTGCCAGCGTGACCAGGGCAGGCGGTCAAGGCGCGCCGGGACCTTCGTGGTGACCGTGCCCGTCTGGACCGGATCGGCTTGGCTCGTGCCCGCCCGGCCCGTGGCCGGCCGGAGCTTGCCGATATGAACCTTGTTCATTACGTGCCTCCGTATCCGGTTTCGCCCACTGCCCAAGGCACCCCGGGCCAAACGACGGCGGCACGTAGGGTTGGCTCATCCGGCCCGGCTGGCTGGGAGGTGGGCACGGCGGAGCAGCGTGGCGCTGGCGTCAGGGACGCCGAGGTCACGATCGTCGGCGGCGGGGCGGTCGGGTGTGCGGTCGCGTACGTCCTGTCCCGGGCCGGTCATGCCGATATCCAGGTCATTGAGCAGGGCGAGCTGGCCGGCGCCACCTCGGGCCAGGCGGCCGGGCTGGTCGGGCAGGTCCGGGCCACCCGGGAACGGTGCCGCCTGGCGATGGCCTCGGTGGCCACGTATGCCCGGATCGAGGAGGAGACCGGCTACACCGCCGACTGGCGCCAAACGGGCAGCGTGCGGATCGCCATGACCGGCGAGCGGGCCGCGGAGTTCCGGGAGCTGGCCGCGGTGGCCGGCTCCGCCGGGCTGGAGGTCGAGTTCCTCACCCCTGCGCGGCTGGCCGAGCTGTGCCCGGTGCTGGACGGCACCCGGGCCGAGGCGGCGCTGTGGTGCCCCACCGACGGCTACCTTCAGCCCAACAGCCTGGTGATGGCCTACGCGGGCGCCGCACGTGCGCGCGGCGTCACGTTCGTCACCCGCACCACCGTCACGGGTATCGCGATCGGCGGGGGTGAGGTGACCGGCGTGCGCACCGACCGGGGCGCCGCCGCGACCAGCATGCTGATCGATGCGGCGGGCCCCTGGGCGGCCTCGGTGGCCGCGCTGGCCGGGCTGGAGATCCCGGCCGTGCCGGTGCGCCACGAGTACTTTGTCACCAGGCCGGTCACCGGCTGGCACGGCGGGCTGCCAGTGCTCCGCATCCCCGACATCCGGCTCTACGCCCGGGCCGAAGGGCCGGGGATCTTGTGCGGGGGCTGGGAGGCGGACGGGCTGAGCCTGGACCCGCGCCAGGTGGCCGTGGGGCAGCCGCTGGCCGTCCGGCCGGACTGGGACGTCCTGTCCGGGTTCGCCGGGGACTTCGCCGCCTTCGTGCCCGCGGTCGCCGAGACGGGGGTGCGCGAGGTCTTTCGCGGGTTCCCAGCGTTCTCACCGGACGGCCGGTTCATCGTCGGGCCGGTGCCCGGTATCCGTGGCCTGGTGATGGCCGCCGCCTGCAACGCCCACGGCGTCTCCGGGTCGGCCGGCCTGGCCGAGCATGTGCTGGAGAGCCTGCAGCCGGACCCGTCCCCCTACGTCCGGTCGCTGAGCCCGGCCCGGTTCGTGCCCCGGGCCTGGGACTGGGAGTCCGCGCGGGAACAGGCGCAGCGGCGCTACGAGGACTACTACAGCCTGCCCGGCGCAACCTTTCCGGCCCCCGGGGAGTCATAGAGGCAGATCCGCGCGGCGCGCGGGCGGTGATGGCCGGCGGCGGCCTGGAACGGCGGGGCGGTGGGGGCGATGCGGGGCGGCAGGCGCTTCAGCGCGCACCGGTACAAGAACATCTGCACCGGCACCTACGTCCCGGCCGCGCCCTAGCCGGAAACGAGGGCCCCGGGCGGGATCGTCTACGCTTCGGCTGTGCCGCAAGACCAGGAGTGGGACGTAGCGATCATCGGCGCGGGACCGGCCGGCCTGGCCGCGGCGCACGCGGCCGCCTCCGCCGGCGCCCGGGCAATCGTGCTGGAGCGGGCGGTGCATCCCCGGTACAAGACCTGCGGCGGCGGCCTGATCGGTACCTCGCTCACCGTCGCCAGCGGCAGCATCGACGTGCCCGCGCGCGACCACGTCCGCGCCGCAACGGTCACCCTGGACGGCAGGCGCTCCTTCACCCGGGAAGAACGCGATCCGCTGCTCGCGATGGTGACCCGGGAGGAGTTCGACGACGCGCTCCGCCGCGCGGCCGCGGCGGCCGGCGCCGCCGTGCGGCAGCGGTCCCCGGTGCGCGGGATCACCGAGGATGGTGATCACGCCTGCGCCCGGCTGGCCGACGGGACCAGCGTGCGCGCCCGCGTCCTGGTCGGTGCCGACGGCTCCTCCGGCGTCAGCGCCCGCTACGCCGGCGTCCGGTACGAGCAGGTGGACCTCGGCCTGGAGCTGGAGATCGCCGTCCCGCCGCCGGTGGCCGGCCAGTGGCGAGGACGGATGCTGCTGGACTGGGGGCCGATCCCCGGGTCCTACGGCTGGGTGTTCCCCAAGGGCGACCGGCTCACCGTCGGCGTGATCGCGTCCCGCGGCCAGGGCGAGCGGACCCGGTGCTACCTGCGCGACTTCACTGCCAGGCTCGGCCTCGCCTCCTTCCGGCCGGACCGGGATTCGGGGCACCTGACCCGGTGCCGCAGCGAAGGGTCGCCGGTGCGCCGGGGACGGGTGCTCGTCGCGGGCGACGCCGCCGGCCTGCTCGAGCCCTGGACGCGCGAGGGCATCAGTTTCGCGCTCCGCTCCGGGACCCTGGCCGGGACTGCGGCGGCGCAGGCATCCGCAGCCGCCGGCCCGGAGCAGCTGGACCGGGCCCTGGGCGGGTACCAGGCCGCGCTGGAACGGGAACTGCTCCCGGAGATGGCGGCCGGCCGCCGCCTGCTCGTGGCCTTCAGCCGGCACCCGGGCGCGTTCCACACCGGCCTGGCCACCGCGAAGGGCTGGCGCACCTTCGCGAAGTTCTGCCGGAGCGAGACCACCTGGCAGACCCTGGTCGGGCACCGGCAGGCGCGGATGGCGCTGTCGCTGCTGTCGCTGGCGTAGCCGTCCGGCCGGGGTCAGCCGGGCCCGGAATCCGGGTCCGGCCTGGTAGTCCAGGCCGTGCTCGATGGCGTAGCGGATGAGCTCTCCGCGGTTGTGCAGCTGCAGCTTGGCCAGCGTGTTCTGGACGTGGTTCTGCACCGTGCGGTGGGACAGCACCAGCCGCTGTGCGATCTGCTTGTAGGACAGCCCGGTGCCGACCATGCCCAGGATCTCGGCCTCCCGCTCGGTGAGCCTGGGCGTGTCCGGCGCGGGGCTGGCCGCGAGCCGCCGGAACTCCCCGAGTACGAGCCCGGCCAGCCCGGGGGAGAAGACCGCGTCACCCGCCGCCGTCCTGCGCACCGCGTCGAGGAACTCGGCGCGGCCCGCCGACTTGACGATGTATCCCGCCGCACCGGCCTTGACCGCATCGAGCACGTCCTGCTGCTCGCCGCTGGCCGAAAGGATCAGCACCCTGGCCTGGGGGCACGTCGCCAGCAGGCCGCGGGTCACCTCCACCCCCGGCATATCCGGCAGCTGCAGGTCGAGTACCACGACGTCCGGCCGGACCGCGCCGGCCGCCCGGAGCGCCTGGGCGCCCTCCCCGAGGGCGGCGACGACGTCGAACCCGGCCTCGGTGAGATCACGGGCTACGGCGTCCCGCCACATGGGGTGGTCATCGACGACCATCACCCGCACCCCTGGCTCGCCCACAGGCGCACCTTAGAGGACGGCCGCCCGGCGCGGCAGCCGCAGCCTGACTTCCGTGCCCGTCCCGGGGGTGGACGTGACGCGCGCCGACCCGCCCAGGTCGCGCAGCCGGCCGCAGATCGCCTGGCTGACCCCCAGCCTGCCGTCGGCCGCGGCCAGCGCCAGCCGGCCGGGGGGTATCCCGGGCCCGTCATCGCGGACGGTCACGGTGACCGCTTCCCCCTCGTCGTCCACCAGCACCCAGGCGCGTGCCGTCCCGCCGCAGTGGCGGCGCACGTTGTCGAGTGCCGCGTGGACGGCGGCCGTCAGCTCCCGCGCCTCATGCGCCGGCAGCAGAACCGGCCCGGCGGGCGTGACCATCGACACCGAGGCGGACGCTTCCTGGGTGAGCAGGGCCCGCAGGTCCAGATCCCCGGAGGCCAGCGCGGGCCCGGCGCCGTCGCCGTCGGCCGCGATCAGCGCGCGCAGCGCGGCCTCCTGCTCGCCCGCCAGCCGCCCGATCTCGGCCGCCTCGCCGCCGACCTCCGCCCCCCGGCGCTGCACCAGCGCGAGCACCTGCAGCACCGAGTCATGGATCCCGCGGGCCAGCCGGTCCCGCTCCCGGCTCGCCGCCTCGATCTCGGTCGCCCGCTGCACGGCCCGCTCGGCCCGGTCCGCCAGGGTGGAGACGTATCCCACCGCCACCCCGGCGAGCAGCAGCAGCACCGTCCCGTTCAGCGCCGGGCTCCGGTAGACGCCGGCCAGCGACTGGTGGCGCAAGGTGAGATCGCACGCGCCGAGCACGAGCGCGGCCACCACTCCCGCCCGGATGCCACCGGCCACGGCCCAGGCCAGCACCGGCCCGGCGACCCAGGTCGCGGTCACCGGCATGGCCGCCTTGGCGACGCTGGCCGGATACTGCAGCAGGGCGGTGGACGCCAGCGCCGCGGCCGTCACCAGCAGGTCGGCGGCCAGCAGCAGCCGGGTCCGCCGGGCGGGCACGGCGTAGGCCGCGCTGGTGAACGCCGTCCAGGCCGCCATCCCCGCCAGCACCGCCCAGGCCCAGCCCAGGCGCTGGTAGTCGGCCCGGTCCACCACGATCAGGACGGCGGCGTAGACGAGCGACGCGACCCGGAAGACCGCGATCGACCGCCACAGCGATGCCTGAACGTTCACGGGCCCACTCTCCTCCGGCCGGCCTGGCCCGTCCACGGGGCGACGCGCCCGTGATCGCGGGCACGTGGCATGTTTACGATGGTGTGCACGGCTGAAATCTGGGCATTGACCTGTGCTATGCCGTCCTTGAACAGCGGCTTTGATGGGCATCAAAAAGCGCACAGACCCATCGTGACCCGCTCTCCGCTATAGGCGCTTCCGTACCGCCTGACCTGCGCCGACGCCGTTTTCGCGGTACCCGCATCTGCGCCAGGAACATGACTGTTTATGCTCACTGGGTGGCCAGCCGAGAACGGGCCAGAAAACGGGTCAAAGGGGAAACCCCCGTGACTTCATCCCGCTGTGCCTTCATCCAGCGGAGGCTGGAGGTGGCTTTAGCGCGGATCACGCGCTAGTAGAGGCGGTCCCGGCCAGGTGTTGCAGCACTCGGCCGGGACCTTTTGTCGGACAACCCTTAGGAGGAACCCCGACATGTTCATTATCCCAGTTGCCGGGCTCGCCAAAGCCGTGATCGCGGTCACGGTTTCGCTGCATCACGCGGCGCGCCGGGGCATGGGTGCCTGGCCGGTGTGCGGGGCCAACGGCTAGGACCGTCCATCGTCACCTGCCTGCACCAACGCCGGGCATGAGCTTGCTCCCGCCGTCCAGCAGCTGGCCGGGATGCTGCCCCGCTGGGTGCCGATCGCCGTGCTCGGGCTGGTCCTGCTCGCGGTGGGAGCCACCTACGAGGCACGCCTGCGCGACTTCGGCCGGCTGCCCGGGCGCCGGCTGGCTACCCGAGCCCGCCCGACTGGGTGAATTTGATATCGCTGCCGCTGGCGCGGACGACCACGCCCTGGCTGGTGACCTTCACGCTCTGGATCGTCAGGTGCAGCGGGAGGGTGGGGATGTGGATCGTGAAATTATTCGGGATCGGCAGCGACACGGGGAGCCCGCTCGGCGGGTTAAGGTGCACCTTCAGGGTGTTCGGGCCGGTCTGCTCGACGGTACCGGTCATGGATGCGTCGAAGCCCGCTATGTTCAGGCTCACCTTCACGTTGTTCCCGCCGGTCGACGAGATCGAAAGGCCGGAGCCACCCCCTCCGAACGCCGAAGCCACACTGGAGAACGGGATCACACCGGTCCCGGTGACGTGGCCGATCGTGCCGCTCTGGTAGCCGGGGTCGAGCCGGACGTCCGTCGCGTCGGCCACGAGGTTGAGCGTGACCGGGCCTTCCTTGACGTTGTCCGCGGTGATGTGGACGTCATTGATGTGCCTGGCGGCTACCTGGGTGAGGAACGGGAACCCCTTGATGGTCACGTCCGGCTTGGCCGGGAATCCCTGGCTCTGCATCTTCTGGGCGGCCTGGTTCTCGGCGTAGGCGACCGCGACCCGGTCGAGCACGACGAGGAGCACCAGCAGCACGAGCACGCTGGCCAGGACGATCCACGGCCACCTGCGTCGGTGCCGCGGTCGTTTCGGTATGGGAAGCTGCACAGTCGCGCCGCTACTCATGGCACCGCCATTCCCCCGCTTGTTTGGCCTGATGCGCCGATGTTAGGCCATTTCCGTCCCGTTTCGTGACCGGTGGCCGATGGCCGGGCCGGGCCGCCGCGCGGCCCCGCCGCCGGTCAGGGAATCTGGCCAACGTTGACCGCTTCCACCTGCCCGGAACTGGTGTTGGTGACCAGCAGCGTCTTCCCGTTCGGCTCCAGGGCGAACTGGCGCGGCGCCAGCCCGCTCTTGATGGTGCCGACCAGGGCCGGCTTGCCGGCCAGCGCCTTGTCCACGTTGACCACCATCAGGTCCGCGGTTGAGGTGCCGACGCTGTCGCGGTTGGAGTCGGCCACCACCATGCGCGTGCCGTTGCTGACGAGCGCCAGGCCGAGCGGGATCTGGCCCACCTCGACCTTGGCGACCAGCGCGTGGCCGGCGCCGCTGAGCAGCTTGGCGGCCGAGAACGCCTCCAGGGCGTTCCCGCCGCCGGAGGTCACCCACACGTACTTGCCGTCCGGGGAGGCGAGGACCCGGGCGGGCCCGCATCCGGCGTTGTCCACCTTCACCACCGAGGATCCCGGGCTGGTCTCCGCCTTGTGCATGTCCACGACGGCCAGCGTGCCCATGCCGGACTGGAGTGCGGTCCCGGCGAGCCCGCTCACCACATACAGGTAGCGGCCGTCGGGGGAGGCGGCCATGCCGGTCGGGTCCGAGCGCATGGGGATCATCCCGACGAAGTCGGCGGGACCGAAGCCGGCCGTCAGCGCCTTGTGCAGGTTGAACACCGCGACGTTGCCGCTGTTCTGCAGGGCGACGAAGGCGAACTTATCGTCCGGCGACGGGACAACCTGCAGCGCCCCTTTCCCCCCGGGGCTGGTCAGCGATCCGACCGGGGTGGTCAGCCCGGCCTCGAGGTCGCGGACCCGGAACACCGTCATGCCACTGTCCCCGGCGACCAGCAGGTACTGCCGGTTGTGGGTGAACGCCTCGCCCTCGGGGTTGGCGAGGGGAACCTGCTGAACGACGGTGGGCACGAACTTGGCGGTGTTCATGACGACCAGCGGCGCGTTGTTGCGCAGCGAGACGAAGCCGAAGTTGTTGGGGCTCACCACCACGTCGAATGGTTTCCCGCCCACCTGGGTGAAATGGGTGCGGACGCCCCGCAGCGGCGCCACCCGCGCGGTCGCGGTGGTGCATCCCGGCAGCGTCAGGACCCGGGTGGCAGTGCCGGTCTGCCCGCCGCCGGTACCGCCACCCCCGCCTCCTCCGCCGCGGCCGAGCAGCAGGTAGGCCCCGCCGGCCGCGGCCACCACGACGCAGGCGGTGACGGCGATCGCGAGCATGCGCCGTGAGCGCCGGGCCCTCGGCGCCGCCGGGGGCGCCGAGGGCCGGTACGGCTGGCCGTAATCGCCCATCGGGTCGGTCAGGCCCGGCTTGGTCGGCCGTACCCCTGGGACGCGGCCCACCTGGGTGGGCTGGCCGCCGTCGGCCGGCCCGGAGCCGCTCGCTCCGCCCGGCCGGGCCGGAACCATGCCGGGGCGGGTTGCGCCCGCGTCGCCCGCGCCGCCCTCCGGCGCGCGGGCGTCCGGCGCGCCCGCATCGGTCCAGCCGGTGGCGGCAGGCTGGCCCGGCGGCTGGCCGCCTGCCGCGCTGGCCGCCGCCGCACCGCTGGCCGCAGCGAGCTCGTCCGGCCGCACCGCGCGGGTCGCGCCGGGTCCGGGCACGATCTTGCCCGGGGCGGTGCTGCCCGTCCGGACGCCGCAGGCCTGCCGCAAAGCGGTGGCGAACTCCAGGCAGGTGCCATACCGGTCATCAGGCGCCTTGGACAGTGCCCTGCCCATGACCCCGTCCACGGCTGCGGGCAGATCCTGGCGTATGCCGGTGAGGGAGGGCGGCGCGTCGGACAGCTGGGCCCACATGATCGCGTGGCTGTCGTCACGCCGGAACGGGGTCTGCCCGGCCAGCATCTCGAACGCGGAGCAGGCGAGGGCGTACTCATCGGTGCGCCCGTCCACCGACCGGCCTTCGATCTGCTCCGGCGCGACGTAGTTCAGCGTGCCCAGGAACTGGCCCTGCGCGGTGAGGGCGGCGGCGGTGCCCAGCGACTGCTTGCTGAGGCCGAAGTCGGACAGATAGACGTGGTCGGGCTGGGCCCGGCCGGACGTCGCGTCACGCAGCATGTTGCCGGGCTTGACGTCGCGGTGCACCAGGCCGTGCGCGTGCGCGGCGTCGAGCGCCGATGCCACCTGGGTGACGATGTCGCAGGCCCGCGCGGTCGGCAGCGGGGCCTGCTGGTGGATGAGCGTCTGCACGTCCCGCCCATCGACGAAGCGCATCGCGATGAACAGGACGCCGTCTGCTTCGCCGGCCTCGTAGATCGGAATGATGTTGGGGTGGTCCACGGCCGCCGCGGCCCGTGACTCCCTGATGAACCGCTGCCGGAACTCCTCGTCGCTGGCGAGCTCGGGGGCCAGGATCTTCAGCGCGACGCGCCGGTCGAGGCGCGGGTCGTGGGCGCGGTAGACGACCGCCATGCCACCCCGGCCGATCTGCTCGTCCAGCCGGTAGCCGGCGATATGGGATCCCACGCCGAAGTCGCCGGGTGCCGGGGGGGTCTGGTCACTCACCGCGCCTCCCGCTCTTGTTCCGGTGTGGTGCCGTCGTGGAAATGGACGAAAACCCCGACCGTCGCAAGATCCTGGCGAAACCCAGGCCGATACAAAGCCCATGAGGAGAACTACCGGGGTCGCGGGAAACCACCCAAGTATGGGTGGCCGGTACCGTGGTCTGTCAACAACCGACTCGGGCCGTCTAGCGCCGGCTGCCTGAGTCCCGTGGCGGGAGCAATGGGACCAGCAGACATGCTGGGTCCGGTTGAGTGGTCAGCCGCCAGGAAGCCGCGGTGAGTGTCGTGGCGTGCGGCGCCGTGGCCGTTTGCGCCTGCCCTGTCGCGCGGCCGTCAGCCCCGCCCCGGGCCCGCCCGCCCGGTCGAGATCTCTGCTATCCAGTCCTCGGAAACAACCAGGTCAGGAATTGTATCTGCGGCTGAACCGCGGCGAACGCTCAGCGTACGGCCTATCCTGCCCCGCCCGGCTTGGCCAGCCCCTAGGGCCGGATCAGCGGGCGTGAGCCGGAGCGCCAGCCCTGGGCACATCCCGACGGCCTCCTGTGCCGCGCGCCCCAGCCACGGCGGGACCGGCGTGTCCAGCAGTACCGGGAAGCCCTGGCGGTCGAGCTGCACGAGCTCTGGGACTATGTGAGCGCACAGCCCATGGCCACGGCAGTGGGTCCAGTCCACGGTCAGCCGGGCCTCGCCGGGAACGGACGGCAGTGGCAGGAAGTTGCCAACCGGGCGGCCGCAGCTGCCGCGGAACAAATGCGCCGATAGATCATCGGTGAACACGTCCAGGGCCGACAGCACAAACCTGACCACCCCGTCCGGGTGCGAGCACGCTCCACGCCCGCGCACGGCGGCCGCAGCGCGGCGCACGGTATCGAGCTCATGGGTGCCGCCAGAGCCGTCGGCGAGCGCGGCCAGCGCATGTGCAATGTCAGGCAGGCCCAGCTTGCACGGTCCGCACTGGCCCGACGACTCCTTGGCAAGGTACGCGGCAACCCGGGCTACCTCGCCGAGCGGGCAGCTGTCCTGGCCTAGTACCAGCACCACGCCCGCGCCCAGGGTGCCTCCGAACGCGGCCAGCCCGGCCCGGCTGACTGGTACGCGATAGGCCGCCTGTGCCGGCAGCCAGCTGCCGTGATAGCCGCCGACGAGCACGCCCTCAGCCGGCTCAGCGCCGCACAGGTCGAGTACCTCGCCTAGCGGCAGCCCCGACGGCACCTCCACCACGGCGGGCCAGCTGGCCGCGCCCCCCACGCTCAGCAGCACCGTCCCGGGCTCAGCAGGGATACCGGTTGAGGCGTACCCCTCCGGTCCAGCCAGCGCGAGCATCGCAAGCTGCGCGAAAGTCTCGGTGTTAGACAGCAGGGTCGGGCGGCGCCCCAATCCGCTGTAGCTGGCATGACTCCTGTGCCTGGACGGCAGCGGGACCCGGCCGTTCATGGCGTTGATCAGAGCGCCTGATTCACCGGACACGAACCGGTCTGGTACCTCCATCACGCGTACCTGGCGCGCGAGGCCCGGCTCAGCGGCGGCTGCCTCGCGTACCGACCGCGCAACCACGGCGTCGCTGACGCCAACCAGAATCAGCCGCGCCCGGAGCGCCCGGGCTGCCACCATCGCGCCGGCCAGGACCAAGTAGGGGGACCTGAGCAACAGCATCCTGTCCTTGGCGCTGCCCGGTTCGCCTTCGGCCCCGTTTACCACCACCATGGGTGCCCGCTTGCGCGCACGCGCCGCTTCCAGCACCGCCGATAGCTTGCGCGCGACCGGGAACGCGGCACCACCGCGACCACGCAGGTTGACCTGCTCGTTTATGCTGATCAGCTGCTGGGCGGTGAGCCGCGGCAGCCTCCCGAAGACACCGTCATATGCCGCCAGGTCTATCCGCCGCAGCCGGTCAAGGCCGGCGGTCAGGCGCGGCTGCCCAATGCAGAGAACCTCGGGCGTGGTGACCGACATAACCGACATAACCGCGGCTCCGCGTCACGGCGGATACCGCCCCGCAACGCGGCCTGCCGGTGCGCCGCGTGGGCGGGCGGGGAGATGATCTGCTGAGGGGGAACAAGCGCTCTGGCCCCTGCTCCGTACCCGGCCCAGGGCGCGGCAGGCTCGGTCACCGGGTACGGGTCCACCTCCGTGCGGCTCCGGGTGGTGGCGACCAGCCGGATCACCAGGGCGAGCGCCACCGCGGCCAGGCATGCCCCGTAGCTCCAGTCCACATACGGCTTGGCGTGCCGCCCGGCGAGGAGCCCATGCAAGATCGCCAGCGGCCAGGCCAGATAGGCGGTGATATGCATGACACGCCAGGTAGCCGGCCACCCGGCGAACCTGCGCCGGGCAACGCCGGTGGCGAGGATCACCAGCACCAGGTCGGAGGCGAGCGTGCCGAGGCCGAGGTAGAGCGTCCGGCCGCTCGCCAGGAAGGGCGCGACAGCGTCGGCCGGGCGCGAGCGATGCGCCAGTACCTCCATCAGCACGTGAGTGGCCAGGAATCCCACCGCGGTCAGGGAGAGCGCACGGTGCGCCGCTTGCGACCTCACCCGGCCGGCGGGGGTCATGACGATGCGGTCCGCCGCGACCACCCCCGCCGCCACCGCGGCAGTCAGGGCGATCAGCGCGAATACGCCCGAGTAGAAGAGCGCAAAGCGCTGCGCCGCGGCGAGGACCACCCGGTCCGTGCCGGTGCCGCGAGCAGCCGCCGCGCCGCAGCCGGCGGCGAGCGCGGCCGCGATCAGGATCCAGCGCCCGCGCCGTGGGCGGGCAGCCCCGGCCGACCATGCCGGGCGCCGACGTCTAGCTAACACGCGTGGTACCTTCCGCTGCCTCTAGAGCCTCCCGAGGTCAGGGGGTCGACTCACGCTCCGGTGCGCCTATGGCCTGAAACTTCTGGCTCAATCCACGGCCACAGACCGTTGGCGGACGATACTAGCGAGCCCAGTCGCAGAATCAACTCAAACTGGACCATAAGCGATAACGATTGCTGTTTTCACAGGTCAGAGGGCTGTTGTCCGCGTTGAGCCGAGAACGTTACGTGCTCATCTGGTCACGATCCGGCATGAAGCGCCCTAGTGTACCAATCTCGGCGCCGGTGGGGGGAAAATCCCATTTTTTATCTCGTTTCGGTAACGCTGGCGGGTTGTTCGCGCCTAACGTGGCCCCCCAAAACGCACCCCGACAGAGAGCTGCTGACCATGTCGTACCGCAGGGGCCGGTCTTACCGGAGAGCCGATCGTCTCTACCGGAGCCACGAGGAGCGACCGCCGCGGGCGCGCCCGGCGCTGATGATCGGGCTCTTAGCGGTCGTGCTCGCCGCAGGGATGGCAGCCGTCATCATGCCCCGCGTCAGGACCGTGCTTGATGCCTCGGTCAGCGCACCGGCCCCAGGGAGTCACTGCCGGAATTCCGCTGCGGCTGGATCTGCCACGTCGGCCTCGGCTCCAGCCGCGGCTGGAGCCACGTCGGCAGGAGCCGACAGCGCTTCAGCCGCACCGGCACCGACGGCGACCGTGACGTCGGCCGCAGCGGCCCCGGCCGGGTCTTCGACCACGATGCCGGCCACCTCGGCCGCGGCCACGCCCTGCCCGTCCGCCACGGCGCCCACGGCAACATCACCGGCGCCCACGGCGACCACACCCGGGCCCACGGCGACCACACCGACGCCGGCTCCGACGGCACCGGCGCCGGACGCGAATGCGGACTGCGAGATCATCGTGCCTGCGCACCCGCTGAGTGCCAGAGGGCTGGCCACCCCGTATCGGCTCACCGGCCCGGATGGCCAGACGCCGGAAGCGTCCGGCTGCACCGAAGCCAACTCGGCGAACCTCGGCGCCTTTGTGCAGGCGACCATTCTGAACCCGGCCAACGGAGCGCTGTCTGTCTACGAGCCGCTTGTCATCACGAAAGGCACAAAACCAGCCGCCGCACCAGTGGTGCCCAAGCTGCCGAGAGGCGCGGTTGTCACAATTGACTTCGGCTTCAACGGCACCAACCTGACGCAGGTGGGCGCCACGCGGCGCGCCCTGCGCCAGGGTCACTGCGTCAACGGCCTTCGCGGGTCCATCTTCGGCCAGGTCTCGTTCTGCCATGGCGCCGCCTTTTTCCGGGCCGCCCGCAGAAGCGAAGCGCGGGGCGGGCTTGTCGTGCCATCGGCCGGGACCTCCACGGTAACCGGTCAGGCGTGCCCGACGACGCGGGACTTCCGCATCGTCGACCAGGATCAGAGCGACAACGTGACCACCAAGTACCTGCTCACGGCGGATGGGCAGACCGCGCAGCTCAATCAGGCGAACACCGCCGCCTTTGCGGGCGCGACAGCCATCTCCAACGGAAGCGACAACGCGCTGCTCGACGGTTTCGTCGATCCGGCGCTCGGCTGCAAGCCCTTCACGGCACCGGACTTGTCGCAAGGCGGAGCACCGGGGACGTCGCAGGCCCTGGATGAGCTCTCCGCGGCCAGCACCCAGGCGGCGCCGGTAGCGCTGATCCCTGAGAACGACCCCATGGCGCTTGTCGATAACGCCTTCAGCACCGCGAAGACCAATCTTTACCGGTTCAGCGTGGGCCAGCCGGCGATCTCAGTGGCGAACGACGCGGCCGACAGCCCGGCGAATTACTGCCAGAACATGCTCAACATCCAGACCCCGTTCCTGAGCGACAATCAGGCAGTGCTCGCATCGGCAGCATCGCCGGTGCCGTCGGTCGGCGACAATCTGCTCACTTTCATGGCGAATCGGCTGAGCATGTCTTACGCCAACCTCAACTGCCAGGACTTCGGCCTGAAGAACCCGGTGACGGTCACCTTGAACGGAGACGGCGCGGCCACGGCCGCGAGCTTTGACACCACCCAGCAAACGGCAGCGAATGGTTAGTAGCCAGCTCCGCTGACGCCAAGCGTAGAGCGGCCGGCGCGGCGGGATCACCCGGTATGGTGCACAGCGCCCACGCTGTCAGCTACGCTCGTCCGGCCGGCGATCCGTTACCCCTCGCCGGCCGGCGGCGTGGCCCGCTGATGATCACAAAAGGAAGTTCTTCTTCCGGCAAAATCGCTCTAGAGTTGGCAGATGGGGACCGAGAAACCACTATCCGCGAGCGCACCGCCGCTGGCCGTGCGCGCCCAGGGGTCTGACCGGACGCTGCCGGCAGGCCCTTCCTACACCATCGGGCGCGACCCGAAGTCCGACATCGTCGTCAACGAGGACCGGGTGTCGTGGCTGCATGCGGTGATCAAGCTCGACAGGGGTTCCTGGGTCCTGGAAGACACCGGCAGCACCAACGGCACCTTCCTGGGGGCACAGAAGGTCCAGAAGATCACCCTCGACGGGGAGACCACCGTCCGGCTGGGACATCCGCTCGACGGGCCCGAGCTGACCTGCTCCACCGGGGCGCCCCCACGGCCCCCCACCGTCATCGCGGCCAGGCCCGTCATGGCCGCGGCCGCCCCGCCCTCCGTGCCCGCCATGCCCGCGGGCGCCTCGACGGCGTCGCACCGCGAGCCCAGCGTGATCCGCCAGCTGCCGACCAAGGTGCTGCGGATCGGCCGCGGCCCGGACAACGACATCGTCGTCTCCGACCTGAGCGTCTCCCGTCACCACGCCGAACTGCGCCGGACCGCCAGCGGCTACCAGATCGTTGACCTGGACAGCCACAACGGGACCTTCGTCAACGGCCAGCAGATCGGGTCCGCGCCGCTGACCGAAGGCGACATCGTCGGCATCGGGCCCTCCACGTTCCGCCTGTCCGGCAGCGAGCTGCAGGAGTTCGTCGACACCGGCGACATCTCCCTCGTCGCCCGCGACCTGACCGTCACCCTGGGCAACGGCAAGGTCCTGCTCGACCACGTCAGTTTCCCGCTCGGCGAGCGCTGCCTGCTGGGGATCATCGGCCCCAGCGGCGCCGGCAAGTCCACCCTGCTCGGCGCGCTGACCGGCATGCGGCCCGCCAACGGTGGCAGCGTCCTCTACGACGACCGCGACCTGTACGCGCACTACGCCGAGCTGCGGCACCGGATCGGCCTCGTCCCGCAGGAGAACATCCTGCATACCCAGCTGACGGCCCGCCGTGCGCTTCGTTATGCCGCGGAACTGCGGTTCCCGCGCGACACGAGCAAGGCCGAGCGCAACCGGCGGGTGGACGAGGTGCTCGGGGAACTCTCCCTCACCCAGCACGCCGAGACCCGCACCGACCGGCTGTCCGGCGGCCAGCAGAAGCGGGTCAACGTCGCGCTGGAGCTGATGACCAAGCCGTCGCTGCTGTTCCTGGACGAGCCGACGTCCGGCCTGGACCCGGGGCTGGACAAGTCGGTCATGGAGATGATGTCTGGCCTGGCCAAGGACGGCCGCACGGTCATCGTGGTCACGCACAGCGTCGCCAACCTGGACATCTGCGACCGCCTGCTGGTCCTGGTGCCCGGCGGGAAGGTCGCCTACTTCGGGCCGCCGCAGGACGGGCTCAAGCACTTCGCCAAGCCGGGCTGGGCCGAGGTCTTCCAGTCGTTCGACGCCGAGCCGGGCCGTGACTGGGCGGGGGAGTACCGGCGGTCGGCCTGGTACCAGCAGTACGTCCTGTCCGCCGTGGACGGGCGCGGGCCCTCGGCCGCGCCACGCCAGATCCCGCCCGCGCCGTCGTCCAAGAACCGGCTGGCCCAGTTCAGCACGCTCTGCCGGCGCTACCTGTCGGTGATCGCGTCCGACCGCGTCTACCTGGGCCTGCTGGCGGGCGCCCCGATCGTGCTGGGCGCCGTCATCCTGGCCATCCCGGCCCAGTACGGCCTGGGGCCCGCGCCACCGGCGTCACACTCCCAGCATCAGGGGTCCAGCCCGAGCGCTAAACCTAAACCCTCGGGCAGCCATACGAAGTCGCACCCGTCGCCGCAGGCGGTGGGTGCGCAGCAGGTCGGCCGGGCGCCGGCCGCCGCCCAGGCCAGCCCGTCGGCCTCCGCCCCGGCCAGCGCCCCGGCCTCCGCGCAGGGCAGCGCATCCGCCTCCGCCGCTCCGGCCAGCGCGCCCGCGTCGGGTAATGTCAGCGCGCCCGCCTCGGGTAACGCCAGCGCTCCGGCCCCGGCTCCAGCCACTGCGCAAGGGTCCGCCAAGGCCAGCGCGCCCGGGTCCGCCAAGGACAGCCCGCAGCCTTCCGGCCATCCGACCGCAGCCACGAACGCCGCGACCCCGCCGCCCACGAATGACGCGGCCTCCTCGCTGCTGCTCATCCTGGTCATCTGCGCCTGCTTCGCCGGCGCATTCAACGCCGTCAGGGAGCTGGTCAAGGAGCGCGCCATCTACAGCCGGGAACGCGCCGCCGGCCTGTCCACCGCCTCCTATCTCGGCTCCAAGCTGGCCGTGCTGGGTTTCATCAGCGGGGTGCAGGCCGCGGTCATGGTGCTCATCGGCCTGGCCACCCGGAAGCTGCCGCCGAGCGGGTCGCTCCTGCACGGGTTCCCGCTGGTGGAATTGATCATCGCGCTCGCCCTGCTCGCCGTGGTGTCCATGGCGCTCGGGCTGTTCATCTCGGCCTCGGTCAACACCTCCGAGAAGACGATGCCGATCCTGATGGTGGTGGTGGTGGTCGAGGTCGTCCTCACCGGCGGGGTGTTCGCCATCGCCGGCAAGGTGGGCCTGGAACAGATCGCGTGGCTGTCGCCGTCCCGCTGGGGCTACGCGCTGACCGCCTCGACCTCGAACCTGAACAAGATCTTCCCCCCGGCGCCGGGAAGCGTCATCGACCATCTGTGGGACCACACCGGGCACCAGTGGCTGATGAACATGGCCGCGCTGGCCGCCCTGGGTATCGTCTTCGCCTTCCTCGCCTGGTGGCAGCTGCTGCGCCAGGGACCGGCCCGGAGAGGATGAGCTGGTCAGGTCCTCTTAGCCCGGCTAGGGGCGACGCGCGGCGGCTCGCCCGGCTGCTTGGGGTACACCGGCGGCCACGGCGCGTCGGCCAGCCCCCGCTCCCGGTCCCGGTCGCTCATGGCCAGCAGCGGCTCCAGCGACTGGGGCTGGTCGGCCATGCCCAGCCACGGGTCCCCGGCGGCCGCGAGCCGGGCGGGCAGGGACGCGACGGTGAACTGGTCCGGGTGGATGTCGTCGATCTCCGCCCAGTCGATGGGGGCCGATACCTGCGCACCGGGCCGCGCCCGCACCGACCACGCCCCGAAGACCGTCTTGTGCGGCGCGTTCTGGTTGAAGTTGACGAACACCCGCTGGCCGCGCTCCTCCTTCCACCACGCGGCGGTGATGAGGTCGGGCCGGCGGCGTTCCAGCTCCCGGGCGACAGCCACGGCGGCCGCTCGGACCTGGTAGGAGTCCCAGCGCGGCTCCAGCCGCACGTACACGTGCAGGCCGCGGTTGCCGGTCGTCTTCGGGTAGCCGGTGATGCCCGCCTCGTCGAGCAGCCGCCGCAGCTCATGGGCGGCCAGACGGATATGGCGGAAGTCCACGCCCGGGGTCGGGTCGAGGTCGATCCGGAGCTCGTCGGCGTGGCCGGGGTCGGCGGCCAGGTAGGGCCAGACGTGAAAGCCCAGGCAGCCGAGGTTCACGGCCCACAGCACGTGGTCGATGTCGGCGGCGACCAGCGCCTGCGAGGTGGTGCCATTGGGCGTCGCCACCGTCGTGGTCTGCAGCCAGCCGGGGGCGTTCTTCGGCACCCGTTTCTGGAAGAAGGACGGGCCCGCCGCGCCCTCGGGGAACCGCTGCAGCAGCACGGGCCGGCCGCCCATCGCCCGCATCAGCGGCTCCGCTACCCCGAGGTAGTACCCGGCCAGGTCGCCCTTGGTCTCGCCCCGCTCCGGGAACAGCACCTTGTCCGGATGGCTGATCAGGCCGCTGTCCATGCTGTCTCCCCTCGCCGGCCGCAATCCGCCCTGCCCCCAGCATGCCTGGCCGCCTCCCGCCGCCGGCAAGGCCCCCGGCCGGGGGTGCTGCCCCCACCCCGCGGGGTGTGGCCAGTCACCGGGCACGCTCGCGCCTGCCCCCTTTTCCCGTCCCCGGCCGGGCCGCCACAATA
This sequence comes from uncultured Actinomycetes bacterium, assembly GCA_963835425.1. Classification (GTDB taxonomy): domain Bacteria; phylum Actinomycetota; class Actinomycetes; order Streptosporangiales; family Streptosporangiaceae; genus UBA9676. Next base: position 610,236 of record CAWIGE010000002.1, on the reverse strand, counting down.
CCGCCATGAGCCGCGCGCACGCTGACCAGCGCCGCCGCTGGCCGGTGTGGGCCGCGCGATGCCTGTGGGCCCTGGTGGTGGCGGCGCTGCTGATCCATTTCATCCCCGGGCAGGGGTACCGCTCGGCCACCAGCGAGGGCGGGCTGAGCCAGCTGTTCGTCACCGCCGCGGTGGTGGTGTTCCTGCTCGCCTTCGCGACGGTCGGGGCGCTGGTGGGTTCCCGGGTGCCGGGCAACCCGATCGGCTGGCTGCTGCTCGGCTCGGCGCTCGCGTACACCCTCGCGGCGGCCGCCACCGTGTCGCTCGGCCCAGGCAGCGGCGGTCCCGCCTGGTACCTCGTCGTGGCCGACCTGGCCTCGCAGCCGCTGTACAACGCGGGGCTGGCGCTGGGTTTCCTGACGCTGCTGCTGTTCCCGACCGGCTCGCTGCCGTCGCGCCGGTGGCGGTGGGCGGGCTGGCTGGTCGGGGCCGGCTGGCTCCTGTTCACCATCGGGCAGACCTTCGGGCCCGCGCGGCTGCCCGATCTCCACGCGGCGAACCCCGTTTCGGTGGCGGGCCCCGCGGGCCGGGTGCTGGGTGCCCTACAGGCGGGGGAGGTGCTGGCCATCGCGGGCGGCGTGCTGGCCTGCATCTCGCTGATCGTGCGGTTCCGCCGGTCCGAGAGCGTGGTGCGCAAGCAGATCGAGTGGCTCGCCTACGCGGCGGCCGTGGTGGTGGCCGGCATCATCGTCAGCACCCTGCTGCAGCTAAGGCCGCAGACCGAGACCCTCACCAACTATCAGAACGGCGTCGTCACGCTCGCCCTCGCGTCCATCCCGGTGGCGATGGGCGTCGCGATCCTCACCCGGCGCCTCTACGACATCGACGTCATCGTCAACAAGACGGTCGTCTACCTGTCGCTGGCCGCCTTCATCACCGCGGTCTACATCGCGCTGGTGGTCGGGATCGGCCGGGCCGTCGACCAGCAGGGCAAGGCGGGCTTCGGGCTGTCGGTCCTCGCGACCGCGGTGGTCGCGGTGGCGTTCCAGCCGGTCCGTGAGCGCGTTCAGCATCTGGCGAACCGCCTGGTCTACGGCAAGCGGGCCACGCCGTACGAGGCGCTGTCCACCTTCGCGGACCAGCTCGGCGCCACGATGCCGGCCGAGGAGCTGCTGCCGCACCTGGCCCAGGTGCTGGCCGGCGCGGCCGGGGCCACACAGACCCAGGTCTGGCTGTGCGCACGGCGACCGTCTGCGGCTGGAGGCCGCCTACCCGGCCGGTGACCAGGCGCAGCGCGGCGCCTCAGCCGATCGCGCTGCCGCCGCACGGGCTGCCGGACTTCCCCGGCACCACCACGGCGTTCGAGGTCAGCCACGGAGGGGAGCGGCTCGGCGCGCTGACGCTGGCCAAGCGCCCCGGCGAGGCGCTCACGCCGGTTGAGCGCAGGCTCGCCGCTCAGCTCGCGGCCCAGGCCGGGCTGGTGCTGCACAACGCGGGGCTGACCGAGCAGCTCAAGGAGCGGATGGCCGAACTGCTCGCCTCCAGGAAACGGATCGTCGAGGCCGCCGACGGCGAGCGGCGGCGGCTGGAACGCAACATCCACGACGGCGCGCAGCAGCAGCTGGTCGCGCTGTCGGTGATGGCGCGGCTGGCCGAGACCACGGTGGACAGCGACAAGGACAGCGCCCGGGCCATGGTCGTCCAGGCGCAGGCCGACGCCGCCGGTGCGCTGGAGAACCTCCGGGATCTCGCCCGCGGGATCTACCCGCCGCTGCTGGCCGAGCGGGGGCTGGTGGCGGCGCTGGAGGCGCAGGCCCGCAAGGCCCCGGTCCAGGTCACGGTCGAAGCGAACGGCCTCGGCGCGCTACCCGCAGGAAGCCGAGGCCGCCGTGTACTTCTGCGCACTGGAGGCGCTGCAGAACGTGGCGAAGTACGCACGGGCCTCACGGGCGACCATCCGCCTGGCTGGATCGGGTGGGCCAGGTTCGCCAGCCGCCGAAGCGGGCGCCCTGGAGTTCTCGGTGACCGATGACGGGGCGGGCTTCGATCCTGGTGCGTCCGGGTACGGCACCGGGCTGCAGGGCATGGCCGACCGGCTGGCCGCCCTCGGCGGCGGCCTGCAGGTCCGCTCCGAGCCCGGCCACGGCACGACCGTGACGGGGCAGCTGCCGCGCCCGGCCGCCGGAGCCGGTGCCGTGACGGCAGCGCACGCTCGCGCGGTCCCGCCGCGCCATGGCTGGCGTGGGCGTTGGCTGGCCTTTCCTTCGCCCTCGCCGCGCTGTGGCTGGCGATGGTGATCGCCTACCAGCGGACGGTGGGAGCGGCCAACACCGTCTTCGACGGCAGCTCCGCGGTGATCGCCGTCGTTTACCCGGCGGTGGGCCTGCTGATCGCCCTCCGCCGCCGGGGCAACCGCATCGGCTGGCTCATGATCACGATCGGCCTGAGCTTCGCCCTGTCCTGCGTCGCGCACGCCTACACCGAACGTGGCCCGCTCACCGGGCCGCACGCCCCGGTCGCTGGCCAGTGGACCGACTGGCTCGGCACCTGGGTGTGGGTCCCGGGCTGGACGTTCCTCATCACCCTGCTGCTGCTGCTCTTTCCTGACGGGCACCCGCCGTCGCCGCGATGGCGCCCCGCGATCTGGTCGACGTTCGTGGCCGTCGCCATGCTGATCGTCGGGAGCTGGCTCGACCCGCACCCGGGCTCCCAGCCGACCTACCACAACCCCGACGGCGACGCAGGCCACCAGCGGCCTCGCCGGGGTGCTCGAGCTCGGGGGGCGTCGTGCTCGGGATCGGCGCCGGCCTGATCTGCCTCGCCGCGCTCGATCACGCGGTTCCGCCGCAGCCAGGGCGAGCAGCGCCAGCAGATGAAGTGGTTCGCCTACGCGGGGATAGCCACCCTCGTGCTGCTGCCGGGCAACACCGCCCTCGCCACCACCCCGGTACTGCAGGTCATGGGTTACGCGGACGTGATCCTGCTGCCGGCCGCGATCGGCATCGCGATCCTGAAGTACCGCCTGTACGACATCGACGTCGTCATCAGCAAGACCGTGGTGTACGCGGTGCTGGCCGCGTTCATCACCGCGGTCTACGTGCTGCTGGTGGTGGGCATCGGTTCCCTGGCCGGGTCCGGCGGGCGGCCGAACCTAGGACTGTCGATCGTGGCGACCGCGCTGGTCGCGCTGGCGTTCCAGCCGGTCAGGGAACGCGCGCAGCGGCTGGCCAACCGCCTGGTCTACGGCCGGAGAGCCACGCCGTACCAGGCGCTGGCGCAGCTGTCGGAGCGGATGGCCGGCACCTATGCCACCGAGAGCCTGCTGCCGACGATGGCCACGATCGTGGCCGGGGCGACCGGCGCGGCGCGGGCCGATGTCTGGCTGCGGGATGGCGGTGAGCTGCGGGCCGTCGCCAGCTGGCCCGCGGCCGCCGGCCCCGGCCCGCGTCGCGCTTACCGGGGATGCTCCTGCCCGCGGCCGCCGCCGGCGCCCACCGTCTGGTCCAGGTCAGGCACGACGGCGAGCTGCTGGGGGCGCTGTCGATCACCAAGAAGCGCGGCGACGCCGTCACCCCCACCGAGGACAGGCTGATCGCCAACCTGGCCACGCAGGCGGGGCTGGTGCTGCGCAACGCCGGGCTGACCGAGCAGCTGATGGCCAGGCTCGCCGAGCTGCGCGCCTCCCGCGAGCGGCTGGTCACCGCGCAGGACCGGGAGCGGCGGCGGCTGGAGCGTGACCTGCGCGATGGCGCCCAGGCCGAGCTGGCCGGGCTGGCCGGCAAGCTCGGCCAGGCGGCCCGGGCCCTGGACCAGGATGAGGCGCAGGCGAAGGCGCTGCTGAACGAGGTGACCGCCGAGATCGCTGGGGCGCTGGCAAACCTCCGTGAGCTGGCCCGCGGCATCTACCCGCCGCTGCTGGCCGATCATGGGCGTGGTCGCGGCCCTGGACGCCCAGGCCCGCAAGGCGCCGATCGACGTTTCTGTCGAGGCGGATGGGATCGGCCGCTACCCGCAGGAGATCGAGGCCGCCGTGTACTTCTGCGCCCTGGAGGCGCTGCGCAGCGCCGCCGGGCAGGCCGATGCGGCCCGCGCCAGCGTCCGCCTGTCCGCGCGGGACGGGCAGCTGCGGTTCGAGGTCGCCGGCGACGGCGGGCCGCCGGACACCGGCAGCGGGGCGCCAGGCGCCAATGGCGGCCGCCGCCGGCAATGGGAGGGCGCCGCGCACCGATCGCAGATGGGACACCGGCGGCGGGGGACCGGGCGCCGACCTGCAGGCGATGGCCGACCGGATCGACGCCCTGGGCGGGGAGATCCGCATCGATCCGGCCCCCGGCCGGGGCACCAGGATCAGCGGCAGCGTGCCCGCCACCGCGATCGGCTTACCGGCTCATCCCTGCGGCGGGCCGGCGGGGAGGCCGATGGCGTCGCTGGTGGCCAGCCCGAGCCGGCGCATCGCCTTGCGGTAGGCGACCGCCACCGCGTCGAACTTCAGGTGCAGCTCGGCGGCCAGGTCGAACGGCACCCGCTCGGGCCGTTGCGACTCCACCACGACCTGGTCCTGGCCGAAGATCGTGTCCTCGAACTCCTGCAGTACCCGCGCGGGCTGGTCGAGGTTGTAGTTGCGGCCGATGAGCACGTACCCGGCGCAGCTGTCGGCGCCGAACGGCTGGGAGGCGAAGAAGTACACCATGCCGCGCTCGCCGCCCCAGCCGAGGCGCAGCACGATCGTGTACGGCAGGTGCAGCTCGTAGCGGCTGCGGCGCTCCGGCGGCCCCGCCTGCTCGTTGCCGAACACCGGGAAATCGTCGGAGTTGGGGGCCTCCGGCCTGACGATCGAATAGTGCAGAACGTTTCCCTCGGCGCGGACCTCGTGCCGGGGGACCACTGGCCGTTCGGGGTCGCCCAGCAGGCCGGGGTGCACCCACGGGAAGTGCCCGAAGTCGGTGAAGTTCTCCACCTGCCGGGCGGCGTCGCAGCGCCAGCGGTACGGGCCGGCCGTCACCACCGTCCAGCCGCCGTCCTCCAGCTCGGGCACCTCGGGCAGGGGCCAGCGCGGCTCCGCCAGGGCCACCCAGATCAGGCCGTACCGTTCCTGGCAGCCGAACGCGCCGATCCGGGCCTTGGCCGGCACCCGCGACGGGTCCTCGAGCTGGGGAATGGCGGCGCAGCGGCCGTCGGCCCGGTAGCGCCAGCCGTGATACGGGCAGACGAGCTCATCGCCGGTGATCCAGCCGAGCGACAGGGCCGTCCCCCGGTGCACGCACAGGTCCGAGTTGGCGCGCGGCCCGCCGTCCGGGCCGCGCCACAGGACGAGCGGCTCGCCGAGCAGGTCGGCGTGAACGGGCCGGTTGCCAAGGTCACGGCCGAACGCCACCGGGTGCCAGCACGCCCGCAGCGCGGCCACATCGGCGAACGCCCCCGGCGCCGTTGTCACGTCAGTACTTTGCATGCGAGCCTCCCCTGGCCAGCACCCGGCATCGTCCGGGTGCGCAGCGCCTACTGGACATTTATCGACAAAGAGACTATGTGCCACCCGCCCGGCGGCCGCCAGGCTGAGGGCGGCCGTCACGCGGCGTGGCATGTCGTGACGATCGTCCGCCGGATAAGGACCAACGTCCCTCCCGCCCGGGCCGCCGGAGGTGGGATCAAGGGATAAATGTTCGTCGCCGATGAGATCACGCTAGGTGCCTCCTACCCGGATGCACGGGCGGGGCTGCTGCGCCTCAGCCATGGCGGCTGGCTCAGCGACGCCTCCGGTGACGCCTACGCCGAAGGCCTGGCGGGCCTGGTCCGGATGGGGCCGTTCGGGGACATGATCGGCGCATCCAAGCTGGTCAGGGTGCTGCTGCTGGAGCCGGTGGAGCGCGAGGACAGCCTGACGCTCAGCCTGCGCTGGGAGGCCACCGGGGTCATGGGCCGCCTGTTCCCGGTGCTCGACGCGAACATCATCCTGATCCCGGCCGGTGAGAACGCGTCCCAGCTGGCGGTGGCGGGCGCGTACCGGCCGCCGTTCGCCGCGGTCGGCCAGGGGCTGGACCGGGTGCTGCTCCACCGGGCGGCGTCCGCCACCGTGCGCTCGCTGCTGCGGCGCATGGCCGAAACGATCACGGCCGCCACCCCCGTCGCCACCAGGCCCGAGCCGCCCGAGCCGGCCACCGCCGATCCCGAGCCGGCCACGCCCGAGCCGGCCACCGCCGATCCCGACCGGCCACGTCCGGGGCCGAACCGGCCGCCCCCGAGCCCGAGCCGGCCACCGCCGATCCCAGCCGGCCGTCCCTCGGCCCGGGATGGCCGTGCCGTCCCCGCCGCAGCGGAGCCCGGCCGGGAATCCCCGGCCTGACCGCCGGTAGCGTGGGCAGGCGTGGGGGAGCCACGTGAGGATCCGGCCGGTCACCCGGACCGGCTGCGGTGGAACGCGCGCTACGCGCAAGACCCCGGTGCCTCGTTTACGCCCCATCCGCTCGCCGTGGCGGCGCTCTCGGTGCCGCCGCCGGCCGGGCCGGTGGCGGACCTGGCCTGTGGGCCGTCTGGCGCGACGCTGCTGGCCGCGGCGGCCGGGCGCACGGTGACGGCGGTGGACGTCTCCGATGTCGCGCTGGGCCTGCTCGGCGAGGAAAGCGGCCGGCGGGGCTGCGCGGCCAGATCACCCTGGTGCTGGCCGACCTGCGGGACTGGCGCCCGGCCGGCGCCTGTTACGCGCTGGTGCTCTGCACCGGCTACTGGGACCGGGCGGTCTTCGCCACCGCCGTCACCGCCGTGGCGCCGGGCGGTCTGCTGGCCTGGGAGGCGTTCACGGCCGGGGCGCTGCGGGCCCGGCCCGGGCTCTGCCCGCGGACTGGTGCCTGGCCGACGGCGAGCCGGTGTCCCTGCTCGGCTCCGGCTTCGAGGTCCTCGACGTCCGCGACCTCCGCCGATGGCGGGCGGGGGCCGAAACGGGCCATGCTCGCCCGGCGCCGGGCTGCCGCGCCCGGCCCGGCCTGACGTGCGTCGTGCACGCGCCCGGCGTGCCCGCACGCGTCACGGCGAGGGCCCTAAGGCCCTCGCCGTGACTACGCTGCGTCCGGTTCCGGCCTGCGGAACCTCAGCGCCGGTGATGGCGCCCATCAGGCGCAGGCTTGGTGTGCTGGCTGTCTCCGCCGGGTGGCTGCGCGCGGTGGCCAGCCCCGCCCCGGCGTGCTGGCGGCCCGGCACAATCCGCGCGGGTCGCGGTGATGTGCCGCCGGGTGGCCGTCATCGGCGCGGCCGGCCGTGAGGACGCTCTCGCCCTCGGCCAGGGCGGCCTTGGCCTGGAGATAGGCCCGGGCCTCGGAGAAGTCCGGGCGCCCGTCCGGGCGCTTGAACGTCATCCACATGGGGATTCCGTACCAGGCCCCGAAGAACAGCTGCGGCAAGGGCAAGACTCGCCAGGACCAGCGGGGTCATGGGAGGTGCCTCCTTCGAATCCGCCGGCGCCCGTTGCGCCGGTCAGTGACCAGCATGTCCAACCGGATTCTCAGGGCCCTGTGCCGGTCTTCTGTGCCGCCTCTGAACCTTTGCCGCCCCTGAAATCTGCCGTTACGAGGCGCGCAGCCGCACCTCCCGCAGGCAGTGCCGCAGCGCGAACGCGAACGCCGCGGCCGCCACGGCGGCGGCGATGCCCAGGCTCAGCGGCTCGCCGACGCCGACGCCGCGCTGCACCGTCTCGAGGTCGATCACCTGCCCGAAGCAGGCCACCGCGGCGATGCCGGCCAGGATCGCGCCGAGCCCCTGGGCCGTGCCGGCCGGCAGGGCGGTGGCGGTGGCGCGGTCGCTCCAGCGGCGCCGCAGCTACAGGTAAGCGGCCAGCCCGGCCAGCCCGAGCAGGCCGCAGGCCGTTGCCTGGAGCAGGTAGTCGAAGGCGTGGTCGGCCAGCATCGCGGTGACACACGACCGGGTGCCGGGATCACCCGCCAGCCAGCGGGCGCAGTCCGCCTGGGTGTAGGTGCCGGGCGGGAACGGGGTCGTCATGAAGAGGTTCCCCTTCAGCGCCTGCAGCAGCCGCCCCACCAGGCCGGCCCCGCCGATGGCGACGAACCCGGCCCCGCCGACCAGGGCGGCGGTGAGGGTGAGCCGCCGCAGCAGCGCCGCCGACGGGCGGGTGATCAGCGCCGGGCGGCCGGTCACCGCGTGCACGGGGCCGATCCGCTCCAGCGCCTGCACCTGCGCGGTCTCCTCCGGGAGCCCGGCGGCGATGCCCTCGGCCACGGCATCGCGCAGGTGCGCCTCCACCTCGGCCAGCGTGTGCCGCACCTGGCGGGGGCTGCCGCTGAGCGAGACCAGCAGCCGGTCCAGGTAGTCCTCGATGGGGTCGCTGGGCGCGTCCGCGCCTCCGTTCCGCCCGCTCATGCCATGCCCCCCGCCGTCGCCGCGAGCGCCGGGGCCGCCGAGGCCCCCAGCACCCGGGTCATCGAGCCGCTGAACTCCCGCCACTGCGCCGCCTGCTCGGCCAGGCCGCCTCACCCGCCGCCGTGAGGTGGTAGATGCGGCGCCGCCGCCCCGCCACCACATCCCAGCCGCTGGCCAGCAGGCCCGCGCCCTCCAGCCGGTGCAGCGCCGGGTACACGGTTCCCTCCGGCAGCTGCGAACGCCCCGTCGCTCCGGACCTTGAGCCGGGTGATGACCTCATAGCCGTGGCCGGGGCCGCGGCTGAGCACGGACAGCAGCAGCAGATCGAGATGGCCCTTCAGCTTCTCCGCCTTCATGCCTAGCAATACTAGGTATGAAGGCGGCCCGGTGTCCACTAAGTAGCAACGCCCGGCGCGGCGGGCGTGCCGCATAGCGGTCAGGCATGCCGGACAGCGGTCCGATCCGTGCCCGGCTTACGTCCCGGCGGCCGCCCGGCCCGGGCGTTCGGGATGTCCTGCGCGGGCGCCCGGCGGCTGCTCGGCCCCGGCGCTCGGTGGCTGTTGGGCCTCGGCGCTCGGCGGCAGCCCGGCCCGGGCGCTCAGCGGCCCCTCCATGCCGGGCAGCGTGATGACGAAGCTGGTACGGCCCGGCTGGCTGGTCACCCCGACGCTGCCGCCGTGCGCCGCCGTCACCGCGTCCACGATCGCCAGCCCGAGCCCGGTGCTGCCCGCGGCATGCGAGCGGGAGGAGTCGCCGCGGACGAACCGCTCGAACAGGCCAGGCTGGAGGTCGGCGGGGATGCCGGGCCCGTCGTCGGTCACGCTCAGTACCACGCTGCCCGCGTCCGCGCCCGGCTCGGTGAGCGCCACCGTGACCGTCGTCCCCGGCGGGGTGTGTCCGCCCGCGTTGCCCATCAGGTTGGCCAGCACCTGCCGCAGCCGGTGCTCGTCGCCGCGGACCATGACCGGCTCGTCCGGGAGCTCGAGCCGCCACCTGTGATCGGGGGCGGCCGCCCGGGCGTCGCTGGCGGCGTCGATCGCCAGCCGGGTCAGGTCGACCGGCTCGCAGGCCAGCGGCCGGCCGGCATCGAGCTGGGCCAGCAGCAGGAGCTCGTCCACGAGCACGCTCATCCGCGCCGACTCCGATTCGACCCGGCTGAGCGCGTGCGCGATGTCCTCGGGGACCGGGCCACGATGGCGCCGGGCCAGCTCGGCGTAACCGCGGATCGCCGCCAGCGGCGTGCGCAGCTCGTGGCTGGCGTCGGCGGCGAACCGGCGCAGCCGCGCCTCGCTCGCCGCCCGCCGGGTCAGCGCCGCCTCCACGTGCCCGAGCATCCGGTTGAACGCCGCGCCGACCTGGCCGACTTCGGTCCTCGGGTCCGCATCGGGCACCCGCTCGGGCAGGCTGACCTCCCCGCTCGCGAGCGGGAGCTCGGTGACGCGGGTGGCGGTCGCCGCGACCCGGCGCAGCGGCCGCAGCGACAGCCCGACGAAAGACGCTGCCGATGATCCCGGTGAACAGCAGGGCGCCGGCGAAGACCGTGAGCGTGGCGATCTCGACCTTCCGCAGCGTCGCCTCCATGTCGGCGAGCGGGAGCCCGGTGATGAGCACGTCCTGGTCGTGGCCGGGCACCGCGAGCAGCCGGTAGTCACCGTGGAGGGATTCCAGCTCCAGCGTGGAGAAGCTGGCCGTCCGGCTGGCAGGCGCGCCAGCGCGGCCTTGTCGGCGGACGACAGCCTGGACTTGCCGTCTGACGACGCCCTGCGCGGTGACGACGCCGTTCTTGACCCGCGCGCCGAAGGTGCCCGCCGCCTGGCCGGTGATCGCGCTGCAGTCCTGCATCGCCGCCGACCCGGATGCCGGCGGCTCCCGGCGGTGCAGGGCTGCCCTCATCCTCGCCGTTCTCGGCCGGCGTTGTTCGCCTCCATGCAGGCCGCATAACGCCCGCCCGCGGCGGTGAGCTGGGCGTCAACCTGGTTGACGAGCGCCCTGTTCAGCGTCACGTAGATGACGAGCCCGACCACGGCGCAGGCCACGGCGAGCAGCGCCACCAGGCCGGTGATCAGGCGCCAGCGCAGCGTGCGCCCGGCGAGCCAGTCGCCCAGCCGGGACATCCGTGTCCGCGCCGGGTGGGCCGGGCCGTCGCGCTGGCTCATAAGCTGGCCGGCTTGAGCACGTAGCCGACGCCGCGGACGGTGTGGATCAGCGGCTCCCGGCCGGCGTCGATCTTCTTGCGCAGGTAGCTGACATAAAGCTCCACCACGTGGGCCTGCCCGCCGAAGTCGTAGTTCCAGACCCGGTCGAGGATCTGCGCCTTGGACAGGACCCGGCGCGGGTTGCGCATGAGGAAGCGCAGCAGCTCGAACTCGGTGGCGGTCAGCTCGATCAGCTCACCGCCCCGGCGCACCTCGCGGGCGTCCTCATCCATGGTCAGGTCGCCGACGACCAGCTCGGTCGTCGCTGCGGGAACGGGCGATCCCGGCCCGGCGCAGCAGCCCGCGCAGCCGCGCCAGCACCTCTTCCAGGCTGAACGGCTTCGTCACGTAGTCGTCGCCGCCTGCGGTGATGCCGGCCACCCGGTCCTCGACCGCGTCCCGCGCGGTCAGGAACAGCACGCAGACGTGCGGGAGCTCGGCCCGCACGCGGCGCAGCACCTCCATGCCGTCGAAGTCGGGCAGCATGATGTCCAGCACCACGGCGTCGGGCCGGAACTCCCGTGCCGTCCGCACGGCGCTGGCGCCGTCGCCCGCGGTCCGGATGTCCCACCCCTCATAGCGCAGCACGCTGGCGAGCAGCTCGGCCAGGCTGGGCTCGTCGTCGACCACCAGCACCCGGATCGGCGCGCCGTCGGCGCGCTGGATCTGGGGCCTGGCACCGGCCGTGGCCGCCGAGGGGGTCACGGGCTGCTGAACCTGCATATAGGTCACCACCCATCCAGCGTGGCCGGCGTGCCTCTGCGGGAAGTATGCCCTCCCTCTGAGTTTGCTCTCAGGACCGCCGGGGTGTCCTCAGGACGCATCGGCGAGGGCCAGGGCCAGGGCCGGGCAGTCGGTGACGGCCCGGCGCGCCTGCCGTTCGAGCCCACGGGGGACCGGCCCGGCGGGCAGGAGCGGGTAGCCCCACTCGTCGAGCGTGATGAGCTCGGGCAGGAGTTCGGCGCACACCCCGTGCCCGCGAACAGTCAATCGGGTTGACCCGCAGCTGCTTCATGTCATCTCCAGTCCGCGTCCTCGAGCGGCGGCTCGGCCGGGCAGGGGCAGGAAGGGCCGGCCGGTGGTGCCGGTGCAGTACCCGTGCGCGTGGTGGTCAATCTCGGCCTCGAACACCTGCAGCGCGCTGCGGACGAGCCGGACCGTCCCGTCCGGGTGGTGGCAGGCGCCGCGCCCGGCCACCAGGCCCGACCAGCGCTGCAGGTCGGCGTATGCCTGCGGGCCGGGCCGCGGGCGGGCCAGCTCCGCCAGGGCTCCCGCCATGCGCGGCAGGCCGTTGAAGCACGGCCCGCACTGGCCGGCCGACTCCAGCGCGAGATAGCGGACCACCCGGGCGGTCTCGGCGAGGCCGCACCGGTCCCCGGGCAGCGCAGCCAGCACGCCGGCCCCGACGGCCGCGCCGAGCGGGCGGAGCGCCCCATTGGCGAGTGGCAGCGGTTCCGCCTGCGCACCCGGCACCCACGCGCCGTGATACCCGCCGACCAGCACGGCCTGCGCCGGCAGCCGCAGCAGGTCGGCGATGGGGGTGCCGAGCGTCGTCTCCACCACGCCCGTCCCGCCGTCGGCCTGGTGCAGCGTGGCCAGCATGCTGCCTGGCTCATCCGCGGTGCCGGCGGAGCGGAACCAGCCGGGGCCGTAGCGGGCGATGAGGGCCAGGTGCGCCAGCGTCTCGACGTTCTGCACCAGGGTGCGCCGGCCGGCCACGCCGCGCTGGGAAGCCCGGGGCGGCTTGAAGCGCGGCAGGGCCGGGCCGCCGGAGACCCTGCTCGCCAGCGCCGACTCCTCCCCGGCCAGGAAGCGGTGCGGCGCCTCGATCAGCCCCACCGGGGCGGCATCGAGGCCGGCCGCCGCCCGCTGGGCGATCGCGACCTCCAGCCGCTCGTGCAGCCGCGGGTTGCGGTGGATGTAGAGGCCGACCGTCGCCGAGCCGACCGCCTCGGCGGCAAGCTGCAGCCCGTCCAGGACCAGGTGCGGCGAGAACCACAGCAGCGCCTTGTCCTTGCTGCTCGCGGGCTCGCCCTCGGCGCCGTTGCCGATCACCACTGGGGCCGGCCCGCGGCCATCGGCCATCGCCGCCAGCTTGCGGTAGGTGGGGAACGCGGCGCCGCCACGGCCGGTCAGGCCGGCCGCCTCCACGTCGCCGATGAGCCTGCGGGGCACCCCGCGGTAGGGCGGCCCCCCGAAGCGCTCCAGGTGGTCGGTGAGGTCCACCGGCCCCGGGCGCGCGGGCATCAGCCTGGGCAGCAGGCCGCCAGGGCCATCGTCCCGGCGGGCGGGCCGCCGGCGGCGGCGCGTCCTCGGCGGGCCACTGCCCGGCACCGGGCATGGGCAGCGTGGCGCGGTGCGTCATCGGGCCCCGCCTTGGCCGGCCCGGGCCCGGGGGGCCTGCCGCTGGATGCCCGCCAGCACGTAGGCGGCCCGCTCGGCCCGCGGCACTTCCCTGGCCGTGGCCGCCACCCGCCACAGGCACGCCGTTGCCACCGCCAGCGCGGAGCCGATCGTCACCAGCAGCAGCCCGCCGCTGCGCAGATCGGGGCTGGACCCGATGCTGTGCACGAGCGCCACCGGCCAGGCGGCGTAGGCCAGCCAGTGGATGCCCCGCCAGGTCCGCCGGGAAATATATGCCCGCGCCAGGCTGGTCAGGATGAGCGCGGCGATCAGGTCGAGCGCCACCGCGCCCAGCCCGAGCCAGAACGGCATATAGGCCGAGACGAACGGGATCACCACCGCGGCCAGCCCGATGCTCACGTAGGGGTCGATGACCGCGGTGGCCACGTGTATCGCGATGAACACGACAGACAGCAGGGACAGGCTCCGGTGCAGCCCGGTGACCGCGAAGGAGGGCAGGCCCGGGCAGCCGGCCCTGCCGGTTGACGAGGATGCCGAGCATGACCACCAGGGACAGCAGCAGCAGGCTGACGACCCCGGTGGCGCGGCTGGCGTACCAGAGCGCGGTCGTGCCGGTGATCGCGGTCATCGGGTGCTCCATCGTTGATCTGCTGGTGCGCACGAGCATGGCCGGCCTGGTGCAGCGGTTCCTCTAGCGTGGCTCTCAATTACCTCTGAACGGCTGGGCCCGAAATTGCCTCGGCGCCGCCGCGCCTGGCAGGATGCGCCCCGATACCCCCGTCCCGCCGGAGACCGCATGCCCGCCCCGTCCCCACGCGCCCGCCGCGGCGTGGGCGGGGTGCTGGTGGACACCGGCCCACTGCGGCGGCATCCCGGGTTCCGGCGGCTGTGGACCGGCCAGCTGATTGCCTCCCTGGGCACCCAGCTGACCGTGGTGGCCGTCGCCTACCAGACCTACCGGCTCACCGGCTCGACCGCCATGGTGGGCCTGGTCAGCCTGAGCGGGCTGGTGCCGCTGCTGGCCGGGTCGGTGCTGGGCGGCCCGGCGGTGGACGCCTGGGACCGGCGCAAGGTCCTGCTCGTCACCCAGGTGCTGCTCGCGGTCGGCGCCGCCGGGCTGGCCGTCAACGCGATGCTCGGGCATCCCGCGGCTCTGGCCGATGTTCGCCTGCACCGCCGAGGCCGCCTTGTTCCAGAGCGTGGACTGGGCGGCCCGGCGCGCGTCGCTGCGGCAGCTGGTGCCCGCGGCGGAGCTGCCCGCCGCGCTGTCGGTTCAGTCGGCCGCCTTTCAGGCCACCCTGGTCGTCGGCCCGGCCGCCGCCGGCCTGCTCATCGCGCACGCCGGCTTCGCGCTCGTCTACTGGCTGAACGTCATCTGTTTCGGGGCGGCGTTCATTACCGTGGCCAGGCTGCCGGCGCTCCGGCCCGGGGGCGGCGGGGAGCGGGCCGGGCTGGCCTCCGTCATCGGCGGGATCCGGTACCTGAAGTCGAGCGGGCCGCTGGCTGGGGCGTTCCTCATCGACCTGGGCGCGATGGTGTTCGGGATGCCGCGGGCGCTCTTCCCGGCGATGGCGGTGACCGTGTACCACGGGGGCGCCACCACGGTCGGGTACCTGAACGCGGCACCCGGGCTGGGCGCCCTGATCGGCTCCCTGCTCACCGGCCATGTCGCCCGGGTCCGGCGGGTCGGCCGGGCGGTGGCGGTCTGCGTCGTGGGCTGGGGCCTTGCGATCACCGGCTTCGGGCTGGTGCGCTGGCTGCCCGCCGCGCTGCTGCTGCTGGTCCTGGCCGGCGCGGCCGACGTGGTGTCATCGGTGTTCCGGATGATCATCGTGCAGCAGTCTGCCCCGGACGCCATGCAGGGACGGGTCAACAGCCTGGTGTTCGCCGGCCTGCAAGGCGGCCCGCGGCTGGGCGACGCCGAGGCGGGCGTGGTCGCCGATCTGGCGGGACCGCAGGTCGCCGCCTGGTCCGGTGGCCTGCTCAGCGTGGCGTGCGCGATCGTCACGTGCTGGGCGATCCCGCAGTTCTGGCGGTACCAGAGCACCATCGGGCCGGCCAGGGCGCCGGCCCGGGGTTCAGCTCACCAGGCCAGGTCTGCCGGGCCGGGCAGCAGGCCGGGGACGCGGACGCCGCGGGCCAGGGAGCCGACGGGCCGGGGCTCACCCGCCAATCATGATCACGCAAGTCCCATCCCGCTCATTGCGTGCTGGAGCCGTGCCCGCCCGGTGACTGGTGCGCCGGTAGGTCCGCGGGCGCCGGCACGCCCCCCTCGGCGGCGGCCAGGGCGGCCAGGTCGCCGATCAGCGGCCCGAGGTTGCCGAGTTCGGCGGGTCTGCGGCAGAGGACCGCCACGGCCGGCGGCGCCGCACGGGCGGCGAGCCCGGCATCGGGGTCGGTCTCCACCGTGAACCCGGCGTCGCCGATGGCGGCGCGGAGCTGCCCTGCGCGGTCGGAGGGCACGGCCGCGGGCTCCACGACCGCAGGATAGCCCGCCGCGGCCATGCGGCAGTTCTCCCTTAGCCGGCGGCTATCGGTCAGGAGCCGCCGGAGGTGGCCTGGGCCGGGGCCTGGCCGAAGGTGCCGCTGGGCACCGTGACCGCCCCGCCGCCCCCGTCCCCGCTGCGTCGTCGCCCGGCCGCTGGCCCGCTGCCGAGGGCTGGGCCGCCGGGGTGGTGGTGCCGCTCACCGCCGTGGTGTGCGCCGAGCCCGGCAGGTTGTAGGCGACGACGCCCGCCGTGGCCAGCGAGGCCGCCCCCACTGTGACGGTGACCATGCGCATCCGGCTCCGGCTGCGGTCGCGCTCCATGACCGCCGAGGCGAGGCCCTGCCGCTGCTGGTTCATGCGGTGCCTCCTGCTGTTTCCGCGGGCCAGCCGCCGATCGTGCGCACCTGGCCGGCCTCATTCACCAGGCGGGCGGGCAGCCCCAGCCCGGTGAGCCACGCCGGCGCCGCACAGCCCCTGGATGATCGCGGCCGTGCTGGCGATGTTGGCGTCGGTGCAGCTTGCCGCGGCCACCGAGACCGTCCGCCAGACCGGCGCGGCCGGCAGCCCGGTGCGGGGGTCGAGAATGTGGTGCAGCATGTCGCCGCCGCGTCGCCAGCGCCGTGCCGCGGTGCTGGAGGTGGCCAGGCCACCGCCGTGCGGATGGCGACGACCGCTGACGGCCCGGCGGGCGGGTCCTCGGGACGGCCGCTGATGTCCTGCACCCGGATCCGCCAGCCGCCCGCCGGGGGCTGGCCGCTCACCGCGATGTCCCCGCCCAGGCTGACCAGCACCCCGCAGCCGAGCGCGCCCGCGATGCGGGCGGCCGAGCGGTCGGCCGCCCAGGCCTTGGCGGTGGCGCCCAGGTCCAGCCGGACCCCGGGCGGAACCCGGAGCAGCCGCGCCTGCTCGTCGAACTCCACCTGGCGCCAGCCGGGGATGGTCCGCATGGTCAGCCTCACCGCCGGGCCGTCCCGCTGGACCAGCGAGAAGTCGCGGTCGTAGCCGACGGCGTTCATGGCGGCGCCCACGGTCGGATCGACGTCCCCGCCGGTGAGCCGCGCCGCCCGCAGCGCGACCGCGATGGCCTCCGCGAGCAGCGGGCTGACCGTCACCGGCCCGGCGTCGGCCCCGCCCATCGCCCGGTCCAGCGCGACGATCTCCGAGTCTGCGCGGAACCTGCTGCACGCCAGGTCCACGGCGGCGAGGTCGGCCTCGAGCATCCCGCGCGCGCGGCGAGCTGGCCGGCGTCGGTGACGATCACCTGCACCCCGGTGCCGAGCGCCCGCCAGCTGGCCGACGCCTCCCCGGTCACCGGCCTGGCCGTGCCCGTGGTCATCAGGATCCTCCCGAGGTGGCGTGGCTGGCGCCGGAGCTCGCCGCGGGCGCGGAGGCCGTCCCGGTGCCCGAGGACGTCGCCGTGGCAGCCACCCCGGAGCCGCCCGAGGTGGCATGAACCGTGCTGCTGCCCGCGGCCGACGCCGCGCCGGCCGTCGCGGCGGTGGTGTGGGCCGCCCCGCTGGGCAGGGTGTAGGCGATGGCGCCGGCGGCGACCAGGCCCGCGGCGCCCAGCGCGATGGTGGCCGAGCGCAGCCGTCCCCGGCCGCGCTGCCGCGCGACCACCGCGGACAGCGCGTCCCGGTTGCTCGCGTCCATGGTGTGCCTCCTGGTTGCTCTCCCTGGAGTCTGGGCGCGCGGCGTCTGTAGACCTGGGAGCCGGCTCTGACATTGCTCTGAAAATGGCGGGGGCCGCTCACGGTGCCCCTGCGGGCAGCCGAGGCGAGCAGCCGGCTGAGCTTGGAGGCCGCGGCGGACGGCGCCGCGCCCGCGCGGCATCAGCAGGCACCGGCCGAGTCCAGCAGCTCGCGCGACCCGGTGACCAGCTCGATCTCCATCTCGCGCCAGCGGGACGCCTCCCGCCACTCCGGTATGCCGGGGCCAGCCGGGCCGGCGCCGCCGCCGCGCCGCGGGGCTGTCCTGAGCCGGTCCCGGCAGCGACCCGGCCACCAGGTCATCGGCGATCTCCGCGAGTACCTCGCCATCCCGGCCGGCCAGGCGCCGGACCCGGCGGGTCGTCGCCAGCCGCGCGATGGGACGGAGCGGTAGCCCGCCGGTCCACCCGGCCACCAGCTCCGCCAGTCGGCCCGGAACGCTGGCCGGCGCCGCGCCCGAGCGGGGCGTGCACCTCACGGCGGCTGTCCACCCCGGCCGGAAGCTTGAGGTGCCATCCGGCGTCCGTCCCGCCGGTCCGGCGCCGCAGCGTGATCTTGGCCGCCGCAGGCGGAAGTCCGTGGTGTCGAAGTAGACGGCCCGCAGCCGGTACGTCTGCGGGCCGGTGACCGCCGTCACCCCGGCCAGCCCGGCCAGGTCGGGCAGGGCGAAGTCGGCCTCGGCGTCGTACTTACGCTCCGTCTCAATGAACTCGCCAGCACCGTCGGCCATGGGAGAAAGATTACGGCGAGCAGAAAGGTCGCGTGTTCTCCCTGCTTGACGGCGATCGCGATGCCACACTGCGATAAGACCCTGCGTGCTGGGCGGAACTACACCCGGGGGGACGTGCAGGACAGGCTGACGCAGCGGCGTCCCGGAGCACCAGGACCGGGGGGGTCAATGGGTCTGACCACCGAGGATGACGGCCCGGGCAGGACGGGCAGGCCGGTCGCGGGCTATGAGACCGTGCCGCTGTTAGCCGCCGGGACCATGAACGGCGCGGGCCGGGGCGGGGCCGCCGTGCTGCGGCGGCGCACCGCCCGGCCGAGCAGGCGGGCGGTGGTGTACGTGCACTGCCTCGGCGACTCGTTTGTGCCCGCCGACCTGGTCGGCTGGTACACCGACCGGGGGTTCCACTTCTACGCGGCCGACCTGCGCGCGGTGGGCGGCGGGCCGCGGGGCGCCGGAGCGCAGCGGGGCGGCCGGCGATCTGGGCGCCTACTTCGCCTGCCTGGACGCCGCGATCACGCACCTGCGCGTCGGCCGACGCCATCGACACCGTGGTGGTTTCCGCGCACGCGGCCGGCGCCCTTTTCGCCGCGCTGTGGTGCCACGCCCGGCGGGGCAGCCAGCCCATGGACGCGCTCATCCTCGCCGGCCCCGAGCTGGGCGCCAGGCGGCGCTGGCCGCGGCGGGCGGCGGGCGGCGCGCGGCAGCGGCGCGCAGGGCCGTGCCTCGCCGCTGCTGGCGGGGGCGCAGCGCAGGCTGCGGCGCGGGCTGGACATCGCCTGCCCGGTCCTGGTCATGTGCCCGGCCGCCGGCGGCCACGCGCCGGGCGGCACCGGCGGCCTGCTGGCGCTGGGCGCTCCTGGGCGCCGTGGGGGCCCTGGGAACCCTGGCCGGCCGCCGGGCCACGATCCGGCTGGGCGAGCACGTCACCTGGCTGACGCTGGACGGCGGGCTGCCCGGCCAGGCGCCGACGCCGCCGCCGCAGCGCAGGCGCTTCCTGGACGAGCTGGGCCGCTGGCTCAGCGCCTACCTGTCCGGGCCAGATCCGCGACCAGCTGCTGTTATCGCGGCGTCGCTACTGGCACAGACGACGCGTGACCATCGGGTAGCCCGAGGCGCCGTTGGGCTCCGGCGGCGCCTGGACCGCGGTCTGGGTGTAGCCGGTGGCGTCGGTGGCGCGGGCCTCGATGAGGTGGGTGCCCGGCCGTGGCGTCCCAGTCCCACACCCACTGCCGCCAGGTGTCGATGCCCGGCACCGCCGCCAGCCGGGCCCGGTGCCACGGCCCGCGGTCAACGCGCACCTCCACCGCGTCGATGCCCTTGTGCTGCGCCCAGGCCACGCCGGCGACCTGGGTGCGGCCCGCGCGTCAGCGTGGCGGAGCCGTTCGGCACGTCGATCCGCGACTCGGTCTTGATCGGGGCCTGCTGCGACCAGCCGCGCGGCACCCAGTAGGCCTGCGCGTAGGCGAACGTGGTCACGTTGATGTCGGTCACCCACTTGCAGGCCGACACGTAGCCGTACAGGCCGGGCACCACCAGCCGGGCCGGGAACCCGTGCGCGACCGGGAGCGGCGCCCGTTCATCGCCACCGCCAGCAGCGCGTCCCGGCCGTCCATGACCGTCTGCACCGGGGTACCGGAGGTGAACCCGTCCGACCGAGGTGCACAGCAGCTGGCTCGGCCCCGGACCGGATCCCGGCCGAACGGAGCAGGCTGGCCAGGCTCGCTCCCAGCCACTTGCGCGTTGCCGATATAGGGGCCGGCCGACCGGGTTGGACACGCAGCACAGGGTGATGTAGT
The DNA here is from genome assembly GCA_963835425.1 of uncultured Actinomycetes bacterium. Taxonomy (GTDB): domain Bacteria; phylum Actinomycetota; class Actinomycetes; order Streptosporangiales; family Streptosporangiaceae; genus UBA9676. The sequence continues at coordinate 590,611 of CAWIGE010000002.1, read as the reverse complement.
CCTCGATCAGCGGCAGCCGGAGCAGGTCGGCGAAGGTGAGCGTGATCTCGCGCGCGACCATGCCGTGGATCCGCAGCTGCCAGCTCGCCGGGTCGACCTCGGGCAGGATGATCGCGGTGTCCACCCGGTAGAACGAGCCGTTCGGCGTGATGAACGGGCTCAGGCCGGGGATGCTGCAGGTCCGAGCCGGCCGGCAGCGGCGGGGCGGGCTGCGCGGGGCGGGGAAGCGCAGGGTGGTGCGGGCCTGCGACACGGCGCTCGAGGGCCCGGCCAGCCGCTGGCCGACCAGCGCGCTGGCCGCGCCGACGCCGACGGCCACCGAGCCGGTGACCAGGAACGCCCGCCGCCCGCGGCGGGGCCGCGGGCGCGGCGGGCCGCGGCGGTGGCGCCGGCCGGAACCCAGGAGGCGCCGGCGTCGGCGGGCCGCTGCGGCACGGCCGCAGGCGCCGCGCCGCGGCCGTGGGCGCGGCCGGTCGGCCGGGCCGGCCGCGTCCGGCCGCCGGCTCGGCGCGGTACCAGCGGCCGGGCGCCCGGCCGTGGCGGCCGCGGCGGGCGGTACCAGCGCGCCGGTCGGTGGCCGCTCGTGTCGCCGCCCGCACCAGCCGGGACATGGCGAACGCCCCGGCCGCGCGCCCCGACCAGGACCGGCAGGACGTCGATCGCGCTGCGGTCGGGGCGGGTCAGCCGCGGCGACCAGCCCGATCAGCGTGAACACCCCCAGCCCGGCCAGCCCGTAGCCGAGCCGGCGCATGGCGGCGACGCCGATCAGCGCGGCGAACACCGCCAGCACCACGAGGATGCCCGTCGACCAGCACCCGTCTTGTCGTTGGAGCCGAACGCGGAGATGGCGAAGTTCTTCACCGGCGCCGGCGTGGCGTCGATGGCCGCACCGCCGACGGCGACCACCGGCGAGCCCTGCGGCCCGGTGAACCCGGCGACCAGCTGCGCCGACGCCCAGCGCGACGAACGCGGTGATCAGGCCCGTGGCCACGCCCAGGGCGCGCACCCGGCCGGGCGCGGCGCCGGAGGCGCCGGGGGATGATGTCACATCATCTATTCGTAGCCCATGCCGGCGCGGATTGCCGGATCACGGACGGACCGCCATGATCCGGTCGATCAGTCTGGCCGGCCGGATCCGCGATCATGAGAATGGGGACGCGCGGCGTAGGCGCAAGCGCGGATCAGACCGGCGCGTGGGCCAGCGGAATCGACCGGCCATGAGAGTGAGGACTGAGGACGCGACATGACCGAGGGACAGCCGGAGCCCGGCCCCGGCGCGCGCCCGGGGCAGCGACCTGGCCGCGCTGCTCGCCCTGGTCGCCCGCGGCGACCAGGCCGCCTTCGCCATGGTCTACGACCGCGCGGCCGGCCAGGTCTTCGGCCTGGTGCGCCGGGTGGTGCGCGATCCCGGCGCAGTCGGAGGAGGTGACCCAGGAGGTGATGCTGGAGGTCTGGCGCACCGCCTCCCGCTTCGACCCGCACCGGGGGCAGCGCGATGGCGTGGCTGATGACGATGGCGCACCGCCGGGCGGTGGACCGGGTCCGCTCCGGGCTGGCGGCGGCGCAGCGCGAGGCCCGGGCGGCCGTCGCGGAGACCGATTACGACGTGGTGGCCGAGGAGGTGGAGACCCGGCTGGACGCCCAGCGCGTGCGCCGCTGCCTGGACTCGCTGACCGAGCTGCAGCGCGAGTCGGTCACCCTCGCCTACTACGGCGGCTACACCTACCGGGAGGTGGCGGGCCTGCTCGGGGTGGCGGTGGGGACGGTGAAGACGCGCATGCGGGACGGGCTGATCCGGCTGCGCGACTGCCTTGGGGCCGAGCTCGATGAAGCTCCGGCGGGAGGTCCCGCACACCCTGGCCGGCGCGTACGCGCTGGACGCGCTCACCGAGCCGGACCGGGCGAAGTTCGAGCGGCACCTCGCGCGGCTGCGAGGCCTGCCGCCAGGAGGCCGGCCAGCCTGCGCGAGGCGGCCGGCGGCTCGCCGGCCGCCTCGGCGGTGCCACCGCCGGCGCGCTGCGCGAGCAGGTGCTCGCCGAGGCGGCCCGCACCCGCCAGCAGCCGCCGCTCACCGCTGGACGCCCCGGCCGGCTCCGGCGCCGGGCGCCGGGCGGTCCGGCTGGCGGGCGCCGCGGATGGCGGTGGCGATCGCGGGCGGGCTGCATCCTGGTGGCGCTGGTCCTCGGCGGCTGTTCATCCAGCACCCAGCACCGCCTGCAGCCAGGAGCAGGCGCACAACCGGGCGATCGCCGCCGTCCTGAACGCCCCGGACGCCACCATCATGTCGGCCCGGGCCATGCGCAGCGGCAGCGCCACCGTGGTCATGTCCCACGCGCGATCGCGCGCTGGTGCTCACCACCGCGACGGCTGCCGGCGCTGCCCGCCGGGCGAGCGCTACCAGGTGTGGCTGATGGGACCGCGCCGGACCCGGCCGGCGGGCATGCTGCCCGAGCCGCGCCAGGGGATGACCGCCCCCGTGGTGGTGTCGGGGCTAGCGCCCGGGGACATGGTGGGCCTGACCGTCGAGCCGGCCAGCGGGTCCAGCGTGCCCAGCTCCGCCCCGGTGCTGATGCTCGTCCTGCCGTCCTGACGCGGCTGGCGCCGCGGGGGGCCGGACCGGGGCCGGGAAAAACCCTCTATCGTGAGGACTCGTGAAAGCATCTGTCGAGGCGCAGCTGCGGCTGCTCGAACTGGCCGATCTGGACGCCGAGCTGAGCCGCCTGGACCACCGTCGCCGCACCCTGCCCGAGTTCGAGGAGTATCGAGCGGATCGAGGCACGGGACGCCGGGCTCCGCGACGAGCTGGCCGCCCTGGAGGCGACCGAGAGCGACCTGAGACGGCGAACAGGCGAAGGCCGAGGCCGACGTGGACCAGGTCAGGTCCCGGGTGGAGCGCGACCGGACCAGGCTGGACGCCGGCCAGGTGTCCTCGCCCCGGGAGCTGGAGAACCTGCAGTCGGAGATCGTCTCGCTGGCCCGCCGGCAGTCCGACCTGGAAGAGATCGTGCTCGACGTGATGGAGCGGCAGGAGGCGGCCGAGCTGCCGCCGCGACGACGCTCACGCAGGAGCGGGCGACACTCGCCCGCCAGCGCGACGAGGTCGCCGCCCGGCGGGACGCGGCGCTCGGGGAGATCGGCGAGCAGGCGGAGAAGGCCGGGCAGCCTGCGGGCCGGCGTCGCCGCCGACGTGCCGGCCGACCTGCTCGACCTGTACGGGAAGCTCCGCGCCCAGCACGGGGTCGGGGCCGCCGCGCTGCGCGCGCGGGCGGTGCGAGGGCTGCCACCTGTCGCTCAACACGGTCGACCTGGCCCGCATCCGGGCCGCCGCCGCCGGACGAGGTGCTCCGCTGCGAGGAATGCCGCCGGATCCTGGTCCGCGCCCCGGAGTCCGGCCTGTGACCCGCCGGCTGGTGGTCGAGGCCGACGGCGGCTCCCGCGGGAATCCCGGCCCGGCCGGGTACGGGGCGGTGGTGCGCGACGCCGCGACCGGGGAGGTGCTCGCCGAGGTGAGCGAGAGCCATCGGCCGGGCCACCAACAACGTGGCCGAGTACTCGGGGCTGATCGCGGGCCTGCGCGCGGCCGCCCGGATCGCGCGCGGCGCCGACGTCGAGGTCCGGATGGACTCCAAGCTCGTCGTCGAGCAGATGTCGGGCCGCTGGCAGATCAAGCACCCCGACATGCGCCCGCTCGCGGCCAGGCCAGGGAGGCGGCGCGGGCGCTCGGCCGGGTGAGCTACACCTGGGTGCCGCGCTCGCGCAACGCACACGCCGACCGGCTCGCCAACCAGGCCATGGATGCCGCGGCGGGGCGACCCGGCCTCCGGTGCCGGGCCAGCGGGCAGCATGCGTTAAGCCGCTGGGGGCGCGGGAGGGGGCATGGCCGGATACGCGGCGCGGACCGGTCCTGGCTGGGTGCAGGCGCTGGGCCCGGCCACCACCACGGTGCTGCTGCGGCACGGCGAGACTGCGCTGTCGGGTGGCCGCGGTTCGCCGGCCGGGCGACATCCCGCTGACCGCCACCGGGCGGGAGCAGGCGGCCCTGGCGGCCGCCCGGCTGGCCGCGCGCGGCGGCCTCGACCTGATCGTCACCTCACCGCTGGCGCGGGCCCGGCAGACCGCCGACGCGGTCGCCGCGGCGACCGGCCTGGAGCCGGTGGTCCAGGACGGCTGGACGGAGATCGACTTCGGGGAGTGGGAAGGCCTCACCCACGCCGAGGCGGAACGGGCCTGGCCGGAGCAGATGGCCGCCTGGCTCAACGACACCGGCGCCGCCCCGCCGGGCGGTGAGAGCCTCGCCGCCACCTCCGACCGGGTGCTAACGGCGCTCGACTCGCTGCTGGCCGGGCACCCGGGGGCGACCGTGCTCATCGTCAGCCACGTCACGCCGATGAAGATCCTGCTCCGGCACGCGCTGCTCGCCCCGCCGGCGGCGCTGCGGCGCATGTACCTGGACGTCGCCTGCCTGTGTGAGATCTCCTGGTATGCCGGGGGAGCTCGGGGTGGTGCGCACCATGAATGACGACGGCGCACCTTTCGCCGCGAGAAATTACCGGGTTAGCGCCTATGCTGGATGCCGCGGCGGGCGAGCCGGCCGGGCGGCCGCGCCGGGGAAACCCGGTGAGGAAGGTCCGGGCTCCACAGGGCAGGGTGGTCGGTAACGCCGACCCGGGGTGACCCGCGGGACAGTGCCACAGAAAGCAGACCGCCCTTGGCCGCTAGGCGGCAAGGGTAAGGGTGAAACGGTGGTGTAAGAGACCACCAGCGCCCGGAGTGATCCGGGCGGCTAGGTAAACCCCACCCGGAGCAAGGTCAGAAGGGCCGTGCGGCTTCGGCCGCAGGGCCTGCGCGAGCGTTTGAGGGCGGCCCGCCCGAGCTCGCGGGTAGACCGCACGAGGCTGCCGGCAACGGCAGTCCCAGATGGATGGCCGCCGGCCCGCGCAAGCGGGTGCACAGAACCCGGCCTACAGGCCGACTCGCCCGCCGCCCATGGCTGTGACCTGCGGTGCAAAGCGCAGATCGCTCAGGGCACTTTCAGGGGCACATCGAGCGCGGAACGGAATACCTTGTCGAGCGCATCACGCGCCCGGGCAGCTGGCCTCGGGCACCAGGTGCCCGTAGAGATCAACCGTTGTCGTGATCGACTTGTGGCCGAGCCAGCGGGAAACTTCGGAGATCGGGACGCCTTCGGCGAGTGCGGTGCTGGCGAAGGTGTGTCGCAGGTCGTGGAACGTGGTGTCGTCAGGCAGCTCGGCCGCCACTATGTGCGGGCTTCCAAACCTCCCGGTTGTAGTAGTCGCGGCGCAGCAGCGTCCCCCGGGGAGTGCGGCACAGCACGTCACTACCGCCAAGACGCAGCCGCGCCGGCGTGACCGGCGACAGCGTCAACGCAGGAACCGCGGCATGGGCACGTCGCGCAGGGAAGCGGAGGTCTTCGGTGTTGCTAGGACCGGGCTGACGGTCAACGATGATCACCTGCTGATCAATAGTGATCATCGCCTGCTTATGGATCGACCCTGTCGAACGCGAGCCCGAACGCCTCGCCTTGGCGCAGCCCAGCCGCCGCGCCCAGAAGGATCAACAGCGAGTAGCGCTGCGGCATCGCGGCGGCGAGCGCCAGCACTTGAGCCGGGAGCCAGCAAGCGAACCAGGGTCTTGCGTGACTTCAGGCAGCCGGATGTCAACGCACGGTGTCTTGCGCATGTAGCCATCGCGCACAGCGCCGCGCATGATGCTGGCGAAAATGACATAGATCGTCTCAATGGTGCGTGGTTGCCAGTCCCTTCGTTGCCTGCAAGATCTTTGATCCACTGCTGGACCATCGTTGGCCTGATAGCAGCGAGCCCGTAATCGCCGAATACCGGCATGATGTGGTTACTAAGATGACCCTCATACGTTTCTACTGTCCCCGATTTGTGCAGGCGTGATTTCATCCAACGCGTGCGTAATCACGGAATGGCGTCCGGCCTATTCGTGGGTCGATCCACTCTCCCCGCGACTCGTCGGCTGTGCGCTGAGCATCGAATGCGTCTGCGCAAGTCTCAGGGTCTGTGCCTTTCCGCTTCGGGAAGTTGCGTTTGCACTGGTCGCCTTGCTCATCCCGCCACCGGACCTGCCAACGGTCGCCTTGTAGATGTTCGGCGGCCGGGTACAGCTTGGTCCTGCCCTGGCTGTGCTCAGCGCAGGGTGTGTCACCGTCGCTTGGATTACTCTTATGCCAGCGGTCGTAAACGCTCACGCGGCTTCCTGCCGCTGGCGGAACCACGCTTTAACCTCATCGGGGTCATAGCGCAAATGACGACCTACGCGACCCGCTTTCGGGCCGACACCAAGGTAACGCCACTGATAAAGCGTGGCCTTAGGAATTTGTAGATACACCGCCGTTTCCTCCGCAGTCCACAGTCAGTCATGCACAGACTTCATATAGTACTTTCACTCCCTCCATTCGATCCAGACACGTCAGGCGGCTCTGTCAGCGTGGTTCCTTGTCGCGGGCGTGAGCTGCGCTGGCGAGGGCCAATTCGTTCGCCTGCGGTATCGGTGTAGCCACGTGCCATCGTAGGTCCAGCTCTTGCAGGACCAAGACCACGTTGTCATCCAGCGGCCGGCCCCACGGGTCACGTTCGCCATCGGGGTGGCGTTGACTGGCTGCGGTGCTCAGTGCGGGCGCGGCGCAGGAGTCCGAAGGTGGTTGAGTAGCGGCGGGATTTGGTGAGGAAGTGGCCGCCGTAGCCGAGCATGTGCGCCCACTTGCACAGCCGGGTCGCGGCCGGCAGGCGAGCTTGCCGCCGCCGAGCCGCCACGCGGTAGCGATCATCTGCCGGTAATGGCGAGAGCAGCGCAGGGCGTCGAGGTCGGGCCCGGAGCGGATAGGCCGGTCGGGGATGCCGGGAGCGTCGAGGGCCTTGGTGGCGTACTTGGCGATGTAGTTGGCCACGGCCTGGACCGACAGCGCGCGGCCGGTGCCGGGCAGCCGTCGCGGGGCGGACGGGCCGGGCGTCGGTGCCTTGGGTGCCGAACCGCAGGTCAGCAGCCGGGCGGTCCCGGGATGGTCCTGGGCGGGTCTGGTGATGGCGACGGCGGCGGCGGCCTGGCGGATGGCGTCGGCACAGCATGTCGGCGGTGAAGCCGGGCGGGGTGGCTGCTAGGCGCTCGCCGGGGGCGTCGAGGCGGATGATGGCGTGAAAGTGGACGACGCCGCGTGCCTGGTATTCGGCCACCTTGACGTAGCGGATGCGCGACCAGGGCGCGGAGCTGCCTCTGGGTGATGCGCCGGCAGGCGGGCCAAGCAGCGAGGCAGGTAGGTGGTGAACCGGCGCCACAGATCCCCCGCGTAGGCGTTGAACAGGACGGCGGCGGTCGTAGTCGTAGCAGTCGGCGCACAGCGGCCGGCCGAGCCGCGGGTCGTCCTCGCCGTGACGGCGAGGGCAGGAGATGTCGCGGCCATGCGGGCAGCGGCGGGCCCGTTCGCGTCGCGGCGGGGGCGGCAGGGCAGCACGGTTTTGCCGCGCATCCGGCGGGAGTGGACCGGGCCGAACGAGGGAGCGGTCAGGGTGGCGAACACGCACGGATGCGCGGCTATTGTCTCGGGGACGCCTTTGCCGCCGGTCAGCCCGGCGCGGACGAGCTGGCGGGCGTCGCGCTTGTAGACGGCCGAGCAGGCGGGGCAGACGGTTTCGCGGCGGTTGCCGCACGGTCAGCAGCACCCCGCCGGGCTCGGCGGCGGTGTCGTACATCGGGGCGCAGTTCGCCGGTGGCGAGGTCGATGGCGTTGATGCGGCCTTTGAGCCGGACCGGGTGGGAGCACATGCCGGTGCGCTCGTAGTCGCGGAGACCGGCGGTGAACTGCGCCCAGGTGAAGGCCGGGTGAGCCGTCGCCGATTCCGCCCGGCCCCGGGCCCGCTGATGGGCGGCGCCGGGGCGGACGAGACCGTGACGGTTAGCGGTGGCTGGGTCATGCGGCCTTCCGGTGCGGCGGAGCTGGGCGGCGTAGGCGGCCAGGTGGGCGATGTCGTCGTCGGTCGAGGTAGGCGGTCTTGATGCGGCGGGGGACGCCGGTCTCGGACAGCAGCCAGCCGACGCCGCGGGCGAGGGGGTCGATCTCGGCGGCGGTGTAGTTCTTTCCGGCCCAGCCCTGCCCGAGCACGACATCGCTGCTTGAGTCGGTGGTGCAGCGGAAGGCCAGCCGGTAGGAGAACAGGTCCCGCAGCGAGGGGTCGATGATCTGGTGGGATGGGCCGCTGGGTGGCCAAGATGACGATGACCCCGGCCGCCCGGCCGCGTGCTACCAGGTCGCGGGCCAGGGCCGCGAAGTCGTCGCGCTCGGTTTCTTGCCGACGGTGGTGGAGTAGTAGGCGTATTCGTCGATGACGACCAGCCAGACCGTCTTCGCCGCTCGTGGCGGGTGATCTTGCGGCGGCCGGTGGCCAGCAGGCGCTCGTAGCGGTCGTTCATGATCTGCTGGAACTGGTCATGGCGGCCAGTGGCGTCGGTCAGTGGACGGGCCGACGAAGATGTCGGCGCTGTGCCGCCAGGGGCCGAGCTCGACCTGCTTGCCGTCGATCAGGACGAGGCGTGCAGTCGGCCGACAGCGCGCCGTGGGCGGTGATCAGGTTCGAGGGCGCTGGACTTGCCCGCCGCCGGGTTCGCCGCCGACCAAGATGTTGCGTTCGGCCAGGTTGACGTGGACGTGCTCGCCGTTCTCGTCGATGCCCAGGTGGATCGGGTCGAAGATGGAGAACGGGAACACCCGCACGGTTGCCATGGTGGGTTCCTCCTTCCGGGGTGGGGCTAGGGGAGCGGGCGGCGCCCCGGAGGCCTGGTGACTCCGGGGCGCTGCCCTTCTCGAGGTGATTCGGTTCACTGCTGGCGGGGTGTCCGTCCGTGCGGGATCGGCTGTGGCCGTTAGCGGGCGGGGCACGGGTGCCTGATCAGCGGTGAGGGGACGTGGTGGGTGGCCGCGAGGGTGTCGCGGCGGATGATGTCGATGGTCACCAGGTGCGACCAGCGGCGGTTGCGTGTGACCCGGGCCTCGCGGGCGAAGCAGGCGGCGCGTAGCTCGTCGATGTGGTCTTCGAAGTCCTCGGCGCAGATCCCGGCCCGGCACAGGACGTGAGGCCCGTTCCCCGACCTTGGTCGGGCGGGTCCACAGCACCAGCGGCAGCCTGCCTGCGCTTGTGTGCAGGCGGGCTTCGAAGCACAGCTTCTGGAGGCGGTGCCGGGCCAGGACGCACCAGCACCGCCGGATCACGAACCGCCGCGAGGGCGGGATGGCCAGCAGCCCGAGCACGGGCCCGCCGAGGATGACGGCGGCCCAGGTGAACGTGAGCGCGTAGGCCAGGCGCAGGGTGGCGATGGCACCTGCGGTGAGGGTTGTGAGTTCGGTGCGCCAGCGCCAGGCGACGCCTGCCGCGCTGCGGTGGAGTCTGACGGCCAGGTCGTCGATGACGTAGGGGTTGTTCCGCTGGTTGCGGTGGTTGCGGTTGGTGTCGTCCGGCATGGGTTCACCGCCTTGTCACGGTGGTGGGGCGGGGCATCAGTGACCGCCCCATTCGGTGACACACGCCATCGGCCAGGCGGTGCCGCAGGCGTGGCAGGTGAGTGCGGTTTCGGTGAGGCTGTCGCCGGTTTCGACCTCGTCGCGGGTGATGTCGTCGGAGCCGCAGTCAGGGCAGATGAGCGGGTGGTAGATGACGCGGAACCGGTCGCTGGCGGGGGTGGCCATCACGCGCCGCCCCTTGGGACGCGGGCGCTGTAGGCCGCGACGAGCTGGGCCAGGTGCCGGGGGCTGGTGGCGTGGCCGGTGATCCACGTCTCGGCGCAGCGTTTGTGGCAGGGGGTGTCCTTGACCGGGGAGCGGCACAGGGCCGGAAGGCCGCACAGCACGCACGGCGCCAGCGGGCCGATGGTGGCGTGCCGCCAGTCGAGGACTACGCCACCGGGCGGGGCGCTGGTAGCGTTTAACATGCCAAGATCTCCTGTTCTTTCGCGAGATGGGGTTTGATCTGGCGGGCCGGGCCGGGGGATGGCTGTCCCCAGGCCCGGCACTGCTTTAGTCAGGTGGTTGCCGTTGCGGTCGTGAGGACCGCGTATGCCAGCATCAGCGGCTTCGTAGTTGCAGATCACCCGGGCCATTGCGAGCCTGCCTCCTGGCGGCGATGTGCTCGGTGGCGATGGTGTCGCCGCAGGTTGGCCCTCCGGCCCAGCGCGGCCTCGCTTGCCGGATCGCGGCGCGGGAGACGATGCTGCCAGGTGTTCGCCTCGAGGCGGCGTCGTGCGGCGGCACGCACCGACACCAGGTCCCAGAGCCCGCAGACGCCTGGGCGGCCCGGCCGCGGGTTACGCCGCTGATGATCGGGTGGCGCCGGGCGGACTGGCTTGACGTTGTGGTGTCAGTGGCGGTCATGGTCGAGTTCTCCTGTCCTGTAGCGAGATGGGATTGAGGCTTGGGCCATTCGGCACGAAGCCAAGGCCACGGGCAGGTTGCTGGGCTGGCCCGGCTTATGCAGCGTTGAGGCCGGCGTGACTCGGCCTGCTGGCGTGGCTCGGCGCGGAAGGTGCGCACGATCTTCGTACGCTTGCGGTTCACCCACGGCGCGAACGACAGGCCGTGGAACCTGCACGAGGTCATCGAGGATCAGCTTGGGCTCATCTCCAGCCACTTCGACCCAGATGGTCTCGCGGGTCTCTGCCGTCTTCGCGTCGCGGTCAGCCGCACCGCCCAGACCGGCCGCCCGTCCGGCGTCTTCTCGGGCGGGGTTGTCCCTTGACCTTCTTGGGCGGCTGGCGGTCCCGGTAACGCGGAACTTGCTCCCGTCCGTGTCGATCTTCAAATGCATGATCTTGTGTCCTTCCGTGTGATCGATTGCAGCGTTCGCGCTGCTCAAGGCAGCTTAACACATATGTCATAAGTTGCAAGGAGCATGGACTTCCCTGCTTTGGGGAAGATTGATCACCGCCTGCACGCTAGGATCTGACAGATGTCATAAGTGGAGGCAGGAGCGGTGATAACTTTGCAGGCGCCGCATGCGCGCTACCGCCAGGTGGCCGACGCGCTCCGCAACGCGATCAAGCGTGGCGAGTACCCTCCTGGCTCTGCGCTGCCCAGCCAGCCCGACCTTGCCCGGCAGTACAACCTGAACCAGACCTCGATCAACCGGGCCATCGCGCTGCTGCGCGCCGAGGGCCTGGTCCGCGTCGAGCACGGCCGCGGCGCGTTCGTCCAGGAGATCCCGACCGTCAAGCGCACCCGGCAGATCCCTCGCGAAGACCAGGCCGGGAGCAGCTTCGCCGAAGAAATGCGCAAGGCCGGGCTGGACCCCCGCACCGAGCTTGCCGACCTGGACACGGTGCCCGCGCCAGCCGACATCGCCGAACACCTCCACATCAGCGCAGGGGAGCCAGTCGTGCGCCGGACCCGGCACATGTTCGCCTCCGGCCGGCCGGTCCAGCTCGCCATCTCCTATCTCCCGGCCGAGATAGCGGGCGGCCAAGACATCGCGCTGCCCGACACCGGTCCCACCGGCCTGTACCAGCGCCTCGCGGCCCGGGGGTACCCCGTTGTGCGGTTCGTCGAGCAGATCGAGGCACGCTACCCGCGGCCTGAAGAGGCGGCGTTCCTGGGGCTGACCGAGGCCCAGCACGTGCTGGAGGTCACCCGCATCGCCTACGCCAAAGACGACCTGCCGGTGGAGACGGTCATCAACGTCTTTCCCAGCCAGCAGTGGCGGCTGTCCTACGAATGGGCAGCGGAGTAAGGAGGGCCCGTGGGGGAGTTGCCGCGCCACTCGGTCAGCGTTACCGGGATCGTGTTCCGCGACGACGGCCGAGTTCTGGCCATCCAGCGATCCGACGACGGCCGCTGGGTTCCTCCTGGGGTGTGCTCGAGCTGTCCGAGACACCAGCCGATGGCGTTGCCCGCGAAGTTCTCGAAGAGACCGGCATCCAGGTCAAAGTGGACCAGCTGACTGGCGTCTACAAGAACATGGTCCGTGGCATCGTGACACTAGTGTTCCGCTGCTACGCCACCGGTGGCGAGATCCATCCGACCAGCGAAGCCCGCCAGGTGGCGTGGCTAACCGTCGATGAAGCCACGCAGGACATGGTCGAAGCCCGCGCAGTCCGCATCACCGACGCGCTCAGCGGCAATGGCCCCTTCGTCCGGGTCCACGACGGCACCCGGCTGTTGTAAAACCATTCTTTGAATGGTCGATCAAACGTCAGCAAAGTCGGACAGCTGCGCTGTCGCAGATAGCAGGAGCAAGGAAGGAACATGGATGAAACTGGCCCGGCATCCAGTCAATTAGCGGCGACCTGGCGAAGAAGAACGCAAGGCCATCCATGCGCTACTGGATAAGTTCGCGGACGCCGTCGTACCTAAAATGCAATTCTTGGCTACCACTCCATGCCTCGCCTCTATGGCGACCATGGAATCTATTGACCGTAGAAGATGCCGACAAGGTGATGTGTGTCTTTAGCCCACTAACTGGCGGCGCAGCAAGTATTCAATGGCTAGACCGTCACTCCCAAATGATTTCTCCTGCTGACCTGACGCAAGCGGTCAAGAACGAGCTAGGATGGGAAAGCAACGCCTTGGTGGTACTGCCAAAACCGGACACGACTGATCAGGAACCGCTAATAGAAGCTGCAGCAGCGAACCATGTCGCTGAAGTTGAGCGATCCGCACGCCTCGGAAAGCTAGGCGACCTCACAGGTCTGCAGCACTTGGAACCCTACCTGCGAGAGTTCCTGAACGATCACCCCGATCCCGACCGGAACGTGTTCGTCATGATGCGGTTCCTCAGGTCAGCCCAGTTGGACGAGGCGCACTCCACAATTAAGGAGACGCTGGCAGACCGCGGCTTTCACGCCGTTCGCGCAGATGATCGCGACTACACGGGGGAGCTGTGGTCAAATATCGAAGTATATATGACTTGCTGCCGATTCGGCATAGCCATCTTCGAGGAGATCGAGCAGCGCGATTTCAATCCGAACGTTTCGCTTGAACTTGGTTATATGATAGGGCGGCAGAAGCGCTGTCTGATCTTGAAGGAACAACGCCTTCCCGATCTGCCAGCAGATGTCGTACATCGTCTATACAAACCATTTGATATGTTCAATATAAATGCATCTGTCTCCAGAGAAGTGGCGAGATGGATCAATGTTGACCTCGGGTTTACAAAGCTGAGGTCTTGAATCGAAGTATCTACTGTCCGGAGCGCCGCACATCTATTAGAAAGCGGCGCCCGCCGGTACCGTCGCCGTCGTGGCCTGCCGTGCGCCAGGGCGCCAGGCACAGGGCGCCAGAAGGGCGCCAGGGCCGTGTGCCAGGGCACATGGGTGCCAGGGCAGCCTGTGCCAGGGGCCTGTGCCAGGGGCCGACTTGTGACAACTTTCTCTACATCGTCAAGGGCACGCCTTCGGCGCGCCAGGCCGTCCGGCCCTGGGCCGAATTCGGACGCGGCGGCGCGAGCGAATCGGGGGATTGCGCGACGCGGCGTGAAGACCATGCCAGTGCCAAGCGGGGGAGCGGGCAGTTCGCCGACTCCGGGGCGGGCGGCCTGCCGCGCCCTGACGGGCGTGAGCCCTCCGGGCGCGGCGCCGCCACCAGGTCGGCGCGCCCGCACCCGCTGGCAGGCAGCCCCGCCGCAACGCACCCCGATGACCGCGCCCGCGAGAACTGGCCGGTCCGGCGTCTCGCGCCAGGTGTGCCGATCGCCTGGCAAAGGTCACAGGGACCGGGCCGGAACGCCGCGCATTGTCCGGATCGGCCCCTCCAGCGTCAAGGGCACCCGAAGATCGTTTCTAACCGCTTCGCAGAAACGATCTTCGGGTCCCACCCTTGAGCGCCGGAGACCTCTGCCGACCCTGCGGGCCTGACGACGAGGGCCAGGCCAGAGGCCAGGCCCAAAGCGCGCGCGGCGAACCTCCGTCGGCAGTCCCACAATGTGAATCGCACCAACGAGATGTATCGTGTTTCTGTCGGCCACGGCGAAGATACCAACGCAAGGAAGGCGGCGCTGAGCATGTTCGAGAGGTTCACCGACAGGGCACGGCGCATCGTGGTCCTGGCCCAGGAAGAGGCCAGGATGCTCAACCACGATTATGTCGGCACCGAGCACATCCTGGTCGCCCTCATCCGTGAGGGCGGCGGGATAGCAGCCCAGGCGCTGCAGTCGCTCGGGATCACTGAGGAGGCGGCGCGCCAGCAGGTCGAGGAGGTCGTCGGGCGAGGCCAGGCCGGCCCGCAGCGCAGGCACCTCCCGTTCACGCCGCGGGCCAAGAAGACGCTGGAGCTGGCTTTGCGCGAGGCACTCCAGCTCGGCCATAACTACATCGGGACCGAGCACATCCTGCTCGGCCTGATCCGCGAAGGCGAGAGCAAGGGCACGAGCCCCGCCACCCAGGTACTGAACGGCCTGGGCGTTGATCCGAACAGGGTCCGCCAGCATGTGATCCAGCTGGTGTCTACCCGGCGGATCCAACAGGAGCCCGGAACCGGCCGCCCTGCCGGCCGGGGGAAGCGCAAGCTGGCATCGGAGGATCCGCGGCCGTCTCGCCTCGATCGAATGGCGCTTGTCGGTCCTCGAACAACGCGTAGGCACCGGGCCGGAGGTACGCGAGCTCGACCAGGAGATTGCCGAAGTCCGCCGCGACAAGGAGGCGGCCATCGACGCCGAGGACTTCGAGCACGCAGCGGTGCTGCGGGACAGAGAAAGCCAGTTGCTCAGCGACAAGGCCGCCCGCCTGCAGGAGGCAGCAGACCTTCCATCCTTGAGCGATGAGGTCGAGCGGCTGCGTGATCTTCTGCGCCGACATGGTATCGACCCGCAGGACGGCGTGGCGTAGCTGGAAGCCCACGGGCGTACCCGGCGGGGCACTTTCCGGGCACATTGCGCCATCATCTCTCCAGAGGTAACGAGAACCGTTGAGAGTGCAGCCGCAGGTCACGACTGGTTTGCCGCATATCGACCGAGGTCGTGAAGACCCAGGATCTAGACCCGGCCTACAGGCCGACTCGCCCGCCGCCCACGCCTTTGACCTACGCTGGCACAAGCTCATGATCGCTCAGGGCACTTCTAAGCCTGCCGACGCCTCATCAGCAGGTTGACGACCGGGTATAACGTGCGTTATGGGCCGTGGTGGAGGCGGATCCCCAGCGACCCGGAGTCCGCTACAGAAGCTGCTGCGCCCCCCGGGCCGCCAGACGAACCAGGCGCTGCTCGTCGTGCTGCTGTTCACCTTCGGCACCGGGGTCGCTACGGTCGCGATCGGCTCACCGGATGGAGCCTGGGTAGCCATCGGCCACGGGATCTGCGGAATGGCCGTGGTGCTGCTCATCCCGTGGAAGTCCCGGGTGGTGCGTGGCGGACTCCGGCGCGCACGGCTAAGCCGGTGGCTGTCGCTGCTGCTGGCCGGGTTGGCCCTGTTCACCCTCATCGCGGGCCTCGGTTATTCCACCGGATTGGTGCGGTCGATCGCCGGCGAGCCCGGGCTGTGGGTGCATATCGCGGTCGCGCTCACGCTGGTGCCTCTGGTGGTGTGGCACGTCTGGGCCCGGGGCATCCGGCGGCGCCGGACCGATCTCTCGCGTCGGGCGCTGATGCGTGCCGGTGTGCTGGCTGCGGGCGCGGCGGGACTCTATGCCGTCGGCGAGGCCGCCGTCAGGGTGCTGCGCCTGTCTGGGGCCAGACGCCGCTTCACCGGCTCGTACGAGACGGCCTCGTTCCGGCCGGAGGCGATGCCGTTGACCAGTTGGCTGCTCGACGCCGTACCTAGCGTCGATCCGGACCGGTGGCGGCTGACCATCAAGGACGGGCAGGGGCCCCGGGAACTGACGCTGGCGCAGCTGAGCGCGTACGGCACCCAGGTGCGGGCCACGCTGGATTGCACGTCCGGTTGGTACTCGGGCCAGGACTGGACCGGCGCGCCGCTGGGCACCTTGCTCCACCGCGGACCGGGAGCGCAAAGCGTGTACGTGCACTCGGTCACCGGCTATTGGGTCCGCCTTCCGATCCATGACCTGGATCGCTTGCTGCTCGCCACGCAGGTGGGCGGCGCGCCCCTCTCAGCCGATCATGGGTTCCCGCTGCGCCTTGTGGCCCCCGGGCGGCGGGGGTACTGGTGGGTCAAGTGGGTCGACCGCATCGAGATACAGACCGCACCGTCGTGGTGGCAGCCGCCATTCCCCACCGGCTGACGCTAGCGGGCCGCGAGGCGTCCGGCGCGTCGGCCATGCGCTTGACGTGCGTCGTCAGCCAACTTGGTCGATGCGTTAGCTATAGCCCCGATAATGATCAGTACAACGACAGCCAGCGCGATCAGGCGTCCCGCACCCCGGGCGATTGCTATGTCGTCGATTCCATGTAATCCCCCGACCAATTCTTGACCGTTATATGACGCGCGCCCGCCGTCATGGATGGGGCACCGAACGCGCCCACGACCGGCGGCCCGGTCGTGGCCCGTGGCAGCGGCGATGCACCATCCGGTCATCACGACCAGGGCGGCAACCAGCGAGATCATCAGCCTGACGTACCAGATGGTGAACTTGATCAGGGCGTGATGTAGCCACTCTTGCTCCACTCCGTCGCACATAGTAGAACGAAACGATGGGAAGACAGGCAGTCGTCGTGCTTTACGTGCTCGCGCTGGTAGCCGTCGTGGTCGGCGTGGACATCCTGTTCTTTAGGCACCACTTCTGGGAGCGACTGGCAGTAAACGTCGGAATCGTGTTGGTATTCGGGGCGTTCTATTTGAGGTTCCTGAAGCGTCCATGAGCGCAGCCGCCGGACTGCCGGATCGGCCGGGAGCCGGCGGAGGGTCTCGGGCCTTAGCCGACGCGGGAGAGGCGGATGACCGGGATATCGCGGTCGGTTTTCTTCTCGTAGCTGGCGAAGCGTGGCTGGATCTGGGTGATCCGCTGCCAGGCCTGCGCGCGTGCGTCTCCCTCGAGCTGCGTGGCGGTCACCCGCTGCTGACGGCCGCCGAACTCGATCCAGACCTGGTCCGGATGCGCGGCGATGTTGTGGTACCAGGCGGGATTATGAGCTGATCCGCCGGCAGAGGCGACGACCAGCCAGGCATCTTCCCCATCCGGGAACCGGGCGACGGGCGACTGCCGCTTCTGGCCGGTCTTGGCCCCGACCGTGGTCAGGTACAGCAGATCCATGCCCTGAAACTTGTCCCCGGACCGCCGGTGCCAGCTCATCGCGACCCGGTTGAGGGCGCGGGTCACGGGATTGGACGGCGGGACCCGGGCGCCACGGGTCCCGCCCGGAGTTTTCTGGAAGCTCATCGCGCCCTCCTTGCCTGGAGCCCACGTGGAGATCGAAAGCGTACTCGCCGTCCTATTTTGCCCCGGCCGGTTGGGAGGTCGGCCCGGGGCTGCGGCGCCAGCACGCTCCGACGCGCCCGCGCGAGCGGAGTACGCTTATGTGCGTGCGTACCAGCTTCTTAGGCTGATCTGCCCGGGCTCCTCCTGGCCGGCTCGTCCGCGTCCGTGACCAGCCGAGTCGACAGGGGAGTTTCGTCGTGCTTACTCATCAGCAGATCCTGCATTTCCGCACGTTCGGGTACGTAACGCTGCCCGGCCTGCTCAGCGCGGCCGAGGCGGCCACGCTGCGCCAGGAGGTGGCCGGCGCGCTGGCCGGTGCCTTCGGCCAGATTGCCACCGAGCCGAACGACCTGGGCGGCATCAGCGGCGACTACCTGCCGCTGGCGGTGAACCGTGCCCCGCTCAGCCTGGCGCTCATCGCCGATGACCCCCGGACGTTCCAGTCCTCGGCCGAACTGCTGGGCAGCCCCACCGTGCCCTCGGCCGGGATCGCCACGTGCTTCACCGGCGATTCGTCCTGGCACACCCGCCAGGGGCCCGATGTGGGCGGGGTGACCTTCTGGGCGGACCTCGAGCCACGCACGGCCGGCACGGGTGCGCTTCGCCTGATTCCCGGCTCCCACCTGCCCGAATTCGAGCGGCGGCTCTGCGAGTACCGTGCGGCCGAGCCCGCCACGTCCGGCTTCGGGCACTGGGAGTGGCCGCATGTCGTGGTGGAGACCGAGCCGGGCGACGTGGTCGCCTTCCACGCCCACCTGATGAACCGCGCCCAGGGCGGCACGCCGCGCCTGTCCTGGACCATCGACTACCTGCCCTGGCCGGGCCTGGGCCGCCGGGACCAGATGAGGATCGTGCGCGACCTGATCCTGGACGACGCCGAGTTCGATCACGAGGACTACGACCGGGACCGCTGGCCGGTCTGGCAGGAATGGGCGGCCGGCGCCGCCCAGATTCCCTCCCGGGCGATCGCGCTGGAGCGGCTCGAACTGCTCGGCGTGCTGGCCGGCGAGGAGGACGGCGGCTGAGCCATTCATGACCTTCGGCTCCGGGGCGTGAAACGGTCCCGGGATGGCCTGGGCCCGTCACCAGCGCGGACGGTAAAGTCGTGCCGATGGATGGCATCCATGATCTCGGCGGTATGCAGGGCTTCGGCGCGGTCGGCCATCCGCCGGCGGAGCCCGCCTTCCCGACCGGTGGCAGGCGACGGCCCGTGCGCTCATGGAGATCGTCGCCGGCGCGGTCGATGCCAGCGGCGGAGAGTTCCGGCACTCGATCGAGCGGATGGACCCCGGCCACTACCTGACGTCCAGCTATTACGAGCACTGGCTCACCGGGGCCGCCACGCTGGCCGTCGAGCATGGGCTGGTGACTCACGCGGAGCTCGAGGCGCGGGCCGGCGGCGGGTTCCCGCTGAGCGGCCCGGTGCTCGCGCCGCGCGTCACCGACGCCGGTCCCGACGTCGGCGAGCCCCGGTTCGGTACGGGGGACCGCGTCCGGGTGCGCGACTGGCATCCGGCCGGCCACACCCGCTGCCCGGGTTACGTCCGGGGCAAGACGGGGACGGTGGTGCGGCTGGACGGCAATTACTCGGTGCCTGATATCGAAGCTCACGGCACCGCGCGCCGCCACGAGCCGACCTATTCGGTCCGCTTCGTTGCCGCCGACCTGTGGCAGCCCGGCCAGCATGGCGTATCGGTGCACGTCGACCTGTGGGACAGCTACCTGGAGCCAGCATGAGCGAGAAGGGGCATCACCCGGCCCCCTGTCGCCAGTCGAGCAGCGGGTCGCCGCGCTTGAGGCGCTCCTGACCGAGCGGAGACTGGTGCCGGAGGGCTTCATCGAGGAGATCACCCGCCGGTACGAGTCGGCGATAGGCCCCCTGAACGGGGCGAAGGTCGTGGCCCGGGCCTGGGCGGACCCAGGTACAAGGAGCGCCTGCTGGCCGACGGCACCGCCGCCATCGCCGAGCTTGGCTTCGGCGGGCCCGAGGGCGACCACATGGTGATGGTGGAGAACACTCCCGCCGTCCACAATGTAATCGTCTGCACGCTGTGCTCTTGCTACCCGTGGCCGGTGCTGGGGCTGCCGCCGTCCTGGTACAAGGACCCCCCGTACCGGGCCCGGATGGTCCGGGAGTCCCGGGCGCTGCTGCCCGAGATGGGCTGCCCGCTGCCCGGCGACGTCGAGATCCGGGTGTGGGACTCCTCCGCCGAGGTCCGCTATCTCGTCCTGCCGCAGCCCCCCGCCGGGTGCCGCGGGGATGACCGAGGCGGAGCTGGCCGGGCTGGTCACCCGGGACTCGATGATCGGCGTGGCCCGCCTGTGAGCACCCCGCTGAGCCTGTCGGACCTGGATCTGCCCCGGCGGAACGGCGAGCTGGCCTTCGACGCACCCTGGCAGAGCACGGTGTTCGGCCTCGCGGCGGCGGTCGTCGACAACGCGTTCGGCGGCGACAGGGAACCGTTCCGGCAGCAGCTCATCAAGGCCATCGCGGCCGAGCCCGCCCGCCCCTACTGGGAGAGCTGGACCGCCGCGCTCGAGGCGCTGGTGGAGACCCTGCCGGAACGGCCAGCGCCCTGAGGGCACGCGCCCCGGCGCATCTCAGCACCCGTCGTAGGCGGTCCAGTTGGACGCGCCGCCCGCGGCGATCGCGTTGTTGAATATCTGGTCCTGGTACGCGGGGCCGGCCACACCGAACTCGCTAGCCGCGCCGCCATAGGTCTCCCAGGTGCCGATCACGAACTGGTACGCGCCGCCGCCGTTGCCGGGACCCCAGGCGTAGCTGCCGCCCTCCTCGGCGTTGCGGATGCAGATCCCGAGCGCCGAATGGGCGGGGTCCGAGCCGCTCGACAGGTTGGGTGGCGGGCTGGACGGCGCCGGCGATGGCTGCTGCGCCGCTGCCTGCTGCGCCGCTGCCTGCCGCTGGGCCGCCCGCTCCTGCGCGAGCTTATGGGTCCGGGCGACCCGCCGGGCCGCGCGGGCCTGGGCGCGGCCGACGTCACGGCGGACCTCGGCGGTCACGTGGCCGCCGGTGAAGACCGCCTCGTCTCTCGCCGCCGAGGCCACCTGATCAGCAGCCTGGGACGGGGCCGCTCCGCCGTGCAGGGTCACAAAGGTGACAGCCACGCCCGTGGCAGCCATGCCCGCGAGCGCTACCGCGGCGACTGCCGGCGCCTTGAACCTGGTGGCGGGGGCTTTGGGCTTGGCATGACGAGGTGCTGCGGGCATCCCGCTCCTGTCCGCAATGCTCCGCGTTCACCCGGCGAGCCGACGCCAGCTGACATCAGGTGGCACGGGAAACGCCTGTCCCGCGGGAACTTACTGGAGGCGGGCGGGACATATGGGGAAAACGCGATAATTGGTTCGCCGAACAAGGCAAACGCTCTGGTCACGGCCGGTAAATCCCACTGGGACCGCTGATAGCACAGCATCACTCCGGAAACACGGGCACCAGGGTCCGGCGGGCACGCACAGCGGCCTGACGGTCAGTGCGTGGCTGGCCCGGGCCGGAGGCGGGCGCTCCCGGCGATTCCCGGCGGCGGTGACCGCGCCGGTACTGTGGTCCCCGCCGTCTGTGCCGAACGGAAGAATCCATGTCTGCTCACGAGGCTGGCGCCCTGC
This sequence comes from uncultured Actinomycetes bacterium, assembly GCA_963835425.1. Taxonomy (GTDB): domain Bacteria; phylum Actinomycetota; class Actinomycetes; order Streptosporangiales; family Streptosporangiaceae; genus UBA9676. Next base: position 569,661 of record CAWIGE010000002.1, on the reverse strand, counting down.
ACGCGCCCGGTTACGGCAGCATCGCGACGGTCCCGGCCTGGCTGCGGCCGCCGCGACGACGTCAACGAGCTGCTGCCCCAGCTGTGGGCGGGCACGGTGCGGCGCAACGAGGCGGGCGCGCTGGAGGTGGGCGGGGTCGACGTCCGGGACCTCGCGGCCGAGTACGGCACGCCAGCGTACGTGCTCGACGAGGCCGACTTCCGCGGCCCGGGCGGTCGCCTTCCGGGACGCCTTCGCCGACGCGTTCGCGGACCTGTGCGGCGGCGCCGACGTCTACTACGCGTGCAAGGCGTTCCTGTGCACCGAGGTGGCGCGCTGGCTGGCGCAGGACGGGCTGCGCATGGACGCCTGCTCGGGCGGCGAGCTGGCCGTGCTGCTCCGCGCCGGGGTGCCAGCCGGAAGCATCGGCCTGCACGGCAACAACAAGTCCGACGCCGAGCTGGACCGGGCCGTGCGGGCCGGGATCGGCCGGATCGTCATCGACTCGCTGCCGGAGATCGACCGGCTGGCCGACACCGCCGCGCGGCACGGCGTCCGGGCGCCGGTGCTGCTGCGGGTGACCGTCGGGGTGGAAGCCCACACCCACGAGTACATCGCCACCGCGCACGAGGACCAGAAGTTCGGGATCTCCCTGTCCGGCGGGGCGGCGCGTTCCAGGCGGTGCGGCGCATCCTGGCCCGGCCCGAGCTGGAACTGCGCGGCCTGCACTCGCACATCGGCTCGCAGATCTTCGACACCGGCGGCTTCGAGGTGGCGGCCCGCCGGCTGCTCGGGCTGCACGCGCAGGTGATCCGCGAGCACGGCGTCACGCTGCCGGAGATCGACCTGGGCGGCGGCTTCGGCGTCGCCTACACCAGCGAGCACGACCCGCTCGCCGCCCAAGGCGCTGGCCGATGCGCTGGCCGAGATCGTCCGGCGCGAGTGCCGGGCCCTCGGGCGTCGCGGTGCCCAGGGTCTCGGTGGAGCCGGGCCGGGCGATCGCGGGCCCGAGCACCTTCACGCTGTACCAGCGTCGGGACGATCAAGGACGTCGAGCTGGAGCACGGCACGGTCCGCCGCTACGTCGCGGTGGACGGCGGCATGAGCGACAACATCCGCACCGCCCTGTACGACGCCGACTACTCCTGCACCGTCGCCTCCCGCGCGTCGCCGGCCGCGCCGGTGCTGGCCCGGGTGGTGGGCAAGCACTGCGAGAGCGGCGACGTGTCGTCAAGGACGAGTTCCTGCCCTCCGACCTCGCCGCCGGTGACCTGCTCGCCGTGCCCGGCACCGGGCGCCTACTGCCGGAGCATGGCCAGCCAGTACAACCACGTGCCCCGGCCGCCGGTGATCGCGGTCCGGGACGGGGCGGCCAGGGTGCTGGTCCGCCGCGAGACCGAGGACGACCTGCTCGCCCTCGACGTCGGCTGACCCGGTGGGTCCGGCCGGGCGCCCCGGGCGCCGGTGACGGGGAGAGCCATGGACGCGGAAGTCGTTGTCGTCGGCGCCGGCATCGTGGGGGCCAGCATCGCGCTGCAGCTGGCCCGGCGTGACGTCGGCGGCGTCCTGCTCGTCGACGCGGGGGGCCCCGCCGCCGGCATGTCCGGGCGCAGCTTCCGCCAGGTGCGCACCCACTACAGCAACGAGGTCACCACCCGGCTGGCGCGCCGCGGTTATCGTCTCGGCATGGCCCGCATTGGCGCGGTGCTGATCGACATCGACGGCGTGCTGACCGTGTCGTGGCAACCGCTGGAGGGGGCGGTAGCGGCGCTGCGGCGGTTGCGCGCGGCGGCGCTGCCGCTGGACCTGGTCACCAACACCACCTCCCGCACCCGGGCGTCGATCGCTTCGGCATTCTCACCGCCCCGGTCATCGCCGCCGCCCACCTGCGGGAGCACTACCCGGGCGCCCGGTGCCTGCTGCTCAACGACGGGGACATCGGCGAGGATCTGGCCGGGGTGACGCTGGCCCGCGCGGACGACCCCGCGGTGGATGTGGTGCTGGTCGGCGGGGCGGGCCCCGAGTTCAGCTACCAGGCGCTCAACCAGGCCTTTGGCCACCTGCAGCGCGGGGCCACGCTGGTCGCCTTGCACCGCGGCCTGTACTGGCGTACCGCCGATGGTCTGCAGCTCGACAGCGGGGCGTTTGTCGCGGGCCTGGAGCAGGCGGCCGGGACGGACGCCGAGGTGGTGGGCAAACCCGCCCCGGCCTTCTTCGCCGCCGCGCTGGCCCACCTCGGTGTCAGCGCGGCCAGCACCATGATGGTGGGCGATGACGTCGAAACCGACGTGCTCGCCGCCCAGCGCCAGGGGCTCACCGGGGCACTGGTCAAGACCGGCAAGTACCTGCCCCGCGCGCTCGCGGGCGCCAGCGGCACGCCCGACCATGTCCTCGGCTCCTTCGCCGACGTGCCGGGTCTATTGGATCAGCTGTCGTGAGCGCCGTGACCGCCGCGGACGGCGGCCCGCTGGGCCGCGGCGATGGCGGCGCGTAGCATCGCTGGTGATGCCAGGCAGGCGAGGATGGCCGCGGAGGTGCCCGTGGAAGATCTCCGGTACAAGATGATCATGGCGCTGAATGCCGCCGACATCGGCAACCCCATCTGCGAGCAGGCGGCCGAGATCTGCGCCGAGATCGCCGAGCAGTACTGCGCGGAGCTGCACACCGCCCCCCCCGACCAGCACCGCACAGCTGATCGCCGCCGGTCAGCAGGCAGCGAACGGCCCGGCGCCCGCGCGCGCGTAACCCCACCCGGACGGCCAGCCCGCAGGAGCGACGATGACCGACACGACAGGGCCGCTCGCGCCGGCCGTGGACATCCGCCGGGCCGGGGACCGGTTCAAGACCAGGCTCTCGTGGCTGGACTCCAAGCACTCCTTCTCGTTCTCCCGGCACTACGACCCGCTGAACACCCATCACGGCCTGCTGCTGGTCAACAACGACGACGTGGTCCGGCCCGGGACGGGCTTCGAGACGCACCCGCACCAGGACATGGAGATCGTCACCTGGGTGCTGCAGGGCTCGCTGGTGCATCAGGACTCGACCGGGCACGCCGACATCATCTACCCGGGCCTGGCTCAGCGGATGAGCGCCGGCACGGGGATTCTGCACTCGGAGAAGAACGACTCCTGGCGGCTGCAGGGTGGTACCGAGCACGCCGATCCGGTGCACTTCGTGCAGATGTGGGTCGTGCCGGACGAGGACGGGATCACCCCGGGCTATGAGCAGCTCGAGATCGACGACGAGCTGCTGCGGGGCGGCCTGGTCCCGGTCGCGTCGGGCATGGCCAAGCACGACGGCGAGTCCGCCATCCGGATCAAGAACTCCTGCGCTGCGCTGTACGCCGCCCGGCTGCGGCCCGGCGAGGTGATCGAGCTCCCGGAGGCCCCGTTTCTGCACCTGTTCGTGCCGCGGGGAACGGTGACGCTGGAGGGTGCGGGCCCGCTGTCCGAGGGCGACGCGGTGCGGCTCACCGCCACCGGGGGACAGAAGGTCACCGCCACCGGACCCGCCGAGGTCCTGCTCTGGGAGATGCACGCCACCATCGCCGGCTGGTAGCAGCTGGTGGTCCGCCCGGGTACCGCCGGGCAGGAAGGGCCCTTGTGACGTCACCAGCACCGCGTGGCCTGCCGCTGACCTTCTACGCCGTGGCCGAGCCGGAGCCGGGCCCGGGCTGGCAGGGCCTGTTCTCCTCGGCGTGGCCCGCTTACCGGCCGTACATCACCGGCTGTTCGCAGGCGGTCCATCTGGGCGCGGACCGGGCGCTGATCCGCAACTATGACTATGCGCCCGAGCTGCTCGAGCGCGTGGTGCCCGGCAGCTCGTTCACCGGGCGGCAGGTGGTCGGGACGAGCGACTGCCTGTGGGGGCTGGCCGACGGGATGAACGACGCGGGCCTGGCCGTGGCCCTGGCGTTCGGCGGGCGGCCCGCGACGGGGACCGGTTTCGGGATCCCGCTCGTCCTCCGCTATGTCCTCGAGGTGTGCGACTCCGCCGCGCAGGCGCGTCTCACGCTGGCCAGGCTGCCCGTGCACATGCCCTACAACGTCACCGTGACCGACCTGGCCGGCGACTACTTCTCCGTGTTCCTCGACCCGGCCAGCGACCCGGTGTTCACCGCTTCGCCCATCGCGACCAACCATGAGCCCGCGCCCGGGAACGTGGGGGCGCCCCGGAGCCGCGAGCGGTGGGACCTGCTGGCCAGCCTGGTGGGCGACCCCGGCCTTGGCCTGGAGCAGCTGGTGGGGCGCTTCCTGGAGCCGCCGCTGCACTCCGATGCCTACGAGCTTGGCTTCGGCACGCTCTACACGGCCGTCTACCGGCCCACCGAGCTGGCGCTCGGAGTACCGCTGGCCGGGCTCGGCCTGGAAGCACACCATCGGCTCGTTCGCCGACGGCCAGCACGAGGTGGTGCTGGGCGCGCGCTAGCGGCCGTGATGCGGGCCGGACGGGGGGACGTCCAGCGCCGGGTTGCGGTCGAAGAACCCGAACGGCTTGAGCCAGAACGAGACCGAATCACACGGCATGACGGGCCAGTCCTCCGGCCGGGTGATGTGGTGGATGCCGAACACGTACCACAGCACGATGTCGGTGTTCTCGATCGGCCGGTCCTGCGCCGTCCAGCAGGCCAGCCCGGTGTCGTGCTCGGCCAGGGTCGGGAACTCGCCGCACGGCCAGCGCTCGTCCGGGCGGTACGGCGTAACCCAGAGAGAATGCTTAACGGCTTCCGCCCGCCGCAGCACCGGGGATGACTCGTCGAGCAGCGCCGGGAAGGTCCCGCCGGGCACGAGCTTGTAGCCGGCCGGCGTCCCGAGCGCGTTCGGGACGTTCTCGTTGACCACCTTCCAGGTCCGCTGCCGCTGCCAGTCGTAGTCCTGCCTGCCCTCGGACTCGATGCGCAGCGGCGTCTCGCGCACGACCAGGGCGAGACCGTCGGGGTTGCCGTCGCCGACGGGAAGGGCCTCGGACTCCGTCGCGTAAACGGTGTTGTCCCCGCCGTCCACGTCCAGGTCCAGGCGGGCGACGATGAAATGCTGGTGAAACGGCGCGTAGGTGCGCTCGTCGACGAGCACCCCGGTGGGCGGCTGCTGGCCGTCCGGGAAGTACGAGGTGACCATGATGCCGGTCGCCCGCACCTCGCACTCGATGTTGCCGTCCTGGTAGAACCGCCAGTACACGAGGTACTCGTAGTTGGCCACGGTGACGTGGAACGAAACCACGAGCCGCCGCGCCCGGCGCACCTCGCCGCCGAACGCGTGATCCACGTGCTTCCACAGGACCCCGCTGTCCTCCTCGTGGATGCAGATGGCGTTGGGGATCGTGCGCGGCTCGCCGCGGGAGTCGGGCACCACCGCGTCGAGGTAGGTGATCTCACCGAGGCAGTCGCAGCCGAGTTCCAGCGAGGTGGTCATCACCCCGAGACCCCATTCGCCGATGTCGAACGCGGTCCGGCGGAAGTGGTCGGCGGTGACATCCCGGTACGGGACCACCATCTCGGCGAACGAGAGCCGGTGCGCGATCGGCCTGAGGCGCCCGTTGTCGGTGAACCCGACGGTGTGCAGGACCAGCCCTTCCCGGTAGTTGAAGCCCAGCCGCAGCCGCCAGTTCTGCCACGACAGCAGGTAGCCGTCGAGCGTGAAGGAAACGCCCTCGGGCTGGCTGACGTGCAGCGGCGCGACCTCCCGCAGCGGGACCCCGGTGAGCTTGGGCAGGTACTCGCCCATCACCGGCGGCCGGCCGGCGGGGTCGCCGCCGGGCGGGTCGTCCTCCAGTTCGAGCAGCTCCATCCGGTTGAGGTTGACGATGGGATGCAGCCCGGACAGGTGATGGGCGTAGGGGCTGCCCTGCTCACTGCCGCGGCACCAGACGTCGGACCAGCCGAGCCGCAGGCCGCGGTAGCGCTCCGGCACCAGCGACGGGGGATAGGCCCACACGTCGGTGAGCACCAGGGAGAGATCGGTGATCCCCCGCCTGGCCAGCGCAGCCGCCAGCCGCGGGTGCTCACGGAGCATCTCGTCGCACTCGTGCCATTCGTTGACGGTCATGTTCGGCTGCTGGCCGGGCAGGTGCTCCCAGCTGACGACCGCGTCGCCGGCCAGCGAGACGAGCGCGCGGTAGGCCTGGCCGTCGCCGGTGTTCCAGCAGACGGCCAGCGCCTCCCGGCGCGGGCCCGGCCGGGCCGTCCCGTCCGGCGCGCCGCCTCCCACGCCTGCCAAGGCCCCGTCGGCGAGCATCGCCTGCAGGGAATGCTTGGACGGCTCAGCAAGCTCGATCGAGGCGAAACGCCACCCGGCACCGACCCCGCGTTCACGGCGCAGCACCGCAACGACCTGGTGGAACTCGGATGCTGTCAGCGGGTCAAGTGGATGCGGCGTGGTCACGCCGTCACGCCATCTTGAAGTTCAGCAGGCTGGCCGGGGCGGGCTGCTGCGGGACGGGCGCCGTGCCCGCGAACTGGCCCCGCATCCCGGTGATCCACTGCTTGCAGCGCTCGTCCAGCTGGTTGTCGTCGGCCTGGAGCCGGCCCCGGGTGACCAGCGCGCCGAGGTCCGCGCCCCGGTACCGGTAGTCGCCCGGGCCCATGATGCGCAGGTAGAACGCCTCCGACTCGCTGACGATGCCGTGCCAGTCGTTGCCCCACCGCCGGAAGGTGACGTCCGCTTCCTCGCCGAGCCGGTAGATCCCGGTGCGTGGCGCCTCGATCAGCAACTCGACCTGGTCGCGTGTCTCCTTGATGATGATCTGGCTCCAGACGTTGACGGTGGCCTCCCTGGACCAGCGGTCGTTGATCTCGCCGATATCGACCTCGTAGTCGATGTCGAGGTACTCGAGCAGGTGAAACAGGAACAGCGGCATGTCGGCGTAGGCCCCGGCCGTCACGTTGGTCATCGAGCTGATCCCGCTGATCCGCGGGTTGAGCTCGCCGAGATAGAGCTCGCCGGTGCCGGTGTCGACGAGGAAGTTGACCTCGAAGAACCCCACGTAGCCTTCCCCGGCGAGCCGGTCGCCGAGCCGCTCGGTCAGGCTCCTGGCCCGGTTCTTCTGCTCGCTGGTCAGCGTCGCGGGATAGTCGTTGCCCGCCCAGCCGCCCCGGTAGGGGGTGAGCTCGGGATGGCCGGTGATGTCGTTCATCAGCGGGCCGACCAGGGTGCCGTGCCGAGTCAGCACGGCCTCCACCGCGATCGCCCGGTGGTCGATCCGCCGCATGACCTTGAGCTCCTGCTCGGCCAGCGGCTCCTTCGCCGCGCACTTCTCCCAGTCGGTGGCGGTCCGGATGAAGAACGTGGTCTTGCCCGAGTCGCCGTAGGGCATCTGGACCACCAGGTCATAGCCCAGCCCGGAGCAGTCCGCCAGGGCCAGCAGCTCGGAGCAGTCCGCCAGGGCCAGCAGCTCGGGGTAGCTGGCCGCCCGCCCGAGCACGTTCGGGACGCTGGGCACGCCGGCGTCGTTGCCCAGCTGGGTGGTCACGATCTTGGAGTCGAGGCGGTGCCGGAGATCGGCCGCCGGATGGGCGACCCGCAGCCCCGCCCGGGCCGCGAGCTCCTCGGTCTCCTCGTCGAACATGACGAACACCACCCGGCCGCCTTCGCCGTGGTCGGCCACGAAGCTGAGGACTTCGGGGTGCCGGAGCAGGTAGTTGCAGATGTCCTCGATGGATTCGAACTCCGGGGCCCGCCGGTCCTCTGGCACGAACACGTTCGGGTGGCTGCCCTCGAAGGAGTCGAAGTAGGTCACATAGTGGAAGTTCCGCACCCAGCGGTCCATGCCGAGCAGGTTGAACGCGGTGGGGGAGACGAAGTAGATGGGCGTCTGGTTGGTGCGGAAGAACTCCCGCAGGTCAGAGACCCCGTGGAATCTCGGTGGCGGGCCGCTCATTCTTGCCTCCCTGTCCTGATCCCTGCGTTTGTGGACTACCCCGCCCGCCGTCGGGCCACGCCGGGCGATCAGCCCGGCCATCCGTTGAGCATCCTTCGCGCCGGGGGTTGCGGCGCCGCCGACCGCCTCTTAAGTTGCGCGCATGCACAGTGTGGATCCGACGACCGAGCAGATGATCCGCTCGGTACTCGCCTACGCGGAGAACAGGCTGCGGCTGAACCCGGTGCCGCTGGATGAGGGCTCGCGGGACCCGGCCGAGCTCGACGCCGCGATCAGGGGGCTGCTCGGTGACGAGCCACACAACCCGGACCAGGTGCTGGGCGCCTACACCTCGGTCATGGCCCCGGCGGTGATCTCCGCCGACAGCCCCCGGTACCTGGGCTTCATCCCGGCCGCGCCGACCAAGGCCGCGCTGCTGTTCGACATGCTCATCTCGTGCGCCTCGATCCAGGGGATCTCATGGCTGGAGGCGGCCGGCGCGATCCACGCGGAGAACCTGGTGCTGCGCCTCATCGCCGACCGGGCGGGGCTGCCCGCCGCGGCGGGCGGCTGCTTTGTCTCCGGGGGGTCGGCGGGGAACCTGTCGGCCCTGGTGGTCGCCAGGGAGGTGGCCAAGCACAAGGCCGGCGACGCGGGCCGGGGCCGCCGTTTCCGGATCGCGGTCAGCACCGACGCCCATTCTTCGATCGTGAACACGATGCGGATCCTGGAGATGGACCCGCTGACCGTCGCCACCGATGATCACCGCCTCACCGGCGCGGCGCTGCGGGCGGCGATCGAGGCCGATGCCGACCCCTCCTCGCTGGCCGCGGTCGTCGCGACCTCCGGCACCACCAACGCGGGGATCATCGACGACCTGGCCGGCGCGGCGGCCGTCGCCCGCGAGCATGGCCTGTGGTTCCACGTTGACGGCGCCTACGGCGGCGCGGGCCTGTTCGCGCCGAGCGTCCGGGCGGCCTACGACGGTATCGAGCACGCAGACTCGTTCGTCGTCGACCCGCACAAGTGGCTCTTCGCGCCGTTCGACTGCGCCGCGCTGCTCTACCGCGATCCGGCGCTCGCCCGGTCGGTGCACAAGCAGGACGCCTCCTACCTCGACGTCATCCACGACCGGCCGGGCGAATGGAACCCGACCGACTACGCCTATCACCTGACCCGGCGCGCGCGGGGCCTGCCGCTGTGGTTCTCGCTGTCGGTCTACGGCGTCGGTGCCTACACCGACGCGATCGAGACGGGGATCAGGCTGGCGAAGGAGACCGCCGCCGAGATCACCACCCGCGATTACCTGGAGCTGATCCGCGAGCCCGACCTCGGCATCGTGCTCTTCCGCCGCCGCGGCTGGTCACCGGCACAGTACACGCAGTGGGCCGACCAGCTGCTGCACGACCAGGTGGCCTTCATCCCGCCGTCGGCGTGGGAGGGCGAGACGGTGGCCAGGTTCGCGTTCCTGCACCCGCACACCTCGATGGGCCTGGTACGGGAGATCCTCGACCGGATGCGGTGACGCGGTTGAACGTGCGGTAAACGGGAGGAGGCGGCATGAGCGCGGCGCGGGCCCGGGCGCGGCTCGCCGCGGCCGCCGCCGCGGCAGCGCTCGACGTGCTGGCCCACCGCCTCGGCCGCCCGGCGGCCCGGACCGCGGTCAGGTACGGCACCGCCGTGGCGGTGCTGGGGATCGCCCGGATGGCCGGCGTCTCCTGGGCCGAGCTGGGGCTCGGCCGCCGCGAGCTGGGCCGCGGGGCCCGCACCGGGGCGACTGCCGGTGCCTGCGCGACCGCGGCCGTCCTCGCCGCGGCGGCGGTGCCCGCCACCCGCGGGTTCTTCCTCGACGACAGGGCAACGGCCGGCGCGGAGGGCGGCGGCCTAGCCGCCGCGCTGGCCAGGATCACCTTCGCCGCCGTGCCGCCGGAGGAACTCACCTACCGTTCGGCGCTGCTTGGCCTGTGGCTGGGGAACGGCTCGCCGGCCGGTGCCGTGGCATGGTCCAGCGCGCTGTTCGGCCTGTCGCACATCCTGCCCACGCGGTCCACCATGGGCCAGACCGCGCTGGGCCGCCGCCTCGAACGCCGCCCGCTGCGGCAGGCGGCGTTCGTGGCCGGAAACGTCGCCGTCACCGGCGCCGCTGGCGCGGCCTTCGGCTGGCTGCGGCTGCGTTCCGGCAGCGTGCTGGCCCCGTTGCTGGCGCATGCGGCGCTCAACGACTCGGCGCTGCTGGCGGCCCGCGCCGCCCACTGGCTGAGCCGCCGCGGGACCGGGGCGCCCGGCTAGGGTGATGCCAGAGAGGTGCGCGGGGCAGCCGGTGGCCCTGAGGGCAGGGAAGAGGGGCCCTTGAGCCATTCCCACCACGTGGGCCCGGGGGCATCATCAGAGGCGGGCCCGTCGGGCCCCGGGTGCCTGCCGTGGCCGCTGCCCTGGCGGCCAGGCCGGCGCCGAAGGTGGCGGCAACCGGGCGGGTGAGGGGACACGGATGGATCTCGGAGCAGCCGCCCGGCGGGCCGGGAGCGCCCTGGCGGGCGGCGATACCGTAGAGCGGACAGCGGCATTGGCGTCGGCCACCGTGGTCGGCACGAGCTTCGGCCCGGGCCTGCTCCCGCGGCCGGGCCTGGATCAGGCGCTGGCGACCGGAATCGTCGCCGCCACCAACCACGGCCTGGTCATGACCTCGCAGTCGGCGTGTGCGGCGCTCGCCCGGCGGCTCGTCAACGATGATGGAACACCCTCCGGCCAGGTGCGCGGCTACGCGGCCCAGGCGGCCGTCAGCGCCGGCGTGGCGGTGGCCGGCGCCGTGGCGGCGCGCATGCTGTCACCGCGGCCCGGGGAGCCGATGCGCCGGGCGGTGCTCCGCACGGCCGGCCTGCGGGTCTCGCGGGTCAGCCTGGCCGGTGCGGCGCTGGCCGGTGTCGCGGCCGCTGACGCGGCCGTGGGCGGCCGCCGGCCGGGCCTGAGAGTGCTGGCGGCCGGGGGCGGCCTGCTGGCCGGTACCGCGCTCGCCGGATGGCAGATCTACCGCTACCACACCCGCGAAGAGGCCGATCCGGACCGGCTCGGGCCCGCCACGGACCCGCTGACCGGAGCGGCGGCCGACGGCGAGGACGCGGCCGAACCGCTGCCGCTCCCGCCGGTGACCAGATCGCTGCTGCTGGGGGCGGCGGTCAGCGCGGGCATGCATGGCATGGCGGTGGCGGAGGGCCTGTTCGCCCGCGGCCTGGCGGCCGGGATCCGCCGGGCGGCTCCCGGCGCCGCCCCGGTCGCCGGGGTCGTGGGTCACGCAACGGCGCTCAGCGTGACCGCCGCCGGGCTGGGATCCGCGATGGAGTACCTCAACCGACGCGCGGAGGCGGGCGGGTCCGCGATCGACGCCGCTTACACCAGCGCGCCACAGGTGGAGACCGTCAGCGGCGGCCCGGCGTCGGCGATCGCGTGGCCGAGCCTGTCCCGCGAGGGGGTCAGGTTCGTCAACCTCGCCCTCACCAGGCAGGAGATCGCCGACGTGACCGGGGCGCCGATCGAGGCGGTGAAGGCGCCCGTGCGCGCGTTCGCCGGGCTGGCGTCCGGGCCGACCGTTGATGAGCGTGTCGACCTGGTGATGGAGGACCTGGCCCGGCTCGGCGCGTTCGAGCGGTCGGTGCTGTGCGTGGCCTCACCCACCGGCAGCGGCTACGTCAACTACGTGGCGATCGAGACGCTGGAGTACCTGACCCGCGGCGACTGCGCCACCGTCGCGCTGCAGTACTCGCTGCGCCCGTCGTTCCTGTCCCTGGACCGGGTGGCGATGGGCCGCGAGCAGAACCGGGCGCTGCTGCACGCGCTCGAATGGCGGCTGCAGGGCGTGCCGGAGGGACGGCGGCCGCGCCTGGTGGGCTTCGGCGAATCGCTGGGCGCGCACACCATGCAGGACGCGTTCCTGCACGAGGGCACCGCCGGGCTGCACCGCGTCGGGCTGGACCGGGCCCTGTTCCTGGGCACCCCGGCCGAGAGCAAGTGGGCCAGGCAGTGGCGCCTGGACCCGGCCAAGGCCGACCCGGACGGCGAGGTGACCGAGGTCGCCTCGTATGCCGAATGGCTCGCGCTGCCGCCGGATGACCGGGCCCGCCGGCGGTACGTGCTGCTGTCGCACCACGAGGACCCGATCACCCGCTTCGAGCCCGCCCTGGCCGTGCAGGAGCCCGGCTGGCTGGGCCCGGCTGCCGGGCGGCCGCCCGGCATCTCGCGCCTGGCGTGCTGGTACCCGCTGACCACGTTCGTGCTCACCCTGGTGGACGTGAAGAACGCGATGAGCGTCACCCCCGGCCGGTTCGCCGCCCGCGGGCACGACTACCGCGCCGACCTCGCGCGCATGGTCAGCGAGGCCTACTGCCTGCCGGTGACGGACGGCGAACTGCTCGCCATCGAGCGCGCCCTGCGCCGCCGCGAGGCCGAATGGGCGCAGCGGCGGCTGGTCGCCGAGCAGCTGCGCCGGGCCAAGGAGGCCGTCCAGCGGCAGACCAGGAGCTGGGGCCTGGCCCCGGACGCCGTCGCCATCGGCGCCGGCGCCGGCTGACGGCGGGAGGCTGCGTCCGGCTGGGCGGGCCCGGGCGGGCGGCCCGTTATGCCTCCGCCAGCCGCCGCCGCGCGTCCTCGTCGAGCGTGACGTCGGCGGCCGCCAGGTTCTCCTCCAGGTGCGCCGTGGAGGAGGTGCCGGGGATGAGCAGGACGCACGGCTCAAGGTCCAGCAGCCAGGCCAGCGCGACCTGGGCGGGGGAGACGCCGAGCCGCCCGGCGACGCTGAGCAGCTGCGTGTTTCCGAGCACCGGGTTGGCCCGGGCGAAGCCGGAGCCCAGCGGGAAGAACGGCACGAAGGCGATCCCGCGCGCGCTGCACTCCTCGAGAACGGGCATGGAGCCGCGGTCGGCCAGGTTCAGCGGGTTCTGCACGCAAGCTATGGGGGTGTGTTCCAGCGCATGCAGCAGGAGCTGGCGGGTGACGTTGCTCAGGCCGATGCCGCCGATCAGTCCCTCATCGCGCGCCTGGATCATCGCGGCCAGCTGGTCGTCGAACCGCTGGCCGGGCTCCGCGCCCTCCATCACCCGCAGGTTGACGGCGGCCAGCTGCCCGGTGCCGAGGCTGCGCAGGTTGTCCTCGATCCCGCGGCGGAGCTGGTCCGGGTCGTCGTAGGGCAGCCATCCACCGGAGCCGTCCCGGCGCGCCCCGACCTTGCTGACCAGCGCCAGGCCGTCCGGGTAGGGGAACAGCGCCGCGCGGATGAGCTCGTTGGCGACGTCGGGCCCGTAGTACTGCGCCGTATCGATGTGGTCGACGCCCAGCTCGACTGCCCGCCGCAGCACGGCGAGGGCCTCGCCGCGGTCCCGCGGTGGGCCGAAAACGCCCGGGCCGGGCAACTGCATCGCGCCCAGGCCGATCCGCGACACCGTAAACCGGCCGAGCGGATAACGCTGCATGGGCAGATTCTAGGCAGCCCGCACCGGGAAGGTGGCACACATGCCTGACCTCTCCCTGTTCCCCCCGTCCGCCACCATTGCCGGGGACGACCTCCAGGTCGGCGGCTGCTCGCTCCGCGAGATAGCCGAGCGGTTCGGGACCCCCGCCTACGTCATCGACGAGCAGGCGCTGCGGTCCCGGGCCCGCGAATACGTGGCCGCGTTCACGCGCCGGCATCCACGCAGCCGGGTCTGTTTCGCCGTGAAGGCCTACCCGTCGGCGTCGATGATCTCGGTCCTGGCCCAGGAGGGGGTGGGCTTCGACGTGGTCGGTGCCGGCGAGCTGCGGCTCGCGCTGGCCGCGGGCGCGGATCCCGCCACGGTCATCATGCACGGCAACGCCAAGACCGATGACGACATCCAGGCCGCGCTCGACGCCCGCATCGGCCACATCGCCGTGGACGGGTTCGACGACATCGACCGCATCGAGAAGTTCGCCCGCGAGCGCACTCCAGTGCTGCTGCGGGTCAGCCCCGGGATCGACTCCGACACCCATGCGGCCATGGCCACGGGCGGCGTCACCTCGAAATTTGGGCTGCCCATGGCGCAGGTACCGCAGGCGATCGCCCGGATGCGTGAGGTGGCGGCGATCGACCTGCAGGGCCTGCACGCGCACATCGGCTCGCAGATCCTCACCCTGGAGCAGTTCGAGGCCGAGGTCGCCGCGCTCGCCGAGCTGGAGCGCTTCGGCCTCTACGATCTCGGCGGCGGCCTGGGGGTGCGTTACGTGCCGGAGGACGCCGCGCCCAGCACCGATGAGTACGCCAGCCGGCTGGTCGCGGCGGCGCACCGGCACCTCGGGACCGACATCGACCTGATCGCCGAGCCCGGCCGGTCCCTGGTGGCCCCGGCCGGGATCACCTTGTACCGGGTGGTCACGATCAAGCACACCGGCCGGACGCACGTCGCGGTGGACGGCGGGATGGGGGACAACCTGGAGCACTCGCTGTACGGGCAGTGCTTCGCCCCCGTGGTCATCGGCCGCTGGGCTGAGGAAACGGTGGTCGCCGACCTGGTCGGGCGCCACTGTGAGTCGGGCGACATCATCACCCCCGACGTCCCGCTCACCAGCCCCCAGATCGGCGACCTGGTCGCGGTGCCCGTCACCGGTGCCTACTGCCTCACGATGGCGAACAACTACAACGCCGCGCTGCGCCCGCCCGTCATCTTCTGCGGCGACGGGACGGCCCGCCTCGCGGTCCGCCGCGAAACCTACGACGACCTGGTCGCCCGCGAGATCGGACTCGCCGGCCCGGCCGGCTGAGGCACCCGTCCGGCGGCACGGCGGCGCGGGTGGCAATCCCTTACGGCGCCGGCATGTGTACGGACTTGTGGATGACCTGTGCAGAAACACGTCAAACCTGTGGGAAACGTGGGGATAACAATGTGGATCCCCGAAACGCCCATAGGCCCGGAGCCACCGTTACCTGCGCGAGTGTTCCCCACACCCTGTGCATAACGGAAATGGGAATTTGCCAGCGAGAACCGGCAGGTCAGCCCGGGAGATGAGCCGAAAATTTATCAAAAGTTTATCATGTCGTGATCTGCGGGGAGAACGGTAGGGGCTCAAGCGCCCAGGCGGGGTGAGCCGGGGACACGGGGCCGGGGAGACTAATTGCTATTATCCCTTATACGCACTGTAATAAAGTGCACGCCCACCTGGCATTCCCCGGTTCCCCGCGTCCCGGGCGGTAATCAGCTTCGCTGCCGCAGCGACTTTTGGGTCGGCCGTCTGCTCGTTTCCATGGTCGTCATTTCCGGACAACGAGGCGGGATCTCGCCACGGCCGCATGGACGGCCGCTGCGGGCCGCACGCCAGATGGTGCGCCCATCACCGGAGAGCCGATCCCTGACATGCGCAGGCCACGGCAGGAGGACAGCAGCCACTAGGGGGCAGTGGTACCGCACGGCCCCTGGGTGCTGCGCGGGAGGTGGCATATGAAGGCCCAGACCAAAGACGCGGTCGCGCTGGCCATGGACTGGCTCGCCCAGTTGCGTGACGAAGACGCCGCCGAACCCCCACCCGGCGATAACCAACCCGCCATCGATGGCGGGCCGGCCGCTGGCGATTTCGAGGGCGAGGTGACTCCGGCCGGGCCGGTCGCCGGTGAATGGGACGCTGCTCCGCCCGCGCAGGCTGCCGGTGATTTCGGGGATGCTGCCCCGGCCGCGCCGCCCGCCGCCGATTGGGAGGATGCTCGCCCGGCCGTGCCGCCCGCGGTCAACTGGGGGTATGTCGCTCCGGCCGCGCCATACGCGTTCGATTGGGAGTTCGTTGCCCCGCCCGCGGCCGACTGGGGGGACGCTCGTCCGGCCGCGCCGACGGCTACAGATTTCGGGGATGCTGCTCCAGCCGTGCCGCCCGGGACCACGTCTCCCGGCCGGGCCCGGATGAAGGCCGACATCGAGATCACCGAGCGGGCGGCGATCGGCGACGAGCTGCGAATACCCCTCGCCTGGTGCGAGATGGGCTCCTGCATATCGCACTACACGGACCCGGCAGCGCTCGGCGAGGCGGACATCCGCACCCGTGCGATCGCAGCCGGGTGGCGCGCCGATGCGCTCGGCCGGCTGGCCTGCCCGCAATGCCAGCAGGGCGACTCCTGGTTCTGGACCGCGCACCCGGTCGCGCTGTGGGACCGCGACACGGCGGTCGCCATGACCACCCTGCTGGCCGCGGCCATGCGCGAAATCGCCGGTGCCGACGGCGCGGCCGGGATGGAGCGAGGTGCCCTCCCCGGCGGGGAACCGGGTCCGATCCCAGCCGGGGAACCGGGTCCGACCCTAGGCGGCGAAGCGGGTCCGATCCCAGCCGGGGAGCCGGGTCCGACCCCAGGCGGCGAAGCGGGTCCGACCCCAGGCACGGTCCCCGGTCCCCGGCCGGAGATGGCCCGGCAGCCGGGCCGGGGGCGCCACCGGGGACACCCTGCCCACCCTGACCGTGCCCAGTGAGGGATCGGACACCCGGGGGATGACGACACAGGCAGTGAGCCCGGCCGGTAACGCCGGCTGGCACTGGCTGATGCCCGCGGCCGAGATGGCCGCCCTGGCGAGCGGGGGCGGCCCCCCGGGCCCGGATGCCATGCCCGTCCGCTGGGCCTGCTTCCCGGAGATCGCTGCGCCCGGTGTGGACGCCAACCTTATCCGCGCGGCGCGGGACTTCACCATCAGCACCCTGCAGCGGTGGGGTGTGGCAGAACGCCGCGAGGATGTTGCCGTCGTTGTGTCGGAACTGCTGACCAACGCGTTGCTGCATGCCCTGCCCGCGGCCGGCCATGCCCGTACCGCCTGGCCGATCCGGCTCGGCCTGCTTCAGCCTGAGCGCGGCGTGATGTGCGCGGTCGCCGACCCTAGCCGGGTGGCACCGGTCCTCCAGCAACCAGAGCACCTGGGGGAAACGGGCCGCGGGCTGCACGTCATCGCCGCGCTCAGTGACCAGTGGGGCTGCACTATCCCCACCGACCTGGGAAAGGTCATGTGGGCGGCGTTCTCGACCCGGCCCGCACCGCCGGTCCCTGGCCCGCGTTCCAGGCCCAGCCCGCGGCAGCACCAGGTGGCCGGGACTACGCCCTGACCGTCCCGGGCCGGCAGCGAACGCGGCTCACGTGGCGGCCACGCGCCCCGGGCCGGTACGTGGCGGGCACCGCGGCCTGACGGTGCGGCGGGTCACGGCGGCGGCTGCATCCCGGTGATCGAGGCCGACTGCGAGCGGGGGTCGCGCGGCCGCCAGGCGCCGCGCGCGACGGCGGCGAGGAACCGGTCCACCAGGGTGTTGAACACGTCCGGTTCCTCGAGGTTGGCGGTGTGGCCGGTCCGGGGGAGGATGGCCAGGCCCGAGGTGGAGATGGTGCGCTTGAGCATGAGCGCCGGTTCCAGGCATCCCTCGTCCTCGTCGCCGGCGATCAGCAGGACCGGCGTGCGCACCCGCGCCAGCTCGTCCTGCAGGTGGTAGAGGGACGGCCGGGCCGCCTGCACCCCGCGCATGGTCAGCGCGGCCCCGAGCGCGGAATGCCCGGCCAGCGCGGCGGCGAACTCCGCCCAGCCGCGCGGGTTCTTGTTCTGGAACTGCACCCGCGCCGGGCCGACCGCGTAGCGGACGGCCACTCGTTGCGAACCCTCGGTCTCGAACGCGGCGGCGGTGGCCTGGCACTCGGCGCGGAACCCCTCCTGGCGCTCGGGCTGCGCGCCGTACCCGGCGCCCGCCACCACCGCGGAAGCGACCCGGTCCGGGTGCCGCAGCACCAGGTGCAGGGCGGTGAACCCGCCCATCGACAGGCCGATTACGTGGGCGCGGCCCACGCCGAGCCCGTCGAGCACGGCGACCGCGTCGGCGACCGCCCGGTCCTGCGAGTAGGCGGCCCCGTCGGCGGGCACGCCCGACGGGGGGTACCCGCGGGCGGCGTAGGTGAGGCAGCGGTAGCCGCCGGAGAAGAAGCGCACCTGGGGCTCCCAGCTCCGGTGGTCGCCGGCGAACTCATGGATGAACAGCAGCGGCTCGCCGGTGCCGGTGTCCTCGGCGTGAAGGGTCGCGCCGTCGTCGGTGGTGATCGCCGGCATGCCGCCCTACCGCCCCGTGACCGGCGCCGCGCCCATGATGTGCTGGTACGTCCGCGCCGACGCGGCGGCGGCGTCCCCGGCGCTCAGCGCGTCGATGATCGCGTCGTGCT
This sequence comes from uncultured Actinomycetes bacterium, assembly GCA_963835425.1. Lineage (GTDB taxonomy): Bacteria > Actinomycetota > Actinomycetes > Streptosporangiales > Streptosporangiaceae > UBA9676. The sequence continues at coordinate 551,663 of CAWIGE010000002.1, read as the reverse complement.
GGCGGGCCGACTCGGCGTGCGTGCGCGTCACCCGCGGGCCGCCGTGCAGCGACGCCCAGAGCAGCCGCATCAGCGACAGCAGCAGCGGGCTGCCCGCGTGCTCGTACACCGTGAAATGGAATTCCCGGTTCAGGTCCGCGTACCGGGGGTCGTCGTCGGCGAGGGCCCGCATCCGGTTGTTCAGGTCCCGCAGCGCCTCGATGCCGCCGGCGTCGATCTTGCGGGCCGCCAGCGACGCGCCCAGCGACTCCAGGGCCGCCCGGATCTGGAAGTTCTCCTCGACCGGGCCGTCGTCCGGCTCCACCACGGTGAATCCCCGGTGGGCGTCGCCGACGACCAGGCCCTCCGACTCCAGCCTGCGCAGCGCCTCGCGGACCGGCGTCTGGCTGACCCCGAACCGCTGGGCCAGGTCCCGCTGCCGCAGCTGCTCGCCCGCGGGCAGCTCGCCGGTGATGATCAGCTGGCGGATGAGGGCGGCCACCATATCCGTTTTGCTGACATAGCCCGGGTGCGCGGCGGGCGGATCCACACTCATTAACGGTGCGGGTCGCACGAAGGCGCCTCCCGTGCTCGATGGCGCGCCGGTCCGTCGGCTCATGGTAGCCCCGGCTTCCTGCCCGGCCCGGCGTCAACGAGGCGGCGCACCCGCGGCGGCGTCAGCGGCAGCCGCGCCACGCTGCCGGCCAGGCCAAGCGCGTCGCGCACGGCGCTCGCCACCGCCGCGCCCGCGCCGCTGATCCCGCCCTCGCCCGCGCCCATGACGCCGAGCGGGTTGCCCGGCGACGGGGCGGCCTGGGCCAGCAGGACGTCGATGGGCGGGATCTCGGCGGCGGTCGGCAGCTGGTACTCCATGAACGTGATCGCCTGCGGCTGGCCCGCCTCGTCGTAGCTGAACTCCTCCAGCAGCGCCCCGCCGATGCCCTGCGCCGCCCCGCCGCGGAGCTGCCCCTCCACCAGCGCCGGGTTGACCGCCCGTCCCACCTCGCTGGCCACCAGATACCGCAGCACGCGCACCCGCCCGGTACCGGAGTCGACCTCGACCACGGCGGCGTGCACCCCGTACGGATAGGTCATGTGCGACACATCGAAACGGCGGCGCGCGGCCAGCCCGGCGGGCTCGCCGGGGAGCAGATGGGGGCTGGCCGCGGAGGCGGCTGTGGCGATCTCGCCCAGGCTGACCGAGACGGCCGGGTCGCCGCGGACGCTGACGGTGCCGTCGGTGATCAGCAGGTCGTCCTCGGCCGCCTCCAGCATCCGGGCGGCGAGCTGCAGCGCGCGGGCCTTGACCGCGGACGCGGCGCTGTGCACCGCGTTCCCGGCCACCACCGTCGACCGGGAGGCCCACGACCCGGTGCCGCACGGCTGCAGGTCGGTGTCCCCGTTGACCACGTCCACGGCCTGCGGGCCGACGCCGAGCGCGTCCGCGGCGATCTGGGCCAGCACCGTCTCGATGCCCTGTCCCAGCGACGTGCCGCCGGACAGCACCCGCACCGCGCCGGTCTCGCTGACGGTGACGTCGGCGGTCTCGTGCGGCCCGAGCCCGCTCTTCTCCAGGTAGACGGCGACGCCGAGCCCGCGGCGGCGGCCGGCGTGTCCGCCCTCCCCGGCCTGCGCGCGGTAGCCGAGCCTGGCCAGCTCGGCCGCCGCGGCCTGCAGCAGCGCGGGGTAGTCCCCGGCGTCCAGCACCACGTCGGTGCCGAGGGTGGTCATGGGGCGGCGGTGCGGGAGCTCGCCCGGGCCCAGCAGGTTGCGGCGGCGCAGCTCGATCCGGTCGATGCCGAGCCGGTCGGCGGCGACGTCGAGCAGCTGCTCGCGCGCGGTGGTCCCCTCATACCGGCCGGGTGCCCGGTAGGTGCCGCACGGCGTCTTGCTGGTGAGCACGACCCGGATCCGGCCGCGGTAGGCGGGTACCCGGTAGGGGCCGGGCAGCATCGCCACCGTCAGCTCGGGCACCGCGATGCCGTGTGTGCGGCAGTAGGCGCCGTTGTCGTGCACCACCTCGTCGGTCAGCGCGGTGATCCGGCCGCGGGAGTCGAACGCGGCGGCCACCCGGTGCGACTGCTGCCGGGAGTGGTTCGCGGCGACCAGGTGCTCGGCGCGGTCCTCCGCCCATTTGACCGGCCGGCCCAGCGTGCGCGCCAGCCACGGCACCAGGAAGTCCTCCGGGTAGAACTCGCCGCGCACCCCGAACCCGCCGCCCGCGTCGATGGCGTGCACGTGGATCAGGGCCGCGTCCATCCCGAGCATCGCGGCGAGCAGGTCCCGGTTGAACACCGGGACCTTGGTCATGCCGAAGATCGACAGCCCGCCGGTGCGCGGGTCCGGCTCGGCCAGCAGCACCCGGGGCTCCAGCGGCACGCCGGTGTGCCGGCCGATCTCGACCTCGGTCTCCACCACGTGCGCCGCCTGGCGGAACGCGGTTTCGGTGTCCCCGTAGCCGAGGGTGAAATCGGCGGCGACGTTCCCGGCCGGGAACAGGCGCGGCGAGCCGGGGCTGGCCGCGGCGGCGGCGTCGAGCACCGCCGGCTCCTCGTCGATGTCGACCTCCACCAGCTCGGCGGCGTCCTCGGCGGCGTAGGGGTCGCCGGCGACCACGACGGCGACCGGTTCCCCCACGTAGCGCACCACGCCGGTGGCCAGCACCGGCTGCAGGTAGCCGGACAGATCGATGTCCCGGACGGCCAGCCGCACCGGGATGGCCAGCCCGGCGGGCACGTCGCCGACGGCGACGGCCGCGATGACCCCGTCCGCCCGGCGCGCCTCGGTGAGGTCGACCCGCCGCAGGTGCCCGTGGGCGATGGGGGAGCGCACCATCCGCGCCCACGCCTGGCCCGCCGCGCTGAAGTCGTCGCCGAACCGGCCGCGGCCGCGCAGCAGCCGGGGGTCTTCCTTGCGCGGCAGCCGGGTGCCGATCACGGTCATGGCCCGTCCGCCCGGCGGCGCGATCTGGCGGTGGCCAGCACGGCCTCGACGATGCCCTGGTAGCCGGTGCAGCGGCACAGGTTCGACGCCACGAGTTCGCGCGCCTCCGCCTCGGTGGGGCCGTCCGCGGAGGCCCGTTCGGCCAGGTAGGCCTCGGCGAGCATGAGGAAGCCGGGGGTGCAGAAGCCGCACTGCAGCGCGTGGTGGTCGCTGAACGCCTGCTGGAGGTCGGACAGCTCATCGCCGGCGGCCAGGCCTTCGACGGTGCTGACCTCGGTGCCGTCGGCCTGCACGCCGAACAGGAGGCAGGACCGGACCGGGCTGCCGTTGACCAGCACCGTGCAGGCGCCGCAGATCCCGTGCTCGCAGCCCAGGTGGGTGCCGGTGTAGCCCAGGTCGTGGCGCAGCATGTCGGCGAGCGTCCGGCGGGCCTCCACGGTGAGCTCGTGCTCACGCCCGTTGACGCGCAGCCGGATCTGGTGCATGTCTTTCATGGGGTGTCCTGACCAGCGAGCGCGGCGCTCACGTCCTCCGGCAGCACCGGGATGTGGTCGAACCCGGCCGTGAGGCCGGCGAGGGCGTCGTTGACCGCGTTGAGCACGGCCGCCGGGGCTCCGATCATGCCGCCCTCGCCCATGCCCTTCGCGCCGGTGTCGCTGAACCGCGACGGGGTCTGCAGGTGCACGACCTCGACCGGGCACATCTCCGCCGCCGTCGGCGGCAGGTAGTCCATCAGGGTGGTGCTGACCGGCTGCCCCTCGCCGTCGTAGCTGATCCGCTCCAGCAGCGCGGCCGCCACGCCCTGGGTGACCCCGCCGCGGACCTGCCCATCCACGATGAGCGGGTTGATGACGACCCCGCAGTCCTCCACCACCAGGTAGCGGCGCAGCCGGATGGCGCCGGTGCCCGGATCGATCTCCACCAGGGCCGCGTGGCAGGCGTTGGAGAACGTGCCCGGCGGGTCGAAGGACGCCCGCGCCTCGAGCCCGTAGCGCAGCGGCTCCGGCAGGGTGTGGGTCTGGAAGTAGACGACGCGGGCGAGCTCGCTGATCGGGACGGCGGCCCGGGTGTCACCGCGGATCCGCGCCGAGCCGTCGGTCAGCTCGACGTCGGCGGCGCGGGCCTCGAGCAGGCACGCGGCGACCTCGCGCAGCTGGCCGGCCACCAGGTCGGCGGCGCGGGCGGCGGCGCCGCCGCCGATGACGATCGAGCGGCTGGCGAACGTCCCCCAGCCGTAGGCGGCGAGGTCGGTGTCCCCCTGGCGCAGCCTGATCCGCTCCGGGTGGACCCCGAGCCGGTCGGCGACGATCTGCGCGAACGTGGTCTCGTGCCCCTGGCCGTGGCCGCAGGTGCCGGTGGTGACGATGACCTCACCGGTTGGGTCCATGCGCACCTGCGCCGTGTCGTAGCCGGGGGTCATCCGCATCCGCCGTTGCGACATGGTGGGCGTGCCGTAACCGGTGCGTTCGGAGAAGCAGGCGTAACCGATCCCGGCCAGCAGTCCCGCCGCGCGCAGCCCATCCCGCTCGGCGGGCCAGCCGCCGTCGGCCACCCGCCGCTCGGTGAGGTCCAGCGATTCGCGGTAGCTGCCCTCGTCGTAGGTGATGCCGTTGACCCCCGTATAGGGGAACTCGCCCGGGCCGATCATGTTCAGCCGGCGCAGCTCCAGCGGGTCGGCCTGCAGCGCCCGGGCCGCCTTCTCCATCAGCCGCTCCATGACCAGCACCAGCTGCGGCCGCGACACTCCGCGGTACGGCGCCGTCGGCGCCTTGTTGGTGGCGATGGCCCGGCCGCGCGCCCGGTAGGCGGGGACCTTGTACACGCCGGGCAGCTCACTCGCCGCCATCAGCGGCTCGACAGCGCAGGTGAACGGGTAGGCGGAGTAGGCGCCGACGTCGCACTCGATGTCCGCGTCCAGGGCGAGGAACCGGCCGCGGGAGTCGAACGCCGCGCGCACCCGGTAGCGCTGCTCGTGCCCGTGGAACGAGGCGGCCAGGTTCTCCTGCCGGTCCTCGATCCAGCGGACCGGGCGCCGCAGCCGCAGCGCGGCCGCGGCCACCGCCACCTCCTCCCGGCCGACCACGCATTTCAGGCCGAACCCGCCCCCGACGTCCGGCGCGATGACCCGCACGGCCCGCTCGGGCAGCCCCAGCGCCTGCGCGACGGCGGAGCGGACCTGGTGCGGGACCTGGGTGGAGACGTGCAGCGCCAGCTGCCCGTCGCGGTCGTCCCACTCGGCCAGGCAGGCGCGGCCCTCGAGCGGGAGCGCCGCCACCCGGGCGCTGGTGAACTCACCGTTGACGACCAGCGGCGCGCCCGCGAAGATCTCGCCGAGCCGCTCGTCATCGAACATCAGCAGGTCGACCAGGCAGTTGCCCGCAAGGCCCCCGTGCACCTGGCGCGCGCCCGCGTCGCGGGCGGCGGCGAGGCCGGTGACCGCGGGCAGCTGCGCCCAGTCGGCCTCCACCAGCTCGGCGGCGTCCTCGGCCTGGTAGGCGTCGTCGGCGAGGACCACCGCCACCGGCTCGCCCGCGAAGCGCACCTGGTCCCCGGCGAGCAACGGCATCTGGGTGGGCACGAACTCGTCGCGCTCCAGCGTGGCCAGCAGGTACGGGTGGCCGAGATCGGCCGCGGTGAAGGCGGCGGCCACCCCCGGCGCCCGCAGCGCGGCCGAGGTGCCGATGGCGGAGACCCTCGCGGCGGCGAACGGGCTGCGCACGAACGCCGCGTGCAGCATGCCGGTCCGGGCCAGGTCGCCGACGAACCGGCCGCTGCCGCGGAGCATCCGCGGGTCTTCCTTGCGGGCCATCGCCGCCCCGACCCAGCGCCCCCGCTGCCCCTCGCGCTCGCCGTGCTCCGGCCGCCGGCCGTCCGCGAGCGCGGCGCCGGTGCCGGTGTCGTGGGCCTGGCCGGCCTGCGGTCACTGTCCGCTCGCCTCGGCCAGCGCGCGCGACACCAGGGTGGCGGCGAGTTTCCGCCGGAACCCGCTGCTGCCGTGCGTGTCCGACGGCGGCTCGATCTGGCTGGCCGCGTGCTCGCCCAGGGCGCGCCAGCTCTCCGCCGTGGCGGGCTGGCCGGCCAGGACCCCGGTTTCCACCCGCACGGGCAGCGGGCCGACGCCGCCCAGCACCACCCGCGCCGACCGGCAGATGCCGTCGGCCACCTCGACCGACGCGGCGGCGGCGACGACCGCGAAGTCGCCCTGGCGCTCCGCGAACTCGCTGAGCGCGGCCCGCGGCGCGGGCCGCGGGAACCAGACCTCGGTGATCATCTCATCCGGTTCCGCGGCCGTGGTGTAGAACCCCTGGAGGAACTCGGCGGCCGGGAGGACCCGCTGCCCGGCCGGTCCCTGGAGCACCACGTTCGCCTCGAGCAGCAGGGCCAGCAGGCACCACTCCGAGGCCGGGTCGGCATGCGCGATGCTGCCACCGAACGTGCCGCGGGCCCGGATCGGGTAGTGCCCGATCCAGCGCGCCGACCGGGGAGCACGCCGAACCCGGCCATGACGGCGGGGTCGCGGTGGTCTCGACCGCTCGGTGCGGGGTCAGCGCGCCGATGTGCAGCCCGTCGGCCGTCGCCCGCAGGTAGCTCAGGCCGGGGATGCGCGTCACGTTCGACCAGCGCGCTGGGCCGCGCCAGCCGCAGATTCATCATCGGGACCAGGCTCTGCCCGCCCGCCAGGATCTTCGCCTCGTCCCCGAGCCCGCGCCAGCAGCGAGATCGCCTGCTCCACGCCCTCAGCGCGGTGATAGGCGAACGGGGCTGGCTTCACCGCGCTCCCTCCGTGCGCAGCGCGCTCCCCGGGAACGCCGGGCCGCGCCCCCGGGGCGCGGCCGTGCCGCCGGCATGCGCCGCCGCCCGGGGCTCGGGGTCACTTGGTATACCATATTTCGGGACACCACCGGCGTCCACCGGGAGCCTTGATGGCGCCTTCCCACCTGCGGGTGGAGCACAGCCCCGCAGGCTACCGGCGGCTCCTGCTGTCGCGGCCAGAGCGCCGCAACGCGCTGGATGTGGGGCTGGCCCGGGCGCTGCGCGACGCCCTGAGGCAGGACCGGGCGGCCCCGGTGGTGCTCGGCAGCACCGATCCCCGGGTGTTCTGCGCGGGCGCCGACCTGACGATCCCGGACGCCGACCGGGCCACGGTCTCCGACCTCCTCTACGAGTGCTACGAAATCATGATCACCAGGCCGGGGCCGGTGATCGCCGTGGTGAGCCGGGCCGGCGGTTGGCGGCGGGGCGCAGCTCGCGGCCGCGGCCGACCTGCGGATCGCGGGCCCGGCGGCGCGGCTGCGCTGGACCGGGCCGGCCTGCCGCGGCCTGGCCGTCGGGGGCGTGGGTGCTGGCCGACCTGGCCGGCCGGGGCAGGGCAATGGAGCTGGCCCTGACCGGGCGCTGGGTAGGGGCCGACGAGGCGCTGGCCATGGGCCTGGTCAACCGGGTCGAGGACGATCCCGGCGAGGCCGCGGCCGGCGTCGCCGCGGAGCTGGCCGCGCAGGGCCCGGAGGTATCGGCGAAGGTCAAGAGCGTGATGGCGGCGGGCGGCCTGCTCGACCGGCTGCGTGCGGAACGGCAGGCGACAGGTCGGCCTGGGCCCAGGCGACCGCGCCGGCCGGGGGATGAGCGCCGGCGACTTATCACGGATCTTCGTCGCCGGAACCGGGACGAAATGGACGTGATCATGACCGAAATCCGTGACATGAGAGGGCGGTGGGGGCGCGCCGCCTGATGGCTTCCGGAGTGGTGATATTTGGTATACCATCCAGCCAAGCCCGGAGGCGGCCATCGCCAGCGGCGCCTGCGGATACGAGGGGCAGTGCCTGCCCATCCACGGGCGGAAGGGGTTGCGGTGGACCTGCAGCTGGCCGGGAAGGTGGCCTTCATCACCGGCGCGAGCAAGGGAATCGGCCGAGCGGTGGCCGAGCACCTGGCACAAGAAGGCGCCGATGTGGTCATCACCGCCCGCACGGCAGAACCGCTCGAGGCAGCCGCCAAGCAGATCGCGGCCGAGACCGGCCGGACCATTGTGCCCATGGCCGGCAACATGACCGTGACCGAGGACGTCCGGCGCTGCGTGGACGCCACCCTGGACCGCTTCGGCCAGATCGACATCCTGGTCACCTGCGCCGGCAGCTCGCCCGGCGGCCTATTGGAGGACCTGACCGAAGAGCAGTGGATGTCGAGCCTCAACCTCAAGTTCATGGGCTACGTCCGCTCGGTGCGCGCGGTCATCGGCCACATGCGCGAACGGGGCGAGGGCGCCATCGTCCTCGTGGTGGGCAACGACGGCCTCAAGCCCAGCTACTGGGAGATGACCGCCGGCGTGGCCAATGCCGCCGACATCAACTTCGCGTCCTCGGTCGCCGAGCAGTACGGGCGGCATGGCGTGCGCATCAACACGGTCAACCCGGGGCCGGTGAACACCGACCGGTGGGACACGCTGGAGAAGGCGTTCTCCCGCGACAAGGGCGTCATCCCAGGCAGCGCGCGCACGAGCTGGCCGAGCAGCTCCATCCCGTTCGGCCGCATCTGCGAGCCGGACGAGGTGGCGGCGCTGGTGACCTTCCTCGCCTCGCCGCGGGCCAGCTTCATCAACGGCGCCCACATCCCTATCGACGGGGCCCAGCGCAAAGCGATCATGGATCAGTGACGGTACACAGGCGGTGGCCGTCCCGGGCCGGGAATCGCGTCGCCCGCCAGGGATGGTACAGGCAGTGCGGGATGGTTACGCAGGACACAGGCGGTAGGAGGGTTTGCCATGGCTGATGAAGGCGCCGTGGGCACCGTCGCGGGCACCGCGCCCGAATCGCGCCCGCTGCAGATCGAGACCAACGGCATCAACGTCATCACCGATGCCGAGCGCAAGGGCCATCCGCGCGATCTGTTCTGGCCCTGGTTCGCGGCGAACATCTCGGTGCTCGGCCTGAGCTACGGGGCGTTCCTGCTGGCGTTCGGCATCTCGTTCTGGCAGGCAGTGGTGGTCGGCATGGCCGGGATCATCATCTCGTTCCTGCTGTGCGGGTTCATCGCCATCGCCGGCAAGCGGGGGTCGGCGCCGACGATGGTGCTGAGCCGGGCGGCCTTCGGGGTCCGCGGCAACAAGCTGCCGACGGTCATCTCCTGGCTGCTCACGGTCGGCTGGGAGACCATCCTGATGATCCTGGCCACGCTGGCGATCGCGACGGTCTTCGGGCACCTCGGCTGGCCCAGCGGCACCGCCACGAAGGTCGTCGCGATGATCGTGGTGGTCGCGCTGACCATCTTCGGCGGCGTGATGGGCTTCGACCTGATCATGCGCATGCAGACGGCCATCACGATCATCACCGGGGTGCTCACGGTGATGTTCATCATCCTGGTGGCCGGCAAGATCCACTGGTCAGCGGTGTCGGCGCTGCCCGGCAGGCTCGGCGCAGAATCGCTGATCGGCGGGCTGGTGTTCATGATGACCGGCTTCGGGCTCGGCTGGGTCAACGTGGCCGCCGACTACTCGCGCTACCTGCCGCGGAGGTCCTCCAGCGCCGGGGTGGCAGGCTGGACGACCTTCGGCGGCGCAGTGGCCCCGATCGTCCTGCTCATCTTCGGGCTGCTGCTGGCGGGCTCCTCGAAGGCGCTGAGCACCTCGATCGCCAACGACCCGATCGGGGCGCTCGCCATCCTGCTGCCGACCTGGTTCCTGGTCCCGTTCGCCATCGTGGCCGTGCTCGGCCTCATCGGCGGCGCGGTGCTGGACATCTACTCCTCCGGCCTGGCCCTGCTGTCGCTCGGCCTGCGGGTGCCGCGCTACGTCGCCGCGCTGATCGACGGCACGGTCATGACCCTCGGCACGATCTACGTCGTGTTCATCGCGGGCAACTTCTTCGGCCAGTTCGAGGGCTTCCTGATCACGCTCGGCGTGCCGATCGCCGCCTGGTGCGGCGTCATGCTCGCCGACATCGCGCTGCGGCGCCGTGACTACGCCGAGACGGAGCTGTACAACCCGAGCGGCCGCTACGGCGACATCCGGTGGTTCCCGGTCGGGGTGATCGTCATCAGCACCGTGATCGGATGGGGGCTGGTCACCAACAGCCTCGCGAGCTGGCTGACCTGGCAGGGCTACCTGCTCGGCCCGTTCGGCCTCGGCGGCAAGACCGGCGCCTGGGCGTTCGCCAACCTGGGTGTGCTCGTGGCCCTGGTGCTCGGGTTCGTCGCGCACTGGGCATACGGCCGGTCGGCCGTGCGCGCGCAGGAGGGAGCGGCGCCGCTGGAGCCCGCCGCCGCCCAGCGCATGACCAGCCCAGGCCGGGGCCGCCGGGGCCGGAGCGGCCCGGGCGAGGCGCTCGCTCGCGGTCATCGACATGCAGCGGGTGTTCGGCGAGCCGGGACAGCCCCTGGCTCACGCCCAGGTTCGCCGAGATCGTCGGCCCCGTCCAGCAGCTGGTCGGCGCCTACCGGCCGCGGGTGGTCTTCACCAGGTTCGTGGCGCCGGCCGTCCCGGCCGGGGCCTGGCGGCGCTACTACGAGCACTGGCCGTTCGCGCTGCAGCCGCCGGATGCGCGGATCTACGAGCTCGTGGACGAGTTCGCCGGTGAGCCGGGCCCGACCGTGGACGCCACGACGTTCGGCAAGTGGGGCGCCGAACTGGCCGCGATGCCTGGGCGGCGGGCGGCTGGTGCTGGCCGGGGTGTCCACCGACTGCTGCGTCCTGTCCACCGCGCTGGCGGCCGCCGACGCCGGGGTCGCGGTGCAGGTCGTCGCCGACGCCTGCGCGGGGATCGACGACGAGAGCCACGCCAAGGCGCTGGACATCATGCGCCTCTACGGCCCGCTGGTGGAGGTGGTCAGCCTGGCCGAGGCGATCGGGCAGGCGGCCGGCGAGGCTCGGCGCCGCGCTGCCCTCGTGACCCATGGACCAGGTGGGCAGCGGCGCCCGCTCGCGCGCGCTCGGGGCGCTGTACGGGCTGGCGATCGGCGATGCGCTGGGCATGCCCACGCAGTCGCTGCCCCGCGCCGACATCGTGGCGCGGTACGGCAGCCTGTCTGGACGGCTTCGAGCCGGGGCCGCCGGGCATCCGCTCGCCGCCGGGCTGCCCGCGGGCACCGTCACCGACGACACCGAGCAGGCGGTGCTGCTGGCCCGGCTGATCGTCGAGGGCGGCGGCACCCCCGACCCGGCCGAACTGGCAGAGCAGCTGCTGGCCTGGGAGGACTCGATGCGCGCCCGCGGTTCGCTGGACCTGCTCGGCCCGTCCACCCGGCAGGCCCTGGGCGCGATCGCCGCCGGGACCAGCATCGAGGATGCGGGCAGATCCGGCACCACCAACGGCGCGGCGATGCGGATCACACCGGTCGGCATCGCCACCCCGTCCGGCGACCCCGGCCTGCTGGTGGACCGCGTCGTGGCGGCCAGCCGGGTAACGCACAACACCGGGATCGCGCTGGCCGGCGCGGCCGCCGTGGCGGCGGCGGTGAGCGCGGGGATCGACGGGGCCACGGTGCCGGAAGCCGTCCAGCGCGGCCGCCGCTGCGGCGGCCGATGCGCCGCGCTGCGGGCACTGGGCCGCCGGCGCGGACGTGGCCGCGCGGATCACCTGGGCGGCCGGCCTGGTCGACGGGCTCGGCCGGGAGCAGGCGATGGACGTCGTGTACCGGCTGGTCGGGACCAGCCTGGCCACCCAGGAATCGGTGCCCGCCGCGTTCGCGGTGGCCGCGGCCAGCCCGCGACGACCCCTGGCTCGCCTGCCGGATCGCCGCCTCGCTGGGCGGCGACTGCGACACGATCGCCGCCATGACCGGCGCGATCTGCGGCGCCTGCCACGGGGCTGGAGTCTTTCCCGCCGGGCGCCCGGTCCACGGTGACCCGGGTCAACGTGCGCGATCTCGGGCTGGAGGGGCTGGCCGTCGGCCTGCTGGCGGTACGGTCCGGGACGGCTCCGCGAGCAGGCGGCGATGCGGCAGGCTGACCGGTTCGACCGGCTGCTTCACCTCGGCAACGTGGTGGTGGACGTCGTGCTGACCGTGCCCGCGCTCCCCGAGCGGGGCGGCGATGTGCTGGCCAGCCGGGCGGAGGCCGCGGCCGGCGGCGGGTTCAACGTGATGGCCGCCGCCGCCCGCCAGGGCCTGCGGGCCGCCTACGCGGGCGCCCACGGCACCGGCCCGTTCGGCAGCCTGGCCCGGGCCGCGTGCGCGGCAGAGGGCATCGAGGTCCTCCAGCCGGCCAAGGCCGGCCCGGACACCGGTTTCGTGGTCACCATGGTGGAGGCCAGCGGCGAGCGGACGTTCCTGACCAGCCGCGGCGCCGAGGCGACGCTGACCGCCGCGGACCTCGAGCGGGTCAGCCCGGCCGCGCGCGACGCCGTCTACCTGTCCGGCTACGGCCTGGTCCACGACAGCAACCGGGCCGCGCTGCTCGGCTGGCTGGCGCGGCTGGGCGCGGCGACAGGTCGTGTTCTTCGACCCCGGCCCGCTGGCGGGGTCCATCCCGGCCGCGGCGCTGGCCGCCGTGCTCGGCCGGGCCGACTGGCTGACCTGCAACGCGCGGGAGGCCGCCATCCTCACCGGCAGTCGCCGACCCGCGGGCGGCGGCAGCGGAGCTGGCTGCCCGGCCGGGCCGGCCGGCCGCGGGTGCTCGTGCGCACCGGGCCGGGCGGCTGCCTCATTGCCCGGCCGGGCGCCGGGGTGGTGGCACGTGCCCGGGTTCGCGGTCGGGCGCCGTGGACACCAACGGCGCAGGCGACGCCCACAGCGGCGCGTTCCTCGCCGCGCTGGCGGCGGGCGCGGCGGACACCGCCGCCGCGCGCAGGGCGAACGCGGCGGCCGCGCTCTCGGTCACCAGGCGCGGGCCGGCCACGGCGCCGACCCGCGAGGAACTCGCCCGGTTCCTCGCCACCGCCTGAGCGCAGCCGCCCCCCGGCGGTGCAGATACCTGAGCGGCTCAGTTTGCCGCCCGATAGGCGGGCTGGTACTAGCGCCGCAGGCTGTGATCTTGAGTGGCGGGCGTGATGGTCGCTGTCGAGGCTGACGGGTGGGCGCGGTCGGGCTTATCGGCGCGGAGCTTGCCTGAAGCTGCTGGGTGAGGGCCGGGACCTGTATCCTCCGAGACCGGCCTGGGCAGCGGGTACGGCATGCGATCTAGCGAAAGCCGGTTGCTGCTGGGCTGCGGTAAGGGTTCGGCCCGGCCGGGACCGCTTCGCGCTTCGCCGGGGCGTGGGCCAGGCGGCGCAAGATCACTGCGGTACCGACGTCGGAAGAGCGGATCTACGAGGTCCGGGACCTGCGGATCCCGGAAGGTGTGGACGGCACGCTGCGCCGTGCGGCCGAGGCCGATCGGGAGCTGCTGCTGACGTGGCTGAGCGATCTTTGCCGGCCATGGCCTGGCGGCCGGGCGGCTCCTATCCTTGGGGCACGATGACCGACCTGACCGAGTACATCCTGGGCGTGAGCGGAGCGGTACTGCTGGCCGTCTGGGTGGCGCTGCTGATCGTGGCCCTGACCTCTTCCCGGCGGCGGGACCGCATCCCGGGCCGCCCGGGGTGGCTCGCCGCCCGCTGCCGGCCGGGCGCCCCCACCGGCCTCGCGCTGACCGCCGCCGTTCTCACGCTCGCCACATCCGCCTGGTCGCTGGCATTGGTGACGTACGGCGTCGTCCATCACACCGGCCTTGCCCACGACGACCCGCGGGTCCTGGCGTCTGTCATCGGTCACCGCGCGCCGTGGCTCACCAGCCTGGCCAGGGTGCTCACCTGGCTCGGCTCGACCCTCGTGCTCTGGCCGGTCGTCGTCGTCGCCGGCCTGGCCTGTGGCGGTGGCGCCGCCGCTGGCTGCCCGCGGTCCTGCCGGCACTGGCGCTGGCCGGTGCCTGGGCCGGATCGCTGCTGATCAAGGGGCTGGTCGGCCGGCCCCGGCCGCCCATAGCCGACCGGCTGACCGTGGTCCACAGCTGGTCCTATCCCTCCGAGCACGCGGCGCAGGCCCTGGCCACCTGGGGCATGCTCGCGCTCATGCTGATGGCGGGGCGCTCGGCACGGGCCCGGGCTGCTGCTGGCGGCGGGCGCCGCCCTGATCGCGTTCGTGGTCGGGCTGACCCGGCTCTACCTGGGCGCCCACTGGATGACCGACGTGCTGGGCGGCTGGGCGCTCGCGGGGGTGTGGGACTGCCTGCTGATCATCTGCTACCTGCTCGCGCAGCAGATGGCGGCGGCTTCACCCGGACGGCAGGCACGGGCGGCGGTGTACCGGAAGGCGGCGTAGGAGCGGCGCGGCCACCAAGGCGACGGGCGGCCGGCACGGCGAGGCGGCGGGCCAGAGGAGGTGCGACGAGCATCAGCGGTCAGATGACCGGCCCCGGCCCGGCACGGGCGGGTGAGCGACGCCAGCCGGGCGAGGGCGCGGAAATCGCGGCGGCGCTGCGCCGCAGCCGTCGGCGGCGAGGTCCGGTTCGACCCCTACAGCAGGCACCTGTTCTCCCGCGACGCGAGCATGTACGCGATCGAGCCGATCGGGGTGGTGTTTCCCCGGGACGCCGACGACGTGGCCGCCGTCGTGTCCACCGCCAGCGAGTTCGGCGTTCCGGTCCTGCCCCGCGGGGCCGGGACCAGCCTGGCGGGCCAGACGGTGGGGCGGGCGATCGTGATGGACCTGTCCCGGCACATGAGCAGGATCATCGAGATCGACGCCGAGCAGCGGACGGCGCGGGTGCAGCCCGGCGTGGTGCAGGAGCAGCTGAACCTGGCGGCCGCCCGGCACGGGCTCGCGTTCGGCCCCGACACCTCGACCAGCAACCGGGCCACGCTCGGCGGGATGATCGGCAACAACTCGGCGGGCAGCATGTCGGTGCGCTACGGCATGACGATCGACCATGTGCTCGCCCTCGACGTGGTGCTTTCCGACGCGAGCCGGTCCGTGTTCGGCCCGCTGACCGAGGAGGAGCTGCTGGCCCGCGCGGCCGCGCCGACGCTCGACGGGGCCATCTGCCGCGAGCTGCCGCGCCTGGTGGAACGGCACCGGGAGGCGATCGCCACCGGGTTCCCGCGGTTCTGGCGGCAGTCCGGCGGCTACCGGCTGGACCGCCTGGCCGGGTCCCCGGGAGCCGATCTGGCGAAGTTCGTGGTCGGCTCCGAGGGCACCCTGGTCACCGTCGTCGAGGCGACCGTGCAGCTGGTGCCCACGCCCCGGCACCGGGTGATCGCGGTGGGCCACTTCGCGTCCGTGCAGGCGGCGATCGAGGCGACCGAGGACGCGCTGGCCTGCCAGCCCGCCGCCGTCGAGCTGATCGACAAGACCATCCTCGAGCTGTCCCGCGAGAAGCTCGAATACCGGGCGCTCGGGTCGATCCTGCACGGCGACCCGGAGGCGCTGCTGTTCGTCACCTTCTTCGGCGGCAGCGAGGCCGAGGCCGCCGCCGGGCTTGACCGCCTGGACGGACGCTGGCAGGCACACGGCCACGGCTATCACACGCTCCGGGCCGTCCAGGCGGCCGAGCAGGCGGCGCTGCTGAAGGTCCGCTCGGCCGGCCTGGGGCTGCTGATGGCGGCCAGCACGGGCACCCGCAGGCCGCTGGCCTTCGTCGAGGACACCGCTGTCGAGCCGGCCAGGCTCGCCGCCTACGCGAGCCGGTTCCGGCAGGTCCTGGACGCGCGCGGCCTGCGCGCTGGCTTCTACGGCCATGCCTCGGTCGGGTGCCTGCACGTCCGCCCGTTCATCGACCTCGGCGCGCCCGGGCAGGCGGAGCTCATGCGCACGGTCGCCGAGGAGGTGCGCGAGCTGGTGCTCGAGTTCGGCGGGGCCAACTCGAGCGAGCACGGCGACGGGCTGGCCCGCAGCGAATTCAACCGCCGCGTCTTCGGCGACCAGCTCTATGGGGCGATGCAGGAGACCAAGCGGCTCTTCGACCCGGGGAACCGGATGAACCCGGGGAAGATCGTGGACGCGCCCGCCATGACGGACCACCTGCGCGACCTGGCCCAGCCCGCCCGGCCGGAGCCCGCGACGCGGCTCCGCTTCGCCGCGCCGGGCGGCATGCGCGGCGCCGCCGACCGGTGCATGAACATCGGGCTGTGCCGCAAGGAGGCGAGCGGGGTCATGTGCCCCTCGTACATGGCCACACATGACGAGGAGCACTCCACCAGGGGCCGCGCGAACGCCCTGCTCTACGCGCTGTCCCGGCCGGACCCGCGCGCGGCGCTCGGTGACGACCGGCTGCACGGCATCCTCGACCTCTGCCTGGAGTGCAAGGCCTGCAAGAGCGAGTGCCCGCTCGGCGTCGACATGGCGGCGCTGAAGACCGAGACGCTCGCCGCCTACCACGATCGGCACGGCGTCCCGCTCCGCTCGCGCATCTTCGGGTCCATCCGGGCGCTGAACCGGCTCGGCTCGGCCACGTTCCCGCTGTCCAATCTCCCCGGCAGGTGGGGGCCCGCCCGCCGGGCGGCGCAGCGCTGGCTGGGGATCAGCGCCGCCCGGCCGCTGCCCCCGTTCCAGCGGCATGACCTGCGCCGCTGGGTGCGGCGCCGGCCGGGCCCGGCGGCGACGGCGTCCCAGGGCGAGCTGATCTTCCTGGCGGACTCCTTCACCACCTTCACCGAGCCCGCGGCCGGGAGGGCGGCGATCGAGCTGCTCGAGCTCGCCGGGTGGCGGGTCCGGTTCGAGGACGCGGGCTGCTGTGGCCGGGCCAGCCTGTCCAAGGGGCTGCTCGATCAGGCCCGGCGGATGGCGGCGGGCATGGCGGGGCGCCTGGGCGACGCGGCCGCCCGGGGCGTGCCGGTCACCGGGGTGGAGCCGTCCTGCCTGCTGACGCTGCGCGACGAGTACCTGGCGCTGCTGCCCGGCGACCCGGGGGCGCAGGCCGTGGCGGACGCCACGAGGCTGCCGGAGGAACTGCTCCTCGAGGCCATCACCGACGGCAGGCTCGTCCTGCCACCGGACAACCCCTTCCGCGGCCGCCGCATCCTGTTCCACGGCCACTGCCACCAGAAGGCGCTCGCGGGCACCGCCGCCACGGTGGCGCTGCTCCGCAGCATCCCGGGCGCCGACGTCACCGAGGTCGACGCCGGGTGCTGCGGCATGGCCGGCTCGTTCGGGTTCGAGGCCGAGCACTACGAGCTGTCCATGCGCATCGGCGGGCTCCGGCTCTTCCCCGCCATCCGGGCCGAGCCGGAGGAGACGGTCATCGCGGCGACCGGCGTCTCCTGCCGCCAGCAGATCGGGCACGGCACCGGGCGGGCCGCCCGGCACCCGCTGGAAATCATCCGCCAGGCACTGCCCGTTCCCGGCCCGTGAGGGCTGCTCCTTGCTCCGTTGAGCCGAAAGGTGTGCCGCTGCTCAGCTGGGCCGTTCGACCTGGCCGAAGGCGGGAGGGCCGCCGGGCTGCAGGCGCCGGGCCCGCTGTTGCACGATGATGCGCTGGAAGCCGAGACTGATGGCCAGGTAGAGAACCACGGTGGCGGAACCGAGGCCGCCGTTGCCGTGACCGTCCGCCACCAGGGCGTCGTGAACCCAGGTGCGCGGCCACGGCGGCGACCCACAGCAGGGCGGTCAGCCAGTTGCCCCTGGACCAGGCCTGGCCACTCTCGATCCAGATCCTGACCGTCGCGGCCCGCAGCGCACCGAAGGCCGCGGCGAGGACCAGGCTGCCGGCGATGAGCCCGTAGGTCAGCACGCTTGAATGGTTCTGCCCGAGGAACTGGGCGGTCTGCACCACGCCGACGACCCCCAGGATCACGAGAATGCGCAGGGTGGAGGCGTTGACCGGCCGGGCGATCAGCTGCCGGTAGATCAGCAGGGCCAGAACGGCGACTCCCAGGACGATGTTGACGACCATGGCTGCCTCCTCGGGAGTTGCGCCTGCCCGCTCGGCGGCCCGCGGTCCGGCTGTTCCGGCCTCAATCCACGCTAGGGGGCCTGGTGCCGATCCGGGCTGTGCCCGTCGTCCTGACCCGGGCATGACGGATGTCACACCGCCGGTACAACCGCACCCGGCCGGGAAGGGGGCATGACGGTGCAACTGCCGGGCCACCGGAAGGGAGACAAGCCCATGACCGACGCCACCGACCCACCGCCGACGTCGCGGCCAGCTACTTCGACGCGTGGAAGCGCCACGACTTCGCGCGCCTGCGCACGATCCTGGCCGACGATGTGACCTTCGACGGGCCGCTGGGCCACGCGGCCAACGCGGAGGAATGCATCGCCGGGCTCAAGCGCATGTCGGAGATCGTGACCGACATCGTCATCCGCAAGACCTTCGTTGACGGGCCCGACGTTCTGACCTGGTTCGACCTGCACACCGCCACCACCGATCCGCTGCCCACCGTGAACTGGCGGCACGTGGACAACGGCAAGATCACCGCCATCCGGGTGACCTTCGACCCCCGGCCGCTGACGTCCGGGAGCTGAGGGGCAATCGCCCCTTATGGGTGATGCGCCCTCGCCGGGCCCGGCCGATGCTGGGGAGAACGGACGAGCCGGCTGGACCGAAGGAAGGACCTGACATGGCTATTGGACCGGTGCAGCTCATCGTGCTGGGGTTCAACCACCCCGATTTCCACGGCGAAGTGATCGCCGAACTGGAGCGGCTGCACGAGAACGGCATGGTGCGGGTGATCGACTCCCTCGCCGTGTACAAGGACGCGGACGGCGACCTGGAGGTCGAGCACCTCAGCAACCTCAGCCAGGAGGAAGCGATCGAGCTCGGCAGCAAGATCGGCGCGCTGATCGGGCTCGGCATCGACGGTGAGGAAGGGATGGAGGCCGGCGCGGAGGCTGGCGCCGAGCAGGCGGCCGAGGAGGGCATCAACGTGTTCAGCGGGCGACGAGTGGGATGTGCTGGAGGACATCCCGAACGACTCCGCGGCCGCGCTCATCCTGCTGGAGCACCACTGGGCGGTACCGCTGCGGGACGCGATCGCGCGCGCCAATGGCTTCCGGATCAGCGACGGGTTCATCAGCCCACTCGACCTGGTCGCGATCGGGCTGATGACGGCCGAGGAAGCGAAGGACCTGCACGCGATGGAGACCTCGGGCGCCGCCAAAGCATGACCGCTGAGACTCTCAGCGGCACAGACCAGCGACACAAATCTGGAGGAATGAGATGTTCGGAGCCCGCAGAGTTGCCCGCCGCACGGGACGTCGCACAGCCCGGCGCGTCTCCCGGCGCCGCTGACGGCCGCACGTCCCCGGTGGCCGCGGGCGGGCCACCCAGGCTTGCGCCTTTCCACCGGTGCGGGCCGGTCTCCGGCCGACCATGACTAACTAAACGGAGGTACGACCATGTCGGCTTGGGGCTGGGGCCTGCTCGGCATCATTTACCTGGTGCTGCTGTTCACGCTGGCCATCATGACCTTCCGCAAGGGCCACTGGGTGCTCGGCATCATCGGCTTCTTCTTCCCGATCCTGTGGATCATCGGGGCGATCCTGCCGGGCAGGCGCTACGCCCGCTGAGCTGGCGCCTGACGTTAGCCGCGCGCGGCCCGGGGTAGCTGCCCCCCGCTGAACAAGACGGCGCCCATGGCCGCGTTCCCCGCCGACCGGGTGCCCGTACGTCACGGGGGCTGGTAATGGCGCATGCGGATGAGCCGCGGGACGGCGGAGCGCCGACGGCGCGCGGGACCGCCGGCCCGGCGCTGGCCCCCGCCGGTGACCGTCCGGATCCCGCCGGTGACCGCATGGATGAGGCGCTGAAGGTCGCGGCCGTGCAGGCCGAGGAGACCGGGGGACTGGGCCGCCCGGGGCGGCCGGTGAACAAGCGGTCGCCGTTTTTCATCGGGATGACGGCGGCGGCCGGCGTGGCGGTGACCTACGGCGTCGTCGAGCTGGTGATCAGGGCCCGGTCGGTGCTGGTCCTGATCGGCCTGGCGCTGTTCATCGCGATCGGCCTCGACCCGGTGGTGGCCTGGCTGACCCGGCGCCGGGTGCCGCGCTGGGCGGCGGTGGTGATCATCCTGCTGGCCGCGCTGGCGGTCGCCGCCGCGTTCATGCTGGCAGCGATCCCGCCACTGGTGGCAGAGGCCAAGGTGCTGGCCGCGCAGTTCCCGCACTACGTGCAGCTACTGGAGAGCCACAACTCCGATCTGGGCCGGCTCAACGCCCGCTTCCATGTGCAGCAGCAGCTGACCCACCTGCTGACCAGCAGGGGAAGCGCCCTGGCCAGCGGGGTGCTGGGCGCGGGAGGATTCGTGCTCAGCGCGGCCGGTTCGGCCGTGATCGTGGTGGTCCTGGTCATCTACTTCCTGGCCGACCTGCCACGGATCAAGCTGTTCGGTTACCGGCTGGCCCCGCACTCCCGGCGCGCCCGGGTCATCCTGATCGGCGACGAGATCCTGGGCAAGGTCGGTGGCTTCCTGCTCGGCAACCTGCTCACCTCGGTGATCGCCGGGGTCGGCACCTACCTGTGGATGATCGCCTGGGGGATCCCCTACCCGCTGCTGCTGGGGCTGCTCGTCGCGCTGCTCGACCTGATCCCGGTGATCGGCTCCACCATCGGCGGGGTGGTGGTCACCCTGGTCGCGCTGTCGGTGTCGCTCCCGGTGGCCATCGCCACCCTGTGCTTCTACGTCGGCTACCGGCTGGCCGAGGACTACCTGCTCGTCCCGCGCGTCATGGGCAGGACCGTCCGGGTGCCCGGCATGGTCTCCGTGGTCGCCGTGCTGGTCGGCGGGACCCTGATGGGACTGGTCGGCGCGCTGATCGCGATACCCGCGGCCGCCGCCCTGCGGCTCCTGCTGCATGAGGTCGCCTTCCGGCGGCTGGACCGCAGCTGACGCCCGGCGCCTCTGATCCGCCCGCGCCGGTTCTGGGCAGTTCTGGGCCAGTCCTGGAGCGGCTCAGTCAGCCTGGTCCCCGTCGGCGTTCCGGCCCTCCCGGGCCAGCGTTTCCGGCGGCACGTCATCCCGGTGGGGCACCTGCTGGCGCGGATCGCCGCGGAAGGTGCCACCGCTGACGGTCCACCGTGACCGCTGGCCGGTGTCCTTGCCCGCCGGTTTCCGCGCGGCGAGCAGCACTGCGCCGATCATGACCACCAGCGCCACCAGGGCCACCACCGGGATGAGGATGTCGGCCATCACCGAACCTGACATCGTTCATCACCTCCTCAGCCCGGTCCGACTGCCCACGTTCACGAGGGCTACTCCTGGACGGCCGCGGAAAGCAGCTCCGGCCGGCGCAGGCCAGCCCGGCCGGATCCTGAGGCCCGGACCCTGGTTACCAGGTCGGGGTCATGCCGCCGTCGATGGTGATATCGGCGCCGGTGATGTTGGCGGCGCGGTCGCTGGCCAGGAACAGCACCTGGTCGGCGACCTCGCCGGGCTGGGTGAACCGGCCGGTCACCATCTGGCGGGCGGACCGGCTGACCACGTCCTCCGGCTTGGTGCCGGTGGCGCGGCTGACCGTCTGCGCGACCCCGCCGTCGCCGAGCCACAGATCCGTGGCGACCGGGCCGGGACTGACGGTGTTGACCCGGATCCCCTGGGCGCCGACCTCCTTTGACAGCGCCTTGGAGAAGCTGGCGAGAGCGGCCTTGGCCGCGCTGTAG
Organism: uncultured Actinomycetes bacterium; assembly: GCA_963835425.1. GTDB lineage: Bacteria > Actinomycetota > Actinomycetes > Streptosporangiales > Streptosporangiaceae > UBA9676. Next base: position 530,242 of record CAWIGE010000002.1, on the reverse strand, counting down.
TCAATGACCGACGGGTCGGGCAGGAACGCGTTGACCGAACTGATGTTCACGATCGCGCCCCGGCCCGCCGCCAGCATGCGCGGCAGCGCGCTCCGGATGGCGCGCACGGCCACCAGCAGGTTGAGGGTGATCGAGGATTGCCAGTCCTGGTCGGTGACGCTCAGGAAACCGCCGGTGCGCGCGGGAGCGGCGCCGACGTTGTTGACCAGGATGTCGATCCGGTCCCCGGCCAGGGCGACCAGCCGGGATGGCCCGTCGGTGGTGGCCAGGTCCACTTCGGCCACCTGCACCCGGCCGGTCCGCACCAGCTCGTCCAGCTCGGCGGACGACTTCCGGGCGCCCGCGATGACGCGCACGTCGTTCTCGGCCAGCCCGCGCACCACCGCCAGCCCGATGCCCCGGCTGGCGCCCGTGACGACGGCCACGCTTCCCGACAGACCCAGGTCCATAGCCATGCCCCCATTGTGGCCCGGCCGCGATCCGGCATCGTGGCCTACCTGTGGTCCTGCGTTGCTGCCTAGCCGCGGTCCTGCGCGGCGAGCGCGAACGCGAGCAGAGAGTTCGCCGCGTAGTCGGCGGCCGGCTCGACCGATGGCCAGCTGACGACGTTGTCCTCGTAGGCAGCCGCCTTGGTGTTGAACAGCTTGTAGCTGCCCGCGCTGCAGGCCCGCATCCCGCTGACCGTGCCGAGCCCGGAGAAGTTGCCCGGGCTGCTCGGGCCGTTGACGGTCGCGCCGACCTGGATGTCACCGGTGCCGGACAGCGAGCCGGCCAGGTTCGCGATCTCGCTCTGCATGCAGTGCGGGAACGTGGTGCCCGCCCCGACGACGAACGACGTGCCCCACGGGTTGGCGCCGAGTGCGTAGGCCAGCTGCTGGCCGGCGAAGCTCTCGTAGGCGCCGGTCCCGCCGTACTTCCGGTAGAGGGCGTCGGTGATGTACAGCCCGAACGCATGCGGGGTGGCGTCGCTGGAGCCGAGGCCGGTGCCGAGCGCGAACGGGTCGTTGCGGGCCCACTGCTCACCGAGCCTGAGCTGGGCGGCCAGGTCGTTGAGCAGAGTGGCCGGCGGTATCACCTGGCTGGCACCCGGCTGCCGCATCGCCTGGAGAAGCTCGGCCTCCCCGATCGCGCCGGTGTCGTACAGGTTCAGCGTGTCGCCCCCGGCCTTGTGGCCCTGCGCCAGATATGCCTTCGCCCAGTGGGCGGCCACGGCCAGGTCGGCCTTCACCCGGGCGGGCGGGCCGCCGAGCGCCTCCTGCGCGAGCGCGATCTCCGCGGCGCCCCAGAGCATGTCGCTCTTCCATTCGGTGCCCGGGTAGAAGTCGTTCGGGTACACAGTCACGATCGCGCCGACGTGGCTGGTCTTGGCCATGGCGTAGACGCCGCGGGCCAGCGCCAGCAGGTGCTGGGCGCGGGCCGGGTCCTGCTTCGCCGCCAGCTGGGCGCCGAGGGCGTAGTCGGCCGCGAGCCGCCCGGCGAAGTCGGGGCTGATCCGCGCCCCCGGCGGGGCCGCCTCGAACACCGGCCGGTATTTCACGAAGTAGGCGGTGGGGCCGGGATGGCCGCCCTTGCTGACGTTTATGTGGTCTTCGGCCTGCGGCAGGAGCCAGAAGTTGTAGTCGCCCTGGATCGTGTTGCTCGCGTTGCCGGTGCCGATTCCGTCCTGGATGTACACCACCTTGGCCGCCGGGTTCCACATCTTCTCCAGCCAGCTGAGCCCGAAACCGGCCTCCGCCGCCAGCCCCGGGTAGGTGCCGGGGAAGTCGCGGGCCGCGAGCAGCATCAGCCCGTCGGCGTAGCTGCTGGTGTAGGTGAACTTCTCGTAGCCGCCGCCGGCGTCGAACCAGCCGCCGGCCACGTCGACCGGCCCGCCGACCCGGTGCAGCTTGCCGAGCAGGTTGTCGTTGCTGTCGTAGCGGGGTGAGGCGTAGACGTAGGCGTGCTCGTCGGTCAGGTTGGCGGGCTGCCGGTTGAAGACGGAGGGCACGACGTCCGCGCCGTCACGCTCGGAGGTGAAGTACCGCACGGCGTTCAGAACGAGCCGGTGGTAGAGGCCGGCGGGGGAGCCGATGGCGAACGCCGGTGACACGGCCGTCGCCCCGGCCGCGCTGACCCGGATCCGGTAGCTCCCCGGCCTGGTCAGCCCGCTGAAGCCAAGCACATAGACGGCCGGGTAGTGGGAGTTCCAGCTGCCCAGGCTGCGGGCCGTGCGGCCACGGAACACCACGCCCTGCCGCCCGGTGATCGTGAAGCTGACGTCCGCGGCCGGCCGGGTCAGCATCGCGAAGGCGATCTTGGGTCCGCCGGCCGGGTATCCCACCTGGTTGACCCGGACCTCGGGGACGGCCTGGCCGGGCGGCACGGGGGTGGACGGTGGCGCCGGGGTGGACGTCGGCCCTGCGGGCGGCGTGTGGCTGGTGCACGCCAGCGGGAGCAGGCTTGCCACCACGGCGATCGCCGCGGCGGGAAGGGATCTTCGGTGCCGGATACGGCTCATGGCGGGGTCCTTTCGGCGTAGTCGGCCCGCAGCCGGCGCTCGGCTTCGGGCCCGGCCCCCAGGCGGTCGAGCCCCAGCAGGGCTGCCCCGGCGACCGGGGGGACGTCGGTGATGCACACGGCCGCGTGCGGGGCGCCGGCCCTGACCCCCTCGACGACGCCCGCGGTGAGCATCGGGTCACGCGCGGCCAGCACGCTGCCGCCGAGCACGACCGGGGTAGCGAGCCCGGTGAGGCCGAGGCGGCGCATGACGGTAAGCGCCATCGTGCAGATCTCACCGGCCTGACGGCGCACGAGCCCGGTGGCGACGTCGTCACCGGTGCCCGCGAGGGCCAGGACGGCCGGGACAAGCCCCCCCAGCGCGGCCTCGGAGATCGTGTCCAGGTGAATGCCGATCGCCACGTCGCTGACCGACGGCACCCCGAAGTGCGCGGCCACGGCGCCGCGCAGCCCGGTGTCCGGGCCGCGGCCGTCCTCGGCCCGTATCGCCCACCACAGCGCCGCCCTGCCCAGCCCGTGCCCGCCGCCCCAGTCGCCGGTGGTCTCGCCGAGGGCGAGGAAGCCGGTCTTCCGCCCGTCCGGCGCGACGCCGATGCAGTTGATGCCCGCCCCGCAGGTGACCGCGACCCCCCAGTGCGGCTCCCCCGGGCCGCCGGCCGCGGGGGAGACGCCTGCCGTGGCCGAGATATCGAGGCCGGCCCGGAGCACCGCGAAGGTGTCGTTGACCACCTTCGTGGTGTCGGTCCAGCCCTGCGCACGGAGCGCAGCGGCCAGGGCTTCCTCCTCTTCGGGCAGGTCAGCGTTGGCCACGCAGGCGGAAAGGTGGCGGGCGATCGGGCATCCTGGCCTTCCGGCCTGGCGCTGCGCCTGGGCGATCATGCTAGTCAGCAGCCCGAGGGTCTTCGGCAGATCGCGCTTGGTCATGCCCGGCCCCCGGACGCTGGCCAGCAGGGTGCCGTCGCCCGCCACCAGCGCCAGGTCGCTCTTGCTGTTCCCGCCGTCCACGGCGAGGACCGCGGGCAGCGCGCCGCTCACCGGGCGGCCGCCGCATCGGCCCAGGGCAGGTAGGCCAGGTTCTCGGCGATCAGCCGGTCGGCCAGCTGGCCGGCCAGGTCGAACTGGCCGATCAGCGGGTGGGCGAGCAGCGCCGCCAGCACCCGCCGGCGGCCGCCCCGGACGGCGGCCTCCACCGCGAGTTCCTCATACGCCGCCACGTGGCCGACCAGTCCCCGCAGCAGCGGGTCCAGCGGGGCCACCGGGACCGGCCGGGCGCCGTCCGCGCCGATCACGGCGGGCACCTCGATCACCGCCTCGTCGGGGAGGAAGGGCATGGTGCCCGCGTTGCGGACGTTCACGACCTGGGTGTCGCGGCGGTCGGTCACCAGCGACACCAGCAGCGCCACGGCGGCCTCCGAGTAGTAGGCGCCGCCCCGCTCGCCCAGCAGCCCCGGCTTGCGGTCCAGCGCCGGGTCGGCGTACAGGGCCAGCAGCTCCTGTTCCAGCCGCGCCACCTCCTCCGCGCGGGTGGCGTGCCGCCGCTGCTCGGCGACCACCGCGTCATGGCAGTAGAAGTAGCGCAGGTAGTACGAGGGAACGGCCCCCAGTTCCTGCAGGACGCCGGCCGGCTGGCCGGTCCTCTCCACGATCTCCGCCCCATGGGTGGCCAGCAGCTCCGGGAGCCGGTCCCGGCCGTTGACCAGGACCGCCCGTTCCCAGGTCAGGTGGTTCAGGCCGACGTGGTCAAGCGAGACCTGGCCCGGGTCCACGTCCAGCATGGCGGCGAAGGAGCGCTGGTAGCCGATCGCCACGTTGCACAGCCCGACCGCCCGGTGCCCGGCGTCGAGCAGGGCGCGGGTGACGATGCCGACCGGGTTGGTGAAGTCGATGATCCAGGCGCCCGCCGCGGCCCGGCGCCGCGCGCGCTCGGCGATGTCGAGCACGACCGGGACGGTCCGCAGCGCCTTGGCGAACCCGCCGGCCCCGGTGGTCTCCTGCCCGACGCAGCCGTACTCCAGCGGCCAGGTCTCATCCCGCTGCCTGGCTGCCTGCCCGCCGATCCGCAGCTGCAGCAGCACCGCGCCGGCTCCGTCCAGGCCGTCATCCAGGTCGGCCGTCCAGCGGAGCTGCGCCGGATGGCCCGCGGCCCGCATGATCCGGGCCGAGAACGGGCCGACCACGTCCAGGCGGGCGGGGTCGGGGTCGATCAGCACCAGCTCGCTGAGGCCGGCCCGGCCCGCCAGCCTCGCCATCCCGTTGACGAGCTCGGGTGTGTAGGTCGACCCGCCGCCGACGACCGCGACCTTCATGTGACGGCCGTCACCGGAAGGCCTCCGTCACGGCGTCGGCCCGGGCGACGTGGCAGGCGGCGCTGTGCCCGGGGACCAGTTCCCGCAGCGCCGGCGTGACCTGATGGCACTCATCGATGGCGAGCGGGCACCGCCACCGGAAGCGGCAGCCGGGGGTGGGGTCGATCACCCGCGGCGGCTCACCCTTGTCGGTCTCCTCCGTAACGTGGAGTTCCGCGCGGGGGTCGGGGACGGCCGAGAGCAGCAGCTGCGTGTAGGGGTGCCGGGGACGGGCCAGCACCTCCTCGACGGGGCCCGCCTCCGCGATGTGGCCCGCGTACATCACGATCAGCCGGTCGGCCACGTACCGGGCGCTGGCGATGTCGTGGGTGATGTAGAGGACCGACACGCCCTGCTTGTCGCGCAGGTCGGCCATCACGTTGAGCAGGCCGATCCGGATGGACACGTCCAGCATGGACACCGGCTCGTCGGCCAGGATCAGCTTGGGCCGCATGGCCAGGGCCTGGGCGAAACCGACCCGCTGCCGCTGGCCGCCGCTGAGCTCGTGCGGGTAGCGCTGCATGATCTCGGCGGCGGGGGCCAGCCCCACCGCCTCGAACGCCCGCTGCGCCTCCTCGTAGCGCTGCTGGCGGCTGAGCTCCGGCCGGTGCAGCGTGAGGGCCCGCAGAATGCCGTGGGAGGAACGGAACACCGGATTGGTCGCGCTGAACGGATCCTGGAAGACCATGGGCACCTCGCCCCGGTACCGCAGCAGGTCCGCGCGCGACCGGATCGACGACAGCGGCCGGCCGCCGAAATAGATCTCACCGCTGGTGGGCTGGTAGAGCTTGGCCAGGAGGCGGGCGATGGTGCTCTTGCCGCTCCCGCTCTCTCCGGCCAGCGCGACGATCTCACGGGCGCCGATGGCCAGGCTGACGTCGTTGACCGCGTGCAGGGTGCGGCGCGACAGCGCGTTACCGATCTTGAAATGCCGGGTCAGCCGGTCGGTCCTCAGCAGCGGCTCGTCCGCGGTGTCAGTCACCGGCGGCCATCCCGTCCGCTCCGGCCCCGTCCGCCCCATCGACGCCGGCCCCGCTGGCCCCGGTCTCATCCGCGCCGGCCCGGCTGGCCCCGGCCCCATCGCTGCCGGTCCCGCCCGCCCCGGCGGAGTAGAGCAGGCAGCGCACCAGCGCGTCCTGGACCGGGTACAGGTCCGGGTTGGTCTCGGTGCAGACGGCCATGACCTTGGGGCAGCGCGGCGCGAACCAGCAGCCCTGCTGGCGCCGGGACAGGTCGGGCGGCCGGCCGGGGATGCCGGTGAGCGGGACCCGCTCACCCCTGATCGAGGGGAACGCCTCCATCAGGCCGATGCTGTAGGGGTGCCGCGGGGTGTCGAACACGCTCCTGGTGGCGCCCCACTCGGCGACCTGGCCGGCGTACATCACCATGAGCCGCTGCGAGAAGTGGCTGACCAGCGACATGTCATGGGTGACGAAGACGACCGCGAAGCCGAGCTCCTCCTGGAGGGCCTTGATCTGCATCATCAGCGAGCGCTGGGCCACCACGTCGAGCGCCGAGGTCGGCTCGTCCATGATGACCAGGTCCGGGGTGAACAGCAGCGCCATCGCGATCATGGAACGCTGCCGCATGCCGCCGGAGAGCTGGTGCGGGTAGCTCTTCAGGTGCACCGGGTCGATGCCGACCATGCGCAGCGCCGTGGCCGCCCGCCCGGCGATCTCGTCCGCCGACGCCACCCCGTGCGCCCTCATCGCGTCCTTGAACTGCGCCCCGATCGACTTGACCGGGTTGAGCGCGTTCATCGCGCTCTGCATGACGACCGACAGGTCCCGCCAGCGGATGGCCGTCAGCTGGCTGTCGGTCATGCCGACCATGTTCACGCCCTTGAAGTCAACGCTCCCGCCGATGACCGCGGCGGGCGCGGCGAGCAGCCGGGCGATGGCGAACAGCAGGGTGGACTTGCCGCAGCCCGACTCGCCCACGATCCCGAGGAACTCGCCAGGGTACAGCTCGAAGCTCACCCGGTCGACGGCGAGCACGGCGCCGCGGTCGATCGCGTAGGCGACGGACAGGTCGCGGACGGCGAGGACGGGCGCGGCCCGCCCGCGGGGGCCCGGTGGCTGGGGATCGGCGTCAGTCCGCACGCTTGACACGGGTCCTCCGTACCGACCGCAGGGCCGGGTTGCCGATCTCGTCGAAGGCGTAGTTGAGCAGGGCGAACGCCGCCCCGAGCGCGGCGATGCAGGCACCCGGCGCGATCGCCCACATCGGCTGGCCGGTCTGCAGCGCGGCGTTGTTCTGCGCCCAGTACAGCATCGTGCCCCAGCTCACCGTGTTGGGGTCGCCGAGGCCGATGAACTGCAGGCTGGAGGCGAACAGCACCGCGTACAGGGCGTTGGTCAGGAAGCACGCCACCAGCAGCGAGGTCATGGTGGGGATGACCTCCACCACGATGATGTAGAGCCGGCGCTCGCCGCGTACCCGCGCCGCCGCCAGGAAGTCCCGGTTCCGCAGCGACAGCGCCTGGGACCGCAGCTGGCGCGCGGTGTAGGACCAGCTGGTGACGGTGATCACCAGGATGAGCACGATGGTGGTCCCGCCGTGCAGGTAGGCGGCGATGATGATGAGCAGCGGGAACAGCGGGATGACCAGCAGCACGTCGGTGACCAGGTTGAGTGAGCCGTCCCAGAGGCCGCCGAGGTAAGCGGCGGCGACGCCGACCAGGACCGCGATCCCGGTGGTGGCCAGCCCGGCCACGAACGCGAGGATCAGCACGTTCCTGGTTCCCCAGATCACCTGGGCGAACATGTCCTGCCCGTAGGCGGTGGTGCCGAGCAGGTGGGCGGTCGAGATCCCCAGGCGCGGGGGATAGGCGTCCGCGGTCGGGCTGTCGTGGGCGATCAGGCCGGGGAAGAGCCCGACCAGGATGAAGATCCCCAGCAGCACGGCGCCCGCGGTCGCCTTGCGGTTGGACCGCACCGCGCGGGCCATCCGGCCCAGCGCGCGCGTGGCCGGCGGCGCCGCCTGTCCGGCGGGCGCGCCCGCGGTGGGTTCCTGGCCGGCGGGCAGGCCGTGGTGGAAACCCCGGAGATGGGCATGGACACGGCGTTACCCCGCCGTCCTCGTCCGCGGGTCCAGCAGCGCGGTGGCGATGTCGGCGATCAGGATCGCCACCAGCACCGCGACCGTGATGAGCAGGAACAGCGCCTGCATCAGCGGGTAGTCCTCGCCGGACACCGCCTGCAGCAGCATGTAGCCGACCCCGGGATAGTTGAACACGTACTCGATCAGGATGGCCCCGCTGACCACGAACCCGAGTGACATGGCGAAGCCGGTGAGGTTGGGCAGGATCGCGTTGCGCGCCGCGTAGTCGAGCATGATGCGCCGGCCCGGCAGCCCCTTGGCCCGCGCCATCCGCACGTAGTCCTCGGCCAGGGTGGTGATCATCGCGTTGCGCATGGTCAGGATCCAGGTCCCGATGGTGGTGATTAGCAGCGCGGCCGCGGGCAGCAGGGCGTGGGAGAACACATCTCCCAGATAGGCGGGCGACAGGGACGGGGTGTCGGACGAGACGTTGTAGCCGCCGATGTAGGGCAGCCAGTGCAGGGTGATCCCGAAGATCAGCACCAGGACCATGGCCATCCAGAAGTACGGGATCGCGGAGGCGATCACGAACACCGGCGGCAGGACGTTGTCCAGCCCGCCGCCGCGGCGCCAGGCGGACAGGATGCCCAGGCCGGTGCCCAGCACGAAGGCCAGCAGCGTGGCCACGCCGACCAGGCCGACCGTCCACCAGATCGCGCCGCCGATGACCGAGCCGACCGACGCCGGATAGAAAGACATCGACGTCCCGAAGTTGCCGGTGAACACGTTGTGCAGGTATGTGACGTACTGCTGCCACAGGCTCGCGTGGGTGTTGATCCCGAACAGGATGTCCAGGGCCTTCAGCGCCTGCGGGTTCAGCTGCCCGTGGAACTTGGCGATCATCGCGAGGGCGGGGTTGCCCGGCATCAGCCTCGGGAGCAGGAAATTGATGGTCAGCGCGATCCACAGCGTGAGCAGGAAGAAGCCGAGGCGGCGAAGCGCGAATCTCATGCTCGCCTCCTCGCGGTCATGCCCGGCTCCTTCCGGAAACTGTCATACCCCGGGGCCGGGGCGCGTGCCCGGGGGTCAGGCCCCCGGGCACGCACGGCGGTCTACTTCGGCTGGAGGTGCAGCAGCACCTGCTCCATGTCGGGGTAGGCGTAGGCCGACGGCTGGGCGTAGGGGTTGCCCGGGGTCGGCCACCCGGTCAGGTGCGCGGTGTTGTACTGGTACCAGTCCACCGCCTCCACGACCGGGATGATGGGCAGCTGGGTCAGCATGACCTGCTCCAGCTGGCTGACGATCGAGTGCTGCTCCGCCGTGCTGGTGGTGCCGGCGTAGGTCAGCAGCAGCTTGTCAACTGCAGGGTTGATGTAGCGCTCGTAGTTGCTGACGGCCGTCTTGCCGATCGGGGCCGTGTTGTGCGAGTCCAGCCAGTTCCGCAGCTCGTAGTACGGGCCCGGGCCGAAGGACTGCTGGTCGTAGTAGGCCAGCTGGTACTTGCCCGAGTACAACGCGGCGGTGAAGGCGGGGTTGGACAGGTTGCTCGGCGTCAGCTGGATGCCGATCGCCTTCAGGTTCTGCTGGATGACCTGCATCGAGGCGACCCAGTCCGAGTAGTCGCCGATGTTGATCACGGTGAAGGAGAGCTTCTGGCCCTTCGAGTTCGCCATGATGCCGTCGGAGCCCAGCTTGAAGCCGGCCGAGGCCAGCAGCTGCTTCGCCTTCGTGGGGTCGAAGGTGAACTTGTACTTGCTGGTCAGCGAGCTGTTGAGCCAGCTGGAGAAGGTCGGCGTGACGATGCCGGCCTGGTTCGCGGGCGGTTCATATCCGGATTCGCCGATCGAGGAGACCTTCGCGCGGTCGATCGCGTACGACATGGCCTGCCGGACCTTGACGTTGGCCAGCAGCGGGTTGGTCAGGTTCGGCACCAGCGAGACGTTCACGGTCGGCGGGAACCAGTAGTGGTTGTCCGCGCTCTTGGAGGTGTAGAAGGCCTTGATGCCCGGGATGTACTGGGAGCCCCACTGCGCCTGGCCGGTCGCGAGCTGGTCATTGGCCGTGTTGTTCGACGTGAACGCCGGGTACTCCACCTTCTTGATGCGCGGCAGGCCCGGCTGCCAGTAGTGCGGGTTGGCGGTGTAGGTGATGTTCTGGCCGGTGCACGGGTTCACCATGAAGGGGCCGGTGCCCACGGGGTGGGGGTCGTTGTAGGTCACCGGGTTGGCGATCTTCGACCAGATGGCCGACGGCACGATCGGGGTCTGGTCGGCGATGTAGTAGAAGTAGGGCACCGCCGGCGCCTTGAAGGTCATGGTCACCTGGTCGGAGCCGGTCTGGCTGACGCTGGACAGCACCGCCCAGTCCCCGGGCAGGTCAAGGGCGGGGTACTTCTTGAGCATGTTGAACGTGAACACCACGTCCGCCGGGGTCATCGCGGTCCCGTTGGAGAACTTGACCCCCTTGCGGATGGTGAACGTGAGCGTCTTGTTGTTCGCCCCCCACTTCCAGGCGGTCGCCAGCATCGGCGTGGTCTTGCCGTTCTGCAGTGGGTTGATGAACACGAGCGGCTCGTAGACGAACCCGGTCGACAGGAGGTTCGTCGAGCCGTTGTACGGGCTGAACCCGCAGGTCCACAGCTGGCCGTTCTCATTGGAGATGGTGACGGTGCTCGAGGCGGACGAGTTGCCGCCGCCGCTGCTGCCGCCGGAGCTGGAACTGGAGCTGCAGGCGGCCGCCAGCAGGCCGGCCGCGAGGAGGACACCGGTGGTTCTCAAGCGTCTCATAGTGGTAGCCCTTCACTGAGTGATGTGACGGGGAAGGTGACGTCGGCGCTGCCCACGCCATCGGCCCGGGTCGCGTCCACGGCGAGCGCGATCGCGCCGATGAGCGGGGCATCGGAGGGGAACCGGGCGGCTACGAGTTCCGGCGGGAACGGCACCCCGGCGCTGAGGGCGTCCTGCAGGGCCGGCCGCAGCCGGTCCCAGGACCGGACCATGCCGCCGCCCACCGCTATCCGCACCGGGTTCAGGCAGATCGCGAGGTTGACGACGTGGTAGGCGAGTTCGGCGGCGAAATCGGTGAGGAGGCGGTCCAGCCCGGGGACGTCGCGGCTGGCCTCGAAGACCTGGCCGGCCGCCATCGGCTGGCCGTCGGAGGTGTGACCGGCCGCCCGGCGAGCCAGGGCCTGCCCGCTGATCATGTCTTCCAGCGTCGTCCGGGCGGTGAGCGGGACGCCCACATCGGCCGTGGTGCGCAGGTTGTAGCCGATTTCGCCGGCCGCTCCGTTCATCCCGGCCAGTACCTGGCCACCGGCCACGATGGCGGCCGAGAGCCCGGTGCCGAGGTTCAGATAGACGGCCGGATCACAGCCGACCAGGGCACCCCAGCGCACCTCGGCCTGGGCTGCCGCCTTCGCATCCGTGACCATGACGATCCGGGCCCCCGGGAACGCAGCGCGCAGCTCGTGCCCGAAGGCGAGCCCGTCCCAGCCGCTGATCGCAGGGGCGAGCTCGACCCGGTCATCGAAGGGGATCCCGAAGGTGGAGACGCCGACCGCGGCGAGGCCGCGCCCGGCGGCGGCGCCCGTCAGCAGATCGCGGGCGGCCTGGATGCCGCGCTCGAAGCTGGCCCGGGCCCCGAGCTCGCCGCCGCTGGCGACGGTGGACGACGCGATCCGCTCGCCGTTAGGCTCGCAGACCATCATGGCGATCTTCGTGCCACCGAAGTCAAGCCCGAGCACAACCGGGGGCTGGGACACGTTTGACCTGCCTGTTTGCGCCGTCTTCCGCCAAGATAGTTAGGACAGTATCCTAACTATCAGCGGCCTCACAATAACCCGTGACGGAATTGAAACCAGATGCGCCGGCGGGGGCGCTGCGGCAGGATGGTGACGGAGGTGGGAGTGGCGGTCACGTCGGCTGGCGTGCCCGGCAGCACGGCGCCCTCCAGCGTTCTGGCCGGGAGCGCGGCGCCCGGCGCGGGCGCCCAGGAGCCGTTTGCCAGCGGTGTCGGGGGACCTCTCGGCGGTGAGCTGTCCGCCGCGCGCCCCCAGCTCATCCGCGCGCTGAACGGGCGGCTCCTGCTCGGGCACATCCGGGACCTGGGCCAGTGCTCACGCGCGGAGCTCGCCCGCCTCTCCGGCCTGTCCAAGCCCACCGTGTCGGTCGCGCTCGCCGACGCGGAGCGCGCGGGGCTGGTGCGCACCGCCGGGCAGCGCACCGGCCGCCCCGGGCGCTCGGCGCTGCTGTACGAGGTCCGGCCCGAGGCCGGGTTCATCCTCGGCCTCGACGTCGGGGCGCAGTACGTGCGCGGCGCGCTGGCCGACCTGGCGGGCGGCATCAGGGCCCGGTCCTCGGTCAGGTCGCGGGCGTCCAGCGTGCGGGGCCGGGTCGGCGAGCTGGTCGGGCTGGCCGACGAGCTCTGCGCCGGGGCCGGGCTGACCAGGGGCAGCATCACCCAGACGGTCATCGGCAGCCCGGGAGTCTACGACCCGCGCCGCAACGCCATGGCGCTGACCGGCGGCCTGCCCGGCTGGGACCGCCCGGCGGTGCTCGAACGGCTGCGCGAGGCGTTCGGGCTCTCGCTGGCGGTGGAGAACGACGTGGACGCGGCGGCGCTGGCCGAGCGCGCCCTCGGCCGCGGGCGTGAGGCGGACAGCTTCGCCTTCATCTCGGTGGGCACCGGCATCGGGATGGGCCTCGTGCTCGGCGGCCAGCTCGTCCGCGGCGCGCACGGCGTGGCCGGTGAGATCGCCTACATGCCGATGTCGGGCGGGACGGGCACCGACCCGGAGGACGCCCGCAGGCGGGGCGCGCTGGAGGCGTCCGCATCGGCGTCGGCCGTGGTCCGGGCGGCCCGCCGGGCGGGCATGCGGGGCCAGGTCTCGGCCCGGCGGGTCTTCGCCGCGGCGGCCAGGGGCGACGAGCGGGCGGCGGCCGTGGTGGCGGAAGAGGCACGGCTGGTCGCCCGGCTCCTGTGCGCCGTGGTCACCGTCATCGACCCCGGGCTGATCGTGCTCGGCGGGGGCATCGGCCAGGCGCCCGGATTCGCCGCCGCGGTGACCAGCGAACTGCGGCAGCTGGCGCCCGTCATGCCGGAGGTGAGCGTGAGCGCGCTGGGCACCGAGGCGGTGGTCGACGGCTGCCTCGCCGCGGGCACCGACCTGGCCTGGGCCCAGCTGACCGCCACGGTTCCGCCCGCCGGCCGGGATGGCCAGCTGCCCGGTCCCGACGGCCGGGCCGACGGCACCCGGCAGGCTCCCATGACCGGCGGGCTGATGGCCGCCGAGATGGCCAGCCAGCCGGAGGTGCTGGCCCGGCTGGTGGCGAGGGCGCCAGCGGACACGGCGGCGGTCAAGGCGGTCGTGCCGCGCCCGCTCGCCGGGGTCGTGTTCCTGGCCCGCGGGTCGTCCGACAACGCCGCGGTGTTCGGCCGGTATCTGGCCGAGCTGTGCGCGGGCCGGCCGGCCGGCCTGGCCGCCCCCAGCCTCTACACCCGCTACCAGGCCGACGTCGACTGGCGCGGGTACCTGATGGTCGCGCTCAGCCAGTCCGGCGCCACACCGGAGATCATCAGCACCTGCCGGGCGGTGCAGAGCGCGGGTGCCACGGTGATCGGCATCACCAACGAGCCGGGCAGCCCGCTCGCCGACGCCGTCGATCTGGTGCTCCCCACCGAGGCCGGCCCGGAGCTGGCGGTTCCCGCCACCAAGACGGTGACCGCCCAGTTCGCGGTGCTGGTCACGGTGGCCGCGGCCCTCGGCACCGGGCCCACCGTGGCGGACACGCTGGCGGGCCTGCCCGCCGCGGTCGACGCCACCCTGGCCGATCCCGGGGCCGCCCGGGAACTGGCCGGGCGCTGGTTCGCCATCGACCGGCTGGTGGTGGCCGGGCGCGGGCTGGGCTACGCGGCGGCGCTGGAAACCGCCCTGAAGGTGGCGGAGACCACGGGCATCCTGGCCGAGGGCATGTCAGCCGCGGACCTGTACCACGGCCCCATCGCGGCCGTCTACGCCGGGGCGCCGGTGCTGCTGGTGAACGCCGGCGGGCCGGCCGACGCCGACGTGGCCGGCCTGCGGCGCCTGCTCGACGGCCGGCAGGCCGAAACGGCAGGCCTGCCGGTCCCGGCGGGCCTGCCCGAACCGGCGCAGGTGATCACCGCGGTCGTGCGCGGCCAGCAGCTGGCCTCCGCGCTGGCGCTGGCCAGGGGGACCGACCCCGATGCCCCCGCTCACCTGACCAAGGTGACCGAGACGACCTGACCGAGTCGACCTGAGCGGGACGGCCGGCCGAGACGGCCTGACCGGAACGACCTGACCGGGACGGCCGGGCCGGAACGACCTGAGCGGAACGACCTGAGCGGGACGGCCCGGCCAGATGGACGGCGCCGCCTGCTCGGCGCCTACCCCGGCGCGCGCCGCCCGCCGACCGCGGGCACGGGGCGGCCGTCCTCGAGGTAGCACAGGCGCCGCCCCCGGGCCGCCGCCCGCACCCGCCGCCGGATGGGCTTCCTGAGCAGCGTCAGGGCCGTGCCCAGCTCGGCGAGCCGGTGCTCGGAGATCTCCTCCGGCTGCACCACGATCCCGGCCAGGTCGGCGTCGCTGAACGCGCCGCAGTCGAACAGGTACCGGATGCCGCCGGGCTTCCCCGGGCGGGGGCGGCGGAAGTCCATGCAGACCAGGCGGCCTGTGCCGGCCTGCAGGCCGCACTCTTCGGCCACCTCCCGCCGGCACGCCTCCCACGGGCTCTCCCCGTCCGCCTCCATGACGCCGCCGGGAATGGTCCAGCCGGATTTGTAGGTGGGTTTCAGGATGAGCAGCCGGCCTGCCCGATCCCAGATGAGCGCGCCCGCGGAGACCGGGATGGCCGGCAGGTCGGCGTCATCGGGTATCCCGGGCGCGGCGGAACCGGTGTCGGTGGTCACGGCCCTCACGCTACGGCGCGGGCGGCGGGGCACGGAACGGGATGCCGGGAACCGCCGGCCGGCTGACAGAATCGCGGGATGGATGCCGACGAGCTGATCAGCCGTTACCGCCCGCAGGGGGAGGCCGAAATCCGCGACACCGAGCGGGTGCGTGCCCTGCTGCGGGCCGCGGACGATCCGTGGCTGCGCTCGCTTCCCCTGCATCTCACCGGGTCGGCGCTGGTCGTGCACCCGGACGACGGCCGGGTGCTGCTGCGCTGGCATCAGCGGCAGCAGGCATGGCTGCAGGTCGGCGGGCATGGCGATCCGGGTGAGAGCGACCCGCTGGCCGTCGCGCTGCGGGAGGCCAGGGAGGAGACCGGCCTGGCCGACCTGGCGCCGTGGCCGGACGGGCAGCTGCGGCACCTGGTGATCGTCGGGGTCCCGGCCGCCGGGGCGGAGCCCGCGCATGAACATGCCGACCTGCGGTTCGTCCTCGCCACCCGGGCACCCGGCACGGCCCAGGCGGAGAACCCGGATGCGCCGCTGCGCTGGCTGCGCGCGGCCGACGCGGACGGCGCCACGTCCGAGCCCAACCTGCGGGAGACCCTGTCCCGGGTCCGGCACCTGCTGGCACACTGACGCCCAGGGAGAGCCGGGGGACGGGCGTGGGGAGGAAACGTGGAAGTACCAGCGATGCTGCGGCGCAGCGTGGAGGAGTTCGGCGCACGCGTCAGCCAGATCCGTGACGATCAGTGGGAGGCGGGCACCCCCGACACCGAATGGAACGTCAGGGACCTGGTGAACCACGTGCTGGGGGAGAACCTGTGGGCGCCGCCATTGTTGGCCGGATCCACCATCGGCGACGTGGGGGACCGCTTCGACGGCGACGTGCTGGGGCCGGACCCGAAAGTATCGTGGCTGGCGGCATCGGGTGATGCCCTGGCAGCGGCCGACGCACCCGGTGCCATGGACCGCACCGTCCACCTGTCCTTCGGCGACTTCCCCGGCCGGGACTACGCCATGCAGCTGTTCGCGGATCATCTGATCCACGCCTGGGACCTGGCCCGGGCGATCGGGGCGGACGAGCGGCTCGACCCGGAGCTGGTGGATGCGTGCACCGCCTGGTTCGCGCCGATGGAGGAGGCCTACCGCAGCGCCGGCGCGATCGCCGCGCGCCCGCCGGTCCCCGACGGCGCCGGCGCGCAGGCCCGGCTGCTGGCCATGTTCGGCCGCCGGGCGTGAACAGGGAGCAGGTGCGGGACTGGGTAGCGGCCTACGAGAGTGCCTGGCGGGCGCCCGGGACCAGCGCGCTCGCGGAGATCTTCACCGCCGGACGCCCGCTACCAGCAGGGCCCCTATGACGAGCCGGTCATCGGCCTGGCCGCCATCGGCGGCATGTGGGAGGCGGAACGCGAGGGCCCCGACGAGGTGTTCCGCATGACCAGCGACGTCGTCGCGGCCGAAGGCGACACCGGGGTGGTGCGTGTGGAGGTCAGCTACGGGGATCCGGTCCGCCAGGAGTTCCGCGACCTGTGGATCGTCCGTTTCGCCGGGGACGGTCGCTGCGCCTCGTTCGAGGAGTGGCCGTTCTGGCCGGAGCACCCGGACCATGCTCCCGGTCGTGAGCCGCGCGGGTGACCTGCCCCGCGGGTGACCTCCGGCCCGGGTGACCTCCGGCCCGGGTGACCTCCGGCCCGGGTGACCTGCCGCGCTGCCGCCGGCTCAGCCCGGCTGCTGCTTGCCCGCGACCCCGGCGGCGTCGAAGGTGGCCATCTCGGCCAGGATCTTGGCCGCCGCCTGCACGAGCGGCACCGCCAGCGTGGCCCCGCTGCCCTCGCCCAGGCGCATCTGCAGGTCAAGCAGCGGCTCGATGCCCAGGTGGGAGAGGGCGGCCGCCGAGCCGGGCTCGGCGGAACGGTGCCCGCCGATCAGGTATTTCGCCGCGTCGGGGACCAGGGCGGCGGCGGCCAGCGCGGCCGCGGCGGCGATGACGCCGTCGATCACGACCGGCAGACGGCTGGCGGCGGCACCGACGATGAAGCCGGTCAGGGCCGCGATCTCCAGCCCGCCGACCTCGGTGAGTATGAGCAGCGGGTCGGCCGGCACCGGGATGCGCCGGAGCGCGCGCTCCACGACCTCCGTCTTCCGCGCCAGGATGGCGTCGTCGGCGCCCGCTCCCCGGCCGGTGACCGCCGCGGCGGGGAGGCCGGTGAGGGCGGCGATGACCGCGGCCGAGGCGGTGGTGTTGCCGATGCCCATGTCGCCGGTCACCAGCATCCTGGCGCCCCCGGCCGCGGCCTGGGTGGCGACGTCGGCACCCACGTCGAGGGCGCTGCGCACCTCCACCGGCGTCATCGCCGCCTCCACCGCGATGTTGCCGGTGCCCGGGCGCACCGTGCGCCGCACCAGGCCGGGCGCGTCCGAGGGGATGGGGGTGGCGACGCCCACGTCGGTGACGATGACGTCGGCCCCGAGGTGCCGGGCCAGAACGTTGATGGCCGCCCCGCCGGCGCAGAAGTTCGCCACCATCTGCGCGGTGACCTCCTGGGGCCAGGCGGTGACGCCCTCCGCGACCACGCCGTGGTCGGCCGCGAACACCGCGACGGTCACCGGCTCGGGCACGGGTGGCGGGCAGCGGCCCGCGATCGCGGCCAGCTGGACCCCCACCCTTTCCAGCATGCCGAGCGAGCCGGCCGGCTTGGTGAGCTGGCTGTGCAGCACGACGGCGGTCTGGGCCGCCGCCATGTCCACCGGCGTGACGGTGCGTGCCGCACGGACGAAACTGCGCTCGTTCATCGCTTTGCCTCCCGGTTAGCGCGGGCCGTATGGGGTGCGGTGGGCCGCCGCCTCCGGCGCGCCGCCAGCCCGGCGGCGGCAAGGACGGCGGTCAGCAGCCAGTTCACGTCATCAGATAGCCGCACCGCGGGCTGGATGTCCGATCTGGCCGCGGGCCGCCCCTGCCCCAGCCACGGCCGGTGCTCGACCCGTTCACCGTACCGGTTACACCCGCCGAGGCGCAGGCCGAGCGCGGCGGCGAAGGCCGCCTCCGCGACTCCCGCGTTGGGCGACGGGTGCCCGGGCGCCTGGCGGTACACGGCCCGCCAGATGTCGGCGGCACGCCCGGGGCGCACCCCGGCGACCAGGGCCGCGGTCAGCCTGGCGGGCAGGTATCCCGCGGCGTCATCCAGCCGGGCGCTCGCCCAGCCGTACGCCTGGTACCTGGTACTGCGGTGCCCGACCATGGCGTCCATCGTGTTGACCGCCCGGTAGCCGAGTGCGCCGGGCGCCCCGCCGACGGCCGCCCAGAAGGCGGGCGCGACCACCGCGTTAACGGTGTTCTCCGCGACCGACTCGACCACGGCCCGGGCCATCTCGTTCTCGTCCATCCCGGCGGGGTCCCGGCCCACCAGCGCGGGCAGCGCGGCCCGGGCCGCTTCAAGGTCGCCGCGGTCCAGCGCCCGCCCGACGGTGAGGGCCGACTCGCCCAGGCAGCGGCCGGCGACCGCCAGCCCGGTGCCCAGCGCGGCCGAACCCAGGCAGGCGCCGGCCCCCACCCCGAGCACCACCCCGAGGCCGGCGTGCCGGGCCCCGGCCGCGCGTGAGTCCCGGTCAGCCGGCGCGCTCGGCGAGCGTCATCGCCCGGCCGAACCAGGCAACCGGGTGCAGCGGGGCGGGCGGCTCGCCGAAGGCGCGGTCGAGCAGCAGCCCAAGCGCCGCCGCGCCCGGCCGGGCCAGCCCCGTCATCGCAGGGCCAGCGTGAGCAGGCCGGCGGTCTCGCCGACGACCGCGGCGGCTCCCAGCACGTCGCCGGTGAAGCCCCCGAGCCGCCGCCGGGCCAGGAACACGACGGCGGCCGCGCCCGCCGCCTCGGCGCCCACCGCAGCCACGCCGAGGGCCCCGCGGCCGGCGAACGCCAGGGCCACGGCCAGCAGGCCGCCGGCCAGCCCGAGCACGGCCGGGCCCGCCGGGCGCGCCGCCGCCCCCGGCCGCGTCCCGGCGCCGGGCGCGGGCAGGAATGCGCTGGCCAGTCCGCCCGGGCGGGCGTAGGGGACCGTCCGGGCCGTGACCGCCATCGCCGTGCGGGATCCGGACCACAGCCCGGCGACCGCCAGCGGGCTCGGCAGCATGGACGCGAAGGCGCCGAACCGGGCGAGCAGGACGATGCCCAGGCCCGCCGCGCCGAACGCGCCGAGCCGCGGGTCGGCCATCACCTCGAGCCGGCGGGCGCGGGACAGCGGCGGCAGCAACCCGTCGGCCGCATCGGCCAGGCCGTCGAGGTGCAGCAGGCCGGTCAGCGCCGCATCGGCGATCACGGCGATCGCCGCGGCGGCCGGAGGCGCCCATCCCCGCCGCGCCGCCCACCAGATCCCGCCGACGGCCAGGCCGATGAGCGCGCCGACCGCTGGGAACCACGCCAGCGCCGACGGCGCCGGGTCGGCCGGGCCGCCGAACGGGGTGAGGAAGGACACGGCGCGGCGCATCAGCGCACCCCGGGCGGGCCGAGCGGCAGTATCCGGCCGGCCACGACGAACAGGACCTCATCGGCTACGGCCGCAACCGCCTGGTTGAGCGAGCCCAGCACGTCACGGAAACGGCGGCCGTCCGCGGTCGCCGGGTGGACTCCCAGCCCGACCTCCTCGGACACCACCACGGTGTCGGCGGCCCGCCCGGTCAGCGCGGCGCACAGGGCCCCGGCATCCACGATCATGCCCGGGGCCGCCGCCACCCACGGCCCGAGCGCGTCAACCAGCACCGGGCCGGGAACCGAGCGCAGCATCGCGGGCAGTTCGGCCCCGGCCTCGACCGTCCGCCACCCAGCCGGGCGGCGGGCGCGGTGGGCCTCGATCCGCGCGGCCAGGTCGGGATCGCCGCCGGGCACCATGGTCGCCAGGTAGGTGATCGGCCCGGCCAGGCGGGTGGCGATCCGCTCGGCCACCTCGGACTTACCGGACCGGGCGCCGCCCAGCACCAGGGTGATCACCGCGCCCCCGCCCGGTGGCTGCCGTCGAGAACCACCCGGTGCACCGCCCTGGCCAGCCGGGATCCGTACCGGGAGCGGGGGCCGCCGAACGCCTCGGCCGGGCCGGACGGCGCGCACAGGACCGCCACCGCGTCTGAGGGCGTGCCGGTACCGGCGAAGCCGGCCTCCCACAAGGCCTGGGACTTGGCCTCGGTGACCGTCATGACCGCGTTGACGAGCGCGGCCCTGGACAGGCGCCGGTCCAGCACGGCAACGATGTTCACGGTGCCGCCGGGGGAGCCGGCGGCTGGCGCCGCGTCCGCGGCAGCGGCCCAGCTGGGATGCGTGACCCCGACCGTGGCCGCGGCCGCCACGCCGTCCTCGCGGCTCGCGGTGACCAGACGCACGTCAACGGCGGTCAGCATGCCGATCCCGGGCCCGTCGAGCCCCAGGTCCCTGGCCAGCGCGGCCAGGTGGTCGGCCGGGTCGGTCCGGTGGTAGCCGTCCGCGACCTGCGCCGCCAGGATCCAGTGCCGCTCGCCCCAGCCGCCGCCGTACGGCGCCGAGGACAGCGCCAGCAGCGGGGAGCCGAAGCGCCAGAGCGCCATGGCCAGCTCGGCGCCGTCTTCGTGGCGGGACAGCAGCTGGGGCTCGTCCAAGATCATCCTCGGCCGGGCCGGGGACGACGGCGTGCGCCCACTGCCGTGCGAGACGAAGGCATCCAACGAACCGCCCTTCCTCCGAGGACAGGTCTCGCCGGCACAGGGCAGGCGTCCGGGCTCATCCCCTCGCCGGGGGCATCACCGTTGCGGGACAGCGCCGGCCTCTCACCGGCTTCGCTGCTCCTGCGCCACCCAGTCAGCGCTGGGGCACGGGTACCGTACCGCGCCCGGCCTGCGGTGTCATACCGCGGGGCCCGCAGTCGCGCGCCGGTGGCGGTTCACCGCGCCGCGGTGACCGGCCGTTCCGCGGCGATCGCCGTCGCCACGGCGCACGGCAGGTGCCGGGGATGGACGAGCAGCGCCCGGGCCACCTGTGCGATCTTCGGCCGCAGCGGCACCAGCGTTGCCTCGCTGTAGCGCCATGCGCGCAGCTCGTCGCCGCCGAAGCGCGGGCCAATGGCCCGGCGGAAGTGGCGTGCGTCCCCGCCGTCGCCCTTCCACGCCGGCAGCCATGCGCGCAGCTCGTCATCGCGCTCAAGCATGGTCCAGCTCATCAGCCGCTCGGCGATCTGGCCGGCCGCGTCGATGACGAACGCAAGCTCGCCGGCCCCCCGGATGCCGTGCACCCGGCCCTCGGTGCGGCAGCCGTGGTGAATGCTGGCCGAGCTGAAGCGGGCCCCCAGTTCCAGCGCGGCCACCGCATGGCCCGCCTCGTGCCAGGCGGCCCGGACGGCCGCCTTCCGCGCGGGCGCGAAGCTGGGGAAACAGCCGCAGTCGTAGCGCTGCCTGACCCACTTGTCGTTCACGATGGACTCGTCGTCGTAGCGGGCGACCCGGCTCAGCTCGGCCCGGATCCCGGCCAGCTGGCGCTGCTCCGCAGGCGTCATGCTCGTGCCCTACCCCCGTCCGGTTCCACGGGCCCCGCGCCCGGTGCCGATTATCGTTGCCCAGTGACGCCGATGTGGGACTGCCCCAGGTGCGGGCGCGCCTTCGCCAACCGCAACCAGACGCATTCCTGTGCCCCGCTTGGTGACCTGGACCGGCATTTCGCGCGCTCATCGCGGGCGGTGCGGGCGGCCTTCGACCGGGTGCTGGCCGCGGTTTCTGCCCTCGGGCCGGTCCCGGTGCTGCCGGAGAGGACCCGCATCGCGCTGCAGGCCCGGATGAGCTTCGCCGCCTTCATGCCGCGCCGCCACTGGCTGGGCGGCCATCTCGTTCTCGCCCGCCGGGTGGACAGCCCGCGCTTCCTGCGGATCGACACGTACTCGCCGGGCAACGTCGTGCACACCTTCCGGCTCGCCTCGCCCGCGGAGGTGGACGCCGAGTTCGTGGCCTGGCTGGCCGAGGCCTACCAGGTCGGGACCCAGCGGCACCTGCGTGGACGAAACCAGGCATGATAGTGGCCGCTGGCGGGCTAGCCGCCAGCGGCCACGTCTATCGCGGCAATCGGGCCGCTGGTCAGGCGGCTGGGCCGTTGGCCAGGACGACGCTAGCGGACTGCGTCTGGCCGGTCTGGTCCTGCCAGCCGATCGTGACGCTGTCACCGGGGTGGTGCTGCCCCAGCGCCGACTGGAGCTGCTCCGGCGACGAGACGCTCTGCCCGTCCACCGAGACGATCACGTCGCCCTGCGTGAGGCCGGCGCCATCGGCTGGCGTGCCGGAGACGACGCCGGCGACGACGGCACCGCTGCCGGCCTGCACACCGTTGGCCGCGGCGCTGTCGGCGGACAGGATCTGCACGCCCAGGAGCCCGGTCGAGCCGATGTGCACCATGGCGGAGGAGGTGCCCGCCTCGATCTGGCCGGCGATCGACTTCGCCTGGTTGATGGGGATGGCGAAGGCCTGCGTCTGCTGGCCCTGGAACTGCGTCCCCTGCGACGCCGCCGTGTTGATGCCGATGATCTGCCCGGCGGTGTTCACAAGCGGGCCACCCGAGTCACCCGGCTGGATGCCCGCATTGTGGTGGATGAGCCCGGTCAGCTGCTCCGACGTGCCCGCCCCCTCGTCCGAGGCGGTGATCGACGCGCCGAGGCTGGCGATGTGGCCGGTGGCGACGGCCGGGGTGCCGCCCTTGCCGAGCGCGTTGCCCAGTGCCACCACCTTCTCGCCCGCCGCGGCGCTGGCCGAGTCGCCCAGGGTCACGGTCTGGAGGCCGGATGCGCCCTGCAGCTGGAGAACGGCGATGTCGTGGCTGTGGTCGTAGCCGACCACCTTGGCCTGGTAGGTGCGGCCGTTGCCGATGTCGCGCGCCGTGATCGAGGTGGCGCCGTTGATGACGTGGTTGTTGGTCAGCACCTCACCCGAGGACGTGAGCACCATCCCGGTGCCCGCCGCCTGGGCCTGCTGGTAGCCGAGGGTGGTGTTGATGTTGACCAGGCCGGGGTCGGTCTGCGTGGCGATCTGCGACGTCGTCAGCACCTTGCTGCCGGAGGTGACGCCGGCGGCGGACAGGCCCAAGAAGGTGGCCAGGGCGACGGCGCCCGCCACACCGGCGATCAGGAGCCCGCGGGGGAAACGCCGCGTCGGCTTGCCCGGGCCCTCACCGCCGCCATAGCCGGGCGGGCCGCCTGGGCCGACGGGGTCGCCCGGGCCAAACCACGGCGGCGGCTCCGACGGCTGCCCCGGTCCCGCCGAGATCGGCGGGTCGTAGATTGTGCTCATGGGGATCGGCTCCCTCGACTGCGGGTCGGTCGTTCTGCTTCCCTTCATGGTCGGTCCCATACCTGAGGGAAAACTGAAAGCTCACTGATCGCAGTCTTGGACTTTGCTGATCACCCGTTCTTGCCCCGGCCCGCCCGCCCCCACCGTGCTCGCCCCGGTCACCCTGGTCCGCCTGCGCCCCGAACTGAGAGGTGCTCGATTCGGCGCCGCTGCTGCGGGCTGCCAGGCAGCGGTAGGCGCGGGCCCCGCCGTCGAACGCGGCCTCGTCCGGGGGCAGCACGGCGATCTGCCAGGAGCCCGCCGGGAGCTGGCGCGCCGCGCCTCCGCGTGACGCGAGCAGCACCCGCATGGAGCACACCGCGCTCACCGTGCGGTTGCCGGCCACGGTATCGGCGTCGAAGGTCCGCGCACCAGCGGGCAGGATGGCGACCGCGAACGTCTGCCAGACGTGCGGGCGCGTGCAGCGCAGGCTGCGGGCGCTGGCGCTGCCGGCCGATACCACCAGCCCAGCCCAGCACTCCGGGCTGCGGGGGCAGCCCGCGCGCGGCCGGCACCGATGCCGCCGGGCATCCGCTGGTCACCGTCGGAACCCCGAACCCGGCGGCGGCAACGGGCCCGGACCCCGTGCTGGCCGGGGCGGCGGGGGCGCCGGTGCCCGCGCCGGGGGAGAGGACCCGCGCGCCCACGACGGCGGCCGCGCCGGCGAGCAGGACCACGCCGGCCGCGGCCAGCAGCAGCGTGACCGTCCGCCGGCGGCGCGCCGGGGCGGCGGGTTCCGTCCCCGCCGGGCCGGGCCCGGACGGGATGCCGAACGAGGCCGGGGCCACCGCCTGCCCGGGGTGCGGCGTGGAGGGGTGCGGCGTGGAGGGGTGCGGCGTGGAGTGCGCCGGGGGGGTGCGGGTGCCGGGAGAACCGGGGGCGCGAGGCGCGCCGGGGAGTTCGGATTCGCCGGGGGAGCGGAGGCCGACGGGGAGTTGGGATGTGCCCGCGGTGCGGGGGACATGACGGGCGTGGCAGCCCATGGCGCGGACCGGCTGACGGCCGGGGACGGCCGTCCGGGCAGCGCCGATCTCCCCGGCGGCGCGGGCCGCGCTGATCTGCCCGGATGCACGGATCTCCGGTCTGCGCCGGCATACCGGTCTGGGCCGGCATACCGATCTGCGCCGTCACCTCCCGGACGAACCGCCGGCGATCCCGCTCGCCGAGCAGCACCCGGTTATCCACCTTGACGGCCACCTCACGGCCGACCCTCAGCTGCCAGCACCGGTAGACGATGGCGAACCCACCCGAGCCCAGCACACCCCCGACCTGGTACCCGGGGATGTCCGGTGCGGAGACCATGGTGTGCCAGCCTAGGCCCCGGCCGGGCGAGCCGGGGCTGGACCGCGGGTAAACCTGCCCTGACAGAATCGGTGTCAGCGACGGTGCCCGGGCGCGGCCACGGGCCGGCCGGGTGACAGGAAGGTGATGCGATGGGCGGGCTCAAGCAGGAGGTGGATCCGGCCGAGGTCGGCCTGGACCCCGCGCGGCTGGGGCGGATCGACCGGCACTTCGCCCGTTATGTTAACGATGGCCGGCTGCCCGGCTGGCTGATCACGGTCAGCAGGCGCGGCAGGCTGGCCCATGTGTCCTGCTACGGTTCCCGCGATATCGGGGCCGGGTGGCCGGTGGAGCCGGACACGCTGTGGCGGATCTACTCGATGACCAAGCCGGTCACCTCGGTCGCCGCGATGATGCTCTACGAGGAGGGCGCGTTCGAGCTCACCGACCCGGTGAGCGCCTTCATCCCCTCCTTCGCCGATGTCCGCGTGTATGCGGGCGGACCGGACCTGCGGCCGGTCACGGTACCGGCCACCGAGCCGGTGCGGATCTGGCACCTGCTCACCCACACCTCGGGTCTGACCTACGGCTTTCTCCGGGTGCACCCGGTGGACGCCATGTACCGGGCCGCCGGCTTCGAGTGGGCGTCGCCGCCCGGGATGGACCTGGGGCAGGCCTGTGACACCTGGGCCGGCCTCCCGCTGCTGTTCCAGCCGGGCTCGGAGTGGAGCTATTCGGCGGCCACCGACGTCCTCGGCCGGGTGATCGAGGTCGCCTCTGGGCAGGACCTCGGCGAGTTCCTCGCGGCCAGGATCCTGCGCCCGCTGGGCATGCCCGACACCTCGTTCTCCGTCGGCGACGCCGACGCGGGGCGGCTGGCCGCCCTGTACACGCCGGGCGCGGACCAGAAGGCGGCCAGGCTCGATGCCCTGGGCGGCATGGCCAGGGAGCGGCCGGCGATGCTGAGCGGCGGCGGCGGCCTGGTGTCCACGGCGGCCGACTACCACCGGTTCACCCAGATGCTGCTGCACCGCACGGGCAGCCCGGCCGGGGAGCTGGACGGCATCCGGCTGCTGAGCCCCCGCACGGTCAGCTATATGGGCCGCAACCATCTTCCCGGCGGCCTGGACCTGGACGCCTTCGGCAGGCCGCTGTACGCGGAGCTCCCGTTCCGCGGGGTCGGCTTCGGGCTGGGGTTCGCCGTGGTCACCGACCCGGTGGCGGGCCGGCTGGTCTGCTCGGCGGGTGAGCTTTCCTGGGGCGGGGCCGCCAGTACCGCGTTCTGGATCGACCCGCAGGAGGAACTGACTGTATCGTTCTTCACCCAGCTGCTCCCTTCCAGCGCCCACCGGATCCGCCCGCAGCTGCGCCAGCTCGTCTACCAGGCACTGATTGACTGACCCGGTTCCCGCACCGGGTACGGCACGGACGCAGGGAGGTGCCGTGACCCGGCAAGGAGCGCGCCGCCCGGACCGCGCCGCCCGGCTGGCGTGGGTCCTCCCGGCCGCCGGGACGGTGCTGCTCGTCGCGGCGCTGGCGTGGGCGGCCGTGGCCTCCGCGCACGACCAGGCCTGGCTGGACGGCCCCCCGGCGTGGCGGCATGCCCTCCGGCCCGCTGCGCCCTGGCCCCTGCCCGTCCTGGCGGTGCTCTGGGCGGGCGCGCTGGCGCTGTACTGGTGGCCCCGGCGGCACCACCGCCTGCCCATCTCGCTGGCGGCGCTGCTGAGCATGGTGGCCGTTGGCGTGATCCTCGCCGAGGCCTCGTTCCTGCCCTGCGCGGGTGGCCAGGCACCGGTCATCGCGCCGCAGAGCTGGGTGCTCGCGCTGTTCACCGGCCAGATGGAGGAGCGCTTCGGCGGTGCAGCCTGCCCCGGGGCGCCTCCGCTGGCAATGCAGCTCGCGCGGGTGGTCTGCCTCAGCGCGACGTTCATCGGGGTGGCGGCGGCCGCGGCCGTGCTGTGGCGCGCCGAGATCGACCGCCTGAAGACGCGTTTCGTCGGCGACCTCACGGTGATGACCGGCCTGGACGAGATGACCGTCGCCCTGCTGGGCAGGCTCGTGGCCGAATCGGGCAAGGGCAGGGTGGTGCTGGTCGAGGCTGACCCGAACCACCCGCTGCTGGAGGAGGCCAGGGCGACGGGCGCCCGGGTGATCATCGCCGACCCGGGCCGGGCGGGCACCCTGCGCCCGGTCCTCACCCACCTGGGCCGGCCCGCGGTGCGGCAGGTCTTCGCGCTCCACCCGGGCGCGCACGGCAACGAGACGATCCTCGCCGGGGTGAGGCAGGCACTCCGGCAGGTGCGGCACCGTACCGACCACGACCCCCATGTCGTCGCCCGCATCGACGACCCGCGGCATGCAGACACCTGGCGCGGCGATCACATCGGCGCGCACCAGCTCTGGCTGGAGGACGCGCTCAGCCCCTACGAGACAACCGCCGTCTTCGCGGTGCGGGCGGTGCTCGCGCACCAGGCGCACACCCTCGTCCTGTGCGGCGACACCACGCTCGCGCTGGCCATCCTGATCGAGGCGGCCCGGTCAGCATGGGAACTGCGGGAACTGCGCGAGGCGGCCGAAGCGGGCGGGCAGCCCGGCTCCGGCCCCCGCGCCGGTTTCCCCGAGATCATGGTCATGGCCGACCGGGCCGGTGATCTGCAGCGCGAGTTCTCCGCCACCGCCGCCCCCCAGCTGCGCGCGGCCCTGCCCGAGGTCAAGATCACCACCGGGCACTGGCGGGGCCGGTTGCTGCGGTACCTGGATACCCGGCCGACGGCCGAGGCCGCCGCCTGTGCGGTGGTGATCACCGATCCCCCGTCGCCGGAGAACACCCACGAGGCGGGGCGGGTGGCCCGGCTCCATCCGGGCACCGTGATCTATGCCCAGTCGGTTGACGATGCGGGCGAGGCCGGCGTGGTGTTCGACCACCTCCATCACTTCCGGCGCGGATTCCTGGTGGACGGGGCCCTGCCCGCCGACACCTGGACCAGGCTCGCCCGCCACAACCACGAGTGCTACCGGCTCCGGTGGCCGGTTCCCGCCGGGAGCCCCCGCGAATCATCGCGGCGCCCCTGGGACGACCTCGATGAGTTTTTCCGCACGGACAACATCCGCCAGGTGCGGCAGGTCCTGTCGTCGGCCGTCTCCCTGGGACGGCAGTGGCGCCCGCTGCGGGCCGTCCCGCCCGGGTCCGCCGTCGAGTTCACCGGATCCGAGCTGGACTGGATCGCCCGGACCGACCACGACAGCTGGTACGCCCGGCGCATCGCCGCTGGCTGGCGCCCACCGCGGGCCGGGGAGCGGGAGGACAACAGCCGCCGGGTGAACGCCAGCATCGTGCCCTGGGACGCCCTGCCCGCCGACACCAGGCACGCGAACGTCCAGCACATCGGCTCCATCCTGGAGCGCCTGCAGACGATCGGTTACGCTGCCGTCCTCCCGGACAGCGGGCCGGACCACGCGGCGGGCTACCGGCGCCACGGCGAGGTGTGGGCGGAGCAGCTGCCGGACGCCCAGGCCTGGACGGCCCCCGGCGGGGAGGTGATGGAGTCACGGCCCGGCGACTGGCGCGTCCGGGACGAGGAGGGAGCCGAGCGCACGGTACGCGACGCCCAGTTCCGCGCGAGTCACGAGCGGGTGGACGGGCACCGGTGGGCGCGGACCGGCGAGGTACGGGCGTGGCGGGTCAGCGAACCCACCACCGTGGTCACGCTGGAGGGCCCGGCCACGGCCGCGGCGGGCGACTGGATCGTCCAGGGGCCGGGCGGGGAACGCTGGCCGGTCCCGGCCAGCCAGTTCGAGCGCAGCCACGTCGCCTGTTCCGGCCAGCCGGAGGCGGCCGGTGAGGAAGGTCCCGGCCTCTCCCGCTCCGGCGCGGCCGGCGGGGATCAGTCACCGGGGTCGGTTGCCGGGAGCCCGGCCACGGGGGGCTGAGGCCCCGTTAGCCGCACGGGGTTAATCGCACGGGCCACCGGCCAGCCAGCGAGCGCCGCGCTGGTAGAGGGCATCGACTTCCGGCCCGGCCAGGCCGGGCATGTTGACCTTGACGGCGTAGCCGACGCCGGCCTGCAGGTAGGCCAGGTGGCGGTAGCCCTCCGGGAACCGGGCGAGCGTGGCGGGAGAGAGCTCGAGCCGGGCGGCCGGGTTGACCGGATCCAGCCGGTCCTTCTCGTAGATCGGCTGGCGCAGCACGATCCCCCAGCGCCCGTCGCGGCGCTCCAGGAAATCGTAGAAGCGCCCGGTGCATACGACGTCACACAGCACGTCCTCTACCAGGGCCCGCTGGGAGATCGTCATTTTTGTCTGCGCGATGGCCCGGCCGCCCGCCAGGTCAATCGACGTCCCGCCCAGGAAGTGCAGGATCCGCACCCCCCGCGCGAAGCCTTCCTGGCTGACCCGGATGAAGTCCTCGGCCGGCCCCTGGAACCAGGTGGCCATCATCCGGCCGTCGGGGTGCCAGACGGTCCGGAACCGCTCCCAGTCACCGGCGTCCCGCCACACCGCCCAGTTCTCGACCAGGTCACGTATGGCCAGCCGGTCCGCTGTCGGGTCGCTCATCGGGCCCTGCCTTTCCGGCCACGTCCCGCGGGTGGCTCCACCGTTTGGCACCGTCGGGGGTGATCGTGCCTGGATACGATGATCCCAGCAGAGCCGGGGAGCGCGGGTCGGGACGCGGGAAGGGCTGGCGCTGTTCCCTGGTGGCGACGGCCGGAGCTGAGATGCGGGTCATTGCGGGCACGGCCAAAGGCCGGACGCTGCGGTCCCCACGCACGCAGGACACCCGCCCGATCACCGACCGGGCCAAGGAGAGCCTGTTCAGCATCCTCGCCCCCCGCATCCCCCGCAGCCGGTTTCTTGACCTCTTCGCGGGCACGGGTGGCGTGGGCATCGAGGCGCTCAGCCGGGGAGCGGCACACGCCACCTTCGTCGAGCGCGCGGCCAGCGCGCTGGCCGATATCCGGCACAACCTCGGCGCGACGCACCTGGCGGCGGACGCGGACGTGATGGCGGCGGACGTGTTCGCCTACCTCCGCGGTACCCCGGCGCCGTTCGATGTGATCTTTGTGGCACCGCCCCAGTGGCGGGGGCTGTGGACGCGGGCGGTCCAGCTCCTTGACCAGCGGCCGGGCTGGCTCGCCCCGGACGGAGTGATCGTGGCTCAGCACGATCCGGCCGAGAGCACCGACGTCCCGCTCCAGCACCTGCGGATGTCCGGCGAGCGGACGTACGGGCGGGTCCGCTTCACCTTCTTCGGCCCGCGGGGCGATTAAGTCAGCGGGACCGGGCGTCCGGGGGCGCCTGGCCGGCTCGATCCGGGCAGTCGTACAGGATGACGGTGACCGCGCGCGCCGTCTGCGAGGCGGGATTCACGTAGCGGTGGGGCATGGACGACGGGAAGTCGATGCTGTCACCCGGCTCAAGCAGGTAGCGCTCAAAGCCGATGGTGATCTCCAGGCACCCGCTCATCACCAGCACCATCTCCGTGCCGGGATGGGTGTACTGGCGCGGGTGGGACTCGGCGCCCGGCTCATAGACCAGCTCGAAGAAATCCAGGTGGTCCAGGGTGCTCCGGGTCAGCCGTTCCCAGCGCACGCCGCCCTCGATGTCGATCACCGCCCGGCCGCCCCGGCGCACGACATAACGGCCGTCGGCCGCCTGGCCCGGCCCGGCGGGCGGGCCGCCGTCGCCGCCCGGCCCGTCAGCCTCGCCGGGTCCCGGGCCGCCGTCCGGCTGGGCGGCGGCCGGCGGCGGCTGCTGCGGCTCGCGGAAGAAGGCGTCGACCGGGACGTCCAGCGCCTGGGCGATCGCGAACAGGGTGGACACCGAAGGCCGCGACATGCCCCGCTCGATCTGGCTGATGAGGCTGGGCGTGACCCCCACCTCGCGGGCGAGCTCGGCCACCCGCATTCCCCGCTGGCCCCGGTGCGCGGCCAGGCGCCGCCCGATGTCGCCAGCCAGGTCCCCGGCGGCCTGCGCGCGCTCACCCAGCCTGGGCGTGGCCGCACTATCGGTAGTCATACTCACCCCTGCCTTGGTGCTTGAAGGCTACTGCACCTGTTTCCGCTGCCCGGCCTGGGGTTCCCCCGGGCGTTTAGCGCTGCTATCGTCCGTGCCTGAGAAGGCGCGCTTCGCTTATCGTCACTGAAACCCAGCATCGTGCGGCCCACGACATGAGGGAGCACCCCCGTTGGCGCCAGGACCGGATCGCGGCGGGAAGCACCGCCGGCGAGCGTTAAGCGGCGGGGTCAGCCCCGGCTGCGGGCGCCCGGCGGCCGGCTCATGATGATCGAGCGCGACGTCCCGGTACCGGCCGGCGACGGCGTGGTGCTGCGGGCCGACGTGTTCCGGCCGGAGGGGCCGGGGCGCTACCCGGTGATCCTGACCTACGGCCCCTACGCCAAGGGGCTCGCCTTCCAGGAGGGCTACGCCGACCAGTGGCGGCTCATGACGGAGGGGCACCCGGACGTCGCCCGCGGATCGAGCAACGTCCACCAGAACTGGGAGGTCGTCGACCCGGAGAAGTGGGTGCCGGACGGCTACGCCTGCGTACGGGTTGACTCGCGGGGGGCGGGCCGGTCGCCGGGCCTGCTCGACCCCTTCTCGCCGCGGGAGACCCGGGACCTGTACGAGTGCATCGAGTGGGCGGCGGCGCAGCTGTGGAGCACCGGGAAGATCGGCCTCAACGGGATCTCGTACTACGCGATGAACCAGTGGCACGTGGCCGCGCTGCACCCGCCGCACCTCGCCGCCATGTGCGTCTGGGAGGGCGCCGCCGACTTCTACCGGGACGGCACCCACCACGGCGGGATCCTGTCCTCGTTCTGGGCGAACTGGTACGGCAAGCAGGTCACGGTGGTCCAGCACGGGGTGGGGGAGCGCGGGCCGCGCAGCCCGGTCACCGGGGAACCCGTGGCCGGGCCGGAGACCCTCACCGACGCCGAGCTGACGGCCGCGCGGGTGCCGTTCGGCGATCAGATCCGCTCCCACCCACTGGACGACGAGTTCCACCGGGCCAGGTCGGCGGACTGGGGGCAGATCACCGTCCCGTTGCTGACCGCGGCCAACTGGGGCGGGCAGGGGCTGCATACCCGCGGCAACTTCGAGGGGTTCACCCGGGCCGCGGCGCCGCGCAAGTGGCTGGAGGTGCACGGCCTGGAGCACTGGACCCACTTCTACACCGACTACGGGGTGGACCTGCAGAAACGGTTCTTCGCCTGCTTTTTGCACGGCAACGACAGCGGCTGGCGGGACCAGCCGCCGGTCCAGCTGCAGATCCGCCGGGTGGACGGGTTCACCCAGCGGGCCGAGCAGGAGTGGCCGCTGGCCCGCACCGTCTGGCGGCGGCTCTACCTGCGGCCGGGCTCGGGTGAGCTGAGCGAGGCCGCAGGCGCCGGCCAGAAGTGCCAGTCCTACCGCGCCGATGGGGACGGGGTCACGTTCACCGCGCCCCCGGCCGAGCGGGAGACCGAGATCACCGGCCCGGTGGCCGCGCGCCTGTTCGTCTCCTCCACCACCACCGACGCCGACCTGTTCTGCGTGCTGCGGGTCCTGCGCCCGGGCGGCCGGGAGGTCACTTTCCCGGGCGCCATCGACCCGCACACCCCGGTCGCGCAGGGCTGGCTCCGCCTGTCGCACCGCAAGCTCGACCCGGAGCTGAGCACCCCCCACCGGCCCTATCACCGCCATGACGAGATCCAGCCGCTCACCCCGGGCGAGGTCTACCAGGCCGATGTGGAGATCTGGCCCACCAGCGTGGTCGTCCCGCCCGGCTACCGGGTGGCGCTGACCATCCGGGGCCGCGACTACGAGGTCCGCCGCCCCGGCGCGCCCCGGCTGGGCACGTTCAAGAACGAGATGACCGGGTGCGGCCCGTTCCTGCACGACGATCCCGCGGACCGCCCGCCGCACCTCACCAGCAGCACGCAAACCCTCTGGCACGGTCCCGGCCGGGAGTCCTACCTCCTGCTCCCGGTCATCCCCGGCGGCTAACGGCACCCGGCCCAGCGAGGCGAGTCACAGTGAGCCAGACCTTCAAGGTGGTCGTGACCGACCAGGTGTTCCCGAGCATCGACACCGAGACCCAGCTGCTGGCCGCGATCGGGGCCCGGATCGAGGTCGCCGATGGCACCGCCGACGGTGTCGCCCGCCTCGGCGGCGACGCCGACGCACTGCTCAACACCTACCTGCCCATCACCGACCAGCTGCTGGGCCAGCTGCCCGCCTGCAAGATCGTCGCGCGCTACGGGATCGGGACCGACAACGTGGACGTGGCCGCCGCCGCCCGCCGCGGCGTGGTCGTCACCAACGTGCCCGACTACAGCGTCGAGGAAGTCGCGGTGCACGCCCTGTGCCTGATGCTGGCCCTGGCCCGCCGCCTGCCCGAGGCGAGCGCGCTGGTCGCCGGGGGCGGCTGGGGGCTGGACGGGCTGCGGCCGATCCGGCGGCTGTCCACCCAGCGGGCCGGCCTGGTCGGGTTCGGGCGGATCGCCCGGTGCCTGGCCGGTTACCTCACCGCGCTCGGCTGCGCGGTGGTGGCGCACGATCCCTTCCTCCAGCCGGGACCGGGCCTGCCGCCGCTGCTGACGCTGCCCGACCTGCTGGGCCGGTGCGACGTGGTGTCGCTGCACGCACCGCTGACGCCCCGCACCAGGGGCCTGATCGGCGCCGCGGAACTGGCCATGATGAAGCCCGGGGCCGTGCTGGTCAACACCGCGCGCGGCGGCCTGGTCGACACCGGCGCGGTCATCGAGGCGCTGCGGGCCGGGCGGATCCGGGCGGCGGCGCTCGACGTGCTGGACACCGAGCCGCCCGCCGTCGGACGGCTCCCCAGCGACCTGCGGGGGCTGCTGGTGACGCCGCACATGGCCTACTACTCCGAGGAGTCCCTCGCCGAATCACAGCGGAAGGCGGCGACCCAGATCGTCAAGGTCCTGACCGGCGGCCAGCCCGACTACCCGGTGCGGCCCTGGTCATCCCGGCCCCGCCCATGAGAAAGGACGGCAGTGCATGAAGGAAGCGTTCGGTGGCCTGAGCACGGACTGGAAGGAAGGCATCAACTGGGCAGCGGTCCGGGCCTGGCGGCTGCAGCGGGCGCGGGAGGCGATGGCACGGCATGGCCTGGGGGCGCTGCTGCTGTTCTACGACGAGAACATGCGGTACGTGTCGTCCACCTATACCCCTGGCTGGAACCGGCTCAAGCCCGGCCTGCGTTACGTCGTCCTGTGCGAGGGCAAGGAGCCGATCGTCTACGAGCAGGGCGACATCGGCATCCATCTCAAGGCGCACAACCCGTGGATCCCGCCGCAGAACATCCGCCACTCCTACACCTGGATCAAGGGCGCGGCGGGCCCGGCGGCCCAGAACCAGGTGGCCAAGTTCACCACCGCGCTGGTCGCCGACCTGGAGGACGCGGGGGTGCTGGACAAGCCGCTTGGGGTCGACTTCATCGACATCAATATGATCGCGGCGTTCCAGCGGGCCGGGGTGACCTGGGTCGACGGCATGACCCCCATGATGGAGGCCCGGTCGATCAAGAGCCCCGACGAGCAGAAGGCATCCCGCATCGTCGGCGCGATCTGCGACTCGCTGCACTACGAGTTCACACAGTTCCTGCGGCCGGGACAGACCGAGAACGAGGTGGCCGCGTTCGGCTTCGAGTACCTGTACAACATCCCCGGGATGGAGGACGTGGAGGACATCATCGTGTCCTCCGGGCCGAACGCCTGGCCCAACTGGCGCAACTTCTCCGACCGCATCATCCGCCCGGGGGAGCTGGTCATCGTCGATCTGGCCGCCCTCACCTGGAACGGGTTCAAGTCCTGCGTCTACCGCACCTACTGCGTCGGCGGGAAGCCGACCGATGAGATGAGGCAGTACTACGACACCGCCCACCAGTGGCTGTGGGATGCGATCGAGGTCGTGCGGCCGGGCGTGACCACCCGCGACATCGCCGCGAAATGGCCCTCGGCCAAGGAGGCCTGGGGTTATGAGGAGGAAGACCAGGCCGCGGCCAATCTGTGGGGCCACGGCCTGGGCCTGGCGCAGTACGACCGCCCGGTCATCTCGCGGATCTGGTCGCTGGACTACCCGGAAGAGATCAAGCCGGGCATGGTGTTCGCGCTGGAGACCCAGCACGGGAAGGTGCACGAGTTCGGTGTGCGCCTGGAGGAGATGCTGCTGGTGACCGAGGACGGGCACGAGCTGCTGTCCTCGTATGCCTCCGACCAGATCATCAACGCCGGGTGAGCGCGCCGTCGGGGCCGCGGCTGCTTCCGCTGGGCGGCGAGATCACCCGTGCGGCGCGGGCTGCCGGCCTTAATGACCAAACGCTGCTGAACGAAGCTGCGCGGCAAGACGAGACCGCGTGGCCCGGCAACGCCGTGCGTCACGACGGGACCGCGCTGCACGACGGGGCTGCCGGGACCGTGGGGGACAAGGCGGCGCGGCTGGCCAGCGCCCTCCGCGCCGGGCTCGCGGTGCTGCCGGGGTGGGTGGTGCCGGTCGCCGAGGGCAGGCCCGCGCTGGGCGCGGGCGCGGCCGCCGTGCGGCAGGGGCGGCCCGCCGCGGCGCGGCGGGCCGTGCTCGGGCACCCGCTGGACGAGGGCCTGGCCGCGGAGCTTCGTGACGCCGTGGCCCGGCTCGGCGGGCGGGTCATCGCCCGGTCGTCCAGCCCGCTGGAGGCCGACCCCCGCTGGTCCGGCGCGTTCTCCACGGTCGCCGAGGTGGGTCCCGACGATGTCGTGGCGGCGGTCCGCAGCTGCTGGGCATCCGCGTTCGCGGTGGACCCGCTGGCGCGGCTGGGGGCCTGCGGCCTGCCGCCGGAGGCGCTGGAACTGGGGATCCTGCTCCAGCCCGAGATCCGCCCGGTGGCGGGCGGGGTGGCCCGGGTGACGCCCGCCGCGGATGCGGCCGTTGCCGAGGTCACGGTGGAGGGGGTGCTCGGTCATCCCGGCGCCCTGCTGTCCGGCTGGGCTGAGGGCGCGTCCGCCATGGTCCGGCTTCCCGCGGCCCCGCACGACGCCGCAGCGCCGTTTCCGGGTCAGCTGACCCGGACCAGCCAGGCAGCCCGGTCAAGCCAGCCGGGCCGGCCAGGCCGCGCGGACCAGTGCGGTGACGGCCGGCTGGCGGCGCTGATCGGAACGGCGACGGTCGCCGCCGTCGCGGATCTGGCCGGGCGGGCCTGGCGGCAGCTCGGCGACGACGTGATCGAGTGGGCCGCCGATGACCGCGGGATCTGGCTGCTGCAGTCCCAGCGCTCCGGCGCCGCGCCGCGCGGGGCCGGCGCGGCGCCCACGCAGGGATCTGGGAGCTGGGCCGGCGGGCTGCCCGCCGCGCGCGCGTCGATGCCGCTGCTCGCGGCCGCGGTGCTGCGCCGCGGCGAGCACGTGCGAGGACGGCCGGGGGCACCGGGGACGGCGGCCGGCCGGCTGGTGGCCGTCAGGCCGCACGAGCGCCCGGCCGGCGACTGCCAGGATGCCATCCTGCTGATCGACCAGCCGGTGCCGGCGCTGGCGCCGCTGCTGTTCGCCGCCCGCGGCGTCATCGCGCGGACCGGGGCGGCGGGCTCGCATCTGGCCGGGGTCGCCCGCAGCCTCGGCGTGCCGATGGTGCTCGGCTGCCGCCCGGAGCGGGTGACCGGCAGCCCGGCCGCTCCCGGCGGCGCCTTCCTCGCCGCCATCGACGGCTCCACCGGCGACGTGGCGCTGCTCCCCACAATCGGGGGCTGGCCGGTGCGCCGGGCGGGATCAGGCACTTCCGCGTTATCGGGTCTACATCATCCGGCGTCCGTTCGTCCCGTCCCGGGACTGAGCGGCCAGCGAAGCTAGGTGGCAAACATGGTGCGATGGGGAATCATTGGCCTCGGCAGGATCGCCGACACGGAGATCGCACCCGCGATCACCGCGAGCCCGCAGGGTGAGCTACGGGCGGTGGTCAGCCGGGATCGGGGCCGGGCGGAGGCTTTTGCCGGACGGCACGGCGCGGCACGGGCGCTCACCAGCTTCGATGAGCTGCTGGCGGATCCCGGGGTGGACACGGTCTACATCGCCACGCCCAACGCGCTGCACGCCGAGGAGGTCGTGGCGGCCGCCGCGGCCGGCAAGCACGTCATGTGTGACAAGCCGCTCGCGTTGTCAGTCGCAGACGCCAGGCGGGCGGTCGCCGCGTGTGAGAAGGCCGTCGTCCGGCTGGGGATCACCTTCCAGACCCGGTTCCACGACCACTTCGGCCGGTTCCGCGAGGCGATCCAGGACGGCTCGCTGGGGGAGATCCGGGTGGTGCAGGTGGAGATGAGCCCGGGGCGGACGCTGCTGAAGGGCTGGCGGACCGACCCGGCGCTGGCGGGCCTCGGCGCCATCAACAACCTCGGCGTGCACGCCTTCGACCTGATCGGCTGGCTGCTCGGGACCGAGCCGACCGAGGTGACCGCCCTGGCCGGGCACGAGGGCGGCTTTGACCCGGAGACGCTCGCGCTGGTCCTGCTGCGCTACGGCACGGGCGCGCTCGCCTACGTCAACATCAACCAGTCGGTCGCCTTCCCCCAGGCGGACATCACGGTCTACGGCACGAAGGGCCGGGTGGTGGGCCGGTCCTGCACCCGGATGAACATGGAGGGGACCCTGGACATCGTGACCGAGCAGGGCGAGACCACCATCGAGACCGCCAGCTATCACGCCTACCGCGGCGCGGTCATGGCCTTCGAGGACGCCGTCGCCGCCGGTCGTGAGCCCAGCCCGTCCGGGCTCGACGGCCTGCGCAGCGTGGAGCTGACCAGCGCCATCGCCGAGTCGCTCCGCGACGGCCGGGCCGTCGCGGTGACGGTCTAGCCGCCGGTCATCCCCTCCAGCACCGCGAAGACGCACGCGGGATCCTCGCCGAGCCGGCCCTGGGCCATCGCGGCCAGATGAAGCTGCGCCGCCGCCGAGAACAGCGGCAGCGGACAGCGCGCCGTGCGGGCCAGGTCGTTGATGAGGTCGACGTCCTTCTGGAAGACCTCCAGGGCGATGTTGGCGTGGGAGAAGTCGCCCTCGACCATCATCGGGCCGCGGATCTCCAGCATCCGGGAGTTGCCGGCCCCGTCGGCCAGTGCCCGCAGCGCCAGCGCCGGGTCGAGCCCGGCCCGCCGGGCCAGCAGCAGGGCCTCCGCCGCCGCGGTGTGGTGCACGGCCACCAGGTGGTTGGCGATCAGCTTCATGCGCATGCCGTTGCCGAACGCCCCGACCTCGTGCTGCACCCGCGAGAACGCAGCAAGCACGTCGTGGCTGCGCTTGAGCGCGGCCGGGTCCCCGCTGGCGTAGACGGCGATGTCGCGGGCCCGCATCTGGCTGGCCGTGCCGCTGAGCGGGCAGTCCAGGACCACCGCCCCCACCCGGGCCAGCGCCTCGGCCGCCTCGGCCTTGGCCGCCACCGGCAGGGTGCTTGTCTCGACCACTATCAGGCCGTCCGGGGCGGCGCTGGCCAGCCCGTGCTCCCCGCCCACCACCTCCCGCAGCGCAGCCACCGATGGCAGCGAGGTGATGGCCACCGGCGCGCCGGCCACCGCCTCGGCCGGGCTCGCGGTGGGCGTCCCCCCGGCCCGGGCCAGCGGGTCGACCGCCTCGGGACGCACGTCGTAGCCCCGGACGCCGAAGCCCGCCGCGAGCAGGTGCCCCGCCATCGGGAGCCCCATGTTGCCGAGCCCGATGACGCCCACCGTGACAGGAGTTGTTGTCATGGCGGGGCTCCTCTCGCTCGCCCGGGTCAACTGGGAAGCTGCGGCGCAAGCCGGGCCGGGCGGGTTGGCGGGTCTCCAGGAAACCTGGCGGTTCCAGTAGCAAGATTAAACGTGAATTAGCACGGCTACCGGCACCGCAACGAGGCTCAGGGCCTGTTGCCGCGCTCCCGTCCCGCCTGGAGGCTGGGTGTATATCGACGTCCATAACCACGTCATCCCGGATGCCGTGCTTCGCCTGGGCGAGCAGGACAGCAGGCTGGGCATCTCGGCCAGCGACGGCATGTTCCGCAGTCCCCATCATGTGCCGTTCCCGCTCGTGCCGGCCTTCCACCGGCCGGCGGAGAAGATGGCCGACCTGGCCGGCCGGGACCTGTGGGGCGCGGTGATCTCGCCCGCCCCGGTGCTGTTCGGCTACGACCTGGCCACGGACGTGGCAATCAGCCTGTGCGAGGCCAGCAACGAGGGAATGGCCGAGTTCTGCGCCCATGCCCCGGACCGCCTGCACTGGCTGGCCAACCTCCCGATGCAGGCACCCGGGCGGGCGGCCGAGATGTACGCGGAGGCGGTCGCGGCCGGCGCGGTCGGCGCGGCGGTAGGTACATCGATCGCCGGCCGCCGCCTGGACGAGCCGGACTTCGAGGCCTTCTGGGCCCAGGCCGACGCCATCGCCAGGCCCGTCCTGGTTCATCCGGCCTTCAACTGCAGCCATCCGGCCCTCAGCCAGTGGTACCTGCAGAACGCGATCGGCAACCCGCTGGAGACCACCATCACGGTGGAACGGCTCATCTGCGCGGGGGTACTGGCGCGCCACCCCCAGGTCCGGCTCCTGCTCATGCACGGCGGCGGCTTCCTGCCGTACCAGACGGGCCGTCTGGTGCACGCCCGCAGCGTTCGCCCCGAACTGGCCGACGCGCCGGTGAACGCCTGGGACTTCTTCGGCCAGCTCTACTTCGACACCATCACCCACGACGCGGCGGCCCTGCGCTATCTCGTCGAGCGGGTCGGGCTCGAACACGTGGTGCTGGGCACCGACCTGCAATTCGACATGGCGCTCGCGTCCCCCGTGGCCACGCTGACCGAGGCACTCACCGAGGCACAGGTCCAGACGGTGGCGGTCACCAACCCCCGGCGGCTGTTCGGGCTGGATTGACCCAGGTCCTTGCCAAGACCGGCCGGGGCCGTGCGTCTAAACTAACGCCACCAGCCTGGCCGAGCGATCGGTTGCGCAGCCAGGGCCGCTGCCCACGGGTCATGACAAGGAGCAAGAGTGCGACCCGAAACGATCGCCATTGATGGGCCCGCCGGAAGCGGAAAGAGCACGATAGGCCAGGCGCTGGCGTCGCGGCTGAACTACGCGATGGTGGACACCGGGCTCATCTACCGGCTCGTCGCCAGGGGCGTGCTGGACAGCGCGGCCGATCCCGATGACAGGGAAGCGGTGCTCAAGGTCTCGGTCGGCGTGCTGAAGGACGTGGAGGTGGCCAGGACCAACGCCGGTGGTGTCATCAGGGTGGGCGACCGGCAGCTGTCTGAGCTGCGGCTGCACACCGACGACATCACCCGGACCGTCCCCCGCGTCGCCCGGTTCGAGCCGGTGCGGGAGGTGGTCAGGCAGATACAGCGGCGGGTCATCTCGGAGGGCCCGACCATCCTGGCCGGGCGTGACATCGGCACCGTGGTGGCCCCGGAGGCCAAGCTGAAGCTGTACCTCGACGTGAGCCTGCAGGAACGCGCGGCGAGGAAGCTGTGGGCGCAGAACGCGGAGGAGCTGCGGACCCAGACCGAGGTGGAGCTGCAGCTGGCCGAGCGGGACCGGATGGACCGTGAGCGCGAGACGTCGCCGATGCGGGTCGCCACGGATGCGGTGGTGATCCGCACCGACAAGATGTCGGTTGACGAAACGGTCGATATCGTGGTCGCGATGTGCGGCCTTGAGCTCAAGGTGCGCCCGTGAGGTGGACTGACGCTGCGTTCCGGGGAGCTATGAGATGAAGTACCTGCGAGATGCCACCTATGTCGTGGGTGGCTACGTGGTACGCGGCGACCGGGTTCTGCTGCTGTGGCATGGCGGCCTGTCGCGCTGGGTGCCCACCGGTGGCCGGATAGAGCTGGCGTCGGGGGAGTACCCGCATGAGGCACTGATCCGGGAGGTCCGGGAGGAAACCGGGCTCGCGGTCCGGGTGGCCAGCGGGGCGGGCCTTGAGGTGAGGGACGAGGCGGCCACTCCCTTGCCCATGCCCATAGCGATCCAGGAGATCCGGATCAGCCCGTCAAAGGAATACCTGGACTTCGTCTACTTCTGCCACGTCACCGGCGGCGAGGTCTCGCTCGACTACCGGGCAGCCCGGGCCTATCACTGGTTCAGCAAGGACGATCTCGAGCGGTTTCCCCTGATGCCGCACGTCCTCGCCTACGCCGCCCGCGCGCTGGACGAGCTTTCGCCCAGCCCGCCCGGGCCGATCCGGGGCGACGTGCATGCGGCTCCCCTGGTGGGCGGCCACTAACGGGAGGAGAGCACCTCCGCGATCTTCGCGGCGGCGGCGGAGGGGTCCTCCGCGTCGTGCAGCACCTCTCCCCAGGACCACCGGTAGTACCAGCGGAGTCGGCCGCTGTCGTCGGTTCCCGGAGTGCAGTCGATGCTCTCGGCCAGCATGGCCGCGCCTGGTGTGAACACGTGGAGCGCCGCGGGGTATGTGGTCTTCACCGTGGACTGCAGGCCCTCAGTGTCGAGGGCAGCCGCCAGCCGGTGCAAATGATAGGTACGTGCGTGATCCCGAGGGCGATCCACCGTCTCCCCTGCTCTATGTCGCGGTCCGGACATTCTCCGCCCGCGCCATGCGGATCTGTCAACCCTGGCCGGCCGGGTAACCGCCGTAACCGTCCTGCTCATATTGATCGGCGGGGTAGCCGTCCGCGGGGTAGCTGGGAACGTACCCGGCGGTGGCGGTGCCATAGGAGTCGCCGTAGGAAGCCTGGCCGGGGTAGCCGTTCCCGTAGC
The DNA here is from genome assembly GCA_963835425.1 of uncultured Actinomycetes bacterium. GTDB lineage: Bacteria > Actinomycetota > Actinomycetes > Streptosporangiales > Streptosporangiaceae > UBA9676. The sequence continues at coordinate 489,144 of CAWIGE010000002.1, read as the reverse complement.
CGCCGTCTTCGGCGTAACCGGCCTCCGCGTAGTCGCCAGCCTGGGGGAACCCGCCGGCGTCAGCCGGGTGGACGGGAGGGCCGGACGCCGGTGGCGGACCGGCAGCGCCGTTGCCGCCCGGGCCCGGGTACCGGACGGTGGCGGCCGAGTCGTAGACCGGCTCCTGGTAGCCGCGGTGATCGCCGGGATAAACGGGGAGCCCGGCGCCGGCCTGCCGGTCCTGGTACCGCGTTGGCGGGATGGATGGATAGCTGGCGGCGGGGGCCGGCTCCACGTAGCTGCCGTACGGATTCCCCTGCGCCGGCGTATGGGTGGGCGCGCTGTGCCACCCGGCTGGCTGGGTGGCTCCGGCTGGCTGGCTGGCCGCGACTGGCTGGGTGGCCGCGGCCGGCGATGCGGCTGGTGCGGCCGGCGCGTAGGCGTAGCCCGGATCGGCGTAGTGGGCATCGTCGTAATCGGGAACCTGGTACGCCCCATTGACCTGGGCCCGGCCCGGCGCCCCGCCATTGGCGGGAGCGTCACCATTGGTGTAGCTGTTGCTGGTGTGACCGTTACTGGGATGGCCGTTGCCGGGATGGCCGTTGCCGCCGTAACCGGCCATGGCGTGAGCGCCACTGCCGTAGCCAGCGGCGGCCGCCGGGTCGTCGGCCCGGGCAGCGGCGCCACCGGCGCCGGCCTGCGCGCCGCTCCTGCGGTAGGACCGGCTGTCGGCCGTCGGCCGGGAGAACGATGGGCTGGTCAGCGGGTCATCGTCGAGCGCCCCGTTCGGCCCGCTGGCCAGGCTGGTCAGCATCGCGAGACTGGGCTGGCCCGCCGGAGGCGTGGGGGTGGCGTCCGGCCGGAGGGGAGCCGGTGTGTCGTTCCTGGGCGCGGCGGCGGCCGCCGCCTGCTGCCGGGGGCGGACCGGCAACCGCTCGGTTACCGCCTCGCGCTGGGGCGCCGTCCCGCGCCGGGATACGGTCTCCCGTTCCGGCTCGCGCCGGGACACCGCTTCTTCGCGCCGGGGCATCGGCTCTCGTTCCGTTTCGCGCCGCGAGACCATCTCCCGTTCCGGCTCGCGCCGCGATACGGCCTCTCGCTCCCGCTCGCGCCGCGGCACCGTCTCCTCGCGCCGGGACGCCGCTGGCCGTCCGGCCGCCGCCTCGCGCTGAGGGCTGGCTGGCTTCCGGTCGGCCAGGTCGCGTGACCGGGCGGGCGGGGCCGCGGGCGCCGGCTTGGGCCCTCCACCTGCGGGCCTGGCGTGCCCGTTCCTGGATGCTGCTGGCCTGGCCTCCCCGGCCGCTGGCCGGGGCTCGCGGGCCGGCTGTGAGCTGCGGGCGGTGGTGGCCAGTGGCTTGTCCGAAGACAGCTGCGCCCAGTACTGCTCGTCGGTGAGCTTGTCCCACTCCATGCTGGGCCAGTCATCGTCGTCGCGCTTGCGCGAGCGCCCCTTCGGGGCGTTCTGCCCCTTGCCCGGCCTGCGGCGTGAGTCGGAGCGGTCCCGGCCCGGGTCGGGCTTCGGCGGCGCCGGCCGGGTACGGGCGGGGGCGGCGGGCATTTCCTCGGAAGGGAAGTCGGCCGCGGGGAACTCGCTGGAGACGAAGTCCTCCTCGGGCAGCGGCCCGGGAGCGAATTCGTCGGTGTGCGGGCCCGCCGTGCGATACCTCGCGGTGGGGGCGTCTGCGGCGGACCGCGAAGCCGATGGGAATTCACCGGAAGGGAAGTCGGCGGGCTGCGGCCGGGAGGGAAATTCACCCGACGGGAAATCCGCGGTGTGCAGCGGCTCCGAGGGAAAATCATCGGCCGCCGGGTGCCGTGCGGGCCCGGTGTCATACAGCGCGGGCGCGCCCGCCCCCTCCGGCCGGCCGCGGCCGGTTCCGGCGCGGCGGCCATTGGGGTCACGGCCGGACCCGGGCCGCCGGGAACCGGCGGTCGCCGGCCGCCGGGCATCGGCCGGCTGCTCCATCGGCCCGGACTCGTAGCGCCCGGGGCGCCGCTGCGGGTAGTCGTAGTCACCCGGCCGGGTGGCCTGGCCTCCCTCCGGGCGGCGGCCGTCGCTGTCGCGATAGCGCCGGTCCTGGGTCTGCGGCCGGGACCGCTGCCCGCTGCGCGCGGAACCGCCGGCGCTGGCCGGGGACCGGCGAGGCGCGCGCTCGTCCCGCCAGCCGGGGTCTGCGGCGTCGGGCCGGCCATGGTCGCGATCGCTGGACCTGCCCATCGGTTCATCGTGATCTTCACTGCGCCCGAGCCGCACGCTCAGAAAGACGGCAATGAGAATCACGATGATGACGGCTGCGACGCCGACCACGAAGAGCAGGACCATTACACCACCCAACGAGCCATGGCCATCTGGGTGACGCTAGCTAGGCGCACGCGGCCATCGACGCGGGCCTTCCCCGTGTAGCTAGCGCCTTGGATCATCCAAGGCGGAACTCTTGAACGTGATTCTGTCGGACCTGTATGGCCCCTGTCCTGTTTTTAGGAAATTTTTACGGCCCGAGCTTAACCCGCTGTAACGAACAGATTACGGAGTAGCTTTGGCGGTGAGCCTGCCACGGGCAATAGCCGCTTGTGCTATCGCCGACCACGCCGACTTTACGTTGGCGCCGGTCCGGAGCCTGAGCCTCGACCCGAGTGCGTAAACGGTAAAGCGGTAAAGGTGGCTTTGGCCCGCCGGGCACGGCGGGTCATAGCCAAGAGTGCCTTTACTATTGCGGGCCTGCCGGGCACCCGCGGGAATTTGCCCCGTCTGAATACTCGTCGTTTGCGGGCCGATGTTGAAAACAATCCAGTAGATATAGGGGCTTATCGGGGCGGCCGAGTCATCCATGACCACCGCCAGCGATTTCGTGCCCGCCGGGGCACCGGACCAGTGGATCCCGGGGTACCTGCCCGCCCCATGGCACGTGTAGGCCGAGCCCATCACCCCCTGGAGAGTGATGCCCGGGCTGGTCACGGTGATCCGGTTGGGGACGTCCGCCGGGACGGTCTTCGGGCCGCCGATCAGGCCGCAGCCGCTGATCAGGGCCATGCCGCTGAGCAGGGCGACCCACCTGAACCTGCTCACGTCCCCTCCGCGAAATTCGTTCCCGGTGGCGATCGTACGACGTCGCGCAGCGCATGGACCGGTAAACCTCACCCAAGTGACCCAGGGGACGCAAGCTAGTCAGGCTGCCGGGATGTCCCGAACATGATTTCGTCCCAGGACGGCACCGACGAGCGCCGGGACCGGCCCCCCGCCGCCTTCTTCCTGGCCGGCCGCTCCGGCACCGGGGCCTGCTCGGCACCACCCGCCCGCCCGGCGTCCTGCTCCGCGGCAGCCGGGCGCGGCGGGGCGGGGACGCGAACCGGCTCGGCCTGCGGGCGCGGTTCCGGCTCGGCGGGCGCCTGGCTGAGCCGGCTGCCGATCGGGGTGACCGTGGCCGACCCGGGCTGACGGGGCGCCATGGGAGGCAGGCCGACGTCGGGCAGGCAGAGGCCGGCGGCGGTGTCATTGGCCGGGCTGACGTGCCTGCTCCGCGGGTCGAACACCCACTCGGCGAGCCGGGGGAGGCCGTCGGCGGTGAAGACGAGCGACACCTGCCAGCTGCCATCGGGCCGCTTGCGCGAGTCCCATTGCGCCTCTTCCATATCCGCGCCGAGGTCGCTGAAGCGCTCGGCCAGCACCTCGCCCAGCCGTCGGCCGGGCCCGGAGTCGCCCGGATGGCGGATGCTGGCCCCCTGGGCCTCCTGGGCCCGGTAGGCGCGTTCAGCCAGCACCGGTCCCTCGAACCGCCGTACCCGCTCGATCGGCACTCCGGCGGCATCGGCGATCTCGTCAGCCGTCTCTCCGGCCCGGATACGGTCCTGGATCTCCTTGGGTCGCAAGGGACTCTCCACTTCGATCTCGTACTGAGCGAGCCGGGAGAACTGCCCTCGCGCCACGATCCGCAGCCGTTCATCGATCGGCAGCGAGAAACGGCCGCTGCGCCCCGGTGCTGTCAGGACGGCATAGCTGCCATCCTCACTCACCGCGACCAGGCGCAGTTCCTGCATCGGCGTCCCTTCTGCGCCGCCGGCGGTGCCGACGTGCCTGATGCCGCGCGAGGGCATTGCTCGGTCTTCCCCTCAGGGCGAGTCTGACGGGTCAGTACCGCTCTTGGCGAGCACCCCGCACGGCATGTCCCCAGATCAACGACAGTATTCTGGCCGGCCGCCCGCTGTGCGGGCCGAACCCGATATTCCCCGGCGGATCAGGCCTTGGCCGGCTCGTCGGCCGCCTCGACGCTGAGCGCGGTCGGCTCCGCTCCCTTCCGGCTCATCCGGGAGGGCCACCAGTTCCACCGGCCCAGCAGCACGACCGTGGAAGGCACCAGCAGCGTCCGCACCAGGAACGTGTCCATGAGGATGCCGAGCGCCAGCCCGAACGCGATGTCGCGGAACTGCCCGCCGCCCGAGCCGCGCCCCGCCACCACGCCGAAGACCACGAACGTGCCCGCCAGGATCAGCCCGGCCGAGGTCACCGTGGTGCCGGTCACGCTCACGGCCCGCGACACCGCCTGCCGCAGCGGCAACCGCTGCGCCTCCTCCCGGATCCTGGTCATCACCAGGATGTTGTAGTCCTCGCCGAGCGCGAGCAGGAAGATGAACATCAGGAACGGCATGAAGAACACCAGCCCGCCGCTGTTGCCGATCTCGACGAACAGGAGCACCGACAGGCCCAGCGCGGCCAGGTAGGACAGCCCCACCGACGCGATCAGGTAGAGCGGCGCGACCAGGCTCCGCAGCACCAGCGCGAGCAGGATGCCGATGGCCAGGATCGCGATCGGGATCACCCGCACCAGGTCGCTGTTGGAGACGCTGCTGATGTCGTACAGCGCGGGCGCCTCACCCCCGACGCCCGAGTCGGCGGCGCCGATGGACTTGCCCACCTGCGTGGTGGCCGTGCGCACGGCCGGGACCGCGTTCATGGCCGCGGTGGTGCCCGGGTCGCCGGCCTTCAGCCCGACCGAGTACTGCACCGTGCGCCCGTCGGGGCTGATGTAGTTACCGGTCGCCCGGTAGGCCTCGTAGGCCGGCAGCGGCACGGTGGTGCCGGGCGGGGGCACCGGCGGCAGCGCGCTCGCCGGGCCGAGTCTCGCGTGCAGCGCGGCGAAATCGGCCGGCGGGATCGGCGCGCCCGCCGGGTTCAGCGGGCCGGTTACGGTGGTGAACAGCGGACTCGCATTCAGCTTCTGTGTACCGGTGGCGAGCGCCGCCGGATGCTCCCAGACCGGATCGGCGAAACGGAAGATCAGGCTGGTCGGGTTGGCCGACGACTGCGGGAAGTGGCGCGCCAGCAGCGCCTGGCCCGCGGCCGAGTCGCTGTGCGCGGGCGGGGTGGTGCTGCCGCCAAAACCGGAGGCGGTGTAGCCGAGCACCGCGAAGGCCAGCCCGCCGAAGACGACCAGGCCGGTCACCAGGGTTGGCACCGGGTGGCGGACGATCCGGGTGGCGATCCGGCCCCAGGTGCCCGGCTTCCCGGTTCCCTGGATGCTCCAGGGCAGCAGCTTGGGCTTGCCGAAGAAGCGCTGGAAGACCGTCCGCTTCTGCGCGAGCAGCGACAGCCGCAGCGACAGCACGGCAGGCAGCAGGGTCAGCCCCGCCACCAGCGTCACGCCGAGCGCGATGGCGAACGGGATGGCCAGGTCGGAGTAGAACGGGAAGCTGGCCAGCAGCAGGGTGAGCACGGCGGCGATCACCGTGGCCGCCGAGAACGTGATGGTCTCGCCGACCCGGACCACCGAGCGGGTGATCGCCTCCCGGGCCGGCTCCCGGGGATGGATGAAGTCCCGGCCGAGCGCACGGAGCATGGACCCGAATCCGGCCGTGGCATAGGACTCCTGGCCATGCTGGGTCGCGCGCAGCTCCTCGCGCACGCGGAAGACCAGGAACAGCCCATAGTCCGTGCCCGCGCCGAGCACCAGCACGATCATCAGGTACTGCGCGAGCGGGGAGACCTGGAGGCCATGCTGCGCCGCCTCGGCGACCAGCGGCCCGGAGATGACGACCGAGAAGACCGCGGGGGCGATGGTGACCACGGCGAGCGTGAACGACCGGAAGATCAGCACCAGCAGCACGATGATGAACAGGGCCGAGTAGTTCTCGACCTGGTTTCCGGTGTTCCCTGACGCCTTCTGCTGGTCCACCTGGACCGCAATCGCGCCGGCCAGATGCGCCTGCAGCCCGGCGGGCAGCCCGGCGCGGGAGATGGTGGCCCGCAGCGAGTTGACGAGATCGGTGGTCGCGTTCGGGCCGCCGCCGGCCTGGCTGGCCAGCGCGATCAGCTGCCAGGCGTGCCCGTCCGGGGAGCGGCCCGCGTCGATGACCTTGCTGACGCTGGCGACGTGGCCGAGCTCGCCCTTCAGGTTGGTCACGGCCGTCACGTCGGCCGGGGTCAGCGGGGATCCGGAACGCGCGACGACCACCGGGATGGGCACCAGGTTGGCGGTGCCGAACGGGGCCGCCAGGGTGGCGGCGTGCTCGCTCGGCGCGCTGGCCGGCAGGAACTTGGTGTTGTTGCTCTGGGTCACGCTGGACAGCGCCGGCAGCAGCGTAGCGGCGGCGATGGCCCCGGCCACCCATGCCGCCAGCACCAGCCAGCGGAAGCGGACGCAGAACGAGCCGATGGCCCGGAAGATGGTGTCGATGTGCACGTGCCGACAATACGCGGCCCGGGTGACCGCCCTCGTGCCGCGTCCCCGCCCAGGGCAGTGGCCCTTGTGCCGCATCCTGCCCCAGGCGCTCAGCCGTCTATCATCGGTGAGCCATGACCACGGATGAGCGATGACCGGTCCCGCCGCGCCGCTGATCAGCGTCGTGCTCCCGGTGGGCAACGTGGCGGACTTCCTGCCCGCATGCCTGGACTCGGTGCTCGGCGAGCCGGGCCAGTCCGGCGGTGAGCTGGAGGTCATCGCGGTCGATGACGCCTCGGACGACGGCTGCGGCGACATCCTCGATCACCGGGCCGGCCAGGACCCTCGCCTGCGGGTGATCCACCTGGCCGAGAACGCAGGGCCCGGGCCCGCCCGGATGCGCGGGCTGGCCGAGGCCACCGGCACCTATGTGTGGTTCGTCGATCCCGATGACCTGCTGGCCGATGGGGCGCTGGACGCGGTCACGGCGAGGCTGGGCCGCGGCCCGGCGGATGTGCTGCTCATCGACTACCTGATCCTGGGCTCCTCGGGCCAGACGCAGCCGAGCCCGGGCGCCGCGCTGCTGGCCGCGCCCCCGGGGGGGCCGCGCCCGCCACGCTGACGCTGGCGGACCGGCCGGCGCTGATCGATCGGACGATGACCGTGTGGAGCAAGGTCTTCCGGCGGGAGTTCCTCCTCGGCCTGGGCGTCTGCTTCCCGCCCGGAATCCACGAGGACGTCCCGGTCTCCTGCGCTGCGCTGCTCGGCGCGGAGAGGATCGCGCTGCTGGACCGGATCTGCTACCTGTACCGGCGCCGCCGCCGTTCCTTCCTGGCCACGACCAGCATGGACCACTTCAGCATCTTCTCCTCCTACGAGCAGGTGTTCGCCCGCCTGGACGCCGGGACAGGCGCGGCCGCCGGCACCGGCGTCAGGGCCGCCCTGTTCGGCCGGGCGATCGAGCACTACAGCACGGTGCTCGCGAGCGGGCTGGTGCCGCGCGAGGCGCGGCGGGAGTTCTTCCGCCGGATGGCCGCCGATTACCGCCGCTACCGGCCTGCCGGCTATCGCCGCCCGCCCGGCCTGCGCGGGATGAAGTTCGCCCTGATCGAGCGGGACGCCTACCGGGCCTACCTGGTCCTCGGCCCGCTCAACAACGCCCGGGTCGCCGTGGCGCGTGCCCGGCGGGCGCGGCCGGGATGGCGGGCCGCAGCGGCCCAGTAGGGCGGCGGCCAATGATAAGAGCCGGTTAATTGCAAATAAAGACTGGTTTATTGCGGTGCCCGCATGCGGCCAGCACGCTGCGGGATCACCGGGCGCCACGTAGGGTCGCTGGGACCGGCCCGGGGGCACGAGCGGGAGGAGAGACCCGAATGCGTCACCTCGTCGGATTCATCCTGGCGATAGCCCTGGGCGCCGCGCTGTTCTTCGGCGCGGGCTGGGGCTTCACCCACCTGACCGGCCTCTCGGCACAAGGCAGCGGCCTGACCTCGCCGACCGGCCTGATCGCCTGGTCGGCCCTGGCCGCCACCGGCCTGCTGCTCGGCATCGTGATCGCGGTGCGGGCCATCTCGCCGCTGGCGCCCGGACTGCCCGGGCTGGTGCTGCTGGCCTGGAGCGCGCTGGTGGCCGTGCGTGAGCACCAGGCCCTGCGGTGGATCCCGCTGCAGGACCACGCCTTCGGGTTCGGTTACCGGGCGCTGCTGGTGAGCGGCGTGCTGGCCCTGCTGGGCGCCGCGATGATCGTCCCGCTGTTCATTCCCGCCCGCTGGCGGTCGGCGCCCAGCCCGGGCATCGAGGAGGACGATTCCGACCTGCCGGTCACCGAGCTCCTGTCCGGGCCGCCCGCGGTCCACGCGGCCGGGCCGGCCGACCTCAGTGAGCCGCGGTGAACTGCTCGCTCTCGGTGGAACCGGCCAGCGCCACGGTGGACGCGCCCGGCGCGATCGCGGACGTCACCAGGTCGAAGTACCCGGTCCCGACCTCACGCTGGTGGCGGGTGGCGGTGTAGCCGGCCTGCTCGGCGGCGAACTCGGCGTCCTGCAGCCGGACGTAGGCCGGCATGCCCTCGGCCGCGTAGCCGCGGGCCAGGTCGAACATCGAGTAGTTGAGCGCGTGGAACCCGGCCAGCGTGATGAACTGGAACTTGTAGCCCATCTCGCCGAGCTCGCGCTGGAACTTCTCGATCGTGCCGTCGTCTAGGTGCCCACGCCAGTTGAAGGACGGCGAGCAGTTGTAGGCGAGCATCTGGTCCGGGTACTCGTCCTTGATCGCCTCGGCGAACTCGCGTGCCTCATCGAGGTCGGGCGTGGACGTCTCCATCCACAGCAGGTCGCTGTAGGGCGCGTAGGCCAGGCCGCGGGCGATGCCGGCCGGCATCCCGTTCCGCACCCGGTAGAAGCCCTCGGCGGTCCGCTCGCCGGTGAGGAAGGGCCGGTCGCGCTCGTCCACGTCGCTGGTGATGAGGGTGGCGGCGCGGGCGTCGGTCCGGGCCACCACCAGCGTCGGCACGCCGAGCACGTCGGCGGCCAGGCGGGCGGCGTTCAGCGTCTTGATGTGCTGGCCGGTCGGGATGAGCACCTTCCCGCCCAGGTGACCGCACTTCTTCTCGGACGCGAGCTGGTCCTCCCAGTGGACCCCGGCCGCACCGGCAACGATCATGGCTTTCATCAGCTCGAAGGCGTTGAGCGCGCCGCCGAAGCCCGCCTCCGCGTCGGCGACGATCGGGGCCAGCCAGTACGGCTGGCCGCCGGCCGGGCCGTCCCCGGCCTCGGCCCAGCTGATCTGGTCGGCGCGGAGCAGGGCGTTGTTGATGCGCCGGACCACCTGGGGAACCGAGTTGGCGGGGTAGAGGCTCTGGTCGGGATAGGTCTCCCCGGCCAGGTTGGCGTCGGCCGCGACCTGCCAGCCGGACAGGTAGATCGCGGGCAGCCCGGCCCGGACCTGCTGCACCGCCTGGTTGCCGGTCACCGCGCCGAGCGAGTGCACGTAATCCCACTCGTGGAGCAGCCGCCACAGCCGCTCGGCGCCCAGCCGCGCAAGGGTGTGCTCCTCCCGCACGGTGCCGCACAGCCGGATCACGTCCTGCGCGGAGTAGGTGCGCTCGACCGAACGCCAGCGTGGGCTGGCTGCCCACTCCTCGCTCAGCCGCGTTGCCTGCTCGGCGGCGCTGCCGTTGACCTGCGTGCCCTCGAGGCGACGATCGCTCACGGGTCCTCCAACGTCCTGTCCCCTGGGTGGTACTGCGAGGATGCCCGCCGGCCCGGGGCCGCCGCCAGGATTGGCTCTGGAAAGAACTTCAAAATTTCATTTAGAATGAACATATGACAGACTTTCTTGAACAAGAATCTGAGTTCTTGACGTCAAGTGGTCTAGACCTCGCTACGTTCGGCCAGCGCCTGCGTCATCTGCGGCGCTCCCGTGGCCTGACGCTCGCCGAGCTCGGCGCGGCGGGTCGGGCGGGCGCCGTCGGCGCTGTCGCTGCTGGAGAACGGGCGCCGGGAACCGAAGCTCTCGCTGATCGAGTCCCTGGCCCGGGCGCTGTCGGTGACGCCGGAGGAACTGCTGCGCCACCAGCCGCCGAGCCGCCGCGCGCAGCTGGAGATCATGCTGGAGGAGGCCCAGCGCGACCCGCTCTACGCCGACCTCGGCCTGCCCTACCTGAAGGTCGGCGCGCGGGTGCCCAACGATGTGCTCGAGCATCTGGCCGCCCTCTACGCCGAGCTGCGCCGGCAGCGCACCCGGCCGACCGCCACCCCGGAGGAGGCGCGGGCGGCCAACGCGGAGCTGCGGGCGGCCATGCGTGAGCGCGGCAACTACTTCGCCGGCATCGAGCGGCTGGCGTCCGACGCCCTGCAGGCGGTCGGCTACCACGCCGGGGCGCTGTCGCAGGGCACGCTGCTCGCCATCCTCGCCCACCACGGGTTCACGGTGAACTACGCCGAGGACCTGCCCCGGTCGGTGCGATCCGTCACCGACCTGCGGCACCGCCGCATCCACCTCAAGCAGGAGGCCGTCGGCATGCACACGCCGCGGACCATCCTGCTGCAGGCGCTCGGGCACTTCGTGCTCGGCCATGACATCCCGCGTGACTTCGCCGACTTCCTCCGGCAGCGGGTCGAGGCCAACTACTTCGCCGCGGCGGTGCTGGTCCCCGAGCAGGCCGCCGCCGCCTTCCTGGCCGACGCCAAGCAGGCGAGGGACCTGTCGGTGGAGGACCTGCGGGACGTGTTCTCCGTCTCCTACGAGATGGCGGCCCACCGGTTCACCAACCTGGCCACCCATCACCTGGGGCTGCCGTGCCACTTCGTCAAGAGCGACGAGAGCGGGATCATCTACAAGGCCTATGAGAACGACGGCCTGGTGCTGCCCGCCGACGAGACCGGGGCGATCGAGGGCCAGCGCATGTGCCGCAAGTGGGCGGGCCGGCAGATCTTCGCCTCGGCGGGGCGGGAGGCCGTCCGCTGCCAGTACAGCGACACCCCGTCGGGCACCTATTGGTGCACCTCCCACGTGGACCCCGGCCGCGACCGCGGGTTCGCCATCACGCTGGGCACCACGTACGAGCACTCCCGCTGGTTCCGCGGCCGGGACACGGTCACCCGGACGTCATCGCGGTGCCCCGACGGCGACTGCTGCCAGCGCCCGCCGGCCGCGCTGGCCACCCGCTGGGGAGGAATGGCGTGGCCGTCGGCCCGCGCGCACTCGCACATCCTGTCCGCGCTGCCCACCGGGAGTTTCCCCGGCGTGGACGAGACCGACGTGTACGAGTTCCTCGACCGCCATGGCGAAGAGTGAATGACTGGCAAAACGGATTCCGCGGTTACCCAGCGGGAATAGACTGCCCGCGGGCGGACGGAAACCATGGCCTGCCTCACGCGTTCCCGGGGTCGGGTCAGCCGTCCAGGGGGCCCGTCGACGTCACGGCCTGCGTCCAATATGGACACGGTGGCGCCGTTGACCGACGGGCAGGGGAGTGAGTTGAGCGGGACCACGGTGAAACCTGGTGCGGAGGCACCCGCCGGCGGCTCAGCTGCCCGTTCGCGCCTCGCCGCCGCCTGGCGCGACCCGACGACCGTGGTCATCGCCGCGGCGACCGTGCTGGCGCTGGGCCTGCGGGTATACGAGCTCAGCCTGCCCGGGTACCTGTTCGGGCTCACCGAATATGACGACGGGTCCTACTTCGGCAGCGCCGTTCACCTGGTCGGGGGAATCCTGCCCTACCGCGACTTCGTCTTCGTCCAGCCGCCCGGGATCCTGCTGCTGATGGCCCCCGCCGCCCTGGTGGCGAAGGTGACCGGCACGGCGGCGGGCATGGCGATCGGGCGGGTGCTCACCATGCTGGCGAGCGCGGCCGGCGTGGTCCTGGTCGGCCTGCTGGTGCGCCACCGCGGCGCGCTGGCCGCGCTGATCGCGTGCGGGGTGCTGGCGGTGTTCCCGGCCGCCATCGAGGCCGCCCACACCGTGCTCGTCGAGCCGTGGCTGGTCCTCGCCTGCCTGCTCGGGGCGGTGGCCGTGTTCGACGCCAGCGGCTGACGGCCAGCGGCCGGCGGCTGGCGTGGGGCGGGGTCGCGTTCGGGTTCGCGGGCGCCATCGAGGGGTGGGCGCTCGTCCCGGTCCTGGTGGTGCTGGCCATCAGCCTGCCCTGGGTGCGGCGGACGCTCACGTTCGCCGCCGGGGTCGCGGCCGCCTTCCTGATCGCCGTGCTGCCGTTCGCCGTGCTGGCGCCCGGGCGCTTCTACCAGAGCCTGATCGTCGCCCAGGTGGGGCACCGCGCAACCGTGCTCAGGGTGCCGGTCTGGGGCCGCCTCAAGGAGATGGCCGGGCTCAGCCACGTCAATCTCCCCGGCCGGGCCGACCTGCTGGTCACCCAGCTGCACCTGCGGATGCACTCGACGATCGTGGTCACCGTGATCATCCTGGCGCTGCTGACGGTGGGCGGGCTGGCCATGGAGATCGCGGTCACCCGGCGGCCGCCGCCCGCGCTGGACGGGTTCGCGCTGGCGACCAGCGCGCTGATCGTGGTCCTCTTCCTGCTGCCCACCCAGTTCCACTACCACTTCGCGGCGTTCCTGGCGCCGTTCCTCGGCCTGGCCATCGCCCTGCCCGCCGCCCGGCTGCTGACCCCCGGCTGGGAGAGCAGGGAGGACGGCCGGTCCCCCCGGCCCGCCGGGGGGACGCTGGCCTGGGTGGCGACCGGGCTGGCGGCGGCCCTTCTGGTGGTGTTCACCATCTTCCAGGTCCGCGCCGAGGGCCAGCTCAAGGCCATCATCGCCCCCACCGGGCCGGGAAGCATCGCCGCCTTCGCGCGGCCGATCCCGCCCGGGTCGTGCGTCGCCACCGACGAGGTCTCCTTCCTCATCCTCGCCAACCGGTTCGTCACGAACGTGCCCGGCTGCTCGCCGATGGTGGACGGCACCGGCACCGACCTGGCCCTGTCGCGCGGCGGGACGCCCGGCACCGGGGCCGGGCGCAACCCCGCCGTGGCGGCGGCCTGGCGGCAGGAGTTCGCCCACGCCCGGTACGCCTGGCTCTCCGCCTACAGCCGCCGCCGGATCGCCTGGTCACCCGCGCTGCGCGCCTACTTCGACAGCCATTTCGTGCCGGTGATGTCCGACAGCCGGGGCGACGTGCTCTACCGGCGTCAGCGCAGCGGCGGATAGCCGGTGTAGTTCTCGGCCAGCGAGGTGGCCGCCGCGCGCGAGCTGGTGACGTAGCGCAGCTGGGACAGCTGCAGCTCCTCGGTCATCGGGTCGGCGTCCGGCGCTAACGTGCAGCATCGTGGTCATCCACCACGAGAAGTGGGTGGCACGCCAGACCCGGCGCAGGCATGTGTCGGAATAGCCGTCGGCGAGGCGGCTGTCGCCCCGCAGCAGCGCCTCCAGCGCGTCGGCCAGCACGGTCACGTCGGCCATGGCCAGGTTCAGCCCCTTGGCGCCGGTCGGCGGGACGATGTGCGCGGCATCACCGGCCAGGAACAGCCGACCGTACCGCATCGGCGAGCTGACGAAGCTGCGCATGGGGGTGATGGCCTTGTCGAATATCGGGCCTTCCTTCAGCTCCCAGCCGGGCAGCGCGAGCCGGCGCTGGAGCGCGGCCCAGATCCGCTCGTCCGGCCAGGCCTCGATCTGGTCGTCCGGGGGGACCTGCAGGTAGAGCCGGCTGACCTGGGGCGTCCGCATGGTGTGCAGGGCGAAGCCGTCGGGGTGGCGGTTGTAGATCAGCTCATCGGTGGACGGCGGGACCTCGGCCGTGATGCCCAGCCAGGCGTAGGGGTAGTCCCGGTCCCGGACGGTGAGCAGGCCGGGCGGGACGGAGGGCCGGCAGATGCCGTGGAAGCCGTCGCAGCCGGCGATCGCGTCGCAGCCGACCTCACGCCGCTCGCCGCCGGCGGTGGTGTAGGACAGCACCGGCCGGTCGGTGTCCAGGCCGGCCACGGCCGTGTCGGCGATCTCGAACTCCAGCGCCCCGCCGTCGGCGACCCGCCGGGCGATGAGGTCTTTGACGATCTCGGTCTGCGCGTAGATGGTGACCGTGCGGCCGCCGGTGAGGTCGCGGAAGTCCAGGTGGTGGCGTTCCCCGGCGAACTGCAGGTAGATGCCGCTGTGCTCCAGCCCCTCGGCGTCCAGCCGCTGCGCGAGGTCCGCCTCGCGCAGCAGCTTGACCGTGCCGTCCTCCAGCAGCCCGGCCCGCTGCCGGGCCTCGCAGTAGGCCCGGCTGCGGTCCTCCACCACCAGCGAGTCGATGCCGCGCAGCGCCAGCAGATGCGACAGCAGCAGCCCGGCCGGGCCGGCGCCGACGATGCCTATCTGGGTCCTCATGGCGGGGGCGGTCAGAACGGGTAGGGAGCGATCTCTCCCCGGATGGTCACCCAGCGCGTGTCGGTGAACGCTTCCAGATTGGCGGTGCCGCCGAAGCGGGCCCCGGTGCCCGAGGCGAGGACCCCGCCGAACGGCGTGTTCGGCGCGTCGTCAACCGTCTGGTCGTTGATGTGGACGATGCCGGTGGGTATCCGCCGCGCCAGGTCCAGGCCACGCATCACGTCCCTGGTGAGGATGCCCAGGGACAGCCCGTACTCGGTATCGCCGGCGAGCTTGGCCGCCTCGTCGGCGGTCGAGAACCGGACCACGGGCGCGACCGGGCCGAACACCTCGTTCGCGTAGGCGGGCATCGCGGGGGCGACGTCGGCGAGCACCGTGGGCTTATAGAACAGCCCCTCGTAGGTGCCGCCGGCGGCCAGCCGGGCGCCCGCGTCGACGCTCGTGGTGACGAGCCCGTGCACCTTGTCGCGCTGGCGCTCGTCGATGATCGGGCCGAGCGCCACCTGGCCGCCGGCCGGATCGCCGACCGGCAGGTGCTCGGCCTTGCCCGCCAGGCGCGCCACGTAGTCGTCGTAGACGGCCTCATGGACGAGGTGCCGCCCGGTCGTCATGCAGATCTGGCCCTGGTGGAGGAAGGAGCCCCACGCGCCTGCGGAGGCGGCCCGGTCCAGATCGGCGTCGTCCATCACGATCAGCGCCGAGTTGCCGCCGAGCTCGAGGTGGCAGCGCTTGAGATGCCCGGCGGCCAGCTGGCCGACCCGGCGGCCGGCCGCGGTGGAACCGGTGAACGAGATGAGCCGCACGAGCGGGTCGGCGACCAGCGCCTCGCCCACATCCGGGCCGCCCGGCAGCACATGCAGCAGCCCCTCCGGCAGCCCCGCTTCCTCGAACACCCGGGCGAGGACCACCCCGCCGCAGACCGCGGTGCGGGGGTCGGGCTTGAGCACGACCGCGTTGCCGAGCGCGAGCGCGGGCGCGACGGACCGGATGGCCAGGATCTGCGGGAAGTTGAAGGGGGCGATGACGCCCACCACGCCGACCGGGACCCGCTCGATGAAGCTGAGGTTGGGCTGCTCGCTGGGCAGCAGCTCCCCGGAGGGCCGGGTAGGCAGCGTCGCCGCCTCGAAGATCTCCTCGGTGGCGACGTGGGTCTCGAACTGGACCGCACCGGGAATCTTGCCGCTCTCGCGGATGTCCCACTGCTCGATCTCGGCGGCGTTCGCCCGCCAGATGTCACCGGCGCGGCGCATGATCGCCGCCCGCTCGGTATAGGGAAGGGCGGCCCAGGCGGGCTGGGCGGCGGTAGCGGTGGCGGCAGCGGCGGCGATGTCGGCGGGCGCGGCGATTCCGGTCCGCCCCAGCTCGGCGCCGGTCGCGGGCTCGATGACGGCCGCGTCGCCGCCGGCGGCCTGCTTCCACCCCCCGGAGTAGACCTTGCCCCGCCAGGTGGATTCATCCAGGAACGTCACGGAGAGCCCTCCCTCGATCGGCCCGCTCGTGCGGGAGGCGAACAATAGTTCTTAGGACGAACGTGGCGAATCTAGGCTGAACGCTATCAGGGTGTCAACGGGCCCGTGCTGAGGGTGCCCGGCCGCCCGTCACCGCGTGGCCGGGCGCGCGCCGAAAACCGGCCCCTAGCCCGTCCCGGCCGATCATGCTACGCCTTATACATGACTCAGTATCCCCAAGGGGAAACACCGGTCACTGCGACCAGCGATCCGGCCATCGCGAAGGTGGCCGCCCAGGCCCAGGCGGATGAGGTCTCACTGATCTGGTTCCTCTACGCCGACCACGGCGGGATCATCCGCGGCAAGGCGGCGTCGGCCGAGGTGCTGCCGGCCCGGATGGTCACCGGGATCGGGCACACCGTCGCCATGATGGCGATGTCGATGCTCGATCACCTGCAGCCGGTGGAGGGCATGGGCCCGGTCGGCGAGGTCCGCATCATGCCGGACCCGGCCACGTTCGTGACGCTGCCGTACGCGCCCGGCGCGGCCGCGATGGTGGCCGATCTGGTCCAGCCGGACGGCGGGCCGTGGGACGCCTGCGCACGCACCTACCTCCGGCAGGCCGTCGCCGAGCTGGCCGGGCACGGGTACGCGGCGGCCGCCGCGTTCGAGCCGGAATTCACCCTCGGCCGCCGGGAGGCCGGCCCGGACGGCGGGCCCGACCGGCTGGTGCCGGTGGACGACAGCCTGTGCTACTCGGCCACCGGCTTCCATCAGGCCCACGACTACGCGGTCGAGCTGCAGCGCGCCCTGCAGGCGCAGGGCATGCAGGTCGAGAACTACTACCCCGAGCTCGGCCACGGGCAGCAGGAGATGTCGGTCCGGCACACCGACGCGCTCCGCGCCGCCGACAACCACGTGCTCTACCGGGAGACCGTGCGCGGGATCGCGTTCCGCCGCGGGATGTGGGCGAGCCTGGCGCCCAAGCCGATCGCCGACCAGGCGGGCAACGGCTGTCACCTGCACCTGTCGCTGCGGGAGAGGGGCCCGGACGGCCAGCCGGGCGAGCCGGTGTTCTACGACGGCGCCGACCGTTACCGGCTGTCGGAGACGGGCTACCACTTCATCGGCGGCCTGCTCGCGCACCTGCCCGCCCTCACCGCACTGACCTGCGGGAGCGTGAACAGCTACCGCAGGCTGGCGCCGCAGATGTGGAGCAGCGCCTACACCGTGTACGGGATGGACAACCGCGAGGCGGCGGTCCGGATCTGCTCGCCGATGCGGGACGACCCGGCCGGGTCGGTCAACCTCGAGGTGAAGCCGTCCGATTCCAGCGGCAACCCGTACCTCGCGCTCGGCGCCTGCCTCCACGCGGGCCTGGACGGGATCCGCCGCAAGCTCGACCCGGGGGAGGCGGTCAACGTCGACCCGGCAACCCTGACCGACGCGGAGCGCGCGGCCGTGGGCGCCAACCGGCTGCCCGCGTCGCTGGCCGAGGCGCTGGATGCGCTGCAGGCCGACGACCTGCTGATGGAATCCCTCGGCGACCTGCGCCGCCGCGCCTATCTGGCCGTCAAGCGGTCCGAGGTGGCGGCGTTCGACGGCGCCGACCCCGCCTACGAATGCTTCGAGCACTTCACCAAGATCTAGCGACCGGCAACGATCCGAGCCGCCGGCTAAAGGAAGGGTGGCCATGGCAGCCGAGACCGAAAGCAGCACCGACTCCGGTGCCCTGATCTCCGAGAAGGTGGCCGGGGGCATCCTGCCCAAGGTGCTCACCACGTTCGACATGGTTGCGATCTTCGTCGCGATCGTCCTGTTCATCACCAACGCGGCGGTCATCCAGTCGGCGGGCCCGGCGGCGTTCGGATGGTGGATCATCGGGTTCATCGTGTTCCTGGTGCCCTGCGCCATCGCGACCGGCCAGCTGGGGGCCATGTTCCCCGGCGAGGGATCCATCTACCTGTGGACCAACAAGGCGTTCGGCCCGTTCTGGGGCTTCTTCGCCGGCTTCTGCGCCTGGTGGCCCGGGGTGCTGGTGATGGTCGCCACCGGGACCGCCGTGCTGGCCTTCCTCGGCTTCGCCTTCCCGGCCGTCGCCAGCTGGCCGGTGCAGGCGCAGGGCGGCCTGATCGTCGCCATGATCGTGTTCTCGGCGGTGCTGGCGGTGCTGCGGTTCCGGGTCACCCAGAACGTGGTCAACGTGGTGTTCGTGCTCTACGGCCTGGCCATCCTGGCCATGTTCGTGGCCGGGGTGGTCTACCTGGCCCGCGGCCACCACGCGGCGACCGACCCGTGGAACTTCAGCCAGTGGGCGCCGTCCTCGGCGCACGGGCTGAACTTCACCAACTGGACCTTCTTCGGGCTGGTGGTGCTCGCCCTGCTGGGCGTGGAGGTGCCGCTCAACATGGGGGTCGAGATCCGCGAGCAGCGCTCGGTCACCCGGTACCTGCTGTGGGGCTCGCTGGTCGTGGTCGTCGCCTACCTGCTGGCCACCTGGGGGGTGATGGTGACCGTGCCGGCCTCCGGCGCGGCCAGCATCACCTCCGTGGCCAGCGTGGTCAGCATCGGCATCGGCAGCGTCGCCGGGAAGATCGTCGCGCTGGTCCTGGCGCTGTTCTTCCTGTTCATCACCGTGGTCTACAACTACTCCTTCGCCCGGCTGATCTTCGTCTCCGGCCTGGACCGGCGGCTGCCGAAGGCGATGTCGCACGTGAACAAGGCCAAGGTGCCCGACACCGCGGTCTGGGTGCAGACCGTGATCGCCGCGCTGTTCACGCTGCGTCGCCTTCGTGATCGTGCCCAGCGTCGTGAGCGGGAAGTCGTCGGTGAACGTCCAGACCGAGATCTACGACGTGCTCCAGGCGGCGGTCACCGTCATCTGGTGCATCTCGATCGTGGTGCTGTTCGTGGACATCCTGATCATCCTGCGCCGGTTCCAGGCCCAGTTCCAGGCGCGCCGGATCGCCCACCCGGCGGTGTTCTGGGCGTGCTCGATCATCGGCGGCCTGGCCTCGTTCGTGGGGATCATCGCCACGCTGTCGGGCTCGTGGACGCCGCTGATCAGCAACAGCGCCGGGTCGTTCAGCGTTTTCGGCGCGGTCGTCTCCTACGGCACCTGGTTCTGGTGGGTGGCCGGCATCACCGTGGCCTCGCTCGCCGTGGCCGTGCTGCTGTACCTGGTCGGCCACCGGGGCGGCGACCGGCCGGCGCCGGTCCGGGCCGCCGCCGGCGGGACCGCCAGCGCGGGCGAGGCAGCCGGGGCGTGATACGCCCGGCGGGCCTGGATGGGTGACCACGGGCGCCGGCCGGGCTGGAGGCGGCGGTCGGCGCGATCGCGCTGGTGGACCACCATGTCCACCCGGCGCTGGCCACCGAGCTGTCCCTCGCCGGGCTCGAGGAGCTGATCACGGAGTCGGACCGCCCCGTCCCGCCGGGGACGACGCGGTTCGACTCCCAGCTCGGCATCGCGATCCGCCGCTGGTGCGCCCCGGTGCTGGGGCTGGCCGCGTCCGCCCCGGCCCAGGCCTACATCGACCGCCGGCGCGAGCTGGGGGCGGCCGCAGGTGACCCGGCGGCTGCTGCGGGCGGCCGGGGTCTCCCAGCTGCTGATCGACACCGGCTACCTCCGCGACGGAATGCTCGGCCTGGCGGCGATGGCGGAGGCGGCGGCCGCCGGCGTGGCGGAGGTGGTCCGGCTGGAGAGCGTCGCCGAGCAGGCGATCGTGGCCGGGGACGGGTCGGCCGCCGGGTTCGCCGAGCGGTTCCGCGGCGGCGCTGTGGGAGTCGGACCCGCTCCGCGTGCGGGGTGAAGAGCATCGCCGCCTACCGGTTCGGGCTGGACCTCGACCCGCGGCCGCCGGCGGCCGCGGAGGTGGCCAGCGCCGCGGGCGGGTGGCGGCGCCAGATCGACGCGGCCGGCCAGGCAGGCCCCGGCGCGGCCGGCGGGCCTGGTTCAGCCGGCCAGGCCGGGACCGTCCGGGTCACCGACCCGGCGCTGCTGCGGTTCCTGCTCTGGGCCGGGGTGGACCGGGGCCTGCCGGTCCAGATCCACACCGGTTTCGGGGATCCCGACGTCGACCTGCGCCGGTCCGACCCGCTGCTGCTGCGCGGCTTCTGCGAGCTGACGCAGGAGCGGGGCGTCCCGCTGATGCTGCTGCACTGCTACCCCTACCACCGGCAGGCCGGCTATCTCGCCCACGCGTACCCGCACGTCTACCTGGACGTCGGCCTGGCCATCAACCACGTGGGCGCCCGCGCCGCCGCGGTGGTCGCGGAGTCGCTCGAGCTGGCGCCGTTCGGCAAGGTGCTGTTCTCCTCCGACGCCTGGGGCCCGCCCGAGCTGCACTACCTGGGCGCGCTGCTGTGGCGGCGGGCCACCGCCGAGGTGCTGGGCGGGTGGGTGGAGTCGGGGGACTGGGCGCTGGCCGACGCCGTCAGGGTGGCCGGGATGATCGGGGCGCAGAACGCGCGCCGCGTCTACCGGCTGTCTTGACGCGGCTCCCGTTGCTGCCGCAGCCGTCGGCGACGGGCGGCCGGGTCAGCGCGGCCGGGTGAGCCTCGTCACAACGGACTGAACTCGTCGCCGCGACCTCCGGGTTCATGATGTGCTAACGATTGCATCTACCGGGTCAACTGCGGTAAAAAACGGCCGCATGTGAGTGCAAGGCATGGGAGTATCGCTAAGGGACCTATGCGAAAAGGTGGTGGATTCGTGGTTCAGGTCCACAATTTCTCTTACGGCTTGCTGAACCCTGGTCTTGCCTACCTGACGTCGTGCCTGGGCTGCTTCCTGGGCCTGCAGTGCACGGCCCGGGCCCGGGCGATGCAGGGCGCGCAGCGGACAAGGTGGCTGCTGCTGGCGGCCGTGTCGATCGGGGCCACGGGCATCTGGGTCATGCACTTCATTGCCATGCTCGGGTTCACCATTCCTGGGCAGGTGATCACCTACAACGTGCCGGTCACCATCCTGAGCATGCTGATCGCGGTCGGCGTGGTCGGCGTCGGGCTGCTCATCGTGGGCTTCGGCGGGGACGGGACCGCGCCCCTTGCTGCTCGGCGGCACGATCATCGGGATCGGCGTCGCGAGCATGCACTACATGGGCATGTGGGCCATGCGCATGCCCGACACGATGGGGTACAACACCGGCCTGCTGGCCGTCTCGGTGCTGATCGCGATCGTCGCGGGAACCGCCGCGCTGTGGGCCGCACTGCGCCTTGGCAGCCTGCGGCACACCCTGCTGGCCTCCCTGATCATGGGCGTGGCCGTGAGCGGGATGCACTACACCGGCATGGCGGCCATGCAGCTGCGGGCCGCACCCGGCGGCGGCATGGCGGCCATGGGCAGCGGCGCCAGCGCCGAGGCCTTCCTGCTGCCGCTCATCCTGGGCATCACCATCTTGACCTTCCTGGTGACGGCGATCGTCACCCTGGCCCCGACCGAGGCCGAGATCCGCGAGGACGCGGCGCTGATGGAGCGCATCGCCAAGCGGTCCGAAGAGCTGGGGCAGCGGTAGCCATGACCCGATAGCCGCGGCCAGTGCGCCGCGGCAACGCTGATCGCGTCGGCCGGCTAATTGCTGTCATGGCGGCGCGGCGGCCGGGATTAGTGGCAACCTGGCCAGGGTCCGGGTTGATCTCGGGTTCATATCGGCGCCGCGAGTTCGCTTTACGAACAAGGGTTCTACGCGCGAACATGGCGGGGCGAGGTAATGGGCCCGGCGGGACCCCAAGAGGTGGCGATGGCTGATTTCCTCCGGACCGACGACGTGGCCGAGGCTGACCGGTTCGCGCAGTGGCGCCACTGGATCTCGTCCACCTTCGTCCCGCTGGAGTGCGCCCAGGTCAGCAGGGAGCCGTTCCGCGGCGAGGTGGCGAGCTGGGAACTCGGCGAGATGCTGGTCTCGCGGGTCGGGGCCGATCCCCACCTGGCGTCGCGGACCCGGCGCATGATCGCCATGCGGGACACGCCGTACTACAAGGTCGGCCTGCTCACCAAGGGCTCCTGCCGGCTCACCCAGGAGGGGCGTGAGGCGCTGCTCCGCCCGGGTGACCTCGCCATCTACGACTGCCGCCGCCCGTACACCATGGCGTTCGCCGAGGCGCACCAGATGTCGTTTCTGATGTTCCCCTGCGACCGCCTCCGGCTGCCGCCCGCCGCGGTCGACCAGGTCCTGGTCAGCCCGGTGTCCAGCGCCGAGAGCACCGGATCGCTGGTCGCCCCGTTCCTGCGGCAGCTGGTGGCCAACCTGGAGCAGTCCAAGAGCCCGGTCAACTGCCGGCTGGCCGGACAACCTGCTCGACCTGCTGGCCACGATGTTCGGGGAGCGAGCGGGCGCAGCGCCCACCGACCCGGCCACCGTCCGGCGCTCGCTGCTGCTCGGCGTGCAGGGGTGGATCGACGCCCACCTGGGCGACGCCGATCTCGGCCCGGTCGCCATCGCCAGCGCCAATCACATCTCCGTCCGGTACCTGCACAAGCTGTTCCACGAGGAGGGCACGTCGGTCGCCCGCTGGGTGCGGGAGCGCAGGCTGGACAACTGCCGCCGCGACCTGGAGGACCCGGCGCTGGCCCAGCGCGGGGTGCAGGCGATCGCCCGGCGCTGGGGCTTCGAGGACGTGGCTCACTTCACCCGGATCTTCAAGGCCAGCTTCGGGGAGCCGCCCGGGCAGTACCGCCGCGGCGAGCTCGTCGGCCGGCATCAGCCGGCCTGGGGCTTGTCCCGGTGACGCCGCACAGGCGCCGGTTACCGATCGCGCCGGCGCGGGCCCGCCGTCCCGTTACCTGCGTCATGCGCAAGGACGTGCACTGTGGCGCAACTGCCGGGCGCTGTGCGACAAACCACTGGCGGCCATCTGCGCCGATGCTGCTAGCACGCATCGGCGCACAGGAGGTTACAGACGTGAGTCACACCGATGACGACGCGCGGGCCGGCGCCGGCCCCGCGCGTGGTCCCGGGCTGAGAGGCGCCGGCAATGGAGCGCCGGATCAGGGAGCGGGTCATCCGCGCCCGGATGGCAAGGCGGAGGAGCCGATAGTGGGGCTATCGGCGGCGACGACAACGCCGCCAGGCGGGATGCGGGGACACGCGAGCCCGGCGGGCCCGTTGCCGGGGTCTCTCAGCCGCCGTGCCTTCGTCGGCGGGATAGCGGGCGCGGCCGGGCTCGGCCTGGCTGCCTGCAGCAGCGGTCTCAAGGGCGGGAGCTCCACCAGCACGGGGACCGTAAAGATGGGCTTCATCAGCCCCGTGACCGGCCCGGATGCGGCGTTCGCCACCGCGAACCCGTTCGTGCTGAAGAAGGTGCGGGAGGCGTTCGCCAAGGGCCTGACCATCGGCGGGAAGAAGTACAACGTCGAGATCTTCACGGCCGACAGCCAGTCCAGCGACTCGCGCGCCGCCCAGGTCGCGCAGCAGCTGGTCACCCAGAACAACGTGGACATCATGCTCACCACCTCCGCCCCGGAGACGGTGAACCCGGTCTCGGACCAGTGCGAGGCGGCGCACGTGCCCTGCATCGGCACGATCGTGCCCTGGCAGTCCTGGTTCCTGGGCCGGGGCGGCAAGATCGGCAAGACGGCCGCCGCCTCCACCTCGTTCAAGTACACCTACCTGTACTTCATCGGGCTGGAGAACGAGCTGGCCGCGCAGGGGCCGGGCTGGAAGCTGATCCCGACCAACAAGAAGGTCGGCGGGCTGTGGCCGAGCGACGCGGACGGGCAGGCCTTCCGCGGCGCGTTCACCAAGGCGCTGCCCCCGCAGGGCTACACGGTGTACGACCCGGGCCCCTACCCGGACGGGACAACCGACTTCACCTCGATCATCAACAAGTACAAGGCGCACAACGTGGAGATCGTCTTCGGCTGCCCGCTGCCGCCGGACTTCCTGACGTTCTGGAAGCAGTGCAACCAGCAGGGATTCAAGCCGCGGATCGCCGCCATCGCCAAGGCGCTGCTGTTCCCCAGCGTGGTGAACGCGCTCGGGCCGCTGGGCAAGAACCTGGTCACCGACGCCTGGTGGACCCCGACCGTGCCGTTCAAGTCCTCGCTCACCGGCATGACCGCCAAGCAGTACGCGGACGAGTTCCAGTCGACCACCGGCCAGCAGTGGCAGCAGCCGATGTCGTTCAACTACGCGGTGTTCGAGATCGCCGCGCACGCGCTCAAGCTGGCCGGCGACCCGCACGACCATCTGGCCGTGGCGAATGCCATCGGCAAGTCCAAGGGTGAGGTGATGACCGGGAAATACGACTTCACCAGCGGCCCGGTGAAGAATGTCTCCAATCACCCCGACTACATGGCGCAATGGCAGACGAGCAAGGACCCGAAGTTCATGTACGACCTGCTGATCGTCAACAACGCGGCGGACCCGTCGGTTCCGATCGACGCCAAGCTCCTCCCGTTGTGACGCTGCTGCAGGTCGAGGACGTACATCAGCAGTTCGGCGCCCTGAAGGTGCTGAACGGCATCAGCCTGGCGGTGCCGCAGGGCCAGGCACTGGGCGTGGTAGGCCCAAACGGGGCCGGGAAAACCACACTGATCGACATCGTGGCCGGCGGCGCCGGCCTGGCCGGGGCCGGGTAAGCCTCGCCGGCCACGATGTCACTACCGCCTCGCCGGGTCACCGGGCGCGACTGGGGCTCGGGCGCACCTATCAGGTGCCCCGGCCCTTCGGCTCGATGACCGTGTTCGAGAACGCGCTCGTCGGGGCGGTGCGCGGGGGTGGCCTGCGCCGGCAGGCCGCCCACACGGCCACCTACGCCGCCCTGGCCCGCACCGGCCTGGCGGCCAAGGCCAACGTGCGCGCGCACCGGCTGACGCCTGCTGGAGCGCAAGCGGCTCGAGCTGGCCCGGGCGCTCGCCACCCAGCCATCCGTTCTGCTGCTGGATGAGATCGCCGGTGGCCTCACCGAGCCGGAAACCGATGCGCTGATCGGTACCATCCGGGCGGTGCACGAGGCGGGCACCACCATCGTCTGGGTGGAGCACATCATGCGCGCGCTGACCCAGGTGGTGGAGCGGGCCGTGTGCCTGGCCGACGGGCGGCTGCTGTTCGACGGCACGCCCGGCCAGATGCTGGCCGACCCGGAGGTCCAGCGGGCGTACCTGGGGGGCTCGGTCGGGTGAGCGCGCTGGCGGTCAGCGATCTTGATGCCGGGTACGACGACTTCCAGGCGCTGTTCGGGGTCAGCCTGGACGTGGCCACCGGGGAGACCGTCGCCCTGGTGGGGGCGAACGGGGCGGGCAAGACCACGCTGCTGATGGCGATCGCCGGAGCGCTGCGGCCCTGGCGCGGCGGCATCACGCTGGACGGCACCGACATCACCGGCCAGCCCGACTACCAGCGGGCCCGGTCGGGCGTGGTGCTCGTGCCGGAGGGCCGGCGGCTGTTCGGCAGCCTGACCGCCGAGGAGAACATCCTGGTCCCGGCCGGCCGCCGGGAGGCGGGCCCATGGACGCTGGAGGCGCTCTACGAGCTGTTCCCGATGGTGGCGGCGCGGCGCTCGCACCGGGCGGCGCTGCTGTCCGGCGGTGAGCAGCAGGCGGTCGCCATCGCCCGGGCGCTGGCGGCCAATCCCCGGGTGCTCCTGCTCGACGAGGTGTCGCTCGGGCTGGCACCGGCCATCGTCGACGCCTTCTACCGCCTGCTGCCCGCGATCCAGGAGTCCGGGGTGTCGGTCCTGCTGGTCGAGCAGGACGTGGACCGGGCGCTGGCCGCCAGCTCGCGGACCGTGTGCCTGCTGGAGGGGCGGGTGGTCATGACCGGTGAGAGCGCCTCGCTGAACCGGGACGCCCTCATCGCCGCCTACTTCGGCTCCCCGGAGGTGCGCGCATGACCTGGTTGAACGACGTCCTCCAGGGGATCTTCCTGGGGGGCGCCTACGCGCTGACCGCGGTCGGCCTGTCGCTCATGTTCGGCGTCATGCGCATGGTCAACCTGGCCCACGGCGATCTGGCGGTGTGCGGCACCTACCTGGCCACCACGGTCATGGCGGCGTTCGGCGTGCCCCTGTGGGTCGCCATGCTGATCATGGTCCCGCTGGCGTTCCTGCTGGGGGTGGTGCTCCAGCTGAGCCTGTTCGGCCGGGCCCTGCGCAGCGGGACGACGGCGCCGCTGCTGGTGACGTTCGGCCTGTCGGTCATCATCGAGAACCTGCTGCTGCAGACCTACTCGGCCAACACCCGCGGGGTGCCCGCGGGCAACCTCGACGTGGCCGCGGTCCACCTCGGCGGCCTGGTGCTGCCCTGGCTGGCGCTGCTCAAGCTGATACTCGCGCTGGTGGTGATCGGCGGGCTGAGCGTCCTGCTCCGCTACACCGCCTGGGGACGGCGGGTCCGCGCGACCTCCGACGACCTGGCCGTCGCCCGGCTGCAGGGGATCCGGGTGCGGCCCCTGTTCGCGTCGGTGACCGGTATCGCGATCGCGGCCGCCGCGCTGGCCGGCACCCTGAACGCGGTCACCACGGGCGTGTACCCGACGCTGGGCGCGCTCACCCTGATCTTCGCGTTCGAGGCGGTGATCATCGGTGGCCTCGGCTCACTGTGGGGCACGCTGCTCGGCGGCATGCTGCTCGGCATCACCCAGGTCGTCGTCTCGCAGGTGAGCGTGCCGTACGCCATTCTCGCCTCGCAGCTGCTGTTCCTGGCCGTGCTGGCGGCGCGCCCGCAGGGCCTGTTCGGCAACCCCCAGATCGTGGGCTGACAGGAGAGACGATGGCACCCGTAAGTACCCGTCCCGAGCTGGCGGCCGCGGTGGCGGTGACCCGCTGGAGCCGGGCCGCGACGGCCACCGCGGCCACATCCGTGCTGGCGCTGCGCCGTGCTCGCCGCGCTGCCCTACCTGGCCGGGACCGGGATCACCCAGGCGCTGGTCACCTTGTTCCTGCTGGTCAGCATGGCCGCGCTGTGGAACCTGCTGGCCGGTTACGCCGGCATGATCTCCTTCGGGCAGCAGGCCTACCTGGGGATCGGCGCCTATCTCGTCTGGCTGGTGAGCAAGACCGGGGTGAGCCCGTTCGCCGGGATCGTGGTGGCGGCCGCCGGCTGCGCGGTGGCCGCGGTTCCCATCTTCGCCGTGCTGCGCCCGCTCTCCGGCGGCTATTTCGCGGTGGCGACCTGGGTGGTCGCGACGTGCTTCTTCCTGTACGTGACCAACCAGCTGTGGCTGGGCGGGGGGACCGGCGTCAGCCTGGCCGGGCAGCTGTCGGGCCTGCCGCCGGTGGTCCGGCAGGCCTACACCTACTGGCTGGCGCTGGCGCTGATGGCGGTCATCGTGGCCGGGGCCTACCTGCTCGTGCGGAGCCGGTTCGGGCTGGACAGCCGCGCCGTGCACGACGAGCCCGCGGCCGCGGCGACGCTGGGCGTCGAGGTGCAGCGCACGCGATGGCTGGCGTACATCCTCGCGGCGACGGGGTTCGGCGCCGTCGGCGGCGTGCTGATCATCAGCACCCTGTACATCGACCCGGCCACCGTGTTCAGCGTGAACTACAGCGCCGACATGCTGTTCATGGTGGTGATCGGCGGCATCGGCACGATGGAGGGCCCGATCATCGGCGCGGTCATCTTCTTCGCCGTGCAGGAGAAGTTCTCCTCGTACGGGGCGTGGTACCTGGTGGCCATCGGCGCGGTGGCGATCGCGGTGGTGCTCACCGCGCCGGGGGGCCTGTGGGGGATGGCCGCCCGCCGTGGCTGGTCACTGCTGCCGGTCGGGTACCGGGTCCGGGGCGTCCCCGCACCCGGGTCACCCGGCGCGGCCGCCGGGGGTGGTGGCCATGGCTGACCGGCGGTACACGGTGAGCCAGGCGGTGCTGGAGGCGATGCGCGACGCCGGCGTGAGATACCTGTTCGCGAACCTGGGCAGCGACCACACCGGGATCGTCGAGGCCTACGCGCAGGCCCGCAGCGACGGCGGCGCCGACGCGCTCCCGGAACTGGTGCTGTGCCCGCACGAGTTCGTCGCGCTGAGCGCGGCGCAAGGGTATGCCCAGGTCAGCGGGGAGGCCCAGGCGGTGCTCGTGCACGTCGACTGCGGCACCCAGAATCTCGGCGGCGCCGTGCACAACGTGTCCAGGGGGCGGGTGCCGGTGCTGATACTGGCCGGCCTGTCGCCGGTGACCGCCGAGGGCGAGCTGCCGGGCGGCCGCAACGAGTTCATCCACTGGCTCCAGGACACGGCCGACCAGGCCGGGATCGTCCGCGGCTACGTCAAGTACGCGCACGAGATCCGCACCGGGCGCAACGCGCAGCAGCTCGTCCACCGCGCCCTGCAGATCGCGCGGAGCGAGCCGCCCGGCCCGGCCTACCTGCTCGCGGGCCGCGAGGTCATGGAGGAGACGGCGCCGGGCCGAGCCGGGCGGGGCGGCTGGGCCCGATCAGCGGCAGTGGTGGTCGCCGGTGGCCCCGATGGCGCTGGCGCCGCAGGTGGCCGGCGAGATCGCCGCCGCGCTCGCCGGTGCCGACGCCCCCCTGGTTGTCACGTCCTACCTGGGACGGGACACCGGCGGCGGTGGCCGCCCTGACCGAGCTGTGCGAGCTCGCGGGCATCGGCGTGATCGAGTCGGTGCCGATGTGGATGAACTTCCCGGCCGGTCATCCGCTGCACCTGGGCTACCAGTGGAGCAGCACCACCCAGAATCCGCTGCTCGCGGAGGCGGATGTGGTGCTCGTGGCCGGGCAGCGACGTGCCGTGGATCCCGGCCGCCAACCGCCCCTCGCCCGGCGCCCGGATCTACGTGCTGGACATCGACCCGATCAAGGAGCAGATGACGCTCTGGCACGTCCCCGCCGCCCGTTATGCCCGGGCCGATCTGGCCACCGCGCTGCGGCAGGTGACGGCCAGCCTGCGGGAGCGGGGCGGGCTCGACGCGGCCAGGGTAACCGCGCGGGCCGAGCGGCTGGCCGCGGTCCACCGGGCGCAGCGCGAGCACTGGGCGGCCACGGAGCGGCCGGCGGCCGACGGCACGGTCACCGCCGAGTACCTGGTCGCCTGCGTGCGGGAGGCGATCGGCCACGACGCGCATCGTGCTCACCGAGGCGATCACCAACTACCACGTCGTCTGCGAGCACCTGCTGCCCAGCCGGCCGGGATCGCTGCATCGGCAGCGGCGGCAGCTCGCTGGGCTGGTCCGGCGGCGCGGCGGTCGGCGCCAAGCTCGCCGCCCCCGACCGCACCGTGGTGAGCCTGGTGGGAGACGGCTCGTTCCTGTTCGGCGTGCCTGCCTCGGCCCAGTGGATGGCACGCCGCTACGGCGCCCCCTCGCTCACCGTCATCTTCGACAACCAGGGCTGGGCCGCGCCGGTGATGTCCGCGCTCATGGTCCACCCGTCCGGGGCGACCGCGGCCGTGGGCGGCGGGACCGGCTTCGCCCCGGAGGTGGACCTGCCGGGGGTCGCCGCCGCGGCCGGCGGCGCCTACGCGGCCACCGTGTCGGAGGCCGGCAAGCTCCCGGTCGCCCTCAGCCTGGCGCTCGCCGAGGTCCGCCGCGGCCGGTCCGCCGTGATCAGCGTCCATGTGCCGCCGGCCGCCCCGCCGCCGCCCGGACCTCACCACCCGGCCCCGGTCGATCCCGGGCAGAAAGGGGATCCCTGATGGCCCGGCTAGACAACAAGGTCGCCTTCATCACCGGCGGCGAGAGCGGCATCGGCCTGGCCACCGCCCGGCTGTTCGCGGCCGAGGGCGCCCGGGTCCATCTGGCCGGGCTCCACGCCAGGCGGCTGGCCGAGGCGGTCACCGAGCTCGGCCCGGACGTGGCGGCCTGCAGCGTCACCGACGTGACCGACGAGGACCAGGTCATCGCGGCCGTGGCCCAGGCCGTGGACCGGTTCGGCGGGCTGGACGTGCTGTTCAGCAACGCGGGGATCAGCGGGTCCATCGCCCCCATCACCGAATACCCGACCGACGTGTTCCGGCGGGTGCTGGACGTGCACGTGCTCGGCGCCTTCCATCTGCTCAAGCATGCGTGGCCGCACCTGCGCGACGGCGCGAGCGTGATCATCAATTCCAGCGTGGTCGGGCTCACCTCGGACGCGGGGATCAGCGGCTACGCCACCGCGAAGCACGCCCAGGTCGGGCTGATGCGGACGGCGGCCAAGGAGGCGGCCGGGCGGGGCATCCGGGTGAACTCGGTCCACCCGGGCCCGACCGACACCGAGTTCCAGCGCGACATCGAGATGACGGCGACCGGCGCGCCGCCGGACGTGGCAGCGCGCATCTTCGACGCCCGGATCCCGCTGGCGCGTCACGCCTGCGCCGAGGAGATCGCCCGCTCGGTCCTGTACCTGGCGAGCGCCGACAGCTCGTTCGTGACCGGCGCCACCCTGCCCGTGGACGGCGGCATGCACGTCTGACCGGACCCGGCGCGGCCCCGCGGCCCGGGGCCGCCCGCTGACGGCGGGCGGCTCATCACCGATGATGGTGGTCGAAAGGCGCGTGGGGAGGTGTGCGGGTGCTGGCGACCACGATCGCCGTCGTCGCGGCGCTCACCGCGGGCTTCTGCTTCGCGGCGGGCTCCCTCGTGCAGCAGGGGGTCGCCCGCCAGACCGGCGATGAGGCGCTGCGGTTCAAGCTGCTGTGGGACCTGGTCCGGACGCCGCGCTGGGTCGCGGGCGTCGCCCTGGAGGCGTTCTCGTTCGTCATCCTGGGGGTGGCGCTCGTCTTCGGCCCGCTGACCCTGGTGCTGCCGCTGGCCGCCACCGACGTGCTGTTCGCGCTGCCCATGATCGCCCGGCGGCAACGGCGCAAGCTCGCCAGGCGGGACATCCTGGGTGCGCTGACGGTGGCCGCCGGGATCGCCATCTTCCTCGCCGTGTCGCCGCCGACCAACGGGGTGAGCGCCCCGCGGATCGGCACCTGGATCCCGGTCTTCCTGGCCATGGGCATCCTGGTCGCGCTGGCGGCCGTGGCCGCGCTCCGGGTGCGGGGCAAGGCGCGGGTCATCTGGCTGGCCGCCGCCGCGGGTGCGCTCTACGGTCTTGGCGACGCGCTGACCAAGAGCACGGTGGACCTGATTCTCCAGTGTCGGCTGGGCCACCCTCGTGCAGTGGGAGCCGTACGCGCTGGCCGCCACCGGCGTGGCGGGCGCGCTGTTCGGCCAGAGCGCGTTCGGGGCGGGGGCGCTGTCGCTGAGCCTGCCGGTCATTGACACGCTGGAACCGGTCTGCGCGGTGGTGATCGGCGCCACCGTCTTCGGCGAGCGGCTGGCCTCCTCGCCGGTGCAGCTCGGCTTCCAGCTGGCCGGCGGGGCGGCGGCGGTGGCCGGGATCGCGCTGCTCTCGGGCTCCAAGATCGTGGAGGCAGAGACCCGCGATACCCCCGCGCCCGTCCACCCAGCCTGACGTGGCCAGGCGGCGGACCCGGCGGGCGGAACCGGGAGCGGCGGCCGTGCGTCGAAGCGGTGATCATTCCTACACCGCGGGAGGCCAGCCATGCCGCTTCGGCTCACTGTCACCCAGCGGGCGCTCGTGGCGGGCGTCGCCGCGGCCGGCCTGCTGATGGGCGCCTTCGCCGCCGGCGGCGCGCGGGGCGACGCGGCCACGCTGCCCGGCAACGCCGCGGCGGCGCAGGCCGCCCCCGGCGCCAGGATCACCGTCACCGGCACCGGCACCGTGTCCGGCACCCCGGATCAGCTGATGCTGTACATGGGCGTGCAGACCAACGCGTCCTCGGTCAGCGCCGCGCTGCAGCGCGCCAACCGGGCGGTGAGCGCCGTCACCCGGGCGCGCCACCCCCTCGCCGGTGCCGGTCTCGCCCGGCAGCCAGCAGGTGACCGTCACCGTCACCGCCGTGTTCGCACTCGGCTGACCGGCCACGGCCGGCCCGGGGCGGAACCCACCCACCGCCCGGCGGTGGCGCCCCGGCGGGCACACCGGTAGGCTCGCGCCATGCGAACCAGCGGTCACCTCCAGTGGTGGCGCCGCCGTTAGGCGGTGGCTGGCTCGCGCGCAGCGCACATTCCAGGAGACCGCCCGGCTGGGGCGGTCTCCTGACTTCTTCTGCCGGGCCCTCACCGAGGGAGCACAGGTGGACCCGGCAGCAGAGGCAGACCAGGCGGCAGGCACCGCCGAGACACGCACCGTGACCGCCGGCGGGGTGATCGTCACCAGGACCGCCGAGCCGTTCGATGAGCAGGTCCTGGACGCCGTCTGCACGCAGGTGGAGGGGCGGCGCGGCGGGGTGCTGAGCTCGGGTATGGAGTACCCGGGCCGGTACAGCCGCTGGCATCTGGCCTACGTGGACCCCTGCGCCGAGCTCGTCGCCCGCGGCCGGCGGATCAGCGCCCGGGCGCTGAACGCCCGTGGTGAGGTCCTGCTCCCGGTGCTGGGCGCCGCCCTGCTGCGGGTGGGCGAGGCCAGCCCCGCCGCGGGCGGCCGGGACGGCCGGGCCGGGGGAGAGGTCGAGGTGGTGATACCCGAGCCGGCCGGCGTGCAGGCCGAGGAGGACCGGAGCCGCCGGCCCACCGTCTTCTCCGCCGTCCGGGAGGTGATCGCCGCCATGGCGGGCCGGGACCCGCACCTGGGGCTGTACGGCGCGTTCGGCTACGACCTGGCGTTCCAGTTCGAGCCGGTCGAGCCGCGCCGTGAGCGGCCCGGTGAGCAGCGCGACCTGGTCCTGCACCTGCCCGACGAGCTTTACGTGCTCGACCGCAAGCGCGAGACGGCCACCCGGTACCGGTACGACTTCGAGGTGGCCGGTGCCTCCACCCGCGGCCTGCCCCGCCGGACGCCGCCGATGCCGGCCGCCGGCGGGGCCCCCGGGCCCGTCCCGCCCGGCCCGGAGCCCGGTTCCTACGCCCGCGTCGTCGGGCGGGCCAGGGAGCGTTTCGCCCGTGGCGACCTGTTCGAGGTCGTCCCCAGCCACGCCTTCCACGCGCCGTGCGCTTCCCCCGCCTCCTTCTACCAGCGGCTGCGGCGGCGCAACCCGGCCCCCTATGAGTTCTTCCTCAACCTCGGCGATGGGGAGTGCCTGGTCGGCGCGTCGCCCGAGATGTATGTCCGGGTGACGGGCGACCGGGTGGAGACCTGCCCGATCTCCGGCACGATCCGGCGCGGCACCGACCCGCTGGAGGACGCGGCCAACATCCGTGCCCTGCTCAACTCGGCCAAGGAGGAGTCGGAGCTGACCATGTGCACCGACGTGGACCGCAACGACAAGTCGCGGGTCTGCGTGCCCGGCAGCGTGCGGGTGATCGGCCGCCGGCAGATCGAGATGTACAGCCGGCTGCATCCACACGGTCGACCACATCGAGGGCCGGCTGCGGCCCGGGCTCGACGCCCTGGACGCCTTCCTCACCCACATGTGGGCGGTGACGGTCACCGGCGCGCCCAAGACGTGGGCGATGCAGTTCATCGAGGACCACGAGCGGTCGCCGCGCCGCTGGTACGGCGGCGCGGTCGGCTGGATCGGCTTCGACGGTGACATGAACACCGGCCTGACGCTGCGCACGGCGCACATCAGGAACGGGATCGCCACGGTGCGGGTGGGCGCGACGCTGCTGTTCGACTCCGACCCGCTGGCCGAGGAGCGGGAGACCGAGCTGAAGGCGCGCGCCCTGCTCGAGACGCTGGCCGATGCCCCCGCCGCGGCCGCGGCGGGGGCCGCCGGGCGCACGGCCGCCCCCGCGGCGCCCGGCGCTTATGCCGCCCCGCGGCCGGGCGACGGCCTGCGGGTGCTGCTGGTGGATCACCAGGACTCGTTCGTGCACACGCTGGCTGGCTACTTCCGGGAACAGGGGGCGGAGGTGCTGACCCTGCGGGCCGGCCTGCCGCTGACCGCCCTGGACGAGTTCGCCCCGGACCTGGTAGTGCTGTCGCCGGGGCCGGGCCGCCCGGCCGACTTCGCCTGCGCGCAGCTGCTGGACCAGCTCGACCTGCGCGGGCTGCCCGCGTTCGGCGTGTGCCTGGGCCTGCAGGCCATGGTGGAGCACGCGGGCGGCGAGCTGGCGCTGCTCAGGGAGCCCGTTCACGGCAAGCCCGGCACCGTCCGGCGGACCCGGCCGGAGGCCGGCCTGCTGGCGGGCCTCCCGGCCGAGTTCACCGCCGCCCGCTACCACTCGCTGCACGCGCTGCCCGAGCAGGTCAAGGGCGGGTTCGAGGTGACGGCGGTGACGCCCGACCGGGTGGTGATGGCGATCGAGGACCCCGCCGCGGGCCGGTGGGCGGTGCAGTTCCACCCGGAGTCGATCCTGACCGCGGCGGGCAGCGTCGGCCATCAGGTCATCGCCAACGTGCTGCGGCTGTGCCGGAGCAGGCGCGGCGATCAGGTCTCTGCCGCACGCGGGCCTCATCATGGAGGGTGATGGACAACAAGACGCTGGCCGCCTATCTGGACCGGATCGCCGTCGCGCGTCCCCGGGCTCTCGATGAGGCGGCACTTGGCACCCTGCACCGGGCGCACCAGATGGCCGTGCCGTTCGAGAACCTGAGCATCCATCTGGGCGAGCCCATCTCGCTGGACGAAGACGACCTGCTCGGCAAGATCATCACCAGGCGGCGGGGCGGCTTCTGCTACGAGCTCAACGGCGCCTTCGCGCTCCTGCTGGCCGCCCTCGGCGCCCGGGTGGAGCGGGTCGCCGCGCGCGTCTACGGCGATGGGCGGCTCAGCCCGCCCTTCGACCACCTCGCCCTGGTCGTGCGGCTGGCCGATGGCGGCGGTCCCTGGCTGGCCGACGTCGGCTTCGGCAGTCACGGCACCTACCCGCTGCGCTATGACAGCAGGCACGGGCAGGACGACCCGGCTGGCCGGTTCTCGCTGGCCGATGCCGGGAACGCGGACGTGGACGTGCTCAAGAACGGGGAGCCGCAGTACCGGATCGAGCGGCGGGAGCGCGAGCTGGCCGACTTCGTCCCCACCTGCTGGTGGCAGCAGACCTCGCCGGACTCTCATTTCACCCAGAGCACCATCTGCTCGCGGCTCACCGACGACGGCAGGATCTCCCTCAGCGGCGGCACGCTGATCCGGACCAGCGGCGGATCGCGCACCGAGGAGCAGCTGCCGTCCGACGACGCGATCCTGGCCGCCTACCGCGAGCACTTCGGGATCGCTCTGGACCGGGTCCCCACCGCGGGGGTGGCACAGTGACGGCGGCGGAGCCGGTGCGTGTCCTGTTGTTCGATGTCTTCGGAACGCTGGTTGACTGGCGATCCAGCCTGATCAGCATCGCCGAGACGGCCGCGGCCCGGGCCGGGCTGGAGGCCGACTGGGCGGCCGTCGTGGACGACTGGCGGCGCGCGTATCAGCCCGCGATGGACCGCGCCCGGCAGGACGCCACCTGGCGCGACCTGGATGCCCTCCAGCGCGAGACGCTGGCCGACGTGCTCGCCAGCCGCGGCATCCCGCTGCCGGCCGCCGGCCGGGAATCACTGGTCAGGGGCTGGCGGCAGCTGCGCCCCTGGCCGGATAGCCGGGACGGTCTCGATCGCCTGCGGCGCAGGCACATCACCGCCACGCTGTCGAACGGCCACCTGGCGCTGCTCGCCGACCTGCTCAAGTTCGCCGATCTCCGCGTCGATGCCCTCCTCTCGGCGCAGCTCGCCGCCAGCTACAAGCCCGACGCCAAGGTGTACCTCACCGCACTCGACCTGCTCGAGTGCCAGCCAGGCGAGGCCGGGATGGTGGCCGCCCACGTCTCGGACCTCGAGGCCGCCGCCGCGCTGGGCCTTCGCCCGATCTTCATCCACCGGCCGCTCGAATGGGGGCCCGGCGTGCCGCCGGACGACCCGCCCGCGCTGGCGGGCCTGCTCGAAGCCGACGCGCTCACCGATCTCGCCGAAGCGCTGGGCTGCTGACGGCGGCGGCGCCCGCAGCGCGGGCCGGGGAGTGCGCGGGCCCGCGCACGGCAGCGGGCGGCTAAAGCGGCGACTTGACGCCCGCGATCCAGTGCGTCTGGATCCACTGCATGGCCGACGTCCAGGCACCGGTCAGCTCCAGCACGCCGACGGCGACCAGCAGCGCCCCGCCCACCCGGGTGATGAGCCGGGCGTGCCGCCGGGCGAAGCCGAAGGTCGTCATGCCGCGCTGGAACAACAGCGCCACGATCAGGAACGGGATGCCCAGCCCCAGGCCGTAGACGAACATGAGCAGCGCCCCGCGCACCGCCGTGCCCGAAGTCAGGGCCAGGCCCATGACCACGCTGAGGGTGGGCCCGATGCAGGGCGTCCAGCTCAGCCCGAACATCACTCCGAGCACCGGCGCGCCGGCCAGCCCGGCTCGCGGGCGCACGGAGGGCCGGATGATCCGCCCGGTGACGGAGAACCGGTCGAACACCCCGGCGAACAGCAGCCCCAGGATGATCGTGAACCCGCCGAGGATCTGAGTCAGCCCGGCGATGTGGGTCCGCAGGACCGAGCCGAGCCCGCCGAACGCCACGCCCTCGGTGGCGAATACGAGCGAGAAGCCGAGCACGAACAGGGCGGTGCCCGTCACCGTCCGGGGCCGGCCGGGGCGGGCTGCCACCGTGGCAGCTGGCGCCCTCACCGCCGTTCCGCCGCCACCGCCGCTGGCTTCCGGGGCCGGGCCGCCCGTCGCAACCGTGCTATCTGCCGCAACCGTGCCAGCCGCCGCGGTGCCACCCGCCGCGGTGCCACCCGCCGCGGCCGTGCCACCCGCCGCGGCCGTGCCAGCTACCGTGGCCGTGCTATCTGCCGCGGCCGTGCTGCCCGTCCCAGCCGGGCCATCCCCGGCGGTGCGGGAGACCTGTGCATCCACCCCGGACATGCCGGCCACGTAGGAGAGATAGCCGGGGACCAGGGGCAGCACACATGGCGACAGGAAGGTGACCGCGCCGGCGGCCGCCGCCACCGGGACGGCCAGGATCAGCGGCCCGGAGAGGACCAGGTGCCCGATCCCGCCGCCCATGGCTCGCCTTCCTTGCTGACTAACGCGCAAGCCCCAACTTATCTCCCCGTGGCTGGCGTGCCTGCCGGATCGGGGTCGCGGGAGGCCGCAGCGTCACGAGCGGGAGGGGGCCCGGCCGGGGCGGGCCGGGCCGAGCGCGAACAGGTTGACCGCGTAGCAGAGCAGCGCCACCCCGGTCAGCAGGGCCATCGCCAGCGAGTCGCCGTCGGCGCCGGAGCCGACGAACGCCGCCCCGCTCGCCGCCGCGCCCACGATGGCGAGCAGGGCCGCCGCGGACAGCCAGGCCACCAGCCGCAGGCGCAGGACCATGGCCCGGATGACCAGGTTGACCGCGCCCAGGATGAGCAGCAGGCCCAGTGTTGCATGGACGGTCAGCGCGACCGGGCCGTTGGCCAGGGCGCGGCCGACGGCGGTGAGCATGCCGCCCCCGTGGTCGCGCGCGGGCACGCTGACATAGAGGTTGACGATCATCCCCAGGCCGTACTGGATCAGCAGGCCGGCCAGCATCCCCAGGCTGATCCGGCGCAGCAGGACCGGCCGGGTGACCGGTGTCCGATCAGAGGGCTGCCGGGTGCGCGTCGAGCCGAGCATTGCGGTCGCCGTCCTTCCAGGGCGTTGTCTCGGCCGCTGTCAGCCCAGCACCCGGGCGCGGGCTGACAGAGGTCTCACTCATAGATAGTTCCTAGTCTAGATAATCTACCTTAGCAAGTATTATGGCAGGTGATAGTCTTTGCCATCGTGGGCGAGCAACCTGAGGCAGCCGCGGCGGACCCGTCTGACGGCGTGGCCTTCCTCCTGGTCCAGCTGGGCTTTCAGGCCGGGCGGCAGTTCGGGGAGCGGCTCGCGCCGCTCGGCCTGGAGCAGCGGCAGGCCGGGATGCTGCTCCGGCTGGCGGCCAACGAGGGCAAGTCGCAGCAGGCGATCGCCGCACTGCTGGGGATCAACGCCACCCAGATGGTCTTCCTGGTGGACGAGCTGGAGCGGCTGGGCCTGGTCGAGCGCAGGCGCAATCCCGCCGACCGGCGGTCTCACGCGCTGTACCTGACCGGGCCGGGCCGGGCGATGCTGACGCGGGTGAGAGCGGCCACCGCCGATCACGAGGCCAGCATCACGGCCGGCCTGACCGGTGAGGAGCGCGGGCAGCTGCTCACCCTGCTCCGCCGGATCGCGGCGGAGCAGGGACTGGCCACCCAGGCACTCCCGGGGCCTCCGCCGGCGCGCGGCGGGCCGGCGGACGCCCCACGACCGGCCTGACCGGGCTTTTGTCGTCAGCCACCAGAACCGGCAACCCGCGGCGGTACCGATCCACAAGACACTCCCAGGCCGGTTGACCGGGGCGTGCGGATGCCGCAACGATGTTGCTCATGCGAACCACGCCTCCCTTCCGTGCTGATCATGTGGGCAGTTTGCTGCGTCCGCCGGTGCTGCTGGCGGCCCGGGACGATTTCGCCGCTGGGAAGATCGATGCCGCCCGGCTGCGGGAGATCGAGGATCAGGCGATCACCGACGCGGTGGCGATGCAGGCCGGGGTGGGGCTGCAGTCAGCGACCGATGGGGAGTTCCGCCGCGCGACCTGGCATATGGATTTCATCTACCAGATCGGCGGGATCAGCAAGGCGCCGGGAAACATCTCGGTCAAGTTCCACAACCAGGCCGGGGACATCGAGTGGACCCCGGCGGCGCTGCACGTGGGTGACCGGCTGCGGATGGACAAGACGATCTTCGGGGATGACTTCAGCTACCTGCAGTCGGTCGTGCCGGCCGGGGTGACGGCGAAGCAGACGATCCCGTCGCCGAACATGGTCCACTACCGGGGCGGCCCGGCCTCGATCGACCCCAAGGTCTATCCCGACATCGAGGAGTTCTGGGCCGACCTGGCCGCTGCCTACGCCGACGAGGTAGCCCGGCTGGCCGCGCTCGGCTGCCGGTACCTGCAGTTCGACGACACCAGCCTGGCCTACCTCAACGACCCGGCGCAGCGGGCCGACATCGCCGCCCGCGGCGAGGACGCCGATCACATGCACCTGCGCTACATCCGCCAGGTCAACGCCGCCCTCGCCGGCAAGCCCGCCGGGCTGACCGTCACCACCCATCTGTGCCGGGGCAACTTCCGCTCCTCCTGGGCCGCCTCCGGCGGCTACGACTTCGTCGCCGAGGCCCTGTTCGGTGAGCTGGCGGTGGACGGGTTCTTCCTCGAATACGACGACCCCCGCTCCGGGGGCTTCGAGCCGCTGCGGTTCATCCCGCCCGGCAAGATGGTCGTGCTCGGCCTGGTCACCACCAAGACCGGCGCCCTGGAAGACCCCGACCTGCTCAAGCGCCGCATCGACCAGGCGGCCAAGTATGTCCCGCTCGACCAGCTCTGCCTGTCCGGCCAGTGCGGTTTCTCCTCCACCGTCGAGGGCAACGTCCTGACCCACGACCAGCAGCGCGCCAAGCTCGAGCTCATCGTGCAGGTCGCCCGCGACGTCTGGGGCTGATCAGCCCAGTCCGGCCAGCGCGTCCTCGATCGCGCGGTGGAACGTGGGGTAGGCGTAGATCATCTGGCGCATGCTCCGCACCGGGACCCGTGCGTGCACCGCCATCACGAGCGCGCTGAGCACCTCGCCGCCGGCCGGGCAGGCCGACGTGGCGCCGACCAGCACCCCCGCGCCGGCGTCCTCGACCAGCTTGATGAAGCCGTCGTTGCCCGCTTTGTGGATCCAGCCCCGGGCGGACTGCGGGATCTGGGCCGTGCCCACGCGCACGTCCAGCCCCTGTTCCCGCGCCTGGGCCTCGGTCAGCCCGACCGCGCCGACCTCCGGATCGGTGAAGGTGACCCTGGGCACGGCGTGGTACTGCGCCTCGAAGCCGGGCTCGCCGAGGATGTCGGCCAGCACGATCCCCGCCTGGTACATGGACATGTGGGTGAACGCGCCCTTGCCGGTGATGTCACCCAGCGCCCACACCCCCGGGGCGGCCCGCAGATGGCCGTCCACCGGGATGGCTTTCCGGCTCTCGTCGATCCCCACCGCGCCGACACCGACCGCGGCCAGGTCGGTCCGGCGGCCGGTGGCCACGAGCAGCGCCTCGCCGGTGAGCTCTCCGCCGCCGTCGAGGGTGACCGTGAAGCCGGACCGGTTATGTCCGACCCCGGTGGCATGCTGGCCGGTGTGCACCCCGATGCCCTCCCGGCCGAACACCCCGGCCAGCAGGTCCCCGGTCTCGGGCTCCTCTGCGGGCAGCAGCCGGCCCGCCCCCTCGACGACCGCCACCTGGCTGCCGAACCGCGCGAAGACCTGGCCGAGTTCCACCCCGACGGACCCGCCGCCGAGTATCACCAGCGAGGCGGGCACCCGCTCGGCCTCGATGGCCTCGCGGTTGGTCCAGAACGGCGTGCCCGCCAGGCCCGGGATCGGCGGCACGGCCGGTGCGGTACCGGTGTTGATGACGATCCCGCGCCGCGCCCGCAGCACCACCGGGCCCCCGCCATCCCGGGAGGGCGTCACGGTGACCTCGCCGGGCGCGCTGATCCGCCCGTGCCCGCGGACGAGGATCCCTCCCTTGCCGGTGAACCGGTCGGCGGCCGCCTTGTCGTCCCAGTCGTCGGTCGCCTCGTCGCGGATCCGGCGCGCCACCGGAGCCCAGTCGGGATCGACGCGCGCCGTGCCCGCCATGCCGTTGACCCGGTTGCCCTCCATGATCAGGTTCGCGGCGCGGATCATCATCTTGGACGGGACGCAGCCGAAGTACGGGCATTCGCCGCCGACGAGCCGGTCCTCCACCCCCGCCACTACCAGGCCGGCCTCGGCCAGCGTGCCCGCCACGTGCTCCCCGCCGGGCCCCATTCCTATGACGACCACGTCCACGTCGCGGTCACGTTCCGTCATGTCCCCTCCCGGCGCATCGCATCCGCGTGCCAGGGTATACAGGGGGGAATGCCCGCCGCGGCAAGTGGGTTGATCCTGAAGTGCCCGGGGATTCTCACCGACACAGATGGGGCAGTCTGATGACGAGTAGCCGCCGCGGTGCGGCAGGCTCAGCCACGGAAACGCCGGGAACCGATCCCTCATCGATCACGGAGAGTGACGACCCATTTCTTGGGCGGCCCGGCCCGCCGGCCGGGCGGGGGACACCCGGCGCGGCACGTGAGCCGGGCGTCAACGGGGCAGCCGCCGGGATGGGCCAGGACGGTGCGGACGATGCGGAGCCGCTGACCGAGGGTGAAGCCGAAGCGCGGGTGCACGGGATCTGCTTCAAGACCGGGCCACCCGGGCGGATCGGGGTGGAACTGGAATGGCTGGTCTTCGACGGCCGTGACCCGGCCCTGCCGGTAGACCAGCAGCGCGCGGCCACCGCCGTGGCCCGGCTGGGTGCCCCCGGGGCGCTTCCCGGCCAGGGCACGCTCACCACCGAGCCGGGCGGCCAGGTCGAGATCAGTTCCGCACCCGCGGCAGGTCCGGGCGGCTGCATCGCCGTCACCAGCCTGGATCTCGCCGCCCTCCGGCAAGCGATCCATCAGGAGGGTCTCTGCCTCAGCGGGCAGGGACTCGACCCGTTCCGGCCGCCGCGGCGCGTGCTCGAACTGCCGCGCTACACGGCGATGGAGAAGTTCTTCGACCGGGCCGGCCCGTGGGGCCGGCTCATGATGTGCAGCACCGCCTCGGTCCAGGTCTGCGTGGACGCCGGCGGTGAGGGGCCGGGCTGGTCCGGCTTCCGCTGGCGCTGGCACCTGCTGCACGCGATCGGCCCCGTGCTGGTGGCCGCCTTCGCCAATTCACCCCTCAGGGGCGGCCGCCCGACCGGCTGGAAATCGACCCGCCAGGCCATCTGGGCGCGGCTCGACCCCACCCGGACCCGCCCGCCGGCCCACGCCCAGCCGGCGCCGGGCCGCCGCCCCGGCCGGTCCTGGCCGCTGGCCACCGATCCCCGCTCCGCCTGGGTGGACTACGCGCTCGCGGCCGAGGTCATGTGCGTGCGGCGCCCGGGCGCGCAGGACTGGTCGGCGCCCGCCGGGCTGACGTTCCGCGACTGGCTGCGCGGCGCCGGGGACCGCCCGCCCACCGGCAGCGACCTGAGCTACCACCTGTCCACGCTGTTCCCGCCGGTACGGC
Source organism: uncultured Actinomycetes bacterium (assembly GCA_963835425.1). Lineage (GTDB taxonomy): Bacteria > Actinomycetota > Actinomycetes > Streptosporangiales > Streptosporangiaceae > UBA9676. The sequence continues at coordinate 447,302 of CAWIGE010000002.1, read as the reverse complement.
CGCGCGGGCACCTGGAGGTCAGGGGCATCGACGCCCAGCCGGGCGACGGCTGGGTGGTGCCGCTGGCGGTGACGGCGGCGCTCCTCGATGACCCGCTGGCCGCCGAGCAGGCGATGGCGGCGGCCGAGGCCCTCTGGCACCGGCCGGGGAGCCCCTGGTGGCTCGCGGCCCGGCACGGCCCGGCCCACCCCGCGATCGCCACCGCGAGCCGCCAGTGCTTCGCGGCGGCGGAGGCGGCGCTGGCGCGCGCTGGGGAGTCCGCGGCGCTGCGGCAGGCGGTGGCCGCCTTCGCCGAGCGCTACGTGAACCGGGACCGATGTCCCGCCGATGACCTGCTCGACCAGGCAACAACCACCACCCTCCCGGAGGACTTCCATGGCCACCACGCCCAGGCATGAGACGCCCGCCGAGCTGCCCGCCGAGGCGCTGCGGGAGCGGATCGCCGGCTGCCTGATCACGGCCAGGGAACGCACCGAGCTGCTGACCGGGTCGGTGGACGAGGCCGACCTTATCCGCCAGCACTCCCCGCTGATGTCGCCGCTGGTATGGGACCTCGCGCACATCGCCAACCAGGAAGAGCTGTGGCTGCTGCGGGAGGTGGGCGGCCGGGAGCCCATGCACCCGGAGATCGACCCGCTCTACGACGCGTTCGAGCACCCGCGCGCCGAGCGCCGCACCCTGCCGCTGCTGCCGCCCGCCGAGGCCCGCCGCTACGCCGGGGAGGTCCGCGGCCGGGTGCTCGACCTGCTCGGGGCGGCGACCTTCTCCGGGGCGCCGCTGGTCACCGGGGGGTTCGCCTTCGGGATGATCGCCCAGCACGAGCAGCAGCACGACGAGACCATGCTCATCACCCACCAGCTGCGGCGGGGCGCCCCCGTGCTGCGGGCCGAGGAGCCGCCGCCGGCCCCGCCGGACGCCTTCCGGCTCCCCGCCGAGGTGCTCGTGCCCGGCGGCCCCTTCACCATGGGCACCTCCAGCGAGCCGTGGGCGCTCGACAACGAACGGCCCGCCCACACGGTGGACGTGCCCGCCTTCTACCTCGACACCACGCCGGTGACCAACGCGGCCTACCAGCAGTTCATCGCCGACGGCGGGTACGACGACCCGCGCTGGTGGGGCGAGGCCGGGTGGGACCACCGGCAGCGGGCCGGGCTCACCGCGCCGCTGTACTGGCGGCGCGAGGGCGGCGGCTGGGTGCGATCGGTGTTCGGCGCGACCGAGCCGGTGGCGCCTGCCGAGCCGGTGGTGCACGTGTCCTGGTACGAGGCGCAGGCCTACGCGGCCTGGGCCGGCCGGCGGCTGCCCACCGAGGCCGAATGGGAGAAGTCGGCCAGGTTCGACCCCGCCGCCGGGCGCTCCCGCCGGTACCCCTGGGGGGATGCCGACCCCACGGAGTCCACGGCGAACATCGGCCAGCGGTACCTGCGCCCCGCCCCGGCGGGCAGCTACCCGGAGGGGGCCGCACCGTGCGGCGCGCGCCAGCTGATCGGCGACGTCTGGGAGTGGACCGCGAGCGACTTCCTGCCCTACCCGGGCTTTGCCGCCTGGCCGTACAAGGAGTACTCGGAGGTCTTCTTCGGCGACGAGTACAAGGTGCTGCGCGGCGCGTCGTTCGCGGTCGGCCCGGTGGCCTGCCGGGGCACGTTCCGCAACTGGGACTACCCGATCCGGCGGCAGATCTTCTCCGGCTTCCGCACCGCCCGGGACGCCGCCCCCGCGGCAGCAGGCGGGAGGGTGTGACCCGGCCCGATGTGCCGCCACCTGGCCTACCTCGGCCCGCCCGTGACCGTGGACGCGCTCGTGTTCGGTCCGCCGTTCGGGCTGGCCCGGCAGGCGTGGGCGCCCCGGCGCCAGCGGCACGGGACCATGAACGTGGACGGGTTCGGGATCGGCTGGTACGCGGACGGCGACCCGGTGCCCGCCCGCTACCGGCGGGCCGGCCCGATCTGGGCCGACCCGGGCCTGGCCGACCTGGCCCGGGTCACCCGCACCCGCGCCCTGCTGGCCGCCGTGCGCTCGGCCACCAGCGGGACGGAGAGCGGCGCGGCCGCCGCCGCTCCCTACGCCAGCGGCCGCTGGCTGTTCAGCCACAACGGCGTGCTGAACGGATGGCCCGGCGCGACCGGTGGCCTCGCCGCGAGCCTGCCCGCCGAAGACCTGCTCACGCTGGAGGCGCGGTGTGACTCCGCGCTGGCCTGGGCGCTGGTGGTGGCCGGGCTGGGGGCGGGAGCGCCGCCCGGGCAGGCCCTGGCCGACGTGATCGCCGACCTCGGCCGCCACGGCATCACCGGCCGGTTCAACTTCCTGCTCACCGACGGCGAGGTGATCAGCGCGACGGCGGCCGGCGACACCCTGTGCTACCGCGCCGCCGGGCCCGGCGGCGCGGGACTGGTGGTCGCGTCCGAGCCCGGCGACGACGGGCCCGGCTGGACCGAGGTACCGGGCAACAGCCTGCTCACGGCGACCCTCGGCGCCGTCGAGGTGCGCCCCCTGCCAGGAACGCCCCCGCCGCCGGCGGCGGGCACGGAGGAAGGAAGGATCCCCGCCTGATGACCGCACTGCACGTCGAACGCTGCCTGCCGGACGGCTACCTGGACCGCGCCCTGCGCGCGGACGCCAGGGCGGGCCTGATGGCCTCGCCCAAGACCCTGCCGCCCAAGTGGCTGTACGACGAGAACGGCAGCGAGCTCTTCGAGAAGATCACCCAGCTCGACGAGTACTACCCGACCCGCGTCGAGCGGTCCATCCTGGCCGCGGTGGCCGGCGAGATCGCCGCCGCCACCGGCGCCAGCACGCTGGTCGAGCTCGGCGCGGGCGCCGCGGACAAGACCCGGCTGCTGCTCGACGCGCTGCGCGCGGCCGGCACGCTGCGCAGCTTCGTCCCGGTGGACGTCAGCGAGACCGCGCTGATCGAGGCGGGCCACCGGGTGCTGGCCGGCTACCCGGGCCTGTCGGTCCGGGTCGTCGTATCCGACTTCGAGGAGCATCTGGGCCTGCCGGACCCCTCCGGCCCGCGGCTGGTGGCGTTCCTCGGCGGGACCATCGGCAACCTGCTGCCCGCGCAGCGGGCGGCGTTCCTCGCCTCGGTGCGGGCGCGGCTGGGCCCCGGCGACTCGTTCCTGCTCGGCACCGACCTGGTCAAGGACCCCGAGGTGCTGCACGCCGCCTACGACGACGCGGCCGGGGTCACCGCCGCGTTCAACAAGAACGTGCTGGCGGTGCTGAACGCCCGGCTCGGCGCGAACTTCGACCTGTCGAGCTTCGATCATGTCGCGCTCTGGGACCCGGTCCAGGAGTGGATCGAGATGCGGCTGCGGTCGGACGAGCGGCAGATCGTCACCCTGCCCGCGATCGGGCTCACCGTGCCGTTCGCCGAGGGGGAGGAGATGCGGACCGAGGTGTCGGCCAAGTTCCGCCCAGACGGGGTGGCCGCTGAGCTGTCGGCGGCCGGGTTCACGATGCAGCACTGGTGGACCGACCCGGGCGCCCAGTTCGGCCTGTCGCTCTCCGTCCCGGCCTGAGCCAGTAGCGCTCCACCGGCAGGCGGGCTCGTACTGCTCGGGTCAGAAGTCGGTGATCCAGGTGAGTGAATCGCGTGCACACCGACCGGCTCCGGCTGGAGCCATGTTGGCACTTGGCACACTTCGGCAGCACGGTTCACATCCGCCGTGCGTTCCGTGACACGCTAGCCAGCAGCAAGTGGCCAGCGCGGGCCCCACGGCCGGGCGGAAGGCGCCGCATCCATAACCAAGAGGTCAAGATGGCGCAGGGCACCGTGAAGTGGCTCAACGGCGACAAGGGCTACGGCTTCATCGCGGTCGAGGGTGGCCAGGACGTGTTCGTGCACTTCAGCGCGATCACTGGTGGTGGCTGCCGCAGCCTGGAGGAAGGGCAGACGGTCGAGTTCGACATCACCCAGGGCCAGAAGGGGCCCCAGGCGGAAAAACGTCAGGGTCACTGGCTGACCCACCGGCAGGGGACAGCGCCGGCGCCAAGGCAGACTGCGACTTGCCCAGATATCCGGGCGGTCCCAGCCGTGAGCCCGGCAACGGTAGATCCCGGAGATGGAGGCCGAGATGGCGCGAGTCTTATACACCGCGCAGGCCACGGTCACAGGCGGCCGCCAAAGCGGTCACGGGCGCACCAATGACGGGGCCTTAGATGTGCAGCTCCGCTCGCCGAAGGAGATGGGCGGCGAGGGCGGCGGCACCAATCCCGAACAGCTGTTCGCTGTGGGCTATGCGGCCTGCTTCGAGAGCGCTCTGGGCGTGGTCGGCCGCCGCGAGCGCGCCGAGGTGGGTGATGTCTCGATCGACAGCCGGGTGAGCCTGCTGCCCACCGCGGAGCGTGGTTTCATCCTCGCGGTGGAGCTCGACGTGACCCTGCCGCAGGTCCGCGATCGCGAGCAGGCGGCGCGGCTCGTCGCCGCAGCGCACCACGTGTGCCCGTACTCCAACGCCACCCGGGGCAACATCGACGTCACGCTGACCGCCAACGGTCACGCCGTCGGCTGAACCGCGCGCCCGCAACAGCATTGCTGCTCGGTTGGGACTCGACCTCAATTGCTGCACATTATCCGGATCCGCACGTAGCTGCCGCTGGGACGCTGCTGCCGGGTTCGGGGTGATCCTCGTCAGGTAACGGCGAGCGGGCGGTATTTCATGTGCCGAGGTAGGCGAGGACGGCGAGGACGCGGCGGTGGTCGGAGTCGGAGGGCGGGAGCTCGAGCTTGCTGAAGATGTTGCTGATGTGCTTCTCGATGGCGCGCTCGGAGATGGCAAGGCGGTCTGCGATGGCGCTGTTGGAGCGGCCTTCGGCCATCAGGGCGAGGACCTCGTGCTCGCGGGCGGTGAGAGTGCCGAGGGCGCTGGCGTGGCGGCTGGCGTTCAGCAGGCCGGCGACGACCTCGGGGTCCAAGGCGGTGCCGCCGGCCGCGACCCGCGCGATCGCGTCGGTGAACTCGGCGACGTTGGCAACCCGGTCCTTGAGCAGATAGCCGACCCCGCCCGAGCGCGCGGCGAGCAGGTCGGCGGCGTACCGGGTCTCGACGTACTGAGAGAACACCAGGATGCCGACGGCCGGGTGGTCGCGGCGGATCGCGATCGCGGCGCGCAGCCCCTCGTCGGTGTAGCCGGGCGGCATCCGCACGTTGACGACTGCGGCGTCGGGCTGGTGGGCGGCGACGACCTGGTGCCCGCGGCCGGTGAGGATCTCGGCCAGGCCCGCCCTGATCACGGCGGCGTCCTCGGCAATGACGATGCGCATGCTGGCAGTGTGGCGGTTGTCAGGCGTGGGATGGCAGTTCGACGGTGACGACGGTAGGGCCGCCCCGGGGGGCTGCTGATGTCTAGGCGGCCGTTGACGGTGCGGATGCGGTCGGCCAGCCCGCGCAGCCCGCCGTGGGGGACCGAGCGGGCGCCGCCGTTGCCGTCGTCGCTGACCCGGATCCGGAGCAGGCCGGAGACATGGACCGCCTCGAGGGTCACGTGCCGGGCACCGCTATGCCTGGCCGCGTTGGTGAGCAGTTCGGCGGCCGAGAAGTAAGCGATGGTCTCGATCGCGGCGGACGGCCGTTCCGGGATGTCGGTAACCAGTTCGACGGGGAGGGCGCTGCGCGCGGCGAGTGTGGCCAGAGCGTCGGCGAGCCCGTTGTCCAGCACCGGGGGGTGGATGCCGCGGGCCAGGACCCGCAGGTCGGCCATCGCCTCGATCGCGCCGCGGTGGGCGTCGTTGACGAGCTGGCTGGCGCGTGCCAGGTCGGCCGGGGCAGCGGCGCTGAGCTTCTCCTTCGCCAGGCCCAGCTTCATCGCCAGGGCCACGAGCTGCGCCTGGGCGCCGTCATGCAGGTCGCGCTCGATGCCGCGCAGCCGCGCGGCAGAGTCGTCCACGGCGCGTGCCCGGGTTTCTCGCAGGATACGGGCCCGCTCGTCGAGGGATGTCGGGCCGAGCAGGCGGCGGATGAGCGACCGGTCGGCTTGGGTGACGGCGCGCGTCAGCCACGGCGCGAGCAACAGCGCCGCCCCGAGCGGCACGAGCACGAGTGGGTGGGAGAGATTCCAGGTGCCGACGCCGCTGACCGAGATCATGAAGTGGCGCGCGACGGGGACGGAGACCCCGGACGGGCCCGGGAGGGTGATGCACCGGCCGCCGGGGCGGCATGCAGTCACGTGGCCTGAGATGACGGGAGGCGGCAGGAGCGTCCACAAGGCCGGAACGGTCAGGAAGAACAGGCCGCTCAGCCAGCAGCCGCGGCGACGGCCAGGCCGGCCACGGCGAGCGGGAGCTTGAGCACGAGGTAGCCGCGCGCCCGCCAGGCTGTCTTGTCCCGCGCCGCACCATCCAGCCACCCGCGGGGCTGGTGCGATTCGCTGATCGCGATGTGATTCCCCGATGCCAGCTCGGCTACCCGGGAAGTCGGCAGCCCGCTGATCCTGGCCCGGCTTCCCCTCTGCCGCACCCGCGCGCCTTCCGCGACGGCCAGCGCGGCCAGGCGGGCAGCATCCGGCGTCCGCACGTGCACGTGCGGATCCGGCGGCAGCGGCGGCGGGACCGGTACGTCCTCGCCGAGCAGCCCGCGGGCCAGGCCGCGGCTGGCATCGCCGAACTTCCGCACGCCCGGCGCGGAAACGGTGCTCATCGACCGTGGCAGCCGAGGCATTCAGGTACGGCTAGCACGACACCCAGCACCGAAGCGGCCCGTCCGCCGTGTATTTCGAAACCCGGTCCGCGTCTCTGTGTTGAGTAGACCCCCGTGATAGGAGGCTGCCATGACTGTTGAGACGCCTCTGCCGGGCGCAGAAGACGCACGCCCCCGGCGTGCTGCCGGGATTCCCGCCGGATTCCACGGTTGACGTCCGGCAGGTTGACGACCAGGACTGGGAAACCCTGCGGGCACTGACCTATCACGCCACGAGCGAGGATTTCGAGGTGCCGGTGCAGAAGCGGACCGACTTCGCGTCCGTGCCCCGGCCGTTCGTGTGGTTCATCCCCCGCTACGGCCGTTATACCAAGGCCGCCATCCTGCATGACTACCTGTGCAGCGTCGAAGTCCCCGCTGGCCGCATCGACCGGATCGACGCAGACGGGATCTTCCGGCAGGCCATGCGGGAACTCGGCGTCCCCTTCCTGCGCCGCTGGATCATGTGGGCCGCCGTCAGGCTGGGCGCCCTGACGACTCCCGCCGGGCGCAAGAGGTGGTGGACAGAAGCCTGGCGTGTCGCGCTGGTAGCGGCCGTCGCGCTGCCGATCGTCGCTCCCGCCGCCGTCGTGATCGTGCTCACGCTTCCGGTCTTCTACCTCGTCGAGCTGGTGGCCTGGATCCCGCTCAAGGTGGCCCACAGGATCCGGGAAGACCGGCACCGGCCCGCCAAGACGGTGAACAAGCCGACACTTCACTGGAAACTCTAGGCAGGCCGCCGGCGTCGAGCCCAGATGCCAGACCAGCTCAACGTCCGGTCATTGGCCCTGGGCGCCTGGCCGCTGCGCACCGAGCACCCAGATCTGGCCAAACAGCTGTCTTGATCAGCGTGCCGTTCGCGGCCGGGCTGAACGTGATCGGCGACGGGATACCGAAGTCGGTGGAGAAGTTCTACGGGGACGACTTCACCATGAAGATCACCAGTGGCAGCCTGCCGCCGGGCCTGCAGCTGTCGCTGCCCAGCAGCGAATGGACGGTTACCGGCACGCCCACCAAGGCCGGAACCTATCCATTCACCGTCCAGTTCGCCCCCACCCAGGACGCGCCCGAGGCGGGGCCCCCGGGGACCCAGCAGCTCACCATCACCATCGGCACCGGCACCGCCGACCGGCTCGACCTGACCAGGGCCATCTGGTCACCTCACTCGGTCAACAAGACGCTGCAGATCCAGGGGTTCGACGCCAACTTCGGCGCCACCTACACCGTGTTCGTGACCGCCAACGGCACCAAGCTCGGGACCTTTACCGAAAGCAGCGCCTGGCAGGACGGTGGCATCCAGAACAACCTCAGGGTCCCCTGAACCCGGGCGCACTAGATCCGCCTGATGAAAGAAGCCCGGCCGTCCGCATGTCCGCCTGCGCCACGTCCGATCAGGGGTGATCGGCGTGGGTGAGTAGCCTTTCATCTGCATGCGACCCGGGAGGAACCGACGGGCATGGCCGTCATTCACAGCACCACGCTGAGCCCTAGAAAAGCTGGAACTCCTGATGTCCTGGTTGCCCGATCAGCCTTGGTATCTCGAAACAGGCCGCGTGCCGGAGCTGACCGAGGCCGGCGGGTTCCGGCTCGACGATCCGCAAGGAGAGGTCGGAATCGAGTTCATGCTGGTGAACGACGGATCGGGGAACGGGCTACCACCTATCAGGCGCCCATGACCTACTGGGCGCAGGCGCTCGCTGGTGCTGACGGTGCGCTGATCGGAACAGCTGAGCATGGAGTGCTTGGCCACCGCTGGGTCTATGCAGCTCACGATCCGGTCCTGAGCGCTCCCTTGGTCGCGCTCATCCAAGGTGATGCTGAGCCGCAGGCACAGAACGTCAGCAACACCGCGGATCCAACGGTGATCAGCCAGCCCGTAACGGACGGCTCCCTCACCGCGCTCGAATCGGTGGTCACGGCCAACGAGCCGTCCGGCGCCGTCCTACAGGTCGAGACCGCTAACGCCGAGGGCATGCGGAGCGGCCAGCTCATCGTCCGGATCAACCGAATCCTTCAATCCGGCGGCGCCGTCCCGGCCAGCGAATCAGGGCAGCCATGCCTGTCCGCCACCTGGCAGCTGCCTGACGGTACAGACGTCCGCGGCATCATCGCCACCGCCCAAGCGCCACCGGCGCGGCCGTAAAGGCCTGCTCGCATCGCGGTCTCACCGGCCGCATCTTGGCTCATCAGCCCGACTAACAACATCCGGCTCCTGCCTGATGAGCGTGCTCTTATTGGGGTTTGCCTGCGGTCGGGAGATACCAGCAATGTGCGTGGTTGACGGGCGCTGTAGGGGTGTTTATCCGGCCCGTTCTGGTCCTGCGCTCAGCGGGGAATTGGTGCTGGTGCCGCCGCGGTGCCGTCCAGGGCTGGCCCGGACAGGGCCCGCATGTTGCCCCTTGGAAGGACCAGTGCGGCGATGACCGCAGCCACGACGAAGATCACTGAGGAGTACAGGAACGCTGTGGTGTAGCTGTGCACCGCTGCTGCCTCCACGTTCGCCGGCGTTATCGCCCGGCCCACCAGGTATGCGGTGGCGGCGCCAGCGGCCAGTGTGTTGAGAAGGGCCGTGCCGATCGAGCCGCCAACCTGCTGGGCGGTGTTGAGGGTGGCCGACCCTACCCCGGCATCGGAGGGCTTGAGCCCCAGGGTGCCGGTGCTGAAGGAGGGGGCGAGACTCAGGCCGAACCCCAGGCCCAGCAGCAGGAGGTAGGGCAGCACGTGGCTCACGTATGAGCTGTGGAGCCCGACTCGATGCAGGAAGTACAGCGCAACGGCGTTCATGAGCAGCCCGATCGGCACGATCATCTTGGGACCGAATCGGGGCAGCAGCACCCGGTTGGACACCTGCGCCATCCCCGCGAGCGCGGCGATCATCGGGAGAAAGGCGATGCCGGTCTTGACTGGGCTGAACTTGAGTGTCTCCTGCATGTAGTAGGTGAGGAACAGGAAGACCCCGAAGAGTCCCATGGCGGCGAACAGCATGACCAGTATCGAACCGCCTCTGGTCCTGTTTTGGACGATCCGGGGCGGGAGCAGCGGGTATGGCACCCGGCGCTCTAGTACGGCGAAGCTGGCCAGCAGGATCACCCCGACAACCAGGAAGCCGATGGTGAAGGGGTTGCTCCAGGCAGTGGTCTCGGCGTGGGAGAAGCCGTAGACCAGGCAGAACAGTCCGCTGGTGACCAGGAGAAGCCCGGGAATGTCCAGCGGATCGCGGTTGGCGGCCTTGTCATTCTTCAGCCAGAGCAGGGCGCCGGCAGCGGCAAAAGCGGCAAAGACCAGGTTGATGTAGAGGGTCCAGCGCCACGACGTGTAGGAGGTGAGGATCCCGCCAAGCAGCAGCCCCAGGGCCCCGCCGGCCCCGGCGATGCCGCCGTAAATGGCGAACGCCTTGCCGCGTTCACGGAGGTCGGTGAAGGTGGTGGTCAGCAGGGCCAGGACCGACGGGGCGAGCAGTGCGCCGAAGGCGCCCTGCACGGTCCGGGCGGTAGCTAGCATCGGGAAGTTGACCGAGGCTCCGCCGATGGCCGAGGCCCCGGCAAATCCGGCCAGCCCGATGATCAGTGTCCGCTTGCGCCCGAAAATGTCGCCGATCCGGCCTCCGAGCAGGAGAAGGCTGCCGAAGGCGAGCGAGTAGGCGGTCACGACCCACTGCCGGTCGGCGTTGGAGAAGCCGAGCGCGTGCTGGGCTGTCGGCAACGCGATGTTGACGACGGTGTTGTCCAGGATGACCATCAGCTGGGCGACGCCCAGCACGGCCAGAATCCACCACCGCATCGCGTGGTTCGCCGCATGGTCGGCCGTCTCAGCCACGTCCAGCCTGCCGGTCGTCTCGGCCACGTCCAGCTTGCCGGTCGTCTCACCCGCATCCAGCGGCGAAGTGCCCGGCGGGCTCATCGATTCATCCTGCGACTGGGACAATGTCATCTCTCCGCTCGTACGGGCTCTGACCCTGGCTGTGACACCGGCCGGAACTGAAAGCACTCATGGGGTAACAGTCACCGGCCAGAAAACGATGGCGCCCGGGCATCCCGAATCGGTCTGACCGGCCTCGGGGACCTCTGCTGAGGAAGCGACACCCTGTCCGGTACCCCATTACGCCCTGCTGGAGACTGGCACGATGACCATCACGCTGATCACCGGGGCCAACAAGGGTCTGGGCTACGAGACGGCCCGGCGGCTCATCGGTCTGGGTCATACCGTGCTGGCCGGTGCCCGCGACCGGCAGCGTGGTACCACAGCAGCGGCCGAGCTCGGTGCGGCCTTCATCCACATCGATCCGACCGACGACGGCAGCGTCGAGGCGGCGGCCGCCCGGGTACGCGACGACCACGGGCACCTGGACGTCCTGATCAACAACGCCGGCACCGCGGCACCACGGCTGGACGCTGAGGAGCTGACCGCTGACGCAGCGATGGAGGGATTCGCGATCAACGTCTTCGGCCCCATACGGGTGATGCACGCGTTCTTGCCCCTGCTGCGCGCAGCCGAACACCCCCGTATCGTCAACGTGTCCAGCGGGGCTGGGTCGTTTCACCGCATCCTCGACCCCGGCACGGTGGAGAACGCGGTGACGCTGCCGGTCTACCCGGCCACCAAGGCGGCGCTGACCATGCTGACGGTGCAGTACGCGCGAGCGCTGGACGGCATCTTGGTCAACGCGGCCGACCCCGGATTCACCGGCACCGACTTCAACCACCACCGCGGCACCCAGACCGTCGCCGAAGGCACCGACGCCATCGTCCACCTGGCCACCCTGCCACCGGACGGGCCGACCGGCACCTTCCAGGACCGGCACGGACCCGTCCCCTGGTAGACCAGGCGAACCGAGCCCGACTCTGCGGGCCCTCCTTCGTGCCAGCGATCCGGAAGACATCTGGCACCCATGGCTGGCTGGCCCGCCGGGTGTCAGCGGTGTGCGGCCGCTCCGCGCTCGATGCGCTGCATGTGCACGTCGTCCAGCCGCAGCAGGCGGGCCAGCTCCGCCGCCACCCGGGGCCCGTCGATCGCGCCGCAGCTGAACAGGTCGATCGCGATCAGGTTGTCCTCGGGCCAGGTGTGGATGGCCAGGTGCGACTCGGCCAGGATCAGCACCAGCGTGACCGCCCCGTTGGGGAACGTGACATGGCTGGTGTCGAGCACGTGGCCGCCGCCGACGGCGACCGCGTCGGACGCGAGCTCGGTCAGCTGGCCGATGTCGGAGACGGGCGAGCCCGGCGTGAGGACTGCGTCCACCGCGTAGAGGAGCATTCCGGCCGGGCCCGGCGGGAACAGCGGGCGCCCGCCGCCGGACAGGCTCTTAGCTGGCATGATGTGGGAGGATACCGTACTGCCCGCGGCGGCCCCCGGTTGAGCGGGAGCCAGAGAACACCAGATGGACGTTGATGTCGTAGTTGCCGAGGTCGCCTCGGCAGTAGGGCTGGCCGAAGGGCCGGCCGGGGTCAGGGACGTGCTGCGGGTGATCGCGCACCACGAGCCGGTGGCCGCCCGTGAGGTGGGCAGGCTCGCCGAGCTCCCCGTCCCGATCGTCGCCGCCGTGTGCAACGAGCTGCGCAAGCGCGGGGTGGTGGACCGGGCCCGGCCGGTGCGGCTCACCCCGGCCGGGCGGGCGGGGCTCGCCCTGCCCGCCGCGGGTCAGCCGCCGGTCAGCGGGCAATGCCCGGGCTGCGGCGGCACCGGGGTGGCCATCCCGGCGGGGCTGGCCACGCTCGCCGGCGAGCTCGAGCTGGCGGCGGCGGGCATGCCAGCGGCGAAGCTGGAGCTCGACCAGACCCACTGCACGGTGGACACCAAGCTCCGCCGCGTGCTGCGGATGCACGAGGCGGGCGCCCTGGCCGGCCAGCGGGTGATCGTGCTGGGGGACGACGACCTGATCTCGCTGGCGATCGCCGCCTTCGCCGCGCTGCCTGCCGCGGCCGCCCGGCCGCGGCGGCTGGCGGTGGTGGACTGCGACCCCGATCTGCTCGGCTACCTCGGCGCGCGGGCGGCGGCGGCCCGCGTGCCGGTGGAGGTGATCGACCACGACCTGCGCCAGCCCCTGCCCGCCGACCTGGCCGGCGCGTTCGACGTGGCCTGCACCGACCCGCCCTACACCGTGGCCGGGGCGGAGCTGTTCTTGTCCCGCGCGGTATCGGCACTGGCGGCCGGCCCGGGCAGCCACGTGTTCTTCTCGTTCGGTGCCCGCCGGCCGGAGGAAACGCTGCGCGTCCAGCGCCTGATCGTTGACCTCGGCCTGACGGTGCGCTCGCTTGTGCCGGGCTTCAACTCCTACACCGGCGCGGGCATCCTGGCCGGCGTGAGCCACCTCTACCACCTGCGCACCACGGCGCAGGCCCGGCCGGCCATCATCGGGGCCTACACCGGCCCGCTGTACACGGCCGACACGCGGGCCGCCGCCGCCCGGCCCTACCGCTGCGCCGGCTGCGGGGCCGTGCATCAGGTCGGCCCGGGCGCCCGCTGGAGCACGATCGCCCGGCTGAAGGCGGACGGCTGCCCGGACTGCGGCGGCACCGTGCTGCGGCCGATGGCGCTGAACAAGGCAGGCCCGCCGCCGGCGGCCGGGCGATGACGGAGCCCCGGCCCGCGGCGACCTTCCAGATCCGGCCGGCCACCGAGGACGACCTGGACGTGATCGCCGGGTTCGAGATCGACATCGCCCGGGCCTCGTTCGGCGACGAGGCCATCGAGGACCCGGCGCTGCACCGCAAGCGGGTGGCGGGGGCGCTGGGCAAGCCGGGCGAGGTCACCCTGGTGGCCGTGGCCGCTGGGGCGCCCGCGGTCCCGGTGGGCTGGGCGTGGCTGTCGGGACGCACCAACTCCCTCACCGGCGCCCGGTACGGCAACTTCCGCTCGCTGGCCACCGCCGACGTCCCCGGCCGCGGCCAGGCCGCCGAGCTGCTCATGCAGGCCGTGCTGCAGGCATCCGACCAGGCCGGTTTCGTGCACCTCACCGGCAAGGTGCACGCCAGCAACCTGGGCATGCGCGCGCTGTACCGCAAATTCGGGTTCGAGGCGACCCACATCACGATGGAACGGCGCCAGGCCGGCCCGCCCGGCCCGGCCGGGGGCCCGGGATGACCGCGGCCGGCAGCGTCAAGTGCGTGGTCTGGGACATCGACAACACCCTGCTGACCGGGATCTACCTGGAGTCGCCAGACGAGCCGCCCGGGGCCGACCCGGTGCTGGCCGCGGTGCTGGCCGAGCTGGGGGAGCGGGGCATTCTGCACGCCCTCGCGAGCAAGAACCCGGCCGAGGCCGCCGCGCACACGGCGCGCGTCACCGGCTGGCGGTTCGCGGCGGCCGAGTGCGGCTGGGGCAGCAAGTCCGGTGCACTGACGAAGATCGCGGCCACGCTGGGGATCGCGGTGGACGCGCTCGCCTTCGTGGACGATGACCCCTATGAGCGGGCCGAGGTCGGTTCCGCGCTGCCCGGGGTGCTCGTGCTGTCGCCGGAGGACGCAGCCGAGGCCGTCGGCTGGCCGGAGTTCAGCCCGCCGGTGATCACCGCGGAGGCACGCCGCCGCGGCGAGATGTACGCGGAACGCCAGCGGCGCCAGCAGGCCGAGCGGGCATTCGGCGGGACCCGGGAGGAGTTCCTGGAATCGGCCAACACGCAGGTGACTATCGCCGCCGCCACCGCCGCCGACGCGCCCCGCCTGGCCGAGCTCGCGGCCAGGACGCGGCAGTTCAACTCGGCGGCCGGACGGGATGTGGGGGAGCCGGGCGACGGCATGACCCAGAACTGGTTCGGTGGCCTGCTGCGGGCCCCGGACTGTGACGTGGTCACGGTGCGGCTGCGGGACGCGTTCGGCGACGACGGCATGGTCGGTGGCTGCGTCATCACCCGGGAGGCGGGGACCTGGACGGTGCCGCTGCTCATGATGTCGTGCCGGGCGATGGGCCGTGGCGTCATCGACGCCCTGCTGGCCTGGCTGATCCGGCAGGCAGCCCGGGCGGGCGCGGGTCGGCTGCGGATCCCGTGCGTGCCCGACGGCCGCAACGTGCCGCTGCGGCTCGCGCTGGCCGCGGCCGGCTTCCGGCTTCCCGAACGGCTCCCGGCCGTGTATGAGCGGGATCTGGGCGCCTCCCTGCCCGCCCTGCCCGGGTGGGTGACGGCGCCGGGCGAGGCGCCGGGCGAGGCCGGCCCGGCGGCGATCGCCGAAGACCTGCGCGCGTTCCTCGCCTCGGCCACCGGGCGGGACGAGCTGCTGCACATCCCGCCCACCGCGGCGCTGTTCGGCGCGCCGGTGGGGCTCGACTCGCTGACGGGGACGCTCCTGCTGCGGGAGATCCAGCGCCGGTTCGGCGTCGACGTGGCGGGGGAGGACCTCAACCTGGACTCGCTGGCCACCCTCGGCACGCTCGCCGCCTTCGTCGCGGGGCAGGCCCGGCCGGAGGGCAGCCCGTGACCCACGCCCTGCCGTCCGGGAGCACCGTGCCGTCCGGGAGCACCGTGCCGTCCGGGAGCACCGTGCCGTCCGGGAGCACCGTGCCGTCCGGGAGCACCGTGCCGTCCGGGAGCACCGTGCCGTCCGGGGATCTGGTGGACGTGTGGTGGTTCGACACGCGGGCGGTGGCCACCGGCCCGGCCGGGCTCGCCGACCTCGGCCAGGGCGAGCGGGACCGGGCGGAGGCGTTCCTGTTCCCGGCCGACCGGCACCGGTACCAGGCGGCGCACCTGATGCTGCGGCGGGTGCTGGCCGGCTACACCGGCACGCCGCCCGGCGCGCTGCGGCTGGCCCGCGAGCGGTGCCCGCACTGCGGGGCGCCCGGGAAACCGGTCCTGGAGCCGGGCCCGCGCCCGGTTCCCTCGTTCTCGCTCACGCACTCCGGCGACATGGTGATCATCGCCGTCGCGGGGCGGCCGGTGGGCGTGGACGTGGAACGGGACGCGGCCGGGTGCGTCTGCTCGCTGGCCCAGGCGCTGCACCCGGCCGATGCGGCCTGGGTGGCCGGGCTGGGCGAGACAGACCGGCACGAGGCCATCATCACCTGCTGGGTCCGGGCCGAGGCCGTGCTCAAATGCACCGGGCAGGGCATCGGGCACGGCCTGGGCGGCTTCCCGGTACGGCCGGGCCCGGCAGCGAACAGCGGGGTGAACGGCTGCACGGTGCGCCAGTTGCCGGCCCCGCCCGGCTACCGGGCCGCGGCCGCGCTGGCCGGCGCGGGCCAGCTCACCCCCCGGGTAATCTCGGCACCAGCAGGGACGGCGGCCGCGGAGGTGTGACGTGACGGCGGTTTTCGCGATCGATGCGTGCCGGACCCCGGTCGGGAAGATCAAGGGCGCGCTGGCCTCGGTCCGCCCCGATCACCTGACCGCGGACGTGATCAGCGCGCTGCTGGCTCGCAACCCCTGGCTGGACCCGGCCAGAATCGACGACGTCTACTGGGGCGCCGCGAATCAGGCGGGCGAGGACAACCGGAACGTGGCCCGGATGGGGATCCTGCTGGCGGGCCTGCCGGTGGAGGTGCCTGGCGCGACCGTCAACCGGCTGTGCGGGTCCGGCCTGGAGGCCATCGCCGGCGCCGCCCGGGCGATCGTTGCCGGTGAGGCCGACATCTGCCTGGCGGGCGGGGTGGAGTCGATGACCCGCGCCCCGTTCGTGCTGCCCCGCGCGGCCGACCCGTTCCCGCGCGAGGCCGGGGTGGCCGACACCCGGCTGGGCTGGCGGCTGGTGAGCCCCAGGATGCAGGAGATGTACCCGCCGGTCAGCCTGGGGGAGACGGCGGAGAACGTCGCCGAGCGCTACCGGGTGAGCCGGGAGCGCCAGGACGAGTTCGCCCTGTGCAGCCACCAGCGCGCGGCGCGGGCCCAGGAGGACGGCCGATTCGGCGGCGAGATCGTCCCGGTCAGCACCGGTGCGGGCGAACTGCGCCGCGACGAGGGCGTCAAGCCCAGCCTGACGATGGACGAGCTGGCAGCGAAACGGCCCGCGTTCCGCCCGGGCGGCACGGTCACCGGCGGCAACTCCTCACCGCTCAACGACGGGGCGGCGTGCCTGCTGCTGGCCTCGGAGCGGGCGCTCACCGGCGCCGCTGGCGCGGCACCGATGGCCCGCTACGTGGGCACCGCCGCGGCGGGCGTGCACCCCGACTACATGGGGATCGGGCCGGTGCCGGCGATGGGCAAGGTGCTCGGCCGGGCCGGCTGGCAGCTGGATGGGCTGGACCTGATCGAGGTGAACGAGGCGTTCGCAGCGCAGGCGGCGGCGGTGGCCGACGAGCTCAAGCTCGACCCCGACCGCGTGAACGTCAACGGCGGGGCCATCGCGATCGGCCACCCGCTCGGCTGTTCGGGCGCGCGAATCACCACCACCCTGCTGCACGAGTTCCGCCGGCGGGGCCGGCCGGGCGGCGGCCACCATGTGCATCGGCGTCGGGCAGGGCATCGCCACCTTGTGGGAGTCCGCCTGACGGCACGCCGTCCCGGCCGGTTACCCGTTAGGCCGGCCGGGACGAGACGCTGAATGCGACCCCGCCCTGGTCGTCGACCTCGGCGTCGAGCGACTTGTCGGCGAGCACCTCGGCGGCGTCGCTGGCCAGGAACACCCGCGCGCCGTCGGCCTCGATCACCTCGTCGCCGTCGGCCGGCGTCTCCGCCAGCGCCAGCTGGAAGGGCGGCACGCCCTCACCCTGGCCCATGATGCGCAGCCCGGCGTCAGGCGCCTGCTCGGGCTGTGAGATCAGGGCCCGGATGGCCGTGACAGCGTTATCGGTGAGCGTGAGCATGATCTGCTCCTCTCCCGTTGGTTGGCTGTTGGTCAGGAGTTGTGCCCGCTACCCCGCCGACGGCGGGTGAAACGGGTACAACGTCTTTCTGGGGCTCATGCGGGCACCGGGGCGCGAGGGGAGCTGCGATGGCGATCGTGACCGAGCTCGAGCTGCCCGAGTTCGACTACCTGGCCGATGACCTGACCGGCGAGGTCTACCACCAGCGGCTCGCCGGGCTGCGCAGCGGCGGCTGGCTCGCCTCGTCCCCGCTGTCCTACGTGGTGCTGGACCGGGAGGCGGGCGAGTTCTTCCTGCGATCGAAGGGGACCGCGTTTCCCGGGCGGGAGATCGCCGACCTGTTCGGCGTCACCGGCGGGCGGCTGCGCGAGCAGATCGACGCCAACATCCTCAACCTGACCGGCGCCCGCCACCGCCGCCTGCGGGCCCTGGTCGGGCACGCCTTCAGCCCCCGGGCCGCGGACGCGTGGCGCCCGGTGATGCGCGGCTACCTGGAGCGGCTGTGGGCCGGCATCGGGCAGGCCACGTCGGCGGAGTTCGTCGAGGCCCTCGCCAAGCCGTACCCCTCGCTGACCATCACGGCGGTGCTCGGCGCGCCGGAGGCGGATGCGCCCCGGCTGCACGAGTGGTCGCACTGGGTGCAGCGCCAGTTCGACGTCCGCGCGCTGGCCAATGAGCTGCCGCGGATCGAGCGGGCGACCGCCGAGCTCTACGACTACGTCGAGGCGCTGCTGGAGCAGCGGCGGGCCGCGCCCGCGGGCGACCTGCTGTTGACCCTGCTGGCCGCGCGCGAGGAACGCGACCGGCTGTCCCACGCCGAGTGCGTCAACCTGGTGCTGAACGTGCTGGCCGGCGGGATCGACACCACCCAGAGCCAGCTGGCCCACGCCATGCGGCTGTTCGCCGCGCACCCGGACCAGTGGGCGCTGCTCGCCACGCACCCGGAACTGATCCGCCCGGCCGTGACCGAGGTGCTGCGGTTCGAGCCGATCACGCCGTTCACCGCCCGGATCTGCGTGGACCGGCTGGAGCACCGGGGGGTGGTGTTCCCGCCGGGGACGATCGTGGCGGTCTGCGCGGAGCGGGCCAACCGCGAGCAGGCCGGCGACGAGCCCGGCCCGCCCGCCGGCGGCGATGCCGCCGGCGAGCGGTTCGACATCACGGTCAGCCGCGAGGACCGGCTGCTGACCTTCGGCGCCGGCCCGCACTTCTGCCTGGGCGCCAACCTGGCCCGGGCCGAGCTCGAGGAGGCGCTGGCGTTCCTGGTGCCGCGCATGCCCGGGCTCGCCCCGGACGGCCCGGCGGAACTGGGCGGCGTGGAGGGGATCTACGGCGTGGTCTCACTCCCTTTGCGCTGGTCCGCCGGTTAGCCCGTCACCGTGAAGGCGCCGCGCAGCGGCAGGCCGGACGGGGCCGAGGAATCGCCGACGTACACCCGGAACCCGCCGGGCGGGACGACCCAGGCGTTCGCCGCGTCATTCCAGTACGACAGGTCGTGGGCGTCGAGGGTGAAGCTCACCAGCGCTGACTGGCCCGGTCCCAGGGTGACCCGCTGGAACCCCTTGAGCTGGCGGGGCGGCTCACCGGCGGCCGCCGGGTCACCCAGGTAGAGCTGCGCCACCTCCGTGCCCGCCACGTGCCCGGTGTTGGTGACCCTGGCGGTGACGTGGACCAGCGCGCCGCGCCCGGCCAGCTGCGACGGGGTCACGCGCAGGTCGCTGAAGGCGAAGCTCGTGTAGGACAGCCCGTACCCGAACGGGAACAGCGGGGTGAGGTTCCGCGCGTCGTACCAGCGGTAGCCGACGTCGATGCCCTCGGAGTACAGCACCTTCCCGCCCACCCCGGGGAACTGGGCCGGGGTGGAGGCCGGCACCTGGGACAGGCTCTGCGGGAACGTCACCGGCAGGTGCCCGGACGGGTCGGTGGCCCCGTACAGCACGCTGGCCAGGGCGGTCCCGTTGCTCTCGCCCGGGTACCAGGCGTCCACGACCGCGGCCACCTGGCCCAGCCACGGCATCGCCACCGGCGCGCCCGCGTCGATGACCACCACGGTGTGCGGGTTGGCCGCGGCCACCGCGGAGATGAGCTCGTCCTGCGCGGACGGCAGGCTGAGATCCGGCCGGTCGGCGGCCTCGGTCTCGGTGTCGTCGGACACCACCACCACGGCCATCCGCGCCGACCTGGCCGCCGCGACCGCCTGGCTGATCCCGGGCGCCAGCGCCGACGGCGTCGCCCAGGTCAGGGCCGACGAGT
Source organism: uncultured Actinomycetes bacterium (assembly GCA_963835425.1). Lineage (GTDB taxonomy): Bacteria > Actinomycetota > Actinomycetes > Streptosporangiales > Streptosporangiaceae > UBA9676. The sequence continues at coordinate 427,642 of CAWIGE010000002.1, read as the reverse complement.
TGCCGCTGATCTGGATCTGGTAGGTGTGCCCGGCCTGCAGCTGCACCGCCGCCGAATAGGTCTGCACCGGCGGCGTGCTCGGGTTGGCGAGGATCTCGGTGCCGTCCAGCGACAGCGTGGTGGCGTTGTAGCAGCCGCACGGGTTGGTGATCGCGAGCACGTAGGTCCCGGTCTCCGGGGCGGTCAGGGTGCCGGTGTAGCTCCCGCCCAGCGGGGTCGGCGCGTACGCAGGCGACAGCGCCGAGGCCGGGATGGCCGGCAGGCTGGTGTCGGTGGGCAGGCCCTGCTGGTAGACGACGCTGGTGCCCGGGCCCGCCGCCGCCTGCAGCCCCTGCAGCGGGGTGACGCTGAACGGGGCCGTGACGTAGGCGCTGCCGCCGCCGGTGTCGGTCGGCGCGGCCGACGCGGCCGGCCCGATCACCGCCACCGTGCCGGCGTGCGCCGCCGGCAGCGGCAGCGCGCCGTGGTCGTTCTTGAGCAGCACGGTGCCCTCCTCGGCGACGTGCTGCGACACGGCCTGGTGGGCGGGGGTGGTGACGGTGGCGCCGGTGGTGCCGGTGGGCGGGTGGTTGAAGATGCCGAAGCGGAACATCTCCGTCGCGATCCGGCTGACCATGTTGTCCACCACGGACTTGGCGATCGTGCCGTTCTCCACGTCGGCCTGCAGCGCCGCGCCGAAATAGGTGTTGAACGGCTGCTCCATGTCGGTGCCGTTGACCGCCCCCTGGGTGCTGTGCAGGGCGGCGTAATCGGAGGTCACGAAGCCGGGGAAGCCCCAGCGCTGCTTGAGGACCTGGGTCTCCAGGTAGGGGTTCTCACAGGCGAAGTTGCCGTTGATCACCGAGTAGGCGCACATCACCGAGGCCACCTTGGCCTGGGTCACGGACTGCTCGAAGGCTGGCAGGTAGATCTCGTGCAAAGTCCGGTTGCTCACGATCACGTCATCGGCCGGGGTATTGCGGTTCGTTTCCTGGTTGTACGCGGCGAAGTGCTTGACCTGCGACATCTCGCCCTGGGCCTGCACGCCGTCGATCTCTTTAACGGCGAGGGCGGCGTTGAGGAACGGGTCCTCGGTGAACGCCTCGAACGACCGCCCCCAGCGCGGGTCACGCAGAATGTTGACGGTGGGGCCGAGATTGACCGCGGCGCCCTTGCCCCATTCCTCCTGCCCGATGACCGCGCCCCACTGGCGGGCCAGCGAGGTGTCGAAGGAGGCGGCCAGCGACGCGCCGGCCGGCAGCTGGGTGACCCCGGTCAGCCCGTCGCCCACCCCGAGCGGGCCGTCTTCCAGGCCCAGCGCCGGGATGCACAGCGACGGCTGCGCCGCCATGTAGAACACGTAGGGCTGGCCCGTGCCCTGGCCCTCGACCATCGTGATCTCATTGGCCAGGGTCATCTTCGACAGCAGCAGGTGGACCCGCTGCGAGATGGGCAGCGACTGGTTCAGCCAGGGACAGCTGGGGTTTGTTGCCTGGCCGGCCGTGGCCGTGGCGGCGCTGGCGGGGCGGGCCGTGCCGGCCAACGCCGGGGCGGCGAACGACAGCGGGACTAACAGCGCTAAGGATGCGGTAATGGTCACGAGTGGCGGCAGCCGACGGGCGCGTCGCCCGCCTGGCCGTCGGCTGATAACCGAAATCAGTTTCATCGAGCCCTCCGGCTGCTGTGACGACTCTCGCGGGGACCCGCGAGAAGGCTGGAATGCGGCCTGTCATTCATCGGTGCGGTCACGAAGCCATAGACCTCCCACTGCCGGCCGTTTCTTGCAGCGGCCTCCACCGGCGAAGCTACGCCGACTCGCATAAACGTTCCGTAAATATTTCGATTAGCCAATGAATAATGGATGAATGACTGGCGCGCTCCACCCCGGGGGCACCGGTGGGGGCCGGCCGCGGGGCATCATCATGAAGCAGGGCAAACGGGACTGTCCGGGCAGGCATGGGCGGCCGGTAGGGTCGGCAGCGACGTGGATGAGGGGCGCATAGGGGTGACGCGGACCGGCGGCGAGGCGGGGGCCGGCACCGTCGCGCGCGCGGACCAGCAGGGACGCATCCTCACCGTGCCCAACGCGATCAGCGTGGCGCGGCTGGCCGGCGTCCCGGTCTTCCTCTGGCTGGTGCTCGGCCCGCACGCGGACGGCTGGGCGGTGGCGCTGCTCATCGTGGCCGGGCTGTCCGACTGGCTGGACGGCGTGATCGCCCGCGCCTGGAACCAGCAGAGCCGGCTGGGGCAGGTGCTCGACCCGACCGCCGACCGGCTCTACATCGCCGCCACGCTGATCGCGCTGGCCATCCGCGGCATCATCCCCTGGTGGCTGGTGGCCCTGCTGGTGATCAGGGAGCTGGTGCTGGGGGTGGGGCTGCTGGTGCTGCGCCGGCACGGGTACGGCCCGCTGCAGGTGAGCCTGGTGGGCAAGACCGCCACCCTGTGCCTGCTGTACGCGTTTCCGCTGCTGTTCCTCGGCTCACACGCGGGAACGGCGGCGCTGGTGGCGCGGACCGCCGGCTGGGCCTTCGCGATCTGGGGAACCGCCCTGTACTGGTGGGCCGCCGTGCTGTACCTGGAGCAGACACGCCGCCTGGCGCGGGCGGCCCGGGGCCAGCCGGGGGCGTGACGGGGGACGCTGGCCATGACCCGGGCCCGGCCGCGATGAAATGATGGGAGATATGCCGTATTAGCGGGAGGAGACGGGTCCCCAAGTGAAGGCAGTGGTGATGGCGGGCGGGGAGGGCACCCGGCTGCGCCCGATGACCGCCAACCAGCCCAAGCCACTGCTGCCGGTGGTGAACAAACCGATCATGGAACACGTGCTGCTGCTGCTCAAGCGGCACGGGTTCACCGAGACCGTGGTGACGGTCCAGTTCCTGGCCTCGCTGGTACGCAATTACTTCGGCGACGGCGAGGACGTCGGCATGAGCCTGCAGTACGCCACCGAGGAGATGCCGCTGGGGACGGCGGGCAGCGTGAAGAACGCCGAGGACGAGCTGCGGTCCGACCCGTTCCTGGTCATCTCGGGCGACGCCCTCACCGACATCGACCTGTCCGCCCTGGTCCGCTACCACAAGGAGAACAGCGCCCTGGTCACCGTCGCGCTCACCCGGGTGCCCAACCCCCTTGAGTTCGGGATCATCATCGTGGACGAGGACGGGCGCATCCAGCGGTTCCTGGAGAAGCCCACCTGGGGGCAGGTGTTCTCCGACACCGTGAACACCGGCATCTACGTCATGGAGCCCGAGGTGCTGGCCGAGGTGCCGGCCGGGGTCTCGGTCGACTGGTCGGGAGACGTGTTCCCGCAGCTGCTGAAGTCGGGCGCGCCCCTGTACGGCTGGATCGCCGACGGGTACTGGGAGGACGTCGGGAGCCACGAGAGCTACCTCAAGGCCCAGGCCGACGTGCTGTCCGGCCGGGTCGAGGCCGAGATCGGCGGGTTCGAGGTGTCGCCCGGGGTGTGGATCCGCGAGGGGGCCGAGGTCGACCCGGAGGCGCTGCTGTCCGGGCCGCTGTGCGTCGGCGACTACGCCAAGATCGAGGCCGGGGCGCAGCTGCGCGAGTTCACCGTGGTCGGCAGCAACGTGGTCGTGAAGGAGGGGGCCTTCCTGCACCGGGCCGTGGTGCACAACAACGTCTACGTCGGCCAGGGGACGACCCTGCGCGGCTGCGTCATCGGCAAGAACACCGACGTGATGGGCTCGGCCCGGATCGAGGAGGGCGCGGTCATCGGGGACGAGTGCGTGATCGAGCCGGAGGCGTACGTCTCGGCCGGGGTGAAGGTCTACCCGTTCAAGACCATCGAGGCGGGCGCGGTGGTGAACACCAGCGTCATCTGGGAGTCGCGCGGGCAGCGCACCCTGTTCGGCCCGCGCGGGGTCTCCGGCCTGATCAACGTGGAGATCACCCCCGAGCTCTGCGTCCGGCTCGCCAGCGCGTACGCGACCACCCTGAAGAAGGGCGCGGTGGTCACCACCTCGCGTGACGTGTCGCGGGCGGCGCGCGCGTTCAAGCGCGCGGTCCAGGGCGCGCTCAACGCCAGCGCGATCGACGTGGTGGACCTGGAGGCGCAGCCGCTGCCGGTGGCGAGGTTCCGCACCGCCCGCAGCGAGGCCGGCGGCGGCATCGCGCTGCGGACCACCCCCGGCAACCCGCAGTCGATCGACATCATCTTCCTCGACGAGCGCGGCGCGGAGCTGTCCCAGGCGGCGGCCCGCAAGCTGGAGCGGGTGTTCTCCCGGCAGGAGTACCGGCGCGCCTTTCCCGGCGAGATCGCCGAGCTGAGCTACCCGCCGCGGGTGGTGGAGTCCTACGCGGCCGACCTGGTGCAGAGCGCCGACATGACCGGTGTCCGGGAGGCGGAGCTCAAGGTGGTGGTCGACTGCGCCGGCGGCACCGCGTCGCTGGTGCTGCCGGAACTGCTGGGGCGGATCGGGCTCGAGGCGCTCACCGTCAACAACCGCCTCGATGAGGGATCGCCGACGCAGAGCCTGGCCCAGATGCGGGCCGGCATGCAGCGCCTGTCCGAGCTGGTGGCCTCGTCCCGGGCCGACTTCGGCGTCCGGTTCGACCAGGTGGGCGAGCGGATCCAGCTGGTGGACGACAAGGGCGCGATGGTCAGCGATGACCGGGCGCTGCTGGTGGTGCTCGACCTCATCGCGGCCGAACGGCGGTCGGGCCGGGTCGCCCTGCCGGTGACCACGACCCGCGTCGCCGAGCGGGTGTCCCGTTTCCACGGGGTGCAGGTGGTGTGGACGCCGACCTCGCTGCACGGCCTCACCCAGGCGACCGCGGCCGACGACATGATCTTCGGGGCGGACGGCCGGGGCGGGTTCGTCGTGCCCGAGTTCAGCCGGACCCTGGATGGCATCGCGGCGTTCGCCCGGCTGCTCGGGCTGGTCGCGCGCACCCGGCTCACCCTCAGCCAGATCGACGCCCGGATCCCCAAGGCCCATCTGCTCAGGCGCTCGATGCCGACGCCGTGGGCGGCCAAGGGCAGCGTCATGCGCACGGTGGTGGAGGCAGCGGACGGCCGGGAGATGGACACCACCGACGGCGTGCGGGTGATCGAGCCCAACGGGGACTGGGTGCTGGTGCTGCCCGACCCGGCGGACGCGGTCACGCACCTGTGGGTGGAGGGCCCCGACGCCGACTCCGCCCAGGCGCTGCTCGACGAGTGGGCAACGGTGGTGGAGCAGGCCGGAGTCTGAGCGCCGGCCTGTCAAGTGAGCGGGCGCGGATAGCCTGCACATGAGAGAATTCCAGTTCATCTGCTAGCAGCTGAGGATGTGCCGGAGGTTTGGCCTGATGTGGCGGAGGCGTCGCGACACTGCCCCTGAGAGCTTCTGGCGGGGGCTGCTGCGGGGGCGCCGGAGGAATGCGTGGCGCATGGACCGGGCGCCCGATTCGCAGGTAGCGTGGGCGAACGTACCCGAGCTGACGCCGAGAGCCGCCCAGGAGCACGTGGTTTCCGGCATGAGCCCATTTCCAGCGGACGAGAGGCTGGACCACGACATGCCGCGCGTCTATTGCCCTCGCTGCGGGCAGGAGAACCCCGACGGTGCCCGGTTCTGCTCCCATTGCGGGCTTGCGCTGGGGCGCGCCGCCGGCGAGCGGGCGGGCGAGAGCACATCGACGATCTCGCTTGGCACGGAGCTGGCCGAGGCGGAGCCGGATGAGCCGCTCGCCGATTCCGGCCTGGTCGAGGCGCTGCCCATGGGGAGCGCCCTGCTGGTGGTGAAGCGGGGGCCCAACGCGGGCAGCCGGTTCCTGCTCGACAGCGATCTCACCACGGCCGGCCGGCACCCGGAGAGCGACATCTTTCTCGACGACGTGACGGTGTCCCGCCGTCACGCGGAGTTCTACCGGCACCCGCGCGGCTTCACCGTGCGTGATGTGGGGAGCCTGAACGGAACCTACGTGAACCGGGAACGGATCGAGGAGGCCGATCTGAGCGACGGTGACGAGGTCCAGGTGGGCAAGTTCCGGCTGATGTTCCTGGCCGGACGGCGGTCCCACGCCGACCGCGGCGGAGGTGCGCAGGTAGGGGCATGAGTGCTGAGCCCGCCCGGGCGTATCTCGGCATCGGCGAGGTGCTGGCCCAGCTGCAAGCCGAGTTTCCCGATGTGAGCGTCTCGAAGATCCGTTTCCTGGAGAACGAAGGGCTCATCCAGCCTGCCCGGTCGCCGTCCAAATACCGGAAGTTCTCCCCGGCCGACGTGGAGCGGCTGCGCTACATCCTCACCGCCCAGCGGGACCAGTACCTGCCGCTGCGGGTGATCAAGGACCAGCTCGACGCCGGCGGGCAGGACGATTCCCCGCGCCGGGCCGGCCGGTACGCGGTGCTCGCGGATCCCGCCGCCGACGGCGTCGGACCCGCCGCCCCGCTGACCCGGCGGGAGATGCTGGAGGCCACCGGGCTGGACGAGGCACGGCTCGCCGAACTGGAGGACTTCGGCCTGGTGCGGCGCAGCGGCGGCCGGTACGGCCCGGATGCGCTGGCCGCCGCCCGCGCCGTGGTGGCGCTCGACAATTACGGCGTCCAGGCCCGTCACCTGCGGGTACTGCGCGCATCAGCCGAACGGGAGACCGCGCTGATCGAGCAGGTGGTCGCCCCGATGCTGCGCCAGCGCAGCGACGGGGCCAGGGACCGGGCCGGCCGGACCGCGCGGGAAATCGCCGCCATCACCCTGCAACTGCACGCCGCGCTGATCGAGGCGGCGCTGGCCGACGCCGGTTTCGGCGAGCCCCGGCCGGGCCAGCCGGATGGCTGAGCGCAGGGCGCGGGCGTCGCTGCCGCCCGCACGGGTGTACTTTGACAAGAGAACGCCTTCAATAACTTCAGGACGCTGGCAGCGTCCGGCGCAGGTGAGGACGGAGCCGCTGTGAGGAAGATGGAGGTCGTCGGCGTCCGGGTGGAGATGCCCACGAACCAGCCCATCGTCCTGCTCAAGGAGGTGCAGGGGGAGAGGTACCTGCCGATCTGGATCGGCCCGGTGGAAGCCACCGCGATCGCGTTCGCGCAGCAGGGGATGGTACCGGCCAGACCGCTGACCCACGACCTGTTCCGCGACGTGCTCGAGGCGCTCGGGGTGCAGCTGAACACGGTCAACATCACCGCGCTCCGGGACGGTATCTTCTTCGCCGACCTCATCTTCTCCAACGGGAAGGAAGTGAGCGCCCGGCCGTCGGACTCGATCGCGCTCGCGCTCCGCACCGGTGCGTCGATCTTCGCCAGTGAGGAGATCCTGGATGAGGCCGGGGTGGCGATCCCCGACGAGCAGGAAGACGAAGTCGAGAAGTTCCGCGAGTTCCTGGACACCATCAGTCCGGAGGACTTCGGACGGGCAACCTGAGGTTGCCCGAGCGACGCGCCGTGAGGATCGTTGACCCGCCGGGCGGGTCGGCCTAGCGTGCGAGACAAGTGGCGGAGAGCCAGCTCCCGGGGCGGAGGCGGGCGTGGCGGTAACCAGCAAGGATGGCGGCCAGCCGCATGAGCGTGGCGCGGCGATCGAGCGCGCCGGCGAGCAGGGCCTCCTGTTCGGGGACGACCTCACCGCCCACCCCGAGAACGTCGGGTACCGCGGGCCGACCGCCTGTGCCGCCGCCGGGATCACCTACCGCCAGCTCGACTACTGGGCGCGGACCGCGCTGGTGGAGCCCAGCGTCCGGGCCGCCCACGGGTCGGGCTCACAGCGGCTCTACAGCTTCCGCGACATCCTCGTGCTCAAGGTCGTCAAGCGCCTGCTCGACACCGGCATCTCGCTGCAGCAGATCCGCGCCGCGGTCGACCATCTGCGCGACCGCGGCACCAGCGACCTGGCCCGGCTCACCCTCATGAGCGACGGGGTCAGCGTCTATGAGTGCGCCTCCGCCGACGAGGTGGTGGACCTGCTGGCGGGCGGGCAGGGGGTATTCGGGATCGCGCTCGGCCGGATCTGGCAGGAAGTGGACGGGACCCTGGCCGAGCTCCCGGCCGAACAGGCCGAGCCGCCCGAGGGACAGCAGGCCGACGCCGACGGCACGGGCGGCCACGACGAGCTGGCCCGGCGCCGGGCCAGGCGGACGGGCTGACCGCCGTTTAGCCAAATCGCCTATGCGGTAAGGTTCCCGCGTGTCTGCGGCCATCAGCGTCCGGGACGTCCGCAAGTCCTACGGGGATCTGCGGGCGGTAGACGGGGTGACGTTCGAGGTCGCCCACGGCGAGTTCTTCGGCATCCTCGGCCCGAACGGGGCGGGCAAGACCACCACCCTGGAGATCATCGAGGGCCTGCGGGAGGCGGACGGCGGCGAGGTGAGCGTCCTGGACCTGCGGCCATGGCCGCGGAACCCGGCGCTGCTGCCCCGGATCGGCGTCCAGTTGCAGGCGACGTCGTTCTTCGAGCGGCTCACCGCCCGTGAGCAGCTGCGCACCTTCGCCGACCTCTACCGGGTCCCGGCCCGGCGCGCCGACGAGATGCTCGAGGTGGTCGGCCTGACCAGCTCGGCCGCGACCCGCACCGAGAAGCTCTCCGGCGGCCAGGCGCAGCGGCTGTCGATCGCCTGCGCGCTGGTGCACCGCCCCGACGTGCTGTTCCTCGACGAGCCGACCGGGGCGCTGGACCCGCAGGCCCGCCGCAACCTGTGGGACCTGCTGCGGGCGATCGAGGCGGAGGGCCACACCATCGTGCTCACGACCCACCACATGGACGAGGCGGAGACGCTCTGCCACCGGGTAGCGATCATGGACCACGGCAAGATCCTGCAGATCGGCGCGCCCGCCGCGCTGGTCCGGGGGCTGGCGCATCCGGTCCGGATCAGCATCGAGTCGGGCCTGCTCAGCGCCGACGAGGCCCGGGCGCTCGCCGACGGCGCCACGATCGCCGACGACGGCGTGTCCCTCACCTTCACCACCACCGCGCCCGCCCCGGTCCTTGCCCGGCTCGCGGACCGGGGCGCCCTCGGCGGCCTGCAGGTGGCCGGCGCCTCGCTGGAGGACGTCTTCCTCCAGCTCACCGGGCGGGAGTACCGGGCATGACGACGAGCAAGCTGCCCGCCCCACCGGCCCAGACCGGCGACGCGAGCCCCCGCAGCAGGGGGGTGAACTGGCAGGGCTTCCGCAGCCTGTCCCGGGCCATGTTCCGCGGCTTCGTCCGGGACCGGGCCGCCCTGTTCTTCACGATCTTGTTCCCGGTCCTGTTCCTGCTGCTGTTCGGCTCCATCTACAAGAGCAGCAGCACGCCCAGGATCAACGTGGTCGAGGTGGGCCGGGTCAGCGTGCTCGACCAGGCGCGGGCGGCCAGCAGCCAGCTGGACAAGGTGCTCACGGTCACCCACACCACCAGCCTGTCCCACGCCCTGAACGAGGTCCGGCAGGCCAACGTCAACGCCGCCGTGCAGCAGCAGGACGGCCGGCTCATCGTCCACTACTCGATCGCGAACCCCACCACGGCCGGGGTGGTCAACAGCGTGTTCTCCGGGATCGTGCAGGCGGCGAACCAGGCCGCGTCGCATAAGCCACCGGTCTACCAGCTGGCCACCCAGCAGGTGGAGGACAAGTCGCTCAAGCCGATCCAGTACCTGACGCCGGGCCTGCTCGGCTGGGCGATCGCCTCCGGCGGTGCGTTCGCGGCGGCGCTCACCCTGGTCGGGTGGCGGAAGAACAAGCTGCTGCGCCGGCTCCGGCTCGCCCCGGTGGGCACCACGTCGATCGTCACCGCCCGGATCGCGGTCAGCGTCGCGGTCGCGATCGTCGAGACGTTCGTGTTCATCGCCATCGCCACCACCCCCTATTTCGGGCTCAGGCTCACCGCCTACTGGTGGATGGCGATCCCGGTGGTCATCTGCGGCACGCTCGCCTTCATGTCCATCGGGCTGCTGGTAGGGGCGCTGGCCAAGTCCCAGGAGGCCGCGACCGCGATAGTGAACCTGGTGGTCCTGCCGATGGCGTTCCTGGGCGGGGCGTTCATCCCGCTCGCCTTCGCGCCGCAGTGGATCGTGCAGGTCTCCTACTTCATGCCACTGCGCTACCTGGTGGTCGGCATGCAGAACGTGATGGCCCGGGGCGACGGCCCCGCCTCCGCGCTGCCGGCCATGGGCATCCTGCTCGGGTTCGCCGCCGTGCTCACCGTGATCGCGATCCGGGTGTTCCGGTGGGACGAAATATGACCCTGTCCTTCCGGTAAGCTCGGGAGAGCCGGCGACACCGTCCGGGAGAGATCCCGCGCCGCCAGCGCGGGGCGCCGAAGGGGCAACCTCCCCGGAACCTCTCAGGCATCAGGGACCGGACGGGACAGGCATCTCTGGAGTCGTGTTGCCCCAACGGCGGGGGGCGATGACAGAGGGGGAGGACCCTGAACCGGGTGCCCGGCACCCGGCGGCTCCCCTCTGGAGGCTCCATGGACTTCTCCGCACGCCACATCGGGCCGTCCCCGGCCGAGCAGGAGCAGATGCTCGCCGCCGTCGGCTACTCCTCCCTGGATGACCTGACATCGGCCGCGCTGCCGCCCTCGTTCGCCAGCACCGGCGCCGACCAGCTCCACCTGCCCGCCCCGCTGTCGGAGGCGGAGGCGCAGGCCGAGCTGCGCCGGCTGGCGGGCAGGAACACGGCGGCGACGTCCATGATCGGGCTCGGTTACTACCCGACCATCACCCCGGCCGTGATCCGCCGCAACGTGCTGGAGAACCCCGCCTGGTACACCGCCTACACGCCCTACCAGCCGGAGATCTCGCAGGGGCGGCTGGAGGCCCTGCTGAACTTCCAGACGATGGTCGCCGACCTGACCGGGCTGCCGGTGGCCGGCGCGTCCCTGCTGGACGAGGCGAGCGCCGCGGCCGAGGCGATGACCCTGGCGCGCAGGCAGGCGGGTAAGGGCAGCATCTTCCTGGCCGACGCGGACTGCCTGCCGCAGACTCTCGCGGTGCTGGCCACCCGCGCCGAGCCGCTCGGCATCGACCTGGTCGTCGCGCCCGTCACCCCCGAACTGGTGGCGGCCCAGCCGGACGGGGAGCTGTTCGGCGTCCTGCTGGCCTATCCCGCGGCCAGCGGCGAGATCACCGATCCGCGGCCGGTCATCGCCGCCGCCAGCGCCCGGGGGGCGGCGGTCGCGGTCGCCGCCGACCTGCTCGCGCTGACCCTGCTCACGCCGCCGGGGGAGCTGGGCGCCGACATCGCGATCGGCACCACCCAGCGGTTCGGCGTCCCGATGGGGTTCGGCGGGCCGCACGCCGCCTACATCGCGGTCCGCGAGGGGCTGCGCAGGCAGCTGCCGGGCCGGCTGGTAGGCGTGTCCGTGGACGCCGACGGCCATCCGGCCTACCGGCTGGCCCTGCAGGCCCGGGAGCAGCACATCCGCCGGGAGAAGGCGACCAGCAACATCTGCACCGCGCAGGTCCTGCTGGCCGTCATCGCCGGGATGTACGCGGCCTACCACGGCCCCGACGGCCTGGCCGCGATCGCCCGCCGGGTGCACGGCAAGGCAGCGGCGCTGGCGGCGACGCTGCGGGCCCAGGGCATCGTGGTGGATTCCGCCGCGTTCTTCGACACCATCGCCCTCCGCGGGCTGCCCGGCGGGGCCGCGGCGGCGGTGGAACGGGCGCGCCAGGCCGGGTACAACGTCTACCCGGCGGGCCCGGACACGGTCCAGGTCGCCTGCGACGAGACGACCACCGACGACCACCTGCGGGAGGTCGCCGCCGCGCTGGCCGGCCGCCCGGCCGGGGAGGTGGGCCTGGCCGAGGGCCGGGAGGAGCTCCCGGCGGGCCTGCGGCGGACCTCGCCCTACCTCACCCACCCGGTGTTCCACGAGCACCGCAGCGAGACGGCCCTGCTCCGTTACCTGCGCCGGCTGGCCGACTTCGACGTCGCCCTGGACCGGTCGATGATCCCGCTCGGCTCGTGCACGATGAAGCTGAACGCGGCGGCGGAGATGGAGGCCATCACCTGGCCCGAGTTCGCCAACATGCACCCCTTCGCCCCGCCGGAGCAGGCCCTCGGCTACGCCGAGCTCATCGGCGACCTGGAGGCCTGGCTGGCCGCGATCACCGGCTACGACGCGGTGTCGCTGCAGCCGAACGCCGGGTCACAGGGGGAACTGGCCGGCCTGCTGGCGATCCGCCACTACCACCGCGACCGCGGCGGCACCGGCCGCGACGTGTGCCTGATCCCGGAGTCGGCGCACGGCACGAACGCGGCCAGCGCGGTGCTCGCCGGGCTGCGGGTGAGCGTGGTCAAGTGCGGCGGCGACGGCGCCATCGACGTCGGCGACCTGCAGGCGAAGCTGGCGGAGCACGAGGGGCGGGTGGCCGCGATCATGCTGACCTACCCGTCCACGAACGGCGTCTTCGAGACGACCGTGACCGACGTGTGCGACCTCGTGCACGCCGCGGGCGGCCAGGTGTACGTGGATGGCGCCAACCTCAACGCCCTGGTGGGGCTGGCCCGGCCGGGCCGGTTCGGCGCCGACGTCTCCCACCTCAATCTGCACAAGACGTTCTGCATCCCGCACGGCGGCGGCGGGCCCGGCGTGGGGCCCGTGGCGGTGCGGGCGCACCTCGCCCCGTTCCTGCCCGGCAGCGCCGCGCCGGGCGCCAAGCGCGAGACCGGCACCGGTCCGGTGGCGGCGGCGCCCTACGGCTCGGCGGGCATCCTGCCGATCTCCTGGGCCTACATCGCGATGATGGGCGCCGACGGCCTGCGCCGGGCCACCCAGGTGGCCATCCTGGCCGCCAACTACGTGGCGAAGCGGCTGTCGCCGCACTTCCCGGTGCTCTACACCGGCCATGGCGGGCTGGTCGCCCACGAGTGCATCATCGACCTGCGCCCGGTCAGCCGGGAGAGCGGCGTCACCGTGGAGGACGTGGCGAAGCGCCTGATCGACTACGGGTTCCACGCGCCCACCATGTCGTTCCCGGTGGCGGGCACGCTCATGGTCGAGCCGACCGAGAGCGAGAACCTGGCCGAGCTGGACCGGTTCTGCGCGGCGATGATCGCGATCCGGCAGGAGATCGGGCGGGTCGAGAGCGGCGCCTACGACCCGCAGGACAACCCGCTCCATAACGCCCCGCACACGGCGTCCATGCTGCTCGCCGACGACTGGAAGCACCACTACGAGCGGGCGGAGGCGGCGTATCCGCTGCCGGGCGACCGCCGGGCCAAGTACTGGCCCCCGGTGCGCCGGATCGACCAGGCCTATGGCGACCGCCACCTCGTCTGTGCCTGTCCCCCGCCGGAGGCCTTCGCTGACTGAACCGGGGCCCGGTCAGGGGCCCACCACCGTCGTCTTCGACCTCGGCGGGGTGCTGATCGACTGGGATCCGCGCTACCTCTACCGGCAGCCTGGGCCTGATCGCCGTGCGTTACACCTCGGCCGGGGAGCTCAGAGGCCAGCTGCGCTCACTCGGGCTCACCGTCCTGGGCGTCCCATAGAGTTGCTGCGTGACGGATCCGCATGCCTACCGGCCGGCCCCGGCTCGATCCCCGAGTCGCCGGGTGTCTACCGGTTCCATGACGGCCGCGGCCGGGTCATCTACGTGGGCAAGGCCAAGAACCTGCGGGCCCGGCTCAACTCCTACTTCGCGGATTTCGCGGGCCTCCACCCGCGCACCCAGTCGATGCTGACCTCGGCGGCGGGGGTCGATTGGACGGTCGTCGGCACCGAGGTCGAGGCGCTGCAGCTGGAGTACTCCTGGATCAAGGAGTTCGACCCCCGGTTCAACGTCCGTTACCGCGACGACAAGAGCTACCCCTACCTTGCGGTCACCATGGACGAGGAGTACCCGCGGGTCATGGTGATGCGCGGCGCCCGGCGGCGCGGGACCCGCTACTTCGGCCCGTATTCCCACGCCTGGGCCATCAGGGAGACCGTTGACACACTGCTGCGGGTGTTCCCGGTCCGGACCTGCTCGGCCGGGGTGTTCAAGCGGGCCCGCCAGATCGGCCGGCCGTGCCTGCTGGGCTACATCGGCAAGTGCTCGGCGCCGTGCGTGGAACGGATCAGCGAGGCTGAGCACCGCCGCCTGGCCGAGGAGTTCTGCGACTTCATGGCCGGCCAGACCGCCCGGTTCACCCGCAGGCTGGAGGCCGAGATGCGGGCCGCGGCCGCGGCCGAGGAGTTCGAGCGGGCCGCCCGGCTCCGCGACGACATCCAGGCGCTGGAGCGGGCGCTGGAGAAACAGGCGGTGGTCCTGTCCGACGGCACCGACTGCGACGTCATCGCCCTGGCCGAGGATCAGCTCGAGGCCGCGGTCCAGGTGTTCTACGTCCGCGGCGGCCGGGTCCGCGGCCAGCGCGGGTGGGTGGTGGACAAGGTCGAGGACGTCAGCGACGGCGAGCTGGTCGAGGACTTCCTGAGCCAGGTGTACGGCGGGGACAGCGTCGCCGGGAACGGGCAGGCGCAGGCCCGGCTGGCCGGGACCGGCGCGCGGGATCCCGGCGGCACGCCCGGCGCCAGGGCCGCCGTGCCCCGCGAGGTGCTCGTGCCCGTGCTGCCGCCGGGCGCCGTGGCGGTGGAGGAGTGGCTCGCGGCCCGGCGGGGGAGCCGGGTGCACCTGCGGGTGCCGCGCCGCGGCGACAAGAAGGCGCTGCTCGACACCGTGGCGCGGAACGCGGCCGAGTCGCTGGCGCTGCACAAGACCCGGCGGGCCAGCGACCTCACCACCCGGAGCCTGGCCCTGAACGAGATTCAGGAGGCGCTGGGGCTCGAGGTGGCGCCGCTCCGGATCGAGTGCTATGACGTGTCGAACCTGCAGGGCACGCACGTGGTCGCGTCGATGGTGGTGTTCGAGGACGGGCTGGCGCGCAAGAGCGGGTACCGCCGGTTCAGCGTCCGGGGCACCGGCGGCGAGGGCGACGTCGCCTCGGTGCACGAGGTCATCACCCGCCGCTTCCGCCGGTACCTGGAGGAGCGGGAGACCACGGGCGAGCTTGACGTGCTCGGCGACCCAGCCGGTGGGGGCGAGCCCGAATTCCAGCAGCGCAAGTTCGCCTACCCGCCCAACCTGGTGGTGATCGACGGCGGGCCGGCGCAGGTGGCGGCGGCGGTCTCGGCGCTGGAGGAGCTGGGCATCGACGACATCGCGGTGTGCGGGCTGGCCAAGCGGCTGGAGGAGGTCTGGCTGCCCGGGGAGGACGCGCCGGTCATCCTGCCCCGCAGCAGCGAGGGCCTCTACCTGCTGCAGCGGGTGCGTGACGAGGCGCACCGCTTCGCCATCACCTACCACCGGGCGAAGCGGTCGAAGGCGCTCGCCGTCAGCGAACTCGACAGCGTTCCCGGGCTGGGACCGGCCCGCCGGGCTACGCTGCTCCGACACTTCGGCTCGGTCCGCCGGATCGCCGCGGCCACCCCGGCGGAGCTGGCCAGCCTGCCCGGCATCGGGCAACAGCTGGCCGGCGCGGTCCTGGCCGCCCTGCGGCCGGAACGGGGAAACGCCGAGGCCACCGGCAAGGGGATGTCATGAAAGGCGGGGCGATGCGGGAATGGACCAGAAGGTAACGGACGGCAAGCCACCCGGGCCGGGCACGGCCGGCCCGGTGACCGACATCGTGATCATCACCGGGATGTCGGGGGCGGGCCGGAGCACGGCCGCCAAGACGCTGGAAGACCTTGACTGGTTCGTCATCGATAACCTGCCGCCCGGCCTGCTCCCAACGATGATCAACCTGGCCCGGCGGGCCAAGGGGGCGCTGCCCAAGATCGCCGCCGTGACGGACGTGCGCAGCCGGGCCTTCTCCAGTGACCTGCAGTCCGCCATCACCGAGCTGGCCACGCGCGGGGTCCGGCCCCGGGTGGTGTTCCTGGAGGCCGCCGACGACACACTGGTCCGCCGGTTCGAGAGCGTGCGCCGCCCGCACCCGCTGCAGGAGGACGGCCGGGTGCTGGACGGGATCGCCGCCGAACGCGAGCTGCTGCGGACCGTCCGTGGCGAGGCGGACCTGGTCCTCGACACCTCCGCGCTCAACGTGCACGAGCTGCGGGCCAGGCTGCAGGACTTCTTCGGGGCCAGCGCGGCGGCCGCGCCCCGGGTGAGCGTGGTGTCGTTCGGCTACAAGTACGGGCTGCCGGTGGACGCCGACCTGGTGGCCGACTGCCGGTTCCTGCCCAACCCGCGCTGGATCGAGGCGCTCGCGCCGCTGACCGGGCAGGATGAGAGGGTCAGGGAGTACGTGCTCAGCCAGCGCGGCGCCGGCGATTTCCTCGACGCCTACCTCACCGCGCTGCGGGTGACCCTGGCCGGCTACGAGCGCCAGGGCAAGCAGTACGTGACGCTGGCCATCGGCTGCACCGGCGGCAAGCACCGCAGCGTGGTGATGGCCGAGCACATCGCCGAACAGCTGAAGGAGACCGGCCTGGGCATCCAGGTTGTGCACCGTGACCTGGGGCGTGAGTGACAGCGAGGGAAGCGGCGGCCCAGGGGGCGGAAGCGAAGGCGGCGGCGCGCGGCGAGCCGACGCTGGTCGCCCCGGCCGCGCACCCGCTGAACCCGCGTGTGGTCGCGCTCGGCGGCGGCCACGGGCTGTTCGCGTCCCTGTCGGCGCTGCGCCGGGTGACCCGCCAGCTCACCGCCATCGTCACCGTCGCCGACGACGGCGGGTCCAGCGGCATGCTGCGCCGTGATTTCGGGGTGCTCCCCCCGGGCGACCTGCGGATGGCGCTCGCCGCCCTGTGCGGGGACGACGCCTGGGGCACCACCTGGAGCCGGGTGGTGCAGCACCGGTTCTCCGGCGGCGCGGGCCTGAGCGGGCACGCCGTCGGCAACGTGCTCATCGTGGCGCTGTGGGAACTGCTGGGGGACACCGTTCAGGGACTTGACTGGGTGGGCCGGCTGCTCGGCGCGCACGGCCGGGTGCTGCCCATGGCGTCGGTCCCGCTGGACCTGGCCGCCGAGGTGGAGGGGGCCGATCCCGCCCGGCCGGGCCAGCTGAGCGTCGTGCGGGGCCAGGCGGCCTGTGCCTCCACCACCGGGCGGGTCCGGTCCATCTCGCTCATCCCGGCCGACCCGCCCGCCTGCCCCGAGGCGGTGGCCGCCATCCGCGACGCGGACTGGGTGGTCCTGGGGCCCGGCTCCTGGTTCACCAGCGTCCTGCCCCATCTGCTCGTCCCCGGCCTGGCCGACGCGCTGATCACCACCCGGGCCCGCCGCCTGGTGGCGCTGAACCTGGTCCCGCAGCCGGGTGAGACCGAGGGATTCTCGCCGCACACCCACCTGGAAGTGCTCGCCGACCACGCGCCGGAGCTTACGGTGGACATCGTGCTGGCCGACCGGGTCGCGGCGGGCGGGGCAGCCGCACAATTGGAGAAGGCGGCCGGCCTGCTGGGCGGCAGGCTGGTCCTGGCGGACCTGGCGATGCGGGATGGCTCGCCGCGCCACGATCCGCGGCAGCTGGCGGGGGCGTTCGCGCAGATCTTTGAGGGGGAGTGAGCCGATGGCCATGACCGGCCTGGTGAAGGACGAACTGAGCCGCGTCACCGTGCTCAAGCCATGCTGCCGCAAGGCGGAGGTCTCCACCCTGCTGCGCTTCGCCGGGGGCCTGCACATCGCGGGCGGCCGGATCGTGGTCGAGGCCGAGCTGGACACCGGCGCCGCCGCCCGCAGGCTGCGGAAGGACGTGGCCGAGGTGTTCGGCCATTCCTCCGAGCTGATCGTGCTGGCCCCGAGCGGGCTGCGCAAGGGCAACCGGTACGTGGTCAGGGTGCGCAAGGACGGCGAGAGCCTGGCCCGGCAGACCGGGCTGGTGGACGGCCACGGGCGGCCCGTCCGCGGCCTGCCGCGGCAGGTGGTGGCCGGCACCACCTGCGACTGCGAGGCCGCCTGGCGGGGTGCCTTCCTGGCCCACGGCAGCCTGACCGGGCCCGGCCGGTCGATGGCGCTGGAGGTCACCTGTCCCGGCCCCGAGGCCGCGCTCGCCCTGGTCGGGGCGGCCCGGCGGCTGAAGATCCACGCCAAGGCCCGCGAGGTCCGCGGCGTTGACCGGGTGGTGGTGCGGGACGGGGACGCGATCAGCGCGCTGCTGACCCGGCTGGGCGCGCACGACAGCGTGCTCGCCTGGGAGGAGCGGCGGATGCGGCGCGAGGTCCGGGCGACCGCGAACCGGCTGGCCAACTTCGACGACGCCAACCTGCGCCGCAGCGCGAGGGCCGCGGTGGCGGCGGGCGCGCGGGTGGAGCGGGCGCTGGAGATCCTGGGCAGCGACGCGCCGGAGCACCTGACCGTGGCCGGCCGGCTGCGGATCGAGCACCGGCAGGCCAGCCTGGAGGAACTGGGCCAGCTGGCGGACCCGCCGCTGACCAAGGACGCGATCGCGGGCCGGATCCGGCGGCTGCTGGCCATGGCCGACAAGCGGGCCCGCGAGGAGGGCATTGCCGGCACCGAGGCGCTCCTGACGCCGGACATGCTCCTGCCCTGAGGCGACCCGGAAGGTGACCTTCGGCCCACGCGGGGGCTTCCCAGGCGGAATAGCGTTCGGTAGGTAGGGTTTCAGAAGCGGGTAATCGTGTCCGGTAGGGTCAACTGCCCGGGGCGCGCCCGGAGAGCATCGCAGCTACGGATGAGGAGATCAGGACCGTGACCATCCGCGTGGGCATCAACGGCTTCGGCCGGATCGGGCGCAACTTCTGGCGGGCCGTGCACGCCGCCCCGGGCCGGGACATCGAGGTCGTGGCCGCCAACGACCTCGGCGACATGGCCACCTTCGCGCACCTGCTCAAGTACGACACCGTGCTGGGCACCCTGGACGTTGACGTCCACGCCGCCGACGGCGCCATCGTGGCCGGGGACAAGCGGATCCTCTGGCTCGCCGAGCGGGACCCGGCCGCGCTGCCGTGGCGCGACCTCGGGGTCGACGTGGTGATCGAGTTGACCGGCCACTTCACCAAGGGCGACGACGCGCGCAAGCACCTGACGGCCGGCGCGAAGAAGGTCATCATCTCCGCCCCCGCCAAGGGGGAGGACATCACCCTGGTGATGGGGGTCAACGACGACGCCTACGACCCCGGCGCGCACGACATCATCTCCAACGCGTCCTGCACCACCAACTGCGTGGCGCCGCTGGCGAAGGTGCTGCTGGACAGCTTCGGCATCGTCAAGGGCCTGATGACCACCATCCACGCCTACACCAACGACCAGGTGATCCTGGACTTCATGCACAAGGACCTGCGCCGCGCCCGCGCCGCCGCGCAGAACATCATCCCCACCACCACCGGGGCCGCCCGGGCGACCGCGCTGGTGCTGCCCGAGCTCAAGGGCAAGCTGGACGGGATGGCAATGCGGGTGCCGGTCATGGACGGCTCGATCACCGACCTGGTGGTGCAGGTCGGCCGGGAGGTCACGGTGGACGAGGTGAACGCGGCGTACCGGGCGGCGGCCGACGGCCCGCTCAAGGGCTACCTGCACTACACCAGCGACCCGATCGTGTCCTCCGACATCGTCGGCACCCCGTACTCCTGCACGTTCGACTCCGAGCTCACCATGACGTTCGGCGACCAGGTCAAGGTGCTCGGCTGGTACGACAACGAGTGGGGCTACTCCAGCCGCCTGGTGGACGTCGCCGCGCTGGTCGGCGGGCGGCTCGGGCACTGATGAAGCGGGTCGACGACCTCGACGTCGCCGGGCGGGCGGTCCTGCTCCGCGCCGACCTCAACGTGCCGCTCGACGGCGCGGTGATCACCGACGACCGCCGGATCCGGGCCAGCCTGCCCACCCTGACCGTGCTGACCGGCCGGGGCGCCCGGGTGATCGTGTGCGCCCACCTCGGCCGGCCCAAGGGCAGCGGGTACGCGGCCCGGGCGGCGGGCGGCCCGTCGCTGCGGCCGGTGGCGGACCGGCTGTCGGAGCTGCTCGGCCAGCCGGTGGCGTTCGCCGGGGACGTGGCCGGGGCGTCGGCCGCCGCCACCGCGGCCGGGCTGAGTGGCGGCGATGTCGCCATGCTCGAGAACGTGCGGTTCGAGCTCGGCGAGACCAGCGACGACGACGCGGAACGGGAGGTGCTGGCGGGCAGGCTGGCCGAGCTGGCCGACGCCTACGTCGGCGACGGGTTCGGTGCCATGCACCGCAAGCACGCCAGCGTCTATGAGCTGCCGCGGCTGCTCCCGCACGCGGCCGGGCAGCTGGTGCTGGCGGAGATCTCCGTGCTCCGCCAGCTCACCACCGACCCGGCGCGGCCCTACGTGGTGGTGCTCGGCGGCTCCAAGGCCTCCGACAAGCTCGCGGTGGTCGGGAACCTGACCAAGATCGCCGACCGGCTGCTGATCGGCGGCGGCATGGCGTACACGTTCCTGGCCGCCCAGGGCCACCAGGTGGGGGACTCACTGCTGGAGAGCGATCAGGTCCCGCAGGTGTCGGCCGTGCTGGCCGAGGCGGCCCGGGCCGGGGTGGAAGTGGTGCTGCCGGTGGACCACCTGGTGGCCGGCCATGTCGGCGCCGACGCCACCCCCGAGCTGGTCGCCGGCCCGGACATCCCCCCGGGCCGGGCCGCGCTCGACATCGGCCCGGCCACCCGGGAGCTGTTCGCGCGCAAGCTGGCCGACGCGAAGACCGTGTTCTGGAACGGGCCGCCCGGGGTGTTCGAGTTCCCCGCGTTCGCGGACGGCACCCGGGCCGTCGCCCAGGCGATCAGCGCCGTGACCGGCCTGACCGTGGTGGGCGGCGGCGACTCCGCGGCGGCCGTGCGGTTGCTGGGCTTCCCCGACGACGCGTTCACCCACATCTCAACCGGGGGCGGGGCGGGCCTGGAGTACCTGGAGGGCGCGGCGCTGCCCGGGCTGACCGCGCTGGAGGCCACGTGAGCCGCGCCGGGGGCGACCGGCGCGGCGGCCGGATGCCGCTCATGGCCGGCAACTGGAAGATGAACCTCACCCACCTGGAAGCGATCGCCCTGGTCCAGAAGCTGGCCTTCACCCTCACCGACAAGGACTTCGACGCCACCGAGGTGGCGGTGCTGCCGCCGTTCACCGCGCTCCGCAGCGTGCAGACGCTGGTGACGGGGGACAAGCTGCGGATCCGCTACGGGGCGCAGGACCTTTCCCCCCATGAGGGCGGCGCCTACACCGGCGATGTGTCCGGGCCCATGCTGGCCAAGCTGGGCTGCGCCTACGCCGTGGTCGGGCATTCCGAGCGCCGCCGCTACCACGGCGAGGACGACGCCACGGTGAACGCGAAGGCCAAGGCCGCCCTCCGGTCCGGGATCACCCCGATCGTGTGCGTGGGCGAGGATCTGGCCATCCGGCAGGCCGGGGACCACGTGGCCTACATCCTGGCCCAGCTGGACGGCTCACTGGCCGGCATCGGCGCGCAGCAGGCCGCCGGCCTGGTCGTCGCCTACGAGCCGGTATGGGCGATCGGCACGGGGCAGGTGGCCCGGCCGGAGGACGCCCAGGAGGCGTGCCAGGCGATCCGGGAGCGGGTTTCCGCGGTTCACGGGCACGATGTGGCCCCCGATATGCGTATCCTGTATGGCGGGTCGGTTAAAGCCGACAACATCGCTGCGATCATGGCGCAGCCAGCCATTGATGGTGCTCTGGTCGGCGGGGCCAGCCTCGATGCCGGTGAGTTCGTCCGGATCTGCCGGTACCGGGAACTGGCCGTGCACGCTTGAGAGTGCGTAGCATCAAAAGCACCCGGAAGGACGAGAATCGGCAGTGGTAATCGGAATTTCTGTCGTCCTCATCATCACCAGCCTGCTTATGGTGCTGCTCGTGCTGCTGCACAAGGGCAAGGGCGGTGGCTTGTCGGACCTGTTCGGCGGCGGCATGAGCTCCTCGCTCGGCTCATCGTCCGTCGTGGAGCGGAATCTGGACCGGCTCACTATTTTCACCGGGGTCGTCTGGTTTCTTTGCATCGTCGGCCTCAATTTGTTGCTGAATCACTGAGGGCCACAGGGCAGCGGAGAGGGCAAGGGGTGGTCTGTGAGTAGTGGCAACGCCATCAGGGGAAGCCGCGTCGGTGCGGGTCCCATGGGCGAGGCGGAAAGAGGCGAGTCGGCACCGCGGGTGCGGGTCTCCTTCTGGTGTTCGAACAATCATGAAACCCGGCCGAGCTTCGCGAGCGATGTGGCCGTGCCGGAGACGTGGGACTGCCCCCGGTGCGGGTTCCCGGCCGGGCGTGACCAGGCCAACCCCCCAGGGCCGCCGCGCAGCGAGCCCTACAAGACCCACCTGGCCTACGTGAAGGAGAGGCGCAGCGACTCGGACGGGGCGGCGATCCTCGCCGAGGCGCTGGAGAGGCTCCGCAAGCACGCCTGAGGCCGCTGGCGGCCATCGTTTTCCTGGCTGTCGGTTTGGTAACAGTCGGCCCCTTTCTTTACCAGCCGGGGTGCCTATTTTGGTGCCCGGCTGGTTTTACCGTGCCTCTTGCGGTTTCATGACCCATTTCTGCCGGACATTTTGCCTGGCAGAAGGCGCCCGGCGGAACTCCGTCCCGGCCGCGGGACGTTCCCGATCATGAGCCAGCCCCGGCGGGTGACCCTCGCCGTAGCCGTACCTGGCGGCTGCTCGGAGCGATGATCCATCCCCGTCGGTGATCGAGTCATGGCCGTCCGCGGCTGCTGTGCCGTGCGGCGGCCTGACAAAAGCCGGAGCGTGAGCCATCAGCGAGCAAGCGGCCACGGCCCTGCCCCGGGTGCCCCCGGCAGCCGGAGGGCTACCCGCTGCCGCCCTGCCCACCGGCACCGGCCCCACCGGCACCGGCGCCCACCGGCACTGGGCCGCCCGGCGACGCGCAGGCCCGGGCCAGGCGCCTGGGCCGCCTGGCGCTGGCCTGCATCGGGTCCTCGCTGCTGATCATGATCGCGGTCTCGGTGGCCGGCCCCAGCAAGGCGGTGGTGAGCCTGCCCCGGTCCGGCCTCGGGCCGCCGTGGTGGATCCCGCTGCATCCCGCCGCGTGGCTGGTGAGCGTCGCGTTGTGGGCGGCGGCGCTGGCCGGCGCGGGCGGGGTGGCGGCCGGCCTGGTGGCGGCCCGGCGGGGGTGGCGGCCACCGGTCAAGATGCTGGTGGTGGCGGCGCTGGCGGCCAGCACGGTGCTGGCGGTGCTCCCGCCCGCCGGGTCCACCGACACCCTCGACTACGCCGCCTACGGGCGGATGGTGGCGATCGGCCACGACCCGTACGTGATGACCCCCCAGCAGCTCCGGCTGAGCGGCGACCCCGTCGGCGCGTTCGCCCCCGTCCCCTGGGAGACCAAGCATTCGCTCTACGGGCCGCTGGCGACGATCGAGCAGGGCACGGCGGCCATTCTCGGCGGGACATCGGCCGCGAGGATCACGTTCTGGCTGAAGGTGTGGAACGCGCTGGCCTTCGCCCTGGTGGTGCTGGCGCTGGACCGGCTGCTGCGCGCGGATCCGGCGGCCCGGGTGCGGGCGCACATGCTCTGGTCGCTCAACCCGCTGCTGCTGTGGGGGCTGGTCGCCGCCGGGCACGTGGACACGATCGCGGCGGCCGTGGGTTTCCTGGCCCTGGCCCTGGTCAGCCCGTCCCTGGTGGGCCGGGGGGAGGCGGGCGGGAAGCCGGGCGTGGCGGCCGGCCTGGCCGCGGGGACCCTGGTCGGGATGGCGGCCGACATAAAGATCACCTTCATCCTGTTCGGCCTGGGGATCGCCCTCGCTGCCCGGCGGTCGCTGCGCACGGTGCTGGCCGCGGGCGCCGGTGGGCTGGCCGTGCTGGTCCCGTCGTACCTGTGGTTCGGGCCGCCGGCGATCGCCGTGCTCTTCTACCGCGACGCCAGCGCCACCCGCGACAACTTCTACCAGCTGTTCTCGCGCCCGTTCGGGCTGATCCGGCCGCCGGATCTGCTGCTGGTGGCCGCGGCCCTGCTGGTGGTGACCGGGTGGCTCCTGCTGCGGCGGCTGCCGGACGGCCCGCCCGGCTGGGCCGCCATCCGTCCCGCGCTGGCGCTGAGCCTGGCCTGGCTGCTCGTATGGCCCTTCCAGCGGCCCTGGTACGACGCGATGGTGTTCTGCCTGCTCGCCCTGTTCCCGGCGTCCCGGCTCGACTGGCCGGTCCTGGCCCGGCTGGGCGCGGGCACCATCTACTCCATGCCGGGCATGCCCGGCCCGCTGCCCGCCGTGTTCTTCGGGCTCCTGCCCGTCGAGCAGCGGCTGCTGGTGCCGCTGATCAGGCTCGCGGCCCTGCTGGCCGTCATGGCGCTGTGCCTGACCGGCGCCTGGCACGCCCGCCTGCGGGCGGGACCGCCCGGGCGCCTGCTCAGTGCGCGAACCCCTGCCGGAACGGCTCCGGCGCGAGCGGCGTATGCGCCCGCGGATGCGCCGCCAGCGCCCGGGAGTCGCGCCGCAGGTCGGCCAGGAACACATCGGCCAGGTCACGGCTGAAGCCGTTGCGGACCACGATCCGCATCACCGCGGTGCCGGTCAGGTTCTCCGGGAAGGTGTAGGCGGGCACCAGCCAGCCGCGCGTGCGCAGCCGTTCCGACAGGTCGAACACGCTGTAGCCGGCCCGGTCACCGGCCAGCTTGAAGGCGAAGACGGGCAGGTCGCTCCCGTCGGTGAGAAGCTCGAACGGCCCCATCCCGGCGATCTGGGACGACAGGTGCAGCGCGACGTCCTGGCATGCCTGCTGGACCCTCCGGTACCCCTCGAACCCCAGCCGCAGGAAGTTGTAGTACTGGGCGGCGACGGGGGCGCCGGAACGGGAGAAGTTCAGCGCGAACGTGGGCAGCTGGCCGCCGAGGTAGTTGACCTTGAACACCAGGTCCTCCGGCAGCGCCTGGGAGTCACGCCACACCACCCAGCCGACGCCGGGGTACACCAGGCCGTACTTGTGCCCAGAGGCGTTGATCGAGGCCACCCGCGGCACCCGGAAGTCCCAGATGAGCCCCGGATGCAGGAACGGGGCAACGAACCCGCCGGAGGCGGCGTCCACGTGGATGCTGACATCGGGACCGCCGCCGGCGGCGAGCTTGTCGAGCTCGCCGGCGATCTCGGCCACCTGCTCGTAGCTGCCGTCGAACGTCGAGCCCATGATCGCGACCACGCCGATGGTGTTCTCGTCGCAGCGGGCAACGGCCTCCGGCCCGGTCAGATGGAGCCGGCCCGGCTCCATCGGCACCCGGCGCGGCTCGACCCGCCAGTAGCGGCAGAACTTCTCCCAGCACACCTGGACGTTCGCGCCCATCACCAGGTTGGGCTGCCCGGTACCCCCGCGCTCGAGCCAGCGCCACAGCAACGCCATCCCGCCGAGCATGCAGGCCTCGCTGGAGCCGGTGGTCGAGCACCCGGTCGCATCCGAGCCGCCCTGCGCGTGCCACAGGTCGGCCAGGATGCTGACGCAGCGCGACTCGATCTCCGCCGTCTGCGGGTACTCATCCTTGTCGATCATGTTCTTGCCGAGGCACTCGGCCATGAGCATCTCCGCCTGCGGCTCCATCCAGGTGGTCACGAAGGTGGCCAGGTTGAGCCGGGGGTTGCCGTCCAGGATGAGCTCGTCCCGCACCACCTGCAGCGCGGTGGTGGGCAGCATCCCCCCGCGCGGCATCGTGTGCCGGGGCACCTCGTGGCCGGCCTCCTGCACGTAGATCGGGTTGATGTCCATATCGGGCTCGCCCAGTGAATCGACTTTCCGGTGCAACGCCATGGCACGCTCCAGCGGGACCAGGGGGTGATCTTCCGACCAGCATGCAACCACGGGATGGCGGGCGTGGAAGATGGGGGGATGCACCTTCCGGTCAACCCCCCGGTAGCGCCGATGCTGGCCAAGCCGGTCAAGAAGATCCCCGACGGCCCGTACAGCTTCGAGCCGAAGTGGGACGGATTCCGCTCGATCGTCTTCGCCGACGGCGGCGAGGTGGAGCTCGGCAGCCGTAACGAGCGGCCGATGACCCGTTACTTCCCCGAGCTCGTGGCCGCGGTCACCGAGCAGTTCCCGCGCCGGTGCGTGATCGACGGGGAGATCGTGGTTCCCGGCCAGGACGGCCGCCGGCTCGACTTCGAGGCGCTGCTGCAGCGGATCCACCCGGCGGCGAGCCGGGTGAACTTGCTGGCCAGCCAGACGCCGGCCCACTTCATCGCGTTCGACCTGCTCGCCCTCGGCGACGACGACTACACCGAGCGGCCGTTCGAGCAGCGCCGGGCGGCGCTGGCTGAGGCGCTGGCCGGCGTGACCGCGCCCCTCCACCTGACCCCGGCGACCACCGACCATGCCCTGGCCCAGCGGTGGCTCCAGCAGTTCGAGGGGGCCGGGCTGGACGGGATCATCGCCAAGCCGCTGGAGGGCGTGTACGAGCCGGACAGGCGCGTCATGTTCAAGGTCAAGCACGAGCGGACCGCCGACTGCGTGGTGGCCGGGTACCGGACGCATAAGTCCAGTGAGGAGGCGATCGGCTCGCTCCTGCTGGGCCTGTACCGCGACAACGGGCAACTGGCCAGCGTCGGCGTCATCGGCGCGTTCCCGATGGAGCGCCGCCGGGAGCTGTTCACCGAGCTCCAGCCGCTGGTCACCACGTTTGACGAGCATCCGTGGAACTGGGCGCACCAGGAGGCGGGGACGCGGACCCCGCGTGCGGCCGAGCACAGCCGGTGGAACGCCACCAAGGACCTGTCCTTCACCCCGCTGCGGCCGGAACGGGTGGTGGAGGTCCGCTATGACCACATGGAGGGCCCTCGGTTCCGGCACACCGCCCAGTTCGTGCGCTGGCGGCCCGACCGCGACCCGCGTTCGTGCACCTACGAGCAGCTGGAGGAGCCGGTGAGCTTCGACCTGGCCGAGGTCCTGGCCCCGCCGGCCTAGATCCCCGCCGGCCAGCGGCCTAGGTCCCCGCCTGGCCGGCGGCCTGGCGCACGTACCGGCAGATCAGGTGCCCGTCGTCGGCCAGCACGTGGGCCAGGCTGAGCGGGCGGGCGTCCACGCCCCCCGGCTCGTGCAGCGGCCCGATGTCGGCCACGATCCGGCCGGCGCCGGGCCGGCCAGCAGCGGGCTGACGGTCAGGCACAGCTCGTCGAGCAGGCCCGCCTCGATGATCTGGCTCAGCAGGTACGGGCCGCCCTCGGTGAGTATCTGCCGGTGGCCGCGGGCCGCCAGCGCGCCGACCGCGGCCACGATGTCCACGCTCTCCCGGCCGGCCACGATGAGCTCCGCCGTGGCGGCCACCGCCGCCCGCCGCTCGGGTGGCGCCGCCTCGGTGGTGATGACGATGGTGCGGGCATGAGCCGGTGAGGCGGCGACCAGCGGGCTCTCCAGGTCGAGGTCGAGCCTGCGGGTGACCACGGCGATCGGCGGGGAGGGGGCGCGGCCCTCGCGCAGCCACGACCAGCGGACGCCCTCCGTGCGCGGCTTGACCGGGCGGTAGCCCTCGACCCTGGCCGTCGCGGCGCCGACCACGATGACGTCGGCCAGGGCCCGGAGCATGCCGAACACCTGCTGGTCGGCCCCGCCGGACAGGCCGCCGGAACGGCCCCCGAGCGTGGCCGCGCCGTCGAGGCTGGTGACCATGTTCGCGCGGAGCCAGGGCGACGCCGCTCCGGGCCGGCCGGGGGGCCGGTACAGGGCGGCGAGCTCACGGTCGGCCAGGACGGCCGGCTCCGGGTAGATCTGCCGCACGGCCCGGGACCCTAGCCGGCCTTGGGTGCCGGGGCGGGATCGGTCCGGAGCAGGACCATCATCGCGTGCCCGGCCAGCACGATCTGCCCGCCGGGCCGGTGCTCGGTCTTGCCGCCCTCGGCGGCCCCGCCCGCGGCCGTGTCGAGCGCGACGGACCAGCAGCGGCCGAACTTCGGCCCGGGCAACGTGAAGGCGACCGGCTCGGCGTTGGCGCTGAGCAGGATCAGGAAGGTGTCGTCCCGCACCGGTTCGCCGCGCGGGCCGGGCTCGGTGATGGCGTCGCCGTTGAGGAACACCATCATCGCGCGCGCGTAGGGGGTGCCCCAGTCCCGTCCGGCCATCTCCCGGCCGGACGGGGTGAGCCAGGCGATGTCGGCCAGCCCGTCACCGCCATCCGGGCCGCCCCGGAAGAAGCGGCGGCGGCGGAAGACCACGTGGTCGCGGCGGAACGCGGCCAGCTCGGACGCGAACTCCAGCTGGTCCGCCTGGCTGGTGGCCAGGCTCCAGTCCACCCACGACACCTCGTTGTCCTGGCAGTAGGCGTTGTTGTTGCCGCCCTGCGTGCGGCCCAGTTCGTCGCCGGCGAGCAGCATCGGCACCCCCTGCGAGCAGAACAGCGTGGCCAGGAGGTTGCGCCGCTGCCGGGACCGCAGCTCGAGCACGGCCTGGTCCTCGGTCGGCCCCTCGGCCCCGCAGTTCCACGACCGGTTGTCGTCGCTGCCGTCGGCGCCGCCCTCGCCGTTGGCCTCGTTGTGCTTGCGGTCGTAGGAGACCAGGTCGGCGAGGGTGAAGCCGTCGTGACAGGTGACGAAGTTGATGGAGGCGACCGGCCGCCGCCCGCTGGTCTCGTAGAGGTCGCTGGAGCCGGTCAGCCGGGAGGCGAAGTCCGCCATGGTCGAAGGCTGCCCGCGCCAGAAGTCCCGCACCGAGTCGCGGTACTTGCCGTTCCACTCACTCCACAGCGGCGGGAAGTTGCCCACCTGGTAGCCGCCCTCGCCGACGTCCCAGGGCTCGGCGATGAGCTTGACCTGCGACACCACCGGATCCTGCTGGACCAGGTCGAAGAACGCGGACAGCCGGTCCACGTCGTGCAGCTCCCGGGCCAGCGCCGACGCGAGGTCGAACCGGAACCCGTCCACGTGCGCGTCCAGCACCCAGTAGCGCAGCGAGTCCATGATGAGCTGGAGCGCGTGCGGATAGCGGACGTTGAAGCTGTTCCCGCACCCGGTGTAGTCGACGTAGTAGCGCTTGTCCTCGTCGGAGAGCCGGTAGTAGGCGGCGTTGTCGATGCCGCGGAACGAGAGGGTCGGGCCCCGGTGGTCGCCCTCCGCGGTGTGGTTGTAGACCACGTCCAGGATGACCTCGATGCCCGCCTCGTGGAGCGCCTTCACCATCGCCTTGAACTCGCCGACCTGCCCGCCCGGCACCGTGGCGGAGGAGTAGCCGTTGTGCGGGGCGAGGAACGCGATCGTGTTGTAGCCCCAGTAGTTGGTGAGCCCGCGCTCGGTCAGCTCGTGTTCGGGCACGAACTGGTGGACCGGCATCAGCTCCACGGCGGTCACCCCGAGCCGCGTCAGGTGCTCGATCACGGCCGGGTGCGCCAGGCCGGCGTACGTGCCGCGCTCCTCGGCCGGGACGTCGGGATGGCGCAGGGTTAGGCCCCGGACGTGGGCCTCGTAGATGACGGTCCCGTGGTAGGGCGTGCGCGGTGGCCGGTCGTCGGCCCAGTCGAAGAACGGGTTGATCACCACGTTGGTGGGCATGTACGGGGCGCTGTCGGCCTTGTTGATCCGCGAGGGGTCGCTGAAGCGGTACCCGAACAGCGACTCGTGCCAGCGGACGCGGCCGTCCACCGCCTTCCCGTACGGGTCGAGGAGCAGCTTGGCCGGATTGCAGCGGTGGCCCTTGGCGGGCTCGTACGGGCCGTGGACGCGGTAGCCGTAGCGCTGGCCGGGCCCGACATCGGGCAGGTAGCCGTGCCACACGAACCCGTCCACCTCGGTGAGCTCGACCCGGTGCTCACCGTCGTCATCCGCCAGGCACAGCTCCACCCCGTCCGCCACCTCGGAAAACAGCGCGAAGTTGGTGCCGGCGCCATCCCAGGTCGCGCCCAGTGGATAGGGGGTTCCCGGCCAGAGGCGCATCAGCCGGCCCCGGCCGTGATCCGGGCACGCTCGAGGATCGCGCTCAGATCGAGCCCCTCGGGCAAGGTGCCGAACGGGGCGCCGGGGGAGGCCGGGCCCCCGGCCGCGGCGGGACCGAGCCGCGAGCCGCAGAACGCGTCCGCGACCGGGCCGGGCAGGTGCCGCACCAGCAGCGCGGCCTGCATGGCGACGGCGATCAGCCCGGCCAGCCGCCGGGCCCGGTACTGCGCCTCCAGGCTGGTCGCCGTCTCCAGCCCGGCCAGCAGCTGGCGCAGCTGGTCCAGCGCCGCGTCCAGCCTCCGGTCGGCGCCAGCGGCGAGGTCCAGCTCGGCGAGCAGCGCATCGGCACAGCCGGGGGTGCGGGCGAGCGCGCGCAGCACGTCGAGCGCGGTCACGTTGCCCGACCCCTCCCAGATCGAGTTCAGCGGCGCCTCCCGGTAGAGCCGGGGCATCCCTGATTCCTCCACGTACCCGTTCCCGCCGAGGCACTCGAGCGCCTCGGCGGCGTGGGCGGGCGCGCGCTTGCACACCCAGTACTTGGCGGCGGGCAGGGCGACCCGCAGCAGCGCGCGCTGCGCCTCGTCGCCGCGGCCGGCCCGGTCGGCGGCCCCGGCCAGCCGGAGCGCGAGCACGGTCGCCGCCTGCGATTCCAGCACGAGATCGGCCAGCACACAGGCCATCAGCGGATGCGCGACCAGATCCTTGCCGAACGACTGGCGGTGGCTGGCGTGGTGCACCGCGGCGACCGTCGCCAAGCGCATGCCCGCGGCGCTGCCCACCACGCAGTCGAGCCTGGTCGCGCCGACCATCTCGATGATCGTGGCGACGCCCCGGCCGGCCTCACCGACCTGCCAGGCCAGGGCGGCGTCGAACTCGATCTCGGCGGAGGCGTTGGACCGGTTGCCGAGTTTGTCCTTGAGCCGCTCGATGCGCAGGCCGTTACGCTCGCCGCCCGGCAGCACGCGGGGAAGCAGGAAGCAGGTCAGGCCGTCGGATGTGTAGGCGAGCGTGAGGAACAGGTCGCACATCGGGGCGGAGCAGAACCACTTGTGCCCGGTGAGGAGGTGGGCGCCCGGGCCGGTGCCGGGCGCGGGCTCGGCCCGGGTGGTGTTCGCCCGCACGTCCGACCCGCCCTGCTTCTCGGTCATGGCCATCCCCGCGAGCAGGCCCTGCTTGGCCTCCGGCGGGCGGAGACCCGGGTCGTAGCGGCAGGCCTCGAGCAGTGGCTCGAACCGCCCGGCCAGCGCCGGCGCGTGCCGCAGGGCCGGGACGACCGCGTACGTCATGGAGATCGGGCAGCCATGGCCGGGCTCGGCCTGCGCCCAGACGTAGAACTTGGCGGCGCGGGCCGCGTGCGCGCCGGGCCGGTGATCGGCCCAGGGGGCCGCGTGCAGGCCGTGGCCGACGGCGGTGCTCATCAGCGCATGCCAGGCGGGATGGAATTCCACCTCGTCGATCCGGTTGCCCCACCGGTCGTGGCTCCGCAGCACCGGCGGATGCTCGTTGGCCAGCCTGGCCTGCTCGCCGGTAACGGCGGAGCCCGCGAGGCGCGCCTAGCTCGTGCAGCTCACCGGCGGCCCAGCCGGCGCCTTCGCGGGTGGCCGCCTCCAGCAGCGCCGGATCGTCCGCGACGTCATAGCCGGCCAGCGGCGGAACCTGGTTGTTGACAATATGCGTGGAATGGGGGGCCAGCGCGGTGAGCCTTAGGTGTGCAGGCCGCACTCGGTCTTGCCCGTGCCCGCCCAGCGACCGCTGCGTGGGTCGCCGCCGGGGGCGACCCGCATGGTGCAGGTCGCGCAGCCGATCGAAGGGTAACCCTCATCGACGAGCGGGTTGACCAGCACACCGTTCTCTTCGATGTAGGAGTCCACCTGCTCCTGGGTCCAGGCGGCGATCGGGTTGACCTTGACCATGGCCCGCCTGGCGTCCCATTCGACCGCCCGGGTGTCGCTGCGGGAGGCCGTCTCCTCGCGCCGCACACCGGTGATCCAGGCGTCATAGGGGTCGAGCGCCCGCTCCAGCGGCACCACCTTGCGCAGATAGCAGCACAGGTCGGGGTTGCGCCCGTACAGCCGGGGCCCGAGCTCGGCGTCCTGCTCCGCCACCGTCCGGGACGGGGTGACGCTGATGAGGTTCACCGGGTAGATCGCCTGCACGGCGTCCCTGGTGCCGATCGTCTCGGGAAAGTGGTAGCCGGTGTCGAGGAAGATGACATCCAGGCCGGGCTTGACGGAGGCGGCGAGATGGATGATGACGGCGTCGGTCATCGACGAGGTGATGCACACCCGGTCGCCGAACGTCTCCGTCGCCCAGGCGATCACGTCCTGGGCCGGGGCATCGGCCAGGTCCCGTGCCGCCGCGGCGGCGAGCTCGGCCATCTTGTTGGGTGCTTGACTGCCATCATGACTGCCATCAGGCGTGGTCTGGTCTGTGGCCGGCCAGGTCGCGCTTGACTTCACAGAAAGGCTCCCATCCCGCAAGCGTAGCTGGAGCACTCCCGCGTACCC
Organism: uncultured Actinomycetes bacterium; assembly: GCA_963835425.1. Lineage (GTDB taxonomy): Bacteria > Actinomycetota > Actinomycetes > Streptosporangiales > Streptosporangiaceae > UBA9676. The sequence goes on along the minus strand of CAWIGE010000002.1, from coordinate 395,488 downwards.
GCGGGGCTCGCCATCCCGTTACCTCAGGGTTATCCATCACCCTCACTGTGATACTGGGCAATAGCAGGGAACCACAGCAGATCCGGGAATTGTTCCCGGTCCCACCAACTTCATGCCGATCGGCGTTGATCTAGTCTGGCTCAGCCCTGCCTCACCCAGGTCAGACGGGGTTCCGGTGCCGACGGGGGCGGCAGATGCTGGCAGTCACACCACGTGCCACCCGGGCATCCCTCGTGGTGCTGCGCGCGGCATGCCGGGCAGACCACCCGCGGATCAGGCCGCGTTGGCCCGGCGCATCCTGCGGCGCCGCTCCGAAGCGCGCTCGTCCTCGTTGAGCCCGCCCCAGGTGCCGTACTTCTCGGGCCGGGAGACCGCGTAGGTCAGGCACTCCGAACGGACGGGGCAGGCGGCGCAGACGGCCTTGGCCTTGCGCTCGCGGATGTCCCGCTCCGGCTGGCGCTCGCCGTCGGGGCCGAAGAAGAGAACGACCTCCTTGCCGCGGCACGCGGCAGCATCCTGCCAGCCCCAGTTCGGCCGGGGAGGCAGTGCCACCTGCCGACGCACCTCAGACATGAATCGATCTCCTTTAGGCTGTGCTGTGTGTTCCCGGCCCGGCTTCCTGCCGGGCATGCTGGCTCGCGCCCTGCGGCTTTTGCCCCGTCTCTCCATCCAACGCACTATCCGGCTGCCGTGTTCCCGGGCGAACTCCACTACGGGAGCGCCTCGAGCGCCATATCAGATCGGGGGGCGGATCACGGTGCCGGACAGGTCGCGGGCGGAGTGCCTGCCAGCCGTTTCTGGCGAGCGAGCCACTTCAGCGAACCGACGCCCAATGATGCCATCCGGGCACCCGGTTCCGCAGCCAGGCCGGAGATTTACGGTCACGGAAATATCCTTATCCCCCTGGGGGTGGGGGCTTTCATGATCCATAACTGGACAAAGCCGAGGGTCGGGGTTCACCATGGGCTGCATGTCAGCGTCGGACGCGGCGCCTCTGCCCCGGCTGGGTGAGGTCTTCTTCGACGTCAGAGGCGAATCCCGCACCATGCGGCTGAGCTGGTACGCCGACACCGGGGTGGCGGTGTTCAGCATCTGGCAGGGCGGCACCTGCACCGGCACGTTCCGCCTGCCCATCGCCGATCTGCCCCGGATGGTCGAGGCCCTGCAGCGGGGCCCGCACGGGCACGACCAGGTCACGGGGGAGCCGCCGGGATCGCGGCAGCCCCACCTGCCCGCCGCGCCCGGGCCGCCGCCACCGCGGCCGGAACTGGACCGGGACATCCAGGCCGGGCAGGCCACCGCCGTCCATGCCTCACCGGCCGGGCCGGAGGTGACCGGCTACCAGGCCGGGCCGGAGGTCACCGGCTACCAGGGCGGTCACCCACCAGGACAGCCCGGAGATGACCGGCTACCAGGCCGGCCCCGAGGTAACGGGCTACCCCCCTGAGCCACCCGCCCGTTACCGGGACCAGCCCTCGGCCGGGCGACCCGGGGTACCAGACGGCACCACGGCCGCGGCAAAGCCACCGCGGCAAGGCCCCGCGCCGGCGGCGGGGATCGCCACCGGCGCCGGCGGTCACGGCCGAGGCCGGCCAGGGGCACCGTGACGTGGATCTGGCCGGTGATCCCGGCGAGTACCCGGCCGGGCTGGTGCCAGGGCTCCCCGATGAGTACCCGGCCGGGCCGCCGGCGGCAGACTTCTCCGCCCCGCGCGGCTCCCGCGGGCGTGACGCAGATCCCGCCGGGTACTTCGACGAGCCGCCGCCACCGGATCTGCCGCCCGAGTACCCCGGCCGGTTCCAGGACCGGCCCGAGCCCGGCTACCCCGGCGAGGTTCAGGGGGATTACCAGGCCGAGCCCGGGTACCTGGATGAGGAGGCCCTGGAGCCGGACTATCCCGGGGAATACCGGGACTACCAGAGGTATCCGGATGAACTGGCCCCCACCGAGTACGGCCCACCCGTGCGGCCCTACCTGGAGGATGCTCCGGGCACCGATGAACTCATCACCGACGGCCCACCCGAACCGCCCAAACGGCGCGGGCGGCGCCGGGCCGGGCCCACTCCCGAATCCTTCCCTTATGGGCCGCCACCCGACGGTGGCGGATCGGGGCAGCCGGAAGGGTATCCCCGGCGGCATTGACTTTAGGTCAGCCATGGCCTGGGCGTAGAGGATGACCAATAGCCGTAAAGGCCGCCAGGAGCCCACCGGCGCACCGTGGCGGCCTGATGCCCTGGCGGGGCGGCCACAAGGACCCTCACCTTCCCGCCACAGCATTTGACCTGGGTGTCGTTGCGCTGAATGGTCGCCGTGAGGATATATTGGTTTCAGGGGAAGGGGGGCCGAAAGTGGCACAGAAGGTTTCGGTCACATATGCCTGTGACTACGACCAGAAAGAGATTCCACCGGGCCAGCATAGGGTGCGCCGGTTCAGCTTCGATGGGCGCGAGTACGAGATCGATCTGTGCAGCTGGCACAGCGACAGCTTCGACGACACGATCAGCCGGTTTGCACAGTATGCGCGCAAGCCGGCGGCGCGCGCACCGGTGGTCAAGCGCCGGACGGCAGCCCACCGCCAGCACAGCGCGAGCGTCCGGGCCTGGGCGAAGAATATGGGCATCGAGGTGAGTGACCGCGGCCGCATTCCCGCCGCCGTGGTCGCCCGGTACGAGGCCGCCCACCGCTGAGCATCACGGTGATCTGCCGCCGGCATCCCGGCGGGCGCGGCGGTGACCTCGGCTGCCTCAGCCGGCGGGCGGCGGCTCGGGCTGCGCGTTTCCGCTGGTGGCCTGGGCAGGCGCCGGGCCAGCGGGCTCGTCCCGGTGGGGTGGCCCGATCGCTGACGCGAGAACCTGCGAGTTCGGCAGCTGGATCAGGCCGTCGGCGGTCTCGATGCGCACGTAGCTGATCCCGATCTCGGTGACGGTCCCCACGATCTGCCCGCCCAGGGCGCCGGACCGGATGCTGACCGCGTCACCGACCCCGAACGGGTGGGACAGCAGCAGGACCAGGCCGGAGAACACGTTGCTGAGCGACTGCTGGGCGGCGATGCCGAGGATTATCGACGTCACCGCGCCGCCGACCAGGAGCTGATTGATCGGGACGTCGAGCAGGCCCAGGGTGATGAACAGGACGGCGACGCTGCCCACCAGCACGATCGTGTAGCGCACCACCGCCGCGTGCGCCCGGCCGGTCACGGGCTGCATGACGTCACGTGACTTGCTGGCGAAGCCGATCACCGCGATGACGGCCAGCAGGCAGAACACCAGTGCCGCGCCGACGGCGATCACCTGCTCCAGCAGGTGGTTCGAGGTGATGTCGCCGGCGGTGAAGGAGACGATGGCCGCCGCCACCGCGAGCACCAGGGCAATGATGGCGCGCCACGGCCGGGCCTGGTCTTTCACCTTGGCCACCTGCCGGGCGAGGTCGAGCTGGCGCTTTTCCTGCAGGTCCACCGGCACGACCCTCCTCATCGCCGCCGCATGATCCCACGCTACCCAGGGGCCGCCGGCGGCGCCCGTCGCGCAAGATGAATGATCCCGGAGGCCGGTGGCCTCCGGGATCACCCGGACGGATGGGTCAGACGGATGGCCTGGCCGGCCAGAGCGCCTTGCCCACCGGCAGCGTCGGCGCGCCGCCGCGCATCGTGTTGACCACGATGGCCGCCGAGGCGTACCAGGCGACGACCGCGGTCACCACGCCGACGATGCCGCCGATCTTGATGACGCTGGTGTTGTTGGCGAAGAAGCCGATGAACAGGACGATCTCGGTGGCCTCCAGGGTCAGGAACACGGCGAAAATCGCGGCGTTCACCAGCGAGCTCCACAGCAGCATGTAGGTGTTGAAGATGGCGAAGGCGAGCAGGATCCAGCCGAGGTCCTTGGTAGTCGCCGCCGCATGTGCCGCGGCGGCCACCGGCCCCGCTCCGGCCGGCGCGGGGGCCACCAGCAGCGCCCACAGGCCAAGCCCGATCCAGAACCCGCCGTAGGTGCCGAACGCGGTGGCGCCGAACACGTTGCGGTTGCGGAACTCCCACATGCCGGCCGCGAACTGGGCCAGGCCGCCGTAGGCGAAGGCATAGCCCAGCCAGGCGTCCCCGGTGGCCGTGGTCATCCAGTGCGCGTTCGCCGCGGACAGCAGGAACGTGGTCAGGGCGAAGGCGGCGAGCCCGAGCGGTGCTGGGTCCGCGGCCGGCGTCGTCATGACCGTGGTCGGTCGTTCGTCGGTAATGGTCAACTGATTTCCTCCCAGTTAGGAGAGCGCCGCATGGCCGAAGGGCAGCGGCGCGCCCGGCACATGGACTGAACGAAGGACACAATGGCCACGACCGGACGGACTGATGCGCCTGGTCCTGACGGGGGGCCAGGCAACCCCCAGAGGGAACAATGTGTGTTCACGCGGGCCAAGGAGACCTTCTTCCACCTTCACAGCTGGCTCATGAGAACCAAGCGGAAGATCTGCACTGAGGGTAACCCTGGACACCCTGGTTGGGGAGACCCAGGTTTCTATATACGGAATACGGACCCCGGCGGCAAGACGTTCAGGCCTGCACGGACTGGCTGCGGGCGAGCACCCCGGACAGGCCGGCCCGGGTGGCGAGGACATAGATCCGGTCCTGCGGCTCGAGCAGCCGCTGCTTGCCCGGTGCCCAGTTCGACCGTGTCGGCGCCCGGCCGCTGCAGGGCGATCACCCGCACCTGGCCGGTCTGGTGGATGTCTTCCACCGGACGGCCGGCCAGGCCCGACCCGGCGGTCACCCGGATGTCGGCGATCAGCAGCACGTGCCTGCCCACCGGGATGGTGCGCAGCACCTGGTGCTCCAGCATCGCGGCCGCGAACGCGGGGGCCGCGAGGTAGGACACGCTGCGCGAGATCGTGCTGCTGACGCTGCGCTGCACGCGCTCGGCGAGATCGTCGTCGCCGAGGCGGACCACGATCCGCGGCCCGCGGGCGAGGGCCCGGGCGTGCAGCGCGGTCTCCAGGTTCACGGTGTCGCTGTTTGTCACCGAGACCAGGGCCTGGCAGGTGTCGATTCCCGCCGCCCGCAGCGTCTCCTCCCGGTGCGTCTCGCCGATCACGACCCGCAGCCCCAGCCGGCGGGCCATGGGGATCCCCGCCGCGTCCTCGCTCTTGTCCACGCAGACCACGCCGACCCCGAGGTCGTGCAGCTGGCCCACGATCCGGGTGCCGACGTTGCCGAGCCCGGCCACGATGACGTGCTGGCTCATCGGCCGGGCCTGGTCCCGCAGGGACCCGGTCAGCCGGACGCTGACCACGGCGGCGGTCGCGACCGGGATGAACGCCAGCCCGGCGAAGGTCTGCAGGACTTGCGCCACCTTCACGGCACCGCGGTCGCCCGTTTCGGTCAGCGCCGCCCCGGCGGCGTTCATGAACGTGAGGTAGAAGGAATCGCCCAGCGATTTGCCGCCAAGCGTGAAGAGCAGCATGAACCCGGCCGCGAGCAGCACGAACAGGCCGAGGAAAGCGAATCCCAGCTTGTGCCACAGCAGCCGCCTGAGCATGCCCGCCAGCGCCCGGACCGGGCGCCGGCGCTGCCGGGTGAGTGGGTCACGCGGCGCCCCGTCCGCCACCGCGAGCACCAGGTCCGCGTGCCCGGTGTCGGGAGGCAGCAGGGCGGGGGAGAGCGGATCGTCGTCGGTCATCGCCAGCCCGCAGATGACGTGCCGCCGGTCGATGGCGCTGCTCCGCACCACATACAGTGTGCGGCCGGCGACCCTGACATGGCTGGGCGCGGGCTCTCCGAGCGCGGCGGCGACGAAGGACGGGGCGGCCATCGACGAGCCGGACAGCACGGCACAGTCGTGGAAGAAGGTGTGCATCCGCTCGCCCAGGCTGGTGTTGAAGATCCTCACCACCAGCCGCAGCTCCGGGTTGAGTTCCTGCGCCCGCAGCGCGGCATGGAAGTTGCCCAGGTCGTCCTGGCCGAGCAGGGCGAGCGCCTGGGCGGACTGGATCCCCGCTCGATGACCCGCACCCGGGGCAGTGCGGCCATCCGCGGGCCGTAGCCCTGGCTCTGGGACCGGAGCAGGACGGTGACGGGCTGGCCGTACCTGGTGGTCAGCTCCTCGGTGACCCGGCAGGCGAGCGCATCTTCCCCGCAGACGACGAGATGGCCGCGGTGGGCCGCGACCAGGGGGACGGGGGGCACGGCGTGATCTTAAACCGCCCCAGTGACTGCCGCCAGCCACGGGGTATTCTCCCCTTATCAGCAGGGACCCCCCCGGGAGGTCTGGCGATGCCCACTGACGACGCGATCCGTGCCTCGGACGCCGACCGCGAGCATGCGGTCGGGCTTCTCCGCGATGGCTACGCCTGCGGACGGCTCACGCTGACCGAGTTCGATGAGCGCACGACCGCCGCCTTCGCCAGCCGCACCTGGGGCGAGCTGAGGAAGCTGACCCGCGATCTGCCGGCGCCGGGGCAGCGCCCGCCGCTGCCGGCCGCCCCGGCCGCGCGGGCCGATGCGCCCCGGCAGGCCGGGGGGAGTGGTGACCGGCGGCCCCGCGCCGCCCCGGTCAGCGACGGCCCGGCGCTGATGCCCGTGCTGACGATCGCGTTGTTCTGGCTCGCGCTCACGTTCACCGCCCACGCGGCCGGGGCGCTCATTCCGGTCGTGCTCATCGTGCTGATGGCGATGCAGCTGGCGGGCCGGGTCCGGTGCGGCCTGGACCACCGACCCCAGGATCAGCCCCGGCCGCCGGGCGGCGGCCCGGAGGCCCGCTAACCGGTCCGGCCGAGCTGGGGCGGCAGGCGGCTGGCCGCGGCCCGGTCGAGCAGGAACAGCGTCCGCTGGCGCCCACGCGCACCGGCCGCCGGCAGCTGCACCGGGCCGACATCGGACAGGGCGAGCCGGACCGCGCCGGCCTTTTCCTCGCCCGCCGCGAGCACCCACACCTCCCGCCCGCACTGGATCGCCGGCAGGGTGAGCGTCAGCCGGGTGGGAGGTGGCTTGGGCGCGCCGCGGACGGCGACCACCGGCCGGTCGTCGTAGAGGGCGGGCAGCCCGGGGAACAGCGACGCGACATGGCCGTCGGGGCCGATGCCGAGCAGCACAATGTCGAACGACGGCACCGGCCCATGATCTTCCGGCCGGGTGGCCTGGGCCAGCCGGGCCGCATACCGGGCGGCCGCCGCCTCCGGGTCGTCGCCGTCCGGGCCGTCGGTGCCGGGCATGGCGCGCACCCGCGCCGGGTCCATGTCGAGGTGGCACAGCAGCGCCTGCCGGGCGCTGGTCTCGTTGCGCTCGGAATGCCCGGCGGGGAGGAACCGCTCGTCCCCCCACCAGATGTCCAGCCGCCGCCAGTCCACCGCGTCCCTGGCGGGCGCGGCCGCGAGCTCGGCCAGCACGGCGGTGCCGATCCCGCCGCCGGTGAGCACCAGCGACGCGCTGCCGGCCGCCGCCTGGACGTTGACCAGGCGGGTCACCAGCCGGGCGGCGGCCGCCTTGGCGAGCAGGCCGGCCTTGTGATGGACCAGTACCTCCGGTGTGGTCACACCGGCCCGAGCAGGCTCAGGGATTCGGCGTACATCTCGTCCGGGTCCAGCCGGCGCAGCTCCTCCGAGAGCAGTTCCGGTACGTCGCGCCGGTGCAGCGCCACCCGGCGCTCGGGCTGGCCGGGACGGCTCAGCAGCGCCACCCGGCCGTCGGGCCGGGTCACGCCGATCTCTCCCTCGCTGGTGGCGAAGCTGACCTCGGTTATGCCGGGGCCGGGCGAGACCTCGTTGACCGCCGGGATCTGCAGCCGGGAGGCAAGCCAGACGGCGATCAGGTCGGCGCTCGGGTTCCCCTGCTCGGCGCGGACCGTGGCGGCCTGGATCGTGCCGTGCGGCTGGTCGAGCGTGGCGGCGAGCAGTGCCCGCCAGGGGGTCGCCCTGGTCCAGCTCAGGTCGGTGTCGCCAGGCTGGTAGCCGGACGCGAGCGCGGTCAGGCACTCCCGGGGCTCGTTCGACGGACGCCGCGTCGGTGATCCGGCGCTGGGACAGGACCCCGATCGGGTCGCCGGCCGGGACCTTTGGCGGGTCGCCCGGCCACCAGGTGACGACCGGCGTGTCCGGCAGCAGCAGCGGTGCCACCACCGAGTCCGCGTGCTGGCCGAGCGGGCCGTACATGCGCAGCAGCAGGGTCTCGCCCGGGCTGGTCTCGCCCACCCGGATCTCGGCGTCCAGCCGCGAGGCCGCCGTCGGCCGCCGGGTGATCACCACCAGCACCCGGCACGGGTGCTCGCGCGCGGCCTCGTTCGCCGCCCGCACCGCGTCGTACTGCGACGTCTCATCGGTCACGATGACCAGGGTGAGGACCATCCCGCTGGCGGGGCCGCCGAGCCGCTGACGGGCCTGCTGGAGCGCGCTGGCGATGGCGCCGGTGGTGGTCTCGGTCAGGTCGATGGTCACCGTGGTCTTCCTTCCGCCGCCCGCGCCCGGGTGTTCACAGCCGCCGCCATGACCGGCCATCCCTGGCCATGAGCGTCTCCGCCGAGGCCGGCCCGGCCGACCCGGCCGCGTACTGGTCGGGCTTGGTGTGCCCCGCCCAGAACTCCTCGATCGGATCGAGCACCTCCCAGGACAGCTCCACCTCCCGGTGCCGCGGGAAGAGCGGCGGGTCGCCGACCAGGACGTCGAGCAGAAGCCGCTCGTAGGCCTCGGGGCTGCTCACGGTGAACGACTCGCCGTAGGCGAAGTCCATGTTGACGTCCCTGACCTCCATCGCCGAGCCGGGCACCTTGGAGCCGAAGCGGACGGTGACGCCCTCGTCCGGCTGCACCCTGATCACTATCGCGTTCTGGCCCAGCTCCTGGGTGTCGGTGACGTTGAAGGGCAGATGCGGCGCCCGCTGGAAGATCAGCGCGATCTCGGTCATCCGGCGGGTCAGCCGCTTGCCGGTCCGCAGGTAGAACGGGACGCCGGCCCAGCGCCGGGTGTCCACCCCGAGCTTGATCGCCGCGTAGGTCTCGGTCCGCGAGTCCGGTGGGATGCCGTCCTCCTCCAGGTAGCCGTGGACCTCCAGGCCCCCCTGCCAGCCCCCGGCGTACTGGCCGATGGCCGTCCCGGCGGCCAGGTCCCCGGGGCAGCGGATCGCCGAGAGCACCTTCTCCTTCTCGGCCCGGAGCGAGTCGGCGTCGAAGGAAACCGGCTCCTCCATCGCGGTGAGCGCCAGTAGCTGCATGAGGTGGTTCTGGATGACGTCGCGGGCGGCCCCGATCCCGTCGTAGTAGCCGGCCCGGCCGCCGATGCCGCCGTCCTCGGCCATCGTGATCTGCACGTGGTCCACGTAGCCGCGGTTCCAGATCGGCTCGTACAGCGTGTTGGCGAACCGCAGCGCCAGGATGTTCTGGACGGTTTCCTTGCCCAGGTAGTGGTCGATGCGGAACACCGAGTTGTGGCCGAACACCGAGTTCAGCACCCGGTTCAGCTTTTGCGCGCTGGCCAGGTCATGGCCGAACGGCTTCTCCACCACCACCCGCCGCCACGACTTGTTCCCGTCCTTGTGCCGGTTCGAGGTGGACAGGCCCGAGCGCTTGAGCTGGTTGACGACGTCGATGAAGTACTTGGGCGGCACCGACAGGTAGAAGGCGTAATTGCCGCCGGTGCCGCGCTCCTCGTCGAGCTTGGCCACCGTCCCGGCCAGCCGGTCGAACGCCTCGTCGTCGGCGAACTCGCCCGGCACGAACCTGATCCCCTCGGAAAGCTGCTGCCAGACGGTGTCGTTGAACGGGGTGCGCGCGTGTTCCTTCACCGCCTCGTAGGTGACCTGCGCGAAGTCCTCGTCCGCCCAGTCCCGCCGGGCGAACCCGACCAGCGAGAACCCCGGCGGCAGCAGCCCCCGGTTGGCCAGGTCATAGACGGCTGGCATCAGCTTTTTGCGGGCCAGGTCGCCGGTAACGCCGAACATGACGAGCACGCAAGGCCCGGCCACCCGGGGAAGACGGCGGTCACGCGGGTCACGCAGGGGGTTGCCCGCCACGAATTCGCTCATCGTTGCGATCCTTTCGCGCCCGCCGCGGCGAGAAGCTGGGTCAGGCTCGGAGTCTGGCTCAGGCTCAGGAGCCGGCTGAGGCTCCGACGCTGGCTCAGGCTCGGCCCGGGTTCCCTCGGTGCTCACGCCCGGCCCGCCGCCGCCAGCTCGGTGCTGATCGTCTCGAGCAGTTCCTTCCAGGAGGCCGCGAACTTGGCCACTCCCTCATCCTCCAGGACGGTCACCACGTCCTGGTAGCCGATGCCGAGCGCCTCGAGGTCGGCGAAGACCTGCCGGGCCTGGTCGTACCCGCTGGCCGCCGTGTTGCCGCGGACCTTGCCATGGTCGGCCATGGCGTGCATGGTCGCCTCCGGCATGGTGTTCACGGTGCCTGGCGCCACCAGTTCTTCCACGTACATGGTGTCCGGGTAGGCCGGGTCCTTGGCGCTGGTCGAGGCCCACAGCGGGCGCTGCGGGCGCGCGCCGGCCTGGCGCAGCGCCTCCCAGCGGGGGGTCGCGAACCGCTCCTCGTACAGCTCATAGGCGAGCCGCGCGTTGGCGATCGCCGCCTTGCCGCGCAGCGCCGCCGCCTCCGCCGTGCCGAGCTTGTCCAGCCTGCGGTCGACCTCGGTGTCCACCCGGCTCACGAAGAACGAGGCGACGGACTCGATGGTGGACAGGTCGTGACCGGCCTGCCTGGCCTGCTCCATCCCGGCGAAAAAGGCGTCTATGACCTGCCCGTACCGTGCCAGCGCGAAGATCAGCGTGACGTTGATGCTGATGCCCTCGGACAGGCACTGCGTGATCGCGGGCACGCCCTGCTCGGTCGCGGGAATCTTGATGAACAGGTTCGGCCGGTCCACCAGCCACCACAGGGCACGCGCCTCCGCGATGGTCCTGGCGGTGTCCCCGGCGATCCGGGGGTCCACCTCGAGGGAGACCCGGCCGTCGATGCCGCTGGTCGCGTCGTAGACCGGCCGCAGCACGTCGCAGGCCCACCGGATGTCGTAGGTGGTGATGGCGCGGGTGGCCTCCTCAAGTCCCACCTCCCGCACCTCGAGGTCGGCGAGCTGGCCGTCGTAAGCCGAGCCGGACGCGAGCGCGTGCGCGAAGATGGTGGGGTTGGAGGTCACCCCGACCACATGCCGGTCGCGGATCAGGCCGGCCAGGTTGCCGGTGGTCAGCCGCTCCCGGCTGATGTCGTCGAGCCACACCGATACGCCGGCGGCCGACAGCTGCGCAAGGACATCCTCAGGCTGTGGGGTCATGGGTACTGCTCCTTGTAGGTCCGACACGTTCTCAATTCTCGTTGCCCCCGGCCACCCTGGCCAAACTGGTGCGGGCCGCGGCCGTCACCCGCTCCGCCGTGATCCCGAACTCCTCGTACAGCACCCGGTAGTCGGCGGAGGCGCCGAAGTGCTCCAGGCTGACGCATTCGCCGACGTCACCGGCAAAGGCCCGCCAGCCCAGCGCGATGCCCGCCTCGACGCTGACCCGGGCCCGGACCCGCGCGGGCAGCACCTCCTCCTGGTAGGAGGCCTCCGAGCCGCCCCACAGTTCGGGGAGCACCGGGGCGAGCGCGTTCAGGATTTCGCCGGAGGCCTTCCGGGTGGCCATCCCCTTGGCGTCGGCCGGGAACTCCGGCAGCACGGCGGCCCAGCCGTCCGGCAGCCGCCGGGCGGACAGCCGGGCCAGCAGCTCGGCCCGCTCCGGGTTGGCGGTTGCCCAGGCGGCGAACGTCTCCTCCCATTCCGCGCGTACCCGCTTGGCCCGGTCGGCGACCATGCGCGCGTGCGCGACCGTCTCCTCCTCGGCCGGGAACGATACGTCCGGGTCGAACCCCAGAATGCGCTTGGTCGCGGCGACCTCCTCCGCGCCCAGCGCCGCGCCGTGCGCCTCGCCGGTGTTCTGCTTGGTCGGCGCGGGCCAGCCGATGATCGTCCGCAGGGCGATGAAGGACGGCTGGCTGGGGTTGTCCCGGGCGGCCATCAGGGCTTCCCGCAGCGGCCCGACATCCTCCCGGTAGCCCTCCGCGTGCCGCCAGGTCACCCGCTGCACGTGCCAGCCGTAGGCCTCGTACCGCGCGGCCACGTCCTCGGACTTGGCGATGTTGGTGTCGTCCTCGATCGAGATCGAGTTGTCGTCGTAGACCACGATCAGGCTGCCGAGCCGCTGGTGCGCGGCCAGGGCCGAGGCCTCGTGGCTGATGCCCTCCTCGATGTCGCCGTCCGAGACGACGACGTACACGTGGTGGTCGAAGGGGCTCGTGCCCGGGGCCGCGTCCGGGTCGAGCAGCCCGCGCTCGCGGCGGGCGGCCATCGCCATGCCGACCGCGGCGGCCAGGCCCTGCCCGAGCGGTCCGGTGGTGGTCTCCACCCCCGGCGTCAGCCCGTGCTCGGGATGCCCGGGAGTCAGGCTGCCCCAGGTCCGGTAGCGCCGGATGTCCTCCAGGGTCAGGCCGTACCCGGACAGGTAGAGCTGCAGGTAGAGGGTGAGGCTGGAGTGGCCGCAGGACAGGACGAACCGGTCCCGGCCCAGCCAGCCGGGATCGGCTGGGTCGTGCCGGAGGATTTGCTGGTACAGCAGGTAGGCGGCGGGGGCCAGGCTCATGGCCGTCCCCGGGTGCCCCGACCCCGCCTGCTGAACCGCGTCCATCGCCAGGACCCGGATGAGATCGACGGCCCGCTTGTCGGCGGCTGACCATTCCGGCCCGGCGTCAGGCGCGGTTATCACGGTGAGATCAGCGCTCCCCTCCCGAGGCGCGGTCGCTGACCACGCCGCCAGTGTGATTGCCAGGCCGAGGATCCCTTCGCCTCCCGACCCTACCGGGCTGGGTCAAAGGGCATCGCCCTCCAGTCGGAGCCGGTCACCGTAAGAATGACCAATCCCCACTGGGACCCCCCGGATGTTCACCGGTGCATCCCCGGATGTTCACCGGGCCCGCGCGGCCCGGCCGACCGCGGCGACGGCATAGATCCGCCGCGTGCGCACCTAGTACGCTCCGTGCCATGGCGACCTCACGGCCCAACCTGGATCCACGGGCCGTGATCGAGGGCCGTCCGCCCGGCCGGCCGCGGGCCGGGCTCATCATCGGCATCGCCGCCGGGCTGGGATGCGCGCTCATCGTGCTCGGCATCGACCTGCTGGAGAGCGTGGAGGGCGCCGGCCACAGCCCCGCCCCCTTCCTCATCGCCCTGCCGCTGGCCCTGCTGCCGGTGCCACTGCTGGTTGCCCTGGTGCTGCTGCTCGACCGGCTGGAGCCCGAGCCGCGCGGCAACCTCGTCCTGTGCTTCGCCTGGGGCGCCGGTGTCGCCGCCCTGCTCGCCGCGATCATCAACACCGCCGGCCTGCTTTTCATCACCCAGCCCGAACTTGGCCAGAGCAGGGGCGAGCTCATCTCGGCCACGTTCGGCGCGCCGCTGGTCGAGGAGTCGCTCAAGGGGGCGGTCCTGTTCTGGCTGCTGTGGCGGCGCAGGCAGGAGTTCGACGGGCCGACCGACGGCATCATGTACGCCACCATGGTCGGCCTGGGCTTCGCGATGATGGAGAACGTCGGGTACTACATCGGCGCCCTGGTGCGGCCGGAGGCCGGCGGGGCGCAGCTACTCGGTTTCACCTTCGTCTTCCGGGGGCTGCTCTCGCCGTTCGCGCACCCGGCGTTCACCTCCATGACCGGGATCGGCGTCGCATACGCGGCCACCCACCGGCGGGGCGGCTGGGCCGCGGTGACCGGCCTGCTCGGGGCCATGACCCTGCATGGGCTGTGGAACGGGCTGGCGACATACGGCCTGCCCGGCGTCGCCGCCGCCTACCTGCTGGTGGCGTGCGTGCTTGTCGCGCTGGTGGCGGTCGTGGTCGCCGACCGGCGCCGGGTGGTCAGGCTGATCTGGCGGTTCCTGCCCGCCTACGAAACGGCCGGCGTGGTCACCGAGGCCGACCTGCGGATGCTCTCCACGCTGCGCGGCCGCCGCCAGGCCCGGCTGTGGGCGCGCCGCACCAGCGGGCGGACGGCGGCCCATGCCATGACCGACTACCAGCTGGCCGCGACCGAGCTGGCGCTGTGCCATCAGCGGGCCGAGCGGGGCCTGATCGACGTGGCTGGGTTCAATGAGCGCAGCCACGGGCTGGTCACGCTGATGGCGATGGCCCGTGACTCGTTCTTCGCCCGGCAGGCCGGGCCGGGATCCCCGCCGTGGGCGCGGCACGCGCGCAGCGGCTTCGGCTACCATCCCCGGCCGGACCGGCCACAGCCGCCGGGGCCGCTGGGGTGACGGCGGCTCAGCGGGCCGGGGCGGGCTGGGCCTCCGGGAGCGCCGAGGCGGCCGGCCCGCCGGTGCTTTCCGGCGGCGGCTGGATCAGCGGGCCACGGTCGCGCATCGCGAACATCAGCTGCAGGACGGCGATCCAGATCAGCAGCGAGCCGGAGACGTGGACCCACACCAGGCCGGCCGGCAGGCCGGAAAAGTACTGGGTGTAGCCGATGGCGCCCTGCGCACCGATCAGGCCGAGCACGAGCCAGCCCAGGCGCATCACCCGCGCCGGTGCCCTGGTCGCGCGCAGCCCCACCACCAGCGCCACGGTGAGCCCGCCGAGCAGCCAGCCGATATCGGCATGGAACTGGGTGACGCCCTCCAGCGGCAGGTGGTAGCGGGGGACGTCGCCGGCGCCCGCCAGCGGCCCGGTGCCGGTGACCACGGTCCCGGCGGCGAGCATCACCGCCGTCACCGCCACCACGCCGTAGCCGAGCATGCGCAGGTCGGTCCGGACCAGCGACCGCGGCGGCGCGGTGCCCTCGGTGCACTTGACGTGCAGCGCAACCGCCGCCGCCACGACCGCGACCGACACCATGAAGTGCAGCGACACCGTGGCCGGGTTGAGCTTGGTCAGCACCACGATCCCGCCGAGCACAATCTGCGCCACTATCCCGGCCGGCTGCGCGGCGGCCAGCCAGACCAGGTCGCGCCGGCGGCGCGCGCGCGGCCCGCCGGGGCGGAACCGCCAGGCCGCGATCAGCACCGCCACCGCGACGACGGTGACCACGACGGTGACCATCCGGTTGCCGAACTCGATCCAGGTGTGAAACATGGGATCGCCGCGGGTGTGCGCGGCCACCAGGCTGCCGCGGGTGCACTGCGGCCAGTCCGGGCAGCCGAGCCCGGACTTGCTCAGCCGGACCGCCGCGCCGGTCACGATGATGACCGCGGCGGAGATCACCCCGGCCAGCGCGATCCTCCGCATGGAGACCGGGGTCGGGTCCCAGACGGCGGTTGCCCAGCGGCGGGCCACGGACCAGGCGCCTCCCGCGCCGCGCGGGGCGGGCGCTGGCCCCGGGGCCGGAGCGGGTCCCTCCGGGTCACCCGGCTGCAGGGTGGGATCGGCTGGCACGTCCCCATGGTAGGAGCGGCCCGCCCTGTTTGCATCCCGGCTGCCGGCTTCACGCCTCCGGGGCCTGGGATGGCCGGGCGCTGCCCCGGGCTGCGCCGGCGCAGGCGACCATCACGCAGACGATCGCGGCCCACTCACTGACCGCCAGCGCCTCGCTCAGCATGACCAGCCCCACCAGGGCGGCGACCGCCGGCTCCAGGCTCATCCAGATGCCGAACACCCTGGCCGGCACCCGCCGCAGGGCTTCCAGTTCCAGCGTGTAGGGGATGATCGACGACAGCAGCCCGATCGCCAGCCCGGTCGCCAGGATGCCGGGTCGCAGCAGTGCCCCCCGCCCGGCCGTGACCCCGACCGGGACGATGACGACCGCGGCGATGAGCATCGCGATCGTCAGGCCGGACGCGCCGGGGAAGCGCCGCCCGGTGGCGCGGCTGAGGATGATGTACGCGGCCCAGGAGGCGCCGGCCAGCAGCGCGAACGCCAGGCCCACGAGGTTGATGCCGTGGCCGCCGGCCGGGTTCCCGGTCCCGGTGAGCAGGGCGACCCCCGCCCCGGCCAGGGCGATCCAGAGCAGGTCGATGAGCCGGCGCGAGGTGGCGACGGCGACCGCGAGCGGGCCAAGGAACTCAATGGTGACCGCGACCCCGAGCGGGATCCGGGAGAAAGCCTGGTAGATCGAGAAGTTCATGACCGCGAGGGTCAGCCCGAAGGCGGCCACCACCGCCGCGTCCCGCCATGACCGCCGCCGGATCAGGGCCGCCAGGTTCTGCCGCAGCGGCCGCGCGCCGGCCACGGCCATCAGCGCCGCCGCGGTCCACAGCCGGAGCGCGGTGACGGCGGCGGGCGGGATCTGCGTGAACAGGCGGGCCGCGAGGCCGGCGCCGACCTGCACCGAGACGACCCCGGTGAGGACGAGCACGGACGGCGGCACGGACCCGAGCAGCGCAACGGGCGCCCGGGGAGCAGGTGGCGGGGATGGCGCGGGGCCGGCCCCGGATGCGGCTTCCCCGGCCGGGGGGGCCGGGCTGGCCGGGCCCCGGCCCGAGCGGCGGCCGTCTACTCCCAGCGGAACGTCCGGGCGGCGAGTGCGATGGCCGCTGCCGCCCATACCACGAGCACGGCCAGGTCACGCACGGGTGCCCCGGCGCCGTGCTGCAGCACCGAGCGGAGCCCGTCGGACAGGGCGCCGGAGGGCAGCAGGGTCAGCACGGGGCGGGCCCCGTCGGGGAACTTGGTGAGCGGGAAGATGATCCCGCCCACACCGAGCAGTATCAGGTAGATCAGGTTGGCCACCGCCAGCGTGGCCTCGGCGCGCAGCGTGCCCGCCAGCAGCAGCCCGAGCCCGCTGAACGCGGCGGTGCCGGCCAGCACCAGGGCCACGACCCATACGGCCCCCGCCGGGCCGCCGCGCGGGTGCCAGCCGAGGGCCAGCCCCACCCCGGTGATGATCACTACCTGCATGAGCTCGATGGCGATCACGCTGAGGGTCTTGGCGGCGATCAGCCCGCCCCGGGTGAGCGGTGTGGCCCCGAGCCGCTTGAGCACCCCGTACCGGCGCTCGAACCCGGTCGCGATGGCCTGGCTGGTGAAGGCGGTGGACATCACGGCCAGCGCGATGATGCCCGGGACCAGGAAGTCCACCCGCCGGCCCTCGGACTTGACCAGCGGCTCCAGCGTGAACGCGACCAGCAGCAGCACCGGGATGAACAGGGTCAGCAGCAGCTGCTCGCCGTTGCGCATGGTGGTGCGGGTCTCCAGCACCGCCTGCGTGGCGATCATCGCGGGCAGCGGCGCGGCGCCCGGCGCGGGCGGCGGCCAGGCGCCTTCCGGTGGGGCTGCCGCGGCGGCGGCCCCGGCCAGCTCACGGTTCTCCGTCATGACCGCAGCTCACGGCCGGTGAGCTCGAGGAACACGTCTTCCAGCGTACGGCTCTCGATCCGCAGGTCCTGGGCGAGCACGCCGTGCTCGGCGCACCAGGCGGTCACGGCCGCGACCAGCTGCGGGTCCACCCGGTCGTGGACCTCGACCAGATAGTGGCCGGCCGGGGACTCCTTGGCGGCGGCGCCCGGCGCCAGCGCGGCGAGCAGCCCGTCGGTGTCCAGGCCGGGCTCGGCCCGGAACCGCAGCTGGCCCGCGGTGCCGGTCAGGTCGGCCGTGGTTCCCTCGGCGACCAGGCGCCCGTGATCGACGATGGCCACCCAGTCCGCGAGGCGTTCCGCCTCGTCCATGTGGTGCGTGGTGAGGATCACGGTTGCGCCCGAGGCACGCAGCCCGCGGATCAGGTCCCAGGTGGCGTGGCGCGCCTGCGGGTCCAGCCCGGCCGTGGGCTCGTCGAGGAAAACCAGCTCCGGCCGGCCGATGACGGCCGCGGCGAGGGACAGCCGCTGCTGCTGGCCCCCGGACAGGCGCTTGAACGGCGTCCGGGCGTGGCCGGTCAGCCCGAGCCGGCCGAGCAGGTCGGCCGGGTCGAGTGGGTGGGCGTGGAACTTCGCCATCACCCGCAGGTACTCACCGGGCCGCACGGCGGGCGGGATCCCCCCGGACTGGAGCATCACCCCGACCCGGGGCCGGAGCTGCCGGGCGTCGGCCACCGGGTCCAGGCCGAGCACCGACACCATGCCCGCGTCAGGACGGCGGTAGCCCTCGCATATCTCCACCGTGCTGGTCTTGCCCGCCCCATTCGGGCCCAGCACCGCCGTTACGGCGCCCCGCTGGGCGGACAGCGACAGGCCGTCCACCGCCGTGATCCTTCCGTACCGTTTGACGAGGTCGCGAACCTCGACGGCGGGGGAGGTCTTCACGCTCGCGAGTGTAGATGCTCTGCCGTGGGGATTAGCGGCGATCCGCAGCCTGGCTGGCCCGACGGGCCGGGGCCCCGGGCCCCGGCCCGTCGGCCGCCGCCGCCACCAGCGCGGACACCAGCCGCCGGTCCTGGCCCGCCTCTGGATGCCACTGCACCGCCAGCATGAACGGGTGCTGGCCCGGCCCGGGCGGCAGCTCGATCGCCTCGATGAGGCCGTCCTGCGCCCAGGCGACGGGGACGAGCCCGTCGCCGAGCCTGGCGATGCCCTGGTGATGGGCGGTCGGCACGTTCAGCGTGAGCTCTGCATGGCCGCCATCCGGCTGCAGGACGGAGATGAGCTGGCTCCCGGCAGCGAGCCGCACCGGGTGCGATCCGAACGTGCCGGGCGTGGGCCGGTGCCCGGCCTCGGCGGCGAGGTCCTGGTAGAGGGTCCCGCCGCGGGCCACGTTGATCAGCTGCATCCCGCGGCAGATGCCGAGGATCGGCAGCCCGTCGGCCAGCGCGGCCGCGAGCAGCTCCAGCTCCGCCTGATCGCGCTCGGGGTGGACGCGGCTGGTCCGGGGGTCCGGCTCGGCGCCGTAGCCGGCCGGGTCGAGGTCGCCGCCGCCGGTGAGGATCAGCCCGTCCAGACGGCCCAGGGCCCGCGCGATGCCGGGCACCGGCGGCAGCAGCAGGGGGACGCCGCCCGCCTCGGTGACCTGGTCGATGTAGCTGGTGGGCAGCAGCGCGGCCGGGGCCTGCCAGGCGGCCCACCGGGCCGGCTCGGCGTAGGTGGACAGCCCGATAACCGGCGCGCTCATCTGATTGCCTCCCTCGCGGGCGCTTCGCTGGGTCGTGCCGGAGGCGCGCCAGCTAGCAGGGCGAGAGGCGGGTCCTCGCCGCCGGGACACCGCTGACGCGGCGTTCGGCCCGGCGACTGCGGCATGCCTGGCTGGCCCAGCGATGATGGTGGATGTCTCACAGCGGCGTCACGTAGGCGCTGGAGATGCCACCGTTGACGAGGAAGGTGGCGGCGGTCATGAACGACGCGTCGTCGCTGGCGAGGAAGGCGACCGCGGCGGCGATCTCCTCCGGCTCGGCGAACCGTCCCATCGGCACGTGCACCAGCCGGCGCGCCGCCCGCTCCGGGTCGGCGGCGAACAGCTCCTGCAGCAGCGGCGTGTTGACCGGGCCCGGGCAGAGCGCGTTCACCCGGATCCCCTCCCGCGCGAACTGCACGCCGAGCTCCCGGCTCATCGCGAGCACGCCTCCCTTGGAGGCGCTGTAGGAGATCTGCGAGGTGGCCGAGCCCATTACCGCGACGAAGGAGGCGGTGTTGATGATGGAGCCGCCGCCCCGCGCCTGCATGTGCGGGATGACGTGCTTGCAGCACAGGTAGACGGAGGTGAGGTTGACCTCCTGCACCCGGCGCCAGGCGTCCATGCCGGTGACGAGGATCGAGTCGTCGTCGGGCGGCGAGATTCCCGCATTGTTGAACGCGATGTCGATCCGGCCGAAGGCGCTCAGCGTGGCGTCGTACATCGCGGCCACGTCGTCCTCGGACGTCACGTCCGCCTGGACGAACAGGCCGCCGACCTCATCGGCGGCCGCCTTCCCGGTCTCGCCGTCAAGGTCGGCGACGGCGACCTTGGCCCCTTCGGCGGCCAGCCGGCGGGCGGTGGCCAGCCCGATGCCGCTCCCGCCCCCGGTCACGACGGCGACCCGGTCCAGCAGGCGTTGCATGGGTGCGGTCATTCCCCGGCCGCCCTGTCTGCGGTCACTGTGCGATCACTTCTGTGTGTCTCATT
Source organism: uncultured Actinomycetes bacterium (assembly GCA_963835425.1). GTDB lineage: Bacteria > Actinomycetota > Actinomycetes > Streptosporangiales > Streptosporangiaceae > UBA9676. Next base: position 375,540 of record CAWIGE010000002.1, on the reverse strand, counting down.
CCTCGGTTGCGATGAAGACGTTCTTGGTCTCGGTAAAGGCGTCCAGGGCGTCCGGCCCCAGCTCACGGCCCAGCCCGGACTGCTTGAAGCCGCCGAACGGGGTCCAGTAGCGGACGGAGGAATGCGAGTTGACCGACAGGTTGCCGGTCTCGACCGCCCGGGCCACCCGCAGCGCGCGGCCCAGGTTCTGCGTCCAGATCGACCCGGACAGTCCGTAGGGGGTGTCATTGGCGATCTTCACCGCGTCCGCCTCGTCCTCGAACGGGACTACCGCAACCACCGGCCCGAAAACCTCCTCGGTGTAGGCGGGGTAGTCCGGGCGCACCGGCGCCAGCACCGTGGGCGCGAACCAGTAGCCGGGCCCGGCGGGCGCATGGCCCCGGAATGCGACCGGCGCGTCCGGCGGCACGTAGGAGGCGACGCGGGCCAGGTGCTCGGCCGAGATGAGCGGGCCCATCTCGGTGTCCGGGCGGGCCGGATCGCCGACCGCCACCCGCTTGACGGCCGGCTCGAGCATCTCCATGAACTTGTCGAACACGCTGCGCTGGACCAGGATGCGCGACCGGGCGCAGCAGTCCTGGCCGGCGTTGTCGAAGACGGCCTGTGGCGCGGCGGCGGCCGCCCGCTCCAGGTCGGCGTCGGCGAACACGATGTTGGCGCTCTTGCCGCCAAGTTCCAGCGTGAGCCGCTTCACCTGCCGGGCGCAGCCGGCCATGATCTGCTGGCCGACCTCGGTGGAGCCGGTGAACACGATCTTGCGGACGTGCTCGTGGTCAACCAGCCGCTGGCCCACCACCGAGCCCTTGCCCGGCAGGACCTGGAACACCCCGTCCGGCAGGCCCGCCTCGCGGGCGAGCTCGCCGATCCGGATCGCGGTCAGCGGCGTCCGCTCGGCCGGCTTGGCGATCACCGGGTTGCCGGCCGCCAGCGCCGGGCCAAGTCCCCAGCCGAGGATGGGCATGGGGAAGTTCCACGGCACGATCAGGCCGACGACGCCGACCGGCTCCTGGAAGGTCACGTTGACGCCGCCGGGAACCGGGATCTGCTTGCCGAACAGGCGTTCCGGCGCCGCCGAGTAGTAGCGCAGGACGTCCCGCACGTTGCCCGCTTCCCACCGGGCCTGGCCTACCGGGTGCCCGCTGCCGGCCACCTCGAGACCGGCCAGCTCCTCGTTGTGGGCGTCTATCACGTCGGCGAAGGCACGCAGCAGCGCGGCCCGCTCGCCGGGCGCGACCGCGCGCCAGTCCGCCTGGGCGGCCACCGCGCGGGCGATCGCCGCGTCGGTCTCCTCCGCCGACGTGGACGGCACGGTGGCGACGGTCTCTTCGGTCGCCGGGTTCAGGACTGTGAACGTGGACATGCTTGTGCCTGTTCTCCTGCCGCTCAGAACCGCTCGAAGCCGCGCCGCAGCTCCCAGTCGGTGACCGCGGCGTCGAACGCTGCCAGCTCCACCCGGGCGCCGTTGGCGTAGTGCTCGACCACCTCATCGCCGAACGCCTGGCGGGCGAGCTGGCTCTTCTCCCATTCCGCCAGGGCGTCCCGCAGCGTCGCCGGCACGCGCGGGCCCAGGTCACTGTATGCGTTGCCCGCCAGCGCCGGCTCCAGCGGCAGTTCCTTGTCGATGCCCTCCAGGCCGGCCGCGATCATCGCCGCGACCGCGAGATAGGGGTTCACGTCGCCGCCGGGCACCCGGTTCTCCACCCGCAGGGAGGGCGGTGAGTGCCCGACCAGGCGCATCGAGCAGGTCCGGTTGTCCACGCCCCAGCGGATGGCGGTCGGGGCGAAGCTGCCCGGCACGTACCGCTTGTAGGAGTTGACGTTGGGCGCGTGGAAGAGCACGAGCTCGCGCAGTCCCGCGAGCTGGCCGGCCAGGAAATGCTCGCCGAGCTGCGACAGGCCGTGCTGCCCGTTTCCGGCGAGCACCGCCTTCCCGGCCGAGTCCCGCAGCGAGAGATGGATGTGGCAGGAGTTGCCCTCACGGCTGTTCGGCTTGGCCATGAAGGTGATGCTCATGCCGTCCGCGGCGGCGATCTCCTTCGCCCCCGTCTTGTAGATCGAGTGGTTGTCGCAGGTGGTCAGCGCGTCGGCATAGCGGAACGCGATCTCGTGCTGGCCGAGGTTGCATTCGCCCTTGGACGACTCGACGTACATGCCCGCGCCGGCCATGCCCAGCCGGATCTTGCGCATCAGCGGCTCCACCCGCCCGGTGCCGAGGATGGAGTAGTCGACGTTGTACTGGTTCGCGGGCGTGAGGTCGCGCCAGCCGCTGGCCTGGGCCTGCTCGTAGGAGTCGTTGAAGAGGCAGAACTCCAGCTCGGTGCCGGCCAGCGCGGTCCAGCCGCGTTTGGCCAGCTGCCGCACCTGCGCCTGGAGGATCTGGCGGGGCGAGGCGATCACCGGGCTGCCGTCCTGCCACGCGAGGTCGGCGATGACCAGGACGGACGCTTCGTGCCACGGCATCCGCCGCATGGTGGCCAGCACGGGCACGAGGACGAAGTCCCCGTACCCGCGCTCCCACGAGGACATCGCGTACCCGTCCACCGTGTTCATCTCGACGTCCACCGCGAGGAGGTAGTTGCAGCCCTCCGCGTGGTGGTGGACAACCTCCTCGAGGAAGAACTCGGCGGACAGGCGCTTGCCCTGCAGCCGCCCCTGCATGTCGGTGAAGGCGAGCACGACCGTGTCGATCGTTCCCTCGCCCACCTCGACGCGCAGCTGCTCAAGCGTGAGCAGGCCGCGCCGGCCGCTGCGCGCGTCGGCATGGAGCACGGTGCGGGTCTCCCTTCGTCAGCTCGCGAGCTCGTGCTCGATCGCGGCCAGCTCCTCGGCCGTGCCCTGGACCTTCGGCCCCTTGAACCAGTGCCTGGCGGAGACCAGCCAGTAGATCCCGGCGAAGCCGATGACCGCGAGCACCGCGAACACGGCGTAGTTGAAGGTGGCGAAGGTGATCGGCCCGACCTGCGGCAGCATGAACAGGAAGAAGATGATCACCACCCAGACGACGGCGGTCCAGCCGACCACGTAACTCCACCGGCCCAGGTGCCAGGGACCCCGCTTGAAGTCCTCGCCCTTGCGCAGCCGCAGGAAGGTCGGCGTCACGTAGGCGATGTAGAGGCCGATCGTCGCGATGGAGGTCACGGCCGCGTAGGCGGCATAGTTCCACAGGTAGGGCAGCCCGAGGATGAGCGCGCCGACCGCGGCCAGCCAGATCGCGTTGGTGGGGGTCCGGGTCCGCTTGTTCACCCGGTGCCAGAAGGACGAGCCGGGCAGCGCGCCGTCCCGGGAGAACGCGTAGATCATCCGCGAGTTGGCGGTGACCGACGACATCCCGCAGAACAACTGGGCGCCAATCACGATCAGCAGCAGCAACTCGGCTCCGGTCGTCCCCATCGCGTCGATGATGACCTGGGCGCCTGGTACGGGGGCCAGCGACGCGGAGGCGTAGTGCTGGATGGCGAACGTGACGCCGATCAGCAGGACCCACCCGGCAAACAGCGACACCACGATGGACATCACGATGCCGCGCGGCCCCGCGGTGGCGGCCTTGTGCGTTTCCTCGGTCATGTGCGCCGAGGCGTCGTAGCCGGTGAAGGTGTACTGCGCCAGGAGCAGACCGATCAGGATGATGTAGAAACCGCCCCAGGCCAGGCCGGTCCCGTTGTTGAAATGCCCGAACACGAAGCTGGCCGACTGGTGGTGCTTCGGGACGAAGGTCAGCGCGACGACGATGACCACCACGCCCACGAGGTGCCACCACACGCTCACGTCGTTCAGCAGCGCGACCAGCCGGATGCCGAACTGGTTCAGCATGCCGTGCACGAACAGCACGACCGCGTAGATCACCACCGTGATCCAGTGGGCCGCGCTCATGTTGAACGCCAGGGTGAGGAACGCGTGGATGAACAGCGAGGCGCCGAAGTCGATGCCGGCGGTCACCGCGACCTGGCCGAGGAAGTTGAACCAGCCGGTGAACCAGGACCAGGCGGGCGCGCTCTTCTGCGGGGCCAGCTTCGCCGCCCAGTAGTAAAGGCCGCCCGCAGTCGGGAAGCTGGAGCACACCTCGGCCATGGCCAGGCCGACGAACAGGGTCATGACCCCGACGAACGGCCAGCCCCAGACGATCGCGACCGGGCCGCCGGTGAGCATGCCGAACCCGTAGAGGGTCAGGCAGCCGGACAGGATCGAGATGATGGTGAAGGAGACGGCGAAGTTGGAGAACCCGGACATCCGCCGCATGAGCTCCTGCGCGTAGCCGAGCTCGTGGAGGCGTTTCTCGTCATCGAGCGCTTCCGGGACCGCTTGTTCGTTGACCGACACGAATGCTCCTTACGTCAAGCCCCGAGACGTAGGTCAGGGTGGTGATGCCGGTGTCGCGCCCAGCCGCTTGAGCAGGCAGCCGTGGGCCCAATGGTTTATTATCAGACCATTGACGGTTAGAGTGCCGGTCATGTCAAGACCTGAGGCGGAATTACCCGGTGCCCCGGAAACCCCAGTGGCCAGGCAGGCGGCCCGCTCTCCATGTGGCACCCGCCACGGCCCGGCCGGCCGGGCCGGACGCAGGCGGCACGACGGCCGCGACCACGACGGCCGCGACTGAGCTCACCTCCCTGCTCGGCCCGGTGCGGGCGGGCAACGCCTTCGAGGAGACGGTCGAGCGCCTGCTGACCGTGATCAAGCTGGGGGTGGTCCCGCCCGGGGACCGGTTCCCGGCCGAGCGGGAACTGGCCGCGCTGCTGGGGGTCAGCCGGATCACGCTGCGCGAGGCCATCCGGGCGCTGCAGCAGGCGGGTTACGTCGAGTCGCGGCGCGGCCGGTTCGGCGGCACCTTCGTGACCTACACCAGGCCCGCGCCGGATCCGGGGGAGGCCCGCCGGATCGCGCTGGCGGATTCGGCCCAGCTCTCCGACGCGCTGGCGTTCCGGATGGCGCTGGAAACCGGCGCCGCCCAGGTCCTGGCCGCCGCCGATGGCGACCGCGGCCACGACGTCCTGCTCGAGCGGCTGGCCGCGGTCAACAAGGCCACCCCGGAGGACTACCGGCGGCTCGACACCCTGTTCCACCTGGCGATCGCGGAGCTCACCGGCTCCACCCTGCTCGCCGCCGCCTGCGCCGACGCCCGGATGCGGCTCAACGACCTGCTGAACGCGATCCCGGTCCTGAAGCACAACATCGTCCACACCGCCCAGCAGCACACCGCCATCGTCGATGCGATCCTGACGGGCGACCCCGAGCGCGCGCGCTGTGCGGTGGCCGAGCACCTGGACGGCACCGGCGCCCTGCTCCGGGGATTCCTGGCCACGCCCACCCGGCCCGTGACCCAGGAAATGACGGCCGCCGGCCAGGAGGGCGGGGAAGCTCCTTAGCTGACCTATCTCCCCGGCCCCGCTCCTATCCCGCGCCATCTCCTGGATAGCCGGGCGGCTGGACCCGATAGCTGCGGCCGTGGGGGAGCGTCCACACCATGACGCCCGGCTCAGGCTGATCGAGCCGCCAGCCCTGTGCCTGTTTGGCCCGGTGATGACGGCGGCACAGCGGGGCGAGATTGCATTCGCATGTCCGCCCGCCCTGGTCATGGGGCACGGTGTGGTCCTGGTCGCAACGAGCCGCTGGACGGCGGCAGCCGGGGAACGAACAGGTCCGCTGACGGACTCTGATCACGTGCCGCAGCGTGGGAGAGGGCTGGTAGCCAGCCGATTCCCGCTCGTGCGGGCAGTCCTTGACCGCCACCGGCCTGACCGTGACGGTGAGTTCCCATCCGCGGCCCACGGCCTCGTCCCCGCCACCACCACTCCGCCGGGCCCGCGCGCAGCCGTGCGCCACCACCCGGCCGTCCTGGCCGGTGAGGGTGAGGCACCAGCGGGAGCCACGCTCGCCGGCGAGGCGGTCCGCCAGTGCCCGGCCGTCGGCCGCGGGCACCGGGCCGAACCCGGCCACCTCACCCGGCTCGCGGGACGCACCGAGAAGGCTCGACAACGGCATCGTCAGGTTGACGCTGCCGGCGAACAGAGGCGACGGCGGCGGCTGCCCTGGCACAGGGCCGGGCATGGGCCGCCCGACCAGCAGCGCGACATACGCCCGCGCGCGCAGCTGGTCAAGGCTGCCCTCGATCCCGGCCGCCTTCAGCTGCCGGGCCAGGGCATCAATCCGCTTGTCCGCGGCGATCACATCGGCGGGCAACAGATCCCGGCCGACGAGCGCCGCGGTGCCGGAAGGCTCGGACCAGACCTCCACCCGCGCTTCCTTCTCGGCCTTCTCGCGGTGCCTGCCGGCGGCAGCCGGGTCGGCAACGAGCACGGCCCGCCGGGCCGACGCCCGCAGCTGCCCGGTGGTCTGCCCCGGCGCCCGGCCGATCACCGCCGCCTCGACCGCCGTGGCGTGCGCGTGGTCGAGGCAGCTCACCTCGTCGGCGATGACGTAGGCCTTCGCCCGGTCGATCTCACCCGCGGCCAGTGCCGCGCGGGTGCACGGCAGCCGGTCCAGCCGGGCCGCGAAGTCCAGCAGCTGGTCGGCGCCGCGCGCGGTGAGCGTCAGCGAGACGGCGAGTTCGTCGCCCACATGCTCGGCCAGGTGGGGGTCCGCGCCCGCGGCGACCTCGTCGGTCCGGCGGCGGTTGAGTTCGGCGACGGCGGCCAGTTCACCCGCCGCCGTCCAGGATGTGAGCTGCCGCCAGGCCTGGAGCACGCCGATGAGCTGGTCGTCGGTGATCCGGTCCAGCCCGGCGGCCCAGACATCGCTGACGAACCCGGCCAGTGCCACGCCGGGTGGCAGGCCGTCGGCGACGCCGCCGGCCGCGAACCCAGCGCCCCACCCGGCATCGGGTGACAGGATCCCGCCCGGCCAGGCTTCGCGGGCCGGAGTCGGCTCCGCGGCGGTGGGGCATGGGAAGCGCAGATCTGCGGGGACGTCCGCGGCCCAGGCATCGGCGCCGTCCGGCGGGTCGCAGTACGGGTTGGGAGCCAGCCCGCAGAGTTCCTCTTCGGTGGGCGGAGCGGCATCCCAATTGGGTAGAGCAGCATCCCAATAGGCCGGATCATCCCGGGCCGAAGCCGGAGCGTCCCAGCCGCCCGGGTCCGTTAACCGGGCCGCAGCGAGGACGGCCAACCGCGCAGGAGCGGCGGGTGACGCGGAAGCGCAGCTTGACATCCTCTCGGCCCTCCTCGAAGAAATATTCGATTCGATGTCAGTGACGTTAGCACCTGCCTACGACAATTCGAGGAGACTTCGCCCGGGAAGAGCTGGGGCTGGCTACCGGCGCGCGCGGAGTGTGATCCAGATCATCGCCGTGTGATCCAGGTCATCGGCGAGAACGTTTGCGGGCGGGTATGGATTTACGCCACACTGATGTTGTGAAAAACGTGGGCATGATTGACGCTGTCTCCCAGACGGCCGCCACCGCTGGTGCGGCCGTCGGCAGCGGTATGCCCGCAGGCGCCCACGGGTCGATCGGCGGCGAGCGCAGCACCCGGGCCAGGATAGCCCGCCTCATCCTCGAGAACGGGCCGGTCAGCGCGGCGGCGCTGAGCACGCGGCTGGGCCTGACGCCAGCGGCGATCCGCCGCCACCTCGACGGCCTGCTGGCCGGCGGCATGATCGAGGTCCGCAGCGCGCGGCGCCCCGCCAGCCGCGGCCGCGGCCGCCCGGCCAAGCTCTTCGTGATCACAGACGCGGGACGGAGCGCGTTCGAGCACGCTTACGACGACCTCGCCGCCGGCGCCCTGAGGTTCCTGGCCGAGGTGGCCGGGCCGGGCGCGGTCGCGGAGTTCGCCCGGCGCCAGGTGGCCGAGCTGGAGCGCAGGTACCGCCCGGTGATGGCGTCGGCCGACCCGGACGGCAAGGTCAAGGCGCTGGCCGAGGCCCTGTCCGCCGACGGCTATGCCGCCTCCGCGACCGGCGCGCCCGCTAGCAGCCCTGTCCCGGCCGGAGCCCACGGCCCGGCACTCAATGTGCTGGCCGGGGGAGAGCAGCTCTGCCAGCATCACTGCCCGGTCGCCCACGTGGCCGCCGAGTTCCCGCAGCTGTGTGAGGCGGAGACGGAAGCCTTCGGCCGCCTGCTCGGCACCCCGGTGCAGCGGCTGGCCACCATCGCCCACGGTGACGGCATCTGCACCACTCACGTGACCGACCAGTCCCTGGTCCAGACCCGCACCACGCCCACTTCCGCCAACACCGATACCACCACCACTGAGCCCGGAGGCGTCTCCGCATGACGACGACTGCACACCCCGAACTCGAGGGGCTTGATCGTTACAAGTTCGGCTGGGCCGATTCGGACGCGGCCGGCGAGTCCGCGCGCCGTGGCCTGTCCGAGGAGGTCGTGCGCGACATTTCGGCCAAGAAGAACGAGCCCGAGTGGATGCTCGATCTGCGGCTGAAGGGCCTGAAGCTGTTTAGGCGCAAGCCCATGCCCGATTGGGGCTCGGATCTGTCCGGGATCGATTTTGAGAACATCAAGTACTTCGTCCGGTCGACCGAGAAGCAGGCGGCCAGCTGGGACGACCTGCCGGCCGACATCAAGAGCACCTACGACAAGCTCGGCATCCCCGAGGCGGAGAAGCAGCGCCTCATCGCCGGCGTCGCGGCGCAGTACGAGTCCGAGGTCGTGTACCACAAGATCCGGGAGGACCTGGAGGAGAAGGGCGTCATCTTCCTGGACACCGACACCGGGCTCAGGGAGCACCCGGACCTGTTCCAGGAGTACTTCGCCTCGGTGATCCCGGTCGGCGACAACAAGTTCGCCGCGCTGAACACCGCTGTATGGTCCGGCGGCAGCTTCATCTACGTGCCGAAGGGCGTGCAGGTGGATATCCCGCTGCAGGCCTACTTCCGGATCAACACCGAGAACATGGGCCAGTTCGAGCGGACGCTGATCATCGTGGACGAGGGCGCCCACGTCCACTACGTCGAGGGCTGCACCGCGCCGATCTACTCCTCCGACTCGCTGCACTCGGCAGTGGTGGAGATCATCGTCAAGGCCGGCGCCCACTGCCGCTACACCACCATCCAGAACTGGTCGAACAACGTCTACAACCTGGTCACCAAGCGGGCCGTGGTCCAGACGGGCGCGAGCATGGAGTGGATCGACGGCAACATCGGCTCCAAGGTCACCATGAAGTACCCGTCGGTATACCTGATGGGCGAGCACGCCAGGGGCGAGACCCTGTCGGTGGCCTTCGCCGGGACGGGGCAGCACCAGGACGCCGGCGCCAAGATGGTGCACTGCGCGCCGAACACGTCGTCCCAGATCATCTCCAAGTCGGTGGCCAGGGCCGGGGGGCGGACGTCCTACCGCGGCCTGGTGCAGGTGCAGGAGGGCGCGGCGCACTCCAAGTCCACCGTCAAGTGCGACGCGCTCCTTGTGGACGCGGTCAGCCGGTCCGACACCTACCCGTACGTGGACGTGCGCGAGGACGACGTGGAGATGGGCCACGAGGCCAGCGTCTCCAAGATCTCCGAGGACCAGCTGTTCTACCTCATGAGCCGCGGCATGACCGAAGACGAGGCGGCGGCCACCATCGTGCGCGGCTTCGTCGAACCGATCGCCCGCGAACTGCCGATGGAATACGCGCTCGAGCTCAACCGGCTGATCGAGCTCCAGATGGAGGGGGCGGTCGGCTGATGGCGGCGCTCCAGGGGGCCGTGGAGTCTACGGCCCCCGTGTCCAGGTTGCACGAGCACCAGTCGTTCTCGCTGGATGAGTTTCCGGTGCCGACCGGGCGTGAAGAGGAGTGGCGGTTTACGCCGCTGCGGCGGCTGCGGGGGCTGCACAAGGACGTTTCGGGCTCATCCGGGAAGGTGACGGTGGGAGCCGACGCCGTGCCTCCGGGCACCGCTGTGCATGCGCAACGCGGCGACCAGAGGCTCGGCGCCGCCTTTGTGCCCGCCGACCGGGTCAGCGCCCGCGCATTCGCCTCATTCGAAGAAGCGATAGTCATAACGATTCCCGCGGAGACCGTCGCTGCCGAGCCGACTGTGGTTTCGGTGCGGGGCGAGAGCGCCGAGGGGGCGGCGTTCGGGCACACGCTGATCGACGTGGGGGCCAATGCGCGGGCTGCCGTCGTGCTGGACCATTCCGGCAGCGCGACGTATGCCGACAATGTCGAGATCGTCGTGGGGGATGGGGCCGCGCTGACCTTGGTGAGCCTGCAGGACTGGGATGACGACGCGGTGCACGTGTCGCATCACTACATCACCCTGGGGCGGGATGCGCGGGTGCAGCACACGGCGGTGACGCTGGGCGGGAGCGTAGTGCGGCTGGCGCCGTCGCTGCGGTACACCGGGCCCGGGGGTGATGCCGAGCTGCTGGGGGCGTATTTCGCCGATAGCGGGCAGCATCTGGAGCACCGGCTGTTCGTGGATCACGCGCAGCCGAACTGCCGCAGCCGGGTGGAGTACAAGGGGGCGCTGCAGGGCGACGAGGCGCACGCCGTGTGGATCGGGGATGTGCTGATCCGGGCGGAGGCGACCGGGACCGACACCTACGAGCGGAACCGGAACCTGCTGCTGACCGAGGGTGCGCGGGCGGACTCCGTGCCGAACCTGGAGATCCTCACCGGCGAGGTGGTGGGCGCCGGGCACGCGAGCACCAGCGGGAGGCTGGAGGACCACCACCTGTTCTACCTGATGGCCCGCGGCATCCCGCTGGCCGAGGCGCGGCGGCTGGTGATCCGTGGCTTCTTCGGCGAGCTGATCGGCAAGATCGGCGTGCCGGAACTCCGGGAGAGGATCGCGGAATCGGTTGAGGCGGAGCTGGCGGTGGCTCCGGAGGCGCAGGAGGCCCGGGCATGACCGAGTTCGTCCGGGCGTGCGCCCTGTCCGACCTGCCCGCCGAGGGAGCGATCGGGGTGGACATCGGCGACGTGCCGGTGGCGGTGATCCGCGCCGGCGGCGAGGTGTTCGCCCTGCACGACGTGTGCTCGCACGAGGAAGTGCCGCTGTCCGAGGGCGACATCTACGACTGCACGGTGGAGTGCTACCTGCACGGGTCCTGCTTCGACCTGCGCAGCGGCAAGCCGACCGGGCCGCCGGCCACCAAGCCGGTGCCCACGTACCGGGTGAAGATCGAGGGCGACGATGTCTTCATCTCGCTCAGCCCGGACAGCCCCGGGGCCGACAACAACGAGGTCGGCGACCAAGCCCGGCTGAACTGATTCAGGAGACACTTTTCATGGCAACTTTGGAGATCCACGACCTGCACGTCAGCGTGACCGATGGCGCGGGCGAGGCTCGTGAGATCCTGCGCGGCGTTGATCTGACCGTGTCGGCCGGCCAGACCCACGCGATCATGGGCCCGAACGGATCGGGCAAGTCCACCCTCGCCTACGCGATCGCCGGCCACCCCAAGTACCTGGTGACGCGGGGGTCGATCACCCTCGACGGCGAGGACGTGCTGGCCATGAGCGTGGACGCCCGGGCCCGCGCCGGGCTGTTCCTGGCCATGCAGTACCCGGTCGAGGTGCCCGGCGTCTCGGTGTCCAACTTCCTCCGCACCGCCATGACCGCGGTCCGCGGCGAGGCGCCCAAGCTGCGTACGTTCAGCAAGGAACTGGCGGGGGCGATGGAGAGCCTGGCGATCGACCCGGAGTTCGCGCGGCGGAACCTGAACGAGGGCTTCTCCGGCGGTGAGAAGAAGCGCCACGAGATCCTCCAGCTTGAGCTGCTCGCCCCGAAGATCGCGGTCCTGGACGAGACCGACTCCGGCCTCGACATCGACGCGCTCAAGGTGGTCGCGGAGGGGATCAACCGGTTCCGCACCGCGCCGGACCACGGGGTCATGCTGATCACCCACTACACCCGGATCCTGCGCTACGTCACCCCGGACTTCGTGCACGTGTTCGTCGGCGGGCGGATCGTCGAGGAAGGCGGCCCCGAACTCGCCGAAACCCTGGAGGCCGAAGGCTACGAGCGCTGGGCCGCGCTAGCTCGGGGGGGCGACCCCCCGAAGCCCCCCGAGAAAGCTGGTGCCGCCTCATGACCCTCGACGTCGCGCGGATCCGCAAGGACTTCCCGATCCTGGACCGGACTGTTCGCGGCGGGCAGCCGCTCATCTACCTGGACAGCGCCAACACCTCGCAGAAGCCACGCCAGGTCATCGACGCGCTGACCGAGTTCTACGAGCGGCATAACGCCAACATCCACCGGGCGACCCACGAACTCGGCGAGGAGGCCACGGAGGCGTACGAGGGAGCCCGGATCAAGGCGGCGCGGTTCATCGGCGCGGCCGACGAGACCGAGGTCATCTTCACCAAGAACATCTCCGAGGGGATCAACCTCGTCGCGTACTCGATGGGCAACGCGAGCGCGGGCGGCTCCGGCCCGGCCCGCTTCCGCCTGGGGCCCGGCGACGAGATCGTGATCACCGAAATGGAGCACCACTCCAACATCGTGCCGTGGCAGCTCCTGTGCGAGCGGACCGGCGCCACGCTGCGCTGGTTCAACGTGACGGGATGGGACGGGCAGCTCGACCTGTCGGCCACCGGCGAGCTGATCAACGAGCGGACCAAGCTGGTCGCGCTGGTTCACCAGTCCAACGTGCTCGGCACCATCAACCCGGTCCGGCAGATCGCCGACGCGGCCCACGCGGTGGGCGCGCTGGTGCTGGTGGACGCGGCCCAGTCGGTCCCGCACATGCCGGTGGACGTAACCGCGCTCGGCGCCGACTTCCTCGGCTTCACCGGCCACAAGATGTGCGGGCCGACCGGGATCGGGGTGCTGTGGGGACGCCGGGAACTGCTGGAGGAGATGCCCCCGTTCCTGGGCGGCGGGGAAATGATCGAGAGCGTCTGGATGGAGCGGTCCACCTTCGCGCCGCCGCCGCACAAGTTCGAGGCCGGCACCATGCCGATCGCGCAGGCGGCGGGCCTGACGGCGGCCATCGACTATCTCGGCGAGATCGGGCTCGACGCCGTGCACGCGCACGAGCAGCGGCTGCTCGGCCACGCCCTGACCCAGCTGGCGGCGATCGACGGCGTGCGGATCCTCGGACCGGCGACGCCGGAGGGCCGGGGGGCCGCGATCTCGTTCGAGGTTGACGGCGTGCACCCGCACGACGTCAGCCAGGTCCTCGACGAGCACGGCGTAGCGGTCCGGGCCGGGCACCACTGCGCCTGGCCGCTGCACCGCGCGCTCGGCGTGCAGGCCAGCACCAGGGCCTCGTTCTACCTGTACAACACCCTCGACGAGGTGGACGCGCTGGCCGAGGGAATACGCCAGGCGCAGCGGTTCTTCCAGGTGGCGTAAGGAGGGGAGATGCAGCTCGAGTCGCTGTACCAGGAGATCATCCTCGATCACTACCGGCGCCCGCACCACAAGGGCCTGCGTGAGCCCTACGACGCCGAGGTCCAGCACGTGAACCCGACCTGCGGCGACGAGGTGACCCTGCGGGTAGCGCTGAAGGACGCTGGCGCCGAACCGGTCGTGGCCGACATCTCCTGGGACGCGCTGGGCTGCTCGATCAGCCAGGCCAGCGTGTCGGTCCTGAGCGACCTGATCATCGGCAAGCCGGTGAGCGACGCCCTGGCCACCTGCGGACGGTTCGTCACCCTCATGCAGTCGCGGGGCGAGGCGGAGCCCGACGAGGACGTGCTCGGGGACGCGATCGCGTTCGCGGGCGTGTCGAAGTACCCGGCCAGGATCAAGTGCGCCCTGCTGGGCTGGATGGCCTGGAAGGACGCGACCGCGCAGGCGTTGAATGACGGCGAGCCCAGCTGAGGCAGGAGTAGACAGATGGACCAGAACACCGCTGACGTGACACAGGCAACCGGCGCCGCCGGCATCGACCCCGAGGACGTCCTCGAGGCGCTGCGTGATGTGGTGGACCCCGAGCTCGGCATCAACGTGGTCGACCTCGGGCTCGTCTATGGCCTGGCCATCGGCGAGGACGGGGCGGCCACCATCGACATGACGCTTACCAGCGCCGCCTGCCCACTGACCGACGTGATCGAGGATCAGGCCGGTGCCGCGCTGGAAGGCCTCGTGCCCGACTTCCGGATCAACTGGGTCTGGATGCCGCCCTGGGGCCCGGACAAGATCACGGAGGAGGGCCGGGAGCAGCTCAGGGCACTGGGCTTCAACGTCTAAGCGAGATCTAGTTCCAATTCTGGGGTGTACTGACCCCACAGGGCCGCTGTGTTCATCGCCACGCGGTGGGCGAAGGCCCGCTGGGCCGCTTCCCATTGGGTGGGCTCGCCGCCCCAGGCGGCCAGCGCCGGGCCGGTGAGCGCGCGGCCGAACGAGAACGTGAGCGGCCACAGGTGCGGGATGTGCTGCATGGCCGCCAGGTGCTCGGTGGCGCGCTCGGGGCGCTGCCCGCTGGCGGTGAAGGCCACGCCCGCCAGGGTCGCGGGCATGCCGTTGAGGGTGCCGAGGGTCGCCTCGGCCACCTCGCCGGGCGACGGGTGCTCGCCGGACTCGCTGCCCGGCAGCGTCATGTTCGGCTTGAGCACACGCCTTCGAAGTCCACGCCGTAGTCGTGCAGCTCGCTCATGACCTCGAGCAGCGCCATCGAGGTGGCCGTCTCGCAGTGGCCCAGGCTGGACGAGCCGCTCATCTGCACCTCGGGCTCCACCACGGCCACCAGCCCGGCGTCATGGCAGGCGGCCGCGTACCGGCCGAGCGCCTGCGCGTTCGCCCGCACCGCGACGGCCGAGGGCATGCCGGGGGCGATGCGCAGCACCGCCCTCGCCCCGTATCCACCCTGACCCCGGCCATCATGCCCAGCGCGTGCAGGGCGACGGGAAACGTCCGGCCCGGCCCACGATGCCCTAGGGTGCTGGCGGGCCGGGAACCGACGGCGGGGCCGGGTGGAGGTCAGCGGTGGCAGACAGGCAGGCCGGTGCCCGCTGGGTGGAGGTGCCGCCGGAGCGGCTGGTGCGGTGGGTGGAGAACTTCACCCACCGGCACGGACCGGCCGTGGCCGAGCCGGGCCGTGAGGTCGTGGTGCTCCGGGCCCGCGACGGCGCGGCCGCCGCCTGCCACCCGCCGTTCCCGCCCTTGCCGCAGCCGCGGGCCAGCGAGGGGGAGCTGGCCGGGCTGCCGGGAGAGCTGGCCGGGCTGCCGGGGGAGAGCGGGCCGGACCCGGTTCAGCAGGCGGAACTGATGGCTGCGCACGCGGCGGCCGGCCGGACCGTGGGCGTGCTGCTCGTCCGCCTCGGCGGCTACGCGGTGGGGGTGTTCACCGGCGATCCGCCGCAACTGGCCGCCTCCAAGACCGGGTCCCGGCTGGTCCACGGCCGGGCCGCAGCGGGCGGCTGGTCACAGCACCGGTTCGCCCGCCGCCGCGACAACCAGGCTGCCGCTGCGCTGCGGGCCGCCGCGGACACCGCGCTGGCCGTCCTCGGGCCGTATGAGGGACGGCTCGATGCGGTGGTGCTGGGCGGCGACCGGCGCACGATGGCCGGGGTGCAGGCCGATCCGCGGCTGGCGCCGTTCATCGCGCTGGCGGCCGAGCGCTTCCTCACCGTGCCCGACCCCAGGCTGGCGGTGCTGAAGGACACGCCACGCCTGTTCCGCGCGACCCGGATCCGGCTCACCGAGCCGGATGCGCCATGATCGCGGCGGCCACGCCGGCCTGGCCGTCACGCGGGGCCGAGAAGGTCCCACCGGTTGCCGGCGATGTCGAGGAACACGGCGACGCGGCCGTAGGGCTCGGTGCGCGGCGGCGACACGAACTCGACGCCGGCGGAGGTCATCCGCGCGTAGGCGGCGTCGAAGTCCTCCACCCGCAGGAAGAACCCCACCCGCCCGGCGACCTGGTTCCCGACGGCGGCGGCCTGGCGTTCCCCGTCGGCCCGCGCCAGCAGCAGGCCGGTCGCGGCGCCCGGCGGCCGGACCACGACCCACCGCTTGGGGCGCCCGCCGCTGGTGGTGAGGGCCGGGGAGTCCTCGACGAGCTCGAAACCCAGCACGCCGACGAAGAAGTCGATCGCCGGGTCGTACTCGCTGACCACGATGGCAACAAGGTCCAGATGCACGGCGCCAGCATAGAAACCGCGCGAACGTGCCTCCGGGCCTGGGCCAGCGGGAACGGGCGCCCGGCGTGCGGCGTTCACTTTACGTGGCGCTGACCATGACGATACTGACCGGCCAGGCGTGGTGAGCGTTCTCGGCCGGCGGGTGAAGCGGTTCCTGCAGCAGCCGGGGACGGCCGATCTGTCTGCGTACCAGCGCCTCCTCCCGGAGATCGCCGCGCGTGAGGACGCGCTGCGCGACCTGCCGGACGCGGCCCTGGCCGGCCTGGCCGCCGACAGGCAAGACGGGGCCGGGTTCTGCGCCGTGGGGCGGGAGGCCGCCCGCCGGGCGCTGGGGGAGCGTCCCTATGACGCGCAGTTGCTCGGCACGCTCGTCATGCTGTCCGGGCAGGTCGCCGAGATGGCCACCGGTGAGGGCAAGACCCTCTCCGGCGCGCTGGCGGCCGCCGCCTACGCGGCGGGCGGCCGGTCGGTGCACGTCATGTCGGTCAACGACTACCTCGCCCGCCGGGACGCGGACTGGATGCGCCCGCTGTACGACCTGCTGGGCGTTACGGTCGGCTGCGTCGGCCAGGCCTCCAGCCCGGCGGAACGCCGGCGGGCGTACGCGGCCCAGGTGACCTACGCGCCCGTGAGCGAGATCGGGTTCGACGTCCTCCGCGACCGGTTCCTGACCGACACGGCCGCCGGGACGGTGCCCGGGCCCGGACGTGGCCCTGATCGACGAGGCCGACTCGGTCCTGATCGACGAGGCACGGGTGCCGCTCGTGCTGGCCGGCGCGGCCGAGGCGGGCGATGCCGACCGGCACATGGCCGAGATCGCGCGGTCGCTGAGCCCCCGGCTGCACTACGAGGTTGACCAGGACGCCCGGAACGTCCAGCTCACGGAGGCGGGGGCCCGCGCAGCCGAGCGCGCACTCGGCGGGATCGACCTCTACGGCGGCGATCAGCTCGACACCCTGACCCGGCTCAACGTGGCCCTGCACGCGCACGCGCTCCTGCAGCGCGACGTCGACTACATCGTCCGCGACGGCAGGATCCAGCTGGTCAGCGCCTCCCGCGGCCGGGTGGCCCGGCTGCAGCGCTGGCCGGACGGGCTGCAGGCCGCCGTCGAGGCGAAGGAGTCCCTCGCCGCCAGCGCGACCGGCGAGATCCTGGACAGCATCACCGTCGAGTCGCTGGTCCGGCGCTACCCGCGGGTGTGCGGCATGACCGCCACCGCGGTCGCCGTCGGCGGCGAGCTCCGCGAGTTCTACGAGCTGGAGGTGGCGGTGATCCCGCCGAACCGGCCGTGCGTGCGCGAGGACCAGCCCGGCCGGCTGTACGCGACCGTGGCGGAGAAGGAGAAGGCGATCGCCGGCGAGGTGGTTGCCACGCACGCCAGCGGGCGGCCGGTACTGATCGGCACCCTCGACATCGTTGAGTCCGAACGGATAGCGCACCGGCTCTCCCTGGCCGGGCTCGGCTGTGCCGTGCTGAACGCCAAGAACGACGCGGAGGAGGCAGCGATCGTGGCCGAGGCCGGCGCGTACGGGGCGATCACCGTGTCCACGCAGATGGCCGGGCGCGGCACCGACATCCGGCTCGGTGGCCGCGGGGGCGACGACGGCCGGGTGGCCGCGCTGGGCGGGCTGTACGTGATCGGAACCGGGCGGTACTGGAGCAGCAGGCTCGACAATCAGCTGCGCGGGCGGTCCGGCCGCCAGGGCGACCCCGGCAGCTCGGTCTTCTTCGCCAGCATGGAGGACCAGCTGGTCGAGCACTACGCCCCGGACGCCGATCCGCCCCGCGATGTAACCGCCGACGGCAGCGTCGCCGACCCCGGTGCGCACTGGACGGTGGGCCACGCGCAGCGCGTTGCCGAGGGCGCCAACCTGGAGATCCACCGCAACACCTGGCGCTACAGCAAGCTCGTCGAGGACCAGCGGCGCCTGGTGCTCGAGCAGCGTGACCGGGTGCTGACCACCGACGCGGCCCGGCAGGCGCTCGCCCGCCGCTGCCCGCAGCGGTACGCCGAGCTCAGCGCCACGGCCGGCCCGGAGGTGCTCGACGACGCCGCCCGCCAGATCGTCCTCTACCACCTCGATCGCGGCTGGGCGGACCATCTGGCCGCGCTGGCCGACGTCCGCGAGGGCATTCACCTGCGCGCGCTCGGCCGCGGCCTCAACCCGCTGAACGAGTTCCAGCGTGAGGCGGTCACGCTGTTCTCGCGCCTGCTCCATGACGTCGAGGAGCGATCGGCCGAGACCTTCCAGGCCGTCCCCATCACGGATTCTGGCGCCGATCTAGGGGCGGTCGGGCTGAAGCGGCCCACCGCGACCTGGACCTACCTCGTGCAGGACAACCCCTTCGGTACCGACATCGACCGGGCCCTGCGGAGCGCCGGCCGCCTGCTGCGCGGCCCGCGCCAATGACCGGGGCTAGACCAGCAGGGTGAACCCGTAGGCCAACGCCACCCCGGTGCCGACCAGCCAGAACAGGAACCACAGGCGCTGCGGCACATCGGTGATCTCGCGCAAGTTATCCGCGTCCCCCGAGCCCTTGCGGCGATCCCACACACCGCGGACGCCGGACAGTAGCAGCAGCCAACTCAGCCCATACGCGGCCACCGCTTCGACCCCGGGATTCTTGCTGCGAATGATGGAGACCAGCACGAAACCCAGGCCAAAGACGATCGCGATGCCAAAGACGGTGCGCAGCGACAGCAGCAGAATGGCGAGCAGCACCACCCCGGTCCATAGGACGAGGAGAATCAGGCCGTGCGCTATCAGCGCCGCCGCGGCCAGGCCGAAGCCGCTGGGACCGAAGTACCCGACCACCGCCACGGTAAAGCCCGTGCCCGGCGTGTTACTGATGTTTGTTTTTCCGTACCCGCCACGCTCGGCCTCGGGGTCCTTTCGGTACAGGCGCACGCCGGTCACCCGCGTGTCGAGGACGGAACCAACAATCGCGTGCGTGCCTTCGTGCGCAATGCGGGCGAAATGGTTCAGCAAGGCCCAAGACCCGGGCATCAGGACCATGGCCAGCGAGATCAGTCCCACCAGCGTGGCTGCCGAGACGGGCAGCTTGCTTATGCCTTGCACCGGTACTGAGGCCGTCACGGTCATTGGTCTCTCCCCCCACCATGACCGTTTCACCACTCCGTTCCCTTTCAGTGTGGCCGGCCTGCGCCCGATGTCCAGTACCTTCCGCCTGTCTGGCCGCGGCCGGGCAGGTGTGCCGGGCGAGCACGCTGGGCTGGGGAGCGGGTACCCTGGCCGCATGCTGCCGCTCCTGCCGTAAAAGGGAATGCCCCGGACCGGGGGCTGTTGAGAGAATCGGGCTTTCCCTTTGTAAGGAGTGGATTCAACGTGATCGCCGCCACCGGCCTGGAGCTGCGGGCTGGCGCGCAGCTGCTGCTGGAGGGCGCCACCTTCCAGATCAGCCCGGGCGACAAGGTGGGCCTCGTCGGCCGCAACGGGGCGGGCAAGACCACGCTCGCCCGGGTGCTGGCCGGTGACGGCCTGCCCGCGGCCGGCACCGTGCGGCGCAGCGGCACCATCGGCTACCTGCCCCAGGACTCCCGGGCCGGTGATCTGGCGGCACTGGCCATGGACCGGATCCTGTCCGCGCGCGGGCTGGACGAGGTGCGGGCCGGGATGCGCACCGCCGAGGAGGCGATGAGCGATCCCCATCCCGGGCGCCGGGATGCCGCGGTGCGGCGGTATTCCACCCTGGAGGAACGGCTGGTCGTGCTCGGCGGTTACGCCGCCGAGGCCGAGGCGGCGGCCATCGCCTCCAGCCTGGGCCTGCCCGACCGCGTGCTGGCCCAGCCGCTCCGCACGCTCTCGGGCGGGCAGCGGCGCCGGGTGGAACTGGCGCGGATCCTGTTCTCGGACGCGCAGACGCTGCTGCTCGACGAGCCCACCAACCACCTGGACTCGGACTCCATCACCTGGCTGCGCGACCACCTCCGTACCTTCCGCGGCTCCGTGGTGATCATCAGCCACGACCCGGAACTGCTGGAGGCGGTGGTCGGCCGTATCTTCCACCTCGACGCCGGCCGCGCCGAGCTCGACATCTACAACGTCGGCTGGCGGGCGTACCTGGAGCAGCGCGAGACCGACGCCCGGCGGCGCAAGCGGGAGGCGGCCAGCGCCCAGCGCCAGGCGGCCGCGCTGCAGGCGCAGGCGGACAAGATGCGGGCGAAGGCCACCAAGGCCCGGGCGGCCCAGGGCATGGAGCGCCGGGCGCACCGGCTGCTGGCCGGGGTGAGCGCGGAACGTCCAGCTGGCAAGGTCGCGCGGCTGCGCTTCCCGGAGCCCGCCCCGTGCGGCAAGACGCCGCTGACCGCGGAAGACCTGTCGAAGTCCTACGGGTCGCTGGAGGTCTTCACCGACGTGGACGTGGCGGTGGACCGGGGCGCCAGGATCGTGGTGCTGGGGCTCAACGGGGCGGGCAAGACCACCCTGCTCCGGCTGCTGAACGGGCTGGAGCAGCCCGACACCGGGCGGGTCATCCACGGTCACGGGCTGCGCCTCGGCTACTACGCGCAGGAGCACGAGACGCTGGACGGCGAGCGCACCGTGCTGGAGAACATGCGGTCGGCCGCGCCGGAGGCCGTCCGACGGTGAGCTCCGGGGCATCCTCGGGTCGTTCCTGTTCTCCGGCGACGCGGTCGCCAAGCCCGCCGCCGTCCTGTCCGGCGGGGAGAAGACCCGGCTCGCGCTCGCCCTGCTGGTGGTGTCGGGGGCCAACGTGCTGCTGCTCGACGAGCCGACCAACAACCTGGACCCGGCGAGCAGGGCGGAGATCCTCAACGCGCTGCGCCGGTACCGGGGCGCGATCGTGCTGGTCACCCACGACGAGGGGGCGGTGCGAGGCGCTGTCGCCCGAGCGGGTCATCCTGCTGCCGGACGGCGTCGAGGACTCCTGGAGCGAGGGGCTCGCCGATCTGGTGGCCCTCGCCTGACAGGCCATGGCGCCGGCCACGGCCCTGACCAGCGCGCGTGTCGCCACGGCGAAAATGCAGTGATCATTTACCCGGATCTGGGTAGCCGATCGGGTGCTAATGAGTGATCATGGCGGAAGGGCGGGTAACGCAGGGATCACTTCAGCTCACGGGAGGTACGCGTGGCCGAGACCCTCAAGAAAGGTACCCGCGTCACCGGCTCCGACCGGGCCAAGCTCGCGTCGGACCTGAAGAAGAGGTACGACGCGGGCGAGAGCATCCGCTCGCTTGCCGCGGCGACCGGGCGCTCCTATGGCTTCGTGCACCGCATCCTCACCGAGAACGGCGTATCGCTGCGCGGGCGCGGCGGTGCCACCCGGGGCAAGGCACGCACGAATCGCTGAGCGGACGTTGACGCCCGCCCCGGCCGATCTCGCCCGAGCGGGCCTGCGGCTGGATCTGGACCAGCCGGCGCCGGGCGCTGCCACGGTGACGTTGTCCCGGCCGGAGCGCCGCAATGCCATGACGCCGGGGACCTGGCGTGGCCTGGCGGCCATCGGGCGCTGCCTCCCGCCGGGCGTGCGGGCGGTGGTGATCCGCGGGGAAGGCCTGGCGTTCTCGGCCGGGATCGACCTGCGGCTGCTCGGCGGCGGCGGCGTGGCGGGCGAGGACCCGCTGCCCAGCCCCGCGGACCCGGGTTTCGAGGACTGGATCGCCTCCTGCCAGGAGGGATTCGGCTGGCTCCGCGCCCCCTCGATCGTGTCGGTGGCCGCGGTGCACGGGCACGCGATCGGGGCCGGGTTCCAGCTCGCGCTCGCCTGTGATCTGCGGGTGCTCGCCGATGACGCGCGGCTGTCCATGCGCGAGCCCACCCTCGGCCTGGTCCCCGACCTGCTGGGGACAAAGCCACTTGTCAACATTGTCGGCCTGCCGCGGGCGCTGGAGCTGTGCCTGACCGGGCGCTCGGTGGCCGCTGAGGAGGCGCGTGCGCTGCGGCTCGCCGAGCTGGTGGTCCCGGTCGGCGAGCTCGACGCCACGGTCGGCGACCTGATCGCGGCGATCCTCGCGCTGGACCCGGACACGGCCCGGGCGACCAAGGAACTGCTGGCCCAGGCGCCCGGTCACACGCTGGAGCAGCAGGCGGCCGCCGAGCGGCGGGTGCAGGCGGCGCTCCAGCGCGGGCGGCTCACGGGCCGGTGACGCGGCCGGCGGGCGCGTAGACGGTCACGTCACCGTCCGCGGACCTCACCAGCCGTCCCTGGGCGGCGAGCAGCTCCAGGTGTATCCGGGTCTCGGTCACGGCGAGCATCTGGTTGAACGGGTCCAGGTCCGCCAGCTGGCGGCCCCGGCGCGTCCAGCGCAGGGCGCAGGCGACCTCGTAGGCGGTGCCCGCCCCGGCCGCCACCGCCTCGGCGCACCGGTCGAGCCGCTCGGCGTGGTGGGCGAGGAGCTCATCGATGCGCTTGTGGGCGCTCGCCGCCGTCGGGACCGTGCGCCGGGCAGCAGCCGCAGATCGGGCAGCGCCCGGACCACGCGCAGCGATTCCAGGTAGTCGCCGAGCGGCTGGCTCGCCGAGACCGGCTCGAACCCGATCGACGGGGTGATGTGCGGCAGCACGTGGTCGCCGGCGAACAGCAGCCCGTTCCCGGAGTCGGTGAAGACGACGTGGCCCTGGGTGTGGCCCGGGGTCGGCACCACCCGCAGGGTCCGGGTGGTCAGCTCGATCTCCTGGTGGGGGGCCAGCCACTCATCCGGCTCCTCCCAGCCGCGCGGCCGGCTGCGCGGCGCGGAGCCGAGCGCCCGCAGCCGCTCGATCACCACCCCGGCGCCGCTCGCCCGCAGCTGCCTGAGCTGCGGCTCGAACGGCCGGGCGTCCTTGGCCAGGACCGCCCGGATGGCCGGGTGCTCGCCCGCGCCCAGGCTCACCTTGCTGCCGAAGATCCGGCGCAGCTCCACCGCCTGCGTGTAGTGGTCGCGGTGCACGTGGGTGACGAGGAAGTGCCGCACGTCGCCGAGCCCGCAGCCGAGCGTGGCCAGCGCGGCCGCCAGCGCCTCCTGGGACTCGGCCAGCGCCCATCCGCTGTCGATGAGGACGAGCCCGTCGCCGTCCTCCAGGACGTAGACGTTCACCGCCCGCAGGCCGTCGGTGGGCAGGGGGAGCGGCACCCGGTGCACGCCGGGGGCGACGGTGAACAGGCCAGGATCGGTCCAGCTGGCGGTGGCCGTGCTGTCAGAGCTCACGTGCGTCCCTTTTTTGCTAGTCGGTACGACCTCCATGATCGCTCATCCGGGCTGGCGCCCGGCCAGCGTGTCCGGTTCACCCTGAGCTGACATGGGAAGATCGCGGCCCGGCCCGGCGTTGGCCAGTGCATGGCCGCCGCCAACTGGCACGCTTACCGCTCCTTCAGCCGCGACAGGTCCGTCACCCACCAGCGGCTCAGCAAGGGCATCGTCCGCCGGGTCGCCTCCTACGCCCGCCCCTACCGGTGGACCCTCGCGCTGTTCCTTGCCTGCACCTGCGTGACGGCCGTGTTCACGGTGGCCGTGCCGCTGCTGCTCAAGAAGATCATCGACCAGGGCATCCTGAAGGACAACGTCACGGTCGTCTACCAGGTGGCGGGCCTGGTCGCGGCGCTGGCCGTGGCGGGCGCGCTGATCTCGGTCGTCACCCGCTGGCTGTCGGCGCGGACCGGTGAGGGGCTCATCTACGACCTGCGCACCGAGGTGTTCGGGCACGTCCAGCGGCAGCCGATCGCGTTCTTCACCCGCGCGCAGACCGGCTCGCTGGTCAGCAGGCTCAACAACGACGTGATCGGGGCGCAGCAGGCGATCACCTCCACCCTGGCCAGCGTGGTGTCCAACGCGCTGACCCTGCTGCTGGTGCTCATCGCGATGCTGTCGCTGTCCTGGCTGGTGACCGTGGTGGCGCTGGTGCTGCTGCCGCTGTTCGTGATCCCCGCCCGGCTGGTCGGCCGCCGCCTGCAGCGCTACACCAGGGAGTCGATGCAGCTCGACGCCGAGATGGGCAGCACCATGACCGAGCGCTTCAACGTCGCGGGCGCGATGCTGGTGAAGCTGTTCGGCAACCCGGAGAACGAGCAGCGCGTCTTCGCCGGCCGGGCGGCCAAGGTCAGGGACATCGGCGTGATCACCGCCATGTACGGCAGCACGCTGTTCATCGCGCTCAGCCTGCTCGCGTCCATGGCCACGGCGGTCGTCTACGGCCTCGGCGGCGGGCTCGTCATCCACGGCGCCTTCCAGCTCGGCACCCTGGTCGCGCTGACCGCGCTGCTCGCCCGCCTCTACGGGCCGATCACCGCGCTGTCCAACGTCCAGGTGGACGTCATGACCGCGCTGGTCAGCTTCGACCGGGTGTTCGAGGTGCTCGATCTGCAGCCGCTCATCACCGAGCGCCCGGGCGCGGTGCCGCTGCCCCGGCCGGCCTCCGGCAACGGCGGCGGGCCCGTCCCCGCCCCGCCGGTGGAGTTCGACAAGGTCTCGTTCCGCTACCCGACGGCCAGCGAGGTGTCGCTGGCGTCGCTGGAGTCGATCGCGCTGCCCGTGCCGGAGCGGCCCGGCAGCGGGCAGGACGTGCTGCACGAGGTGAGCTTCACCGCGCCGTCGGGGAAGCTGACCGCCCTGGTCGGGCCGTCCGGCGCGGGCAAGACCACCATCACCCACCTGGTGGCCAGGCTGTACGACCCCCGGGAGGGAGCCGTCAAGATCGGCGGCCACGACCTGCGGGACCTCACCCTGGACTCGCTGCATGACGCGGTCGGCGTGGTCACCCAGGACGCCCACATGTTCCACGACACCATCCGGGCCAACCTCACCTACGCCCGGCCCAGCGCCACCGAGGAAGAGCTCATCGAGGCGTGCAAGGCCGCCCAGATCTGGGACCTGGTGGCCGGCCTGCCCGACGGCCTGGACACCGTGGTCGGCGACCGCGGCTACCGGCTCTCGGGCGGGGAGAAGCAGCGGCTGGCGATCGCCCGGCTGCTGCTCAAGGCGCCGTCGGTGGTCGTGCTCGACGAGGCCACCGCCCACCTGGACTCCGAATCGGAGGTGGCGGTCCAGCGGGCGCTGAAGACCGCGCTGGCGGGCCGGACCTCCCTGGTGATCGCGCACCGGCTGTCAACGATCCGGGAGGCGGACCAGATCCTGGTGATCGACCACGGCCAGGTCAGGGAGCGGGGCCGGCACGAGGAGCTGCTGGCGGCGGGCGGGCTGTACGCCGAGCTCTACCACACCCAGTTCGCCAGCCAGGAGGGGCGGCAGGCGCCCGTCTCCACCGGTCAGGTGCCGTAGCCGACCCGGCGCAGCTCGCCGCCGGCGACCCGTTCCACCTCGGTTGCCTGGGCCGGGCTGAGCAGCCGGCGCCACACGCCCGCCTCCCAGTCGGTTTCCGGGCCCGGCCGCAGCTCCAGCTGGCTGACCTCGGCCCCGGTGAACGCCGACACGGCCCTGGCCGCGGTCACCGGCTGGCGGATCATCTCCTCATAGCGCAAGGTGATGAGCTGCTCGGCGGACAGCGCGTTGCGGAGCCGGGCCATCAGGCGCACGGTGCCCCGCCAGCGCATCGCGCACTTGCCGGCCACCGACAGGGACGGCCACTCGGCCCGGTCCGCCTGGGTTTCCAGGCCGAGCACGGGATGGGCGGACTCGCCGTCCAGGTCCACGAAGCCGGGGCGGAACCAGGCCAGCGCGTCGGCGTCCGAGATCATCCCCGCTACCACGTCCCGGCCGTCGCGGATGATCTGCACCAGCCGGGCGTCGGGGAAGGCATCCACCAGCGTCTCGGCGCAGTACAGCAGGTCGGGACTGGCGTCGCCGTAGCGGCTGATGACCCGGTCCCCGACGCACGGCCCGGTGCCCTCGGCCCCGCCCGCCGCCCGGCACTGTGCGGAGCACCCCAGGCAGCAGTGCGGGCTGACCTGCCAGCCCTGCGCGAAGGCGTCGCGCAGCACGGTCGCCGCCGCCTCCGCCCGGCCGCGGGCCAGCAGCGGGTTGCGCGCGAAGGCGTGCACGACCGGCAGCACCCAGCGCTGCCCCATCGTGAGGTGAAACCCCTCGGATCGCTTGAGCGCCCGGGCGAGGACGGAGACGCCCGAGCACGGGGCGCCGAGGACGAAGACCGGCTGCCGGACCTTGCGGCCGTTGACCACCAGGATGTGCGGCCGGACCCCGGCCGGCCGGGGATAGGCCGACATCGCACCGGCGGGCGGCGGGCCGAGGACTCCGGTCTCCGTGGGCCCGGGGGAACTGGTCACCGGTAACCGCGCCCCATCCGGCACCGCCTGGTCCCGGCCAGGGCACAGCCCCTGGTCAGTCCAGTCACAGGCGCCTCCAGGTCACGAGGTTTCCGGGCCCGGCGCGGGTGGGTGCCCGCCCCTCCGCACGTATGTATTGTCCCTCCTGCCGGTAAACCGTACCTGGGTAGCCGCAAGGTGATGGCAATCGTTCTCGGCCGGTCCCGGGCCGGTGCGGGCCGGGCTCCCGCCCGCCGTAAGCTGGCAGCCGTGCCAGCAACCCGCCCGCCTCACCGCTGGTGTCCCGCGCTGCCCGCCGTGGGGATCATGCTGGCCGTGCTGATCCCGGCCGTGGCCGGCTGCGCCACCTTCGACCGCACGTTCGGCAAGCAGGAGGCGGTCGTGCAGTTCCAGCCGCAGACCTCCAACTCGGCCCGGCTCAAGGTGCGGGCCGCCTGCTCACACGTGCCGCAGGCGATTCCCGAGCCGCTGCCCACCGACCACCTGGCCGCGGACACGGACAACGACGTGCGGTACCGGGTCGACCACGCCAGCGACGGGGACCTGGCCAAGCTGCAGCAGTGCCTGCAGAGGTTCCCTTCGGTGGTGGGCATTGAATTCAACGGGCCGGGAGGCAGCTGATCGTGGCCGATCCGGCCCTGGCCGGCCTCGGCCGTTCGTATGCTCAGGTGCCATGATCAGCCACCGCACGTCCCGGCGGGCCCCGGCTCGCCGGGCGGCCGCCCTCGCCTGCGCCGCGCTGGCGACGGCGGTGCTGGCCGGCTGTGGCGTGCTGAGCCCGCCGTCCGCGAGCCCGGCCGCAGCCGGCGGCCCGGGCGGGCAGCCCACGCCCGCGGCCGCGCCGCCGGCCCAGACCACACAGGCGCCGCCATGCCCCGGCACCCCGGCCGGGTTCTCGTGCGCCATGCGGCGGCGGATAGCGGCGGTGGAGCGGTACCTGAAGAACCGGCCCGGCATGATCGGGATCGTGCTGCGTGACAGGTCCACCGGGGCGGTGTGGCGGAACAGGTACGCGGGCAGCCAGATCTACATGGCCTCGACCAGCAAGCTGGCGATGGCGGTCACCCTGCTGCTGCAGAACCAGGCCGGCGTCATCCACCTGACGCCCACCGACCGTGACGTGATGTACCAGATGCTGCACGTGAGCTCGGACAACGCCGCCGACGACCTCTGGTTCAAGTACGGTGCGTCGTTCTACACCAGCTTCTTCCCCCGGATCGGCCTGACCGGGGCCCAGTACCTGCCGCAGGCGGGCGTGACCGGGGCCTACTGGGGCGAGATGACCTGCACGGCCGAGGACGAGAGCCGGGTCATCAACTACGTCCTGAACCGCCTTCCCGCGCCGCTGCGCGACTACCTGGTGTACCAGCTGCGGCACGTCGCCCCGGTACAGCACTTCGGCGTGTGGGGCGCCGGGGCGGCCAGCCAGCCCGGGAACAAGGACGGGTGGTCGGTGGAGAAGCCGGGCTGGATCATCGACTCGACCGGGTTCGCCGGGCCCGGCGAGCGGTACACCCTGGCCATGATGAACAGCCTGGAAGGCGAGGGCGGGTACCGGGCCGGGACCAAGACGGTCACCCAGGTGGCGGCGATCCTGTTCCGCGGCCACCGGATCGCGGCGCCGCAGGTGAGCGCGACTCCCTAGACGCGGCTGGGCTGGTCGGGGGGCGGGGCGGGCGGGGCCGCATCCTGCACTCCGCTTCGCTCTTTATACGTTCCGGATACGGCCCCGCCCGCCCCGCTGGCCGCTGTCGCTAGGCACCGCGTTCTCCCAGCTCAACGTGCCTGGGTGGTGCTCCGGTTGCGCGGGAAAGGGGGGTGTGGTTAGTATTGCCCACCAAAGCGGTCGGAAAGATTGTCTACTTAACTAATAGGGAAAATAGGTGGGGTGTTCTGTGATGCGTAAAGGCCTTCTGGCGGCCGGGGTAGCCGCGGTCGCGGTGCTGGCGGCCGCCGGGTGCAGCTCGTCGGGGTCGTCCAATGCGTCCGGCGGCGGCTCCAGCCCGGTCGTGCTGCGGCTCGGCTTCCTGGCCAACATCACCCACGAGCCGGCGCTGGTGGGCCTGGAGAAGGGGTACTTCGCCAAGCAGCTGGGCAGGAACATCACCCTGAAGACGACGGTCTTCAGCTCCGGCACCGAGGAGACCACCGCGATCCTGGCGGGCCAGCTCGACGCCGCCTACGTGGGGCCCAACCCGGCGATCAACGCCTGGCAGAAGTCCAACGGCACCGCCATCAAGATCATTTCCGGGGCGGCTTCCGGCGGCGCGTCACTGGTCGTCAAGAGCGGCATCACCTCCGCCGCCCAGCTCAAGGGCAAGTCCCTCGCCACGCCGTCGCTGGGCAACACCCAGGACGTCGCGGTCCGCTACTGGCTCAAGCAGCACGGGCTGACCACCACGCCGACCGGCGGCGGCGACGTCGCCATCAAGCCCATCAAGCCGAACTCGGCCGCCGTGCTGCAGTTCAAGTCCGGCCAGCTCGACGGCGGCTGGGAGCCGGAGCCCTACGCGACCGAGATGGTGCTCGACGGCGGCAAGCGGCTGGTGAACGAGGCCAGCCTGTGGCCGGGCGGCAAGTTCGTCACCACCAACCTGGTCGTCACGCAGTCGTTCCTGAAGGCGCACCCCAGCGCGGTCAACGGGCTGCTCAAGGGCCAGATCCAGGCCAACTCCTACATCAACTCCAACCCCACCGGCGCGGCCCAGGCGGCCAACGCCGAGCTGACCGAGCTGCTGGGCAAGGGGCTGCCAAGTGACGTCTTGACCCCGTCGCTGAAGTACATCACCTTCACCAACGACCCGATCGCGTCGTCGCTGACCACCGACGCCCAGCACGCGGTGGCGGTCGGGCTGCTCAAGCCGGTCAACCTCAGCGGCATCTACGACCTCGGGCCGCTCAACAAGCTCCTGCAAGCGGCCGGACAGCCACAGGTGAATTCATGAGTGTTGCGCACCACAACGGCTGCGCCCCCGGACTTCGTTCCGGGGGCGTCAGCCCGTTCTCAGCCAGCACCACGCGGCAGGCACGGGGGCCGGGATCCAGGTCAGCGAGGTGTCCAAGGTCTTTGGGCGGGGCGCATCAGCGCTGCTCGCCCTGGACCGGCTGTCCCTGGAGGTGGCCCCCGGCGAGTTCGTCTGCCTGATCGGCGCGTCCGGGTGCGGCAAGAGCACGCTGCTGAACCTGGTCGCCGGGCTCGACGCCCCGACCTCGGGCAAGATCTCCACCGAGGGCCAGCGGGTCGCGCTCATGTTCCAGGAGCCCGCCCTGTTCCCGTGGCTGACCGCGGCCAGGAACGTGGAGCTGGCCCTGCGCGCGAGCGGGGTGCCCAAGGCCGAGCGGCAGCGCCGGGCCGCCGAACTGCTGGACGTCGTGCACCTGGGCAGCTTCGCCGGCAAGCGCCCGCACGAGCTGTCGGGCGGCATGCGGCAGCGGGTCGCGCTGGCCCGGGCGCTTGCCCAGGACGCGGAGATCCTGCTCATGGACGAGCCGTTCGGCGCGCTCGACGCCATGACCCGCGACCTGCTCCACGACGAGCTGGACCGGATCTGCGCCGAGCGCGGGCTCACGGTGCTGTTCGTCACGCACAACGTGCGCGAGGCGGTCCGCCTCGGCGACCGGGTGGTGGTGCTCAGCAGCCGCCCAGGACGGGTCATCGACGAGTTCACGGTGCCGATCCGCCGCCCGCGGCGGATCGACTCGCCAGAGGTCGCCGGGCTGGCCGCCACCGTCACCGACCGGCTGCGGGGGGAGATGGTCCGCCATGGCAGCTGACACCGGAGCCACCGGCGTGGCCACCGCGGCCGACCCTGAGGCCGCAGCCCTGGCCGGGCTCGACCGGCTGGAAATCCCTCAGGGGCGCAACTCAGCGGGAGACCGCGGCCGGAGAATCTGGGGTGCGGCCTGGCCCAAGCTGCTGGCGATCGCGATCGTCCTCGCCGCCTGGGAGCTCGTCCACCTCAGCGGCTGGAAGAGTGACATCCTGCCCGGGCCGGCTGCCGTCTTCTCCGACCTGTGGCAGCAGATGCACCACCTGCTTCTCTGGCAGGCCATCGGCACCACTTTGCGCCGCGCGGTTATCGGATTTACGCTGGCCCTGGTCATCGGGGTGTTGATCGGGGCGCTGGTATCCCGGATCAAGCCGCTGCGGGCGGCGGTCGGATCGATGATCACGGCGCTGCAGACCATGCCATCGATCGCCTGGTTCCCGTTCGCGATCATCCTGTTCGGCGCCACCACCAACGCGATCCTGTTCGTCATCGTGCTTGGCGCCGCCCCCTCGATCGCCAATGGGCTGATCACAGGCGTCGACTACACCCCGCCGCTCTTGCTCCGGGCGGGCCGCACCATGGGGCTGGGCCGGGTCTCGATGTACCGGCACCTGATCCTGCCCGCCTCGCTGCCCTCGTTCGTGGCCGGCCTCAAGCAGGGCTGGGCGTTTGCCTGGCGCAGCCTGATGGCCGGCGAGCTGCTGGTCATCATCCTCGGCCAGCCGTCCATCGGGGCCCTGCTCTCCACCTACCAGGACCAGAGCGACCTGGCCGGGGCCATTGCCATCATGATCGTGATCCTGGTGCTCGGGCTCGTGGTGGACTCGATCTTCACGCGCATAGATACGAGCATCCGGCACCGCCGGGGAATGCTGGATCCGGCTGGGGGGTAGGGACGGGGCGGACACGACCGCGCCCTCCGCTCCGCTTCGCTCTTTATACGCTCCGGGCACGGCCCGTCCGCCCCGCCCGCTGCCGGGTCCTCGCCGTGCAGCGAGGACATACGATCGAGGCATGTCGGGTACCGCGGGCATCGTGCTGGCTGGCGGGCGGTCGTCGAGGATGGGGACGCCCAAGGCGGCGCTGGAGTGGCATGGGTCGACGCTGCTGCGGCGAACGGTGGGGATCCTGGCACGGATAACCGACGGGCCGGTCGTGGTGGTTCGGGCCCCCGGCCAGGAACTGC
Organism: uncultured Actinomycetes bacterium; assembly: GCA_963835425.1. Classification (GTDB taxonomy): domain Bacteria; phylum Actinomycetota; class Actinomycetes; order Streptosporangiales; family Streptosporangiaceae; genus UBA9676. The sequence goes on along the minus strand of CAWIGE010000002.1, from coordinate 344,419 downwards.
CGCTGCTGCCGCCGGGCACCGAGGTCGTTGACGACCCGCAAGAGGGCCTGGGGCCGGTGCAGGGGCTGGCCGCGGGGCTGGCCGCGGTCGCCGACCGGGCTGAGGTAGCGTTTGTCAGCTCGACCGATATGCCGTTTCTGCATCCGGCGTTTGTGCGGCGGGTGCTGCGGGCGGTGGCGGACGGCGTGGACGTGGGGCTGCCGGTGGCGCGGGGGTACCCGCAGCCGCTGGCCGCCTCCTACCGGGTGGCGCTGGCGCCGGTCGCCGCGAAGCTGGTGGCGGAGGAGCGGCTGCGGCCCGCGTTCCTGTTCGAGGAGTGTGTTGTCAACCGGCTGGATGAGAACGCGCTGCGGGCCGATCCGGTGCTGGCGGCGCTTGACCCCGGCCTCGACTCGGTGGTCAACGTCAACGAGCCGGGCGACTACCAGGCGGCCCGGGCGCGGCCGGCGCCCGAGGTGACGATCCAGCGGTTCGGCCCGCTGGCCGACGGGCACCGCGGGCCGGAGCAGGTGCTGGCCGCCACCGTGGCCGAGGCGGCGGCCGCGGCCGGGATCGCGCTGGACGGGCACGTGGTGGCGGCGCTGAACGGTGACCAGATCACCCGGGACGGCGAGACGCCGCTGGCGGCCGGCGACAGCGTGTTCTTCCTGTCCGCGGACGCGGGCGGCTGATCGCGATGACGGCGGGCGGCTACTTCGGCCGGGCGCTGGTCGTGGACGCCAGCACGGGCACCGCGCTCACGCTGCCGCTGCCCGACGAGCTGCTGCGCGCCTACATCGGCGGCGCCGGGCTCGGCGCCTGGCTGATGCACCGGCTCGCCCCGCCCGGCGCCGACCCGCTGTCCCCGGCGGCGCCGCTGGCCTTCGTGTTCTCCCCGCTGGTCGGCACCCCGCTGACCACCAGCGCCAAGTTCGCGGTCGTCGCCAAGTCCCCGCTCACCGGGATGCTGAACGACGCGCTCTCTTCCAGCCACTTCGCGATCTCGGGGAAGCTGACCGGCCACGACGCCATCGTTGTGCATGGCGCTTGTGAGCGGCCGTCCGTCCTGCTGGTCAACGGCGAGGGCGCGCGCTTGACCGGGGCGGGCGAGGTGTGGGGACTGTCCGCGGCGGAGGCGGAGACGCGGCTGCGGGAGCGGCTCGGGCGGGGCTGGCGGATCGCCGCGATCGGCCCGGCCGGCGAGCGCGGCGTCCGTTACGCGACCATCTCCCATGACGGGCGGCACGCCGGGCGCGGCGGCCTCGGCGCGGTTCTGGGCGCCAAACGGATCAAGGCAATTGCCGTCCGTGCCGCCACCAAGGTGGGGCCCGCCGACCCGGAGGCGGTCGTCGCGGCCGCGCGCGACCTGCGTGAACGGTCGTTCGGGCCGGCCACCGCCAAGTACCGCGAGCTCGGCACGCTGGCCAACCTGCTCGCCTTCAACGCCATCAGCACCCTGCCCACGCGCAACTTCCAGGCCGCGACCTTCGCGGAGGCGCCGCGGCTGGCCGCGGAGGACCTGGCCGGGATGCGGCAGGTGGCGCGCAACAGCTGCGCGTCGTGCACGATCGGCTGCGAGCACATCTACTCCGCCCGCGGCGGCAAGAAGATGCGGGTCGAGTACGAGAACGTCTTCGCGCTCGGCCCCATGTGCGGGGTCTCCGACCCGGACGCGGTGCTCACCGCCAGCGGGCGCTGCGACGAGCTGGGGCTCGACACCATCTCGGCGGGCGGGACGATCGCCTGGGCGATGGAGTGCGCCGAGCGGGGCCTGATCGACGCGCCCTGGCTGCGGTTCGGCGACGCCGACGCGCTGCTGCGGGCGCTGGAGGAGATCGGGGAGCGGCGCGGGCTCGGGGACCTGCTCGCCGAGGGCTCGCGCCGGGCGGCGGAGCGGGTCGGCGGCGGGTCGGCAGCGTTCGCCCCGCACGTCAAGGGCATGGAGATGCCCGGTTACGAGCCACGCACGCTGCAGGCCATGGCGCTCGGCCTGGCGGTGAACGCCCGCGGCGCGGACCACAACCGGTCCGGCGCCTACGAGTCCGACCTGTCCGGTGACCATGACCGGCTGGCGGGCGGGGAGACGCACGTGGCCGCCGCGATCGAGACCGAGGACCGGGCCGCGGTGATGGACTCGCTCATCTTGTGCAAGTTCCTGCGCGGGGTGTTCACCGACCCGTTCGCCGAGTGGGCGGCGCTGCTGTCCGCGGTGACCGGCTGGGACGTCGACCGCGCCGAGCTGCGGCGGACCGCCCGCCGGATCGTGCTGGCCAAGCGCGTGTTCAACATCCGCGAGGGCTGGCGGCCGGAAGACGACTGGCTGCCGGAGCGGCTGCTGACCGAGCCGCTGCAGCTCGGGTCCGGGCGCGTGGCGGAGCTGACGCCGGAGCGGCTGCGCCGCATGATCGACGGCTACTACGCGGCGCGCGGGCTCGACGAGCTGGGCCGCCCGGATCCGGCGGATCTGGCCGGCCTCCGGCTGGACTATGTCGTGACACGATAGATAGGTCGTCCCTTCAGTTGATGTGATCTCACGGAACGGCGGATACTGACGCCATGGCTACTCCCGTTAAGGCCACCCCACGGACGGTGACCCTCACGATCGACGGCCGCGAGGTCACTGCGGCCGAGGGCTCGACCATTTGGGCCGCGGCTAAAGCGGCGGGGATTGATATCCCGGTGCTTTGCCACGATGAGCGTTTCGACCCGGTCGGCGTGTGCCGGATGTGCGTGGTCGACACCGGCGGGCCCGTCTTCGCCGCCTCCTGCGTGCGGGCGTGCGAGGAGGGCATGGAGGTCAAGACCGCCACCCCCGAGGTCGAGCGCAGCCGGGCCGTGCTGACCCAGCTGCTGCTGGCCGACCAGCCGGAGCGCGAGCGCGACCCCAAGCAGACCACCACCGGCGACAACGAGCTGCTCGCGCTGGCCGACCGTTACGAGGTGAGCCGCGAGGACGGCCTGCCGCTCGCATCCGGCCGCGGCACCGACCTCTCCAACCCGGTCATCGCCGTGGACCATGACTCGTGCATCTTGTGCGACCGCTGCGTGCGGGCCTGCGACGACATCCAGGGCAACGACGTCATCGGCCGCAGCGGCAAGGGCTACTCCACCCGGATCGCGTTCGACCTGAACGACCCGATGGGCGAGTCCTCGTGCGTGACCTGCGGGGAGTGCGTGTCGGCGTGCCCGACCGGCGCGCTGACCAACAAGCCGATCCGGAACATCCCCATCCGGCCGCGCACCGAGCTCGACCAGGTCAACACGGTGTGCCCGTACTGCGGGGTCGGCTGCGCCCTGACCTACAACGTGGACCGGGAGCGGGGCGCGATCGCGTTCGCCGAGGGCCGCGACCAGCCCGGGTCCAAGGGCCGCCTGTGCGTCAAGGGCCGGTACGGCTGGGACTACGCCGCCTCGCCGCAGCGGCTGACCGTGCCGCTGATCAGGCGCGAGGACTCCTACCCGAAGGGCGCGCTGTCCACCGATGTCCGCGGTGACATGGGTGACGGCGGGTACAAGGACGATCTGGTGGAGCGGGCCGAGCGGAGGCAGCTCAGCGGCGGCCGCAACGTCAATGGCCAGGGCCGGGGCAACGGCGACGGCGACGGGAAAGGCAAGGGCGGCAAAGGCCGCGGCCGCAAGCCTGGCGGCCTGGTCGATTACGACGAGGTGCTGCCGCACTTCCGGGAGGCCACCTGGGAGGAGGCGCTCGACCTGGTCGCCCGGCGGCTGACCGAGATCTACGCCGACGGCGGCCCCGGCGCGATCGCCGGGTTCGGCTCGGCGAAGTGCTCCAACGAGGAGGCCTACCTCTTCCAGAAGCTGATCAGGACCGGCTTCCACACCAACAACATCGACCACTGCACCCGGCTGTGCCACGCCTCCAGCGTCGCCGCCCTGTTCGAGGGCATCGGCTCGGGCGCGGTCTCCACCACCTACGGCGACGTGATCAACGCCGACGTGGCCATCGTCACCGGCACCAACACGCCGGCCAACCACCCGGTCGCGTCGTCGTTCTTCAAGCAGGCCCGCCGGAACGGCACCACGATCATCTACGTCGACCCGCGGGCCGACAAGATGGCCGACCACGCCGACATCTTCTGCCAGCTCAAGCCGGGCACCGACGTCGCCTTCTACAACGGCATCATGCACGAGGTGATCCGGCTCGGCCTGACCGACCCGGAGTTCATCGCCAACCGGACGTCGAACTACGAAGCGCTCGCCAAGACGGTCGCCGACTACCCGCCGGAGCGGGCCGAGCAGATCACCGGGGTGCCCGCGGACGTGATCCGGCGGGTGGCGCGGGCCTGGGGCGAGGCGGACGCCGGGATCATCTTCTGGGGGATGGGCATCTCCCAGCACACCACCGGCACCGACAACGCGCGCTGCCTCATCGCGCTGTGCGCGATCACCGGGAACGTCGGCAGGCAGGGCAGCGGCCTGCACCCGCTGCGTGGGCAGAACAACGTGCAGGGCGCCTCGGACATGGGCCTGATCCCGATGTTCTACCCCGACTACAAGAAGGCGGACGATCCGGACGTCCGCGCCAGGTTCGAACGGGCGTGGGACACCCCGGACCTGGACCCCAAGCGTGGGCTCACCGTCACCGAGATCATCGGGTCCGTCCTCAAGGGCGGCGTGCGCGCCATGTACATGCTGGGGGAGAACCCGTTCCTGTCCGACCCGAACATCAACAAGGTCCGCAAGGCCCTGGCCGCCCTCGACTTCCTCGTGGTCCAGGACATCTTCCTGACCGAGACCGCCGAGTTCGCCGACGTGATCCTGCCCGCCTCGTCCTACCTGGAGAAGGACGGCACCTACACCAACACCGACCGCCGGGTGCAGCTCGGCAGGAAGGTGCTCGACCCGCCGGGCCAGGCCCGGGTGGACTGGGAGGTCGTCCAGGACATCGCCAACCGGATCGGGCTCGGCTGGAGCTACACCAGCGCGCGGGACGTCTTCGAGGAGATCGTCTCGGTGATGCCGAGCTACACCAACCTGAGCTACGACAACCTCGGGCTGACCGGCAAGCTGTATCCCGAACCCCGATCCCGAGCACAGCGACGGCGTCGTGGTTATGTTCGGCGAGAAGTTCAACACCGACGACGGGCTGGCCCACCTGGTGCCGGCCGAATGGCTGCCGGCCAGGGAGCTGCCGAACGAGGAGTACCCGTTCGTGCTCAACACCGGCCGACTGCTGGAGCACTGGCACACCGGCTCGATGACCCGCCGGTCGTACGCCCTGGACGCCATCTCGCCGCAGGCCGAGGTGTACGTGAACCCGGCCGACGCCGCCGAGCTGGGCATCGACGATGGCGAGATGGCCCGGGTGAGCTCGCGCCGCGGAACCATCGTGCTCGCGGTCCGCGTCTCACACCGCGAGCAGCGCGGCAACTGCTTCATCCCGTTCCACTTCCGGGAGGCGGCGGCCAACCTGCTGACCACCGACGAGATCGACCCGGTCGGCAAGATCCCCGAGTTCAAGTTCTGCGCGGTGCGGATCGAGGCGGCCCGGCCCGCCGAGCCCACGGTCCCGCCGGCCGCGAACGGTCAGGACGGCCGGTAATGGCCACGGCCCGCGAGCGCGCGCCCGGCGTGGAGGCCCGGGCAGGCAAGTTCCCCGGCCCCAGCCTGATCCCGGCCCTGAACGCGATCCAGGAGCGGGTCGGCTGGCTGCCCCGCGAGGAGCTGGTGGCCCTGGCCAGGGACGTGCACCGGCCGCTGTACGAGATCGAGGGGCTGATCTCCTTCTACCCGCACTTCCGTCACCGACCAGCCGAAACGGGTAGCCCTGCACGCCTGCCGCGACCTGGCGTGCTGGCTGCACGGCGCGGACGAGCGGATCGCGGCGATCCGGCAGCGGCATGGGCAGGACAACGACGTCGAGTTCGTCGAGGTGTCCTGCATCGGCCGGTGCGACGCGGCGCCCGCCGTCAGCGTCAACGAGTGCCCGGTGCCGGCCGGCGATACCGAGGCCCTGGTCGCCACGGCGCGCGACGGCCAGCTGCCAGCGCCGGAACTGCGCAGCTACGCCAACGGCCGGCCGTGGGCCAATGACCCTTACGCGTCGGCGGATGAACGTTACGGAGTGCTGCGCGCCGTGCTGGCCGGCGAGCTGGACACCGGCCAGATCATCACGGCCCTGCAGGACTCCGGGCTGCGCGGGATGGGCGGCGCCGGTTTCCCCGCGGGCCGGAAGTGGGAACTGGTCGCGGCGCAGGAGGCGGAGCCGAAGTACGTCATCTGCAACGCCGACGAGTCGGAGCCGGGAACCTTCAAGGACCGGCAGATCATGACCGAGCAGCCGCACCTGGTGCTGGAGGGCATGCTGCTCGGGATGCTCGCGGTCGGGGCGGAGGAAGGCTGGGTGTTCATCCGGCACGAGTACGGCCCCGAGGAGCAGGTGATCCGCCGCGAGATCGAGGCGCTGCGGGCCGCCGGGCTGGTGGGAGCCGATGCGGCCGGCCAGGCCGGCGGCTGTCGGTCGAGGTGTTCACCTCGCCCGGTGGCTACATCCTGGGCGAGGAGTCGGCGCTGATCGAGTGCATGGAGGGGCACCGCGGCGAGCCGCGGAACAAGCCGCCGTTCCCCGGCACCTACGGCCTGTGGGGCAAGCCGACGCTGATGAACTCGGTGGAGACGTTTGCGCACGTCCCGGTCATCGCCCGGCGCGGGGCCGGCTGGTGGAAGGAGCAGGGGACCGGCGACGGCCACACCGGCCTGAAGTTCTTCGCGGTCTCCGGCCACGTCGAGCGGCCCGGCGTCTACTGCGTGCCGATGGGCACCACCGCCCGGCAGCTGCTGGATCTGGCCGGGGGCGTGTCGGGCGGCCGGCCGCTGGGCGCGATCCAGCCCGGAGGCGCGTCGTCGAACTTCCTCGGGCCCGACCGGCTCGACGTGCCGCTCGACTTCGCCGCCCTCAAGGAGGCCGGGTCGATGCTCGGGTCGGGCGCGCTGGTGGTGATGGCTGAGGGCACCGACCTGCTGGCCGCGGCCACGAACGTGCTCCGGTTCTTCCGCGACGAGTCGTGTGGCAAGTGCGTTCCGTGCCGGGTCGGCTCCAGCAAAGCCCACCGGATTCTCAGCGATCTGCTCAACGCCGGTGGCGGGCCCGGCGACGTGAACGGGCAGATCACCGAGCTGGAGCAGGTCATGCGCAAGACTTCGATCTGCGGCCTCGGCCAGGTCGCCCTGGGCCCGGTGGTGAGCGTGCTCGGGCTGCACCGCGGGGCCACTGCGGCGCGCCCGCACCCCCGCCCGGCGCCCGGCGAGGGGAACCACGACGAAGCCTGACACGCGCGGGTCTGGCCGGGAGTTCTTCACCACCAGGACGGTCGCCGAGGCCCTGGCCGGGTTCCGCCCCGGCCGGCGCACGCCCGCCGTGACGGTGCCGCTCACCGAGGCCCTGCACCGGGTGCCGGCCGCCGCGGTGACGGCGCCGAACGCGCTGCCCGGCTTCGCCCGCTCGACCGTGGACGGCTACGCGGTGCGGGCCGCCGACACCTACGGCGTGTCCGAGGGGCTGCCCGGCTACCTCGAGGTGGCCGGCGCGGTGCGGATGGGCGCGGAGCCGGACGTGACGGTCGGGCCGGGGACGGTGGCCAGCATGCCCACCGGCGGGGTGCTGCCCCCGGGCGCGGACGCCGTGGTCATGATCGAGTACACGCAGGAGGCGATGCCCGGCACGATCGAGGTGGTCAGGCCGGTTGCGCCCGGCGACGGCGTGGTGCGGGCCGACGAGGACGCTGCCGCCGGGGCCGAGCTGGTGCCTTCCGGCCGGCCGCTGCGGGCGCAGGACCTCGGCATGCTGGCGGCGGCCGGGGTCACTGACGTGAGCGTGCACGCCCGTCCCCGGGTGACGGTGTTCTCCACAGGGGACGAGGTGGTGCCGCCCGCCACCGAGGTGCTGCGCCCGGGCCAGGTGCGCGACGCCTCGGCGGCCGCCCTGGCCGCGATGGTGACCGAGGCGGGCGGCGAGCCGGTCCCGGGGGGCATCGTGCCCGACGAGCCCGAGGCCCTGGAGCGGGCGCTGCGGACCGCGCTCGGCGGCAGCGACCTGATCGTGATCTCGGCCGGCTCGTCGGTGGGGGCCCGTGACGAGACCGCCGGCGTGGTGGCCCGTCTCGGCCCGCCCGGGATCTGGTGCCACGGCCTGGCCATCAAGCCCGGCAAGCCCACCCTGCTCGCCGACTGCGGCGGCGTGCCGGTCATCGGGCTGCCGGGGAACCCCCGTTCCGCGCTGGTGGTCTTCCGGCTGCTGGGGATGCCGCTGGTGCGGCTGGTCGGCGGCTGCACCACGCCACCACCCGAGCCGGCCGTGCGGGCGCGGCTCGGGCGCGACCTGGCATCCGCGGCCGGGCGCCTCGACGTGGTCCAGGTCCGGGTGCGCGACGGCGTCGCCACCCCGGTCTTCGGCCTGTCGGCGCTGCTGTCCGTGCTCACCGCCGCCGACGGGTACGTGATCGTGCCCGAGGAGGCGACCGGGCTCGACGCGGGCGCCGAGGTCGAGGTCACCTTGTATCGTTAGCGACGGTCATGGCAGAAAGCCCATTCATCCGCGACGTTCCCGCCGCTCGCGCCCTGGACGCCTGGCGCAGCGCACGCGACGCATCGGGCTGCCCGGCCCGGCTGCCGGCGATGCTGGTGCGGGTGCAGGACGCCGCGGGCCTGGTCACCGCCGAGCCGGTGTGGGCCACCCGCTCCTCGCCGCCGTTCGACGCGGCGGGCATGGACGGGATCGCGGTCCGGGCCGCCGACACCCTCGGCGCGAGCGAGACCACGCCGGTCTACCTGGAGCCGGGCGCCTACGACGTGGTCGACACCGGCGACCCGATGCCCCCCGGGCGGGACGCCGTTGTGATGCGCGAGCACGTGCACTACGGCGGGGACGCCGCCGAGCTGCGCGCGGCCGTGCCGCCCTACCAGCACGTGCGCTCGATCGGCGAGGACGTCAGCGCCACCGAACTGCTGCTGCCGGAGGGCCACCGGCTGCGGGCCACCGACCTTGCCGCCGCCGCGGCGGCCGGGGCCACGCAGCTGCTGGTCCGGCGGCGGCCGGTGGTGGCCATCCTGCCGACCGGGGACGAGGTGCGGCCGATCGGCGAGCAGACCGGCGCCGGCGAGATCATCGACACCAACTCGCTCATGCTCGCCACCCAGGCCCGCGAGGCCGGCTGTGAGGCGCACTGCCTGCCGATCGAGCCGGATGACCCGGCCGGCATCGCCCGCGCGGTGAGCGCCGCGGTCTCCGGCTGTGACCTGCTCATCATCGTGGCGGGCTCGAGCGCGGGCCGCGACGACTACACGGCCCGGGTGGTGGCCGAGCTCGGGACCCTGGCGGTGCACGGCGTCGCCGTCCGGCCGGGCCACCCGGTCGTGCTCGGGGTGGTCAACGGCACCCCGGTGCTTGGCGCACCCGGCTACCCGGTGTCCGCGGCGCTGACCTTCGACATCTTCGCCGAGCCGCTGCTGGCCGAGCTGGTGGGCGCCACCCCCCGCCGGCGGCCGCGGATCACGGCCCGGCTGGCCCGCAAGCTCGCCTCCCCGCTCGGCATGGACGACTGGGTGCGGGTGCGGCTGGGCATGGTCGGCGGCGAGACGGTCGCCACCCCGCTGCCGCGCGGCGCGGGCGTGCTGACCTCGCTGGTCCGCGCGGACGGCCTGCTGGTCGTCCCGGCCGGCCAGGAGGGCCACCACCCGGGCGAGCACGTCGAGGTCGAGCTGCTGCGCGGCATCGACGACATCTTCCGCACGATCGTCGCCATCGGCTCGCACGACCTCGTCCTCGACCTGGCCGCCTCCGCCCTGCGGGCGGAGGACCCGCTGATCACTCTGGCCTCGTCGAACGTGGGCTCCCTCGGCGGGCTGGTGGCGCTGCGGGACGGGCTGTGCCACATCGCCGGGTCCCACCTGCTGGATCCGGCCACCGGCGAGTACACGCTGCCCTATCTCGACCGGATCCTGCCCGGCGGCGGCGCCGGCGTGGTCCGGCTCGTGCACCGCGACCAGGGCCTGATCGTCGCCCCCGGCAACCCCCTCGGCCTGGCCGGGATCGGGGACCTGACCCGCGCGGGCGTGCGCTACGTCAACCGGCAGCGCGGCGCGGGCACGCGGGTGCTGCTCGACCACGAGCTGGGCCGGCGCGGGATCGGCCCGGGCGCCGTCGACGGCTACGCCCGCGAGGAGCCCACCCACCTGGCGGTCGCGGCGGCCGTCGCCGCCGGGCGCGCCGACGCCGGTCTCGGGATCATGGCCGCCGCGCGCGCCTTCGGCCTGGACTTCGTGCCGGTCACGCAGGAGCCCTACGACCTGGTGGTGGCGCCGGGCGCCATGGAGAGCCCGCGGCTGGCCCCGCTGTGGGCGCTGCTGCACTCCGACCGGTTCCAGGCGGCGGTCACCGAGCTCGGCGGTTACTCCACCAAGGAGATGGGCCGACGCATCAGGTGACCGGTGAGCCCCCGGGGTTTCAGGGGCGCCGCACGGCCTGCAGCGTGTAGGTGTGGGGGAGGCGCCACGGGCGGTCGGCCAGCCGCCACTCGCCGCCGCCGATCTGCTCCATCTGGCCCGGCTGGGCGTCCCACGGCACGCTGTCGTGCTCGGTGAGCCCGGTCAGGTCCATCCCGGCGGTCATCAGCGCGGTGACGATCTCGCCGAGGCCGTGGTTCCACTCGTGGGTCCGGTTGTGGGTGAAGACCACGTCGGTCTCGACGTAGGTGCCCTCCTCGTCGAAGACCGAGGGCTCCTCGCGCTCGAAGTACGGATACTCCACCGCCAGCAGGCCGTCGGGCCGGGGGTCGTCGATCGCCCACAGCATCGGGTGGCCCTCCCGGATGAACAGCCGCCCGCCCGGGCGCAGCAGGGCGGCCACCACCTGCGCCCAGCGGGCGATGTCGGGCAGCCAGCACAGCGCGCCGATCCCCGTGTACACCAGGTCGAATGGCTCCGGGCCGAGCGCGCCGGCCGCGTCGTACACCTCGGCCTCGACGAAACGGACGTCGGCGCCGGCCAGGCTGGCGATGCGGCGTGCCTCCGCCAGCGAGGCGGGGGAGAAGTCCAGCCCGGTCATGTCCGCGCCGAGGCGGGCCAACGACACGGTGTCGGTGCCGATGTGGCACTGCAGGTGAATGCAACGCAGGCCGCCGATGTCACCCAGCAGCGGCAGGTCGAACCGCACTATGTCGCTGAGGTGGCCGGGGTCGCTGGCGAACCGGTCCACCGCATAATCACGGGAGGCCGCGTGCGCGGGGGCGCGCTCGTCCCAGCTCGCGCGGTTCAGCTCGGCGTAGTCTTCCACCGGCCCATGATTCCATGCGGTAACAAGCGGGCGGCCAGGGCACCCGCACCGGCCGCGCCGGGCTACGCTCGATCCATGCCCATGTACATCCCCAGCCCGGCGGTCAATGGCTTCTACATCGGCCCGGCGTTCATCCACGTCTACGGGCTGATGTACGTGGTCGGGATCACGCTGGCGATCCTGATCACGCAGCGCCGGTGGAAGGCCGCCGGCGGCGACCCGGGCCTGGTCGGCGACGTCGCCATCTGGGCCGTCCCGGCCGGGATCGTCGGTGGCCGCATCTACTTCGACCTGACCACCCCGAAGTACATCCCGCACCACTGGTACGGCGTGTTCGCCGTCTGGGACGGCGGCCTGGGCATCTGGGGCGGCATCGCGCTGGGCGCGCTGGTCGGGGTGTGGCGGGTGCGCCGGCACGGCGCGAACGTCGGCCTGTTCATGGACGCGGTCGCCCCGGCCCTGCTGGTGGCGCAGGCGGTCGGGCGCATCGGCAACTACTTCAACAAGGAGCTGTTCGGCGGGCCGACCACACTGCCCTGGGGACTGGAGATCCCGGTCGCCTACCGCCCGCCCGGGTACCTGGCGTACCGCACGTTCCACCCGACGTTCCTCTACGAGCTGATCTTCGACCTCGCGCTCGCGGCGTTCCTGGTGTGGCTGGGCCATCACCGCTCGGTCAAGCCGCCGGGCCTGTTCGCCCTGTACGTGACGGGGTACTCGGCATTCCGGATCTTCGAGGAGTCGCTGCGGGTTAACCCGTCCGAGCACTTCCTCGGGCTGCGGTTCAACATGTACGTCGCGACCATCCTCGCCATCGCCGGCGCCGTCTGGTTCTGGTACACGCAGCGGCGCAGGCCGGCGACGGCGGGCGCGGGCGGCGTGGCCGATCCGCCGCCGGCCGGTGAGGCCGACGTGACCGCCCAGGTCGGCGCGGACGCGGCGGAGCCAGCCGGGGGCGCGGCCCGCGACGGGGACTGAGCGTCAGTCCCAGAGGATGGCCCCGCAGGCGCCGCAGGCGCCGCGCTCGTAGTCCCGGGCGTCGGCTGGGTGCGGGCAGTCGGCCGGGGCCGGTGACTCCGGGGGCTCCTGGGACTCCGGGGGCTCCAGGCCGTCGTGACCGGGCTCGCCGACAGCTTCACCGGCCACGTCTGACCCGCGCGCGGCGGGCACCGGGGGTGGCGGGCTGAGCGGCACGGGCTCGGCGGCAGCCGGCCGGGCCGGGGCGCGGGCCCGGCCGGGGTCCGGCGGAGGGGGATCCGCCGCGTAGTAGCGCAGCGCCGTCCTGACGATCTCCCGGCACCACTCGGCCCGGGTCCAGCCGGCGAACTCGGGCCGCGTCAGCACCTGGTCAATCTGCATGGCCTCAGCCTCAGCGACCTTGAGCCCAATGGTGACGCGGGCCTTGTCCGGGAGCTTGGTTCGTGCCATGCGTTCAAGGTACCCAGAACCCGGAATCCGGCCCCGGCTCCCCGGTCGGCGGCCATCCCGGCCGGCCGTTGACCCGCCCTGGCCTGTCTCATTATCCGGACAGTTATGATTCGGAATGTGAGCGTAATCAGTGATGGCGGCCAGGCCGGCGACGGCGGGCGCGGGCGGCGCTGGCTGGTGCTGGCGGGCGGCACGGTCGCGCTGACCGCGGGCTCCGCCTTCCAGTACGGCCTAGGCTTACTATATGGACTGACAAACATCGGGGTACCGTGCTGGCAAGTGTTTCTCCCGTAATTCGAACGGAGGTTCGGATACCATGGCCGGCATGAGATTGCTAGGGGTTGTACGGCTTAGCCGGGATACGGACGAGACGACCAGCCCTGAACGGCAACGGAAAGCGATCACAGAATGGGCCGAGCGGAAGGGTCACCGCATCATCGGCTGGGCTGAGGATCTTGACGTGTCCGGGAAGGTCCCCCCGGCTGAACGTCCCGAGCTGGGACCGTGGCTTACTAAGCCTGACAAGCTCGCACAATGGGACGGCCTTATCGTTCACAAGCATGACAGGATGGGCCGGAATCTCAGGGATTTCTTAATTTCATTTACGACCTGGACAAGCAGGGCAAGGCGTTCATCTCGATTGAGCCTGAGTTTGATATGTCAACGGACACGGGGCGCATGAGCGCCACGCACTTTTTCACTGCTGCCGAATACGAGCTTAAGGTGATCGAGAAACGGGCTGGTGAGTCCCACCGTTACATTAAGGCAAACGGTGGCTATCCCGGTGGGCAGGTCCCATTCGGTTACCGTCCGGTTAAGAGCGGTAAGGCTTGGGCTTATGAGCCTGATCCGAAATATGCGCCGATAGTGCGCGAGATGGTTAGCCGTGTTCTCGCCAGGCTCGTCTATGCGTCAAGTGTCGCTGTGGCTTAATGCGACAGGGTTCCGACTAGCCGGAATGTTGTACGGCGTCGGGAAGGGAAACCGGAACTGCCGTCACGGTGGACTACGCAGGCGGTTAAAGAGGTGCTGGTTTCCCCTTCCATTGTAGGAATGCACACTAGAGCTGGAAAGCCGCTCCGGGATAGTGATGGCGCAGCGGTGCAACGATGCAAGGGGATAATCAACCGGCAGACATGGGCACTTGTTAAACGCGCCGTTACGGGACCTCCGCACCGCGCCCATAGGGCTGACGCTAATCCGATGCTGCAAATCGGATTCTGCGGTGAGTGTGAATCTCCGCTTTACGCAAATGTGTCACCGCCGAGCGCGAATAGAATCTATCGGTACTATCGTTGCTCTAAGCGATATGCGACAGGTGAATGCACGCTGCGTTCAATACCCGCCGATTGGCTAGAGGCGGAATCCGCACGCAAATTCCTTGAACTGTTCGGGGAGCATGAGAGCGGGCACTGGGAAATAAAGCCGGCCCAGGATTATGCGGAGGAACTGGCCGAGGTAGAGGAAAGAATAGCGGAGCTGGATTTCGAATTCCGCGAGCGAGAGCTAAACCCTAGCGCTTACACGAGACAGATTAACTTTTACGAGACTCGCAAAGCGTACCTGGAATCCCTGCCGGTTGAACCGGAAAAGCGCACATGGGTAGGGACGGGGGAAACCTATGCGGATCGTTGGGCTAAGCTCTCGGACGCGGAGAGGGTTAAGGAATGGCGCGACACGGGGTTTACGTTCTATGTCGTGCCTAACCTGGACGGGGACGGATTCGAATTGAAAGGCGTAGGCAGCCGGTGGCCGGAAGGCCTGCGCGGGCCGGACAGTGAAACGTCGGCTTAACGGGAAAGGGATACGCGATGGACATAAACGAACTGTTTACGGATGTTAGCCAGCAAATAAGCAAGTACCTCGCCACGATTCTTACCCATGCGATTAACGACGGGATCATTACCCGGGATCAGGGTTTGCGAATCCTTGACGCGGATTATGGTCACCGCTCATCTGTCGGCTTGGAGCTGTTGACCGATCGGGCCCCGCAATCCCCTTAGGCGCTAAACCCCTTCCCTGCCACAAGATCACGACACGCCCGGCTGAACTCGCACAGTTGCGGCCGGCCATACCCCTGCCGTTAGCGTCGGTTAGGGCGCCAGCCTGCGGAAACAAGAGTTAACACGAACTTAACAGTCAGACGACCCCCAAAATAGGCCAAATATGCTCCCTATATATAGCAGGGACGTTCAGAGACTAGTACACCCCTTCCGGATACGTGCCGCGCTCACCCCGCCCCTCGTGGCCGTCCTCATCGTGGCGGCGGGCTACCCGGCGGCCTTCGCCGTCGCCGGCGTTCTCCCGCTGGCCGCGGCCGCGCTGGTGCCGCTGACGGCCGAGCGCCGGGCACCGCCCCGGGCTGGGGCGGCTCCGGCGGCGCAGGCGCGCCAGCGAGCAGCGCCGCCGGGTCCGGTCCAGGCAGCCGGCCGGTCACCGGCGCCCAGAAGTCGGGCCCGGGGGCGGCCTCCGCCAGCACCCGCGAGCCACCGCGCCAGGCGGCGTCGAACGCTAGCCGCCACGAGTGCAGCAGGGTCCGGGGGGCGCCGGTGGACTCGAAGAGCGGGTCGCCCTCGACCGGGTGGCCGATCCAGGCCAGGTGAACCCGGATCTGGTGGCGGCGGCCGGTGACCGGGCGGACGGCGAGCAGCGCGTGCCGCCGGTCCTGCCACACGGTGGCGAAGGCGGTGACCGACGGGTAGGTCCGCACGTGCCCGAAGACCTCGGACTCCGGGACCGACCAGGTGCCGCAGGAGCTGTCGGCGACGATGCTGGCCCGCGGGGCGGCCACCCGGACGCGGCTCTTGCGGCCCGTGCTGAGCGGCAGGTCGATGACGCCGCGGGCGGGCAGGCCGGGAGCGGTGATGGCGAGATAGGTCTTGCCCACCGTGCGCCCGGCGAACTGGCGGGTCAGCGGGCCGTGCCAGCGCAGCTGTTTCGCGAACAGGACGGCGCCGGAGGTCACCTTGTCGATCCGGTGCACCGGGAACAGCTCCTCGCCCGCGGCGGCGGCCATCCGGACCAGGTCGGTCTCGTGCCGTTCGCCCATGACGGAGACGCCGGCCGGCTTGTTCAGCACCAGCACGGCCTCATCCTCGAAGACCACGCCGCCGTCCCGGATGCCGGCCCATTCGCTCACGCGGGGAGCCTAGGCCATCTTCCCGCCCGGCACCCGCCCCGGCAGAATCGGCAGTACTGGGATCACCACACGAAGGGGAGGCGGCGCCGTGCAGGAGACGACGCAGGCGGGCCCGGGCGGGGCGCCGGTATGCACGCTGGACCCGTTCGCCGATGGCTTCCTGGGCGACCCATTTTCGTTTCACAACGAATTGCGGGAAGCCGGCCCCGTGGTGTGGCTCGAGCGCTACGGGATCTGGGGCATGGCCCGCTACGCCGAGGTACACGAGGCGCTGCGGGACTGGGAGACGTATTCCTCCGCGGCCGGGGTGGGCCTGAGCGATTTCCGGAAGGAGAAGCCGTGGCGGCCGCCGAGCCTGCTGCTGGAGGCGGACCCGCCGGCGCACTCGCGGGCGCGCAAGGCGGTCGCCCGCGCGCTGTCCCCGCGCACCATCGCCGCTCACCGCGAGGACTTCGCCCGCGAGGCGGAGAGCCTGGCCGGCGAGCTCGCCGCCCGGGGCACCGTCGACGGCGTCACCGACATCGCGGAGGCCTACCCGCTGCGGGTGTTCCCGCGCGCGGTCGGCATCACCGAGGACTGCCGGGACCAGCTGCTCGCCTACGGGAACATGGCGTTCAACGCGTTCGGCCCGCACAACCAGCTGCTGGCCGACTCGATGGCCGAGGTCCAGGGGGTGGCGGCGTGGATCGCCGCGCACTGCACCCGGGACGCGCTCACCCCGGGCGGGCTGGGCGACCGCATCTACGCCAGCGCCGACGAGGGGACGGTCACCGAGGACGAGGCCGCGCTGCTGGTCCGCTCGCTGCTCACCGCCGGGGTCGACACCACGGTCATCGGCCTGGGCTGCGCGCTGGACTGCCTGGCCCGCGACCCCGCCCAGTGGCGGCTGCTGCGCGAGGACCCGTCACTGGCCGGCTCCGCGTTCGAGGAGACGCTGCGGTACGCCTCGCCGGTGCAGACCTTCTTCCGCACCACCACCCGGGAGGTTGAGGTAGGCGGGGTGCGGATCGGCGAGGGGGAGAAGGTGCTGCTGTTCCTGGCCGCGGCCAACCGGGATCCCCGGCGCTGGCCCGACCCGGAGCGGTTCGACATCGCCCGCCGCGCCATCGGGCACGTCGGCCTGGGCTACGGCATCCACGCCTGCGTCGGCGCCGCGTTCGCCCGCCTGGAAGGCGAGGTCCTGCTGACCGCGCTCGCGAGCCGGGTGGCAGCCCTGGCCCCGGCGGGCGAGCCACGCCGCCGCCTCAACAACACGCTCAGCGGCTTCGCCTCGCTGCCGCTCACGTTGCGCGGGTGACCGGCCTGCCCGCCGCCTCAGTGCACCAGAGCCAGCTCGGCTGAGGTGTTCCGCTCATGGGCGCGCCACCACCGCTGGCCATGCTCGGGGAGCAGGTAGATGGGGTCGTAATAGGGGTACTCGCGGCTGAGCGCCAGCTCGTCGCCGGCCTCGATCCCGGTCCGGTAGTTCTTGGTCCAGTAGGAGATGCCCAGGTCGGTGTCGTACCGGGAGACCTGGTGCACCCAGCGCTTCCCGACGTAGGGCACGTCGCACACGATCCGCGGGGTGGCGAACCCGGGCAGGTAGCCCATGATCCGGTGCTGCAGATGCTGCGCCTCGGCCAGCGAGAGCCGCCAGTGCTCGCTGCCCGGGATCATGTCGCACATGTACAGGTAGTACGGCATGATCTTCGCCTCGTCGAGCAGGACGAAGCTGAGGTCGAGCAGCGCCTCCGGGCTGTCGTTGACCCCCCGCAGCAGCACCCCCTGGTTGCGGACGTCGCGGATGCCGGTGTCGAGCATGGCCTGCGCCGCGCGGGCCACCAGCGGGGTCACCGACTGGGCCGCGTTCACGTGGGTGTGGATGGCGATGCTCACGCCGCGCTCACGGGCGTGGGCGCCGAGCCGCTCCATCCCGGCCCGGACGTCGTCGCCGAGCCAGTGCTGGGGCATCCCCATCAGCGCCTTGGTGGCGAGCCGGATGTCGCGGATGTTCTCGACGTCGAGCAGGTCGGTGACGAACGCCTCCAGCCGGGGCCACGGCAGGTTGGCCACGTCCCCGCCGGAGACCACCACGTCCCGCACCCCGGGCGTCGCCTTCAGGTAAGCGATCATGGCGGCCAGCCGGTCGTCCCGGCCCTGGCCGAACTTGTGCTTGCCGATGGTGGGGGTCGGGTTGCCCACCAGGTCCATCCGGGTGCAGTGGCCGCAGTACTGCGGGCAGGTGGGCAGGAGTTCGGCGAGCACCTTGGTCGGGTAGCGGTGGGTCAGGCCCTCGACCGCCCACATCTCGGCCTCGTGCAGCGAGTCCCGGGCCGCGTAGGGGTGGGATGGCCAGTCGGCGCGCCGGTCGCTGAAGACCGGGATCATGTACCGGCGGACCGGGTCGGCGTAGAACGCGTCGGTGAACCCGGGCTCGCCGGCCCGGCCGCGGGCACCATGGTGTTCAGCATCTGCGGCGGCACCAGCATCGACATGGTGGCCCGCTCCCGCTGGTCCCGCTCCAGGTCGGCGCAGAACGCATCGGACAGGCCGGGGCCGGCCACCTCGCGCAGCTGCCGGAGGTTCTTCACGCAGTGCGACCGCTGCCACTGCGCCGATTCCCACTGCGCCGCGGTCACCTCGGCCCAGCCGGGGAAGCGCCGCCAGTCCGGCTCGGTGAGTTCCCTGCGCTGATAGGCGTATGGCTGGTCGATCACGACTGCACCCGTCCTGTCGCTCTCGGTGGTAACAGAAAGACAGCCGCATATACTACCATCATACGAAAGAAGTTCCTGTTCTAGCTGTAGTTGACAGGAAGAATTTCCGAACCGACGGGACATCGCCGATGTGCCGGGAAGGCGGGGACATGACCGGATCGGGACCTGGGTCGCCGCTCGGGCTGCACCGGGTGCTGGACCCGCCGGGAGTGCTCCCGCAGGCGGCATGGCGGCTGGACGCCAGCCCGGGGCTGTGGCCGGACGAGGTGCGGGTGCGGGTGGATCGGCTCAACCTCGACGCCGCCTCCTTCCGCCAGCTGCGCGAGGCCACCGGCGGCGGCGCACCGGCCATGCGGGCGGAGGTCGGCCGGATCGTGGCCGAGCGGGGCAAGATGCAGAACCCGGTGACCGGCTCGGGCGGCATGCTCACCGGGGTCGTCGAGGAATCGGGCCCGGGCTCACCGCTCGGCCTCGCGCCCGGCGACCGGGTCGCCACCCTCGTCTCGCTCAGCCTCACCCCGCTGGTGATCACCGACGGCCTGGCCGGCTGGGACGGCCGGTCGGAGCAGGTGCCCTGCCAGGGGCACGCGATCCTGTTCGGCCGGTCGATCGCCACCGTGCTCCCCGCCGACCTGCCGGGCCCGCTGGCGCTCGCGGTGCTGGACGTCTGCGGCGCCCCCGCCCTCACCGGCCGCGTGGTGAGCCAGGCCGCGGACCACGCCGGCGGGAGCCCGCCGGTGGTGGCGGTCCTCGGCGCGGCGGGCAAGAGCGGCAGCCTGTCGGCCGTGGCGGCCCGCCGGGCCGGCGCGGGCCGGGTCATCGGTGTCGTGCCCAGCGAGGCCGAGGCGGCCACGCTGCGCGCCGCCGGCCTGGCCGACGAGGTGGTGATCGCGGACGCGCGCGACCCGGTGGCGCTCGCCGCCGCGGTGCACGGCGCCGGCGGCCCGGCCGCGGTGACCGTGGTCTGCGTGGACGTGCCTGGCTGCGAGGGCGGGGCGGTGCTGGCCACCGCCGACGGCGGCACGGTGATCTTCTTCTCCATGGCGACCTCGTTCACGGCCGCCGCCCTCGGCGCGGAGGGAGCCGCGGCCGACGTCACGATGCTGATCGGCAACGGGTATGTACCTGGGCATGCACGGCTGGCGCTGGACCTGATCCGCTGCGAGCCTGGGGTACGGGGCCTCTTCGAGGCCCGGGTGAGCGAGGGCGCCCGGGACGGGAAGGCGGAGGCATGACAGCTCAGGACTCGAAGCTCGGGCTCGATCCCGCGATGGTCAACGCGGCGCGTCACCTGGCCCGGATCGCGGGGCAGCCCATCGTCGACATGGCCCGCAGCCACTCCACGGTGTCGGTGGAACGCGCGGTCCTGCGGCTGGCCGGGCTCGGCGGCGCGGACGACGGCGGCATGCCCTGGGTGAACCGCCTGGTGGACGCCGTGCGGGAGACCACCGGGCTGGAGCACGGCGTGGCGCTGCCGGCCTGGGACGCGCTGGTCACCGGGGGATACCCGGACCTGGCCGCCCTGGCCCGGGACGCCGCGGCCGGCCAGGTGAAGTTCCGCGTGCCGGAGGGCCGGGACGCGGCGGCGGCGCGGGCGGCCGCGCGGGCCGCCCTGGCCCAGGGTTTCGCCGTCATCGACGCCCGGCGGGTGGAGCGGGAGTCCATGATCGGTGAGACCTCTGACCCGCCGCGGCCGTGGATCTACCTGATCGTCGCGACCGGCGACATCTACGAGGACATCCCGCAGGCGCAGGCCGCCGCCCGGGAGGGCGCGGACGTGATAGCGGTAATCCGGTCTACCGGCCAGTCACTGCTGGACTACGTGCCCGAGGGCGCCACCCGGGAGGGATTCGCCGGCACGTACGCGACCCGGGAGAACTTCCGGCTCATGCGGGCGGCGCTCGACGACGTCTCCCGCGAGCTCGGGCGGTACGTCCGGCTCACCAACTACGCGTCCGGGCTGTGCATGCCCGAGATCGCGGCCCTGGCCGGCCGGGAGCGGCTGGACATGATGCTGAACGACTGCATGTACGGGATTATCTTCCGTAACATCAACCCCCGCCGCACCTTCATCGACCAGCGGTTCTCCCGCCAGATCCACGCCCGGGCCGGGATCATCATCAACACCGGCGAGGACAACTACCTGACCACGGCCGACGCGGTGGACGCTGCGCACACGGTGATTGTCAGCCAGTTGCTCAACGAGTTCTTCGGCGCCGAGGCCGGGCTCGGCGACTGGCAGCTGGGGCTGGGCCACGCGTTCGAGATCAGCCCGGAGGTGCCGGACTCCTTCGTGCTCGAGCTGGCCCACGCCCAGCTGGTCCGCGAGCTGTTCCCGGACGCGCCGCTGAAGTACATGCCGCCCACCAAGCACATGACCGGCAACGTGTTCGGCGGTTTCCTGCTGGACGCGTTCTTCAACCTGGCCGGGGTCATGACCGGGCAGTCGATCCTGCTCGTCGGCATGATGACCGAGGGCATCCACACCCCGTTCCTGTCCGACCGCGACCTGGCGCTGGAGAACGTCCGCTACGTGGCGCGGGCGGCGGGCCAGCTGGGGGAGAACTTCCGCCCCCCGCCCGGCGGCTTCGTCCAGCAGCGGGCGCAGCAGGTGCTGGCCGAGGCGGTTGACCTGCTGCGCCGCATCGGCAGCGACGGGCTGCTCAACGCGATCGCCGACGGGACGTTCGGCATCACCAGGCGGCCCGCCGACGCCGGGCGGGGCCTGGCGGGCGTGTTCGAGCGGGCGGAGGGCTACTTCAACCCGGCGGCCGAGTTCCTCGAGGACCCGGCCACGGCCGGGGAAGGACGGAAGTCATGACCGGCCCGATGATCCGCCCCTACGGCGACACCACCGGCGACGGCCGCGTGCAGCTGTCGTTCACCCTGCCGGTGCCGTTCGGCACCGAGCGGGAGCGGGCGGTGGCCGAGGGCGCCGCGCTCCAGCTGGCCGCCAAGATGGGCCTGGAACCGGCCATGGTGGTGCACGCCAAGGGCATGGGCCCGGCGTTCACGTTCTTCATCGTCTACGGCCGGGTCAGCCATCTGGTCGACCTGTCGGAGGTCACCGTGGCGGAGCGGGAGTTCCCGGTGCTGCCCTCGGCCGAGATCAACCTGCGCATCCGGTCCGGCCTCGGCCGGGAGATGGTGGTGCTCGGGGCCTGCATCGGCACCGACGCGCACACGGTCGGGATCGACGCGATCCTCAACGTCAAGGGGCACTCCGGCGAGAAGGGCCTGGAGTACTACCGGGAGATGCGGGTGGTGAACCTCGGCGCCCAGGTGGACGTGGCCGACCTGGTAGCCCGCTCCGTGGCCGAGCACGCGGACGCGGTGCTGGTCAGCCAGGTCGTCACCCAGCGCGATGCGCACCTGGCGGGCGCCCGCGCGCTGGGTGACGCGTTCGCCGCGGGGACGGCCGGCGGGGGAGCGGCCGGCGGGGAGCGCCGCGGCCGGCCGCTGCTGGTGGTCGGCGGCCCCCGGTTCGACCCCACGATGGCGGCCGAGCTCGGCGTGGACAAGATCTTCGGTCGTGGCACAACCCCCCGCGAGGTGGCCAGCTACCTGGTCCACGCCCTCACTCCTGGGCCCACGACGGCCGGAGCCCGGCCATGACCGCCGCCGGTCCCCACGAGGGCATGTCGGTCACCCACCGCCGCTACGTCCCGGCCAGCCACGCCCACTACGGCGGCAACCTGGTCGACGGCGCCTACGTCCTCGCCCTCTTCGGCGACGTAGCCACCGAGCTGGCCATCCGTACCGACGGCGACGAGTCCCTCTTCGCCTCCTACTCCGAAGTCCAGTTCCTGGCCCCGGTACTAGCTGGAGACGTGATCGAAGCAACGGCCGTCCTCACCCGTATCGGCCGCCGCAGCCGCGAACTAGCCTTCGAGGCACGGGTTGTCTGCCGGGCCGAGCCCGAGCGCGGGCAGTCGGCCTCGCGGGTGCTCGATGAGCCCCTCATCGTCGTTACCGCTACCGGCACCATCGTTGTTCCAGCTGGGGACTGACGGGCAAGCTGACCCGCCCCCTGTACTGGCTGGCCGCGCCCGGTGGACGTGTGCGTCTGGTAGGGAGCGTTCAGCGGAGTGCCAGATGCACCGTCCGTCCGGGGCCCACGCCGTTGCGTGTGACGCGGATCACATTTTTGACAGACGCTCACTCTTGCATGCAACTCTAAACTGATAGTAGCCTCCAATTTGGAGTTGATAGCGAGAGGTGGTGGGTGTCATGACCGTTATGGAGGCGCGGAGTGTGGGGGCGCGGAAGTGGTGGGCGCTGGCGGGGCTGACGCTCGGTGTGCTGGCCGTGGGGCTGGACGCGACGGTACTCAGCGTGGCGCTGCCGACGCTGGCGGTGTCGCTGCCCGCGTCCGCGACCGACCTGCAGTGGTTCATCTCCGCTTACACGCTGGCGCTGACGGTGGCGCTGCTGCCGGGGGGGCTGCTGGGGGACCGGTTCGGGCGCAAGAAGGTCATGATCATCGCGCTCAGCGTGTTCGGCCTCGGGTCGCTGGCGTGCGCGTACGCGCCGAACGCGGCGGCGTTCATCGTCGCGCGGGCGGTGCTCGGGCTCGCGGCGGGCGCCATGGTCCCGCTGGTCCTGTCGGTGCTCACGGTGATGTTCACCGACGCCGAACGGACCAAGGCGGTCAGCGCCTGGGCGGCGGCCAACTTCCTGGCCCTGCCGATCGGCCCGATCCTCGGCGGCTGGCTGCTATCCAACTACTGGTGGGGCTGGGTGTTCCTGCTGAACGTCCCGGTGGTGGTGATCGGCCTGGTCGCGGTCGTGGTGCTGGTGCCGGAGTCGCGTGCCGCCACCGCCCCAGGCCTGGACCCGGTGGGGATCGTGGCCTCGTCCGGCGGCCTGGCCGCGCTGGTCTATGGTTTCATCGCGGCGGGGCAGTACGGCTGGTCCTCGCCGACGGCGATCTCCGCGATGGTCATCGGTGCGGCGGTGCTGGCGGCGTTTGCCGCGTGGGAGCTGCGCCTCACCAGGCGCCCGGCGGGCAGCCGCTCGTGGATCTCGCCCTGTTCCGGTCGGCGCGGTTCACCTGGGGCACCATCCTGCAGACGTTTGGCATCTTCGCGATGTTCGGTCTGCTGTTCGCGGCGCCCCAGTTCTTCCAGGCCGTGCTCGGCGTGGACGCGATGGGCAGCGGCCTGCGGCTGCTGCCGATGATGGGCGGCCTGGCGCTCGGGCGCGGGGCTGGCCGACCAGGTGGCCAGGCGGATAACCGCCAAGCTCACGGTCGCGCTCGGTTTCACCATCCTGGCCGGCCGGCCTGGTGCTCGGCACCACGATGTCCGGCCGCCAGCGGGACCGCGTTTCATCGCCACCTGGACCGCCGTTCAGCGGGGCTCGGCTTCGGGCTGGCCCTGGCCACCGCCGCGTCCGCGGCGCTGGTGGACCTGCCCAAGGAGAACGCCGGCGTCGGCTCGGCGGTCATGCAGGCGGTCCAGAAGGCGGGCGCACCGCTGTCGGCCGCGGTCCTCGGCAGCGTCATCGCGTCCGGCTACCACTCCCAGCTGCCCCTGGCGGGCCTGCCCGACGGCGACCGCGGGCGCGGTGCGCAGCAGCGTGTTCGCTGGCATCGCGGTGGCGCGGCAGGATCGGCTCGCCGGCGCTGCTGGAGTCGGTGCGCTCGGCGTTCGTGCACGGGATCGGGCTGATGCTGTGGGTGAGCGCCGGGCTGGCGGTGGTGGCGGTCATGCTGGCGCTGCTGTTCCTGCCGTGGCGGGCCACGGCCGCGGCCCCCGGCCCGGCGGCTACCGGGGGCCGTGGAAGGTGCAGAATCGGCGCATGAGCGCGTCGCCTGAGCAAGCGGTCCAACCGCCCGCCCGCCCGGCCGGCGCAGGCCAGGCCGGGGCTGCGCGAGCGCAAGAAGGCCAGGACGCGTGCTGCCATCCGGGAGCACGCGTTCCGGCTGTTCCGCGCGCAGGGCTACGACGCCACCACGGTCGAGCAGATCGCCGACGCCGCCGAGGTCTCCCCGAGCACGTTCTTCCGCTACTTCCCGACCAAGGAAGACGTGGTCCTCCAGGACGACCTGGACCTCCTCTGGCTGGAAGCGATCCCGCAGCAGCCGCCCGAGTTGAGCCCCATCGCGGCCATGCGGGCCGGCGTCCACGCGGCCTTCGCCCGCATGGGGGAGGCCGAATGGGCGCAGATGCGCGAGATGACCGAGCTGGCCATGACCGTTCCCGCCGTACGCGCGCGCATGATGGCGGAATTGGCCAGGACGACCCAGGCCCTCGCCGGGGCGCTGGCCGAGCGGACGGGCCGTGACCCCGGCGACTTCGCGGTCCGCACCCTGGCCGGAGCCGTCGTGGGGGTGGCCATGGCCGCCTATTTCGACGAGGCCGACGACTTCATGGCCTTCGACGACCAGACCAAGCTGGCCACCTTCGCCGACCGATTCGAGCGCGGCCTAGCCCTCCTGGAAGCCGGCCTCCCCCTCAACAACTCGAGCCCGGAAACGACCTCTCGCCCTACCCGCCTCTGGCGGGTGCCGTGGGAGTGCGTGGGGTGCCGTGACGTACGGCGGGGTGCTGAACAGAGTGGCCCCAGCGACGACACTGACCTCTACTCGGCCCCGAAGGACTTGATCTCCTCGTACTCGGTCTCGCTCAGCTCCCTCGGCTCGTCGCCCCTCTTGACCTTCTCGCTCTGCACTTGGTGGCGGATGCCGTTGACGACCTCCGGGTTGGCCAGGGTGGTCACGTCGCCCACGTCGGCGAAGTTGGACACCGAGGCGATCACCCGGCGCATGATCTTCCCGGACCGGGTCTTGGGCATGTCCGGCACGATCCACACGTACTTCGGCCGCGCGATCTTGCCGATCTCGACCTCGATCGCCTTGGTGACCTTGCCAGCCATCTCGTCGCTGGCCACGAAGCCGGGCTTGAGCGAGACGTATATCTCCACCGCCCGGCCGCGGATGTCGTCCACGACCGGGACCGCCGCCGCCTCCGCGACCTCGGGCACGGTCAGCGCCGCGGATTCGATCTCCTTGGTGCCCAGCCGGTGCCCGGCCACGTTGATCACGTCGTCCACGCGGCCGAGGATCCGGTAGTACCCGTCGGGGGCCCGGACCGCGCCGTCGCCGGCGAAGTAGGGCCAGTCGTGCCAGTCCTTGCTGCCCGGGTCCTTGTTGTACTTCTTGTAGTAGACCTCGATGAACCGCTCGGGCTGGCCCCAGATCGTCTGCATGATGCCCGGCCAGGGGTTGCGGATGCAGATGTTCCCGGCCTTGCCGTCGGGTACCTCGTCCCCGTTCTCGTCGTAGATGGCCGGGTAGATGCCGATCACCGCCGGGCCGCAGCTGCCCGGCTTCATCGGCTTCAGGGCCGGCAGCGAGCTGCCGAGGAAGCCGCCGGTCTCGGTCTGCCACCAGGTGTCGACGATGACCGCCTCGCCCTTGCCGACCGCCTTGTGGTACCAGCGCCAGACCTCGGGCTCGATCGGCTCGCCCACCGTGGTCATGTGCTTGAAGTGGTAGTTGTACTTGGCCGGCTCGTCCGGGCCGACCTTGCGCAGCATCCGGATGGCGGTCGGCGAGGTGTGGAAGATGTTCACGCCGAGCCGCTCGGCGATCCGCCACGGCCGCCCGGCATCGGGGTAGTTCGGCGTGCCTTCGTAGATCACGGTGGTGGTCCCGAGCGCCAGCGGCCCGTAGACGATGTAGGAGTGGCCGGTGATCCACCCGATGTCGGCCATGCACCAGTAGGTGTCGTCGGGGTGGATGTCCTGGTAGTACTTCGAGGTCCCGGCCACGTACGACAGGTAGCCGCCGATGCTGTGCTGTGCGCCCTTGGGCCGGCCCGTGGTGCCGGAGGTGTACATGAGGAACAGCGGGTCGGTGGCCGACAGCGAGACCGGCTCCACCAGCTGGCCACCGTAGGAGCCCAGCACCTCGTCGACGAAGAAGTCCCGGCCCTCGGTCATCGGTGTCTGTGAGCCGTACTGGCCGGGATGGCGCCGCCACACCAGCACCTTGTCCACTTCCTGGCCCTGCTCGCGCGCCTCGGCCAGCGCCTCGTCGGCCTTCACCTTGTGGTCGGTCAGTGTGCCGCTGCGGTAGTAGCTGTCCATCGTGATCAGCACCCGGCTGCCCGAGTCGGCGATCCTGGTGCCGCAGGCGTTGCCGCTGAAGCCGCCGAAAACCTGCGAGTGGATGACGCCGAGCCGGGCACAGGCGAGCATCGTCACCGGCAGCTCGGGGACCATCGGCATGTGCAGCGTCACCCGGTCACCGGCCTTGAGCCCGCAGAAGTCCCGCAGCAGCGCCGCGAACTCGTTCACCCGGTGGTAGAGGTCGCGGTAGGTGACGGCGACATGGTCGGCCGACTCCGGCTCCGGTACCCAGATCAGGGCCGCCTTGTTGCCATAGGCGGCGACGTGCCGGTCCACGCAGTTGTAGGAGGCGTTCAGCCTGCCGCCGACAAACCACTTCCAGTACGGCGGGTTACTGGTGTCCAGGATCGTGTCCCATTTCTTGTCCCAGCTCAGCAGGTCCGCGTATTCGGTGAAGCACTCCGGGAAGCGGTCCTCCGCAAACCGGTCGAAGATGGCTGGGTCGGCCGCGTTGGCCTGGGCCACGAACGACTCCGGGGGATAGATGTACTCCTCCTCGCGCCAGTGCACCGCTATCTGGGCCTCGGAGACCTGCGCCTCCTGGCTTTCTGTCATTTGCTGCTCCTCCTGCTGGAAGATGACTGATGGCAATGGCCGGGACCGGGCGCGCTCAGCACTCCCGGTCCGGGCGGGTAATCGCGCTGCATGGCCAGCGGAAAAGGGCTGGCCGGGTGATGCGGCCAGGTCATCCTCGCCGCCAGACTGTTCTCCTACCAGGGCACGGCGCTGCCGGCCACGACCATCGTGACAGCGATCCGGGCAGGCCCCGCGCGGCCCCTGGATCGCTGGGTGACACCGGGAGTGTCATGCCCGCCCTCACACGCGCTGGGAGACTGCAATCGTACCGCTCTGAGACAGCTGGGACCAGGGTCGGCCCGGCTGCCGGCTGGGGCGGGAAAAGCGCCCGGCGGGCGGCGCGGGATGCCGCTGACCACGCACGGTTGACATCACGGCGATCGGGGGTAAGTTGCTGCGGAGTCCAGCACGGGGATCCGGTACGGGGCAGGCGCTGGACGGGGATATAGGCCCGGGAAGGGCCCGGCGACCAGTAGACAACGGAGAGCCGCGCTCGTTGCCGACGGGACGGACTCCGGTCCGAAGGGACGGCCGGGCCCTGTCCCGCCGGGGCGTCTTTTGCGCGGTTATGCGCCAGGTAAAGGCTTTTACCGGCAGGCATGCCGCACGCCGCCCAGCGACGGCCGGGCCCGGCAGTCGGGGTACCCTGCTATGACGTTCATGGGGAAGTGCCGGGCGCCCCACTCGGCATGCGCAAAAGGCGGGAATAAGTGACCAATTCGCCCGGCACCAGGGCCGGCAGCGGGCCAGGCAGACCCGGTGAGCCCGGTGGCCGTGATCATCCCCACCTACAACGAGCGTGACAACATCGAGCTCATCACCGGCCGGGTCCGCGTCGCGGTCCCCGATGCGCACCTGCTGATCGTGGACGACAACAGCCCGGACGGCACCGGCGAGATCGCCGACAAGCTGGCCGGCGAGGACTCCCAGGTCCACGTCCTGCACCGGGCGGGCAAGGCGGGCCTGGGGGCGGCCTACATCGCCGGGTTCCGCTGGGCGCTGGAGCAGGGCTACGGCGCGCTGGTGGAGATGGACGCGGACGGCTCGCACCAGCCGGAGGAACTGCCCCGGCTGCTGGCGGCGCTGGCGGAGGCCGACCTCGTGCTCGGGTCACGCTATGTTCCCGGCGGGGCCGTGCTCAACTGGGCCCGGTCGCGCGAGCTGCTGTCGCGGGCCGGCAATACCTATGCCCGGCTGATGCTCGGCCTCAAGCTCAAGGACGCGACCGGCGGCTACCGCGTGTTCCGCGCCAGCACCCTGCGCCGCATCGGCCTGGACGACGTGGACTCGCAGGGATACTGCTTCCAGATCGACCTCGCGCGGCGCACCATCGCGGCGGGCCTGACGGTCACCGAGATCCCGATCACCTTCGAGGAACGCCAGCGGGGCGCCAGCAAGATGAGCAGGAAGATCGTGCTCGAGGCGCTGTGGCGGGTCACCGGCTGGGGCATCTCCGCCCGGCTGCGGCCGGCCCGCCGGGGGCGGGCCACAGGGCGTGTCTCGTAGATCTCCAGCCTGCTACGCGACCGCCGGACGGGCGTCTCGCGGCGTTGTCGTCGTAGCCGATAGCTCCACTATCGGCTCCTCCTCCGCCTTGCGATCCATCCCGCCGGCGCCCGCTCGCGACGGCATGGATCTACGAGACACGCCCTAGGCGCTCTTGCGCTGCCTCGCCCGGGTCTCCTTCGCGTCGGCCTCGTCATCCAGCCCGCGTTCCCCCCTGATCAGGGCGAGCCGCTCGGCGAGGACCTGCTCGAGGTCGGCGATGGACCGCCGCTCCCGCAGCATGTCCCAGTGACTGCGCGGCGCCTTGGTCTTCTTCGGGCTGGGCTGGTCGCCGGCGACGGTGAAGGCGATCGTGCCGCAGACACGGCACTCCCAGGTGGCGGGAACTTCCGCTTCAGCGGCGAACGGCACGGTAAAGTGATGGCCCTTGGGGCAGTCAAAGGCGATCTCCTGGCGCGGTGCCAGATCCGTGTTCCGGTCGTTCTCGTAACTCGTTGCTCCGAGCCGGGTGCCGCGAAGTGCGCGTTCGGCCATAAGTCATTGCCTCCCAGGCGCTCAGCCATCCACGTGGTTAACGCTGAGTACCCGGACAAGATTCCCGTTGTGTCCCGGTTCCAACCCCCGCGGTGGCTAACCAGTCACCCGGGGATGCCACTGACCGCGGCGGATCAGTACCTCGCGCAGCGTCACGGTCTCATCGGTCATGATCCCGTCCACGCCGAGATCCAGCAGGCCCTCCATGGCGGGGCGGTCGTTCACGGTCCACACATGCACCTGGAGCCCCAGCTGGTGGGCACGGCCGATGAAGGCCCGCGCCGCCACCGGGACGGGTACCTGGACGCAGCGCACGCCCGCCCCGGCCAGGCGCTCCGCCAGCGGCATGGCTGGCCGGCCAGCCACGGCGCCCGGGACGCCCGGCCGCCGGGCGGCCGCGGCCATGGGGCCGGCCACCGACCGCCGCTTGAAGCCGTAGCGGTGCGGGCCGCGCGGGCCGGGGAAGGCCGGCGGACGGCCGAGCCGGACCATGGCGGTGCCCAGCGGAGAGGCGGCCATGCACACCGGCCGGCCGAGCGCCCGCCGGGTGGCCCGGAGCCTGCTGGCGGAGAAGGAGACCACGCAGACCCGGTCCCAGGCGTTGGTCCGCCGCAGCACCCCCGCCAGCGGCGCGATCGCCGGTGCGTCCTTCACGTCGATGTTGAACCGCACGTCCGGCCACGCGGCCAGCACGTCCTCCAGCACCGGGATCGGCTCGGTCCCCGCGATGCGCGCGCCCGCGATCTCCTTGAGGGTCAGCCGGCACACCCGGCCCGGCCGGCCGGTGACGCGGTCCAGCGTGCGGTCGTGAAAGGCGATGAGAACCCCGTCCGCCGTCGCCTGCACG
The DNA here is from genome assembly GCA_963835425.1 of uncultured Actinomycetes bacterium. GTDB lineage: Bacteria > Actinomycetota > Actinomycetes > Streptosporangiales > Streptosporangiaceae > UBA9676. The sequence goes on along the minus strand of CAWIGE010000002.1, from coordinate 314,288 downwards.
TCGGTCTCCAGGTACCCGTAGCCGAGCCCGACCGCGTGCTCGAACGCACGCCAGGAGTTCTCCGGCGCGTGGGCCGCACCGCCCCGGTGGGCGAAGGCCAGCGGGCCAGGATGATCGAGGAAAGCCGTCGGCATGGCTGTGAGTATGCGTTATCGCCGTGACCACCGTGAAAACGGGACGTACCGGCGCGGCGAACGGCTGGTACCTGGTGCGGCCCGTCAGCGGGTCACGAACGCGGCTCCGGCACCGGCGGGTGCGGGGCGGCGGCGCCCCCGGCCAGGGCCGGCTCGATGTAGCGGTGGCTGATGTGACGCTCGACGATGAACGTCATCACCGGGATGGTCCCGGCCAGCAGCACCGCCACCGTCGGCCCGGGGGACAGCCGCAGCCTGCGGGTCAGCGGGAACGCCACCAGCAGATAGACGATGTACAGGCCGCCGTGGATGGTCCCGACCACGTTCACCGCCGCCTCGTCGTGCACGAATATCTGCATGATCGCGAGAACGCACAAAACGATGAGCACCACGCCGGTCACGTAGGCCATCACCCGGTACAGGGCGACGTTCAGCCGCATCTGCCCGCTCTCCTTCGCTTGCTCATCGGTGGCATGTCACTCACCTGAGGCCGTGCCACCGGCCGTGGCCCCTCACCTCCTCGGTGAGGCGGGCCAGGTAGGCGTTGTAGGCGGCGAGTTCCTCATCGTCCTCGCCGGGTTCCTCATCGCCGCCGGGAGCCCGCGGGGTGCCCGGCGGGGGCGCGGGTATGCCGCCCGGGAGCGCGACCGCGTCCCTCGGCTCGGCCTGGGCGGGCGGGTGGACCTCGTCCCGGATCGTCTTGGCCCAGAAGACCAGGGCAAAGATCGCGAACAGGGGCCATTCGAACGTGTAAGCCCAGCTGAGCGCGTTTCCCGACTCTGCCCGGTGCAGCTGCCAGTTGCCGAGCCAGAGCATCCCCAGGATGCTGAGCGATCACGAACGCGTGCCAGCCCAGCCACTTGGGGGAGATGAGGAACCTCCACCGGGAGGATCCCCGGGCACCGGACATGCGCCGAGTCTAACCGGCCCGGCCGGTGGCGGCCCGCGAGTCTGCCGCTGGCCCGCGGGGGGGCTGCGTGATAATCGGAACATGTCCCTGGCGGATCTGTTCCGGTCCGGCGCGGCCGGGCGGCCTGCCGGCCAGCCTGGACGAGCTGCACGGGCCCGAGCAGGGAGTCGTCGTGCTGCCGCGGCACCTGGCCTGGCCGGGGCTGCGCGAGTTCGACCTGTCCGACGACCGCCTGCGCCGCAGCCTGTACGGGATCGTGCTCACCCAGGGACGGCGCAACGACATGGCACGCTTCGTCAACGCCCGGCTGCTGCGGGCGGACTGGCCGCTGCTGCGGATCTCGCTCGACCCGAAGGTGCGCAAGAGCTGCGAACGCCGGCTGCGGCTGCGTTCCTGACCGGGCGCCGCCCGCAGTCACCGGCATCCCACAGGAGGACCGCATGACCACGACCGTTCATGGCCTGGATGAGCTCAAGGCGCTGGCCGGGACCGATCTCGGGCGCACCGGCTGGCTGGAGATCACCCAGGACCGGATCAATGCCTTCGCCGACGCGACCGGCGACCATCAGTGGATCCACGTGGACCGCGAGCGGGCCGCCGCCGGGCCGTTCGGCCACACCATCGCGCACGGGTACCTGACCGTGTCCCTGGTCATCCCCCTGCTCAACGAGCTCGTCGTCGTGAAGGGCACGAGCATGGGGATCAACTACGGGCTCAACAAGGTACGGTTCCCGGCGCCCGTCCCGGTCGGCGCCAAGATCAGGCTCGCTGCCCAGTTCGGTGCGGTCGAGGACGCCGGCGTCAACGCCGTGCAGGCAGTGATCGACTGCACCATCGAGGTGGAGGGCAGCGAGAAGCCCGCCTGTGCCGCCCAGGCGGTCATGCGTTATTACGCCTGACCGTGGATGGCTGCGTGGGGCAGGGGTAGCGCAAGCTGGTGTACCGGCAGCCGGGCCGGCCGGATGACCTCCCGTATGCGAAGGTGGCGCTATGCGCAAATACGTCATCATGGGCGTCCAGGGCAGCGGCAAAGGCACCCAGGCGGGCATGCTCGCCGCCGACCTGGACCTGGTGCACATCAGCGTCGGCGACATCTTCCGCTGGCATGTGCAGCAGCACACCAAGCTCGGCGCCCAGGTCCGGCGCATCATGGCGGCCGGGGAACTGGTCGGCGACGACATGGCGGAGGCGGTGACCGCCGAGCGGCTCACCCAGCACGACTGGAACTACGGATTCGTGATCGACGGCTTCCCCCGCAACCGCCGGCAGGCGGAGTTCTTCCTCGAGAGCTACGACATCGACGGCGTGATCCAGCTCGACCTGCCCGACTCCGAGGTACGCCGGCGGGTGCTCTCCCGCCGCCTGTGCTCCAACTGCGGCGTGGACTACAACCTCATCACCACCCGCCCGGCGCAGGAGGGCGTCTGTGACGTGTGCGGCGGCACGCTGGTCCAGCGCGAGGACGACACCGAGGAGGCGCTGGCGGTGCGGCTGCGCGAGTACCACGAGAAGACCAACCCGGTGCTCGAGCTGTTCGCGCGCAAGGAATACGTGATCACCGTCAACGCCCGCCGCAGCAAGGAGGAGGTCCAGCAGGAGATCCGCGAACGCCTCCAGCTCCCGCCGTACAAGCCCGACGACGGGTAGGCGCAGGAGCCACCGTGCGAGAGATCGCCGTCTTCAGCGGCACCGCCCACCCGGAGCTGGCCACCGAGATCTGCCGCGAGCTGGGCGAGCCGCTGCTCCCGGTCCGCCTCCTGCGATTCGCCAACGACTGCCTGGAGGCGCAGCTGCAGTCCAACTGCCGGGAGCGGGACGTATTCCTCATCCAGCCCCTCAGCCCGCCGGTCCAGGAGCACCTGGTCGAGCTGCTGCTCATGCTCGACGCCGCGCGCGGCGCCTCGGCGGCGCGGGTGACCGTGGTGATCCCTTACTACTCCTACGCCCGCTCGGACAAGAAGGACATGCCCCGGGTGTCGATCGGCGCCCGCCTGGTCGCGGATCTGCTGATCACCGCCGGGGCCGGCCGGGCGCTCACCATGACGCTCCACTCGCCGCAGGTGCACGGGTTCTTCTCGGTCCCGGTGGACCACCTGAACGCGCTGCGCGAGCTCGCCGGGTATTTCCGCAGCCACGACCTGTCCGGCACGGTGGTGGTCTCACCCGACCTCGGCAATGCCAAGTCGGCCGCCGCGTTCGCCCGGCTGCTGGGGCTGCCGGTGGCGGCCGGGGCCAAGCAGCGCATCAGCGACCACGAGGTGGCGATCACCTCCATCATCGGCGACGTGGACGGCCGGGACGTGATCGTGCTGGACGACGAGATCGCGCGCGGCACCACGATCATGGAGCTGCTCACCCGGCTCCGCGAGCACGGTGTGGGCGCGGTCCGCATCGCCTGCACCCACGGGCTGTTCACCGACGGGGCGCTGGAGAAGATCGCCGCCGAGCCCGACGTGAGGGAGATCGTCTGCACCAACACGGTGCCGGTCTCCGGCCGGCTCCAGCACGACAAGCTCACCGTCCTGTCGGTCGCCCCGGCGCTCGCCGAGGCGATCCGCCGCATCCACGAGGGGGAGTCGGTCAGCGCCCTGTTCGAGCCCCACTGACCGTCAGCTCTCCTCGATGGCGCGGGCGACCTGTTCCCGGGTCAGCGGCAGGTCACGGACCCGCACGCCCACCGCGTCGGCCACCGCGTTGCCGATCGCGCCGGCCACCGGGCCCTGCGCGACCTCGCCCGCGCCGGTCTCCCGCTGGCCGGGCGCGGCCACGATTACCGCCTCCACCTGCGGCACCTCGGTGAACCGCAGGATCGGGTAGGTGTCCCAGTTCCCGGACGTGACCCGGGTCCGGTCGAAGCTGACCCGCTCCCGCAGCGCCCAGCTGGCGCTCTGCACCGCGCCGCCCTCCACCTGGTTGATGACCCCGTCCGGGTTGATCACCCGGCCGACGTCGACCGCGAGCCACAGATGGGAGACCCGCACGTCGGTGTCGGCCTCCACCCGCGCCACCGCCGCGCAGTACCCGGAGGTGCCCTTGTACCGGGCGTAACCCAGGCCGAAACCGGTGCCGTCCCCCCGCCCGGCCCGGCCCCGCCGGCCCAGCCGGACATCTGCGCCGCCTGCTCGATCACCCGCCGCCCCCGCGGGTCGGTGAGGTGGGCCAGCCGGAACTCCACCGGGCCGGCGCCGGCGGCGGCCGCCAGCTCGTCCATGAACGACTCGATGGCGAAGACGTTGAGGAAGGCCCCCAGCGAGCGGAGCGAGGACGTCCGGATCGGCATCGCGAGCAGCCGGTGCCGGACGATCACTCGGTCGGGGATGTCGTAGCCGGGCACGGCGTTGCGGGTGGAGCCCATCGCCCCGGTCGGCGGGCCGTCCGGGGCGGGGCTCATCGGCTGGCCGCCCGCCAGGTGGGCGAGCGCGAGCAGCCGCGGCTCACCACCGCTGCCGGGGCGGCCGATGAAGCCGTTGCTCCAGACGTCCTGGCGCCAGGTCCTGATCCGCCCGCCGGCGTCGAGGCCGGCCGACAGCCGGGCCAGCATGGCGGAGCCGACCGGCGCCCAGCTCATCTCGTCCTCCCGCGACCACAGCACCCGGACCGGGTGCCCGGGCACGGAGCGGGCCAGCAGCACCGCGTCCAGCGCGGCGTCGTCGGCGCCGTTGTGGCCGTAGGCGCCCGCCCCCTCAACGTGGTTCACGGTCACCTGGCCGGCCGCCAGGCCCAGGCCCGCCGCGATGGCCCCGCGCAGCGCGAACACGCCCTGGCTGTGGCTCCAGACGGTGACCTGCTGCCCGTCCCAGCGGGCGACGGCGCAGCTGGGCGCCATCGAGGCGTGGGCCAGGTAGGGCCGGGTGAACCCGGCCTCCAGGGTGCGGGTCACCGCGGCGGCCGCCTCCGCGTCGTGCCGTTCGTCGACGGTGACCACCTGTGCGGGCGCGGACAGCAGGAATCCCTTCAGGTCCCGCTCGTCGGGCAGGGACGGGGTCACCTCCCACCGGGCCGCCCCGGCGACCGCCCGCGCCGACACGACCGCGGCCCGGTCCGACGGCGCCACCACCCCGAGGAAGGAGCCGTCGCGCACGGTCACCACGTCGCGGGGCAGCGGCGGGTCGCCGAGCCCGGCCAGGGACGCCGCCGGAGCGGGCGGGCGGATGACGCGGCCGTACAGCATGCCGGGCAGGACGAGGTCGTGCAGGAACCGGGGGCGCCCGGTCACCTTGTCCGGGATGTCCAGCCGGGCGGCGCTCCGGCCCGCGACCGACCACCGCGCGGGCGCCTTGGCCGGCTGGGGTCACCGGCCTCCCGGTCCAGCAGGCCGGGCGCGGCGGGGCCCGCCTGGCCGGCCAGCGACCAGTAGGTCAGGCCGGTGCCGCCGGCGTCGGTGGTGATCTCGCCGTCCGTCACCCCCAGCGCGCCCGCCCCGGCGCCCAGCCGGTCCGCGGCGGCGGCCAGGAACAGGTGCCGGGCCTGCGCGCACGCCTGGCGCAGCGCCGAGCCGGACTCCTCGATGGAGCGGCTGCCCGAGGTGACGCCCTCATCGGGGCTGGTGGCGGTGGACACCGGGGCGACCCGGACGCGCCGCAGGTCCACGTCGAGCTCCTCGGCCGCGACCTGCGCCAGCGCCGTCCACACGCCCTGGCCGTACTCGACCTTGCCGGTGCCGATCGTGACCACGCCGGGACGGCTGAAGTCGAGCCAGGCGGACAGGACGGGGTTGGCGGCGAGGGTGGCCGGCAGCGGCGGCGGGGCTGGCGGGGGAGTGCTCATCTGGCTTGCTCAGCCACCTCGCTTGCCGCCTTCATGACCGCGCCGACGATCCTGCGGTGTGCCCCGCAGCGGCACAGGTTGCCGTCCAGCGCCTCGCGCACCTCCCGCTCGGTCGGGTCCTGGTTGCCGCGCAGCAGCGCGACCGCGCTCACCACCATGCCGGAGGTGCAGTAGCCGCACTGGGCGGCCTGCTCGTCGATGAAGGCCTGCTGCACCGCGTCCAGGGTGTCGCCGTCCAGCAGCCCCTCGACGGTCGTCACCTGGCGGCCCTCGGCCGCCCAGGCGGGAAAATCGCAGGACGAGCGGGCCTGGCCGTCGATGAGCACGAAACATGCCCCGCATAGGCCAAGGCCGCAGCCGAAACGCGGCCCGGCCAGCCCGAGGTGGTGGCGGAGCACGTCCAGCAGCGGGGCATCGGGCTCGCAGGCCATGGTGCGGCTGGCCCCGTTCACCGTCACGTGCAGTTCGTGCTGCTCCATCGCGTAGTTACCTTCAAGCGGGTTGACCGCGCCTTCCCTGGAGAGTATGCATTCGTTTGCAGCATCTGGCCACCGAGTCGCGGGAGTATTGATGGATGACCGGGTGGCGGCGGCCATCTCCCACTGGGCGCCGCGGTTCACCACGAACGGCGTGACGGCCGGGGATTTCGAGCGGATCACCAGCGGGCTGGCGTCCTGGGACGACTGGTGTGCCGCATGGAGCGCGGTGGCGGCCGAGCACGAGCGGCTGGGCCGCGACGCCCTCGCCGCCGGCCGGGAGATGTCAGCGGGCGCGCACCTGTCGCAGGCGGCGGTCTACTACCACTTCGCGAAATTCCTGTTCGTCAGCGACCCCGGCCAGATGCGGGCGGCGCACATGCGGGCCGTCGCCTGCCTGACCGACGCGCTGCCGTTCCTGGACCCGCCCGGCCGCCGGGTCGAGATCCCGTTCGACGGCTCGCGGCTGGTGGGCATCCTGCGCCTGGCCGGCGGGGGAGGGGCCGCATCCCGTCATGATCATGATCCCCGGCCTGGACTCGGCCAAGGAGGAGCTGCGCAGCACCGAGGAGCTGTTCCTGGAGCGCGGCATCGCGACCTTCAGCGTGGACGGCCCGGGACAGGGTGAGGCCGAATACGACCTGCCGATCCGGGGTGACTGGGAGGTGCCGGGCGGCGCGGTCATCGACTATCTGGAGACCGAGCCCGGCATTGATCCCGCCCGGATCGGGGTGTGGGGCGTCAGCCTCGGCGGCTATTACGCGCCCCGGGTGGCCAGCGGAGACGGCCGGGTGAAGGCCTGCGTCGCCCTGGCCGGCCCGTACGACTTCGCCGAGAACTGGGACAAACTGCCCGGCCTGACCAGGGAGGCGTTCCGGGTCCGCTCCTTCTCGCCCGACCCGGAGACCGCCCGCGCCCGGGCGGCCGAACTGTCGATGGCCGGCCGCGCCGAGCTGATCCGCTGCCCGCTGCTGGCCGTCATGGGCCAGCTCGACCGCCTCATCCCCTGGCTGCACGCGCAGCGGCTGGTCGACGAGGCGGGCGGCCCAGCGGAGCTGCTCCTGCTCGACCAGGGCAACCACGGCTGCGCCAACCTGGCGCCGTTCCACCGGTACGCCACCGCCGACTGGGCCGCGCAGAAGCTGGGCGCGCGGGTGGCCCGCGGCGAGACCGCGCGGGCATGACCGGGCGGGCCCGGGGCGCGAGGGCGCGCCGGTTATCCCCCGGCCGCCGCTGGCGTGCCGCGTTAGGTTACGGGGCCGGGCTGGCGGGCGGGGCCATCGCCTGGCAGCTGCTGGGCGCCCATTCCAGCAGCCTGGTCTTCGTGCCGCTGTCGGCCACCCTGGCCCGGCTCGGGCAGCTGATCGCCGACGGGAGCCTGCCCGGCGCGCTCGCCGCCTCGTTCGCCGTCTACGCGGCCGGGGTGGCGCTGGCGATCGCGGCGGGCGCGGCGGGCGGCCTGCTCCTGGCCCGCCGGGCCCTGGTCAGGCAGGCGCTGCAGCCCTACCTGATCGCCCTGTACGCCGCGCCGATGGTCGCGCTCATCCCGTTCCTGCTCGCCCTGCTCGGGTACGGGTTCTGGCCCAAGGTGATCGTGGTCTTCCTGTTCGCGTACTTCCCGGTGCAGTTCGCCACCCAGCGCGGGGCGCAGAGCGTCTCCCCGGAACTGCTCGACGTGGCCCGCTCGTTCCGCACCAGCGAGCGCGGCATCTGGCGGCACGTGGTGATCCCCTACACGCTGCCGTACCTGATGACGGGCGTCCGGCAGGCCCTGGGCCGGGGGCTGGTCGGGATGATCGCGGCGGAGTTCTTCCTGTCCGCGGCCGGCCTCGGCAGCCTGCTGATCACCCAGTCCGAGCAGTTCGACACGGCCGGGATGCTGGCCGTCACCCTGGTCATCACGGTCATCGGGGTGATCCTGATGGCCGTCGGGCGGCTGATCGAGCGGCATTTTGCCCGCTGGCGGGCGCGGTCATGAGCGCGCCGGGAGCGGCGCCCCGCCTGGCGCGGCCCGGACGGCGGCCCGCCCGCGCGCGTGGCGGCCCCGGCGCCGGTGGGGGCCGGGGGCGGCGGGCGCTGCTGGCTCCGGTGGTGGCCGGGATCGCCATCCTCGCCGCCTGGCAGCTGGCGGCGGGCGCCCTGGCGCCTGGCCTATATCGCCCGCCCGCTCGGCATCCTGGCGCAGGTCCCGGCGGTGCTGACCGACCCGCAGTTCGCCTCGGCGGCGGCTTCCACGCTGCTCGCCGTCATCGAGGGGCTGGTGATCGCAGTCGCGGCGGGCACCGTGATCGGCCTGGTCATGGGGCGGATGGCGGACATCGACCGGCTGCTGCGGCTGTACGTGGACAGCTTCTACGCGATGCCGCTGGTCGCCCTGGTGCCGCTGCTGACCGTCTGGTTCGGCTACACCCCGCGGGCCCGGCTGGCGGTCATCGTCATCGAGGCGATCCTGCCGGTCATCTTCAGCGTGGCCGAGGGCGCGCGCAGCGTCCCGCCCGGCTACCTCGACGTGGCGCGCGCCTACCGGGCGCCCTGGTGGCGGGCCTGGACCGGGGTGGTGCTCCCGGCGTGCGTGCCGTACCTGCTGGCCGGGCTCGACCTGGCGGTCGGCCGGGCGCTGATCGGCGCGGTGGTGACCGAGTTCATCGCCGGGCTGAACGGGCTCGGCTACTACGTCCTGTTCCACGTGCGCTCGTTCGCCGAGGACCAGGCGATGGTGGCGGTCGGCGTGCTGGCCGCCTTCGCGCTCGCCGCCCGCGGCCTGACCGCCCTCGTTGTGCGCCGCGGCCTGCCCTGGTACCGGGCGGCATGAAGGGAGGCGCGCCGTGACCGGGCCGACGGGCCGGGCCATGATCCGGGTGGACCGGCTGACCATGCGCTACGGCGACCGGACCGTGCTCGCCGGGGTCTCGTTCGACGTCGCGGAGCACGAGATCGTCTCCGTCGTGGGCCCGTCCGGCTGCGGCAAGACCACGCTGCTGCGCCAGCGGTGGCACGGCCAGCGGCCCGGTTCCCACCATCACGCTCGGCTCGCCGGGCATCCCGCCGGTGATCTCGGGCCTGCTGCCCTATATCGCGCAGAAGGAGGGCTTCTACCGCAGGTACGGCGTGAACGTCGAGATCCGCAACTTCCAGACCGGAACCGACGCCACCCGCGCGGTGGCGGCCGGCCAGCTCGACGCGGCGATCATGCCCCCGGCGCTGCTCATGGAGCTGGCCGCCAAGGGCGTCAAGGTGGTGGGGATCCAGGGCCAGGAGGTCCCGGACTGGGTGGTCGCCTCGACCGACCCGGCCGTGGCCAGCTGCGCCCAGCTCAAGGGCCAGGGCGTGAGCGTGGACGCCGTGGGCGGGATCCGCTACGTGGCGCTGTCGTCGATGCTCAAGTCGTGCGGGCTGACCGTCCAGCAGATCAAGCCGCTGGTGTTCCCCGGCAACAACGCCCCCCAGGGCATGATCGCCGGCCAGCTCAAGGTGGCCGTGCTGCACCTCAACGAGCTGATCGACGTCCAGCAGCGGCTCGGCGGCAAGGTGCACGTGGTGATGAGGATGTCGCAGACCTCCCCGGGCACCATGTACGAGATGTACGGGGTGCTCAGCAAGACCCTCGCCGCCAAGCGGATTGAATTCGTGCACATGGTCGCGGCGCAGATCGCCGCGCTCAGGTGGATGATCAGCCCGGCCAACCTGGACAAGGCCGCCCAGCTCGGCACCGTCACCGGCGACTCCCAGGCGGTGATGAAGCAGGCCCTGCAGGAGTACTACCGGATGGGGTTCTGGACCACGGACGGCTCGGGCATGCCGGCCGCCAACGTCACCAAGATGATCCAGGTCCAGATCGCGGTCGGGAACCTCAAGGCCTCGTCGGCCCCCACCTACGGCCAGATCGTGGACCAGAGCGTCTACGCCGACGCGGCCCGGCAGGCCTCCGGCTAGCGCTCAGGGCAGGGTGAGGATGCGGGGGCCGCCGCCGGTGATGGCGACGGTGTGCTCGGCGTGCGCGGCCCGGCTGCCGTCCACGGTGCGGAGCGCCCATCCGTCGGGAGCCACCTGGAAGTCATCGCCGCCGCCGGCCATCAGCATCGGCTCGATGGCCAGCACCAGGCCCGGCCGCAGGCGCATGCCGCGGCCGGGCCGGCCGTCGTTCGGCACATGCGGGTCCTCATGCATCCGGCGGCCGATCCCGTGGCCGCCGAAACCGGCCGGTATCCCGTAGCCGGCGGCGTGGCCCACCGCCCCGATGGCGGCGGAGATGTCCCCGATCCGCGCCCCGGGCACCGCGGCCGCGATGCCCGCCGCGAGCGCCTTCTCGGCCGTCTCGATGAGCAGCAGGTCGGCGTCGTCCGCCTGGCCCACCGTGAAGCTGACCGCGGCGTCGCCGGTCCAGCCGTCGAGCTCGGCGCCGAAGTCGATGCTGACCAGATCGCCTTCGCGCAGCCGGTACTTGTCCGGGATGCCGTGCACGATCACGTCGTTGACCGAGGCACAGATCACCGCCGGGAACGGGGTGGGCGCGAACGACGGGTGGTAGTGCAGGAAGGGGGAGCTGGCGCCGGCCTTGCGGAGGACGTCGTGCGCGACCTCGTCCAGCTCGGTCAGCCTGGTGCCCACCGCCGCGGCCTCCCGCGCCGCCGCGAGCGCGTGCGCGACGACCCGTCCCGCCTCGCGCATGGCGTCCACCGCCGCGTCGGTCTTGAGCTCGACCATCCCCTGCTACTCCTCGCCCTGGTTACCCCAGGCTTTAACAACTCCCTCGCGTCAACTACTCCTCGGCCCGGCCGCCGAGGTGGCGGGCGAGGAACCGTTCGGCCGCCGCGTAGAACCGCAGCCGGTTCTCGGGCTTGGCGAACCCGTGGCCCTCGTCGGGGAAGACCATGTACTCGTAGTCGATGCCGGCCTCGCGCAAGGCGGCGACGATCTGCTCCGACTCGGCCTGCTTCACCCGGGGGTCGTTGGCGCCCTGGGCGATGAGCAGCGGGGTCCGGATGTCCGCCGCCCGCGACAGCGGGGAGCGGGACCACAGGAAGTCGGCGTCCTTGTCCGGGTCGCCCACGCGGGTGTGGAACAGGGCGATCATCGGGGCCCAGTAGGGCGGGATCGTCTCGATCAGCGTCTTCAGGTTCGAGGGCCCGACGATGTCCACCGCGCAGCGGAACACGTCCGGGGTGAACGCCGCGCCCGCCAGGGCCGCGTACCCGCCGTAGGAGCCGCCGTAGATGGCCACCCGGGCCGGGTCCGCCCAGCCCTGGCCCACCGCGAACGCCACCGCGTCCAGCAGGTCGTCCTGCATCTTCCCGCCCCACTCGCGGTCGCCGGCGTTGACGAACGCCTTGCCGTAGCCGGTCGAGCCGCGGAAGTTGACCTGCAGGCACAGGTAGCCGCGGTTGGCGAACCACTGCGCCTCGGGGTCGAACCCCCACCCGTCGCGCGCCCACGGGCCGCCGTGCACGTTGAGCACCATCGGCAGCCCGGAGCGCCCGGCGCCGGGCGGGAACGTCGCGTAGCCGTGGACGGTCAGGCCGTCCCGGGCGGTGAACTCCACCGGCTCCATCGGTGCCAGCTCGTAGCGCGACAGCGCGGGCTGGTGCTCGAACAGGAACCGCCCCTGGCGGGTCTGCCGGTCGTAGGCGTAGTACGGCACCGGGCCGGTGTCGTTGGTGAAGCCGACCAGCCACACCCGGTCGTCGTCGTCCCCCATGCTGCCCGCCGGGTCGCCCGGGTGCAGCGCGCGGATCGCGGCCAGGTCGGGCTCGTACGCGGGATCCAGCGCCAGGTAATGCGATCGCTCTTTCTCGAAGACGACGAACTGCGGCTCCCTGGTGTCGGGGTGGATCCGGATCCCGGTCACGTCGGCCTCCGGGTCCTCGGCCAGCACCTCGGTGGCCCCGCCGGCCAGGTCGATCCTGACCAGCCGGGCCGTGTTGGCGCCGACCGAGCTCAGCGCCAGCAGCGAGCCGCCGTCTGCGCTGAACACCAGCGGCTGGCTGGTCAGCGCGTCCTCCGCCGCGATGGACAGCAGCGGGCGCCAGTCCTGGTCCGCGTCATCGCGGACCATGATCACCAGGCCCCCGTCGGGCTGCGGGGCGATACCGCACCTGACCACCAGCTCGGCGTCGGCGACCCAGTCGATGAAGCCCGGGTTCTCCACCTCCTTGACCAGCTCGCCGGTGACCAGGTCGAGCCGGTAGACGTCGTGGAGCTGCGGGTTGTCGCGGTTCAGCCCGACCAGGATGTCGGTGGGGAACTTCTTCGTGGCGGCGATGAGCTCCGCCTGGACGCCCTCGAACGGGGTCAGGTCCCGCCGCTGCATGGTCGCCAGGTCGACGTCGTGCAGCCGCCAGTTCTCGTCGCCGCCGGTGTCCTGCAGGTAGAGCAGATGCCGCCCGTCGTGCGCCCAGGTGAACATCCGGATGCCTCGGTCGGTGTCGTCGGTGACGACCCGGGCCGCCGCCCAGTCCACGCCGCGGCGGCCCATGGGCGCCGTCCACACGTTGAGCACCCCCTCGTGCGGGGCGATCCACGCCAGCGTGCTGGCGTCGGGGCTGATGCGCGGGGCGACGCGTTCCGGGTTCCCGAAGAGGACCCGCCGGGGGATGAGTTCGGCCATGCGCTCATACCTACCATGCGCGACTGTGTCCTCAGTACCGCCCGTCTTCTGTACCATCGGCGCCGTGGCCCCCGCCCGGTCCGGCCCCCCGGATTCCGCCGCCACGCTGCCCCCGCCCGCGGCGCTCGTCATCCGCGGCGGCTACGTGCTGACGATGGACCCGGCGGCCGGGGATCTGCCGGCCGCCGACGTGCACATCGCCGGCGGCCAGATCGCCGCGGTCGGGCCAGGCCTGGCGGTGCCGCCGGGCACGGCCGAACTCGACGCGGCCGGCATGATCGTCGCGCCGGGGCTGGTCGACACGCACTGGCACATGTGGAACACCCTGCTCCGGAGCATGTCGGCGGACCCATCGGGCCCGGGGTACTTCAAGGTCATGATCGGGGCCGGGCGGGCGTACGGCCCGGGCGACCTCTACGCCAGCACCCGCCTGGCGTGCGCGGAGGCGATCAGTTCCGGCATCACCACGGTCCACGACTGGTGCCACAACGTGCGCGGTCCCGGCTACGCCGCGGCCGGGGTGCGGGCGCTGGCCGAGGCCGGGCTGCGCGCCCGCTTCTCCTACGGCGTCCCGGCCGGCCACCCGAACGACCAGGCCATGGACACCGGCGGCCTGGAACGGCTGCACCGGGACTGGGAAACGTGCTCGGCCGGCGGGCGGCTGTCGCTCGGCATGGCCTGGCGCGGGCCGGGCGGCAGCAACCCGGCGGTGCGCGTGCCCGAGCCGGTCTACCGGCGGGAGATCGAGGCCGCACGCGCGCTGGGCATCCCGGTCACCGTGCACGCCAGCGCCCCGCCTACCGCGCACGGCCAGATCGCCGTGCTGGCCGCCGGCGGCCTGCTCGGCCCCGACCTGCAGGTGGTGCACGCCAACTGCGCGACCGGCGACGAGGTAGCCGCCCTCGCCGCGGCGGGCACGCAGGTCAGCATCTCGCCGCACAGCGAGCTGCTCATCGGCTACGGCCTCCCGCGGACGGCCGAGCTGCTCGCCGCGGGCATCGGGGTCGGGCTGTCGGTGGACTCCACCGTGCTGACCGGCAACGCCGACATGTTCTCGATCATGAAGGTGACGCAGGGGATCGTGAACGCGCAGGCCCACGACGAGTTCGCGATGACCCACCGGCGGGCGCTGTCGCTGGGCACCATCGAGGGCGCGCACTCGCTCGGCCTGGGCGAGGTGACCGGCTCGCTCACGCCGGGCAAACGGGCCGACATCATCTGCGTCAGCACCGCTGAGCCGAACCTCGGCGTGCTGACCGACCCGGCCCACCTGCTGGTGACGGCGGCGCAGCCCGCGAACGTGGACACGGTGATCGTGGACGGGCGGGTGCTCAAGCGGGGTGGTGCGCTGACCACCGTCGACCTGGCGCAGGTCCGCGACGACGCAAGGCGGGCGCTGGCCGGGGTGCGGGCCCGGGCGGGCGGCTGAGGCGCCGGCGCCCCCGGCTCGCCGCGTTCACCCCGGCGCGGCCACCCGCCAGCTACCGGGGTGCATCACCCAGCCGGTACTGGTGAGTGTGCTCGTCCAGCTGGCGCTTGAGCTCGTCGTCGATCGTGAACCCGGCGGCCGCCAGGCTCGGGCCGAGTTGTTCCGGGCTGCTCGCCCCGATGATCGGCGCCGTGACCGCCTTGTTCGCCAGCACCCAGGCGACGGAGAGGGTCACCAGGCTCACCCCGGCCTTCTCGGCCAGGCGGCGCAGGGCGTCGACCGTGTCGAACTCGCGATCGTGCCAGTAGCGGTCCTGGTAGGCCTGCGCGGCGCTGCCTAGGGTGAAGCGGCTGCCATCCGGGGGTGGCTGGGCGCGGGAGTGCCTGCCCGACAGCAGGCCGCCAGCGATCGGGTTGTAGGGGATGACGCCGATGCCCTCCTCGCTGCAGTACGGGAGCATTTCCCGTTCGATCTCGCGGAAGAGCAGGTTGTAGCGGGGCTGGACGCAGTCGAGGCGGGTGAGCCGGAGGGTCTCGGTCCGCCCGACGGCCCGCACCAGCTGATAGGTGAGGAAGTTCGAGCAGCCGATGTAACGGACTTTCCCCTGGTGGACGACGTCGTCGAGGGCGCCGAGCGTCTCATCGATCGGCGTCGCCGGGTCGTAGCCGTGCAGCTGGTAGAGGTCGATGTAGTCGGTCTGCAGGCGCCGCAGGGACGCCTCGACGGCGGCGAGGATGTGCTTGCGGGAGTTGCCGCCGTCGAACGGCGCCGGCCCGGTCGGCGCGAAGCACTTGGTGGCGAGGATGAAACGGTCCCGCCTGCCGCGCAGCCAGCGCCCCAGGATCTCCTCGGTCACTCCCCGGGTCGCCAGGTCCCCGCCCAGCGGGTAGGCGTCGGAGGTGTCGAGGAAATCGATGCCTCCCTCGGCGGCCCGGCCGAGAATGGCCTGCGCGGTCGGCTCGTCGCACTGCAATCCGAAGGTCATCGTGCCCAGGCACAGTCTCGAGACCTGCAGGCCGGTCCGGCCGAGTCGGGTGTGTTCCACACCCGCACGTTACCGGTGCGCCGCCGGCTGGGCTGGCCGGCGCGCGGCACCGCCGGTGATCACCGGGCCGAAGAGGATGCCAGTCTCCCGGCCGGCAGGCCACGGGCGGCGGACGAGATGATGAAGTCGGTGACGGCGGGCGGGTCGTCGGCCATGGGCTGGTGGCCGCAGCCGCGGAGCGCGCCGACACGGGTCCCGGGCGGCAGTTGATCGAGATGACGCGACCCGCGCCGGAGCAGCAGGTCGCGGGAGCCGAAGGCCACCGCCACCGGGGCGCCGATGGGCGGACCGGGTCGGTAGCCGGGGGCGCTGGCCCTCATGGTGGCGTCGAAGCCCGGGCTGGCGCCCAGCGCCCGGATGGCCATGCGGGCGTAGCCAGGCGTGATGCGGAATGGCCGGCCGCGGTTCCACCTCCGGGGGCAGCGGCCCGGAGTCGCCGAAGCCGGGCAGGTTGACGGCGAGGACGTCGAAGTGCCGGGCGAGAGCGGGGATGACGGGTTCCCAGGCGTGCCGCGAGGCTCCGATCCCGTGCAGCAGCACCAGGGACGCGCCAGCTCCGGTGCGGGTGTAGGCGAGTGTGGTCATGGCGTCTTCTCCTTCGGTGCGTTCCCCGCGGCCCGGGTGGCGGCGTGGCTGGCTCCAGGGGCTCTCACGGGCCCCGGCGTGAGGTTGCGGGCGCAGTCGGTCAGCCAGCCGCGCAGCGCGGCCAGGTCGGCCTCGCTGAGCGAGCCGGTCATCCGCCGCTCGACGGCGTGCACGGCCGGCCGGGCCCGGGACAGCAGGTCGCGCCCGGCCTCGGTGACGAACATCCGCCGCAGCCGCCGGTCACCGGCGTCCTGGCGGCGTTCCAGCAGGCCCGCAGGGACGAGCAGCGAGATGATCTCGTTCGTGGTCTGCGGGGTCAGCATGCTGTCGCGGGCCAGCTCGGCACCGGACAGCCCGGGCTCGGCGTCGGCCACGCTCAGCACCGAGTACTGCGGCAGCGTCAGCCCGAGCGGCGCGAGCTCGGACTGGGCCGCGGCGCGGAAGGCCTGGTTCGCCTGGCGCAGCAGGTAGCCGACGCGGCCGTCCGGGCCGCGGAATCCTTCACCAATGGCCGTCCCCATGTCACCAGCTCCCGGGAAGTTCATCAGGGTCCTGATCAATATATCATCAGGGTCCTGATATGTTCAACAGGGTCCTGATGACTTAATGGCGGGGGAGATGCCTGGCCCGGGGGACCGGTCCCGTTCGGTGTTCCTGGCCGGAAATCCGGTGGCACCCCCGCAGGGCGTCATGGCAGGCTTCCGGCCAGGCCAGGGCTCTCGCTGACGGGGCCGCTGGCGGCGAGAGGTAAGGACATCCACCCGCATGAAGATGCATGACGGGGAGGTCGGCATCGACGCCGGGCTCGTCCGGCGGCTGGTGGCGGTCCAGTTCCCCCGGCTGGCCGGCCTGCCGGTCAGCGCCGTTAAGTTGACCGGGACGGTGAACGCCATCTACCGGCTTGGCGACGACCTCTGCGCCCGGCTGCCCCGGCTACAGCGGTACACCGCCGGCCTGGTGGGCGAGCTGCGCTGGCTGCCGTGGCTCGCGCCGCATCTGTCGCTGCGGGTTCCCGAACCGGTCGCCGTGGGCCGCCCGGCGAGCGGGTACCCGTTCCCGTGGGCGATCTACCGGTGGATCGACGGCCAGCCGTATGCCGATGACCTGGTCGGGGACGAACGGCAGGCGGCCACCGATCTTGCGGAGTTCGTGGCCGGGCTGCGCCGGATCGATCCCGTCGCCGCGGCACCCCGCGCCGGTCGCAGACCGCTCCGCGAGCTCGACTCCGCTACCCGGGCGGCCATCGATGCGTCGCGGAACGCCATCGACCGCGAGGCGGCCACGGCCGCCTGGGAACGCGCGCTGGAGGCACCGGTGTGGGAGGGAGCCCCGGTCTGGATACACACCGACCTGCTGCGGCCCAACCTGCTCGTCGGCGGCGGGCGGCTGAGCGCGGTGATCGACTTCGGCGGGGCCGGTGTCGGTGATCCGGCCGCCGACGTGATCGCCGCCTGGAGCGTATTCGGCCCGGCCGGGCGGGAGACGTTCCGCCGCTGCCTCGACGTGGACGACGGCACCTGGAACCGGGCGCGCGGCTTCGCGCTCCATCAGGCCGCCATGATCATCCCGTACTACCCGGGGACGAACCCGGGGTTCGTCGCGCTGGCCAGGCGCACCGTCGGTGAGGTCCTGGCCGACATCGGCGCGTGACCCCGGTCTCAGCGTTCAGGCAGGCTCGGATGCGGGCCCGTGGGGGCAATGCCGGTCATGTCGCTGGTGATGGCCCATCGTTCGTGGTCCCGCCAGGCGCCGTCGATGAACAGCAGCCGGGGCGAATAGCCCTCGTTGCGGAAGCCGGCCCGCCGGACGAGCCGCAGCGAGGCGTGGTTGCCGGGCTGGATCTGGGCGTCCAGGCGGTGCAGCCGCAGCCGCTCGAACGCGTAGCGCAGCACCAGGCCGAGCCCCTCGGACATGTAGCCCTGGCCCGCGCCAGGAGCGAAGGCGGCGTAGGACAGGGAGCCGTTCTGGAAGCGCCCGCGGATGATGCTGTTGATGTGGATGACGCCGACGATGGCCCCGGTCCCGCGCAGGCAGATCAGCAGGCCCACCGCGGTGACGTCATCGAACCGCCGGAGGTAGGCCTGGAACTCCTGCGGCGCTACGGGCAGGGACATCCAGGGGTGGTGCAGGTCGGCACTGGCGACGGCCAGGGCCAGGAACTCGTCCTGGTCGGCGGCCGTGAGCGGGCGCAGCGTCACCCTGCTGGAATCGCCCGGCTGGCCGGCCATGAATCTCAGAGCGCCACTTCGATGACAACGGGCCCCTGGAGCGCGAGGCCGGCCTCGATGTGGCGGGAGAGCTCGTCGGCGGTGGTGGCGCGGAACGCCTCGGCACCGAAGGACCGGGCCAGCGATATCCAGTCGATGCGGGGGTGGCCGATATCGGTCAGCGCCTCCGCCTTGGGACCGCCGGGGCTCACGCCCACGTTGCGCATTTCGTTGCGCAGGATCTGGTACGTGCGGTTGGCGAACACCAAGGTGAGGATGTCCAGCTGTTCGCGGGCGTGGGTCCACAGCGCCTGGGGCATGTACATCCCGCTGCCGTCGCTCTCCAGGACCACGACCTTGCGGTCGGGGGAGGCGATCGCCGCGCCGGTCGCGCAGGGGAGCGCGTAGCCGATCGAGCCGCCGGTCCCCAGGATCCAGTCATGCGGGCGGCTGCGCTCGGTGTCGGCGAGGAACGAGCGCCCGGTCGTGATCGACTCGTCGACGACGATGGCGTTCTCGGGCAGTGACGCCGCGAGAACCGCGCCGATCTTCTCGGGGGTCAGTGCCCCGGTGGGGCGGCCCGGCAGGCACAGCCCGGCCCGCTCCGGCGTCACGCCGCCCGCGTCCAGCGCCTCGCACAGCGCCGTCAGCGCGCCGGGGACGTCCTGGTCGTCCCGGGCCAGCTCGTGGACGCGCGTCCCGGGCTGGTACAGCTGGCTGGGCTTGTCCGGGTAGGCGAAGAAGGCGACCGGGGGCTTCGCGCCCACCAGGATGATGCTCTGCACGCCGTCAAAGGCCGCGGCCGCCTGGCCGATGGGGTAGGGGACCCGCTGCACCGGCACGCGCCCCGCGCCGCGGGTGATGCGGGCGGTGTGCGTCGGCGCGTACAGGCGCGCCCCGGTGGCGGCGGCGATCTGCCCGGCCCGCTCGAGTTGCGTCTCCCGGGTCGCGGCCGGCCCGAGGATCAGCGCCGCCGTCTCACCGGACCGCAGGATGCGCGCGGCCCCGTCCACCGCCGCTCCGGAGACCTGCGGGGCCGCGGGCACGGCGGCCTCGGCGGCGACGGGCTCCGCGGTGAGCGGGCTCCAGGAGGCGTCGGCCGGCAGGATCAGGGACGCGACCCGGCCCGGGGCGGTGCGTGCGGCCGCGACGGCGGCGGCGGCGTCCGCGGCGAGAGAATCGGCGTTCGGCGAGGTCCGCACCCAGTGGCTGAACGGGCGGGCGGTTCCCTCGATGTCCGAGGTGAGGGGGGCGTCGTAGTGGCGATGGTAGGTGGCGTGGTCCCCGATGATGTTCACGACGGGGGACTGCGCGCGCATCGCGTTGTGCAGGTTGGACAGGCCGTTGGCCAGGCCCGGCCCCAGGTGCAGCAGGGTCGAGGCCGGGCGGCCGGCCATGCGCGCGTAGCCGTCCGCGGCCCCGGTAAGGACGCCCTCGAACAGGCCGAGCACGCAGCGCATGCCCACGGCGCGGTCGAGCGCGGCGACGAAATGCAGCTCGGAGGTCCCCGGGTTGGCGAAGCAAACGTCGATCCCGTTCCGGGTCATCGCGGCCAACAGGCTCTCTGCGCCATTCACAGATACGTCTCCATCTCCCGCGTGCCGTCCATGCCGCCGCCCGCCCAGCACAGCATGACCTGTCGAGCGTGCGCTGGGGGACTGGTCAGCGGGCACCCGCCCGGCGGTTGGGCGCCCATAGCTGGTCGGCGTCGCCGGCCGCGCCGGCCCCGGTAGACGCCGATCTTGTGGTCGATGAGCTCGAGGTTCTCCCGTATCTCGGCAAGCCTGGCGGTCACGTCGGCGCGGTGGGCCTCCAGGAGGGCCAGCCGTTCCTGGCCCTTCCTCTTGAACCGGGGGAATCCCATGCGCCTGCCCTCGCGGGTCCCGGCGCGGGACTTCTGCCAGTTCCAGTAGGCGTCTACCGCTCCGGCGATGCCGTCGGCGAACGCCTCCTTGCTGACCTCGGGCCACCAGGCTTCACCGGTCGCACCATCGACGCATTCGGTGTCCTTGGCCTGGTTCCACCGTTTCCGGAGCCCGATCATCGACGGGACCGGCGCCTTGGCACCGTCGGCGTGGAAGGCGGTGATGTCGGCCCTCATCGTCCGCACCGCCCAGTTGTAGGCGTACCGGCGGCCACCGAACTGACGGCGCACCATACTGGCCTGCTTCCCGGTCAGGTCGAGGGTGAACTGGAACGCCTGCACCACCATGCCGTCAGGCACCCCGAACCTAACCATGCTGGCCGCCGGAGGCTCGCCGGGCGAGTTGGCTCGCGCGATACACGCCCGCTTCGTGTGCAGCGTCCTGCTCTCGCTCGATCCGCGCGCACTTGCTCAGGGGCCAACTCATCGACCAACTGCTGTGCTTCACGCTTGACGCGATCACCCTCGGGTGCCCACCGTGCGTCGATAGCATCGGCTTCCTCGTCGCTGATAGCGCGTTTCAGCTCCTGGAACCAGGCGTCGTGGACCGACGTGACCAGGGCATCAGTGAGGTCCCGCCGGAGCCGGTCTTTGGCCTCACGTCCGGCCTGCGCCTGTCGCCTGGCCTGTTCGGCGATCAGCCAGGCAGGCGGGGCAGCCAGCAGGCCCGCGACCTCGGACGGCTTGATGTCGCGTTCCTTGACGGCACGGACCTGAACATCGAGGCGGGCGGCTGTGTTCTTACGGTCACCGAGCCGACGTTGACGGGCCTTCTTCTGGCGGCGGCGTTCGCGGGCCTCGATCAGCCATTGGGGCGGCTTGTCGTTCACGGCCTGGCCACGCTCGGGTGAGGCGGTCTTCCACCCCTGCTGGCGCAAGGTGGTGCTGGCGACGCCCAGTTCCTGGGCCGCACGCTTCAACTCACCCACCTTCGCCATCACGACCCTCCTTCCCGCCCGTCTGACCGGCACCCTGCCGGTGAGCGCCGACAACCGCCTGCGGGCCAACGTCACGCTGCGCGCACCCGACCGCCTTCGACGCCCGGTTCCGCGCAGACCGGCGCCCGTACAGGCGGGCGCAGAACGAGGTGAGCACCTCCACCGTGTCGCGCACCAGGTCGTCATCGACTTCACCATCGTCGAGCACCACCAGGCGCCTGCCGTGGGCGGCGAGCGCGGACTCGACCAGTTCGGTGTTCACCCGGCCCAGCCGGTCGCGATGCTCGACGACCACGGCGCTCACCTTCGGGTCCGCCAGCAGGCGACGCGCCTTGGTGCGGGAGCCCCTCATCCCGGACCCGACCTCGGCCTCCACCCGGACCACCTGACCGCCAGCGTCCGCTGCCCACGCGGTCAACCGTGCCACCTGCCGGTCCAGGTCGGCCTTCTGGTCATGGGAGGACACCCGCGCGTACAACCCGAAATGCGAGGCCGCCTCCGACGCGGGCGCATCCGGGGATACCAGCACCGTGCGCTGGTTCACCCGCACCGCCGGAACCGGCAGCGTTCCCTCGCGGAACCACCGGTACGCGGTCTGCGGATGGATACCCTGCCCGCGCGCCCATTCGGTCAGATTCACCCTGCCATCGTACTAACTAGAACGTATGTACGCTCACTATCGCGCACTATTTCCCAAGCTGCTCGCAACCCTCGTGCTGGCCAGCTTCCTGGTGCTGGCCGGGTCCACCGCCGACCGGCCGGCCGCCGGCGTATCTTCCAGATCGGCCTGGCCGTCTTCGGCCTCGGCTCGCTGCTGTGCAACCTGGCACCGGGCACCGGCTGGCTGATCGCGGCGCGTGCGCTGCAGGCCACCGGCGGCACGATGCTCAACCCGGTGGCGATGTCGATCATCGCCAGCACGTTCCCCGAGCCGGCCGAGCGGGCCAGGGCCATCGGGGTGTTCGGCTCGGTGTCCGGCCTGTCGCTGGCGCTGGGCCCGATCCTCGGCGGCGCCCTGATCGACGGCTTCGGCTGGCGCGCCATTTTCTGGGTCAACGTGCCGATCGTGGCCGCCGCGATCGTATGCACCGCGCTGTTCGTGCCCGAGTCTCGCGCCGCCCGGGCGCGCCGGTTCGATCCAGTGGACCAGGTGCTGGTGTTCCTGGTGCTGGGCAGCATCATCTACGCGATCATCGGGTCCGGCACGCTGGGCTGGACCTCGCCGGTCATCCTCGGCCTGCTCGCCGTCGCCGCGCTCGCCGCGGCGGGCATCCTCCGCTACGAACCACGCCGCGCCGACCCACTGCTGGAGTTGCGCCTGTTTCGCAGCGTGCCGTTCAGCGCGGCGATCCTGCTGGCGCTCTGGGCCCTGTGCGCGTTCGGCGCGTTCCTGTTCGTGACCACCCTGTACCTGCAGGACGTACGCGGCCTGCCGGCGCTCACGGCCGGGCTGTGCCTGCTCCCGGTGGGGGCGGTGGTCGTGGCGCTCTCTCCGCTCACCGGCAGGCTGGTCGGCACCCGTGGCCCCCGGCTGCCGCTGCTGGTCGCCGGGGGAGCGCTGGCGCTGGGCGGCGGCGCGTCGTTCTGGCTCGGGCCGGCCACCCCGCTGCCGGCCGCGCTCGCGGTCTATGCGCTGTTCGGCGTCTTCCTGGGCACCGTCAACCCGCCGATCACCAACTCGGCGGTCTCCGGCATGCCCCGCTCGATGGCCGGGGTGGCCGCCTCGCTGGCCTCGGCCGGCCGCAGACCGGCACCGCCCTCGGCGTCGCGATATCCGGCACGGTCGTGGGATCGGCCCTGGCCCACGGCGGGACGGCGTTCACCGGCGCGGCGCACGGCGTGTGGTGGATGGTGCTCGGGCTGGGCCTGGGCATCCTGGCCCTGGGCCTGCTCAGCACCGGGCGCTGGGCCCGCGGTACCGCCGCCCGGGCGGCGGCCCTGTTCGAGGGCATGGACACCGGGGAACACCGGGCAGCTCCGGCGCACCTTGTACGATTTCATAGGTGACCAGCAGACCCGCCGCGGCGGAGCACCTGCGCGACCTGGTGCGGCTGCGCCGCGTCCGTGACCGGATCGACCGGGAGTACGCGCAGCCGCTGGACGTCGAGGCGCTGGCCCGCGGCGCGCACATGTCGGCCGGGCACCTCAGCCGCCAGTTCAAGCTCGCCTACGGCGAGTCGCCGTACGGCTATCTGATGACGAGGCGGATCGAGCGCGCGATGGCGCTGCTGCGCCGGGGCGACCTGAGCGTCACCGACGTCTGTTTCGCGGTCGGCTGCTCATCGCTGGGTACCTTCAGCACCCGCTTCACCGAACTGGTCGGCGTGCCGCCCAGCACCTACCGGCGCGACGCGGCGGGCGCGACGGCGGGGATGCCGCCGTGCGTGGCGAAGCAGGTGACCAGACCGATCAGGAATCGAGAAGCACCGGTCTCCGAGCCGCACCTAGTGTGATCGTCATGGACATCACGATTCACAGCGCCTTCCTCCCGCATGACGACCCCGATGCCGCCCTGGCCTTCTACCGCGACACCCTCGGCTTCGAGGTCCGCGGCGACGTCGGATCCGGCAAGATGCGCTGGATCACCGTCGGCCCCCCCGGCCAGCCCGGCACATCTATCCTCCTGGCGCCGCCAGCCACCGATCCCGGCATCACCGACGACGAGCGCCGCACCATCGCCGAGATGATGGCCAAGGGCACCTACGGCTGGATCCTCCTGGCCGCCAAGGACCTCGACGGCATCTTCGAGCAGGTGCAGGCCAGCGACGCCGCCGAGGTCGTCCAGGAGCCGGTGGAGCAGCCGTACGGCGTTCGTGACTGCGCCTTCCGCGATCCCGCAGGCAACCTGATCCGCATCCAGGAGCAGCGCTGAGCCGCCGTGGCGACCGCGGACATCACCTGCACAGACGGCAGGCTCTGCCCGGGCTGGCCGCCGGCTTCGCGCCTCACCGTTCGTCTTGACATGACCGTACCTACCGGGTCGATGTGACCCACGACCTCAGGAGTGACGATGGCTGACTCTTCCACCCAGGGAATCAAGATCGTGCTGCATCCCGTGACCGACCTGGAGCGGGCCAAGACGGTGTACACCGCCCTGCTCGGGATGCCGCCCCAGGCCGACTCGTCCTACTACGTCGGCTTCGACGTCGCGGGCCAGCACATCGGGCTGGTGCCGGGCGGCGGTGGGCCGGAGGGCATGGCCTCGCCGGTGGCCTACTGGGACGTGCCGGACATCGAGGCGAAGCTGGCCGAGGTGACCGCCGCGGGTGCCACCGTGAAGGAGTCCCCGCGCGACGTCGGTGGCGGCCGCCTGGTCGCCACGTTTACCGACCCCGACGGCAACGTCCTCGGGCTGGTTCAGGATCAGTGAGGGCCGCGGTTCCGACCCGCGCACGAAACTGGCCGGGCCGAGCCAAGCGATGCCGGGGGAGACCGTGAGGGCGGTCCCGCCTAACAGATGGAGAAACGATGAGCACGGCCACGCAGTCGCCTGAGCTGCACCTTGCCGACAGCCACGATCTGATCCGCGTGCACGGCGCGCGCGAGAACAACCTCAAGGACGTCAGCGTGGAGATCCCGAAGCGCCGGCTGACGGTGTTCACCGGCGTCTCCGGCTCGGGCAAGAGCTCCCTGGTGTTCGACACGATCGCCGCGGAATCGCAGCGGCTGATCAACGAGACCTACAGCGCCTTCGTGCAGGGCTTCATGCCGACGCTGGCACGGCCCGATGTCGACGTGCTCGAGGGGCTGACGACCGCGATCATCGTCGACCAGCAGCGGATGGGGGCCGACTCCCGCTCCACGGTCGGCACCGCCACCGACGCCAACGCGATGCTGCGCATCCTGTTCAGCCGGCTCGGGCAGCCGCACATCGGCTCGCCCAAGGCGTTCTCCTTCAACGTCGCCTCCATCAGCGGAGCGGGTGCGGTCGCATACCAGCGCGGCGGGAAGACCGTGAAGGAGCGGCGCAGCTTCAGCATCACCGGCGGCATGTGCCCGCGCTGCGAAGGCCGGGCCACGGTCACCGACATCGACCTCACCCAGCTCTTCGACGACTCCAAGTCGCTCACCGAGGGCGCGATCACCGTCCCCGGCTACACGGGGGGCGGCTGGAACTCCCGGCTGTACATCGAGTCGGGCTTCTACGACCCGGACAAGCCGATCGGCAAGTTCACCAAGAGGGAGCTCGACGACTTCCTCCACCACGGGCCGGTCAGGATGAAGATCGCGGGCATCAACATGACCTATGAGGGGCTGATCCCGCGGATCCAGAGGTCGATGCTGTCCAAGGACAAGGAGGCTATGCAGCCGCACGTCCGGGAGTTCGTGGACCGCGCGGTCACCTTCACGACGTGCCCAGAGTGCGGCGGCACCCGGCTCACCGAGGCGGCCCGGTCATCGAAGATCAAGGGGATCAGCATCGCCGACGCGTGCGCGATGGAGGTCAGAGACCTGGCCGCATGGGTCCGCGGCGTCGACGAGCCATCGGTGGCGCCGCTGCTCGCGACGCTGCAGCAGACCCTCGACTCGTTCGCGGAGATCGGCCTGGGCTACCTGTCGCTCGACCGGCCGTCAGGCACCTTGTCGGGCGGCGAGGCACAGCGCGTCAAGATGATCCGCCAGGTCGGCTCCTCGCCGCTCACCGACGTCAGCTACGTCTTCGACGAGCCGACCGCGGGCCTGCATCCGCATGACATCCAGCAGATGAACGACCTGCTGCTGCAGCTGCGGGACAAGGGCAACACGGTGCTCGTCGTGGAGCACGAGCCGGAGACGATCGCGATCGCCGACCACGTGGTCGATCTCGGCCCCGGCGCCGGCACGGCGGGCGGCAAGGTGGTATTCGAGGGCACCGTCGAGGGGCTGCGGGGGAGCGGCACCATCACCGGCCACCACCTCGACGACCGGGCCGCCCTCAAGGAGACGGTGCGGACTCCCACCGGCAAGCTGGGGATCCGCGGCGCGACCACGCACAACCTGCAGGACGTCAACGTCGACATCCCGCTCGGAGTGCTTGTCGTCGTCACCGGGGTGGCCGGCTCCGGCAAGAGCTCGCTCGTGCACGGGTCGGTCCCGGCCGGTGCGGGTGTGGTGTCGGTCAACCAGGCACCGATCAAGGGCTCGCGGCGCAGCAACCCGGCGACCTACACCGGGCTGCTCGACCCGATCCGCAAGGCGTTCGCGCAGGCCAATGGCGTGAAGCCGGCACTGTTCAGCGCCAACTCCGAGGGCGCCTGCCCGGCGTGCAACGGCGCCGGCGTCATCTACACCGACCTGGCGATGATGGCCAGCGTCGCCGCCACCTGCGAGGAGTGCGAGGGGAGGCGGTTCGACGCATCGGTGCTGGAGTACAAGCTCGACGGCAAGGACATCAGCGAGGTGCTCGCGATGCCGGTGACCGAGGCGGCGGAGTTCTTCGGCGCCGACGAGGCGCGCACGCCGGCCGCGCGCGCCATCCTCGGCCGACTGGCCGACGTCGGGCTCGGCTACCTCAGCCTCGGCCAGCCGCTCACCACGCTGTCCGGCGGCGAGCGGCAGCGGCTCAAGCTGGCCACCCATATGGCCAGCAAGGGCGGCGTCTACGTCCTCGACGAGCCGACCACCGGCCTCCACCTCGCCGACGTCGAGCAACTGCTCGGGCTGCTCGACCGGCTCGTCGACTCCGGCAAGTCGGTCATCGTCATCGAGCACCACCAGTCGGTCATGGCGCACGCCGACTGGATCATCGACCTCGGCCCCGGCGCCGGCCACGACGGCGGCCGGATCGTCTTCGAGGGCACACCCGCCGACCTCGTCGCCGCCCGCTCCACCCTCACCGGCGAGCACCTCGCGGCCTACGTCGGCACCTGACCGGGGCAGCGTTCTACAGCCAGGTGGTTGAGAGCCAAATTGCGGCGCCAGCCAGGGCGAGCAGGGCGATGTTCAGCCCGATCAGCCTGGCTTCGCCCCGGCTGAGGTGCAGCGAGATCGCGCAAACCTGGATAAGCCCGAGCCCGGCAGCCGCCGCAAGGGCGCGCGATCCGCGCGCTGCTCGACCGCATCGCCGACAAGTGGGCCTTGCTGATAGTTGCGACGCTCCACAGCCAGCGACTGAGGTTCACCGAGCTGCAGCAGCGCATCCCGGGCATCTCCCAGCGCATGCTCACCCTCACGCTGCGCAAACTCGAACGCGACGGGCTCGTGATCCGTACGGTGCACGCCGAGGTGCCGCCCCGGGGTGGAGTACGAACCCAGTGAACTCGCTGGCACCCTGATCCCGCACGCGGTCGCCCTGGCCAACTGGGCCATCGAACATAACCCCGAAATCGACGCCAACCGTGAGGCGTACGACAAGCGGCAGCGCTGACGGCCCAGGGCGGTGGTCAGGCTGGGCTCTGTGGGCAGCCCGGCGGCAGCGGCGGCAGCTTGGAGGGGCTCTGCTCGCACGGCGGCGCGGTGGGCTCGCAGCTCTGCGCGCATACATCGGGTCCGGGTCCGCAGTCCTCGATGACGTCGCAGCCCGCGCTGCCCCCGAGCTCGGCCGGCTCTTCGGGGTCGGGCTCGCAGGAGACGATGAAGGGCTCGCAGCTCTGTGGGTAGCCCGGCGGGATCGAGTCGGGCTCGCAGCTCTGCGGGCAGCTCCCGGGCGTGCACTCCGGGCTGCAGCCGCCCGGGTCCGACGCCGGCTGCGGCGCATCCTCGTAGCGCCCGTCCGGCTCCGGCGGCTCGTCGGGTCCGTCGTGGGGACTCGGGCCGCGCTCGCCGGCCGCCTTCGGCGCCCAGACGGTCTCGTAGATCATCTGGCGGATGTCGGCGAGCGGCTTACCACGCACGATCTCGGCCAGCGGCGCCTTGAGCACGTTGCCGACCGGCCACTGGCGCGCCATCACGCACAGGTACGCGTCACCGTCGGGCGCGACGCAGAGTTTGCCGGCCCAGCAGTGGCCGCAGAGGCCGTCCCGCTCGGCGGGCTGGTCGAGCAGCGCCTGTCCCCGGCCGAAGGCGCGCACCTCGCCGACGCGGACGGACGGCACGCCGAGCCCGCGCAGGAAGTCCTTGGTACGCTCGACCGCCTCGGGCGGCTGATCGATCTTGATGATCGCCGCCCGGGTGCCGACGCCATGGTCGATGAGCCGCCGGAGGTTCCCGATGGTGCGGGTGTGACTCGAGCCGACCTTCGTGATCGCGTTGTGGACGGCGGGATCGTCGGAGTAGATCGACGTGGCGAAGCGGATCCCGGCCTCGATGGCGAAGCGCAGGGTGTCGTCGCGCAGGCGCGTGAGGTTGGTGAACACCTCGATGAACTCGTAGCCGGTCTCTTTGGCGGCGCCGAGTAGCCGCAGGAAGTCGGGGTGCAGTTGCGGCTCACCGCCGATGAACTGCAGCCGGCGGCAGCCGAGCGCGTAGGCCTGCCGCATGACCGACTCGTAAGCCGCGGTGGTGAGCACGTCGCGGTCCCCGCTGAGCGGATGCGACTCGGTGTAGCAGTGAACGCACTGCAGGTTGCAGCGGTTGGTCAACTCGAGCCACAGAAAGTTGAGTCCCCTGCCGACGGCGTGCCTCTGGGCCCCGGTGGGCTGGTCACCGAATCCGGCCAGGCCGTCGAGCTGCGTCATCAGTAAGCCCCCCAGCTTCCCCAGCGAGCGGCGGCCAGCGAGCCCGCTGCACTCAGACCCCGTGACCCCCTGTGCCCCGCTCACCACACTTGGTAATGAAAACGTAAACCTGAATTCGAGCAGGGGTCAAGAAGTTGGCCTCGCCTGCACTAGGGGCGCCGTCACCCTCCTATCACTCCGTGTAGTCGACGAGCCTGCGGATCGACCACGAATTTGCAGGCTCCGCTGGGGGAGTGCCAGGTCGCACGCGCGCCGCCCCTAGGGTGCTGGACGGATGCGGCAGCAGGAGTGCCAACGATGATCCACGGCATGCCGCATACGCCGCTGGCCAGGCCGGGCCGTCGCGCGCACGTTCGTCGCGCACGAACAGGGAGACTCGAGTGCGGTGGCAGCGTGACCAGCTCTCAGAGGCGATTCGCGAGCTCGTACTTGACGACCAGCGGTTGCGGAACGACATCTGCTGATCGGTGCTTGACTGCTGAGCGCCCACGCGTCGCCGCCCCCGGTGGCTTAATGCCGATAATGTACATTATGTTAAGTTAGCTGAATCGGGGCCCCGGCCGGACCGGCTCCCCTGCCCGGTTGTCCTGTCTCATCGAATCTGGTCCAGCCTCACTGAACCCGGTCCAATCCACTGATTTGTCTCACTGAGTCTGGTCCGCGGTCAGCCGATGTTGTGGCGGTGCGCGTAGCCGATCGCGGCGGCGCGGTCCCGCGACCCGGTCTTGGCGAAGATCCGGCTGATGTGGGTCTTGACCGTGTGGTTGCTCAGGAACAGCTGCGCGGCGATCTCCGGGTTGGTCATCCCGCGGGCGATCATGCCCAGGATCTCCGCCTCGCGCTGCGTCAGGCCGTCGGGGGGCGGCACGCTCCTGGCGGGCTCGGGCTTCGGGGGGGCTTCCGTGGCGGCGAGCAGCGTCGCGTGCACGCGGGGGTCGAAGACCGTCAGCCCGCCTACCGCCGCGCGCAGCGCCCCGGCGATCTCGGTGTAGTCGGCGTCCTTGGTGAGGTAGCTGCGCGCGCCGGCCCGGAGCGCGTCGAGGACCGAGTCGTCGTCCGCGTACGTGGTGAGCACGACGATCGCGACCTCGGGGTGCTCGGCGGTCAGCCGGCGGATGGCGCCGATGCCGTCCAGGACGGGCATGTGCAGGTCGAGCAGGATCGCGTCGGGGTGGTGCTCGGCCACGAGGTCCAGGGCCTGCTCCCCGTCCGCGGCGGCACCGACCACCTTGATGTCGGGTACCCCGTCGAGCAGCAGGACGAGGCCCTGGCGCACGCTGGCCTGATCATCGGCGATGACGAGGCGCAGCGGCGCCTCCGCCGGTGGGGTGGTCATGAAGCCATGGTCTCAGGCTGGCGGCGCGGTAGTTCGGCGGTCACGATCCACTGGCCGTCGCGGCGCCCCGCCTCGAGGGTTCCGTTCAGCAGCCGGATCCGTTCGTTCATGCCGGTCAGGCCGTAGCCGCCGTTGACGGTGCTCACGTCCGCCGGCGGGCGGGTGCCCGCGTCCGGGGACAGGTCGTTGCGGACGGTGAGCCGGACATTGGCCTCGCCGTAGTCGAGGCGGACCGCCACGGGCTGCCCCGCGGCGTGCTTGGCCGCGTTGACCAGGGCCTCCTGGGCGATGCGTAGCAGCGCGAGCGTGGCGTCTGGGGGCAGGGCCGTGGGGACGCCGCCGGTGCCGTAGCTGACGGGGACGTGATACCGCTGCGCGTGGGTGTCGGTGACCAGGGCGAGTTCCTCATCGAGCGGCAGGGTGTCGGTGCGCAGGGCCTGAACCGCGCGGCGGGTCTCCACCAGGCCCTCGGCGGCCATCTGCTGGGCCGCGGCCAGCAGATCACCGGCCTGGTCGGCGTCCTTGTGCAGCACCGACCGCGCCGCCTGGATCTGGATTCCGAGCGCGCCGAGCGAGTGGGCGAGCACGTCGTGGATCTCCCGGGCGATGCGGGCGCGCTCGTCGAGGAGGTCGGCCCGGCGCTGCTCGGCCTGCAGTTGCTCGCGCTGGGCCAGCAGCGCCGCCGCCTGCTCCGCCTGGACCCGGTACCCGCCCCAGTTGCGCCCGATCACCAGGCCGGCGATCACGACCGCCGGGAGCCCGAGCAGCGTGCCGTAGCTCTGGCCGAAAGCCAGCCCGCTGACCTCGATCGCGAGTATGCCCGCCGCGGTCACGGCCACCGCTGCCGCGAGGTCGCTGTTAATGCCCGCGCCCATCGCCGCCACGAACGCGAAGACCACCATGGCCGAACCGCCGCCGCCGGCGCCGGCCGCGAACCCCGAGGCGAAGGCGATCACCCCGCGGAGCACGGGCATCGCCCAGGCGGGATATCGCGCCGCGGCGGCGGGAGACGCCTCCAGCACGGTCCAGGCCAGCAGAGCCAGGCCAAGCACGGTGTAGCACGCGCTCTGAACCGGCAGGGCGGACGGCGCGCTCGGCGGAGCGATGAGGAATGCCAGCAGGCCGAGCCATATGAAGCCGAGGGCGCGGGCCAGCGCGTTGACCGTGCGCAGCATGCTTCCAGTATCGGCCGGGGCGTCGTAGCGGCACGTCAGCCCGCGGGCTGAAGCCCGGGCTGACCCGCCGGGGCGCGGCCTGGTACCGCCTGGTACCAGGCCGCGCCCGTCATTCTCATGCCGGGGACCAGCCCGTGCTCCGACGCGCTCACCAGCGCAATTGGCGAATGTGGAGTCGTTAACGAACCCACTCGAAGGAGCGCGAGATGCTTTCCGAACTGACCGAAGCAATGATCGTCAACGGCGTCGTGCTCGCCACCGTGCTGGCCACCGACCTCGGTCCCGCGCGCAAGATCAGCAAGATACGGCTGCTGCGTCCCGTGATCGCGGCTGCGGTGATCATCCCGTTCTTTGTCAACTGGCCGGCCACCCACGGGATGGCCCTGGCGGTGGAGATCGCGGGCGTCGCCGCCGGCCTGCTGTGCGGGCTGGCTGCCAGCGCCCTGATGGGCGTCTACCGGAGCCCGACGACCGGCAAGCCGGTCAGCCGGGCCGGGCTGCCGTACGCGATCTTCTGGACCGTCATCATCGGCGCCCGCGCGGCCTTCTCCTACGGCTCCGTGCGCTGGTTCACGGCCCCGCTGGTGAGCTGGGGCATCGCGCACCAGGTCAGCGTCGCGGCCCTCACCGACGGGCTGATCTTCATGGCCATCGCCATGATCCTGGTGCGCACGGTCGCCCTCGGCGTGCGCGCGTCCCGGCTGCCGGCCCGGGCCCTCGAGCCGCGCAGCGCCGAGGCCGCCGCCTGGAGCGGCCAGCCCGGGGCCTGACGCCCGGAGCGGCCAGCCTGGGGCCCGGATGGCACCGACGCCATCCGGGCCCCAGGCGCCTGTATGTCATCCCGGCGCCAGCACCGGTGCCTTCCGGCCCGGCCGGGCGTCCGTGATGATGGGCAGATTGGTTCTGGTCCGGCACAGCATCGACGTGACCATGTTTGAGTTCGCCGACACCAAGGCCGAGCACGACCTGGCGGCAGCCGCCCGGCGCGGCGTGCGGGTCCGCGTGGTCCTGGACCAGCGGGAGAAGAGCACCAACACCGGCGCATACCAGTACCTGCGTGCACATGGGGTGAAGGTCGTCTGGTCTTCGCCCACCTATACCTACACCCATCAGAAGACCCTGGTCATCGACCGGTCCAAGGCCGTCATCATGACCGCCAACCTGACGTCCAGGTACTACCCCACGACCCGGGACTTCCTCGTGGTGGACTCCCGCCGGGCCGATGTCACCGCGATCGTGAAGGTGTTCAACGCCGACTACGCCCACCGGCCGATCCATCCCGGCGACGGCCGTGACCTCGTCTGGTCACCCACCGATTCGCAGGAAAAGCTGCTCGCCCTCATTGACGGCGCGACCAGGAGCCTGCGTATCTACAGCGAGGAGATGGGCGACACCACGATGGAGGATGCGCTCATCGCCGCCGCCAAGCGCGGCGTCAGCGTACGGATCTGCGGGGAAAATCAGGGCAGCGAGTTCGACAGCGACTTCGCCCGGCTCGCCCGGGCCGGGGTGCGTATCAGTTACTACCACTCCTCCAGCGGTTTCTACATCCACGGGAAGATCATCGAGGCCGGCTACGGCACGCGGCATGCGAAGGTGTTCATCGGGTCGGAGAACTTCTCCAATACCTCACTCAACCAGAACCGCGAGCTCGGGCTGATCACGGCCAGCCATGCGGTCATGTCCTCGATCGCCAGAACCTTCGCGACCGACTTCCGCAACGGCACCCACTGGTCCTAGGCCGTACCGGAGCCGGCCCGGATCCGGCCTGGTACCCGCCCTGGCCCCTCCCCCGGGCCTGCCCTCCCCGGCCCGAGCCGCCGGCCGGGGCTCAGGCCGGCGATTACCGAACGTGAGCTAGGTATCACTGTTAGTTAAGATATGTCTCTCCTGGCCACAACCGGTGCCCGCCGGGGTGCAGGCCCGTGGCACACTCGACCAGCTTGACGTGGCGGCTCTGCGGACCTGCCTGGAGGTCAACGCGGTGGGGACCTGGCTCGCCTGCCGCGCGGCCGCGGCGCCCATGCGCACGGCCGGATACGGCCGCATCCTCACCCTGGCCAGCGCGCTCGGCCTCGTCGGCGCCGCGGCCCGCAGCGCCTATGCGGCGAGCAAGGGCGCCGTCGTCCAGCTCACCCGCAGCCTCGCCGTGGAACTCGCCGACACCGGGATCACCGTCAACGCCCTGGCCCCGGGCCCGTTCCGCACTCCCCTCAACGAGGGCGTCGACGACGACCCGCAGGTGATGCATGTCCTGTCCGCCGAGGTCCCGCTCGGCCGCTGGGCCGACCCCACCGAGCTCACCGGCGCGGCGCTGCCGCTCACCGACCCGGCGGCCGGGTACCTCACCGGCGCCGTTCTGCCCGTCAACGGCGGCTGGACCGCCCACTGAACTACGGGATGGTCAGGACGCCTGCTGCGGGCTGATGTCGACGACGACGACGGCGGTGTTGTCGTCTCCCCCGTTGCGGTTGGCCAGCCGGACGAGCTCGGCGGCCGCCTGATCCGGGTCGGCGAACGCCGACAGGACGCCGGCGATCTCCGTCTCATCGGCCTGGGCGGTCAGGCCGTCGGTGCACAGCAGGAGCCGCGCGCTGCCCGCCACGGCCGACCGGCTGAGGGGGAGGTCCACGACCGGCGCTACGCCAAGCGCGCGGGTGAGCAGGCTGCGCTCGGGGTGCGTACGCCACTGCTCGGGGGCCAGCTGCCCGGAGTCGATGAGTTCCTGGACCACGCTGTGGTCATGGGTGAGCTGGCTCAGCTGGCCGTCCCGGAACAGGTAGGCACGCGAGTCACCCACGCTGACGACCGCAAGCTCGGCCTGCTCCGCACCGCCGAGAACGGCGACCGCCGTGAGGGTGGTTCCCATGCCCTCCAGCGCCGGTTCGGCGTCCGCCCGCTTCCAGACGGCCCGGCTGGCCTCACGCGCCGCCTCGGCCAGCGCCTCGGCCAGCGCCTCGGCCCCGTGGGGGGCGGCGAACCGCATGTTCAGCGTGTCGAGGGCCAGGCGGCTGGCGGTCTCCCCGCCGGGGGGCGCGCCCAGCCCGTCCGCCACGGCGAACAGCGGCGGGCTCACCAGCAGCGCGTCCTGGTTGGTGGGCCGGGCCCCGCCCCGGTCCGTTGCTGAGCCAGGTGCCATTGTCGTCATCGGCTTGTCTCCGTCCTGTCCTGCCGGCTTGCCCTTGGCCGTGGCGAGCAGGCCGAGCTGGCCGCGTGCCTCGGCGAGCGCCCGCCGGCGGCTGGCGACCTCCAGGTCAAGCGCCTGCTCCCAGCGCTGCAGCTGACCGGGGCCCGGGTCCCGCAGGAACGCAGCGATCTCGCTCAGCGGGACTCCGGCCCGGCGCAGCAGCAGGATCAGGCCCGCCTCCGGCAGCTGGCCCGGGGCGTAGTAGCGGTACCCGGTCCACGGATCCACCGCGGCCGGAACCAGCAGGCCCGCCGCCGCATAGCTGCGCAGCACCTTGGCCGACAGCCCGGACCGCGCGGAGAACTCACCGATGGCCAGCAGCTCGTCCACCAGCCCACCCTGGAGTCTCACCCATGGGCAAAGTCAAGCCGGGCAGCGGCGCCTTCGCCCTCGCCGGGTTCTCCCCCGGGGCCAGACGATCCAGGTTCTCCCCCGGGCCAGACGATCCAGGTTCTCCCCCGGGGCCAGACGACGCAGCCGGAGCGGCCTAGGCTCGCAGGCCGCGCCGGTCGGGTGGCCAGCTACCGGCTGGGCGTCCTCGTCCCAGTCTTCCTCCCCCGGGTACCGCCGTTGGGCGCAGGCCCGCCCCGCGGTGCTCGCGGGGTCGGCGGCAGGTGCTGCTTCACGTACTCGGTCAGGGCGGCTACCTGCTGGGCGAGCTCAGCCAGCGCCTGCTGGGCCTGGACCGCGGCCTTAGCTCCCTGAGCCGGGGTAATCGACGTGCCGTCGAGCTTGGTATTCAGCTCTGCGGCAACGCCGTCCTTGACCATCTGCGTGATCTGCTTCTTGGTATACGGCATGACATCCTCCACCGGCGAAACGTAGCCACTGACCGGGCCATTAGGGGCCCATCGATCCCAGCTTCCAGGCTTACTGTGGTATGCACTATCTATGACGACAGTCGAGGTCGCGGCAAAATGAGCCTCGGAGCCAGCCTGGCCATTGAGGTCGCCACTGACCGAGACGATCGTGCCATTGGAATTGACCTTGACACGATCGCAATATGGGACGCCGTGGGATGGTGGGGGTCCTTGTTGTAGCCGAAGAGAACCGCGTCCCCAACCCGCGGCTTGCGGCGCAGCTTGCCATATTTGACGAAGCTTCCTGCCGCCGGGGTCAATATGTCAGTGCCGGGGGCCGCGTTGATCGCACCGGCCTGCCACTACACCCACCGGACGAAGTCGGAGCACCAATATTCTGGCGCGCCGTGTGTAACAAAGCGATGGCAGCTGGTGAAGTAGCCTTTCCTGTTGCCCGTCTCTCGGCTGCAAGCGGTCTGGCTCTGTTCCTTTTTGGCAATGGAGGCAATCCTGGCCCTGAATTTGTATTCCATGGATTTGGCCATCTTATGCACCTCACGATTCCGGTGGCCGGGACGGCAACGACACCGTCAGGTCCTGGCTGATGTCAGTGACAAGAAGCAGACGCAGCCTCATCTGGGGCCGGCCAAGGCGCCCGCATGCCGGTGTCACCGCGTGCCCGCGTGTTCCATGCCCGGCGCATCGGGCAGATGCTGCTTCACGTACTCGGTCAGGTCGGCCACCTGCTGGGTGAGCTCAGCCAGCGCCTGCTGGGCCTGGACCGCGGCCTCGGCTCCTTGAGCAGGGGTGACGCCGGTGCTGTCGAGTTCGGTGCGCAGCTCCGCCGCAACGCCCTTCCGGACGATTTTAAGGACCTCATTCTTGGGATACGGCAGATCATCCCGCGCTGCGGCAGCGGCGAGCTTCTTGAGCGTGCCATGGTACAGGTTGGTGTCACAGTTTCTTCCACAGTCCGGCCAGGCGATTTGGTGGATGCCAATCGCTTCTCCGCTCTTAGTCTGCTCACCACCAGTCGACTGCCAGAGGATGTGGTGCAGCGTCGGCTCCTCAGCCCGGTAGGCGGCCACCCAGATGGGGCGGCCACTCGCACAGACGCGGACAAACTGAGTGGTGAGCCTACTCTCGCCCGAGTAGAGCCATGATCTCCGCTCAATTTTTTGAGCGGAGAGACCCAGCTTGCGGTTGACGATGTCAAACCACTTCTCTGCGCGACCATCCTGGTCGCCCGATCCCTCCTCGATATCCGCTATCGGGATCTCATTAGGCGCCAGCTCGCCCACCCACCGGCAGAAAGCGCGCGCCTGAGCGGCTATGTCGCCCAGCATGACATACTGATAAAGCCCCAGAAACGCGTATTTGTGGTGCTGGGCGGCGCGACGGTTCCGGATGAAGCAATGATCACGGTGATCTATACCGTAGCTGACCCGGATGATCGCGGCCCCGCCGTTCTTCCGCTTCACGCCGGCGAAATCCGGAGTCGGTGTCCAGTTGGGCGGACCGCTCGACTGGTTTTCCGAGAAATCCGGCAGCAACATTGTGAAACCCCCCGTGGTCCCCTGCCCCTGCGGATCTTAACGCCGGTGGACCGGCCAGGACCGGGACGGCCCGGAAAGCTGGCGGCAAGGTAAGGTTCAGACAAATACCAAACAACCAGAACGTAAAGCCCCCAGGTCGCTGGGCAGTCACGCCTGGATGCCAGGCCAGCCGACAACGGGCCGGGCGGAGGTGGCCGACCCGTTCTGCACGGGCCCCTCTCCCCCGGTACCCCACTCGCCTGGCCGGGCTGCCGTCCGGCACGCCCGGCGTCGCCGGCCGTTTGCCTGGGCAGCAATCGAGATATAACGTGGCTGCATCTGCCAGCTACCGGCACACCAGCGAGGGCACGCGGAGGTCGACATGGCGACGGGGGCGGACTGGCGCGTCAGCGACGCTGAACGCGAGGCCGTGGCGGAGCTGCTCCGTGAGCATTACGCCGCCGGGCGGCTCACCATCGACGAGTTCCGGGCCAGGCTGGACGCAGCCTACTCGGCGACCACGGCGGCCGGGCTGAGCCGGGTCACCGCCGACCTCCCGGCGGCTGGCCACATACCAATCGGCGCGGCATGGGGAGCCACCGGCGCTGCCCAGCCCCATCGCGCACCCGATCCGGCCCGGCGGCGCCACCCGGGGCGGCTCGCCGCCCCGCTGGTCTTCGTCGGCCTGATAACGGCAAGCGCGGTCGCCCTGGACTCACTCCCCCATGGCGGCCTGCTCGTGCTCGCGTTCCTGCTGGTCGTGGTGCCGATGACGCTGCTGACCGCGCTCGCCGCCGCGCTGATCTGGATCGGCCGCCGCGCCTGGCGCAGCGGCATCTGGCTGGAGGCAGTTCCGGTCGCGCTGGGCATGCCCTGGCTGGCCCGGGTGATCTGGCTGGCCCGCGCCGCCCTGGTGGGCCGGGCCTTCTGGCGGGCCGGCGAGCGGGTCAGCCGGCCGTTGCGTGCCCGCCGCGCATACCGGGGGCACCGTAGTCACGGCCACGCGCTGTACCAGAGCCACCCGGCCGGCGAATGGCATCAGGCGCGGGTCGGCGACCTCAGCGGCACGACCAGGTAGCGGAACGGCGGCCCGGCCGCCTCCCCGTCCTCTCCCGCTCCCCCGGCCCCTTCCCCGTCCTCATCGGCCAGGGTGATCAGGGCTGGCTTGGCCGGGCTGGTGAACTCCAGCCTGATCGTGGCGGTGGCGGCGGCCGGAGCGGGGGTGGACTCCGTATCGGCCGGCTGGCCGGGCCGGGCTGGACCCGGCGGCAGCGGCGGTCAGCCCGTCGAGCAGGTAGTGCGGGTTGAAGGCGATGGCGGGCTCGTCGCCCTCGAAGCTGGCGGCCACCGCCTCCGTCGCCCTTGCCCGGCCCTCGGTCTGCGCCTCGACCACCACCTGGCCCTGGCTGAAGGTGAGCCGGACCGGGCTGGCCCGGTCCGCGACCAGGGACACCCGCCGGACGGCCTCGATAAACGGCGCCGCCGGCACCTCGGCGCGGCAGCCGTATCCGTCCGGGAACCGGGACTGATACCGGATGAACTCCCCCCCGATCAGCCGGCCGGTCAGCCGGCGCCCACGGCACTCGAAGCTGATCATGCCCTCGACCGGGTGCGGGTCCCGCCTCCCGGCCGGCTCATCCGCGGGGGTGAACGCCACCGGCACCGGCTCGCCCGGGGCCATCGTCCGGGCCGCGTCGGCGAGCGTGCGGGCCGGGACCAGGGCGATTGCGCGTAGGCCCGGATGGGCCGGTTCCCACTGCAGCTTCCGCACGGCCAGCCGGTACCGGTCGGTGGCGGCCAGCGTCAGCGACTCGCCGCGGATGTCCAGGCAGACCGCGGTGAGCATCGGCAGCGTGTCGTCGCGGCTGGCGGCCGGGAGGACCTGGGCCACGGCGGCGGCCAGCTGGCCGCCGTCGATCGTGCCGGCCACCGGCGGCGTGGGCGGCAGCTCGGGGTAATCGGCCAGCGGCAGCGAGACCAGGGCGAACTCGGCGCTGCCGCAGGTCAGGCTCACCACATCGCCGTCGGCGGTGAACTCGGCGGGCTGCCCGGGCAGGCTCCGGGTGATCTCCGCGAGCAGCCGCCCGGGCACCAGCGCGGTGCCCGGCTCGGCGACGTCCGCCTCCACGTGGGCCGTGGCCGCCAGGTCGTAGTCGAAACAGGACAGCGTCAGCCCGTCGCCCGCCTCCAGCCGGAGCCCGGCCAGGACCGGCACCACCGGCCGTGACGGCAGCGCTCGTGCCACCCACGCCACCACATCCGCCAGTGCGTCATGCTCGATCTGGAACTTCATGCCACCGCCCTTCACTAACCCGATCCTGGCACGGCCCACCGACATTCAGCCGGGCCTGGCCACCGGGTAACCGGGACCCGCGGCGGCCCGGCCCTGGCTGGGTCCAGGCCAGGTCCGGCGGCGCGGCCCCGGCCGCCTCAGACCAGGCCCGGCGGCGCGGAGGCCAGCGCCGACTCGATGGCCGCGGCCAGGGCGCGGGCCGACTGCGCGGTGAGTTCCACCGCGACCCGGGCGGACGGCCCCTGCTGCGGGTTGAGGAAGTCGATGTTGAGGGTGTGCTCGGCCGGGGCGTGCTGCGGGTGGTCGAGGTACACGGTCGCCTGGCTCAGCGTGAACCAGCCCGCCGCCCCCTTCCCGCTGCCCTCGACGTCCAGCTTCTCGGTCAGGTAGGTGCACATCGCCGGCCTCCGTTCAGCCCGCCAGGTGGCGGCCGTAGAAGTCCCAGATCTTCTGCCAGCCGTCCATGGCGGCCTCCGGGCGGTAGGCGGGCCGGTTCACCGCAAAGAAGGCGTGCCCGGCGCCATCGTAGCTGTGGAACTCGTGGTCCTTGCCGGCCTCGGTGAGTGCCTTGTCCAGCTCGGCGACCTGGTCCGGCGACGGGTGCTGGTCGTCGTTGCCGAACAGGCCGAGCAGCGGGCAGGACAGGTCCTTGGCCAGGTGCACGATCGGGCCGACCTTGAGCGGCAGGCCTTCGGGCGGGGTGCCGACGATGAACGCGCCGTAACAATCCACGGCGGCGTCCAGCGGCAGGCTGGCCGCGGCGAGGAACGACTGGCGACCGCCCGAGCAGTAGCCGATCACGCCCGCCTTCCCGTTGGAGACCGGCATCGCCCGCAGGTAGGCGGCCGCTCCCCCGACGTCGCCGACCAGCCGCTCGTCGGGCACGCCGCCCTGCGCGCGGGCGGCCGCGGCAGCGTCGTCCGGGCTCGCACCGGGCGCGTCGCGGTAGTAGAGGTTCGGGCACAGCGCCAGGTAGCCGTGGACGGCGAAGGTCCGGGTGATCTCCTTCGTCTCGGCGTCGTAGCCCGGCATGTGGTGGATCACGACCACGCTGCCGTACGGGCCGGGGCCGAGCGGGCGGGCTAGGTAGCCCTCGATCAGGTCCCCGCCGTGCCCGGTGAAGCGGATGGTCTCGGCCATCGTCGCGTCATACATTGCAGCCTCTTTCCTCCACCCGGCCGCTGGTGGCCGGATAGTTGCTTGTCCCGTGCTAATAGTGCCAGCCGGCAGGTGGAAGACTGGCGGCACGGGATACTTCTTCGCCGCAGGCCGGCGAGAAGTCCGGCACGTCCAGATCAACCAGCACCACGGCGCCGGCCCGGCCGGCCGGAGATGGCCTGACGCGGGCGGTGCCCCGGTGGGGAACCTTCCGGATCTAACCCCGGGCCTGGCGATGGGAGACTTGACCAATGACCTACGTCCCCGCCCCCGACCGGTACGACCGGATCCCTTATCGCCGCTGTGGCCGGAGCGGGATCAAGCTCCCCGCGATCTCGCTGGGCCTATGGCAGAACTTTGGCAGCGACCGCCCGCTGGACGTGCAGCGAGCCATCATCCTCCGCGCGTTCGACCTGGGTGTGACGCACTTCGACCTCGCAAACAACTACGGCGGGCACACGCTCAACACCTCCGATGATCCGGTGGGAAGGCTGGAAACCAGGTCGCCCTACGGCTCCGCAGAGCGGAACTTCGGCCGCATCCTGCGCGACGACCTGCGGGCCTACCGCGACGAGCTGATCATCTCCACCAAGGCGGGCTATGACATGTGGCCCGGTCCCTACGGCGACGGGGGCTCGCGCAAGTACCTGCTGGCCAGCCTGGATCAGTCGCTGGCGCGGATGGGCCTGGATTACGTGGACATCTTCTACAGCCACCGGGCCGACCCGGACACCCCGCTGGAGGAGACCATGGGGGCGCTGGCCACCGCGGTCAGCTCGGGCCGGGCGCTGTATGCCGGGATCTCCTCTTACTCCGCCGAGCGGACCGCGCAGGCGGCCGCCATCATGCGCCAGCTCGGCACGCCGCTGCTGATCCACCAGCCGTCCTACTCGATGCTCAACCGCTGGGTCGAGGACGGCCTGCTGGACACGCTGGCCGCCGAGAGCGTCGGCTGCATCGCCTTCTCGCCGCTTGCGCAGGGCGTGCTCACCGGCAAATACCTGGCCGGGATCCCGGCCGGCTCACGCGCGAGCCAGGACGGCTCCCTGTCGGCCAGTCAGCTGAACGAGGACAACCTGGCGCGGGTCTCCGGGCTCAACGAGATCGCCCGCGGCCGCGGCCAGTCACTGGCGCAGATGGCACTGAGCTGGGTGCTACGCGACCAGCGGGTCACCTCGGCGCTGATCGGCGCGAGCAGTGTGGAGCAGCTGGAGGAGAACCTGGCCGCGGCCGACCAGACGGAATTCAGCGAGGCCGAGCTGGCAGCGATCGACCGCTACGCGGCCGAGGGCCACCTCAACATCTGGGCCGAATCCAGCGCGGTCTCGGCGACACGCCGCAGCGCGGAACCGTGAGAAGGGCTGGAACACGGCCCTGCCATGCGAGATGCTCGGGTGCGGGGCAGCTCCTAGGAAGGGTCATAGCCAGTGACGGCGAGCAGCGCGGCTGGGTTGGCGCTCATCACCGGCGTCGTCGGGATCTTCGTCGGCTGGAACTTCCGCACCGCACGCGGCGCCAACGCCGACCTCAAGGTGCACAAGGGCAGGATTCCTGGCTTCCGCCGGACGCGGAACCGCAACGGCCTGGTGTCCATCGTCCTGGTCGTGCTCGCCCTGTTTTTCCTGACCGCGCTGATCCGCGGCAGCTAGTGCACCTGCCTGTAATTCCGTACGGGATTAAGGCTCCTCGCCGGAGTGACGAGCGACTCCCGGGCCGGCCTGGGTGGGCTGGCGGGGGCGGGGCAGGTGGAGGAGGTGCCGCGCTCATCCACCATCTGCAGGCTGACCCCAGCCACCTCGGCCTTGTCTTTCAAGATGGCGATCAGGTGGCCGATCCGCCAGTCCCGGGTGCGCTGGTTGTGCCGCCGTCCCGCGTCCAGGTTCAGGACGCCGCGCGGGTCGCCGACGGCCAGAGTGCCGACCCGCCTGTCAACGGCCCAGGCGATGACGGTTTTGGCGGCCTCATGCTGAGCCTGGCGGACTCGTCGCCGGTGCCGCGCCTCCACCAAGCGCTGGCGGCGCCGGTGATGCCGCCACCGCCGCGAGCCCTTCTGCCCGGACTTGGGCGCGCGGCGGGCCACCGCCCGGGCGCGGGCCTTGCGGTCGGCCAGGTGCATGCGGTGCTCAGCGCGGATCGCCCGCCCCGACACCAGCAGCCCCTCGCCGTCCGGCCCGGCCACCGCATACGGGTGGATGATGCCCAGATCCACCCCCGCCACCCGGCCCGGGTCTGGCTCCTGCCCGGCCGGGTAGCAGGCGACCGGGACCTCGGCGGCGGCATCGACCCACAGCCGCCCCGCGTCGTAGAGCAGCGTCACTGAGCGGACTTGTTCTGGCGGGTAGGGCAGATCCCGGTCCAGCCGCACCCACAGCGGCGGTCGGCCAGGGGCGACGGGGATCCGCAGCCGCCTGCCCTCGAGTGTGAACCTGCCGTGGTACCAGCGCAGCGGCATCAGCGCCCGCCGCCGCCGCGGGAACCGCGCCGACCGATCCCCTCCCGGCGGCGCTGGGCGGCGGCGAACCAGGCATCGGAATAGCGGCGGAGCACCGACCGGGCGCCCACGCTGTCTAACTCCCCAAAGGTGCCAGTTCCGGACACGGCCAGTTCCCGGCACAGGCTCTGGTAGGAAACCAGTGGCCGGTCCTGCCGGGCCCGCCGCCAGGAGTTCAGCTCCAGCACGCACGCCCACACATCACCCGCTGAGACCAGCAGCTCCACCAGGCGGCGGCGCTGGGCCCGGGTGGCCCGCAGCCCCGCCCGGGCGGTACGGTGCACCACCTTCGGCGACTGTGGGCTGCGGCGTCGTGGCATGCCCCCAGCCCAGCAGCTACCACCGACAAACCAGCCCGGGACACGCCCGGACAGCACGCACGGATACACCGGCATACTTCCAGTCACGACCACCAGCCCCCAGCCGTGACGGTCACCGCGGCGGCCGCGGGCACCTGGCAGCTCGGCGACCTGACCGTCAACCGGCTCGGTTTT
Organism: uncultured Actinomycetes bacterium; assembly: GCA_963835425.1. Lineage (GTDB taxonomy): Bacteria > Actinomycetota > Actinomycetes > Streptosporangiales > Streptosporangiaceae > UBA9676. Next base: position 271,205 of record CAWIGE010000002.1, on the reverse strand, counting down.
CGGTTTTCGGCGCGATGCGCCCTGACCGGCGGCGCCGTCTGACCGCATCGCGCCGCGACCCGCGGGCCGACCGTCCCCGCCTGCCGCTGGTGCCGCCGCTCCCCCGGTCCCCTGGACCGGTCATCCCGGCCCGTCCGGCGGCGGCTCCCCCGCCCACGGACGGCCGTTGACCGGCAGAAAGTTGAGTTGCTCAAGAATTGACCCGGTAAAGGGTTGACTCCATCAAGAAGGCCGGCTTAAGGTTGAGCTACTCAACTATTGAAGATCTCAAGGATGTATGCGTTCGGACACGGAGGGTGCTGATGGCAACCGGGGACAGCGCCACCGACCTCGACGTGGAGATCCTCGACACCATGGCCGAGCTGGTCGCGGCGATGCTCATGCGGGCGGAGGAAGTCGCCCAGCGGCACGGTGTGCCGATCTTTTTCCTCAAGGTGTTCCACCGGCTGGACTGCCCGATGGCGATGAAGGAACTGGGCCAGCGGATGCGCTGCGACCCGTCCTTCGTTACCAACATCGCCGACCAGCTGGAGAAGCGGGGGCTGGCGACCCGCGAGAGTGACCCGGCCGACCGGCGGGTCAAGCGGATCGCCCTCACCCCGGCCGGGCTGGAACTGAAGCAGCGGATCGAGACCGAGATCCTCAGCGGGCTGCCCTGGCGGCACGCGCTCAACAACGACGAGCGCGCCTGCCTGCTCGGCCTGGTCCGCAAGCTCCTCCCGGCCGCCCAGGCGGGAAACGCGCCCGGGCATGAAGCCCACCACGGGGCCACCCAGCACCGGGGGGAGGTGAGCGAGGTCCTGGTCAGCGCGCCGGCCACCGGCGCGGACAGCTAACGGGGCCTGAGCCTTCCGGCGACAGCCGCTCTCTGGCGGGCGTGAGAGCCGCCAGCGGCTGACCCTCTCCTCAAACCAAGCTTCCGTGCGCGGCAAAACCATTCCCTGCCGCGGCGCGGGTTCAGTACGGCCTTCAACAAGGAGGATGCATGTCATCCGCACAGCCCCTGGCCGGGCAGGCCGGCACGGCCGGCGCTAAGCCCGGTTCCCGCCACCTGGGCCTGGCGCTCCTGGTCATTGCCACCGCCCAGCTGATGGTGATACTCGACGCGACGATCGTCAACGTCGCACTTCCCGACATCCAGCGGGCGCTCGGCTTCTCCGGGACCGGCCTGGAGTGGGTGGTCAACGCCTACGCGCTCACCTTCGGCGGCCTGCTGCTGCTGGGCGGCCGGGCCGGGGACATCCTCGGCAGACGCCGGGTGTTCATCGCCGGCGTCATCCTGTTCTCGGCAGCCTCCCTGCTCGGCGGCTTCGCCAACAGCCAGGCCTGGCTGCTCGGTGCCCGGGCACTGCAGGGCGTCGGCGGGGCCATTGTCGCCCCGGCCGCGCTGTCCCTGGTCGCCACCACGTTCCCGGAGGGCCGGCCGCGCAACCGGGCGATGGGCGTGTACGCGGCGATGAGCATCGCCGGCGCCGCCGTCGGCCTGATCGCGGGCGGCCTGCTCACCACGTACCTGTCGTGGCGCTGGGTGTTCTTCGTCAACGTGCCGATCGGGATCGCCGTGGCGCTGGCGGCGCCGCGGGCGCTCGGCGACTCCAAGCCGCACCCCGGCCGATTCGACCTGCCCGGGGCGATCACCAGCACGCTCGGCCTCGCCGCCCTGGTGTATGGCCTTTCCAACGCCGCCACCAGCCCCAACGGCGTGGCGCACTGGCACGACACCAAGGTGGTCGTCTCGCTGGCCGCGGCCGTGGTGCTGCTCGTCTCGTTCGTGGCCATCGAGACCCGCAGCCGGCACGCGCTGATGCCGCTGCGGATCTTCCGCAACCGCAACCGGTCCGGCGCCTACCTGATCATGCTCTGCGTGGGTACCGCGATGTTCGGGATGTTCTTCTTCCTGACCCTGTTTGTGCAGACGGTCTGGGGTTATAGCGCGCTGAAGACCGGCGTGGCCTACCTGCCCATGGTCGGCGTGATCATGCTCATGGCCGGGGTCAGCGCCCAGCTTGTCCCCCGGATCGGGGCCCGGCCGCTGCTGCTGGCCGGCTCGCTGATCGGTGCGGGCGGGATGTTCTGGCTGTCGCGGATCAATGAGCACAGCACCTACGTGGGCGGCCTGCTCGGCCCGATGATGGTCACCGCCGCGGGTCTGGGCATGCTGTTCATGCCGCTGACCCTGGTCGCCCTGTCCAAGGTGCAGGACCGGGATGCCGGCCTGGCCTCCAGCCTGCTCAACACCGGGCAGCAGGTCGGCGGCTCGATCGGCCTCGCCCTGCTCGGCACGGTGGCCTGGACCGTGGTGGCAAACAGCATCCACGCTCAGGTCAAGGCCGCGGCGGCCGCCGCCGCCAAGGCAGGACAGCCGATTCACGCGGCGGCGGGCGGCCACCTTCCGGCGGCCATCTACGACCACGCTCTGTCGGTCGGATTCTCCCGCGGGTTCCTGGTCTCGTCCGGCATCGCGCTGCTCGGGTTCCTGGTCACGGTGGTGATGATCCGCGTCAAGCGGTCGGACCTGGCCGGCGCCCAGGAGACGATGGCGCTGGCCACCGCCGAGCCGGCGGCCGAGCCCGCCGAGGCGGTGTAACCGCGACAGACGGTCCCGCTGGCCGGGGGACGGGTGCAAAGGCCCGTCCCCCGGCCTTCGCCATGGCCGCCCGGTCCCCGGCGCGGCAGACGGTCCCCGCCCGCCGCTACCCCATCCCGCAAATTGGCTTCCCGGCGGAGTGTGCCGGGCGCCGGAATGGGAAGGAGCAGCCGTGCGCATGGCACCCGCGCCGCTGCCAGAGCCGCCAGCGCGCTGCGCCCCGTGAGGAATGTTGACCTCCCGGGCTTAAAACTATTAAATTGATCGGGATAATAGGCTATCCCGTGCGTGCGGAGGAGCTCACCCCGTGGCCTTGCCAGATTTCCTCGTGATCGGCGCCCCCAAGGCGGGCACCACCGCCCTGCACACGGCCCTGGCCGGGCATCCCGAGCTGTTCATGTCCCCGGTCAAGGAACCCAAATTCTTCCTCACCGACGGCCCGCCGCCACGGCGCGGCGGAGGGCCCGGTGACGTGCAGACCTACCGTGAGCACATCTGGCGGCGGAAGGACTATGAGGCGCTGTTCGACGCCGCGCCGCCCGGCGCGCTGCGCGGCGAGTCCACCCCCTTCTACCTGTACGACCGGCAGGCCCAGCGGCGAATCCACACGCTGATCCCCGGCGTCAAGATGATCGCGATCCTGCGCGACCCGGTGGAGCGGGCGCACTCCAACTGGACGCACCTGTGGTCGGCCGGGCTGGACCCCATCGGGGACTTCCCGGCGGCCTGCGCGGCCGAGGACCGCCGGGTGGCGGAGGGCTGGGCCTTCTTCTGGCACTACACCCGGCTTGGCCGGTACGGCGAGCAGCTTGACCAGCTGTTCCGCCTGTTCCCCCGGGAGCAGGTCTTCGTCCTGCGCTACCGCGACCTGGTGGATTCGCCGGGACCGTCGCTGGACGCGATCTGCGGCTTCCTGGGCGTGCAGCCCGGCATCGTCTCCGAGGTGCCGCGCGAGAACGTGACGGCCCACCCGGAGCACTCCCCCAGCCACCAGGCAGTCTCCGGGGTGCTGCGCGTGGCCGCGGCCGCCGGGCGCCACCTCCCGGGGACGGCCGGCACCGCCCTCACCCAGCCGCTCGAACGGTTCCTGCAGCGCAGCGCGCGCCCCCGCCAGCCGCTGACCTGGGAGCAGCGGCAGCAGGTGCTGGCCTACGTCGAAGACGACTTCCGGCTGCTCGAGAAGGTCACCGACGCTGACTTCGCCGACTGGCAGCAGCCGAGGGACCGGTCCGGCGGGCTGGTCGGCGGCCGCCGCCGGCCAGTCCCAGGCGCGGAACGGCCAGCCCGCGGCCAGCGGCACCGGGCCCCAGCACTAGGCGCCGGCCGCTGATCGGGGGCCCATACCCCAGACTGCGCACTGGGGCCGGCCATTAGGGATGCTGGGCCCATGAACCGCCATCGGTGGGGGCAGGTAGCAGCAGAACGGATCGCCCTGGCCGAGCGCATCCTGGCGCTCAGCCCGCCGGAGTGGGACCGCCCATCACGCTCGACCTGATGGCCCTGCTGGCCAACCGCCGTGGCGCGATCAACGCGCTGACCGGTCCCGGCGTCGCCCGGCTGCCCGAATACGGCCAGCGCGGCAGCGGGCCGCCCGTGCCGCCGGCCGGTTAGCGGAGCTCGGTCCGCAGCTCGTGGGCGCCGTCGGGCCGGGTCACCTCGTAGTACAGGCGGTGCCTGCCGGCGCCGAGCGGGACCACGTCCAGGTACCGCAGCCCGCGCCCGGCGTAGGGCGACTCGGCCGCGGCGGCGGTGCCGATGGCGGCCAGGGCGGCGGGGTCGGTGCCGGTGGCGATGCCGGTCCGCTCCTCGAAGTTCTCGACGGCGCTGGCCCGGCCGTCGTAGAACGCGGCGATCGTGGCGCCCGGGGCGTCATCCGCGTAGCACACCGAGCTGACCCGGGTCCCTCTGGCATCCCACAGGCCCGACCGGCCGCTCAGGGCGGTGCCATGCCAGATCCAGTCCAGCCCGTCGGCGCTCGTGGCGTACTCGGTGGTCATCTGGTCGGCATCACCGGGATCGGCCAGCGGATGGCATGAGGTCCACAGGTGCCAGCGGCCGTCGCGGTGACGGATCACCGGGTCCTTCACGCCGGTCTTGGCGTCGCCGGGGAGCACCACCAGCCGCTCACGGACGTCCAACTGGGACGGGTCGCCGGCCTCGAGCAGCTCGACGCGCCAGTGCTTGGTCCCCGGCGTGGCGCAGCTCAGGTACAGCCGCCACCGACCGGCCGGGGTCCGCACCAGGCAGGGACGCTCCAGCGACTCCGCGTGCATCGATTCCCGCCTGATGGTCGTTACGGTCTCGAAGCGCACCCCGTCGGCCGAGCGCGCGACGGACACCGCGTAGCCGCGGCCGCTGCCCACCGGCCGCCGCAGGCGGTAGGCGAGATAGATGCCGTCCTCGGCGAGCACCGCGCTCGGCCCGCCTGCCCAGTATCCCGGTCCTGTCCCCGGGGGCGTGATCACGACCTCCGACCCGTCCAGCCGTGGCAGCAGGCTGGCGGGCCAGCCGTGAGATTCTCTGGTATTCATATCGAAATAATAGACAACTAGAGGTCCTCCGGGAGTAGTGAAACTGGTTGCGGGGAGACGGCAATCCTCATCTCTGCTAGCGAAGGTACTCCGGATGGCCGGTGACCGGTAACGCGTTCGGGAACGTGTTGCCCAGGTGAGACTTGTCTCAGGCGCCGCTGGCGGCCGGCCCGGGCCACCGCGCGGACGGGCCACTAAGGTCGCCTCACGGAGCCTCGTGCCACATGGCGGGAAGGTGTTGCATGCTCGACGGCCTGATGCTCATCGACGCCCACCTCCACCCGGCCCGCCTCCCGACGCTCAAGCCCGCCTGGCTGGAGTGGGCCCGCCGGTACGGGCAGCCGGGCTGGGAGGACGTCTACGATCCCGGCGGCACGGTCATCCCGCAGGCGTTCGACGACCTGATGGAGGCCGAGGGGGTTGACCACGCGCTCCTGCTGTGCGAGTACAGCCCAAAGGTGACCGGCGTCCAGCCGGCCGAGGAGCTGCTGCCGATCGTCAAGCAGAACCCGGCGCGGTTCGCCTTCCTGGCCAACGTCAACCCGCACCTGCACTACCCGGTGGCCGGCGAGCTGGCCCGCCAGCTCGCGCTGGGCGCGGTGGGGCTGAAGGTGCACCCGGTGCACGCCGGGTCCAGCGCCGCCGACCCGATGCTCTATCCCGCCTACCAGGTCTGCGCCGAGGCGGGCCTGCCGGTGGTGGTGCACTGCGGCACGAGCTCGTTCCCTGGCTCGGACAACTCGCTGGCCGCGCCGGACCACCTGCTCCCGGTGCTGCGGGACTTCCCCGGGCTGACCATCGTGCTCGCGCACGGCGGGCGGGGCTGGTGGTACGACGCCGCGGCGTCGCTGGCCCTGCTGCACGAGAACGTGTGGATCGAGCTGTCCGGGCTGCCGCCGCACCGGCTGCCGGACTACTACGCGCGCTTCGACCTGCGCCGGCTCGCCCGCAAGTTCATCTTCGCGACCGACTGGCCCGGCGTGCCCGGCATCGCCCGCAACGCCCGCGCCGTGGCCGCGCTCGGTCTGGGCGACGACGTGCTGGCCGCGGTGCTGGCCGGGAACGCCCGGGCCGTCTATCCCGGCCTGTGCAAGTAGCCCTGTGCAGTAACCCCGTGCAAGTAGCCCCGTGCGAGTAGCATCGCGCCGGCTGCGCCAACGTGCTACAGATGCTTGACGTTACGCCAGTCAGATGTTGAGAATGGAGGAACGGCCCCCGACCCTGAAGGCGGCGTGCCATGCCTGGCGTACCGGCGGTGTCGTTCGACACCGACCCGAGCCGCTACCGGCACCTGCGGCTGGAGACCGACGGCGAGATCGCGCGGATCGTGCTGGCCGTCGACGAGGCCGGCGGCCTGCGGCCCGGCTACGAGCTCAAGCTCAACTCCTACGACCTCGGCGTGGACATCGAGCTGGACGACGCGGTGCAGCGGCTGCGGTTCGAGCACCCCGAGGTCCGGGCCGTCGTCATCACCGGCGGCCTGGACAAGGTGTTCTGCGCGGGCGCCAACATCCGGATGCTGGCCCAGTCCGAGCACTGGTGGAAGGTGAACTTCTGCAAGTTCACCAACGAGACGCGCGGCGCGATCGAGGACGCGACCGAGCGACTCCGGCCAGACCTACCTCGCCGCGGTCAACGGCACCGCCGCCGGCGGCGGGTACGAGCTCGCGCTCGCCTGCGACGAGATCATCCTGGTCGACGACGGCTCGACCGCCGTGTCCATGCCGGAGGTGCCGCTGCTCGCGGTGCTGCCGGGCACCGGCGGGCTCACCCGGCTGGTGGACAAGCGCGGGGTCCGCAAGGACCTCGCCGACGTGGTCGCCACCCGCAGCGAGGGAGTGCGCGGCAAGACCGCGCAGACCTGGCGCCTGGTCGACGAGATCGCGCCGCCGCAGCCGGTTCGCCGCCACCGTGCGCGAGCGCGCCCGGGCCGCCGCCGCCCGGTCCCGGCGCGCTGCCCGGCGGCCCCGGCATCGCGCTCACCCCGCTGGACCGGCAGGTCAGCGAGACTCAGCATCGGCTACCCGAACGTGACCGCGGACCTCGACCGGGAGGCCGGCCTGGTGACGATCACGGTGCATGGCCCGCGGGACGAGGCCCCGGCGGACGCGGCGGGCCTGCACGGGCTGGGCGCGTCGTTCTGGCCGCTGGCGATGTGCCGGGAGCTCGACGACCTCATCCTGTGGCTGCGCATCAACGAGGTGGAGCTCGGCACCTGGGCGATCAGGACCCGCGGCGACGCCCGGCCGGTGCTCGGGCACGAGCGGCTGCTCGAGGCGGCGGCGGGCGAGGACTGGCTGGCCAGCGAGATCCGGCTCTTCCTCAACGGACGCTCAAGCGGCTCGACGTGACCAGCCGCAGCCTCATCGCGCTGATCGAGCCCGGCAGCTGTTTCGCCGGCCCGCTGCTGGAGCTGGCGCTGGCCTGCGACCGCCAGTACATGCTGGAGGGCCTGCTGGAGGACGCGGCGGGCGCCGCGGACGCGGACGCCGGAGCCGCCGGTCCCGCCCAGATCGTGCTCTCCGCGGGCAACTTCGGCGCCTACCCGACGGCCAACGGCCTGAGCCGGCTCGCGTCCCGCTGCTACGGCGAGCCCGGCCAGCTGGCCAAGCTGGAGCAGGAGACGGGGCGGCCGATCGAGGCGGCCGAGGCGCTGGAGCTCGGCCTGGTCACCTTCGCCCCCGACGACATCGACTGGGAGGACGAGGTCCGGATCGCACTGGAGGAACGCGCCTCGCTCAGCCCCGACGCGCTGACCGGGATGGAGGCCAACCTGCGCTTCCCGGGCCCGGAGACCATGGAGACAAAGATCTTCGCCCGCCTCACCGCGTGGCAGAACTGGATCTTCACCAGGCCGAACGCGGCCGGCCCGGACGGCGCGCTGCGCCGCTACGGCACCGGCCAGCGGGCCGTGTTCGACAAGAAGCGAGCCTGACATGTCGATCGACTACACCGAGCGCATCCCCAACAACGTCAACCTGGCCGAGGACCGGCGGCTGCAGCGGGCGCTGGAGTCCTGGCAGCCCGCCTTCCTGCACTGGTGGGGCGAGATGGGGCCCACCCTGCCCACCCAGGACGTCTACCTGCGCACCGCGGTGGCGGTGGGGCGGGAGGGCTGGGCCAACTTCGACCGGGTGAAGGTGCCGGACTACCGGTGGGGGATCTTCCTGGCCGAACGCGACCCGGACCGGCAGATCGCGTTCGGCCAGCACAAGGGCGAGCCGGTGTGGCAGCAGGTCCCCGGCGAGCACCGGTCCAGCCTGCAGCGGCTCATCGTGGTGCAGGGCGACACCGAGCCGGCCTCGGTCGAGCAGCAGCGGCGGCTCGGCCTGACCGCGCCCAGCCTGTATGACCTGCGGAACCTGTTCCAGGTCAACGTGGAGGAAGGCCGCCACCTGTGGGCGATGGTCTACCTGCTGCACGCCTACTTCGGCCGGGCCGGCCGGGACGAGGCCGAGGCGCTGCTGCTGCGCAACTCCGGCAGTGAGGACTCGCCCCGCATCCTCGGCGCGTTCAACGAGGAGACCCCGGACTGGCTGTCGTTCTTCATGTTCACCTACTTCACCGACCGGGACGGCAAGTACCAGCTCGGCACGCTCAAGGAGAGCGCCTTCGACCCGCTGTCGCGCACCTGCGAGTTCATGCTCAAGGAGGAGGCGCACCACATGTTCGTGGGCACCACCGGCGTGGACCGGGTGGTCGAGCGGACCGCGGCGCTCATGCGCGAGCACGACACCGACGACGTCGCCCCGTTCGGTGGAATCCCGCTCGCGGTCATCCAGAAGTACCTGAACTTCCACTACAGCGTCAGCCTGGACCTGTTCGGCGGGGAGACCTCCACCAACGTGGCGAACTATTTCACCAGCGGGCTGAAGGGGCGCTGGCAGGAGGAACGCCGCAGGGACGACCACGTGCTCACCGAGGCGGTGACCGCGGTCGAGCAGATCGACGGCGGCCGCATCGTGGCGGCGGAGCTGCCCGCGCTCACCGCGCTCAACCACGACCTGCGCACCGCCTACATCGCCGACTGCCAGACCGGGATCACCCGGTGGAACCGCATCCTGGCCGCGGGCGGGGTCACCGGGCCCGGGCTCCGCCTGCCGCACGTGGGGTTCAACCGCAAGGTCGGGTCCTTCGCCGGCTGCCACGTCACCCCCGACGGCAAGATCGTGGACGCGGCGGCCTGGGAGGCGGGCCGCCCGGCCTGGCTGCCCACCCCGGCCGACAAGACCCACGTGGAGTCGCTGATGCGGCCGGTGTACGAGCCGGGGAAGATCGCCGCCTGGCTGGCGCCGCCCCGTAACGGCATCAACGGCCAGCCGCTTGACTACTCCTACGTCCGCTTCTGACCGCGGCGCCGGCCGCGGCCGCGGCGCTCAGCTCCGCCCAGCGGGCCCGGGCCGGCGCCTCCCAGGCGCGGTGCAGGCCGCCGAACACGGCGGCCGCCCGGGCCCCGATCCAGTCGGGCGGGAGCAGCTCCCGGGGCAGGCCGGGGTCGGCCAGCGGGAACCGCCGCCACTCGTCCACCAGGCGGACCTGGGCGAGCAGCGTGTCGTCGCCGGGCGGGGGCCGCAGGTCCTCGAAACGGGCCAGGAACGCCTGGTACCTGGCCGCCAGATCATCCAGGTGCCAGGCCTGCTCGACCAGCAAGCGCTGCGCCCCGATCCCGGCGAAAGGGCCGGTGAAGGAGAAGGTCTCCGCCGTCAGGCCCAGCTGCTCGGTGACCTGCTTGGCCTCCGCCTCCCGGGCCGGGTGCGGGCTGACCCACACGCCGGGCAGCGGGCTGCCGAAGCCCGCCCAGGTGAGCCGGGTCCGCAGCTTGTGGCGCAGCTGCCGGCGGGTCTCCGGGACGGTCACCAGCAGCACCAGCCACCGGCCGTCCCAGGCCGGCGCGTCCCGGCCGAAGGAGTAGATGCGCGCCGCCCCCTCGGCGAGCAGCTCGTGGCCGGGCGGGGTCAGCGCCCACCGCACGCGCCGGCCGGCCCGGTGGGCAGTGATCCAGCCGCCCGCGGCCAGCCTGGCCAGGGCCTGGCGGGCCGACTTCTCCTCCAGCCCGAGCCCCCAGGCGACGTGCAGCAGGACCGAGGTCCACGGCGGCTCATCGGCGGGCAGCACGAACTCGCCGAGGACCGTCAGCAGGAGCGAGCGGGCGCTGCCGGATCCGCCGCCCTGGCGCCGGGGCAGGGGTGACAGGCTGTCCACCGCTCAATTCTACAAGTAATTGACGGCACGCTAAATGTATGTAGAGGATATGTCCATCGTGTTCCCCGCGGGCGGATGGGACCAGCCATGCCTGTCGAGGCTTTCAATGCCAGCGTGTATCTCCTGGACCGCCAGGTCGAGGCGGGCCGGGGCGGCCATCTCGCCGTGACCGGGCCGGCCGGGTCGCTCACCTACGCCGAGCTAGCCCAGCGGGTGGCCGCGTTCGCGTCCGGCCTGCGGGGGCTCGGGGTGCGGCCCGAGGAGCGGGTGGTGCTCGTCACCTCCGACCGTCCCGAGACCGTGATCACCTTCCTGGCGCTGCTGCGCATGGGCGCGGTCGCGGTCCCGGTGTCCACCATGTACAACGGGGCTGAGCTCGGCGAACTGCTCCGCGACACCCGGGCGCGGGTGGTCGTGGCCACGCGCGAGTTCGCCGCCGTCACCCGCGAGGCAATGGCCCTGGCGCCGGAGGCCACCGTGCTCGTGCTGGCCGGGGCGGACGGCGCGGCCGGGGACGGGGCGGACGGCGGGGACGGGACCGGCACCCGCTCCTGGGACGGTGTGCTGGCCGACGGGCAGCGCGCCGGGCCCGCCGCCCCCTACGGCACCTGGTTCGACTCCCCCGGCTTCTGGCTCTACACCTCCGGCACGACCGGCACCCCGAAGGCCGCGATGCACCGGCACGGCAGCATCGCCCGGGTCTGCGAGACCTACGCCCACCAGGTGCTGGGCATCACCCCGGAGGACCGCTGCTACTCGGTGGCCAAGCTGTTCTTCGCCTACGGCATCGGCAACTCGCTGTTCTTCCCGTTCTCGGTCGGTGCCACCGCGGTCCTCGACCCGGCCCGCGCCACCCCGGCCGGGGCGGCGGCCCGGCTGGCTGAGGACCGCCCGTCGCTGTTCTTCGCCGGGCCCGCCTTCTTCGCCGCGCTGCTCGCCGCGGACGTGCCGGCGGAGGCCTTCGCCTCGGTGCGGCTGGCGACGTCGGCGGGCGAGGCCCTGCCCGCCGAGATCTACCGGCGGTTCACCGGCCGCTACGGGGTCGACATCATCGACGGGCTTGGGTCCACCGAGGCGCTGCACATCTTCATCTCCAACCGGCCCGGCGCCGTCCGCCCCGGGACGTCGGGCACCGTGGTCCCCGGGTACGAGGCCCGGCTGGTGGACGACAACGGCGAGCCGGTCGCGGACGGGCATCCCGGCCGGCTGCTGGTGCGCGGCGACTCCATCGCGACCGGGTACTGGTGCCGGGTCGCCACCACCCGGCAGGTGTTCGCCGGTGAGTGGCTGCGGACCGGCGACACCTACCTCCGCTCGGAGGACGGCTTCTACACCTGCCTGGGCCGGACCAACGACATGATCAAGGCGGGCGGCATCTGGGTGTCGCCGACCGAGGTGGAGGCCCGCATCGTCCAGCACGAGTCGGTGGCCGAATGCGCGGTGGTGGGCCTGCGGGACGCCGACGGCCTGGAGGAGGTCGTCGCGTGCGTGGTGGCCATGCCGGGCAAGGTGGTCGACGGCGACGAGCTCATCGCGTTCTGCCGGGACGGCCTGGCCGCGTTCAAGCGGCCCCGGCAGGTCCTGGTGATGGAGGGCCTGCCGAAGACCGCCACCGGCAAGATCCAGCGGGTGGTGGTCCGCGAGATCGCCGCCGAGACGCTCCGGGTCTGACGCCATGCCCGTCTCCGGCCCCGATGTACTGGTCGTCGGCGCTGGCGTCTCCGGCCTGACCACCGCGGTGTGCCTGGCCGAGGCCGGCCACGACGTGGAGATCCGCGCCGACCGCCTGCCGGGCGACACCACCTCGGCCGTGGCCGGCGCGCTCTGGGGGCCGCATCTGGTGGAGACGGGTGAGCGCGCCGTCGAGTGGTGCGGCGCCACCCTGGCGGCGTTCCGCGAGCTCGCGGCGGGCTCCGCCAGCGGGGGCGCCGGTGTCCGGATCGCGAACGGGGCCCAGGTCTTCCGCGGCCCTCCCGCCCCGCCGGACTGGCTCGCCGAGCTCGGCGGTTACCGCCCGTGCGAGCCGGACGAGCTGCCGCCGGGGTTCGGCAGCGGCTGGCGGTACTCCGCGCCGCTGGTTCACATGCCTACCTATCTCGGCTACCTGCAGGCCAGGCTCGGGCGCGCGGGCGGCAGGATCCGCGTGGCCACGGTGGCCTCCCTGGCCGGCGCGGCGCACGAGGCTGGGGCGCGCGTGGTCGTGAACTGCTCCGGGGCGCACGCCCGCCAGCTCGCGGGCGACCCGGCGGTGACCCCGGTCCGGGGCCAGACCGTCGTGGCCGCCAACCCGGGCCTGACCGAATTCCTCGTCGCCCCCGGCAGCGGATCCGCCGGGCTTGCCTACCTGTTCCCGCACGGCGAGGAGATCATCCTCGGCGGCAGCGAGGCGGCCGGGGACTGGAACCTCGAGCCGGTCCCGGCGGTGGCCGACCGGATCCTGCGCGACTGCGCTGCGATCGAGCCGCGGCTGGCCGACGCACAGGTGCTGGCGCACCGGGTCGGCCTGCGCCCGGCCCGGCCGACCGTGCGGCTGGAGGCCGAGCGCGGCGGGCCCGGCGGCGGCGGCCCGCTGATCGTGCACAACTACGGCCACGGCGGGGCCGGCGTCAGCCTGTCCTGGGGCTGTGCGCGCGAGGCCGCCGCGCTGGCCGCCGACGGCCTAAGGTGAGAACATGCGGATCGGTTTCGGCGCCCCCGTCTCCGGCGCCTGGGCTACCCCAGCCAACCTGGCCAGCTTCACCGCCCAGGCGGAAGCGGCCGGCTACGCGTCGGTGTGGACATTCCAGCGGCTGATCGTCCCCGAGGGCTCCGCGATGGAGCCCGTCTATCACAGCGTGCTCGACCCGATGGTGGCGCTCGGGTACGCGGCGGCGGGCACGTCGCGGATCCGGCTCGGCGTCGCCGTCGTGAACATGCCCTACCTCTCCCCCGCCTACCTGGCCAAGCAGGCCGCCACCGTGGACGTGCTGTCCGGCGGCCGGCTCGAGCTCGGCCTGGGCCTGGGCTGGATGCCGGAGGAGTTCACCGCCGCCGGTGGCGTCATGGCCGGCCGCGGCGCCCGGACGGCGGAATACATCGAGGTCATGCGGCACCTGTGGGCCGGCGGGGTGGCCGAGTTCAGCGGCGAGTTCTATTCGGTGCCGGCCGGCCGGATGGCGCCGGAGCCGGTGCAGCGGCCCGGCCCCCCGATCCTGCTCGGCGGGACGGCCGCCCGGGCGCTGGAACGGGCCGGGCGGCTCGCCGACGGCTGGGTGACCTCCAGCCGGACCGACCTGACCCGGATCGGCGAGGGCATCAAGACCGTGCGGGCCGCGGCGGAGCAGGCCGGACGCGACCCGGCGGCGCTCCGGATCATCGTCCGGGGCGTGGTCCGCTGGGGCGCGCCGGTGACGGTGCCCGAGGGCGGGGCCGGCTCCCGCTGTCGGGCAGCTTCGACGACATCCGCGGCGACACCCAGCGGCTGGCCGAGCAGGGGGTCACCGAGATCTTCTACGACCTCAACTGGGATCCGCTGGTGGGCTCGCCCGACGCCGACCCGGCTGGCGCCGCCGCCCGGGCCACCGAGATCCTGGACGGGCTGGCCCCCTACGCCTGAGCGCGGGCCGGTCCCCTGACGCCTGGCCCCCCACCGCCCGGGCGCCAGCGGCGCCGGGTTACGAGCCTTCCCGGTGGGCGATGGCGGCGGCCTCGGTCCGGCTGGACGCGCCGAGCTTGGCCAGGATGTTCGACACGTGCACGCTCGCCGTCTTCGGCGCGATGAACAGCTTGGCGGCGATCTCGCGGTTGCTGTTGCCCTCCGAGAGCAGCTCCAGGACCTCCTGCTCCCGCGGGGTCAGGGCCGAGAGCACGCCGGGCGGGTAGGTGGAGGGCCGGGGCCCGATCCTGGCCCGGCGGGCCAGGTCGGCCAGCGCGGTCAGCAGCGGGACCGCCCCCAGCCCCTCGACCGTCTGCATGGCCAGTTCCCATTCGTGCTCGGCCCGCTCGCGCTGCCCCTTCTCGGTCAGCGCCTCCGCCAGCCGCCAGCGCGCCCTGGCGGCCTCGTAGACGAAAGCGGGTCCGAATGTGTCCACCACCGACTGCCACGCCGCCGGGCTGTTCTTGCCCCGGGCACGGCCCCATTCGGCCTCGGCGCGGGCGAGCCAGCCACGGCCGTCGATCCCCAGCACGAACTTCGGCTGGCGCGGGTAGGCGGCCCCCTGGCGGGCCACCGCGATCAGCGCCTTGGCCGCCTTCAGCTCTTCCTTTTCGGTCCGCGTATCCCCCGCGGCCCGGGCCCGCACGGCCCGGTTCGCGTGCGCGGACAGGCCGATGGCGGCGACCCGGATCACCGGCGGCCCGTAGCCGTCCTTGTCGGCCTCGGTGGCGAGCGCGGCCGCGACCTCGCCCAGTGCCCCCTCGGGGTCGCCCCGCCACAGCGCGTGCTCGGCGAGCAGCCCGCGCGCGATGTACTCACTGAACCGGTCCTCGGCCCAGAACGGCTCCAGCCAGGCCCGGCGCTCCCCCACCACCGGGTTCCCCTGGCCCACCTCGACGAACAGGGCCATGGCCGAGAGCCGGGCCTCGGCGACGGTGGTGGCCCGGACCGGGAACCCGTCCGCGAGCTCGGCCGCGTGATCCCAGGAGCCTTCCTGGTAGTGCGCCAGGTAGTGCAGATACTGCAGGTCCAGCCCGTAGGGCGCCAGGCCGAGCCCCTTCTCCTCGGCCCGCGCCACTCCCTGATGGGCGGTCGTGACCGCGCCGGGCAGGTCGCCGCGCTCCAGCTTGATCCGGGCGAGCTGGTACGCGGCACGCAGCTCGACGCCGAGCACCCGCGCGTCCCTGGCCTGGTCATGCGCCGCGGTGAACAGGCCGATCGCCTCGTCGACCTGGCCGCCGCGCTCGCTGAGCTCACCCAGCGTCACCAGGGCGTCCGCCTCGACCCAGGGCGCGCCGACCGACCGGGCCGCCTCCTGGGCCCGCTTGGCCATCAGGGTCGCGGCTTCCTCGTCCCTGGCGTACATGAGGGTCTGGGCCAGGGTCGCCAGCGCCCGGCCCCGCTCCCAGGAGGGCGGGTCCTCGGGCAGCGCGTCGACGGCCGCCTGGGCGGCCTCCACCGCGTCGGCGACCGCCCCGGTCTCCAGCAGGAAGTAGCTCAGCCGCTCGCGCACCCGGCTGGTGAGCGCCGGGTCGGAGGAATCGCCGAGCCAGCCGCGCAGCCGACGGAGCTCATGGACCGCCCGCGCAACCTCGCCGCTGGCCGCCGCGTTGGTCGCGGAGCGGAACGCCAGCATGCCGCGATCCATGCCGGCGAGCCAGTCCGGCCCGGTCACCCGCTCCCACAGCGCCAGCGCGGCGTCGAAATGCCGGTGCGCCTCGGCGGGCGCAGCCAGCCGTTCCGCCTCCTGGGCCGCCTGCACCGAGGCGGCGAACGCGCCGGCGATGTCGTGGCTGGCCAGGCAGTGGTGGGCCAGTTCGGCGGCGGTGCCGGGCACGGTAGCGAGCCGGTCCGGGTCCGCCAGCAGCTCGGCGAACCGGGCGTGCAGCCGGGTCCGCTCGCCCGGCAGCAGGTCGTTGTAGACGGCCTCCCTGATCAGCGCGTGCCGGAAGGTGTACCCCTGCATGCCGTCCGGAATGAGCAGCTGATGGGCTACCGATTCCCGGATCCCCTCCTCGAAGTCGTCCTCCGACAGGCCGGACGCGCCGCGGATGATGCTCTCCTCCGCATGCCTGCCCGCCACCGCACCCGCCCGCAGCACCTGCTGGGCGGTGTCGGAGACCTGCTCGAACCGGGCGAGGAGCAGGGCGGCGAGCCCGGTCGGAAGGACGCTTCCCGGCCGGTCGCCGCGGCAGTTCCCGGCCGCCAGCAGTTCTTCGCCGTAGTACGGGTTCCCCTCGGCCCGGGTGACGATCCGGTGCAGGGTGGCCGCGTCCAGCGGGCCCTCCGCCAGCGCGCTCAGGTGGTCGGCCATGTCGGCGTAGCCGAGCGGGGCGAGCTCGATGGCGGTCACCCCGGGCAGGCGGAGCAGCTCCGCGACCACCGGCCGCAGCGGATGGCGGCGGTGCAGGTCGTCGGTGCGGTAGGTGACCACCACCGCCACCTTCTCCCGGTGCAGCACCCGGCTCAGGAAGGTGAGCAGGTCGCGGGTGGAGCGGTCGGCCCAGTGCAGGTCCTCCAGCACGAGCAGGACGGGCCGCTGGGCCGCCAGTTCGGCCAGCATCCCCAGGACCGCGCCGAACAGCTGCTGCTGCGCCAGGCCCGGCAGGTCGGCCGGCGGCGGGCTGGCGCCGCGGTCGGGCAGCAGGCGCCCCAGCACCGGGCGGGCGGCGATCGCGTCGAGCAGCGTCTGGTCCGGGCTGGGGCCGGTGGTCGCCGCGCGCAGCGCGTCGGCGAGCGGCAGGTACGGGATGCTGTCGCCCAGCTCGGCGCACCGGCCGGACAGCACGGTGAAGCCGCGGCCCGCGGCCCGCCCGGCCAGCTCCGACACCAGGCGGGTCTTGCCCACGCCGGCGTCCCCGCTGATGAGCGCGTGCGTGGGACGACGGCCCTCGGCGGCGTCGTCGAGCAGGTCGAGCAGGCGGCGCAGTTCGCCGTCCCTGCCGACCAGGCGTTGACCCGATACCCGCAGCACACCGCCATTATCCCCGCTGGGAGGGACAAAGGTGGAACTGTCTGCGATTACTCCTGGCGAGCGCCCAAGGTGGATGTGGCCGGACGGGGGTAAGAAGCCCTAGGTGGGGGGTCCGGACTGGCTCTTGGAGAGGAGGAGTGGCCGAATGGACACCGAGCCGGCAGTCTCCTATCGTGCCGCGGTGCCCGGCACGCCCGTGCTCACCCGGACCGGGAAGGAGATCGGGACCCTGGAGCATGTCCTGGGGGTGCCCGAAGAGGACCTGTTCGACGGCCTGGTGGTCGCCACCGAGTGGGGGCTGCGCTTCGTCGACGCCGGCGAGGTCGAGCTGATCACGGTGCGCCACGTCCGCTCACGGCTGGACGACGAGCAGGCGGCCCGGCTGCCCCCGCCGCAGGGCACCGCGGTCTACTCGGTCAATTCCATGGACGAGATCGGCGAGGCGCTGGATGAGCGGCTGGGGCAGATGTTCGGCCGCCCGCACTGGACCGGGGACTAGGGCATCCCGCCGGGCATACCCGCAGCAAAACCCCACCATGAGGTACCCTTGCCGCCATGAGCACCGATTCCCACCCCAGCCGCGCGCAGGACGCGCGCCAGGCCAGTCCCGTGCCGGGCAAGCCCTCGCTTGACGGCATCGAGGAGAAGTGGTCGCGCCGGTGGGAAGAGGGCAGCGTAGTACACGTTTGACCGCTCCGCCTCGCGTGGCGACGTCTTCGCCATCGACACCCCGCCGCTGACCGTCAGCGGGAAGCTCCACATCGGGCACGTTTTCTCCTTCACCCACACCGACACCGTCGCGCGGTTCCAGCGCATGCGCGGCAAGGAGGTGTTCTACCCGATCGGGTGGGACGACAACGGGCTGGCCACCGAGCGCCGGGTGCAGAACTACTTCCACGTCCGGTGCGACCCCTCGCTCCCCTACGACCGGTCGTTCGTGCCGCCCGCCAGCCCCGGGCCCGACCAGGTGCCGGTGTCACGCCGCAACTTCGTGGAGCTGTGCCAGCGGCTGACCGACCTGGACGAGCAGTCGTTCGAGGAGGTGTGGCGGCGGCTGGGCCTGTCGGTGGACTGGTCCACGATGTACCGGACCATCGGCGCCGACTCCCGGGCCATCTCGCAGCGCGCCTTCCTGCGCGACCTGGCGCGCGGTGACGCGTATCTGGCCGAGGCGCCGACGCTATGGGACGTCACGTTCCGCACCGCGGTCGCCCAGGCCGAGGTGGAGGACCGGGAGGTCACCGGCGCCTACTACCGGATCGCCTTCCGCGCCCCGGACGGCGGGGTGGTGCCGGTGGCGACCACCCGCCCTGAGCTGCTCCCGGCCTGCGTCGCGCTGGTCGCCCGGCCGGACGACGAGCGCTACACGGGCCTGTTCGGGACCACGGTGCGCACGCCGCTGTTCGGGGTGGAGGTCCCGGTGCTGGCGCACCACCTGGCCGACCCGGGCAAGGGCACCGGCATCGCCATGGTCTGCACGTTCGGCGACGCCAGCGACGTCACCTGGTGGCGGGACCTCGGCCTGCCCACGCGCCCGGTGACCGGACCGGACGGGCGCTTCGTGGCCTGCCCGCCCGCGGCCATCACCAGCCGGGCCGGGCGCGGCGCCTACCGGCAGCTCGCCGGCGAGACGGCGGTGGCGGCCAGGCAGCGGATCACCCGCCTGCTGCGCTCCACCGGCGACCTGCTCGGCGACCCCGAGCCGGTCCGGCATGCGGTCAACTTCTACGAAAAGGGCAGCCAGCCGCTGGAGATCATCACCAGCCAGCAGTGGTACCTGCGCAACGGCGGGCGCGACCCGGAGCTGGCGCAGGCCCTGCTGGCCGGGGGCCGGGAGATCGACTGGCACCCCGCCCACATGCGGGTCCGGTACGAGAACTGGGTGAACGGCCTGAACAGCGACTGGCTGGTCAGCCGGCAGCGGTTCTTCGGCGTGCCGATCCCGGTCTGGTACCCGCTCGACGCCGAGGGCCAGCCGCGCTACCAGGAACCGATCATCCCCGCAGGACGCCACGCCTGCCGGTCGATCCCATGGCCGACACGCCGCCCGGGTACCACGCCTGCCCAGCGCGGCCAGCCCGGCGGCTTCGCCGGCGACCCGGACGTGCTCGACACCTGGGCCACGTCCTCGCTCAGCCCGCAGATCGCCGCCCGCTGGACCATCGACGGCGACCTGCCGGCCCGGGTGCTGCCGATGGATCTGCGGCCGCAGGCGCACGAGATCATCCGCACCTGGCTGTTCTACACGCTGCTGCGCTCGCACGCCCGGAGACGGCACCCTGCCGTGGCGGCACGTGGCGATCTCCGGCTGGGTGCTCGACCCGGACCGCAAGAAGATGTCCAAGTCGGCGGGGAACGTGGTCACCCCGATGGACTCGCTGCGCGAGCACGGCAGCGACGCGGTCCGCTACTGGGCGGCCAGCGGCCGCCTCGGCGTCGACGTGGCCTTCGACCCGGCCCAGCTGAAGGTCGGCCGGCGGCTCGCGATCAAGATACTTAACGCGAGCCGGTTCGTGCTCTCGGCTACCCAGCCGGGTGCCCGGCCCGAGCCGTCCGGAGCGCCGGCCGGTCAGCGAGCCCCTGGACGCCGCGATGCTCGGCCGCCTGGCGCAGGTGATCGGCCAGTGCACCGCCTCGTTCGAGGCCTACGACCACGCGGGCGCGCTGGCGGCGGCGGAGGATTTCTTCTGGTTCTTCTGCGATGACTACCTGGAACTGGTCAAGGACCGGGCCTACGGGGACCGCGGCGATGGGCCGGCCGGCTCGGCGCGGGCCGCGCTGAGGCTGGCCCTGTCGGTCGTGCTCCGGCTGTTCGCCCCGTTCCTGCCGTTCGTGACCGAGGAGGTGTGGTCGTGGTGGGCAGAAGGCTCGGTTCACCGCGCCGCCTGGCCGGACCCGGCCGAGGCGCTCGCCCCGCGCGGGAACCGCGGCGGCACGGGGACGGGGCGCTCGACGCGGCCTCCGCGGCGATCGCCGCCATCCGCGGGGCCAAGTCCGGCGCCCGGGTGTCCATGCGGGCGCCGGTGCGGGAACTGGTGGTGGCAGCGCGCCGCGGACCACCTGGACGCGCTGATGGCGGTGCTGCCGGATGTCCAGGCCGCGGGCCGGGTCGAGCACACCGAACTGCGGTTCTGCGACCGGCCCGAACCGGCCTACCGGGTCACGCTCTGACCCGGCGCCGTCCCGGCTCACGCCCGGCCACGGCGTTCACTCCGGCCACGGCGTGCCCTCGGGCCGGTCCGCCCCCGGGTCGGATAACTCTTCCGCCGAGTCGGCGGTGAGCAGGCTGATCCACTCGTCCGCCGGGTCGGTGGGAGCCGGCAGGGCCGATGGGCCGGGGGTGGTGGGCTGCTTGGCCTTGTTCCGCCCACGTCCGTTCCGCCCGTTCGGCTTGGCGGCGGCCAGCGGCGCGCCGGCCGCGGTGAGGGCGCGCTCGGCCTTGCCGCTGGCCGGTGAGCCCGGCGATTCACCGGCGCCGTTGTCGCCGTCCCGGCCGGTTGCCCGATTCCTGGCCGGCTTCGCCGCCTTTTCTTCGGCCGCTTCCTCCGGCTTCTGCTCCTGCTTGGCCGACGTGGCGGCCGCGAACGCGTTCCAGCTCCCGGTCCCGGACACGCTCAGCGACAGCCGGTCCCAGTCCTCTGCTGGCTCGTTGGCCTGGGGCCTCGCCCAGTCAACCGTCCCGTTCTTGGCCGGTTCCCCGCCCCCGCCGGGCCCGGGCTCTCCTTGGTCCAGCCGGACGCCGCCCGCCGGGCCTGTCCGCGGCCCAGCGGGCGCCCCTCGCCGGCTTGCCCCGGCCCAGCCAGGCATCTCTCACCGGGCTTGTCCCCGGCCCAGCTAGGCGCCGCTTACCGGGCCCGGCCCCGGGCCCGCCTCAGGCCCCGTCCCCAGCCGGGCTCCGTCCGGTCCCCGCCAGCCCGCCCCGCCGGCTTCCCCCCGGCCCAGCCGGGCCTCACTTCGCCCGGCTCGTCCCGGCCCAGGCGGGTCCGCCTCCGCTTGTCCTCGGCCCGCCGCCGCCCGGCCCGCCAGCTCTCGCCGCCGCCGTCCCAGCCCGCCCCGGCCGCGGCGGCCTCGTCCTGCGCCCAGCCGGTGGCCGGGACGGATCCGGCCGCCCACTCGGCGTCGTCGGCCGTCTCCTGGCCGCTCCACTCCCGGCCGGCGATGCGCAGGTCGTGGAAGGCCACGCTGAACCCGCTGCCCTCCGGCGCGGCGCACACGATCCCGGCGAGCATCTCCCGGCCGGGCGGCATGAACACCAGCGCGGCAAGCTCGGCGGCGCCGTCCCCGGCCGCGTAGCGGACCTCCACCGCGTCGCCGCGCCGCGACACCCGCAGGGTGACCTCATCGGTGCCTGGCGGCAGGTCGGCCACCATCCAGCTGGACCAGCCCATGGTCAGGACCGTGCTGAGCCGGGGCCGCCCCTCGAAGAACTCCAGCCCGGTCTTCAGCCAGGTCTGCTCGTCGGCCCGGAGCATGATCCCCGCCTGGTCGTACTGGCTGGCGAAAGCGCCGCGTACCCGCACCGAAACGTCGAGGTCGCCCGGGAGCGGCTCGCCGTAGACGTGGCCGTTGTCGTGGACGTACCCGTAACCCGTCGTCCGCCAGAAGTCCGTGCCCGGGATCCACGCTCACCCTGAGCACATCACCGGTTCGCTGCCAGCTGGCGGGCTCGTTCAGCCACTCCATGGGGCCCTCCGCGGGTTCGACGGTGTCGACGGTATCGGTATCCGGGCCGCCGGTAGTCTCGGGTACATGGACAAAGTCCAGCGAACCGAAGCGGAATGGCGGGAGCAGCTCACCCCCGAGGAGTACCAGGTACTGCGGCAGGCGGGCACCGAGGCGCCCTGGACCGGCGAATACACCGATACCAAGACCGAGGGCGTGTACCGGTGCCGGGCGTGCGGCGCCGAGCTGTTCCGGTCGCGGGAGAAGTTCGAGTCCCACTGCGGGTGGCCGAGCTTCTACCAGCCGTCCGAGCGACGACGCCGTGGTGCTGATCGAGGACAGCTCGCTCGGCATGACCAGGACCGAGGTCCGCTGTGCCCGCTGCGACTCCCATCTCGGGCACGTGTTCGAGGGGGAGGGTTACCAGGTACCCACCGACCAGCGCTGGTGCATCAACTCCATCTCGCTCACCCTGGAACCGGTGGCGGGCGGGTGAGCCAGCTCCGCCTGATCCGGGCCGGGCAGCTCTCCGGCGACACCGCCCAGACCAGCGGCATGACCCGGGCCGCCGCCATCTCCGGCCCGCTGGCGGGGTCGCAGTCGCTGTGGATGGGAACCACCGTGCTGGCGCCGGCGGATCGCCTCCGGCGACCACCACCACGGCGCGTCGGAGACCGGCATCTACGTGGTGTCCGGTCACCCGGTCTTCGTGTTCCGCGACCCCGGCGAGCGGCGGGCTGACCCGGCTGGAGACCGCGCCCGGCGACTTCGTCTGGGTACCGCCGCACGTGCCGCACCGCGAGGAGAACCCCTCGCCGGACTCCGAGGCCATCGTGGTGATCGCCCGCTCCACGCAGGAGGCGATCGTCGTCAACGTCGAACGCCTCTAGGCCAGCGAGGCGATCAGCTCGCCGGGCGGCTTGCGGCGGCCGGTGTAGAAGGGGATCTCCACCCGCGTGTGCAGCCGGGCGCGGGCGCCCCGCAGGTGCCGCATGAGGTCCACGATCCGGTGCAGCTCGTCGGCTTCGAAGGCGAGCATCCACTCGTAGTCGTTGAGCGCGAAGCAGGCGACGGTGTTGGCGCGGACGTCGGGGTAGTCGCGGGCCATCATGCCGTGCTCGGCGAGCATGGCCCGCCGTTCCGCCGGGTCCAGCAGGTACCACTCGTAGGACCGGACGAACGGGTACACGCTCACGTAGCCGCGCGGCGGCTCCTCGGCGAGGAACGCCGGGATGTGGCCCTTGTTGAACTCGGCCGGCCGGTGCAGCGCCATCACCGACCACACCGGCTCGCTGGCCCGGCCGAGCCGGGTGCGCCGGAACCGCGCGTAGAGCTCCTGCAGGTCGTCGGGGCCGGGCGCGATCCACCAGAACATGTAGTCGGCGTCGGCCCGCAGCCCCTGCACGTCGTAGCACCCGCGGGTGATGACGCCCTTGCCCGCGGCCTGGTCGAGCAGCTCTTCCAGCTCCGCCGCCAGCGCCTCCCGCGCCCGGCGGGCCGGCGTCGAGCGCCGCCGCGTCGCGCACCCGGAACACCGACCACATGGTGTAGCGGATCAGCTCGTTGAGATCGCGGGCCCGCGGCCGCTCGCCCGCGGGATTCGCGTCAGTGCCTGCCATGCCGCTCATTGTCCGCCACCGCCAGGCCTAGGAAGCCCGGCCCGCCGGATGCCGGTCCCGCCCGGCCGTTGCATGGTCGCGCCGATCGCGAGTCTCCAGGTCATGGTTGGCGCAGCCCTGACAGATCACAGACGCCGGGGCCGGTGCGCGCGCCCGCCGGTCAGCCGGCCGCCCGTTACGCTGGCGGGCCTGGCTCTCGCGCAGGTAGCGCAGCACCTGGGCGGCCGCGGCGCGGGCGGTGGCGATGCAGGCCGGGATGCCGATCCCGTCGTAGGCGGCCCCGCACACGGCCAGCCCGGGCTCGCGGCCCACGGCGGCGCGGATCCGGCCCACCCGGCCCAGGTGGCCGACGGTGTACTGCGGCAGCGCCCCGCCCCACCTGGTCACCCGGACGCCGGCCGGCTCGCCGCGGACGCCGGTCGCCGCGGCCAGGTCGGCCGCGGCCAGCGCTGGCCAGGTCGGCGTCGTCCCGCTGCAGCAGCCGCTCCTCCCCGACCCGGCCCAGCGAGCAGCGGACCACCACCATGCTCCGGGTCGGCGGACCGCAGGTGCGGCCACTTGACCGAGGAGAAGGTGACCGCCTTCACCGGGTGGCCGTCCACGGCCGGCACCAGGTAGCCGCTGCCCTCCAGCGGCCGCGGGAAGCGCCGGCGGCCGGGTAGGCCAGGGTGACGATCGCCATGCTCGCGTAGCGCGATCCCGGCCAGCGCCGCGCCGCGCGTCGGCGGCTCCCGGCAGCCCGGCGAGCAGCCGGGCCGCGGGCGGCGGGCACGGCCAGCACGACGGCGTCGGCGTCCAGGCTGCTCGGGGCGCGTGGCTGACCCCACGGTCAGCCGCCAGCCACCGGGGGTGCGCGCCAGCTCGCGGACCATCGCCCCGGTCCGCACCTCCGGCCCCCGACGCGGCGGCGACCGCCGCCGGCAGGGTTCCCAGGCCGCCGGTGAGCGTGGCGAAGACGGTGGCCTCGGCGGCGCCGCCGGCGGCGCCGGCGCCGCCGCGGGCGGCGGCATCAGCGCGCCCGCCGCCTCGGCGAGCGACGCGCGCCTGCGGGACTCCTCGGCCAGCGCCGGGCAGGGTCGCCTCGAACGACAGGTCCTCCGACCGGCCAGCGTAGACCCCGCCGAGCAGCGGGTCCACCAGCCGGTCGACCACCTCCGGGCCGAACCTGGCCCCGACATAGCCGGCCACGGCGACGTCGCCGTCGCGCGGGGTGGCGGGCAGGCCGAGATCTTCCCGGGCCCTGGCCATGCCCTGCCGCCGACAGCAGCCCGCAGCTGGCCAGGTCATCGAGGTCGGCCGGGACGCCCATGACCTGCCGGCGCGGCAGCGGCCGCAGCTGGCCCCGGCTCCAGATCGCGGCGGCCGTGGTGCCGGGCGCGGCCAGCTGGCCGGCCAGGCCGACGGCGCGGATCAGACCGGTCCCCTCCGGCCTGCGGGCGAGCAGTGCCTCCGCCCCCTCGTCCACCGCGATCCCGGCGACCTCGCGAGACGGCGAGCTTGCCGCCGAGCCGCGGCGAGCCCTCCAGGACGGTGACGCTCACCGGCGCCTCACGCAGGAAGAACGCGGCGGCCAGCCCGGCGATGCCGCCGCCGACGACCACGACCCTGGGCGGGGCGGGCAGGTCCATCCGCTCCAGCCTGGCAGACCGGCGCCGGCGGAAGCGAGCCGGCGCCGCGGCGGCCGGCTCAGCGGGCCTGGCGATGCGGAGAGCCATGGCCCGGTTACTGTCACGTTACTGGTCCGCTCATGACCCGCCCATGGTTGGATGCCATACTGCTGTGCCATGGCGTCACGATCCGCTGCTGTGTCGGTACGCGGCGTGCGGCCCGAGGATGTCGGCCGGGTACAGGCGATCCAGCTCGCGGCGGGCGACGTGTTCCGGGACGTCGGGATGAGCGCCGTCGCGGAGAGCCCGCCGCTGGCCGCCGAGTCCCTGTCCGGCTACCGGCAGGCGGGCCGGGCCTGGGTCGCCGTGGACGACCACGACGAGCCGGTCGGTTTCGTCGTCGCCGATGTCGATCGACGGGGCCGCGCACATCGAGCAGGTCAGCGTGCACCCGGCGCACGCCCGCCAGCGGATCGGCGCGATGCTGCTCGATTATGTGGCCGGCTGGGCCGCCCGCCAGGGCCTGCCGGCGATGACGCTGATCACGTTCCGCGGCGTGCCGTGGAACGCCCCGTACTACGAGCGGCTCGGCTTCCGCGAGCTGGCCCACGACCGAGGTCACGCCCGGCCTGGCCGCGCTCTGGGCCGCCGACCGGGGCACCGGGCGGCGGGAGGCAGCCCCGAGCGCGTCTGCATGCGCCGGGAGCTACCACCGACCGCCGCCCTGGAGCCGATGCCGAGTCGTGATCATCCGGGTGGAACCGCCCGTCCGTCCCGGCCGTCCGATCGGCATGTCAGCAGCACGGCAGCTCCTCCCCGCCCCTCACGCCCGAACGGCCGCGGCCCGCCACCGGGCGCCTCAGGGACGCCCTGGCCGCCAGCGCCGCGCTCAGCGCCGGCCTGCCCGCTCCTCGCGGGCTGCTCGGCCAGCGGCCTCCCCCGCCTCCTCCGCCCCGGCCGCCGGGCGGAGCGCCGCCATGGGCCGCCGCCGCGCCGCAGTCGGCGCCGGAGCGCGGCCGCCGGGCGCTCCCGGGCGCACCGGTGCAGCAGAACCCCGGCTCACGGCGCTGCCTCCGGCCCGCCAGGCGATCATTTACACCGCGAGCCTGACGGTGCGCGCCGCTGACGTCCGGGCGGCGGCGGCGCGGGCCGCCCAGCTGGCCAGCTCGGCCGGCGGTTACGTGTCCAGCGAGACCGCCCGGTTCAGCCGCCGGCATCCCGGCCGACGGCACGATCCGCATCCAGCTGAAGATCCCCGTCGCCAGCTACCAGGCCACGCTCGCGGCGCTGTCAGCGCAGCTCGGCACCAGGATCTCGCTGTCCCAGCGGGCGCAGGACGTCACCCAGACCGTCGCCGACGTCACCAGCCGGGTGGCCTCGGCCCAGGCCGCCATCGTCCAGCTGCGCGCTGCTGGCGCGGGCGGCCTCGGTCAGCAGCCTGCTCATGGTCCAGGACCAGATCAACGCCCAGGAGTCCGGTCTGGAGGCGCTGGAGTCACAGCAGCGCGCGCTGGCGCACGAGACCACGTACGGGACCGTCTCGGTGCTGCTGGTGAGCAAGCACGCCGCCGCCGGCCGGGCGGCCGGTGAAGATAGCGGGCGGATTCGCCGCCGGGCTGGCCACGGGCTGGCGCGCGCTGCGCGAGGTGACGTCGTGGCTGCTCACCGGGTTCGGTGCGGCTGCTGCCGTTCCTGCTTTCGTGATCGCTGGCCGGGTACGGCGGCTTCCGGGGATCGGCGCTGGCTGGCCCGGCACCGCGTCGGGCCCGCGGACCGCGGACTGAGCACCCCGCCAGCGGGCCGGTCACCGCTTGGCGGTCGCGCTGCCTGCGCCGACTCCTCGTGCACCAAGTCGGCCAGGCGGGCCAGCACACCCGGGTCGGTCTCCGGCAGCACCCCGTGCCCGAGGTTGAAGATGTGCCCTTCCGCGGCGCGGCCGCGGGACAGCACGTCCCTGGCCCGCCGCCTCGACCACCTCCCAGGGCGCCAGCAGCACCGCCGGGTCGAGGTTGCCCTGCAGCGCGGTGCCGATGTCCACCCGGCGGACCGCCTCGTCCAGGCTGACCCGCCAGTCCACGCCGACCACGTCCGCGCCGGCCTCGCTCATCAGCCCCAGCAGTTCGCCGGTGCCGACCCCGAAGTGGAGCCGCGGCACGCCCGGTCCCGGCGAGTGCCTCGAAGATCCGCTTGCTGTGCGGCAGCACCGCCGCCCGGTAGTCCTCCGGGCTGAGCGTCCCGACCCAGGAGTCGAAAAGCTGGACCGCGGAGGCGCCCGGCGGAGACCTGGACCCGCAGGAACGCGATGGTGATGTCGGTGAGCCGGCCGAGCAGGGCGTGCCACAGCGGCGGGTCGCCGTACATCAGCGCCTTGGTCCGCTCCTGGTTCTTCGACGGCCCGCCTTCCACCAGGTAGGACGCCAGCGTGAACGGGCCGCCGGCGAAGCCGATCAGCGGCGTGGCTGCCCAGCTCGGCCACCAGCGAGCTGATCGCCGGGACCAGGTAGGCGACGTCGGGCGGCTCGAGGGCGCGCAGCCGGGCCAGGTCCGCTTCGCTCCGGACCGGCTGCCCGATCACCGGCCCGATCCCCGGCTTGATGTCCACGTCCACGCCCACCGCGCGGAGCGGGACCACGATGTCGCTGAACAAGATCGCGGCGTCCACGTGGTAACGCCGCAGCGGCTGCAGGGTGATCTCGGTGACCAGGTCGGGCGTCGTGCACGCGGCCAGCATGGACTTGCGCTTCTTGCGCGCCGCCCGGTACTCCGGCAGCGATCTGCCCGCCTGGCGCATGAACCAGACCGGGGTATGCGGCACGGGCTGGCGGCGGCAGGCACGCAGGAAGGGAGATTCCCTCGTCGGGGCCGTCACGCAGATGATCGTCTCACAGCCCTCAGGGACACGCCGACCGGAATCCAACGCCCCGGGCGGGCGGCGTGCAACCATCGTGTCGAGCCGGGCGCCGGAGCCTGTCCCCGCGGCGCGGTCCGGCGGTGAGGGAGGTCACGGAATGAGCCAGGCGTTCCGGCCGTGCAGCGAGTGCGGCGGCGAGCAGCTGTTCGAGCAGCACCACGCCATCCCGGGTGAATGCCCGGACTCGCCGGACGGCGAATGCCCCGAATGGCTCTGCACCGGATGCGGCAGCGCCCTGCTGACTGGCTTCGTTCTTTACCCCGCCGAGCCGAAATTGATATCGACGCATGCCCCGCCGCGTGGCATGACGTACGGCAGTGACGTCGTACGCTCAGATCATGAAGCAGGTGGGCGGGGTCACGGCACCCTGCTGATGAGACGGCCGCCGCGTTCCGGGCCGCGGTGGTGCGCCTGCGGTCGGACCAGGAGCAGGTAAGTGCCGTCCGCCCGGAGCTGGCTTCGAGGATGTGCCCGCGCCGCGGACCCTCGCGCCGTTCGCCACCGCCTTCGCCGCCACCGCCCGGGTCGGCGGGACCGAGGTCGCCTCCGGCCGCTTCGTGCTCCTGTACGACCCGGCCGGCCAGCGTGGCTGGGCAGGCCCGCTGCGCGTCATCGTCTACATCCGCGCCGACCTGGAGCCGGAGATCGCCGCGGACCCGATGCTGGGCGAGGTCGCCTGGTCCTGGCTGACCGAGGCGCTGGACGCCCGCACCTCCGGTTACGCCGCGCCCAGCGGGACCGTGACCCGCGTCGTCACCGAGGGATTCGGCGCCAAACGGGGAGAGCCGCAGGCGACCGGTTTCGAGCTGCGGGCCTCCTGGTCGCCGGTGGGAGTGGCCGACCTGTCCGAGGACCCGCCCGGCCAGGCCGCCGAGGCCGAGCCAGCGCAGGCGGAACTGGACGGTCACCTCGCCGCCTGGTGCGGGGCGATGTGCGCCGCGGCCGGGCTGCCCCCGCTGGTGGCGGGGGTGACCGCGCTCCGGCCACCCGCCCGGCGGCGCGGCCCATGAGGGAGGGCACCGTACCGGCCGGATCCCCAGGCCCAGCGGCAGCAGGAGGCCGACGCAGGAACAGGAGGCCGGGCAGCAGCAGCACCCCGAGGCGGTGCCGCTGCTCGAGCCGCGCGACGGGTTGCCCGCCACTGGTCACCACGGCGCCTGCGCTGGCGGAGGCGGTGGCCGCGCTCGGCGCGGGTGAGGGACCGGTCGCGGTGGACGCCGAGCGCGCCTCCGGCTACCGCTACGGGCACCGCGCCTTCCTGGTGCAGCTGCGCCGGCGGGGCGCGGGCACGGTCCTGATCGACCCGGTCACCTGCCCCGACCTGTCGGCGCTCGACGCGGCTCTGGCCGGCACCGAGGCCGTGCTGCACGCCGCCTCCCAGGACCTGCCCTGCCTGGCCGAGCTCGGGTACCGGCCGCGCCGGCTGTTCGACACCGAGCTCGCCGGGCGCCTGCTGGGCTACCCGCGGGTCGGGCTCGGCGTGCTGGTGGAGGCGGTGCTCGGCTTCACGCTGGAAAAGGGGCACGCGGCGGCGGACTGGTCCACCCGGCCGCTGCCCACCGAGTGGCTCCGTTACGCCGCGCTGGATGTCGAGGTCCTGGTCGAGCTGCGCGACGCCCTGGCGGCCGAGCTGGCCGAGCAGGGCAAGACCGAGTGGGCCCGGCAGGAGTTCGCCGCGGTGCTCGCGGCCGAGCCGCCGCCCCCGCGGCCCGACCCGTGGCGCCGCACGTCCGGCATCCACCGCGTGCACACGCGCCGGGGCATGGCCGTCGTCCGCGAGCTCTGGCTCGAGCGCGACAAGATCGCACGTCAGCGTGACCTGTCCCCCGGCCGGGTCCTGCCGGACTCGGCGATCGTTGAGGCCGCGCGGGCGCTGCCCGGACCCCAGCGCGACCTCACCGAGCTCCCGGGATTCAAGGGCCGGGGGGCGCGGCGGTACGCCGCCGACTGGCGGCGCGCCGTCGCCCGGGCCCGGGCCCAGGCTGAGCCGAACCTGCCGGGCACGGCGTCCCCGCCGCCCGAGGGTCCGCCGCCCGCCCACCGCTGGGCGGAACGCGATCCGGTGGCCGCCCAGCGGCTCGCGGCCGTGCGTACCGCGGTCGCCGCGATCGCCGACGAGCATTCCCTCCCGGCGGAGAACCTCCTGCCCCCGGACGTGGTGCGCAGGCTGGCCTGGCGGCCGCCGGAGCCGCCCAGCCCGGAGGCGGTCGGGGCCGATCTGCAGGACCACGGTGCGCGGCCCTGGCAGGCGGAGCTGACCGCGAAGCCGATCAGCAAGGCCCTCATCCGGCTCGCCGAGCAGGACGAAGGGTAAAGACCCGTCCCGTCGGCCCCCGCCATGACGGAGAGGCTGGTATCAGGCCGTCCGGATCCGGGTAGGGAGGGCCCGGCAGCCATCGGCTAGACGGGGAGAATCTGATGAGTGAGTTTGGCGGCCTGGAGGAAAAGGCCGAGTCGCTGGCCCAGGACCACCCGGAGCAGGCCAAGAAGGGCATGGAGGAGGCGGCCCAGTTCGCCGAGCGCGAGACGGGCAACAAGTACGACAGCCAGATCGAGGGCGCGGCCGGCGCCGCGGAAGAACATCTCGGCGTCGCCGATTCCGGCCAGGGCGGCCAAGACCAGCAGCAGGGCTAGGCGGGCCGGACCGGCTGGAAGCCGCTGGGGATCATCTTGTCGGTGCCGCAGGCGACAATGAGGGCGTGAGCAACGCAGCCGTCAGCGAACTCGCCTGGGGCTCGCTGGAGTCTCCCGTCGGGGAGATATCCGTGGCCTGCAGCGCGGCCGGGCTGACCCAGGTCCGCTTCGGCCCGCCGCCGGCCCGGGCGGTGAGCGCCGTCACGGGCGCGCGGGCACGGCACACAGAAACGCCGTGCCCGCACCCCCGCACTGCCGCCGGGGATGCTGCCCGGTCGGAAGAGGCGCAGGGAGAGCCTGGCGGCGCGCGCGGCCAGCTCGAGCGGGCGTGCAGTCAGCTCGGCGAGTATTTCGCCGGGCAGCGCCGCGCCTTCGACCTGCCGGTGGACTGGTCGGGGATGTCGGCGTCCCAGCGCCAGGTGCTGCCGGTGCTGCTGGCGTCGGCCGGCTACGGCGAGACGGTGACCTACGGCGCCCTCGCCCACCGGGCCGGCCTGGCCGATGGGGGCAAGGTGCCGGCGGCCCGGGTGACCGGCCAGATCATGGGATCCAACCCGTGCCCGATCGTCGTGCCGTGCCACCGGGTGGTCGCCAGTGACGGGCTGGGCGGCTACAGCGGCGGCACCGGGATCGAGATCAAGCGCTGGCTGCTGATCTTCGAGGGCGCGCTGCCGCCCACCCTGGACTGGGACCCCGCCGGGCCCGGCGCCGGCTGAGCCCGGCTGCGGCGCCCGGCCGACGGCGGCTCTGGTCAGGACTTCAGGTTGTGCTGTTCGGCTGAGATCAGCCTGCCCCCGGCCACGTGCAGGGCCCAGAACGCTCCCTTGCGCAGCGGCGGCCCGGCCGGCACCGGCGCGCCGAGGCTCTCGCAGATCCACCTCAGCATGGCGGGCAGATTCTCCCGGTGGCCGGAGATCACGACCGGCTCGCCGGCCGTGACCAGGCTGGTGACCAGATCGTGGGCGGCGGCTATCTCGGCCGGGCCGGCGTCGGCCAGATCCAGGTCGTCCGGCGGGGGCGCCAGGGCGAGCGCCGGCTCCACCACCCCGCCAACCATCGCCGCATAGGGCTCGACGGTCGCCAGGCAGCGTTCCGCCGGGGAGCTGATCACCCGGGCCGGGCCGAAACAGGACAGGATCTGGCCCAGGAGCTTCGCCTGGACGTGCCCGAGCGGGGTCAGCGGCCGGGTGAGGTCGTCGGGATGACCGGCGTTCTGCCAGGCCTTCTTGTTCCGCGCGGAGGCATGCCGGACCAGGATGATCCCCGTGGTGGCGGCCGGCGCGGACGCGAACTCGCTCAGCACCTCCGTGTCGTGCTGGTAGGTGAGCCGGTCACCGGCCGCGGTGAGCGGGAGCCAGGCCAGATGGTCGACCTCCTCGTTGGGGGTGAACGGGGCAGGTTCGGCGGTTTCACCCGTCTCGCCCACGGCCTGCGCGGCGGGGCGGGCCGCCCAGTAGTCCACCTGCTTGGGCCGGCCGTCGCTGAGGTAACGGACCGTCCGCAGCCGCCTGCCGAGGCTGACCTCGATCTCGGTCTCCTCGGTCACCTCCCGGACCGCCGTGATCAGCACATGCTCGCCGGGCAGGCACTTGCCCTTGGGGAAGCTCCAGTCGTCGTAGCGGGGCCGGTGGACGAGCACCACTTCCGGCCCCTGCTCGCCCGGGCGCCACAGGAGCGCCCCGGCGGCGGGGATCTTGGGCGGCTTGTCCCGGTCAGCCATCAAGGGCCCTGCCGCGCGTGCTGGCGAGCAGACACTGCTGCAGGTCGCGCAGGGGCTGGCCGGAGGAGTCCAGGTGGTGCCGGGTCCAGGTGCCATCGGCCGCTAGCCACCATGACGCGGTGGTCTCGTCCATGGCCTGGGCGATGAGGTTGCGCAGCGTCAGCTGCTGGGCCGGGTCCGTCACCCGGACCAGCGCCTCGACCCGCCGGTTCAGGTTGCGGTGCATCAGGTCGGCGGAGCCGATCCACACCTCGCTGTCCTCGTCCTCACCGGTCCCGAACGCGTAGATCCGGGAGTGCTCGAGGAACCGGCCCAGGATGCTGCGGACGCGGATCGTCTCCGACAGGCCCGGTACCCCGGGCCGGATCGAGCAGATGCCGCGCACCCACAGGTCCACCGGCACGCCGGCCAACGATGCGGCGTAGAGGGCGTCGACCATCCCCTCGTCCACGATGGAGTTGACCTTGATCTGGATCTGCGCGGGCTTGCCCGCGCGGTGCCGTTCCACCTGCCGGTTGATCCGCTCCACCAGGCCCGTGCGCAGGC
The DNA here is from genome assembly GCA_963835425.1 of uncultured Actinomycetes bacterium. GTDB lineage: Bacteria > Actinomycetota > Actinomycetes > Streptosporangiales > Streptosporangiaceae > UBA9676. The sequence goes on along the minus strand of CAWIGE010000002.1, from coordinate 238,578 downwards.
CGGCCGGCGCGACCAGGAGCCGCTGGTAGGCGTTCTTGCGGCTGTAGCCGGTCAGGTGGTTGAACAGGTCGGTCGCGTCCGCGCCGACCTCGGGATCGGCGGTCAGCAGGCCGAAGTCCTCATACATCCGGGCGGTCTTCGGGTGGTAGTTGCCGGTCCCGATGTGGCAGTAGCGGCGCAGCGAGCCGTCCGGCTCCTCCCGGACGACCAGCACCAGCTTGCAGTGGGTCTTCAGGCCGACGATTCCCCACACGACGTGGCAGCCCGCTTCCTCCAGCTTGCGCGCCCAGGTGATGTTGGCCCGCTCGTCGAACCTGGCCTTCAGCTCCACCACCACCACGACCTGCTTGCCGGCCAGGGCGGCGTCGATGAGCGCGTCCACGATCGAGGACGAGTCGCTGGTCCGGTACAGGGTCTGCTTGATCGCGAGCACCCGGGGGTCGGCGGCGGCCTCCTCGATCAGCCGTTCCACCGTGGTGGTGAACGAGTCGTAGGGCAGGTGCACGAGCACGTCCTGCCTGTCCAGGGCGGTGAAGACGTCGGTGTCCTGCGGCAGGGCCGATTCCGAGGGAACGAAGGCCGGGTACTTGAGCTGGGGCAGGTCCAGGTCGGCGATGACGCTCAGGCCGGACAGGTCGAGCGGCCCGGGCAGATGATAGACGGCGCGCTGGTCGATCCCGAGCTCGGTCACCAGCTTGTCGAGCACGTCGCTGGACATGGTGTCCTCGACCTCCAGCCGGACCGCGGGCTCGAACCGCCGCCGCTGCAGTTCCCGTTCCAGCGACTGGAGCAGGTTCTCGGTGACGTCCTCGTCCACCTCAAGGTCGCGGGTGCGGGTGACCCGGAAGGCGTGGTGCTCGAGTATCTCCAGGCCGGCGAACAGCTCGGTAAGGTGCGCGGCGATCACGTCTTCCAGCGGCACGAAGCGGTGCTGCGAGACGCGGAGGAACCGGGGCAGCAGCGGGGGCACCTTCACCCGGGCGAACATGGTGGCGCCGGTGCGCGGGTCGGCGACCATCACCGCCAGGCTGAGCGACAGGCCCGAGATGTACGGGAACGGGTGGGCGGGGTCCACGACGAGCGGGGTGAGCACCGGGTAGATCCGCTCGCGGAACAGCCGCTGCAGATCCGCCTGCTCGTCCGCGGACAGCTCCTTCCACCGCAGTACCTCGATGCCCTCTTCCGCGAGGGCGGGCTGGACCGAGCGGGCATAGTCCTCGGCGTGGCGGAGGCTGAGCTCGCGGGCCAGGCCCAGGGTGCGGGTCAGGACCTCCTCGGGCGGCCGCCCGGTCATGCTCTCCACCGGCAGGCCGGTCGCCATCCGGCGCATCCGGCCCGCGACCCGGACCATGAAGAACTCATCCAGGTTGCTCGCGAAGATCGACAGGAACCTGACCCGCTCCAGAAGAGGGAGGGACTCGTCCTCGGCGAGCTCGAGCACCCGCTGGTTGAACCTCAGCCAGCTTTCCTCGCGGTCGAAGTAGCGGCCGGGCGGAAGGTCGGCCCGCTGCCCGTCCGCGCCCTCGGCCGGCCCGGCCGGCCGCACCGCGGACACGTCCTCCTGGGCTCTCATGCCTTCCCGGCCTTCCTCCAGTTCCGGCGCCGCCACGGCGGCGAAGCCCGCCTGCTGACCCGGTAGCCCCTCAGCCGACACCCGCTGGCCCGGTATCCGCTCTCCCGGGACCGGCGGCTCGGGGGCCGGATCATGCGGCTGAAAGCCGGCCTGCATACTGCCCATGCGGTCATTGTCCCCAATGCGCGTCAAATCAAGACGACCGGGATCCGACAGGCCCGCCTGCCGCCAGATCCGGCTCACGGCCGATTGGCTCATGCCCGTCTCCGCCGCCATCAGGCGGGTCGACCACCGGCGCCGGCCTGCCGGGGCGCCTCGAGGAGCAGCCGGGCGATGACGCCCGCCATCTGCTCGTCGGTGATCGTCCGGGGGGCTCCCGGGCGGGGCGCATCCCGCAGCCCGGCGAGCCGCATCGCCAGGAACCGTGACCGCCACTTGCGGACGGTGTCCCGGGAGAGCCCGAGCTCGGCCGCCACCCGGGCCACCGGCCGGCCCGCGGCGGGGCCCGGCGGCCCGTCCGCACACGCGAGGACGATCCGCGCCCGCTGGGCCAGCGGCCCGGCCGACGGATCGCCGGCCCATGCGGCCAGCCTGGCCCGCTCGCCATCGGTCAGCACCAGCGGCGCCGGTCTCGGATTGATCATGGTTCACTCTATTCCCCCGCATACGAACTTATGACTCGGGGGGGCGGGGCGGCGGCATCCCGGCCGGGGCAGGCGCGTGGCACCGCCGGGCAGGGTGCTGGGCGACGGCATCTGGCGCCGGCCGGGCGGGCGGTGGCGGGTGTGGTGGGTGCGGTGGGGAGCTAGCCGCCCATCGGGCGGCAGGCGGCCTCGATCTCCTCGCGGCTGGCGAGCTTCACCCGCGCGCCCCGGCCCAGCGACGTGGCCAGCTCCATCTCGGCCTGCTCGACCCGGAGCCAGTCGTCGTAGCTGACCGGCATCACCCCGCGGGCGGACAGCACCCCGGCCAGGTATTCGGGCTCGGGCGGGGCGTGCCCGTTCCCGTCCGGGCTCTGGCCCGGGGCATAGTCGGCCAGCAGCGACTTGACGGTGTCGGCTGCATCGGACTTGTTGGTCCCGATCACCCCGGTCGGGCCGCGCTTGAGCCAGCCGACCACGTACTCCCGCGGCAGCGGGGCACCGTCGGGCCCGGTCACCCGGCCCATCTCGTTCGGCACCGTGTAGCTCCGCTCGTCGAACGGGACGCCGGGCAGCGGCACGCTCTGGTAGCCCACGCTGCGCAGGACCATCTGGACGTCCATCCGCTCGAACTCACCGGTGCCGATGAGCTTGCCGTTCTCGTCGAGGCGGGTGCGCTCGGCGATCAGGCCCGACACCCGGCCGTTGCCCTCGATCCTCACCGGCCGCAGCCAGAACCGGACGTTGAGCCAGCGGTCGTTGATCTGCCGTGCGCTCCAGTCCGGGCAGCGGGCGGCCCAGTCGTCGATGACCGCGAGGTTGCCGCGGACCCGGCGGTCGGACTCCGCGAGCTTGCCGCCCTCCCCGCACGCGTCGAACGTGGCCAGGTCGGCCTCGGGTCCCGGCACCGCGATGTCGACCCCGGTGAGCTCGCCGAGCTCACGCAGCTCCTTGGTGGTGAACTTGGCCTGGGCGGGGCCGCGGCGGCCGATCATGTGCACCTCGCGGACGTTGCTGGCCAGCAGCGCGTCGAGCACCGGCTGCGAGACGTCGGTGCGGGCCAGCTCTTCCGGGTCCCTGATCAGGATGCGGGCCACGTCCACGGCGACGTTGCCGACCCCGATGACCGCCACCGACTCGGCGTCCAGCTTGAAGGCGCCCGGGTCCATGTCGGGGTGGCCGCTGTACCAGTTGACGAACTGGGTGGCCGCGTGGCTGCCCGCCAGGTCCTCACCCTCGATGCCCATCCGCCGGTCCCGCATCGCGCCGGTCGCGTAGATCACGGCGTCGTAGCTGGCCAGCAGGTCCTCGCGGGTCACGTGGTCGCCCAGGTGCACGCCGCCCAGGAACCGCACCTGCGGGTGCTCGAGGACCTTGCGCAGGACCTCGGCGATCGACTTGATCGACGGGTGGTCGGGGGCGACGCCGTACCGGACCAGGCCGTAGGGGGTGGGCAGGCGGTCGATCACGTCCACCTGGACCGCCACCGGCGGGTCCAGCTTGGCCGACTGCTTAACGAGCGCATCCGCGGCGTACAGCCCGGATGGGCCAGAACCTACGACGGCGACGTTCAGATCTGCCATGGCGAGCGGGCTCCTGATGTTTATGACGGGGTTTGGTGTTCGAGCTCGGGCGTCAGCCGGGCCACCGCCTCGGTGATCCCGCGGGCCAGGTGCTGCGGCACCAGCCCGGCGTCGGCCAGGATCTCATCCCGCTTCCCATGCTCCAAGAACTCCTGTGGCAGGCCGAACGTGCGCACCGGGGTAGCCACCCCCGCGTCGCGCAGCAGCCGGCAGGCCGCGTCGCCGAATCCCCCGGTCCGGCCGTTGTCCTCGACGGTCACGACCAGCCGGTGGGCGGCCGCCGCCCCCACCAGCGCCTCGTCCACCGGCTTCACCCAGCGCGGGTCGATGACCGTCACGCCGATGCCCTGGTCGCCCAGCCGGACCGCCGTCTCCAGGCAGGTGATCGCCATCGGGCCGGCGCCGACCAGCAGCACGTCCGGCGCCGCCTCCGCGGCCGGGCGGTGCAGCACGTCCATGCCGCCGAGCTTGCCAACCGCCTCCGCCTCGCCGCCGACGGTGCCCTTCGGGTACCGGACCACGGTCGGGCCGTCGCCCACCGCCACCGCCTCGTTCAGCAGCTCGGCGAGCCGGATGGCGTCCCGCGGCGCGGCGATCCGCAGCCCCGGGATCACCTGCAGGATCGACCCGTCCCACATCCCGTTGTGGCTGGCCCCGTCCGGCCCGGTCACCCCGGCCCGGTCCAGCGCGAACGTGACCGGCAGCCGGTGCAGCGCCACGTCCATCAGCAGCTGGTCGAAGGCCCGGTTCAGGAACGTCGCGTAGATCGCGACCACCGGGTGCAGTCCGCCCATGGCCAGCCCGGCCGCGCTGGTCACGGCGTGCTGCTCGGCGATGCCGACGTCGTAGACCCGGTCGGGGTATGCCTCCGCGAACGGCGCCAGGCCGGTCGGGTGCAGCATGGCGGCGGTGACCGCGACCACGTCGGAGCGCCGGGCGCCGATCGCGACCATCTCGTCGCCGAAGACCCGGCTCCAGGTGCCCGGCGCCGCGCCCGCCGCGGGGACCTGGTGCAGGCAGTCCACCTCGTTCTGCTCGGCCTCGGGGTAGCCGAACCCCTTCCTGGTGATCACGTGCACGAGAACCGGCCCGCCGAATTCGCGGGCCCGCCGCAGCGCGTGCTCCACCAGCCGCTCGTCGTGCCCGTCGATCGGGCCGATGTACTTCAGGCCGAGGTCCTCGAACAGCACCTGCGGCTGCAGCACGTCCTTGATGCCCTTCTTCAGGCCGTGCAGCGTCCCGTACAGCGGCGGGCCGAGCAGAGGGGCGCGCGGCAGGGAGGTCTTGATGTACTCCAGCACGTGCTCGTAACGCTGGCTCATCCTGATGGTGGCCAGGTGGGTCGCAAGCCCGCCGATGGTCGGCTGATAGGACCAGCCGTTGTCGTTGACCACCATGACCAGCCGCAGGTCCTTGGACGCGGCGATGTTGTTCAGCGCCTCCCAGGCCATGCCGCCGGTCAGCGCGCCGTCGCCGACCACCGCCACGACGGTGCGGTCCGTCTCACCCCGCAGCTTGTACGCCTTGGCCAGCCCGTCGGCGTAGGACAGGCCGGTGGAGGCGTGGGAGTTCTCGACCATGTCGTGCTCTGACTCGGCCCGGGACGGGTAGCCGGACAGCCCGCCGCGCTGCCGCAGCGTGCCGAACTCGGCGTACCGGCCGGTGAGCAGCTTGTGCACGTACGCCTGGTGCCCGGTGTCGAACACGATCTTGTCGGTGGGCGAGTCGAAGACCCGGTGCAGCGCGATGGTCAGCTCCACGACGCCGAGGTTGGGTCCCAGATGACCGCTGGTCCGGGAGACGCTCTCGATCAGCACGTCACGGATTTCGCTGGCCAGCGGGGGCAGATCGTCCGGGCTGAGCGCCTTGAGATCCCGGGGACCGGAAATGGACTCCAGCAGGGTCACTCGTCTGCTCCTCACCGACGGCGTCCTGGTGCGGATCCCCGTGTCACCCTAGCGGGTTGGGCCTGAGGCCCGGGTAAGAAGCGAGAACCCTATGCGAGTGTATTTCGCTCGGGGTGGACGATGCACAAGTGACCTGACGCCGGAGTCACGATCCTGCCATCACCCGCGCGGCGTCCTGGCCCGAATCCCCCTCTGACCTGGGCGTCTCTCCCGGCTTGGGCGCCTCCCCCGGCCCGGGTGCCTCCTGCGGCCCGGGTGCCTGGTCGGACCGCAGCGAGCGCACCTCACGCGGCGCCAGCGCGAACAGCGACGCCACCAGGATCAGGACCGCGGCGCCATACTCGGTCAGGGGCACCCCGATGCTGGCCGCGAGCGGGCCGGCCACGAGCGCCCCGGCCGGCATCGCGGCCACCGAGCCAAGCACGTCGTAGGAGGAGACGCGGGCGAGCCGGTCCGGCGGGATGTGCCGGGCCAGCGTCACCGTCCACTGCACCATCATGATCTCCAGCGCGATGCCCAGCACCATCGCAGCCGCGCAGACCGCCGGGAGCGGCCACGGGGCCGCCAGCGCCAGCGGCGAGATGGCGCAGGCCCCGCCGATGAGCACCACGAAGCGGATCGGCCGGCGCGGGGTGAAACGCAGCGCGGCCAGCCCGCCGATGATCAGGCCGATCGCGTCCGCGGCCATGATCAGCCCCCACGCCGCCGGGCCGCCCAGGTCCCGCCGGGCGACGGCCGGCCCGAGCACGTCGAACGCGCCATACCAGGCGGCCAGGACCACGCAGAACTGCACGGTGGTCGCCCACAGCCAGGTGTGCGAGGCGAACTCGGCCCAGCCCTCGCGCAGGTCGCGGATCAGGCTGGCCTGCCCGGTGCGCTCCGCGCCCGGCGCCCGGATGGCCAGGAGCAGCGGCACCGTGCCCAGCATGCCGATCCCGCAGGCGGCCAGCGCCCAGCCGGGCCCGGCCGCGGCCACCACCACGCCGGCCAGCGCCGCGCCGCCCATCTGCGCGGCGTTCATCGCCAGCCGGCTGAGCGCGCTGGCCTCCTGCATCAGGCCGGCCGGGACCAGCCGGGGCAGCAGCGCCTGCGAGGCCGGGTAGAACACCGCCATGCCCGCGCCGGTCAGCGTCTCCAGGGCGATCATCTGCCACAGCTGCGGATGGCCGGTGAGGACGAGCAGGCCGAACCCGCCCTCGCCAACCGCGATCATCAGGTTGGCGGCCACGATCACCTTCTGCGGCGCGATCCGGTCCGCGACCACCCCGCCGGCCAGCGCAAACACCAGCGACGGGAGGATCTGCGCGGCCAGCACGTAGGACAGGTCGGCGGTGGACCCGGTCACGTCGAGGACCGCGAAGGCCACCCCGACCAGCGAGAAGGCGGCCGCCGCCGGTGCCAGCACCCGATCGGCCAGCAGCAGCCGGAAGTCGCGGATCTCCAGCACCGGGAACCTGCGGGCCAGGCCAGGCCACAGCATTGTGACGTCCGATCTATGCGTATCTGTACATGCCGGACGGGTGCGTGTTGGCCGCCGCCGGGCTGAATGGGACCGCCCTCGACGCTAACCGGGCGGTCGCCACCGGCGCAAAGCCTTTTCCGGCCCCCGCCCGCGTCCCTGGCATCACTCTCTCAACCACCCGCCAGGGACGCCTGTTCCCACCCTCTTCTCCCCGCCCCTCCCGTCCTTCAGCGAAATCCACCCATATGTCCCTTTTCCGCCGCAGCCCCGGACACTATTTCGCCGCAGCTCGCTACTCTTCACTGATTTTTGGTCATGCTCCCGTCCGTTTCGTCCTGGTATGTGCGACGAAATCCGTGATAAGTCACGGATGATCATGGAATCAGGCTGTGGACGATCAGGATGATCGCGGAGGCGGTCGCGGTCACCAGGAGAGCGACCCGGATCCGGCCCGCGTTGACGAACCGCCGGAATCTGGCCGCGGCGGCGAGCCCGACGCCGGCGCAGGCCAGGAAGATCAGGCCAGCCTCGACGTCGCGGGCGGGCATGCGCCCGGTGACGGCTAACGCGGCGATGGCGAGCGAGTTCCCCACGAACAGGAACAGCGACAGGGTGGCCCGCACCCGGGCGCCGTGCTCGCGCTGATAGAGAAGGGCAACCGGCGGGCCGCCGATGGAGGTGGCGGTGCCCGTCGTCCCGGACACCACGCCCGCGCCGAGCAGCGTCCAGCGGTTGCGGGGCAGCTCGAGCCCCAGGCTGCCCGCGGCGATCACCGCCAGCACCGCCACGCCGACCAGGAGGCCCAGGGCCTGCACGGGGACGGCGGTCAGCAGCCAGATGCCGGCCGCGGTGCCGGCGACGCGGCCGCCCAGCGCCCAGGACACGCCGGGGAAGTCGGCGTGCCGGGCCTCCCGGGCCAGGATGAGCACGGGCAGGATGGCGCCGGCCAGCAGCATCGACCCGGGCATGAGGGCCGGGTCGAGCAGCGTCACCACCGGCGCGGCAACCACGCCCAGCCCGAGCCCGACACCGCTCTGCACCAGCGCGCCCAGCACGACAGCGATCCCGCTGACGAGGAGAACGGTCGTAGGGGGCATCTCGGAGATTGACGTTACCTGTGCTGCCGCTCAACGGCACCGTGGCCCTGCTCACACTCGTTCCCGGCATGCCGGGCGCCGTCTTGGCCGGGGCCGTCTTAGCCGGAGGTCCTTAGCCGGAGGCATCCGGCAGGGCGGCCGGCCGCCCCGCGCCCCAGCCCGCGACGAGTTCGGCGGCCAGGACGGCGAGCAACACGACGACCGGGACGGTCCAGCTCCCGGTCGCGGTGTGCAGGAACCCGACGGCCAGCGGGCCGGTCGTGGCCACCAGGTAGCCCGCTCCCTGGGAGAACGCCGACAGGGATGCGGAGCTCACCGGGTCGGGCGCCCGGGCCACGGTGAAGTAGACGGCCAGGCCGAGGGCAGCCCCCTGACCGAATCCAAGCAGCACCACCCAGAAGGCGGCACCGCCCATGGGCGCGAACCAGGCGCCCGCCAGGCCGACCGCGGAGAACGCCACCGTGAGGGCGACCAGCCATCGCTGATCACGGGTGCGATGGGCGAGCACCGGGAGCAGCATCAGCGTGACCGCGTTACCGATGTTCATCAGCGCGAGCAGCGTGCCCGCGTGCACGGGGTCCGCTCCCCTGTCCCGGAACAGCGTCGGGAGCCAGGAGAGCGTTGCGTAATAAATCAGGCTTTGCAAGCCCATAAAGCCCATGACCTGCCAGGCCAGCAGGTACCTGGACACTTTCAGCAACCGCCGCTGTTCCGGCGGCCGGGCTCCGGCCGGCTCCGTCCGGAAGCGCCATTGCGGCAGCCACGCCAGCGCCGCCGCTGCCACCGGCAGGGCCCATATCCCCAGGGCCAGCGGGACCGACCCGCCGGACGCCTGGAATACCGGCACCGCCAGCAGCGAGCCGAGGATCGCCCCCGCGGCCAGGCTGAGCAGGTAGACCCCGATCAGCAGCCCCGCCCGGTCCGGCTGGCGCCGTTTGATAAGGCTCGGCAGCAGCACGTTCATCAGCGCGATGGCGGCGGCCGCAAGCACAGTGCCGGGGAAGAGCAGCCAGGCCGGCAGCGCTGCCCGGCTGGCCAGGCCGATGCCGAGCAGCGCCAGGGCCGCCAGCAGCACACGTTCTTCCCCGTAGCGGCGTGACAGCGGCGCCGCGACACCAGAGAACACCCCGAAGCACAGGACCGGCGTGGCCGCGAGCGCAGCGATCGCGGCCGACGACAGGTGCAGGCTCGATGACAGCTCGGGAAAGAGCGGCGGCAGGCTCGTGATCGATCCGCGCAGGTTGAACGCGAGCACCACGATGCCAGCCACAAACGCTGCTGTTGCCCATCGGCGATAGCCAGGCCGGGCCGTCGCTGCGGCGGGTGGGGCGGCAGGGTCCGGCATTTCGCGTCACGCTACCGCCTGCCCCGGCCGCACGCGTACGCGGGCCGGGCGTGCCTGCCGGCCGCGGTGCCCGCTGTGAGCTACGCACCGGCTCAGCCCTGGGCCCGCAGCGAGCGCAGCACGAACTGCATGATCCCTCCGTGCCGGTAATATTCGGCCTCCCCTGGCGTGTCGATCCGGACCACGGCGCGGAATTCGCGCCCGTCCGCACGCACGGTCACCTCCCGCGGCGGCGATCCGGAGTTGACGGCCTCTATACCTGTCACGTCGAATACCTCTCGGCCGTTCAACCCGAGCGAGGCCGCCGACTCCCCGGGGCGGTACTGGAGCGGCAGCACCCCCATGCCGATGAGGTTCGAGCGGTGGATCCGCTCGAACGACTCGGCCAGCACCGCCCGCACGCCGAGCAGAAGCGTGCCCTTGGCGGCCCAGTCCCGCGACGAGCCGGAGCCGTACTCCTTCCCGCCGAGCACCAGCAGCGGCGTGCCCTCGGCCAGGTACTGCCGGGACGCGTCGTAGATGCTCATCTGCCCGCCCTCCGGCAGCTTCACCGTCACCCCGCCCTCGGTGCCGGGGGCCAGCTGGTTACGCAGCCGGATGTTCGCGAACGTGCCGCGGATCATCACCTCGTGGTTGCCGCGCCGCGAGCCGTAGGAGTTGAAGTCGCGCCGCTCCACCCCGTGCTCGGTGAGATAGCGGCCCGCCGGGCTGTCGGCCTTGATCGCGCCCGCCGGCGAGATGTGGTCGGTGGTCACCGAGTCGCCCAGCATCGCGAGCACCCGCGCGCCGTGGATGTCGGTGACCGGCGCGGGCTTGTCCGCCATGTCCTCGAAGTACGGCGGCCGCCGGACGTAGGTCGAGTCAGCGTCCCAGGCGAAGGTGTCGCCGGACGGCACCGGCAGGGCCCGCCACCGGTCATCGCCCTCGAACACGTCCGCGTAGTCGCGGGTGAACATCTCCGCCGCGACCGCGTCCCGCACCACGGCGGCGACATCCGCAGGCGCGGGCCAGATGTCACGCAGGTAGACCGGCGTTCCGTCCGGGCGGCTGCCCAGCGGATCGTTAAGCATATCGATGTCCATCGTGCCGGCCAGGGCGTAGGCGACGACCAGCGGCGGGGAGGCGAGGTAGTTCATCTTCACGTCGGGGTTGATCCGGCCCTCGAAGTTCCGGTTGCCGGACAGCACCGAGACGACCGCCAGGTCGTTGTCGGCCACCGCCGTGCTGATCGCCTCGGGCAGCGGGCCGGAGTTCCCGATGCAGGTGGTGCAGCCGTAGCCGACCAGGTTGAAGCCGAGCTTCTCCAGGTAGGGCAGCAGGCCCGCCCGCTCGTAGTAGTCCATGACCACCTTGGAGCCGGGCGCCAGGGTCGTCTTCACCCACGGCTTGCGGGCCAGGCCCGCCTCGACCGCGTTCCTGGCGAGCAGCGCCGCGCCGACCATGACGGAGGGGTTGGACGTGTTCGTGCACGAGGTGATGGCGGCGATGACGACCGACCCGTGATCCACCGACGTCCGCGTCCCGTCGTCGAGCGTGACCTCAACGGGGGTGGACGGGCCGGCCGTCGCTGGCCGCTGCCCGGGGCTCGCGGGTGCCGGGGGCGTCGTCGCCGTCCTCCCGGTCCGGGACGAACGGGTCGGATGCCGGGAACGTGCCGGCGATCTCGTCGTCCAGCCGGTCGAGCCGCACGTAGGACCCGAGCGCGTCGCGGAACGCGGTCTTGGCGTCGGCCAGCGCCACCCGGTCCTGCGGCCGCTTCGGGCCGGCCAGCGAGGGGACCACGGTGGACAGGTCGAGCGCGAGCTCCTCGGAGTAGCGGGCGGCGTGGCCCGGGTCGTGCCACAGGCCCTGCTCCTTGGCGTAGGCCTCGACCAGCGCGACCTGCTCGGCCGGGCGGCCGGTGAGCCGCAGGTAGGTCAGCGTCTCGGCGTCGATCGGGAAGATCGCGCAGGTGGAGCCGAACTCCGGGCTCATGTTGCCGATCGTGGCCCGGTTCGCGACCGGCACCGAGGCGACGCCCTCGCCGTAGAACTCGACGAACTTGCCGACCACGCCGTGCCGGCGCAGCAGCTCGGTGATGGTGAGGACCAGGTCGGTGGCGGTGGCGCCGTCGGGCAGCTCGCCGGTCAGCCGGAACCCCACCACCTTCGGGATGAGCATGCTGATCGGCTGGCCGAGCATGGCCGCCTCGGCCTCGATGCCGCCGACGCCCCACCCGAGCACGCCCAGGCCGTTCTGCATGGTGGTGTGGGAGTCGGTGCCCACGCAGGTGTCCGGGTAGGCGGCGCTTGCGCCACCGCTTCCGTTATGCGCGCCGCTGCCGTTCCCCTCGCTGGTCATGATCACCCGCGCCAGGTGCTCGATGTTGACCTGGTGGACGATGCCCGTCCCCGGCGGCACCACCTTGAACCGGCGGAACGCCTCCTGGCCCCAGCGCAGGAACGCGAACCGCTCCCGGTTGCGCTGGAACTCGAACTCGACGTTGCGGTCGAACGCGTCGGGGCGGCCGAAGACGTCGGCGACGACCGAGTGGTCGATGACGAGTTCGGCGGGGACCAGCGGGTTGATCCTGGCCGGGTCGCCGCCGATCTGCTGCATGGCCTCGCGCATCGTGGCGAGGTCGACCACGGCGGGCACGCCGGTCAGATCCTGGAGGATCACCCGGGCCGGCGTGAACGCGATCTCGGTGTCCGGCTCGGCCTTCGGGTCCCACTGCGCGAGGGCGGCCACGTGCTCCGGGGTGACGTTGCGCCCGTCCTCGTTCCGGAGCAGGTTCTCCAGCAGAATTTTCAGGCTGAACGGCAGGTCGCTGGTGCCAGGGACGGCATCCAGCCGGTAGATGGTGTAGTCAGCATCCCTGACCTGCAGTGAGGCGCGACTCCCTAAGCTGTTCGCCGTCATGGCGCGCTCATCTCCTGTCTGCTCCCCGGCTATCGGCATCCCGATCCCCGGTTCTTCCTGCATCCTGCCGGAGCCCGCTCCCCGGCGTTGCCTGCTCCGCTTCGTGCGGGAATTCCCCACCCAGCCGGCGCCTGAAGAAATATCTCGATGTCAAGGTAACTTTCTTATAACCGTAGGCACGCCGTGCCTCGGCGTCAAGCTATCTACGCCCACCCCAGGCCGGTATCGGCGCTCCGCCGCCGGCCTCGTAGCCCTTACGGGCTGACACCAGTTGTCAGCAGCGCAGAAGCCCTCCTATAGAACGATGACGACGAGTCCGCCACCCGAGATCCGGTGGCTCTGCAAACCGATGCACGTGAGACGCGCTGCTCGCCCGTCCGGTTCACTGCGACAGCAAAGACGTCCGGAGCAGCTTCCCTACCCTGCTGCCCTGGGGCCGACCGGCAGCGGTCGTCACTGGTTACGATGGCGTGGTCACCGAACGTGCGGGAGGTGGCGCCCATGTCAGGGGCCAATGACCAGCTGGCCAACATGCCGCCAGACGGCGATCAGCTAAGCCCGCGCGTGCCCGATCAGGTAGGCCGTCGAGAGCCCGATGCGGTTGGCCCGCGCGAGCCCGATCCGATCAAGGCCGAGCTGCGGGAGCGGATGGAACGGCTGCCTCCTGGCCACCCGTCCTCCCCCTACAACGACGACGGCTCCCGCAAGCCCCCGCTCCCAGACCTGTCCGACTACGAGCTCCCCATCCCCGGCGATCCCGACTACCGGCCCGAGCCATCGGGAGCCCCTGAAGCCGACCAACCAGAGTCCGCTCAGACCTCCGAATACATGAGACTGGGCACCAGCCCTGACGAGAGTCCCGAGAGGACAGCGGACTGGACGGAGTTATGGGAAGTTCCGCCCGATGCTGAACCCCCGACTGATGCGGAAGACACCGGGCATGTCCAAGAGGCCCGCGAGCGGCCCGGCCAGATGCGGGACTGGGGCCTGGCCCCTGATGAGGAAGCCACCTTCGATGTAGCTGGCGAGGTCATCACATGAGGAACGGGAAGCCTTCCACGATGCACCGGCCGATGATCTCGACGAGCGGGCCGCTAACGAATTCCCCGTCCCCGGCGACCCCGATTACCAGCCCGAGCGATCGAGAGCCCCCGAAGCCGAAGGGCCAACGGACGAGGGATCAAGGAAGCTGACGATCGCCAGCACGCAGACGACAAAGCTGCCGCAGATGAACAACCGACGCCGGATAGCGAGGCCGCTCGCTCCCCAGACTCGGAAGACCAACCTCGTGGCGGCCCAGACTATGAGTCAACCTCCGCCGACCATGAGAGGCTTGGCGATCTGGACTCGCAGGAGCAGGCGGAGCATCGCTTGTCACAGATCAGATTGGGCGACGGAGAGATGCCGGACGCCGAAGGCCGCGACGCCGAAGGCAACTATGGCGAACATGGCCTTACCCCCGCCATGCGCCGCATCGAAGCGCAGCTTGAACATGGCGACTTGGCCCCGGAGACCGAGAAGTATGCCACTCAAGGGACCATGACCGTTTCAAAGAGAAACTTGCCGAAGGATTGAGCTTTTCCGAGCCGCGTGAGTCGCCTGATGAATTGGCGACGAGAATCCATGATGGGGTTAGATATACTTCTATTAGATTTTGATGCATTACACAGACGGCGTCGGCGTAGCTCAGAGCAAGCTGGCCTGAGGCTGGTTATGAGTCAGATCGAGCGAAGCCGAGTGATGGCACGGAGAGGACGTACAAGGGGGTAAACAGTCATGGCAGGATCCTGACAGCGGCCTCTGTTCGAGGTCCAGATTCACACAGCCAGGCAGCTGGAATGCTAAGCAGAAAACGCCATCGCGCTTACGAAATGATTGTCAATCACGGAATGCAACTGCCGAGGAAAAGTCGAGCGCTCGCGAATATCAGCAAGAAGTTTGCTACAGTCCCAATGCCTCCTGGGCGCTCGAGATTCCCGCCTACCAAGAAGGCTGGTAGCGATGGCCGAACGAAGTACGTACTACGCGATAGTCGGCGGAGGGCGCACAGCGATACCCCTCAGGGCTTGCGCGGCGAAGGACATAGACGGCAACCGGTTGATCGAGACGCTTGCGCGGCGATCTGACCTGGGGCGCAACTCCGCGATTGCGGAGTGGGAAGCGGGAAGAGATGACTGGGAACTCGTCGAGATTAGTGAGGCGAAGCGACGCACTGATTGAGCGGTTCCGCCAGAAGTGGGGCGCGCAGCAGGGCTAAGCGACAACGGCCTCAGGTCAGGTCGGCGTCGTCCAGGGGCTTCAGGCGGGACAGCACCTTCGGCATGTCGCCTTCATACACGACGCCGAGGCGCTGGGTTGCCCGGGTGATCGCCACGTAGAGATCGTTCAGCCCGCGGGGTGAATCGGCCATGATCCGCGTCGGGTCGGCGACCAGGACGGCGTCGAACTCCAGGCCCTTGGCCTGGGCAACGCTGAGGACGACGACGGGCCGGTCCAGGTCGGGTGCTTCCGCGCTGATCACGTCCGGCACCACGTCCGCGACCGCTGCCGTCAGTTCGGCCAGCCGCGAGTCCGGGACGATCACCGCCAGCCGGCCGGCCCCGATCCGGCTGGCCTCCGATCCGGCCAGCGCGCCGAGCACGGCGGGCAGCTGGCCGACCGCCGCCTGCTGCGACCAGGGCTCAACTCCGGTTTCCCGGACCGGGCGCGGCGGGTGCAACTCCGGGTCGATCGCCGCCAGCACGTCGCCCGCGACATCGGCGATCTCCGCGGGGGTGCGGTAGTTGATGGTCAGCCGCTCCTGCCGCCAGCGGTCGCCCAGGTGCGGCTCGAGGACCTCCTGCCAGGACGAGCCGCCGCCCAGGTCACTGGCCTGGGCCATGTCCCCGACCACCGTCATCGACCGGGCCGGGCATCGCCGCATGAGCATCCGCCACGCCATCGGCGAGAGCTCCTGCGCCTCGTCCACCACGATGTGGCCAAACGCCCAGGTCCGGTCCGTGGCCGCCCGTTCCACCGCGGTGCGGTCGTCGTCTTCCTCGTAGCGGTCCGCCAGGCGTTCGGCGTCCAGGATGTCGTAGGCGGACAGGATCTCCGCCTCTTCCTCTTGGTTCAGGTCCACGGACCGGGAGCCGTAGGCCAGGTCGAGCACTCCGCGCGCGTACGCGATGCGCCGCCGCCGTTCCCGCTCATTCCGGGCGCGGGCCGCGCGGTCGTCCTCGCCGAGCAGTTCGGCCGCCTCATCCAGCAGCGGGACGTCCGCCGGGGTCCACCCGCCGCCGGGCGGCCGCAGCAGGGCGGACTGCTCCTCCGGCGTGAGCAGCCCACGGCCGGCCGATGCCAGCAGCTTGGGCGAGGCGAGCAGCTCCGTCAGCAGGCCGTCCGGGGTCAGCCGGGGCCAGAACTCCTCCAGCGCGGAACGCACCTGGACGCTCTCGCGCAGTTCCTGGCGGATTTCGTCGATGTCCTCCTCGCTGAGGAGGTTCCCGCCGCCCAGCACGTCATAGCCGATCTGGTCGGCCGCCTGGCTGGCCAGGGCGTCGATGAGCAGGCGGTGGGCGACCCGCCTGGCCTGGTTGTGCGGCAGCCGGCTGCGCCGGGCCCGGTCCCGGATCCGGTTGCACGCCCGCCGGTCGAGCCGCACCACGTCCCGCTCGTAGCGGACCTCCAGCCCGGTCCGCGATCCCCCTTGCCGGGCCCGCACGGCAGCGGCCATCACCTTGGCCATGTTCAGGTTGCCCTTGACCCTCGCGGCCGCCGCGGGCTCGTCGCGGCGCGCGGTGACGCCCGGGTACAGGTCGGCGATCGTGGACATCAGGACCGAGGTCTCGCCCAGGGACGGCAGCACCTGGCCCACGTAGCGCAGGAAGGTCGGGTTCGGCCCGATGACCAGCACCGCCCGGCGCGCGAGCTGCTCGCGGTAGGTGTAGAGCAGGAACGCGGCGCGGTGCAGGGCGACCGCGGTCTTCCCGGTGCCCGGGCCGCCCTGAACGACCAGCACACCCTTGTGCGGGGAGCGGATGATCCAGTCCTGCTCGACCTGGATGGTCTCGACGATGTCGCTCATCTGGCCGGTGCGGCTGGCGTTCAGCGCGGCGAGCAGCGCCGCCTCGCCGGTCAGGCCGTCGGCCAGCCCGTCCCGCCCGGCGTCGGCGAGGTCGAGCACCTCGTCGTCGAGGCGGATCACCTCCCGGCGCAGCGTCTTGATGTGGCGGCGGCGGCGGACGCCGTCCGGCGAGACGGGGGTGGCCAGGTAGAACGGGCGGGCGGCCGGCGCGCGCCAGTCGAGCAGCAGCGGCTCGTAGTCGTCCGCCTCATCCCGGATGCCCATCCGCCCGATGTAGCGGGGCTCGGCGTCGTGGAAGTCGATCCGGCCGAAGCACAGCCCGTTCTCGGCGGCGTCGAGCTGGGCGATCCGTTGCGTATACATGACCGCGTTGACATCGCGCTCGGTCCGGGCCTGCGGAGTCCCGCCGGCCTGCCGCAGCGTCTGCGCCAGCCGGCCCTGCGCCCGGTCCCGCAGGCCGTCGAGGTGGCCGTAGAGCATGGACACATACGCCTGCTCCAGCCCGACATCTCGCTGTGACACATTCCCAGCGTAGACAACCCCACCGACTACCGGGTCGCGCCGGGCGCCGCACCGGCCCGCGGCAACCACGGGATTGCGCAACGAAACGCGCGGCCGGCCCCCTGCCACGGCGGCATCCTCCGGACGGCTGGTGCCAATATCTGCCCAGCTCCTGGCCGCCCTGGCCAGAAACCCCGGCGACGTCAGGCCACCCGGGACAGCGGGATGAAGCGCCGGCGCTTTCCGCTGCCAGCGCACCGCGGCAGATCACCGGCGATGCGGACCGTCACGTCCGGCTGGCTGAGCCCGCCGCGCGCGAGCGCCTCCACCAGCTGACGGCGGAGGACCTCGGTGCCGGCGCCACCGGAGGCGGCGATGATGTCGGCCTCGATTCCGCCCTGCGTCTGCCGGACCTGATAGTCGGCGACGTCCGGGGACCGGACCATGACCGACCGGATGACGTGCGGGTGCAGGTCGCCGGCCTGGTAGTGGAACACCTCGTCGGCCCGGCCCTGCACACGGGCCAGCAGGTGGCTGGTACCGGGCGCGCCGGGCTGGCGCACGAACGAGTCGGAGAGCTCGTACCGGATGAGCGGCTGGGCCAGGTTGTACAGGTTCGTCACCAGTACCTTCGCCGACGGCACCCCCGGCCCGACCGGCCGGTTGCCGGCGTTCGACCAGCTCGATGATGCACATGTCATCGTTGAACGCGAGCACGTCGCCACCGGGAGCGCTCGTGCCCATCAGTCCCTCGGTGGAGGCGAAGGTGTTGATGACCGGCGTGCCAAAGGCCGCGGTGATCTCCGCGCCCGCCTCGGGCAGCAGGGTCTCGCCGGTCGAGATGATCACCGCTGGGGTGATGCGGAGACGGTGCGCGCTCTGCTCAGCCGCGAGACGGGCCAGCGCCGACGGATAGCCGATCAGGCCGGGGGCCTGGGCGGCGTTGAGGCGGTCCACTATCTGCGGCAACGGCAACGTGATGGGGACCGGCAGGACCCGGAGCGGCGTGTTGGGCCCGATCGTCTGCGCGGCAGCGGCGCCGGTCGCGTGGACGGCCGAAGCCGCGCCGACCATGGCTATGGGCAGCCCGCCTGGTGGGATCCCGCCGCCGGCGTGAAGCCGGGCCAGCAGGGACCGGATGATCGAAAGGATGAACTCGGCCTTCGCGGCCGGATCGAAGACGAACACGCCGCGCCGGCCTGTGCTCCCGCCCGTCGCCAGGGCCATGTACCGGCCGAGGACCGGAACGGGCTGGTCGCCGGTGGCGGCCAGCGCCCGCTCGACCGCGCCGAGGGTGAGCCGCCGGTCGGTGAAGACGTCGTCGATCGCGGCCATCATGTCCGCCTTGGTCATCACCGGCAGACTGGCCAGGCCGGCGGGCTCGATACCGGCGATGTCGGCGCCGGCCAGGCGCTGGCGGTGGAAGGGCGAGTGCGCAGCCGCGTGCGCGAGCAGCCTGCGCAGCCCGTCGCGCTGGGCAGACTCGATCTGCTCGGCGCTCCAGGACAGGCGCTCCAGGTGTTCCGGGATCCGGGCAAGAAGCTCGGCCTGGAGATCGGCGCGGAAGCGGCCCCAGCCGGTGTCCGCTCTGGTCGCTGTGGTCATCGAACCCCCCGTGGGTCAGGCCGAGCCAGCAAGGCCAGCTGAAGCCGGCTGAATGAGCTGGCCAGCAGGTTGCTCGCCGGGCTGGGTCGCGCCAATCACGGCCCTGAGCATCAGGGTGAGACCGTCGTCCGTGGGGAGTGCGGCGGGGTTCGCCGCCCGTTCCAGGGTGACTCCGGCGCCCATGGCCAGCACGAACTCCGCCATCGACTGTGGCGGCACGGCCGGCGGCGTCCCGGCCCGGTCATAGATCCCAGTGAGGAGTGCGGCGAGCTGGGCGACCGTGCGCCGGTGCGCGTCCGCGTACCGGCGGTTGAGCACGGGATCGCGGGCGGCATGCGCGCGGAACTCCACCAGCAGCTGCGCCCAGCCCTGATCGCTGACGACGTCCCGGTCCGCGGCCAGGAGCAGCGCCCGCGCGGCCTCGGCCACGGGCTTCCCAGCGGCAATGCGCTCGTTCTGCGCGCCGCGCTCGGTGATCCGCTGTTCCAGCAGCGCCATGAACATGTCCGCCTTGCTGCCGAACTGCGAGTAGACGACCCCCTTGGAGAAGCCGGCCTCCTCGGCGATGGCATCCACGGTGGCGCCGCCGTAACCCCGGTTCAGGAACACGCGGCGGGCCGCGTCGAGCACGACCGTCCGGTTCCGCTCGACCTGTTCCGCGCGCCGCAGCCTCACTGCCATGGCCCACATTAGATACCGACGGTATCCAGATGTCAACGGTATTTATTTTTGGGAGGAAGCCGGCGCGGGATGTGATCATCACAGGCGTTCCACCAGGGCAGGAGAACGGCTAGTGTCGTTCGCATTGATCACCATTGGCCGCGGCCGCCCGGAGGTATCCCATGGACCACCAGGTCAAATATCTTCTGCAGGAATCCGAGCTGCCCCGGCAGTGGTACAACGTCATCCCCGACCTGCCCTCTCCCCCGCCCCCGCCGCTGCACCCGGGTACCCACGAGCCGGTCGGCCCCGACGCCCTCGCCCCGCTGTTCCCGATGGCGCTGATCCAGCAGGAGGTCTCGCCGGAGCGGTACATCGAGATCCCGGAGCCGGTGCTGGACGTCTACCGGCTGTGGCGGCCCACCCCGCTGTTCCGGGCCCGGCGGCTGGAGAAGGACCTCGGCACCCCGGCGCGGATCTACTACAAGTACGAGGGCGGCAGCCCGGCCGGCTCGCACAAGCCCAACACCGCCGTCCCGCAGGCGTACTACAACAAGGCCGAGGGCGTCAGCAAGCTGACCACCGAGACCGGCGCCGGCCAGTGGGGCAGCGCGCTGGCGTTCGCGTGCGCGCTGTACGGGCTGGACCTCGAGGTATGGATGGTCCGGGCCTCCTACGACCAGAAGCCCTACCGGCGGCTGCTGATGGAGGCCTACGGGGCGACCGTCCACCCCAGCCCGTCCGACATCACCTCGGCCGGCCGCGCGGTGCTCGCCGAGCACCCGGACTCGACCGGCAGCCTGGGCATCGCGATCAGCGAGGCGGTCGAGGTGGCCGGGCCCGACCCGGCCATCAGGTACGCGCTCGGCAGCGTGCTCAACCACGTGCTCCTGCACCAGACCGTCATCGGCGAGGAGGCGCTCAAGCAGCTCGCCCAGGCGGGCGACACCCCGGACCTGATCATTGGCTGCACCGGCGGCGGGTCCAACTTCTCCGGCCTGGTGTTCCCGTTCCTGCGCGAGAAGCTGGCGGGCAAGATGAACCCGGTGCTGCGCGCGGTCGAGCCGGCCGCCTGCCCGTCGTTCACCCGCGGCGTCTACGCCTACGACTTCGGGGACACGGCCGGCACGACGCCGTTGTTCAAGATGCACACCCTCGGGCACGACTTCGTGCCGGATCCGATCCACGCGGGCGGGCTGCGCTACCACGGCATGTCGCCGCTGCTGTCGCACATGTACGAGCTGGGCCTGTTCGAGGCGGTGGCCAAGCCGCAGTCGGAGTGCTTCGCGGCCGGGCTGCGGTTCGCCCGGACCGAGGGCATCCTGCCCGCGCCCGAGCCCACCCACGCGCTCGCCGCCACCATCGAGGAGGCGCTGCGCTGCAAGGAGACCGGCGAGGAAAAGGTGATCCTGACCGCTCTGTGCGGGCATGGCCTGCTTGACCTTTCCGCCTACGGCAACTACCAGGCCGGCCAGGTGACCGACTTCGACCTGCCGGCCGAGGCCGTGGAGGATGCGCTCAAGCGCCTGCCAGCTGGGGTGTGATCGGCCAGGCCCGTTTGTCACAGTTGCGCCAGCCACGAGCTTCTATGGGGCTGTGACGCAGCCGTACCAGCCGCTGTCAGGCGCGCCTATCGCCGACCCGGGTGCGCCTGACTTCTATCGTTCCCGGTTGCGTTGCCACGAGCCGGGACGGCGCGCCTGATCGAGCCGTCGTCCCGCTCCGGCCGGGGGCCGCCTGGCTGATAGCGGCACCCTCATAGTGCATGAGATCATCCCGAACTATGCACAAGGACCTGCGGGAATCTCCTGAGTACGCCGCGGTCGCCGAGTATCTCCGGCGGCTGCACGAGCCGGCTTTCGGCAGGCCGCACCATGTCACCGACCTCGTCACGGCGATCGACGCCAGCCGCATCGTGGTGACTGGATCGGTATATGACGAACTCGACGGGCTGCCACGCACCGCCCTGTACGAGGTGCGGGACGGCACGCTGCGCGCGCTGACTTCCGGTGGCGGATCAGCCAAGGCCGCCCGGCTGGCGCCGGATGGGTCGTCCCTGGCCTTCCTGTCCGACCGGGCCAAGGCTGATGTGTTCCAGCTCTACCTGCTGGCCGACGGGCAGCTCGGCGAGGCCCGGCCGGCGCCTGCTGTCCCCGGCACGGCCGAGTATCTCGCGTGGTCACCGGATGGCACCCGGATCCTGCTGGGGGTCGCCGGGCTCGGAGCGGAGATCGCCGACGCGCAGGGATCGGGAACGGCCGGCCCGGGCGAGTCCGGGCTGCCGTCCTGGTACCCGGAGGTCGAGACCGGGACGCCGGAGGATGCCTGGCGCGGCCTGTGGCTCTACACCCTGGCCTCCGGCGAGCTCGCCAGGGTCTCGCCCGACGGGCTGAACGTCTGGGAGGCGGCTTGGTCCGGCTCTGGGCATGTGCTGGCAATCACCAGCGAACAGCCCAGCGAGGACGACTGGTACTCCGCGGTGCTCAGCCGGCTCGACATCTCGACGGGCGAGACGACCGAACTGCTCCGCAGTGACGTCCAGCTCGGGCTGCCCGCCGGGACGTCCGACGGCAGGCGGGCCGCCGTGGTAGAGGCCGTATGCAGCGACCGGTGGATTGTGGCGGGTGACCTGATCCTGCTGGACCTGGCCACCGGCACCAGGTGCGCCGTAGACACCGCCGGAACAGATGTCACCGCGGTCCAGTGGATCGACGGAACGCGGCTCGGCTACATCGGCCAGCGCCATCTGGACAGCGTGGCCGGGATCGCCGACGCCGGGGACGGACCCCTGCCAGAGACGATCACGGCCAAGGAACTGGTCGCGTCCGCGCAGTCGTGGGCGAGCTGGTTCTACCCGGCCGGCGCCTTCACGTCCGACGGCCGGGTCGTCGTGGTCCGGGACGATTACGACACTCCGCAGCAGATCGCGATTGCTGGCACGGGCACCGACCAGGTGCTGGCCTCCCTGGCCCATGCCGGAACCGACTACATCCGGTCGGTCGCGGGCTCGGCGACCAACGTCAGCTGGAGCGCACCCGACGGGACAGCGATCGAAGGAGTCCTGTGCGCGCCTCCCGGAGCCGGGCCGTTCCCGCTGGTCTTGCACGTCCACGGCGGTCCGGTCGGGGCCTACCAGCGGAGCTGGGCGATGGGTGACTACGCGGTACCCCTGCTGGTCTCCCGCGGATATGCCGTCCTGCTCCCGAACCCGCGCGGTAGCTCCGGGCGGGGCCAGGAGTTCGCCGCCGCGGTCGTCGGCGACATGGGCGGCGCGGACACCCACGACTACCTATCCGGAATCGAGGCAATGGTCGAGCGCGGGATCGCCGATCCGGCGCGGATCGGCACGATGGGCGTCAGCTACGGCGGGTTCATGTCGGCCTGGCTGGTGACCCAGGACCAGAGGTTCAAGGCCGCCGTGGCCGGCTCACCGGTGACCGAGTGGTACAGCTTCACGTTCACGACCAACATCCCCCGCTGGGGACTGTGGTTCCTGGACAACGCCGATCCCGAGGAAATCGGCAACCAGGTGCACACACGCAGTCCGGTTATGCACGCGAGCAGGGCCAGGACGCCGACCCTGCTCACGGCGGGCGCGAAGGACCGGTGCACGCCGGCCGGCCAGGCCAGGGAGTTCTACCAGGCGCTGATCAGTCATGGCGTCGACTCGGAACTGGTGATCTACCCCGGCGAAGGACACGGCGTCAGCCGGTTCCCGGCCGTCACTGATTACCTGACCCGGCTGGTGAGCTGGTTCGAGAGGTACATGCCGGCGTGATCTCATTCAGCCGCGGCTTCGTACCCGCAGCGACACCGAGTGGGTCTGGTTGCGGGCGCCGGTCTGCGGCTGGACGTGGCCGTTACAGTCAGTAGCCCGGGCCAGGATGCGGTAGTCGCCGGGTTCGAACTGGTGGTCGGTGGAGAACTGCTGCCAGCCGAAGTCCTCGCCGCTGCGGGGTTCAACCTCCGCCCGTTGCCAGGTGTCCCGGACGCGGACGTCGACCGCGGTGACCGGTACCGCACCCCACGCCCAGCCGCGGATCGTGTGGGTCCCCGGCCGCACGGTCAGACCCTCGCGCGGGCTGGTGATCAGGCTGGCGACATCAAGGTCGCGGACCGGGACCGGCAAGTCTGCGCCCGGTTCAACGCGCTGGTAGAGCCGGGTGGTGAACAGGTGCTCGGGACGCCGGTCGGACAGTGTGAGCGCGGTGAGCCACTTGACGTTGTTGGTGCCGAAGTAGCCGGGCACGAACAGCCGGGCCGGGAAGCCGTGCTCGCCGGTGAGCGGTTCGTCGTTCATCTCGTAGGCGATGATTCCGCGTTCGGCCACCGTGGCAAGTGGCAGGTCCTTGAGATAGCAGGCGCAGTCGATGTTGTCGAACCGGCCGGAATCAAGTCCTTGCGCCCAGACGCTGGTGGCGTGGGATTGCACCCCCGCGGCATCCAGCAGCGCCCGCACCGGGACTCCCCGCCATCGCACGTTCGCCACCCGCCGGACCGGGATGGTGGGCTGCAGCGGGTTGCCGAAGCACTCCAAGACCGCGGTCACCGTCACCGAGGGCAGCGCGCGAAGCTGCGGCAAGCTGACCCGCAGCACGTTGCCGACCAGGCCGTCGACCCGCAGTGACCAATCGGGGGCGGTGACCCGCGCGATGCCGAAATGCCCGATCACATAGACGTTGGGGGTTTGGGTGACCCGTGAGCCGAGCCTGTCGGGCGACGGCGCGCGCTTGGTGGTATCGGCCGGATCCATCACCGGTCCGGGCGCGCCGGGGCGGGCCTCACCGGTCATGGCCCGTACCGGATCAGGCTGGCGTTCGCGCCGCAGATCAACGCCCCCGACCGCCATCCGTCCAGCTCGAGTGCACCGAGATCCAGGCATCGCCGTGTTACCAAGTCAGCCGCTCATACCAGGTGGTCTCCAGCTTACGGCGGCGTTCACCGGCCGCCCGCCCCGGCCGAAGACCAAGTGCGGCTGCGCCCGGGGCTAATTCCATCAAACTGCATTGATTTATATTGATCTGGTGGTGACATCGGGCGCGTCTGCACCGCCGTCGTTCGTGCGGCTGGCCGGGCATCCCCTGCGCTGGCGGCTGCTGGGCGAGCTGGCACGCAGTGACCGCCGGGTGCGCGAGCTGGTGAGCCTGGTGGGCCAGCCGCAGAACCTCGTCTCCTACCATCTGGGCAGGCTCCGGACTGACCGGCTGGTGGCCGCGCGCCGCAGCACGTTCGACGGCCGGGATACCTACTATCACCTCGACCTGGCGAACTGTGCCGATGCCCTGGCTGCGGCGGGCCTGGCGCTGCACCCGGGCCTGCACCTGGCGCCCGTCCCGGCCGCCGCGCCGGTGCGGAGCTGCCGGGTGCTGTTCTTGTGCACGGGCAATAGCGCCCGCTCCCCGGTCGCGGAAGCGCTGCTGCGGCGGCGGGCAGACCAGGTCGAGGTGGCCAGCGCTGGCAGCCACCCCAAGCCGCTCCATCCCAACACGGTGCGCGTGCTGCGGACATACGGGATCGAACTGGCGGGCCGGCCGCCCCAGTACCTGGGCGTTTACGAGCACCAGCGCTTCGACTACGTGATCACGTTGTGCGACCGGGTGCGGGAGGTGTGCCCGGAGTTCCCCGGTCGCGCCCAGCGGCTGCACTGGAGCATCGCCGATCCGGCCGCCTCGGGCGGGACCGGCCAGGAAACCTATCCGGCCTTCGAGCGGATGGCCGCCGAACTGGAAACGCGGATCGGGTTCCTGCTCGCCACGATCGGCGCGGCGCCGGTGCAGGCATCGACCCAGGAGGTGTGATGTCCCAGCCCGGCCCGGGCCCGGCGCGTGTGCCGCTGGCCACGATCGTGCGTGAGTGGGGCCGGATCGGCTGCATCGGGTTCGGCGGCCCGCCGACCCACATCCGGCTGCTGCGCGATCTGTGCGTGGAACGCCGCACATGGATCGATGCGCAGGAGTTCGAGGATGCGATCGCCGCCTGCAACCTGCTGCCCGGCCCGGCCTCCACCCAGCTGGCGATCTTCTGCGCCTGGCGGCTGCGCGGCCGCCTCGGCGCCCTGGCCGGCGGTGCCGCGTTCATCATCCCCGGTCTGATCGTCATCCTGGCCCTGGCTGCGCTGTTTCTCAGCACCTCCCCGCCGCTGTGGGTGCTGGGCGCAGGCGCGGGCGCCGGTGCCGCGGTCCCGGCGGTGGCCATCCACGCAGGCGCCGGCCTCACCGGCGCGAGCTGGCAGCGCCGCGCGAACACCGTCCGCTGGCTGTGCTACCTGCTCGCCGGGGCCGCTTCCGCCGCCACTCTCGGCCCCTGGCTGGTGCTGGTGCTGCTGGGCTGCGGACTGATCGAACTCACCGCGCAGCTCACCGCCAGACGCCACGACAGCACCAGACTGCCCGGCATAGCGGTGGCCCCGCTGCTCGCGGCCGGAGCGATCAGCAGCGGGGTGCTGCTATCGGTGGCCTGGGTAGCGTTCAAGGTCGGGGCCCTGTCCTATGGCGGCGGGTTCGTCATCATCCCGCTCATGCAATCCGACGCGGTCAGTCACTACCACTGGATGACCGGCGCCCAGTTCCTCAACGCGGTCGCCCTGGGCCAGATCACCCCCGGTCCGGTCGTCCAGACCGTCGCCGTCGTCGGCTACGCCGCCGCAGGCCTGGTCGGCGGCATCGTCGCCTCGCTGGTCGCCTTCAGCCCCTCCTTCGCGTTCATCCTGCTCGGCGCCCACCGGTTCGACCAGATCCGCGGCGACCACCGTGCCCGGGCCTTCCTCGGCGGCGCCGGGCCCGCCGCCATCGGCGCCATCTACGGCTCCGCCATCCCCCTCACCCGCGCCCTCGGCCACACCTGGCAATACGCCGTCCTCGCCGGAGCGCTGGCCCTGCTCCTGCTGCTGCGCCGCGGTGTCGTCCTCACCCTTCTGACCGCGGGCGCAGCCGGAGTCACTATCGCCCTCGCCATCAGCACGGCCCTGCGGTAGCAGAAGCAGGTCTCAGCGTGGCGCACGCCGGCGGGCGACGGCCGACGCGTCTGATCACAGGTGAGCTGCCCACTTTGCGCCAGCCAGGACATTGGCTGACGCCTCGCTAGTCCGCTGAGGCGGCCCAGCCGGTCCAGCGCTCGACCTGGACGCGGATCACCGGGCCGTCCGGCTGGGCGGCCCGGTACCGCGGGTAGCGGCGCGCCAGCAGGACGAGCGGCGCGGCCATCTCGGCCGCCCCGGCCAGCACCGTGGCGGCGCCGTCGGCGCGGACCCACCACAGCCGGTCCCAGTCCGGCTCATAGTGGTCGGCGAGCATGGCCACCCGGGGCTCGGCGGCGATGTTGCGCAGCCGCGCCAGCCTCGTAGTCGTCTTCGGCTTGGCGTCAACCGCGCTGTAGATCACGTCCCCGTCCACGGCGAAGGTGACCGGGACAAGGTGGGGCCTGCCGCCCGGGCTCACCGTGGCCAGGCGGGCGACGGTGGCGGCGGCGAACCGCCGCCGTGCCTCGGCCGGGTCCAGGTTCACCTGTTCCTCCCCGTCTTCCGCGTCACTGCGATCTTCGCATTGACCGCCAAAACCCCCACTCAGGCGGATCTTTCCCAGTGCCGGACGGGTCCGGCGGCGGGGGGTAGGGTCAAATGCTGTCATGCCATCGCTCCCGCTGCTGGCAGGCCGGTACCGCCTGGAAAGCCAGATTGCGGCCGGCGGGGTCGGCGAGGTCTGGCGCGCGGAAGATACCGTCCTGACCCGGCCGGTGGCGGTCAAGCTGCTCCGGGCCGAGTTCGCCGGGCATGCCGAGATGCAGGAGCGGTTCCGGGCTGAGGCCCGGCACGCGGGCGCGCTGTCGCACCCGGCCATCGCCCGGGTGTACGACTACTGCGAGCCGACCCTGGAGCATCCCGCCTTTCTGGTGATGGAGCTGGTGGACGGGCCGTCACTGGCTGCGGTCCTGTCGGATGGGCCGCTCGGCGCCGCCCAGACCATGGACGTGGTCGCCCAGGTCGCGTCGGGCCTGCAGACCGCGCACGCGGCCGCGCTGGTGCACCGCGACATCAAGCCGGCCAACCTGCTGCTGACCGCGGACGGCCAGGTGAAGATCACCGACTTCGGGATCGCGCACGTGGCCGGGTCGGTGCCGGTCACCCGCACCGGGACCGTGATGGGAACCCCGGCGTACCTGGCCCCGGAACGGGTCTCGGGCGCCTCGGCCACACCGGCGTCCGACCTGTACTCCCTCGGCGTGGTCGCCTACGAGTGCCTGGCCGGGGCCCAGCCCTTCACCGGGAAGCCGCTGGAGGTCGCGGTCGCGCACCGGGACCTGGCGCTGCCGCCGTTCCCCCACGCCGTGCCCGCCGAGGTGGCGCAGCTGGTCGCGAAGCTGACCGCCAAGAACCCCGCGGCCCGGCCCGCCAGCGCACGGGAGGTCGCTACCCGGGCCGCGCGCCTGCGTGAGGACATGGCCGACGGCGTGGGTGGCACCGCCGCCTGGCTTTACCACGTCCCGGACACCGTCGCCGACGTCCCGGCGCCCGCCCCGGCCTCCCGCCTGAACCCGACCCTGGGGTGGAAGACCGGACGGCCGGAGCCCGTCGGCCAGACCCAGCGGCCCCGGCGGGCGCGGCACCACCAGCAGGCCGGGCGGGCCCCGCAGGGGCAGCGGCCCCCGCAGGCCAGGCGGCCCCGGAGGCGCTGGCAGATCACGGCCGCCGCCTCGGTGGCGGCCGCCGTCGTCGCCGCGACGGCGCTGGTCGCGCTGGCGCTCACGCCCAAGCACGTCCACACCCCGGTCGCGGCCGGCCCGACCGGCCCGGCGACCCAGCAGCCAGCCGCGCCAAGCTCGCCGGTGACGCAGCGCCCGTCACCCGCGCCGAGCACGTCCGCCGCGCCGGCGGCGGTGGAGGTCATGGCGGCCTCCCTGATCGGGGAGCCGCTGGGGCAGGTCCGCCAGCAGCTGCAGCTGCTCGGGCTGAGCATCCGGGTGCAGCACCACCGCTCCCACCAGGAAACCGGGACCGTTCTCGCGGTGCAGCCGAACGGCAAGGTGCGTCCGGCCAGCACCATCGTGGTGACCGTCGCCTTCATGCTCGCCCAGGACAACAACCCCGGTCACCACCATCACCACGGTGACGGCGGCGGCCAGGGGTCCCAGGCCGCCGGAACGCTGGCCGGCGTCGCCGCCCGCCCCAGCGGGGGCTGACCTCCCCAGCCGCCCGCCGGAAACCGTCAGGTGACCGGGACGATGGCCGCCGCCACCAGCCGGCCGCCGTCGATGTCGAGGATCCCCAGCGTCCCGTGCGGCTGACGCCGCCGGTCGGTCGGCGACCCGGGATTGAAGATCCGCTGGCCGTCCGTTGCCTGGTCCACCGGGATGTGCGAGTGGCCGAACACCACCAGGTCGGCGTCGGGGAACCAGCGCCGCAGCCGGGCCGCCCGCCCGGACGCGGGGCCGGAGTCGTGCACCATGGCCAGGTGCACGCCGCCGATATCGGCCTCGAGGGTGTCCGGGGCGCCCCAGGTGGCGACGTCGGGGCCGTCGTTGTTGCCCCGCACCGCCCGCACCGGCGCGTACGCGGAAAGCTCGTCCAGCACGTCCGCCGTGCACACGTCGCCGGCGTGCAGAATCAGGTCCGCGCCGCGCAGATGGGCAGCCACCCGGGGCGGGCAGGAGCGCCAGCGGCGGGGGGCGTGGGTATCCGCCAGGACGACCACCTTCACGGTTTCATCTTGCCGCCGGGGTGACCCATGGCCGCCGGCGGGCTCCCGCGCCCAGGGCGGCACCGCACGGGCGTCACCCGGCAGGGAACTGCCCGAGGGAGAACCTGGTGCCCTGATCGTCGGTGCAGTCGGCCACGAGGCCGTACGGCTCCTGCTGCGGCTCGGTCGCCGTGCCGCCCGCCGTCCGCACCCGGGCCACCGCGGCCCGCAGGTCGGCGACCCGCCACATCGGCACCGTGGTGGCCTCGGCGTGCCCGCCGGACAGACCGGCCATGGGCGTGGCGCCCTCCACCGGCCAGCCGTCGGCGATCCGCCCCGGGGTGAACCGCCAGCCGAGCACCGTGCCGTAGAAGTCACGGGCCCGGCGCGAGTCCACCACCTCGAAGGTGATGTAGGCGAGGTCCCCATCGCGCGGCGCCGCCGCTGGGCCGGCCGCGGCCGCGCCGGGCGGGCCGGCCGGCCGGGTACTGGTGCACGGCGAACCGGGTGCCCTGGTCGTCGGTGCAGTCGGCCACGAGGCCATACGGCCGCTGGACGGGGTCGCCGGCCTGGCCGCCGGCCGCCCGGACCCGGGCCACCGCCGCCGTTGCGTCATCCACCACGTAGGAGCAGAACAGCGTGGCCCGGGGCTGGCCGCCCCACAGGCCCTGTGGCGGCGTCGCCGCGGGCACCTGCCGGGCGTGCGGGTCATGCGAGGGCTGGTACTCCCAGCCGAAGACGGCCGCGTAGAACGCCGACGCCCGGCCGATGTCCGGGATCCACAGCGATGCGTACCCGACATCGCCCTGCCGGGGTGCCCGGGACCCGCCCGGGGACTGGTCGTCGGCCACTTCACGGGCTCCGCGGCGCCGGGTGGCGGCGACCGGGGCGGGATGAGGCTGCATGATTGCGCCGGTATCAGACACGGCAACTCCTTCCGGTAGATCGAGGACGCGCTCCAGGCGCGCCCGCAGCCGGGCGGCGAACGCGGGATCGGGCTCGGCGGGCGTGACCGGCGCCCGCAGCACGCTGAACGGGTCAGCCATCGCCGTCTCCCTCCCCCTCGCGGCTGTAGGCGGCGCGGAACGCCGACCGCGCCCGCACGAGCAGCGCCTCGGTGGCATGCACGGTGCGGCCGAGCAGGTCGGCGACCTCCGGCACGGGCAGGTCGTCCATGTACCGCAAGGTGAGCACGGCCCGGTGATGCGGCCCGAGCCGCTGCAGGACGTCCCGGGCCCGCAGGGCGTCCAGCCGGGCGTCCCACGGGTCGTCCGGCCCGGCCGGGGAGCCCGGCTCGGCCGCGACCGCGTGCAACGCCCGCTGTTCCCTGGCCTGGCGGCGCCAGTGGTCGCTGAGCTTGTGCCGGGCCACGCCGACCAGCCAGGCCGTGCTCACCGGCGCCCTCGGCCCGGCCCGGACCGCATCCACCGCCGCGAGGAACGTCTCCGCGGTGAGGTCCTCGGCCACCGCCCGCTGCCCGCACCGGGCCAGCAGGTAGCCGTAGACCTGCGGCAGAGCGTGATCGTAGAGTGCCAGCAGCCGCGCACCGGCACCGGATGGCGCCGGGCGGCCCGCTCGCTGCCCGCTCATACCTTCATCGTCGTCCGGGCGGCCCGCGCTCCGACGGGTGACACGGAGATTTCTGCCGCCCGGCCCCGATCTGGCGGGCCTGCGGGGCCGACGGCGGGCGGCCCGTTCCGGCACCCGCCCGGTTATGGTGGCCACATGCCGGACCGCAAGGAGATCCTGGAGGTGGCGGGCCGCCCGGTCGTGATCACCAGCCCGGACAAGGTCTTCTTCCCCGCCAGCGGCGTCACTAAGCTCGACCTGGTCCGCTATTACCTCAGCGTCGCCGACGGGGCGCTGCGGGGGGTGGCGCGACGGCCCATGGTGCTCAAGCGGTTCGTGCACGGCGCCGACGGCGAGGCGTTCTTCCAGAAGCGCGCCCCCGACAAGCGCCCCGACTGGATGCCGGTCGTCACGCTGAGGTTCCCGTCCGGCCGCTCCGCCGACGAGATCGTGGTCAGCGACGCCGCGCAGCTCGCCTGGGTGGTGAACCTGGGCTGCATCGACCTCAACCCGCACCCGGTCCGGGCGGACGACCTCGACCATCCCGACGAGCTGCGGGTGGACCTGGACCCGGTGCCGGGCATCGACTGGGCGCAGATCCTGCAGGTCGCCCTGGTCGCCAGGGACGCGCTGGCCGACTTCGGCCTGACCGGCTGGCCCAAGACCTCGGGCTCCCGCGGCTTCCACATCTACGCCCGGATCGAGCCGCGCTGGACCTTCACGCAGGTCCGCCGCGCCGCCGTGGCGCTGGCCCGGGAGATCGAACGGCGCGCCCCCGACCTGGCCACCGCCAAATGGTGGAAGGAGGAGCGGCACGGGGTCTTCGTGGACTACAACCAGAACGCCAAGGACCGGACGGTCGCCTCGGCGTACTCCATCCGACCCCGGCCCGACGCCCGGGTGTCCACCCCCCTGGCCTGGTCGGAGGTGCCCGGCTGCGACCCGGCGGCGTTCACGATCGGCACCGTGCCGGAGCGGTTCGCCCGGACCGGCGACCCGTGGCAGGACATGGACGGCGCGGCGGGCCAGCTGGAGGCCCTGCTGGCCCTGGCCGACCAGCACGAGGCGGCCGGGCTCGGCGACGCGCCCTGGCCGCCGCACTACGACAAGCAGGCCGGTGAGCCGCCCCGGGTCCAGCCCTCCAAGCGGCGCGCCGACGGCACCACGCCGGCCGCCCGGGGCGCAGCAAGCCCAGCAAGCGGCGCAACCGGACGGCGGCGGTCAAGCATGCCGCTGATCGAGGTGGCCCGCGCCGCCAGCGAAGCGGAGGCGCAGGAGGGCCTGGAGCGGTGGAAACGGCGGCATCCCGACGTCTGGCCGCTGCTCGAACCCGCCGACATCCTGGTGGACAAGATGCGCGGGCGCAGTTCCGTCTGGACCCGCATCCGGCTCAACCTGCGGCACGTGCCCGAGGCCGGCCGGCCGCCGCAGGAGGCGCTGGAAGTCGACTATGACCCGTGGGCGGGGCAGCGCCCCGGCCCGCCGCGATAGCCTCGCCCCGGAGACCGCTACCTGACAGAGGAGCAGCCGATGCGCTTCGCGATCAAGACCAGGCCGGAGCACACCCCGTGGGCACGGATCCTCGACGTGTGGCAGGCCGCCGACGAGATCAGCGTGTTCGAGTCGGCCTGGAACTGGGACCACTTCTACCCGCTCACCGGCGACCTCACCGGGCCGAACCTGGAAGGGTGGACGATGCTCGCCGCGCTCGCGCAGGCGACCCGCCGGATCCGGATCGGCTGCCAGGTGACCGGCATGATCCACCGGCATCCCGCGGTGCTGGCGAACATGGCCGCGACCACCGACATCATCGCCGGCGGCCGGCTGGAACTAGGCCTGGGCGCGGGCTGGAACCAGCTGGAATGCGACGCCTACGGCATCGAGCTGCCGCCGCTGAAGGAGCGCTTCGACCGTTTCGATGAGGGCGTGGAGGCGATCGTCGCGCTGCTCACCCAGGAGACGGCGACGCTGAACGGAAAGTACGTCCGGCTCACCGACGCCCGCTGCGAGCCCAAGCCGGTGCAGCGGCCCCATCCGCCCATCACCATCGGCGGCCGCGGCAAGACCCGCACCCTGCGGACCACGGCCCGCTGGGCGCAGCAGTGGAACGTGCTCGCCCAGGACCCGCAGGACTGGCTCGACCTGGCCGGGACGCTCCGCTCCCACTGCGCGGCGCTCGGCCGCGACCCGGCGGAGATCACCTGCTCAATCAACATCCGGGTCGAGGACGCCGCCTCGATCGGGCAGGCGGCCGAGCTCGCCGCCGCCTACCGCGACGCCGGGGCCGATCTGGCGGTCATGAACCTGCCGCTGGACGTCGAGCCGGGCATCCTTGCCCCGCTGGCCGAGGCGCTGACGCCCTTGGCGGGCTGACCCGCCAAGGGCCGGCTGACCGACCTGACCGTGGCCGTTAGGCCCGGCGGAACACGAGCAGGAACTCCAGCACGCCGTGATTGTCCGTGGTGACGAACCCGGCGAAGCTGGGGTTGGGTATGTCCCAGTCGGCGAACGTGACCGGGATCGAGCCGGAGACCCGGATCTGCGTGGCCGTCCGCTCCGCGCTCAGCCCGAACGTGACCTGACGGGTGTGGCCGTGCAGCGTGAGGTTCCCGGTCGCCTGGTAGGTCCGGATCTTCCCGGTGGCCGGGACCGGCGCCAGGCTGATGGCGCGGGTGAGGGTGAACGTGCCGGCCGGGTACGTGGCCACATCCATGATCCGGCCGTCGAACTGCGCGTCCCGCTGGCTCCGGTCGCTGCGGATCGTGGCCATCTGGACGGTGAAGGCGCCCGTCGTCACGGCGGTGCGGCTGAGGGTCAGGTGACCGGCGACCGAGCTGGTCCGGCCGACCGCGACGTTGTTCTGGCCGGCCAGCACCTCGTTCACCCGGTAGCCCGCCCGGGACCCGGTCGTGACGGTCCAGGTGCCGGCCAGCGGCACGTCCGCGGTGGCCTGGCCGGACGCGGTCGCGCCGGGGCTCGCCGTAGCGCCCAGGCCCAGCGGCGCGGGCGCCGGGCCCTCGATGAAGTGGATGTAGACGAACGGCACACCCACCGCCAGCACCACCACGGCGGCCGCCCCCACCAGCACCCACCGCAGCCAGCTGCGGCGGCGGCGATGAGAAGACACCAGACACCTCCCGGCCGCCAGGCTGACGGCGTCATCACGCTCCGGGACGAGGTTCCCGCCTGATCCTGCACGGATGCTGGCCGTAACTTCAGAGAAAACTCTGAACCAGCGGGGCCGGGGCCGGGATTTCCCGTGGGGGTGTCAGCGGCTCAGCGCACCCGGGGCATGACCTCGCCCGCGATCAGCTCCAGGTGATCCAGGTCGTGCAGGTCGAGGACCTGCAGGTACATCCGGGAGACGCCGACGCCGGCGAACCGGCCCAGCTTGTCCACGATCTGCGCGGGCGACCCGGCCAGCCCCGTCGCCTCCAGCTGGGCTACGTCCTGGCCGATCGCGGCCGCCCGGCGCGCGACCTCTGCGCGGGTCCGGCCGCAGCACACCGTCTGCCCCGCCGAGTACAGCAGCGACGCCGGGTCACGGCCGGCCGCCGCACAGGCGTCCCGGGCCCGGCCGAACGCGGCGCCGGTCTCCTCCGGGCTGACGAACACGACGTTGTACTCGTCGGCGAACCTCGCCGCCAGCCTCGGGGTGCGGCGCTGCCCGTGCCCGCCGACCACGATCGGGGGGCGCGGGCGCTGCACCGGCTTGGGCAGCGCGGGCGAGTCGGTCAGGGGGTAGTAGGACCCCTCGAAGGAGAACGTCTTGCCCAGCGGCGTCTCCCACAGCCCGGTGATGATCGCCAGCTGCTCCTCCAGCCGGTCGAACCGCTCGGCCAGGCCGGGAAACGGGATCCCGTAGGCCGCGTGCTCGTCCTCGAACCAGCCGGTCCCCAGCCCGAGCTCGATCCGGCCCGCGCTCATCTCGTCCACCTGGGCCACCGCGATGGCCAGCGGCCCGGGATAGCGGAAGGTCGCCGCGCTCACCAGGGTCCCGAGCCTGATCCGCGCCGTCTCCCGGGCCAGCCCGGCCAGCGTGATCCAGGAGTCCGTGGGCCCCGGCAGGCCGCTCCCGCCGATCGTGAGGTAGTGGTCGGAGCGGAAGAAGGCATCGAAACCGAGCTCCTCCGCGGCCCGCGCGACCGCGAGCTGCCTGCCGTAGTCGGCGCCCTGCTGCGGTTCGGTGAAGATCCTCAGCTGCATGCTTCCATCCTGGACCATCTGGGCGGGCCGGGCCCGCGGGGGAGCTCCTTCTGCCGTGAGCCGGGCCGCTCAGGCGGGCAGCAGGGCCGCGACGCACTCCACGTGATGCGTCATCGGGAATGCGTCGAAGGCACGCAGGCCCGCCAGCCGCCAGCCAAGCTCACCGAAGACCACGATGTCGCGGGCCAGGGTGGCCGGGTCACAGGAGACGTACGCCACCCGCCGCAGGCGGCTGCTGCCCGGGCCGGGCGGCCGCAGCAGCCGCTCGACGACCGCCCGGCCCACTCCGGCCCGGGGCGGGTCGAGCACGGCGAGCCCCGCCTCCTGCCAGCCATCCCCAGCGGGCCCGGGGTCCCTGGCGAGCACGCTGGCCACGTCACCGTGATGGATGCGCGCCCACGGCAGGCGGCGCAGGTTGTGCCGGGCGTCCCGGACCGCGCCCCGGTCGCTTTCCACCCCGACCACCGCCCCGCCCGGGCCGACCGCCTCCGCCAGCACGCCGGCGAACAGGGCCGCCCCGCAGAACAGGTCGAGCGCCACGTCGCCGGGCGCGGGGCGCAGCACGTCCAGGACCGCCTCCGTCAGCGCGTCCGCGGCGCCGGGGTGGACCTGCCAGAACGTGCCCGCCCCGACCCGCCAGGTCCGCCCGGCCGCGCTCTGGTGCAGGTAGCCGCGCCCGCGCAGCGGGGTGAGCCGGCCGTCGCGGCCGGCGGTGAGGACCGTGCCGGCCAGCCCGTCCAGCATCGCCGCGGCGCGGCCGGCCGGGGATATGGGAGGCACCGGGGGCATGGGGGGCGCCGGGGGCATGGGGGGCCGCGCCCTGCTCCCCCGGGCCCGCCGCCCGCCCGCCGACGGCGTCACGATCGCGGCCCGCTCTCCCGAGCCCGGCGAGGCGGTCACCTCCAGCGAGGACACCTGCGGCCAGCGCTGCCCGGTTATCCCGGCCACCGGGACAAGCGGATGCGCGAGCGGGCAGGCTCCGACCTCGATCACCTCGTGGGAGCGGTGCTTGAGCAGCCCGGCGGCACCGCCTGGGCCCACCGAGAGCCTGACCCGGGTCCGCCAGCCCAGCCCGCCGCTGTCGCCGGGGAGCGGCTCCACGGTGACCTCACGGTCCAGCCCCGCGATCCGCCGCAGCTGCTGCCTGACCACCGCCGCCTTGAGCCGGCGCTGCGCCTCCGGGGTGGCGTGCTGCCAGTCGCAGCCGCCGCAGCCGCCCGGGCGGGCATGAGGGCAGGGCGGCTCGACCCGGTCCGGCGAGGCCTGGAGAATCTCGACCGCCTCGGCCCGTGCGAACCTGGCGGTGGTACCGGTGATCCGGGCGCGGACCCGCTCGCCCGGCAGGGCGTGCCGGACGAACACCACCCTGCCGTCCGGGTGCCGCGCCACGCACCAGCCGCCGTGCGCGACGTCGCTCACGGCCAGTTCCAGCAGGCCGTCCCGGCCGGCGCCGGCGGGCAGCCCCGCGGCCGCGCTGATCGAGGTTTTCACGCTGCTCCGATGCCCTTGCCGTCGGTGGGACACGCCTTAGTATGCGACCGGGATGCACTCGAGTATGCCGACCGGGCGTCAGCGGGGCGGATACGGGGGAATACCGTGGCTGAGCACCGTAGTCACTGGAGGCGGCCGTGCACATCGTAATCATGGGATGCGGGCGGGTTGGCTCGACGCTCGCGCACATCCTGGAGGAGCAGGGCTACTCGGTCGCCATCATCGACCAGGACCGGGAGGCGTTCCGCAAGCTGCGCTCAGGCTTCAAGGGCAAGCGCGTCGTCGGTGTCGGCTTCGACCAGGACGTGCTGATCGAGGCCGGCATCGAGCGGGCGGACGCCTTCGCCGCGGTGAGCAGCGGCGACAACTCGAACGTGATCGCCGCGCGGGTGGTGCGCGAATCGTTCGGCGTGGACCGGGTCGCGGCGCGCATCTATGACCCCAGGCGGGCCGAGGTCTACCAGCGGCTGGGCATCCCGACCGTGGCGACGGTCCGCTGGACCGCCGACCAGATGCTGCGCCGGCTGCTGCCCGACGGCTCCGAGCCGCTCTGGCGTGACCCGACCGGCGTCATCGTGCTCGCCGAGGTGGCCTACTCCCGGGAGTGGGTGGGCGAGAAGGTGAACGGCCTGGAGGAAGCCGCCCGGGCCCGGGTGGCGTTCATCTCCCGGCTCGGCGAGGCCATGCTGCCCACGCCGGGGACGGTGCTCCAGGAAGGCGACGTGCTCTATGTGGTCACGGCCGAGAGCGAGCTGGAGCGCATCTCGGAGGCGTTCGCCCGCATCAACCCGGGCGGCAGGTCACACGGGAAGGGAGCCCACTGATGCGGGTCGCCATCGCCGGGGCCGGCGCGGTCGGCCGCTCGATCGCCAGTGAGCTGCTGGAGAACGGGCACGAGGTGCTGCTCATCGACAAGGATCCGCGTTCCATCGCCGTCGACAGCGTGCCCCGGGCCGAGTGGCTGCTCGCGGACGCGTGCGAGATCACCTCGCTGGACGAGGCCGCCCTGGAACGCTGCAACGTGGTCATCGCCGCGACCGGCGACGACAAGGCCAACCTGGTGGTGTCGCTGCTGGCCAAGACGGAGTACGGGGTGCCGAGGGTCGTGGCCCGCATCAACAACCCCAAGAACGAGTGGCTGTTCAACGAGTCGTGGGGCGTCGACGTGGCGGTCTCCACGCCACGCCTGCTCTCGGCGCTGGTGGAGGAGGCGGTCAGCGTCGGCGACCTGGTCCGGCTGATGACCTTCCGGCAGAGCGAGGCGAGCCTGGTGGAGCTGACCATGGCCGCCGACGCCGCGCTGGCCGGCACCAGGATCGGGGACATCCAGTGGCCGGCCGATACCGCGCTGGTGGCGATCCTGCGGGAGGGCCGGGTGATCGTCCCCGGCTCCGACGACCCGCTCACCGCAGGGGACGAGTTGTTGTTCGTGACCAGCGAGAACGTGGAGGACGAGCTGGCGCAGCTGCTGTCGGGCCAGCGCTGACCCGGCTCGCCCTGGCGGGCGTCAGGGACCCGGGATCGGGCCGCCCGCGGCGTCGGCGCCCAGGTCGTAGCGGGGGTTATACATGATCCTGCGGCCGCCCTGCTGGCTCAGCGTTCCCTCGACCGCCAGCACCCGCCCCGGCTCGATGCCGACGATGCGGTTGCGGCCCAGCCAGATGACCGTGATCCGGTCCGCGCCTCCCCCGAGCTCAGCCCGCAGCATCGGCAGCCCCGCCGGGCCGCTGACCCTCACCCGGCGCACCGCTCCGGACACCCGCACCCGCGGCCGCCCGGTGGCCTGCTCTGCCGTGACGATCTTCACGGGTTGACCGTAGCGGCTCAGTGTTGACCAGGCGTCACCAACTGGCCTCTTCTTGTTACAAAGAAGTAAAAGCAGCGGCGAGGAAGGCGGGAGCGAAAGTCTCCTCCACCCGCCATCTCGACCCGGCGCCGCAGCCTTCCGCAGCCGGTTCCACCAGCAAGATCGCGATCTACGGCTGGACTTCTAGGTCACGCTGATACCAGCTGCCAGGCTTACCGCCGATGTCGGCCGGGTCAGCCGGGCCAACCGGGGCGAACCCGGCCTTGGCCAACACCCTCTGGGACGCCACATTGTCGCGGGAGGTGGCCGCCCGCAGTATGCGCAGCCCGTGCCGCGCCGCCGCCAGCCGGCACAGCTCCCGGACAGCCGCGGTCGCCACACCGCGGCCGGCGACATGCTGCGCAACCCGGTAGCCGAGCACAGCAGCACCGTCCTCGACGTCGTAAAGGTTGAACCGGCCCAGAACCGAGCCATCCTCGGCGACGAGCACGTAGAAGGCGCCGATGCCGGCCTCCTGCTCAGCCAGCAAGGCGCCATACCGGTCGGCGAACTGGTCGAAGAACTCATCACCGCGGTCGGAGACGAAGGCAGCGAAGTAGGCACGGTTCACCAGCTCGAAGGCCAAGACCGCTGGGGCATCGCCAGCATGCAGCCGCTTCAGCTCGGGCACCGCCCGACTCTACCCAGATAGTGCGCTGAGGCCACCTGAGTTTCCGCCAGCGGAAAACAACCCCAAGACCAGGGCACGTAACGATCTACGACCGGAGTACCAGCGGAAAACAACCCCAAGACCAGGGCACGTACGACTGGAGACTAGCGGGTCTCGGTGATCTCCGGACCGCGCTCGAATGGGCCCAGCGGCCAGCGGCCCTCCTCGGGCTCGGGCGGCTGCTGGCCGAGCGCCTGCAGCGCCTCATCGGGAAGCCGGATCTCGAGCAGTTCCCGGGGCGGGACCGGATGCTCGCCGCGGACCACGACGACGGACGCGAACACCTGCTCCAGCGTCCTGGCCCGGTCTTCATGGCTGGCCGCCGGCCCGCTGATGAGGCCGCGCAGGAACCAGCGCGGGCCGTCCACCCCGAGGAACCGGACCGGCTCCAGCGCACCCTGCCGGCCGCCGTGGACCGGGTCGGCGGGGCTGATCCGCGCCCGCAGCTCCACCCCGAACGGGCCGTCCGCCTCGGCGCACTGGCCGCCGCTCCTGGCCACCTCGGCCGCGATCTCCTGCCTGACCTCGTCCCACAGGCCACCGCTCTTCGGCGCGGCGAAGGCTTGCAGCTGCAGGCCGCTGTCCCCCTGCATGACGGTGACCCAGCCCGGCTGGTCGTCCACCACGCTGACCTGGACCTCAATGCCCTCGCCGGTCGGGACCAGCAGGCTGCCGAAGTCGATCCGCTCCAGGTCGGGGACGTCCTGGCCCGCGTCCCACGGGCCGGCCTCCCACTCACCGGAGCCGGTCTCTGCCTCGTCCGGCCCCGGCCCGGGCTCGCCGGGGTCAGCGTGACGACGGCGGAACACTGTCACCCACTCCTTGCCTGCCTGCTTCCTGGCTGATCTGTACCTTCGCTGGCTCGGGTTCCCGCTCCCCCGCCGCGTGCCCGCCGGTGGAGCCGAAGCCGCCCTCCGCGCGGGCCGAGCCCGGCAGCGACTCCACCTCCTGCAGCACCACGTGAGCGACCTGCTGGACGACCAGCTGGGCGATCCGGTCGCCGCGCTGGAAACTGACCGCGTGGTGGCCGTCGGTATTGAGCAGGGTGACCCTGATCTCGCCACGGTACCCTGCATCCACCGTGCCCGGCGCATTGACAAGGGTGACACCGTGCCGCGCGGCGAGCCCTGACCGTGGATGGATGAACGCGGCATAGCCGTCGGGCAGGGCGATCGCGATCCCGGTCGGGACGACGGCCCGCTGCCCAGGCTCCAGCCGCACCCCGGTGGCCGCGAACAGGTCCAGCCCGGCGTCGCCGGGGTGGGCACGGGCCGGCAGCGGCAGGTCCGGGTCGAGCCGCCTGATGAGCACGGGGACGTTCTGTTCCACGGTGCGCAACCCTACCGCCGCTGGGTGACTTCACCCGGCTGATCGGCGTGGCCGCCCGGCGGTGCGGGCGCCCGGCCCTGCAGGTAGGGCCAGGCGCGGACCAGTGCCGCCGTGATGGGGACCGCGACGATGGCCCCCGCGATGCCGGCGATCGCCGCCCCCACCGCCAGCACCAGGATGATGGCGAGCGGGTGGATCCTGACCATCCGGCCCACCACAATCGGCTGGAGCAGGTGGCTCTCCAGCTGGTTCTCCAGGATGAAGACGGCCACCAGCACCAGCGCGGCGACCCAGCCCTTGGTGCCGAGCGTGACCGCGACCGCCAGCGTGCCCGCGACCAGGATGCCGACCAGCGGCACGAACGCAGCCAGGAAGACCAGGATGACCAGCGGCGCCAGCAGCGGCACGCCCAGCACCCACAGGGCGGTGCCGATCACCACCGCGTGGATGGCCGCAACCACGATGGTGCCCCGCACGTAGTAGGTGAGCGCCTGCCACGCCGCCGCGCCGGCGCCCCGGGCACGCCGCCCGCCCTCGGCGCTCAGGAAGCCGGTCAGCCAGGACCAGATCCGGTCACCGTCCTTCAGCAGGAAGAACGTGACGAACAGCATGAGGACCAGCCCGGCCAGGATCTCCAGGAAGATCCTGCCCCCGCTCAGCACCGTGCCGGCCACGGCCGACTGGTGCTGCTTGAGGAAGGCCAGCACCCGGTTGGACAGCTGCTCGAGGCTGGACTGCCGGAAGTGGAACGGCGGTCCCGCCAGCCATCGCTGCAGGTCATGAACGGTGTTCCCGAGCTCGCGGACGAGGGTCTGGTAATCGGCCGACGTCTGGGTGGCCGCCAGCACGCCCGCCCCGGCCAGGACCGCCACCGCCACCAGCAGCGTGCACCAGGTCGCCGAGAGCGCCGGAAGACCGGCCTGCCGCAGGCGGCGGGTCAGCGGCAGCAGCAGCGCCGTGAGCAGCAGCGCGGCGATGAACGGCAGCACCACGATCCGCAGGGCGCTGGCCAGCCGGAAGGCCAGGTAGATCACGACCCCGACGACGAGCAGCCGCCATGCCCAGCCGGCCGCCAGCTGCAGCCAGCCCGGCACCTGCGCCCGGCCGCCACCGGCCGGGCGCGCCCAGGCCCCCGGGCTGGTGCCGTTGGTGGCCGGTGGCAGGCCGCTGTCCCGGCTTCCGGCGTCCGCGGCGTCCGCTCCGCCCTCGTCCCGGTGGCCGCGCCATCGCAGTCGCGCCATCACGTCCCCAGCTAACCAACTACCGTGGTCCCATGCGTGTCTACCACGAACGGCTCTGGGTGCCGGTGTCCTGGTGGCTGGTGGGCCTGGCGGTCATCGTGATTCTCGGCACCGAGCTCGTCGCCGGGTTCGGCGGCGTGGCGGTCGCGGCGATCTACGCGATCCTGGTGGCCGGGTGGACCGCGATGCTGCTCTCGTGGGGACGGCCGCGGGTCGAGGTCGCGGGTGGCGAGCTGATCGTGGGCCGGGCGCGGCTCCCGCTGACCGCGGTCGGGGAGGTGAGCGCCCTGGACCGGGAGCAGACCCGCGCCATCGCCGGTCCCCGGGCGGACCCCGCCGCGTTCACGCTGATCAGGCCCTACCTGCGGCAAGCGGTGTACATCGAGGTGACCGAGCCCGCGGCCGGGGGCGTGCCGCGGCGGCGGCTCAGATGGCGGCGGTGGCGGCCACAGGTCGAGGTCACCGAGCCCACGGCCGGCACCCCGTACTGGCTGGTGGCCACCCGCCACCCGGCCGAGCTGGCCGCCGCGATCAACTCCGCCCGGCCCGCTGCCCGCGCCGGTGGCACCGCCATGGGATGATCGACCGGCGGCGTGGCTGAAGGCAGCGTGGCACCCGGGCAGCAGGGAGGAGCTGGCATGTCAGACCAGGACGAGAACGGCGGCGGCGGCGACAGCGGCGCCAGCAAGATAGTGGCGGTCGCCGCCGCCTTCGCCGCGGCGTTCATCGCCCGCAAGGCCCTCGCCTTCGGCTGGACCAAGGTCACCGGCAAGGAACCACCATCCGAGCAGGACCCCGACGTCGGGTGGGCCGAGGCGCTGGGCTGGGCCGTGGTGATCGGGGTGGGCATCCAGGCGGCCCGGATGGTGGCCACCCGCACGGTGACGCGGAAGATGCGGCACCCCGCGGCGGGCGAGATTCAGCAGTGAGGGCACGCACGGTGACGGGGTCATGCCAGACTTGGTTACCGTGCCAGATCACGACCGTTCGCGCCTGTCGTTCAAGTTCGGCTATGCGTTCCGCCATCCCGGCCGGGTGATCCCGTACGCCCGCCGCCGCAGCCGCGACGCGCTGCTGGGCCTGAAGTCGGCCGACCACGTCAGCTATTACCGGGGCGTGATGAAGTCGGACGCCGCGCGCTGCCCTGAGGCCGCGGTCGGCAGCCACAACCGCGACGAGTGGCTCAAGATCGGCCAGCTGCAGTTCGATTACCTGGTCGGCCACGGCCTGCAGCCGGGTGACCGGATGCTGGAGATCGGCTGCGGCAACCTGCGGGCGGGCCGGCTGTTCATCGACTACCTGGGCCCCGGCAACTACTACGGCGTCGATATCTCGCCCGAGATCCTGCTGGCCGCGCAGGGGACCCTGGCCGAGTCCGGCCTGCAGGCCAAGCTCCCGCACCTGATGCTGGTCAACGACCTGAAGTTCGCCTTCCTCCCGGCGCAGAAGTTCACGGTGGTCCACGCGCACAGCGTCTTCTCCCACTCGCCGCTCCCGGTGATCGACGAATGCCTGGCCCACGTGGGCCGGATCATGACCTCCGACGCCATCTTCGACTTCACCTTCGACCGGACCGAGGGCGAGGAGCATCAGGTGCTGCGGGAGGACTTCTACTACCGCACCGAGACCCTGGTCGAGCTGGCGGACCGGCACGGCCTCGACGCCCAGCTCATGACGGACTGGGAGGAAACGGGGCACCCTCAGTCGAAGCTCCGGGTCACCCGCCGCAGCTGACGGCCGGGCCGGCCGGTGTGTCAGGTGCCGGTGCGTCAGGTGACCGAGCCGGACGCCGCGCCGGTGGCCCGGTCACCCCACCGGGCCAGGGCGGCATCCAGGTCCAGCGGGGCGATCATGGGCCCCTGCTGGAGTTCGGTCTCCCAGTCTTCCGCCGGTACCCGCCACATCACCTCGAACTCGATCCCGCTCGGGTCCTTCGCGTACAGGGACTTGGACACCCGGTGGTCGCTGGCGCCGACCAGCGCGCCGCGGGCCGCGAGCGCCTGGCGGATCTCCGCCAGCTCGGCCAGCGTGCCCACCTCCCAGGCCAGGTGGTACAGCCCGGCGCGGGGCGTTGCGTCAGCCGGGATCGGCGACCCGCCGATCCCGAACAGCCCCAGGTCGTGATCGTTCGCCGAGCCGGGGGCGCGGAGGAAGGCGGCCTGGCCCGCGATCTCGGTCCGGACCTCGAACCCCAGCGTGGTGGTGTAGAACTCCACGGCACTGGCCAGGTCGTGGACGTACAGGACAGCGTGGTTGAGGCGGCGCACGGCCATGGCAGGCCTCCTGGCTCGGGGTTATCTGTCAGGGAGAATGCGGTCCCGGCCGCCGGTGATTCCCGGCACGCGCCGGCCGACGGGCCTGGGGCCGCACCAGGCGGCGCTACGGCCGCCGGTTAACCCAGGGCGCGCCTCAGCGGTCGATCTGCTTGCGCCGCTGGATGTCCCGCAAGCGCCGCCGCTGCGAGGGATCCAGCATGAGGTAGCCACCGACCGGGATGGCGATCGCGGCCAGCAGCACGATCAGCCCGACCCAGAAGTTGACCACCATCAGGATCAGGCCAACCACGCCAACGGCGATGGCTATCTTCGTGAAACGGGACACTGTATGCCTCCTCCTGCGCGGGCAGGCCGCTGCTCTGCGCGCCGCCCGACGCTTTCCCACATCCTGGACTATCTACCTCAACGCTGGACAATCTTCCGGTAGTCCGCCTGCCGCGCCGGAGGGCGGCGGGCGGTGATGTGACATGATGTGCGCCCCGGACCCGTCGCGGCGGCCTATCCGGCCGGCCAGGATGGTGCGTGTGCACCGGAGGTATCCATGACGCTCTCGCTGCCCATCGACGCCGACGCCAACGAGCTGCTGTTGCGCAGCCCGCTGGCACTG
This sequence comes from uncultured Actinomycetes bacterium, assembly GCA_963835425.1. Taxonomy (GTDB): domain Bacteria; phylum Actinomycetota; class Actinomycetes; order Streptosporangiales; family Streptosporangiaceae; genus UBA9676. The sequence continues at coordinate 194,331 of CAWIGE010000002.1, read as the reverse complement.
CTGACCGGCATGCTGCTCGACCAGCAGGTGACGCTGGAGAAGGCCTTCACCTCGCCCCGCGACCTGGTGCGGCGGCTGGGCCATGAGCCCACCGCGCAGGAGCTGGCCGACTACGACCCGGAAGCCCTGGTGGCGATCTTCAGCGAGCGTCCCGCCCTCCACCGCTACCCGCGCGCGATGGCGGCCCGCGTCCAGCAGTTGTGCCAGCTCGTCGTTGACCGTTACCAGGGCGACGCCGCAAACCTCTGGTCCGGCGCCACCACCGGCCAGGACCTCCTGGCCAGGATCAACGCCCTGCCCGGCTTCGGCGCCGACAAGGCCCGCATCTTCGTCGCCTTCCTCGGCAAGCAGTACGGGGTCCGCCCCGAAGGCTGGCGCGAAGCCGCCGGCCACTTCGGCGACGAAGGCTCCCACTGCTCGGTGGCCGACATCGTCGACACCGACTCCCTGGCAGAAGTCCGTGCCTACAAGCAGTCCCTGAAGTCCGCCGCCAAAGCCAGCAGCTGACGCGGACGGCACCTGGAACGGGCGCGGGCGGCGGCGCCGTGTCCGGAGCGTATAAAGAGCGCAGCAGAGCGGACGACGCGGTGCCGCCGCCCGCGCCGCCCTAACAGCAACCGCCAAGTCAGCGAATCCCATGCCGCCGGAGGACCTCAGCCGCGTCCCCGAGCACGTCGTCGTCCACGACGGCGGGCTGGCGCTTCCCGGTGCTGATCGCCTTGCCCGGCTTCCCGGCCGCCGTCGCGGTGGCGCCCGTCCCGGCGCCCGCCGCCTTCGGGGCAGCCTGGCCGCCGGACCGCCGCCGGGCCCGGCTGCGCAGGCGCCCGGAGACCACGAACAGCAGCACGGACACGAGGGCGACGATGATGCCCGCCCAGACGCGTGGCGAGAACACGAACGAGGAGGCGAAGCTGGCGATCGCGGAGCCGAAGCGCCACAGCAGCTCGATCGCCCCGATCAGGTAGGCGGCCACCGGCAGCAGCGACCACGCCACGCCCCGCAGGCCCGCCGCGGTACCTCGGCGGCGCCACAGAAAGAAGCTCACGATGAGCCCGAGAATCGCCAGTCCGGCGGTAATCGGCAGCCATTCGATCTGGCTGTAGGTCATGGCCGCCTCCCCTCAGTTTGTGCCCTCCCCTCATGGTTGCACACCGCCGCGGGTGCGCCGGCCACTCAGCCGGCCTCGTCCCGCTGGCCCCGGGGAGGTGAGCTCCTGCGGCTCGGCGAAGCACGGGCGGGAGGCGGCCCCGATGTTCTCCCCGCCCGCCGTCAGACCTGGTCCTCCGGCGGGGGCGGCCCGGCCGCCGCCGCCGTTGCCCGGGTGAAGCTGAGGGGGTGGTGGCAGGCGGCTATGTGATCCGTGCTCCCGTGCTCGACCAGCGGCGGCTCCTCCCGCGCGCAGATCTCGGTGGCGTAGCGGCAGCGCGGATGGAACCGGCATCCCGGTGGCGGCGCGATCGGGCTGGGCACGTCGCCCTCCAGCACGATGTGCTCCCGCTGCTCCGACAGGTCGGGGTCGGGGATCGGCACGGCGGACAGCAGGGCCTCGGTGTACGGGTGGATGGGACGCCGGTAGAGCTCCTCCGCGGGCGAGACCTCGACGATCTTGCCGAGATACATCACCGCGATCCGGTCGGAGACGTGCCGCACCACGCCGAGGTCGTGGGCGATGAAGATGTAGGTGAGGCTCAGCTCGTCCTGCAGGTCGTCCAGGAGGTTGATCACCTGCGCGCGGATCGAGACGTCCAGGGCGGAGACCGGCTCATCCGCGATGATCAGCTTCGGGTTGAGGGCGAGCGCCCGGGCCACCCCGATCCGCTGGCGCTGGCCGCCGGAGAACTCGTGGGGGTAGCGGTTGACGTGCTCCGGCGACAGCCCGACCACTTCCAGCAGCCGCCGGACCTGGCCCTTGACCTCGGTGCGGTTCCCCTGTTTGTGGATGCGCAGCGGGTCGGAAATGATCGTCCCGACCCGCTTGCGCGGGTTGAGTGAGGCGTAGGGGTCCTGGAACACCATCTGCAGCCCGCCGCGGATGGGCCGCAGCGCGCGCCGCGACAGCTTGGAGATGTCGCGCCCGTCGAAGATGACCGAGCCGCTGGTCAGGTCGTACAGGCGCGCGATGCAGCGGGCCAGCGTCGACTTGCCGCACCCGGACTCTCCCACCAGGCCCAGCGTCTCCCCCGCGCGCAGCTCGAAGGACACGTCGTCGACGGCGTGCACCCGGGCCACCTCCCGCTGGAGGAGGATTCCCTTCCTGATCGGGAAGTGCTTCCTGACGTGCTCCACGCGCAGCAGGATGTCCCCTTCGTGGTTCGCGGTCACGTCGGGGTTCGCGGTCACGTCGAGTCCTCGACCAGCTCCGGCGGGGTGGCGTCCGCGCGCGCGTCCTTCTTGGCCTGTGGGTCGAGATGGCAGGCGTCCAGGTGGCCGTGGCCGAGCTTGTCGGTGAGCAGCGGGGTCTGCCCGCAGGCCGCGAACCGGTACCCGCAGCGCGGGGCGAACGCGCACCCGGCGGGCAGGTTGATCAGCGAGGGCGGCAGGCCCGGGATCGTCGCCAGCCGCCTCGGCTTGGGCCGGTCCAGCCTCGCGATCGACCCGAGCAGGCCCCATGTGTACGGATGCTGGGGCTGGTAGAAGACGTCGCGCCGGCTGCCCTGCTCGACGATCCGGCCCGCGTACATCACCGCCACCCGGTCGGCCATCTCGGCCACCACGCCCATGTCGTGCGTGATGAGTACCACCGCGGTGCCGAAGTCGTCCCGGAGCTTGCGGATCAGGCCGAGGATCTGCGCCTGGATCGTCACGTCCAGCGCGGTGGTGGGCTCATCCGCGATCACGACGTCCGGGTTGCACGACAGGGCCATCGCGATCATCACCCGCTGGCGCATGCCGCCGGAGAACTGATGCGGGTAGTCGTCCACGCGCTCGCTGGCGTGCGGTATCCCGACGGACGCGAGCAGGTCGATCGTGCGGGCACGGGCGGCCTGCTTGGTGACGTGGTCATGCGCCTGGATCTGCTCGGCGATCTGCCACCCCACCCGGTAGACCGGGTTGAGCGAGGTCATGGGGTCCTGGAAGATCATCGCGACGCCCGCGCCTCGGATCCCGCGGATCTGGTCCTGGGTCAGCTTCATCAGGTCACGGCCCTTGTAGATCACCTCACCCTCGAACCGGGCGTTCGGGTCGTTGATAAGCCGCATCACCGACATCATGGTCACGCTCTTGCCGGAGCCCGACTCCCCCACGATGCCCAGCGTCTCGCCCTCCGACAGGGTGAGGGACACCCCGTCCACCGCCTGGACGGTTCCGTCCTCGGTGCGGAATGAGACCTTGAGGTTGCGCACCTCCAGCAGCGGGTCCGTCATCAGGCCGGCCGCACCCTCGGGTCGAGCCAGGCGTAGGCGATGTCAACCAGCGTGTTGGCCAGCACGATGAAGAAGGCCCCGTAGACCACGGTCGCCATGATCGTGGGCAGGTCCAGGTTGGTCAGGGACTGGTAGGTGAGAAACCCGACGCCGTGGATGGCGAACACCACTTCCGTCAGCAGCACGCCGCCGGCCACGAGCGCACCGAAGTCGAGGCCGAACAGGCTCACGAACGTGATCATGGACCCCCGCAGCGTGTGGCGCAGCAGGACCCGCCGCTCGGTCAGCCCCTTGGCGCGGGCGGTGCGCACGTAGTCCTCGCCTTCGGTCTCGATGATGTTGGCCCGCAGCACCCGCGCGTAGAGGCCGATGTACAGGATGGACAGCGTCACCCACGGGATGAGCAGCCCCTTGAACCAGCCCGACCGGGCTCTGGGTGAACGACGTGTACCCGAGCGGGGGCACCCAGCTGAACAGGAACGTATCGTGGAGACGGCTCTGGCTGATCAGGTTGGCGACTTCGCCCAGCCAGAAGACGGGCATGGAGATGCCGATGAGAGCCAGGATCATCAGCAGCGGGTCCACGATGGTGCCCCGGAACAGGGCCGCCGCGATCCCCAGGATGATCGACATCACCACCCAGATCACCGCGGCGCCGAACACGAGCGACAGGGTGGCCGGTGCCGCGGCGAAGATCTCCGGTACCACCTTCTGGCCCTGGTTGGAGTAGGACACCAGGTTGCGGGAAATGAAGATGTCCTTCATCATCAGGGCGTACTGGACCGGGAACGGCTTGTCGAGCCCGAACTGGTGGCGGATCTCGGCCATAACCTGCGGGCTCGGGTTGCGGCCGGCGATCGCCCGGGCCGGGTCGACGCCCGGGGTCTTGAAGAAGAGCACGAACACGAACGCCGTGATCACGAACATGACCAGTACGGCCCACAGCACACGGCGGACGATGAACGTCAGCATGGGCGCCCCTGCCCGTCGCTCAGCGGCGCCACTAGCCCCTCACCCGCAGCTTGGCGCGAGGGTCGAGCGCGTCCCTGACCCCGTCTCCGAGCACGTTGAGCGCCAGCACCGTCAGCACGATCATGATCCCGGGCGCGACCGAGACCCAGGGCCGCGTGTACAGCAGGTCCTGGCCGTCGCTGATGATCGTGCCCCAGCTGGCGTTGGGTGGCTGCACCCCGATCGACAGGAACGACAGGGCGGTCTCGGTGAGGATCGTGGTGGCGACCATCAGCGGCAGCAGCACGATCACCACCGATATCACGTTCGGCAGGACGTCAGAGAACATCAGCCGCAGGTTCGACGCTCCCTGGGAGATCGCCGCCTCGACGTACTCCTTGTGCACCACGGTGAGCACCTGGCCCCGCACCGGGCGGTACACGTAGGGCACGTAGATGAAGGCGATGATCAGAGTGGGCAGCCACAGGCTGGAGGCCACGATGTGCAGCGGGCCGATCGAGAAGCCGTTGGAGTGGGTCAGGAGCTCGGTGGAGATGGAGATCGCGAGCAGGTAGACCGGGAACGCCCAGATCACGTCCATGAGGCGGGAGAGCAGCGAATCCGTTACGCCCCCGAAGAAGCCCGCGATGAGCGCGGTGACCGTCGCGAACAGGCAGCAGATAACCGCGGAGCCGATCCCGATGATCAGCGAGCTGCGCCCGCCGTAGAGCAGCCGCGCCATCACGTCGCGGCCCAGCTGATCGGCACCCAGGAAGTAGTGGTGCACGTCCCAGGTGGGGCCGATGGGGGTCTCGCCCAGGCGCAGCAGGCCCCCTCCCTGCTCCATCAGCGGCACCCGCTGGCCGTGGACGATCGTCGTGCCGTTCAGGTCGTTGGTAAACGGGTTCACGTGGGCGATGTCGTTGGCGTAGAGCGGCGCCAGCAGGCACACCACGACGATCAGCAGGAACAGCACCAGCGCCGCCATGGCGATGCGGTTGTGCCAGAGCCGGCGGCCGGCCAGTAGCCACGGATTGCGGCCGGCGACCTCCGGCCGCACATCCGTGGCTATATCGGCTTGCTCGAGGATGGCAGCCATCAGCTACCTATCCTCGCAGCCACCGGCCTACTTCAGCCACATCTGGTCGATCAGGATGTACCACTGCGGGTTCCACTGGTAGCCGTGGACACGCGCGGACAGGAAGTCGATCTGCTTCGGGTTGAACAGGTCGACCCACGGCGCCTGGTCGGTGACCGCGTGGTCGACCTGCGCCCACATGGTGTTGGCCGTTGCCGGGTCGGTCTGGCCGAGGGTCAAGGCCTTATTCATCTGGGCCTGGATCGACTGGTCGCAGAACGCGGCGATGTTCGGGCTGGCGTCGCTGTGCGGGTGAATGTTGCCGCATCCGGTCAGCACGTTGAGGAAGTCCGACGCGGTCGGGTAGTCCTGGTACCAGGCCGACCAGGCCACGTTCCACTTGCTGCTGTTGTTGGAGTTCTGGATGAACGGGTACTGGATGCTGGCGTTGAGCAGCTGGGTGGACGCCTTGTAGCCGATCTTGTTGAGGTCCGACGCCATCTGCTGGGCGAGCGCCTTGTCGGTCTCGTCGGTGGCGCTGTTGACCACGACCTTCATGCCCGCCGTGCCCGACTGCTGCACCAGCTGCTTGGCCTTGGCCAGGTCGGGCCCGGTCCACTTGGTGTGGTCGGTGCCTGCGGTGTACGGGCAGTAGGGCTTGTAGCCGGGGAAGTTGGGCGGCAGGATCTGGCAGGTCGGCACGGCGAGCGACGGGCCACCCGCGATCTTGACGTACGCCGACCGGTCGGCCGCGTAGTTGATCGCCTGCCGGGCCTTGAGGTTGTTGAACGGCGGCGTCCGGGTGTTGAGGGCGAAGTACCAGTCGGCCGTGAGCGGGTTCACGTGCACCTGCTTGGCGTACTTCGGGCTGTTCAGCTCGTTGAGCCGGTCGGCCGGGATGACGTCGCCGTCCCAGACCTCGTCGGCCTGGTTGTTCTCGACCGCGGTCACCTCATCGGAGATCGTCTGGCCGTACTTCTCGACGATCTTGTCCGGGTAGCCGGTGGGCTGGGCGTCCGCGCTCCACTGCTTGAAGTAGGGGTTGCGGACGAGCACTGCTTCGGAGTTCGGGTTGTAGGACTGCCACATGTACGGGCCGGTGCCCGGCGGCACGTTGTTGCCGGTCAGCTTCTTGCTCGTGCTGGCCGGGACTACGTAGGCGAACGGGAGCGCCAGCTTGTCGAGGAACTCCGGGTCGGGGGCGGTCAGGTTGATCGTCAGCGTGGAGGCGGAGTCGTTCGCGACGACGCCCTGGCTGAGGTCGCAGCCCTTGGTGGAGCACTTGTCCGCCCCGACGATGCCGGAATAGAACGAGGTCGGCCCGGGCACCGTGAACTGGCGCTCGAACGTCGTGACGAAGTCGCTGGGCTTCATCACCTGGCCGTTCGAGAACTTGATCCCCTTGCGGATCTGGAACGTGTAGGTCTTGCCACCGTTGGTCGGCTGCGGGAGGGAGGTGGCCAGGTCGGGCACGATCTTGGTGCCCGCGGTGCCGCCGACGCGCTTGAACTGCACCAGCCCGTCATGGGTGTCGATCAGCAGCTGCCATTCCTCCAGCGTGTAGTTCTGCGCTGGGTCGGCGGTGCCGAACGCAGCGCTGGCAAGGATGGTGAGGGTCCCGCCCTTCTGCGGCGCCGACGTCGAGCTGGAGGACGACGACGATGGGGTCGAGCCGCCGCCGCAGCCCGCGGCGCCAACCAGAGCGGCGACCGCTACCGCGGTGCTCCATGTGTACACCTTGCGCCCCCTGATGGGGGACCTGACGGCACGTGACACCTGGGCGCCTCCTTTGCCGACTTCGAGTCCCGCAATTTTATACTTGGCCGTTCAAGCTCCCGGAAGGAGCAGGAGATAACGCTTTGGCGGCAAAAAGTCGCAAGATCTCCTCATATGTCCAGGGCAGCCCCTCCACCCACAGCCGCGCGAACCCCCGCTACCGCACACGGTCCGGCGAGATCGATGTCCCGGGGCATGCAGCCGCCGGCCCGGCAGGCCTGGGGGCAGCGGCGTGCCGCCCGATCACCCTGGAGAACCGCCGCGGTGCCAGACTGGTATCAGCGGCGGATCGCACCTTCGCACCTGCGGGGAGGCACACATGACGACCCCACCTGATTTCGGCGGGCACGAGATTGAAGAAGGGGTGCTGGAAGACCTGGGCGGCCCGGCGGAACAGCGGACCGTGAGCCACCACGACGACGCCGGGCTGGGCGACAACGAGGCGCACGCTCCGGGCAAGACCTGCGAGATCTGTGGTCAGGTCATCGCGCCCGGCCAGGATGTGCGGCGCCGGGCCGACGGCGAGTGGATGCACGAGGTCTGCCCCGACCGCATCTGATCACCCCGGCATGTCCCAGCCGGGACGGCGGCCCTCAGCTGTTCTCGGGGAAGTGGCAGGCCGCCAGGTGCCCCGGCGCCCTTTCCACCAGCGGTGGCGCCTCCGTCTTGCAGATGTCCTGTGCCTTCCAGCAGCGGGTGTGGAAGCGGCAGGCGGGCGGGGGGTTGAGCGGGCTCGGGACGTCCCCGGTCAGCCGGATCCGCTCCCGGCGCTCCCGGCGGCCGTCGGCCGTGCGGCCCACCGGCTCCGGCGAGGGCACGGCCGACAGCAGGGCGACGGTGTAGGGGTGCCGGGGACGGGCGTACAGGTCGTCCCGGCCGGCCAGCTCGACCAGGTTGCCCAGGTACATGACCGCGACCCGGTCACAGACGTGCCGGATCACCGACAGGTCATGCGCGATGATCACGTAGGTGAGCCCGAGCTCGTGCTGCAGATCCTCCAGCAGGTTGACCACCTGGGCCTGGATGGACACGTCCAGGGCGGACACCGGTTCGTCGGCGACGATGAGCTTGGGCCGCAGCGCGAGCGTGCGCGCGATGCCGATCCGCTGCCGCTGGCCGCCGGAGAACTCATGCGGGTAGCGGTTGTAGTGCTCGGGGTTGAGGCCCACGAGCTCCAGCAGCTCCTGGACGCTCTGCTTGGTCCCCTTCTCGGTCTTGACCTTCTGCAACCGCCAGGGGGCGCCGACGATCGTGCCGACGGTGTGCCGGGGGTTGAGCGACGAATAAGGATCCTGGAAGATCATCTGGATCTCGCGGCGCAGCGGGCGCATCGCCCCCTGCCGCAGGTGCGTGATGTCGTGGCCGTCGAACACGATCTTCCCGGCGGTCGGCTCGACCAGCCGGACGATCATGCGGGCGGTGGTCGTCTTGCCGCAGCCAGACTCGCCCACGATACCCAGGGTCTCGCCGGGTGCCACCGAAAAGCTGACATCGTCAACGGCACGGACCTGCCCGACGGCGTGGCGGAAGATGATGCCGCGCATGACCGGGAAATGCTTGGTCAGCCCGGTCACCGTCAGCAGCGCGTCCCCGGCTGGCGTGACGTTTCCCCGCGCCTGGCCCGGCTGGGCGGTCACGCTTGTGCCCGGGGGGCTCTCCCGCACCCCGGTCATGACGCCACCTTGTCCCGCTCGGCCCAGATGCGGCGCTGCTCGTCTGTGCTCAGGTGACAGGCGACCAGATGGCCGGGGCCGACCGGACGCAGCGCGGGCACCTCCGTCTCTGACCGGCCGTTGTTGCGGGTTGCATAGTCACAGCGCGGGTTGAAGGGGCAGCCCGCCGGGACGTTGATGAGGCTGGGCGGGGTGCCGCGGATCGACAGCAGCCGGTCCATCCTGCTGCGGTCCAGCCGTGGCATCGAGCCGAGCAGCCCCCACGTGTACGGGTGCCCGGGATGGGTGAAGACGTCCTCGCTGCTGCCGTATTCCGCCATCCGGCCCGCGTACATGACCAGGATGTCGTCGGCCAGCTCGGCCACCACCCCCAGATCATGGGTGATCATGATGACCGCGGAATCGTACTCCTGCTGGAGCTCCGAGATGAGGTCCAGGATCTGGGCCTGCACCGTGACGTCCAGCGCGGTGGTCGGCTCGTCCGCGATCAGCAGTTCGGGGTCACACGCCAGGGCCATCGCGATCATCGCGCGCTGCCGCATCCCGCCGGAGAACTGGTGCGGGTAGTCGTCGAGCCGGCTCGCCGCCTGCGGAATTCCCACCCGCTTGAGCAGGTTGACCGCATGAGCACGGGCCGCCTTCTTGCTCACCTTGTTGTGGATCAGGTACGCCTCGGTGATCTGGTCCCCGATCGTGTAGTACGGGTGCAGCGCGGACAGCGAATCCTGGAAAATCATTGCCATCTTGCTGCCCCGCAGCTCACGCACCCGGGCCTGGTCGGCCGCGACGAGATCCTCCCCGTCGAGGTAGATCTTGCCGCTCATCTGCGCGTTGCCGCTGTTGTACAGCCCGAGGATGCCGAGGCTGGTGACGCTCTTGCCGGACCCGGACTCACCGACGATGCCGAGGGTGCGGCCCCGTTCCAGGGTGAACGACAGCCCGTCCACCGCCTTGACCAGCCCGTCGTCGGTCGGGAAGTGAATGCGCAGATCCCGTATGTCGAGCATCGCGCTGGGCTCGGCTTCGCCGGCTCTCTCGCGGGTGGCGTGCGCCTCCACTTCCATGGCGCTCCGGTGGCGGGCACGGCGCCTAGCGAAGCGTCCACCGGCTCCGTCCCCCTGGCGGGGGCTCTCGCCTCCCGCCATCAGTGCCTCACTCTCGGGTCGGCATAGGCGTACAAGATGTTGACGAACAGGTTGGCGATGATGATGAAGAACGAGGCCAGCATGACCACGCCCATGATCTCGGGGAAGTCCTGGTTCTGGATCGCCTCGATCGTGAACAGGCCGAGGCCATGCAGGGAGAACGTGACCTCGGTGAGGATGGCGCCGCCGAGCAGCAGGCCAAGATCCATCCCGAAGATCGTGATGATCGGCGTCAGGGCGGCCCGGAGCCCGTGCTTGACGATCACCGTCCGCTCCTCCAGTCCCTTCGCGCGCGCCGTCCGGATGTAATCCTCGCTCATCGTCTCCAGCATGCCCGCCCGGGTCAGCCGCGCGTACAGCGCGGCATAGAGGAACGCCAGGCAGACCCAGGGCAGCACCAGGTTCTTAGCCCACAGGTACGGATTCTGGGTGAACGGGACGAACGTCACGTTCGGGAAGATCGGCCATCGGTAGCTGAATAGTTCCAGCGCGATGAGCCCGGTAAAGAAGATCGGCAGTGACACCCCGGCCAGGGCCAGACCCATCGAGAAGCGGTCGAAGACGCTGCCCCGCTTCAGCGCGGACAGCACCCCGATGGAAATCCCGCCGATCAGCCACAGGATGGATGCGCCGACCGCGAGTGACAGCGTCACCGGTATGTCGCTGACCATCTCGGCCAGACCGGCTGCTGATTCTTGAAGGAATAGCCGAAGCAGGGCGGCGGGCAGTACGCGGTGGTCGCGCCAGAGGTGTAGTGCTCGCCGACCACGATTGCCGACAGGTAGTGCCAGTACTGGAGGTACAGCGGCTGGTTCAGGCCAAGCTGCTGCTCGACCTGCAGCACGGCCGCCCTGGTCGGGTTGCGCCCGACGTACTGGGTCGCCAGGCCGTAGGTGGTCTGGCCGCCCAGCTTCGGCAGCCAGAAGAAGATCGCGAAGGTGACCATGCTGACGATGATCAGCAGGAACACCGTGGCGATCAGCCGCCGGATGATAAACGTGACCACTGTGCTCTCCGCTGGTCGCCGCCGGGTCCGGTGCCGGCCCAGGGAGACGCTCGCCCTGGGCCGGCACCTCGCGCCGCGGGTTCCGGCTACTTCTGGTTCACACCGAGCGTGCCGTAGTCGTACATGCCGTAGTAACTATTGACATTGACGTTGGTCAAGCCGGTGCCGCGGTACAGCAGCGCCTTGGAGTAGACCGCCGGCAGCAGCACCGCGTCCTTCATGACCTGCATGTCGATCTGCTGCGAGATGGTGTTCCGCTGCGCCTGGCTGCTCGCCGCCTCCATCTCCTGGAACCACTTGTTGACCTGCGGGTCGTTCAGCTCTCCGATGTTGGCGTTCCCGGCCGGCACGATGGCCTTGCCGTCGAACAGCGCCCACCCCCAACCGTAGAAGTCCGGCCAGTCGGGGCCCCAGCCGCCCGCCAGCAGCCCGAGGTCGTGGCTGTGCACGTAGGTGGGGACGCCGGCGAAGGTGCCGAAGTAGTTCGCGGCCGTGTAGCCCTTCAGCGTGGTCTTGATGCCGACCGAGTTGAGCGAGGCCTGGAGCGCCTGGGAGGACGCCACCTCACGCGGCCGGTCGCTGCGATAGGCGATGTTGGTGGTGAAGCCGTTCGGGTGACCGCACATCGCGAGCTGCTGCTTAGCCGCGGCGATGTCCCCGCCGGGCTTGCTGAGCGCGTGATAGAGGTCGAAGCTCTTGTACCCGAGGACGGTCGGCGGCATCGCCGTGGAGGCGATCGACCCGCCGTAGGGGCCGCCGTAGGCGGTCTGGAGGTTGGTCTTGTTGGCCGCGAACTCGACCGCCATCCGGCAGTGCACGTTGTTCAGCGGCGGGACCTTGGAGTTGATGTAGTAGAACCACATGAACCCGTTCACCGGGTCGTCGGAGTTCGCCTTGAGCGACGGGTTCGAGAGGATCTTGGCCCGCGCCGCCGCCTGGACGCCGCTCCCGGCCTGGTTGACCTGGATGTCGCCCGCCATCAGCCGGTTGTCGATGTCGTTGGCGTTCACGTTGAGGTTAACGATGATCTTGCTGGCCAGCTGCTTGACCTGCGGATTCCAGGACGGGTTCCACAGCGGGTTGGGCACCAGCACGTACTGCTTGTTGAGCTGGTAGCTCGAGAACTTGTACGGGCCGGTGGACAGCGGGTGGTTCTGGTAGTTCGCGCCGGTGTCCTTGGCCGGCGGCACCGGGGCGGTCTGCGGGAACGCCACCACGTAGTTGAAGTCAGCGAACGGCTGGTTCAGGTGGAAGACCACCGTCGTCGCGTTCGGGGTGGTTATCGACGTGAGGCCCATGAGGTTCTTGGACCGGTTCTTGAACGGCCCGGGGTATTTGGCCGCGTTCCCGGCCAGCAGCGTCGCGAAGTAGCTCGGCCCGTTGGGCAGCACGCTCCGGTCGAACGTGCGCTCGACCGCGTACTTCACGTCCTGCGAGGTGACGGTGGTGCCATCCTCGAACTTCACGTTGGGCTTGATGTGGAAGGTCCAGGTCTTGTTCCCGTCGGTCGCCGTGCCCAGCGAGGTGGCGAGCGCCGGCACGACCCCCGCGCCGCACTTGCCCGGGCAGGACTTGTACGTCGTCAGCGGGGTGGCGTACAGCCGGGTGAAGTTGAGGTTGAACGCGTAGTAGGTGTTGCCGGCATTGGTCGAGTCCGGGGCGCTGCTGTTGTCGAAGGTGATCGTGCCGCCCTTGGCGGTCGAGGGGTTGACGACCGAGGTGACGGCCTTGTTGAAACCGCTCGGCGGCGGGGTGGGCGTAGAGCTGCTGCTGCATGCAGCAAGCGCTAGCGTGCCCACCGTGCCGACCGCTGCGAGGGCGAATACTCCGCGTCTCGCCATAAGTGAAACGCCTCCCGTTCGTGTTGTGTTCTTCACTTGTCTGAAACGAGCGAGTTAGCTCCCTACCGGGATTTCGGGTCAAAGGCGTCGCGCAGCCCGTCGCCGAAGAGGTTGAAGGCCATGATCGTGATGAAGATGGCCAGCCCTGGGATGATCATGTACATCGGGTCTACCGAGAAGAAGCCCTGAGACACCGCGTTGGACAGCATCTGGCCCCAGCTCGGCGTGGGGGGGATCAGGCCAACGCCCAGGTAGTCGAGCGCCGCCTCGAACAGGATGTTGGTCGGGATCAGCAGCGTGGCGTAGACGAGGATCGGCCCGATCAGGTTCGGCAGCAGCTCACGGAACAGGATGTACGGGCCGCGCCCGCCTATGCTGCGCGCCGCGTCCACGAACTCCCGCACCCGCAGCGACAGCGTCTGCCCGCGGATGATCCGGCCCATGTAGGGCCAGGCGAAGAACCCGATGATGAAGACCAGCAGGAACACGCGGAGTGTGTTGCCGGACAGCCCGAACGCCGACCCGGGGATGACGCCGACCAGCGCGATCGCGAACACCAGCAGCGGGAACGCGAGGAAGATGTCCATGGAGCGCGCGATCACCGCGTTGACCCAGCCGCCGAAGTAGCCGGCGATGACCCCCATCAGCACGCCGAGCACCACCGCGAGCGCGGTCGCCAGGAAACCGATCAGCAGCGAGTACCGCGCGCCGATGACGACCCGCGCGAGCATGTCGCGGCCGGTCAACGGCTCAACGCCGAGGGGATGCGCCACGCTGATCCCGCCGAAGGGGCCGTTGGGCCTGCTGAACGTCGAGTTGATGAGGTTGGCGTGGTAGAGGTTCGGGTTCTGGACGAAGAACGGGCCGAAGATCGCCACGAGTATGAGCAGGATGACGACCACGCCGCCCGCTACGGCCACCTTGTCGCGGCGCAGCCGCATCCAGGCGATCTGCCCGAGCGACCGCCCCTCGATGGCCTGAGCACCGACACCCTCCAGCACCGACTCCGGCGCGGCCGCCTCAGTGGATACCTCGAGCGGTGCGGTCATCGGCAGGCGTTCTCCCCACACACGTCACGGCGGCGGTCCGCCGCCGGGGTTACCGGGCAGCCCGCCAGTCCTCTATCGGAGGATCTCGCCCGGCCACCGCTAAACGCTAGACCTGGGACGATGTCGTTCCTGGATTGTGACCGAATCAAGTTTCTTCCGTCACAGCAGACCAACGGGCGATGATTTCCGGCCTCATACCCCATCAGCGCAGGAAATCATGATCCCCCGGAGTGTTGCAAGATCAACCTCCCGCAGCGACGCCACGACCACCGGCGCGGGAGCGCCGGGCGGGCCCCGCCGGCCATCGCGCCGCGGCAGCGGCATGCTCGGCACCGCGATCACCGGGCAGCCCGCCGCCTGGGCCGAGGCGATGCCGCGCGGCGAGTCCTCCAGCGCCACGCACCCGCCCGGCGCCTCCCCCAGCAGCGCCGCCGCCCGCAGGTAGGGCTCGGGATCCGGCTTGCTCCGGCGGACGTCCTCGGCGCAGACCGTGACGGCGAACGCCAGGCCGGTGCGGGCCAGTACCGCGTCCATGATCCGGCGCTGCGCGGAGGTCACCAGCGCCTTCGGGATCCCGGCGGCGTCCAGCTCGGCCAGCAGCCCGGGGGCGCCGGCCATGAGCGGCACCCCGCGCTCGGCCACCAGGGTGGCCATGGTGTCCAGCAGCCACGCGCCGACCAGTTCCGGCTCGGCGGGGCGCAGGGCCCGGGCCCGCCATGTACCCGACCGAGTGCGTCAGCGAGCCGCCGATCAGCTGGTGCTGGTCCGCCTCGGTCCACGGGCCCCCCATCCGGGCCATCACGGCGCGCTCCGCCTCGAACCAGAGCGGCTCGGAGTCCACCAGCAGCCCGTCCATGTCGAACAGGACCGCCCGCAGCTTACCGAACCGGTGTCGCTCTTGCCGGGCGGGGGGCATCGTCAAGTGCTGAAGTACTTCGCCTCGGGGTGATGGGCGATCAGCGCGTCGGTGGACTGCTCGGGGGCGAGCTGGAACTCCTCGGACAGGGTCACCCCGATCCGCTCCGGGCGCAGCAGCCGCACGACCTTGGCCCGGTCCTCCAGGTCGGGGCAGGCCGGGTAGCCGAACGAATAGCGGCAGCCGCGGTAGCCGACCTTGAGGATGCCGTCGAGGCCGGGGGGGTCGAACCCGGCCAGGCCGAGCTCGGCGCGGACCCGGCCGTGCCAGTACTCCGCCAGCGCCTCGGTCAGCTGCACCGACAGCCCGTGCAGCTCGAGATAGTCGCGGTAGGCGTCCTTCGCGAACAGCTCCGCGGTCGCCTGGCTGATCCTCGTCCCGACGGTGACCAGCTGGAACCCCACCACGTCGAGCTCACCGGAGCGCGGCGGGCCGGAAGTAGTCGGCCAGGCACAGGTGACGGTCGCGGCGCTGGCGGGGGAAGGTGAACCGCTCCCGCTCCCGCCCGCCATCGCCGAGCACGACCAGGTCGTTGCCCTCGCTGACGGCCGGGAAGTACCCGTAGACCACGCCCGCCTCGACCAGCCCTCGGTCTGGATCCGCTCCAGCCACATCCGCAGCCGGGGGCGCCCCTCGGTCTCCACCAGCTCCTCGTAGCTGGGCCCGGCTCCGCCCCGGGCCGGCTTGAGCCCCCACTGGCCCATGAAGGTGGCCCGCTCGTCCAGGAAGGCGGCGTAGTCGGCGAGCGCGATGCCCTTGACCACCCGGTCGCCGGTGAACGGGGGCGTGGGCACCCCGTTGTCGGTGGCCACGTCGGACCGGGCGGGCATGTCGGCGGGCTCGGTGACCCGCAGCCGCGCCGCGGGCGTGACCCGGCGCTCGCGCGGCGCGGGCAGCCGCGCGCCCTGCTCGCCGCGCTTGACCGCCATAGCGGCGTCCATCAGCCGCAGGCCCTCGAAGGCGTCCCGGGCGTAGCGCACCTCGCCGTCGAACAGCGAGGCCAGGTCCTGTTCCACGTAGGCGCGGGTGAGCGCGGCGCCGCCGAGCAGGACCGGCCACCGGCCGGCCAGGCCGCGGGAGTTCAGCTCGGCCAGGTTGTCCCGCATCACCACCGTGGACTTGACCAGCAGCCCGGACATGCCGATCACGTCGGCGCCTTGCTCGGTCGCCGCGTCCACGATCGCCGACAGCGGCTGCTTGATGCCGATGTTGACGACGTCGTAGCCGTTGTTGCTCAAGATGATGTTGACCAGGTTCTTGCCGATGTCGTGCACGTCCCCCTTGACGGTGGCCAGCACGATGCGGCCCTTGCCGGCCTCGCCGGACCGCTCCATGTACGGCTCCAGGTAGCCGACCGCCGCCTTCATCACCTCGGCAGACTGCAGCACGAACGGCAGCTGCATCTGCCCGGAGCCGAACAGGTCCCCGACGGTCTTCATCCCGTCCAGCAGGATGTCGTTGACGATCTCCAGGGCCGGGCGCTGGCCGAGCGCCTCGTCGAGGTCGGCCTCCAGCCCGGCCCGCTCGCCGTCGATGATCCGGCGCTTGAGCCGGTCCCACAGCGGCAGGCCGGCCAGCTCGGCCGCCCGGCTGGCCTTGACCGCCGCCGCGTCCACGCCCTCGAACAGCTCCAGCAGCCGGGCCAGCGGGTCGTACCCCTCGCGCCGGCGGTCGTAGACCAGGTCGAGGGCGGCCTGGAGCTGCTCGCCCGCCGATCCGGGCGATCGGCATGATCCGCGACGCGTGGACGATCGCCGAGTCGAGCCCGGCGCGGACGCACTCGTCGAGGAAGACCGAGTTCAGCACCGCCCGCGCCGCCGGGTTCAGGCCGAACGAGACGTTCGACACCCCCAGCGTGGTCTGCACGTCCGGGTAGCGGTGCTTGACCGCGCGGATCGCCTCGATCGTCTCCAGCGCGTCCCGCCGGGTCTCCTCCTGGCCGGTGGCGATGGGGAACGTCAGGCAGTCCACGATGATGTCGGATACGCGCATGCCCCAGTTGCCGGTGAGGTCCTCGATCAGCCGGGTGGCGACCTCCGTCTTCCACTCGGCGGTGCGCGCCTGCCCGCGCTCGTCGATGGTCAGCGCGATCACCGCGGCGCCGTGCTCCCTGATCAGCGGCATGACCCTGGCGATCCGGGAGCCCGGGCCGTCCCCGTCCTCGTAGTTGACCGAGTTGACCACCGCCCGGCCGCCCAGCATCTCCAGGCCCGCCTGGACCACGTCCGGCTCGGTGGAGTCGATCACCAGCGGCAGGGTGGCGGCGGTGGCGAGCGCCGGCCACCTCGGTCATGTCGGCGCGGCCGTCCCGGCCCACGTAGTCCACGCACACGTCGAGCAGGTGCGCCCCGTCGCGGGTCTGCTGCCGGGCGATCTCGACGCAGTCCTCGAGCCGGCCGTCCAGCAGCGCCTCGCGGAACGCCTTCGACCCGTTGGCGTTGGTGCGCTCGCCGATGGCGAGGAACGAGGTGTCCTGGCGGAACGGCACATGCTGGTAGAGCGAGGCGACCCCGGGCTCGGGCCGCGGCCGCCGGGGAGTGAGCGGCCTGCCCCACACGCGGTCCACCAGCGCGGCCAGGTGCTCGGGGGTGGTGCCGCAGCACCCGCCCACCAGTGCGAGCCCGAACTCGGCGGTGAACGTCTCGTGGGCGTCGGCGAGCTGGCCGGGGGTCAGCGGGTAGTGGGCGCCGTCGCCCGTGAGCACCGGCAGGCCGGCGTTGGGCATGCAGGAAACCGGGACCGCTGCGTGGCCCGCCAGGTAGCGCAGGTGCTCGCTCATCTCCCCCGGGCCGGTGGCGCAGTTGAGCCCGATCAGGCTGATGCCGAGCGGCTCCAGGGCGGTGAGCGCGGCGCCGATCTCGCGTACCGAGCAGCATGGAGCCGGTGGTCTCGATGGTCACGTGGGCGATCAGCGGGATGTCGCCGGCGTCCGCCGCCATCGCCCGCCGGGCGCCGATGATCGCCGCCTTCGCCTGCAGCAGGTCCTGGCAGGTCTCGACCACGATCGCGTCCACCCCGCCGCGCAGCAGGCCGGCCGCGTTGCGCTGGTAGGCGTCGCGCAGGTCGGCGAAGCGGACGTGGCCGAGGGTCGGCAGCTTGGTGCCGGGACCGACCGAGCCGAGCACCCACCGGGGGCGGCTGCCGGTGCTGGCGGCGTCGGCGGCCGCGCGGGCGATCCTCGCCCCGGCCTCGGACAGCTCCTCGATCCGCGACTGGAGCCCGTATTCACCCAGGTTGCCGAGGTTCGCGCCGAACGTGTTGGTGGTGATGCAGTCGACCCCGGCCTCGAGGTAGGCGTCGTGGATGGACCGGACGATGTCGGGCCGGGTGAGGTTGAGGATCTCGTTGCAGCCCTCGTGGCCGTCGAAGTCGCCGAGGGTGGCGGGGCTGGCCTGGAGCATGGTGCCCATGGCCCCGTCGGCCACGACCACCCGCTGGGCCAGCGCCGCGCGCAGCTGGCCG
The DNA here is from genome assembly GCA_963835425.1 of uncultured Actinomycetes bacterium. Lineage (GTDB taxonomy): Bacteria > Actinomycetota > Actinomycetes > Streptosporangiales > Streptosporangiaceae > UBA9676. The sequence continues at coordinate 176,069 of CAWIGE010000002.1, read as the reverse complement.
GCCGCCCTGCCTGGGGCGGGCGGTCGCTCGTCGTCATAGGGCCCCCATTCTAACGGCCGGCGACGGGCCGCCCCGCTGCCCAGCGGCTCCGCCGCCCGCCGGGGTACCCAGCGATCATGCGGGAGCCGTAATGTGGAATCGTGCTCTGCTGGCGCCCAGGTAGCGAGGAAGGAGGTGGTGGGTGATCGAGCTCGACGGCATCGGCAAGCTCACCTCACCGGTGATCATCGCCGCCTTCGAGGGCTGGAACGACGCTGGCGAGGCGGCCAGCGGGGTCATCAACCACCTGAGCCTCGCCTGGCAGGCGACGCCGGTCGGGGCCATCGACCCGGAGGACTACTACGACTTCCAGGTGACCCGGCCGGTCACCGAGGTGGCCGAGGGCAAGACCGAGCGCCTGATCTGGCCGACCACCCGGCTGCTGGCGGCCAAGCAGGAAGCCGCCGACCGTGACCTGCTGCTCCTCCACGGGATCGAGCCCAACATGCGCTGGCGGGGGTTCTGCTCCGAGCTGGTCACCTCCTTCTCCGAGCTCGGGATCGAGCTGGTGGTGCTGCTCGGGGCGCTGCTCGCCGACTCGCCGCACACCCGCCCGGTGCCGGTGGCCGCCGCGGCCTCCGATCCGGCGCTGGCCGCCGACCTGCGCGCCGAGCCGGTGGACTACAAGGGCCCGACCGGGATCGTCGGCGTGCTGCAGCACGCGTGCGCGGATGCGGGCATACCGGCGGTCTCGCTGTGGGCGTCGGTGCCGCACTACGTCGCGCAGCCGCCCTGCCCGAAGGCGACGCTGGCGCTCATCCGCGGCGTGGAGGACGTGCTCGACGTGTCGCTGCCGCTGGCCGACCTTCCCCAGGAGGCGCGGGCCTGGGAGCGTGGCGTGGACGAGCTCGCCGAGCAGGACACCGAGGTCGCTGACTACGTGCGGACCCTGGAGGAGGCCAAGGACGCGACCGACCTGCCGGAGGCGAGCGGGGACGCCATCGCCCGGGAGTTCGAGCGTTACCTGCGCCGGCGCCGCGACCCGGGCGACCGCGGGGGCCGCTGATCCGCCCTGCACCGGCGGCCAGGCGCGCCGGCCAGTCGGCCGCTGACCCGCCTACACCGGCGGCCAGGGCACCGCCGGCCAGTTCTCCGGCGGGTAGGGATGCACGCGGTGCTGGATCAGCAGGTCTATCCGGTCGCTCGTCGCCCGCACCTCCGTCGGCGACAGCAGCGCGGCCAGCTCCTCGGCCAGATCGCCGCTGGCCATCTTCTCCTGCAGCCGGGCCAGGGCCCGCAGCGCGCGGCCGGGCAGCCGCCGGCCGCGCCACTGCCACAGCACCGTGCGCAGCTTGTACTCCTCACCGAAGCAGACGCCGTGGTCGCAGCCGTACAGCCGCCCGTCGCCGCAGCGGCAGCAGATGCCCGATCTTGCGGTCGGCGTTGTTGACCACCGCGTCGAACACGGCCATGTCACGGAGCTGGGGGTGGTCAGGGCTCCGGGCGAGCGCGATCAGGTCGGTGCCGGCGTCGGCGTCGATCCAGAGCTGGCACATGCCGGGCCCGAACGGCCCGTCGCGCATGACGGTGGGGGGCACGATGCCCCAGCCGGCCGCCCGCGACACCGCGTAGGCGGCCACCTCCCGCCCGGCCAGCGTGCCTGGCGGGAAGTCCCACAGCGGGCGCTCCCCCGCCACCGGCTTGTAGACGCACGCCGCCTGCACGCCCTCATGGCTGATGCTGCAGTACAGCGTCGCGTTGGACGCCTCCACCAGCCGCCCCTCCACCTCCAGGGTGCCCCTGGGCGAGCAGTTCGAGCGCGGCCTCGTCCTCCAGCGGCCGTTCCCCGTCCCCGGCGGGCGCGGCGGGCGCCCGGGCGGCCGCGGGCCGGGCGCAGCTGGCGGGCCTGGCGGCCGGGGCGCGGCGCGCGCCTGCCTGAGACCGGTTCAGGCATCGCCAACCCGGTGACCGTTCTGCCGCGGGCAGATGTGGCCGTTCTGCGTCCAGCGGCAGCCCGCACAGCGGGCACGCGGGGCGCCCCTGCGCCACGATCTGCAGCGCCCGCTGCGAGAAGGCCCGCGCCTCGGCCGGGGTGATCCGCACCCGCAGCACCCCGGGCCCGTCCTCGGGCACCTCCTCGGCCAGCGGCTCGACCGGGTTCTCGGTCTCCTCCTGCGCCTCGATGACCACCCGCTCGTCCTCGCCGTCCCACGCCAGCGCGATGGCGCCGACCCGGAAGTCCTCCATCAGCGGAAGGTCGAGCGGCGCGTCGTCGGCCAGCTCGGCCGGGGCGGTGGCCGGGACGGCCACCCGGCCGCCGGTGCGCCGCAGCACCTCGTCGAGCAGCTCGTCGAGCCGCTCGGCGAGCAGGCTGACCTGGAACTTCTCCAGCGCGACGCTGGTGACCCGGCCGGCGGCGCTGGCCTGCAGGTAGAAGCTCCGCTCGCCCGGCTGGCCGACCGCCCCGGCGACGAACCTGTCCGGCGGATCGTATGTGTAGACCGACATGGACCTATCCTCCCGCTCCGCCGCCGATGGCCGCGTCCTCGTCTCCGGGACGGCCGCGGCCTGCCGCCGCCGATTCCGGCGTCCCGGCGGCGCGCCCACGATCGCCGGGCCCGGGCCGGACCAGGCCGCTCACCTCTCCGCCGGTATCGTTCATCCGCAGCAGGAACGGCCGCAACGGCGTGTACCGGATCACGCTCAGTGAGCAGGGATCGACCTGGATCCGCTGGAACATGTCCAGGTGCATGCCCAGGCAGTCGGCGATCACCGACTTGATCACATCCCCGTGCGAGCAGACCAGGTAGACGGCCTTGGCCCCGAGCCGGGCGTTCCAGCTCGCGGATCGCGCCGAGCGCCCGGTGCTGCATGTCATGCATGGACTCGCCGTCGTCGCCCGGGAAGCGGGCCGCGCTCGGATGCGCCTGCACCACCCGCCACAGCGGCTCCTTGGCCAGCCGTTTGAGCGGCTTGCCCGTCCAGTCTCCGTACCGGACCTCCGCCAGCTGCTCGTCCTCGTGCACGGCCACCGGGTGGCCGTTACGCACGGCGGCGATCGCGTCGGCGGTCTGGCGGCACCGGTCCAGCGGGCTGGTGACGATCGCGTCCAGCGGCACGCTGGCCAGCCGGGCCGCCAGCGCGGCCGCCTGCTCACGGCCGCGGTCGTCGAGCGGGATGCCCGGCATCCGGCCGGTGAGCACGGTGCCGGTCCCGGCGGTGAGGCCGTGGCGCACCAGGAGAACCAACGTCACGCCCCCGACTCTAGGGCATGCCACGCAGATCTCCGGCCCGCTGCGCGGCCGCCTGACCGGCGTCGCGCGGCGCCGGTGGCCAAGCCCTGATCTGGGCCCCGGCTCGTCCCGCGCGGCCCGCGCGGCGGGTGGCTACAGTGGGATCACGGGGCAAGCAGTGGGGCTTGCTGTCACCGACCGGAGTTTGCCAGGTGCCTATGTTCTCGGCGGCACCGCCGTCGGCCCGGCCCGAGGTCTTCCGCCGCACCGGGCCGGTGGTCTTCTGGTGGATCTGGCTGGCCTTCGCCCTGTTCAACGTCGCCGACCTGGCCATCCAGGGACCGGGCCACTTCGCGGCCGTGGTGACGGCGATCCTGGTCGCGGTCACCGGTGTGGCCTATGCCTGCGCGCTGCGGCCCCGGGTCATCGCCTCCGGCGCCGGCCTGGTGGTGAAGAACCCGGTCCGCGACCACCGCATACCGTGGGGCGCGGTCGCGGCCGTGGACGTCGGCGACTGGGTGCGGGTGCACTGCGCGCCGGGCCCCGGCGCGGCCAGCGGCAAGACCATCGACTGCTGGGCGCTGTTCGCGCCCGCCCGGTACCGGCGCAAGACCAGGCGCACCGCCCGGACCCGGGCGTTCGCGGCCAGCTCGAAGGTATCCGACGAGGCCCGGAGCCTGATGTCGATGACGGCGGTGCAGGCCATGGCCAGGCAGATGGATGAGCGGGCGCGCCGGGAGCGCGCCGCCGGGGCGGCCGGCGGCGCGCCGGCCGCCAGCTGGGCGTGGCCGTCCCTGGCGGCGATGATCCTGCCCGCCGCTGGCGGTCCTCATCGTCGCGCTGGCCTGACCGTGAGCCCGGCCCGGCGCCGGGCCGGCCGTCAGCTGATGCGGACTCGGGGTCGAGCACCGCGTACAGCGCGTCCACGATGATGTTGGCTATCACCACGAACGCCGACGCCACCAGCACGAAGCCGAGGATCAGCGGCAGGTTGCCGGTGGCGATGGCGGCCACCGCGTCCTGGCCGAGGCCGCTCAGCCCGAACACCTGCTCGACCACGATCACGCCGCCGAGCAGGGCGCCGATGTCCACCCCGAGCTGGGAGACGACCGGGGTGAGCGCCGCCCGCACGCCGTGCTTGAAGATCACCCGGCGCTCGGACAGCCCCTTGGCCCGCGCGGTCCGGATGTAGTCCTCGCCGAGGGTGTCCAGCAGCGATCCGCGCGACAGCCGGGTGTACACGGCCGCCTGGACGGTCGCCAGCGTGACCCAGGGCAGGATCATGTGCCCCATCCACGGGATCAGGCCCTGGGACAGCGGCGCGTAGCCGGTCTGGATCCAGCTGAAGCCGTGCTGGTTGAGCGGCACGAACACGATGATGATCAGCAGCTCCCCGAGCACGAACGTGGGCATGGACAGGCCGGCCAGCACCCCGACCGTGGAGGCCCGGTCGAAGGCGCTCCGCGGCCTGGTCGCGCTGACGATCCCGACGGTGAGCCCGACGATCAGCCAGAGCACGACGCCCCCGACCACGACCGAGGCGGTGATCGGCAGGTCCTGCGCGATGATCGTCTTCACCGCCTCGCCGTTGTAATACGAGTAGCCCAGGTTGCCGTGCAGGATGTTGTCGAGGAAGTGCCAGTACTGGGTCAGGAGCGGCTGGTTCAGGCCGAGGTTCCTGATGACCTCCTGGATGACCGCGGGCGTGGCGGCGCGGCCGGCCAGCTGCCGGGCGACCTGGTTGACCGGGCGGGCGAAGAACAGGAAGAACGCGCCGGTCGCGACCGCCCAGAGGACGATGATGCCGGTGAGGATCCGCCGGATGAGGAATCGCGTGAAGGCCATCGCCGGTCACCCGCCCATTCCCGCGGCCGCCGCCGACGGCGGGAGGGGGTCTGGCCCGGTAGACGCGGCGGCCCTGCGCTTGCGGCGCCTGGTGCTGCCGGCGAACAGCCGCTCGGTCCGCGGGTCCATCGCGTCCCTGATGCCGTCGCCGAGCAGGTTGAACGCGAGCGTGGTGATCAGCAGGGCCGCGGCCGGGAAGACCACGTACCACCACGACGTCTGGTAGAACTGCTGGGCCTCGGAGAGGATGACGCCCCAGCTCGCGGTCGGCGCCGGGATGCCGATCCCGAGGAACGACAGCGTCGCCTCGAACACGATCGCGGTCGGGATGTAGAGGGTGGCCAGCACCAGCACCGGGCCCAGCAGGTTGGGCAGGATGTCGATGAACATGATCCGCCATGGCCCGGCGCCGAGAGACCTGGCCGCCTCGATGTACTCCTTCTCCTTGATCGAGAGCGTCTGGCCGCGCACGATCCGGGAGATCCCCGCCCAGGAGAAGAAGGTGATCACCGCGATCACGATCAGCAGGCTCGACCCGTAGATCGCGGCCAGCGCCAGCGCGAGCACGATGAACGGGAACGCGAGCACCGCGTCGATGAACCGGGCCAGGACCGTGTCGATCCAGCCCCCGTAGAACCCGGCGATCAGGCCGATGGCGACCCCGGCGATGGTGGCCAGCGCGGTCGTGGTGATACCGACGAACAGGGATATCCGGGCGCCGTACAGGATCCTGACGAGCAGATCGCGGCCGACGTAGTCGGTGCCGAGCGGGAAGCCGTGGACGCCGGGAGCGACCGGCAGGCCGTCCGCCGACAGGCCCTTGCCCGTGAACGTCTGATAGACACCGTGGCCGAGCAGGCCGGCGATCACGGGCGCCAGGATCGCCAGCAGCGCCATGATCAGGATGACGACTATCGACGCGATGGCCATCTTGTCGTGGCGCAGCCGCGCCCAGGTCAGCTGCCACTGGCTGCGGCCGAGGATGGCCTCCTCGGGCGCGGACTCGACGCGCTGGGCCTGGAATTCCAGCTCGGTGACGCTCATCGCGGGCTCCTCCCGCCGGCTGTGGCCAGGTTCTCACCGGTCTCGACCGGGAAGTGGCAGGCGGTGCGGTGGTCCTGGGGGTCGCCTGCCTTGCTCTCCAGGGCCGGCTCCTGCTGGCTGCACAGCTCCTGTGCCTTCGGGCACCGCGGGTGGAACCGGCAGCCGCTGGGTGGGTTGATCGGCGACGGCACGTCCCCGGTCAGGATGATCCGCTGCCGGGCGGCGGCGGAATCGGGGTCGGCGGCGGGCGCGGCGGACAGCAGCGCCACCGAGTAGGGGTGGCGGGGCGTGTCGTAGACCAGGTCCCCGGGCCCCTGCTCGGCCACCCGGCCGAGGTACATGACGATGACCGCGTCGCTCACGTGCTTGACGACCGACAGGTCGTGCGCGATGAACAGGTACGACAGGCCGAAGTCGTCCTGCAGGTCGGACAGCAGGTTGAGCACCTGCGCCTGGATGGACACGTCCAGGGCGGACACCGGCTCGTCACAGATGATCAGCTTCGGCCGGAGCGCCAGCGCCCGGGCCACGCCGATCCGCTGCCGCTGCCCGCCGGAGAACTCGGCCGGGAACCGGTTGTAGTGCTCGGGGTTGAGCCCGACCCGCTCCATCAGCTCCTGCACGGCCCGCTTGCGCTCGCTGCCGGTGGCGGTCCGGTGGATCGTGAACGGGTCGCCGATGATGGCGCCGACCCGCCGCCGCGGGTTGAGCGAGCCGTACGGGTCCTGGAAGATCATCTGGATCTCGCGCCGGTACGGCCGCATCGCCCGGCGGCTCAGGTTGGTGATGTTCTTGCCCTCGAAGGTCACCTTGCCGGAGGTCACCGGGAGCAGCCCGGCGATGCAGCGCGCCAGCGTGGACTTGCCGCAGCCGGTCTCCCCCACCAGGCCGACGGTCTGGCCCCGGCCGATCGTCAGCGATACGCCGTTGACCGCCTGCACGTGGCCCACCGTGCGGCTGATCAGCCCGCCCGCCTTGATCGGGAAGTACTTGACCAGGTTCTCGACCCGGACCAGGACGTCGTCGTCGAACTCGGGGTCGCGGATCGCGCCGGCCGCGGCGTCACGCGGCAGGGTCTCGCTCATGCGATCACGCTCCCCTCGGACTCGGGCGCGGCGGCGATCTTCTCGGCCACCTCAGCGGACGCCTCGTGCCGGTCCTCGCTGACCGCCTTCTTGCGCAGCTCCTCCGTGTCGCTGCCCAGGCCGATCGCGGACACCGGCAGGAAGCAGGCCGAGCGGTGGGCTCCCGCGCTGCCCACGGCGACCAGCTGGGGCTCCTCGGCCAGGCAGCGGTCCATCACGTAGGCGCACCGCGGGTGGAAGGCGCAGCCGGACGGCAGCCGGATCAGGCTGGGAGGCTGGCCGCTGATCGGCTTGAGCCGTTCCGTGACCGCGGAGCTGCTCGGGATCGACTCCAGCAGGCCCTTGGTGTAGGGGTGATGCGGCTGGTAGAAGGTGTCGTGCTTGCTGGCCTTCTCGGCCGCGCGGCCCGCGTACATCACCATCACCTCGTCGGCGATGTCCGCGACCACGCCCAGGTCGTGCGTGATCATGATGAGCGCGGTGTCGAACTCGTGCTGCATGCGCAGCAGCAGGTCGAGGATCTGCGCCTGGACCGTCGCGTCCAGCGCGGTGGTCGGCTCGTCCGCGATGATCAGCTTGGGGCTGAGCGACAGCGCCATCGCGATCATGGCGCGCTGGCGCATGCCGCCCGAGAACTGGTGCGGGTAGGCGTTCACCCGCTCGCTGGCCTGCGGGATCCCGACCCTGTTCAGCAGGTCGATGGCGCGCTCGGTCGCCTCCTTCCTGCTGACCTTGCGGTCGTGGGCCCGGATCATCTCCGCGATCTGCCAGCCCACCTTGTACAGCGGGTGGAGGCTGGTCAGCGGGTCCTGGAAGATGACCGCGATCTGGGCGCCCCGGACATTGCGCATCTGATCCTCGGTCATCGTCAGCAGGTCGGCCCCGTCGAACAGGGCCTGGCCGGAGATGTCGCCGCCCGGGGTGAGCCCGAGCAGCGTCTGGGTCAGGACGGTCTTGCCGCTTCCCGATTCACCGACGATCCCGAGCGTGCGGCCGGCGTCGACGCTGAACGACACTCCCCGGACCGCCCTGACCACGCCATCGGCGGTGGGGAAGCTGACAGCGAGGTCTTTCACTTCGAGCAGGGTCACTGCCTCATTCCTCCGCTATCTCCCCGGTGCCCATCTGCCCGCTGTGGCAAGCGCGTGGGCGGTTTGGGCAAGCGTGACACGAAATCCCCGATAGCGCCATGCTCAGGTCCGGCCGGGGTACGCACTGCCTACCCCGGCCGGACCTGTGCTAACTCCCGGTCAGGAAGTTGGGTTGAGCCACATGTTGGTGATGTCAGGGTCGCCGATGTTCGGCTGCATGACGATCGCCGTGGCACCAGCGTTGTGCACCCGCGTGCTCGAGAAGTACGGGAACTGCTGGCTGAGCAGCGGGACGATCACCACGTCCTTCAGACCGAGGCTGTTGGCCTGGCCCCACAGCGTGCCCGCCTGGGACGAGGTGGAAGCAGACTCCGCCTGGTTGATCAGCGAGTCCATCTTCGGGCTGGTGTAGCAGCCGTAGTTGATGGTGTTGATCACACAGTTGGTCTGGAAGAACGGCGGGACGATCGTCCGGCCGTTGAGGCCGAACCAGTCCGGGATCCAGCCGGCGTTGGTGGCGAGGTCCCACTCGCCCGGCTTGTTCGACGGGGCGTTGCCGAGGGTCGTGAAGTAGCTGGACCCGGGCTCCGGCTTGCCGCTGAGGTTGACCCCACAGGGCTTGAGGCTCGCCTGGATCGCCTCGAAGTTACGCGTGTTGACGCTGTCGTTGGTGTACAGCGCGGTCAGCGTGACCCCGCTCTTGTACCCGGCCTGGGCCAGCAGCGACTTGCACATGCTGACGTTGCCGTTGCCGTTGTTGTCGGGGAACGGGTTGTTGGCGATGTAGCCCACGTTGCCCGGCGGGATGGCCGAGTTGATGATCTTGGCCACCTCAGGCCCGCCGTTGACCTTCTGCACCGTGACCTTGTCGATGCCGTAGGCGATGGCCTCGCGCACCTTCAGGTTCTTCATGGCCCCGCCGGTGTCCGGGCTCTGCAGGTTGAACACCAGGTACGGGAACGTGTTGCTCCACGGCCAGATGTGGAACTTCGCGTTCTTGCTGGCCAGCATGGCCGGGATGGACGCCGGGTCGAAGCTGGTGTCCTGGACCAGGTCGTACGTGCCCGCCTTCTCATCGGCCAGCTGGGTGGTGGCCGAGGTGACCCCGATGGTCAGCTTGATCTCGTTCACGTACTGGTGCCGGATCGGGTCGGCCGACTGCTTCCAGGCCGGGTTCCGGCTCATCGTCAGCGACTTGCCCGGGACGTTCGAGGTGATCGCGTACGGGCCGTCCGACATCAGGTGCTGGTCCAGCTGGGCGCTGTTCGGCACGTAGCTGTCGTACTCGACCGGGCGGGCCGAGGTGAACGGCATCGCCATCATGTAGATGAAGTCCGCGGCCGGCTTGATCAGCGTGACCTGCAGCGTCGACGAGTTCGGCGCGGTGATCCCGGAGATCGAGTGCGTGTTCTGGAAGTTGGCGATGTTCTGCGCGGTCGGCTTGTTCGCCTTGTTCGCGAAGAACTTCGTCTCGGCGTTGAAGTACTGCGACATCCCGGCGATCGTCGCCGTGAAGTACAGCGAGTTGCCGACCGGGCTGACGGGGTTGGCGAACGCCTTGAACTCGCGGATGAAGTCCTGCGCGGTCACCGCCCGCGCCGGGCTGGAGTTCCACTGCACGCCAGGCCTGATGTGGAAGGTATAGGTCTTGCCGCCGTTGGTGATGCCGCCGTTCGAGGTGGTCGGCACCTGCGTCGCGACATCGGGCGCGGGCGTGACCGTCTTCTCCCAGCCCGGCGAGCCGATGGTGGTCGGCACCCCGTACGGGTAGGAGACCATCTGCCGGGCGTAAGCGCGCTCCAGCATGTAGTCCGCGGTGTAGTAGGCGGGGACGGTGTCGAGGTGAGCCCAGCCGCTGGCGGCCACGATGTTCAGCGTGCCGCCCTTGACGGGTGTGCCGATCGACGACGATGAGGAGTTGTTGGAGCTCCCCCCGCAGGCGGCGAGGCCCATGGCGGCTACCGCCGCCACGGCCGCCGCAGCGTAGAGCTTCGGCAGGCGTCTCATGAGCATGCTCCTTCTGACCCGGCGCTGAGCGCAGGCATGAGTGTGATCACCCCTCGTGACTACACGTCTGTTCCCACCACTGTCTATACAGCAGGACGAAGTGCTCAAGAGGGGTTACGCAACCGCAACCGCGCTGTGACAATATCGTCCAGCCGGAAAGACGTATTGTCGGGGGGCGTACGCTTGAACCCCCTGGGCTGCGCCTCGCCGCCCGATTACGTTGCTCCGCAGCGTTAGCCCATGCCCGGGCCGTTCTCGGCCCCCTCTTCGGGCGCCCAGGCGCCCGGAACGATGATGTCAGACGGGCCCCTCCCGCTCGCCGTCGGCTGCCGGGCCCGCCGCCACGGGCAGCGCCGCGGCCGCCATGTCCGGCGCCGGGGCGACCAGCGGGAAGTGGCAGGCCGCCTGGTGCCCGGGCCCGAACGGGAGCAGCGGCGGCTCCACCTCGGCGCAGATCTCCTGGGCGAGCGGGCACCGGGTGCGGAACCGGCAGCCCGAGGGCGGGTTGATCGCGCTCGGCAGCTCCCCGGTGACGCCGACATGCGCCTTGGCCTGCTCGGTCTTCGGGTCGGCCACCGGCGCCGAGTCGATCAGGCCCCTGGTGTAGGGGTGCGCCGGGGTGGAGGTAGACCTCGTCGGCCGGCCCGACCTCGACCAGCTTGCCCAGGTACATGACCCCGATGTGGTTGGACAGGTAGCGCACCACGGCCAGGTCGTGCGAGATGAACATGTAGGTCAGCCCCAGCTCGCGCTGCAGATCCCGCATCAGGTTGAGCACCTGGGCCTGGATCGACACGTCCAGCGCGGACACCGGCTCGTCGGCCACGATCAGGTCGGGCGACAGCACCAGCGCCCGGGCGAACCCGAGCCGCTGCCGCTGGCCGCCGGAGAACTCGTGCGGGTAGCGCTCGGCCGCGGTGCGCGGCAGCCCGACATGGTCGAGCATCTCCGTCGATCCGCTTCCGCTGCTCGCTGCGGGTGCCGATGCGCTGTACCGCGAGCGGCTCGCGCAGGATCGTGCCGGCCCGCATCCGCGGGTCCAGCGACGCATAGGAGTCCTGGAACATCAGCTGGATCTTCCGGCGCTGCCGCCGGTAGGTCGCGGCCGCTGTGTGGCCAGGTCCTTGCCCTCGAAGTTGATCGACCCCGCGGTCGCCTTCTCCAGCCCCACGACCAGCCGGCCGAGCGTGGTCTTGCCGCAGCCGGACTCGCCGACCAGGCCGAACGTCTCGCCGCGGCGGATCGCCGAAGCTCACGTCGGCGACCGCGCTGACCTCAGCCGATCCTGCGCTGCAGCACCGCGCCCTTGGTCACCGGGAAGTTCTTGACCAGGTGCTCGAGGCTGACAGCAGCACCTCGCCCGGGGTCGCTGGCCGGCGGCCGTCGGGCGGCCGCGGGCCGGCGCCTCCGGCCGCGGCGGCCGTGGCCGCGACGCTCTCCTCGGCGCTCGCCGACCGGGTAGAAGCAGGCGTACCGGTGGCCCGGGTTCTCGCCGAGCAGCTGCGGCTCCTCCGACCGGCACCGGTCGGTGGCGTACCGGCAGCGCGGCGCGAACCGGCAGCCTCCGCCGGGTCGATCAGGTCCGGCGGCACCCCGGGGATCGAGTACAGCCGCTCCCGGCTCTCCGCGGCCTTGTCCGGCAGCGCGTGGAACAGCGCCTCGCTGTAGGGGTGCCGCGGGTTGGCGAACAGGGTCGCGGTGTCGGTGGTCTCCGCGATCTTGCCCGCGTACATCACCACCACCCGGTCGGCCCGCCCGGCGATCACCCCCAGGTCGTGGGTGACCAGGATGACCGCCATGCCGCAGCCGCTGCCGCAGGTCGTCGATCAGCTCCAGGATCTGCTTCTGGATGGTCACGTCCAGCGCGGTCGTCGGCTCGTCGGCGATCAGCAGCTTCGGCTCGCAGGCCAGCGCCATCGCGATCATCACACGCTGCCGCATGCCGCCGGAGAACTGGTGCGGGTACTCACCCACCCGCTCCCTGGCCTTCGGCAGCCCGACCAGGTCCAGCACCTCGACGGCCCGGTCCATGGCCTGGGCCTTGGTGCACGTCGCGGTGCAGCCGCACCGCCTCGGCGATCTGCTTGCCCACGGTCATCGTCGGGTTCAGCGAGGTCAGCGGGTCCTGGAAGATCATCCCGATCTCGTTGCCGCGGACCTTGCGCATGTCGTCGGCGTCCAGCGCGCTGATCTCGCGCTCGTTCAGCTTGATGCTGCCGCCGACGATCGACCCGCCGGTCGGCAGCAGGTTCATGATGGACAGCGCGGTCATCGTCTTGCCGCAGCCGGACTCGCCGACCACGCCCAGCGTCTCGCCGGGCTCGACGTGCAGCGTCACGCCGTCGACCGCGTGTACCACCCCCTGCCGCAGCTTGATATGTGTCCGCAGGTCGTCGATCTCAAGTAGCGGCGCCACTAGTTCACCATTCCTACCGGCGCTGCAGCCGGGTCTCGAACGCGTCCCGCAGCCCGTCACCGATGAAGTTGAACGCGATACAGGTCACGATGATCGCGATGCCCGGCGGGTAGATCAGCCACCAGTAGTTGCCGCCCTGGATGTACTTGCAGGCCGCTGGACAGCATCGATCCCCAGTCGGTCGCGCGGCGCCTGCACGCCGAAGCCGAGGAAGCCGAGACCGGCCAGGATCAGGATCGAGTCCGCCACCGCGAACGTGGCCTGCACGATGATCGTGCCGATCGCGTTCGGCACCACGTGCCGGACCACGGCCCGCAGGCCGTTGCCGCCGACCACCTTGACCGCCTGCACGTACTCCCTGGTGCGCAGGGTCAGCGTCTCGCCGCGGACCAGCCGGGCCACGCCCAGCCAGTAGAACGCGGCGATGATGAAGATCATGGTGAACTTGTTCGGGTGGAAGATCACCGACAGCATGATGACCACCATGATGGCCGGGATGGACAGGCCCGCGTCGACGATCCGCATCAGGAACGAGTCGACGGAGCCGCCGACGAATCCGGAGATCGCCCCGTACAGGGTGCCGATGAGGACCGACACGATCGCGGCCGCCAGCCCGACCTCGAGCGAGGTCTGGCCGCCGACCATGAGCCGGCCGAGCTGGTCGTAGCCGACGCTCGTCACAGCCGAACAGATGCTGCGCCGCTGGGCGGGCACAGGTTCAGGTCTGCAGGTTGGTGTTCACCTGGTTGGTGTGGTAGAAGAGCGGGCCGAGGAAGCAGAACAGCACCATGAACACGAAGACGCCGACGCCGACCAGCGCGAGCTTGTTCTCCGCGAAGACCTCCCAGCCGCGGCGGAACAGGCTGCGCGGCTTCTGCGGCGGGCAAGGCCGCGCTCGTCGGTCTGCGGTAGCGGCGACGTCGCCGGTCCGGCTCCGCCGGTCCGCCTCGGCAGCAGGCCGGGGTCGGCGGGCGGCGGAGTGATCATGGCATCAGCTGTACCTCACTCTCGGGTCGAGCACCGCGTAGCCGATGTCGGCCAGCAGGTTCCCGAGGATCGTCGCCACCGTGGCGAGGACCGTGAAGCCGAGCAGGATCTGGTAGTCGACGTTCAGCGCGGCGTTGTAGAACGCCAGCCCCATGCCCGGGTAGTTGAACACCACCTCGATGAAGATCGCCCCGGCGACCAGCGTCGGCAGCGACAGCCCGAGCAGGGTCACGATCGAGATCAGCGAGTTGCGGAAGATGTGCCGCCACAGCACCCGGCGCTCGCTGGCGCCCTTGGCCCGCGCCGTGCGCACGTAGTCCTGCACCAGGTTGTCCATCACCGAGGAGCGCATGTACCGGCTCCACAGCGCGTACAGCAGGAACGCGTAGGCGACCACCGGCAGCACCAGCGCCCGCGGCTCGGACAGGATCGCGCCGACCGTGGTGCCCTGCGGGGCGAACGGCGGGAACATGTGGGTGTCGACGGCGAACCAGTCCACCAGCAGCAGCCCGAAGAAGAACGTGGGGGTCGCGTAGCCGAGGAAGGAGATCCCGGTCAGCACGTAGTCGCCGGCCGTGTAGCGGCTGCACCGCCTGGTAGATGCCGAGCGGGATGCCGAAGACCAGCGAGACGACGGTGCCGAGCAGCGACCAGGACGATGGTCTTCGGCAGGTCCTGGGCGATCAGGCTGGCCACCGACTGGTTGAGCTTGGCCGAGAAGCCGAGGTTGCCGTGCAGCAGCTGCCAGACCCACTTGCCGTACTGCACGTAGAACGGCTGGTCGAAGCCGTACAGCTTGTTGTAGTAGGCGACCTGCTGCGGGGTCGCCCGCGGGCCGAGCAGGGCCCGGATCGGCCCGCCGGGGAACAGGTGGACCAGCGCGAGCGTGATCACGGTCACGATGAACAGGACGAGGATGGCCTGCAGGAGCCGCCGGATCAGGTAACCGATCATCGTGCCACCGTCCCTCGGCCAGGCGGCGCGGCACCGCCTGCGGCCTCGCTCCATGATCATGCTAAACCTCCAGCACCCGCGGCCAGCTATGGCCAGGACCGGTGACCGGCCGTGCCGCTGGGCGCAGGCGCGGCTGCTGTCCCGCGGGCCGCGGGACAGCAGCCATGCCGTTCCCCGTGGTTACTTGGTGAAGTACCAGTACTCGGGGAGCAGGGTGTAACAGCGGGTTGAAGGTGACGTTGTGCAGCTTGTGTGGACGCGGCCTGGATGCCGTACGGGTTCGGCAGCCCAGATGAACGGCAGCTGCTGCGCGGCGTACGTCGCGTACTTGTGGAAACCGGCAGGCTGCTGCTCGTGTGCGTCGCGGTTGATCAGCTTGTCCATCGTCGGGTTGGAGTAGTTGCCCGAGTTCGAGCCCGGCGCCGGTCGCGAACAGCGGCTCGCCGGTCGGCTCGAAGCCGGGGCCGTTGAAGGCCCAGCCGCCGTAGGCGAACACCTGCACGGTGCACTTCGGGCCCATCGGCGCGCACGGCGTGGTCTCGCCGATGATCGTGTTGAACGACTGCCCGACGAGGTTGATGTCGATGCCGGCCTTGGAGGCGTCCGACTTGTAGGTCTGCCACCTCGCCGGTGAACGCGGCGACGCCGGTCGAGTAGTCGATGGTGAACTTCAGCTGCTGGCCCTTCGTGATGCCGGCGCCGCACTTGGCCGGGTCCTGGCAGGTCATCACGCCGCCGACCTTGGTCCAGCCGTGGCTGGTCAGCAGGGCTTCGCCTTGGCGATGCTGAACGGGTACGGGCCCTGGCCGCCGTTCTGCCTGCTGGATCGGCGGGATGCCACTGGTTCGGCGGCATCGGTCGGGACCGCGCCCGAGGTCGGGTACGGCGTACCCGCGCCAGATCGCCTTGTCATGCCGGGCTGGTCGACGACGTTCTGCAGCGCCTGCCGGACGTAGAGCTGCCGGACCATGAAGCCCACCTGTCGGGTTGTTGAAGTTGGGCTGGGCGTAGCTGGATGCCGTACGTGTAGAACGGCTGCAGGGTGTAGCCGCTGCCCAGCGGGTTGGTCGCACGGCAGCGCGCGAGCTCGCCGGCTTCGGCGGCAGGTCCTGGCGTCGGGATGTAGCCGACGTCGAGCTGCCCGGTCTTCAGCGCGGTGTACTCGGTCGAGTCGCCGGTGAACGGCACGAACTTGACCGCCGCCAGCTTCGGCTTCGGGCTGCCGGAGTACGTCGTGTTCGGCACGACGTGACGTTGCCGTGGTGCTGAAGCTGGACAGCTTCCACGGCCCGTCCACCACCGACCACAGCGGGCTGGTCGCGTAGGTGGCGGCGTTCTTCGACTGGGCGGTCAGGAAGTTGTAGACCGCCTTGCACTTGGCCCAGCCGTCCGCCGCGCTGTCGGTGGTGCAGCCGCCGCTGCCCGGCTTGGCGCCCAGCCTGGTGACGTCCCAGGCCATCGGCATCGGGGTGAGCTCGCGCCAGCTGGTTGTAGGTGTACCAGATGCTGGAGTAGGGCTTGTTGAGCTGGAGCGTCGACCTGGTTCGGGCCCGGTGGCCTTGTAGGAGACGACGTTGTCCGGCAGCAGGCCCTTGGCGTAGGCGTACCAGTTGGCCTTCTCGGCCTCGATCATGTTCATGTAGAAGATCAGGCTCTTGGCGTCGACGGTCTCGCCGTTGGACCACTTCCAGCCCTTCATGTTGACCGTCACGGTCTTGCCGCCGTTGCTGATCACCGGCGGCGCGGTGGCCAGGTCGGGGTAGGGCCGCGTGGCCGCGGCGCCCGGGATGGCCGGATATGCGTACAGCCCGCGGATCCACGGGCGCTGGGCCAGGGAGCCGATCGAGTAGTAGCTGATGTTGTAGTCCATGTAGTCGACGTCACCCTGGCCGAGCATGTTCAGGGTGCCGCCCGACTTGGGCGTGCCGCCCGGATTCACCCCCTGCCACCCGGCGACCGTGGGCCCGCTGGGGGTACTGGTGAACGACGTGGAGCCGCTGCTGCACGCAGCCGCGAGAAGCGCGAGGGCGGCCAGGGCAGCGCCTGCCACATAGCCCCGCGAGCTTTTCCGCATCGACACTCTCCTTCTCCTGATGGTTGTCGGCGAAGTCCGTTTCGCGGGTGCGTTGGCGAGGGCTTGTCGCCCCACGCCAAAAGGCTCCCCACGGCGTCTACCGGATCATGTTAGGAGCCGTGACCCGGGCTGTGAACAGGCTCCCTGCCGAAATGCTCTAATCGTGACCCGACAGTAACCTGCGGCATATCGGACCGCTGCCCCGGTTCAAGATCCGGTTGCAGCCCTTATCAGCCGAAGATATTTCGCCGGCTGACGCATCCCGGGAAAATCAGCCCCCGACCGCGTGGGCTCCCCCGTCGGCGTGCACGATCTCGCCGGTGGTGGCCGGGAACCAGTCGGACAGCAGGGCCACGCAGGCCCGGGCGGCCGGCTGCGGATCGGCGATGTCCCATCCCAGCGGCGCCCGCTTCGGCCACAGCCCCTCGAAATCGGCGAAGCCGGGGATGCTCTTGGCCGCCATGGTGCGCAGCGGGCCGGCCGCGACCAGGTTCACCCGGATCCCGCGCGGCCCGAGGTCACGTGCCAGATAGCGGGCGCACGACTCAAGGCCGGCCTTGGCCACGCCCATCCAGTCGTAGGCGGGCCAGGCCACCGACGCGTCGAAGTCAGGCCGACGATGGCGCCCCCCTCGCCCATCAGCGGCAGCGCCGCCATCGCGAGCGCCTTGAGCGAGTACGCCGACACGTGCACGGCGGTGGCCACGTCGGCCCACGGGGTGTTGAGGAAGTTGCCGCCGAGCGCCGACTGCGGCGCGAACGCGATGCCGTGGACCACCCCGTCCAGCCGGTCGGTGTGGGCCGACGCCCGCTCGGCCAGCGAGCCGAGGTGGCCCTCGTCGGTCACGTCGAGCTCGAGCACCGGCGGCGGGTCGGGCAGCCGCCGCGCGATCCGCTCCACCAGGCTGAGCCGGCCGAACCCGGTGAGCACCACGGTCGCGCCCTGCTCCTGCGCGATCCGCGCCACGTGGAACGCGATGGAGGAGTCGGTGAGCACGCCGGTCACCAGGATCCGCTTGCCGTCCAGAATGCCCATCTCATGTCCCTCCAGATGCGAAACGACAGCAGTTCATTCTGCTGCCCTTCCGGGCCGGAAACGCACCGGTCACGGCCGCCCGCCCCCGGTCAGTGGCCCATGCCGAGGCCGCCGTCGACCGGGATGACCGCGCCGGTGATGTAGCCAGCGTCGTCGCCGGCCAGGAACGCGACCACGCCGGCGACCTCCTCGGCCGAGGCGAGCCGGCCCAGCGGGACCTGGGCCAGGATGGCGGCCTTGCGCTCGTCCGGCAGCACGGCCGTCATGTCGGTGTCCACGAACCCGGGGGCGACGACGTTGCAGGTGATGTTGCGCGGGGACAGCTCCCTGGCCAGCGATCGGGCCAGCCCCACCAGGCCCGCCTTGGACGCCGCGTAGTTGGCCTGGCCGCCCGAGCCGAGCAGGCCGACCACGGAGGAGATGAAGATCAGCCGCCCGCGCCGCATCCGCATCATCGGCCGCACCGCCCGCCGGGCCACCCGGTAGGCGCCGGTCAGGTTGGTGTCGAGCACCGCGGTGAAGTCGTCCTCGCTCATCAGCGCGAGCAGCTGATCACGGGTGATCCCGGCGTTGGCGACCACTATCTCGACCGGCCCCTGCTCCGCCTCGACCTTGGCGAAGGCCTCGTCGACCGAGGCAGCGTCGCGCACGTCACAGGCCACCGTGGTCAGTCCCTCGACCTGCTCCCCCGACCGTGACGTCACCGTGACCGCGGCGCCGTCGGCCGTGAGCCTGCGGGCGATCGCGAGCCCGATCCCCCGGTTCCCGCCGGTCACGAGGGCTGATCGGCTCATATCGGCCAGGCCGTGTCTCGTGGATCTTGGCCGTCGCGAGCGGGCGCCGGCGGGATGGATCGCAAGGCGGAGGAAGAGACGATAGTGGAGCTATCGGCGACGACGGCAACGCAACGAGACGCCCGTCCGGCGGACGCGCAGCAGGCTGAAGATCTACGAGGCACGGCCTAATCCCTTCGCCGGTTGGGGCGCATGCACGGTCCTGCGCAGCGTACTCCGTTGACCAGCCGCGATCCGGGAGGGCGGTGGCCGGGCCGGCGCGGGCGTGGGATAGGTTGCCAGTCGTGGCTGGCAACGCGATCGACCCCGGGTTCACCGCCTACCCGCTGCGCGAGCTCGCCGCGGCCGCCCTGCAGCGCGCCGCCGACCTCGGCGCACAGCACGCCGACTTCCGGGCCGAGCGCATCCGGGAGCAGCACATCGGCCTGTCCGACGGCAACCTGGAGACCCTGTTCGATGGCGATGACCTGGGGCTCGCGGTACGGGTGGTGGTCGATGGCACCTGGGGGTTCGCGTCCGCGGTGGACCTGACGCAGGCCGCCGCGCTGCGCGCCGCCGGGGAGGCGGTCGAGGTGGCGAAGGTGGCGGCCGCGATCAACGCGGAGCCCATCGAGCTCGCCGGCGAGCCCGGCCTACGGCGATGTCAGCTGGGTGTCCGCCTACGAGGTCGACCCGCTGGAGGTCGGCGCGGCCGACAAGGTGGCCCTGCTGGCGGGCTGGAGTTCCGGCCTGCTCGGCCATGACCGCATCGATCACGTGGACGCCTCCCTCCACCAGGTCCGGGAGTGCAAGTTCTACGCCGACGGGGCCACCACCGCGCTGCAGCAGCGGGTGCGGCTCCATCCGGAGGTGACCGCGGTCGCGGTCGAGCCCGGCGGCCGGTTCGAGACCATGCGCACGCTGGCGCCGCCGGCCGGGCGTGGGCTGGAGTACCTGGGGGGCAGCCCCTGGGCCGGCCCCGCGGCCTGGGACTTTCCCGCCGAGCTGGCCGAGCTGCCCGGGCTGCTGGCCGGGAAGCTGGCCGCCCCCAGCGTCCGGCCCGGCCGCTACGACCTGGTCATCGACCCCAGCAACCTGTGGCTGGTCATCCACGAGTCGATCGGCCACGCGACCGAACTGGACCGGGCGCTCGGCTACGAGGCCGCGTACGCGGGCACCTCGTTCGCTACCCCGGACAAGCTCGGCGGCCTGCAGTACGGCTCCCCGGTGATGCACGTCACCGGGGACCGGACCGCCAGGCACGGCCTGGCCACCGTCGGCTACGACGACGAGGGGGTCGCCACCCAGACCTGGGACCTCATCGCGGGCGGCGTGCTCACCGGCTACCAGCTCGACCGGCGGATGGCCCGCATGCAGAGGCTCGGCCGGTCCAACGGCTGCGCGTTCGCCGACTCCCCCGCCCACATGCCGATACAGCGGATGGCGAACGTGTCGCTCCGGCCGGCCGAGGGCGGGCCGTCGACCGCAGGAGCTGATCGCCGGGGTCGAGGACGGCATCTACATCCTCGGCGACAAGAGCTGGTCGATCGACATGCAGCGGTACAACTTCCAGTTCACCGGCCAGCGCTTCTACCGGATCTCCCACGGCAGGCTCGCCGGCCAGCTCCGCGACGTCGCCTACCAGGCGACCACCACCGACTTCTGGAACGCGATGGAGGCCGTCGGCGGCCCGCAGACCTACGTGCTCGGCGGGGCGTTCAACTGTGGCAAGGGCCAGCCCTCCCAGGTTGCGCCGGTCAGCCACGGCTGCCCGTCCGTGCTGATGCGAGGCGTGCGGATCCTCAACACCGTGGAGGAAGGAACATGACCGCGCCGACCGGGAACGAGGAGGGCATCAGGCCGCAGGAGACCGTGGAGCGGGCGCTGGCGGCCGCCCGGTGCGACGACTGCGTGGTGATCGCGGACGAGACCTCGTCGGCGAACTTGCGCTGGGCCGGGAACACGCTCACCACGAACGGCGTATCCCGCTCGCGCCAGCTGACCGTGATCGCGATCAGCCGGGACGGGACGGCCGCGCGCACCGGCGTGGTTTCGCGGGCCGGGGTCCGCGGCGACCAGATCGAGGACGTGGTGCGCCAGGCCGAGAAGGAGGCGGCGGAGGGTTCCCCGGCCGAGGACGCACAGCCCCTGCTGGGGCCGGGTTACGGGGAGGCGTTCGGGACCGGCGCACGGGCGGGCGCACAGGCCGGCCAGGCCGCCTGGGACGACCCGGTGACCGGCACCGGGATCGGCGTGTTCCGGTCCTTCTCGGCGGCGCTGGGCGAGGCCTTCGGCGGCGCCGCGGCGGCCGGCCAGCTCCTGTACGGGTTCGCCCAGCACAGTGCCACCAGCAGTTTCCTCGGCACCTCCACCGGGCTCCGGCTGCGGCACGACCAGCCGGCCGGGCTGGTGGACGTCAACGCCAAGTCCGCCGACCTGGCCCGGTCGGCCTGGGCGGGGCAGGGCACCCGGGACTTCGCCGACGTCAACGTGGGCGCCATCCTGGGCGACCTCACCCGGCGGCTGGACTGGGCCAGGCGCCGGGTGGAACTGCCGACCGGGAGGTACGAGACCCTGCTGCCCCCGGCCGCCGTGGCGGACCTGCTGATCTACCTGTACTGGTCGGCCGGGGCCAAGGACGCGCTGGACGGGCGGACCGTGTTCAGCAAGCCGGGCGGCGGGACCAGGGTCGGTGAACGGCTGTCCGGGCTGCCGCTGACCCTGCGCAGCGACCCCGCGCCCGCGGCGGCACCCGGGCTGAGCTGCGCGCCGTTCGTGGTCGCGCACGCGTCCACGCGGCGGTCCTCGGTGTTCGACAACGGCCTGGCGCTCCAGCCGACCGACTGGATCTCCGGCGGCGAGCTCGCGGCCCTCGTCCAGACCCGGCATTCGGCCGGCCTGTCCGGGCTCGCGGTCACCCCGATGATCGGGAACCTCATGCTGGACGGCGGCGGCTCCGCGTCGCTGGACGAGATGATCGGGCGGACCGGGCGCGGGCTGCTGCTGACCTGCCTGTGGTACATCCGCGAGGTGGACCCGCAGACGCTGCTGCTCACCGGGCTCACCAGGGACGGTACCTACCTGGTGGAGAACGGTGAGGTCACCGCGGCGGTGAACAACTTCCGCTTCAACGAGAGCCCGGTGAGCATGCTGGCCAGGGTGGCCGAGGTGGGTACCACCGGGCCGGCCTTGTCCCGCGAGTGGGGCGACTACTTCACCCGTACCGCCATGCCGCCGGTCCGGGTGGACGGCTTCAACATGTCGTCGGTGAGCCAGGCCAGCTACGGCCGGCCGCCGTCAGGCGTCCTCGAGCCGGAACCCCACCTTCATGTCCACCTGGTAGTGCGCCACGCTGCCGTCCACGATCTGGCCCCGGATCTGGGTGACCTCGAACCAGTCCAGATGCCGCAGGGTCTGTGCCGCCCGGTGCAGGGCGTTCCGGATCGCGGGCTCGACGCCCTCGGCCGAGGTGCCGACGATCTCCGTCACCCGGTATGTGCGGTCAGTCATGGTCCCTCCGTCCTCGTCCTGCCGCCACCCATCCTGCACCTCCCAGGCCCCACCCGGGGATGACGCAGCGGCGCGGCGGGCATAGCTTGAAGTTGTGATGGCTATGCGCAGGGTCCGCCGCCCCGGCGCACATCTGGTCACCGAAGCGCAGCGGTCGAAGTCGGCCGACATCTCCTACCGCGAGCGCCGGTACCTGATCATGATGGCGATCCGGGTGGTGTGCTTCGTGGTCGCCGTGGTGGTGTTCGCCCAGGGCGGGGGGTGGCTGACGGCCATCCCCGCGGTCGGCGCCATTGCGATCCCTTATTTCGCTGTCGTGTTCGCAAACGGCGGCCGCGAGCCCAGCAACACCAAGGGTTTTCGCGCCTATGAACCGAACCTGCCGGCCGTTTACCGCCCGCCCGGCGACGATTCCGCCGACGGGGGCGCCGACGGCGGGCAGACGGAGCGCGAGGGTCACGGCGACGGCCGGATGCACGGCAACGGCTAGCCTCCGGGAGAGCCGGTTACACCCCGTGCTGACGGCCCTGTGCCGCGGTTAGAAAAACACCCCCGACGCGCTCCGCCGGTAATCCGGCTCTTGACGCACAAGGGGGGGTTTCGGTGTACCATGCACATGGTGCTCTGGTCCCCCGTCGGAGCACCTGCCGGCGTTCCGGGCCCCCGTCGGAACGCCGATGAATGCGACGCCGGGTGGTTTGCCCCCGTAGCCACCCGGCGTCGCCCTATCTTCGCCGGCCTTTGGGTCGGCTTCGCTATGGCTCGCAGTGCTTTTCCGGGGGGATACCCCCGGAACCCCCGGTCGCCCTATCCGGGCGCTGGGCAGCTTGGAGGGGCTGCCACCTGCGATGCCCTTGAGGGTGGGCACCTGCGGTGTCATGTCGTGGGTGCGGCGGACCCGCCTGTTGCTACGCGGCGTCACCGGCTCATGCGGCAGTGGGCCGCCGCGGCGGGCGGAGCCGGGGTATCTGTGCGGGCAGGTATGGCCGGGCGGGCGGACCGGGCCCTTGGCGAGCCGCCGTTCCGGGAGAGTACTGGCCGCTTCGTTGGGTAATACAGAACCCGCTGTCACTACGCGCAGTGGCCATTTCCGGTCAGCAAAGCGTGGCGCGTTCGGTCTGGCCGAACTGGCTAGTTAACGAGTGCCGTATTTACTTTTTCTTAGCTATTTGCGGGCGAACTACTCGGGCTTGCTGAATGTGACAATGGCCACACACATCATGACCAGCCCCATGACCGCCACGATCCCCAGCGACAGGCCTATCGGCACCACCCAGCCAGCCCATGTGATGCCGGGCGACAGGGCGTGCATGGCCTCCTCGCTGAGGTTCAGGTGGGTGAACACCGCGTGCCGCATCGGCCCCACCACGTAGGTGAGCGGGTCGATGCGGGTGAGGAAGCTGAGCCAGGCCGGCAGCCCGTGCAGCGGGTAGAGCGCCCCGGACAGGAAGAACAGCGGCAGCACGAGCATCTGGGTGAGCGCCATGAAGGCCTGGAACTGGGTGATCCGGGCCGCCATCATCACCCCGAACGAGGTCAGCGTGAACGCGAGCAGGAACAGCTCGGCCGCCAGCGTGAGCAACAGGACCGGGTTGTAGGGCACGTCGGCCAGGCCGGCCAGCGCCAGCATGATGATGCCCTGGAAGGTGGCGATGGTCGCGCCGCCGAAGATTTTGCCGACGACGATGGCCGAGCGGCTGACCGGCGCGACCAGCATCTCCCGCAGGAACCCGAACTCACGGTCCCAGACGATCGAGGCCGCCGAGAAGATGGCGGTGAACATGACCGACATGGCCAGGACGCCGGGGTAGATGAACGCCTTGAAGCTGACGCCCGGTGGCATGCTGCCCTCGGCCAGCGACGACAGCCCGGTCCCGAGCACGAGCAGGAACAGCAGCGGCTGGATCAGTGAGGTGACCGCCCGCAGCCGGTCGCGCCGGAACCTGATCAGTTCCCGCTGCCACACGATGCTGACGGCGCGCAGGTCCGAGCGGAGGCTGTGCTCGGGAACCGCTACCCTGATCTGCCCGGCCAGGGCCGCCTCGTCCCCGGCCGGCACCGCCGGGGTGGTTTGCGTCGCCATGGTCTACCGCCTCCCCCGCATGTGCGCCACTATCTGGCGCATAGCGTCAGCGCCGCCCGCCTCCGCGTCGCGGATGGTCTTTCCGGTATAGCTCATGAACACGTCGTCCAGCGACGGGCGGGACACGCTCACCGACCGGATCGGCACCGAGAGCCCGGCGAACAGCCGCGGCACGAACTCCTCCCCGCCGGCCACGGAGAACGTGACCGCGCCCTCGTGCACGCTGGCCTCGATCCCGAAGTCCCGGCCGAGCTCGGCGATGGCGGCCGCGTCGTCGGCGGTCTGGATCTGCACCCGGTCCTTGCCGACGCTGGCCTTGAGCGCCTCGGGCGTGTCGATCGCCACGATCTTCCCGTGGTCGATGATGGCGATCCGGTCGCAGTGCTCGGCCTCGTCCATGTAGTGCGTGGTGAGGAAGATGGTGATGTCCTCACGGGCCTTCAGCTCGTTGATGTACTCCCAGATCGAGGTGCGCGTCTGCGGGTCGAGCCCGACCGTGGGCTCGTCCAGGAACAGCACCCGCGGCGCGTGCAGCAGGCCGCGCGCGATCTCCAGCCGGCGCTGCATGCCGCCGGAGTACGTCATCACCAGGCTGTCCCGCCGGTCCCACAGGCCGACCATCTCCATGACCTGCTGCATCCGCGGCGCCACCGCGGCCGCCGGCACCCCGTACAGCTCGGCGTGGAAACGCAGGTTCTGCGCGCCGCTGAGGTAGTTGTCGAGCGTGGTGTCCTGGAACACCAGCCCGATGTTGCGCCTGACCCGGTCCCGCTCGGTGGTCACGTCGTGACCGGCCACCCGGGCGGTCCCCGAGCTGGGACGGGCCAGCGTGCACAGAATCTTGATGGTGGTGGACTTGCCCGCGCCGTTGGGGCCGAGGAAACCGAACGTCTCCCCGGTGGGCACCTCGAAGTCGATGCCGCGGACGGCCTCGATCTCGCCGTAGTTCTTGGTCAGCCCGGCGACCGTGATCGCCATCGACGGGCGCTGCCCGTTGCCGGCCGCCGCCGCGCTTGCCCCCGCATCCGGAGCCACTGCCACCCCTACCGCCTCCCTGAGGTCCATTCCGAGCCTAGTCCCACCGCCGGGCCGCCCTGACCGGCTAGGACGTGGCCTCGTCCCCGGCCAGCTCGTCCCCGGCCGGCTCGTCGTCGGCGGCGAGGATCCGGTACAGGCTACGCCGGGCGTCGGTGAGGATCTTGTGGGCCTGAGCCACCTGGGTGTCGCTGCCGACCTGTGTGACCTGGACCGCCGCCATCGCGACCTGCCCGATCAGCGCCCGCAGCTCCATCGCATCGTCGCCGACGCTGCGGGCCACCACGTCCCAGGGCGCGCTGACCTCGTCCGCGTGCGCCGTGACATAGGCCTGGCCCTCCGCGGTCAGCGTGTACCTGCGGCGGCCGCCCTCGGGCGTCTCGGCCCGGATCAGTCCCTCGTCCTCGAGCTGCTGCAGGGCGGGATAGACCGACCCGGGACTGGGCCGCCACACGCCGCCGCTGCGCTCGCCGATCTCCTGGATGATCTGGTAGCCGTTCCTGGGCTCTTCGGCCAGCAGCGCGAGCGCCGCGGCGCGGACATCACCGCGCTTGACCCGCGGGCCGCGCATGAACTTCGCGCGGCCGAACCACATCTCCGGTCCCGGGCCGAAGCCGGGACCCCATCCGCCGCGCCGGCGTGGGCCACCCGGCCCGGGCGGGCCCGCCATCCGCATCCGGCTGCGGCCACCGTGCCGGTGCCGCCGCTCGTGCTCGCCGCGCTCTTCCCATGCCTCTTCGTCGTGCATGGCGTGCTCCCTTCGCGCTGGCCCCGGGGCGCTCATCGCACTTCCCGGAACCATCGGTATTACTTCTAGACATCTCAACGATATATCGAGATAGTCGTCATGGCAACCCACGGGCCGGACCCGGTTGTGGAGGGGTTGGCTCAGCCGCCGATGGCCGACATCGGCCGGGACGGCTGGAGGAAGCCGGGGTCGTTGATGCCGTGGCCGGGCAGTTTCGCCGCCACCGCGCGCCGCCAGATCGTGGCCAGCTCCTCGTCGCTGGCCCCGGCGCGCATCGGATCCCGCAGGTTGTCTCTCGGTGCGCGCGAACAGGCAGTTGCGCACCTGGCCGTCCGCGGTCAGCCGCACCCGGTCGCACGCCCCGCAGAACGGCCTGGTCACCGAGCCGATCACGCCGACCCGGGCCGGGCCGCCGTCCGACCAGGAAGGTCTCGGCGGGCGCCGAGCCCCGGGCGTGCGAGTCGTCGGGTTTGAGCGAGAACTCCGCCGACAGCGCAACCAGGATCTCGTCCGCGGTGACCATGTTCTCCCGGCGCCAGCCGTGCTGGGCGTCCAGCGGCATCTGCTCGATGAACCGCAGCTGATACCCGCGCTCCAGGCAGAACCGCAGCAGCGGCACCGCCTCGTCGTCGTTGACGCCGCGCATCAGCACCGTGTTCACCTTGACCGGCGCCAGTCCGGCCCCGGCCGCCGCCGCCAGCCCGGCCAGCACGTCGGCGAGCCGGGCCCGCTTGGCGAGCGTGCGGAAGACGTCGGGCCGCAGCGTGTCGAGCGACACGTTGAGCCGGTCCAGGCCGGCCTTCGGCGAGCGGGCCGGCCAGCCGGGCCAGCCCGATCCCGTTGGTGGTGAGCGAGATCTCCGGCCGCGGCCGGAGCGCGGCGGTGCGGGCGACGATGCCCGGCAGCCCCCGGCGCAGCAGCGGTTCCCCGCCCGTGTAGCGGATCTCGGTGATGCCCAGCCGCTCGACCCCGATCCGGGCCAGGCGCACCACCTCGTCGTCGGTCAGCAGGGTCGGGGTGGGCAGCCAGTCCAGGCCCTCCGGTGGCATGCAGTAGGCGCAGCGCAGGTTGCACCGGTCGGTCAGGGACACCCGCAGATCGGTCGCGATCCGTCCGTACGAATCAGCGAGCAATCTCCCGTCACCTCCTCAGCCAGGTCAGGGCACGCACCGCGGCTCCGTCAGCTACCCAACCACGTCAGCTACCCAACCACCCGCCACCGACACCAACCCGCTCTGCCAGCGCAAACCGTGGGGGCCGCCCCCCAATTCCCCCCAGCTTATGCGCCGGAGCCCATGTGCAACGCCGGGAGAGCGCGATCTTGGCCCCGGCGGTGCTGACGGGCCCCTCCCGGCCCGTGTCGGCTGTTCCGGGGGCATTGGGGTACTGGATGATGATCCGGTCACGGAGAATAGGGCCATGGTCGCAGAGACTGCCATCTGGCGTGATCAGCTCAGCTCGCAGGAACGGGCCGGGCTCGGCCGCGGCGCCGGCGTCATCCCGCTCACGCGGCCGGACATCCTGGTGGTGGGCGGGGGGATCGCGGGGGTGGCCACCGCGGTCGCGTGCCACGAGCTGGATCTCGGCTCCGTGCTCCTCATCGAGGCGGGGCGGCTGGGATCGGGCGCGACCGGCGGCGCCGCGGGCCTGCTGACGCCGGAGCCGCACGAGTGGAGCGATCCGGAGCCGTTCGTGGAGCTGGCCCGGGCCAGCCTGGACCGGTGGAGCCAGCTCGATGAGAGCGTGCCGGGCGGGGTCGGCCTGGTCGAACTGGACTGGATCGGCCTGGCGCCCGACCCGGGCGGCTTCGCCCCCCACCTGCAGCCCGCGGTGGAATGGCTCGAGCCGCGCGAGGTCGCCAGCCTGGTCCCGGGCCTGGCGCGGCCGATGGCCGGCGCCCTCATCCGCCACCAGGCCAGGGTCAACCCATTGCGGTCGCTGGCCCGGCTGGCCGCGGGCCTGCCCGCGGTGGCGACCGGCATCGCGGCCATCTCGGTTACCGTCAGGGGCGACAGGCTGGTCTCGGTCACCACCACCTCCGGTGAGATCATTCCCGGGGCGGTGGTGTTCGCCACCGGGCTCCCCCCGCTGCTGGACGGGCTCCCGCTCGACCTGCCGGCCAGCCAGGTCAAGGGCCATCTGCTGGCCACCGAGCCGACGCCGCTGCGCCTGCCGGGCACGGTCGCCCCCATAGCCACCCAGCTGGAGGACGGGCGGCTGCTGGTCGGGGGCACCTTCGACGCCGGCGACGAAACCCCCAAGGTGCGGCCCGACGTGATCGAATCCGTCCTCGAGGCCCTGTACGCCACCCTGCCGGCCGTCCGCGGGCTCAAGGCCGCCTACCAGTGGTGCTGCTTCCGGCCGCGTCATCCGGACGGGCGCCCGGTCATCGACCGGGTGCCCGGCCTCAGCAACGCGTGGCTGACCTCGGGGCACTTCCGGACCGGCATCCTCATGGCCCCGATCACCGCGCAGGTGATCTCCCGCTGGATCGCCAGCGACGAGCCGCCGGCCGAGGCCGCCGCCTGGAGCATCGCCCGGTTCGCCGACCGGCGGCTCACCGGTCACTGACCGTCCCCCTCCCCGGGCGGGGCCACGACCAGGGCCGCGCGCAAACCGCGATTACGCAAACGGGCGCCGCGCATAATGATCAATCTCGTGGGTAGCCGTGGGCACGCAGGGTTTAACCCACGCATGCAGGGAGTGAATGTTATGACCACGATGCTGCAAGTCCCCCGCAGCCGTGGCGCCGTCAGCGGCCTGCTGCTGGTGCTGCTTGGGCTGTGGGGTGCCCTGATCCCGCTTGTCGGTCCGTACTTCCACTATGCCTACACACCTGACGCCGCTTGGACGCTGACGGCCGGCCGGATCTGGCTGGAGATCGTGCCCGGGGCGGCCACGTTCCTCGGCGGGATCATCCTGCTGGGCAGCGCGTCGCGGCCGCTGGCCATGTTCGGCGCGGAGCTCGCGGCGGCCGCGGGCGCGTGGTTCGCGCTCGGGATGGTGATCATCCCGCTCTGGCCCGCGGCCCGCACGCTGGACCCGGGCTCCCCGGCGGGCACGACCACGGTCCTCCGGCAGCTTGAGCACCTCGGGTTCTACACCGGGCTCGGCGTGGTGATCGTGTTCGTGGCCGCGCTGGCGCTGGGCCGGCTGACCGTGGTCGGGGTCCGTGACGCAGCACTGGCCGAGCGCCGCGCGCCCGTGGCCGAGCCGGAACCGGTGGCCGCCGACACCACCACCACCGGGCCCATCAGCCGGGGCACCACCACGGGCACGGGCACCGCCGCCACCAGAGAAACCACCACCGCGGGCACCACCACCGCGCGTGCCACCAGCACCGAGCGGCCTGGCTCCCTGCAGACGTTCGGCCGGTGGCTGGGCGGACGGCGCTAGTCCCCCCTCCACGGCGCCGTGCCGCCGACCTGACCACCGCGTGCCGTGGCTCGGCCAGAGCCCGCCGCGGTGGTCAGGTTATGCCCTGGAGCATCGCCACCAGCTGTGAGGCCAGCCTCATCGCGCTGGCGCGGCCGTTGTCGGCGCCGGCGGTGGACAGCACCGTCACCACGGCGGTGCCGGCCCGCGCGGCCACCAGCGTGGTGCCGCCGCGCCAGGCGGGGTCGGTCACCGTGATGACGTACCCGCCCTCCGCGGACCGCGGGCTGGCCTGCTCGCTGACCGTGGCCCGGGTGCCCGTCTGCGGGTCGGTGTACCGCAGGCAGGCGGTGCCGACCGCGCCCAGTTTCCGCATGACGGCCCGCGAGGCCGTCCCGCGATACACGTCGATCTCCTGTGCGATCTCGGACGAGCTGGCCTTATCGATGTAGGCGTCCTCGGCGAACGACACGCCGCTGATGCCGGTGATCGAGGTCCACGAGGTCGCGCCCAGCAGGCCGCAGTGGGGCTTGGCCACGCCGATGGCGGTCGGCTCCTGGTACCCGGACCCGGTGTCGCGCGTGCCGGCGGGGTCGCGCGCGTAGCCGCGCGGGAAGTACGACCGGGGCTCCAGGAGCCCCCTCAGCTGTTTGCCGGTCAGCAGGCCCACATCGGGGTTCGCCGGGGACGGTGCCGCAGACGTTGGGCCGACCGCCTTATCCGGAGCCGGGGCCGGCGGAGAACCTGTCGTGCAGGCGGCCACGGCCAGCGGGAGAACCGCGGCGGTGAGCAGCGCGGCGGCCGGGAGGAGACGCATTCGGCGCATGACCTCAGGATCGGGTGCCTTACGCCGCGGACCGGTCGGTCCGCGGCGGGGCTGCGGATTGCGGTGCCCGGCAAGAAGCTAGCGGTCGTGACCGGAAGTATGCCGGTGTATCCATGGGAGCCGCGCCGGCGTGTCTTGGGGTGGTTTGTCGGTGGCGGCTGGTGGGCTGGATGTATGCCACGACGCCGCAGCCCGCAATCGCCGAAGGTGGTGCATCGCACCGCCCGGATGGGGCTGCGTGTCACGCGGGGGCAGCGGCGGCGGCTGCTGGGGCTGCTGGTCTCGGCGGGTGATGTGTGGGCGGCCGTGCTCGAGCTGAACGCGTGGCGGCGGGCCCGGCAGGACCGGGCGCTGGTCTCCTACCAGGCGCTGTGCCGGGAGCTCGCCTGCGCTGGGCCGGGCACCTTCGGAGAGTTAGATACTGTCGGGGCGCGGTCGGTGCTGCGCTGCTACTCCGACGCTTGGTTCGCCGCCGGGAAACGCCGCCGGGGCGGTGATCAGCGGGCGCGGTTCCCGCGGCGGCGGCGGGCGCTGGTGCCACTGCGCTGGTATTACGGCACGTTCACACTCGAGGGCAGGCGCCTGCGGATCCCGGTCGCCCGCGGTCGCCCGCCGCTGTGGGTGCGGTTGGACCGGGACATGCCCTACCCGCCAGAACAAGTCCGCTCCGTGACGCTGGTCTATGACGCGGGCCGACTATGGGTAGATGTGACCGCCGAGGTCCCGGTCGCCTGCTACCCGGCCGGGCAGGAGCCGGACCCAGCCCGGATCGCAGGGGTGGATCTGGGAATCATCCACCCGTACGCGGTGGCCGGGCCGGATGGCCAGGGGCTGCTGGTGTCGGGGCGGGCGGTCCGCGCCGAGCACCGCATGCACCTGGCCGACCGCAAGGCCCGCGCCCGGGCGGTCGCCCGCCGCGCCCCTAAACCCGGGCAGAAGGGGTCGCGGCGGTGGCGGCACTACCGGCGCCGACAGCGGCTGGTGGAGGCGCGGCACCGGCGGCGGGTCCGCCAGGCCCAGCATGAGGCCGCCAAGACCGTCATCGCCTGGGCTGCTGATAGGCAGGTCGGCACGTTGGCGGTCGGCGACCCCCGCGGCGTGCTCCACCTCAAAGCCGGGCGGCGGCACAACCAGCGCACCCGCGACTGGCGCATCGGCCACCTGATCACCGTCCTGAAAGATAAGGCCGAGGCCGCCGGGATCAGCCTGCAGATGGTGGATGAGCGTGGCACCTCCTCGACCTGCCCGGCCTGCGCCAGCCGCGTACCCAAGCCCACGAGCCGCCAGCTATCGTGCCCGTCCTGTGGGCACACCGGCCACCGCGACCTGCTCGCGGCCGCCAACATCGCCGCCAGACTCGGCGGCGGCACCACGCCGGTCATACTGGTCGGCGTCACGCACCGCCGCGCCGGGGCGCACCTGCCCGGTGTCGCCCCCTCGCGACGTGACCCACGCCGCCGCGCCCATCGCCGCGGCGCCCGCGGGTCCCCTGGCCGGCACCGGCCCGCTCGCGCCAGCCCCCACCCGGCCGGCGCGGGAGTCGCTCGCCACCTAGCGAGGAGCCTTAATACCGCACGGAATTACAGGCAGGTGCACTAAGGTCCGGAAGTCACAGTAGCGAGTACCAGTCATAATCGCATCACACGACACATAGCAATCATGGTCTATACCCGTGCTCAGAAGAGATCTCCTCCACCTGGGGCCGCCAGAGCCAGATGCGCCGGTGACTGTCCGTGTCTCCCCCCGGTCAGCGTGTCAGCTTAGCCGTGTCAGCATCCCAGGAGACAATCGACACTGTGAGCGAAAACAGCGAACGCATCCGCATTGTCGGATCCGTCCCCGTCGATGACGACACCATGATCTGGATCGACCACGTTTTCACGATGGGAGCCAGCCCGGACGACGACCCGGGCTACGTCGGGCTCACGGTCACGGAGGACGACAGCTCCGAGGACCGCGTCCGCCTCGGCGCCAAGGCGACCTGCCTGCTCACTGCGGAAGAGGCGCTGCTGCTGGCCGACCGGCTCCAGCGCGCGGCCCATCTCGTCCTTGAGACCGACGAGGACCTGCCCGACCCCGAGCGCGAATACCGGCGCTACCGCGGCGGCGAGGACCCGCCCGGGTCGGTCGCGGACATGACCGGGTGAGCGCGGCCGGCCTTCTCCCAGCCGGGCGGCAGCCCGGTCAGCCCGCGTAGAGACCATCAATGTCGTCGGCGTACTTGGCGTGCACGATGCGGCGCTTGAGCTTGAGGGTGGGGGTCAGCTCCTCGGTGTCCGCCGTCCACTCCACCGGCAGCAGCCGCCAGCGCTTCACCTGCTGGACCCGGGCCAGCCGCTCGTTCGCGGCGCTCACCGCCTCCCCGACCGCGGCGAGCACCACCGGGTTGGCGGCCAGCTCGGGCAGCGAGACGGCCTCGACGCCGTGCGCCTTGGCCCAGGCCGGGGCCACCTCGCTGTCCAGGGTGAGCAGCGCTACCACGTAGGGGCGCATGTCCCCGAACGCGAGCGCCTGCCCGATGAGCGGGTGGGCCACGAGCAGGTTCTCGATGGCGGCGGGCGAGACGTTCTCCCCGCCCGCGGTGATGATCAGCTCCTTCTTGCGGTCCACCACGGACAGGAACCCGTCGCCGTCGAGGCTGCCGATGTCGCCGGTGTGCAGCCAGCAGCCGGCGTCGATGAGCGCCGCGGTCTGCTCGGGCAGGTTGAGGTAACCGGGGGTGGTGAGCGGGCCGCGCGTGAGGATCTCACCGTCGTCGGCGATCCTGGCCTCCATGCCCGCGAACACCCGGCCGACCGTCCCGAGCTTGTAGGCGTCCGGGGTGTTCGCGGTGAACGCGCCGGTGGTCTCGGTCATCCCGTAGACGTCCAGGATCGCCATGCCGAGCCCGGCGAAGAACGCGCTCACGTCGGGCGGCAGCGGCGCGGCCGCGCTGAGGACCGTCCTCGCCTCGCCGAGGCCGAGCAGCGACCGGATCGGCCCCAGCACGGCCTGGTCGGCCCGGGCGAACTCCTCGTCCAGGCCGGGGGGTGCCGAGTGACCGAACTGGCGGCTCTCGACGTAGCGTCGCCCGGTGTCCATGGCGCGGGCGACCGCCTCCCGCTTGCCCTCGTCCTGCTCCATGGTGAGCAGCGCCTGGATGCCGGCCCGCACCTTCTCCCAGACCCTCGGCACGCCGAAGAAGCTGGTCGGCTTGGCCGCCCCGACCACCCCGATCAACTCGGTCGCCACCGGGCAGAAGTGGACGTGGCCGGCGGTGGCGACGGGCAGATAGATGCTCAGCATCCGCTCGGCGATGTGGGCCAGCGGCAGGTAGGACACCAGGCGCTCCCGCCGGGACGCAGTGCCGTTGGCGATCGTCACCGCCACCTCGTAGAGCACGTTGTGGTGGGTGAGCAGCACGCCCTTGGGGTTGCCGGTGGTGCCCGAGGTGTACAGCAGGGTGACCGGGTCCTCCGGCCCGATGGCCGCGATCAGCGCGGTGACGGTTCCGGGATCGGCGGCGAGCCGCTCCTTGCCCAGCGCGGCGAGGGCGTCCCAGGTCAGGTACTGGTCTCCGGCCGGGCAGGCGGCCGGGTCCCTGACGATGATCTTCTTCACGCCGGGCAGGCGGTCGAGGATCTGCTCCCAGCGGGTGAGCTCGGCGGCACCGTCCAGCACCGCGATCCGGGCGTCGCAGTCCCCCGCGACGTAGGCGATCTGGTCCGCCGCCAGGGTGGCGTAGAAGGTGACCGGGGTGCCGCCCGCGTGCACGGTGGCCAGGTCCGCGAGGATGTGCTCGGAGCGGTTGGGGAGCATGAGCGCCACCCGCTCGCCCTGGGCCAGGCCCAGGGCGGCGAAGCCGGCCGCCAGCTCCAGCACGTGCTGCCGGGCCTGCCCCCAGGTCAGGGTCTGCCAGCCGGTGCCGTCCCCGGCCTGGTCGGACAGGGCGGGCGCGTCGCCCGAGTTCTCCGCGGTCTCCCGCAGGTGGTCGCAGATCGTCCGGCCTTCGATGTCCCGCTCGATCTCGGCCCGCTGCTGGAGTATCTCGGTCGTCACGGTGTCCCTCCCCGGTCGAATCCCGGATCCTGCACGAATGCCACCACGTTGCCGCCGGTGCCGCAACCATCCGGCGTTTACGCGACGGCCCGCGGCGGCGCCCGCGCTCACCTCGCCCCGGCCGGCCGGGCGGGCTACGGTCGACCCATGGCCTCTGGATCCGAGCACCTCTCCCCCGGGCTGCCCGACTACCTCGTCGGCCACAGCACGCCCCCCGATGCCCTGCTGCGTGATCTGATCTCCGAGACCGCCGAGCGCTTCCCCGGCAACGTCGTCTACCAGATCGGCCCGGAACAGGGCACGTTCATGACCATGCTGGCGGGCCTGATGGGCGCCCGCCACGCTATCGAGGTCGGCACCTTCACCGGCTACTCGTCGATCTGCCTGGCCCGCGGCATGGCCGCCGACGGCAAGCTCATCTGCTGCGACGTCAGCGAGGAATGGACGTCGCTGGCCCACGCCTACTGGCAGAAGGCCGGCCTGACCGACCGGATCGAGCTGCGCCTCGGCCCGGCGCTCGACACCTTGCGTGCGCTGCCGGCCGGGGAATCGTTCGACCTCGCATTCATCGACGCCGACAAGACCGGGTACGCCGGTTACTGGGAGGAGATCGTCCCGCGCATGCGCCCCGGCGGCCTGATCCTGGTGGACAACACCCTCCTGCACGGCCGCATCTTCCTCCCGGAGCCGGACCCCGACGCCCTGGCTATCAGGCAGTTCAACGAGCTTGTGCTCGCCGACGACCGGGTGGTGCTGGCCCTTCTCCCGGTCGGCGACGGCCTCACCGTGGCGCGCCGGAAATGACCCGTCGAGCCGGGCTCAGGCCGCCGGCCCGGCCGCAATCCATACAAGTTCGTCATCGGGGCGCGGCCCCGGCTCGTGTCGGCCACAATGACCGGATGGGTGCCGGTACCGACCCGGTCTATCTCCGGGTACTGGAAGACCTGCGGGCACAGATCCGTGACGGCGTACTGGCGCCGGGAGCACGGGTCCCCTCCCGCAACGGGATCATGGCCCGCTATGGGGTCGGTGAGACCGCCGCCAAGCACGCGCTGCAGGTCCTGGCGACCGAGGGGCTGATCGAGGCGAGGGCCGGATCGGGCTCGTACGTGCGCCACATGCCTGGCGTCTCGCGCCTCGAGCACGGCCGCCCGCACGCCCCCGGGTCACCGTTCGGCCTCGTGGGAGAGCGTACGGCAGCGGCCTGGGAGCACCAGACGCAGCGGGTGTACGCGCCCCGGCCGGTGGCATGCAGGCTGGGGGTGGCCGAAGGCGCCCTGGTGACCCGGACCAGATACCTGCTCACCGCCGACGGCGGCCCGGTCCAGCTCGCGACGAGCTACGAGCCCGCCGAGATCACCGCCGGGACCATCGTCGCGTCCCCCGAGGAGGGCCCCCTCGCCGGGCGGGGGGTCGTGGAGCGGCTGCAGGCCATCGGCGTCACGGTTGACCAGCTGACCGAGGACGTCTCGGTCCGGCGCTGCCTCGCCGTGGAGGCGGCCGTCCTGCGCATCCCCGCGGGCGCGCCGATGCTGGTGGTGACGCGCGAGCACCGGGCGGGCCAGCGGGCCGTCGAAATGAGCGAGATCGTGATCCCCGCCGACCGGTTCACGCTGCGCTACCGGATTCCGGTTGGCCGGGCCGGCCTCGCCGCCCACGGCGACGGGGACACGCTCGCGGCCGTGCCGGCCGCCGCGCCCGCCGGGGCGGGCCTGCCAGCATGATCCGCCCGGCCGGGGCGGCCGACATCCCGGCGATCCATCAGATGATCGTGGATCTGGCGACCTACGAGCGGAGCGGGCGCGAGGTCAGCGCGACCGAGGATGACCTGCGCGCGGCGCTCCTGGCCGGGCCGGGCGGGCAGCCATCGCTGTTCGCGCACGTCGCCGAGGAAGACGGTCAGGCCGTGGGCTTCGCGCTGTGGTTCCTGAGCTACTCGACCTGGCTCGGCAGGCACGGGATTCACCTGGAGGATCTCTACGTCAAGCCGGAGCGGCGCGGCGAGGGCCACGGCCGGGCCCTGCTCGCGGAACTGGCGCGGATCTGTGTGGAGCGCGGGTACGGCCGGCTGGAATGGTCGGTCCTGGACTGGAACACCCCCGCCCGCCGCTTCTACGAGTCGCTGGACGCGGTGACCGTGGACGAATGGGTCGTCTACCGGCTCACCGGCCCCGCCCTGCGGGCGCTCGCCGGGGACGGCCACTGATCGTGGCAAGTCCCCGCCCGGCCCGCCGGGTGAGTCTTGTCCCGGGACGGTCGGACCTGCAATGGTTTGCAGTATGGCGGAACAAGGACCGGGCCCATGACCGCGGACGCCGACATCGTGGTGGCCGGGGCCGGGCACAACAGCCTGCTCGCCGCGTGCTACCTGGCGAAGGCGGGGTACCGCTGCCTGGTGCTCGACGCCCGGCACATCCCCGGCGGCGGCGCGGCCACCGAGGAGCTCGTGCTGCCCGGTTTCGGCATCGACACCTGCGCCACCGGCCACACCATGATCCGGGTCAACCCGGCGCTGCTGGCCGACGAGCTCGGGCTCGTCGCCGACTACGGCCTCCGCTATGCCGAGCCCGACCCGGTGGAGCAGGTCGCCTTCCCCGACGGCGAGCAGCTCACCATGTGGCTGGACCGCGAGCGCACCATCGAGGAGGTGGCGCGCTTCAGCCGGGCGGATGCCACCGCCTACCGCAGGCTGCTCGACGAGTATGACGAGGTCAAATCCATCTTCAGCCGGTCGCAGTTCACCCCGGTCGGCTTCGGCCCGTCGCTGGACGCGATGCTCTCCGAGCACCCGCGCGGCATGATCTGGGCGCGGCGGCGGATGCTGTCGGCGGTCGAGGTGGTCCAGCACGAGTTCACCAGCCGCCACATCCAGGCCTTCCTGCTGTGGATGGCGTTCCAGGTGTTCCAGCCGGTGGATATGCCCGGCTCCGGCGTGCTCCCCTACCAGCAGACGTTCGGCCGCCAGCAGCGCAGCTGGTCGATCCCGGTCGGCGGGTCGGGGCGGCTCACCGCGGCCCTGACCGGCTACCTGGCCGACCACGGCGGCACGGTGCTGTGCGGCCGCCGGGTCACCCGGCTGCTGCTGGCCGACGGGCGCTGCGTCGGGGTGGAGACCGAGGGCGGGGAGCAGTACCGGGCCGGCACCGCCGTGCTGTCCACCATCCATGCCATGCACCTGCGGGACATGGCGCCGGCCGGCGCCTGGCCGGAGGAGTTCCACTACGGCATCGACACCTACGACGTCGGTGTGCCCGGGTTCGCCACCTACTACTGCGCCACCGCCGCCCCCGCCTTCGCCTCGCCCCACGGCCCGCGCAGCGCGGTGTCGGCCGGGCTGGCCGGCTGGCCGGAGGACATGGCCGGAATGGGCGCGGACCTGCGGGCGGGCCGGTTCCTGGCCGACCCGGCCTGGGTGCTGGTGGCGACCCCGACCCTGGTCGATCCGGGCCGGGCCCCGGCCGGCCAGCACACGGTCAAGGTCCTCACCCCGCAGACCTACCGGCTCCCCCCGGGAGTGGGTGACTGGGACACCGTTAAAGAGCAGCACGCGCGGCGCCTGCTGGAGGCGGTGCGCAGGCACGCGCCGAGCTTCACCGACGAGGTCATCCTGGGCCAGCTGACCAAGTCCCCGGCCGACATCGAGCGGCTCAACCCGCACATGATCCACGGCGCGTTCCACGGCGGGAACCGGGGCCCGGCGTTCAGCGGCGCGTTGCGCCCGGCGCCGGGCTGGGCGAGCCACCGGATGCCGATC
Source organism: uncultured Actinomycetes bacterium (assembly GCA_963835425.1). Classification (GTDB taxonomy): domain Bacteria; phylum Actinomycetota; class Actinomycetes; order Streptosporangiales; family Streptosporangiaceae; genus UBA9676. The sequence continues at coordinate 138,177 of CAWIGE010000002.1, read as the reverse complement.
CCGGGCCTGTACCAGACCGGCGGCAGCACCCATCCCGGCGGCTCGATCACCGGCGCTCCCGGCCGCAACGCGGCCATTGTGCTGCTGAACGACCTCGGCCACGACCCGGCGGCGGTGATGTCGGCCCCGGCCAGCGTCGGCACGGCGGCACCGGGCGGCCCACGTGCCTGACGCCCAGGTCGCCTCCGCGATCGCCAACTGGGGACCGAGGTTCACCGCCCAGGGCGTGGACCCGAACGACTTCGCCCGGGTCACCGGCGGCATCGAGCGCTGGGAGGACTGGCTCGGTGCGTGGTGCGCCAACGGAGACCTGCACGCCGGGCTCGCCCGCGAGGCCGAGGAGCGTGGCTGCCTGCGGACGGCCGGCGAGGCGTGGATCGCAGCGGCGGTCAGCTACCACTTCGGCAAGTTCGTCTGGATGGTCGACATGGACGCGCACGACGCCGCCGCCGGACGGGCGGTCGCCGCGATGGCCGAGGGCCTCCGCCTGCTCGACCCGACCGCGGAGCGGATCGAGATCCCCTTCGGCGGCGCCGCCATGGCCGGCAACCTGCGGCGGCCGCCGGGCGTCACCCGCTCGCCGCTGGTCCTGCTGATCGCCGGCCTGGACTCCACCAAGGAGGAGTTCTTCGCGGTGGAGAACATCGTCCTGGCCCGCGGCATGGCGACGTTCTCGCTCGACGGGCCGGGGCAGGGCGAGACGGCGCGCACGCTGAAGATCCGGCCCGACTTCGAGGCCCCGGTGGCGGCCGTGCTCGATGTGCTGTGCGCGCGGCCCGACCTCGACGGCGAGCGGGTCGGCCTGCTCGGGGTCAGCCTGGGTGGCTACTACGGTGCCCGGGCGGCGGCCTTCGAGCCACGGCTGCGGGCGGCCGTCGTCTGCGGCGGCTGCTACGACTACGGGGCCCTGATCCGCGACCGGTCCCCGCACAGCTTCGCCACGTTCGCCTACGGCTGCGGCGCCGCCACCAGGGAGGAGGCGTACGAGGTCGCCGAACGGATGACGCTGGCCGGTGTGGCAGAACGGATCACCCGCCCGATGGTGGTGGTCTTCGGCCGGCGCGACCGGCTCGTCCCGTGGCAGCACGCGGCCCGGCTGGCGGAGGAGGCGCCCGGCGCCGAGCTGTGGATGTTCGACGAGGGCAACCACGTGTGCATGAACCTGGCCTACCGCTGGCGGCCACAGGCCGCCGACTGGCTGGCCGGGCGGCTGACCGGAACCGGGTAGCGGCGGGCCGGCCTCAGCCGCCGGTCATCCGGCGCAGCGCGGCCCCGGCCCGGCGGGTGTTCAGCCGCTGTGCAGCCCGGCCGTTGCCAGGTCGGCGGCGAGTTCCGTCAGCTCACCGGGGGTGTGGGAGAGCAGCGGCGGGCGGACCGGGCCGCCGGACATGCCCAGCAGGCCGGCCCAGGCCTTGATCGAGGCGATGTTGTCGATCTGCCGCTGCTTGCCCTGCAGCCACGCGCGAGCCACGGAACGCACCGGCTCCAGGGTGGCCGCGACCTCCTCGGCCTTGGCGGCCTCGCCGCGCAGCGCCAGCGTGGTGTACTCGCGCATCGGCTGCCAGCCCGGCGTCTGGTACAGGTAGGGCATTGCCGAGGACATGTACACCCGCTGGCCGTGGTCCCGCATGTTCTCCAGCCAGGTCTCCTCGTGTGGCGAGCACACCAGGATCTGGTCTCCGAACCGGCCCAGCAGCTCGAGGTACCGTGCGTGCGGGCGCCCGACCTTGATCCCCACTACGTTCTCGATCGCCGCCAGCCTGGCGATCAGATCGCCGGACAGCGCCACCCCGGAGTAGCTGGTGTCGAACAGCCAGACGCCGATATCCACGCTGCCGCACACGTGGGCATACCAGGCCAGCAGCCCATCGTCCGAGGCGGGCGGATAGTAAGGGTTGATCACAACGGCGAAGTCGGCGCCGGCCTGCTCGGCATGCCTGGTCAGCCCGATCGTCTCGGCGGCGCTGTGGTGCCCGGTGTGCGCGAGCACCGGGCACTTCGCCCGGCAGCACTCCACGACCACCTCCACCAGCCGCCGCCGTTCCGCGCCGGACAGCGCCCAGAATTCGCTCATCACCCCGCCGCAGAAGACCCCGTCGATCCGCAGCTCGCCGGTGAGCCGGTCCAGGTCGCGCCGCAGCGCCGCCTCGTCCAGTTCCCCCGTGGCGCCGAATGGTGTGGTGATGGCCGCCCACAGGCCGGTGAACCGTTCCCTCGCCGCCTGCTTGGCCTCGCTCGGCAGGTAATCCATGGCTCCGCTCCTGGTCAGAGGGTGTCGGCGAGCCAGTCGGCCACCAGCGGCCGGGCCACGTTCCAGACGTTGTTGAGGATGTGCACGCCATCGGGATAGATCACGGTGGTCACCGGCCCGCCGTACTCGGCCGCGATCCGCTCGGCGTGCGAGAGCGGCGAGCCCGGGTCGTTCCCGCCGTAGACCTGCAGCAGCGGCGCGGTCGCCCTTCCCGCCGCCCCGGCGACGGTCATGGCCACCATGTTCGCGGCCGGGTCTGGGCCGTGGTGCTGGTACTGCCCGGGCCGGGTGAGGTCGTCCATGGCCTCGAACCGGCCCGCCGGCGTGTACCAGCTGGACATCGCGACGACCGCCCGGACCCGGTCATCCATCGCGGCGGTCCGGATCGCGAACAGGCCGCCATAGGAGATGCCGGCCAGCCCCACCCGCCTGCCGTCCAGGTCCGGCCGCGCGGCCAGCACGTCGATGATCGCCTGCACCGCCACCTCCTGGTCGGGCCGCAGTTTCGCGCCGAAGCTGACCATCCCCTGCCCCGGCCCGTCGAAGGCGGCGGCCGCCAGCCCCCGGGCGACGATGTGATCGGCCAGGTTGAACAGCTCCTCCTTCGCCGAGTCGGCCCCCGGGAGCAGCACCACGACCGGCGGCCGGCGCACGCCGGCGGGCAGGCGCAGGTAGCCGGGCAGGCTCAGGCCGGAGAACGGGACGGCGAGGATCTCCATCGGCGGCGACAGCAGCGGGGCGGCCTTGGCCCAGGCGGCCGCCATCGCCTCCAGCGCCGCCCGGAACTGCGCCTGGTCATGGGTGAACACGAAGCTCGCCCAGTGGTAGGCGAGCGCGCCGCACAGGTAGGCGTCCCCGGCGGTAACGGTGTGCCCGGCGGCGAGCGCCTCGTCGCCGCGCGTGACGTGGCGCGTCGCATGGGCGCTCCACCGGGAGCACCATTGCTCGTAGTCGGTGATCTGCGCCTTGAGGCGCTCGAACTCCCACGGGGTGACGTAGTTGGACAGGATCCGCCAGGTGAACCGGCGGTACATCGCCTCAAGCCGGTCGTCCACGGCTCGCCTCCACTGGTGGCGTCACATGGTGAGGATCGGGCGGATGGCCTCCCGTCGCGCCAGCGCATCGAAGGCCGCGGCGACGTCGGACAGCGGGTACACGTGGGTCGTCAGGGGCTCGGTGCGGATCGCACCCGAGGCGAGCAGGGCGATCATGGCGGGGTACGCGTTCGGGCTCGAACGTATCCCGAGCACGTCCAGCTCGTCGAGGGTGACCAGGTCAACGGGCAGTTCCGCGGTCGCTCCCCCGGCCAGGCCGAGCAGCGCGACCGTCCCGCCGCGCCGGGCGCACCGGAGCAGCTGGCCGACGACCGCCGGATTGCCCGTGCAGTCGAACACGCAGTCCGCGCCGCGGCCGCCGGTCGCCGCCCGTACCCCGGCCACCGGGTCGTCCCGGGTGTAGTCGACGGCCGCGGTGCAGCCCAGGCCGCGGGCGGTGGCGAGCCGCTCGCCCCGGCCGACCACGACCACGGTGGTGGCCCCGGCGGCCCGCGCCACCTGCAGCATGAGCAGGCCGAGCAGCCCCGGGCCGAAGACCGCCACGCTCGCGCCGGGGCCCAGCCGGGCCCGGCGGGTGGCATGCACCGTCAGCGCACCCTGGTTGACCAGCGCGGCGGCCAGGTCGCCGACGTTCCCGGGAACCTTGTGCAGCGCAACGGCCGGCCGCACCGCGTACTCGGCCAGCGCCCCGGGGGCGGTGTGCCCGTACAGCCTGAAGCCGGGCTCACGCACCCGCTCGCACAGGTTGTACCGGCCCGTGCGGCACCGGGGGCAGGCGCCGCAGCCGGTGTGGTTCTCGCCCACCACCCGGTCGCCCACGGCCAGGGCGCCTCGCCCCGTGCCCGGGCCGAGAGCTGCCACCTCGCCCGACCATTCGTGGCCGATGATGAACGGCAGTTCCGGCGGCCAGGTCCCCCGGTACGCGCCGCCCACGATCTTCAGGTCGGTGCCGCAGATCCCGCAGGCGCGCACGCGCACGAGCACCTCACCGTCGCCGGGCACCGGCGTGGGCACCTCCGCCACGTCGAGCGCGCCGAAGTCGCGCAGCAGCGCGGCCCGCATCACGCCCGGGATCCCGCTCATTCCGGCCTGCCAGCCCGGGGGGCCGACCCCCCGGCGCCCCCTGCCGCACCGCCGCCAGCGCCGGTGCCGAGCGCCTCCCAGATCTCGCGGGCGCGGGCCACCACGTGGTCGGCGACCGCCTCGGCGATCTGCTCCGCCCGGGCGGGGGTGGCCCGTTCCGGCCGCCCGTACCAGCCGGTGGCGGCGATCTGGCGGAAATCCCGCAGCACCGGGTAGACGTCGGGGCGGCGGAACAGCCCATGTGCCGCCTCGGCGGCCTGGCGCTCGCTGGGCTCGGTCGCGTTCTCCAGGTGCACCAGGGCGGCGTCGTAGGCGAGCACCGCCGCCGTCTCCATCGATCCGGCGTGGGTGAACTCCATCTCCCCGGGAAACAGCGTGTGCGTGATCACGTGCGATTCGGCGATCACCACCTGCACCCCGTGCTGTCGCTGGGCCTCGTCGGCGGCGAGCCGGAGCGTGGGCGAGTTGCCCTCGTGCCAGTTGACCACGACGATGCGGTGCGCGCCGGCCCCGTGCAGCCCGCCGCACACATCCACCATCACCGCGGCCAGGGTGGCCGGCCGCAGCGAGAGCGTGCCCGGCCATGGCAGGTGGTAGGGCGCAACCCCGGCCGGCCCGAGCGAGGCGACCACCGTGCCGAGGCGGGCGGCGACCCGCTCGGCGATGGAGGCCGCGGCGAAGGCGTCGGTGCCCAGCGGCAGGTGACCGCCGTGCTGCTCGACGCTGCCCGTGGCGACGACAGCGGTGCCGCTGGCCGCGATCAGGGCGGCCGCGGCCGGCTGGGACAGCCGCTCGATCAGCAGGTCAGGATGGCGGGGCATCGGTCTCCGGCCTCCCTCCGGGAGCAGGGGTTGGCGTCAGCCACCGGCCACCCCGAGCAGCCGCGTTGCGTTGCCGCCGGTCACCAGGTCCTCCTCGGTCCCGAGCCCCAGCGCGCGGACCTCGCCAACCGGGTCGTCGGTGCCCATGTCGAACGGGCGGTCCGAGCCCAGCAGCACGCGCTCGGCCCCGGCGTAGCGGATCAGCTCGGCGAGCAGGTAACGGTCGTGGGTGACCGTGTCGTAGTAGAACCGGCGCAGCGACTCGTCCGGCCCGGCCTGGCTGCGCGCCCTGGCCTCGCCGCGGACGGCGAAGGCCCGGCGCAGGCGGCCGCGCACCGCGGGGAGCGCGCCCCCGCCGTGGGCGAGCAGCACCCGCAGCCCCGGATGGCGTTCGAGCACCCCGGACACGGCGATGTGCGCCGCCGTCACCGCGGTCTCCAGTGGATTGCCCACCGAGTTCCAGAGGTAGTAGCCGTCCAGGGCGGGCACGCCGAAGCCGCGGGTGGAGGGGTGGATGAAGACCAGCGACCCGCTCGCCTCGGCCGCCTCCCAGAACGGGCCGAAGAAGTCATCGCCCAGGTACCGCCCGCCGACGCTGGAGGGGACCTCCACCCCGCACAGCCCCGGGATGGTGACGAGCTCGGCCAGCTGGCGGGCGGCGAGCGCCGGGTCCTGCAGCGCCACCGCGCCAACCGCGCTCACCCGCCCGGGATGGGCGGCGGCCGCCGCCGCGAGCGCGTCGTTCTGCACCTGGCAGATCAGCCGTGCCTCGTCCGGATCCGCGTCCACCGGCACCAGGTTGATCCAGGGGGACAGCAGCAGGTGGCCGACCCCGGTCGCGGCGGCCTCGGCGAGCATCGCGGTGACGTCGGTGAACTCAGCCGTCACCGAGTTGATCTCGCGGCCGCGGAAGCCCAGCCGGTAGTGCCCGCCCGCCCGGCTCACCACCGGGCGCCAGTGCTCCGGCACCGTGCCAGCGGTCATCTCGGCGACGATGACATGGCAGTGGGTGTCGATGATCAACGAGCGGCTCCCGGGGCGGCCCCGTTCGCCGGGTCCCCGCCGGCGGCGTCCTTCCCCGCGGGCACGACCGCGCCGCCGAGGTAGAGCGCGCCGATCTCCGGGTGGTCAAGCACCTCCTGGCCGGTGCCGGCCAGCCGCACCGTGCCGTTCTCCAGTACCACCCCATGCGTGGACAGGCGGAGCCCGGCCCGGGCGTTCTGCTCCACCAGCAGGATCGTCTTGCCGCGGGCGTGCATCGCCCGGACCGCGTCGAAGACCGACTTGAGCACCTTGGGCGCCAGCCCCATCGACGGCTCGTCCAGGATCACCAGCTTCGGGTCGAGCATGAGGCTGCGGGCGAACTCCACCAGCCGCTGCTGCCCGCCGGACAGGCTGCCCGCCTTCTGGTCCAGCCAGTCGGTGACCTGCGGGAACATCTCCAGCACCCCGGCGAAACGCCGGTCGGCCAGGCCCCGTTCGCGCAGGATGTAGCCGCCGAGCGAGATGTTCTCGCGCACCGTCATCTCGCGGAACAGGCTGTGGTTCTGCGGGACCTGGACCACCCCGGCCTGGAGGACCTGGCGCGGCGTCTTGCCGGTCAGCCGCTGGCCGTGCAGCGTGATCTCTCCCAGCCGCGGCCGGAGCAGCCCGCTGATCGTGGACAGCAAGGTTGACTTCCCGGCCCCGTTCGGCCCCACCACGCAGGTGATGCCGCCGTCCATGACCTGCAGGGATACTCCGCGCAGGACGTCGCCGCCGCCGTAGCCGGCGACCACACCGGTCACCTCGAGCGCGCAGGAACCAGCGGGGCTGCCCGCCGGCGCCCCGCCCGGTGCCGGCTCAGGCTGCGGAGCTGTCATCGTCTTCCTCTGCCGTCCCCAGGTAGGCGTCGAGCACGCGGTGGTCGCTGCGGATCACGTCCGGCGGGCCGGAGACCACGGGCGTCCCGTTGTCGAGGACGGTCACCTGGTCACACAGGCCCATCACGAACTCCATGTTGTGCTCCACGATGAGAAACGTGGTCCCCTGCCGGTTCAGCTCGCGGATCCGCTCGGAGATGGTGCCGATCAGGGTCGGGTTCACCCCACCGGCCGGCTCGTCGAGCAGGATGATCTCCGGGTTGGCGATCAGCACGTACGACAGCTCCAGCAGCTTGCGCTGGCCGTAGGACAGGGTCTCGGCGCGGTCGCCGGCCAGCTTGGCGATGCCGGTGAACTCCAGCAGTTCCATCGCCCGCTGCCGGGTGGCGGCGCCGCCCGCGCGGGCGAACGGGTTGCGGAGCCACCCGCCCCGCTCGCCGGAACGCTCCTGGTAGTGCGCGGCCACGATCATGTTCTCCATGACCGTCAGCCGGGAGAAGACCCGGGTCAGCTGGAACGTCCGGCCGATTCCCAGCGCGAAGACCTTGTCCGGGGCCAGGTTGGTGATCTTGGCGTCGTTCAGGTAGACGTCGCCGCTGTCCACCTGCCCGTAACCGGTGATCATGTTGAAGAGCGTGGTCTTGCCCGACCCGTTCGGCCCGATCAGGCCGGCGATGCTGCCGCGCGCGACCTCGATCGAGCAGTCGCTGAGCGCGTGCACGCCGCCGAAGGCCTTGGAGACGCAATCGGTCCGCAGCAGGGCCGTCATGACGCGCCCCTGGCGCCCGGCCCGGCCGCGCTCCCGGCCACCGTCGCGCCCGCGGGCGGCAGGCCGTCGGCCGCGCCTTCGGCCGCCCGCCGCTGCCGGCTGGCCCGCAGGGCGGTCAGCTTCTCGCCCACCGTCGGCAGGATCCCCCGCGGCAGGAAGATGATCACCACCAGGAACAGCGCGCCGAGGACGCCCTCGGCCACGTACGCGTTGGACACCTGGAACTGGGCGTAGCCGAGGTAGGGCTCGAGCAGCAGCGCGCCGAAGATGGGCCCGGCCAGGGTGCCGAACCCGCCGAGGAACGCCATCAGGGCGATGGTCAGGTCGAAGAACGGGTTGAAGGCGTACTGCGGCAGCGCCTCCGACTGGAAGTAGAAGTACAGCCCGCCCAGCATTCCGGTGATGAAGCCGGAGATCACGAAGGCGGTCAGCTTGACCCGCATGGTCTTGACCCCGAGCCCGCGGGCCCGGTCCTCGTCATCGCGGATCGCCCGGAGCTGGAGGCCGAACCGCGAGCCCCAGATCGCCCACGCGAGCACCGCCGCGGCCACGGCGATGACCAGGGCCGTGTAGTAGAAGGGCATGTCGAACGTGGCCGGATCCCAGTTGAGGAACGGCGGGAAGATCCCGGTCGTGGCGCCGGTCCAGCTGAAGTTGGAGGCCATCAGCTGGAAGATGAAGAAGACCGCGATGGTCACCACCACGAAGGTGTGCCGGCGGACCCGCAGCGCGACCAGCCCGAACGGCACCGCGACCACGGCGGCCACCAGCCCGGCCAGCGGGTAGAGCGCGAACACTATCCCGCCGGCCAGGTCGAGGTGCTTGCTGATCAGCGCGACCGTGTACACGCCGGTCCCGAAGAAGACGGCGGCGCCCGAGCGAGATGTAGCCGGTGAACCCGGAGAAGATGTTCCAGGCGACCGCCGCTCCCACGTACAGCAGCACGAACACGCCGACGTGGGTCACCGTGACGTTGCTTCGCCAGCGGGATGACGCCGGCGACGGCCAGCAGCACGACCAGGCCCGCAGCGCGCCAGACGGCGGGAGACCTCACTGCGCCCTCGCCTCCTTCCGCCCGAACAGGCCCTGCGGCCGGAAGACGAGCACGAGCACGAGCGCCCCGTAGAACACCACCGTTGACCATTCGGGGTTCCAGTACACGTCCACCAGCGACGCGAGCGTGATCACGAGCACGGACGCCCCGAGCGCGCCGCCGATGCTGCCCATGCCGCCGAGGATGACGATGGCCAGCAGCCGGGAGATCAGGTCGTACCCGGTGTTCGGGTTGAACGTGTTCAGCGTCCCGAAAACCATGCCGCCCGCCGCGGTCACCCCCACCCCGATCCCGAAGGTGAGCGCGGCCACCCGGTTCACGTCGATCCCGATCAGCCGGGCCGCGGTGTGGTCCTGCATGGTGGCGCGCACGCTGCGGCCGAACTGGGTCCGGTACAGCATCAGGTAGACCGCCACCACGAAGACCACCGCGAGCGCGAAGCCGAGGAGATAGATGTAGGGCAGGTAATACCCGAAGATCTTGAACTCGGCCTGCGGGCTGGTCCAGTAGTCGTTGATCGATACGTAGTTCGACCCGAACACCTGGTACAGGATTCCCTCGATGATGATCGCCACCGCGTAGCAGGCGAGCAGCGACATCGAGGTGCGCTCGCGGCCCCGCAGCGGCCGGATGAACAGGTACTGGATCCCCACCCCGAGGATGAACATCGCCGGGATGGTGATCAGCAGGCCGACGAACACGTCGATGTGCAGATGCGTCCAGAGCACGTAGCTGAGGTAGGCGCCGAGCACGACCAGGATGCCCTGCGCGATGTTGATGAGGTCGAGCACGCCGAAGATCAGCGTGAGCCCGACCGCCATCAGGCCATAGACACCGCCTTGGAGCACGCCATCGGTGATGGCCTGCAGGAAGGTACCCATGTCAGTACGCCGCTCCGTTCACCTAACCGTCCTGTTCCCTTCTGGGCTGTACCTGCTTCAGGTCGTACCCGCTGCGCCAACGGGGCGTCAGCCGGTCGTCCACGGCGGCTTGCTGATAAGGATGTTCGGGGAGGGCTTCCCCTGGGGGGACAGCACCTGCACGAAGCGGGCGGGCGCCTGCCACTGGAAGACGAAGGCGGAGGCCTTGAGGTTCTCGCCGCCGGCCGGCCCTTCACGTACTTGCCCCAATGGGCCAGCCCCTGGACCGTGTTCACCTGGGTGCCGCGGCTGTGCAGGAAGGCGATGATCTTCTGCTGGCTGAGGCCCACGCTGCCGACGGCGTCCGCCATGACCTGGCCCGCCGAGTACGCCTCCGCCACGTCCCCGTTGATTTCCGCGGCGGTGCCGCCGTACTTGGCGATGTATTCCTGCACCATCACGTGGCTCAGCGCGTTCGGGAAGCCGCCGTACCAGGCATTCGGAACCATGATCCCGTCGGCGGTACTGGTGCCGATCGCGGACAGGAACGCCGCGCCCTGGTCCGGGCCGGCCGCGGCGATGATCATCTGCGGGTTGAACCGCAGCCGCTTGAACTCGTTGATGAACGCCGACACCGTCGGCACGTCCACCGACCCGATGAGGACGATCTGCGGGTGCGCCGCCGCCACCTTGTCGGCGTCGGCCGCGAGCGCAGCCGTGGTGGTCTTCTGGTAGGGGGTGCTGGAGTTGCTGTAGACGGTGGTGATCCCGGCCTTCTCCAGGATGGTCTGCGCCCGCATGACCGGGGGGTCGGCGAACGGGTCAGCCACCATCGCGTAAGCGGCGGTCTTCGGCCGCTGGCCGGGCGGCAGCGCCGCGGCCCAGTTGGCGAACGGCACCATCTGCCGGGCCACCGGGGCGCTGGTGCTGAACAGGTTGGGCAGGCTTGCGGAGTACACCGAGGGCGCGGTGGCGGATCCCGCCGTCATCGCGTAGTTGAAGTGGTTGGCCACCTTGGCCGCAGGCACCGTCAGCAGGGAGGAGAACGGGCCGAGGGTCAGATTGACGTGATCCTGCGTGATCAGGATGTTGTAGTTCTTCTGGACCGTGGTCGGGTCGCTCTTGTCGTTGAGAACGACCAGCTTCACCGGGCGGCCCAGCAGCCCGCCGTTGCTGTTCACGTCGTCCGCCCACAGCTGGTAGCCGCGCAGGCTGGCCTGGCCGTCGGCGGAGAACTGGCCGGTCTCCGAAAGAGAGATCCCGACCTTGATGGGGGCGCCGCTGGGCCCGCCGTTGCTGGTGCTCGGGGTACCGGTGCTGCTGAGGCCGCAGGCGGCCACGCTGGCGGCGGCCAGAATGGTGACCGCCGCGGTTCGCGCGGTCCTGGCGCTCGGGCGCCTCATAGTGATTCCTCCCTCATGGGCGGGGCTGGTCCACGGGGCGCGCGCCGCGCGCCCCGTGGACCAGTGAATCAGCCCTTGCCCCAGGCCGGCTTGGGATTGACGATCGCCACCGAACCGGTGGCGTTGGCCGGCAGCACCTGGACGAACTTCGCCCCCGTGCTGCCACTGGAAGATGAAGTGCGCGGCCACGACGTTCTCGCCGATGGCGTTGAACTTCGCTGGCCCCTGCACGGTCTGCACGGTGACACCGCTGTGCAGGTAGCTGATCACCTTGGCGTTGCTCAGGCTGTTGGTCGCCTTGACCGCGGCCGCGAGCGTCTCACCGACCGAGTACGCCTCGGCCGCGTCGGCGTTGATGTCGGCCGGCGTGGCCACCGTACGTGGCGATGTAGGCGTTGACGAACGCGTGGCTCAGCGGGTTGTTGAAACCGGGGTACCAGCCGTTGGGCACCATGGTGCCGGTGGCGTTCTTGGAGCCGCCGATCGCGGACAGGAACGCCGCGCCCTGGTCCGGGCCGGCCGAGGCGGCGAGGATCTTCGGGGTGTAGTGCTGCTGCATGAACGCCTGCATGACCGACTGGACGCCGGGCACGTCCGGCGAGCCGATGACCACCATGTCCGGCTTCTTATGCGGCGACCTGGTCGGCACCCGCCTTGTAGGCGGGGTTCTCCGCCGGGAAGACCTTCGAGTACACCGTCTTGACGCCGGCCTTCTGGAGGATCGCCTGCGCGTTCTGCACCATGGGCACGGCGAACGGGTCGTCCACCATCGGGTAGGCGGCGGTCTTCGGCCGCTGGCTGGCCGGCAGCGATGCGACCCAGTTGGCGAACGGCACCAGCTGGTCGATGATCACCGGGCTGACCGCGAACAGGTTGGGCAGCTTGAGTGCGAACACTGAAGGCCCGCCACCGGCGCCCTCGATGAATGCGTAGTGGTAGCGCGCCGCCACCTGCGCGGCCGGGGCGGTCAGCAGCGTGGAGAACGGGCCGAACACGAATGCCGCGTGGTCGGCGCTGATCAGCTGGGTGTAGTTGGTGGTGACGGTGCCCGGGTCGCTGTTGTCGTTCACGATCTTCAGCGTGACCTTGTGGCCGAGCAGCCCGCCGCTCTTGTTGATCTCCTTCACCCACAGCTTGTAGCCGCGCTCGAACGCCTGGCCGTCCGCGGAGAAGTCGCCGGTGAGCGACAGCGACGTGCCGATCAGGATCGGGGACTTGGTGGGACTGCCGCTACTGCTGCTGCTGCTACCGCTGCCGCTGCTGCTGCAGGCCGCCAGGATCATGGCCGCGGCCGAGGCGGCAGCGGTGAGAGCCAAGAACCGGGTGCCGTTAGGTCTCATCCGGTCCTCCTTCCAGTTCATGGATGATCAGTTGTAGGGCCGGCCGCCGATGCGCGCCCGGTCGCGGGTGATCGGTGGGGGCGAGTCAACGTCCGGCCACGGAGTGTGGCGCCGGGGGCTCACCGTACTGCATTCGATTGATTCGTGTCGTCTGGGTCCAGTCCGTCGGATATGTCCGCGTTCTCGCTGATCAGTTCCAGCCCCGCCGACGCCGCCTCCAGCTCGAGCAGGGCCGCGAAGTCGTCGTCGCCATGGCCCCGGCCGATCAGGGTCTGGATGAGCTGGTGCACCAGCGCGGCCACCGGGAGCGGGACCTGCTGTTCCCGTGCGGCGGCCAGCCCCAGGTCGAAGTCCTTGCGCAGCAAGGTGGCGGTGAAGGTGGGGTGGAAATCGAGGTTGACGAAGGCGGGTGACTTGTAACGGGTGAAGGTCGAGCCCATCACGCTGTTGTTGAGACAGGCCAGGAACGCTTCCCTGCTGATCCCGCTCCGCTGGGCCAGGATCGTGACCTCAGCCAGGGATTGCGTTACGACGCCCAGGAAGAGATTGTGACAAATCTTTACCATCCGGGCGAGCTCGCCCTCCCCCACGTAGGTCGCGCCGGAGCCGAGCAGATCCAGGTAGGGCTGGGCGGTGTCGAACGCGGCGCGGGGCCCGGAAACGGCCAGCGTCAGCCGGCCCACGCTCGCCACCTTGGGATTGCCCATCACCGGCGCGGCCAGCAGGTCCGTGCCGTGCACCGCCAGCCGCTCGCGCACCTGCTGGGAGGCCTCCACCGAGATGGTCGAGGCGTCCACCACGATCTTCGGGGCACCCCCGCCGGAGATCAGCCCGGCCGGCCCCAGCACCGCATCCAGCAGGTCCTGCGGGGTGCCGACGGTGGCGAAGACGATGTCCCGGTCGGCCAGCTCGGCGGCGGAATCGACGACCGTCGCGCCGAGCGCCGCCAGCGGTTCCGCCTTCGACCTGGTCCGGTTGTAGACGGCGACATCACAGCCGCCCGGCGAGCAGGCGCCGGACCAGCGCGGAGCCCATCCGCCCGGTCCCCAGCCAGCCGAGCCGGTGCTCCGTGTCCTCCCGCGCCATCCTTACTCCTAACAATCGTTTGCAGAGAAAGCCTTGCCCGCGCGTGCCGCCGTGTCAATGCCATGTTTTCAAGCTGTTACCTCCGGCGCACGCAAGGCAAAGCCAGCGCGTTCGGGTGGTAAGCAACGGCAACGGCTAAATTAGCGCAATCGTATGCAGCTGATCAGCCGGTCTGGCGACATGGCGCCGTGGATCCCCGGACAACGAGTTCCGGGGCCAGGTAGATCACCCTGACCGGGCCGCCCTGGCCCCCGATCCGCTCCAGCAGCAGCTGCGCCGCCTCGGTTCCCAGCTCGTAGTGGGGGAAGCGGATGGTGGTGAGCGGCGGCCGGAGCCGGTCGATGAAGGGCATGTCGTTGAAGCCGACCACCGACAGGTCCGCCGGGCAGTTCAGGCCCGCCTCCTCGAGCGCGGCGAAGCACCCGACCGCCAGCATGTCGTTGCCGGCGGCCACGGCGGTGCAGCCGCCCCGGCGCTCCAGCAGGGCCCGGGTGCAGCGCAGCCCCTCCTCGATCGAGAACGCCTTGGCCATGATGATCAGGTCGGGATCGGCCTCGAGCCCGTGCGCCTCCATCGCCGACATGAAGCCGCGGTAGCGGCTCAGCCCGGTGGACACCTCCTGCGGGCCGGCGATGTGGGCGATCCTCTTGTGCCCCTCGGCCGCCAGGTGCGCGACCGCCATCCGCATGCCGCGCTCGTTGTCCACCGACACCGAGTCCAGGCTGTGGTCCTGCGCCATCCGGTTCATCAGCACCACCGGCAGGCCCCCCCGGGCCGCGTCGGCGAGCAGCGGGTCGCTCAGGTGCGCGGTGGCGAGCACCATCCCGTCCACGTGGCGGGCGCGCATCTGCTGGAACACGAGCCGCTCCCGCTCGCCGTCACCGTCGGTGTTGCCGATCAGCGCGACGTACCCGGCCGCCGCCAGCCGGTCCTCCAGCCCCCGCACGATCGGCGGGAACAGCGGGTTGGTCAGGTCGGGGATGAGCACGCCCACGGTGTTGGAGCGCCGGGTCCGCAGGCTCCGGGCCACCGGGTTGGGGTGGTAACCGAGGGCCTCGGCGGCCTCGAGCACCCGGCGCGCCGTGTCCTCCCGGACCAGCAGCCGGGTCTCCGGGTTGAGCGCCCGCGAGGCGGTGGCCGGGTGAACGCCCGCCCGCGCCGCGACGTCCCGCAGGGTTACCGTGCGATCAGTCATCGGCACCTCGCTCCGCTCTGCGCGCGAGGCCAGCGCCCTCCCGCCGACAGATGTCTTACCCGATGTTACCTACCGGGACCCGCGATTGCCCGTCACTCGCGGGCGGCATGGCGTCGCTTTCTGGGCTTTCCGGGCCGGGGCCCGCCGGCCAGGCAGCGACGGGCGTCCCGGTGGGCCAGCAGCGCGCGCACGTCAGGCGCCCGGCAGCCCGCGGGCGGCGCCCACCAGATCCTGGACCGGGCGCCCAAGCACCACCACCTCGTAGAGCACGGCGTCGTCGGGACGGCGGGACGGGTCCTCGGCCCGGTCGCCGAACCCGTCGAGCAGGCCCACCCAGTCGGCGGCGAGCTGGCGCGCCTCGTCGGCGGTCAGGTAGGTGCGGAAGCCGAAGGCGTCCGGCCCGGCCAGAAACACGCCGAGCGGCGCGGTCTGCGGCGCGCCTGCGTCGCGGGCACGGCGCCGCCATGGTCGCGGCAGCCGCCCCACGAGCGGCTCCACGGCCCGGAACATGGCCAGGCGGGCGGGCTTCGGCCGGCGCAGCGGCGCGGCCACGCGCCGCCGCTCCGCCTGCCGGTGCAATTCCGCGCGGTGCTGCTCGCCGTAGCGGCGGGAGATCTCAGGGTTCATGGCAGCCTCCGGAGGACGTGGGAACGAGGGGCTATTGCGTGGGGTCTAGGGAGGGGCTATTCCGTGGGGTCTTCGGCGGGCTCCGTGACGCCCTCACCCGAGGCCGGGCCCGGCCATCCGGCCAGGTGCAGCAGCGGGTAGCTGAACAGGAGCGTCTCGATGGGCATCGCGCCCTCGGGGCGGCGCTCCGGGTGATCCAGCCGGTCTTCGAAACGCCGGTACAGGCGCCCGACCTCGGCCCCGAACTCGCGCGCCTCGTCCGGGGTTATGTAGAGGATGAACTGCGACTCGGTCGGCAGGCCGCTGTGCTGCCACTCGGCGGGCCACGAACGACGCCGCGCGAGCGCGGAACGCGCCCGTTCCATGATCCTCTCCGCCCAGAACTGGCCGAGCTCTTCGGCCGCGACCGCGGCGCCGGGATCCTCCTGCTCGGTGGTGATGTGCAGCGCGGTGTGGGCCCGGCGCCACGGCCGCTCCCGGCCCTTGCCGCCCCCCGCCTCCACCACGTACCCGTACTTGCCGAGCGTCCGGAGATGGAAGGCGCAGTTCGCCGGGCTCTCGCCCAGCAGCTCGCTGGCCTGGGTCGCCGTCAGCGTGCCGGTGTGCACCAGCGCCTCGAGCAGGGCGATCCGCAGCGGGTGGGCCAGCGCCCGCATGGCCCGTGCATCGGTCGGCTCGAGGGTGTCCATGACGCCCTCGGCGGGCAGGTCGGGCACCGTGCCGCCCGCGGACGGCCCGGGCACCTGGTGGGCGGCAGGTGCCGCGGCCAGCTCGTTACCCGGAGTATTAGAAGACATGTTTCGAAACACTACGCTCGAAACAGTTCTTCTGACAAGGCCCTGGCGGAGATTTCTCGGCGCGTCCCGGTGCCGCCGATCCGCCACGCTCCCCTCGGCGGCCCCTGCGCATCCCTCGCCCGCGCCCTCCGCGCGCCGCGTCCCGCCCCGGTCACCGTGCGACGATGAGGTCATGCGTATCACCGGTGCCGAGCCGACCGCACTGTTCGCCGGGACCGCCGCCCGCCCGCTGCAGATCATGCGGGTGACGCTGCTGGGCGGGAACCGTGACGCGGCACCGGGACAGGCCGGCCCCGTCGTCGTCCGCGTCGAGGGTGCGGGGGTCACCACGCCCGATCCGTTGCGCATCGATGCCCTGGAGCCCGGCACCAGCCGCACGGCCGAGGTGCCGGTCGCCGTCGCCGTCCCGCACGGCCCGGGCAGCGTCCTGCCGGTGACGGCCATCGCCGAGACCCCCGGCGCGCGTGCCGAACGCGACACCGTGCTGACCGTCGCCGAGCCGGGCTGGACGATCTGGATGGTCAGCCACTTCCACTACGACCCGGTGTGGTGGAACACCCAGGGCCAGTTCACCCAGTCCCGGCTGCTGCTGCCCGGCGAGGACGGCAGCCTTCCGGAGGTGCGCACCGCGTTCGAGCTGGTCAAGCTGCACCTGGACGCGGCCAGGTCCGATCCCGATTACAAGTTCGTGCTGGCCGAGATCGACTACCTCAAGCCCTACTTCGACGCCCACCCCGAGGACCGGGCCGACCTGCGGGCGCTGATGGCCGAGGGCCGGATCGAGATCGTCGGCGGCAACTACAACGAGCCGAACACCAACCTGACCTGCGCCGAGTCCACCATCCGCAATGCAATCTACGGGGTCGGCCACCAGCGCGACGTGCTCGGCGGCGACCCGCACAGCGCCTGGATGCTGGACGCGTTCGGGTTCGACCCCGGCTACCCGGGCCTGATGGCCGCCGCCGGGCTGACCTCGTCGGCGTGGGCCCGGGGGCCCTTCCACCAGTGGGGGCCGCGGCGCACGGTGGGCGACAACACCAGGATGCAGTTCCCCAGCGAGTTCGAGTGGCTCTCCCCCGACGGCCACGGGCTGCTGACCAGCTACATGGCCAACCACTACGGGGCCGGGTGGGGCATCCACCAGGCGCCCGACCTGGCAACGGCGCGGTCGGAGGCGCTGGGCCAGCTGGCCACGCTGGCCCCGGTCGCCGCCACCCGGAACGTGCTGCTGCCGGTCGGCGCCGACCATGTGATCCCGGCCCGCTGGGCCACCGCGCTGCACCGCGACTTCGCGGCCCGCTACACCTGGCCGCGCTGCGTGACCGCGCTGCCGCGGGAGTTCTTCGCCGCCGTCCGGGAGGAGTCGGAGCAGCGCGGCATCTGGCTGACCCCGCAGACCAGGGACATGAACCCGGTCTACCCGGGCAAGGACGTGTCCTACATCGACACCAAGCAGGCGCAGCGGGCGGCCGAGGTGGCGACGCTGGACGGCGAGCGGCTGGCCACCCTGGCCTGGCTGGCCGGCGCCGGCTACCCGGCGGCCTCGCTGGACAAGGCGTGGCGGCAGCTGGCGTTCGGCGCGCACCATGACGCGATCACCGGCACCGAGTCCGATCAGGTCTACCTCGACCTACTCGGCGGCTGGCGGGAGGCGTTCGAGCGCGGCGACGGTGCCCGCCGGGACGCCATGGCCCACCTGGCGGCCCTGGCCGACACCCGGCCGCCCGCGGGACTGGGGCGCCCGGCGCGCCCCGTGGTGGTGTTCAGCACCGTGTCCTGGCCGAGGAGCGGGCTGGCCACGATCACGCTGGCGTTCGCCGAGCCGGGCCCGCCCTGGCTGGCGCTGGCCGACGGGACCGGCGCCGGCGTGCCGTTCCTGGCGGAGGGGGTGCACCGTCACCCGGACGGCTCGCTCGCGGAGGCGACGATCACGTTCCGCGCGCTCGACGTGCCCGCGCTCGGCTACCGGACCTACTGGGTGAGCGCGGCGGACGGCCCGGGCCGGGAAGGCTGGTCCGCCGCGCCGGGGCGCGTCATCCACAGCCATGCGTTCCTGGTCGAGGCCGATCCCGGCCGGGGCGGCGCGCCCGTCCGGATCCTGGACCGGCGGGCCGGCGTGGAGCTGCTGCGCGGGCCGGGAAACGAGCTCGTGCTCACCGACGAGTACGACTATCACCCGCGCTGGGGCGAGGGGCCGTGGCTGCTGTCCCCGAAGGGGCCGGGCACCGGGTCCGCCGCCGCGCCTGCGCCGGTGCGGGCCGAGCGCTGCGCCATCGGCTCCCGGCTGGTCACCGCGTTCGGCCTGGGCGGGCTGCGGGTGACCCAGGAGACGATCCTGTGGGACGAGGCCGACCGGGTCGAGTTCCGCACCCACGTGGACGGCTCGATCGGCCAGGACGCGCTGCTGCGGGTGCGTTTCCCGGCCGATGTGCGAGGCGCGCTGCCGGTGTACCAGTGCGCCACCAGCGTGGTGGGCAGGCCGTTCGGCACGCCGGACGCCGACGTGGCGCAGCACCCCTTCACCCTCGACAACCCGGCACACGAATGGTTCGGCCTCGGCGCGGCAGCGCGCGTGGTCACCCATGACCGCGCCTGGCCGATCGGCGTCGCCGAGATCATCGTCCCTTCCCTACCTAACGAATGCCGGGGTGCCGTTCGTGACCTGGTGGCCGCGCTGGCCCGCCAGGGCGTGACCGCGACCTGCTCCGGGGCAGACGGCCCCCGCTACGGCGCGCTCGATCTCGACTCGAACGTCCCCGACTGCCGGATCGTGCTCGGCGGCCCGGACGTCAACCCCTGGACCGCGCGGCTGCTCGCGGCGCTCGGGCCGGCCGAGGAGCTCACCGGCCGGCTGGCGGAAGCCGCCAGCACGAGGACTGTGCGCACGGGGGCCAGCGGCACGGGGACCAGCGGCACGGGGGCCAGCGGCACGAGGGCCAGCGGCACGAGGGCCGGTCGGGCCGGCGGGGCGCGGGTATGGGTGCCGGCCGGGCGCCCGCGCGGCGAGGTGTTCGGGCCGGACGCCGACGTGCGCGGCGAACGGGACCTGCCGGTGCTCATCGTCACCGGCCCCGACCTGGCGGCGGCGGTGGCGGCACTGGCCGGCGACCTGGCCGGTGGGGCGATCGAGGCGGAACTGGCCCCGGGGGTCCCATCCCCCGACCCGCCGCTGGCCGGTCACTGCGTGGCGCTGCTCAACCGCGGCACGCCCAGCAGCCTGGTCAGCGCCGACGGGACGCTGCACATCGGGCTGATGCGGGCCAGCAGCGCCTGGCCGGCCGGTGTCTGGATCGACGGCGAGCGGCGCACCGTGTCGGACGGGAGCAGCTTCGCCTGGCAGCACTGGAGCCACACGTTCGAGTACGCGCTGGCGGCCGGGGAAGGCGGCTGGCGCGACGCGGGATTCACCCTGGCGGGCCAGGAATACAACCACGACCTGCTCACCTGCGAAACGGGTATCCACGCCGGGCCGCTGCCGGCCGCCGCCAGCCTCTGCGAGGTCACCGGCAGGTCGGCGATGCTCTCCGCCCTGAAGCCACACGGGAACCCGCTCGCCTCCGGCCGACCGGGGCTGCCGCGCCGGGAGGACGGGGTGACGGTCAGGCTGCGGGACGCCGGCCGCGGGCGCGGGCCGGACGCGGCCGGGCAACCCGCCGCCGCGCGTCGCCTGATGCCGCGTCGCCTGATGCCGCGTCACCTGATGCCGCTCAGCCCGCCGCCGCTGCCCCCGCCCGGGTACGCCTGTTCACCGCGCCCGGCACGGCCCGCCTGACCAGCCTGCTGGAGGACGCCGACGGCCCGCCGCTGCCGCTGGTGGATGGCGCCGCGGAGGCGCTGGTGCCCGCCTCCGGGACGGTGACCCTGGCGCTCGCCGGGTTCGGGATCGGTCCGGAGGCGGCCGGGCGGGAAGCGAGCAGGCGGGAGGAAAACAGCCCGGAGGAGAGCAGGCCGGAGGAGAGCAGCCCGGCCCGGCCGGGCCACGCTCCCGAGCCGGCCCGGGCAGGCGACGGGCCGCCCGAACCGGCCCAGCCGGTCTTCTCCCGGTACTGGCTGCACGGTAAGGGTCCTGCTCCGGCCGGGAACCTGCCGGTCGCGGTGCACCTGTCCCCCGGCCGGGTCACGCTCGCCGCGGACCCGGGGCCGGGTTCCGCAGACGGTGCCCCGGGGGTGGTGGCCGCCGCGGACGGCGCCCCGCTGCGGCTCACCGTCGCCGGCGGCCCCCAGCCGGCCAGCGGGCTGGTGGACCTCGACGTCCCGCCCGGCCTCGTGGTGGAGCCGGCCGCCCCGCTCCGTTACGAGCTGGCGGGTGGCGGCTTCGCCGCCTGGGACCTGACGGCACGGGCGCTGCCGGGCACCCCGCCCGGGCGCTACTACGTCGCCGCGCGGATCCTCGACGACCTCGGCCAGAGCCTGGAGGACGCCACCCTGGTCACGGTGGGCGAGCCGCCCGCACCCGCACTCGACCGGCCGCTGGACGAATTGCTGCCGCTGCTCGAGGCCGACGAGCAGGCAACCGCGGCCGAGATCGGGCTGCGGCTGCTGCC
Organism: uncultured Actinomycetes bacterium; assembly: GCA_963835425.1. GTDB lineage: Bacteria > Actinomycetota > Actinomycetes > Streptosporangiales > Streptosporangiaceae > UBA9676. The sequence continues at coordinate 117,430 of CAWIGE010000002.1, read as the reverse complement.
CGCCACCATGACCATCGGCGCCGGGCGGGCAGGCGAGCTCAGCGTGCAGGTGACCAACGGGACCGCCGCCCCGGTCCGGGGTGAGTGCCAGCTGATCTCGCCGCTGGGCACCTGGCAGCTGCTCGGTCCGTGGACGCGCGGTTTCGCCGCGGAGCCCGGTGAACTCGTCACCCTGTGCTATTCGGTGCGGCTGCCTGCGTCCGCCCGGCCGGGCTCGCACTGGTGGGCGCTGGCCAAGGTGATGTACTTCGGCCGGATCGCCTACAGCGAGTGCGCCCGCATCGAGGTCGGCGGCTAGTACCCCGCTGGCACGGCCCGGCGCGCCCGCCGCGTCACGACCGCGGCCCCGGCCATCACCAGCAGGGCACACACGTCGAAGATGGTCGCGACGGTGAACGCGCTCGCCATGCCGTGCACCAGATGTTCATGCGCGCTGGCCAGCTCGGTGCCTCCGCTCCGGCCCGCCGACGCCCGGCTGGCTGCGCCGAACACGGTCACCAGCACCGCGAGCCCCAGCGCCCCGCCCACCTGCTGGGTGACGTTCACCATGCTGGAGGCGGCGCCCGAGTCCTCCGGGCGGACCCCGGCCAGCGCGGCCGTGGTCAGCGGCACCATCGCCAGCCCCATCCCCACGCCGAACAAGATCATGGGGCCCAGCACGCCGGGCAGGTACGCGGTACCGGGCGAGATCCGCGACAGCCAGGCCATGCCCGCGATCACCGGGACGATCCCGGCCAGCGCCAGCGGGACCGGCGCGAACCGCCCGAGCAGCCGGGCGGCCAGCCGGGACACGCCGAAGAGCAGGACCGTCATGGGCAGGAACGCCAGGCCCGCCCGCACCGGGCTGAAGCCCAGGATCAGCTGAAGGTACTGGGTGGCGAAGAAGAACATCCCGAACAGGCCGCCCACCAGCAGCAGCCGGGCGGCGTAGGACGCCGAGCGCTGGCTGTCGGCGAACAGCCGCAGCGGCGTGACCGGCTGGGCGGCGCGGGTCTCGGTGAGGGCGAACGCGGCCAGCCCGGCCACCGCCAGGGCCAGCGCGGCCAGCGTCATCCGGTCCGACCAGCCGTCGCTGGCGGCCCGGATGAAGGCGTAGACCAGGGCCGCCATCCCGGTGACCGACGTCAGCGCCCCGGCCAGGTCGAAGTGCCCCGGCCGGCGTGGCGTCTCGGTCAGCAGGAACGGGGTGCAGGCCGCGACGGCGATCCCGACCGGCAGGTTGATGAAGAACGCCCAGCGCCACGACTCCCACTGGGTGATGACCCCGCCGAGCACCAGGCCCAGCGAGGCGCCGCCGCTGGCGATGGCCGCGTACAGGGCCATCGCCCGGTTCCTGCTCCCGCCCTCCGGGAAGGCCGACACGACCAGCGCGAGTGCGGCCGGCGAGGCGATCGCGCCGCCCACGCCCTGCAGCGCCCGGGCCCCGATGAGCCAGGCGGGTGAGGTGGCCAGGCCGGCGGCCAGCGACGCCAGCGTGAACAGGGCGATGCCGGTGAGGAAGACGCGGCGCCGGCCCAGGATGTCGCCGGCCCGCCCGCCGAGCAGGAGCAGGCCGCCGAACGTGAGCGCGTAGGCGTTGAGCACCCAGGACAGGCTGGTGGCGGAGAAGTGCAGGCCCCGCTCGATGCTCGGCAGCGCGACGTTGACGATGGTCATGTCGAGGATCACCATCAGCTGCGCGCACAGGACGAGGGCGAGGGCACCCACGGGGCGGCCGCGGCGCTGCCCGGCGGCCGGGGGGCGGAGGGATATGGGCGGTGCCGATGAGACGGACACGCAACTCCCCTTCGGTTGTGTACAGTGGAATGAAACGGAGACAACCTCCGCTAACTATACGGAGGCTTCCTCCGTTTAGCAAGTCGAGGGTGTCTCCGGTTCGATAGGCTGAGGCCGCCCGCCTCCCGGCGGGCCTAGGTGAAGTTGGTCGTGATGAGCACGGTGGGACTGCCCGCAGCGGGCCCAATGAGGGCGGACGCGCGCCGGAACCGCGAGCTGCTGCTGGCCGCCGCCCTCGAGGCGTTCACCGAACGGGGGGCGGACGACACCTCCCTGGAGGAGATCGCGCGCCGGGCCGGGGTCGGGATAGGCACGCTGTACCGCCACTTCCCCGGCCGGACGGCGCTGCTGGAGGCCGTGTACACCGACCAGGTGGCGGCGCTATGCCAGCGCGCCGGCGAGCTGCTCGCCACCGAGCCCCCCGGTGCTGCCCTGTCCGCATGGATGCGGGAGCTGGCGGAGTTCAGCGCCACCAAGCAGAACCTGACGTCGGCACTGGCCGCCGACTACGACAAGGACGCACCGGTGTTTTCGGCCTGCCGCGACGACCTGCTCGCCGCGGCGGCCACCCTGCTCACCCGCGCCCAGCAGGCGGGTGAGGTCAGGCCCGACGTCCAGGCGCTCGACCTGCTGCGCCTTTCCCACGGCCTGGCCGCGGCGACCGCGGGCGCCGCCGACGCCGACCAGGCCGAGCGGCTGCTGTCGCTGATGCTGGGCGGGCTGCTTACAGATCCGGCGGGCGGTTCTCATACGGGGTAGACAGCACGATCGTGGTCCGGGTGGACACGTTCGCGATCGCGCGGATCTCCTGCAGCAGGTTCTCCAGCGCACCCGGAGAGGGGACGCGCACCTTGAGTATGTAGCTCTCATCCCCCGCCACGCTGTGGCACGCCTCGATGGCGGTCAGGTGGGCCAGCCGCTCCGGCGCGTCATCGGGTGCGGCCGGGTCGAACGGCTTGATGGAGACGAACGCGGTGAGTGGCAGCCCGGCATCCGCTGGATCGATCACCGCCGCGTACCGCTTGATCAGGCCGCGCCGTTCCAGCCGCCGCACCCGCTGGTGGGTGGCCGAGACGGACAGCCCCGTCTGGCGTGACAGGTCGGTGAAGCTGATCCTGCCGTCCTGGCACAGCAACGAGAGGATCCTGCGGTCGGTCTCTTCCACCCCGTCACGGTAGTCCCCCGGCAGCGCCGACCGCACCAACGCGCCGCGAGCCGCGCCCGGTGTCCCGCCCGGCGGCTCCTCCCCCGGCTCCGGCTCCGGATCAGCCACGGCTCAGCGCCCGGGCGATCACCAGCCGCTGGATCTGGTTGGTGCCCTCCACGATCTGGAGCATCTTCGCCTCCCGCAGGTAGCGTTCGGCCGGGAAGTCCTCGACGTATCCGTAGCCGCCGAGCACCTGCACCGCGTCGGTGGCCACGCGCATCGCGGTGTCGGCCGCGAACAGCTTGGCCATCGCCGCCTGCGTGCTGAACGGCTGCCCGGCGTCCTTGCGGCGGGCCGCCGCAAGGTAGAGCGCGCGGGCCGCCTCCACGCCGGTCGCCATGTCGGCGAGCAGGAAGGACAGGCCCTCGAAGCCGATGATCGGCTGCCCGAACTGGCGGCGCTCGCGGGCGTAGCCGACCGCGGTGTCCAGGGCCGCCTGCGCCAGGCCGGTCGCGCAGGCCGCGATGCCCAGCCGGCCCGCGTCCAGCGCCGCCAGCGCGATGGCGAACCCGTTCCCCTCCCCGCCGACCAGGTGATCGGCGGGCACCCGGGCGCCATCGAAGATCATCTGGGCGGTGACCGAGGCCCGCATCCCCATCTTGCGCTCGGCCGGCCCCGCGCGGACGCCTACGGTGGCGGCCGGAACGTGGAAGCAGCTGATGCCGCGCGACCGCTCCGGCCCGGACGCCTCCCCCGAGGTGCGGGCGAACAGGGTGTAGAAATCGGCCTGGCCCGCGTGGCTGATCCAGGCCTTGACGCCGTCGACCCGGTAGCCGTCACCGTCGGCCGCGGCCCTGGTGGCCAGCGCCGCGGCGTCCGAGCCGCTCTGCGGCTCGGACAGGCAGTAGGCGCCGAGCAGCTCGCCGCCCAGCATGCCGGGGAGCCACCGCTCCTGCTGCTCCGGCGTGCCCGCGCTGGCCAGCGGGAAGCAGGTCAGCGTGTGCACGCTCACGCCCAGGCCGACGGCCATCCATGCCCGCGCCAGCTCCTCAACGACCTGCAGGTAGACCTCGTAGGGCTGGCCGCCGCCGCCCCACCGCTCCGGGTAGGGCAGGCCCAGCAGCCCCGACCTGCCCAGCAGGCGGAACGCCTCGCGCGGGAACGTCCCGGACCGCTCGGCCGCGTCGGCCGCGGGCGCCAGCTCCTTGACGGCCAGCTCGTGGGCGAGGTCAAGCAATTCCTGCATCACGCGGCCGCCATCACCGGGGTCACCATCACAGGTCCACGATCACCATTTCCCGGGTGGCGTTGTTGAGCCGCTCGCCGCCGTCCGGCGTGCACACCACGATGTCCTCGATGCGGGCACCATGCGGGCCGGGATAGATCCCCGGTTCCACCGAGAAGGCCATCCCCGGCAGCAGTGCCTCCGTGTTGCCGGACACGATGTAGGGATCCTCGTGCACCTCCAGGCCGATCCCGTGCCCGGTCCGGTGGATGAAGTACTCCCCATAGCCCGCCGCGCTGATCGGTTCCCGCGCGGCGGCGTCCACCGCCTCCGCGCTGACGCCCGGCCGGACGGCGGCACAGGCGGCCTCCTGGGCCTGCTTGAGCACCTGGTAGTAGGCGGCGAACTCCGGCGGCGGCGGGCCGATGACGTAGGTCCTCGTGCAGTCCGAGCAGTATCCGCTCGGCATGGTCCCGCCGATGTCCACCACGACGGCGTCGCCCGCGGCCAGGACCCGGCCGGACGGCTCATGGTGGGGGCGGGCCGCGTTCGGCCCCGACCCCACGATCACGAAATCGGCGCGGGCATGCCCCTCGGCGACGATCGCCGCGGCGATGTCGGCGGCGACCTCGCGCTCGGTCCGGCCGGGCTGGAGCCAGCCCGGTACCTGGGCATGCACCCGGTCGATCGCGGCCCCCGCCTCCCGCAGCGCCATGACCTCGGCCGGGGTCTTGCGTATCCGCAGCCCGCGCAGGGCGGCGCTGGCCACCTCCTGGCGGGCTCCCGGCAGCGCATCAGCGGAACCGGAGCACCATCGCCGCCCACATCTGGTCCGCCAGCGCGACCGACTCCGGCCGGCCGAGCCGGTCGGCGACCAGGCGGTACGGATCGTCGGTCTCGTCCCAGCCCACGATCTCCACGCCCAGGCCGCCGGCGGGCGAGGCCTGCACCGACCGCAGCTCCAGCCGGGGCGCAACCAGGAAGGCCGGCCCGCCGCCGGCACCGCCAGGCAGGTCAGCCGCTCGGATGGCATGGCGTCGTAGCCCGTGAGGTACCGCAGGTCCGGCCCGGGCGTCAGCAGCAGCGCACCGATCCCGCCGCGGGCGGCCGCCGCGGCGGCGAGCACGACCCGGTCCGCCGGGTACAGGTCCGCCAGCTCCGCCGCCTGCCCCGTGCCTGCCTGAACCCCTGCCTGCGCCACTTGCCTGCCCTTCGCCGCTGGCCAGCCCCAAGTGTCATCTAACCACGGGCGTTGGCGCATGGGCCGGGCCCCGGGCCGGCGCTGGACAAGACCGGCCCGGTACCCCACGCTTAGTACATCAAGGCTCACTGATGCGAAGCGGCAATCACATCTGCGATCATTGCCTCCTGGCTCAAACAGAGCCAGGGGCCGGGCCGAGTGGGGGACGTAGTTGCTGTCGTGTGTGCCGAAGGTGGCAGGACGGTGAGGCGGACCGCCACCCGCCGCGCCACGGACGCCGATGGGCACGCCAATGACAGCGTCAGGCTGGCCGAGGCATTAGCGCACGAGCGGCACGTCACGCTCGAATTGCAGCGCGCGATCCTGCCCCTGCATGAGGGCCCGTTCGACCTGCCCGGGCTGCGCGCCGTCGTCCGTTACCTGCCTGCGTCCCGCGACAGCCGGGTCGGTGGGGACTGGTACATCACCGCCGAGATGCCCGGCGGTCACGTGCTCATCGCCATCGGCGATGTCGGCGGTCACGGCCTCGCCGCGGCGGCGGGGATGGCCCGGCTGCGCGGCGCGCTGGCCGGCCTGGCGATCACCGGCTCGCCTCCGCAGCGGCTGCTCGGCTGGCTGAACGATCTCGTGCATCACGTCGATCCCGAGCACACTGCCTCGGTGATGGCCGGATATTTCGACCCGGGTTCCCGGACGCTCACCTGGGCCCAGGCCGGGCACCCGCCGCCGCTGCTGGTCCGGGGCGAGGAGGCGCACCCGCTGACGACTCCGGCCGGGATCCTGCTGGGCGCGGGCCACGGCGGCTACCAGGAGGCCTCGCTGTTCCTGGAGCCCGGGGATCTGCTGCTGCTCTACAGCGACGGGCTGATCGAGCGCCGGGACCGGTCGCTGGAGGAGGGGCTGGCCACCCTGACCAGCTCGGCGGCCGGCATCAGCGATCCGGGCCAGGTGATCGCCGCCGTGCTGGCCGCGCTCGGATCGACCGACCCCGAGGACGACACCTGCGTGGTGGCCCTCCGGGTGCTGTAATGCCAGGCCGTGCCGGGCCCACCGCTCGCCCGGTCTAGGCCTGCTCGGTCAGCGCGCCGAGGGCACGGCGGAGCGAGGAGCCCAGATCCCAGCGCTCGTCGAGCGCCGCGAGCCGGTCCGGCGCGGCCGGTGTCAGCGGCAGGGTGCCATCCACGTCCGGCACGGGGGCGTCGGTGGCGACCCGCGTCACGGCGGGCGCCACGCTGAGGTAGTCGCGCGCGGCGGCCAGCTTGGGCCTGCTGTTCATGGGAAACCCGCCGTGCCCCGCCTCGATCGCGGCCACCATCGCCTCGACCGAGCCGAACGTCCGCACCAGGGCGGCCGCGGTCTTCTCCCCCACGCCCGCGACACCGGGCAGGCCGTCGCTGGAGTCGCCGCGCAGCACCGCGTAGTCCGCATAGGCGCGGCCGGGGATGTGATAGCGGGCGGTGACCGCGGCCTCGTCCACCACGTCCAGCTTGGCCAGCCCGCGCTGGGTGTACAGCACGTGCACCGGGCGCTCGTCGTTGACCAGCTGGAACAGGTCACGGTCGCCGGTCACGATCTCGACCGGGCCGACCGCGCGGGCGGCCAACGTCCCGATCACGTCGTCCGCCTCATAGCCCGGTGCACCCGCCATCGCCACCCCGGCGGCGGCGAGCACCTCCTCGATGACAGGCACCTGCGCGGCCAGCGCGGGCGGCACCTCCTCGCCGCCGTCCGGCCCGACGCGGTGCGCCTTGTACGAGGGGATGGCCGCGACCCGGAACGCGGGCCGCCAGTCGGCGTCCATGCAGGCCACGAGCTGGCCCGGGTGGCGGGCGCGGACCAGCCGCGCGATCATGTCGAGCAGCCCACGGATGGCGTTGACTGGAGTCCCATCGGGCGCGGTCAGCGTCTCCGGCACGCCGTAATACGCGCGGAAGTACAGGGAAGCTGTATCGAGCAGCATGAGCGGGCCCATCCGATCATCCTGCCAGTGGATCAACCGCCCGCGCCGCCCACCCTCACGTCCGGGAGGACCGGATCCTGAACGCCGCCGCCGAGACCGTCTCTGCCGCCGCCCTGCTCGCCGTGCTCGCGTGGGCGGTGATACGGCCGCGCGGCTGGCCGGAGGCGGTCGCGGCGGTTCCGGCGGCCGCCCTGGTCATCGCCACCGGGGCGGTGTCCCCGCAGGCGGCCCTGGCCGAGGCGGAGCGGCTGGGGCCGGTGATCGGCTTCCTGGCCGCCGTGCTCGTGCTGGCCCAGCTCTGCGACGACGAGGGCCTGTTCCGCGCCTGCGGCACGTGGATGGCACGCAACAGCAAGGGCCGTGCCCGGCGGCTGCTGATCCAGGTATTCGCCTCCGCCTCGGCGATCACGGCGGTGCTCAGCCTGGACGCGACCGTGGTGCTGCTCACCCCGGTCGTGTACACCACCTCGGCGCAGCTCGGCGCCCGGCCCAAGCCGCATGTGTACGCCTGCACCCATCTGGCGAACTCGGCGTCGCTGCTGCTGCCGGTGTCCAACCTGACGAACCTGCTCGCGTTCGCGGCCAGCGGCCTCGCCTTCCCCCGCTTCGCGGCGCTGATGGCGCTGCCGTGGCTCGCCGCCATCGCCACCGAGTACCTGGTGCTGACCCGGTTCTTCGCCAGCGACCTGGACGCCGGCGCCCAGGGCCCGCCCGCCGCCCGGCCGGGCGGGGCGCCGGTGTTCGTGCTCGTGACGGTCGCCGCCACCCTGGCCGGCTTTGTGGCGGCTTCCGCGGCCGGCCTCAACCCGGCCTGGGCCGCGTTCGCGGGTGCGGCGGTCCTGGCCGTGCGTGCCCTGGCCCAGCGCCGCACCACCGTCGCCGCCGTCGGGCGGTCCGCCGCGGTGCCCTTCCTACTGTTCGTGCTGGGACTCGGCATCGTCGTCCAGGCCGTGGTCGGCAACGGCCTGGACGATGCCCTCGGCCCGCTCGTCCCGGGCGGCACGTCGCTGCCCGCGCTGCTCGCGACCGCCGCGCTCGGCCGCCGTGCTGGCCAACCTCATCAACAACCTGCCCGCGGTGCTGGTGCTGCTGCCGCTGGCCGCGCCCGCCGGGCCCGGTGCCGTCCTGGCCGTGCTGGCCGGGGTGAACATCGGGCCCAACCTGACCTACACCGGCTCGCTCGCCACCCTGCTCTGGCGCCGCGTCCTGCACGAGCGCGGGTCCGGGCCCTCGCTCGGCGAGTTCACCCGTCTGGGGCTGCTCACCGTGCCCGCCGCGATCGTCCTGGCGGTGCTGGCCCTGTGGGGCTCGCTCCACGTCATTGGAGGATGACTGCCATGACCGACGTGCCCGTGCCGCCGGATTCCGCGCCGCACGCCCCGGCCGGGACCCGGACCGTGCTGGTCTGGGTGACCGAAGGGACCTGGCGCGGCTGCGTGGATGCCGCCCGCGCCCTGGCCCCGGCCGATGCCGGGATCGTGCTGCTGCACGTCAGCCCGGCGGAGGTCCCGGGCGCCGCCCATGGCGCCTACGCGGGCCTGCTCGGCCGTGGTCACCCGGAACGCGACCCCGGGCCGCGGCTGGCCGAGCTCGCCGCCGCGTCCGCCGCGGACCTGCTGGCCGCGGCGGCCGGCCGGCTGGCCCGGCCCTGTACGCGCATCGAGCGCCGTGGCCGCGTCGAGCGCGAGGTCGTGGCCGCCGCCGCCGGGGCAGATCTGCTCATCGTGGCCCGCGATGGCGACCGTTCCCGGCTCGGGCCCAAGAGCCTCGGCCCGGCCGACCGGTTCGTCGTCAACCATGTCCCGTGCCCGGTCCTGCTCGTGTGGCCGGATGATCCGCCCGGCACGGGCACCATCCCGCCCCCACCACCCCGCCCACCCAGCCCGCACCGCCCGCACCGCCCGCACCCGCCCCACCGGTAGGCCGTCCGCAGCCTCCCCACCGGCAGGGCGTCCGCACCCTCCCCACCGGTAGCGGGCCGAAGATGCTCATGTGGTCCCGGCGCCCGGGCCTCCTGATGCGAGACTGGGCCCATGTCACGACGGCCAGAGCCCGCCCGGCCGGTGGCCGGCCCCCCGGACAGCAACTGGCAAGACGCGGCCGACATCCTGGCCGGGCGGGACCCGGTCATGCACCGGCTGGTTGCCGAGGTCGGGCCCCCGCACGTCCGGCCGCCGGCCGAGACCCATTTCGCGGCGCTGGTCCGCTCGGTCCTCTACCAGCAGCTGGCCGGCCCGGCGGCGGCCGCCATCCACGGGCGCCTGATCGCCGCGCTCGACGGTGCGGTCACCCCGGAACGGCTGCTGGCGCTGCCCGCCGACACGCTCCGCTCCGTCGGCCTGTCCGGCAGCAAGGCGGCCTCCGTGGCGGATCTGGCGGCCAAGGTGCTGGACGGGACGGTCGTGCTCGACCCGCCCGGGCTGCGGGCCGAGAGCGACGCCGAGGTGGTTGCCCGGCTCACCACGGTCCGGGGCATCGGGAAATGGACGGCGGAGATGTTCCTGATGTTCCAGCTGCGGCGCCTGGATGTGTGGCCAACCGGCGATCTCGGGGTCAGGAAGGGGTTCGGGCTGGCCTGGGAGATTCCGACGCCGACCGCCAAACAGCTCGAGCCGCTCGGCGACCCGTACCGGCCGTACCGTTCGGTCGTGGCCTGGTACTGCTGGCGGGCCGCCGAGATCTACGGGGGCACCGCGGACAGCGCCCTCACCCGCTGACCCGGCGGGACCGGGCCTTCCATACTGTGAGAACTCACACAAGATCCGCCTGCGGCAGGCGGCAGGGATGGAGTGGCGATGCAGGTGATCATGGTGAGCCAGTTCGGCGGGCCCGAGGTACTGCAGGCCGGCGAGGCGGGGCTACCGCAGCCGCGCCCCGGCGAGGTGCTCGTCCGGGTGCTCGCCGCCGGGGTCGGCCCGTGGGACGCCTCGCTCCGCGCCGGCGGCTGGACCGGCCCGCTGCCCTACGTCCCCGGTGGGGAGTTCGCCGGGGTCGTGGTGGGCGACACCGGCGCCGACGCAGCCCTGGACGACGGCGCACCCGTGTACGGGTACCCCGGCCTGACCGGCTGCTACGCGCAGTACGTCACGTGCCCGGTCGAGAAGCTGGCCCCCATCCCCGCCGGGCTGCCCATCACCGATGCGGCGGCGGCGCCGATCGACGCGCTCACGGCCGAGCAGGGGCTGACCGACGAGCTGGCGATCGGCGCCGGGGACCAGGTCCTGATCACCGCGGCCGCGGGCGGGGTGGGGCACTTCGCGGTGCAGATCGCGCGCATTCTCGGGGCATCCGTGGTGGCCACCGCCAGCCCGCAGCACCACGAGTTCCTGCACCGGCTCGGCGCTGCCGTGGTCATCGACCACACCAGGCCCGATTGGCCCGACCAGGTCCGCGAGGTGACCGACGGAGGCGCGCAGCGGGTCCTGGCCTGCGCGGCGCCCACCCTGGAGGGCGCGGCCCGGGCGGCCCGCGACGGGGCGCTCATCGCCACGCCGGTGCACGCCGAGACGCCGGATGGGCAGCATGTGCGCTGGTTGCGTTACAACGGGCAGGCGAGGGGCTCCCGGCTGATCCGGATGGCCCCGTGGTTCGACGACGGATCGCTGACGGTCACCGTGCAGGCCCGGTACTTCTGGCTCAACGCAGCGGAAGCGCACCGCGAGGTGGAAAAGGGGCATACCCGGGGCAAGCTCGCCCTGATCGTCGACGAAGACCTCGCCGCGTCGCTGGAAGTCTGACCGCGGCACGCCGGTCGCGGCCGGTGGGCCGGTGGGGTCAGGCGCTGGAATAGACGCGGTCCGGGGCGACCAGGACGGCGGTGCGGCGCTCCTCGGCCATGACCCGGTCGTAGGTGTCCCAGTCGTCGTGCGTCCCGCCGCAGGCGGTGAAGATCTCCCGCAGCAGGAGGCGGATGCGCTCGGCGTCCATGTCGCCGAACCTGTCGTCCGGCCCCGCCAGGTCCACCGGGCCCTCCACCGTCACCCACTCCCAGCCCGCCCGGACCACCACCGTGGTACGTGGCCGGGCGCGCAGGTTGGCCAGCTTCCGGGTCTGGCCACGCGCCACGAGGCCGACCACCGGCTTGCCGGTCACCGGGTGATCGAGCACGCCCGCGTTCACCAGCGACGACTGGATCGTGAAGTCCGGGCGCAGGGTCAACATCACGCACAGACCATGATCGCGGGCCACCAGCCGGGCGAAGTCCTTGAGATCGGTCATGCCGGGAGCGTACCTCCGCCATCAGCCGACCGAGGAGTACGCCACGACCCCGCGCCGGAGGGCTTCGGCCGCCTGACGTGCGGTAACCCCGAGCGGGGTGTCCCGCCCGGCCGCCACGGCGATCTGCCCGAGCAGGTCCATCAGCTGCTTGACCGCCCGGACGAAATCGCCCGGCGTCAAGTCGGGGCCGAGCACTGACTCCAGCGGCTTGCCCCGCGCCCAGGCGTGCGCGGCCCAGGCGAAGCCCAGGTCGGGTTCCCGCAGGAACGCCAGTTTGTTCTCCTCCTCGGCCGCGGCGAGCTCGGCCCAGACCGAGACCATGGCGGCGAGGACCTCGCGGACCGGGCCACCGGGAAGCCGGGGCGGCCCGGCGTCGTCGGCCTTGCGCGCCTCGAAGGTCAGCGCCGAGACGCAGGCGGCCAGCTCGGCCGGGCCAAGGCCGTCCCAAAGATCGCGCCGCAGGCACTCCGCCGCCAGCAGATCCAGCTCGGTATACAGGTCGGCCAGCCGCCTGCCATCCGGGGTCACGGTGTCGCCTTCGAGGTACCCCAGGCGGCCCAGTACCGCACAGACCCGCTGGAAGGTCCGCGCGATCACGTGCGAGCGGCCGGCGACGGCGGCCTCCAGCTGCTCCACCTCGCGTTCCAGGCGTGCATAACGCTCAGCCTTCCGGGCGTGCTCCTCCCGGTCCGGGCAGTCATGGCATGGATGCTGACGCAGCTGCCGGCGGAGCCGGGCGATCTCGGGCTGCGGCTGGCTGGGCGGTGGCCCCTCGCCGGCGTCAGCCCGGCCCGCACCACGTCTGCCCCGGCCGGCTGGGCCGCCAGCTTGTTGCGGACGGTGGAAGCCAGGTCGCGGCGGGCCCGCGGGGACCGGGCGCTGAAGGCGGCCGGGATCCGCACCCGGTCCAGGACGGTGGCCGGCTCGGGGAAGTCGGCCGCCGACAGCCGTTTCACCTGGCGGCCGGCGGTGAGCACCAGCGGCAGTGGGGAACCGTCCCGGCGCAGCCCTCCCGGCACCGCGGTCTCGGCCCGGCGGCCGCCGCGCGAGTCCCTGGCCGCCTTCCCGCTGGCCGCGGACAGGCCGGGGTCGAGCACCACCGCGACACCTGGCCGCCTGCCACCGGTGACGCGGATGATGTCGCCCCGGCGCAGGGTCTGCAGGGACCGCAGCGCCTCGGCGCGGCGGGCGGAGGAACGCTGGCGGGCGGCCGCCCCCTCCAGTTCCGACAGTTCCTTGCGGAGCCGCGCGTACCCGGCGAAGTCGCCGCGGTCGCAGCTCACCGCCTCCTCCGCCAGCGCCTCCCGGCTGCGCCGGGCCCGGCGGGCGATGCCCACCACCGCCCGGTCGGCCTGGAACTGGGCGAACGAGGATTCGAGCATGGCGGCCGCCCGCTCCAGGCCGACCTGGCCGACCAGGTTCACCGCCATGTTGTAGGAGGGCCGGAAGCTCGAGTTGAGGGGATAGGTGCGGGTGCCGGCCAGCCCGGCCACCGCCGCGGGATCCATGCCGGGGTGCCACAGCACCACCGCGTGGCCCTCGACGTCGATTCCCCGCCGCCCGGCCCGGCCGGTCAGCTGGGTGTACTCCCCTGGCGTCAGCGCGACGATGGGCTTCCCCGTTCCACTTGTCGAGCCGCTCGATGACCACCGTCCGGGCCGGCATGTTGATCCCGAGCGCGAGCGTCTCGGTCGCGAAGACCGCCCGCACCAGCCCGGCCTCGAACAGCTCCTCGACCACCTCCTTGAAGGTGGGCAGCATGCCCGCGTGGTGAGCGGCCATTCCGCGCTGCAGGCCGGTGAGCCACTCGCCGTAACCGAGCACCGGGAGGTCGGCCTCGGGGATGTCCGCGGTCCGGCGCTCCGCGATCTCGGTGATGACCGCCGCCTCGTCCGGCGTGGCCAGGCGCAGGCCCGCGTCCAGGCACTGCCGGACCGCCGCGTCGCAGCCCGCCCGGCTGAAGATGAAGGTGATCGCGGGCAGCAGGCCGTCCGCGTCCAGCCGCCCGATCACCTGCGGCCGGCGCGGCGGCCGGTAGCCGGGCGCGCGCGCCCGCCCCGGCCCCCCGGCGGCGCCCACTGCTCCCGCCGGGCCAGCCGCAGCAGTTCCGGGTTGACCTGCGCGGCCCGCTCGCCGTCAGCCTGCCCGCGCCGCCCGGGCCCGGGGAGGGGACCTTCCTCCACGAACAGGTCATAGAGCAGCGCGCCAGCCATCACGTGCTGCCAGAGCGGCACCGGCCGGTGCTCGTCCACGATCACGGTGGTGCCGCCCCGCACCTGGGTCAGCCAGTCGCCGAACTCCTCGGCGTTGCTGACCGTGGCCGACAGGGCCACCACCCGGACCGACTCGGGCAGATGGATGATTACCTCTTCCCAGACCGCGCCGCGGAACGCGTCGGCCAGGTAGTGCACCTCGTCCAGGACCACGTAGCTCGAGGCCGGCCAGGGTGGCCGAGCCGCCGTAGAGCATGTTGCGCAGCACCTCGGTGGTCATCACCACCACCGGCGCCTCGCCGTTGATGCTGTTGTCGCCGGTGAGCAGCCCGACGCTGGCGGCGCCGTACCGGCGGACGAGATCGCCGTATTTCTGGTTCGACAGGGCCTTGATCGGCGTGGTGTAGAAGCACTTGCGCCCCTCGGCCAGGGCCAGGTGCACGGCGAACTCGCCCACCACCGTCTTGCCCGAACCGGTCGGCGCGGCGACGAGCACCCCGTGCCCCTCGTTCAGCGCCCGGCACGCCTCGCGCTGGAACTCGTCGAAGCTGAAGTCGTACAGCGCCTGGAACCGGGTGAGCTCCGGCCCGTCCTCCGCCTGCTGCTTGCGGAACGCCGCGTAACGCTGCGCCGGGCTCGACATGCGATCAAGGGTAGGCGAGAGCTGACGCGGCAGGGCTCAGCGGCTATCCGTGCTGGAGCTGATGCTGTCGTCGAAGTCGAGCGGCGAGATCTCGTCGTCGGCCAGCCCCGCGTACATCGACGGCCGGCGGGCCCGGCGGCGGTCGTTGGCCCATACGAACAGCTCGGCGAGCTCGATCAGGATCACGCACGGCACCGCGAGCAGGAGCATGCTGAACGGATCCGGGCTCGGCACGGCGACCGCCGCGAACACGAACACGGCGAAGATCATCACCCGGCGCCACTTCCTCATGCGCTGGTGGGTCAGCACCCCGGCCAGGTTGAGGATCACCAGGATCAGCGGCAGCTCGAAGGCCAGGCCGAAGATCAGCAGCATGGCCATGGCGTAGCCGAGGTAGGTGTCGACGGTGATCAGCGCGGTCGCCCCGTTCGGCACCAGGCCGAGCAGGAAGCGCAGGCCATTGGTCATGGCGAAGTACGCGAACGCGGCGCCGGCCACGAACAGCGGCACGGACGTGCCCACGAACAGGTAGGTCCAGCGCCGCTCCCGGGAGTAGAGCCCGGGGGCGATGAACGCCCACAGCTGGTACAGCCAGATCGGTGAGGACACGATCAGGCCCACCACGAACATGATCTTCAGGTGCAGGAAGAACGCGTCGAACAGCCCGTTGACGATCAGGGTGCAGCCGTGGGTGCCGAGCAGCCGGTTGTGCTGGGGGATCTTGCAGTAGGGCCGCTCGATGAAATGCCATACCGGGGTGAAGAAGATCCAGCCCACCACCATGCCCAGGGCCAGCCCGAGCAGGGCCTTGAGCAGGCGGTTACGGAGCTCGCGGATGTGGTCGATGAGCGACATCCGCGCCTCGGGGTTCTCCCGCCTGACCTGGCGCGGCATGCGCGGGCCGCGCGCCTGCGACGGCGCGCCAGCATCAGGCGTCGAGCTCATCTCCCGGCGGCACTCAGCCGGACTGGTTGGTGCGCTGGGCCTCCGACAGCGGGACCCCGTTCACCAGGGTGCCATCGTCCTTGACCGGGGCCGGCGCGGGCAGCTGCTGCGGCGGGGCGGCCTGCGGCTGGGCCGCCTGGCTCTGAGCGGGCTGGCCCTGGGCGGCCTGGCCGTCGCCGGCCTCGTCCTCGCCGTGGAGCCCACGCGTCTCCGACTTGAAGATACGCATGGCACGGCCCAGCGAGCGGGCGCTGTCGGGCAGCCGCTTGGCCCCGAAGAGCACCAGCACAACTGCCGCCAGAATCAGCAGGTGCCAGGGGCTGAGTTCACCAAGTCCCATATCTGTCCTTCTCAGCAAGGACCCTGCCCATGCGCTGCAGGGACGTCTTGACGCACATGCTACGCCCCGTTCGGGCGCTAACTCACCTTTCCCGGGGACACGGGCGGCGCCCCCGGCGCCCGCGGTCCCGTACTGGGCCAGGGCGGCGCCGGCCTCCCGGCGGACGTCGGCAACGACCTCAGCAGGCCCGACGACGTGGCCGTCCTCGCCGAGCCGCAGGGCCAGCCGACGCACCCATTCGCGGTCGGGCGTGCGCAGGATCACCCGCAGCCGGCCCTCACCCAGCTCGGTCACTTCCTCGCACGGGTAGTACTCCGCCACCCAGCGCCCGTACGGCGAGAGCTCGATCACTACCCGCAGTCGTCGGGCGAGGGCCGGAACAGGCCGCTGTCGACGTCGCACGGGCTCCGCCTCCCGCGGCACCTCGGCCGCCACCTCCAGCACCTTGATCCGCGAGCACCCGGTCGAGCCGGAACAGGCGCACCCCCTCGGCGCGCCGGCACCATCCCTCCAGGTAGGTCCGGCCCTCCACCACCAGCAGCCGCATCGGGTCCACGTCCCGCTCGGTCGCCTCGTCGCGCCCGGGCACGTAGTAGGACAGGTGGACCCGGCGCCCGGCGGCGAGCGCCGCACGCAGCTGGGCCGCGACGCTGCGTTCGGCGTGCCGGTCGACCTGCACCGCCACCTGCGCGCTGGGGGCCGCTGCCTCCCCGGCCGCCGCCTCGAGCTTGGCGATGGTGCGGCTGAGCGCCGACCCCTCGGCCTGGCCCGGAGCGGGCGCGACCTGGCCGACCTCGGCCAGCATCCGCAGCGCCACCAGCAGGGCGCTCGCCTCGTCCACCCCGAGCCGGAGCGGGCGGTCCATCGACTCGGCCTGGCTGACGACGATCTCGCCGCCCTCGTAGGACAGGTCGATGGGGCAGTACGGGTCCGGCGCGCGCAGCTCGACGCACCACAGCATGTTGAGGTCATCGACGAGCTCGCGCTCGCTCACGCCGAACGCGGCCGCCGTCTCGCTCAGCCCCACCACCTTGCGGCTGATCACGTACGGCACCAGGGCCAGCAGCCGCTGCAGCCGGTCGGAGCTGGTGCTCACCCGGGCGGGCGGGTGTGCGGCTGCCCGGTCATGCCAGGGCCCCCTTCAGCCGGGTGATCACCGCGTCGCGCAGGTCCGCGGGCTCGCTGACCATCACGTCCGCGCCGAACGAGGCGATGTGCTCGGCGAACCAGGACGGATCCGAGAACGGCACGTCCACCAGGTCCCATCCGTCGCCGTCCGCCCGCTCACCGGGATGCCCAGCGGCGGAGCCCGAACCCCGTCCCGGACCGGATCTTCAGCATGGCGGTGTGCCGCTCGGCGGGCTTGGCGTCCCATTCGGCCACCAGTTCCCGCACGTCGCTGCCGTCGGGCACGCTCACCGAGCCCCGCGGTCCGTTGAACTCGACCCGGCCCTCGATCCGGCTCAGCCTGAACACCCTGACCGCGTCCCGCACCTGGTCGTGGCCGGCGACGTACCAGCGGCCGTGCCGGTTCACCACGCCCCACGGCTCGAGCTTCCGCTGCTGCGGCTCGCTGCGCCCGACCGCCCGGTAGGCGAAGGTGACCGGACGGCGGTCCCGCACCGCCTCCCAGAGCGGGCCGAACGCGGCTTCGCCGGTCAGCCTCGGCTCGATGCCGGGCTGGCCCGTCTCCTCCGCCTCCACCCCGGCGGCGCGGAGCTTGAGCAGGGCCCCGGCCGCCGCCCCGGCGAGCTCGGCGCGCCGCCACACCCGGGCGGCCAGCGCCAGCACTGGCCGCCTCGTCCGGCTCCAGCCTGATGTCCGGCAGCACGTACCGCTGCCGGGGGATGCGGTAACCGAGCTCCTCGTCGAGCGGGCCGTTGGCTGCCCATGTCGAGCGGGATCCCCAGCTCGCGCAGCTCCTCCTTGTCGCGCTCGAACATGCGCTTGAAGGCGTCGAAGGAGTCCGGGTAGCCGGGCACCGCCGCACGGATCTGGGTCGCCGTCAGGTACCGCTGGCTGGAGAGCAGGCAGACGACCAGGCTGAGCAGCCGCTCGGTCTTTCGCTTCGACATCGCCGCTTTCTCCCTGCACCGTCTCAGGGCCATTCTCCCCCGGCCGGCCGCCTGCGGATGACGGATGCCGGGTGCGGAAACACCCGCTGGCCCAAGCTACCCTGCCGGGGTGATCCGATGGCGGAATGCGGTGGTGGCGGCGGTACGCCGCGAGTGGCCGGGCGCGGTCGAGCTCGACGTGACGGCCGGGCGGCGCGACCATGCCGGCGCTCGCCTACCCGGCGCTGACCGGCCGGCCGCAGGTGGGCGACCGGGTGCTGCTGAACGCGACCGCCCTCGAACTCGGCCTGGGAACCGGCGGGTACGCGCTGGTGGTGGCGGTGCCCGAGCGGCTGCCGGACGCCCCCGCCGGGACCCGGCCACCTGGTCAAGGCGCGGTACACGCCGCTGCAGGCGACCGTGCTCGGCGCCGACGAGCAGGGATCGCCGCACCACGAGGTGCTGCGGGACGCGGACGACCTGGGCGGGATGCCGGTGGTCGTGGCCGACCTGCACTCGGCCCTGCCCGCGTGCCGCCGTGCTGGCCGCGGCCTGCGCGTGTGACAAGGCCGGCGCCGATCGAGCCGGCGGGCCGGTACGTCGTGATGCTGGACGGCGGGGCGCTGCCGGCCTGGTTCTCCCGGACCGCCGCCTCGCTGCGGGAGGCCGGCTGGCTGGCCGGCACGGTGACGGTCGGCCAGGCGTTCGGCGGGGACCTGGAGACGGTCACCGTGCACACCGGCCTGCTCGCGGCGCGGCACGTGCTGGGCGCCGCAGGTGACCGTCGTCGCGCAGGGACCGGGCAACCTGGGCACCGGCACCCGGTGGGGGTTCTCGGGCGTCGCCTGCGGCGAGGCGGTCAACGCGGTGGCGGTGCTGGGCGGCCGCCCCGTCGCCAGCCTGCGGATCAGCGAGGCCGACCCGCGCCCCCGCCACCGCGGGATCTCCCACCACAGCCTGACCAGCTACGGGCGGGTCGCGCTGGCCAGGGCGGACGTGGCGGTTCCCGAACTGCCGGGTGAGTTCGGGAAGCAGGTCACCGCGCAGGCGGCGCCGCTCGGGGAGCGGCACCAGCTGGTGTCGGTCCCGGTGGACGGGCTGATGGAGGCGCTGGCCGGATGCCCGGTCCGGCTGTCCACCATGGGCCGGGGGCTGGCCGAGGACGGCGCCTATTTCCTGGCCGCCGCGGCGGCGGGCCGCCACGCGGCCCGGCTCCTGCAGGCGTCCTGACTGACACGGGTGGATTGATGGCGGAGCTCCGGTACGATCTGGAACGCGACGCGGTGCGGGTGGTGCTCACCGACGCGGCCGGGCGGGTCCTGCTGTTCCACGCGGTCACCCCCGAGGTGGGCCCGGCGGGCTGGTGGGAGCTCCCCGGCGGCGGCATCGACGACGGGGAGTCCTACCTGGAGGCGGCCGTCCGGGAGGTCAGGGAGGAGACCGGGCTGCTGCTGGACCCGGCCACGATCGGCCCGCCGTCCTGGCGCCGCGACACCACCTGGCGCTCCCGCGGGGTGCGCCGCCTGCAGCATGAGGTGGTGGTGGGCGCGCGCGTCCGCGGGGCACCGGCCGGCCATCCGCGCCGACGGCCAGACGGCTAGCGAGCTCGAGGACTACGTTGACTCCCGGTGGTGGGAGGTCGGCGACATCCTGGGCAGCAGCGAGCGCTTCTACCCGGGCCGCCTGCCCGAGCTGCTGCCCGCCTTCCTGGCCGGGGAGACCATCGACGAGCCGTTCGAGTTCTGGAACTAGGGCGCGCGGCCTGGCTGCGTTCCGGTCAGCCGAACGCGCCCAGGATGTCCACCACGAAGACGAGGGTGTCGGTTCCCTTGATCCCGGCCTGTGAGTTGCCGGTCTTGCCGTAACCGTCGGCGGGCGGGATGACCAGCATCACCCGGCTGCCCACGGTCTGGCCGATCAGGCCCTTGTCCCAGCCGGGGATGACCTGGCTGGGGCTGGCTGCCGATGATGAAGCTGAACGGCTGCCCGCCGCTTCCAGGAGGCGTCGAACACCGTCCCGTTCCCCTTGCCGCTCCGCCACATCGCGCCGACGTACTGCACGACCACCGTCTGGTTCTTGGCCTTGATGGCCGGGCCGGTCCCCTTGACCAGGTCCTTGCTCACCAGCTTGGTCGGGCGGCTTGCTCGACGGCATCTTGATCTTCGGGGCGGCGCCGGTGGTCGCGGTCACCTTGGGCAGCGCGCCGCCGCCGCTGGACACCTGCTGGCCGGAGGCGGACGCGTTCGCCGCGAAGTTCTTGATCAGGTCCACCACGAAGACGAGCGTGTCGGTTCCCTTGATCCCCGCCTGCGAGTTGCCGGACGTGCCGAAGGCGTCCTTCGGCGGGATGACCGCCAGCACCCGGCTGCCCATCTTCTGCCCGATCAGCGCCTTCTCCAGGCCGGGCAGCAGCTGGCCGGCGAACAGCGTCGGCTCGTGCTGGTTGAAGCTGCTCTGCGCGAGCCGGTGCGACGGTGCCGCTCCAGATGTAGATGGCGTAGTTGCCGACGAAGGCATCGGTCTTGCCCAGCGCCGGCCCGGTGCCGTGGATGAGGGTCTTCACCGTGAGGGTCTTGGACGCCTTCGCCGCCGGGATCGTGATGGACGGGGCCTTGCCGAAGGCGCCGGACACCGTCACGGACGAGGCGGTGGAGGACTGCGCCGGTGAACCACCGCAGCCCGCCAGCAAGGCGATGGCGAGCCAGCGGGAAGCATGAGCGTGACAGCGATACGTCGCATTGGGAAGCCTTGTCATCTCTCGATAGTGAGCCCCGCCAGCCTACCGGCTGCCCGAAGCCGTTGGCCCCGAACGCCCCGGCCCTGCAGAGAACCCTCAGCTTTCCCTCTGCTGCCGACCGAGGCGGCTCGCGGATTCACATCCCGGCGATCAGCTTCTCGACCCGCTCGTCGACCGAGCGGAACGGGTCCTTGCACAGGACCGTCCGCTGCGCCTGGTCGTTCAGCTTGAGATGGACCCAGTCCACCGTGAAGTCGCGCCGGCGCTCCTGCGCGCGGCGGATGAACTCGCCGCGCAGCCGGGCCCGGGTGGTCTGCGGCGGCACCGACTTGGCCTCGAAGATGTCCACGTCGGAGACCGCGCGCTCGACCGCGCCGCGCCGCTGCAGCAGGTAGTACAGCCCGCGGCCGCGGTGCACGTCGTGGTAGGCGAGGTCGAGCTGCGCCACCCGCGGCGAGGACAGCTGCAGATCGTGCTTGGCGCGGTACCGCTCGATCAGCTGGAACTTGGTCACCCAGTCGATCTCCCGCGCGACCAGGTCGAGGTTCCCGATCTCGATCGCCGTCAGCGCCCGCTCCCACAGGTCGAGCACGCGCTTGGTGGTGGCGTCCGCGCCGCGGCGGTCGGTGAAGTCGCGGGCCTTGGTCATGTACTCGCGCTGGATGTCGAGCGCGCTGGCCTCGCGGCCGTTGGCCAGCCGGACCCGGCGCTGGCCGGTCATGTCGTGGCTGACGTCCCTGATCGCCCGGATCGGGTTCTCCAGCGTCAGGTCGCGCATGACCGTCCCGGCCTCGATCATCCGCAGCACCAGGTCGGTCGCGCCGACCTTGAGCAGCATGGTCGTCTCGCTCATGTTGGAGTCGCCGACGATGACGTGCAGCCGCCGGAACCGCTCGGCGTCGGCGTGCGGCTCGTCGCGGGTGTTGATGATCGGCCGGGACCGGGTGGTGGCCGACGACACGCCCTCCCAGATGTGCTCGGCCCGCTGGCTGACGCAGTACACCGCGCCCCGCGGCGTCTGCAGCACCTTGCCCGCCCCGCAGATGACCTGCCGGGTGACCAGGAACGGGATCAGGATGTCGGCCAGCCGGCCGAACTCGCCGTGCCGGCCCACCAGGTAGTTCTCGTGGCAGCCGTAGGAGTTGCCCGCCGAGTCGGTGTTGTTCTTGAACAGGTAGATGTCCCCGGCGATCCCCTCCTCGCGGAGCCGCCGGTCGGCGTCCACGAGCAGGCCCTTCCAGGATCCGCTCGCCCGCCTTGTCGTGGATCACCAGGTCGGTGATGTTGTCGCACTCGGGGGTGGCGTACTCGGGGTGGCTGCCCACGTCCAGGTAGAGCCGCGCGCCGTTGCGCAGGAACACGTTGCTGCTGCGGCCCCAGGAGACGACCCGCCGGAACAGGTACCGCGCCACCTCGTCCGGCGAGAGCCTGCGGCTGCCCCGGAACGTGCAGGTGACCCCGTACTCGTTCTCCAGGCCGAAGATCCGCTTGTCCATGATGGCGTTCAGCCTATGCGCGGCTGTGTCACCACTCGACGGCGATGTACTTGGTCTCCGTGAACTCCAGCAGCCCGTCGTGGCCCCCTTCCCGCCCCAGCCCCGACTGCTTGACGCCGCCGAACGGCGCGGCCGGGTCGGACACGATGCCACGGTTGACGCCGACCATGCCGGTCTCCAGCGCCTCGCTGACCCGCAGCGCCCGCCGCAGGTCGGCGGTGTAGAGGTAGGAGACCAGGCCGTACTCGGTGTCGTTGGCCCAGCGGATCGCGTCGGCCTCGTCGGTGAACCGCACCACCGGGGCCACCGGGCCGAAGATCTCGGTGCCGAGGATGGCCGAGGTCGGGGGGACCCCCAGGACGGTGGGCAGGTAGTAGTAGCCCGCGGCGGTCCGGCGCGCGGCCGCCGGTGACCACCTGGCCGCCGGCGTCGGCCGCCTCGGCGACCAGGGTGGCGACCTTGCTGCGGGTGTCCTCGTTGACCAGCGGGCCGAGGTCGGTGCCCTCCTCAAGCCCGGGGCCGACGGAGAGCTTCTCCAGCCGGGCCGCGAACTTCGCGGTGAACTCGTCGGCCACCTTCTCGTGGACGTAGAACCGGTTGGCCGCGGTGCACGCCTCCCCGCCGTTGCGCATCTTGGCCAGGAAGGCGCCCTCGATCGCGGCGTCGATGTCGGCGTCCTCGAAGACCAGGAACGGCGCGTTGCCGCCGAGTTCCATCGAGCAGTTGGTCACCGTCTCCGCCGCGGTCTGCAGCAGCACCCGGCCGACCTCGGTGGACCCGGTGAAGGAGAGCTTGCGCACCCGCGGGTCGGCCAGCATCGCCGACACCATCGGGCCCGCGGACTGGCCGCACGACCACGTTGACCACGCCGTCGGGCACGCCGGCCTCGCCCAGGATGTCGGCGACGGCGAACGCGGTCAGCGGCGTCTCCTTGGCCGGCTTGAGCACGACCGTGCAGCCCGCCGCCAGCGCCGGGCCCGATCTTGCGGGTGGCCATGGCGGCCGGGAAGTTCCACGGCGTGACCAGGACGCTGACCCCGACCGGCTGCCGCAGCACCAGGATCCGGTTGGCCCCCGAGGGGGCGGTCATCACCGCGCCGTCGATCCGGACCGCCTCCTCGGCGAACCAGCGGAAGAACTCGGCGGCGTAGACGACCTCGCCCCGGGCGTCGCGCAGCGCCTTGCCGTTCTCCAGCACCATCAGCCGCGCGATGGCCTCGGACCGCTCGATCATCAGGGCCCAGGCCCGGCGCAGGCATTCCGCGCGCTCGCGCGGTGGCGTGGCGGCCCAGCGCGGGCAGCGCCTCGTGCGCGGCGGCGACCGCGGCGATGGCGTCCTCGGGCGTGCCGTTGGCGATCTCCACCAGGGTGTCCTCGGTGGCCGGGTCGGTGACGCCGAGCGTGCCGGCGCTGCCGGGCCGCCATTCGCCGCCGATGAGCAGCCCGGTCGGCACCTCGATGCCGGTGAGCGAGGCAAGGTCAGCCGTCACGCGTCCTCCAATGTCTTGCGCACGGTTTCGGTGATCCGCGTCACCGAGGGCAGCACGTGGTCCTCCAGGGCGTCGGCGGCGGGCAGCGGGATGTGCGGCGTGGTGATCCGCACCGCCGGTCCCCGCAGCGACGCCGAACGCCTCCTCGGCCGCGATCGAGACGATCTCGGCGCCCCAGCCGCACAACCGCGGGTTCTCCTCGACCGTGAACAGCCGGCCCGTCTTCGCGACCTCGGCGAGGATCGTGCGGGTGTCGAGCGGGACCAGGCTGCGCACGTCCACGACACTACAGCCGATGCCGTGCTCCGCCGAGAGCCGGCTGGCCGCGGCGAGCGCCCGCGGGACCATCGCGGCCAGCGCCAGGATCGTGGCGTCGCCGCCCTCGGTGAGCACCTTCGCCCGGCCGAGCGGCTCGACGATCTCGCCGTGTCCGCCGACCTCACCCTTGGTCGCGTACAGCGACTTCTGCTCGAAGAACAGCACCGGGTCGGGGTCCCTGATCGCGGCGGCGAGCAGCCCGATCACGTCGTGCGGGTTGGAGGGCGCGACCACCTTGAGGCCGGGCACGGCCATCGCCCAGTTCTCCACCGACTGGGAGTGCTGCGCGCCGAACCGGACCCCGGCCCCGTTGGCGGTGCGGATCACCAGCGGGAACGAGACCTGGCCGTCCGACATGTAGCGGCTCTTGGCGATCTCGTTGGCGATCAGGTCCCAGCACACCGCGAAGAAGTCGCTGAACATGATCTCGGCGACCGGGCGCAGGCCGGTCATGGCGGCGCCCATGGCGGCGCCGAGGATGGCCTGCTCGCTGATGGGGGTGTCCCGCACCCGCTGCGGGCCGAACTCCTCCAGCAGGCCGACGGTGGCCTTGAACACCCCGCCGGCCGCCGCCACGTCCTCGCCGAGGAACACGACCCGGTCGTCCCGGCGCATCTCCTGCGCGATCGCCGCGGGCCACCGCCTCCCGGTAGGTGACAGTCGCCATCACTGGATCACCGCCAGCACCGTCCCGACCGGGACGGTCTCGTCCGCGGCGACCCTGATCTCGGCCAGCGTCCCGCTGGCGGGGGCCGGGATGTCGGTGTCCACCTTGTCGGTGCCGATCTCCAGCAGCGGCTCACCCTCGGTGACCTGGTCGCCCTGCGCCTTGTGCCAGACGTTGACGGTGCCCTCGTCCACCGTCTCCCCCATCCGGGGCATGACCACTTCCGTGCTCACTCAGTTCCTCCACTCCCAGCCGCCGTCGCTCCACACGTCGGCGAAGGCCAGCTCCAGGCCGCGGCTCGGCGCCGGCCTTCGCCTCCTCGGTCGCCAGGTCCACGGCGGCCTTGGCCTCGGCGTCGATCTCGTCCAGGACCGCCTCGTCCACGCCGCGGGAGATCAGGATCTGCCGGTAGGCCGGGATCGGGTCGCGGGCCAGCCACTCCGCCACCTCCTCCGCGGGCCGGTACTTGGCCGGGGTCGGCCCGCGAGTGCCCGCCGTGCCGGTAGGTGAGCGCCTCGATCAGCGACGGGCCGCCGCCCTGGCGCGCCTTCTCGATCGCGGCGGCCGGCCATCGCGTGGACCGCCTCGACGTCGTTGCCGTCCACGATCTGGGGCGCGAGCCCGTAGGCGGACGCGCGGTCGGCCGCGGGCTGCTTGACCGCGGTCACCGTCTCGATCGCCGTGTACTCCATGTACTGGTTGTTCTCGCAGATGAACACCACCGGCAGCGCCCACACGGCGGCCAGGTTGAGCGCCTCGTGGAAGGCGCCGATGTTGGTCGCGCCGTCGCCGAAGAAGCACACGGTGACCTGGCCGGTGCCCCGGTACTGCGCCGACCAGGCGGCGCCGTTGGCGATCACCAGCTGGGCGCCGACGATCGCGTACGAGCCGAGCACGCCCTTGGACACGTCGAGCAGGTGCATCGAGCCGCCCTTGCCGCGCATCAGGCCGTTTTCGCGGCCCAGCAGCTCGGCCATGACCGGGGTCATCGCGGTGCCCCGGGCGAGCACGTGGTTGTGGCCGCGGTAGGTCACGAACGTGTAGTCGTCGGGACGCATCGCCGCCGCCACCCCGGCCGCGACCGCCTCCTGGCCGGTCCCCAGGTGGGTGGTGCCCTTGACCAGGTTCTGCAGGAACAGGTCGTGGGCGCGCTTCTCGAACTGCCGGATCCTGGTCATGGTCCGGTACAGGCCGAGAGCGGTTGCCTCGTCCATGGCGCCTCGCAGTCCGTCGGGGTGGCGGGATCTCAGTACGGGTTGGTGACGAACAGTTCCTCGGAGGGGAACTTGGTGATGATCTGCGACGCCGTCGTCCACCACCACCACCTCCTCCTCGAGCCGGGCGGCGGACACGCCGTCGCTGGCCGGGCAGTAGGTCTCCACCGCGAAGACCATGCCCTTCTCGATCTCCATCGGGGCGTCCAGCGAGGACAGGCGGCTGATGATCGGCCGCTCGTGCAGCGCCAGGCCCAGGCCGTGGCCGAACTGGAGGCCGAACGCGGTCTTCTCGTCCGGCAGGCCGATGTCCTGCGCGGTCGGCCACAGCCTGGCCACCTGGTCGGTGGACACGCCGGGCTTGATCGCGTCCAGGGCGGCCTCCATCCACTCGCTGGCCCGCGCGTAGGCGTCCCGCTGGGCCTGGGTGGAGCTGCCGACGGCTGAACGTGCGGTAGTAGCAGGTCCGGTAGCCGTTGAAGGAGTGCATGATGTCGAAGAACGCCTGCTCGCCCGGGCCGGATCATGCGGTCGGAGAAGTTGTGCGGGTGCGGGTTGCACCGCTCGCCGGAGACCGCGTTGATCGACTCCACGTCGTCGGAGCCCATCTCGTACAGCCGCTTGTTGGCCAGCGCCACGATCTCGTTCTCCCGCACGCCCGGCTTGAGCGCGTCGGTGATCTCCTGGTAGACGCCGTCCACCATGGCGGCGGCGGTGGTCAGCAGCGCGATCTCGTCGGCCGACTTGATCTGCCGGGCGTCGAGCATGACCTGCTGGCCGTCCCGCACGTCGACGCCCTGCCGCTGCAGCTCGAACAGCGTGGCGATCTCGGCGAAGTCCACGCCCGACCGGCATGCCCGCCACGCCCGGCGCTCGGCCAGGAGGTCCCTTGATCTCCGCGACCGCCTTGCTGCGGCAGCCCGGCCTCGGGCGCGGTCGCGCCGCGCATGGTGGTGTAGGACGCGATGCAGTGCTCGGGCTTGAGCCAGGGGCAGTACATCCGGTGGTGCACCGCGGCCGAGCCGAAGTCCCACAGGAACAGCTCACCGGTGCGGGTGTAGAGCGCGTACCGGCACAGCTTGTCCCGGGTCCACTCGCCGATCGCCACGCCGGTCAGGTAGCGGATGTTGTTGTTGTCGAAGACCAGCAGCGCGCCCAGGTCGCTGGCCTCCAGCGCGGCCATGGCCCGGCTCAGCCGGTACTCGCGGAGCCGGGCGAAGTCCACCCGCTGCTCGAAGTCGACGTTCATCCGGCCGGGAGCGGGCGTCAGCGGGAGGGCGGGAACGGGCGGGATGGGCGCAACCATGAGGGTCTCCTGCGTCGGGCTGGTTGCTGCGGATGAGGGCCTGTGTACAGCATGATTAAACGGTTGTACAGTGTGGCTGTCAAGCGGGTGAGTGGGGTCGGCCAGCGATGTGGCCTGGCCGCCTCGGCAGCAGAAACGCCGATTCGGCCATGCCGTACCGCCAGCCTGGCTACAGCTGCACCGCCAGCCCGGCTGCAGCCGCACGCCGGCTGGGCGCGCCACCGGCACGGCTGAGAGGCGGGCCCGGCTGACGGGGCGGGCTGGGCGCTGGGTGGGTTCGGACAGATCGGTCGTTGGAGGGAAGACGATGAGACGGCGGCCTTGAGCGGGATGGGGGGTTCGATCCCGGGGCGGAGCTGGGGCCGCGGCTGCGGCGGGTGCGGGAGGAGCGGGGGCTGTCGGTGCGGGAGCTGGCCCGCCGGATCAGCTGCTCGCCGAGCCTGATCTCGCAGATCGAGCGGGGGCTGTCGGCGCCTTCGGTCGGGATCTTGTATGCGATCGCCACTGAGCTGCGGGCCTCGCTGGACTTCCTGTTCGGGGCCGTGGGCCGGGGGACGCGATGCTGGCGACCGCGCACGGCGACGGCCGCCTGCGGCTGGCCGGGGCGGTGCCAGATGGGGCGCGGCCGGCTGGCCGAGCGGGCATGGGCTGGTGCAGCGGGCGGGGCAGACGGCGGACGATTGATCTGGCCAGCGGGGTGCGATGGGAGCGGCTGACGCCGGGGGCCGACGAGCGGGTGGATTTCCTTGAGGTGATCTACGAGCCCAGCGGGCACTCCACCGACGCGCGGCGGCCGCTGCGCCACGACGGGCAGGAGTACGGGCTGATCATCAGCGGGCGGCTGCAGGCCAGCGTGGGGTTCGAGACGTTCGAGCTGGGGCCGGGCGACTCGATCGCGTTCGACTCGTCGCTCCCGCACCAGTACTGGAACGCGCACCGACGCCGACGTGCACGCGATCTGGGTGGTCGTGCACGCCCACCCGGGCCGCGCCTAGCTCCTGCCTCACCGCCGGGGCCCGCGTCACCCGGCTCCGGCGCGGCGGGCGCCTGGCCCTTGCCGCCGGGCGGGGTCCTGGCCGCGGACAGCAGCTCCTCGAGCCGGGCGCCGGTGAGCCGCCGGAACGCCCGGTGCTCCCGGCCGCGCATGAGCACCGCGACCTCCAGCTGGCTGGCGTTGACCTCGGATGTATCGCCGTTGCCCTGGCCGGCCAGCGCGGCGAGCGCCGCCGCCAGCGCGGCAGACAGCGACATGCCGTCGCTGTAGCGCTCCTTGAGCACGGTGGCCACCTGGTCGGCCTGGCCGCCCATGGCGACGTAGCCGTGCTCGTCGGCGACCGAGCCGTCGAAGGTGATCCGGTACAGCTGGTCCCCGGCGGCGCTCTCGCCCAGCTCGGCGACCACGATCTCCACCTCGTACGGCTTGTTGCTCTCGGTGAAGATCGTCCCGAGGACCTGCGCGTACCAGTTGGCCAGCCCCCGGGCGGTGACGTCGGCGCGGTCGTACTGGTATCCCCGCGTGTCCGCGTAGCGGACCCCGGCGACGCGCAGGTTCTCGTACTCGTTGTAGCGGCCGACCGCGGCGAACGCGATCCGGTCGTAGATCTCGCTGATCTTGTGCAGCGCGCCGGAGGGGTTGGGGGCGACGAACAGGATCCCGTCGTCGTACTGGATCACGACGCTGTTGCGCCCGCGGGCGATGCCCTTGCGGGCGTAATCCGCCTTGTCCTTCATCTGCTGTTCAGGCGAGACATAGAACGGCATGGTCACCGCTGGCGTTCCCCTGTTCGTGTGTGATGGCTACGGCGTTGGCTGGCGGCCCCGCGCCGTGCGCCGCGGGGCAGGCGATGGCCGTGGCGACGGCGGGTACCGGGGACTATTCGTTTTGCTGGCTGGGGGGGGCAGCGGCGCGATGGGGCCCCCGGGCGACCGCATGCGCTCGGCGACGACCGCCTCCGCGTACCGGCCCGCCTCCTCGTCGGTCAGCCGCCGGAACCCGTCCGCGGTGATGGTGGCCACCACCGGGTAGATGCGGCGGGTCAGGTCCGGGCCGCCGGTGGCCGAGTCGTCGTCGGCCGCGTCGTACAGCGCCTGCATGCAGATCGGTGATCGCGTCGTCGGCGGGCATGCCGTCGGTGTAGAGCTTCTTCAGCGAGCCGCGGGCGAACACCGAGCCGGAACCGATCGAGTGGAACTTGTGCTCCTCGTACCGGCCGCCGGCCACGTCGTAGCTGAAGATGCGCGCCCTGCTCCGTCTCCTCGTCGTACCCGGCGAACAGCGGGACCACGACCAGGCCCTGCATGGCGGCGCCGAGGTTGCCGCGGACGAAGGCGGCCAGCCGGTTCGCCTTGCCCTCCAGCGACAGGGAGCGGCCCTCCAGCTTCTCGTAGTGCTCGAGCTCGAGCTGGAACAGCCGGACGAGCTCGAGCCCGATCCCGGCCACGCCGGCGATGCCGACGCAGGAGTAGTCGTCGCTGCGGAACACCTTCTCGATGTCCCGCTGCGCGATCATGTTGCCGGCGGTGGACCGCCGGTCGCCGGCCATGATGACGCCACCGTCGAAGTCGGCCGCGACGATCGTGGTCCCGTGCGGCAGCATCCCGTGTTGCGGCATCCGGGCCGGTCCGCCGGCCCGCCGCGCTGCCGAGCCGCCGGACGCACCGGGCAGCAGGTGCGGCGCGGAGGCGGCGAGGAAGTCGGCGAAGGACGAGGTGCCGGTGGCCAGGCAGGCAGCCGTGAACCGTTCGCCGAAGTTGTCGAGCCCCACGGAGATCCTTCCGGTTAGTAGGCGTTGGTCCCTGACCCGACCCTACTGCCCGGCCGCCGCCCTGCGCCCGGCGCAGGCCGGGCAATATCAGCTCAGGTGTCAGCCCTGCGCGAACGCCGCCCCGGGCCGGTCACTGCCCGCCCTTCTGGACGTAGGACCGGACGAACTCCTCGGCGTTCTCCTCCAGCACCTCGTCGATCTCGTCCAGGATCGCGTCCACGTCATCGGCCAGCTTCTCCTGGCGCTCCTTGACTTCGCCGCTCGCCTCCGCGCTGCTCTCCTCGGTCTCCTCGCCGCGCCGGGTGGTCTGCCGCTGGCCGCCGGTGTCCTTTGTCGCCATACCCGAAACCTCCGTCGTCCTGGGGGCTCACCGCCTCAACGGTATCCTCGCCTGCGGACAGCGTGCCCAATCCTGGAACCGGGCGCCAGTATCGGGAGAACTCGTGTCCGTGTCAGTGGTTATCCCTGGCCTGCCCGTGGTTATCCCTGGCCGGTCAGCGCCGCCACCAGCTCGGCGGCGGTCCGGGACCGGTCGATCAGGTCGCCCACGTGGGCGCGGGTGCCCCGCAGCGGCTCCAGCGTCGGGACCCGTTGCAGCGAATCGTGGCCCGGGATGTCGAAGATCACCGAATCCCACGAGGCCGCGGCCACCGCATCGGGGTATTTCTGCAGGCAGCGGCCGCGGAAGTAGGCCCTGGTGTCATCCGGTGGGTCTTCCACCGCCTGGGTGACCTCGGCCTCCGGCACGAGCCGCTGCATCCTGCCGCGGGCCGCCAGCCGGTTGTACAGGCCCCGCTCGGGGCGCACGTCGGAGTACTGCAGGTCGACCAGCTGGAGCCGCGGGTGGTTCCAGCCCAGCCCGTCCCGGTTCCGGTAGCCCTCCAGCAGCTCCAGCTTGGCTACCCAGTCCAGCTCCCCGGCGGCCTGCATCGGGTCCTCGGCCAGCCGGGTCAGCACCGACTCCCAGCGGTCCAGCACGTCCGCGGTCATCTCGTCGACGTCGGTGCCGAACCTGTCCTCGGTGTACTTGCGCGCCCGCTCCAGGTATTCCATCTGGAGCTGGATCCCGGTCATCCGCCTGCCGTCCCGCAAGCATGACCAGGTGCCGGCAGGACGGGTCGTGCGAGATGGCCCGCAGCTCGGCGACCGGCGCCTCCAGCGCGAGGTCGGCGTCCAGGAACTTGTCCTCGATCATCGCCAGCACCAGCGAGGTGGTGCCGAGCTTGAGGTAGGTGCTGACCTCGCTCATGTTCGCGTCGCCGATGATCACATGCAGGCGGCGGTACTTCTCCGGGTCGGCGTGCGGCTCGTCCCTGGTGTTGATGATCGGCCGCTTGAGCGTGGTCTCCAGCCCCACCTCGACCTCGAAGAAGTCGGCCCGCTGGCTGATCTGGAAGCCCTCGTTGCGGCCGTCCGCGCCCAGGCCGACCCGCCCGGCACCGCACACGACCTGCCGGGAGACGAAGAACGGGGTCAGATGCCGCACGATGTCGGCGAAGGGCGTGGCCCGGGCCATGAGGTAGTTCTCGTGGCAGCCGTACGAGGCGCCCTTGTTGTCGGTGTTGTTCTTGTACAGCTGGATCGGGGACGTCCCGGGCACCGTCGCCGCCTTGGCCGCCGCCTCGGCCATCACCCGCTCGCCCGCCTTGTCCCAGACCACCGCCGACCGCGGGTTGGTGGTCTCGGGCGCGGAGTACTCGGGGTGGGCGTGGTCCACGTACAGCCGGGCCCCGTTGGTCAGGATCACGTTGGCCAGGCCGAGGTCCTCGTCGGTGAGCTGGGTCGCGTCCGCCGCCTCCCGGGTCAGGTCGAACCCCCGGGCGTCGCGCAGCGGGTTCTCCTCCTCGAAGTCCCACCGCGCGCGGCGGGCCCGGGCCGACGTGGCCGCCTGGTAGGCGTTGACCACCTGGGACGAGCTCACCATCGCGTTCGCGCCAGGCTGGCCGGGCACCGAGATGCCGTACTCGGTCTCTGTCCCCATCACCCGGCGAACACTCATACCGGCCAGCCTAACGGGGGTTCCGGTGCGCATCTTCCACACCGGGCCGGCCGGCGTGGCCGGATGCCGGGCGCGCGGACGGCCGCCGGGCGGGTAACAAGCAAGCGCATGCCCTGGCCAGGTCCCTGGTGACGGGGCCGGGCTACAGGTACTGGCCGGTGTTGGCGACGGTGTCGATCGATCGTCCCGCCTCGGTTCCGTGCTTGCCGGAGACCAGCGTCCGGATGTAGACGATCCGCTCGCCCTTCTTGCCGGAGATCCGCGCCCAGTCGTCGGGGTTGGTGGTGTTCGGCAGGTCCTCGTTCTCGCTGAACTCGTCCACGCAGGCGGTCAGCAGGTGGGCGATGCGCAGCCCCTTCTGCCCGGTCTCGAGGAACTCCTTGATCGCCATCTTCTTCGCCCGGTCCACGATGTTCTCGATCATCGCGCCGGAGTTGAAGTCCTTGAAGTACAGGACCTCCTTGTCGCCGTTGGCGTAGGTCACCTCGAGGAAGCGGTTCTCCTCCGTCTCGCTGTACATCCGCTCGACGGCCCGCTGGATCATCGCCTCCACCGTGGCCTCGGCCGACTCCCCGTGCTCGGCCAGGTCGTCGGGGTGCAGCGGCAGGGCGGTGAGGATGTACTTGGAGAAGATGTCCCTGGCCGCCTCGGCGTCCGGCCGCTCGATCTTGATCTTGACGTCGAGCCGCCCGGGGCGCAGGATCGCCGGGTCGATCATGTCCTCCCGGTTGGAGGCGCCGATCACGATCACGTTCTCCAGGCCCTCGACGCCGTCGATCTCGCTCAGCAGCTGGGGCACGATCGTGTTCTCGACGTCGCTGGACACCCCCGACCCCCGGGTGCGGAAGATCGAGTCCATCTCGTCGAAGAAGACGATGACCGGCATGCCCTCGCTGGCCTTCTCGCGGGCCCGCTGGAAGACCAGCCGGATGTGCCGCTCGGTCTCGCCGACGTACTTGTTGAGCAGCTCGGGGCCCTTGATGTTGAGGAAGAAGCTCTTGCCCTCCCGCTCCTGCTCGGCCGTCCTGGCCGCGACCTTCTTGGCCAGCGAGTTGGCGACCGCCTTGGCGATGAGCGTCTTGCCGCAGCCGGGCGGGCCGTACAGCAGCACGCCCTTGGGCGGCCGGAGGTGGTGCTCCTTGAACAGGTCGGCGTGCAGGTAGGGAAGCTCGATGGCGTCGCGGATCTGCTCGATCTGGGCCGCCAGGCCGCCGATCTCGGCGTAGGTGATGTCGGGCACCTCTTCGAGGATCAGCTCCTCGACCTCGGCCTTGGGGATGCGCTCGTACACGTAGCCGGACCGCGGCTCGAGCAGCAGCGAGTCACCGCCGCGCAGGGTAGCCTGCCGCAGCGGCTCGGCCAGCCGGGCGACCCGCTCCTCGTCGGCGTGCGAGATGACCAGCGCCCGGTCGCCGCCCTCAAGGATCTCCTTGAGCATGACGACCTCGCCGATCGTCTCGTAGCCCTGGGCGATGACGACGTTCAGCGCCTCGTTCAGCACCACTTCCTGGCCGGGCCGCAGCGTGTCGAGCTCAACCGCCGGGCTGACGCTCACCCGCATCTTGCGGCCGCCGGTGAAAACGTCGGCCGTGCCGTCCTCGCAGGCGCCGAGGAACACGCCGAAGCCGGACGGCGGCTTGGCGAGCCGGTCCACCTCCTCCTTCAGCGCCACGATCTGGTCACGGGCCTCCCGCAGGGTGTCGGCGAGCCGCTCGTTCTGCCCGGTGACGGCGGCGAGCCTGGCCTCGGTCTCCCGCAGCCGCTCCTCCACCAGCCGGGCTTGCCTCGGTGAGTCGGCAAGCCTGCGGCGCAGAACCGCTACCTCCTCCTCGAGGAACGAGATCTGCGTGGTGAGGCCTTTGACCTGGTCGTCATGCCGCGCGGAAAGCGAGCCGTCATCACGAGTGGCCACGCCCCCACCTCCTTCCGAAAGCAGGTCCCACCTAGACCCTACCTATCCGCAGCGCGCTCACAACCGGGGCACGCATGCCGGGCTAGTAATTCCGCCGTCCCGCAGGTTCATTCCCCTTCCCGCGCCCCCTTAGCCGGCCTGCGCCGACGAGGCGGCGGAATCATCCCCTCGGCGAGCCGGCGCGCCGTCACCAGAAAGCCGGTGTGGGCGATCATCCGGTGCCCCGGCCGCACCGCGAGCCCATCCACGTGCCAGCCGCGCGTGAGCGACTCCCAGGCGGCGGCTCGTCAAAGCTGCCCTGCTCCCTGACCGCCTCCACGGTCCGCGACAGCTGGGTCACGGTGGAGACGTAGCAGCAGATCACACCGCCGCCGATCAGCACCCCCGCGGCGGTGCCGATGTGCTCCCAGGGCGCCACCATGTCCAGCACCACGCGGTCGAACGGCTCGTCAGCCCGGGCATCCTCATGCTCAACGGATGGGCCGGGGTCACCCTCGCCCGCCCCGCCCGGGCCGCCGGGGGAAGTGGCCTCCGGGGAGGTGGCCGCCGCGATGCCGGCCAGGTCGCCGATCCGCAGCCGCCAGGCCGGGTGCGGGCCGCCGAAGAACCGCTCGACGTTCGCCCGGGCGATGTCGGCGAAGTCGGCCCGGCGCTCATAGGAGACCAGCAGCCCCGCCTCCCCGGCCGCCCGGAGCAGCCAGCACGACAGGGCGCCCGAGCCCGCCCCGGCCTCCAGCACCCGCGCCCCGGGGAAGATGTCGGCCATGGCGACGATCTGCGCCGCGTCCTTCGGGTAGATGACGGCCGCTCCCCTGGTCATGGCGAGGGTGAAGTCGGCCAGCAGCGGCCGCAGCGCCACGTAGGACGTCCCGCCCGATGACCGGACCACGCTGCCCTCCGGGCTGCCGATGAGATCATCGTGCGCCAGCGAGCCCCGATGCGTGTAGAAGGACTTGCCCGGCTGCAGGACGACCAGATTCTGGCGCCCCTTGGGGTCGGTGAGCTGGACCTGGTCGCCCGGGGCGAACGGTCCGCGGCGCTGTCGGATCACGCCCGACAGGTTAGGGCATGCCCTGGCGGCGCCCGCGGGGCCAGGGCCGCGGGCCGGCGTCAGGTCCCGGCAAAGGCGTGATCAAGGTCGGCGGTCGCGAGCACGCCGAACACCTGCCCCGTCTGCTCGACCAGCAGATACTCACTCGCCGGCGTCCGGCGTACCGCATCGATCAGGGCCATGCCCGACAGGTCGGCCGACAGCACCAGGCCCGGGTCGATCGTGCGCGCCAGCGAGCCGGCCTCGATCCACGGCCTGCGCTGCGGCGGGGTGGCCATCACCGCGGTCTCGTTCACGATGGCGATCGGCCTGTCCTCGTGGTCCACCACCACCAGGGCGCGGGCCTGGGCGGCGTCGGCCCGGCGGATCGCCTCGGCCAGCGGCAGGTTCGCCGGGATGGGGATGGCGCGGCGGGCCAGCGCCCGCGCCTGCAGCCCCGGCAGCCGTTCGCGTACCCGGGTCGCGCGCAGCGCCTGGCCCGCGCCGCTCCACATGAAGGCCGCGATGACCGCCAGCCAGGCGACGTCGAAGAGCTGGATGCCGCCGCCGGCCCGGGCGTAGAGCGCGAGCGGGACCACCAGCACGGCCACCGCCAGCACCCGGCCGGCCCAGGCCGCCACCACCGTCGCCTGGCCAGCGCGGCCGGTCACCTTCCACACGCCCGCGCGCAGCATCCGGCCGCCGTCCAGGGGCAGTCCCGGGAGCAGGTTGAACACCCCTACCAGCAGGTTCGCGACGACCAGCTGGGCGAGCAGGACCCGGACGACGCCGCCGTCCGGGACGGCCCGGGTCAGCGCGTACCCGCCGGCCGCCAGCGCCAGCGAGATCGCGGGACCGGCCGCCGAGACGAGAAACTCCCGGCCGGGCGTGGGCGGCTCCTGCTCGATCTCCGAGAACCCCCCGAGCGGATAGAGCAGGATCCGGCGCACCGGCAGCCCAAACCCCCGGGCGACCAGGGAGTGGCTCAGCTCGTGGACGAGCACCGACGCGTACAGCAGCACCACGAAGGCGGCGGCGACCGGGTAGCGCAGCGACCCGGGCACGGACGACCCGACCAGGCCGCGGGCGTACAGGAACACGAACAGGCCCGCGATCAGGAACCAGTACGGCGAGATGAAGACCGGGATGCCGAACGGCCTGCCGATCCTCAGTCCCGGGCTCGGCTCGGCCGGGCCAGGCGCAGGACGTCTCGGCTCACCCGGTGTCATGCCTGCCACACGCCCGATGCTACGTCCTGGCGCGAGCGGTAAGCACTGCCGCGGACACGCCGGCGCGGCCCGCATCCACCGGGCCGCATGTCGCGCCTCGACCGCGGCGGGCGCCGAAATCACGGCAACTGTCGGAGCTGTCCCCTACCCTCCAGGCATGGGTGATGAGACGACGGCCGCCGAGCCGGCAACTGCCGTGCCAGATGCGCCCGGTGACGCCCCTGCGGCGGAGGAGGCCCCCCGTCCTCGCCCGGCGCGGTCGCTGTCCCCGTCCCGGGCCGGCGACTTCCTCACCTGCCCCCTCCTCTACCGGTACCGGGTCATCGACCGGCTGCCCGAGCCGCCGAGCCCGGCCGCCGTACGCGGGACGCTCGTGCACGCCGTGCTTGAGCATCTGTTCGACCGGCCGGCGGCGGGCCGCACCCCCGCGGCGGCCCGTTCGCTCGTCGCGCCCGAGTGGGAACGGCTGACCGTCGAGGAGCCCGGCCTGGCCGAGCTGTTCGAGGGGGAGGCGGAGCTGACGGCCTGGCTGGACGGGGCCGGGGTCATGCTCGACCGGTACTTCGAGCTGGAGGACCCGCGGCGGATCGAGCCTGCCCACCGCGAGCTGTCCGTCGAGGCCGAGCTGGCGTCCGGGCTGCACCTGCGCGGCTACATCGACCGGCTGGACGTGGCGCCGGGCGGCGAGATCCGGATCGTCGACTACAAGACCGGGACCTCCCCGCCGGAGCAGTTCGAGGCGCGGGCCCTGTTCCAGATGAGGTTCTACGCGCTCGCGATCTGGCGCACGCAGGGCCGGGTGCCGGCCATGCTCCAGCTGATGTACCTGGGCAACGGCGAGATCGTGCGGTACCAGCCCGATGAGTCCGACCTGCTCGCGACCGAGCGCAAGGTGGAGGCGCTGTGGCAGGCGATCGAGCGCGCCCTGCGCAGCGGCGACTGGCGGCCGCGGCCCGGGCGCATCTGTGAGTGGTGCGCGCACCAGGCGATCTGCCCGGCGTTCGGGGGCACTCCCCCGCCGCTGCCGGCCGACCTGCCCGCCAGCCTGGCCGAGGTGCCCGGCGTGGCCGAGGAGCCCGCGCCGTCCAGCCCGGCAACGGTGAGCCCGGCTCCGGCCGCGGCCCCGTGACCTGACTCCTCTCGGCCGGCCCCGGCCTCCGGGCGGCTCCACCGGCCCGGTCCCGCCCCCCGCTGGGCGCCGCGCCGCCGCCGGACCCCGCCCTGATCGCTGCCCGGGCCCGGGCGGTACCGTCAGCCGTTATGAGTGAACCAGGGTTTCCGGAGACCGGCACCGCGCGGATCCACGTCCTGCATGAGGGCTACGTGCGGGAGGTCAAGGAGGGCAACCGGGTCGGCAGCACCGTGGTGCTCATCGTCGACGGCGAGCGCGTGATCATCGTCGACCCGGGGATGGTGGCCGACCGCGCCGCGCTGCTCGCCGCGCTGGCCGCGGCGGGGCCGGAGCCCGGCGACGTGACGGACGTGGTGTTCAGCCACCACCACCCCGACCACACGGTCAACACGGCGCTGTTCCCGGCGGCGGCCATCCACGACCACTGGGCCACCTACACCGGCGACCTGTGGGTCAGCCGGGACCCCGGCGATTTCGCCCTCACCGGCTCGGTCCGGCTGGTGGCCACCCCCGGCCACACCAACGAGGACATCACCACCCTCGCCGCCACCCCCGACGGCGTCTACGCCTGCACGCACGCCTGGTGGGGCCCGGACGGCCCGGCGGTCGACCCGCTCGGCGCCGACCAGGCGGCGCTGGAGACCAGCAGGGAGCGCGTCCTCGCGGTGGCCACGGTGATCGTGCCGGGCCACGGCCCGGCCTTCCGGCCGGGCCCGGACACCCCGCGCTGACGGCCCACGGCGCCCCCGCACGCCCGGGGACGGCTCAGGCTCAGGCCGGGCTCGCCCTTGAGCGAGAACGACGCCAGCCTGCTGACCGCGATGACCAGCGTGGCGGCGGTCACCAGCACGCCCGCCACGACGGCCGTCGGCAGGCCGAGCGCCGCGTTCAGGCTGGGGTCGCGCGCGATCGAGTTGGCGATCCCCAGCGAGTACTGCCCGACCGACAGCAGCCGGGCCCCGGCGACCAGGTTGCCCAGCACGCCCTCCCAGATCAGCGCGTAGAGGAGGCCCCACGCGATGGCCCGGGTGGTCACCGCCGAGATCATGACGAAGACGGCGTTGTACATCACCGAGCCGGCCAGCGCGCCGACGAACACGCCCACCGCGAGTCTCGTGGCGCCCCCGGTGGCGATGAGGCCGGCCACCAGGATCGGGATCGCGGCGAAGATCATGGTGAGCACGCAGGCGACGGCGTACTTGGCCCCGATCACCACCGTCCGGCTCACCGGCGTGGCCAGCAGGTGCACGATGCTGCCGTCGTCGATTTCCGCGCCCAGGACGCTGGTGCCGATGATGAGCGCGGTCAGCGGGAGCACCACGGTCAGCCCGAACACGCCGAGGATGTCCACCGGCCACGACGCACGCTCCGGGTGGGCCAGCTTCAGCGCCACCGTGACCAGGACCAGGACCAGCGGCGCGAGGGCGAACAGGAGGGCGCGCTTGCGGCCTATCGTCGCCCGCAGGGTGATGCCGGCGACGACCCGGCCCTGAACTCCGAACATGGCTGGCTGCTTTCTCTCCGGGTGGGTCAGGCGGTCAGGTCTCGACCAGGTAGGTGAAGACGCTTTCCAGCGACTCGTCGGCGGGCAGCAGTTCCCGCAGCCGGATTCCCTGGTCCCTGGCGAGCACCGCGAGCTCGCGGCTGAACGCGCCGTAGTCGGCGGCCCGCACCTGCAGCCCCCGCCCGGTCAGCTCCACCCCGGTCACGGCTGGGCGGCCGATGAGCGAGGCCCCGAGCCGGCGATCGTCGGAGGTGCGGACCAGGAACACGTGCGGGCGGCTGGTCATCAGCCGCCGGATCGCGCGGAAGTCGCCGGAGGCGGCGAGCCGGCCCGCCACGATCACCTGGATCGTGCCGGAGAGCCGCTCGACCTCTTCCAGGATGTGCGAGCTGAACAGGATCGTCCGGCCCTGGTCGCCGAGCCGGTGCAGCAGGTCCATCATGTGCAGCCGCTGCCGCGGGTCCATGCCGTTGAACGGCTCGTCCAGCAGCAGGATGGGCGGATCGTGGACGAGCGCCGCCGCCACCTTGATCCGCTGGCGCATGCCCTTGGAGTAGGTGGAGATCCGCCGGTCCTGGGCGTCGGCCATCTCCACGATCCCGATCGCGCGCCGGGTGGCCGCCTCCGGGTCGGGGAGCTTGTGCAGCTGGGCGGTGGCGCGGACGAACGCCTCGCCGGTGAGGAAGGAGTACACCGAATCCCGCTCGGGCACCAGCCCCACCATCCGGTAGATGCCGGGGTTGTGCCAGCTCGCGGCCCCGGCCACGGTCAGCTTCCCGCGGGAGGGCGCGAGGAACCCGGCGGCCAGGTGCAGCAGGGTGGACTTGCCCGCCCCGTTCGGCCCGAGCAGGCCGGTGACCCCGGGCCCGATCGTCATGGTGATGTCGTTGATCGCCACCACGTTGCCGTACCAGCGGGAGACGTGGCTCAGCTCGATCGTGCTCATCACGCACCCGCCTTCCGGTACCGGGCGGCCAGAACCCCCAGGCTGGCCCCCAGCAGCACGAGGAACATGACGCCGTACAGGACCCCGACGCCGCCCGGGCGCGGGACCGGGCTGACCGAGGTCCCGCCCAGCCACTGCCTGACCCCCTCCAGCACCGTGGGCGGGCTGACCAGGCCGGCGAGCCGTGACGCCAGCGGGCTTGTGGCCGGGCCGGACCGCCCGCCGGTGACGCCGATCAGGATGGAGGCCAGGCTCCAGCTGAGGAAGAAGTAGATGGCGATCGCACCGGTCGCGTACGCGCGCCGGCCGGTGAGCGAGGCCAGGGCCAGCCCGATCGCCGCGAACAGCACGGCCCACAGCGCCCCGATGAGCAGCCCCGGGATGAGCGCCTTGGTCTGGTTCCAGACGGCCGCGCCGCCGCCGGCGCTCACGATGGTGCCGAGGTAGAGCAGCAGCAGCGGGATCTCGATCAGCGCGAGACAGGCCACGGTGAACGCGGCCAGCTTGGCCAGCGGGTAGTCCAGGCGGCGCATCGGGCGGCAGAAGTACAGCGGCAGGACGTGGCTGCGCAGGTCCCGTGAGACGAGCTCCGGGGCCTGGGCCGCCACGAAGATCACCATGACCAGCCCGCGCAGCCGGAAGACGTAGGTGTCGTACGGGACTATGCGGCCTCCGCCGCGGGCCGCAGAGATGGCGTTCGCCACCGCGGGCAGGCACATGAGGACGAAGGTGAGGATCGGCACGATCTTCGCCCGCACGCCGCGCCCGATGCCGAACGCCGACCGCAGGCTGTGCCAGTACAGCGCCCTGATGATGGCCGCCCGGCCCAGCCGCGGCCCGTCGTAGTGCTGGTAGCCGAGGTCGTGGATCACGCCACCGTGCCCGGCGATCTCCCCGCTCATGGCGGTCTCACCGCTCATGCGGCACCTCCGGGCGCCTGGTCATCGCTGGCTGCCTGGTCGTCGCGGAACAGCTCCTCGACCCGCCGCCGCTGCTGTTCGAGGCGGTTCAGCGGCAGCCCCAGCTCGGCTATCACGTCGCGGATCACGTCGTACGTGGCATCACCCTCGAGCCGGACCAGCAGGGCCCGCTCATCCGGCCGGGACGCGAGGCCGCGCCGGGACAGCTCGGCCGCGAGCTCTTTCATGCCTTCGTCGACCTCGACCGCGAGCACCTGGCTGACCCGGGTGAAGCTGGTCATCGTGTCGGCGCGAAGCAGCCCGCCGCGCTCCAGCGCCACCAGGTGGTCACAGATCCGCTCGACCTCCCCCAGCAGGTGCGAGGAGACCACGATGGAGATGCCGAACTCCCCGCCGATCCTGGCGATCAGGTCGAGCATCGCCCGTCGGCCGCCAGGGTCGAGGCCGGTGGTCGGCTCGTCGAGCAGCAGCAGCCGCGGGTCACCGACCAGCGTCTGGGCCAGCTTGACCCGCTGCTTCATCCCGGTCGAATAGGTGCCGATCAGCCGGTACCGCTCCTCGTGCAGCCCGACGTGGCGCAAGGACTCGGCGGCCCGCTCCTTGGCCGCCGTGGCCGGGAGCCCGGACATCCGGCCCAGGTGGGTCACGAACTCGGTGCCGGTGACGTCGGGCGGCAGGCAGTCGTGCTCGGGCATGTAGCCGGTGAGGGTGCGGATCCGTTCCGCGTGCACCGCGGCGTCGCGACCGAACACGCTCGCCCGGCCGCTGGTCGGCGGCAACAGGCCGAGCAGGATCTTGATCAGGGTGGACTTGCCGGCGCCGTTCGCGCCGATCAGCCCGGTGATCCCCGGCGCGAAGGAGACGGTGAGGCCGTCCAGGGCGATCACCCCGCGCGGGT
This sequence comes from uncultured Actinomycetes bacterium, assembly GCA_963835425.1. Lineage (GTDB taxonomy): Bacteria > Actinomycetota > Actinomycetes > Streptosporangiales > Streptosporangiaceae > UBA9676. The sequence continues at coordinate 76,144 of CAWIGE010000002.1, read as the reverse complement.
ACCGCTTGGTCAGGGACTCGGTCTCGATGACGCTGGTGCCGGTGAGGCCGGGTTCGCCCACGGCGCTCTCGATGACGCGACTGTCGCTCACAAGATCCAAGCGTCCCAGCCCGCCGGCCCGGCCGTCATCGGCCGGGAGTCTGTTCTTGACGTCAGACCGCGGGCGTACCCGGGCCCCGTCCCCCGGGCGGACTAGTACCAGGGGCGGACGCAGCGAACTGCCTGCGGCGTTACCGTGAGTTCGTGAACGCACAATCTCCTGCGGTCCCGGCCAGCGCGGACGAGATGGCGGCACAGCAGCCCGGGGCCGCCCGGCCGGCCGCTTCTCCCGCGCCGCCGCTGACCATGAGAATCCGGCGGGTCCACTGGGTGGCGCTGGACTACGTCCTGGCGGTCGTCTGTGCCCTGATCATCTTCGGTACGCTGTTCCACGGCGCGGCCCTCGCCCGGCTCCCGGTCACCGGCTGGCACGCACGTTACTGGCTCCCGCCGGTGCTGGCCGTCTGCCTGTCCATCCCGGTCGCCGTCCGGCGCCGCGAGCCGGTGCTCGCCTTCGCCGTGATGCTGGCCGCCTGCGCCTGGGTCCTGGTGCTGCGGGGCGAGATCACCCGCGGCCCCTTCCTGCCGCTGGCCCTCGTGCTGTACCTGGTGGCGGCGACCCGCGGCCGCCGGGCCGCGCTGACCGCCCTGGCCGCCGCGCTCGCGCTGCTCACCGTCCAGGGGGTGATCCTGAGCCTGACCGGGCGCGGCGCCGGCAACGCGGTCGGCGCCGGCCTGGTACTGATCATCTGCTGGATGATCGGCTACTCGGTCGGCCAGCGCCGCAGCTACGCGGCCCGGCTCCAGCAGCAGGCCATGGACACCGCCATCACCGCCGAACGGCTGCGTATCGCCAGGGAGCTGCACGACGTGGTGGCGCACAGCATGACCGTGGTGGCCGTGCAGGCCGGCTTCGGCGAGTACGTGTTCGACCGGCAGCCGGCCGAGGCCCGGGCCGCGCTCGCCGCGATCCAGACCGTGACCAGCGAGGCGCTGGCCGACATGCAGCGGATGCTCGGCGCGCTCCGCCAGGCCGGTGGCGCGATGGCGGGCGATCCGGCACCAGGCCGGGCGGACAGGGCGGCGGCCCCGCCGGTCCAGGCTCCGGCCGCCGCTCCGCTGGCGCCCGCGCCCGGCCTGGCCGACCTGGACCGGCTGGTGGCGGGCACGGCCGGGGCCGGCATCCGGGTCGAGGTGCTGCGGACCGGTCCGACCCGGGCCATCCCGGCCGGCATCGATCTGTCGGCGTTCCGGATCGTCCAGGAGGCGCTGACCAACGTGGTGAAACACTCCGGTGCGGATCGCTGCCTGGTGCGCATCGCCCATGGCGCCGGCCAGCTGTGCGTCGAGATCACCGACCCGGGCCAGCGGCCCGTTCCCGCCCCGGCGGCCGGTGCCCGTGCCGTGGCGATGGCCGCCGCTCCCGTCCCGGCGGTGGCCGGCGCTCCCGTCTCCGCGGTGGCCGGGCCCGGCGGCAGCGGCGCCCGTGCCGGGCTCGCGCCCGGCGGGCACGGCATAGCGGGGATGCGTGAGCGGGTCAGCCTGTGCGGCGGCGAGTTCGCCGCCGGGCCGCTGCCCGGGCGGGGCTTCCGGGTCACCGCCCGGTTCCCGCTGCCGGGCGGGGCGCGATGAGGCCGCCGCCGGCGGCAGCGCGGCCACCGGGCGTGGCAACGGTGACGCTGCGGGTCGTCGTCGCCGACGATCAGGCCCTGGTCCGGGCCGGGTTCTGCGGCATCGTCGGCGCCACCGAGGGTTTCACGGTCGTCGGCGAGGCCAGCACCGGCGCCGAGGCCGTCGCCGAGGCCCGCCGGGCCCGGCCCGATGTCGTCCTGATGGACGTCCGGATGCCGGTCATGGACGGCATCGAGGCCACCCGGCAGATCACCGGGCCGGACGGGGCGGACGGCGCCCGGGTGCTGATCCTGACCACCTTCGACCTGGACGAGTACGTGTACTCGGCGCTGCGCGCCGGGGCCAGCGGCTTCCTGCTCAAGAGCACCCAGCCCGCCGACCTGATCGCGGCCATCAGGGTGGTCGCGGCGGGAGACGCGCTGCTCGCCCCCAGCGTGACGCGCCGGCTGGTGGCCGAATTCGTGCGCCGTCCCGCGCCGCCCGCGCCCGCCACCCAGGCGCCGGCCGCCATGGCGGCCATCACCGCGCGCGAGCGGGAGGTGCTCGCGCTGATCGCCACCGGCATGTCCAACACCGAGATCGCGGGCAGGCTGGCGATCAGCGCCGCCACCACCAAGACCCACGTCAGCCACCTGCTGGCCAAGCTGAACGCCCGCGACCGGGTCCACCTGGTGATCCTCGCCTACCAGGCCGGGCTCGGCCGGCCGGCTGAGCACACCCGGCCCCCGCCGGATGAGCACGGCCAGCCCCGTCCGGCCGGCTGACTGAGCGCCGCCGGTCTGGGGCTCGTCTGGCCCGGCCCGTCCTCATATGCTGCCGGCATGCGCTTGTTCCAGGTAGACGCCTTCGCCGACAGCGTGTTCGCGGGCAACCCGGCCGCGGTATGCCTGCTCGCCGGCCCGGCCGAGGCGCGGTGGATGCAGTCGGTCGCCAGCGAGATGAACCTGTCCGAGACGGCCTTCGTCGAGCCCCGGGCCGCCGGGTACGGGCTGCGCTGGTTCACCCCGGTGGCGGAGGTGGGCCTGTGCGGGCATGCCACCCTGGCCAGCGCGCACGTCCTGTATGAGGCCGGGCTGGCGAGCAGGCCGGCCGTGTCGAGTTCGATTCGGTGAGCGGGCCGCTGACCGCCCGGCACGAGGACGGCCTGATCGTGCTCGATTTCCCCGCCCGCCCGGCCGGGCCGGCGCCGCCCCCGCCCGGGCTGCTGGCCGCGCTCGGGGTGGACAGCGCGGAGTGGACGGGCCAGGCCAAGGACGACCTCATGGTGGTCCTGGGCCGCGAGGAGGAGGTCACCGGGCTGCGCCCGGACACCGTGGCGCTGGCCGGATACGGCACCCGCGGCGTCATCGTGACCGCCCCGGCGTCCCGGCCGGGCGCGGATTTCGTCTCCCGCTTCTTCGCCCCCGGCGTGGGGATCGCCGAGGATCCGGTGACCGGCTCCGCGCACTGCACCCTGGCCCCCTACTGGACCCAGCGGCTCGGCCGGACCGAGCTCACCGGCTACCAGGCTTCGGCGCGGGGCGGGACGGTCGGGGTGCGGCTGGAGGGGGATCGGGTGCTGCTGGCCGGCCGCGCCGTCACCGTGTTCTCCGGCCAGCTGAGCGACGCCGCGCTCCCCCGGCCGGGCGCCGCTCAGCGGCCGACCGCGTAACCCTGCATCCCGCGCGCGTTGGCCGCCGCGTACAGGAACCCGCCGGACCGGGCGACGGCGCTGACCCGCCCGAGCGACCACGGCGGCCGCACCGTCACCCGGTGCCCGCGTTCACCCAGCCGGGCGGCCGCGTCCTGGCCCACCCGCTCCTCCACCGACACCGACAGCGGGGACGACTCCCGCGGGTGGAACGAGGACGGGAAATGGCTGGTGTGGAAGGCGGGCGTGTCGATCGCCTCCTGCAGGTTCATGCCGAAGTGCACGTGGCGGAGGAAGAACGACAGCGACCACTGGTCCTGCTGGTCCCCGCCCGGGGTGCCGAACGCCAGGTAGGGCTCACCGCCGCGCAGCACCAGCGTCGGCGACAATGTGGTGCGCGGGCGTTTGCCCGGCGCCAGCGTGTTCGCCAGCCCGGGGGTGAGGGTGAACATCTGCGCCCGGGTGCCGAGACAGAACCCCAGGCCCGGGATCACCGGCGAGCTCTGCAGCCAGCCCCCGCTGGGGGTGGCGGCGACCACGTTCCCGAACCGGTCGGCGGCATCGACGTGGCAGGTGTCCCTGCTGTGCTGTGCGCTGGCCAGCCCGGGCCGGGTGAGATCGGTCACCGGGTCCCCGGCCCAGCCGTCGGTCACCGCCAGCGTGGCCGGCGCACCGGCCGCGTAGCCCGGCAGCCGGGGCTCGGCGCCGTCCGGGCTGCCCGGGCGCAAGTCCGGCGACGCGACCGGGCCGACCAGCCCGCGGCGGCTCGCCGCGTAGCCCGCCGACAGCAGCGCGGCCAGGGGGACGTCGGCGAACCGGGGATCGCCGTACCAGGCTTCCCGGTCGGCAAAGGCCAGCTTGGCGCACTCCACCACGGTGTGGATGTACTCCGCGCCGGCCGGCTCCATGGCGCCGAGGTCGAAGCCCGCGAGCAGCGCCAGCTGCTGCAAGAACACCGGGCCCTGCCCCCACGGCCCGGTCTTGCACACGGTCAGGCCCTCGTACTCCGCGGTGACCGGCGGCTCCGCGCTGGCCCGCCACCGGGCCAGGTCACCGGCGTCGAGCAGGGCCCGGTGGCGTTCCCCGGTGACGTCCATCACCTGGGCGCGCTCGGTGTACGCCACTATCGCCTCGGCCACGAAACCCTCATAGAAGGCGCGGCGGGCCGCCTCGATCTGGGCCTCCCGGCCCGGGCCCGCCGCCTCCGCCTCGTCCAGCAGGCGCTGGTAGGTCGCCGCGAGGACGGGGTTGGCGAAGCGTGTGCCCGGCGCCGGCACCCCGTTCGCCAGGTAGACCTCGGCCGAGCTGGGCCAGTGCTCGCGGAAGGCGGCGGCCACCGACGCGATGCCGGCGCTGATGCCCGGCACGACCGGGTAGCCCTCCCGCGCGTAGCCGATCGCGTATTCCATCACCTCGCGCAGCCGCAGCCGGCCGTGCTCGGCGAGCAGCAGCATCCAGGTCCCGAACGCGGCGGGGACGCAGGCCGCGAGCAGCCCGCTGCCGGGCACCAGGTCCAGCCCGAGCGCCCCGAACGCGGCCACGGTGGCCGCCTGCGGCGCGGGGCCCTGGCCGTCCAGCACGAAGGCCTCGCCCCGGCCGGCGTCGTACCCGATGACGGGCACCTCGCCGCCGGGCCCGTTCAGATGCGGCTCGACGACCTGCAGCACCAGGCCCGCCGCGACCGCCGCGTCGAACGCGTTCCCGCCCTTCTCCAGCACCGCCATTCCGGCCGCCGAGGCGAGCCAGTGGGTGGAAGCCACCATGCCGAACGTGCCCGCCAGCTGCGGCCGGGTGGTGAAGGTGGACCCCTGCGGCATCATGCGCACTCCTCGGTCGGGGCGCCCGGGTTCCGGGCATTGACACGCTACCTCCGCCGCGCCGAATGCCGGTTCTGGTCATCCGCCGGGCCACGATACGGTCAGCCCCATGACTGATGACCTGTTCCCGCGCCTGCGGGCAGTTTGCGACCTTGACGTGGCCGAGGCGCGTGAGGGCGCCGGGCGTCACGAGTACGACGGTGTCATCCAGGACCTGTCGCCGGACGGCGTGCGGGCGGGGCTGGCCGCCCTCGCCCAAGCGGCCGAGGCGGCCGATCCCCTCGATGATGCGCATGATGAGGCGCATCTCGCCGCGTTCGAGGATTATGCCCGGATCTCGCTCGGGGAGCTGGAACTGCACCGGCGCAACCCGCTGTACCACCTCTTCGGCCTCGACCTGGCCTGCTACGACCGCGGATACGCACCGGAGGCGGACCGGGACCGGGCCCGGCTGGCCCACCTGGCTCACTGGCCGCAGGCGGTGGATGCCGCCATAGCCGCGCTCGACCAGGTGAGCGCGCCGGTCGCGGAATCCCTGCTGGACAGCGTCAAGGGCCTGGCGGCCGGCATCCCGGCCGACGCGCCGGAGAACGTGGCCGGCCCGGCCCGGGCGGCGCATGAGCGGCTGGCGACGGCCGTCACCGGCATGGCCGCCTCCGGCGACCCGGACCCGGCCCTGGGCGGCCCGGCCCTGGCCGCGCTGATGAGCAGCTCGGAGCGGATGGAGGTGGACCTGGCCGGGCTGGCGGAGCGGGCCGACGCCGAGCGCGACCGGCTGCGGGAGCTGCTCGCGGCCAGCTGCGCCCGGATCGACGCCGGCCGGCCGCCGATGGAGGTGGCCCGCGAACTGGTCCGCGACCACCCCGGCGCCGACGGGGTGATCGACGCCGCGCGGCACTGGACCCAGCGGGCGATCGACTTCACCCGCGAGCGCGACCTCGTCCCCTACCACGACGGGGAATGCCTGGTCGGGCTCGCTCCCCCGTCCCGGCGGTGGGGGACGGCGATGATGTCGTGGGCCGCCCCGGGCGAGCCCGAGGGCCCGTCCTGGTACCACATCACCCCGCCCGACGCCTCGTGGCCGCAGCGCGAGCAGGACGAATGGCTGGAACTGTTCAGCGCGACCACGCTGCCCGGGATCACCGTGCACGAGGTCGCGCCGGGGCACTTCTCGCACGGCCGGGCGCTCCGGCACGCGCCCACCGAGGTCCGCCGCGTGCTGCAGTCGAGCGCGTTCATCGAGGGATGGGCTCACTACGCCGAGGAGGTATGCGTCGAGCAGGGGTTCGGCGGCGATGACCCCCGGTTCGAGATCGGAGTGTGGCTGGAGGCGCTGGTGCGGGTCACCAGGCTGGCATGCGCGATCGGCGTGCACACCGCGGGCATGACCGTCGAGGAGGGCGCCCGCCGGTTCGAGGCCGACACGCAGCTGGCCGGCCCGGCCGCTCTCTCCGAGGCCCGGCGGGCCACCTTCGACCCGACCTACGGCCGCTACACGTGGGGCAAGCTGACGATCCTGGACCTGCGCGAGCAGGCGAAGCAGCAGTGGGGCGAAGGATTCAGCCTGCGGCGGTTCCACACCGCCCTGCTGGCGCTCGGCTCCCCGCCGCTGGGCCTGCTCGGCACCGCCATCGTCCGCGGCTGAGCCCGGGCCAGGTCCAGGGGCTGGGTTCGGTCGCAAGCCGGGCTCGATCCCAGGCTGAGCCTGGTCCCGGGGAGCGGGCCCGGTCCCACGCCGGGCCCGCTCCCGGCCGCCGCCGAAGTTGACCCGGCGGTTGGCCGGTGCAAGTATTTGACTATGTCAAACGATTCTTTGACATCGTCAGATACTGCCGCCGGGCAGGACGGTCCCGCCGAGCCGGTAACCGACGGCCAGGTGGCGGCCGTGCGCGAGTTCAACCGCTTCTACACCAACGTGATCGGGCTGCTCCGGGAAGGGCTGCTGGACTCGCCCTACTCGCTGGCCGAGGCCAGGATCCTGTTCGAGCTGGCGCGCGAAGGAGAGGCCGAGACCGCCCACCTGCGCCGGTGGCTCGACATCGACGCCGGCTACCTGAGCCGGCTGCTGGCCAGGTTCGAGACCGATGGGCTGGTGACCCGGACCCGCTCCCCGCTCGACGGGCGGCGTCAGGTCATCGGCCTGACCGGCACCGGCCGGGCGGTCCAGGCGGACCTCGACGCCCGGTCGGGCACCCAGATCCACGCCCTGCTGGCCGCCCTCACCCCGGGCGGCCGTCGGCGCCTGACCGGGGCCATGACCAGCATCCGGGAGATCATCGGGCCCGCGCCGCCGCCCGCCGCGTTCGTGCTCCGGCCGCCCGTGCCCGGCGACCTGGGCTGGGTAGTGCAGCGCCACGGCGCCCTGTACGCGGCCGAGTACGGCTGGGACGCGTCCTTCGAGGCCCTGGTGGCACAGATCGTCGCCGACTACGCCACCCGCGACGATCACCGCGGGGAAGCGGTGTGGATCGCGGAACTGGACGGAGAGCCGGCCGGGTGCGTGTTCTGCGTGCGCAAGACCGACACCACCGCGCAGCTGCGGCTGCTGCTGGTCGAGCCGCGGGCCCGCGGCCTGGGCATGGGCGGCCGGCTGGTCGCCGAGTGCGTCTCGTTCGCCCGCCGGGCCGGGTACCGCGAGATCGTGCTGTGGACCAACGACGTGCTGCACGCCGCCCGCCGGATCTACCAGCGGGCGGGCTTCCAGCTCGCCTCCTCCCAGCCGCACCATGCCTTCGGCCACGACCTGGTGGAGCAGGACTGGCGGCTGCCGCTGGCCTGAGCGCCGGTGTCAGTCGGGCGAGCCCGGCACCACCAGTCCCGTCTCGTACGCGAGGATCACCGCCTGTACCCGGTCGCGCAGGCCCAGCTTGGCCAGCAGGTTGCCGACGTGGGTCTTGACGGTCGCCTCGCTGACGAACAGGCCGGCCGCGATCTCGGCGTTGCTGCGGCCCCTGGCCAGCATCAGCAGCACGTCCCGCTCCCGGGCGGTCAGCGAGGCCAGCTGCGACGGGGACGGGGACGTTTCCGGCGGCCGGCGCGCGAACGCCTCGATGAGGCGGCGGGTCACCGACGGGGCGAGCAGGGCGTCGCCCGCGGCGGCGGCGCGCACGGCGGCGATGAGGTCATGCCGGGGCGAGTCCTTGAGCAGGAACCCGCTGGCGCCCGCCCGCAGCGCCTCGTACACGTAGTCGTCGAGGTCGAAGGTGGTGAGCATGACCACCTTGGGCGCGGCCGCCGGGCCGCCGGTGATCAGCCGCGTCGCCTCCAGGCCGTCCATCCCGGGCATCCGGATGTCCATCAGCACCACGTCGGGCTCGTGGGCGGCGGCCTGCGACACGGCCGCCTCGCCGTTGGCGGCCTCGCCGACCACGGTGATGCCGTCGGCGGCGTCGAGGATGACGCAGAACCCGGAACGGACCAGTTCCTGGTCGTCGACGACCAGCACGCGGATGGGCGCGGGCCCGGCCGGGGCGGTCATCGCGATGGCAGCCGCGCGGTGACGGCGAAGCCACCGGCGGGGGTCGGGCCGACCGTGAGATTGCCGCCGCAGGAGGCGACCCGCTCGGCGATCCCGGCCAGGCCGAGCCCGGACCCGGCCAGCAGGGAACCGGGCTTGACGGCGGCGTTGCCGTTCCCGGTGCGCGGCGGCCCATCCCCCGTCGGCCCGTCCCGGGCGGGCCGGCCCGGCCGCCCGTCCCGCCGCGGCCCGGAGTCGGCGACGCACACGGTGATGTACCCGGGCTCGTAGGACAGCGTGACGGCGGCGCGGTCGGCGTGGGCATGGCGGATCGTGTTGGTCAGTGCCTCCTGGACGATCCGGTACGCGGTCAGGTCGACGCCCGGCGCGAGCGGGCCCGGCGTGCCGACCACCTCGAAGTCGACCGGCAGGCCGGCGCCGCGCACCTGCTCCAGCACGCCGCCGATCTCGTCCAGCGACGCCGACGGGGCGGTCTCCAGGCGCTCGGAGGGGCCGCGCAGCACGCCGAGCAGCCTGCGCAGCTCGGTCAGGGCCAGCCGGGCCGTGTCACCGATGATCTCCACCGAGCGCCGCGCCTGCGCGGGCCTGTCCGGCAGCAGCGACGTCGCCGCCTCGGCCTGCACCGCCATCAGGCTGACGTGGTGGGCCACCACGTCGTGCAGCTCGCGGGCGATCCGGGCGCGCTCGGCGGCGGCCTCGCGCGACACCACCCGGTCCAGCTCGGCCTCGGCGCGGTCGGCCCGGCTCTGCGCCGCCGCCAGGTTCGCCCGCTTGGCCCGGCTGAGCGTGCCGGCCACCCATGCCACGATGAAGATCATCGCCTGGAAGATCGCCTCGTAGGGCTCGCTGTGCCCGGGCGCGGACAGGGAGATGGTGATGCCCGCCACCGCAAAGACGACCGTGATCCAGCGCCACACGGCGCCGCAGCGGTCGATCACGGTGTAGAACGCGATCGCGGGCCCGAGCGGGAACGGCGCGAACCCGAAACCGATCTGGTCGTAGGCGACCCGCGCGGCGGCAATGATGATGATCACCGGGATCGGCCAGGCGCGGCGCCAGATGAGCGGGATGCCCTGGGCGGCGACCAGCACCAGGGCGAGCCACAGCGGGTGCAGCTGCGCCCGGTACGGCAGCAGCGAGACCACGTTGACGGCCGCGAGCGCGACCGCGAGGACCAGATCCTGGATCCGCTCCTGCCGCCGCAGCGGCAAGGCGGCCACCCGCGCCGCGAGCTCCTGCGGGAGCCCGGCGACCCGCGCGGCCAGCGTCTTCACGACCCGATGGTATTGCCTGGCCGCGCGGCGGCGGATCGTCCGGCCGGATGAACCGGCGGCTCAGCCAAACGGCGGAAACGCGGGTGCCGTCCGGCGCCGTACTCGGGCATGGGGAGGAGCCGGCAAATCGCCGCGGTGCCCGATGTGGTGGCGGCCCCCGCGCCGTCACGCTGATCCCATGGACACGACCACCGGGGCACCCAGCCCGTCAGGATCACCGGCCCGCCTGCCCGGCGCCGGGGAAAGCCAGCCCGCCGCCACGGCGGCCCACGCCCAGCGGACACCGCGCCTGGGCATCGGCATCATCGCGGCCGCCGCGTTTGGCATGGAAATGGCCGTCAGCGCGCGCTACGGGTACGTGCGGGACGAGCTGTACTTCCTCGCCGCCGGGCATCACCCGGCGTTCGGTTACGTCGACCAGCCCCCGCTGACCCCGCTGATCGCGCGGCTGTCCGCGGTGCTGTCCGGCAACACCCTGGTCGGGCTGCGGGTGGTGCCCGCGCTCGGCCTCGCCGCCCTGGTGGTGCTCACCGCCGCGATGAGCCGCCTGCTCGGCGCGGGCCGGGCCGGCCAGCTCCTGGCCGCGCTCGCCGTGGCGACCTGCGCCGAGTACCTGGGGGCGATGCACGAGCTGACCACCACCATGCCCGACTTCGTGTTCTGGGCGGTCACGCTGTACCTGGTGATGCGCCTGCTCACCAGCCGGGACCCGCGGTGGTGGCTGGCCATCGGCGGCTGCGCCGGGGTCGCCAGCGAGGCCAAGTGGGACATCGCGTTCCTGGCCGCCGCGCTGGCCGTCGGCTTCCTGGCCACCGACGCCCGCCGCCTGCTGCGCAGCCGCTACCTGCTGGCCGGCTGCTTGATCGCCGCGGCCCTGGCCGCGCCGGACGTCATCTGGCAGGCGGCGCACGGCTGGCCCAGCATCGACGTGTTCCGCGCCCTGCAGGAGCAGGCCGGGCACAACCGGGCCACCTACTGGCTCGCGCAGGTCCTGTTCACCGGCCCGGTGCTCGCCCCGGTCTGGATCGCGGGCGCGATCTGGTCGGTGCGCAGCGAGGCGGCCCGCCGGTTCCGCCCGGTGGGGATCGCCTGCGTGTTCGCGGTCGTGCTGCAGTTCGTGCTCGGCGGCAAGGCGTACTACCCGGGCGCGGCGTACACGTTCCTGCTCGCGGCCGGCTGCGTGCCGCTCGAGCGCTGGCTGGCCACGCGCAAGCCGCGGGCCTGGAAGGTCAGCCCGGCCGTCCGGATGGGAACGGCGATGCTGGTGGGCGCCGTGATAGCCGCGCCGATCGCGCTCTCGGTGCTGCCCGCCCGCGCGCTGGCCACGGTCCCGCTCCAGAAGATCAACTACGACCTGGCCGAGACCATCGGCTGGCCGCAGGAGGTGGCCCTGGTGGCCCGCGAGTACCACGCGCTGCCGCCCGGCCAGCGGGCCGCCACCACGGTCCTGGCCGGCAACTACGGCGAGGCCGGGGCCATCGACCGGTACGGGCCCGGCGACGGGCTGCCGCCGGTCTTCAGCGGCGCGAACAACTTCTGGTACTGGGGCCCGCCCCCGGCGCGCGACCGGTCGGCCATCGCCATCAACGTCGACCCGGCGCTGCTGCGGCGGCTGTTCACCACCGTCCGGCAGGTCGCCGTCTTCCACAACGGCCTGGGCGTCAGCGACGACGAGCAGGGAGCCGTCATCTACCGCGCGACCGGGCTGCGCACCAGCTGGGCAAAGGCATGGCCGCTGCTGCGCGACTTCTCCTGACCGGGCGGGGCTAAGGTGGACCTCATCCGGAGCTGAAGGTAAGGATCGATGCTGGCACGAAGGGCAACGCTGGCCATCCGGGCCGGGGCCGCCGCCGCCGGCCTGGCCGCCGCCGTCGCGGCCGGCCTGACCGGGTGCACCGCGAAGCCCGTGTCCTCCGCCCCGCCCATCCAGATCGGCACCAGCTACGTGCCGGTCCCGCAGTCGGCCGGCACCACCGTCGCCTACGTCGTGATCCGCAACAACGGTGCCGCCGACCGGCTGGTGTCCGCCCGCACCAGCGCGGGCGGCCGGGTCGCGTTCCGCGCCCCGGCCGGGCCCGGCAACCTCGCCATGCACACGATCGGCTCGATCGCCATCCCGGCGCACTCGACCGTCTCGATGGTCCCCGACGGCTACCACATGCTCATCACCGGCGCCGGCCCGATCCGCGGCGGCAAGGACATCACCCTGACCCTGGTCTTCGCGCACGCCGGCCGGGTCCTGGTGGTCGCGCAGGTCACCGACCCGTCGACCGGGGGAAGCACCTACTTCCTCAACTGAACGCCGTACCGTGCTGGTCATGTCCAGCTACCGCCAGGGCGGCACCGTCCTCGCCGACCGCACGTTCTCCGTCCCGCTCGATCACGACCGCCCGGAGGGCGAGCGGATCGAGATCTTCGCCCGGGAGATCGCAACGGCGGACCCGGCCTCCGCCGGCCTGCCCTGGCTGCTCTTCCTCCAGGGCGGGCCCGGGTTCGGCGCGCCGCGCCCGCACGGCCGCGACGGCTGGCTCGGCCGCGCGCTCGACGACTACCGGGTGCTGCTGCTCGACCAGCGGGGCACCGGCCGGTCCACCCCGGCCACCAGGCAGACGCTGGCCCGCTTCGGCACCGCCGCCGAGCAGGCCGGCTACCTCGCGCATTTCCGGGCCGACGCGATCGTGCGCGACGCGGAACTGGTCCGCCGGGCGGTCACCGGCGGCGAGCCGTGGAGCGTGCTCGGGCAGAGCTACGGCGGCTTCTGCACCGTGACGTACCTCTCGCTGGCGCCCGAGGGCGTCCGCGAGGCCGTCATCACCGGCGGCCTGCCCGGCCTGGACGTCAGCGCCGACGACGTCTACCGGGTCACCTACGGCAAGGTCGGGGCCAAAACCCTGGCCCACTACGACCGCTACCCCGGTGACGCGGACCAGGCCCGCCGGATCGCCCGCTACCTCCGGGACAACGAGGTGGTGCTGCCCGGCGGCGCACCGCTCACCGTCGAGGCGTTCCAGTCCCTCGGGCGGATGCTGGGCACGAGCACCGGCGGTGACGACCTGCACTACCTGATCGAGGACCCGTTCGCGGCCGGCGGGCTGTCCGACGCCTTCCTGCACGCCGTGGCGCAGCAGCTCAGCTTCGCCGCCGGTCCCCTGTACGCGGTCCTGCACGAGCCCAGTTACGCGCAGCGGGCGGCCACCCGCTGGTCGGCGCAGCGGATCCGGGCCGAGTTCGGCGAGTTCGACCCGGCAGCCGCCCTCGACGGCGACGGGCAGCTGCTGTTCACCGGCGAGATGATCTACCCGTGGATGTTCGAGGCCGACCCGGTGCTGCGCCCGCTGCGCGGGGCGGCCGACGCCCTGGCGGAGCGGGCCGACTGGCCCGCGCTCTACGACGCGACCCGGCTGGCGGCGAACGACGTCCCGGTGGTGGCCTCGGTGTACGAGAGCGATATGTACGTGCCGGCCGAGATCTCGCTGCCGACCGCGCGGGCGATACGCGGCCTGAAGGCCTGGGTCACCGACGAGTACGAGCACGATGGCCTGCGCACCAGCAACGGCGCCGTGCTGGACCGCCTCCTCGCCCTGGCCCGCGGCCCGGCCTGACCCGCGCGCCGCCGCGGCCGCGCCGCCGGCAGCCGGGGACGGGCGGGGCAGGCCCGTAGACTCCGGTTGTGACTGACCAGCCGGAACCGGGCAGCGTCAGGATCGCGGAGCTGGTGGCGACGCTCTCCTACGCCGCCGATCTGGGCCTCGGGCAGCCGATGGCCCACTGCATGCGGCAGACGGTGATCGCGCTGCGGCTGGCCGCGCTGCTCGGGGCCAGCGACCGCGAGCTGGAGGCCACCTACTACCTCGGCCTGATGATGAACGTCTACTGCCATGCCGACGCGGCCGAGCAGGCGCGGTGGTTCGGCGACGACATCGGCCTGAAGGGCGACGGGTACGAGCTGCTCGACATGAGCACGGCGCGGATGGTCACCCTGATGTGGCGGAGGGTCGGCTCGCACGGCAGCGGCATGGCCCGCGCCCGGCGGCTGGCCGCCTTCCCGGTGGCCGCGCCCAGGCAGATGGCCGTTTTCATGACGACGCACTCCACGCTGGGCTCCCAGTTCGCCGGGCGGATCGGGCTGGACGACGCGGTCTGCGTCGCGATCAGGCAGGCGTATGAGCAGTGGGACGGCAAGGGCTATCCCGATCACCTGCGCGGGGAGGAGATTGGCCTGCCCGCGCGGCTGGTGCAGCTGGCCGGCCCGGTCGAGGTCGTGGCCCGGCGGCACGGCACCGGGGCCGCGGTGGCGGTCGCCCGCAGGCACCGCGGGACCCAGTACGACCCGGCGGTGGTGGACCTGTTCTGCTCCCACGCGCCCGAGCTGCTCGATGGTCTCGACCAGGCCTCCGACTGGGATGCCGTCCTCGGCACCGAGCCGCAGCTCTCGCGCTGCGTCGGCGGCGCCAGCCTGGACCTGGTCCTGGAGGCCATGGCCGACCTGGTCGACATGAAGAGCCCCTACCTGGCCGGCCACTCGCGCGGGGTGGCCAACTTGGCCAGCGCGGCGGCGCGCGTGGCCGGCTACCCCGGCGATGACGTGGCGGCCGTGCGTCGCGCGGGCCTCCTCCACGACCTCGGCCGGCTCGGGGTCTCCAACGCCATCTGGGACAAGCAGGGCCCGGTCACCGAGGCCGAGTCCGAGCGCGTCCGGCTCCACCCCTACCTGACCGACCGCATGCTGGCCCGGGTGAGCGCGCTCGGCCGGAGCCGCGAGATCGCCGCCCGTCACCACGAGCGCCTCGACGGCTCGGGTTACCCGCGCGGGCTGACCGCGGCCGCGCTGACGCCGCCGGACCGCCTGCTGGCCGCGGCGGACGCCTATCACGCGATGACCGAGCCGCGGCCGCACCGCGCGCCGCTCGCCCCCGGCCAGGCCTCACGCGAGCTGCGGGCCGAGGCCGTGGCCGGCCTCGACGGCGAGGCGGTGGACGCGGTGCTGCGGGCGGCCGGTCATCGCGCGCCCGCCCGGCGGGCCTGGCCCGGCGGGCTCACCGCCCGCGAGGTGGAGGTGCTCGGGCTGCTGGCCCGTGGCCACTCGACCCGGGACATCGCCCAGCGCCTGGTGGTCACGCCGAAGACCGCGGCCAACCACGTCGAGCACATCTACGCCAAGCTCGGCGTCTCCAGCCGCGCCGCCGCCACGCTGTACGCGACCCAGCACGGCCTGGTGGGCACGTTCGAGCCCGCCGATTTAGCTCCCGGGCCCACCGGGCGGGCGGTGAGGTAACGCCATGGGCCTCTACGGCACGGCGGTCCTGCCCCGGCTCATCAACGCTGCCTGCGGCATCAAGGCGCTCGATCCGCTGCGGCGCCGGGTCTGCGCCGGCCTCGCCGGGGACGTCGTCGAGATCGGCTTCGGCTCGGGCCTCAATGTCCCGTTCTACCCGGCGGCCGTCACCCGGGTCGCCGCGGTCGAGCCGTCCGACGTCGGCTGGCGGCTGGCCGGCGAGCGCCTGCGGGCGGCGGCGGTGCCGGTGCAGCGCGCCGGGCTGGACGGCCAGTCGCTGCCCTTCGCGGACGGCAGCTACGACGCCGCCCTGTCAACCTGGACGCTGTGCAGCATCCCCGACGTGGCCGCCGCCCTGGCCGAGCTGCGGCGGGTGCTCAAGCCCGGCGGGACACTGCACTTCCTCGAGCACGGGCTGGCCCCGGACGAGCGCGTGCGTCGCTGGCAGCGCCGCCTCGAGCCGCTGCAGCGGCGGCTCGTCGGCGGCTGCCACCTCACCCGGCCGATCGCCGGCCTGGTGACGGCGGCGGGCTTCAGCGTCACCGAGCTCGACGTCTTCTATCAGGAGGGAACACCCAAGGTCACGGGGGCCGACTCCCTCGGCGTGGCGGCGGCTCCCCCGGCCGGCTGACGCGGCCCACTAACTAGTTGCGATCAAGCAAGTAATCCGGGGTAGGCTCCGGTAGGTGCGGGATGAGCAGGTCGGCGGCCGCTACAAGTGGGTAGCGCTGTCCAACACCACGCTCAGCATCACGATGGCGACCATCGATGCCTCGATCGTGATCATCGCGATGCCCGCCATCTTCCGCGGCATCCACCTGGACCCGCTGGCCCCGGGCAACGTCACCTACCTGCTGTGGATGATCATGGGGTACCTGCTGGTGACGGCGGTGCTGGTGGTGACGCTCGGCCGGCTCGGCGACATGTACGGCCGGGTGCGGATCTACAACCTCGGGTTCGTGGTCTTCACGCTGGCCTCGATCGCGCTCTCGCTCGACCCGTACACCGGCTCGCAGGGCGCGATCTGGCTGATCGTCTGGCGGCTGGTGCAGGCGGTCGGCGGGGCCATGCTGATGGCCAACGCGGCCGCCATCCTCACCGACGCGTTCCCCGCCCGCCAGCGCGGCATGGCGCTAGGCATCAACCAGATCGCCGGGATCGCCGGGCAGTTCGTCGGCCTGCTGCTCGGCGGGCTGCTCGCCGCGTGGTGGTGGCGCGCCGTGTTCTGGGTGAACGTCCCGATCGGGGTGATCGGCACCATCTGGTCCTACCTGAGCCTGCGGGAGATCGCCTCCACCCGCCGGGCGCGGATCGACTGGGCGGGCAACATCACCTTCGCGCTCGGCGCGGGCCTGCTGCTGGCCGCCATCACGCACGGCATCCAGCCCTACGGCGGCCACTCCGACCGGCTGGACCAACCCGTGGGTGGTCGGCGCGCTGGCCACCGGGGCGGCGCTGCTGATCGCGTTCTGCATCATCGAGACCAAGATCGCCGAGCCGATGTTCCGGCTGGGGCTGTTCAAGATCCGGGCGTTCGCGGCCGGGCAACGCGGCCAGCCTGCTCGGCTCGATCGCACGCGGCGGCCTGCAGTTCATGCTGGTGATCTGGCTGGCCGGGATCTGGCTGCCGCTGCACGGCTACGACTTCGCGGACACCCCGCTGTGGGCGGGGATCTACATGCTGCCGCTGACCACCGGCTTCCTGCTGGCCGGGCCGGTGTCCGGCTACCTGTCGGACCGCTACGGCACGCGCCCGTTCGCCACCGCCGGCCTGCTGGTGGCGGCGTGCGCGTTCTGCGGCCTGATGCTTCTCCCGGTGGTCTTCCCCTACTGGGCGTTCGCGCTGCTCATCTTCTGCAACGGGATCGGCTCGGGGCTGTTCGCCTCCCCCAACACCTCCGCGATCATGAGCAGCGTCCCGGCCCGCGACCGCGGCTCGGCGTCTGGCATGCGGGCCACCTTCCAGAACTCGGGGATGGCGCTGTCGATCGGGATCTTCTTCTCGCTGTTGATCGTCGGCCTGGCCGCCACGCTCCCCCGCACGCTGTCCAGCGGGCCTGCACGCGCAGGGGGTCCCGCTGAGCATCGCGGACCACCGTCAGCCACCTGCCGCCGGTGAGCACCGTGTTCGCGGCCCTGCTCGGCTACAACCCGGTGCAGCACCTGCTGGCCCCCTCGGGGGTGCTCGCCACGCTCCCGGCGCACAACGTGGCGGTGCTGACCGGGAACCAGTTCTTCCCGCACCTGATCTCCGGGCCGTTCCACCACGGCCTGATCATCGTGTTCACCGCGGCCGCGGCCATGTCGCTGGTCGGGGCCGGGGTCTCGCTGCTGCGCGGCAGCCAGTTCTACTACGACGCACCGGACGGCGCCGGTTCACCCGGCCCGGCCGGGCCGCCGCGCGCACCGCCGTGCCGACTCCGCCACCCAGGCGCCGAACGGATCGGCCCCGCGCACGCCTGCCAACGGCGGGTCCCCGCCGCCCGGTGAGCCGGGTACGGCCGGGTGCCCCGCCGCCCGCCATCGCAGCGCACGCAGTGACCCGCGCCGCAGCGCCTGGCGTAGGCTGCAGGCGTGCCACGTTATGAGTACCGCTGCCGGGCGTGCGGCGACACCTTCGAGGTCAACCGGCCGATGGCGCAGGCGTCCGACCCCTGCACGCTGCCCCCAGGGGCACGACGACACCGTGAAGCTGCTCTCCACCGTTTCGGTCGGCGGCAGGGCCAGCACGCGGAGCGCCGCGCCCGGCCGCGCCCGGCGGCGGCTGCTGCGGCGGCGCCTGCGGCTGCGGCGGCTGACCCGCCCGCCGGCCCCGGGCGGCGGCTGACCCGCCGACCGCGGCCACGGGGCGGCGGCCGCCCCGCGACCTCACCCGACCGCCGGAGGGCCCACCGTCTTGTTGACCATCGGCACCGAACGGCTGTACGGCGAGATCACCGGCAGCACCGCGACGCTGGCGGACCTCGCCAGCGGCGCCGACCTGACCCGCCAGGTGCCGACCTGCCCCGACTGGACGATGCGGCAGTTGATCACCCACGTCGGCCGCGCCCACCGGTGGGCGACCGCGATCGTGGCCACCCGCGCCGCCGAGCCCATCCCGTTCCGGGAGGTACCGGACGGGAAGCTGCCCGGGGACCAGCGCGAGCAGCGCGGACTGGCTCCGCGGCGGGGCGGCCGCGGCTCGTGGAGGCCACGGTCAGGCGGCCGGCGACGAGCAGGTGTGGACGCACCTCGGCCCGGGCCCGGCCCGGTACTGGGCGCGCCGGATGGCCCACGAGACGGCCGTCCACCGCGCCGACGGGCAGATCGCCCTGGGCCAGCGGCCGCGGATCGACCCGGTGACCGCGGCCGACGGCATCGACGAATGGCTCGGCTTCCTGGCCGCCCCGGACCCCGGCGAGGACCGGCCGTCCCTCGCGGGCCTGCACGGCAAGGTGCTGCACGTGCACGTCACCGACGGCGAAGCCGCCGCCGGTGAGTGGATGATCCGCCCCACCGCCGGACGGCATCACGGTGGAGCCGGGCCACGGCAAGGGAGACGTCGCCGTCCGCGGCCCGGCCTCAGACCTGCTGCTCGTGCTCATGCGCCGGCTGCCGCCGGGCGATCCCGCGGTCGAGGTGCTCGGCGACGCGGCGGTGCTAGACGAACTGCTGGCCGCGACCGCCTTCTGAGCCCGCAAACGGCCCGGTACCAGGACCGCCGGGGTCGCTTCGGAGGCTGTCCTGCCGAGCTTCAGCCTGCTGCGCGTCCACGGCAGGCATCCAGCGGCGTGTGCTCGTGACGGTCACGGCCGACAGGACGGCCTAGCCGTCCCTGGCCGGCTCGCCGTGGGAGGCGTTCGCCCGGCCCCGGCCCCAGTACGCCTTGGGCGAGACCTGCTCCGGCGCCAGCCCGCGCGCGGCCAGCGCCTCCCGCAGCCGGAGCACGACCGTGGCCTCGCCGGCCAGGTAGGCGTGCCCCCGGCCCGGTGGCAGGGCCACCGCCGCCGGCCGCCGCCACCAGCGCCGCCGGGTCGCCGGCCGGCGCGCCCGTCCCGGTGCAGCCAGGTCACCTCGGCGTCGGCGTCGGTGGCCAGGTCCTGCTCGCTGTCCGGGCCGGGCACCTCCAGGATCACCAGGGCCCGGGCGCCGGCGGGCAGCGCACCGGCCATCGCGAGGTAGGCGGGCAGCGCCGCGTCGTCGCCGATGAACAGGTGCCAGTCCGCGTCCGGGTCCAGGAAGATCTTCCCGCGCGGCCCGATGCCCTCGATCTTGTCGCCGGGCCGGGCGGCGGCCACCCAGCGCTCGCCTGGCCCGCCGGCGTGGCGGACCACATCGATGGTGAGCAGCCGCCGCTCGTGGTCGAGCGCCCGGATCGTGTAGCGGCGGCGCACCGGGCGGTCGCCGTCCACCGCCACCATGAGCATCATGTCCTGGCCGGGCTGGTACTGCAGGCCCGGCCAGCTCCGGCGCGGTCAGCACCAGCCGCTGCATGCCCGGGCCGAGCGGGACGAGTCCGACCACCTCGAGCTGCATCCGGGTGGTCGCGGCCAGCGGCCCGGTCAGCACGGCGAACGGGTCGTTGAGGGCGGGCGCGGATTCGGTCATGGACGGTGAAGCCTTTCCTGGGTGGCGGGCGGGCCGCGGTGGGCGGGCAGCTACTGGTCAACGCTCAGTGGCGGCTGGGCCTTCCCGTGGCCGTCCCTTGTCGCGGAACGGGTTTGTCATGGTTGCGCCAATCACGAGTCTCTTATGTCGTCGTTGCACCAACCATGACAAACGAGAGGCGAGAGTGCCGCGGGGGGAGGAGCCGGGCCTACAGCCAGCCGGCGCGGGCGGCGGTCACCTCCCCGGCGGGCTCGGCCTCCACGGGCGGCCTGGCCAGCTCGCCGCTGCGGACCCGCTCCAGCAGGCGGCTGACCGTGTCCATGATCTCGGCGAGGCAGCCGCGCACCGCCTCGGCGTCCCCGGCATCGGCGGGGTCGCGGGCCACGCCCGCCTCGGCCAGCAGGGCCTCAAGCCCGGCCAGCCGGGCGCCCACCCACTCGACGGGGTGCGCCGAGAGATCGCGGTCGTAACACGCGGCGGCCCGGCTCCCAGCCGTCCAGCGCCGGGTGGTAGTGGGTGCGGTCGAAACTGCCCGGCGGCCCGTCCACCGACTCCAGCAGGTCGGCCCGCCAGACCGGGCGGGCCCACCGTCTATCGGCCGGGCCGAATACGGCGACCCGGGCAACGGCCCACGCTCGAGCAGACGGACCTCCAGCCGCACCCCCCGTTCGGCGCCCTCCTGGCCGGGAGTGCGGGTTCGGGTCGACGAAGTAAAGGTCGCCGACGGCCACACCGGTCCGCTCGAACCCGAAGACGTACAGCACGCCGCCCCCTCACATCGCGGTCAAATGCGCTGGTCGCTACCAGGCCAGTCGCCCCAGTCTGCGCCACCCGGCCGGCCGGGGCCAGGCACCGGCCCGGCCCGGCGCCGGTGCGGATATCCCATAGGTCAGCACCTGATTCCCGTTAGGCTGATTTCGCCTAAGATTGTGTAGGTTCGTTCTTTCTGCTTGTTGGCATGTCCTTTCCTTCGAGACGGGGCCAGGGGCTCTAGTGGTTGAGTCGTTCCCGCACGACTTTGTGCTCGCCAGCGATGGGCGGCCCCCAGCGGATGTGGTGCGAGCGGCGCTCGCGCCACGGTTCAAGGTCGCACCGGACGGGCGGCCCCGCACGGTGGGCCTGACGTGGCTGGACACCTTCGACTGGCGGCTGCACCAGGCCGGGCTTACCCTGCAGCACAGCACCGGCTCCCGGGCCAGCGACTACACGCTGACCGTCGGACGATGGTGAGCAGGTCATGGCGGCGGCCAAGGGGATCCGCTGGCCGGCGCTGGCCAGCGCGCTGCCGCGGGGGCCGCTGCGCGCCCGGCTGCAGCCGGTCACCGAGATGAGGGCGCTGATGCCCACCGCCCGGGCCTCCGCCACGGTGCGGCAGATGCGGGTGCTGAACGCCGACGACAAGACGGTCGCCTGGCTGACCGTCACCGGCATGTCCCTGGCCGGGAAGAACGGCACCGGCCTGCCCCCGCGGCTGTCGGTGACCGCGGTCCGCGGGTACCAGGCGCAGACCGGCCGGATCGCCCGGTGCCTGGCCGCGGCCGCGGGTCGTGACACCGGCGGTCGCCTCGCCGCTCGACGACGTCCTGGCCGCCGCCGGGCGCCACCCGGGCGACTACTCCGGCAAGATCGACGTCAAGCTGACCGCGGACATGCCGGCCCGGTGCGCGCTGGAGGAGGTGCTGCTGCGGCTGCTCGACACCCTCGAGGCCAACGTGCCCGGGCACGATCAGGGACACCGACACCGAGTTCCTGCACGACCTGCGGGTCGCCGTCCGGCGCACCCGGTCGGCGATCAAGCTGTGCGGCGATGTGCTGCCGGCCGGGGTGGCCGAGGCGTTCGGCGGCGAGTTCAAGTGGCTGGGCGACGTGACCACCCCGATCCGCGACCTCGACGTCTACCTGCTCGGCTACGACGACGATGGCGGCCGGGCTGCTGGCCGCCACGCCGGCCGAGCTGGAGCCGTTCCACCGCCATCTCGTCCAGCGCCGCGAGACCGAGCAGCGGGACCTGGCGCGCGCGCTGCGCTCCCGCCGCTTCCTGGACCTGGTCAGGGCCTGGCGCAAGGAGCTCGCCGCCCCCGCGCCCCGGCGGGGCATCACCGCCGCGCGCCCTGGCCGCCGACCGCATCGGCCGGGCCGCACCGGCAAGGTGCTGAAGCGGGGGGCGGCGATCACCCAAGACTCACCGCCGGAGATCCTTGCATGACCTGCGCAAGCGATGCAAGGAGCTGCGCTACCTGCTGGAGTTCTTCGCCTCGCTGCACGATCCGGCAATTCACCAGCAGGCCGTACGGGATCTCAAGGGCCTGCAAGACTGTCTCGGTGAATACCAGGACTGCCAAGTACAACAGCATGAGATTCGGATGTTCGCCGCACAGATGATGACGGACCGGGACGTTCCCGCCACCGCCCTGCTCGCCATGGGTGAGCTCGCCGGCAAGATCGCGCGCCGTGAGCGCCGCGCCCGCCGCGAGTTCGCCGGCCGGTTCGCCGACTTCGCCAGCGCCGCCAGCCAGCATCGGTTCCGTGCCCTCACCTCGGGCGCGGGCCGATGAAGATTCTCGCCACCTACAACATCAAGGGCGGGGTCGGCAAGACGTTCGACCGCGGTCAACATCGGCCACCTCGCGGCGCGCGACGGCCTGCGGGTGCTGCTGTGGGACCTGGACCCGCAGGGAGCGGCGAGCTTCCTGCTGCGGGTCCGGCCCCGGGTCAAGGGCGGCGGCAAGGCGCTCATCAAGGGCCGCCGGGAGCTCGACGCGGCGATCAAGGGCACCGACTTCGACCGGCTCGACCTGCTGCCGGCCGACTTCACCTACCGGAACCTGGACCTGATCCTGGACTCCACCAAGAAGCCCACCGAGCGGCTGGACCGGCTGCTCCGGCCGCTGGCCGACGAGTACGACCTCATCGTCCTGGACTGCCCGCCGAGCATCTCGCTGCTGTCCGAAAGCGTGCTGCACGCGGCCGACGTGCTGCTCGTGCCGCTCATCCCGACCACGCTGTCGGTGCGGACGCTCGACCAGCTCTCCGACTTCATCGCCGGCTTCGACGGGCACAAGCCGCAGGTGCTGGCGTTCTGCTCCATGATCGACCGCCGGAAGCGGCTGCACCGCGAGATCGCCGAGCAGCTGCCGGAGGAGCGCTCCGACGTCGCGCGCACCGTGATCCCGGCCCTGTCGCTCATCGAGCGGATGTCGGTGGAACGCGCGCCGGTGACGGCGTTCGCGCCGCGCAGCGCGGCGGCCCGCCAGTACGCGGAGCTGTGGGCGGAGGTGGCCGAGCGCGGCCTGTGACCGGGCGGGGCCCTGTGACGGGCGGCCGGGCCGACCGGGCCGTTTCCGGCGTAAGACACCGGGTTTGTGCCTTTGTTCAGCGATTTCCAGACGCCGGGCACTCCTTCCGAGCATCCTGTTAGTATGGGGCGGACACAGGAAAAGGGGGAACATGTGAGCCGCAGGATGCTCCGGCTGGACATCCAGGTGTTCCCGGACCGGCGGATGTTCCGGGTGCACGACGCGACGGTTGACCCGGACGCGCCGGGCGGGCCCCTCGCGCCCCTCGGGGCGCTCATCAGCGTCAACCGTGAGCAGATATGGGTCGGCAGCCTGCAGGAGCATAGTCGGCGTCCGGCTGTTCCTGGAGGAGTGGGACATCGGCGCCGCCGCCGTTCGGCGACGAATGGGAGGACGAGGCCAAGGCCGTCATCTACCTGCGCGGCGCGCTGAGCATCGACATGGGCATCGGCCGGGCGGGCCGTGGACCGGCTCCAGCTCGCCGGCGGGGTCGGCGACTACGTGGTCCGCGTGTTCGCCCGCAACCGCCGCGAGGTCAACCAGCTCTACAACGAGCTGTTCGAGCGGGGCGTCGACCCGCTCAGCGACGAGTTCCAGCAGGCCCGCAAGACCCTCGAAGGCCACGAGCAGTACCTGATGCAGCTGTGGCGCGAGCCCTGATCCTAGGCCGCGCGCCCGGGCCGGGCCTAGCGGAGCGTCGCGTCATGGCGGACTGGGCTGGCCGCTTGAACACCGGCTGGCTGCTGACCGTACTGCTGCATGGCGGGCGGCTGCAGCGCGGTCATCATCGGCTGCCGCGACGCCGGTGCTCGCCCGCCCGCCGCTGGCGCGGTCGGGCAGGGCGCGCAGCGGCAGCAGCGCGTACGCGATCAGCGACACGACGGTGACAGCCACGAGCGCCACGCACGACGCCAGGACCCGCACCCGGGGCGACGCGCAGCACGTTCGCCCGGCCGGGGCGGCCGAACGACGCCAGGCGGGCCGCGAGCGCCGGCTCGACTCTTGGCGAGGCGCTGCTCGATCTCGGCGAGGATGCGCTGCTCCTCCATGGATAGCGCCATGGCGCCACCTCCGCCCGTGATGCCACATTGCCGAGCGACCGGCTCGATATGCCACCGCCTCCCCACTGGCATCCCCGCGCCGGAAGATCTTTAGCCACAGGTCGCGGCCCCTAGCTGCTGGCCATGATCGCCCGCCAGAGCCCCGCCGCACCAGCCCGCGATCGGCCGATTCTAGTCGAACAGGTGTTTGACTGAAGGGAACAGCTGTTCTAGTTTGCCTCGTATGCGCTGGGATGCGCATCCGGGTGGCCGGGCGGCGCGCCGGGCGCCGCCCGCGCTGTTCGAGCGGGGCGCGGTGGCCCGCACGTTCGACACGCCCGGCTTCCGGGGCATGACCTTCTTCGAGGTGCACGCCCGCTCGGTCATCAACCGGGTACCCGAGGCCTCCCGACTGCCGTTCCGCTGGACGATCAACCCCTACCGGGGCTGCTCTCATGCGTGCGTTTACTGCTTCGCGCGGCAGTCGCACACGTACCTGGACCTCGACGCCGGGCACGACTTCGACACCAAGATCGTGGTCAAGGTCAACGCCCCGGAGCGGGTCCGGGCCGAGCTCGCCGCGCCGCGCTGGCGGGGCGAGCACATCGCGATGGGCACCAACGTCGACTGCTACCAGCGGGCCGAGGGGCGCTACCGGCTCATGCCGGGCATCCTGGCCGCCCTGCGCGACGCCGCCAACCCGTTCTCGATCCTGACCAAGGGCACGCTGATCCTGCGCGACATCGACCTGCTGGCCGAGGCGGCCGAGGTCACCGACGTGGGGCTGGCCGTGTCCGTCGGGTGCGCCGACGAGGACCTGTGGCGGGTGCTGGAGCCGGGGACGCCCAGCCCGCTGCGCCGGCTCGAGGTGTGCGCCGCGTTCACCGGCCGCGGGCTGCCGCTGCGCGGTGCTGATGGGCCCGATCGTGCCGTTCCTGTCCGACTCCCCCGCCCAGCTCGCCGCCACCGTGCGCCAGGCCGCGCAGGCCGGGGCGTCCTCGGTCACCCCGATCGTGCTGCACCTGCGCCCCGGCGCGCGGGAATGGTTCCTCGGCTGGCTCGGCGAGCACCACCCGGAGCCTGGTGCCCCGCTACCGCGGCCTGTACGGGCGCGGCGCGTACGCGCCCAAGGCCTACCAGCAGCGGGTGAGCCGAGCAGGTCCGGGAGCTGGCCCGGCAGTACCGGGTCGGCCAGGCCACCGGGCCCAGAGCGCGCCGGGCGTCGTCCCGCGGCGCCGCCGGCGCCCCGGCGCACGAAACCGCGTCCGCAACCCGGTGCCCGGCGGCCAGGCGCCGGTCCAGCTCAGCCCGCTCTAAAAGCGACACGGCTGTCCCGCGCTAACCGGCTCGATAGCCCGGCGGCGGGTCACCGGCGCCGTCCCCGGCTGGCTGGGCAGCAGGCCAGGCCCGGCGCCCAGGCCAGGAAGCCCCCGGCCAGGTCGGTGGCGTTGACCAGGCCGATGTCCTGCAGGGACACGGCCGCCAGGCTGGACGCGTATCCCTGCGAGCACATGACGATCACCTGCTGGTCGTACCCGGTGGCCTGCGGCAGCCTCGCCGCGCTGCCGGGGTCGAACCGCCATTCCAGCACGTTGCGCTCCACGTGCAGCGCCCCGGGCACCAGGCCCTCCGCGGCCCGCTGGGCCTGCGGCCGGATGTCGACCAGCAGCGCCCCGCCGCGGACCGCCTCGAACGCCTCGGCAGGCCCGAGCCGGCGCAGGCGCTGGCGCGCGGAGGCGAGGATCGTCGCCGATCGAGCCGGACCGCCGCCCGTCACCACTGGCCCGCCGTCTCCGCCGCGGCCGCGGACCAGCCGCCCGCCGCTGACGTCGAACCGGTCGCATGGTGGTGAGCGGCGGTGAGTAGGCGTGAACGCTGACGGCCGGGGCCGCCGACTCGTTGCCCACGTCGTGGACGTACCGGGGGCCGAACGACCGGACCGATCCGGGCAGCAGCGTGGCACCGGCAGGCTCGGCCGGCCCCGGCGCGGCCCGCTCGCGCAGGCAGCCCTGCGCGACGGTGAACGCGCCAGCGGATCTGCCGTGGTCATGGAAGCCGGTGCGCTGCCCGGGCAGCCAGCTCAGCAGCCAGACCTCCTGGTCCTCTTCCCGCAGCAGGCGCTGGTACCAGCGGTGGGCCGGGTCGTATCTGCACCAGGTGGAGCCAGCGCTGCGGGCTGGCGGCGAGGTCGAGCACGAGCTCGCGCAGGCGGACGTCACTGACCGCGGGACAGGTACCGGCAAGGTTCATCCTTCTATTCCGATCGTGTTTATAGGAATAAGATCTCGCGACCTTAGCACAGCGGCGGCCGTCACGCCCGGGCTGCCGCCATGCCCGGCGCGGCGCAGGTCCCCGGGACCCTTGTGGCGCGGAACGCCACGTAAAGTTGACAGGCGTGGAATCCCGCCGCGGTAGCGAGGGCCAGTCGGTACCGGACCGGCTGGCGGTGCGCACGGTCCCCGTCGCCGACCCCGACGGCCTGGTAGGCAGGCTTCCCGGGCCCGCCGCGCTGGCCTGGGTCCGCCACGGCGAGGGGCTGGTCGGCTGGGGCGAGGCGGCGCGGATCACCCTGCCAGCGGGCGAGGACAGGTTCACGGCCGGCGAGAAGTGGCTGCGGGAACTGTTCGACCGGCGCCACGATCGAGGACCAGGTCGCCATGCCCGGCTCCGGCCCGGTCGCGTTCGGCAGCTTCACCTTCGACTCCACCTGCGACGGTTCCGTCCTGGTGGTGCCCGCCGCGGTGCTGGGCCGCCGGGCCGGGCAGACGTGGCTCACCACGATCGGCGACCCGGCCGACTCGCTGTGCCCGGCCCGCCCGCTCACCCCGCCGTCCGAGGTGCGCTGGCATGACGGCAGCCTGCCCGCGCCGGACTGGGAGCGGGCCGTCGCCACGGCGGTCAGCCGGATCCGGTCCGGCCGGCTGGGCAAGGTGGTGCTCGCCCGCGACCTGTACGCCACCGCCTCCGCGGACATCGACGTCCGGGTCCTGCTGCACCGCCTGGCCGAGCGCTACCCCGACTGCTACACGTTCGCCTGTGCCGGGCTGGTGGGGGCCACCCCCGAGCTCCTGATCAGGCGGCAGGACGACGACATCAGCTCGCTGGTGCTGGCCGGGACCATCCCGCGCGGCCGGGACGCCAAGGAGGACCGGGCGCTCGGCGCCAGCCTCCTGTCCTCGGCCAAGGAGACCGAGGAGCACGAGTACGCGGTCGCGGGGGTGCGCGCCACGCTCGCGCCGCTGTGCGACGAGCTGACGGTGGACGGCCGGCCCGTCCATCCTGCGCCTGGCCAACGTGCAGCACCTCGCCACCGCCATCAGCGGCAGACTGGCCCGGGCCGGGCAGGCCGCCGACCATTCGGTGCTGTCGCTGGTCGCCGCGCTGCACCCCACCGGGGCCGTATGCGGCACCCCGACCGAGGTGGCCATGGAGCTCATCCGCGAGCTCGAGGGCATGGACCGCGGCCGCTACGCCGGGCCGGTCGGGTGGGTGGACGCACGCGGCAACGGCGAATGGGGCATCGCGCTGCGGTGCGCCGAGGTGGACGGCCCCCGGGCGCGGCTGTTCGCCGGCGGCGGCATCGTCAGCGGCTCGGACCCCGCGGCCGAACTGGCCGAGACCCAGGCCAAGTTCCGGCCCATGCAGTTCGCGCTCGAAGCCTGACGCCGCCGCGCGTCAGGCTGGCCCGGCTTGGGCGGCCCGGCCGGCCGCGGCCGAGCAGGCCGCCCGCAGCCGGCCGCGCAGCGCCGTCCCGGCCGCGCGGCTGGTGCGCACCTCCACCATCCGGATCCCGGTCCCCGGCAGCCCCTCCCCCTTGAGCACGCCCGCCAGGTCCGATGCCCGCTCCAGCGTCGCGGCAGGGATGCCGGCGGCCGCGGCGACCTGGCCGAGCGCCCCGCCGTGCGGGGTGCCGAACACCCGCTCGAAGGGCCCGGGGAACGCGGCCTGCTCCAGCAGCGAGAAGATCCCGCCCCCGTCGTTGTTGACCACGACCAGCAGCAGGTCCGGGCGCGGCTCTTCCGGCCCGGCGAACAGGCCGGGCGCATCGTGCAGGAACGCCAGGTCGCCGAGCAGGGCGACGGCGGGCCCGCCTCCGGCCCGCTGATGGGCGAGTGCCGCCCCGCCCGCGGACGAAATCAGGCCGTCGATGCCGCTCGCACCCCGGCTGGCCAGCACCGTGACTCCGGGCCGCGGCGCCATCTGCTGATCGAGGTCGCGGATGGGCAGGCTGGAGGCGCGCCCACAGCAGTGCCCCGTCCGGCAGGCCGGCCGCCAGGTCGCGGGCGAGCCTGGGCTCGCTGGGCGCGTCATCGGCGTCGAGGATGGCGGACGCGGCGTCGCACGCCGCCGCGTCCGCGGCCAGCCACGACGCCAGCCAGCCAGTGCCGTCCGGGCGGGCGCCCGCCAGCCGGACCGCCGCGGCGACGTCGGTGGCGGTCCGCGCCGGATCCGCCCAGCGCCCCGGTCCCTGTGCGAGCACGACATGCCGGGGCGGCGCGCCGTCCGGCCCGGCCCTCTTCAGGTAGCCGAGCTGGGCGCGCGACAGCCCCGGCCGGCCGGCCGAGACGATCACGTCCGGCCGGTGCCGGGCCACGAACTCGGCGGATTCGAGCAGGTACGGGTACGCGGCCAGGGCGCCGGGCCCGGTCCGCGCGCCCGAGGACGGCTCGGCGAGCACCGGCCAGCCCGCCTCGGCGGCAAGCCGCAGCAGCGCGGCAGGGTCGGCGGAGCCGTCGCCGCAGATGACCACCCCGCGCTCCGTCCAGGGCAGCTCCAGGACGGGGGGCGGCGGTGCTCCGCCGATCACCGTCCAGGGCATCCCTCCCTCCCGGCCCGCCAGCGGCTCCGGCCAGCCGCCGTGCGTTGCCGGGCCGGCCGCGCCGGCGTCCACGGCGCCGTGGGCCGCCGCAGCGTGCGTGGCCGCGTCCTGGCCCGCCGGTCCGGCCTCCGCCCCATCGGGAACGAGTGGCTCGCGCAGGGACAGGTTCAGGTGGACCGGCCCCGGCATGGTGCCCGCCGCCCCGGCGGCGGCCGCCCAGGCACGGCAGGCCAGGGAGCGCCAGTAGGCGTTCATCCCCGGCAGCGCCTCCGGCACGCCGACCTCACAGAACCAGCGCACCGCGTCCCCGTACAGCTTCAACTGGTCCACCGTCTGGTTCGCGCCGGTGCCACGCAGCTCCGGCGGGCGGTCGGCGGTGAGGACGATCAGCGGGACACCCGCCTCGTCGGCCTCGATCACCGCCGCGTGGAAATGCGCCGCCGCGGTGCCCGACGTGCAGACCACCACGACCGGGCGGCGGCTCAGCTTCGCCAGCCCCAGCGCGAGGAACGCGGCCGACCGCTCATCGATCCGCACGTGCAGCCGCAGGCGCCCCGAGCTGCGCGCTGCCTGCTCCCACAGCGCCATCGCCAGCGGCGCGTTGCGCGACCCGGGGGCGACGACCGCCTCGGCGAGCCCACACCGGGCCAGTTCATCGACGAGCACCGTGGCGAGTGCGGTGGCAGGGTTCACCGCGGGCTCCCCGGCCGGGATTCCCCGGGCGGCGGATCCAGGTACCGGGCGGCCGCCAGCAGGCGCGCCCGCCAGGGGGCGGGATCGGCCTGGAACTCCGCCAGCCGCCGCGGGTCGACGGAGGGCCGCGTGGCCGGCAGGACCCCGCCCGCCTCCCGCAGCGGCGAGGCGGTCACATCGCCGGTGAGCAGGCTCATCGTGGCCAGGCCGCAGGCATAGCGGAGCTCGGGCAGCGCGGCGGCCAGCGCCAGCCCGGCCGCCAGCCCGACCGAGGTCTCGACCGCGCTGGAGACCACCACCGGCAGCCCGCAGGCCGCCGCCACGGCCAGCGCCGCCCGCACCCCGCCCAGCGGCTGCACCTTGAGCACCACGATGTCGGCGGCGCCCGCGGCCCGCACGGCCAGCGGATCCTCGGCCCGGCGGATGGACTCATCCGCCGCCACCGGCACGTCCACCCGCCGCCGCAGCTCAGCCAGCTCCGCAAGGGTGGCGCAGGGCTGCTCGGCGTATTCCAGCCCGAACCGGCCGAGCTCACGCAGGGCGCGCTGCGCCTCGTCCACGTCCCAGGCGCCGTTGGCGTCGACCCGGATCCGCCCGTCCGGGCCGAGCGCGTCCCTGACCGCCTCCACCCGGGCCGCGTCCGCCCGCAGCGGCTGGCCGCGCTCGGCCACCTTGACCTTGGCGGTGCGGCAGCCGGATCCGGTCACGATGGCGTGTGCCTGGTCGGGGCCCACCGCGGGCACGGTCACGTTGACCGGTATGTCCGCGCGGACGGGGGACGGCCAGCCGGACGTGGCCGCCTCCAGCGCACCGGCGAGCCAGCGGGCGCACTCCCGCGGCCCGTACTCGGGGAAAGGCGAGAACTCACCCCAGCCGGCCGGGCCCTCGATCAGCGCGCCCTCCCGGACGGTGATGCCGCGGAACCGGGTCCGCATCGGGATCGCGAACGCCCGCAGGCTGGGCAGCAGACTCGCTACCAGGTCGCCGTCGCCGGCGGGCCGTTCGCCGGTCACGGGCTCCTCGGTCACGGGCGCCGGGGGAATCTGGCGAAGCCGGGGCGGCGCTTCCCGTTGAACGCGTCGCGCCCCTCCCACTCGATCACTTAGGCCTCCTGATCCATCCCTGTTGCGCCCGGTTAACCTTACGACGGTGACGGACCGGCACCTGCATGCACTCCTGCTGCCCCCCGCCGCTTATGCGGGGCGGCTGCTGGACGCCCTGGCGTCGGCGCTGGACGGCAGCGGCCCGGCGATCCTGCCCCTCGATCCGCAGCTGCCCCGGGAGCGGGTCGACGCCCTGCTCACGGCGTTCGCGCCCAGCGCGGTGGAAACCCCCGACGGCACCGAGCGGCCGCGGCCCGCGGGCGCCGGCCACGGCGGCGTGGGCGTCCCGGCGGAGGTCGCGGTGGTGATCGCCACCTCCGGCTCGACGGGCGAGCCCAAGGGCGTGCAGCTGACCGCGGGCGCGCTGCTGCACTCGGCCCGGGCCAGCCTGGACCGGCTCGGCGCCCGGGCCGGTGAGCGCTGGCTGTGCTCCCTGCCGGCCAGCCATGTCGCCGGGCTCGGGATCCTGACGCGTTCCCTGGTCAGCGGGACCACCCCGGTGGTGGCGCAGCCGCTGCGGGACGAGGCGGACCTGGCCGGGTTCGGCTGCGCCTACACCTCGCTCGTCCCGACCCAGCTGCGCCGGCTGCTGGCGGCCCGGGCCGACCTGACCGGGTTCGCCACCATCTTGCTCGGCGGGGCGGCCGCGCCGGCCGGGCTGCTTGACGCCGCCCGCGCGGCCGGTGCCAGGGTGGTCACCACCTACGGGATGTCCGAGACCTGCGGCGGGTGCGTGTATGACGGGGTGCCGCTCACCGGCGTTTCGGTCCGCACCGGCACGGCGGGCAGGATCGAGATCACCGGCCCCGTCCTGTTCTCCGGGTACCGCCTGCGGCCCGACCTGACCGGGCAGGCCATGGCCGACGGCTGGTTCGTTAGCTCCGACGTGGGCGTGGTGGACGCGGCGGGCTGCGTGGCCGTTCACGGCCGCACCGACGAGATGATCAATACCGGGGGCGAGAAGGTGGCTCCCGGCGAGGTCGCGGCCGCGCTCGAGCTGTGCCCCGGGGTCCGGGAGGCCGTGGTGATCGGGCAGCCGGACCCGGAGTGGGGGGAACGGGTGACGGCCGTGGTGGTGCCCGTAGATCCCGATCATCCGCCAACCCTGCCGGAGCTGCGGGCCGCGGCCGGGCAGCGGCTGCCGCACCATGCGGTTCCCCGGGCGCTGGTGCTGGTCGCGGAGATGCCGCTGCTGGCGTCGGGCAAGCCCGACCTGGCCGCCCTGCGCGGGCTCAGCCAGGGATAACGCCGCCGGGCCGCGGGCACGGCCGGGCCGGGCCGGGGGCCGTGAGGGGCAGGATGGCGTGGAGCATGACGCACTAGCACGGGAACAATCGCGCCCGTACAGCGTTACTAAATAGTGCCCGCGCACACACTACCAAGTGAAACCGGAAATCGCCGCCAGCGGTGCCGCCCAGTTGCGGCGGCCGCGCCGGCCACGCGCGGCGGGCAGCGCGCGCCCAGGAGGGGAGGTGCCTCATGCCGAGGAGCACATCCGCGGGAAGCCCCGTTGGGGTCATCCCGCCGAACGTTAACGAGCTTATCCGGCTCGGCCGCGAGTGCGGGCACATGTCCCTGACCGAGCTTCGCTCCGCCTTCGCGGCGGCCGGCCTCTCCCCCGCGCGGGGCCGGGAGATCCTCAGGGATCTGGCCGAAGCCGGGATCGACCTGGGGAACGGGCAAGCAGGAACCCCGGGCGGGGTACTAACGGGCAAGGAAGACATGCAGACCGCGCAGACCGCAGAACCCACCGCCGATGAGATCGCCCAGATCGCCGGGCTCGATGGCCTGGACGCCGAAGCGGAGGCCGCGGCGCTAAGCGAGGCCACCCTGAGCGGGGCCACGCCGGGCGACGCCGCCACCCCGGCGGTCAGCATCGAGGTTGACCTGGACGATCAGACCTCGACCATGGGGGACTCTGTCCACACCTACCTCAAGTCCATCGGCCGGACCAGCCTGCTCACGGCCGAGCAGGAGGTGAACCTCGCCAAGCGGATCGAGGCCGGGCTGTTCGCGGAGCACAAGCTCGACTCCGAGCCCGACCTGCCCGAGGAGTACCGCCGGGAGCTGGAGCTGGTGGCCGAGGACGGCCGCCGCGCCAAGGCCCACATGCTGGAGGCCAACCTCCGGCTCGTGGTGTCGGTGGCCAAGAAGTACAGCGACCGCGGGCTGACGCTGCTCGACGTGGTGCAGGAAGGCAACCTCGGCCTGATCCGGGCCGTCGAGAAGTTCGACTACACCAAGGGCTACAAGTTCTCCACCTATGCGATGTGGTGGATCCGCCAGGCGATCCAGCGCGGGTTCGCCGACTCCGCCCGCACGATCCGGCTGCCGGTTCACGTGCTGGAGATGCTCAGCAAGCTGAGCCGGGTCGAGCGGGACATGCATCAGCGGCTGGGCCGGGAGCCGACCCCGGAGGAGCTGGCGGTGGAGCTGGACCGGACCCCGGACCAGATCGAGGAGCTGCTGCGGACCAGCCGGCAGCCGATCAGCCTGGACTCCACCATCGGTGAGGACGGCGAGACCAGTATCGGCGACCTGATCGAGGACACCGACGCCCCCGAGGCGTCCGAACTCGTGGACCGCCAGCTCATGGCCGACCAGCTGCGGCACGCGCTGGACGCGCTGACCCCGCGCGAGGCGACCATCATGGCGATGCGGTTCGGCCTGTACGACGGCAACCCGCACACCCTCGATGAGATCGGCCGCGCGCTCGGCCTGACCCGGGAGCGGATCAGGCAGCTGGAGAAGCAGTCGC
This sequence comes from uncultured Actinomycetes bacterium, assembly GCA_963835425.1. GTDB lineage: Bacteria > Actinomycetota > Actinomycetes > Streptosporangiales > Streptosporangiaceae > UBA9676. Next base: position 42,703 of record CAWIGE010000002.1, on the reverse strand, counting down.
TGTCCAAGCTGCGCCACCCGAGCCGCGCCCAGCCGCTGCTCGACTACGCCAGCTAAGACCACGGAATGCCGCCGCCCCGGCCCGCATGGGCCGGGGCGGTTTCATGTCAGCCCCAGATGGCCGCGACGTCCGCCAGCACCGTGGCCGCCTGCGCGTAGCCGACCCGGGCCGAGGGCGCTCGGCACCCCGGATCCAGCAGGTTGCGGCCGAACGCGGCGACGGCCGCGGCATCGGGTGTCACCAGGCCGACCGCCTGGCTGCTGCGGGCCAGCTCCCTCGCCTGGTCCAGGGGGCTGGGCATCGGCCGCAGCCCCTGCGTGATCGGCGCCACCACCACGACGCGGTCGTACCCGGCGGCCAGGTCGGCGTTGGCGGGCGAGCGCATGCCGCCGTCCATCAGGCGCCGCCCGTTGATGGTGACCGGGGGCCACACCCCCGGCACCGCGCAGCTGGCCCCGACCGCGTTGACCAGGTCCACACCGCTGCTGGAGTCGAACGTCACGAGCTCGCCGGTGTCGGCGTCCACCGCGGTGAGGAGCAGATTCCCGGGCGGCCAGTCAAGCGTGCCGAGCCTGGCCGCGACGACGGCGCGCCGCGCCGCCGCGGGCTCGGTGCGCGACCGCACCGCCATCCGCCCGAGCCGGATCCGCGCCCGGACCGGGTTCCGGCGGGCCGGCGCCACGGCCCAGAGGAACTTCGCCATCGTCCACGGGCCGAACCGGGCGGCGATCTCCCCGTCCACCGGTGCGAGCTGCGTCTCATAGAGCGCCGCCAGGCTGACGCCCGAGTTGATCGCGGCCGCGACCCCCGCCCCGGCCGAGGTGCCGATCACCAGATCCGCGGCCGTCAGGTCGGTGCCCCGCTCGGCCAGCCCGGCCAGCAGGCCCACTTCCCAGGCGATCCCGGCCTCGCCGCCCGCGCCGAGCACCAGCGCCCTTCTGGTCATAGCGACTGTCTTACCGAATCGGCGGCCAAACGGCCAGGAAACCGGCGCCCCGGCGCCGTGGCCCGCAGATTTTCCGCCCGGCCCCCGCGCCGTGACCCGGCAGGTTCGCCGCCCAGCCTCCCGCGCCCTGGCCCGGCAGGTTCGCCGCCCAGCCTCCCGCGCCCTGGCCCGGCAGGTTCGCCGCTCAGCCTCCCGCGCCCTGGCCCGGCGGCCGGGCCCCCGGCGGCCGCCGGCCGCAGGGGGTAACCTGCCCGGCGTGAGTGTCGACGTTGAAGTGGTACGCGAGACAAACGACGAAGTCACGGCGGCCATGCGCCACCTGCTGCCGCAGCTTTCCTCCAGCGCGGCACAGCCCGACCAGGCGGCGGTGCAGCGGATCGTCGGGTCGGAGGCGACCACGCTGCTGGCCGCGAAACTGGACGGCCAGATCGTCGGCTTCCTCGCCCTGGCGATGTTCCCGATCCCGACGGGCTTCCGTGCCTGGATCGAGGACGTGATCGTCGACGAGACGGCCCGCGGCCGGGGCATCGGGGAGGCGCTCACCAGGAAGGCGCTCGACCTGGCCGAGGCGGCCGGCGCCAGGACCGTGGACCTGACCTCGCGCCCCTCGCGCGAGGCCGCTGGCCGCCTCTACGAGCGGGTCGGTTTCGCCCCCCGCAGCACCCGCATCTACCGGTACACCTTCGGCCAGACCCCCTGAGGGCGCCCGGGCCGGGCGGTGCAGCTAGCCCGCCAGCTCGGCGATCGCGGCCAGCAGCCGGTCCACGTCGGAGCGGTCGTTGTAGTGGACCAGCCCGGCCCGCACCGCGCTGCCGGCGTCACGGATGCCCAGCACGCCGGTCAGCTCCCAGGCGTAGTTGTGCCCGTTCCATACGTTGACCTTGCGGCCGGCCAGATGCGCGGCCACCTCCGCCGGGGTCTTACCCGCCACCGTGAAGTAGGCGGTGGCGGTCCGGCGGGGCGCCTTCCCGTACAGCGTCACCTTCGGCATGGCCCCGAGCCCGTCCAGCAGCACCTGGAAGAGCGCCTGCTCGTGGTCGTGCGCGGCGGCCATGGAGGCCAGGATTCGCTCCCGGCGGGAACCGGCCGCGGACGGCTCGAGCGAGGCCAGGTGGTCCACCGCCGCGGTGACCCCGGCCAGATCGGCGAACGGGGGTGTGCCCTGCTCGAACCGCTCGGGCACCGTGCCCGGGGCGGGCTCCAGCTTGTCCGGGTGCAGCGTCTCGAGCAGCCCAGGGTCGGCGACGACCGCCCCCACGTGCGGTCCCGACCACTTGTAGGCGCTGGTGGCGTAGAAATCGGCGGCCAGCGCCGCCACGTCGGTGGGGCCGTGCGGCGTCGCGTGCACCCCGTCCACGTAACTGAGCGCGCCCACGGCGCGGGCCTTGGCGGTGATCTCGGTGACGGCGGGGCGGGTGCCGAGCACGTTGCTGGCGGCGGTGACCGCCACCAGCACGGTCCGCTCCGACAGCAGGGCGTCGTACTGCCCCGCCGGGAGCTCGCCCGCGGGCAGTTCCACCTCCGCCCACCGGACCACCGCGCCCGCCCGCGCGGCCGCCTGCACCCACGGCCGGACGTTGGCATCGTGGTCGAGGCGGGAGACCACCACCTCATCGCCGGGGCCCCAGGCCCGCGCCAGAGTGCCCGCGAGCCGGTAGGTCAGGGTGGTCATGTTCGGGCCGAGGATGACGCCCTCGGGGGACCCGCCGGTCAGGTCGGCGACCGCCTGCCGGCACTGTGCGGTCACGGTGTCCGCCCGTTTGCTGGCGGGGAAGACGCCGCCGGCGTTGCCCAGGCCCGACCGGTGGGCGGCGCTGATCGCGTCGATCACTGATGCGGGCACCTGTGTTCCCGCCGCGCCGTCGAGGTAGGCGTACCCGTCGGCCAGGGCGGGGTAGCCGGCACGAACGGCCGCCACATCGAGCGTCATGACTGCGGCACCTCCCAGGGCTCCATTGCCTAGATCCCCCGCCTGCCGCATGGCTAACGGCGCCGATCGGCTCGCGGTTCAATCCGGCCGGGTGCTGGCCGCCGGCCGGGATGCTCCGGCGGAGGGCTAGGCGAGGCGGCCGGAGGCGCGCAACAGCGCGCCCCACGCGCCGGTCCCGCCCGGCCTGGCCGGCCCGCCGGCCAGGCGCCGCCCCTCTCAGCCTCCGTCGCCACGCTGCCGCTGGCGGGCCCGGCGCCGCAGGTGGCCACGGCGACCGGGACGCCGAACGGGAGATGAGGCATCCCGGCCTGCCACCCGGCGGCCACCACGTCCGGGCCGGCGGGAGAGTAGTCCTTGCCCAGCGCCTGGGCCAGATCCCAGGCGTGCAGGTGCCATTCCGCGCAGGCGGCCCCGGCCATGCCGCCCACGGTCACGACGGTGTCCCGGTAACGGTGGTGTGGCAGGTCCCAGACCGGCGGGATGCGCCGTGCATAGGCCCGCGCGGAAGCGGCGAACGCCGTGATGTGCTCGGGCCCCTGCCCCTCGGCCAGAGCCGCCAGTTCCGCGGCGTTCTGCCGGGCGAGCTTGCGGGCCAGCCAGGCGGCGTCCGCTCCGGTGGCCATCAGCCGGGCGAGCCGGCTGGCGGGGGCGTCATCGAGGTACTCGTGGAAGTCGTCCGCCATGCAGCGCAGGTGCCCGGCCAGGTCGGCTGCCCGCCACTCCGGGCACGGCGTGGGGGCGGCCCAGCTATCGTCTGTGAACTGGGCAGCCAGTTCACAGACGACCGTCACGCCGGCGTGGAAAGCCGCCAGCGCTGGGCCGGGTGCCCAATCCGTCATCGACTGCCCCCAGAATCCATGCGCCCCTCGGTCCCCTCCCCCGCTGGTGACCGGAGCCGGGGCGCGAGCCCCGGGGTAGTCAGAGTGCCAGAGTCACCGGCCCTCCGCCACCCCAGCGTCGCCCCCGATTTTTCGCCCACAAGGATCGTTACTTCGCGCCCGGTCACGAACCGGGCGGTCAGTGACGGCGGGAGCCGGGCGGAAAACCAGATGACAGTTACGCGAACCCACGGTTAGCGTCCTGATAATGCCCCCCGAGCACGTTCGCGCCGACAACCATGCTCCCACGAGGGACCAGCCGCTGGCGGCACTCTGGCGTACCCGCAGTTATCTGCGGCCCTACCTGGGGCGGCTCATCATCATGCTGGCGGCGGCCTGCCTGGCGGTGGGGGCCGAGATCCTCATCCCGCTGCTGACGAAGTACATCATCGACGGGGCGATCACCCAGCACCGCCGGGAACTGCTCGTGCTGCTCGGCCTGGCCGCGACCGCGCTCGGTGCGGCCGAAGCGGCGCTGAACTTCCTGCGGCGGTGGGTGCAGGCCCGCGCGGTCACCGGCATGGAAATGGCCATGCGCGACGACCTCTATGCGCACCTGCAGCGCCTGGAGCCCGGGTTTCACGACGAGTGGCAGTCCGGGCAGCTGCTGTCCCGGGCGACCACGGACCTGTCGGCGATCCGGCGGTTCGCCGGGTTCGGCATCGTCTTCTTCATCACCAACCTGGTGACGTTCGTCATCGTCACCGCGCTGCTCATCAACCTGAACTGGTGGCTCGGCCTGCTGACCAGCTTCGTCTTCCTGCCGGTGGCCGCGGTCTGCACCTGGTTCGAGCGCGGCTACGGGGTGCTGTCCCGGCGATCCCAGGACCAGCAGGGCGACCTGGCCACCTACGTGGAGGAGGCCGCCGCGGGCATCCGGGTGCTCAAGGCGCTCGGCCGCCGGCGCGAGGCCGCCGGGCGGCACACCGCGCAGGCGCGCGTGGTGTACCAGACCCAGGTGAGCAAGGCGCGCCTGCGCGGCTCGTTCTGGGCGTTCCTGGATTTGATTCCTAACGTCGTGATCGGCCTGCTGCTGCTGCTCGGCGGCATCGCCACCAGCCGCGATGAGCTGACGCTGGGCGGCCTGGTCGCCTTCATCACCCTGACCCTGCTGCTGGTGTGGCCGATCGAGGCGATGGGCTACATCCTCGCCAGCGGGCAGGAAGCGGCCACCGCCGCCCAGCGGATCTACGAGATCTTCGACACCGAGCCGGCCATCACCGGCCCCCCGGTGCACGCCGCCCCGCCCGCCGCGGCCGCGGGCCCCGGACAGCGGGCACCGGCCCGGCTCGTCTTCGAACGGGTCGAGTTCCGCTACCCAGGTGCGCACCGGCCGGTCCTGCGCGAGGTCAGCCTGGAGCTCGAGCCGGGGCAGACGCTCGCGCTGACCGGCGCCACCGGGGCGGGCAAGACCACCCTGCTCCAGCTGGTGCCCCGGCTGGCCGACCCGGCCTCCGGCCGGATCACCATCGACGGCACCGACATCCGGGCCATGCCGCTCGGGGTACTGCGCGCCCGGGTCGGCTGCGCGTTCGAGGAAGCCACCCTGTTCTCGGCCAGCGTCAGGGAGAACGTGAGCCTCGGCGCCCCGGACGCCACCGACGGCGAGATCGAGCAGGCCCTGGCGGCCGCCCAGGCCGGCTTCGTCCACGACCTGCCGTGGGGCCTGGACACCAGGATCGGCGAGCAGGGCATGACGCTGTCCGGCGGTCAGCGCCAGCGGATCGCGCTGGCGCGGGCCATTCTGGCCCGGCCTTCGGTGCTGGTCCTCGACGATCCGCTGTCCGCGCTTGACGTGCACACCGAGGAGAAGGTGAGCCGAGCGCTCCGCCGGGTGCTGGCCGGGACGACCGCCCTCATCGTCGCCCACCGGCCCTCCACCGTCGCGCTGGCCGACAAGGTCGCCCTGCTGGGCGACGGGGTGATCGTCGCGCTCGGGACCCACGCCGAGCTGCTCCGGACCCAGCCCCGCTACCGCCACCTCATGAGCGGCGCCACCGGCGAGGGCGACGGCGCCGGGGCGAGCGACGCCGCCGGGGAGGGCGCCGGGGAGAAGGTGGCGGGATGACGGCGGACGCCTGGCGCGGCATCGCCGCCGAGGACGCCGACCAGCTCACCGCCGGCGTGTCCGCGCTGCTGCGGCGGCGGGCGAGGCGGCTGCTGACCGACCTGCTCCGGCCGCACAAGCGGATGGTGACCGGCTCGCTGCTGCTGGTCGTGACCGCGAACCTGGCCGCCCTGACCGGGCCCTGGCTGGTCGGCCTCGGCATCGACCAGGGCATCCCGCCGCTGATCCACGGCGACCTGCTGCCGCTGGCGCTCATCGTGGCCGGGTTCTTCGCCGTCGTCGCCGTTCAGGCGGTCACCACCCGCGCCTTCGTCGGGCTGATCGGCAGGCTGGGCGAGGACGTGGTGCTCGAGCTCCGCCAGCGGCTGTTCGCGCACTTCCAGCGGCTGCCGGTCGCCTTTCACGAGTACTACACCTCCGGGCGCGTCATCTCCCGGCAGGTCTCCGACGTCGATTCGATCTCGGACCTGTTCGAGGACGGCCTGGACTCCCTGGTGTCGGCGGTCTTCTCGCTGCTGCTGGTCGGCGTCGGGATGCTGCTGCTCGACTGGCCGCTGGCCCTGGTCGTCCTGGCCGGGTTCGGCCCGCTGGCCGTGCTGACCTGGTGGTTCCGGCGCGAGTCGGCGGTCGCCTACCGGCGCAGCCGGGACGCGATCGCGCAGGTCATCGTGGCCTTCGTGGAAACCTTCACCGGCATCCGCGCCGTCCAGGCGTTCCGCCGCGAGCGCCGCAACGAGGAGATCTTCTCCGGGCTGAACGGGCGCTACGCCGCGGCGACGCTGCGCTCGATGCGGCTGATCGCGGTGTATTCCCCCTCGATCACCATGATCGGCAACCTGGCCACCGGGGCGGTCCTGCTCTACGGCGGGCTGCGGGTGATGGACGGGGACATCAAGGTCGGCGTGCTGGCCACGTTCCTGCTGTACCTGCAGCGGTTCTTCGACCCGCTGCAGGACCTCTCGCAGTTCTACAACACGTTCCAGTCGGCCGCGGCGGCACTGGAGAAGATCTCGGGGGTGCTGGAGGAGCCGCCCGCGGTGGCCGAGCCGGCCGCCAGCGCCGAGCTGGCCGACCGCCGTCGCGGCGGGCGGGAGGTGCGGTTCGAGGCGGTGCAGTTCGGCTACCGGGGGGAGGTCGTGCTGCCCCGGCTCGACCTGACCATCCCGGCCGGGCAGACGGTGGCGCTGGTCGGCGAGACCGGAGCGGGCAAGACCACCATCGCCCGGCTGCTCGCACGGTTCTACGACCCCGGCGAGGGACGGGTCCTGCTCGACGGGACCGACCTGCGCGACCTGTCCGACGCCCGGCTGCGGCACGAGATCGTGCTGATCACCCAGGAGGGTTTCCTGTTCAGCGGGTCCGTCGCGGACAACATCGGGCTCGGCAAGCCCGGCGCGAGCCGCGGGGAGATCGAGGCGGCCGCGGCGGCCATCGGCGCCGACGCGTTCATCACCTCGCTGCCGGGCGGCTACGACGCCGAGGTGGGCAAGCGCGGCAGCCGGCTGTCCGCGGGGCAGCGCCAGCTCATCTCGTTCGCGCGGGCCTTCCTGGCCGCCCCCGCCGTGCTCGTCCTGGACGAGGCGACATCACTGCTCGACATCCCGGGCGAGCGTGCCGTGCAGGCCGCGCTCCGCACTATCCTGGCCGGGCGCACCGCCCTCATCATCGCCCACCGGCTGTCCACGGTCGCGATCGCCGACCGGGTGCTGGTGATCGAGGACGGCCGCATCGCCGAGGACGGGCCGCCCGGGCAGCTGCTGGCCGGCCGGGGCAGGTTCTCCGCCCTGCACACCAGCTGGCGGAAGACCCTGGCCTGACACTGGCGTCGGTGATCTCTTTGCTGCTGCCGGGCGCGCGGTGAGATCCTGTGGGGTGCGCACGTTGAGATCTTGTGGCGGCGCCGGTGAGATCTGATGGCGGGAGACGTAATGGCGACAGGTGATGTCCCACGCCCGCCTGACCCCCCCGGCCCCCGCACCGGGTATCTGCCCTGGCCCGGCCGGCGCTGGCCGCGGGCACGCACGGCCGTCATCGGCGTAGTGCTGGCCGGCTACGCGTGGGCGGCCGGCGCCGCCGAGGCGTTTTCCACCACCTCGCTGGTGTTTGTGCTGGTCCCCGGCGTGGTCCTCGCCGCCATCGCCGTTGCCTGGCCCCCGCAGCGCATCCCCCCGCCCGAGAAGCTGGACATCACCGGGATGTTCTACTGGGTGATCGCCGTCGCGGCCCTGTTCGAGTGGGAAGCCTCCGCCTGGAAGGACAACTCGCTGCCCTGGCACCCGTCGCTGACCGACCTGATCAACCCGCTGCTGGGCCCGCACCTCGTCAAGAGCGCGGCGATCCTGCTGTGGATCCTGGTCGGCTGGGCGCTGGTGCGGCGGTGACCATCATGTCGACCCGTGCCGTCACCATCGTCGGGTTCGTCCTTATCATCGCGGCCATGTTCCTGCTGGAATTCCTGGCGCGCCGGCCGGGCAGCCGGATCCCCACCGTGGGCCAGTGGCTCGGGTACCTGATGCGGCCCCGGATCGGCCGTGTGCTCGTCCTGCTCGGCTGGTGGTGGCTCGGCTGGCACTACTTCGCGCGATAGTGGTCGTGCACTAAGCTGACGGCCGTGATCGCCAAGCGCAAGACCGTGAGCGAGGAAGCGGCCGCCAAGCACACCGCCGACGTGACCCTGGCCGGGCAGTTCGACGAGCTGCTGGCGACGGCGCGGGCCGACGAGGACGCCCTGCGCTCCGCCCAGGCGGACGGGTCGTCCCTGAACGAGCTGCACCAGCTTGGCAAGCGCCTCGACACCTCCCTGACCGCGGTCATGCGGGCCGCGTTCGCGGCCGAGCGCGCCGCGATCGGGCCGCGTGGCTATGACGACCGCATCTACCGGCGCAAGGCGATGGCCACCACGCCGGTGCGCACCTGGACGATGGAGGCACAGCGGCTGCTGACCATGCGCGAGAGCCACCGCCTGACCGGCATCGCCCGCCTGCCCCGCAGGCCCGCCGTCTGATTTTTGTCAGCTGCTGCGCCGGAACCGAGGAGGCAACGCCCGGCCGTAACCGGACAGCTACGGCATGTCGGCCCGGTTTTGCTGTTTGCTCGTTCAAACGGTCATACCATGGAAGGGAGCGGGCGGAAGCCCGCGCGGGCGGGGGGAAGCCCGCGTGAGCATTTCTCTGCCAGCAACTGATAAATCCGACTGCTGACCAGGAGGCACACCCATGTGCCCTCACACGCCACCGTGTCCGGACGCGAGCGCGCCGGACCGCGAGGCTGCCCGGACCGTTGTCTGCCATCCCGAGCAAGGCTGGAGCCTGCTCTGCAACGGCATCGTCGTCTTCGAGGACACCGGGGAACTGCTCCCCGGTGGCGGCACCATTGCTCCGCACCGGCCCACCGACATACGCGAACGGCCGGACGCACCGCCGCCAGAGAAGCCGGCCGCCCCGGCCGCCTGACCCGACCGTCCCGCCAGCCTCCCGCTGGCCAAGCCCCCCGCTCGCCAGGACCGCCCCGCGCCAGGACCCCGCTCGCCAGGACCGCCCCGCCCACCTCGGCATCAGCCGTCCGGCGTCAGCAATTCCCGGAGCCAGGAACCAGCGGCCCGCCCGGTTTCGCCCGGGTAGCGGGACAGGGCGTGCGTCTCCCCCGCCAGCACCACGACCCGCGTCTTCCCCGAGCCCCGCGGGATCCCGAACGGGTCGCGATCGCCGTTCAGCACCAGCACGTCCGTCCCCGTGGCGGCCAGTTCGGCCGCGCGCGACTGGCCGGGCCGGCCCGGCGGATGCAGCGGAAAGGCGAGGGCGATCACGGCCCGGGCGCCCACCGCGCGGGCGGTGCGGCAGGCGACCCGGGCGCCGTTGCTGCGGCCGCCCTGGATCAGCGGCAGACCCGCGCCGGCCGCCGCCCGCAGCGCCGCGATCACCTCGGCCCAGGCCGCGTCCTGCCGGTCCGGTGAGCCGGGGGCCCGGCGACCCTTGACCCGGTAGGGCTGGGTAACCCTGGCGACCGTCCCGCCCAGACCCAGTGCCGCGCCGGCGACCGCGAGCAGGTCCGGTGAGTCGGGGTTGCCGCCCGCGCCGTGGGTCAGCACCAGCAGGAAGGCAGGCTCACCGGCCGCGGGCCGGTCCACCTCGGCCCGGGCGGCCCCCGCACCGGTCATGATCTCCACTGAGGCAGCCTAAGCCGTGCGGGACGTCAGGGCAGGCCGGCCACACTCACCAGCTCGGCCTGCCCGGAAACGAAGTTGGTGACCAGGAGCGCGCCCGCCCGGTTCGGGCGCCATCTCGCGGGGGAACCGGCCGGCCGGGAACACGCCCGCCACCGTCGGCCCCCCGGCCAGGGCGGCACCAACGTCGACCACCGCGAGGCTGCTGGTGGCGCCCGGCGCCAGGGACCGGTTGGAGTCCGCCACCACGATCCCGCCGCGGCCGGGCCGGGAGCAACCGTCTTGCTTCCGGTATACCGGCAGAACCGGGAAGGTCAGACGTTGAGGATCTTCTTGAGGAACTGGCCGGTGTAGCTTTCCTCGGCCATGGCCACCTGCTCGGGGGTGCCGGTCGCGATCACGGTGCCGCCCCGTGACCCGCCGTCGGGCCCGAGGTCGATCACCCAGTCCGCGGTCTTGATCACGTCCAGGTTGTGCTCGATCACGATGACCGTGTTGCCGCCCTCGACCAGCCGGCCGAGCACCCCGAGCAGCTTGCGGATGTCCTCGAAGTGCAGCCCGGTGGTGGGCTCGTCCAGCACGTAGATCGTGCGCCCGGTGGACCGCCGCTGCAGTTCCGAGGCGAGCTTGACCCGCTGCGCCTCGCCGCCGGACAGGGTGGGCGCCGGCTGCCCGAGCCGGACATAGCCCAGGCCGACGTCGACCAGCGTCTTCAGGTGCCGGTGGATGGCGGGCACCGGCTCGAAGAACTCCGCCGCCTCCTCGATCGGCATGTCCAGCACGTCGGCGATGGTCTTGCCCTTGTAGTGGACGGCCAGCGTGTCGGTGTTGTACCGGGCGCCGTGGCAGACCTCGCACGGCACGTAGACGTCCGGCAGGAACTGCATCTCGATCTTGATAGTGCCGTCGCCCGAGCACGCCTCGCACCGGCCGCCCTTGACGTTGAACGAGAACCGCCCCGGCTGGTAGCCGCGGATCTTGGCCTCGGTGGTCTGCGAGAACAGCCGCCGGACGTGGTCGAACACGCCGGTGTAGGTCGCCGGGTTGGAGCGCGGGGTGCGGCCGATCGGCCCCTGGTCGACGTGCACCACCTTGTCCAGCAGGTGCGTCCCCGTCACCCTGGTGTGCCGTCCGGGCACGATCCTGGTCCCGTGCAGCTCCTTGGCCAGCGCGCTGTAGAGGATGTCGTTGACCAGGGTGGACTTGCCCGAGCCGGACACCCCGGTGACCGCGATGAGGCAGCCAAGCGGGAACGCCACGTCTACCGAGCGCAGGTTGTGCTCGCTGGCCCCCTTGACCACGACCTCCTTGCCGCGGCTGGGCTTGCGGCGGGTGGCGGGCAGCGGGATCTCCTCCCGCCCGGTCAGGTAGGCGCCGGTCAGCGACTCCTTGCTGGCGAGCAGCTCGGCCAGCGGCCCCGACACCACGATCTTGCCGCCGTGCTCCCCGGCGCCCGGGCCGATGTCGACGACCCAGTCCGCCGCGCGGATGGTGTCCTCGTCATGCTCGACCACGATCAGCGTGTTGCCGAGGTCGCGCAGCCGCAGCAGGGTCTCCAGCAGCCGGTGGTTGTCCCGCTGGTGCAGGCCGACCGACGGCTCGTCCAGCACGTACAGCACCCCGACCAGCCCGGAGCCGATCTGGGTCGCCAGCCTGATACGCTGCGCCTCCCCGCCCGCCAGCGTGGCCGAGGCCCGGTCCAGGGTGAGGTAGTCCAGGCCCACGTCCAGCAGGAAGCCGAGCCGGGCATTGACCTCCTTGAGGATCCGCCCGGCGATCTGCATGTCCCGGTCGGACAGCTCCAGCGAGAGCAGCCGCTTGGCCAGCTCCCCGATCGGCAGGGCGCAGAACTCGGCGATCGACCGGCCGTCCACGGTGACCGCGAGCGAGACCGGCTTGAGCCGCGCGCCCTGGCAGGTCGGACAGGGCACCTCGCGCATGAACCCGGCGAAGCGCTCCCGGCTGGAGTCGCTCTCCGCCTCGGAGTGCCGGCGCTCGATGTAGGGAACCACGCCCTCGAAGTTGGTGTAGTACGAGCGTTCCCGCCCGTACCGGTTCTTGTAGCGGACGTGCACCTGGTCGTCGTAGCCGTACAGCAGCGCCCGCTGGGCGGCCGCGGGAAGCCGCGCCCAGGGGGTGTCGATGGTGAACCCCATCGCCGACCCGAGCGCCTCGATCAGCCGGACGAAGTAGTCGCTGACGTGACCGCCGCTCCACGGCCCGATCGCGCCCTCGGCCAGGGTCTTGTCCGGGTCGGGGACCACCAGCTCCGGGTCCACCTCCAGCCGGGTGCCGAGGCCGGTGCAGTCCGGGCAGGCGCCCCACGGCGAGTTGAACGAAAACGACCGCGGCTCCAGCTCCTCGAAGGACAGGTCGTCGTAGAGGCAGGCCAGGTGCTCGGAGTACATCCGCTCCCGGTGCGGGTCGGTCTCGGGCAGGTCCACGAAGTCGAGCACCACGACCCCGCCGGACAGGCCCAGCGCGGTCTCGACCGAGTCGGTGAGCCGCCGCCGCGCCGACTCCTTTACCGACAGCCGGTCCACCACCACCTCGATGGTGTGCTTCTCGTACTTCTTCAGCGCGGGCAGGCTGCCGGATGCCGCCTCGTCGAGCCGGACCACCACCCCGTCCACCCGGGCCCGGGAGAACCCCTTGAGCTGGAGTTCACGCAGCAGTTCGGTGTACTCGCCCTTGCGCCCGCGGACCACCGGCGCGAGCACCTGGAACCGGGTGCCCTCGTCGAGCTCGAGCACCCGGTCCACGATCTGCTGCGGGGTCTGCCGGGCGATCGGGCGGCCGCAGATCGGGCAGTGCGGCTTGCCCACCCGCGCGTACAGCAGCCGCAGGTAGTCGTAGACCTCGGTGATGGTCCCGACGGTGGAACGCGGATTGCGGCTGGCCGCCTTCTGGTCGATGGACACGGCCGGTGACAGCCCGTCGATGAAGTCCACGTCGGGCTTGTCCATCTGGCCGAGGAACTGCCGGGCGTACGCCGACAGCGACTCGACGTAGCGGCGCTGGCCCTCGGCGAAGATGGTGTCGAAGGCCAGGCTGGACTTGCCCGAGCCGGACAGCCCGGTGAACACGATCAGGGCGTCCCTGGGCAGGTCGAGCGACACGTCCTTGAGGTTGTGCTCGCGCGCACCGCGAACCACTAGACGATCAGCCACTTCGTTCTGCTTCCTGGGTCACCTGGGCACTCAGCCGACGATGGACACGTCATGGTATCCGGGGGTACTGACAAAAACGGCGGGCCGTAGATTCCCTCCCCCTGCCCGGAATCCGCCGGGTGCCTCTCCAGCCTGTCACGCCGTAGGCGAGGATTGTCCCGGATACGGCAAGCGGACGGTCCGCGCGGGCCGGCGAGGGAGTAATGCATGGACGACGAGGTCCGCCGGTCGATGAGGCGCATCGGGGAGGCGACGGACCGGCTGCTCGCTTCCGCCGCCGCGCTGACCGACGCGGGCGCGCGGTGAGCCGTCGCTCCTGCCCGGCTGGACCCGCGGGCATGTGCTGACCCACGTCGCCCGCAACGGGGACGGCCTGGGCAACCTGCTGCGCTGGGCACGCACCGGCGTCGAGACCCCGATGTACGCGAGCCGGGAGGCGCGCCGGGCCGACATCGAGGCGGGCGCCGGCCGCTCCGCGGCCGACCTGGCCGCCGACGTGCAGGCGACCGCCATCGCGTTCGCCGCCGAGGCGGCCAGCCTGCCGGACGAGGCGTGGACGGCCCAGGTCCATGGGCTGACCGGCCCCCCGATCCCCGGCCTCGGCGTGCTGGACTGGCGGCTGCGGGAGGTGGAGATCCACCATGTTGACCTGGCGGTGGGCTACCGGCCGGGCGACTGGCCCGAGGAGTTCGTGACGGCCAGCCTGCCCGGGGTCGCCGGGGAGTTCGCGGGCCGGGAAGACACGCCGCCCTGTCTGCTCCAGCCCGATGGCTCCGGCCTGGGTCCATTCCAGATCGGCCCGGAGCAGCCCACCGGGCAACAGGTGATCGTGCGCGGGTCGCCGGCAAGCCTGCTGGCCTGGCTGATCGGCCGGGACGAAGGCAGCGGCCTGCGGGTCTCCCCCGATGGGACCGTCCTGCCGGTGCTGCCCCCATGGAGGTAGGCGGCCTGCCACGCCGATCCGTTACGCGAAAGAATTGGACCGCTTACCCCCTGAGTTGACGAGAACGAAGGAGAAACCGTGACATACACCGGGGACGTGACCGTCGGTGGCGCGCCGGACACCCGTGAGCTTCCCGGCCTGACCGTGACCAAGGTGGCGGTGGGGCCGATGGACAACGACGCCTACCTGCTGCGCTGCAGCCAGACCGGCACCGCGGTGCTGATCGACGCCGCCAACGAGGCGGACCGTCTGCTGGAGCTCATCGGCGACACCCCGGTGAGCTCCATCGTGACCACCCACCGGCACTGGGACCACTGGCAGGCGCTCCCCGAGGTGGCCTCGGCGACCGGCGCGGTGGTCATCGCCCACCCCGACGACGCGGATGAGCTTCCGGTCCCGGCCACCAGCCTGGTCCGCGGCGGCGACCGGGTGGTGGTCGGCTCGACCAGCATCTCCGTCATCCACCTGCGCGGCCACACCCCGGGCAGCATCGCGCTGTGCTACGACGCCGACGGCGCGCTCGCGGACTCCCCGCACCTGTTCACCGGCGACTCGCTGTTCCCCGGTGGACCGGGCAACACCGAGGGCGACCCGAAGCGGTTCAACCAGCTCATGGACGACCTGGAGGAGCGGGTGTTCGGCGTGCTGCCCGATGGCACCTGGGTCTACCCGGGCCATGGCAAGGACACCACGCTCGGGGCCGAGCGCCCGCACGTGGCCGAGTGGCGCGAGCGGGGCTGGTAGCGCCGCCGCCCTGGCCCGGGGCCGGAACCGGGCGGGAATGGCGGTGACCGTGCGGGCACGGCCGCGCCGGTCAGCGGATCTGAGCGGCGTAGACGACGACGTTGTTCAGGTATGAGCCCCTTGCCGGGTCGAACGTCCCGCCGCAGGTGATGAGGCGCAGCTCGGGGTCGGGCGCGGGCCCGTAGACCTTCTGGGTGGGGAAGCGGTCCTTGGGGTAGGAGCGCTCGGCGTAGACGCGGAACACGGCCAGCGTGCCGCCGGCCCGCCGGACATACACGCGGTCACCCGGCCGCAGCAGGCGCAGCCGGAAGAACACGCCCGGCCCCAGGTAGGAATCGATGTGCCCGGCGATGACCGCGGAGCCGACCTGACCCGGCCGCGGGCCGCCGGTGTACCAGCCCGCTACCGACGTGCTGGCCGGGACCTGGAGCGTGCCCTGGGTGGTCAGGCCCAGCCTGATCAGGCGGGTGTGGACGCCGATGACCGGGATGGACAGGGACACCGGCCGGGCCACCCTGGCCGGCCCGATGGGCCGGGGCGGTGCCACCACCGCCCCGGCCGGCGCGGGCCCCGGGTGCGCGGCCGGGCGCGGGCTGATCCCGTGCTGGGCCAGCGGCCCGGTCAGCAGCGCGAGGCCGCCCGCGCCGCCGCCCACGGCGAGCAGGCCGCAGCAGAGCACGGCCGCCGCAGCCGGGTGCCGGCCGAGCCAGCGCAGGGGCCGCCCGCGCCCGGCATGGCGTGACTCCCGGCGCCCAGTGGGCATGGGCCGGGCGTGCGATCCCCGCCGGCCGTGACCCACCTGTGCCTACCGTGCGTGACGGGCCTGGTGCCTGACCCGGCGCAGCGAGTACGCCGCGGCTCCGACGCAGAGCACCCCGGCCACGATGGCGGCCGCCCAGGGCGCCGGTGAGGGCGCCGGAACCGGTGCGGTGCCGCCCAGGCCCGTCGCCGCGCCGCCCTGCGGGGCGATCCCGCTGCCCGCCGCGTCCACCAGGTTGTCGATCATGAGGTTGCCGCCGGCGCCGTCGAGCACGACGAGGGTGTGGATGGTGCCCGCCGAGAGCGTGACGGACTTGGTGGCCATCCCGGCCGCCCCGGATACGTGCACCGTCCAGGTACCCGGCCGCGCCGTCGCGTAGCTCGTCACGTTCCCGAACGCCAGCTGCCGGGCCAGCACCTGGGGCCCCGCGGTCACCGTGACCTTGTGGTCGCGCAGCGAGGCCTGGATCACCCGGACCAGCGACTCGCCCTTGGGAGTCGTCAGCCGGTCCCGCAGAACCTGCAGCCGCAGCGCCTTGGCCGGGCCGAGCCCGGCGACCGTGTAGGCGCCGCCCGCGGTGATGTTGACGGTGGTGGACAGGACCGGCGGGGAACTGGGCTTCGCGCCCGCCCCGCGCATGGCGACGGTGTACTCGCCGCTGGTGAGCTTCTCAAACGGGGAAACCGTGCCGTAGGCGACGTGCTTGAGCACGAGCATGGCCTTGGCATCCCCGAACGAATAGAGGTAGACGTTGACCGGCGGCGTGTTCGGGGACAGGTGGGTGAGCTGGATCCAGCCATCGGTCTTCTGCGCGTGGGCCCCGCCCGTCGCCGCCGATACGGCCGGTGCCGCGGCGGCCAGCAGGCCGGAAGCCAGCGTCAGCAGGCCGGCCAGCGCCGCCAGGCGGCGGAACCGGCGGCCGTTGGAGGGGCGCGCGGCGCGCGCACCGGACCGGCACCGGGGGCTGGGGATTTTCCCCTCAAACATCATCACCATCTCCCTAGGGTCAACCGCCGGATCTCAGCAGCCCGAGCGGGCTCGGGACCGGGTAGCCGATCCTGAGCACAGCCCCGCCCGGCGTGGTCCGGATTATCTTGAGCGATGAGGGCAGGTAGGGCGGGCGCTGGGCTTGCAGGATCACCATCAGGCTGTGCAGCGGCACCGGCTGGCGCGAGCCCGGCGGCGCGGCCCCGGTGATGTCGGCGGAACGCAGCGGCACGCCGGCGCTGGCACCGGGGCTGGGACGGCTGAAACCGGCGATGTCCAGCGGGTGCAGGTGAGCCAGCGTGGCCAGCGCTACCAGCAGCCGGGGATCGACCTCGCCGTCGGCGAGCGCCGACCGCGCGGCGGCGGAGACGTGGATGCCGCGGTTGCGCAGGAGCTGCGCCCCCGCGGACGCGCGGGCGCGCTCGTCCGTGGCCAGCGCCGCCCAGTAGGCGGCGGCGCCGTCGGGCGCCACCACCCGGACATCGATCCGCGCCGTTCCCGAGCCGAAGCCCGCCAGCGTCACCGGCGCGTACACGCCCGCCAGCCGGGCCCCGAACTGGCCCCGCACCGCGGCGGTCGCCACCACCAGGTCCGACCCGAGCGGGTCGGACCTGGCCGGGGTCAGCGCGAGCAGCCGGCCGGCGGGCACGTCGTGCGCCTCCAGCGCCGCGCACATGGCCGGGTCGCAGGCAACGATGGCATTGGGGCTGGCCTGGCTGGCCACCCAGGCCGCCGCCCGCTGCCGGACCGCCGTCGCCGCAGCGACGGCCTTCGCGGCGGCGCCGGGCCGCCCGGCGCTCGGGCTGTTCTGCCCGGACAGCATCAGCGTGGCCAGCAGGGCCACCGCCACCAGCCCGGCCACGATCAGCGCCAGCCAGCGCGCCCGGCCCGGGCGGGACCGCCGCGTCCAGCTGAGCCGGCGCCGCAGCCACAGCCGCACCGTGGTGGCGAGCACGGTCCCCCAGGATGGTTCGGCCGGCGGCCGCTGACTCGATGGCGGAGGCTCAGACTGGCTGGGCTCAGGCTGGCTGGGCTCCGGCCGGCTGGGCTCCGGCCGGCTGGGCTCCGGCCGGCTGGACTCGGGCTTGCTGGGCTCCGGCGATGGCTGGGGCGGGACCGCCGGGCCGGGCCGCTCCTGCCACCAGAGCGGGCGGAAGAGCTCCGGCGGCAAGGGCCGGACGTACGGCGCCGGCCGGCCGGGCTCACCCGCCGGCCCAGGGCCGGGGACGGCCGCCGGGAAAGCCGGGACGGCACCGAAGGGCGGGACGGGTCAGCGTGCCGCCTGGGCAGCTCATCCGGAATGGGCGGGAGCGGGCCGGGCGGCTCGGGTGGCCGGGGCCGGTCCGGCGGGAGCTGGCCGGGGCCCCCCGGGAGGACAACCTGGATCTCGTCGTCGGCCGGGCCGCCGGCCGGCTGTGGCGGGTTCTCGCTGGTCAGCGCCCCGTCCGGGGGCTGGGCACGCACGGCACCGCGGCCCGCCGTGTCCCCGGGCCGTGAAGGCCGACCGTTACGCGATTGCATGCTTGTGTCCCCCGGGTCACATGGAACCCGATCAAGGGCGTGACCCACCGAGAGACAGCCGAACATACTGGGACATATGCTTCAACCGGAATAGCTAATTGCTATTGACAAAATACGCACCGCACAGCCCGATTCACCGGCGCTCAGACGGCGGCAGGCACCCCGGCGACCCGCTGGTAGAGGGCGAGCGCGGCGTCCACGGCGGCGGCCTCGCCGGGCAGCGCCGCCGCCCTTGCCCGGGCCGCCTCGCTGAGCCTCGTCGCCAGCCCGGGATCATCCAGCACGGCCAGCACCGCCGCCGCCAGCGCGGGCGCGTCCCCGGGCGGAACCAGGACCGCCGCGTCCTCCCCGGTGAGGTCGGGGATGCCGCCAACGCGGGAGGCGACCAGCGGACGCCCCGCGCGCAGCGCCTCCTGCACGATCAGCGGCTGTCCCTCCCAGCGGGAAGGCACCACGACCACGTCGGCGGCGGCCAGCAGGGCGGGTACGTCCCCGCGCTGGCCGAGGAAGCGCATCCGGAGCCCGCGCGTGTCCGCCTCGGCCCGCAGCGTCTGGTCCAGCGGCCCGCTACCCGCGAGGGCGAGCACGGGACAGGGGTCACGGCCCTGCCAGCTGGCCGCGGCCGCCAGCAGCGTGGCGAAGCCCTTCTGGTGGGCGAGCCTGCCCGCCGCCAGCACCACCGGCTGGCCGGCGCCGCCGAGGGCGGACCGGGCAGCCGCCACGGCCCCGGGGCCCGGCGGCCGGGCCGGAGGGGCGGGCACGACGGCCAGGCCGGCCACGGCCGCGCCCAGGCGGCGCATCCGCGCCACCAGGTCACCCGACACACAGGTCACCGCGTCCGCCCGGCGGGCGACGATCCGCTCGAGCACCGCGTACACGGCACCGGCCGGGGCCGCCGCGGGCGGGGCGTTGTGCACGGTGACGATGAGCGCGGAGCGGTGACGACGCCGCCAGCCCGCCCCGGCCAGCGCGAGCGCCGCGAGCGCGCCGGCCCGCAGCCCGTGCGCGTGGACCACGTCCGGCCGGGTGCCGGCGAGCAGCCTCCGCAGCCGGAGCACCGCCGCCGCATCGCGGGCCGGCCGCGGGCGGTCAGCGATCTCCACCGGCACGAAGGTGACGGCCGCGGGTCCGTCCGGGCCTGCCTGCGGATCCGCGGCGAAGAACCGCTGCCCGGCCTGCTCGGGGCCGTGCACGGTCACCGCCAGCCCGCGCTCCTGGGCGCCCCGCGCCAGCATCGCCACGTGCTCACCGGTGCCACCGGTCACTGTCCCCAGCACGTGGGCGACCCGCATGCCGGTCACCGGCCGGGCCTCATGCCGCTCGCCGGGTGAGGCGCGCCCGGGCCCGGGCGGCCAGCGCCCGCAGGTCCCGGCCGTCGAGCACCACCACGACCGCCCCGAAGGTAGCCGTCGCGGCCACGCAGGCGAGCACCGCGGCGCCCGCGTTCGGGAGGAAGCCGGTGGCCGGAAGGCTGGCGGACACCAGCACGCCGGCGGCCGCGCCCGCCAGGGCGCCGGCCAGCCCGGCGCCCGCCGCCCGCGCCGACCCGCGCAGGGCGGCCGGGCCCCGGATGACACCGACCGCGGCCAGCAGGGCGAGGCCGGCCAGGGTCAGGCCGACGGTGTTGCCGAGCGCGAGCACGGGCACCACCCACCGGGGCGGGACGGCCGGCACGGCCGCCACGTCGGTCAGGATGACCAGCAGCCAGCCGGACACCAGCGCGATCGCGGCCACCCGGTTGCGGTGGCACGAGAACAGCACCCGGGAGGCGTTCGCGGCCAGGCCGTAACCGATCAGTCCCGGCGCGAACAGGGCGAAGGTGATCGCGAGCTGGTTGGCCTGGGCGGGCCCGGACACGAACAGCCGGGCGGCGGGGACCGCTGCTCCCGCCAGCAGCGCCGCGCCGAGCCAGGAGACCAGCATCACCGCCCGGGTGGAGGAGGCTGCGGTGTGGTCGAAGCCAGCCCCGTCACCGGCCGACAGGACCGGGAACGCGCTCGTCGCGATGGGCAGGGCCAGCACCGCGTACGGCACGAAAAACATCTGCCAGCCGTAGTTGTACAGGACCAGCGCCCCCTGCCCGCCGTGGCCGTTGGCGAGCACGATGATCACTACCAGGGACGCATCCTGCGCGATGAGCGCGGCGACGCCGACACCCGCCAGGCCCCCGCACCCGCCGGGCGACGCCGTCCGGGAAGTGCAGGACGGGCCGCAGCCGCAGCCGCAGCCGCAGTGCGGGCCCGAGCGCGGTGAGCACCAGGGCCGCCACGCCGGCCGTGGTGCCGACGGAGAGCACCAGTTCGGCGGACCGGGGCAGGGTGGCCAGGTGATTCTGGGAGCCGCCGCCGAGGGGAAGGAAGGCGATATAGGCCGCGATCACCACCAGGCTGGAGACCACGGGGGCGAGGGCGGGCGCGGTGAACCGGCGGTGCGCCTGCAGGATCCCGTACAGGACGACCGCCAGCCCGTAGAGCAGGATCTGCGGGGCGAACACCACGAGCATCCGGGTGCTCACGGCTTCGGTGGCGGCCGCGTTGCACCTCGGGGCGCCGGCCAGCAGCAGCGAGGTCAGCGGACCGGCCACGGCCACGAGCAGGATGCTCACCGGCACGAGCACGACCACGGTCCAGGTGAGCAGCGCGGACGCGATGTGGCTGACCTGCGCGTCCGGCTCGGGGCCGGCCGCGGGGGCGGTGCCGAGCCGTCCGGCGGGCTGCCCCAGGGTGAGGCCGTCGGTGCCGACCAGCGGCCTGCGGGCGGCCATCCCGGCGAGCACCGGCACCACCACGCTGGTCAGCGCGCCACCCAGCACGATGTCGTAGATGATGTTCGGCACCTGGTTGGCGGTCGCGTAGGCGGTGCCCAGGCAGCTGTTGCCGACGGTGTGGGCGAACGCCAGCTGGCGGCCGAACCCCACCATGCGGGCGATCACCGTGATCGCCCCGATGAGAACGGCAGCCTGCCCGATGCCCCGCCCCGCCTGCCGCAACAGCCCAGGTTCGGTCACCTGGGCCGGGGGGCCGGTCATGGGGAGGTGGCGCCCGCGGCGGGCCCGGCGCCCGGGACTCCCGGTGCCGCCGGGGCACGCCGCCCGCCGTTGGCGGCGGGGTCACCGACGGCCGGGACGCCCCCGGCATCCCCCGTCCCGCTGGTTTCGGCCCGCCCCGGCCCGGCGGCGGGCCGCCGGCCGAGCATGTCCAGCCAGCGCAGCGCGGGTGTCCGCTCGATCACGGCGGTGAAGCTGACCACCTCGCTCGCCGCGGTCAGGCCGATGATCGCGGCCAGGACGGCCGCACGGGCCGCGCCGGGGCAGGCTCGCCGCGGCGGCGGCGCCGAGCATGGCGCCGAGGGCGTTAGCGCCCGCGTCGCCGAGCATGGCCCGCTCGCCCAGGTCGTCCGGGAGCAGGGCGAGGGCCGCACCGGCCGGGCCGGCGATGGCCCGGGCCGCATCCGGCCCCCCCGTCCCGGCGATCAGTCCGCTGCCCGCCAGCGCCACCTTGAGGGCCCGGCCCGGCCGCAGATCGAACAGATTGAGCAGGTTCGCGCCGCCCGCGGTGAGGCCGGCATTGATGATCACGTCGGCCGGCCGCCCGCCGATCAGGGCCGCCGCCACCACCCCGGTCGCGCCGATCCCGCCGATCTTCACCGCACCCGTGGTCACTTCGCCGCCGGCCAGCGCTCCCAGGTGGCCGCGGAACCCACGCCGGTCGCCGCTGCCGGCCAGATCGTCATAGCCGCCGAACGCGGCAGCCCCGGCCCCCGCCGCCAACAGCGCGGCCCGCCCGCGCGGCGGCAGGCCGGGGGCCAGTGCCGACGCCAGCGTGGCGCCCAGCGCCACGGCCGGGCCCTCCAGCAGGGTGACCGCCTCACCCCGGTGGTTGGTCCGGGTCCAGACGGCGGCTCCCCCGGGCGGCCTGCGGCGCAGCGCGGTGTAGCCGACGCGGGCCACGACCGCGGCAGCGCCCGCGGCCATGCCCGCCCGGGCCGGGCGGCCCGTAGCGGCGGCTCATGACCTCCCCGCCCTCACCGTCGGGCGCGACGCCTGGCCGGGGACCGGCTGCAGGCTGGCCGGCGTGGGAGCCGGGCTCGGGCCCGGCGCGGTCGCGCCGGGCCCGAAGCCGTAGCTGCCGCTGACCCCCCGCAGCTGCTCGTAGAGTGCCTGGGCGACCACGATCTGCCCGACCGCGTGGTCGGCGTTATCGACGCTGGACAGATGGCCGGCGCGGCCGTCGTTCCGCATCACATCGATCGCGCTGCCCGGCCCCGAGCCCGCCACCGAGCCGGCCACGACCGTGCCGTGGCCGGCCAGGTTCAGCTGCCGGCGAGCGTGACCAGCCGCTGGCTCTGTGGGTCGGAGATGCTCGTTGACGGCGGGGTGTCCGGGAGGACCACCACGGCAAGCGTGGCGCGGGCGTCGGGGCTGCCCGGTGACGTTCAGGAATCCCCCGGCCCCGAGCCCGCTCAGCACGCGCCACGCTGGCGGCATCCCGCTGCCCCGCCACCGGCTGCCCCGGGCCGTCCTTGGTCAAGAGGGCCCCCGCGATGACCTGGCTCGCCTGCGCCACCGGGGAGCCATGCAGGCTCGCCCCGGGCGGCGCGAACTGCTGCGCGAGCTGGCTGAGCTGCTGCTCGGTGGATGGGCTGGTGTCGAAGAACCTGTTCTGGAGCTGAACATGGCCGCTGACGGCGGCCCCCGACTGCGCGAGCGCCTGGTTGACCCCGCTGATGACCTGGCCGGAGGCGCCCGGCGCCTCGACCACCACGACCCGCTCCCCGGCCAGCAGCTGGTCCAGCAGCTGGGGGGCGACCGACTGCGCGAACTGGTCATTGGCCGCGATCTGCCGGCTGAGCTGCCGGTTGGTGGCCAGGGCGGAATTGATCTGCTTGCGCTCCTGCTGCGACAGCCTGATGAGGCCCCCGAGCGCGGTGGGCTGAAGCGCCGTCGCGCCGAGCAGGAGCCCCAGGCCCAGCGCCAGGAAGACCGCAACGATGGACACGAGGTGATAGCGAAAGTCGATCATCGGGGTTCAGAGCAGTCCGGTCAGCCAGTACTTCGACCGCGTCCCACTGGGTGCTGAGGTACCGCAGCAAGACCTGCCCGGCGGGCGATACGGCCATCGCCATGAGGATAGTGGCACCGGCGCGGCCAGCACCAGCACCATCAGCGCCCAGCCGGACACCCGCGGCCGGTACAGCCGGCTGACACCCTTGGCGTTCGACGAGCTTCCCGCCGCCCACCCGCAGCCGGGTCAGGAAGGTACTGGAGGACCCCGCCCTGCCCTTGTCGAGGAACTCGTCCAGGCGTGAAGTGCGTGCCGACGGCGACGATCAGGCTGGCGCCCTTCTCGTCGGCGAGCAGCAGCGCGATGTCCTCGCTGGTGCCCGGGCCGGGCAGCAGACCGCCGGCAGGCCGAGCCGCTCGCACCCGTGCCAGGCCGGGCGCCTGGCCGTCGGGGTAGGCGTGCACCACCAGCTCGGCGCCGCACTGCAGCCCGGCGTCCGACACCGAGTCCATGTCGCCGACGATGATGTGCGGCCGGTACCCGGCTTCGAGCAGGGCGTCGGCGCCGCCGTCCACGCCGATCATGAGCGGCTTGAACTCCCGGATGTAGGAGCGCAGCGTGGCCAGGTCCTCCCGGTGGTGGTAGCCCCGGACCACGACGAGGACGTGCCTGTTCTCCATCCGGGTCCGCAGCTCGGGCACGGCGATCCCGTCGATGAGCAGGTCGCCCTCGCGGGTCATGTACTCCAGCGTGTTGGTCACGAACGCCTGCAGCTGGGCGGCGACGCTGGCCTTCGCCTCGGCCATTGCCGCCGCGACCGACTCCGCGGTCTGCACCCGCCCCTTGGCGATGACGTCCTCGCCCGGCGTACAGGGTCTCGCCGTTCAGGCGGACGATCATCCCCTCCCTGACCTTGGCGAACAGCTCGGGCCCGGCGTCGTCCACCAGCGGGATGCCCGCCTCCAGCAACAGCTGCGGCCCATGGTTCGGGTAGCGCCCGCTGATGCTCGTTGCCGCGTTCACCACCGCGGCGACCTGACGGCGGATGAGCGCGTCGGCGCTGACCCGGTCCAGGTCAACGTGATCGATGATGGCGATGTCGCCGGGGCAGAGCCGCTTGGTGAGGTTCTTCGTCCGGCGGTCCATCCGGGCTGGGCCGGCCACACCCGGCAGGTCATCGGGCCTGCTCCGGTGCTTCATGGGGAGCCTGAGGAACTGGGCCATCACCACCATCCTGCCAGACCAGCCGCGCCCACGGAGCCACACGCCTCATCGGGGCCGCACGCGTTCCTGCAGCTTGCGGCAGCCCCGTGGGTCCCGCCTCGGCCCGGCACGGCAGCGTCCCGCCTCTGCCCGCGGCCCGTCCGCTGAGCCCCGTCCGCTATTTCCCGTCCTGCGCGGAGGCGGCGCGTTCCGCCGCCGCCGCGGCCAGCAGCTCCCCGGCGTGCGCCCGGCCGAACTCGGAGTCCTCCAGGCCGGCCAGCATCCGGGACAGCTCGCGTGACCCGGCCCGCGTCGTCCAGGCGGGTGATGCCGCTGCGGATGACCGAGCCGTCGTCGGCCTTCTCGATCACCAGGTGGGTGTCGGCGAACGCGGCCACCTGCGGCAGGTGCGTGACCACGATCACCTGGGCGCAGCCGGGCCAGCCGGGCCAGCCGCCGCCCGACCTCCACCGCGGCCTTGCCGCCCACCCCGGCGTCCACCTCGTCGAACACGAAGGTCGGCACCGGGTCGGCCCCGGCGAAGACCACCTCGATGGCCAGCATGACCCGGGACAGCTCACCGCCCGAGGCGCCCTTGCTGAGCGGCAGCAGCGGGCGCGCCCGGGTGTGCGGCGAGCCGGATCTCCACCTCGTCCGCGCCGTGCGGGCCGAAGCTCGCCGGCCGGGACGACCGCCACGGCCAGCCTCGCGTGCGGCATGGCCAGGGCGGCCAGCTCGGCGGTGACCGCCGGCGGCGAACCGTTCCGCCGCCGCCCGGCGCAGCTCGGTCAGCTGCCCGGCCAGCTCGCGCGACCGCCGCGGCGAGCCGGGCCTCCTCGGCGCCGAGCGCGGCGATCCGGTCGTCGTCGCCCTCCAGCTCGGTGAGCCTGCGCCGGCCTGCTTGGCCCAGCCGAGCACCGCGGCCAGGTCGGGAACGGCCGCGGCGCCATCCGGCCCGGCGGCCGGCCCCGCCACCAGCCCGCCGTAGGTGCGGATGAGCCGGGTCAGCTCGGCCCGGCGCTCCTGCACGGCGGCGAGCCGGGCCGGGTCGGCTGTCCACCGACTGCACGTAGGAGGCCAGCTCGGCGGCGACGTCGGCGACCAGGTAGGCGGCCTCGGACAGCCGGCCGGCCAGCCCGGCCAGCGCCGGGTCGTGCGCCGCCACGGCCTCCAGCGCCTGCCGGCGCCGGCCGAGCAGGCTGACCGCGTCCGCGGCCTCGAGGACCCGCTGGCGGGGTCACCCAGCAGCGCCTCGTGCGCGGTGGTCGCGGCCGCGTGCAGGGCGTCGGCGTGCGCCGAGCCGTTCCTCCTCGGCCAGCAGCGCGGCGTCCTCGCCCTCGGCCGGGCTCCGCCCGCTCGATCTCGTCCAGGCCGCGGCGCAGGTCCTCCGCCTCGGCCGCCCGCTCCCGCGGCCGCGCCGGTCAGCTCGTCCAGCTCGGCCCGCGACATCGCGGTGCCGCTGGTAGGCGCGCTGGTAGTCGGCCAGCACGGCGGCCAGCTCCGGGCCGGCGAACCGGTCCAGCGCCTGCCGCTGCCGGCCCGGCCGCAGCAGCTGCTGCTGGTCCGCCTGGCCGTGCACGGCGACCAGGTCGTCGGCGAGGTAGGTGAGCAGCGACACGGGCACCGCCCGGCCGCCCGCGTAGGCCCGCGACCGGCCCTCGGCCGACACCGACCGGCTCACGATCAGCGTGCCGCCCTCGTCGTCGAGCTCGCCGCCCGCCTCCAGCGACCTGCTGCGCCACGTGGCCGTCGGGCTCGATCCGCAGCCGGCCCTCGACGGTGGCCCGCGTCGGCGCCCGGCCGGACCCGCGCCGGGTCGGCGCGGCCGCCGAACAGCAGGCCCAGCCCGGTCACGACCATGGTCTTGCCCGCCCCGGTCTCGCCGGTGACCACGGTGAACCCGGAAGACAGCTCGAGGACGGCGTCCTCGATCACGCCGAGGCCGGTGATCCGGACTTCCTCAAGCATCGGCGGCCTCCTCTCCGGCCCTCCGCTGCCTCGTTCGCCCGCCGCCGGGTCGCGGGCCGCCCGCGCCAGCCGCTCACCGGCAGGCCGAACTTGGCCACCAGCCGGTCGGTGAACGGACGCGCCGTCCGCTTGTGCCTGGCACCGGCCGCGCAGCCGGGCCAGCAGCACCGGCTGGGTGCCGCGGCGCACCTCGACCCGCGCGCCGCGGCGGCGAGATCGACCCTCCGCCGCCCATCGCACCACAGAACAGCCGCCGCCGTCTCGTCCTGGCCGTCGGCCTGCCGGTGGGACGGAGCACCCGCAAGTGGAGGACCTCGACGGCCAGCACCGACCGCGGCGAGACCACCATCGGCCCGGCGAACAGCGCGTGCGCGCTGATCGGCACCAGCAGCAGCGCCTCCACCTCGGGCCAGACGATCGGCCCGCCGGCCGAGAACGCGTACGCGGTGGAGCCGGTCGGGGTGGCGCAGACGACGCCGTCGCACGCCCAGCGGGACAGCGGGCGGCCGTCGATCTCGGTCACCACCTCGATCATCCGCTCGCCTGGCGACCTTCTCCACGCTGGCCTCGTTCAGCGCCCAGGTCCGGTCGCGTGACGGTGCCGTCCTGCCGCACCGTCACGTCGATCGGTCATCCGCTCCTCGACCGTGTACCTGCGCTCCACCACCCGGTCGACGGCGCCGGCCAGGTCGTCGGGCTCGGCCTCGGCGAGGAAGCCCGACGTGGCCGAGGTTGACGCCGAGCAGCGGCGCGCCGGCGGGCCTGGCGATCTCGGCGGCGCGCAGCAGCGTGCCGTCGCCGCCGAGCACGATCACCATCTCGGCGTCCTGGCCGCCGTCCGGCGTGCGGCGGGGACCACGTCGGCGCCGGCGCAGCTGCAGGTCGGCGGCCTCGCGGCCCAGGACCCGCACGCGCGATCCCGGCGGCGGTCAGCCGGTCCACCACCAGGCGGGCGCTGCGCAGCGCCGCGGGCCGGCCGGTGTGGGCCACCACGAGCACGGTGCGTCGGCGTTCACTGCGGTCCTTCCTCGATGGCCCGCCGCAGCTCGGCCGTCGTCGCAGCGGCGGCGCGCCCCGGCGCAGCCAGAGGAAGTACTCCACGTTGCCGGACGGGCCGGGCAGCGGGCTCGCCGCCACGCCCGGCCACACCGAGCCCGAGGCCCGCGGCGGCCTCGGCCACCGCGGCGACCGCCTCGGCGCGCAGCTCGGGGTCGCGCACCACGCCGCCGGCGCCCACCCGGTCCTTGCCCACCTCGAACTGCGGCTTGACCAGCAGCACGAAGTCGGCCTCCGGGGCCGCGCAGCGCGACCAGCGCGGGCAGCACCAGGTCGAGCGAGATGAACGACAGGTCGGCGGTGACCAGGTCCGGCGCCGGGGCCGACCTGCTCGGGCTGCAGCTGGCGCACGTTGACCCGGTCGAGCACGGTGACCCGCTCGTCGGTGCGCAGCGCCCAGGCCAGCTGGCCGTAGCCGACGTCGACGGCGACGACGTGCGCCGCGCCGGCGCGCAGCAGGACGTCGGTGAAGCCGCCGGTGGACGCGCCGGCGTCCAGGCACCGGCGGCCCGGCGACCCGCAGCTCCGGCGAAGGCGGCCAGCGCGCCGGCCAGCTTGTGCCCGCCGCGCGAGGCGTAGTCCGGCTCCGGCCCCGCGCCGGTGACCAGGATCGGATCGGCCGCCGTCTACCTGGGTGGCGGGCTTGGCCGCGGCCTGGCCGGCCACCAGCACCCGCCCGGCGGCGACCAGGCCGGCGGCCTGCTCACGGGACCGCGCCAGCCCTCTCCTGACGAGCTCGGCGTCCAGCCGCCGGCGGGTGCCCATCCGCTTTCCTGGGCCCGTTCAGCTGCCCGGCTGGCCTGGGCTGTCGTCCGGCACCGCCCGCTCACGCGCGCCAGCGTCGCCCAGCGCCTCCGTGAGCCGCTGGTGAACATGCTCGAAGACCGCCGGGTGCTCGGCGACCGGCAGCCCGGCCAGGTCCTCCAGCTGGGAGACCGCCTCGTCCACCCGGCTGTCGCCAGTGGCAGGCCACGGGCCGACCGGCTCAGGCGAGCCCGGGGCATCCGCACCCGGTTCCGACTCCATCAGCTTGTTCTCCTCCCGTCAGGCCCGTTCCCCGGCCTCGCTGTCCTCTGCAGGAAACGCTACCGTCCATCGGTGACTTCGCCGTGCATGGCGCGGCCGCTTTGGCCGGGCGGGGATTTCCGCCCTGCGTTCTAATATTTAGTCAGTGGGAACGGGGGAAGCGAGGTGTTTCATGGCTACTGCTGAGGAATGCCGCCAGGCGCTGGAAAGCCTGGTCGGCCAGATCAAGGAGATGGACCCGGCCGACCGTGCGGCCTATCTGGTGGACCGCGATATCAGCTGCAAGGTGAGCGATCTCGGGGTCACCTTCCTGACGCACCTCGGGCCCGATGGCGCTTCCCCGGTCACCGTGGCCAACGGCTCGGATCCCCAGGCACAGGTCAAATTCACCACCAAGAGCGACGACCTGATCGCCCTCGCCAAGAACCCGGGGAGCATCGGCAAGGCGTGGATCACCGGCCGCCTGAAGGTCGAGGCGAGCATCTTCGACCTGCTGCGTCTCCGCAAAGCGCTGTGACCGCCGTGCTTCCCTACCGGCTGGCATCGGGCTGAGCCGTGCCCGAGGGTGACACCGTCTGGCTGACCGCCCGCCGGCTGCACGAGGCGCTGGCCGGGCGGGTGCTGACCCGCAGCGATGTGCGGGTGCCCAGGTACGCCACCACCAACCTGGCCGGGCGTACCGTGACCGAGGTCGCCGCCCGCGGCAAGCACCTGCTCATCCGGGTCGAAGGCGGCATCACCGTGCACACCCACCTGCGGATGGACGGCTCATGGCGGGTACGCCCAGCCCGCGAGCGCATCGGCAACAGCCACCGCATCCGGCTCGTGCTCGCCAACGACGCCTGGCAGGCGATCGGCTACCAGCTGGGCATCGTCGAGGTCCTGCGCACCGCGCAGGAGGCGAGAGTCGTTGGCCACCTGGGCCCGGACCTGCTCGGCCCCGACTGGGACGAGGCGGAGGCGGCCCGCCGGCTGCGCGCCGCGCCGGGCCGGGCCATCGGCGAGGCCCTGCTGGATCAGCGCAACCTGGCCGGAATCGGCAATTTTTATGCTACAGAGATGCTGTTCCTCCGCAGCGTCAGCCCTTGGCGCAGCGTCGGCCAAGTCGAACACCTGGATGCCCTCGTAGAACTCGGGCGGCGGCTGCTAGATGCCAACAAGACACGAACCGGCCAGGTGACAACCGGCGACACCACCCCCGGACGCCGGTCCTGGGTGTACGGACGGGCAGGCCAGCCGTGCAGGAGGTGCGGGACCAGGATCATGAGGAGCGAGCAGGGGGCCGTCGGCGAGGAACGGGTCAGGCTCTGGTGTCCGGCATGCCAGAGATAGACGCGGTAGGGACTTCGGGCTCCCGGATCGCGGCGGAACGGTGGCCGGAATGCGTCCGTGACTGAGGCGACGCCGCCTCAACTGGGTTGGATAGCCAGGCAGATGCGGCTGCGATGGCCAGCCAGCACAGTTCTTCGCTGCCCATACATGGCGCGGTGTCCGCGACGGCCTGAATGTGGATCTTGATCCGCTTTCGCTCGCCGTGGAACCCGCCGGGGAGATGCTGCCACCGGGCCTCGATCTCGGCCATCTGCCCGGCTGCCTCCAGCCGCTGGTTGTACCGCTCGCCCGTCTGGCCCTCGCCTGCGAGATACGCCTTGTGCGCCTCGTCCCAGTCGATGATGTCGCCGATGATGTCATGCATCGGCCTGCCTCCGTATCTCCATCACGTCCGGATCGCTCTGGGGCGGCAGCATGTGCGCGATCTTCTCTGCTGCGGTGTCGATGTCATCGGCGGGGCACAGAGGTCCACCAGACCGCCAGGACCAGGGCTTGCCATTTTGGACATCAGGCACCCACATGAGCTGTGCGTTTCCTTCCATCCCTGCGCTAGCTGCCAGGACACCAGGCAGCACCAGGTACGGCACCCCGGCGGCCTCCGTGGCCGGTCATCAGCACCGAGGTTGTCCCGAGTCCCGTAGAACTTCAGTGGCGGCCCCGGTGATCATCATGCCGCTTGCTGGTCCTCATTCTGGCTCGCGGCACTGACAGTCTTGACGTGGTCTTCGAGGCGCGGCGCGGAGTTTCGGCAGGTGAAGGTGGCCGTTGACGCGGCGGAACTGGTGATCGGCTTCGAGCATCCCGGCGGTGCGCCAGCGCACGGCCATGGTCCCGCCGCAGGCAAGGCCCTCGCCTCGCTGGAGGGCTGCCGGCAGGCTTGGCGCGTCCCGGGCGAGCGCGCCGTAAGCCCTTATCGTGTGGGCGCTCCTCCTGATCTTGGCCGTCGCCGACCCATCCGCCACGCTCCCGCGCACACCCTGCTCCGGCCGCCCAGTACCCGCACCGCGCCCCGGGGCGCGGTGCGGGTACGCCGCGCACAGCGCCACACACCGACCGCCCCGCGTGGATGGCTGGACGCTGACTCATACACACATACGCGCGAACATGCCCGCCATCTCCCCCGGGCCGCCCCGCGAAATATTGTCTGACAGGCCAGACCTGTATCAGTCTGGGAGTCCGCCAGAAGGTCCAATACCGCCATACCCAGCGGGAACCTGCCCATCGACCCATTCCGGTTTCAGCAGGAGTACGGAACGGAATACGGATTCGCTGGCCGACCGGAGCCCGGATCGGCCGCGACAGGGACTGCCCACCCCTGGAAACCACCCGCGCATCACCGGCCACCGTCGCGGCGCATATGACCGCTCACCACGCGTGAACAAGGAGCAGGATCAAATCACAGTAAGTGACGCTGAGCCTGCGCGGGCTGCACGTCTCCCTGCCGACTAGGCGCGCATGATTCAGCTTGGGCGGCTGGGCAGATGAGTGTACAGATCATCCATTCTGGCTGCTGACCGCGACGGAGCGGAACGGCTCAAGGGGCCGCGGGAAGGCACATGGCTCCGGAGGTGGTGAGGGGCCCGGTGGCCGTGGTGGGCTTGGCTGTGCCGCCGGTGGATGCGGCCGACGCGGAGGCGGCGGTCAGGCACGCCGTCAAGGTCGCGGCGGTCGCTGCAGCGGTGCGCCAGAGCCGCCGGCGTGGCCTGCGGCCTGGAGGTCGTGCACCGTGCGGTAGCCGCGGGGAGGTCCAGGTAGTGTTCATCGCGGTGTCCTTCCTCGGGATGGGTGGAGTGCCACCCGATCAGCTGGTGGGTCTGTGGCCGGCGGCACGGCATGCCCGGCAAGCGAGGCGGGCACAGCCTGCGCGGGCCATGCGCCACACAGGTGGCGGCAGTCAGGGTGCGCCGGTGTCGAGGCGTCAGGCGTCGCGTAGCCGGAGCAGCAGGCCGCCGGCCAGCAGGGCGGCGGCGGCCCAGGCGGCCAGCACGCCAAGGCCCGGCCAGGGCCCGATCGGCAGCTTGTTGAGGTTCTTGGTGGCCTGGATGGCCAGCCCGGCGGTCATCGGCCCGTACCGCTGGAGGCGGTGCTCCCAGGCCGGGTCCAGGGTGCCAAGGCCGGCGAGGATCGGCACGATGTAGAGCAGGCCGAGCGTGACCGTGATGGATGCGGCGGAATCCCGCAGGGCGGTGGCCACGCCGAGGCTGAGCAGCGCGATCAGGGCCAGGTACAGGACCGAGCCGGCTGCGGCGCGCAGCGTCGGCCCGTCGCCCAGGGACAGCAGCAGGGAGCCGTGTGCCCCGTGAAGCCGTTGGCGCGCAGGATGAAGCGGCCGGCCAGCACCGATCCGAGGACGGAGACGGTCCCGGCCGCCACCACTACGCTGGTGAGGATGATCGCCTTGGCGGCTAGTGGCGTCGCCGAGGATGTGCAGCAGGACCTGGCGCTCATCGGCTTTTGCGCCGGTCAGGGCGAATCCGACGGGCAGGCCGTGCAGGGTGGTCAGCAGGTGCAGCCGCAGTCCCCAAAAGTAGCGGGAGTGGGAGGCGCAGTACCCGTACTTGGCCCATCCGGCCAGGTCAGAGCGCAGTGCGATCTGCCGCGACCGGCCGCATTCCACCGGGGTGGAGTCGATGACCCACACGTCATCGCCCCACACGCTGGTATCGGTGGCCAGGATCCGGGTCAGCCACCCCATAGTGGCGGCCAGCTTGCGCATCCGCTTGTTGTACCCGGACTGGCCGGGCAGGTACGGGAACAGGCACCGCAGGTGCTTGCGGGCATGCCGCAGCCAGCGGGCCTCACTGACATATCCGAGCAGGGCCTGCAGCACCGCCATGGTGACCAGCTCGGCATCGGAGACCTTCGGCGCGATCCCGGTAGCAGGTCTCCACGGCGCCCGTTCCGGGGCGGTCTTCAGCAGGTCATCGATGCGGACATAGAGTGCGGTGGCGAGGGTGTCCAGGTCGGCGTCCACGAGAACCTCCGGGTTCGACGTTTGGGTTGCAACGCCGATCCTGGGCACCCATCGCCATCAACTGGGCCTGAACGCCCGAAGACCCCTTGGAATTGATCGTCTAGACGAGTACGTCTACGACGCGCTGCGCGCCGGAGCCAGCGGCTTCCTGCTCAAAGACGTCACCGCCGAACGCCTCTTCGACGCGGTACGAGTCATCGCGGCCGGCGGGGCGCTGCTCGCACCGACCGTCACCCGGCGGCTGATCAGCCAGTTCACCCGGCAGCGCCCCAGGCCCGATGCCCCGCCCACGAGTCAGGACTTGTCGTTCCGCACGAGCGCGAGCAAAGATAACCCGGGCGCATCTCCGCCGACGGCAACGCTCCCCGTTCGCCGGTCAAGACCAAGCCGGGCCCTGGACGCCGCACCTAACATCCCGTTCGGGCGCAACGCAGGCGGACACGCAGGAGACCAGGTCACCGCTCAGGGCGGCTACGCGCGCCGACCACCAGCATGTTGACCACGCTTCGTGACAGGATGTTGGGAGTGACCGTCATGGGCAGTTCGTCGGTCGTGGCCGGGAAGGATCGTTCGCGTTACTTTGTCTCACTTGCGGTGTCCGCATATGCGGTCCTTGGTTACGAGACGCTGTAAAGCTTTACACAGGTTGTGAGACAGCCGAAGCTGGCGGGGCCGGAAATATCCGGTATGGCCGCGCAAAACATCCGGTATGGCCGCGCAAAACTTGGGGTGCGGCTCAGGTCGGCCTCGGCGGGGGGGTTGTGCGTTGAATAGGTGTGGGAACCCAGCGACTGGACTTCGCGGAGTTCTACCGCAGATCCAGGGATGACTGTCTGCGCACGGTCTTGGTCAGCGTGGGCGATCAGGACACGGCGCAAGACCTTGTGGACGAGGCCTTCGCCCGGGCGTGGGCATCGTGGCGCACCGTCGGCAGGCATCCGGCGCCGTTGGCGTGGGTGGTCCGCACCGCGCTGAACTTGAACGTCTCCCGGTGGCGGCGCCGCCGC
Source organism: uncultured Actinomycetes bacterium (assembly GCA_963835425.1). Lineage (GTDB taxonomy): Bacteria > Actinomycetota > Actinomycetes > Streptosporangiales > Streptosporangiaceae > UBA9676. Next base: position 9,025 of record CAWIGE010000002.1, on the reverse strand, counting down.
CGCGGAGGTACCGGTGCCCGGCCCGGGCACGGTCGCGGACCTGGCCGCGGGCGATGGCGCCGGGAGCCTGGTCGATCCGCGGATCATGGCGGCGCTGCTGCGGCTGCCTGCCCGGCAGCGGCAGGTGATCGCCTTGCGGCTGTTCCTCGATCTGGATACCGGCCGCACCGCTGAGCTGCTCGCCATCGCGCCCGGCACGGTCAAGGAGCATCTGGCCCGGGCTCTGGCGTCGCTGCGCGCTGAGCTTATCCCCACCCGGCAGCAGGAGACCCCATCATGAACGACGACGAACTGATCACCGCGGTGCGCGAGCCCTTCACCGCCGTCCATTCGGCCACCCCGGCCGGGCAGATCGTGCGCCGTGGCCGCGCGATACGCGCCCGGCGCCGGATTCCCGGCGTGGCCGCAGCGCTGGCGGTGGCGGCCGGAACCGCCCTGGCCGTGACCGCGCTGCTGCCGTCTGGCCATCAGCCCAGCCGCCTACGCCCAGCCAGCGGCCTGGACGGTCGCCAGGCAGGCCGACGGCAATATCCGGGTCACCATCTACGAGCTGCGCGACCCGGCCGGGCTGCAGCGCACGCTCCGCGCCGATGGCGTCCCGGTCAGCGTCACCTTCACCGGCCAGGCGAACCCGGCCTGCCAGCCTTACGGCAAGGGCAGTCCGAGCCAGCACCGTCATCTTCCGGCCAGCATGGTAACGGCGCTCCCCGGCCACGGTAACCTCCGCATCCTGGTCATCCACCCCCCGGCCTTTCCGTCCGGCGCTGGCCTGCCGATCGCCGCCGGCCACCGCCACCAGCCACCGCGCGGAGGCAGCGTCGAGCTGACGCTGGCCCCCCGGTGAAAGCCAGCCCGCAGTGCACCGGCAGCTGACCTGCCCGCAGGTGACCGGGCAACCCTGATCACATGGCCGGAGGGCCGCGCGTCAACTCGCGCGGCCCCCGTCATGCCCTGGGCACACGTCGTAGCCGGGGTGAGCTTGCCGTGAAGGAGTGGCTTTGACGCGGAGGACGCGAGCTGGACAATCAGGACCGAGAAAGACGGCCGCCGGGTCGCGCGGCGCCGGCCACGCTCTCGCCGGCTGGTTCATGGGAGCGGCGGTGGCTTGGGTGCGCCAGGCAGCCTGGGTGGCTGGCCGTGACCGGGGGAAGGGGTTTGGCCGGCCAGACAATACTTAAACGTGAAGGGGCAACGGCCGGCGTCGGACGATGGGCGCATTGTCAGCCCTGAGGACTTCGAGGCCGCCTTCCGGGAACACTTCCCGCCGGTTTACCGGTTCATCGCCGGGCGGGTCGGTACTGCCGTTGCCGAGGATCTGGCGGCGGAGACGTTCGCTACTGCTTACCGCCGCCGGATCTTGTTCGAACCGGGCCGGGGCTCGCTGCGTTCGTGGCTGTTTGGGATCGCGGCCAACCTGGTGCGCAATCACTGGCGCGCCGAGCAGCATGTTCTTCACCTCGATGCCCGGCTGGTGCCCGAGATCGACTTGTCGGATGACTCGGACGCAGCTGACCAGCGTGTAATAGCCGCTCTGCTGGCCCCGCGGCTGGCCGCGGCGCTGGGGCAGCTGTCCGGTGAGCAGCGGGAGGTGCTGTTGTTGCATGCCTGGGCGGGGCTGAGCCATGAGGAGATCGCGGCGGCACTGGAGATAGCGCCGGGCACGGCGTGGTCGCGGCTGTCGCGGGCTCGCGCGGCGCTGCGGGAGCGGCTTGGTGATTTCGACTTCGACTTGTGGGTGTTCAACCGGCCGGGAACCGGCCCGGCACAAGGGGGGCCAGAGCGTGGCTGACGAAATCGAGTTGCTGCGGCTGGTCGGTAACGCCATTCCTGGGCCGTCCACCGATGCCTGGGCCCGTGCCAGGGCTGCGATCGCCGCCGCCCGGGCCGAGGAGGAGCCGGCTGGACGCCAGCGCCGGCCGGGCCGGCGGCGGCTGCTGTCGGCCGGGGGCGTGGCTGCCGTGGCCGCTGCCGTGGGGGTGCTGCTGGCGGTGCTGGTCCCGGGCTCGCCGCCTGCCAGGACTCAGGGCGCCGCCGGGGCGCAGCGGGCCCGGGAAACCGCCTACGTGACCTCCCGGGTCAGGCACGCGCTGGCTTCGCCGGCCAAGGACGGCAAGCTCGTGTATTCGCGCACCGTCTTTCCGCACGGCGCGACCCTGACGGTGGGGCCCGCTGGCGACCTGACCATCCGGGCGGGGACTGGCGCCGGGCCGCGCAGCGTCGGCTCGGTGACTCTCCGGTCGTACCGGGGCACCGCCAAGATGTCCGCCTTCACCGCCGCCGGGCAGCGGGCCCTGGACGTGCGGACCACTATCGCCGCGGGGGGACGGGCAGCGGCGACGGTCGCGGTGAACTACCGCGACGCGACCTGGTGGCGCGCGGCCAGCCAGGTGCCCCCGATATCATCCGCGCCGGCGCCGCGCAGGTGCGGCGGCCCCGGCCTGGACCTCGGCCCCGGCGGCTGGCCGGACTTCATCCGCTACCAGCTGAGCTGCGGCGGCTACACCGTCAGCGGCCGGCAGCGGGTCGACGGGATCACCGCGATCAAGCTAACCGACCGCAGCGGCCTGAACGCGCTGTGGGTAGACCCGGCGACCTACCTGCCGGTGCGTGCCGTCCACGCCGGGCGGCAGCAGCAGATCCAGACCGACTTCCGCTGGCTGGCCCCGGCCCCCGCCCGGCTGGCTGCGCTGGGCCTGCCGGTCCCGGCCGGCTTCCGGCAGGTCCCGCCGCCGTGATGGCCGCGGGCTGCCAGCCGGCGACACACTCACCGAACCATAAGGACTCATGACATGAACGATGCGATGAACCAGGGCGACCAGCAGGGCCGGCGGCGGGCAAGGCCGCGGCGGGCGGGCGGGCTGGCCGCCGCCCTGGCCGGGACCGCCCTGCTGGCAGCGGCCTGCAGCGGCGGCTCGTCCGGCGGCTCGCCTGCCGCGGCGGGGGATACGGCCTACCATAAGGCGCTTGCCTTCGCGCAGTGCATGCGCGCGCACGGCGAGCCCGGCTATCCCGACCCTGACAGCCAGGGCAACTTCCTCGTCAACGGGAAGAAAGACCATCTCAACGGCGCACTGATGCAGTCGGCCCAGAAGGCCTGCCAGCACCTGATCCCGGGCAGCGGCCTGAGCTCGGCGCAGCAGCGGCAGCTGGAAAACCGGGTCCTGAAGTTCGCCGCGTGCATCCGCGCCCACGGGGTGCCGGACTTCCCGGACCCCACCGTGAATTCCAGCGGCGTCAGCATCCAGGTCGGGACCGGTCACTCCGGTCACGGCGGTTCTCTGCCGCCGCAGTTCCGGTCCGCCATGCAAGCCTGCCGCAAGTTCCTGGCCGGGTCCGGCGGTGGGTTGTGACCGGCGCCGGTCCCGGGAGCAGCGGGACCTTCAGCGACAGCCAGTTCAGGCGCAACGAAACCGGATCGCCGCGGTGGCGGCCTGCGGCCGGAGCCCGCGAGGCGCTGACGAGCACGGGTGGTGACGGATCGTGAGCGGCACCGGTGCCCGCGAGCAGGCGGGGCCGGCGGCACCGCCGCAGGCGGCCGGCGGGCGGGCCGGGCCGGTGCTGCCGCCGGGGGCTGCGGGCAGCCGCAGGCGGGACCGGCGCCGCTGGGTGGCGGCCATCGCGGCCGGGGCCGTGGTGGTGGCCGGAGCCAGCGTGGCGGCGCTGGCGGTGGCCGGGGTGTTCACCCGGCCGGGTCGTCCCGGTAGCAGCGGCGGGCATGGCACGCCGACCGCGACGGTGACCCGGCAGACACTCACCTCGCAGACCAGCGTGAACGCGACGCTGGGGTATGCCGGGTCCTACACCGTGGCGGTGCCGGGTTCCGGTTCGTCGGGGGCTGGCTCGCCGCCGGGTTCCTCCGGCCCGTCCGGTTCGGGTTCGCCGGGGTCTGGCTCGTCCGGGCCGGGGACGTTCACTTGGCTGCCGGCGGCCGGGAGGGTGATCAGCGAGGGCCAGGTGCTGTATCGGACCGATAACGGCGTGCCGGCCTACCTGCTGTACGGGCGGGTGCCGGCGTGGCGGACGCTGAAGACGGGAATGACCGGGCAGGACGTGTCCCAGCTCAACCGCGACCTGGTCGCGCTGGGGTATGCGGACAGCGGGTATATCGCCGCGCTGGGCTGGGATTTCTTCTCCTGGGACACCAGGTACGGCCTGGAGCAGCTGCAGACCGGACTGGGCCTGACGGCGACCGGGGAGCTGCCGTTGGGCCAGGCGGTGTTCGAGCCGCGCGCCATCCGCGTGGCCAGCGTGTCGGCGCAGCTGGGCTCAGCGGCATCCGGGACGGTATTCACCGCGACCTCGGCCCGGCCGGTGGTGACGGTCAAGCTGGACGTCTCCCAGCAGTCCGAGGTGGGCAAGGGCGACAAGGTGACGGTCACCATGCCGGACGGGAAGTCCACGCCGGGCGTGATCTCCGCGGTGGGCAAGGTCGCCCAGCGGGACCGGGAGCTCGGCCACGATCACCGTCGATGTCCGGCTGGTCCATCCGAAGGTGGCCGGGGGGCTGGACCAGGCCCCGGTCACCGTGAAGATCACCACCGGCAGCGTGAAGAACGCGCTGGTGGTGCCGGTGGACGCGCTGCTGGCCCGCTCCAGTGGCGGGTACGCGGTCGAGATGGTGGGGGCCCAGGGCAGCCATCGCCTGGTGCCGGTGAGCGTCGGGGTGTTCGACGACGCGGCCGGGCTGGTGCAGGTGTCCGGGCCGGGGCTGACCGCCGGGCAGCATGTGGTGGTGCCGGCGGTATGAGCGGCGCAGCGGACATCACGCCGCGGGCTGGGACGCTCACCGCCGGCCGACCCTGGCCGCGGGGCGGGGCCGGCCGGGCCCGGTGCTGGAACTCGACCAGGTGTCGAAGGTGTACCCGGGGTCGCCGCCGGTGGCGGCGCTGACCGGGGTGAGTCTTCAGGTGGCGGCCGGGGAGCTGGTCGCGGTGGCCGGGCCGTCGGGGTCGGGGAAGACCACGCTGCTGCACCTGGCCGGCACCCTGGACCGGCCCACCAGCGGCCGGGTGCGGGTGGCCGGGCTGGATGTCAGCACGCTGGCGGACCGGGAGCTTGCCGGGCTGCGCGCGGCGGCGATCGGGTTCGTGTTCCAGCAGTTCTTCCTGGCCGAGCAGCAGACCGCGCTGGGCAACGTGGCCGACGGGCTGCTGTACGCCGGGTACCCGGCGGCCGTGCGCCGCCAGCGGGCCGCCGAGGCGCTGGAGCGGGTCGGGCTGGGCGGCAAGCTGGCCTCCCGGCCGGTCCAGCTGTCCGGCGGTGAGCGGCAGCGGGTGGCGATCGCCCGGGCGCTGGCCGGATCCCCGGCGATCGTGCTGGCCGACGAGCCCACCGGCAACCTCGACCAGGCCACCGGCGCATCGCTGCTGAACCTGCTAGAAGCACTCAACACGGCCGGCACCACCATCGTGGTGGTCACCCACGACCAGGCCATCGCCGCCCGCATGCGCCGCCAGATCGGCATGCTGGACGGCCGCATCGTCTCCGACACCGCCGCGGCCGGCAGCGACCAGGCGGGCGGGCGGCTGGCCGGGCACCCCGGGCCGGGAGGGTCACGATGACCGCCGCCCGCGCGCCCGCGGCGGCCCGGCTGCGGCCCGCTGACCTGGCCCGGCTGGCCGCGGTGGGGCTGCGGACCAGGAAACTGCGCGCGGCGTTGTCGGCGCTGGGGATCGCGATCGGGGTGGCCGCGATCACCGCGGTGCTGGGCCTGTCGCAGTCCTCGGCCGCCGGGCTGAACGCCGAGATCGCCAAGCTGGGCACCAACCTGCTCACCGTGGCCAACGGGCAGACCTTCACCGGCGGCACCGCCGAGCTGCCCAAGGCCGCGCCGGGGATGATCGGCAGGCTGCCCGGAGTGCTGACCGTGCAGGACACCGGCACGGTCAGCAGCGCGAACGCCTACCGGTCCCCCTACATCCCCACGGTGAACACCAACGGCCTGTCGGTGAACGCGGCCAGCGTGGGCCTGCTGCGCGCGGTCGGCACCACGGTGGCCCGGGGGGCGTGGCTGAACCCCGCCACCGCCCGCGAGCCGGTCGCCGTGCTCGGCTGGGCCGCCGCGCAGCGGATGGGCATCGACCGGATCTGGCCCGGGGAGCGGATCTGGGTCGGCGGCCAGTGGTTCTACCTGGCCGGAATCCTCCATTCGGCGGCGCTGGCCCCGCAGATCGACTCCTCGGTGCTGATCGGCTACCCCGCCGCGGAGAAATACCTCGGCTTCGACGGCCACCCGTCCATGATCTACCTGCGCGCGGCGACCAGCCAGGTCAACAAGGTTGACTCGCTGCTCGCCGCCCAGGCCAACCCGGAAAACCCGTCCTATGTGACCGTGTACCAGCCCTCGGCCGCGCTCAGCGCCCAGGCCGCGGCCAAGGGCGCGTTCGACACCCTGTTTCTGGGCCTGGGCGCGGTGGCGCTGCTGGTCGGCGCGGTCGGGGTGGCCAACATTATGGTCATCTCCGTGCTCGAGCGCCGCAGCGAGATCGGGCTGCGCCGGGCGCTGGGCGCCACCAAGGCCCATATCCGCGTCCAGTTCCTGTCCGAGGCCATCCTGCTGGCCCTGGCCGGCGGCGCGGCCGGGGTCGCCATCGGCGCGGCGGCCACCGCGATCTACGCGCACGCCAGGGGCTGGGCGGTGGTCATCCCGGCCCAGGCCTGGCCGGCGGCCTGGCCGCCGCGCTGCTCATCGGCGCCGCCGCCGGGCTGTGGCCGGCGCTGCGGGCCGCTCGCCTGTCTCCCACCCAGGCGCTGTGGACCCTGTGACGCCGGGCCGCCGGGCCGCTGCGGCGCCGGCTGGCCACCGGCGCCGAGGGTCATCCGGGCGCTGCTTCCCGGCCCGCCCCGGCGGCTGGAGGATCACCGGGCCGCGCGCCCGCCACGACCGGATAACGCCGCCGGGCCCGGGCGGCTGGCCGCCCGCACGGGCCAGCCCGGCGACCCGCGGCGGCGGCGGCGACCCGCGGCGGCGCTGCCGGGACCGGTTCAGCCTCAGCAGGCGTGGCCATCGGTACCTGAAGGAGGATCAACACATTGAACGCTCATCAGAAGCCGGCGCTGAGCCGGCGCAGGCTCCTGACTGCCGCTGCCGGGCTGGGAGCGGCGTCCGCCGCCGGGCTGACCGCATCATGCACCGGCGGCCCCCGGCCGGCCGCGGCCGCCCGCCCGCTGGCCGACGCGGTGCTGGAAGCGTTCAACACGCACCGGCTGGTCGGCCTGGGCGAAATCCACGGCGTGCAAACCCACGGCGACGCGCTGGCCCTGCTGCTATCGGACCCGCGGCTGGGCGGGGTGGTTGACGACGTCGTCGTCGAGTTCGGCAACGCCCTCTACCAGGACACGATCGACGCCTTCATCGCCGGCCAGCCGGTCAATGACGCCGACCTGCGCCCGGTGTGGCGCAACACCACGCAATCCCCGCTGGACACCTATGACGAGCCCATGTACGAGCAGGTCTACCGGACCGTGCGCGCGGCCAACTGGGCGCAGCCGCCCGGCAGGCGGATGCGGGTGCTCTTGGGCGACGGGCCTATCGACTGGGCCAAGGTCACAACCAGTGAGGAGTACCGGTACTGGGCGCGGCTGCACGGCCCGGTCTTCTGGGCGCCGCTGGTGAAGAAGGAGGTGCTGGCCAAGGGCCGCCGGGCGCTGCTGTGCTTCGGCCTGGATACGTTCACCGGCCCGAACGCGGCAGTCGGCGGCGAGCGGATCTACCGGATCGTCGATCTGGTGCCCCCGGTCGGGGATCTCGCCGACCTGGCCGGGCGGCTCGCCGGCTACCCCCGGTACTCGGTCATCCCGACCGCCGGCACCTGGCTCGGCTCATTCGACGCGGAAGTGGCGCTCGCCGGGCCCTCGCCGGCTGGCCCGGTCCTGGCCGCCTGGCCGTCATCGGCAGGCCCACACCTGGCCATGCTGACAGCGCACCGCGGGCCGGGAAGGAACGGCAACCCGCCCGCAACACCGGTGAGCGGCAGCCCCTACTGCGGCAAACCGACCGGATCGCTCATCGAGGCCGCCCTGTATCTGGGCCAGCCCGGGGAGCCGACGGCGTCGTGGCCGGACCCGGCCATCTACCTCGACCCGGTGTACTGGAAGGAACTGCAGCGGCGCAACAGGCTGGGCATTGGAGTGGATCTGGAATTCTGGCGGCAGGAACACCCGGTCCGGTTGCCGCCGGTAGAGCTTCCGCCGTCAGAACTATGCCAGACCGCACACGCGGGCCACTGACCTGCTCAAGCCGGCCGGCGGCGTGACGGTATCGCCAGCGCCGGTGGACCGCCGACGCTGCCGGGTGCCCGGGCTCGCCGGCTAGCCCGAGACGCTCACGGTGAGCGGTGCGGCGATCACCCGAAGGTCAGCCCGGCTGGGCGCGGCCTGTCCTGCTGGACATCGCGGCCGCGGCGGCAGTGCTGTACGCCCGGAATATCACCACGGCCGGCTTCGCACGCTCTATTCCGAAGCTGTAAGGAGCATGTCCAGGAGCGTCCGAAGCCGTGCGGAGCATGTCCGGGAGCTGAAAGGCGTTCTTCTACGGCGCGGCCCATCCGCGCAGCAGGCCTGCCGGAAGTTCAACGGGCTCGGGGCTGCGGGCCGTGAGCGGCGCCGTTCCCAGCTGTGAGCACTGGCTTTGATGGCTGGTGAGCGGCGCCGATGCCCGGAAGCAGGCGGCGGGGCCGGTGGTGTCCCCGCAGAGCAGACCGGGGCGAGCGCGCCCAGCGGCTGGAAGATCACCGACCCGCGCGCTCGCCGCCGGACCTGGGAGGTTTGCTGCTGGCCCAAGCCAGCTCGCTGACCAGATGCGGCGACGGTCCCGCCGCGCCGCAGGCCCAGTACCAGTGCGATACCGACGGCGGCGCCAGCTACGGACAGCCCCACGACTGCGGCGAGCCGGTGCCGACGGCGCGCGCGGCCCCGGGCCATGATCGCCTCCAGGCGCGGCCGGTCGGACATGGCCACGCCGGACAAAGCGTCGCGCAGCTCAGCGCTGTCAGTCAGCTGATGGTTGCCGGACATGGATCGGCCT
>CAWIGE010000001.1:0-1205492 GCA_963835425.1 uncultured Actinomycetes bacterium | reverse complement strand
GGATTATCCCTCCGCAATACGCCCTGGAAAATCTCGCCGCCGAGCCGCCGCCGCTGGCGGCTCTTAACCGGCGCGGTTTAGCCCGACGGCGGCACAATTCGAGTCCATTCGCAAATACGTCGAGGACGGCGGCGTACTGCTGATCAATACCTGCGGCATGCCGGCCGTTTCCTCCAGTCGATCCGCGAAGGGCTGCTGCCTGGGCTTCCCGGCACCGCGCCGCTGGAACAGATCGCGTCAACCGACCCGGTTCTATCCGGTAAAGGCGACGGCATGCAAAACATCACCCCAGCCCACTCCGTTCGCGATTTCGTCCGCACCCTGCCCGATGCCGCCCACATGCACCCCATGATGCTCCGCGCCGGCAAAGGCCACGTAATCTCCCTGCCCCTGGACCTTACCGCGCCCTGCTCGACATCCAATCGTCAGGAGGCATTGCGTCCTATCAATCCGATTACGCCCTGGCGTTGATGAAGAACATTGTCCTTCAAGGACCTGGGACAAAGCGGTCATGCTGACCCACCTGTTTCCCATCGGGGACTCGTTCCGCCCCCACGATCCTGGGACGCGGAAAACAGGGGCGTCAACACGATGGTTGTCGTTCCGGACGGCAACAGCGAGAAGGCCTGGAACAAGGCAGCCGTCCGGGACGGGCTGTATGAGATCCGGCACCGGCGGCGAGCCGGCCACCGACGTCCGCGACGGGAACCTGTTGGCCTGGGCGCTGCCCGATGAGCCTACGACGTGACGTCTCAGGTGCCCTATGCCAAGATCCAGCGGACGTACAGGGCGTGGAAGCGCATCGACCCGCGCGTGCCGGTGTACATCAACTTCAACGGGCAGTTCAACGAGCACGATGTGGTCGACGACGCCCGCGGGATCTCCTGACCTCCAGTACTCAAGGAGGCCAACTGGATATCCTCTGACCTCTACCCGGTCAACTCCGGCGAGGGCAAGCACCTGGGAGTGATCGGCGAGGAGAGTCACCCGAGCCCGCCAGCCCGCCGGGAGCAAGCCGGTATTCGTGTTCATCGAGTCAGGTGCCTTCGCCGCGGGAACCCGCGTCATCACCCCGATCAGTCCGTGGCGAGGTCTGGGAGGCCATCATCCAGGCGCTAGGGGCATCTTATACTCCCCGTGCAGGTCACGCCCCACTTCCAATATTACGTGACGCCGCGGCGGTGGCCGCCGGAGTGACCAGAGCAGGACGCCACCATCACGAAGCTGGCCGGCGTGCTGCAGGGCACGATCAACCCCCAGTCGCTGGGCGCGACGGCGAAGGCGCCGCTGCAGGTGGGCTGGGGGAGCTCGGCGGGGGATAGTGACTTTTTCGTGCTCATTCTGTCGCCCAGGCGGTCTGATCAGACGATCGCGCTGAGCGGCATCGGCTCGGCGACATCGGCCACCTTTACGGCGAAAACCGCACCGTCAAGATTTCCAGCAACACGATTACCGATAACTTCGGCCTGACGCGCTACATCTACCGATTCCCTGAGGACGGCAGCGGCCATGGGGGCCTGGCTGGCGTCCGGCGGGGATGGCCCCGCCCTGGTTTCGTTTTCCATGGTACAAGTGCGGAGTGGGCTACGGCAGCTTCCAGTCGATGGGCGGTGCCGCCCTGCTTCTCCAGGAGCTGGCTGGCCCGGCTGAACGGCCGTGTCCCGAAGATCCCGCGGTCGGCGGAGTTGGGGCTGGGTTGCGCGGACTCGATGATCGGCGCGGCGCCGAGCAACGGCGCGAGGTTGCGCGCATCCCGGCCCCAGAGGATCGCGACCAGCGCGCGTCCGCGGGCGGCGAGCGCCCGATGGCCTGCTCGGTCACTTCCTCCCAGCCCTTCCCGCGGTGGGAGCCGGGCTTTCCCGGCTGGACGGTGAGGACGCGGTTGAGCAGCAGCACCCCGCGCTCGGCCCAGGTGGACAGGTCACCGGTGGCCGGCTGCGGGTAGCCCAGGTCGGAGGTGTACTCGCGGAAGATGTTGACCAGGCTCGGCGGCAGCCGGCGCAGCTCGGGCGGGACCGAGAAGCTCAGCCCCACCGCGCAGCCGGGCGCGGGATAGGGATCCTGGCCCATGATCAGCACCCGGACGTCGGCAAACGGCTGCTTGAACGCGCGCAGAACGTTCTCGCCCGCGGGCAGGTAGCGGCGTCCGGCCGCGATCTCGCCCGCAGGAAGTCCCCCATGGCCGTGATGCGGTCCGCGACCGGCGCGAGCGCGGACGCCCAGCCCGCCTCGACAACCTCGCTCAGGTCCCGTGCCGTCACGAGGAGCAACTCTAGCGCCCTGCCACCGGGGGCGCCCGGCGCGGCCGGGCGAACTGTCGACACGCCGTGGGACGTGTTGATCGACAGGGAACGGCAGCAAGCGCCGGTTACATGGCCGGGGGGAGTGGCGTGGCAGCTCATGAGCGTCCTGATGGGCCGGGCGCCCGGCTGCGGGGGGCCGGCCGGCCCGGCTGGGCCTGGCCCTCCTGCTTGCCGCCGCCGTCACCGCGGTGCTGGTGACCGTCGGCCGCTCACCAGCCGGACTATTCCGCAAGCCTGTTTGGCCAGGTCGCCGTGGGCGCGCTGGTGCTCAAGGCGTGGCGCGACCGTCACCCTCGGCCTGGCCGGGGTGCAGGTGCTGCTCGCCCTGTGGCTGTACAACAGGCTCCCCTTCGCGCCTGCCCCGGCCCGGTGGGTGGGGATGGCCCACCGGCTGACCGGGGTCGTTCTCATCGCGGTCACCATCCCGGTGGCGGTGCATTGCCTGATCGCCTACGGGGTCCAGCTCACCTACTGCGGGTGGCGGTGCACTCGCTGGCCTGCTGTCCTCTACGGCGCATTCGCGGCGAAGGTCCTGCTGGTCCGGAGCAGGCGGCGGCCCGGATGGGTGCTGCCGGTGGCGGGCGGGAGCGCTGGTCACGGTGGTCGTCGTCCTCTGGTACACCGCCGCCCTGTGGTACTTCAACGGCTTCGGGCTGCCCCACCTGTACGGCCGCCGGGCGTCGAGGGGGTACGTCAGGCGCCCCCCGAGCCGGCCAGCACCGCATGGACCTGGGCGGCGATCTCGATGTCTTCGCGGGCGGCGACCACGAACGACCTGACCGGGGCGCCGGGGTGCCCGATCTCCCGGTCGGCGGGATCGCCCTCCGCCGCATCGGCCGCGTTGCGCTCAGGGTCCAGGCGGACGCCGAGGAAGCCGAGCCCGGCCGCCGCCTCCGCCCGCACCTCCGGCGAGTTTCGCCCGACACCGCCCGTGAACACCAGCAGGTCCAGACCGTCCAGGGCGGCGGCCATGGCCGCGATGCCTGCCGGAGCCGGTGGGTGTAGACGTCGAGCGCCAGCCGTGCGTCCTGCCCGCCCGCGGCGGCGCGGTCAACCACCTCGCGCATGTCCGCGGTCCCGGCCAGGCCGAGCAGCCCGGAACGGTGCTCCAGGGCGGCCGCCAGCCGCCGAGCCGAAACCACCAGCGGCCCGAGCACCGGTTCCTGCACCACCCATGATGGTCTCGGTACCACCGGGGATCATGGTCTGGACGGAACCCGGACAAGGTCGCCGGTTCCTTCCTTGTAGCCGCCGATGGCGCCGCGCACCTCGGCCGGACCGCGCAGGTCCAGCTCGACCGCGCCCGCGTCGCTCTTGTGCGCGCACCCTGGGGACGTCGGCCTTCAGCGCCACGTGGCGGCCGACGCGCTGGGCGGCCTCGACGGCTTCCCCGGCACCGGTGCCTATCCGGCCGTCCACCACGGGGACCCCGTAACAGTGGAGCAGCCCGTCCGCCTCGGCCGCAGACAGCCAGCCCGCCGGGCAGGCGCCGAGGAGGCTCGACCAGCGCGGGCGTCCCCGGCCGGGTATCCGCGAGCACCGGCATCGTGCTGGCCGGGCAGGACGCCACGCGCTGTACCGGGCCGCCCGGCCGAGCGCCCCGCTGCTCCCTCCGGGTAGGCGTTGGCCGGGACGGCGGCTCGCCATCGGCGGCGGGCAGCGTCCGGACGGCTCGCTCTGGTCGAGCTCAGGCCGCCAGCGGCACGGGCAGCCGCGAGCTCCGGCAGCACCGGCACCAGCGTGGCCGCGGTCGGGACGGTCAGCACGTTCATTCGTCGGGCGGTTCCTGGTCCCCGCTGGCCGCCTGGCCGCCACCATCAGCAGGCAGTCACGGAACTGCTGGGCGCCGACCCCGGCGGTGGTGTCCACCGGCCCGCGCACCGCCGCCCCGTAGGCAACAGCCGCCGCAGCCGCTCCCGGGTCCGCGCGCCGGTCTCCGGCGACGCTCGCCGCCTCGACGCACGCGTCAGCGGCCACACCCGGCACCGCCGGCGTTGGCCACGATGGCGACCCACCGCCCGGCCGGGACGCTGTTCGGCGGACGGCCGTGTCAGAGCGCCCGGGCTGGAGGTGGCGATAATCGGCCTGCTCGAACGGGCCTCCCGCGTGATCAGCGGGGCGGCCACCGCCGCCGGTGTGGGAGGCCGCGGCGCGCTCGCCGGGCGCCGACCGGCCCGCGTGCACGGTGAGCACCGGAATGTGCGCGCTGACCCGGCGGGTGGTGCCGGCGAACTGGCGGGCTGCTGGGCGATTCCAGGTACAGACGGCGAGCCTGGTGGTCCCATCCTGCTCCCACCACATCAGCAGGTCGTTGCCGGAAACGTCCATCTTGTACGCCCACCGGGCGAACGAGGAGATCCCGATACCGAGACGGGGAAGTGCTCCAGCAGGGCGATGCCCACCCCGCCTGACTGCGCCACCAGGCCCGCGGCGCCGGGCCGGGGATGGCGGACGGCGAAGGTGGCGTCCAGGCCCAGGCCCGGCACCCGCCACGCCGAAGCAGTTCGGGCCGACGAGGCGCATGCCGGTACGGCGGCAGGTCTCCAGCAGGTGGGTCCCCGGAGACGCCCAGGCCGGGAAGTGATCACCACCGAGGACCGCACGCCGCGTTTCCCGCATTCCCTGGCCACCTTGGGCACCTGCGCGGGCGGCACGGCCACGACCGCGAGGTCGGGCACGGTGGGCAGGCCGGAAACCGACTGGGCAGGCATGGCACGCCCTCGATCTCCTCCGCGTGCGGGTTCCCCCCGAGCAGCGCGCCCGCGAAGCCCGCGTCGCGGATGTTGTGCGAGGATCGCTCAGCCCGATGGATCCCTCGCGGCGGCTGGCGCCGATCACCGCGACCGACCGCGGGACCAGCAGCGGGGCGAGGCTGGCCACGTCCGCCCGCTGCTCCCGGCCCGCCACCGCGTCCAGGTAGGCGCTCACCCCGCGGGGGTGGCGTGCCGGGGGTGACGCGCGGCGCACAATGATCCCGGCGGCTCGGGTGGAGGCCTGGTCAATGAGAGCAGTAGATCCGCGCCTGCTGCGGCAAGCGGGGGCCGCCCGCGGCTACCTGGCCATCGTGGTGCTGCTCGGCCTGGCGGTGACCGCCCTCGTGCTCGCCCAGGCGGGCCTGCTCGCCCGCGCGCTGGCGAGCGCGGCTCCCGGCACCGGCCCGGTGGCGCTGCGGCCGGTCCTGGTCTCCCTGCTTGTGGTGGTGCTGGCCCGCGCGGCGGCCGCCTATGGCGGCGAGGTGGCCGCGCTGCGCGCGTCGGCGGTTGTCAAGAGCCAGCTGCGCCGCCGCCTCGCGGCCCAGGTGCTGCGCCTGGGCCCGGCCTGGCTCGGCGGCCAGCGGGCCGGCGAGATCACGACCCTGGCCACGCGGGGCCTGGATGGCCTCGATCCCTACTTCGCCCGCTACCTGCCGCAGCTCGCGCTGGCCTGCCTGGTGCCGCTCGCGGTGGTCGTCCGCGTGGCGCTGGCGGACTGGGTCTCGGCACTGATCATCGCGCTGACGCTGCCGCTGATCCCGCTGTTCACGGTGCTGGTGGGGCTGCCCGCGCGGGCCCGTGCCCGGCGGCAGTGGCTGCTGCTGGCCCGGCTGGGCGGCCACTTCCTCGACGTGGTGGAGGGCCTGACCACGCTCAAGGTGTTCGGCCGGGCCCGGCCGCAGGCCGAGGTGATCGGGCGGGTGACCGACGAGCACCGCACGGCCACCATGTCGGTGCTGCGGGTGGCCTTCCTGTCCGCCCTGGTGCTTGAGCTCACGGCCGCGCTGGCGACGGCCCTGGTCGCGGTCGAGATCGGCCTGCGCCTGCTCGGCGGGCACATCGGCTACGAGACCGCGCTGGTGGTGCTGCTGCTGACCCCGGAGGCGTTCCTGCCGCTGCGCGCGCTGGCCCTGCACTTCCACGCCAGCATGGAGGGCATGGCCGCGGCCGGGCGCGTGTGTGATCTGCTGGAAATCCCGCCGCCGCGCGCCGCCACCGGGCCCGGCGCCACCGCCGGGGCCGACCTCCGCCGGCAGGACATCACCCTGGACGCGGTGTGCCTGGCCTATCCCGGCCGCGACCGGCCGGCGCTGGACGGGGTGTCGCTGGCCATCGCGCCGGGGGAGCGGATCCTCGTCACCGGCCCGAGCGGGGCCGGGAAGAGCTCGCTGCTGGCGCTGCTGCTGCGCTTCGCCGAGCCGAGCGGCGGCCGGATCGAGGCCGGCGGCGTGCCGCTCCGCTCGATCGCCATGCCCGCCTGGCGCCGGCAGGTCGCCTGGGTTCCGCAGCGCCCGGTGCTGATGCCGGGCACGGTGGCGGCGAACATCGCGCTGGGGCGGGCCGGTGCCAGCCGGGACGCGATCGCGTCCGCCGCCGGGATGGCCGGCGCGGACGGGTTCATCCGGGCGCTGCCGGACGGCTACGACACCCCGCTCGGGGAGCGGGGCCTGCGGCTGTCCGCGGGCCAGCGGCAGCGCATCGCGATCGCCCGGGCGTTCCTGCGGGACGCGCCGCTGCTGCTGCTCGACGAGCCGGTCGCCCACCTGGACCCGGTCACCGCCGCGCAGATCCTGGACGCGGTGGAGCGGCTGATGGCCGGGCGGACGGTGGTGCTGGTGAGCCACGGCATGCGCTGGCGCGGCGGTGCCGACCGGACGCTGGCCCTGGACGCCGGCCGGGTGGTGCTCGCGGCCGGCTGCCTGCCCGACGCGACGGGGGTGACCGGATGAGCCGCGCCGGGACGGCGGCCCGGGATACCGGGCTCCCGGAGGGTGCGCACCCGCTGCTGCGGCTGCTGCCGCTGGCGCGGCCGGTGCGGGGCCGGCTGCTGCTGTCGGTGCTGGCGGCCGCCGCGGCCACCGGGTGCGGGGTGGCCCTGCTCGGCACCTCGGGATTCCTGCTGGCCCGGGCGTCGCAGCACCCGTCGATCCTGGCGATTTCGGGTGCGGTGGTCGCGGTGCGCGCGTTCAGCGTGGGGCGCGGGGTCTTCCGTTATGCCGAACGGGTTTCCTCTCACGACGTCGCGTTCCGGGTCCTGGCCGGCCTGCGGGTGCGGGTGTACCGGCGGCTGGAACGGATCGCCCCGGGCGGGCTGCACGCGTTCCGGTCCGGGGATCTGCTGGCCCGGCTGGTCAGCGACGTTGACGCCACCCAGGAGCTGTTCCTGCGCGGGGCCGGGCCGCCGCTTGCCGCCGCCGTGGTCGCGGCCGGGGCGGTCACTGCCGTGTGGCTGCTGCTGTCCGCCCCGGCCGGGATCATGCTCGCGGCCGGGATGGCGGCCGGGGGAGTGCTGGTGCCCTGGCTCGCCTTCGCCCGCGCCCGCCGGTCCGGCCGCCGTACCGCGGGCGCACGCGGCGGGTTCAGCGCCAGCCTCACCGACGTGCTGGCCGGGGCGGCCGACCTGCACGCGTTCGGCGCCTGCGACGATGCCCTGGCGGCCTTGTCAACCGCCGACCGCGACCTGGCCACGCTGGCCCGCGGCTCCGGCTCGGGGGAGGGCCTGGGGGCCGGGCTGGGAGCGGCCGTCGCCGGCGTCACGGTCTGGGTCGTGCTGCTGCTCGGAGTGGCGGCCGTGGCGGCCGGCCCGCTGAGCCGGGTGCCGCTCGCCGCCGCGGTCCTGACCGCGCTGGCCGCCTTCGAGGCGGTCGCCCCGCTGCCCTCTGCCGCCATCTCGCTCGGCCAGGCCCGGGCGGCCGCGGGACGGGTGGCGGCCGTCCTCGACGCACCGGAACCGGTGACCGATCCCGCGGAGCCGCTGCCGCTGCCCGCCGGCCCGGTGCAGGTGGTGCTGCGGGACGCGCGGGTGCGCTACGACCCGGCCGGGCCATTCGCTCTTAACGGAATCGACCTCGAACTGCGCACGGGCCGGCGGGTCGCCCTGATCGGCCCGAGCGGCGCCGGCAAGTCCACCGTCGCCGGGCTGCTGCTGCGGTTCTGCGAGCTCAGCGGCGGCACCGCCACCCTGGGCGGTGCCGGCCTCGCCCGGTACCGGGCCGACGACGTCCGCACCATGATCGGCGGGTGCCCGCAGGATCCGCACATCTTCGACGCCACGATCCGGGAGAACATCCAGCTGGCCCGCCCGGAGGCGAGCGAGTCCGAGCTGGCGGGCGCGGCTGCCGCGGCGAGGCTGCTGCCCTGGATCCAGGCGCTGCCGCAGGGCTGGGACACGCCGGTCGGCGCTCACGGCACCGCCGTCTCGGGGGGTGAGCGGCAGCGGATCGCGCTGGCCCGGGCGCTGCTCGCCGACCCGGCGCTGCTGATCCTCGACGAGCCGACGGCGCATCTCGACCCGGCGACGGCCCGCGCGCTGACCGCGGACCTGCTGGCCGTCACCCGGGGCCGGGCCACCCTGCTCATCACCCACGAGCTGGACGGCCTGGCCGAGGTGGACGAGATCGTCGTGCTGGACGAGGGCCGGGTGCGCCAGCGCGGGACGCACCGGCAGCTGCTGGGGTCCGGCGGGCTCTACCGCGAGATGTGGCTGGCCACCCACCGCGCGGCAGGATGAGACGGCAAGGGGGCGAGGCGGCCGGGGGAAGGAGGCGGCCGGGGGAGCTGCCACGGGCCCAACGGCCCAGCCGGATATGACCTCTGCCCTTGGCCGGGCGGATCGTGGCGTGGGAGGCTGGCAGGAACGGGGAGGCCGGGCCGTGGCCCCGGCGTTCCCGCCGTCGCCGCAGTTATCTGGGGAGGTGGCGACATGCCCAACGTCGCCGCGCCGGCGCTGGCCGGTCATCGGTTCCTCCGCGATATGCCCGCCCCGCATCTGGCGTTCCTGGCCGGGGTGACCTCTGTCGTCACCGTCCCCGCCGGGCACCGGTTCTTCGAGGCGGGCGGCGTGGCCAAGCGCTTCTGGCTGATCCGTGCGGGCCAGATCGCGGTTGACATGCGGGTGCCCGGGGACGGCAGGGCCGCTATCGAGACGCTGGGGCGCGGCGACATGCTCGGCGTGTCCTGGTTCTTCCCGCCGTTCCAGTGGCAGTTCGGGGCGGTGGCCGTTCAGCCGGCCGAGCTGTTCGAATGCGACGCCACGGCCGTGCGCGGCCGCTGCGAGACCGATCCCGCCTTCGGCTTCGAGTTCACCCGCCGGATGATCGTGGTCGTGGCCAAGCGCCTGCAGGCGACCAGGGCCCACCTGCTGGGCGATCAGGCGGTCATCCGGACTCAGGCCAGCAGCGGCCCGCGGTGACCTGGTGCCGCTCCCGGGTGGCGGCCCGCCCCGCGCTTGCCCGGAGAGAGCACCCGCAGCACCTGGGCGACCGGGCGGCGGGCCGTGACCGGCCGCATTTGTCCCGAGCCGAGCTGCAGGATCACCGCCGGGTGCTCACCAGCGAGGGCCGCTTCCCCCTGGTCCGGCCCGGCCGGCGCCTCGGGCGCCGGGCTGAGCAGCGCGGCCTGCACGCCGTGGTGGGTGGCGAGCAGCAGCACATGCTGTGCCGCCTGGCCCGCCCGCAGCCAGCTCGCCCGGTCTCCGACGCCGGTTGAGATGACCGCCAGCCGTGGGCGGGGCGGCCCTGGCGGTGGCGCCGGGCGGCCGCCCGGCCCGGGGGAAAGGTCCCGCATCGGCCGGAACCTGCCTATGGCGCGCTTGCCCGCCGCCCGGTGCAGGTCCGGGCCGGTGGCGCGGCCGCGCAGAATCCGCAGCTCGTCCGCCCGGCCGAGTTCGCGCGACGATGCGCCCTCCACGGCCGCCGCCTCCTTCAGGGCGACGAGCACACCCCGCGTCGGATGCCCGGTGAACGGCCCGCGGCCGATCAGGCGGATCGCGGCATACAGGTCGCGTTCGGTCGGCCGGGGCCGGCACGGCCCGGCGAGCCGGACCGAGGCGAGCAGCAGCGGGTCGCGCGGGCTGGGGAGCAGCCGCGCCACCGGCTCGCAGCTGGCCCGGGCGATGGCCAGGCGGAGGTTGAACAGCGCCGAGCCGCACGCGATATGCACCGCCCGGCCGCGGGGATCGCCCCGGCGCAAGGCCCGGGCGGGGTCGGCATAAACCTCGATGACCCGGTCGGCGGGCCGGGCGACGAACTGCCACGGCTGGCTGTTGTGAATCGACGGCGCCGCGGTGGCCGCCTCGATGAGCCGCTCGGCGGCCTGCCGCGTCAGCGCATCTTCCATCATCAGATCCCCCTGTGCGGGATTGGGGGCTCAGGGTCCAGCTTCGCCGAACGGCGCTCATCCCGGCCGGGGCTTTGGTCCTGTTTCTCGCTGCCTGCCCGGATCCAGGCGGCCGCGACGCCGGGGCCGTGTCAGGGCGCGCTCGCGCCCGCGCCCGACGTCCCGGCGTCGCCGGAACCGGCCGCCGCAGCGGAGGGGACGGTCGTGGCCTCCCCGGGGCCTCCTCCCGCCGTGCCGGGGTCCGGTTCCCAGCCGCGCCAGATCAGCCGGTGCACCGGGATCCAGCGCGGGATGTCCCGCAGGCCGGGGATGAACGGCACAGCCAGCAGTAGGATCGTGGCCAGGCCCGTCAGGTAGATGGCGATCAGGTCCACGTTGGCGGAGGCGGAGAAGCCGGGCACGTAGTACCACAGCGTGTACAGCCACAGCCAGGGCTGGCCGGGGTAGCTGCCGGTCTCATTCATGACCCCCCACTGATCGCCGGACAGGTGCATCGAGGTGGCCTTGTCGGAGAAGTAGGCGCCGTCGTTCATGAACAGCAGCGGCTTGGTGAAGTTGGTGCCGTAGAAGTCCCGCTGGGCGAGCAGGTCGGTGTCGAGGGCGCCGCTGCGGGCCATCGTGTACTCGGTGGCGAGCATGACCGGGACCGGGCCGTCGGCCGCGGGTGGAACGACCGGGAGCCCACCGGCGAACTTCACGTGCGTGACGGCCTTGAGGTAGGCGTTGGCCCACGCCATCTGCTGGGAGTGCGGGGCGGCGTTGTAGACCGCCAGCGCGGCGGCCAGGCGCGGGTTGGTGGCGGTCAGCTTGTCCAGCGGCTGCAGCACGAAGTCCTGCGCGGTGTCGATCGGCTGGGTAACACCGGTGATGGCGGCGGGGGCGAAGCCCAGCCGCTGGCTGTTGGTGGTGTCGCTGGTGTAGGGCGGCCCGTAGGTGGCGGTCCCGCTGGTGCCGTTGAGCTCGGTCGCCGCGGTGGCCAGGAAGTCGGCCGGCTCGCTCTTGGACCAGCTCTGCACGGTGGCCGACGGCACGTCGGGCGAGGACAGCAGCGCGGCCAGCACCACCGTCAGGCCCAGCACCACGAGCGTGGCGATGGTGCCCTCCTTGATGATGTCGTAGCGGCGGGTGGGGCCGCGCCAGGGCGCGGCGTCGGCGGCCTTCCGGGCCCGGCGGCGCTCCTTACGCGAGCCTGGACCGCCGGTGTGCGCGGGCAGCGGGTGGGCCACGCCCCGGTAGCGGACGAGCAGCACGTGCGCGCCGACGATGGCGACCAGCACAATCGGTACCAGCACCACGTGCCACAGCAGCATCTGGCCGAAGTTCATCGCATTCCAGAATGCGCCGATCCCGGCCGAGTTAAAGGCGTCCTTGCCGCTCGCGGAGATCCATTGCGAGTCAAAGTTCTGCTGCGACAGGTAACCGGTGAAGCACTCCACGACCGAGGCCATGAACGCGATCACCCCGGTGATCCAGGTCATCGTCCGGCGACCGCGCCAGGCGGACATCCAGAACTTCCCCCACAAGTGGATCACCAGCAGCGCCATGAACAGTTCCACGCTCCACAGGTGCAGGCTGTTGAAGAAATGGCCCACCGGGTTCGTGTGCCACCAGTCCACCCCGCCGACCGCGAGGGCGAAGCCGGAGACGATCGCCACCCCGAGCGCGGCCAGGCTGGCCACGCCGAACACGTACACCCAGGAGGCGACGTAGGCGGGCTGGCGGTCGGGAAGCAGCTTGCCCGGCGGCAGTATCCGCAGGGCCCGGCGCCGCAGCCGGTACGTCCACATGCCGGCGTCCTCGTCCTCGCCCAGGTCGGCCCGGGTGGGCCCGGGCGCACCCGCGAGCGTGCCGGGGTCGGCCCCCGCCGGCAGGTCCTCCGCGGACGGGTAGGTGCGGGTCTTGGGGAACGGCAGCACCAGCGCCAGGCCGAAAATGACCACCATCACGGCTATAAGCACGAGATTTGCCAGTGAAACGGTGAAGATAGACCAGTGAATGTAGGTGCCCGGCTGGTCGAGGTTGATCACCCCGGAGCCGATGCTCGCCAGGGCGGGATTATTCATTTTCTTCTCCTGTGACAGCCGTTCGATGTGGTCTGGAAATGGAATCCTCTGCGATTACGATCCGCTCTGGCCACCGCCGGGCATAGGGATGTCGGTCATGGGCCGGTGGGACCTTGGTCCTGGGCCACGGAATTGGCTGCGGATACCCGGGAATGCCCAGGGAAAGGAAAGTAAGGCAATAGTAAAAGAGATTCCGCCGGCCGCCGGGGAAGGGTGGCCATTACCCGCGTTCCCGCCCTGGCGGCGTTCTTCGGCTGGGCGAGCGAGGCCGCGGACAGCTGCGAGTACGTCTTGCCGCCGCCGATCTCCCGCAGGTGCACGGCGATGAAGTGGTCCGCATACGTCTGGGCCTGCGCACCGTTGGTCATCTGCTGGCCGGCGTAGGCCGTCATGGCCTTGGCGTCGGCAGCCGGCAGCGCCTTGATCGCCCCGCTGCTTGCGGGCGGGAAGTAGATCTTCTGGGCAGCGAGCTGGGTGTGCACCTGGTCGCCCACGAAGTTGTGTCCCAGAGCAGCAGTCCGCCCGCCACCGTCAAGACCACGGTGAGGACGAGCCGGCCGATGACGGCCAGCAGGTCAAAGGTCTTGCGGCGCATCTGAATCCCTCCTTGGATCGGTGCCCGGCCCGGTAGGGCTCGGCCGTACCGCTATAAAGAGCCTCTCGCCGGCCGTCGGCGGCGGGCAGAGGCCTGGGTCACCGGCGGGCAGGGACCTCGGTCACCACCGGCCAGGACGCAAGTCCTGGCACCTGGGCCGGGGAGGTCGAGATGGGCGGTGACGTGCACAGATCCGTGGCGGCGCGGGCATGGCCTGGTGAGGGGCGTTTGCGGTGGCCCGGCGTCGGCCGGGCCGTGAGGCTGCTACGTCAGCGGGGGCGCCGGGTCCACTGGGGCCCGATCGCCGACCATGCCTGTCCCCAGCTGGCCAGCCGCCGCCGGTCCATGATGTGGCCGAGGATCCCCATCGTGGCCAGCAGCAGCAGCGCCAGCGCGGCGGGCGCGATGACGGCCATCATGAGGACCCAGCCCCGGATCTGGCTGGGCGGCAGCGGCGGCTCGGTGGGCCAGGCCGGAGCGGTCGAGCCACACCGGCACGGTGCTGCCGGCCGGGCTGCCGACCGGCGCCTGCACGTAGCCGGTGCGCACGGTCCCGTGGGGCACGGTCCACCGGGCCTTGACCCACGCGAACCGCACGGTGAACCATTGGTCAGCGTCTCCGGGAACGTTCCGCAGCAGGGTGGCCGGGACGCGATGCTCGCCGGCCCGCTGCAGATGGGCGGCGGTCGGCGCGACGGACCCGGCCCAGCTTCCGGCCCCCCAGGCGGCCAGCGGGGCGCCGATCAGGAACGCCAGCACGAGGGCGATCCGGATCCACGCCTCGGCCCGGTCGGTGCCGCGCCGCAGCGGGTTGCGGTCCAGCCCGAGCCTGCGGGCCAGGGACGGCATCCGGCGGCCTGAGATTTCCATCCTCCGCATCCCTATCACCTTCTTCGGGAGGCTGGACCAGGACCGTGCCCTGGGCACCTGGACGGACGGGTTATCTCACCGTTGCCAGCGCTTGAATAATAACTCTCCTCATGATCGGCTGCTGGATGTCGGTCGCGCAGGACCGTTGGGCCCTCCGGACGGGACCTTCGCCACCGGGCCCGCGGACGGTGCACCCAGATTCAGAAATCCGCCGCGCATGGCCCCCCGGGACGGGCACAGGTTACGGTGAGTAATACATACCTGGCCCGTCACGCGGAGAGCCGCCGGTGGAATCAGAGCCCCGCACTGTCCTGCCCCAGCTCCGGCTCGACGAGCTGCTCACCGAGCTGCAGGCCCGGCTCCAGGCGGTACTGGCGACCCGCGACCGGGTCCATGCCCTGCTGGAGGCCGTCGTCGCCATCGGCAGCAACCTGGACCTGGAGATCGTGCTCCGCAAGATCATCGAGGCCGCGCTCCCGCTGGTCCAGGCCCGTTACGGCGCACTTGGAGTGATTGGCGACGACGGCCGGCTGGCCGAATTCATTCCCGTCGGCCTGGATGAGGCGCAGATCGCCGCGATCGACCACTGGCCGGAGGGGCAGGGGCTGCTCGGGACGCTGATCAGGGACCCGCGCCCGCTCCGCCTGGCCGATCTGTCAGCCCACCCGGAGTCACATGGCTTCCCGCCGGGACACCCGGCGATGCGGTCGTTCCTCGGCGTGCCGATCCGGATCAGGGACGAGGTCTACGGCAACCTCTACCTCACCGAGAAGGGGGGCGGCGGACAGTTCGACGAGGAGGACGAGACGCTGGTGGTCGCGCTCGCGGCCGCCGCGGGCGTGGCGATCGACAACGCCCGTCTGTACGAGGAAGCCCGCCGGCAGGAGCGCTGGCTGCGGGCCACCACCGAGATCACCCGCGAGCTGCTGTCGGGGATGCATTCCACGGAGGTGCTGAACCTGGTGACCAGGCAGGCGCTGGCGCTGTCCGGAGCCGACCTGGTGGCGCTCGCGGTGCCGGCCGGTGATCAGCAGCGGCTGGTCAACACCCACGCGGCCGGGAAGGCGGCGGACGAAGCGCTGGGGCTGGTGCTCCCGGCCGCCCAGTCGCTGTCCGGGCAGGTGCTGGCCTCCGGCCAGACGGTGGTGGTGGAGGAGTTCCGCAACGACGGCCGGGTGAATCCGGTGGCACGGGAGCACATGCCGCTGGGGTGGGCCGTCCTGCTGCCGCTGGGCCCGCCGGGGAACGTGCGCGGCGTGCTCACCGTCGGCCGGGATCCCGGCTCGCTGCCGTTCCCGCCGAAGGTGGTCGATATGGTCACCACCTTCGCGGCCCAGGCCGGGATCGTGCTGGAACTGGCCGAGCACCGCCACGACGCCGAACGGCTCGCGGTGCTCCAGGACCGGGACCGGATCGCCCGCGACATGCACGACCTGGTGATCCAGCGGCTCTACGCGACCGGGATGTCGCTGCAGGGCGCGGTGCCGCTGATCGCCCGGCCGGAGGTGGCGGACCGGGTCAGCAGCGCGGTGGATGCCCTGGACGAGACGATCAGGGAGATCCGGTCGGCGATCTTCTCCCTGCAGTCACACGGCGACGACCCGAAACGGAACGGCCTGCGGCTGAAGATCCTCGAGATCGTGGAGGAGATGACCGTGCCGCTCGGGTTCGCCCCGTCGCTGCGGCTGGTCGGGCCGCTGGACGAGGAGGTACCCGGCGGGGTCGGCGAACAGTTGCTCGTCGCGCTGCGGGAGGCGCTGTCGAACGCTGCGCGGCACGCGGCCGCCAGCAGCGTGGAGGTGACCGTGGACTGCGGCAGCGACCTGGTGCTGCGGGTCAGGGACAACGGCAAGGGCCTGGGCCAGAGCACCCACCGCAGCGGCCTGGCGAACCTGGCCGAGCGGGCCAGCAGGCTCGGCGGCGAACTGCGGGTGGGGCCCGCCGAGGGCGGGGGCACCGACCTGGAATGGCGGGTCGTCGTCCCCCGGGCAGCGAAGCCGGCCGGCTAGCCAGCGGGTCCCGGCCGCCGGCCGTCAGCGGTGGTGCGGCGGATGGCCGGTGTCGCCGTGCTCGTCGAAGACGCGGGCGGCGTAGGCGGCGGCCTGGGCCCGGCGCTCCATGCCCAGCTTGGCGAAGAGCGCGGAGACGTAGTTCTTGACCGTCTTCTCGGCCAGGAAGAGGCGCTCGCCGATCTGCCGGTTGGTCAGGCCCTCGCCGATCAGCTCGAGGATCCGCCGCTCCTGCTCGGTCAGCCCGGCCAGCGGGTCGGAGCGCTGCGCCTGATCGCGCATCCGCTGCATGACCCGGCTGGCCGCCTCCGGGTCGAGCAGGGACTGCCCGGAGGCGATCGTGCGTACCGCGCCGACCAGGTCGGTGCCGCGGATCTGCTTGAGCACATAGCCCGCCGCCCCGGCCATGATCGCGTCGAAGAGCGCCTCGTCGTCACCGTAGGAGGTGAGCATCAGGCAGGCCACGCTGGGCATCTTCGACCGGATCTCCCGGCACACCGTCACCCCGTTGCCGTCCGGCAGGCGCACGTCCAGAATCGCCACGTCCGGCTTGAGGGCGGGAATCCGGGCCAGGGCCGATTCCGCCGTGCCCGCCTCGCCGATCACGGTGATGTCGGGCTCGGCTTCCAGCAGGTCATGGACCCCCCGGCGGACGATCTCATGATCGTCGAGCAGGAACACGGTGATCTTCCCGCGGTCTGCGCCTGCTTCGCCCATTGGCTCCCTGCCCTTTCGTGCAGGCCCACCCGGTGGCGGCCCAGTAAAACTCCACCGTAGCCACAGCGGCCGGTCCAGGGACCATCGTCCCAGCGCCGGCGGGCGGAGGTCACTACCGGCTCCCGGCATGGCGCTGGCGAGGCGTCCTGCTGACCGCCGGCCGCTGGCAATAGGGGTGGCTGACAACAGACTCGCCAGCCGCGGGCCGGCTGGCAACAGACCGGCCGCCCCTGACTCCTCCGGGCCGGTCTGGATAGCCTGGGCTTGGCCGGGATGGTCATCCGGCCGGGTCGCGGTGCGGCGCCGGGCCCAGGAACACGCAGGGAGGCGGCCATGCCACAGCCTGAGGGATCCGAGCTGGAGGAAGTGAGGGCGCGCCGTCAGCGGCTGCGCGAGAAATACCTGCGCCCGCGGGACGGGCGGCCGCCCACGACGGTTCAGGGGGTGCACCACCTGGCCCTGATCTGCCGGGACGTGGAGGAGACGATCCAGTTCTACCAGGAGTTCCTGGGCTTCCCCCTGGTCGAGCTGGTGGAGAACCGCGACTACGCCGGTTCCAGCCACTTCTTCTTCGACATCGGCAACCGCAACCTGCTGGGGTTCTTCGACTTCCCCGGGCATGAGCACCCGGCATTCACCGAGACCATCGGCGGGGTGCAGCACCTAGCCATCTCCATCTCGCCGGAGCAGTACGACGCGGCGAGAAAGAAGCTCGACGAGTCGGGCCTGGACTATCTCGGGCCCGACCGCGGGGTCGAGGAGAGCATGTACTTCCGCGACCCGAACGGTGTGGGCCTCGAGCTCTACCGCGAGGAACTCGGCATCTTCAACGGCGAGCCGCTCCTCGACTAGGACCGATGCCCTGACGCGCCGACGCGCTGACCAGCCGGTGGCTGCCCACAGCTAATCCCGGCTGGTCAGTGCCCAGGCCGGTTCAGCTGCCGGCGCCCGCTCGCGCCTGGACTGCCGCGCGCTCGACTGCCTCGTCGAACTGCGTCGGCGCGGCCTGTACCGGCAGGCGCGGCAGCAGCAGCAGGGCGATCATGGCGATCACCGCACAGCCGACCAGGTACCAGCTGATCCAGGTGCTGGACCCGGTCGTGCTCAGGATCGCCGCCGCGATCAGCGGCGCGGGGCCACCGGCGATCACCGAGGCGAGCTGGTAGCCGAGCCCGGCGCCGCTGTAGCGGACGTTCGGCCCGAAGCTCTCGGCGATCAGCGCCGCCTGCGGCCCGTACTGCATATCGTGGAAGATCAGCGACAGCACGATGGCGAGCAGGACCAGCCCGGCGGTCTTGGTGTTGAGCAGGCCGAAGTAGGGGAAGGCGAACAGGCCGACGCAGACGATGCCGATGCCGTACATCAATCGGCGGCCGATCAGGTCGGACAGGTAGCCGAAGAACGGGACGCTGACCAGGCCGATGGCCGCGGCCACGAGCGTGTCGTTCAGCAGCGCGTCCTTGTTCATCCCCAGGTGGTCGGTGCCGTAGGCGAGCACGAAGGTGACGAAGATGTAGAACGGCGCCTGCTCCGACATCCGGACGAACGCCGAGCACAGGATCTCCCGTGGCTGCTCCTTGATGACCTGCCAGACCGGCCGGCGGACGATCGCATTCTGGCGCTTCATTTCGCTGAACGAGGGGCTCTCCATGACGCGCAGCCGCACGTACAGGCCGACGCCGATCAGCACGATGCTGGCCAGGAACGGCACCCGCCAGCCCCAGCTGTCGAAGCTGGATCCAGCCACGCTGCTGAACAGCTTGAACATACCGGTGGACAGCAGCAACCCGATGGGCACACCCAGCTGTGGCCAGCTGGCCATGAAGCCGCGCCAGCGCTGCTTGCCCCATTCCATCGACATCAGTACCGAGCCGCCCCACTCGCCGCCCACGCCGATGCCCTGCGCGACGCGCAGGACGACCATCAGGATGGGCGCGGCGGCGCCGATGGCTGCGTAGGAGGGCAGCAGGCCCATGAGGAACGTCGCGATTCCCATCAGCAGCAGCGTCGAGATCAAGGTTGCCTTGCGGCCGATCCGGTCACCGTAGTGGCCGAAGATCATGGCCCCGATCGGCCGGGCGGCGAACCCGACGAACTGGGTGCCGAACGACAGCAGGATCCCGGCATAGGCGCTGTCCCCGGGGAAGAACACCTTCGGGAAAACCAGCGCTGAGGCCGTGCCGTACAGGAAGAAGTCGTACCACTCGATGGTGGTGCCGACGGTGCTCGCGACTATCGCACGTAGCCGCTGCGTCCGGACCGCCGGGCCGGCCATGGCGTTAGCAGACATGCGGGGGCAACTCCCCCCACACGACCCGGTAAACCTCTAGCCGGTGATAAATCTCAGGTCCCCAGGCGAGGCTCAGGTGGCTGTCGGCCGGCCGTTCCCGGTCGGGCCGGCCCGTGGTGAGCCGGGCAGGCCAGTTACCCGGGCCGCGTCAGGTGCCGGCGGCGCCCGCCTCTTCCGCCTGGCGGACCGTGGCCCCCTCGAGTGCCTCGTCGAACCGGGATGGCGCGGTGCGCACGTCGCGGCGCGGCATGAGCAGCAGGGCGATCATCGCGATCACCGCACAGCCGACCAGGTACCAGCTGATCCAGGTGCTGGAGGCGGTCGCGCTCAGGATCGCCGCCGCGATCAGCGGCGCGGGGCCGC
Source organism: uncultured Actinomycetes bacterium (assembly GCA_963835425.1). GTDB lineage: Bacteria > Actinomycetota > Actinomycetes > Streptosporangiales > Streptosporangiaceae > UBA9676. The sequence goes on along the minus strand of CAWIGE010000001.1, from coordinate 1,186,192 downwards.
CGGCGATCACCGAGGCGAGCTGGTAGCCGAGCCCGGCGCCGCTGTAGCGGGTGCTCGGGCCGAAGCTCTCGGCGATCAGCGCGGCCTGCGGCCCGTACTGCATGTCGTGGAACACCAGCGACAGCACGATGGCGAGCAGGATAAGCCCGGCGGTCTTGGTGTTGAGCAGGCCGAAGTAGGGAAAGGCAAAGAGCCCGATGCAGACGATGCCGATGCCGTACATCAGGCGCCGCCCGATCAGGTCGGACAGGTAGCCGAAGAACGGGACGCTGACCAGGCCGATGGCGGCGGCCACGAGCGTGTCGTTCAGCAGCGCGTCCTTGGTGAGCCCCAGGTGGTCGGTGCCGTAGGTGAGCACGAACGTGACGAACAGATAGAACGGCGCCTGCTCCGACATCCGGACGAACGCCGAGCACAGGATCTCCCGCGGCTGTTCCTTGATGACCTGCCAGACCGGCTGGCGGACGATCGCCTTCTGGCGCTTGAGCTCGGTGAACGACGGGCTCTCCTGCACGCGCAGCCGCACGTACAGCCCGATGCCGACCAGGATGATGCTGAGCAGGAAGGGCACCCGCCAGCCCCACGTGTCGAAGCTGGATCCGGCCACGCCGCTGAACAGCTTGACCATGCCGGTGGACAGCAGCAGGCCCACGGGGACGCCGACCTGGGGCCAGCTGGCCATGAACCCGCGCCAGCGCTGCTTGCCCCATTCCATGGACAGCAGCACCGAGCCGCCCCACTCGCCGCCGACCCCGATGCCCTGGGCGATGCGCAGGATCACCAGCAGGATCGGGGCGGCCGCGCCGATGGCGGCATAGGACGGCATCAGGCCCATGAGGAAGGTCGCGATCCCCATCAGCAGCAGCGTCGAGATCAGCGTGGTCTTGCGGCCGATCCGGTCGCCGTAGTGGCCGAAGATCATCGCCCCGATCGGCCGGGCGACAAAGCCCACGAACTGGGTGCCAAAGGACAGGAGCACGCCGGAGTAGAGGGTGTGCCCGGGGAAGAAAACCGTGGGGAACACCAGCGCTGCCGAGGTGCCGTAGAGAAAGAAGTCGTACCACTCGATGGTGGTCCCGACGGTGCTGGCTGCTATCGCGCGAGTCCGCTGGGTGCGGACCGCCGGGCCGCTGGCGGCGACGGAGGACATAGCGGGGGTCTCCTCCCTGTTCCGGCTAATGAGCCAATGTCATAGTGATTGGCATGAATGCCCCCAAGGTTGCTCTGACCAGGGATTGTTGTCAAGAGGCAGTCATTGGCGTCTGATTGGCGCAATGAAGCTAGATCATTGGCAGCGGCGCCGCTGGTCAGACGGCAGACGGCCGCAGTTCCCGCCTGATCACCAGGCGCAGGCCGGACCAGACCGCGTCGATCGCGCAGACCTTGTTGTCGACCAGGCCGGTCGGCAGGGCGATCTCGCGGACCACGTGCTCGGTCATGTCCGTGGGCACCCGGGACGCCCGTTTCGGCCAGGCCACCCACAGCCCGGCGGCCGGGGCCATGCGCCCCCGCAGGGCGGCAAGCTGCTCCTCCAGGTCCGCCCGCCAGGTCACGAAGAACACGATGACATCGAGCGGGTCGCTGCCGGACAGGTCACGGCGGGGTGGGGGAACCCCCGGCAGCCCGCTGAGGCTGGCGGCGACGCCGGCGGGCCCGCCCAGCACGGCGACCTCGTGCCCGGGCTTGATGCCCAGCTTGCGCGGCAGGGGAGTTCCCGAGTAGCCCGCCTCCGGTGCCACGGCCAGGCCCCCCGCCCCGGTTCAGAACTCGAAGCCGCCGGGACGGTCGTTGCGGTCGGCGATCAGCCCGGCCAGCGTGGCCACCGCGATCTCGGCGGGCGTCCGGGAGCCAATGTTCAGCCCGATCGGCCGGTGCACCCGGCCGATGTCGGTCTCGGCAACCCCGAGGGCGGCCAGCGCCGGGATGTGGGGGGCCGGGTGCCGCGGGTTGCCCATGACCCCCACCCAGCGGGTCTGGCCCGCCAGCACGTCGCGGAGCATGGGCCCGAGCTCCCGCCGGTGATGGTCGGTCACCACCACGTCGGTGGCGTCGCCGAGGTATCCGTCGAAGCCGCCGGCCACGATGAGCCCGGCGTCGGCCGGCCCGGCGTGCTCCGGGTCGGGTTCGACCAGCACCGGGCGGAATCCGGCATCGCCGGCGTACCGGAGCAGGTACCGGGCGACGGGGGAGTCGAAGACCGCGACCAGGGTCCGGGTGACCACCGGGGCCGGCGCCGCGCCATGCGCGACGTCGCAGGACGGGTCCTCGTGGTCAGCGGGGTGGGCGGTGGCTTCGCCGGCCGGGGCGGAGGAGTGCACGTCGGTCATGGCAGCGAGCTTGCCACGCGCCGGTGCTCGCGTCGACGCCGGACCCGGCGGCCGGGTGTGAGAATGGGTGCGTGCCACTGACTCTCGACGAGATCCGCGCCGCCCCCAAGGTGCTGCTGCATGACCATCTGGACGGCGGCCTGCGAGCGGCCACGGTCGTGGACCTCGCCCGGCAGATCGGCTATGACCGCCTCCCCTCCGATGACCCGGCCGAGGTCCAGCTGTGGATGCAGCGCGGCGCGAACCGGGGGCACCTCAACCTCTACCTGGACGCCTTCCAGCACACGGTGGCGGTCATGCAGACCCGGCAGGCGCTGACGCGGGTGGCGGCCGAGTGTGCGGAGGACCTCGCCACGGACGGGGTGGTCTACGCGGAGGTGCGGTTCGCCCCGGAGCTGCACGTCGCGGGCGGGCTCAGCCTGGACGAGGTGGTCGAGGCGGTGCTCGAGGGCTTCCGGGCCGGGAGCGAGGGCCGGCGCATCACCGTCTACGCGCTGCTCACCGCGATGCGCACGGCGGCGCGCTCACTGGAGATCGCCGAGCTCGCCGTGCGCTACCGCGACCGGGGAGTGGTCGGGTTCGACATCGCCGGCGCCGAGGCCGGCAGCCCCCCGAGCCGCCATCTCGACGCGTTCCAGTACGTGGCGCGGGAGAACTTCCACATCACGATCCACGCCGGAGAGGGGTTCGGGCTCCCCTCCATCTGGGAGGCGCTCCAGTGGTGTGGCGCCGAGCGCCTGGGCCACGGGGTCCGGATCATGGATGACATCCAGATCACGCCGGAGGGCATGGCGACGCTGGGCAGGCTGGCCAGCTACGTCCGGGACCGGCGGATCCCGCTGGAGATGTGCCCGACCTCCAACGTCCAGACCGGGGCCGCGCCGTCGATCGAGGAGCACCCGATCCGGCTGCTGCGCCAGCTCTCGTTCCGGGTCACCGTCAACACCGACAACCGGCTGATGAGCGGGGTGACCCTGTCGTCGGAGTTCCACCGGCTGGCGGAGACGTTCGGGTACGGCTGGCGGGACATCGAATGGCTGACGATCAACGCAATGAAGAGCGCGTTCGCCCACTTCGACGAGCGGCTGCGGATCATCGACACCGTGATCAAACCGGGATACGCGACCGCCCGCGCGGCAAGCGACGCCGTGATCAGGGTGTCCCTTCCCGATGCGTAGCCGCGGACGAAGGAAGGCCGCTCCCCCCGCCGGGAGCGGCCTTCGCCTCGCGGGCGCGGCACCTCCCCACCTTCGGTGCCGCTCCCGGGCCTAGGTGAGCACGTCGCCCATGATCCCGCCGACCAGCCCCTCCTCGACCGGCTCGGGCCGGTCCTGGGCGGCGGGCAGATAGGGGACGAGCGAGGCGGCAAGCTGAGGCAGCGGCATCGACTGCAGCCACACGGTGCCGGGCCCGGACAGCTCCGCGAAGTAGTGCGCGTCGCCGCCGAAGTAGCGGTTCGCGACGCCCGGGACCCGGACCACCTGGAACGAGACCGACGTCCGGAACATCCCGATGTGCCCGGGGTGGACCCGCAGCGACTGGCCCGCCACCAGCTCATGCGGGATCACGTGGCCGGAGAGCTCGGCCCAGGCCCGGCCCTGGCCCCCGAGGCGGTGCAGGACAAATCCCTCGCCGGCGAAGATCCCCGCCCGGAACGACTGCTCGAAGCCGGCCGAGATCTCGATGCCGGGCGTGCCCGCGAGGAAGCCGTGCCGGTGCACCAGGTACTCCGCTCCCGGGCCCACATCGACCGGCAGGATGCTCCCCGGCACCTTCGCCGCGAACGTGATGGTCCCCGGACACCCCTGCGCCGTGTAGGTGCTCATGAGCGGCGACGAGCCGCCCACCACGCGCTTGAGCGCACCCATCAGGCCCCGGCCACCCGCCCCCCCGCCGGGGTGGGCAGCCGGGACCTGGGTTGACATCTGGATGGAGTCGGTCATCCAGGAGAACTCACCGGCCTCGGCCACCACGCTCTCACCCGGGTCGAGGTGAACGGAGAGCACGGGCATTGTCGTCCCGTGAATCTGCTCTCGCATGGCGGCTCCAGCCAGAATGATGACTGCTCATGTCTACGCCGCCGCGGCGGGCGCGCGAATCCTGGAAACCATGTATGGGGCAGCGCGGCCCGGCCGGCTCCGCAGCAGGTCGGCAAGCTGGCGGGCGCGGCCCGCGGGAACACGCGGGTCCCGCCCGGCCGCGCCGTTATAACATCCGCGCCGGGGCGGCCAGCCCGTGCGTGACGGCGTAGCGGGCCGCCTCGACCCGGCCGCCCAGGCCGAGCTTGCGGTAGACGGTGGCCAGATGGCGCTCGATCGTCACCGGGCTCAGGGACAGCTTCGCGGCGATCTGCTTGTTGCTCAGCCCGTCGGCCAGCAGCCGCAGCACGTCGACCTGGCGGACGGTGAGGCCGTCGGGCAGGGCGGCCGCGTCGGCGCTCTCGCCGATCTCGGCGAGCGCGGCCCGCACGTCGGCGAGCCGCTGCGGGTTGGCGATCCCGGCGGCCAGCGCCTCCGCCGCCCGCAGGTGCCTGGCCGCCTCGTCGGGGCGGCCCAGCCGGTGGGCGGCCCGGCCGAGGCCGGTCAGCGCCACCACGATGTCGTGCGCCTGACCACCTTCCTCGTGCGCGAGCGCGGCGGCCTGGAAGTGACCGGCCGACTCCGCCCATTGATCCTGTTCCGCGGCCAGGAAGCCGCGGTTGGCCTCCAGCAGCCCGATGAGCTGCGGGTTGCCCAGGATCTCGGCCAGCTCGGCGGCCTCGTCCAGGGCGCGCCGGGCCGCGTCCATCTCGCCCGACCGGATCAGGACGTCGGACAGGTTAGCCAGCCCGATCGCGAGCGAGTTCTGGTCGCCGAGCTGGCGCTTGATGACCAGCGACCGTTCCAGGTTCTCGCGGGCCAGCGCGAGATCGCCCTCGTCCAGCGCCATCAGGGCCAGGTTGTTCATGGCGACGGACAGGCCGCGGCGGTCGTCCAGCTTCGCCCGCAGGTCCAGCGCGGCCTGGAAGCAGCGGCCGGCGGCGTCCCGGTCCCCCTGGTAGCGGTAGGCGGAGCCCAGCACGGTGGCGGCGAAGGCGCTCCGCTCCTGCAGGCCGAGGGCTCGAAGATGCCCAGCGCAATCTTCGCCAGCCGGACGGCCTCGGGATAGTCGCCGTTCTCCGCCGCGAGCACGGCCGCCGAGCAGAACACCCGGCCGCTCTCCTCGTCCCGCCGCTGCGCCGCCCGGGCGAGGAAGCGGCCCAGCCAGCCGCGCCCGGCCGCCAGCTGGCCGCTGGTGAGCCACCAGCGCCACAGGGCCGCGCTCATCCGCAGGCCGAGATCGATGTCGCCGTTCGCCGCCCATTGCAGCGACACATCCAGGTCGGCGACCGCGGCCTCCAGCCGGGCGGCCCATCAGGCGGCGTCGGGCCCGGCCAGGCCGTGCTCGCTGCCGACGGCTAGCGCCGCGAAGTGTTCGGCGTGCCGGCGGCGGACCGACGGCCCACCGTCCCGCTCGTCGAGCCGTGCGGCGGCGAACAGGCGCATCGTGGCGAGCATGCTGAACCGGTTGGGCTCGCCGCGGTTGACCAGCAGCCAGGAGGAGTCGACCAGCCCGCGGATGGCCCGGGCCAGCGAGGGCCCGCCTCTCCCGCCGACGGCGCCCGCGTCGGCCACGGTGAACGGGCCCGCGAAGACGCTCAGCGCCGGCAGCAGCCGCTGCTGCTCCGGGCGCGAGGAGGTCATAGCTGCGGCGCACCACGTCCACGAGAGGGCCGCCGCCCTGGTCGCCGTCGGCGTCCGGCTCGGCGGCCAGCAGCGCCGCCCCGTGCTCGACGATCTCCCGCAGCGACAGGGTCCCGACCCAGCCGGCGATCAGCTCGATCGCCAGCGGAAGGCAGTCCAGCCGGCGGCACAGCTCCGCGATGACCCGCGGCGCGACGGCGCTGGTGGCGAAGCCGGGCAGCCGTTCCTCGGCCCTGGCCATGAACAGCCGCACCGCGTCCGAGGCCACGATGTCGGTCACCGGCGCGGCGGAGGAGGGGCAGGCCATCGGCGGCACGGGCCAGCACAGCTCGCCCGGGACGCCGAGCACGGTCCGGCTGGTCACTACGATGCGCAGCTCCGGCACCGCGACGAGCAGGCGGCTGACCAGCGCGGCGACGTCGTCGCGCAGATGCTCGGCGCCGTCGATCACGACCAGGCGCGGGGTGGTGGACAGAGCCGCCTCGACAGACGCGATGACCTCGACCCCCGGCTGGTCACGCAGGCGCAGGCAGGACGCCACCGCCGAGGTGAGCGACAGCGGGTGGCGCACCGGCTCGAGCGGGATGACCAACGTCTGCGTCCAGATCGGCGAAGCGCATGATCGCCTCCAGCGCGAGCCGGGTCTTGCCGACCCCGCCCGGCCCGGTGACGCTGATCAGCCGCGGCCGCCCCCGCAGCGCCGCGTTCAGCTCCGCGAGCTCGGCTTCGCGCCCGACGAAACTGGAATGCGGGACCGGCAGCGTTCCCGGCAGGCGGGCTGGCCGTGGCCTGGGCCTCGAACTCGGCCAGGGCGCGCAGCGCCCGGGCCGACATCCGGGTGCGCCCGGCCTCCCAGCGGTTGACGGTCGCGAACGAGACGCCCAGACGCTGCGCCAGCTGTTCCTGGCTCAGGGCGAGGCTGGTGCGCAGCTGGCGCAGGCGCTGCGCGGCAACGCCGGCGTCTGTGTCGGGCGCCTGGCCATCCACATAGCCAGAGTAGGCCAACACACCGGCCGGGGCCCGCCGCAGCCGGTCGCGGCCCGTGCTGCCGGGGAAGGCGCGGGGTCAGATCCGCCCGAACAGGCGGTCGCCCGCGTCTCCCAGGCCGGGGATGATGTAACCCCGCTCGTTCAGCCGTTCGTCCATGGCGGCGGTGACCACCCGGACCCGGACCGGGTCGTCGGTCGGGAAGGCGGTTTCCAGCCGCGTTACCCCCTCCGGGGCGGCCAGGAGGCAGACCGCGGTCACCGCGGCCACCCCCCGCTCGGCCAGCATGCCGATGACGGTCTCGAGCGTCCCGCCGGTGGCCAGCATCGGGTCGAGCACGAAGACCTCGCGGCCGGACAGGTCGGTCGGCAGCCGGTCGGCGTAGGTCGAGGCCACCAGGGACTCCTCGTCCCGGACCATCCCCACGAAGCCGACGTCGGCGGTGGGCAGCAGCCTGGTCATGCCGTCGAGCATCCCGATTCCGGCCCGCAGCACCGGGACCACCAGCGGGACCGGCCCGGCCAGCTTGGCCCCGTCGGCCGGCCCCAGCGGGGTGGTCACCGTCACCGGCCGCACGCGCATCTCGCGCATGGCCTCGTAGGCGAGCAGGGTCACCAGTTCGTCGGCCAGGCGGCGGAACGTGGGGGCCTGGGTGGCCTCCTCCCGCAGCATGGTGAGCTTGTGCGCAACCAGTGGATGATCAACGACCAGAGTCTGCATGATCAGTAGTGTCCCAGGTCGGACGGACCGGCCGTGCCCGGCCGGCGGTCAGCCCGCCTGGGTTGCCAGGTGGTGGGCGATGAGGGCGATGCCCGTGGCCCACTGGGCGACCTGCTTGGCGGGCAGGTAGGCCGTGCCCTTCTTGGTGTGATCGACCATGGGGGAGGCCAGGAAGGCCTCCCGGCCCTGGGCGTCGATGAAGTACAGGGCCGAGGTGTGGACGATGTCGGCGTCCGGGTTGGGCGCCTCCACGGCGATGTTGTAGTCCCGCCAGGCGTTCTTCAGCGTCGGCGTGGGCCCGGTGAAGAAATGCCAGCTGGGAATGGTGTTCAGGTCCTCCTGGCGGGAGTAGGCGGCCATGTCGGCCACCGACGCGTGGTACTGGTTCACGTTGATCGCGATGAACGCCACGTTGCGCGCGGCCGGCCCGAGCTGGTGATAGGCGTCCACGAACTCCTGCGACACGATCGGGCAGATGTCGGTGCAGTGGGGATCCATGAACTCCAGCACCACCACCTTGCCGCGCAGGGCCGACAGCGGCATCGTCTTGCCCGCCTGGTCGGTGAGGGTGAAGCCGGGGGCCTGGTCGTGCGGCAGCGGGGTCAGCAGCATCTCGTTGGCCAGGCTGGTCGAGACGCTGGCCGGTATGCCCGACGGCCGCGGCGCGGCCACGCCCCGGTGACGGACGACGACGAACGTGGCAACGGCCACCGCGACGGTGACCACGACGGCGATCGCGCCGAGCACCAGGAGGCGCCCGGCCGGGCGGCCCGGCTTGCCCGGGCGGGGGTCCTGCTGGCCCGCTTCGCCGCCGGCTGACTGCCGGCCAGGCGTAGCGCTGGTGGTCATATGAGGATGCTCTTTCTCGCTCGGCCGGTGGTGACGGCCCGCTCGCATCCCGAGCATAGCGGCACGGTTCCCGCTCGTTCGTGCCGAACGGATAGCCGCCGGCCGCCGTTCCCCGGCCCGGGCCCGCGGCGCCGCCCGGCTCAGGCCGGCTCGCGGCGGATGAGGAGCATCGCCGCGTCGTCGTCGAGCGCGTGGCCGACGTGACGCAGCACCTCCGTGCTCAGCGCGTCCAGGATCTGATCGGGGTCCCCGGGCTCGCGGACGGCGCGGCACTCGGCGAGCGGGAAGAACTCACCGGACCGGCTGCGGGCCTCGCTGACCCCATCGGTGTAGAACAGGATCCGGTCGCCCGGGCCGACCTCGACCACGGACGCCCGGGCCGCCGGGCCCGCCGCGGCCAGGGCCCAGCCCGGCGGCGAACTGCGCCAGGCCCAGGGGCAGGCCGCCCGCGGCCACCTCCAGCAGCCGCGGCCCGTCGCCGTCCATCAGCAGCGGCGGGGGATGCCCCCGGTTGAGCAGTTCCACCTTGGACCCGTCCGCGCTGACCTGCCCGACGATGGCGGTCACGAACTGCTCATCGGTGAGCTCGCGGGCCAGGGTGGCCTCGATCCGGGCCGTGATCACGGCGAGGTCGGAGGTGTCCGGCGCCACCTCGCGGAACGCGCCGAGGACGGTCGATGCCAGCTTCACGGCGGCCAGGCCCTTGCCCTGGACGTCCCCGATGATGAATCTGGTCGCGCCCGCCGCCGCGATGACCTCGTAGAGGTCGCCGCCGATGGTGGCCCGCGACGTGGCGGAGATATACCGGACGGCTATCCGGACCGCGCCGGACTCGGCCGGCACCGGCCGGAGCAGCACCTGCTGGGCCGCCTCGGCGACGATGCGCACGTCCGCGAGCTCCCGCTCCTGCCGCTGGCGCAGGGTGCTGGCGATCACGCCGGCCACGCTGACGCCCAGGACGGTCACGAGGGCGACCTGGTCGTCAAGACCGAAGGTCTTGTCCTGGTAGGTGGCGAGAAGCAGGCACAGGGCCAGCGCGAAGCAGCTGACGATGATCAATCGAATGAGGCCGCCCACCACGGCGGCGAACGCCGGGCCCAGGGACAGCAGCGCGAGCAGGCCGACGCTGTGCCCGGCCGTGACGTCGATGACCGCCACGGCCGCCAGTACCAGGTAGGGCAGTACCCCGAGCGCGACCTGTGTTCGTGACCAGATGACCGGCTCCTGACACACGTCTCGGCGGCCTGCCGGTGACGCTACCCCCGTAGTGCCGCGCCGCGTCGGGCCACCGATGCTGCCACCCTAGCCGGATGAACGCCCTGTCCGGGGTACTTTTCCGGCGAGGCCAGCCAGCCGCCCGGCCGGTTACCGGTGTCGTGCCCGCGTCGGGCAGGCTTAGGGGCATGGCAGACGATCTCACCCTGATGGCAGTGCACGCCCACCCCGACGACGAGTCATCGAGCACCGGCGGCGTGCTGGCCGCCTATGGCGACGCCGGAGTCCGTACCGTGGTCGTGACCTGCACGAACGGTGAGTTCGGGGATGCGCCCGGCGGGGTCAAGCCCGGCCAGGACGGTCACGACGAGGAGGCGGTGGCGCAGCGGCGGCTCGCGGAGCTGCGCGAGGCCTGCAAGATCCTCGGCGTAACCGACGTCGAGCCGCTCGGTTACCACGACTCGGGCATGCCGGACTGGGACTACAAGGACCGGCCCGGCGCCTTCTGCAACGTCCCGGTGGCCGAGGTGGCCGCGCGGATCGGTGCCCTGATGGAGCGGTACCGGCCACAGGTCGTGATCACCTATGACGCCACGGGCCCCTACCAGCATCCCGACCACGTGCACGCGGCGCGGGCGGCCGTCGCCGCCGCGGCGGACACCGGCATCCCGGCCAAGGTCTACTTCACCGCGATGCGCGGCAGCGACTGGCAGAAGGTGTGGCAGGCGCTGCGTGACGCCGGCCTCGACGTGCCCGACCGCCGGCCCGCCGACCCCGAGGTCATGCGGCAGATAGCCGAGACCGAGCGGCGCATCACCACCACGATCGACATCCGGCCGGTGCTCGGCCGCAAGCGGGATGCGCTGCTCGCGCACACCAGCCAGATCCAGGACTCCTGGTTCAGCAAGATCCCCCCGGACGTCGCCGAGGCGGCCTTCGGCCGGGAGAGCTTCATCAGGGCCAGCGACTCCACCGGGGCCCCCATCCCCGAGGACGACCTGTTCGCCGGGCTCCGCCCGCCGCAGCCGGGCCCGCGGTAAACCCCGTTGCGCCGGCCCGCGAGCGGCTGCGACGCTGCCAGGGTGGCCGGTGAGCCGACGTTCGAGCAGCTGATCGCCGAGGCTGAGTCGGCACCGCTCGAAGGCTGGGACTTCTCCTGGTTCGAGGGCCGCGCCAGCGAGGAGCGCCCGCGGTGGGGGTACTCCCGGCTGCTCGGGGAGCGGATGGCCCGGGCGGCGGCGGGGCTCGACATCCAGACCGGCGGCGGCGAGCTGCTCGCGCAGATCCCGCGTCCCCCGCCTGTGCTGCTGGCCACCGAGTCCTGGCCGCCGAACGTCGTGGTGGCGAGGCGGAACCTGCGCCCGCTGGGCGCGGCGGTGGTGGAAGCGGACGACGAAGCCGGTCTGCCGTTCCGCGGCGACCTGTTCGACCTGGTCGTGAGCAGGCATCCCACGGTCGCGATCTGGGATGAGATCGCCCGTGTCCTGCGTCCGGGCGGAACCTATTTCTCGCAGCAGGTCGGGGCCGGGTCCAACCGGGAGCTGACCGACTTCATGATGGGGCCCCAGCCGGTGGACCCGGGGCGGAGCCCGCAGGTGGCCGTGGCGGAGGCACAGGCGGCCGGCTTGATCGTGGCCGATCTGCGGGAGCAGGCGCTCCGGGTGGAGTTCTACGACGTGGGTGCCGTCGTCCACTTCCTGCGCAAGGTGCCCTGGACGGTGCCGGGCTTCACCGCGGACGGTTATGCCGATCAGCTGGCACGGATGCACTGGCGCATCCGCTCGAGTGGGCCATTCGTTTCGCATGCCCAGCGATTCCTGATCGAGGCGCGCAGGCCGCGCTGACCCGGCCCACCCACGACGGGTGAAGACGTCCCGGCCGCGCCGGCCGCAGGCTGTCGGGCGGGTCCGTGCCGCGGCCGCGCGGCCGTGCGGACGGGATGCCTGCGCGCAGCGTGAGCGGACGATGGGAGGACGGGGATGACGCAGCTGAGAAAGAGCCTGGCCGTGGCCGCGATGGCGCTGATCATCGGGTCCCTGGCGGCCGGGTGCGGAGGCAGCGGCCCCGCCAGCGGCGCGGTCAGCAGCGCGGCCTCCGCCGTCAAGAGCGCGGCCTCCAGCCTGAGGCCCAGTGGGAGCGCGAGCGTCAGCCCGCCGACACCCACCGCGGAGGCGCCTGCCAGCCAGGCGCCGGCCCCGACGACGGCAGCGGCCGCCTCCCCGGCGGCGAGCGAGTCGGGCTCGTCGCTGCTGTGGCTGTGGATCGCGCTGGGCGCGCTGGTCCTCATCGGCCTCATCGTGTGGATCGCGCGCGCCTCCGGCCGGCGCTCGGCCGCCGCATCGGCCCGGCGCTCCGCGATGATCGACACGTATGCGAGGGGCCAGGCGCTGGCCGACGCGATACGCGTCGCCGACCGGCCCGGGGTGCCCGGCGCGGACGCCGGGGGCCGCTGGGCCGGCCTCCAGGCCCGCGCGGACGACCTTTCCCGCGAGCTGTACCGGCTGCGGGAGAGCTCCTCGGATGAGGGAGAACGGATGCGGGTGGAGGACGCGCTCGGCTCCCTGCAGGGCCTGCGCTCGGCCATGGCGGACGAGCAGGCCGCGGGCCGGGCAGGCGGGCCGGGCAGCCCCGAGGCCATGCAGGTGCACGCCAGGCTTATGTCCTTCGAGGAGTCGCTGCGCGCGCTCCGGGCGCCCTACGAGCAGATGCCCCGGATCTGACGCCGCCCGCGCCCGGTGCCGCGGCCGGGCCGGCGTTTTGTCAGCTGCGCCGCGGGTGGGGATACTTGCTGTCGTGGACGAGCGCAATGTCGTGGGCGGCGAACTGGAGCCGTGCGGCACCGACCCCCTCACCGGCTTCTACCGCAACGGCTGCTGCAGCACCGGCCCGGAGGATCTGGGCAGCCATACCATCTGCGCCGTGGTCACCGCCGAGTTCCTGGAGCACCAGCGCGGCATCGGGAACGATCTCACCACCCCGATGCCGGCGTTCCAGTTCCCCGGGCTCGTGCCGGGGGACCGGTGGTGCGTGACGGCCGCGAACTGGCTGCGGGCGCACCGCGACGGCGCCGCCGCGCCGGTGGTGCTGGCGTCCACCCACGAACGGGCGCTGGAGATCGTGCCGCTGGCGGCCCTCTCCTCCTACGCCGTGGACGTCCCCGCCGACCCCAGCGCCCTGGAGGACTGAGTCAGAGCCGTTCCCCGGCGCGCACCGGCGCGGTGATGGTATTGCCGGCCGGCGCCAGCGGGCATACCCAGGAGTCGCTGTAGCGGCACGAGGGGTGGTAGAGGAAGTTCAGGTCAACCACCAGGGACCCGTCGGTGCCGCCGAGGTCGGCGCCCTTGGCCGTGTCGAGCAGATACCGCCCGCCGCCGTAGCTGCCGGCGCCGGCGGTGCCGTCCCGCAGCGGCAGGAAGATCCCGCCGCCGTACTGCTCCAGCCACCACACGTCGACCGCCGCGTGCAGCGGTGCGGGCAGCTCGACCCGCCCGAGGAGCCGCAGCGCCGTGGTGCCGTCGCTGCCTGCGGGCAGCGACAGCTGCGCCGGCGCGGGCGCCGGCAGCAGCGGCAGCGAGAACCGCAGCCGCGGGTCGTAGGGCCAGACGGGCAGGCCGGTGGCCCGGAGGGGGTCGCCCGGCACCAGCGGGCTCTGCGGATGCTCCCGGAAGAGCTCGTCGCGGCCGGCCCGCCACAGCGCGTGCCCGCGCTCCGGGCTTGGCTCGGCCCGCACGGCCGCGTAGAGCTCGCTCACGCACCGGCGCCAGCCGGCCAGCTCAAGCTCGGTCATCGGCGTCACCCGGGTTCGGGGATGGCGTAGCCGGGAACTGACGGCCAGCGGACCGATACCACCACCGATTCCTCCTCGGCCAGCCAGGAGTGTCCGATCCCGTGGAAGACTACGTAGTCACCGTGCCGGGCGAGCAGCACGTTGCGCCCGGGCAGCTCCACCCGGAACCGGCCGCTGATGAGGATGAGCGCGGCGGTGCGCTTCTCGTCGGTGACCCACTGCGCGCGCCGGTCACCGCGGGCGTAGGTGCCCCACTTGATCTCGACGTCCTCGCTGTGCCGCGGGTCGGCTGCGGGCTTGAAGTGCCCCAGCAGCCAGCCGCGGTCGGCGGGGGCGTCCACGGTCGCGTTGCCGACGTAGATCTGGTCCACCACACAGCGGACGCTAGCAGCAGCGGTGGCCGCGGCCGGCCATGACGGGTCTCCCGCGGGCTATCGCGGGCCGTGCCCAGGCGGATACGCTGCCACCACCTGCGCCGAGGGTCTGGCCCCGGGGGGCCGGTCACCCCGGACCGGTCACCGGGGCGCCAGGGAGAAGCCGATGAACGGTCCGGTCAAGGTCGCCGCGGCGGCGGTGCGCCTGCTCGCCGGGCCGGGCGCGCCCGGCCCGGGCCACCGGGTGCTCACGGTCATCACGCTGATCAGCTGGCTGCTGACCGCCAGCATCGGCGCCTACATGCTCGGCACGTGGATCAGCTCCGGCGGCGTGCGCAAGCAGCGGGCCGACCGGGAAGGCCTGAGCCCCTCGGTGGTCCTGGGACATGCCGGCCTGGCCACCACCGGGCTGGCCCTGTGGGCGGCCTACAGCATCACCGGCTGGGCTCCGCTGGCCTGGACGGCGGTGCTCGTGCTCATGCCGGCGATCGGGCTCGGCCTGTCCACGGTCACCTTGCTGACGCCCTTCCCGGCCCCGGACAGCGCGGGGCGGGCCGGCGCCGGCGGCCAGCTCGCCGCGCCCGCCGAGGACATGCTCGCCAGCAGGCTCACCGACAGCACGCTCACGCGCGCGCTCACCGACGCGGCGCTCGCCAGCAGGCTGGTCGAGGAGGTGCTGGCCGGCGCCGCCGCCCCGGACCCGCCGGAGCGGGCCAAGGGGCACGCGGCGGCGCTCATCCCGGCGAGCCACGGCGTCCTCGCCCTGACCACCTTCCTGCTCGCGGTCCTCACCGCGGTGGGGACCATCTGAGCCGCCCGCGGGCGGCTCAGACGACCTCGTTGAGCTTCCCGGTGGCGACGTCGAAGACGAAGCCGCGGATGGCGTCCTTGTGCGGGATGAACGGGCTGGCCTTGATCCGCGCGATGGACTGGCGGACGTCCTCGTCGAGGTCGGGGAAGGACTCGGCGGCCCAGGGTGGCTTGATGCCGGTGTCGTCCTGGATGGAGCGTTTGAAGGTGTCGTCGGTGAAGGTGAGCATGCCGCAGTCGGTGTGGTGGATGAGGATGATCTCGCTGGTGCCGAGCAGGCGCTGGCTGATGGCCAGGGAGCGGATCTGGTCGTCGGTGATGACGCCGCCGGCGTTGCGGATGACGTGCGCCTCACCGTCACCGAGGCCGAGGATGGCGTACACGTTGAGCCGGGCGTCCATGCAGGCGACCACGGCGACGTGGGCCGATGGCGGCATGGGCAGTGGGCCGGAGAACGTCTGCGCGTAGCGGGCATTGTTGGCCAGATACTGCTCGGTGGCACTCATGAGGGCTCCTCAGCCTGGTCACGGGATTGGGGCTGGCACCGGTGATTGTTCCGGCCGGGCCGCTCGCGGGTCAAGAACGGCCCCGCCGCGCGGTGGCCGGTCAGGGGGCCGGGGCCGCCGGCGGCGCCCCCCGTGCGGGGTTGGTGAGATTCCACGCCGAAGCCATCTGGCAGTTCAATCCGCCGGCCACGTCACGGACCAAGATCCAGGCGCACGTGTGCGCCCTGCGGCGGGCGCTCGGCCAGCCCGCGCGCGGCGGGTGCGGGCCACTGCTGACCACCGGGTCGGGGTACGCGCTGTGCGGCGAATGCGTCCAGCTCGACCTGGCCGAGTTCGACCGGCTGACGGCGAAGGGCAGGAGCGCGCCGGCCGCCGGGGAGCCGGGCCTGGCCGCGGAGCTGTTCGCCGACGCGCTCGCCCTGTGGCGGGGGCCTGCCCGGCCGCGACCCGCGGCTGATCCGGGGCGAGCCGGGGTCAGGCCTTGCGGGCCACGCCGGCCCAGTTGGCCAGGGGCCTGGTGTCGGTGCCCGCGCCGGAACGCCACTGAGAGGTGGAGACCAGCCCCGGCTCGACCAGCTCGAGGCCGTCGAAGAACCGGGCGATGGCGGCGCGGGTGCGGAAGGTGACCGGGGCGGCCAGGCCCTCGTTCAGCAGCGCCGCTCCCGCCCTCGCCTCGGCGTGGACGTCGGCGGCCGGGTGGGAGACGGCCAGGTAGCTGCCGGGCGGGACCCCATCCATCAACGCGGCCACGATCGCGCGCGGATCATCCTCATCGGGGATGCACTGCAGGATCCCCACCAGCATCACCGCCACCGGCCGGCCGAGGTCCAGCGTCCGTGCCGCCTGCGCCAGGATCGTGCCGGTGTTGCGCAGGTCGGCATCAATGTAGTCGGTGGCCCCGTCCGGGTCGCTGGTCAGCAGCGCGCGGGCGTGCGCGAGCACGATCGGGTCGTTGTCGACGTAGACGATGCGCGAAGCGGGGGCGGCGCGCTGCGCGACCTCGTGGGTGTTGTTCGCGGTCGGGATGCCGGTGCCGATGTCAAGGAACTGCCGGATGCGCGCCTTGGCCGCCAGGAAGTGCACGGCGCGGCCGAGGAACGCGCGGTTGGCCCGGACCCCGGCGATCACCTCCGGGTCGGCCGCGATGAACCGCTCGGCCAGCTCGCGATCGGCGGCGAAGTGATCCTTCCCGCCCAGCCAGTAGTTATAGACGCGGGCGATGTGCGGCACGCTGGTGTCGAACAGGGCGGGCATGTCCTGCTGCTGGGTGCCTGTCGTGTCGCGTCCGGCCGACATTGACCCTTCCTGGTGGCCTGCGGCCCCGCGCGGCCGCAGTTACGGCCAGAATCCCACACATGTCGGAAAAATGTCGGCTGGATAGCGTTTGTGCTGAACGTCCTGATCCGGCCAGGGGGTTACCTCACCCGGCCAGATCCTCCATCCGCCCCACCGGTATCCCGCAGACGACGGTGGTGGCGCGGGCCCGGCCCAGGGCGTCCGGCCTGAGCACGCTCGACGTGATCAGCTCGCTCAGTTCCGCGGGATCCATGTCGTGGCCGGTCCGGCGCCGGAGTTCCCGGCGGATCCGGTCGATGACGGGGCCGGCGACGATGACGGCCGCCACCTCGAGAACGTCAGCGGTCTTGACCGCCCCGTACGCCGTGCCAGCGCCTTGCATGTCCCCACCTTCGCAACGGATCGCCCCCATTGGGTGACCCTACGTACCTACCTAGACGCGGGAGAGGCCCGGAAAGGTCCACGTCGGCCCCTGGAACGGTACGCGTGGTCACAGAGATACGCGATATCACTTCTGTGGCGGCAGTCATTCGGCGTTGACGCAGATCAGTCCCCATGGCCGGTTCCCGGCCCTGGTCATGACCACGGTCGCGCGGCGGCTGCCGGTGAGCCGCAGGCCGCGGAGCAGCCGGTCGACATCGCCGGCCAGGCCGCGGCGCCGGATGTCGACAACGCCGATGTCCAGCTCGCGCAGTCTGGCGGGAAGCTGCTTCTGGTTCCACGGCGCGGAGTCGATGACCCGCAGTCCCCGCCCGAACGGGGTCCGCAGCGGGGTGCCGGAGGACAGGAACGCGATCCGCTCGTCGATCTTCCAGGCGCCCAGCTCGCGGGCCAGCTCCTCCACCAGCCCGGCGCGGGTGACGGCCGGGCTGGGGTCACACAGGAACTCCCCGGGCGCCCGCACGGGCACCGGCGGGCCGGGCGCGGGCACCATGGTGTGCCCCCCGGGCAGGATCGTCGCCCGCAGGCCGGCGGTGGCCATGGCGGGGGACCAGGCCACCGCCTCCTTCAGGTCCCGCCCGACGGCTATGAACTCCAGTTCCCAGCCGGCCGGCACCGCGTCGTGGGGCAGGCCGGGCGCGGTCTTGATGCCGGCCGAGCCGCCCCGGCCGGCCTGGGCCACGCACCAGGACAGGGGCGGCTCGCTCTCCCCGGCCCGCATCCGCCTCCCGCCGCTGCGCCGCGCGGGATCGATGAACACCGCATCCACGCCGCGCAGGCCGATGTCGCGGACGTCGGCGCAGACGGCCCGCACGTTGCCCGCCGCGCCGTACACCCCGGCGTTGGCCTGCGCCATGCGCAGGTGGAGCGGGTCGATGTCAACGGCGAGCACGAGATGGTCCTGGGCCAAGGCGATCAGGTCGCCGCCGATCCCGCAGCACAGGTCCGCCACCGGCCCGGCGTGGGCATAACGGCGGGCGCGGTACCGGGCCACCACCTCCGAGCTCGCCTGCTCGAGCCCAGCACGGGTGAAGAACATCTCCCCGGCCCGGCCGAACTTCGCCCGCGCCTGGATCCGCAGCTCATGCTGGGCGAGCGCGGCGGCCGCGAGCTCTGCCGGGTACTCGGCCCGGAGCGCGGTGCCCACCCGCAGCGCGGTGTCGGGCGTCACCGCGTCGGTGTCCAGGCGCGCCAGCAGCTCACGCCCCTGAGGGGTCAGCAGCGCCTCGAAGCGCTCCAGGCTCCCCGCCGCGCCGGGCATCCCGGACCTACCGGACCCACCGGACCCACCGGACGACCCAGACGACCCGGACGCCACGGGCTCAGGTCGGGCGGCGGCGGCGCCGCGGCAGCCACCCCTCGACCCGCCACTTCGAGCCAGGGCGCCCGGGCAGCAGCAGGACGATCAGGAGCCCCAGGGCCGACAGCAGCAGGCCCAGCGTCAGGCCGAGCCGCTCGCCGTAGCCCTTGCGCTCCGCCAGCGACGACCCGGCGGCCCCCGAGATCAGCCACACGAACAGGAGCAGCAGTACTTTGCCGCCGATCGCGGCCTCGGTGATGGCAACGTGTGCCGGAATGGTGGTCATGTTCCCAGGTACGCCTTCTGGACTTCGGGGTCGTTGCGGAGGCTGGCCGAGTCGTTGGCCAGGACCACGCGCCCGGTCTCCAGCACATAGCCGCTGCCGGCGGCCTCGAGCGCGTAGTTGGCGTTCTGCTCGACCAGAAGGATGGTGACCCCGGAGCGGTTGATCTCGCCGATGGTCTCGTAGATCCGCTGCACCAGGACCGGGGCGAGCCCGAGCGACGGCTCGTCGAGCATCAGCAGCTTCGGCCTCGCCATCAGGGCCCGGCCGATCGCGAGCATCTGCTGCTCGCCGCCGGACATCGTGCCGGCCTTCTGGCGGTCGCGCTCCTTGAGCCGGGGGAACAGCTCGTAGACGCGGTCGAGGTCGTCGGCGATCCCAGCGCCGCGCCGCCGGTGGGCGCCCAGGTCCAGGTTCTCGCGCACGGTCATCCGGGGAAAGCAGTGGCGGCCCTCGGGCGCGAGCGCGATCCCGCGGATGACGATGTCGTGCGCCGGGATGCGGGTGATGTCCTCCCCGGCGAACGTGATCTTCCCGGCGCTGGCCGGGGTGAGGCCGGAGATCGAGCGCAGGGTGGTCGTCTTCCCGGCCCCGTTGGAGCCGATCAGCGTCACCACCTGGCCCGCATCGACCGCCAGCGAGACACCCTTCAGCGCCTCGATCGAGCCGTAGTGGGCATGGAGGTCGGAGACCTCGAGCAGGGCCATCACTCCTGCCTCCCGAGATAGGCCTCGATGACCCGCGGGTTCGTGCGGACGTCGGCCGGCCTGCCCTCGGCGATCTTCTCGCCGTAGTCGAGCACCGTGACGCGCTCGGAGACGCCCATCACGACCTTCATGTCGTGCTCGATGAGCAGGATCGTCAGCTTCAGCTCGTCCCGCAGCTTGCGCATGAACTCGGTGAGCCGCTGGGATTCCTGCGGGTTCATGCCGGCGGTCGGCTCGTCGAGCAGCAGCACCTTCGGCTCGGATGCCAGTGCCCGCGCGATCTCGACCCGCCGCTGGTCCCCGTAAGACAGCTGCACGGCGAGCCGGTCGAAGACCGCCTCGCGCAGGCCGACGTAGGCGAGCAGCTCGCGGGCACGGGCGCGCGTCTCCCGTTCCTCGCGGCGGACCCGCGGCGGCTGCAGGATCGAGCCGAACAGCCCCGCCCGCATCCGCGCGTGGTGCCCGATCATCACGTTCTCGGTGGCCGTCATCGCGCCGAACAGGCGGATGTTCTGGAAGGTCCGCGCGACGCCGTAGGAGGTGATCACGTCGGGGCGGGCACGGGTGATGTCCCGCTCGCCCAGGTAGATGCCCCCCTCGGTCGGCCGGTACAGCCCGGTGAGCATGTTGAACATGGTCGTCTTCCCGGCGCCGTTCGGCCCGATGAGGGAGACGATCGAATGCTGCGGCACGTCGAACGAGATGTCCTTGACGGCGATCCAGCCCGCCGAACGCCTTGGTGACGTGCTCCGCCCGCAGGGCCACGGCCGCCGGGCGGCGCCGGCTGCATCGACCTGGCTCATGACGGACCCGCGGCGCTGCCCGGCACCTCGGCGAGCTGGGCGTCCTCTGCTGCGATCCCGGCCGTGAGCTCCAGCTGGCGGCGCCGCTCGGGGATCAGGCCCTGCGGCCGGAGCAGCATCATGATCACCAGCAGGAACCCGAAGATCCCGAACTCCACCTGGGTCAGCTGGAAGTTCAGCCCGAAGTGGCTGGGGAGGTTGTTCAGGACGTCCGGGATCAGATAGTTGTTGATGTAGCCGAGCGCCATCCCTCCCACCACCGCCCCCCAGATCGAGCCCAGCCCGCCGATGATCACCATCGCGAGGATGAAGATCGAGAACCCGAACTGGAACTGGCCGGCGTTGACCACGGTGTAATAAGTGCCGAAGAAGGCGCCCGCCATGCCGCCGAACGCGGCGCCGATCGAATACGCGAGCAGCTTCGTCCTCACCAGCGGGATGCCCATCGACACCGCGGCGATCTCGTCCTCGCGCAGCGCTATCCAGGCCCGGCCCAGCCGGGAGTCGCGCAGGCGCAGGTTGACGAACAGGACGAAGAGCAGGATCGCGAGGATCAGCCAGTACCACGGCCGCAGGTCCAGCAGGTTGAACTGGCCGATCCCCGGGAAGTACGGCTGGTCGACGGCGCTGATGCCGAGGTTGCCGGCGGTCAGCGTCATGCCGCCGCCGACGGGGACGCTCTGGCCGTTGACGGCGACCACGCCGATGATCTCGCCGAACGCGAGCGTGACGATCGCGATGTAGTCGCCGCGCAGCCGCAGCGTCGGCAGGCCGATCAGCATCCCCGCCAGGGCGCAGATGAGCGCGGCGCCGGCCAGGATCAGGATGAAGTTGAGGTGCACGCCCGGCAGTGCCTGCGCTGGACGGGGGAGACGAGCACGTGGACGCGGGCCTTGAAGAAGAACCCGGAGCCGAACCACCCGAGCGAGTACGCGCCGAGCGCGTAGAAGGCGACGTACCCGAGGTCGAGCAGCCCGGCGAAGCCGACCACGATGTTCAGGCCCAGCGCCATCACCGCGTAGGCGACCGCGATGATCGTCGCGTTCATGAACCCGCTGGTCGGCGGGAAGAAGAACGGCAGCACGATCCCGATGGCGATGAGCAGTCCCGCCAGCGCGCGGTTCCACCACTGCGGGAGCCGCTCGTCGCCGGCCTCGCGCCACTCGGCGCAGGCGCGCGCGCCAGTCCGCTCATCCCGCCTCCCTCGTCTCCTCGCCGAGCAGCCCGCTGCGGGCGCAGGATCATGATGGCGATCAGGTAGCCGAACACGACCGCCTCGGTCCACTGCGGGCCCATCCGCGCGTCGGCCAGCGCCTGGATGACGCCGATGATCAGCCCGCCGAGCACCGCGCCGCGGACGTTGCCGATCCCGCCCATCACCGCCGCCGTGAACGCGATCAGCCCGGCCTTGAAGCCCTGGAAGAACCAGATGTTCGTCTGATAGAGCGCGTACACCAGCCCCGGCCGCGCCGGCCAGCATGCCGCCGAGCAGGAACGTGAGCGAGATCGTGGCGTTGACGTTGATGCCCATCAGCCGGGCGGCCTCCGGGTCCTGGGCGGTCGCGCGCATCGCCCGCCCGGCCCGGGTCCGGCCGATGAACCAGCCCAGCGCGAACACGAGCGGGATCATCACCGCGAACGCGAGGATGTAGCCGCGCTGGATCTGCACGCCGCCGATGGTGAACACCGTCTGCTGCACGTGGATGAGGTCGGGCACGCTCTGCGGTGAGCCGCCGCGCCAGATCAGGCCCACGTTCTGGAGGATGAACGAGAAGCCGACCGCCGTGATCAGCGGGGCGAGCTTGGGCGCGTTCCGCAGCGGGCGGTAGGCGACCCGCTCGATCAGGACGTTCAGCGACCCCGTCACGATCATCGTGATGATCAGCGTCGCCAGCAGGCCCCAGGTCAGTCCCAGGGCACCGGTGGTGAGCCCGAGCCCGAACACCCCCCACAGGCTCACGGAGGTGAAGGAGCCGATCATGAACACGTCGCCGTGCGCGAAGTTGATCAGCTCGATGATCCCGTACACGAGCGTGTACCCGATCGCGATCAGCGCCCAGATCGCGCCGTTGGACAGGCCCTGGGCGATGTCGTTGCCCAGATTCGGCCAGATCGTGATGGATCACCGCGTGGCCTGCCACGTAGCCGGCCTGATAGCCCTGCACCAGGTCGTGGATGCCGTAGTAGACCGGCAGCGCGGCGAGCGCCACGATCAGGCCCCAGCGGCCGGCGTACCGGCGGACCGCCACTCAGCGGGTGCACCGGCGCGCGGGCGGGCTGGGGACGAAATTGTTCTGGTTGCCACGGTTCCCTGTGAGGTGTCGGGGCGCGAGGCGCGCGGCTCGCTACTCCCGACTATGGGGTGGAGGGGCGCATCGCGCCCCCCCACCCATTGTTGTCTTACTTGAACGGTTTGCGTCGGGGTGAGCGTCTTGACGAAGACAGGCTCGCCGTCGGTTCCGACCTTGTACAGGCCGTAGGACTTCAGCGTCGTGTCGCCGTTCTTGTCGAACCCGTAGGTGCCGAGCACCGAGTGAGCGTGCGTGATCGCGAACAGGGCCTCCAGCATGGCCGCCTTGTTGTTGCCCTTGGCCCCCAGGCTCTTGATCGTGTCGAGCCCGAGCTTCATCGCCTCGTAGCCGTAGATCGCGTATGGGTCCGGGCTCGAGACGCCGTACTTGGCCTTGTACGCGGCGAGGAAGTCCTTGCCGCCCGGATACGCCGCCAGATCCTGGGTCGCGACCGTGCACTCGAGTCAGCGGGTAGATCGCGGCCGGGACGCCGCCCTTCGTGGCGTTGGTGTAGGAGTCCGTGCAGACCCCGTCGCCGCCGAAGACCTTGGCCTTGGGGATCGCCGAGTGGACGTCCTTGGTGATCTGGACGGCGCCGTTGGAGACGATGCCGGCGAAGAAGAAGCAGTCCGCTCCCTGGCCCTTGATCGTCGACGCGTAGGAGCGGAAGTTGGGCGCGGTCGGGTCGATCCCGGTGTTGCTCGTGATCGTCACCCCGTAAAAGCCCTTCTCCAGCTCGAGCAGCTGCGCCAGGCCAGCGCCGTAAGCCTCCTTGTCGTTGGCGACGGCGACCTTGGTGCAGCCGGCCTGCTTCATCGCCATCAGGTCGGCGGCGGCCTGGATCGAGTCGATCGGCACGATCCGCAGGTAGGTGCGCTTCCCGGTCGGGTAGTACTTCTGCGGCTCACCGGGGGCGCTGCCCGGCAGGTTGGTCGTCAGGCCGACGTAGGTGTTCGCCGGGCTCACCTGCGGTATCCCCGCCTGGTTGAGGATCGGGATCGACACCTCGCTGGCGCCGGAGTTGAACTCGCCGATGTAGTAGACGGCCTTCGGATCCGAGGCCGCCTGACGCGCGTTGGCCGCCGTCTGGCCCGGGTCCCACTTCCCGGCCGCTGCCGTCGAGTCGTCGAGCGACGTGTACTCCACGTTCCACTGCCCGGCCTTGCCGTCCGCCTGGGAGAGCGCGAGCTTGATCCCGTTGACCATCGGGCGGGTCTGCGCGGTCGAGGCTCCCTGCATCGGGAGGCTCGAGTAGATGTCGACGGTGCCGCCACTGCTTGCTGGGCTAGCTGAGCCGGTGCTGCCGCCGGAGAACTGCTGCTGCAGGCGGCAGCCGCCAGAGCAGACCGCCGCCATGGCCGCGATCGCGGTGGTACGTCTCATGATTCTTCCTTTCGTTGATCGGCCTGGCCGGGCAGGAGACCACGGGATACGGATCGGCGTAGCCGAGATCCGCGATAACGGCCTCGCTGCCTGGCCCCCCGGCCGAAACCACGACCGGCGCCGCGCCGGCCCGATGGCGGGTGCCCGGCACGGCTCACCGTGGGCACTGCCGCCATGCCGCGGCACGGCCGATAGCCCGCACTGGTACGCGCCCGGCGGAGCCTGAATGGCTGCGTGGACGGTATCAGCACGGCGCGATGAGAATGCCCGCAGGTACTGGATGAGGCGACATTCTGCCCAGCCTGACGGCGGCATGTCCAGAACACGCTTGCCGTTCTGCCCTGCTTGTGGGCTGGGTGTGTCCTGATCGTTATCGTTTCGCCACGATCAGGGTCTGCTCCGGCTCGGTCGCGGTACCCAGCCAGCCGACCCGGGCGGGCCTCTACTCCCTAGGGAAATCTCCGGTTGGCCGCTTGCGGCAGGCCCGCGCGTCCGCACGAGTCACGTTGAACCGGACGCCGCCTGGCCCCAGGCACACGCCAGGGCTGCCGGGACGTCATGACGCCCGGGGGTCCGTGCGTCGTCACACGGATGGGCCCGGCTCGATGCCTGGGCCGTCTGGCTCCGTCCGCGCGGGGATGATCCGCACGTGCGGGGTGTCCGCCCAGTCCCCGGCGTCGTCCGGCCCTGGCTGCGTGGGGATGATCCGCACGTGCGGGGTGTCCGCCCAGTCCTCCCCGCCGTCCGGCTCGGGCGGCGCAGCGATGACCGGGATGTCCGCGGTATCTGGCTCGGCGCCCCCGTTGTCCGGCCCGGCGGCGGGAGCGGGCGGCGGCGGGGACGGCTGTGGCGGCTCGGCCGGGTCCCGCTGGCCGCTGCCGGATTCTTCCGCCTCCGGCTCGGGAAGACCGTGCCGCCTGCGGTCGGCACGGTCGACGCCGCGCAGGACCTGCTCGGCCATGGCCAACTTGGCATCGAGCGTCGCCCCGGCCACGGCGCCCAGATCCAGGGGCACCCGGTTGGCCAGCGCCCGGTCCCAGGGGGTCGCGATCACCGATACCTGCGTCCCCTCGAAGCTCTCACAGATTCGGGCGTGCCATCGGGCCTGCTCCGGGTCGCGCTCGACAAATTTGTCCACCACGACCGTCGCTTCGTCCATGAGCCGGTTCAGGTGCCCGGTCTCCCGCTCCGTCAGCGGCCTGTCCCTTTCGCCCTCGTAGTTCCGGTACCGGCTGAACACCTCGCCGATCGACCAGAACCCAAGCTGCGACGCCGACCGGGAGGGACCACCAGCCCGTGCCTGAGCACCCGTCGTGACAGAGCGCCCCTTGGCCCCTCCTGCGCCGGCACCGGAGCACCAAAGGCGGCCGGCGCGGCCGGGACCCAGGTGGCGCCGCCGTCGCCTTGGAACTCGGTCCACCAGGCCCCCGTCTCGTCTGGGTACCAGGACATCGCCTCTCCACATTCCGGGTGCTCGCCTCGAACGGAGGACCCCAAGCTTCCCCGCGCTGGTTCGGCCAAACTCGCCGGGACGTGCTGCCTGGCCATACGGTTCCCGGCGACGGCCGCGTATGGTTAGGGGAGGACAGCGTCGTCCGGCCCCCCGATCCCTCCTGGCGCTGGAGCTCGCTGTGGCTGACCCCAAGGGCTTCCTCACCACCCCGCGCCAGGACTGCGCCAAGCGGCCCGTCCAGGACCGGGTGCGGGACTGGAATGAGGTCTACGACCGGCGGAGCCTGCTGCCGATCATCGAGACGCAGGCGGGACGCTGCATGGACTGCGGCATCCCGTTCTGCCACCACGGCTGCCCGCTGGGGAACCTCATCCCGGAATGGAACGATCTCGTCTGGCGCGGCGACTGGGCGGGCGCGAGTGAGCGGCTGCACGCCACCAACAACTTCCCCGAGTTCACCGGCAGGCTCTGCCCGGCCCCGTGCGAGCCTGCCTGCGTGGTGGCCATCAGCCAGCCCGCGGTGACGATCAAGAACGTCGAGGCCACCATCGCCGACCGGGCCTGGGAGCGCGGTTACATCACACCGCGGCCAGCGGGGCAGGCGTCGGGCAGGACAGTCGCCGTCATCGGCTCCGGCCCGGCCGGGCTGGCCTGTGCCCAGCAGCTCACCCGGGCCGGGCACGCGGTCACGGTGTACGAGCGGGATGACCGTCTCGGAGGTCTCCTCCGGTACGGGATTCCCGAGTTCAGGCTGGAGAAGCGCCACCTTGAGCGGCGGCTGGAGCAGATGCGCGCGGAAGGCACCTGTTTCCGCACCGGCGTCGCGGTAGGCACCGACCTGAGCGCGACCGATCTCCGGCGCCGATACGACGCCGTGGTGGTCGCGGTCGGGGCCATGGCCCGGCGCGAGCTGCCGGTGCCGGGCCGGGATCTGGCCGGGATCCACCAGGCCATGGACTACCTGCCGCTGGCCAACCGGGCCTGCGAGGGCGATTTCGATGGCCGCCCGCCCCTTCACGCGGAGGGCAGGCACGTCGTCATCGTCGGTGGCGGCGACACCGGCGCGGACTGCCTGGGGACGGCGCTGCGCCAGGGCGCGGCCTCGGTTGTCCAGCTGGACATCAACCCGCTGCCGGGCGAGGACCGTGCCCCGCACCAGCCGTGGCCGGTCTACCCGAAGATCTATCGCATGTCCTCCGCCCACCAGGAGGCCCGCGAGCTGGCCGGGCTGCGCGGTGAGGACTGGGACAGCCTCGGCGTCCCGGCGCCGGGGCCGGACGGGGACGTGCGGGTGTTCTCCGCGTCCACGTTCCGCTTCGCGGGAGACGAGAACGGCCATGTCCGGGCGCTGCACCTGGTCGGGGTGGAGCCGGAGCAGCGGCGGCCGCAGCCGGGCACCGAGCGGGAGATCCCGGCCGATCTGGTGCTGCTGTCGCTGGGCTTCACCGGCCCCGAGCACGACAGCGGCATAGCCGGCCAGCTCGCGC
Organism: uncultured Actinomycetes bacterium; assembly: GCA_963835425.1. GTDB lineage: Bacteria > Actinomycetota > Actinomycetes > Streptosporangiales > Streptosporangiaceae > UBA9676. Next base: position 1,159,451 of record CAWIGE010000001.1, on the reverse strand, counting down.
TGCGGCTGGACGCGCGGGGCAACTTCGCCCGCGGGACCGACTTCGGCGCCGGCCGCGATGGCGTATTCGTGGCCGGTGACGCGGGACGGGGGGCCTCACTGCTCGTGTGGGCGCTCGCAGAGGGCCGTGGCGCAGCCGCCGCCGTCGACCGCTACCTGATGGGAACCACCGCCCTGCCCGCGCCCGTCGTGCCCACCGACCGCCCGCTGGCGGTGTGAGCCGGGCTCTGCCGCTGGCGCCAGCGGGATCTCGTATTCCACGGTGCCGTACTCGCGGTGGATGGGGCTGGCGCTGACGCTGCGCAACAGCCCGGCGATGGCCGCGTTGTCGGCCGAGACCAGGGCGGTGAAGCGGCGGATGCCCTCGGCGCGGGCGCGGCCCGACAGCTGGGCCAGCAGCTCGGCGCCCAGCCCGCGGCCCTGCCAGTCGTCGACGACGGTGACCGCGATCTCGGCTGACTGCGGGTCGCCGGTGTCGCGGACGTAGCGGGCGATGCCGACGCCGCGCCCGCCGGCGCGGTCCAGCGCGCCGAGCGCCTCGTGGTCGTGGTGGTCGATGTCGGTGAAGTAGCGCAGCTCCGCCGGGGTCAGCCCGTCCTTCCCGCGCAGGAACCGCATTCGCCGGGACTCGGGGCTGAGCCGGGCGAAGCCGTCGGCCAGCAGCGGGGCGTCTTCGCCGTGGACCTGCCGGATGACGACCTCCGACCCGTCGCGCAGCGCCACCGCCGGCCCGGCCCACCGCCGGCGCCCGGTTCCCGGAGGCCCGGCCGGTTCGTCCCCCACAGCGGTGGCATCAGCTGCTGTTGTCATGTCGTCCACCTTCGGCTGCGCCGTTTGCGCCTTGTTGTATGGCCGAGGGTAGGAACTGCAACGTTCGCGCAGCGTTCGTGCCGCGCCGCCGGGAGAACGCCTTGAGCCGGCCGGGCTGGCGGGGTGGGTGGGTGTCCGTCAGGCGGACAGGGAGAGCGAGGGGGTCGGCAGGGGGAGCGACGGCGTGGGCAGGGGGAGCGACGGCGTGGGCGTGGGCGTGGGCGTAGGCGAGGGCGGCGACGGGGACGACGGCGCGGCGGAGGGCCGGCCGCGCCGGTGCGCGTGGACGGCCGCGGGCGAGCGGTGCGGGCCGTCGCCGCCCGTGCTCGTGGGGCTGGGGGAGGCGGCGGCACGTGGCCCGGCCGCCCCGGCCCGGGGGGATGCCGGGTGGCTATCCGGCGAGAGCCGTTGATCCGGCGCGGATCCGTGCGTCGTGGCCAGGGCCCAGCCCAGGCCCGTCACCGCCACGGCCGCGACCACCAGCGCGGCGCGGGCGGGTGGCCCGGCCCGGGACAGGCGCCGACGCGGGCGCGCTCGGGCATCGCCCGCGCTCGACTGCCCAGGCGGCCGGCCACCCGGCTCGTTGGGCATCTGTGGGGGCGCGCCGGTGAGCCCGGCCGGCGCCTCGGCGGGCGGAGGGGAGGCCGGCGCGGCGGCGACGGGCGGAGGGAAGACCGGCGGGGCAGTAGGCGGAGGTGGAGGCCGGCGCGGCGGTGGGCGGAAGGGGAAGGACCGTTCGCAGCCGTTCCGCCCGGTCGCTGACATCTGTCGCCGACGGTGGCCGCGCCGAGGGATCCTTGGCCGTCAGGTCGGCGACCAGGGCCGCGACCGCGGCCGGCACCGACGGCGGCAGTGGCGGCATGGTCTGCTGCAGGTGGGCCAGGGCGACCGCGAGGGGCTCCCCGTCAAACGGAGCCTCCCCGGTCAGGCACTCATAGGCCACCACGCCCAGCGAGTACAAATCCGACGCCGGTGTGGCCGGGCCGCCGATGGCCCGCTCGGGCGCCAGATAGGCCGCCGTCCCCACCAGCGTCCCGGTCCGGGTCAGCCGCGCCGCCCCGGCCACCTGAGCGATCCCGAAGTCGGTGATCTTGACATGGTCATCCCGGCCGACCAGCAGGTTCCCCGGTTTGATGTCGCGGTGGACCAGACCGGCCGCATGGGCCGCCCGGAGCCCTCTGGCCGCCTGGGCGACGATGCCCATCGTGCGGGCCGGGCTTAACGGTCCCGCGGCCAGCAGCCGGGCCAGGGACTGCCCATCGACCAGCTCCATCACCAGGAAGCCAGGTACCGGCGGCGCCTTGTCGGCGTAGTCGTAGACCTGCGCGATGTTCGGGTGGCAGAGCAGCGCCGCATGGCGTCCCTCGGCCCGGAACCGGGCCAGGCACTCCTCGTCCTGCGCGTATTCCGGCCGCAGCAGCTTGACCGCCACCGCCCGCCGGAGCACCAGGTCGGTGCCCCGCCACACCTCACCCACCCCGCCCAGCGCGATGCGGTCGTCCAGCCGGTACCGGTGCTCGAGCACCGATCCCGGCGCCACCGCACACGCCTGACTAGGCACCACCACTCCCGCTGGCTACCCGATCCCGGGCGTCGTATCCATGTGCAGCCGGGCCGGCCTCAGGGCCCACTGGTGGCGGCGTGATATTGCGCCACGACGCTGGCCGGGATGCGTCCCCGGTCGCTGATCTGAATGCCCGCGTCCTTCGCCCACGCCCGGATGTCGCCGCTGCGCCGGCGGCCCGATGAGCCGCGCGCCGGCAGGCGCCGCCGTCCCCGTTCCGCCCGGCGGGCATGGACGAGGAAGGACGCGAACTCCCGGCGGAACTGCCTGGCGTGCTGCTTGCTCAGATCAATCTCGTAATCCACGCCGTCCAGCCCGAACCGCACCGTCTCGTCCGCCGGGCCCCCGTCAAGATCGTCTTCCAGCACCACGGCTACCTTCGTCGCCACCCGGGCCTCCTGACTGCGATGGGTTACCAGTACGGTACCGACCGGCAGCACCGCGCGCCCGCGGATCCGGGCCGGCGGTGCGCCCGGCCCGGGCCGGCGCCGGGCCCGCCTACTCCGGCACCGCCGCCAGCTCGGCCGGCCGCCGCCGCAGCACGAGCCCGGCCGGGACCAGGCTCGCGAGCACCGCGATCGCCAGGCAGGCCAGTGCGATGCCGGCCAGCGGCAGCCACGGGATGACCACCTGCACCGATGGCGCGAGGCCCATCAGGCCATGCCGCAGGCCGGTCACGGTGGCGGCGGTGACCGCGGCGGCGAGCAGCGTCCCGATGCCGCTCACCAGGCATGCCTCCACGCCGATCAGCCGGAGCACCTGGCCCGGGGTCGCGCCCGACAGGCGGAGCGTGGCCAGCTCGCGGACCCGGTCGCCGGTGGCCATCACGAGCGTGTTGGCGATGGCGATGGCGGTGTAGGCCAGGGCCATGCCGAGTATCGCGATCATGGCCAGCCGGTTGACCCGGTCGTTTTCGGCGTTGGCGGCGGTGAGGTAGCCGCTGGTCGGGCCGACTGCGCCGCCCCCCGCGGCCGCCGCCGCGCGGATGGGTGCGAGGCGGGCGCCGGGCGACAGGCTCAGGTACACGGCGCTGGCCATCGGCACGGAGGTGTGCCCGGCGCGCAGCGCCGACGGCAGCAGGACGGTCTGCTCCAGGTCTATCTGGTCGGCGAGCACCGCGACCACGCGCAGCCTGACCGGGGTGGAGTCGGCCAGCCACATGGTCGCGGTCTGGCCCAGGCGCCAGGTCCCGGCGGGCACGGCCACCGTCCGGGTGCCGGTGAGGCCGGCGAGGCTGCCCGCCACCACCGGCAGGCGGAGGACGCGGGCGATGGCGGGCCCGCTGACGTACTGGCCGGTCCAGTCCTCCGGGTCACCGGCGGAGCGCACGTAGACCGTGGTGTCCGTGACCGGGACGGCGGCGGCGACGCCGGGCGCCGCCGCGATCGCCGCGACGGCCGGGTCCGCGAGCCCGGGCGCCCCGCCGCGTGGGGTAACGGTGGCCGGCGCGGTGATCCGGTCCGCCGCCGCGCTCTGCTCGGTTCCGCTGAAGGTGTCGAGCCCGGCCAGCATCGATCCGGCAAAGCCGACGGTGAGCAGGATCGGTGCCACGGTGGCCGCCGTCCGCCGGACCGCGGTGACCGCGCTGCCGCGGGCCAGCATGCCGGTCGCCCCGGGCGTGGCGGCCAGCGGCACGGTCAGCAGCCACACCAGCGGGCGGATCAGCACCGGCGCGAGCATCGCGCAGCCGAGGACCAGCAGCATCGCGACCAGCAGGATCAGCGAGGCGGCGTCGGCGGAGTGCGCGGTGGCGAAGATCCCCGCCAGCGCCACGGATCCGCCGAGCGCGGCGACGCCGATGGCCCAGCGGCTGGCCGTCATCGCCCGGCGGTCGACCGCGGCCTCCCGCAGCGCCTCGGCGGGCCGGACCCGCCCCGCCCGGCGGGCGGCCAGCCACGCCCCCAGCAGGGCGATCACCAGGCCGACGGCGAAGGCGACCGCCACCGGCCACACGATGATGTGCGCGGTGAAATCGGGCGGCGCGATGCCGGACCGGGCCAGCCAGCGGGCGAACGGGGGCGCGATCACCATCCCGAGCGCGCCGCCGGCCGCCGATGCCAGGACCCCCACGGCCAGCGCCTCGCCGAGCACCAGGCGGCGTATCTGGCGGGGCGTGGCCCCCGCGGTCCGCAGCAGCCCGAACTCACGGCGCCGGGCGGCCACGGCGTAGGCGAACGTGCTGGCCACCACGAAGACCGATACGAACCCGGCGAGCCCGCTGGTGGTGCCGAGCAAGGAGGCCGCCACCGCGAACAGGTCGCCGTCGGGGTCGGGCTCGGCGTCGCGGCGGTGGTCGCCGGTCAGCACCCGGACCGGCTGCCCGCGGGCGGCCACCCGCGCCTGGGCGGCGAGCACCGCGACGGGCTCACCCGGCGGGCCGGTCAGCGCCACCGCGTCGATCCGGCCGCCGGCCAGCCGGGCGGCGACGGCGCCGGTGGCGTAGAACGCGGCCTGCGCGCCGGTGCGGATCACGCCGCTGACCGTGAACCGGCGTGGCCCTCCGGCGGTGTGCAGGACGATCCTCCCGCCCGGCCTGAGCCCGGTGGGGGCGGTGAGCACGATCTGGCCCGGACCGGCCGGCGGGCCGCCGGAGACCCAGGTGTAGTGGTGCAGCGAGGCCGCCGCCCAGGGGTGGACGGTGCCGCCGGGCGCGCCGCGGGCCGATGCGTACCCGGCATAGTCGAGCACCCGTGCCGCGTGCAGCCGGGACAGCCGCACGGCGAGGGCGGGGAGAACCGCGCGCGCCTCGACGGTGGTGGCCGTCTCGGTGTCGCGGCCGTCGCCCGAGCCGGTGGTGACCGAGACGGTGTCGTCGCCCGCGACGACCACCCCGGCGCGGGCGAACCAGCGCGGGTGGCGGGCCGTTCCGGCCGTGCTGGCCAGGGTCAGCGCCATGGCGGTGAGCAGCGCGACGCCGAGGGCCAGCGCGACGAAGCTGCCGGCCAGGCTGGTGGCGCGGGCTCGGGCCGTGTGCCAGGTGAGCCCGATCATGGCCGGGTGCTCCTGGCCCCGAGGTCGGTCATCCGGCTGGCGATCGACTGCGGCGTGGGGTCATGCAGCTCGTCGGCGACCTGGCCGTCGGCGAGGAATACCACGCGGCTGGCGTAACCGGCCGCCACCGGATCGTGGGTGACCATGATGACGGTCTGTCCCTGCCCGTCCACCAGGCCACGCAGCAGGCCCAGGACCTCGTGGCCGCTGGCCGAGTCGAGCATGCCGGTCGGCTCGTCCGCGAACACCACCTCCGGCTGGGTGACCAGCGCGCGGGCGATGGCGACCCGCTGCTGCTGCCCGCCGGACAGCTGGGATGGCCGGTGGCCGGCCCGGTCGGTCAGGCCGACCGAGCCGAGCACCCGCCTTATCTCCGTCCGGGAGGGTCGGCGCCCGGCCAGCCGCAGCGGCAGCGCGACGTTCAGCTCGGCGGTCAGCGAGGGCAGCAGGTTGAACGACTGGAACACGAACCCGATCCGGTCCCGCCGCAGCACGGTGAGCTTGGTCTCGCTGAGCTCGCCGAGCTCCTGCCCGCCCAGCCAGACCTCGCCTGAGGTGGGCCGGTCCAGCCCCGCCGCGCACTGCAGGAGCGTGCTCTTGCCCGAGCCGGACGGGCCCATGACGGCGGTGAACGTCCCAGCCTCAAAGCCGAGCGTGACCTGGTCAAGGGCGGTGACCGTGCCACCGGACCGGTACACCTTGCAGACCTGGCGCAGCGCGACGGCCTGGCCGGCCGCGGCGTCACCGTTTTCGGGCAATACCGAGCTGAACGAATGGCGCATCGTGCCCTCGCTTGATGGGTCGGGCTGCTGGGGCCCGGAAGACCCCGGGTGAACCCGGCCAGGCACGCGGGGCGCGTGCCACCTGATGAACGACGCTACGGACCCGGCGCGCCCCCCGGAATGCGGCAGCCCTCCGTCCTCACCCGGGGGTTAACCCCATCCCGCCCCCGCCGGCCCTTGCGGCGTGATCCCCCCACCCCGCCAGCCGCCAACGGTTCGGATCACTGCCCTAATGGGGGCGGAGAACCGAACTGTACGCGGCTATCCACAGCCGTCCATGACGCTGAGCTTGTGGACATCCATCGCCAGTTCAGATCTTGACCCCATAGGGGCGGCGATCCCAACTGGTAACCAGCTGAGCGCCCGGCGGCTGCGCCTGCGCGGGCGGAGTACCCCCATCCCCTCGCCGCGCGGTGGACGGGACAGGGCGGAGGCGGCAGGCTGGTTTGGTGGGGAGGCTGCGCGAGCGCGAGCGCGAGCTGGCCGCGGTTGAGCTGCTGCTGGCGCGCGGCGGCGGGGTGCTGGTCGTCGAGGGCCGGGCGGGCATCGGCAAGACGGCGCTGGCCGAGGAGGCGGGCCGGCGGGCGGCGGAGCTGGGGCACAAGGTCGTGCGGGCCCGCGGGTCGGAGCTGGAGGCGGGCTTCGCGTTCGGCGTGGTGCGGCAGTTGTTCGAGCGGTGCCTGGCGGACGCTGACGCGGACGAACGCGAGGCGCTGCTGGCCGGGCCCGCCGCGGCGGTGCGGCCGCTGCTGTCCGGCCCGCTGGCCGGGGAACCGGCCGGCGGCAGCTCGTTCGCGGTGCTGCACGGCCTGTACTGGCTGGTGGCCAACCTGGCGGCCAGCGGGCCGGTGCTGATCGTCGTTGACGATGCGCACTGGGCCGATGAGCCGTCGCTGCGCTGGTTGGCTTACCTCGCGCCGCGGCTGGAGGGCCTGGCGGCCGGGCTGCTGGTTGCGCTGCGGCCGGGCGATCCGGCGTCGATGGGGGCGCCGCTGCTGGCGGTTCGCACGGAGGCGGCGGCGGTCCTGTGCCCGGCGCTGCTGAGCGATCGTGCCGTGAGCGCGATGGTGCGTGCGGCGGCCGGCGGCGGGGCGGGTGACGAGCTGTGCGCGGCCGTCTACGCCGCGAGCGGCGGCAATCCGCTGTACCTGACCGAGCTGCTGCGGGCGGCCGCGCTTGGCGGCCGGCCGCTGGCCGAGCTGGATCCGGGCGAGCTGCTGGCCGGAGGGCTGGACGGGATCGGGCGGCGGGTGATCACCCGGGTGCGGGGCCTTGCTCCCGGCGCACTCGGCCTGGCGCAGGCGCTGGCCGTGCTGGGAGACGGCTGCGAGCTGCGCCACGCGGCCGCGATCGCGGACGTGGACATGGCGGCCGCGGTGCGGCTGGCCGAGGGGCTTGCCGGTGCCGAGGTGCTGGCCGCCGGTGACCCGCCACGGTTTGTTCACCCGGTCATCCGTGATGCGCTGGCGGCGTCGCTGGGCGGCGGCGAGCGTGACCGGGCCCATCGCCGCGCGGCGCGGTTGCTGCACGCCGACGGGGCCCCGCCAGGGCGGGTCGCCGCGCACCTGGCCGGAGTCCGGCCTGCCGGCGACGGCTGGGTGCTGGCGCGTCTGCGCGAGGCTGCGCGGGCCGCGATGGAGGACGGCGCGCCGGAGGCCGCGGCCGTTCTGCTGGACCGTGCACTGGCCGAGCCGCCGCCGCTGCCGCAGCGGGCGGGGGTGCTGCGCGAGGCGGCCCGGGCGGAGGTGAGCGCCGGGCCGGGGGGTGCGTCCTGCTGGAGGAGGCGCTGCGGCTGGTCACCGGCGCGCGGGAGCGCGCCGAGATCGCGCTCGAGGCCGCCGAGGCGTATGCGGCCTTGTTCCGGTGGGTGGACGCGGTGGATGTCATCGAACGGGCACTCGCGGAGCTGGGCGAGGCCGACGAGATGCTCGTTGCCCGGCTCGAGGGTGAGCTGGTGGTCTGCGGGCTTCATGATGCGCGCCGCGCGCCGCAGGTCACGCCGGTGCTGGCGCGCCTGGGCTCGCGCCGCTCCGCGGCCCACAGCGAGCCGCTCGCCGTCGCGCGGGCCATGACGATGCTGCTGGCGGGCCGGCCGGCGGACCAGATCGCGGGCCCGCTGGCGGAGGCGCTGGCCTGGGCCGGCCGGGGGCCGGGAACTGGGATACGCGGGCGGCGCTGCTGTGGGTGCTGGTCGCCACCGAGCGCTTCGCCACCGTCGAGGAGTCGCTCGAGCCGATGCTGGCCGAGGTTCACCGCTCCGGTTCGGCCCGTGGCTTCGTGGCCACCTACAGCACCCTGGGCCTGCTCAAGCTGCGGCTCGGCGCGCTGCCCGAGGCCGACGCGGCCGCGCGGGTCGCGCTGGGCGTGCTGCAGGAAGGGGACTTCGCGCCGGGGCTCGGGTTCGCGGCGACCGTGCTCGCCGACGTCGCCACCGAGGCCGGCGAGCTTGACGAGGCGCAGGCACTGCTCGACCTGCTGCCCCAGCAGGGGTGGCCCGCGGGCGTGGGCACGGTGCTGATCCCGGCCGCCCGGGGACGCCTGCGGCTGGCCCAGGGCCGCGCCGCCGAAGCGTTCGCCGACTTCCAGGCCTGCGGCGCGCTGTTCGGCGCCGACGTGTGGGGCATGCAAACCCGCGAGACCGGTTACGTGCATGCCCGCTCCGGCGCGGCGCTCGCGCTGTTGCGGCTCGACCGGCGTCAGCGCGCGTGCCAGCTGGCCGAGGCCGAGCTGGCCGATGTGCGCGTGTTCGGCGCGCCGCGCGCGCTCGGGGTCGCGCTGCGCGCCGCCGGGCTGGCCCGCGGCGGCGCGGAGGGGCTCGCGCTGCTCGGTGATTCGGTGGCCGTGCTGGACAGCTCGCCCGCGCTGCTGGAGCGCGCCCATTCGCTCGCGGAGTTCGGGGCGGCCCTGCGCCGGTCCGGCGAACGCGCCGCGGCCCGCGGCCCTCTCGCCCAGGCGCTCGAGCTCGCCGCCCGCTGCGGCGCCCGGCCGCTGGCAACCCGGGCCCGCGACGAGCTGAAGGCAGCCGGCGCCCGCCCGCGGCGCCCGTGGCGCACCGGCGTGGAGGCGCTGACCCCCAGCGAGCTGCGGGTCGCCCGGCTTGCCGCCGAAGGCCGCTCCAACCGCGAGATCGCATGTGAGCTCTACGTCACCCTCAAGGCCGTCGAGGGCCACCTGGCACGCGCGTACGCCAAGCTCGGGATCGAGGGCCGCGGGCAGCTGCCCCGCGCCCTGGCGGCAGAAAAAACTAGGGTGCCTGCCCTACAGCGAACGGCCCATGACCTGCGCGACGGTACAGCTGTCACCTCACCTACCAAGGGGGATTCCGATGGCGATGACCGCACGCGAGGCGTTCCAGAAGGGGACGGAAACCTTCAACGCCCATGACATCGACGGGTTCACCGGCGTGCTCGCCGACGACGTCGTCTACCGCGCGCCGGGCGGCGTCAGCGGCCAGGGAAAGGCGGCCTGTGCCGGGTTCTTCGCCGGCTGGTTCGGCGCCTTCCCCGATGCACACGTCGAGGTACACGCACTTCACATCACCGGCGACATAGCCATCGAAGAGGGCACGTTCACCGGGACGCACGACGGCGTGCTGCGCAGCCCGGCAGGCGACATCCCGCCGACCGGCCGCCCGGTCTGCGTCGATTACATCCAGGTGCTCCGCTTCCGCGACGGCAAGCATGCCTCCTTCAGCCTGATGTTCGACCGGCTTCTGATGCTTGAGCAGCTCGGCCTCGTCCCGGCGCCGGCGGGCTGAGCCTCACCGGGGCGGGCCCGCGCTCGAGGACCTCTTCGGCCCGGCCGGTGCCTCGAACGGATGCTGGTGCATGTACTGGCGCATCGGCCCGCGCTACCGTGACCGGCCGCGCGAGGACAACAAGGACGACCTCAGGCGGCTCGCGGCATCCGCGCGGCCGCCCGGCCTGCTCGCCTTCGACGGGGCCGTCGCCGTGGATGGTGTGAGCTGGCGCCGCGGGCCGACCTGGGGTGGCTGGCGCACAGCCGGTACCTGCAGCCCGTGGATGACCTGCCGGTGTGGTCGGTTCCGTGCTTTTATGTGCGGCGGACGCACCGCGGCCGGGGTGTCATGGACGCGCTGATCGAGGCCGCCCTGCCGGTGGCGGCCTCGGCGGGCGCCCCGGCCCTCGAGGCGTACCCCGTCGATACGGCGTGCCTGCCCACACCGGCAACCTGTTCCCCGGGGTCGCCTCGGTCTTCGCCCGGCACGGCTTCCGGGTCGTGGCCCGGCGCAAGCCCGACCGCCCGGTGCTGCGGAAAAGCCTCGGTGCTCCCGGTTGACCTGACCGGCGCGGCGCTTCCCGGCGGGAACCCCCGGTGCCCGGGACCGGGCCACGGGGGCAGGCCCAGCCCCGGGCGGCCCGGGGGCGAGGCAACCTTACCCCTCAGTAACCCGGCTGCGCCGAAAACTAACAAGATCCTAACGGTCTGCCCGTGGCAGAGCAGCGTTCAAGCTCGCTGCTCAGTTGCCGGGAGTGCGGGCTCGAGCCTGGCGGGCCGGGATCAGTCGGTTTTGGGGATCTCGACGGAAACGTTGGTGGCCTTGACGGTGGCGACCGCGAGCACGCCCGGTTCCAGGCCGAGCTCGTCGGCGGCTTCGCGGCTGAGCAGCGACACGACCCGGTATGGCCCGGCCTGGATCTCTACCTGGGCCATCACGGCATCGCGGATGACGCGGGTGACCAGGCCCTGAAACCTGTTCCGCGCCGAGCGGGCCACCACCGGCTTGCCCTCGGCGCGGTCGGCCGCCTCGGCCAGATCCTGGGCCAGCCGGGCGAGCGCCACTCCGTCCACGGCAAGCCGCCCGGCCGCATCGGTGGTCGTCTCGACCCGCCCGCCGTCGGCCCAGCGGCGCAGGGTGTCGTCGCTGACGCCCAGCAGGCCGGCCGCCTCCTTGATCCGGAACGTCGGCATCCTGCGACCCTAACGCAGATGCGGCTGCAGGCTCTAATGGCAGCCGCTTTTACGCCAGCTAATAGCAGTCTGCAGGCGAAGCTGAGCCTTTTCTTATAAAGGGGTGCCGGGCCCGGGAGAATTGAGTTTCGCCAGGCCCGGCCACCACTGGCCCCATCTTGGTCGCTCAAAACCGAAAAGGGTTTGTGGCATGCCCACATTAACCGCACACGGTGCGGTTAGATTTGCATAGTGCTGGCAGGTTTCTGGGTTGAGGTCGTGGCCCTGGTGGCCGCGTTCGCCATCGCTGTCGTCACCACCCCGGCCGGGGTCTCCGGCGCTGTGCTGCTGCTGCCGTTTCAGGTCAGCGTCCTGGGCACGCCCAGCCCCTCGGTGACGCCGACGAACCTGCTCTACAACGTGGTCGCCTGCCCCGGCGCGATCTGGCGGTACTGGCGGCAGGGCCAGACCGGTGGGAGCCTGACCTGGCTGCTGCTGGCCGGGACGCTGCCCGGCGTCATCGCTGGCTCGGTCATCCGGGTGTATGTGCTGCCCGGCCCGGAGGTGTTCGACTTCGTGGTCGCGGCGGTGCTGATCCCGCTGGGAGCCTGGCTGGTTCTGACTCAGGTGACTCCTGCCCGCACCACCCGTCAGGCCCGGCTGCCGCGCGCGGCCATCGGGTTGCTCGCGGCGGTGGCGGGCTGTGTCGGCGGCATCTACGGCATCGGCGGCGGGTCGATCTTGTCCCCGATCCTGGTCGCCGACGGCCAGCCACCGGCTCTGGTCGCTCCGGCTTCGCTCAGCTCGACCTTCGTCACCTCGCTCGCAGGTGTGGTGACATTTTCGATCTTGTCGCTTCACCAGCACGCTAGTGTGGCCCCGGACTGGCCGACCGGGATCGCCCTGGGCGCCGGCGGCCTGGCCGGCGGGTATGCCGGCGCCCGCCTGCACGCCCGGATGCCGGAAACGATCATCCGGCGCCTGCTGGCGCTCGTGGTGATGGCGATCGGCATCCGCTTCCTGTGGGCGGGCCTGGCCGCCACGCTGTGAGCGGCTTCAGACGCCCTCGAGCGCCTCCAGGCGCCCGGACCGGACCGCGTTGACGAACAGCTGGTAGTCCCGCTCGTTCTGGTCGGCGTAGCGCCCGGCGAAGTCGGTGACGGACTTGTCGAACTCATCGCCTTCGCCGAGGCAGGCGGCGATGGCGATCGGGTCTCCCGACCGGGCGTGCGCCCGCGCCAGCGTCCACCCGCAGATCCATGCGTAGAACGTGAGCGCGGGAGGCAACATGGACTCGACGTCGGCCGAGCCCTTCATGTCGCGCAGCTGGCGCCAGTAGTAGTGGCGGTTGTCCGCCGGGTCTCTGGTCCAGCCGAGATAGATGTCGCTGGCGGCCTGCATCATCCTCTGGCCCACCACCACCCGCTGGCCGTGCTGCCGGTACCGGCTCTTGCGCACGCATGGCTCCAGGACCGAAGCGACCGCCTCTTGGCCTCCTTGGCCCTCTTCTCGGCCTGCTTCCTTTCCGCTTTCGTCCCCTTCTTCGCCCGCCTTCGTCAGGTCGGCGATGCCGCCGTGGGCCGCCGTCACGAGCTGGTCCTCGTCCAGCCGTGCGTACCAGATGTCCATCGTCGGCATCTGCGCGAAGGAGGCCATCGCCTCCCGGTAGGCCCGCACCGCCGCCAGCGTCGCCGCCCGCGTGTCCGCCGGGGAGAACCCGTTGTTGCGCCCGGCGACGGTAAAGCTCGCCGCCATCCGTTTGATGTCGTACTCGAACGGCCCCGGCAGCGTCTCGTCGAAGTCGTTCAGATCGAACAGCAGCCGCCGCTCCGGCGAGGCGAACCCGCCGAAGTTCGACAGGTGCGCATCCCCGCACAGCTGCGCCTCCAGCCCGGCCACCGGCGTCACGGCAAGGTCCGCGGCCATGATCGCGGCCGCGCCGCGGTAGAAGGTGAACGGCGAGACCATCATCCGGCCGTGCCGGACCGGCACCAGGCCCGGAGTACGGGCGGCATCCTGCTCCTCGATCAGGGCGATCGGGTCGGGCCGGTCCACGGCTGGGCTCCACCCGGCATGGCCCGACAGAGGGGCCCGCTCCCGGGCTGCTAAGCCGCTGGCTCTGCGCTCTTCGATGCCCGGATATGCGATCTTGTTCACGGTCATCTGGTCCCCCGTGCTCTCGGCGTCGGCCCTGGGGCAGGCCACCCGCAGTCCCCTGCGCGGCCAGGCCCAGACACCGCCGATGTGGCGTCCCGGTACCCCTGTCGGGCGTGAAACCGAACATAACTGCCGGAGCAGCTCATCCGAAATGTTTGGTCGTCAGCATTCCGGGTCGGGGTCGGCGGTCTCGTCGAGGGCCGGGTTGTCGATGACGGGCACCGGGTCGAGGCCGAGCTTCGCGGCGATCCGGGTCAGCAGCTCGTCCTGGGCGGCGAGGTGGCCCTGCACGTGCGCCACCTCGTGCAAGGTCGCGCTCGCGTCGTGGAAGGTCGCCTCCGCGCGCTTGTCCGAGGCGGCGGCCTGCACGTTCTGCCCGACCATGATGATCGACAGCAGTACCAGCTGCAGGAAGGTCTGCGCCACCCAGGAAACGATCGTCGACGCGCCACCGCGGATCGCCTCCGGGAGGCTGATCAGGTCGAACAGCGCGAACGCGTAGGCGCACCACATGCTGCCGACCGCCGTCGTGATCACGAGCGCGACCTTGGTGTTGAACCGGTTGACCGTCGAGTTCCGGGGGAGCTGATCAGCCACCTTCACCGGGCGCTGGGCCCGCCGCGCGGCGATGTGCGGGTGGCGTATGTGCTGGTAGATCGCCATGACTTGGCCTTTCATCGACTGGCCGGGCGGCGTCCGGCCAGGGAGAACCCCGCCAGGGTAGCCCCCGGGTCAGCCCTGGATGGGGATGCGGGCGGCGAAGGCCTCCATCTTGTGCTGCCAGCCCTCCTCGAGTGGCCCCTTGACGTCGGTCACCCGGACCTTGCCCTCGGCGACCTCGGCCAGGCCCTTGTGCTGCAGGATCTCGTTCATGATCGGGCGGACGCGCGTCCACCTGGCCAGCTGCTGTTCGCTGGGCACGTGCCCGGCGCTGTCGGGATGCGGAGCCACCTCGGTGGTCAAAATGGCGTACTTCGTGCCCGCCGGCAGTTCCACCCTCTTCAGGAACCGGCGCATGCCGCTGATCGGCTTGCCGTAGCGAGCGGGCGAGCTGAACAGGTACAGGTCGGCCGGCGGCAGCTCCTTCGGCTTCGCCTCCCGGATGTGATGGACCTCGACGGTGACGCCTCTGGCGGCCATCTGCTTGCTGAACTTCTCCGCGACCATGGCCCCGTTGCCGTATCTGGAGGCGTGCAGATACTCGATCTTCATCGTGACTCCTCTGCCAGGTCCAGTTCAGGTCCTTCTGTCCTTGATGGCAACCGCCCGGCGGGCGCGCTGCTCGCCGGGTCTGCGCACCGCTGAGCACCTGGGTGTACGTCGCTGCTGGCCGTAAATCCGTTGCTGGTGGGTGGCAAGCCCAGGAACAATTCCGGCGTGGGGCGGCCAGAGCCGGCTGCCTGATGGCGCACCGCCAGGGGGCCACGATGGCGAGCGAGCAGCTCGAGACCGTGTACGAACTGCTGGACAGCTTCGACCTGGGCAGCCTGACGCTCCAGGAGCGCCGGGCGTTCATGGCGGCGGCCGCAGCGCCCCCGCCCGAGGGCACCACGGTTGACGAGGTCGATGCGAACGGCGTGCCCGCCGAGTGGGTCACGGCAGCGGGCGTCACCGGCGAGCGCACCGTGCTGTTCTTTCCCGGCGGCGCCTACCACATAGGCTCAGTTGCCACCTTGCGCCGCCTGTCCGCGCTCGTCTCGGATGCGGCGCAGGCCCGGGTGCTGAGCGTCGGCTACCGCCTGGCGCCCGAGCACCCCTTTCCGGCCGCCGTCCATGACGCGCTCACGGCCTACCGCTGGCTCCTCGCCCGCGGCATTGCTCCCCGCCAGATCTCGATCGCCGGCAATTCCTCCGGCGGGGGGCTGGCGCTCGCCCTGCTCGTGGCACTGCGCGACGCCGGGGAGCCCATGCCCGCCACCGCCGTGGCCATCTCGCCGTGGACCGACATGGAGATGACGGGCGAGTCGCGGCGGACGCGGGCGGCGGCCGACCGCATGGTCACGCCGGACGGCGAGAAGGAGGCGGCCGACTGGTATCTGGCCGGGCAGGACCCCCGTCACCCCTATGCATCACCGGTCCACGCCGATCTGCAGGGACTTCCGCCGATCCTCATCCACGTCGGCGACGCCGAGATCCTCCTCGACGACTCCACCCGGTTCGCCGCCCGGGCGCGCGGCGCCGGCGTCGAGGTCACGCTCGAGGTCTGGGACGAGATGCCTCATTGCTGGCATACCTTCGCCGGGCTCCTCCCCGAAGCCGACCGGGCCATCGAGCGCATCGGCCGCTGGCTGCAGGAACGCATTCCCGCCGGTTAGCTGCCATGCTCTTTCTGTGCACAAGGCAGTAGGCCGGGAGCGGACCACGCGACTCATGCGGCGTTACCAGGAGCTGTCCGACCAGCAGCGCGGTCTTGTCGTGATGGCTTTGCTGGCCAATGCGGTCGTTACGCTCATCCTGAGAGCCGTCTTGGCATTGGCGGGTATCTGGTCCGTTCGCCAATGCTGGCGTGCGCAGGCTTGGTATCGCCAGCGTGTTACAAGCCGGATTCAGCCCGGCCCTAGCTCACTACACTGATGCTTTAGTGTGTGTATAGTTAGGCGTATGCCACGGATGCAGGTTTATCTGCCCGACGATCTTTACGAGCAGGTGAAGACGCGGCACTTGCCAGCGTCAGAACTTCTTCAGGAAGCGGTGCGTGCCGAGGTCCGCCGCCAGGATCTGCTCGGTGAGGCCGACGCCTACCTGGCCGACCTGCTTGACGAGGTGGGCCAGCCCTCACAGCAGGAGCAGGCCCGCGCTCAGGCCATCGCGCGGCGGATCGCCTCCCGGCGCACCTCACACGCCATCTGACACAAAGCGGCGCTGAATGCTGGTCCTGGATTCTGGCGCGGTCACGCGCCTGGCCGAACGCTCAGCCCGCGCCGCCGCGCTGATAGCGGCCCTGCGCGCTGAGGGCTTGTGGCCCCCCGTGGTTCCCTCCGTGGTCTTGATCGAATGCCTCACCGGCGATGGATCACGCGATGCAGTGCAGAACCGCTTCCTGCGCGCCTGCGATGTCGCTGACAATGTTCCAATTCCACTTGCCCGCCGGGCCGCCTGGCTGCGAGCCAGGGCACGCACGGGGTCCGCCGTTGACGCGCTTGCCGCGGCGGTTGCCGAGCCTGGCGGGACCGTTCTCACCGGCGATCCGGCGGACCTGCGGGCTCTCGCCCGGCACGCATCAGATGTCACCATCGAGACGATCTGAGCCGCCCGCCGTCACCAACGGCGCAGCATCGCCTGAGGCATGTCTCGCCTGCCACCCCGACGGCCGTCAGGAGTGACTGGGCGAGGGCTTGGCTGTGCTGTTGTGGCCGCTATGGTGGCCGGGCGGGGGTGGTCCGGGCACGTTGGGTGTGGCCGATGTGGTCCGCAGCAGGGTGGGCATCGTCTTGAGTGCCTTGGCGAACGCGGCCTTGTACTGCCGGACTCCGGCGTTGAGTGCCTGCTGGTTGGCGGTGACGAACTGCTGCTCGTAGCTGGCCTGGACGGCGAAGTAGATTCCGGCTAGGTCGCTGGTCAGGGTGCAGTTGGCGTCGGCCACGGCCATCGCGATCTGGGCCTTGTTCTGCGCGGCGGTCGGCTGGCCGGGCGGGGTGAGCGGGCCGGGGTTCTTCCCGGGGGGTGGCCGTAGCCCCAGGGTCACCTGTGCCTGCTGTGAGAATGTGTTCGCGTTGGAGGTGCTGTACCCGTTCTTGGCCATGCAGGCCGACCAGTTGGCCATTGCCTTCTTGATCGAGCCGTCCGCGACCTCGGCGTTGCCGATATCGTTGTTGAGCGTTTCGATGATCGCCATGGAGTGGGTGAACTGGGCGTTGTTGAAGTTCTCCAGGATGTTGAAGCACTTGCCCGCGGCCGCCTGCGCCCCCGCGGGCATGCCCGCGAACGGCGCGCCGGGCTGGCCTGGGCCGCCCGCCGCCCCCCCGCCGCCCGGCGCCAGGGGGGTTCCGGCCAGGAAGCCTTGCTGTGCCGCCAGCGCGGTGCCGATATAGCCCTGCCACCCGTATGGCGACGCGAACGTGAAGCCGCTGTTCGTGCGCACCGGGTACGGCGCTTGGGAGGCGTACTGGCCGTAGCCGGCGTCGTTCATGCAGGCGGTGTGCAGGGCGTCGTAGGTGTCGCCGGGTGCCAGCCCGTCGTTGTCGACGGCGCCGAGCCCGGCGTAGGGCGTGAACGCCTCCGACGACAGGGCGGCCTGGGCGGAGGCCGGGGCGGGCGGCCTGCCGACGGCGGGCGCCGTCACATCCGTGTCCGGTCCCTTGGGCGTGGCGGCTGCGCAGGCCGCGAGGACGGCGCATGACGCGGTCGCCGCGCATGACGCGAGGGCCGCGCGGCAGAGGAGGGGACGCCAGCCGGTGCGGGTGCGCATCATCGTTCCTTTCCGGGCGTGCCTGGGCAGATCGGGTGTGCCGCGGTTCACATTGTCCGCAGGGCCGCCAGCGGGCTGGTCCGCGCCGCCCGCAGCGCCGGGTAGGCGCCGGCGAGCAGGCCGACGACGGTGCCGATCAGCGGGGCGGGCAGGGTGTAGAGGGGGTTGAGCAGAGCGGTCCAGTTCTGGGCGGCGGCGAAGATCACCACGATGGCGACGCCGATGCAGGTGCCGATCAGCCCGCCGAGCGTGCCGAGCGCGGTGGATTCGGCGAGGAACTGGGCGGCGATGTGCCGGGGCCGGGCGCCGACGGCGCGGCGGACGCCGATCTCGGCGGTGCGCTCCAGCACGGCGACCAGCGTGGTGTTGGCTATGCCGACCGCTCCGATGAGCAGGCTGATCAGCGCGAGGATCAGGAACAGGCCGGCCAGGTCGCCGTTCACCTCGGCTTGCAGCTTCAGCGGGCTGGGCGGCGCTGTCACGACCAGCCGGTGGGGGTCGGCCGGCAGTTCGGCGGCGGCGATCTGCTTGGCCACCGTCTGCGCGGCGCCGGTTCTGGTGGCGACGATCATCTGGGCTTCTTCCTGGGTGCCGATGCCGGGCTCGGGGTTGCCGTAGTCGGCCAGGGCGGTGTTTTCCGGGATGAGCATCCCGCTGCTGCCGCTGACCACGCGCTGCGCGGAACTGTAGACGCCGACGACGGTATAGCCGATCCCGTTGACGAACACGGCAGGGTGGCTGGGCAGCCGGGCGGGGGAGATGCCGATGGTAGCGGCGGTGGTGGAGTCGAGCATCGCGACGTGCTGCGCGGTGTCGTTCTCATAGGTGCTCAGCGGCGAGCCGGCGACCATCGCCGGGACCATCGCCCTCACCGCGCCGGGCGAGGCGGCAATCAGATCGACCGTCTGGGACGCCACGCCCGACAGCGCGAGCGAGGCGCTGAAGTTCGTGCCTTCCGGGAGCTGGACCGGCCACCAGACCCCCGCGGCGGTCACCCCGTGGATGTAGCCGGCGACCTGGTCGGCGTCGGGCGGGAAGCCGATCGCGGGATTGGTGCCGGGCGCCGCGACATCATTGGCGGGGCCGTTGTCGGCCACCGTGACGGTGGTGTCCTCGAGCACGGTGAACTGATGCGAGATCTGGCCCGCCCCGGTCGCGGTCAGGCCGAGCACGGCCACGAACGCGCCCACGCCGAGGACGGTGCCGAGCATGGTCAGCCCGGCCCGGCCCGGCCGCTGCACGATGCCCGCGACCGCTTCGGCCGTTGCGTCCCGGACGGTCAGCCGGGACAACGGCAGGCCAGCGCCCGGCCTAGGCATGACCGGTCCCGGTCCGCTCGGTCAGGATCCCGTCGCTGATCGCCACGGTCCGGCCTGCGTGGGCCGCCACCCCTGCGTCGTGCGTGATGACCACGATCGTGAGACCGTCCGCGTTGAGCTGATCGAGCAGTTCCATGAGCGTGGCGGCGTTGCGCGAGTCCAGATTTCCCGTCGGCTCGTCGCACAGCAGCAGGCTCGGCCGGTTCACCAGCGCCCGCGCGATCGCGACCCGCTGGCCCTCCCCGCCGGACAGCGTGGTCGGGAGCGCCTCGAGCCGGTGGCCCAGCCCGACCGCGCCCAGCGCGCCGGCTGCAGCCGGGAGCCGGGTGCTTCGCGATGTCTGGTTGTACAGCTCGGCGAGCAGCACGTTCTCCAGCGCCGTCCGGTAGGCCAGCAGGTGGAACGCCTGGAAGACGACCCCGATCCGCCGGCCGCGCAGCGCCGACCGGTCCCGGTCGTGCAACGCGGAAGTGTCCAGGCCGTCCAGCAGGTAGCTGCCGGCGGTGGGGGAGTCGAGCAGGCCGAGCAGGTGCAGCAGCGTCAACTTGCCCGAGCCGGACGGCCCGGTCACCGCGACGTAGTCGCCCGCCCCGATCACCAGGTCGGCCGGGCGCAGCGCATGGACCGGCGGCGGGCCGGGGTAGGTCCGGGCGAGTCCGCGCAGCTCGATCACTGGCGCGGTCATCAGCCGCTGACCACTACACGGTCACCGGCGGCGAGCTTGCCCGCCGTAACCGGGCTCACCTGGACGTAGCCGTTCTCGGAGATGCCCGGCGTTACCGGGACCTGGGTCCGCTTGCCGTGCGCGCCGGCCACGGTGACGTAGCTGGTGCCGGACGCGGTCGTGACGATCGCCGCGACCGGCACCGTGAGCACCGGCCCCTCCGTCCGCCCGGTCTCGACGGTGACCAGGACGTTCTCGCCGTTCAGCGCCGCAGGCAGCGGCTTGGACGGGTGCACGGCCAGCGGGATGAACGCCGTCGCGCCCGGGTTCGCCGGGCTGCCAGAATTGCCCGACCCGGCCGTCCCGGTGGACGCGGAACCGGTGGACCCGGAACCGGTGGACCCCGTGGAGCCCACCGAAGCCGAGCCGCCCCCGACGTCCACGATCGCTCCTACCGGCGTAATCGTCGTCGCCGTCCCCATGTCGGTGACGGTCCCGGTGGCGTGGATGCCGGTCACCTCGTCGAAGATCTTCACCTTCAGGCCGGGCTTGACCTGCGCGGCGTAAGCGGGCGGCAGTTCGCCGGTCAGCGCCAGCGACCCGCGGGCGGCAAGCTCAAGGAACGGCTGGCCGGGCTGCTGGCCTCTGGCGCCGTTCACCGCGACCACCTTCGCGGGCAGCGACGGCAGGAAGATCACATCCGTCAGCGGCACGCCGCCCGTCGCCGGCGGGGTGTAGCCCAGATGGTCGTAGTACTCCGACACCGCGTCCTGGGTTGCCGCGCCGAAGAACCCGGGCGTGTCGCCGCCCTGGTAGTAACCGAGCGAGGCAAGAGCCTTCTGCAGTTCCGCCACGTCGGGGCCGCTCTCACCGGGCGTTATGTCCCGCCATGCGGGGACGTGGCCGGCCAGTGCGAACAGCGGCTCGCCGTCTATCTCGGCGAGCTTCTCGCCGTTGGAGATCCTCTTGCCGGCGGCCACATCCAGCCTCGATATGTACACGGCCCCCGGCGAGCCGCCGCCGGCCGAACCGCCGGCCGGGGCCCCGGTGCCCGAGGTTCCCGCGTCCGATTCCGGGGCGGATGGGTACACGTCGTACTGCGTCCCCGGGTACACCACCCCGCGCATCTGGACCGACGAGGTAAGGACCTGGGAGACGACCTTCGCCGTGGTCGCCGTCGGCGGCGGCGCGGCGGTATCCGCCGCGATCTGCTGCGGCGACTTCACGAACGAGGAGCCGATCAGGCCGCCGATGGCCAGCAGGGCCGCCCCGCCACCCACGGCGAACAGGACCCGGCGGCGCCGGGCCAGCCGCGATCCGCGTACCGCCTGCCGGCCGCTGTCGCCCGGGCTGCTCTCCGTTGCCGGGGAGCCAAGTTGTGTCACGCGGTCCCCCTATGCATCACGCACCACCAGGACTTGAGAAGAAGCCGGAAGACGCCTACATCCCGGCACGAGTCACACCCTCCCGTACGGGCGTTAGGCCTGTGCGTGATTTATGTGTGAATTTGATGTCAAACCACACCCACGCGAGCGCATCGGAAACGCGGCCAGATCGGCAGCCTTTTGATGCCGGGCGGGTGTGGTCTGCGCCCGGCATCTCCGTGCGCCGCCCTCCTTCTGGCCCGTCCCGGTGGCGGAGATCGCCGGCTCCGGTGACACTGGTACGGCGAGCATCGGCAACCTGTGAGGTCGCCGGGCCGAGCGCGAGTTGGAGGCTGACGGTGACGGCCACGGATTCCGCGGCGGAGCCGCCGGCGGCAGAAGCGTTCTACGACGCCCGGCGCGATGTCTATTACACAAAGCCCGCGCTGCGGGGCTGGCTGCACTTACTGTGGTTCGAGGTGTCGCTGGTGTTCGGGACGCTGCTGCTGGCGGCGGCGCATGGAGCCACGCGGATCACGGCCAGCGCGATCTATGCGGCCAGCGTGAGCGGGATGTTCGGTGCCAGCGCGCTGTATCACCGCGGCAGCTGGAGCGTCACCTGGCGCCACCGCCTGCAGCGGCTGGATCACGCGATGATCTTCTTCCTCATCGCGGGCACGGCGACACCGGCCTTCCTCCTCGCCGTCCGGGGCACCTTGGGGCTGGTCTGCCTGAGCCTCATGTGGGCACTGACGGTCACGGCGGTTGCGGTCCGCATGGCGCGGATGAGCACACCTGAGCTGGTGGCCGGCGCGATGTCCGTCGGGCTGGGCTGGCTCGCCGGTCTTACGCTGCCATGGGTGTGGGCCCGCGCCGGCGTGGCAGCCGCACTGCTGATGCTCGCCGGTGGCCTGCTGTACACGGCCGGGGCCCTGGCCTATCACCGTCGCCGCCCCGACCCCTCGCCATCAGTGTTCGGCTATCACGAGGTCTTTCACGCCTTCGTATGCGCCGCCGCGACATGCCAGTTCGTCGCGATCGCGGTGTTCATCAGCTGAACCGGCGTGACCAAGGGCCGCCTGCCTCGCCTGCCGCGGGCCGTGCTCGACAGCAGGCCCGTTGCTGTACTCTTGTCTTATGTATATAGATAAAGAGATCAGCGCCGGTGCGGGCCGGGATGGCGGCGTCTCCCCGCCGGGCGCTGGCGGCGGGGATGGGAGCACCACCCCGTCCGGGCGGGCCGCGGCCGCGTCGCCGATCGCGTTCCGGCTGGATACGGCCTCCGGAGTGCCGACCTACCTGCAGCTGGTCCAGCAGGTCGAGCACGCGCTGCGGCTCGGCTACCTCAGGCCGGGCGACCAGCTGCCCAAGGTCAGGGACGTGGTCGCCTTGCTGGCGATCAACCCGAACACGGTGCTGAAGGCATACAAGGAGCTGGATACCAAGGGCCTGACGGTCGGCCGGCCCGGCCAGGGCACGTTCATCCAGGCCACGCTGAGCCAGGTCGCGCTCCCGGAGCTGACCGCGCTGCGCCGTTCCCTGCTGGGCTGGCTGACCGCCGCGGACGGGGCGGGGCTGGATGAGGACGGGATGGTGGCGCTGTTCACCAGCGCGCTGCGGGATTTCCATGACCGCCGCAGTGGGTCGCGCACCGGCGGCGGCGCAGCAGGCGGCGAAACGGAGGGCGTCGCATGAGCATGAACATCATCGAAGCCAGCGGCCTGGGCAAGCGCTATGGCAATACGTGGGCGCTGCGCGAGTGCACGCTGGCGATCCCCGCCGGGCACGTGGCCGCGCTGGTCGGCCCGAACGGCGCCGGCAAGACCACGCTGCTGAACCTGTCGGTCGGCCTGGCGGAACCGACCGCAGGTGCCGTCACCGTGCTCGGCGGCGTGTGTGCGGGGTCACCGGCCGCGCTGGATGGCATCGCGTTCGTCGCCCAGGACACGCCGCTGTACAAGAACCTGTCGGCCGCGGACATGCTGCACCTGACCCGTAACCTGAACTGGCGTTTTGACCAGCGCTACGCGCAGGCCCGGCTGGCCGAGCTGGGCATTCCGCTGAACCGGAAGGCCGGGAAGCTGTCCGGCGGCCAGCAGGTGCAGCTCGCGCTGACCCTGGCGCTGGCCCGCCGGCCGCGGCTGCTGGTGCTGGATGAGCCGGTGGCGATGCTGGACCCGATCGCCCGGCACGACTTCATGGCCACGGTGCTGGCGGCGGCGGCCGACGACGGGGTGTCGGTGGTGCTGTCCTCGCACGTGCTGGCCGAGCTGGAGCGGGTAGCCGACTATCTCATCGTCCTGTCGCAGGGCCGGGTCCAGGTGGCCGACGAGGTCGAGAACCTGCTCGCCAGCCACCGCATGCTGACCGGCCCGGCCGCCGAGGCCGGCAGGTATACCGAACGGCCGGTGGTGCGCGTGCGCCGCGGTGAGGCGCTGGCCCACCTGCTGGTCCGGGCCACCGCGGACGACCCGGTCCCGTCCGGCTGGGAGGCGCACCCGGTCAGCCTGGAAGAACTCGCCCTGGCCTACCTGCGCGAGCCCGGCGCCGCGGCGCTGCCCGGCCCGGCCCGCGGCCGGAACGCCGAACCGTCGGAGGTGACGCAATGACCGCGCTGACCGTGGCCGCCCGGCCGGAGGACACGAGCCTGCGGCCGGTGCCGTGGCGGCGGATGGCCTGGGTCACCTGGCGGCAGCACCGTGCCGTGCTGGCCGGCGTGGCCGTGTTCCTCGGCGCGCTCGCGGTGTACCTGTGGGTCACCGGCCTTCGTATACACCACTCCTATGCAACCGCCTGCCACCCGGCAAGCTCACTCGCCTGCGCCATAAACTTCACCGGCAGATACGGCATTACGGCGATTTTCGTCAGCGTCCTTCTGCAGGCGGTGCCGGCGCTGATCGGGGCGTTCGCCGGGGCGCCAGTGCTGGCGCGGGAGCTGGAGACCGGGACCTTCCGGTTCACCTGGACCCAGGGCATCGGCCGGTGGCGCTGGACGCTCGCCAAGCTGGTGCTGCTCGCGGTCGTGGTGACGGCCGCGGCCGGAGCGTTCAGCGTGCTGTTTTCCTGGTACAACCAGCCGTTCTCCGCCGCGGGCTACGCGATCCCGCTCTCTACCCGCGTGTTCGACCTGGGCGAGGTCGCGTTCACCGCCTGGACCCTGGCCGCCTTCACGATCGGCGTCCTGGCCGGGATGCTCATCCGCCGCGTCGTCCCCGCGATCGCCGCCACCCTGGCCGTCTACGCCGGGCTCGCCCTCACGACCGCGCTGTACCTGCGCCAGCACTACATGACACCGCTGCTCACCAGCAAACTGAACCTGCCCGGTTCCGCGTGGATCGTGAGCCAGTGGTACACCAAGGGCGGCAGGTTCGCATTCCCCGCCCGGGGCTCCCAGATAGTCGGCGCCGTCTCGCGGCTCTGCCCTCCGCGCATTGGGAACTCCAATATCTCGCCCGCGCAGTGCCTCACCCAGCACGGCTATACGCAATGGGCCAGCTATCAGCCTGGCAGTCGGTTCTGGCCCTTCCAGTGGATCGAGGGCGGCTGGCTGCTCGCGCTGTCAGTGCTGCTCATCGCCGCGACCGTCTGGCTGGTCCGCCGCCGCGCGACCTGAGCCGCCTGGTGGACCTGGCGATCGCCGCCCCGAAAGCCATGATCAACTCGGTGTGGCTGCTCACGTTGCTGGCCGGTGCTGGTAGTACGGACTGGCCGTCTCGCTGAAGATGAGCAGCGCCGCCGCCAGCCCGGCCAGTACCCGCCGGTAGCTTCGCTCGAGCTGTGGCGGGCCGGTCATGTGACCACCCCCAACGGCTTCAGCCGCGTCAGCGCGGCGGTGGCGTTGGTTGCAGCCGGGCCGCCTCGTCGGCCAGCCGCCTGGTTCCTTCGGGGGTGAGCCGGTAGTACCGGCGCATCCGGCTCTCCACTATCTCTTCCCGGTCCACCTCGATCAGCCCGTCCGCGCGCAGGCGGTCCAGGGCCGTGTACAGCGTCCCGGCGCGCAGCCGGACCCGGCCACCGGAAATCTCCTGAACCTCGGCAATGATCCCGTACCCATGCTGGCTGCCATCGGCCAGCGCGGTGAGGATCAGGAACGTCGCCTCCTGCATCGCCCTCTCAGTCATACTTACTTTATATACCGTTGGACTAGCCATGGCGCGTCGCGCGGGATCACAAACCTGTTTGCGCCGCCTGCGCGGCTGGCCGACGATAGACACCGATGAGCGCAGTGCTGATCACAGGCTGGTCCGCCGCCGGGAAGTCCACGATCGCCCCCCTGCTTGCCCGCCGGGGCCTGGCATCCGTCGATGCCGACGACGACCCTGTGCTTGCGCGGTTCGTTGACAGTTCCGGCAACGTGGTGGCGGAAGAGCCGGCCGCGCCGGACCTTGACTGGCTTTCCCGGCACAGCTGGGCATGGAATCCGGCCCGCCTCGACGAACTGATCGCGGCGTCGGCGCCAGCGGCGCTGTACGTCTGCGGCGGGGCGGCCAACGAGCTGGAGCTGGCCGATCGATTCACTCACATGTTCCTGCTGGAGATCGACGAGCCCACCATGCTGGCACGGCTGGATGCGCGCCGGGACTACCACGACTGGGGCCGCATCGGGGACACTCGCGAGCACCTGCGCCGCTTTCTGCCCGGATACCAGGCCCGCCTGCGCGCATTCGGCGTGATCCCCATCGACGCCACGCAGCCCCTCGGCCAAGTGGTGGACGCGATACTCTCCCGCACGCTGCGCGCCAGGGACTCGAGCCCCGAACCCGCCGGGCCCGGCCTTTAACCCGAACCGCTATGGCACGAGACCTCGTTGTTCCAGGTCGTTGAGTTAACTGCTGCTGTCGTGCCGCTGGTGTATCTGGCGGATCGCGTCCTGGACGCCGCCAGTCCAGGGGTCGCCATGCCCAGGAAGCGCGAGGTCAGCCGAGATTGCCTCCAGGCGGGCCAGCGATTCGACCGCTTGGGAGGCGTCCGCGGTGAACGGCGCGACCTGGGGGCCGCGCGCCCCCGTGGTCACCGCGTAGGTGGCGAATGCGTCGCCGACGAACAGGGTGCCGAGCGATGCGACGTGCAGGGCGGCGCTGCCGGGGGTGTGGCCGGGCGTTAAGATGACCCGCGGGCTGCCCGGGACGTCCAAGGTTGCCCCGTCGCCGAAGGTCGCGACCTGCTGCAGCTTGGGGGTGCGCAGCCCGCCGTGCAAGGCGCTGAACCACAAGAAGCCGAGGAGGGGCCCGAGCTTGACCGGGCCGAAGCCCTTCGATGGGTTCGGCACCTCGCCGCGGGCCAGGGCGGCGTCGGCTTCGTGCACCGACACCGGGACCCGCTGTTCGCGGCGCAGCCGCTCGGCGAAGCCGATGTGGTCGGTGTGCCCGTGGGTGAGGACCAGCGCCCGGACGTCGGCGGGCGTGCGGCCCATCGCGGCCAGTTCCCCGGTGATGTCTTTGTAGAAGCCGGACACCCCGGCGTCGATGATCGTTACCTCGCCGGCCTGCTCGACGAGGTATGCGTTGATCATGCTGTTGTCGCCGATCCTGTGGATGCCCGGTGCAATCTTCATGATGGAATCCTCCACTCGGCAGAGTAGTGGGCGGCGTGCGCGGCGCCGTTGCCGCCCAGCGAACATGTGCGGTGATCTGAGTCGCTGGCGCTGACGGTCGGCTCACGCGCGGGCGGGTGTGGGCGGTCGTGAGAAAGCCGCCGAGTGCAGGTTGTCATGAGGGCCGCGCCGCTGGCTGCCGGGCCATGCCGCTGACATCGGTGGAAGACCAGCCGGCGGGCGGGGTGACGGCGGCGCGGGGCCGGCCGCCGATGCCCATAGTGCGGCGGCGAGGATGATCGAGCCGGCGGCAAGCAGGATGCCGTGGGCGATCCGGACTGCGGCGGGGCCGAAGAACTGCGGAAGGAACAGGGCCATTCCGGTGGCGAACAGGATGGCGCTGGTGCGGGGCAGGACGTGTGAGCGCCACACCGCGATCGCCGCCATGATGGCTGCGGTGGCCAGGAGCAGCAGCCCGGCGCCGAAAATCGTCATCGCCAGCGGCTGGTAGCGCACCGCGTGGACGAGACTGAGAAGGCCGGCCCTGGGCCCAGCGGACCCGGCGATCGCGTGCAGCCCGAAGTCCTCAGCTCCGTAGTAGGGCAGCACCAGCCCCGAGCCGATCCAAGCCAGCACCGCTGCGGTCAGGGCGAGCGGCTCGGCCCTGGTGGCTGCGAGCGCCGCGCGCAGGGCCAGCAGCCCCAGCGGCATCAGGATGAACCCGAGCATCGCGAAGAAATGAGCAGTCACCCAGGCCGTAGAGCTCATCGAGGCGGTAGCCCCGGCGACCGTGCCCTCGTCGTGCCAGGGCCGCAGCGCTGGGTAGGCGAGGAACAACAGGCCGGCGGCCGCCAGGGCGATGGCGCCTGCGCGGATGCGGGTTGCGGAGGTGGACATGTGCGTCTCCTGTCGTTGTGAGCTGCGGCGGGTCAGCGCCGGGGCAACGATGCGAGGTACATCTGGATGAGCTGTTCGTAGGTCTCGGCTGGGTCCTCGGCCAGGCCGAAGCCGCCGCTGGACTCGATCGAGACGAAGCCATGGATGATCACGCGCAGGCACCGGGTGGCGTGAACCGCGGCGGCGCCGTGCAGGCCGTAGCCCCGCAACACGGCCAGGAACACATCGATGAAGCGAGCCGCTGGCTGCGCCAGCGCTGGGTCGTGCATCGGGTCCGGCGGCACCGCCAGGTATCGGGCGGGATGTTCTGTGCCGTAGGCGCGCAGCCGTCTCATCAGCGCGGCAATCGCTGCGTCCCCGCTCAGCCCCAGCACGGCTGCGGTGGCCATGTCGGTCATCTCGGCCAGGACCCGCGCGGCCACCCGTGACCGCAGCTCGGCCAGGCCTGCCACGTGCTTGTACAACGAAGGCGCGGCAACCCCGGCGCGGGCGGCGACCACCGACAGCGACAGCGCCTCAGGCCCTTGCTCATCGACGACGGCCAGGGCGACGTTGACCACCCCGTCGGTGCTGAGCCCTGCCCTAGGCACGGCCACCGGTTCCCAGATAGCTATTGCTCATAGCTAAAAAGCTATGCTTATGAGCTATGGGTTGTCAAACGACCGGGCGACCCCGGCCAGACAAGACTCCGGGAACTCAGGACGTCTGGGTCCTGGCGCCGCGCTGGTCCCGGACGATCGCTACCGCCTTCCGCTGGGTAAGCCCCGAACCGGCGGTGAACGCCTGGTCGAACCGGCCCGCTCCCAGCTTCTGGCGGACCTGGGTCACCAGTTCGGCCTCCACCCGCCGCACATGAGGCCAGGCCGGCAGGCCGACCCGCCGGCGCAGGCCCTCGGCCGCGCCTTTCAGCCGCGCTGCCCGCTCCGGGTCACCCTCCGCCAACGCCAGCCGGGCATACCCGGCCAGGCACAGCGTCACGAACCGGGTGCTGCGGGCCGCCAGACTCAGGTCCAGCGCCTCATCCAGCAGCGCCCGGGCTTCATCGAGCCTGCCCCGCAAGGCAGCCAGGATGCCCAGCTGCACCCGGGAGCCCGCGGCGAACCAGTCACCACCGCACACCTCCGCCAGGTCACGCGCCTCGCGCAGGTGGCGCAGGGCATCGTCGTAACGGCCCAGCCCCATCTCCAGGGAGCCGGCGGTGAACACTGCAATGGCCGTGAAGACGGGCTCATCCTGGCCGCGGAGCTCCGCCAGCGACACCGCCGCCTCCCGCAGAGCCCCGTCCAGGTCGTCGGCGGCCGGCAAGCTCCACGCCATGGCCAGGTGGCACACCGCGCGCAGATAGAGATCCTGGATCCCGGCCAGCAGCGGTGCCAGGCGCTGGCCGGCCGCCAGCGCCGCCATGTCGTCCCCGGTGTTGACGGCCAACACTGCCGCCACCCAGGCCAGGTCGGCCTGGTCCTGCAGGTCCAGCGGGCCGGCGGCCTGGAACTGCTCAACCCATGATCGGGCCTGGCCCTCAAGGTCGCGTTGCAACCAGAACAGCCACAGGACCCGGAACAGGTGCGGCACCGGCCCGGGGTCGTGGGCCAGGTACCAGCGCACCGCGACGGCCAGGTTCGCCGCCTCGGCGTCCAGCCGGTCCAGCCACTCGCCCTGGCCGGTGTCACGCAGCGGCCGGTCCGCTTGCTCGGCCAGCGCCCGGTAGTAGCCGGCGTGCCGCTGCCCGACCTCGGCGGCGTCGGGCCGGGCCGCCAGCCGCTCGGCCATGAACTCGCGGACGGTCTCGAGCATCCGCGACCGGGGCCCGGGCCCAGTGCTGTCGGCATAGACCAGGCTGTGCCGGGCCAGCGCCTCGGACAGATCCAGCGCCCGGTCCTCTTCCAGGCCGGCCACCTGCGCTGCGGCCTCGATGGTCCAGCCGTCCACGAACACCGCCATGGTCTCCAGCAGCGACCGCTCGGCGTCCTCCAGCAGCCCCACGCTCCACCCGACCGTGGCCCGCAGGGTGCGCTGGCGCTCGGGCAGGTCCACCGCGCCGGTCCCGAGCGCATCCAGTGAGGCCGCCAGCCGGGCCAGCAGCGCGGCGGGGTCCAGCAGCCGGGTCCGGGCGGCGGCCAGTTCGATGGCCAGCGGCAGGCCCTCCAGCCGCCGGCAGATCTCGGCCACCGCCGCCACATTGCCCTCGGTGAGGGCAAAACCGGGCCGCACCGCGCGGGCCCGGTCCACGAACAGCGCCACCGCCGGCGAGGACTCTAGTTCCTCCAGCGGCACGGTGGAAGGGTCGGTCGGCAGCGCCAGCGGCGGCACCGGGTACTCCCGCTCGGCCCGCAGCCCCAGCACCGTCCGGCTGGTCGCCAAGATCACCACCCGCGGGCAGCGGGCCAGCAGCTCGCCCAGGCCGGAGGCGGCCTCAACCACCTGCTCCAGGTTGTCCAGGATCAGTAGCCACGCGCCGTCGCCGAACATCTCGGCTAGCGCCTCCACCGGCGAGCCCGCTCGCGCCAGGTCGGCCCCCGCCATCCGCCCGATGGCGGCCAGGACCAGCCCGGGATCGGTGACCGCGTCCAGCGGCACGAACACCGTGCCCGCGCCGAAGCGATCACGCAGCCGCTCGCCCGCCGCCACCGCCAGCCGCGTCTTGCCGACCCCGCCCGGGCCGGTCAGCGTCACCAGCCGCGCTTCAGGACGCTCAACCAGCGCGGCGACCTCATTGATGGCCCGCTCCCGCCCCAGCAGCGACGTCATGCTCACCGGCAGCGGGCGCGGCTCACGGGCGCCCGCCGGCGACGGCGCAGCTGCCGCGGCCTGGCCGCCAGCGGCGGTGAACCGCTCGCTCAGCAGCACCGCCAGGTCATCACGCACCAGCCGGCCCAGCTCAGCGGGGGTCCGGAAAGAACGATAGGACACCGAGGCCTCGCCCTTAACCCGGGCCAGCAGATCAGCAAGCCGGGGTTCGCGATCGGGCGCCGGCGCCTTGACATACAGCAACCGCGGCAGCTCACCGGACAGCTCGTACTCCTCCTCCAGGCCCGAGACCTGCGCGCCGGGCACGAGCTGCCCGTACCGCTGCCAGTACAGCCCGAGGAACACATCACTTTGCGCCAGGTACGCCCGGTACAGCTCGGCCGGAGGGTACGGCCGGGCGCCGAGCTCGAACATCACGGGGGTGAGCCTCAGCGCCGAAATGGCACGTGAAACAGCCCGTCGCTCCTCAGCCAGCTCACCCAGTGTGGAACTCACGAACACCCGCAGTCGCTGGTCCGGGGTCCGGATGACCACGTCATCCCACGGCCCGTCGCTCACCGATCGCCCCCGAGCCGGCTCACCACGCATGCTTGCAACCAGCCTCCCTGGCCAGCAAGGCCTCCGCAGGGTTCCAATCGGTCAGCCAGCACCGGCGGTCGCAGGCCACCGAGCGCTCTCAATGCGCCGCTACCCGGCCCATGCGATGCATAACGCTGCGTTCTGGGCGCATTCCGATCACCCCGCAAGCTAAGGCGTGCGCCCCGGCTCGGCGTTAGGCGCGACGTTGGAAGCTGATCGCCCTACCGGGCGACGCCGGGCCGGGGTGCCGCCCACACGGCATCGGGCTCGGGGGCCGGCTGCGCGCGCTCGGGCCTGAGGCGACGGGTAAGCACCAGGGCGCATGCGGTGGCCGCGATAAACACGAGCAGGGTGAGCACGTAGTAGTTGCCGACGATCAATTCCAGCCCACGCCAGGTGAACTCGACTGCCCCCTTGTTGCCCCGGTTCGGCGCGAGAAGCAGCAACCCGCGCGGCAGCAGCTGGGCCTTAGGGTCGTAGCCGCCCTGGTTGCCAATGGGCAGGGGCCACCAGCCAAACAAGCCCACCACCAGCGCGGCGCCGAGGATCCGGTAGCCGAGGCGCCGTGGCCCGTACGCGGCGAGGACAAGCGCCGGTACCACGTAAACATAGTGGTGCGACCAGGTGACCGGGGACACCAGCAGGCCGGTCGCGGCGCACGCAACCAGGCCGAGTAGCTCGTGGCCACGTCGGCTCGCCAGTATCGAGGTGGCGAGCCCGGCAATGCCGACAACGACGGCCGCGACCAGCCAGTACGCGTGCGCGTCGGGCCCGGCGTGGGTAAGGCGCAGGATGACGCCGTTAAGGGACTGGTTGGGCAGGTGGAAGGCTTTCCTGCCCGGCCGGGTGATCTGCTCACCCCAGTAGACCGCGGAGGCGTGCGGCAGCAACGCGAACCCAAGTCCTACCGTGACCGCGAAGGTCAGCGCGCTGACCGCCGCGGCCCTTACCCGCCGCGTGAACAGCAGGTACGGAATGAAGATCAACGGCGTGAGCTTGATCCCCGCCGCCAGCCCGATTCCGATGCCCTTTCCCTTGATGCGGTCCGGCAGCGCGAGATCGCCCACCACCAGGGCCAGCAGCACGAGGTTGATCTGCCCGAAGAACAGGGACATCGCAACCGGTTCGAGCCAGAGGCCCACCGCGGCGATCGCAAACGCCGCCGCCGCCCTGGCCAGGCCGGGGGGCCGCCCGGCGAGTCCCAGGGAAAGGTACGCCACCACCGGCAGCAGCCCGATCGTGAGCACCGCCAGCCCGACCTGCCAGGCCGCGAACGACGCACCGCTCCCCACAGCGAACAGGAGCGCGGCGAACGGCGTGTAGGTGAACGGCAGCTTCGCCGCCCCGAGCTCCAGCGCGTAGAGCATCGCCGGCTGGTTCCGCACCGCGATGCCGCCATCCCGGTAGACGGCCGTGTCGATCTGCGTCCAGTAGTACTGCGGGGACGCGTGGACGAGCAGGGCATAACCGGCCACGGCCAGCAGGAACAGTGCGACTGCGGCCATGAGCCAGGCGGCTGGCCGTATTCGAGTCACCGCTCCGTCTCCTCAGCCGGTCACCCGCGCGGTCATATATTCGCTGACCATGATGTCAAACCGGGGCCGATTGCGTGCCGACCCGGGACCTGGCCCAGCCGCTGGTTCATCCTCGTGCGTCTCGGCGTCATCACCCGGGCCGAAGCCGCCGCGCAGTTTCGCGCGTAGGCGTCTTCAGCGTCAGCCCGTCGCGGCCGCGCGGCGCGCCTCGTCGAACGGCAGCCGGTCGAAGATGATCCGCATGCGGGTGATCTTGCCGTCTCGCACCGTGACGCACTCCGCGCCCGGAGCGTCCTTCACTGGGACGGTGTCCGTCTCGTACAGCACGACCGCCTTCTCATCGTCACCGAACGCGGCGATCAGGCTGGAACTGGTCAGGATCTGCACGAACGGGCCCATGAACCCGCGGAACGCCGCAGCACCATCCAGCCTGCCTGCGGGCGCCTGGCAGACGATGTCCTCAGCGATATAGGTCATGGCCTTGTCGAAGTCGTGACTTGTCCAGGCCCGGTAGTAGGCCAGCGCGGTGTCCAGGGCCGCCCGGCCACCGCCGGGCACCGATGTGCCCTGCCGCGGAGGCTGATTTCGATCCGGCATGCTGCCCTCCTCCTGACTGTCAAGCCCGGCTTGGGCGCGGTCCCTCAACCGGGAAAGGCCTGCTGCAGCCGCACTGCGATGAGCTTCTCGACCGGTGGCGCCGGAAGTGCCTCGTCGATACTGAAGCGCAAGGCCCCTGACGAGAGCGAGTAACCCCCGAGCTCATCTCGCAGTTGCGGAAAGACTGAGCCGCTGTGGGGCAGGTAGCTCAGATGATTCTTGAACGCCGCGAACCCGGCGATCGTCTTCCCCCTGACCTTGAAGGCAGGGACGCCATAGGAGATCCCCTGTTCGGCCTGGGGGAGGATGTCGAGGATCGTCTGCCGCAGCCTGCCCAGCGTCGCGCGCTTGGGCTCCGCCAGGGCCTCGAGATACCGGTCGATCTCCTCAGCAGACACGACCCCATTCTGATGATCGATGAGCTTCACGAGCAAGGAACCGCAACCGCGGCGCGGGACTATCTCCGTCGGCCCCCAGCCGGGCATGCCGCCTGGACGATCCGTGAAACGTCCGCTATGCCGCCGCGAGGTACATCGGGACCGCTGAGCGCCTGCTGACGGGTTCCTCTATGACGAGGTCGCGGGACCCCCGTCTCTGGCTACCTGCCGGCCTGCGCCGCTTGTTGCTCTGGCGTCAGGTGGGCCGGTCTCGCTGGGCTGCTGCCTGGCGCGGTTGCCCATGAGCAGGGCCAGGACTTCGCCGATGGCGGGTTCCTTGCTGGCGGGCTCGGGCAGCGGGAGGTGCGCCTGGATCTGGTAGAGGTTGCGGCGGCCGTCCCTGTGCTTGACGACATACCCGGCCGTGGTCAGGTCGGTGACGATGCCGTAGACGCTGCGGTCGGTGATGTCCAGGCTGGCGGCGATGTCGCGCAGCCGGGCGCCCGGATCGTGGGCGATGCACAGCAGGACCCGGGCGTGATTGGTCAGGAAGCTCCACCTCTCCACCGCTAAAGACTAACACAATTTCTAGAAATATATTGCTAGTTTTCTGGTTCGAGTGTAGGTTGATGGCAGGCACCAGGGATCAGCCGCCGGCGGCGGCCCGTTACCCCGGTCGCGGGAAAGAGCAGGCCAGCGGACGGCCAGCCCGGCCCTGGCGTCCCCGCCGACGCGCCCCGCACCGCCCGCGAACCGAAGCCGGCCGTAAGCGCGGCGGGCCCCGAGCTGGCATCACCACCCCGCACGTGTCACTCGCGTGTCCTCAACCAGAGGTCTGCGGCACCCCCCAGGAAGGGAGGCAGCACGATGAGCGCAGAAGACAAGGTCAAGAACACCGCCGAGACGGCCAAGGGCAAAGCCAAGGAAGGCGTCGGTACGGCCACCGGCAATGAGTCCCTCAAGGCCGAGGGCCGCGCCGATCAAGCCAAGGGCGACCTCAAGCAGGCCGGCGAGAAAATCAAGGACGTCTTCAAGAAGTAGCGGAACGCGGCCCCCCCGGCCGCGGCCCCCAAGCGCGGCCCGGGACAGACCGCCAACGCGCCCAGCGCCTGGCCCCCCAGGTACGCACAGCTCCGTCCCGCAAGGGCGGCGCGCATCCGAGAGGAACCCCATGTTTATCGGCATCGGAACCATCGTCCTGATCGTGATCATCGTGCTCGTCGTCCTGATGCTGCGGCGGCGCTGAGCGCGCCACCCAGCAGCGGCCACCCCGAGGCGGGCGTGAGCGTCCCGCCACAAGCCAGACCAGGCCACAGTGCGGCCGGCCCGCCAAGAGCGCAGCCGCCCGGGCACCGGCAGGCAAGCCGCCCCAGCCACAATCCAGCCGACCGCCGCCATACCAACACCCCCCGGCCCCGGACTGACTCACCACCGCCGCGACCGGAGATTCCAGCGCGGGACCGCTGACACCGATCAGCCGAAGAACAGGAGGCACACGATGCGAACACTCGGATACATCACGGCAGTAACCATGGCGGCCGCCGCCGCGGCCCTCGGGCTACTGGCGGTCATGTCATTGCCGGACATACGGCAGTACCGGAAGATCAGGAAGATGTGATCCCGGGGCTTACCCGGCCCCGGCCGACAGTGCACCAGGCCCATACAGAACGGTCTGACGGTTATCGCGCTGGTCGAACTGGTGGTGCGGTCACTATGCGTGAGTAGCGGCTGTGCGCTGTGGTCGTTTTGAGCATCGAAGCGGCGGATAGAGTTCGTTCCACGCCAGGCCATGATCGTAGGCCGAAGGGGGAATTACTGCAGTTCAGGACGGGTGCGCCGCCAGGGACTCGAACCCCGAACCCGCGTCAAGAGCTTGAGCGGTGCGCGTTCACCCGGGTTCACGGGCCTGCCTGGCACGGTATCTGCCGGTTTGTGTCCGCGAACAGACCTCGCCCGGGCTGCGCCGACAGCCGGCCGGTACTCGTGCCGGTGACCGGCGACGGAGATCGTGATCTTCGCGACTTGCCCTGGGCCGGGCCCGCGGCGGCGAGCGCGAGGCCGAGATAGTCGAACGCCTGCCGGGCCAAGCAGCCAGGCCCGTTCTCATTCCTGGCTGGCGCGGCCCCCGGCGAGCCTTGCCGATTTCCTAGCCGATGGCCCGGCCCCATCCTGGCTTGTCCGGGTCGGGACGTGCCTCGCGCTTCACTTCCCGGGCAACCACCGGCTGTGCCTTGACCGTCCTGGCCTGCTCGTCCGGGAGCTCGGCCGCCGCCTGTTCGCGATCCTTCCCGGCCCTGCCGCGAAAGAGGCCCATAGCGCTGCGAAAGAGACCCATAGCGGGAGCATAGGCCGCCGGCTTGCGGACTTCTCGCATCTTGAGGGCAGATCAGCCGGCATGTCCAAGTGTTCCGTGCGTACCAGAGGCGATCGGACGAGTGGCCCGGCTGCGAGTACCGCGATGACCGGCAGGCCAAACGGGCCGCAAGGGCCGCAGGACCCGAAGGGGGATACGGGTGACACACGGGTACGCCGGGCACCGGTGCGACGGTCGCCTCCCTGGCCTCCGGCGACACCAACTGTCCCGAACACCACCCCGGGATCGTCCGGAGGGCCGAATTCGCGGTAGATGACCAGGCCCAGCATGGCGCGGTAGAAGCGGCGGCTGCGGTCCAGGTCGCTGGCCCGCAGCAGGATCCGGCTGCTGAGAACGTCCATGCGGCTATTTCAGCAGCACGCTGAGTGACACGGCAGAGTCAACGAGAACGCGCGCAGTCCCGCCGATCTGGGTGGCGAGCTGGGTCGCCGCGTGGCTATCCGTGCTGCACCCGAACGGGGGATCTGTGCGTAGCCATACGTAACTCATAGACGCTCTCAGCGCCATTCGTACTGCTTCATGGTCCCTGCGCGGTCACGGCAGTCAGCCTGCGGTTTTACTACGGTTGCGGTGCTTGCGCGCCGTGGACCAGCCGTGTCTGTGCGTTCTTCTCACACGCCTGGGCAACGCCCGGGCCAGTGGATCGCTGACCTGATGTCCATGATCACGGGCTGGCGGATAGGGCCCTGATCTTGTCGGTCTCGACCCGGATGTTGTCGTCCCCGACGACGAGAACGGCGCGGTTTTCGGCCGTATAGGGCCGCCAGGACGGGGTGCCCTCGCGGTTGGGATCGCCGTCGCGGGCGAACCCGATCCAGGCGTTGTGGAGGACGCCGGTGACGCGCTCGATGACCGCGGGCGGCAGGTCCTGGATGAAGGGGGCGCTACCCCATCGGCTGATGTTGGCGAAGGTGAAGGGCAGCTCCATGCAATGGGTCGCGCCGAGAGCCCCGTCGAGCAAACGCGAACTCACTTCGAACTGGTAGGCGTGCACGGGGCGTGATCTGGCCCGGGCGTCAGCCACGTGCAGCCCATCGCGGCGGAACAGGTCATCGGTGACGATCTGGGTAAGCACGTCGAGCGGGCGGGAGTTCGCGCGCGCCTGGGCGTAGGCGTCGTACAAGGCTTCGGCGCGGTCCCCGTACCGCGCGCCCGCCCACGGTCGGTGAGCCAGACGTTCGCATCGCCAACACCGGACAGGAAGCCCAAAGGACCCAACCGGTAGCTGATCGAGATCGCCACGACATTGCCGTCGCGAGCGAAGGTGTCACCAGCGTAGAAAGGCAGGTTCCCCGAACCGGTCAAGAACCCGCCGCCGTGAATCCAAACCAGCACCGGGCGGCGAAGGCCGTCGATGCCCGGCGTCCACACGTTAAGCGTCAGGCAGTCCTCGCCGAAGGGCGGCTCCCCGTGAGAGCCGATCGGCGGCATCCCCCCCGGCTGCCAGGGCTGCGGTGCCGAAGGCCCGTACTCCGTCGCGCCGCGCACGCCATCCCAGCCCGGATGCGGCCGGGCAGCCTTCCAGCGAGCGGGGCCCACCGGCGGGGCCGCGTAGGGAACGCCGCGGAAGACGCACAGCCCATCCTCGACACACCCGCGCAAGGTGCCCAAGGTTGTGCTCGTGCTCGGCAGCTCAGTCATTCCCGTTCCCCGCCCCGCCGTCCAGACCATTCAATGATCCAGTCACAAATGAGCTTGTCAAGGGGCACTCTTATGGCACGCCCACGGCGCCCAGGCCGTCGCCGATGCCGTCGAGGCGGGTTTCGACACCCTCGAGCACGTCACGTTCTTCACCGCCGGCGGGGTGGGCGCGACCCGGCCCTGCTCGACCGGATCGCGGCCAGCGGCGTGGTGGTCAGCGGCACCGCGGGCAGTATCCCAGCCGGGCCCGCGCCGCCCCCGGCTATCGCCCAGCGCCTGGCGGCCATCCTCGCCAACCACCGCCGGATGTTCCGGGCCAGCGCCACGATGATCCCCGGGACCGGCGCTGGCGTGACGCCGGGCAAGCCGCACGACGTCTTGCCCTACGCGCTGCGGGCGCTGGTCGAACAGATCGAAATGACACCACCGCAGGCCCTGCGGGCAGCCACCACCATCGCCGCCAGCGCCATCGGGCTGGGGGAATCGAAAGGCCGGATAGCCGCCGGTGCCGACGCCGACGCGTGGGGGTCCGCGCGATGACGACAAAGGTCGGTGTGAGGGTGACCGGAGCGGTCGTGGTGGGAGCTGCCGGAACGAGCCTGGAAGACAGCCCGGCGGCGACTGGTCACGTGGCGGTTGACGCGGCTGAGGCGGGCCATGCCGCAACCGTGGCCGGTCATTCGGGCGGGTGGATTCCGGCGAAGCCAGGCGGCCAACCATCCACAGTGTCAGCTGCGGACCCGCGGCGTAAGCTGCCGACCCGCAGCGCGTCGAACATGTCGCGCAGCCGTCCCAAGCGGTGCTCCAGCTGGTGCATGGATTGGGTGATGGCGGGGTCCGGGGCGGCGGCGATCTGCGCGGAAAGCACCGTGAGCATATCCTCGACCGCCGCGAGCCGCGCGGAGAGCTCTGCTAGCACTGGTTCCGCCGCTGCCGGGGCAGTCTCGGCCGCCAGCAGCGAATCCGCCAGGCGCGCGTGCAGCAGCGCCTCCTGCTCGCTGAGCTGCCGATTTTTCATATACAGATCCACGAACACGGACACCTTGGCCCGCAGCACCCACGGGTCGAACGGCTTGGCGATGTAGTCCACGGCGCCAGCCGAGTAACTGCGGAACGCATAGTCGGGCTCGCTGTTCAGCGCTGTGAGGAAGATGATCGGCACGTCCCGAGTCTTGGGACGTCGCTTGATGTGAGCAGCTGTCTCGAAGCCGTCCATTCCCGGCATCAGGACGTCAAGAAGGATAACGGCGAACTCATCGCTGAGCAGTGCCTTGAGTGCAGCGTCCCCAGAGCGCGCCGTCACCAATTCCTGGTTCAGCGAGCCGAGGATCGCCTCCAGCGCAACGAGGTTCTCCGGGCGATCGTCCACTAGCAAGATCTTGGCCTTCTCTGCCACGTTGACGGCTCCTAGCGCGAGTTGACGGGCGGGTTCTTGGTGCGCCCCCCGGCGCTGTACCGCAGCCAGCGCCGCATCAGCTGTAGCAGGTGATCAGTGTCTACGGGCTTGGGGACGTAGTCGGACGCGCCGGCCCTGATGCTTTTGTCCCGGTCACCCTTCATAGCCTTGGCGGTGAGAGCGATAATCGGCAGTTCGGTGAACTGCGGCATCCGCCGGATCGCCCGCATGGTCGCGTTCCCGTCCAGTTCCGGCATCATGACGTCCATCAGTACCAGCGAGATGTCCTCGTTGTGCTCAAGCGCTTCTATCGCGATCCGCCCGTTCTCCGCATAAAGCACCTCGGCCCCGTGCCGTTCAAAGACACCGGTGAGAGCGAAAACGCTGCGTGCATCGTCATCGACGATCAGTATCCGTGCCCCGTTCAGTGCGTCTTCACCACCGGCGGCCACGGGCATCGCCGCCGAGGCGGGACCGGCAGCCGCCGACTCCGCCGTGCTCGTTGCTGGGGCGATCGCAATGGTCCCGGCTCCTGCCGTGTGCTGTCGGGCTGGCAGATACAGCGTGAACGTGCTGCCCTTGCCTGGCCGGCTGGATGCGCGGACCTCCCCGCCGAGCAGCCGGGCGATGTCCCGGCTGATGGAGAGGCCGAGGCCGGTACCGC
The DNA here is from genome assembly GCA_963835425.1 of uncultured Actinomycetes bacterium. Lineage (GTDB taxonomy): Bacteria > Actinomycetota > Actinomycetes > Streptosporangiales > Streptosporangiaceae > UBA9676. The sequence continues at coordinate 1,120,141 of CAWIGE010000001.1, read as the reverse complement.
CGTAGCGGCGGCTCGTTGTTCCGTCAGCCTGCCGGAACGCATCGAAGATCGTGCTCAGCTTGTTCTTTGCGATGCCCACGCCGGTGTCCGACACCGCGAACTCGATCACGTCTGATGCCCCGCGGAGCGCGCCGCCGAATTCCACCCGGTCGGCGCGGCCAATGGTGAGCCTGACTTCACCGGCCGAGGTGAACTTGACTGCGTTGGATAGCAGGTTGCGCACGATCTGCTCGAGTCGCTGCTCGTCGATATAGAGCCGGTCCGGCGCACCGGGGCGCACCTGGATACTGAAGCTCAGTCCCTTGTGTTCTGCCATTGGGCGGAACGTGGCGTTGACGTACTCGACGAGCGCAGTGAGCGGCAGATGGGCGGGGTTGACATCCATCTTGCCGGCCTTGACTTTGGACAGATCAAGGATGTCGTTGATGAGCTGGAGCAGGTCGGAACCAGCCGCATGGATCGTGCGGGCGAATTCCACTTGCTGACCGGTCAGATTGCCGTCCTGGTTGTCCGAGAGCAGCTTGGCGAGCACGAGCAGGCTGTTCAACGGCGTTCGCAGCTCGTGGGACATATTGGCGAGGAAATCCGACTTGTACCTGGAGGAGATCGCAAGCTGCTGAGCACGCTCCTCCAGCGTGCTGCGCGCCTGCTCGATCTGACGGTTCTGCATCTCGATGGCGCTGTTCTGCTTGGCCAGCAGTGCTGCCTTGTCCTCAAGTTCCGCGTTGGACCTGCGTAGCTCGGCCTGCTGACGCTGCAACTCGACCGACCGCTCCTGCAGCTGAGAGGTGAGCCGCTGGGATTCGCTCAGCAGGGCCTCCGTCCGCGAATTCGCCATGATCGTATTGATGGCAACGCCGATGATCCCGACGAACTGGTCAAAGAAGGCCAGGTGCACGTCGCTGAACCGGGTCAGCGAGGCCAACTCGAGCACACCGAGGACCTGGTCCTCGAAGAGGATTGGCAGCACGGCTATGCTCACCGGCGCGGCCTGACCGAGACCCGATCCGACCGTCAGGTATCCGGCCTGGGCATCGGTGATCAGAATCGGCGTGCGCTCGATGGCCGCCTGGCCGGCCAGCCCTTCTCCTGCCCCGAAATGATCAAGGCCGCCCTTCGTAAAACCATAGGTGGCGATCCGGGTGAATTCCTGCTGCTGGCTTTGCGGGCCTGCGGCCCCGCTGGCCAGGTAGATGGCACCGTACTGCGCAGAGGCTAGCGGCGTGAGCTCGCCGAGGATCAGCCGCGCCAGCTCCAGCAGATCGCGGTGGCCCTGCATGAGCCCGGCAATCCGGGCCAGATTGGTCTTCAGCCAGTCCTGCTCCTGATTGGCGCGGGTCGTCTCGCGCAGGTTCGCGACCATCAGGTTGACGTTGTCCTTGAGCTCGGCGACCTCGCCGCGCGCCGCGACCTCGACGGACTGGGTCAGATCGCCTTCGGCGACCGCGCTGGCTACCCCGGCGATGGCGCGGACCTGCGTGGTCAGGTTGCTCGCCAGCTCGTTGACGCTCTCGGTCAGCCGCTTCCATGTGCCAGACACGCCTTCCACCTCGGCCTGGCCGCCGAGCCTGCCCTCACTGCCGACCTCGCGGGCCACCCGGGTCACCTCTGACGCGAAGGCCGACAGCTGGTTGACCATGGTGTTGATGGTGGTCTTCAGCTCCAGGATCTCGCCGCGGGCATCCACGTCGATCTTCTTGCTCAGGTCGCCGTTGGCTACCGCCGTCGCAACCTGGGCGATGTTGCGGACCTGGCCGGTCAGGTTGCCGGCCATGAAGTTGACGTTGTCGGTCAGGTCCTTCCACACCCCGGACACGCCACGCACATACGCCTGGCCGCCGAGCCTGCCCTCACTGCCGACCTCGCGGGCCACCCGGGTCACCTCGTCGGCGAAGGCCGACAGCTGGTTGACCATGGTGTTGATGGTGGTCTTCAGCTCCAGGATCTCGCCGCGGGCATCCACGTCGATCTTCTTGCTCAGGTCGCCGTTGGCTACCGCCGTGGTGACCTGGGCGATGTTGCGGACCTGGCCGGTCAGGTTGCCGGCCATGAAGTTGACGTTGTCGGTCAGGTCCTTCCACACCCCGGACACGCCACGCACATACGCCTGGCCGCCGAGCCTGCCCTCACTGCCGACCTCGCGGGCCACCCGGGTCACCTCGTCGGCGAAGGCCGACAGCTGGTTGACCATGGTGTTGATGGTGGTCTTCAGCTCCAGGATCTCGCCGCGGGCATCCACGTCGATCTTCTTGCTCAGGTCGCCGTTGGCTACCGCCGTGGTGACCTGGGCGATGTTGCGGACCTGGCCGGTCAGGTTGCCGGCCATGAGGTTGACGTTGTCGGTCAGGTCCTTCCACACCCCGGACACGCCACGCACGTGCGCCTGGCCGCCGAGCCTGCCCTCACTGCCGACCTCGCGGGCCACCCGGGTCACCTCGTCGGCGAAGGCCGACAGCTGGTTGACCATCGTGTTCACCGTCTGCTTGAGTTGCAGCATCTCGCCCTGCGCATCGACCGTCACCTTCCGGGTCAGGTCGCCGCGGGCCACCGCCGTGGTGATCAGCGCGATGTCACGCACCTGCATGGCCTTCTGGGTGACCTCGGAGTTCAGCGACGCCAACTGGCCGCCTACCTCGTCGGCCAGCTGGCCGATCTCGGCCAGCATGTCACCCTTCTGCCGGTCGTTGGCCCGCCCCACGCGTGGGCGCAAATCGCCGCTCGCGAACGCCGCCAGGGTGGCGCGGATCGGCTCGAGGTCGGCGTCGGTGTACCGCCCGGTTCCGTTGCCGACGCCAGATCCGGTGCTGTTATCCGCGCGTGCCCTATCACCATTTGTGATTCGGGAGCTGCCCGCAGCGCGCGTCATCGCAGTGTCCTCCTGCGCCGCCGACCGACAACACCCGGCTGGCGCTGCAGGACCGGACTGCGCTTTCCCCATGTGCCGACGTCACGAGTCTGCCACGATGAGATCATCAACTCTGCCATACGGGATCATCTGCCAGCTGTAAACGATTGCACCGAGAGCCCAGGGCCCGCGCAGGTTAAGACACATGGACGGACACGAAGCCCGCGTCACTGCCGCAGCCTTTGAACCGGAGCCGACAGCGGTTGCCGCCGCTCGGCGCTTCGTCCAGGAAACGCTGAATTCCTGGCAGCTGTCTGGCCACGACGAGCTGGTGGCCGATGCGGTGCTCTTGACCAGCGAGCTTGTCACCAACGCCCTCGTACATGCGGGAACCAGCATCCAGTTGACGTGCAGGCTCGACGACGCCGCCGTGGAGGTGTCGGTTCTGGACCGGCATCCGGCCCGCATGATCCCCGACCCTCCCAGTGGCTCTGCCGAAGCCGACCGGCCAGGTGGCCGGGGGCTGCTGCTGCCCGGGGCGCTCTCGTCGTCGTGGGGCGTGACCTATGCGCCGACCGCCAAGGTGGTCTGGTTCCGGCTCGGGTTGGGCGCCCTGCCCGACAGGGCCCCCGTCGCCGCCCCGGCCGTCGGCGAGGCCCTGACCGCAGCCGGGCGGCCGAAGTACTTTGCGCCCGGCGAAGCTTCCTCGCCTGCGGGCATGCGAAGAGGCGCGGACCGGCTCCAAGGCGGATATCACGAACTGCTCGGTCATGCGGTGGAGCTGGCCAGTGCGGAGGTGGCGGCTGATGCCGTGTATGCGCTGGTCGCGGACGAGGACGGCGAGTTGAGGATACGAGCCGCTGCCGAACATGGCACCGTCCGAGCAGCAGCGGCCGCCGCAGATACCAGAGCGGATCTGGCCGACCTGGGCACCTTCCTCACCTCCTACGATCAGCTCGCAGGGCGAGGCGCCGATCTTGCGCAGGCCCAGCGCGACTCCGGGCGGTCGCTGATGACCGTCCCGATCCTGGCCGAGGGCCGGGTAACCGGTGTGCTGGCCGTCGTTGCGGCCATGCCGGGCCGATTCAGCGACGCGGACCTGGCCCGAGTACAGCACATAGCTGATCGGGTGGCGGTTCCGCTTGAGCGAGCCAGGCTGAGTGAGCACGAACGGGCCCGGCGGGGGCGGATGAGTTTCGTGGCAGAGGCAAGCGACCTGCTGGCCGGCACCCTGGACGAAGACCGGACGATTGCTCTCGCCGCCCAGCTTGCCGTGCCGCGGCTAGCGACATGGTGTGCGGTGCTGTTGCCGGATGAGAGCGGCGAGCTCAAGCTGGCGTACGCCTGGCACGCGGACGAGTCTCGTGCCGATGCGCTCACCACTTTGTTGAACCACAGTCCGCCGCCCCAGATCCTTCCCGGCGACGGCGCGCAGCCGTGGTCACTTGCCGAGGCGAGGCCGGAGCTGCGCACAGCCTTGGCCGCCGAGCTTGTCTCCGATCCGGCCTGGTGCTTTCCGCTGCGCGCCCGCGACCGCAGCCCCGGAGTCTTCGTGATCGGCCGACCGCGCGGCGGGGCAATGGCCAGAGATGCCCTGGATCTGGTGGAGGATCTGTCCCGGCGTGCGGCGCTTGCCCTCGACAACGCCCGGCTCTACTCAGAGCAGCTGCAAGCCACCCGTGCCCTGCAGCGCAGCCTGCTGCCACCCGAGCTGCCGGATATCCCTGGCCTGGACCTGGCGGCAGCGTACGAGGCAGCGGGCAAGGGGAATGAGGTTGGCGGCGACTTCTATGACGTGTTCGAGATTGCCGGGGGGCGTTGGCGGTTCACCATCGGCGATGTCTGCGGCAAAGGTCCCGAAGCGGCCGCTGTAACCGGCCTGACCAGGCATGCGCTGCGCATCCTGGCCAAGGAGGACCACGATGTCCCGGCAGTGCTCGAGCGGCTCAACGCCCTTATCGTCGGCGAAGGCCCCCGGGTGCCATTCATAACCCTGATCCATGGGGAGCTCATCCCGGCGCCTGGGCGTGCCGCCACCATCTCCCTGGCTTGCGCAGGCCACCCGCCGCCACTGATCCTGCGAGCAGACGGCGACGTACAGGCCGGGGCGCGGCCGCAACCACTTCTCGGCGTGCTAGACCACGTCACGTTCCGCACCGACACCACCCACATATCGCCGGGGGATGTGCTGGCCTGCTTTACCGATGGGGTGACCGAACGCCGGGCTTCCGGCCGGCTCCTCGACGATGACGACGGCCTGAGCCAGTTGCTCGGTGAATGCTCGGGGCTGAACGCCGGGGCGATTGTGGCCAGAATTCAGCGGGCGGTCCATGAATTCGGAACCGGCCCGCCCGCCGACGACCTAGCGCTGATAGTGTTCCGCGGCCTATAGGCCGGGCGGATTCAATCGCTCCTGGCTAGTAGCCCGCTACCACCGGCCATGACCGGCATTGCACGTCCATCAGCCCGACGTCGGGTCGGTGTGGGCCGCATCCTCGACTTGGTCTCGATCACGAAGCGGAGACCCTACCAACCGCCACGGCACCTCACACAGATCTGGGAGATCGGTGCCCTCAGGCGCGACGTTGGAGACCTATCCATAGCCGCTCAGACTCGGCAGGGATATGTCGCCGCGTGGGCGGTGCCACCTCTGCGGAGATGTGACCCTCTCTAGCGGCCGTAACCGCGGACGAATAGCCGCCAGCGGATCCGGCTCATTGCGTCCTGGCCGCACCTATGAGCAGGCCACAGCTGGCTGACTGCCTGTTCAACTGTGACTGTGCATCACAGGTATCAGTTCCAATTCTCAACTTCCGCTAGCTGCAACCCAACTGCAACCCGGACCATAGATCAACTTCGTGAATACGGGAGATTGCCCAGGTCAGCACGGGTGCGCCGCCAGGGACTCGAACCCCGAACCCGCGGATTAAGAGTCCGCTGCTCTGCCAGTTGAGCTAGCGGCGCTTGAGACTCAGTGATGGTAACAGCATTCCCGCCGGCGGCGCGAACCAGCCACCGGCCCGGGGTGCCGCCGGTCAGTCACCCAGGAACCGGCCGAATTCCTGTGCCGCACGGGACTGGCGGCCGGTGCGCGCCTCCCGCTTGTCTGCCCAGCTCATGACGTGCCGGCCGGTGTTCATCCCCAGCCACCGCAGCGGCTCGGCCTCCCAGCGCGGCGAGCGGTGGTTCACCCACGGCAGCCGGGTGAGATCGCTGTCCGTCTCCAGGATCAGGTCGGCCAGGGTCCGCCCGGCCAGGTTCGTGGTGGAGACACCGTCACCGACATAACCGCCCGCCCAGCCGAGGCCGGTGGCGGGGTCCAGCCCGGCGGAGGCGCACCAGTCGCGCGGGATGCCCAGCGGGCCACCCCAGGTGTGCGTCACCTTCGCGCCGGCCAGGACCGGGAACAGGTCGGTCAGGGTGCGCCGCAGCATCTCGAAGACCCGCGGGTCCCGGTCGAAGTCGGGCCTGATCGCCGATCCCAGGTGATACGGCGCGCCGCGGCCGCCGAACGCCAGCCGCCCGTCCGCCGTCCGCTGGCCGTAGATGATCATGTGCCGGTGGTCGCCGAAGGTCGGCCTGCCGGTCAGGCCGATCTGCGCCCACACCTCCTCCGGCAGGGGCTCGGTCGCGATCATCAGCGAGTACACCGGGGCGATGGCACGCTCCAGGCCGGGCAGCCGCGGCGTGTAGCCCTCGGTGGCCCGGATCACGTACCGCGCTCGCACGGTCCCCATCGGCGTGCGCAGGCTCCCCGGTGCGATCCCGGTGACCGGGGTGGCCTCGTGGACCGCGACACCGCGCCGCCGCACCGCCTCGGCCAGGCCACGCACCAGCCGGGCCGGGTGGATGGCCGCGCAGTGCGGCGTGTACGTCGCGCCGAGCACGTCGGTCGCCTCGGCGTGCTCGCGTGCCTCGGCGGCGGTCAGCAGCCGCAGGTCCTCCTCGCCGAACCCGTACTCCCGCGCCTCGGCCATCTCGGACCGGGCGCGCTCGAGCTGGGTGGCGGAGCGGGCGAAGTGCACCGTGCCGCCCTTGGCCCAGTGGCAGTCGATGCCCTCGGCCGCGGCGACCCGGCCCACCTCGTCCACGGATCGCTGCATCGCCCGGTACATGGCGATGGCCGCGTCCCGGCCCGCCATCCTGGTGAGCTTGGCCAGCGACGCGGGGAACAGCGCGGAGCACCAGCCGCCGTTGCGCCCCGACGCGCCGAACCCGGCGATGTTCGCCTCACAGACCGCGACCCGCAGGCCGCGCTGCGCGCCGGCCAGGTAGTAGGCCGTCCACAGCCCGGTGAATCCGGCGCCGGCGATGGCCACGTCAACGTCGACATCTCCGGACAGTGGGTCGATGGGGGCCAGCGGGCCCGGCACCGAGTCCAGCCAGAGGGACAGTGACCGGTATGTCTCATTCGCAGGCATCACGAGCAACACTAGCCGTGGTGGGGCATTCTGGTTGCATGTCCGTTCAAAGACCCGCCACCGAGGCACTGCCCGGGCACCGTCAATCGTTTGGTCCCTACCGGGTTTGCCTGGTCTGCCTGGGGAACATCTGCCGGTCGCCGATGGCCGAGGCGGTACTTCGTGAGGAACTGGCGCGGGCGGGGCTGGCGGGGGCGGTGACCGTCGAGAGCGCGGGCACCGGGGACTGGCACGTGGGGGAGCGGATATACGGGCCGGCCGGGGCGGAGCTCGCCCGGCACGGCTACGACGGGTCCGCGCACCGGGCCCGCCAGATCGAGGCCTCCTGGCTGGACAGGTACGACCTGGTGCTCGCGATGGACGCGAGCAACCTGGCCGACCTGCGCCGGATGGCGCGCGGCTCCGACGCCGCCGGCCGGATGCGGCTGCTGCGCTCGTTCGACCCCGGCCTGACCGAAGACGACCCCTTCGACGGCGACGTGCCCGACCCCTACGGCGGTCAGCCCGGCGAGTACGCCCGCGCGTTCGAGCTGATCCATGCCGCCGCGAAGGGGCTGGCCGGGCGGCTCGCCGAGTTCCTGGGCGCGCAACCCGCCGGCAGGTGAGCGGGCACACCCAGGGGGAGCTCGCCGGCCGGCTGGCCCGGCTGGCCGGCGCCGGGGTGAGCGAGCTGCGGCTCACCGGCTCCCAGCACCAGGCCCGCCACTATCGCGCCACCCTCGCCGACGGGCAGGTTGTATTCGTCAAGGAGGCGGCCGGCGGCCCGGCCGGCGCGCTGGGCGCCGAGGCCCGGGGCCTGGGCTGGCTGGGCGGGGCCGGGGCGGTGCCGGTGCCCGGCGTGGTCGGCTGGGACGAGTCCCTGCTGGTCATTTCCTGGGTACCGCCCGGGACGGCGGACGCGGCCTCGGCCGGGCGGTTCGGGCGCGACCTGGCCCGGATGCATGCGGCCGGTGCCGAGCGGTTCGGGGCGCCGTGGCCGGGGTTCATCGCCAGCCTGCCGCTGCCCAATGACGGGCCCACGGCCGGCCGGGACGGGGCGGGGGAGGCGGGCGCCTGGCCGGAGTGGTACGCGAGCCGGCGGCTGCTGCCCTACCTGCGCCGGGCCGCCGACGTCGGCGCGCTCGGCCCGGAACACGTGTCGCCGGTGGAGGCCGTGCTGGCCCGCATCACCGAGCTGGCCGGCCCGGCCGAGCCGCCGAGCCGCCTCCACGGGGACTGCTGGTCGGGGAACGTGCTGTGGTCCGGTGGGCGGGGCTGGCTGATCGACCCGGCCGCGCACGGCGGGCACCGGGAGACCGATCTGGCGATGCTGGCCCTGTTCGGCGCGCCGTTCCTGGACCGGATCCTGGCCAGCTATGACGAGGCGGCCCCCCTGGCGGCGGGCTGGCGGGCGCGGGTGCCGCTGCATCAGCTGCATCCGCTGCTCGTCCACGCCTGCCTGTTCGGCGCCGGTTATGCAAGGCCGGTCGCCGAGGCCGCCCGGGCCGCCCTGGCGGCCGGGTGAGACCGCCCTCCTGCCCCGGGCGCGGTCAGGCCGCCTCGGCGGCCAGCGGAAGCGTGATCCAGAACATGGCGCCGCTGCCGGGGGCGGTATCCACGCCCGACGGCCCCGCCGTGGGCGTCCACCAGGGCGGCGACGATCGCCAGGCCCAGCCCGGCGCCGCCGGTCTTGCGCCCCCGGGCCTGGTCGGCCCGGTAGAACCGCTCGAAGACCCGTTCGGCCTGCTCCTGGCTCAGGCCGGGGCCATGGTCGTCGACCTCGATCGTCACGCTGGGCACCGGGAGACGGCCGTCCGGGCCGTGGGTGAGGATCCGGACGTCGATCGGCGTCCCGTCGGGGGTATGGGACAGGGCGTTGCTCATCAGGTTGGTGATGACCTGCCGCAGCCGGGCCTCGTCGCCGAGCACCAGGAAGGCCGCGCCGTGGCCGACCGTCAGCTCGATCTTCCGCCGGGGGGCGATCATCCGGGCGTCCTGCACCGCGTCGGCGGCGAGGGTGAGCAGGTCGACCGGCACGGCGCTCGATCGGCCGCTGCTGGTCCAGCCGCGCCAGCAGCAGCATGTCCTCCACCAGCACCCCCATCCGGGCGGACTCCTGCTCCACCCGCTGCATGATCCGGTCTACGTCCGGCTCGGTGAGCCGGCCGCCGCCGGCCAGGACGGGTTCGGTGCCCGCGGGCGCGGCGTGGCGCGCGCCGTTGCCCGCGCCGCCGCGCTGCCGGTAGTACTCGGCGTAGCCGCGGATCGCGGTCAGCGGCGTCCGCAGCTCGTGACTGGCGTCGGCCACGAACTGGCGCATCTTTTCCTCGGACCGCCGGGCGGCGGCCTCGGAGCTCTCCCGCGCGTGGAACGCGGCCTCGACCTGGGCCAGCATGGCGTTGAGCGAGCGGCCGAGCCTGCCCACCTCGGTCCGGGGGTCGCGGTCGGGCACCCGCTGGGACAGGTCGCCGGCGGCGATCGCCCCCGCGGTGAGCTCGATGTCGGTCAGCGGGCGCAGGCTGGTGCGGACGATCGCGATCCCGATGATGGCCAGCGCGACCAGCACGATCCGCTGACGATCAGGTCGATGAGCGCCAGCCCGTCCAGGGTCCGGTAGACGCTGGACACGTCGATCCCCACGATGATGGTGCCGGTGGTCGTCTGCCCGGTCGCGCCGTTGATGAACCGGGTGGGGAAGGCCGTCACCCGCCAGTGGCCGCCACCCGACTCGGCCGGCAAGGTGGCCGTGTGGCCCGCGAGGCCGGCCGCCCAGCCCGGCTCAGCCGGGATGACCGGGCCCGGGATGATGTCCGACTGGGACGGCATGACGGCGAACTGGGGCTCCACCGCCACCACCACCTGCTGCACCCGGCCGCCCGCGGTCAGCCAGTCGGCCATCGTGTTGCCCGGCACGAGCAGCGGGCAGGGGGATGGGCCGGGGGGCAGGCACCGTTCCGTGGTGTGCTGGGCGTCATGCTGGCTGGCGAGCAGGCCGGCGTTGTACGGGGCGAGCAGGTAATTGCGGAGCAGCGTGATCCCGCCGAAGCTGATGGCGCCCAAAGCGATCAGGACCAGCGCGAGCACCGCGCTGATCAGCTTGATCCGCAGCGGGATCCGGCCGGTTGCCCGCCGGACCTTCTGCCAGCGGCTGAACCCGGACTGCACAGACATGGACCGCTGCTACGAGGAGGGAAGCCTGAGCACGTACCCGACGCCGCGCAGGGTGTGGATCAGCCGTGGGCCGCTGCTGTCCACCTTGCGGCGCAGCACGGATACGTAGGACTCGACGATCCCGGTGTCGCCGCGGAAGTCGTAGTCCCACACGTGGTCGAGGATCTGCATCTTGGACAGCACCCGGTTGGCGTTGCCCATGAAGTACCGGAGGAGCTTGAACTCGGTCGGGGACAGCTGGACCGGCTTCCCGGCGCGCCACACCTCGTGGCTGTCCTCGTCGAGCTCGAGGTCGGCGAACTTCAGCCGGGGCGTGGGCTCAGCGGCATCGCCCCTGGTCCGGCGCAGGACCGCCCGGATCCGCGCGATGACCTCCTCCAGGCTGAACGGCTTGGTCACGTAGTCGTCGCCGCCCAGGGTCAGGCCCCGGACCTTGTCCTCCATCGCGTCCCGCGCGGTCAGGAACACGACGGGGATGCGGGTGCCGCCGCCCCGCAGCCGCCGGATGACGTCGAACCCGTCCATGTCGGGCAGCATGACGTCGAGCACGATGAGGTCGGGGCGGTGGCGGCCCGCCGCCTGCACCGCCTCCGTGCCGGCCGAGGCGGTGATCACCTCAAATCCGGCATAGCGCAGGCTGGCGGCCAGCAGTTCGAGGATGTTCGGCTCATCCTCCACAACGAGCAGCCGGGCATCGTGCCGCTTCCGCCCATCGCTCGACGGCGTGGTCATGTGACGATCCTGGGAGATCTACCTGAGGATTTCCTGAACGTGCACTGGGTCTGATCTGACGATCGTATGCCAAGGTCAGGAGCGCGAGCCACGTCCGGGGGCGGGCCGCCGGCCCGGAGCCCGCGGTGCGGGTCACGCCGGGCCGCTGCTGGCGTCATTCCAGCGGACAATGGCCGCTGCCCGGGAATCGGCCCCGAGCTTGGCATAGATCCGGTTCACGTGGTTTTTCACGGTCTTCTCGGCGAGCACAAGCTGGGCGGCGATCTTCCCGTTCGAGTGCCCCTCCGCAATAAGGGACATGATCTCCGCCTCGCGCGACGACAGGCCCAGCGGGCGTGCTGCGCGTGACTCGCTGGCGGTCCTCATCTGACCTCCGCCCACCAATACCAGCGAAATAAGTTGCGACGCATGCTATCGAAACCTGCCCCCGCTCGCGCAAGAGCAATCGTGTGCGGCGTGCCCCTTACCCGGCCAGGTGGGAGCCGGTCAGCAGGCTCTTGGGCACCGGCCGGTCGTGGTTCAGCTCGCGGAACAGCTGGTTCGCCCTGGCGTTGTCCCACAGCACCGCGTCACCGGCGGGGGTCGGGTAATTCGCGTTGGCGATGGGGACGGTCGTGGTCTGGGGTTTACGCAGGGCCAGCGCGAGCTGGAGCAACTGGTACAGGTGTGTGCCCTTGTCCACCTTGACCGCGCCCGCGGCGCCGAACGCGGCCGGGAGGGAGGCGAACGGGTTGAGCAGGGTGGCCGGGCTGGTCATTTTGCGGAGCAGGGCCCGCAGGAAGAGCCGCTGGTTCTGCTCGCGCTGGAGATCCTGGTTGGCGAACTGATGCCGGGTGCGCACGTACCCGAGGGCCTCCGCGCCGTCCAGCGTCTGGCACCCCGCCTTCAGGTTCAGGCCGGAGGCCTGGTCATGGATCGGGGTCGGCAGGCACATGCGGACGCCGCCGACCGCGTTGACGACGTTCACCAGGCCGCCGAAACCGATCCCGATGTAGTGCTCGATCCGCAGGCCCGTGTTGTCCTGCACCGTTTTGGCGAGCAGCTGTGGGCCGCCGAACGAGTAGGCGGCGTTGATCTTGTTTTGCCCGTGGCCGGGGATGTTCACATACGAGTCGCGGGGCAGGCTGATCAGGACCGCGCGGCCGCCGTTCGACGGGATGTGCAGGATCAGGATGGTGTCCGAGCGGTGCCCGACGTCGGATCCGGTGTGCAGCTGGCGCTTCTGGGCACGGGTCAGGCCCGCGCGGCTGTCCGAGCCGGTGATGAGCCAGTTCTGGCCGGCGCCCGCCGCCGGGCGGCCCGCGTAGTCGGCCAGCGCGTTGTTCCGGGCGAGCCGGGAGTCGAGGTAGAAGTACATCGCGCCGAGCAGGACCAGCAGCACGAGCACGACGCTGCCGGTGATGAGCAGGATCCGCCGTCCCCGGTGCCGTCCCGTCCGTCCGCCGCCCCGGCCGCGCGGGGGCGACTGCGGCGTCCGCGGGTAGGTGGCCGGGGCCCGGCCGCGCTGGCCGCTGGGCGGCGGGCCGTACATCGGCGGCTGCTGCGGCCAGGCGCCGGCCTGCTGGCCGCGCCCGCCGGCCGCCCGGGCATAGCCGCCGGCGGCCGGGGCCGCGCCGGCGCTGCCCGCGGGCAGACCCACGGTGGGCTCGCCCGACCCCGGCTGCGCCGCGCCGGACCCGCCGGCGCCGCCGGCAGGCTTGGGCTTCTCGTCACGGAACCAGCCCGACGGCCACTCGTTCACGCGGTCCCCTCCCACCAGATCGTGACCACATCTCTCCCGGACGATCCGAGGTCACCGGGCTGCCCGGGATTGATCCCCAGCTCCACCAGCGCGGCCTCCACCTCGCCTGCCCGCTCGGGCGGCAGGCACAGCCGGCGCCTGGTCACTTCGACCAGCTCCGCCATCGACCCGTAGTCGGCTGCGGCCGGGCGGCTCCATTCAGTGTGCCCCGGCTTGTTGCCCATTGCGGCCAGGATGGCGATCGTGTCGGCCGCGGTCGGGCCTTCCGGCCGTTTCAGGCCGTGGAAGCGCAGCCACAGCCGGTTGAGTGAGGTCAGCGGGTGGGCCGCGGCGGTCTCGACGATTACCCGCCTGCGGGCGTGACCGGTCAGCGCATCCAGGAACGGTCCCAGGTCGGGCACGTTGAAGACCACGTGGTGGCAGGTCACCACGTCGGCGGGGCCGACCTGCCCGGCGATGCCGGGCCACCGGCCGTGGACCACCCGCGCCGCCAGGCCGGCCTCCCCGGCCCGCCGGGCGAGCAGCCCGAGCATCTCGTCGTCGGCGTCGACCGCGGTCAGCGTGGTGGTCCGGGGGGCCAGCGGCAGGCACGCCGCCCCTGCTCCCGAGCCGACGTCCAGCACGCTGCCGGGCGGGTCGAGCGCCTCCCAGGCCCGCTCGAACGACGGGCCCCCGGGGTCACGGCGCAGCCGGTCCGCGCGGCGCGCGAACACCTGCCGGGGCAGCACCCAGGGGGAATCGGCGACGGCGGCGGTGATGTGCTCGGGGATCGCCCACGCGGCGAGATCCTCGCGCCACCGGTCCAGCAGCGCGGTCAGGGAGGCCACGGGCTCCGAGATTACCCCCGGGTTTCCGGTGGCCAGGCCGCGCTGGGGAGGCCTCCCCTCAGCCCCGGACGTACTCGCCCGGCGCCTCGCCGAGAGCGGGGTAGCGGTCGCCGCCCATCGGCGGCGGCGCGCCCAGGCGGCCGGCCCGGGCGTCGGCCCAGCGCGTCCAGTCCTCCCACCACGAGCCGTCGTGCCTTTCCGCGGCCTTCCGCCACCGGGCCGGGTCCTTGGGGTCGTGCTCGCCGGTCTCGTACCAGGCCTTCGGGCCCGGCGGGTTGACGATGCCGGCGATGTGGCCGCCGCTGGACAGCACGAACCGGACGGTGCCGCCGAGCAGCCGCGTCGACTTGTAGGACCCCGGCCAGGGCACGATGTGGTCGTTCACCGCGGCCACGATGTAGGTGTCGCTCTTGACGTCGGTCAGCGACAGCACCTGCCCGGCGAGCTCCATCACGCCCTTCGCGAGCTGGTTCTGCCCATACAGCGACCGCAGGTAGAAGGAGTGCATGGCGGCGGGCAGCCGGGTGCTGTCGGCGTTCCAGGCGAGGATGTCGAAGGCGGGCGGCTGCTTGCCCATCAGCCAGTTGGACGCCACGTAGCTGAAGATCAGGTCGTTGGCCCGCAGCACGTCGAACGTGCCGGCCATCGTGGAGCCCTCCATGACCCCGGTCTTGGCCATCTGCGCGTCCAGCCGTTCGACGGTCCGCTCGTCCGAGAAGGCGCCGAGCACCCCGGGCTCGCTGTAGTCGAGCAGGGTGTTCAGCAGCGTGACCGAGCCGATCCGGTCGTCGCCCGTCTCGGTGAGGTAGGCGGCGAGCATCGCGGTCACGGCGCCGCCGAGGCACAGCCCGACGATGTCGATCTTCGGTGAGCCGGTGATGTCGGAGATGACATCGAGCGCCGTCTTGGGCCCGTGGATGATGTAGTCGTCCAGGGTGACGCCGCTCATCGAGACGTCCGGGTTCCGGTAGGAGATCGCGAACACCGTGCGCCGGTGCTGCACCGCCCATTCGAGGAAGCTCCGCTCCGGGGCCAGGTCCATGATGTAGTACTTGTTGATCCAGGGCGGGCTGGCCAGCAGCGGCACCGAGTGCACCTGCTTGGTCTGCGGCGCGTACTGGATCAGCTCCATCAGCTCGTTGCGGAACACCACCTTCCCGGGGGTCGCCCCGAGGTTCTTGCCCAGCTCGAACGATGAGGTGTCAACCTGGCGCGGCCGCCCGTTGTTGTGCACGAGGTCGTCGAGGAAGTTCCGCGACCCCGCGGCCACGCTGGCGCCGGCGGTCTCGAACGCCCGCTTCAGCGCGGCCGGGTTGGTGGGCAGGAAGTTGGTGGGGGCCACGGCATCGAAGGCCAGGCCGACGGCGAGCCGTGCCTTCTGATCCGTCACCGGGTCGCCCCGGCCGGCCGCCAGCAGGTCGTCGCCCAGCCGCCGGGCGGCCAGGTACGCCTGGCGCAGCGCGAACCAGCCCGGGTTGCCGTCCCACGCCGGGTCGGCGAAGCGCTTGTCCCGGTCGTCGACGGGTACCGGCGGCTCGCGGTCCGATCCGAGCCAGCGGGCGACGGCGGACGGGCCCGCCTCGGCCACCGCCGCCCCGAACCGCAGCCAGGCGCTGCCGACCTCGTCTGGGTGGCCGGCGGCGCGGCCGAGCACGGACAGCAGTGAGCTCCCGAAGTCCACCGGGTCCATCTGGGCGAACACGCTGCTCTCGGGGCCGAGCACCTCACTCGCGTCGACCCCGACCTGCCATGCTGTTCCCTCCTGCGGGCTCATGTTTCTCCTCCCGTGTCGGGCGTCATGCCCTCTCGAAGATGGCGGCGATGCCCTGGCCGCCGCCGATGCACATGGTGACCAGGGCGTAGTGGCCGCCGGTGCGGTGCAGCTCGTATAGCGCCTTGACGGCCAGTATCGTTCCGGTGGCGCCGATCGGGTGGCCGAGGGAGACGCCGCTGCCGTTGGGGTTGGTCTTGTCCGGTGGCAGGCCGAGTTCCCTGGCCACGGCGAGCGCCTGGGCGGCGAAGGCCTCGTTCAGCTCGATCACGTCGATCTGGTCGAGTTTCATCCCGGCCCGTTCCAGCACCTTGCGTACCGCGGGGGCGGGGCCCATGCCCATGATCCTCGGCTCGACCCCGGCGTGGCTGTAGGCGACCAGCCGCCCGAGCGGGGTGTGCCCGTGCTGCTCGGCGTAGGCCGCGTCGGCCAGCACGACCGCGGCCGCGGCGTCGTTGATGCCGGAGGCGTTGCCCGGGGTGACCGTGCCGTCCTTGGCGAAGGCCGGCTTCAGCTTGGCCAGGTCGTCCATGGTCACGTCCGGGCGGATGTGCTCGTCGGTGTCGACGGTCACCGTGCCCTTCTTCCCCTTGACCTCGACCGGGGTGATCTGCTCCTTGAAGTACCCGGCCCCGGTTGCCGCCGCCGCGCGGTGGTGGCTCTCGGCGGCCAGGGCGTCCTGATCCTCCCGGGAGACGCCGAAATCCTGGGCGACGTTTTCCGCCGTGACGCCCATGTGGCAGTCGTCGAACGGGTCGGTCAGCGCGCCGATCATGGCGTCAACCACCTTGCCGTCCTGCATCCGCTGGCCCCAGCGCATGCCGGGCAGCCAGTACTGGCCGCGGCTCATCGACTCCGAGCCGCCGGCCACGGCGACGTCGCAGTCGCCGAGCTTGATCGCCTGCGCGGCCGACACGATCGCCTGCAGCCCGGTCCCGCACAGCCGGTTCAGCGTGAAGGCCGGCGTCTCCACCGGGAGCCCGCCGTTCACCGACACCACGCGGCCCAGGTACATGTCCCTGACCTCGGTGTGGATCACGTTGCCGAACACCGTGTGCCCGACATCGGATGGCTCCACCCCCGCCCGGCTGACCGCCTCCCGCACCACGGTGGCGCCGAGGTCGCAGGGCGGCACCGCCGCCAGGCCCCCGCCGTACTTGCCGATCGCTGTCCGGGTGCCTGACAGCACCACGACGTCCCGGCCGATGTTCATGACTCCTCCAGTCGAAAGCTCACAGCTCACATGTCCATGCCGCCGTTGACGGCCCAGATCTGCCCGGTGATGTACGCGGACTGGTCGGCCGCCAGGAAGCAGACCACCCGGGCGACCTCTTCCGGCCTCCCCAGCCGGCCCAGCGGGATCTGCGCGCGCACCCGGTCCAGTGCCTTGTCGGGCATGCCGGCCACCATGTCGGTGGCGACGTACCCGGGGGTGACCGCGTTGACGGTCAGCCCGATCCCGTCACCGGCCGGCTTGCCGGCCCGGTCGAGCTGGAAGATCACTTCCTTGGCCAGCGACTTGGTCAGGCCGAACAGCCCGGACTTCGAGGCGGCGTAGTTCGCCTGGCCGATGTTGCCGGTCTCCCCGATGACCGAGGACACGTTGATGATCCGGCCGGTGCCGCGCTCGACCATGTGCTCGGCCGCCGCCTGCGCCATGAAGAACGCGCCGGACAGGTTGACCGCGATCACCTTCAGCCAGTCGTCGTCGGTCATCTTGGCCACGGTCCGGTCGATGGAGATCCCCGCGTTGTTGACCAGGATGTCCAGCCGGCCGTGCTGGTCGATGACCTCACGCAGCACGCGGCGGCAATCGTCCGGGTGGCCGATGTTCCCCTCGTGCACGGTGATCTTCCGGCCGGGGTGATCGGCGGTCATGCTGGCGTGGAACTTCTCCGCGCTCTCGCGGCCGCGCCAGTAGCCCGCCGCCAAATCAGCGCCCGCCCCGGCCAGCTGACTGCTGATGGCGGCGCCGATCCCGCGGGTGCCGCCGGTGACCAGGGCCACCCGGTCGCGGACCGCGCCCAGGTCAGCCGCGTGCGCCTGCCCGGTCTCGGCTGGCTGCGTCGATGTCGTCATATCTTGATTCCCTTCGCTTGTGTTGCGCTATGCGCTTTCCTGTGTTGCCTTCTGCAGCCGGTCCAGCACCGACGGGTCACCCAGCGTGGTGGCATCCCCGGGCTCGCGGCCCTCCGCTATGTCGCGCAGCAGCCGGCGCATGATCTTGCCGGACCTGGTCTTGGGCAGGTCATCAGCCCAGATGATCCGTTTTGGCCGTGCGAACTTCCCGATCTTGTCGCCTACGTGCCCGCGGAGATCCTCGCTGAGCGAGGACCGCGGGCCGGCGTCCTGGCCGAGCGTGACGTAGGCGATGACCGCCTGGCCGGTGGACTCGTCGCTGACCGCGATGACCGCGGCCTCGGCTACCGCGGTGTGGGCGACGAGCGCCGATTCGATCTCGGCGGTGGACAGCCGGTGCCCGGAGACGTTGATGACGTCGTCGATCCGGCCGGTGATCCAGAAGTAGCCGTCCTCATCCCGCCGTGCGCCGTCGCCGACGAGGTAGACCTGCGGGCCGAAGCGCTCGAAGTAGGTCTCGACGAACCGGTCCCGGTCGTTGTAGAGCGTGCGGAGCATGCTCGGCCAAGGCTGGGTGAGGACGAGCATGCCGCTGCCCTCGGGGATCTCGTTCCCCTTCTCGTCGAAGAGCGCGGCGGACACGCCCGGGAGCGGCCGGGTGGCCGAGCCGGGCTTGGCCGGGGTGATGCCGGGCAGCGGCGAGATCATGATCGCGCCCGTTTCGGTCTGCCACCACGTGTCCACGACCGGGCAGCGTTCCCCGCCGATGACGGTGTAGTACCACAGCCATGCCTTCGGGTTGATCGGCTCGCCGACGCTGCCGAGCAGCCGCAGCGACGACAGATCATGCCGGCCCGGGTAGTCCGGCCCCCATTTCATGGCGGCGCGGATGGCGGTGGGCGCGGTGTAGAAGACCGACACGCGGTAGCGCTCGGCGATCTCCCACCAGATGTCCTTGTCCGGGTAGTCGGGCGCGCCCTCGAACATCACCGACGTGCAGCCGTTGGCCATCGGGCCGTACACGATGTAGGAGTGGCCGGTGATCCAGCCGACATCGGCCGTGCACCAGAAGACGTCGCGTTCCGGGTCGAGGTCGAACACCATGGCGGTGGTGGCGGCGACGCCGGTCAGGTACCCGCCGGTGGTGTGCACGATGCCCTTCGGCTTGGCGGTCGAGCCGGAGGAGTAGAGCAGGAACAGCGGGTGCTCGGCCTCCATCGGCTCGGCCGGGCAGTCGGGGTCCGCGCCCGCGAGCAGCTCGTCGTACCACACGTCGCGCTCCGCCTTCATCGGGCACTCCGCCTTGGTCGCCCGGACGACCACGACGGTCTCGAGCCCCCGCAGGCCGGCGATGCCCTCGTCGAGGGCGGCCTTGACGTTGGCCGTCTTACCCTTGCGCCGGGCGCCGTCCGCGGTGATCAGGGCCTTCGCGTCCGACACCTCGAGCCGCTCCTGCACCGAGCCGGGCGCGAAGCCGCCGAAGACCACGTTGTGCGGTGCGCCGATCCGGGCGCAGGCGAGCATCGCCACCACGACCTCGGGGATCATCGGCAGGTAGATCCCGACCACATCGCCCTTGCGTATCCCCCGCGCCTTCAGCCCGTTGGCGAGCCGCTGCACGTCGGCGAGCAGCTGCGCGTAGGTCACGTCACGCTCCTCGCCCTCCTCGCCGCGCCAGTGAAACGCGACCCGGTCGCCGTGACCCGCCTCAACGTGCCGGTCCAGGCAGTTGTAGGAGGCGTTGAGCCGGCCGTCGGCGAACCAGGAGTAGAAGGGCGGGTTGCTGTCGTCGAGCACGGAGCTGAACGGCGTCTGCCAGTCCAGCCGCTCCCGCGCCTGGTCCGCCCACCAGGCCGGCCCGTCGGCGGCCGCCTTCTCGTACACCGCCTGGTCGCGCACCTTGGCCCGTTTGGCGAACTCCGGCGGCGGCGGGAACTCTTCGGTCTGCAGCAGTTGCTCGAGGCGTTCCTCAAGTGATGACCGCGTTCTCGGCATAAGTCTGTCTCTCCTCACTCACTGCTTTCCGCTCGTCCGGCACCGCGGCAAACGGCCCGGCGGCGCGGTCGCGCCTGCGGCTGCCGGCCGCGAAACGGCGGCTCGACCCCCGACAGCCCGGCAATAACCGGTCACATGCCCCTGACGGTGTATCCGTGGGTCATTGGGTCCTTCACCCCTGCCCAGCCGGGCAGCTTGAAACCATTGGATGCCGACAACATTGGCCAAAGCCACACCTGAGTACCCACCTGAGACGGCTGTCACAGCCAGCACATTCATTCGGCTGATCCCGCCGCCATATGAGCGGAACGGCAGCACCGCGTCTCACCGAAAAACAAGCCGCCGTTTGCGGAAAAGCGCAGTTCAGCCCCCGCATAGGTCCCGGCCGCACGAGAGCCCAGCTCAGCCCCGGCATAGGTCCGGCCACGCGAGAGCCCAGCTCAGCCCCGGCATAGGTCCCGGCCACGTGACAGCGTGGATGCCGTGCGGCGCGGGCCTGCTACTCCGTTGCGCGAGGACCGGCGTGCGGCCTGGCCCTCGCGGCGGCGGCCCGCTCGCGCCCGACCGCGATCCAGCGCCCGATGAGCGACGGGTCAGCCCCGGCGGCGATGCACAGTTCGGCGATCTGCCGGTACCGGGCGGCGTCCTGCCCGCCCTCGCCGAAGCCGAGCGCGGTGCCGGCGCATTCGGCCAGCAGGTCGGCGCGCCCGGCCGCGGCTTGGGCCAGTTCGGCGACCGCCGCGGCCTCTTGCTCGGCGGTGAGCCAGGCCTGGGCGTGCCGCGCGGCGGCGCCAGCGATCTGAGCGTACCGGACACGATCAGGATCCAGGCTCGTCATCCCCGCAGAATAGAATCTGTGTTCTACTTTGGGCAAGATAGTCGTTCCCCCGCCCGCATGGTCACCCATGTCCGGCGGATGGCCGCGCCTTTAGAGTGTGTCCATGACGGGCGAGGTGTCACCGCTGGGCCACGGCGATGAGGTGGCCTCAGCTGGTGAGCTGCGGGCGTCGCACGAGGACCGGGACCGCGTCGCCGAGCTGCTGCGGGTGGCCGCCGGTGACGGCCGGCTGACGGCCGAGGAGCTCGACGAGCGGCTGGAGAAGGCGCTGACCGCGCGCACCTACGCCGAGCTCGCGGCGCTGAGCCGGGACCTGCCGGCCGCGCCGGGACTCGTCGCCGGCGCGGAGGGCCTGAGGCCGAAGGACATGATCCGCATCGAGCGCACCAGCGGCTGGGCCAAGCGCGAGGGCCGCTGGCTCGTGCCGCCGCGGATCGAGGTGCGGGTCAAGAGCGGCCACATAACGCTCGACTTCACCGAGGCGGTGATCACGCAGCCGTCGCTCCAGATCGACGCCGACGTGGGCAGCGGCATGCTGACGCTGCTGACCAAGCCCGGCATCGTGGTCGACGCCGATGACGTGGCCGTCAGCAGCGGCGGCGTCAAGGTCCGGGCGCCGTGGGGCTCCGATGTGCCCGTCATCCTGCGGGTCGAGGTGACGGGCAGGGTCCGCAGCGGCCATCTCAGGGCACGCCCGCCGCGCCGGACCTTCTGGCAGTGGCTGCTGCGGCGTTCCCTTCCTTACCAGCCTGCCGCGCCCTGACCCGGTGCGGCCTTCCGCCTAGGGAAGCGATGCTGGCTTCGGGATCGGTGCCGGTGAACGGGGTCGTCTTGACCCTCCTCGTGCTGGTCACCAGCATCGCGCTGGTGGCCGGCCTGGCGTGGGCATCGCGGCGGCTGCTCGGGCTGCCGGTCGGCGCGCTGCGGGCGCTGATCGCCGGTCTGCTCGGCTTCGCCGCCGCCGAGCTCCTCGTCCGGACGCTGCAGCCGGTCCAGTCCGGGCACGTGGCCGCGTTCCTCACCGTGGTGCTGGGCGTCCCGCTTGTCGTCGCGATGATCTTCATCGTGGCGGCGGAGGTGCTGGTGCCGAGCGGGACGGTGCCGCAGCCGGTCGATGTCGTGCTCGGCGCGCGGCGCGCCCTGGCGCGCTCGCGGCGCTATGCGCAGATCAGCCGGATCGCGGTGCGGCATGGGCTGGGCCCCTACCTGCGCGGGCGGGGACGGCGTGGCGAGGACGAGGCCGGCGGCCGGGCGGCGGTCGCGCGGTCGCTGCGGCAGGCCCTGGAAGAGGGCGGGGTTACGTTCGTCAAGCTGGGCCAGCTGATGTCCACCCGTCGTGACCTGCTGCCGGACGAGTTCATCTCCGAGCTCTCCCGGCTTCAGGACCGGGCCGAGCCCGCGCCGTGGGAACAGGTGGAGGAGGTGATTACCCAGTCGCTGGGGGCACCGGTGGGGAAGGTTTTCGCGGAGCTGCGGCCGGAACCGGCCGCGGCCGCATTGATCGCCCAGGTTCACAAGGCCCGGCTGCGCTGCGGCGACGGCCCGGACGCCAAGGTGGCCGTGAAGGTCCAGCGGCCCGGGATCCGGTCCACCGTCGAACAGGACCTGGACATCCTGCTGCGCCTGGCGGACACGCTCGAGGACCGTGCCCGCTGGGCGCGTGCGGTCGGCACGGCCGGCGTGGCCCGCGGGTTCGCCGCCGCCATGCGGGAAGAGCTCGACTTCCGGGTGGAGGCACGCAACATGGCGGCCGTCGCCGCCACCTGGCCGGACCAGCGGCGTGCCGTCGGGGGCAGCGTCCAGGTGGTACTGCCGGCCTTGCATGAGCAGCTGTGCACCGAGCACGTGCTCGTCATCGAATGGCTGGACGGGGTCAGACTGCGCGACGCCGGGCCGCTGATCGACGACCGCGGGCTCGACCGGGCCGAGCTGACCCGCGCGCTCCTTCGGAGCATGGTGTACCAGATCACCGAGGGCGGCGTGTTCCACGCCGACCCGCATCCGGGCAACGTCCTGCTGCTCGCCGACGGCCGCCTCGCGCTGCTCGATTTCGGCTCGGTCGGCCGTCTCGATACCCAGCAGCGGGCCGCGCTGCTGAACCTGATGCTCGCGGTCGGGCGCGGCGACCCCGCGGCGCTCCGCGACGCCCTGCTGGAGCTGGTCACCCGCACCGACGAGATCGACGAATGGCAGCTGGAGCGGGCCCTCGGCCGGTTCGTGGCGCGTCACCTGGTGGGCGCCAGCCCGCCGACCGCGGCGATGTTCACCGACCTGTTCCGGCTGGCTGCGCAGTTTGAGCTGGCGATCCCAGCCGAGATCGCCACCGTCCTGCGCGCCCTCGCCACCCTGGAAGGCACGCTTTCCCTGCTGACACCCGGAATCGACATAGCGGCGGAGGCACGTCAGTACGCCGCCGACCATGTGGCCGCGGCGCTGTCGCCGACGGCGGTGCCCAAGTCGGCCGCCGAAGAGGTGGCCGCGCTGCTCCCGGTGCTGCGCCGGCTGCCACGCCGGTTCGACCGCGTCACCGGCGCGATGGAACAGGGCAGGTTCAGCCTCAACGTGCGGCTGTTCGCCGACGAGCGCGATCGCCGGGTGGTCACCGTCCTGACCCACCAGTTCCTGCTGGCGCTCCTGGGTGCCGCGTCCGGCATCGTGGCCGCGATCCTGCTCGGCACGTCCGGCGGGCCGCAGATCACGCCGACCATCAGCCTCGTGCAGCTGATCGGCTACAACCTGCTCATCGTCGGCGGCATCCTCGGGCTGCGGGTGCTCTACGTCATCTTCCGGAACCGGTAGCGCGGGGCCGCTGGGCCGCGCGGCCGGCCCCAGGCGGCGCTGCGGGATGCTGGATCACCCGTGCCGGGTGGGAGGATGGCTGGTCATGGACGCCGGTGTTCACCTGCCGCTGATCGACTTCGGCGGAGAGGGATTCTCCTACCGTCGGCTCGCCGACACCGTGGACGCGGCGCGGGCATGCGGGTTCGCCGCGGTCTCGGCCAACGATCACTTTGTCTTCCCCGTGCCCTGGCTCGACGGCCCGACCGCCCTGGCCGCGGTGGCCGGGCGGTCGGGCGAGATGGCGCTGGTGACCACCCTTGCGCTGGCCACCTTGCGCGGGCCGGTGCCGTTGGCGAAGGCGCTGTCGGCCCTGGACATTCTCTCCGGCGGCCGCGTGATCGCCGGCCTTGGCCCCGGTTCCTCCGAGGCCGACTACCTGGCGGTGGGGGTCACGATGTGGACCTGGGTCACCGATAAGCGCGCTGACGCGGAACGGGTCCTGGCCGGGATCCTCGGCCCGCTGGTCGGGCGGGACCCGGCGGAGCTTCGCGGGCGGGTCTGCGTCGGCCCGGCCAGCGAGTGCGCGGAACTGCTGTCCCGGTACGCCCGGGCCGGCTGCCAGCGGGTCCACTTCTGGCCGGTGGGCGACGAGCGGCGCCAGGTCGAGCTGATCGCGGGCGAGGTGATGCCGCGGGTCTCCGGCTGAGCCGCCGGCGCCCGCGGCCGCCCATTTTGGCGCCCGGGCGGCGCCTACACAGTCGAGAGGCAGTCCGCATCGGGTGACCCGGGGGACAGGCGCCCGGGCGGCGGGCACAGGACTGGAGGCGTAACGACATGGATAGCCCGCGAGTCGTGTCACAAGCCGAGTGGCTGGCCGCACGCAAGGACCTGCTGGCCAAGGAGAGGGAGGCCACCCGGGCGAAGGACGCGGTCGACGCCCACCGCCGCGCCCTGCCGATGGTCGAGGTCGGCAAGAAGTACGTCTTCGCCGGGCCGGACGGCCCGTTGGGCCTGCCCGGCCTGTTCGGCGGGCGCCGCCAGCTCATCGTCTACCACTTCATGTGGCGCCACGCGGAGTCGGGCTTCCCCGGCGAGGATCAGGGCTGCCCGACCTGCTCGGTGGTGGCGGACAACATCGGCGACCCGTCGCATCTGCATGCCTGCGACACCACCCTGGTGCTGGTGTCCCGCGCGCCGCTGGCCAGCATCGAGCGGTTCCGGAAGCGCATGGGCTGGCCGGTGCCGTGGTACTCCTCCTACGGCAGCGACTTCAACTACGACTTTCATGTCAGCCTGGACGAGGACATCGCACCGCTGGAGTACAACTACAAGGACAAGGCGGCGCTCGAGCGCGACACACCACATGTCCGGTCCGGACGCGACGCGCCCGGGGTGAGCGTCTTCCTGCGTGACGGTGACCGCGTCTATCACACCTACTCGGCGTACGCCCGCGGCCTCGACCCGCTGATCGGTACCTACCGCTACCTCGACCTGACCCCGCTGGGGCGGCAGCGGCACGTCACCGAGTTCCCCTATCACGACAGCTACGGCGCGAGCTCGTGATGGCCGCACTCTGACCCGGGACGGCCAACGGATCTGGCTGGTTGTATCTGGATCGGCGTGCCGTGCTCTGTATTAGCACCACCGGGTTGCAGCGGGGGGCTGGTGCAGGGGGGCACATGCGGATTCTGCTGATATCGAGCGCCTACAACAGCATGACCCAGCGCGTTCACGTCGAGCTGTCCGACCGCGGTCACCAGGTGTCGGTCGAGCTCGCGCTCAGCGATGAGGTGATGCGCGAAGCGGTCCGCCGCTTTGACCCGGACCTGGTCATCGCGCCGATGCTGACCACCGCGATTCCCGCCGACATCTGGTCGTCCTGCCCCTGTTTCATCGTCCATCCCGGGCCCCCGGGAGACCGCGGTCCCTCCTCGCTCGACTGGGCGATCATGAGCGGCACCGGCCGCTGGGGGGTCACCGTGCTCCAGGCGAACGCGGAGATGGACGCCGGCGACATCTGGTCGAGCGCGGAGTTCGCGATGCCCCACGGCTCGAAGAGCTCGCTGTATCGGACCGAAGTGGCCGACGCCGCGCTGGATGCGCTGCTGCTGGCGGTGGCGCGGTTCGAGGGCGGCGGCTACCGGCCCGAGCCGCTCGACTACCGCCGTCCCGGCGTCACCGGCAGGCTGCGGCCGCCGTGCCGGCAGGAGCACCGCCGGATCGACTGGCTGACCGAGACCATGTCCTCGGTGCTGGCCAAGCTGCGGGCGGCCGACTCCCAGCCCGGCGTGCTCGACGTCATCGGCGAGACCGAGTACTTCCTGTTCGGCGGGTACGAGGAAGACCAGTTGCGAGGTGATCCGGGGGCGATCGTGGCGCGCCGGGGCGGCGCGATCTGCCGGGCGACCGTGGATGGCGCGGTCTGGATCCCGCAGCTGCGCCGGCGCCGGGAGCCCGGCGGGCCGGCCACCTTCAAGCTGCCGGCGACGCTTGCGCTCGGCGGAGCAGCCGCCGATGTGCCGGAGGCCCTCGCACCGCTGGCCGTGACGCCGGGCCGGCGCACCTACCAGGAGATCCGCTACCGCGAATCCGCCGGCGTCGGCTACCTGGAGTTCTCCTTCCCGGGCGGCGCCATGAGCAGCGGCCAGTGCCGCCGGCTCCTCGCTGCCTACCGGTATGCCCAGCGGCGCCCGGTGCGGGTGATCGTGCTCGGCGGGCCCCGGGACGTCTTCTCCAACGGCATCCATCTCAACGTGATCGAGGCCGCCGCCGACCCCGCGGCCGAGTCCTGGCGGAACATCAACGCCATCAATGACCTGGTGGAGGCGATCCTGACCACCACCGGCCAGCTCACGGTGGCCGCCCTCGCGGGCAACGCCGCGGCCGGGGGGCTGATGCTCGCGCTCGCGGCCGACGAGGTCTGGTGCCGCAGCGGCGCGGTTCTCAATCCGCATTACCGCCTGATGGGCCTGCACGGCTCGGAGTACTGGACCTACACCCTGCCCCGCCGGGTCGGCGAGGAACAGGCGGCCCGGCTCACCGGCGAATGCCTGCCGGTCAGTCCGGCCTCGGCGCTGCAATGTGGCCTGGTTAACCGGATGATCGAAGGCGGCGCGGACGCCTTCCACGCGCGGGTGGCCGCGCTGGCCGGGCAGCTCGCCTCCGGCCCGGACTACCAGCGGCGGGTGGCCGTGAAGGCACAGCAGCTGACCGAGGCCGCCATGGTGCGGCCGCTCCAGGCTTATCGGCAGGCGGAGCTCGCCGTCATGAACCGGAACTTCTACGACCCGCGCGAGCCGTACGCCCAGCTGCGCCGCGCCTTCGTCTACAAGCAGAAGCCGACGCGGACGCCGCCCCACCTCGCCCGCCACCGGACCGGCCCTAGCCGCTCCGAGCCCCGGCGGCCCCGGCCGCCCGTTCCGGCCACCGTCAGCATATGTTGACAGATTGGCGGTCGTCAGCATAAGCTGACGCGCATGGACAAGGATCTGATCGCGGGCCGGCCCGGTGTCATCGGGCATACGGTGCACCGCACGCACGGCCGCCGGACCGGGAGGCGCTGATGTTCGAGCGCTTCACCGCCGGCGCCCGTGCCATCGTGGTGCAGGCCCAGGAGCACGCCCGCCGGCTGGGGCACGGCTATATCGGCTGTGAGCATCTCCTGCTCGCCGCCGCTTCCACCGGCGAACCGGCGGGCGCCGCCCTGCGCGAGCGGGGCGTCACCCCGGAAGGCGTGGAGGCCGAGATCGTCCGCCGGGCCGGGCTGGGGCAGGCGGCCGGCCTGTTCAGCGCCCTGGACCGTGACGCGCTGGCCTCCATCGGGATCGACATCGACGCCGTGCGGGCACAGATCGAGGCGGCGTTCGGGCCGGACGCCCTCACCCGGGCCGATCCCGGCCCCTGCCGGGGGAGCCGGCCTGCGGCGGCGAGGGGCCCGCTGGCCCTGCTGCGCCGCTCTCGCCGCGCCGGGCGCGGCCGGGACGCCGCCGCTGGCGCGCATCCGGCCCGCCCGACCGGGCACATCCCGTTCACCCCGCGCGCCAAGAAGAGCCTGCAGCTCTCCCTCCGCGAGGCCGTGGCGCGGCAGGACGGCTACATCGGTGCCGAGCACCTCACGCTCGCCCTGGTTGGTATGGACGCGGGGACGGTGCCGGCTATCCTGTCGGCGCTCGGCACGACGCAGGCAGCCCTGCGTACCGCCATCCTGGACCGCTACCGGCAGGCCAGCTGATCCGCTCCGGGCGGCCCCGGCTGATCCGCTACCGGCGGGCCGGCTGATCCGCTACGGCAGGCCGGCTGATCCGCTACGGCAGGCCGGCTGATCCGCCGGGAGCCGCGGGCGGCACCGGCGGCGACGCGCGGCCACGGGCCCGGGCCCGGCCGTCCGTTCAGCGCAGCAGGTCCGCGACCGCGGCGATGCCGGCCTCGACCGCGCGCTCGCTGACGTTTCCGAAGCCGAGCACGAGCTGCGGCGGGGCGGCCACGGTGGTGGACCGCTGCGGGCCCATCCCGTACAGGCCGACCGAACGCTGGCGCGCCGCCGCGACGACCTCCTGCTCGTCGGCCGGCTCCGGCAGGTGCGCCACGGCGTGGAACCCGGCGGCCAGCCCAGTCAGCCTGACCCCGGGCGCGTGCCGGGCCAGGGAATCGATCAGCACGCCGCGCCGCCGCCCATACACCGCGCGCATGCGCCGCAGGTGCCGGTCATACCGGCCGGACTCGAGCAGCTCGGCCACCGCCAGCTGGTCCAGGCCGGACGAGCCGCGGTCGCTGATCCGTTTCTCCGCCGCGACGGCGTCGGCCAGCGCGGGCGGCACCAGCACCCAGCCCAGCCGCACGGCGGGCGCCAGCGACTTGCTCACCGTGCCGATGGTGAAGACGCGGTCGGGCGCCAGCCCCTGCAGCACGCCGACCGGCTCCCGGTCGTAGCGGAACTCCGAGTCGTAATCGTCTTCGATGACGAACCCGTCGTTGCGGGCCGCCCACTCGAGCAGGGCGTGCCGCCGTTTCGCCGCGAGCACGACGCCGGTGGGGGACTGGTGCGCCGGCGTCACCACGACCGCCCGGGCGCCGCTCGCCTCGAGCGCGGCGACGTCCAGGCCGAGCTCGTCCACGGGAACGGGCACCACGTTGACGCCCACCGCCCGCGCGCCCCGGGCACTGTCGCTGACCGCCAGGTCCCCGTAGCCCGGATCCTCAAGCGCGGCGCACCGCACCCCCAGCTGGCCGAGCGCCCGGAGCACGAGGCCCAGCCCCTGGGCGAACCCGGTGCAGACCACGATGCACTCATGGTCGGCGGCGGCGGCGCGTACGCGCCGCAGGTACGCGGCGACCACCTGGCGCAGGGCGGCGCTGCCGCGCGGGTCACCGTAGTCGAGGTCCGCCGTGGCGACGCGGAGGCAGGCCTCCCTGGTCGCCCACGTCCAGTCCTCGCGCGGGAAGCTCGCCAGGTCCGGCACGCCGGACCGGAAGTCGGCGATCAGCCGCGGCGGCGGGACCGGCCCCGGCGGCGGCGCTGGGGGAGCCGGACGGGCGCCGGCCGCAACCCGGGTCGCCGAGCCGACCCGGCTGGTCAGGTAGCCCTCGGCCAGCAGCTGGTTGTAGCACTCCTGCACCAGGCCGCGGGAAACGCCGAGCTCGCGGGCGAGCTCCCGCGATGACGGCAGCCGCTCGCCGCCCTGCAGCCGGCCGCTCCTGATCGCGTCGCGGAGCCCGGCCTCGAGCTGCGACCGGAGCGGCTCGTCGCGCCCGCGGTCGAGCTGGAGCAGCAGCTCCGGGCCCAAACCGGACCACTGAATAGCCATCGAATTGGACCTTATCAGTGCTCCACTTGGCCCATACGGTCACGTACATGAGCACTATGACCCAGGCCCGGCACCCCGGGCACAGCAAGCAGCCCGGCCACCCCGCGCCGCGGGCCCGGCTCATCAGCGGCCGCCTCGCGCTGGCGCTGATGTCCTCCCTCGGCGCGCTCACCAGCTTCTACCTCCTGCTGTCGGTGACGCCGATGTACGCCGTTTCGGCGGGCGCCGGGAGCGCCGAGGCCGGCGTGGTGACCGGCTCGCTGATGCTGGCCACCGTGGCGGCCGAGTTCGCCTCGGCCAGGCTCATGCGGCGCTACGGCTACCGCGCGGTGTTCGCCGCCGGGGCGCTGCTGCTCGGTGGGCCGGCCCTGGCGCTGCTGGGCCCGCACAGCGTGGTCATGATCGTCGCGGTCAGCATCGCCCGTGGCCTCGGCTTCGGCCTCAACACCGTGGTCATCGGCGCCCTGGTCGCCACGGCGCTGCCGCCGGAACGGCGCGGCGAGGGGATCGGCCTGGCCGGGGTCGTGGCCTGCGTGCCGGCGATCGTGGCCCTGCCGTCCGGGGTCTGGCTGGCCGAGAACGCGGGCTACGCGGTGGTGATAGCGATCACCGCCGTCAGCGCGCTCGCCCCGCTGGCGGCGGTCCCGTGGCTGGCCGGGCCGGGCGGCCGCCAGGAAGCGGATCCGGGCGCGGCGCAGCCGGCCGGGCTGCTGGCCAGCCTGCGGTCCGGCGGCCAGCTGCGGCCCTCGCTGGTCTTCGCGGCGACGACCGTGTCGGCCGGGGTGGTCGCCGCGTTCCTGCCGCTCGCGGCCGGGGTGTCCGGCGGAACCGCCGCGCTCGGGCTGTTCGTGCAGGCCGTGGCCTCCACCGCGGGCCGGTGGTGGGCCGGGCGCCATGGCGACCGGCACGGCCACGCCGGCCTGCTGGTTCCCGGGCTGCTGATGGCCGCCGCCGGGATGGGCGTCCTGATCTGGGTGGCGGCCCCGGCCGTGCTGATCGCGGGCATGTGCCTGTTCGGGATCGGCTTCGGGATCAGCCAGAACGCCACGTTCGCGCTGATGATCGACCGGGCGCCGGTCTCCGGCTACGGCACCGCCAGCGCGCTGTGGAACCTGGCCTACGATGCTGGCTACGGTGCCGGACCTGCCGTGTTCGGCGTGTTCGTGGTCTACACCGGCGCCCCGGCGGCCTTTGCCCTCACCGGGATGCTGATGGTCGCCGCGCTGCTGCCCGCCGTGCGTGACCGCGCAACCAGGGCCCGGGACGGCCAGGTTCGCGGGGATGTCGAGACCGGCGTCACGGCTCCGTCCTACTGCTGAAGGCGCCAGCAGGGCGCGGCAACCGAAAGGACGGCCATCATGAACTGGAAGCTGGAAGTTGTGGTGGTCCCGGTCACCGACGTTGACCGGGCCAAGAGCTTCTACGTGGACAAGCTGGGATTTCACCTCGACGCCGACATACAGCCCAGCGAGAACATGCGGGTGGTGCACATGACGCCGCTGGGGTCGGCCTGCTCGGTGGTCATCGGCCCCGTCCAGGTCGGCGCGGACGCCGACCTGGGGACGATGGGGGCCAGGCTGCAGCTCGTCGTCACCGACATCGAGGCGGCCCGCAGCGAGCTGGTCGGGAAGGGCCTGGAGGTCACCGGCGTCCAGATTCTCGACCCCCGCGATGGCGGCAAATTCTGCTACTTCGCCGACCCCGACGGCAACAACTGGGCCGTGCAGGAGGTCCGCAAGCACGTCGGGGCGGAGCTGGACTAGACGCCAGGAAGGGGCCGGGTCAGCGCCTGCCGCGATCAGTGTCGGAGGATCGCCTCCCGTGCCTGGACAGCCCCACGAGCAGGCGGGCAGGGGCGGGCCCAGCCGATGGCCCGCCCCGCCCCAGCCCGGCTGCCCCCTCAGGACGGCCTAGTCGATCTCGACGGGCAGTTCGTAGATCTCCCCGGTCGGGTGCCCGGCCTTCTCGTGCACCCGGAGCACCGCCTCCTTCGACGGCCCGGATGACAGGCAGAACACCTTGCCCGCCTGCGGGTCGAGCCACGCGTGCTCGAAGTGCACACCCTCCGCCGCCTCGACCTCCAGATCACGCCGATGGGCGTCGCGCAACTGCCCGGCGGTCACGCCGACGTATCCGTTGTGCACATCCATGAACTTCGCCATGTCAGACTCCTTACGGTCTACCGACCGGGTTGGCAGAGAGGGGTCTCCCGCGGGCAGCGCTGTTGCCCTCATGGCTTCTGACAATGGCGGGCGGCGGGTAACCGGCGCATGGGGCAACTGCCCCATCTTCGGCGCCGGGATGATCTGCACCGGGCAGGGTCATCAGCACCGTCAGTCCAGGCCCCAGCACGTCCAGCCGGACGGGGGCCCGTCAGGGGTGATGACCAGCAGCACCCGGCCCTCCTCGGTCAGCCCGCGCAGCTGCTCCTGCTCGCCGGGGACGGGCATCCCGTGCTTTTCGCGGATCGCGCGGAAGCGGAGCAGCTCGGCCGCGATGTCCTCGCGGATCTCCGCCGTGCCCCGGACCAGCACGGCGCAGTAGCTAGTGCAGTCGTCCACCAGCAGCTGCGCCCTGCGGTCTCTCCGGAAGATCGCGTATCTTGCCCGGCGTCGCGTGGTTGACATGTAGAAATGCTGGCCATCAAGCACCTCGACCGGATTGCCGTCTTTAGGCTTCAGCGGAATCGCGGGCTTTGACAGAGGCAGTGCGTATTGTCGCCCATGTGACCAGGGAAGTGCAGGTTTCGGCTGGCCGCTTGTACGAGCCGGGCTATCGCGTCGTGTGGTGCCCGAGGTTCCATCGCCCTATCCGCACCGGTCGGAGGGCGGCTCGCTGTGAAGAGCTGATCCGCGCAAGAGTCGGCGGCGACGGCTGGCCGGTCGTGGAGCTGGAGATCGTGCTCGGTCAGGTGCACCTGTTCGTGAAGGCTCATCAGTCCGACTGCCCTTCCTGGATCGCCAGCCAGTTCAAGGGCTCCACCTCGCGTCGGCAGCGGGCCGGATTTCCGCACATCCGTTCTCGGCTGTCGGGACCTTGTGGTCTCGGTTGTGCTTGTCGGCCACGGCCGGTGCCGTGTCTGCGGGGACCGTGCGCCGGTTCAGCGGCTCACAGGATGGGGGACTGTGGCGGAAGGGACGGCCCCGGTGAGACGCGCTTTTAAGTTCCGTGCCTACCCGACCCGCCCGCAAGAGGGCCGCGCGGTAGGCCTGCTCGCCGACCACTGCGACCTGTACAACGCGGCGCTGGCGGAGCGCCGGGAGGCGTGGCGCATGCGCCGGGTCAGCGTCAGCTACGGCATGCAGTCCGCCCAACTGCGGGAGATCCGCGCCGCCGACCCGAACGGGCAGGGGCGGCACTCGTTCACCGCCCAGCAGAGACCCTGCGCCGTCTCAGCACCGTGTTCGCCGCCTTCTACACGCGAGCCAAAAAGAAGAGAAAGGCGGGCTATCCGCGGTTCAAGCCTTACGGCCGGTTCAGCCAGGTGGGATTCGTCGCCGGTGACGGCGCGAAATGGACCCCCGCTGACTCTGGCGGGTGGGCGCGGGCGGCGTTCCAGGCCGTCGGCTCGGTCAAGGTCCGCCAGCACCGGCCCGTTCCCGGGACGGTCAAGTTCCTGCAGCTCAAGCGCGAGCACCGCCGCTGGTACGTCATGGTCATCACCGACACCGAACCCACGCCGCTCCCGGCCACCGGCCGGGAGGTGGGCGTCGACCTGGGCGTCGTCCGGTTCCTGACCACCTCCGCGGGGGAGATCGTCGCCAACCCGAAGTTCCTCGCCGCGTCGGCTGAGGCGATCGCCGGCCTGCAGGGGCGTAAGGACCGGGCGCAGCGCGGGTCGGGAAACCGCAAGCGGATCCGCCGCCAGCTGGCCAAAGAGTGGCGGAAGGTCCGCAACCGGCGGCGCGACTTCCACCACAAGACCGCCCGCGCCCTGGTGGACTCCTGTGACGTTATCGCCCTGGAAAAACTCAGCATTGCCGGCATGACCCGCCGCCCCGAGCCGAAACCAGACCCGCGCCAGCCTGGCGTGTTCCTGCCGAACATGGCCGCTGCGAAAGCGGGGCTCAGCAAGGCGATCCTTGATGCGGGCTGGGCACAGTTCGCGGACATCCTCACCGCCAAGGCTGAAAGCGCCGGACGGCGAGTAGTGTTCGTCAACCCAGCCGGCACCAGCATTAGCTGCCATATCTGCGGGCGGGCATGCACCCGCCCCCGGCAAGACACCGTGATCTGCCCCGCGCACAGCCGGATGGACGCCGACCTCAACGGGGCACGCAACATCGCCACCAGGGCCGGGCTGGGCTCTGGTCAAGCCCCCGCGGCTTGAAAGCCAGTGCCCTCAAGCATCGGAGCAGTCACTCGGTCACGCTATCGGTGCCCGTAGCCGGACGGGTCAGGCGCCGAGCAGGTAGCTGGCCAGCCCGGCCGGCTGGGCCAGGGCGATCAGGTGGCCACCGGGCAGCACGTCCGCCTCGATGCCCAGCCGGTCCCTGGCCAGCGCCCGCTGGAAGCCGGCCGGGAAGAACCGGTCGCCCGCCCCGGCCACGGCCCGGATCGGGACCGGCGGCCACGCGGTGAAGTCGCAGGCCGACCCGAACACCACGTCGGCCTCGGGCCGCTGGTACGGCTCACCGGCCGCGGCGACCTCCGGCGGGACGTCGTGCAGGAAATAGGTGGCCAGGTCGAACTCCGTCCCGTAGCCGCCTTGCTCGGCCGCGGCCAGCCGGGCGCCGGCCCAGCCGGTGTTGTCCCACCACGCGCCCGGCGTCTCACCGGGCCGGGGGATCATCGCGTTCACGAAGACCAGCGCGGCCACCGGGACCCTGGCGGCGACCAGGGGCGCGGTGAACCCGCCGAGCGACTGGGCGACCAGTACCACGTCGCCGCGGTCCCCGATCGCGGCAACGACCAGATCGGTGTACTCGGGCAGGCCGGCGGCCGGGTCGTCACCGGGCAGGTCGACCGCGACCGCCTCGTGACCCGCCTGGCGCAGCAGCGGCACGATGCGGTGCCAGTACCAGGCGGTCCCGCCGGCGCCCGGGATCAGGACGAAGGTGCGCCGCTGCCCGGCCGGGCCACCCGTCGGCCCGGCGCCACCGTGGGATGCGCTCATGCTCCTAATTTAGGACTAGAACATCCTAAAATACAACCATCTCGGCTAGAGTGGATGCCGTGACGACCGGCCGCCGCTACGACGACCCGTGCGGGATCGCCCGCGCGCTGGACGCCGTCGGCGACCGGTGGGCACTGCTGGTCGTCCGCGAGCTGATCTTCGGGCCGAAACGGTTCCTCCAGCTCCGCCGGGGCCTGCGCAGGGTCAGCCCGAACGTTCTGTCCCAGCGGCTGCGCGACCTCGAGGCCGCCGGCGTCGTGCGCCGTTACATGCTCGACCCGCCCGCTGAGGTCGCGGTCTATGAGCTCACCGCCAGCGGCCGGGCGCTCGAGCCGGTCCTGCTCGAGCTGGGCCGGTGGGGCAGCCGGCAGCCCCCGACGGCGGCTGGCGAGCTGACCGTCAGCGCGCTGCTCATTGCCCTCGAGACCGTCTTCGATCCCGCCGCCGCCCCGGACGCCGTGTTCGCGCTGCGCATCGACGGTGACTGGTACCGCCTGACGGCCGCCGACGGCGCCATCGACATCGCCCGCGGCCGCGCCGAGGACCCCGCGGTCACGTTCGAGACCGACGTGGCCACGCTGCGTTCGGTCGCCTTCGGGCGCGAGCCGGTCGCCATCGCGGAGCGGGACGGGCGCCTGACCGTCAAAGGCGACCGCCGCCTGGCCGGGCGCTTCGCGCGGATGTTCCACGTCCCGGACCGCCGGTCGCCGGACTGAGCCAGGAAGACGGGCCTTGTCTGTCTCCAGCCCGCTACCGTGCGCCCTGACCGCCAGCAAATACCAGCCACCTGGCGGGTGCTGTCTGCCGCTGATTGGAGGAACCTGGAACCAGGAGCAGGGGCCCTCCCGTCGTGGAAGGCGGGAGGCGCCCGGAGGAGATGGTTCCCATGACCGGATCGAGCCTGGCGCCCATCGTCATCCCGATCGTCGCAATGGTCAGCCTGGCTGCGTGGCTCACGATTGTCTTCTACGCCGACAGGCACCCCCTCTGGGGGGACCGCACCAAGGCCGCCGCCAAGAGCGTCCAGCCCCGCCAGATTCGCCGGTTCCCGGCGAATTCCGTGCATCTGCACCTGCCACACCGGACCGGGACGAGGTAGCGCGTCTGACCGTCCACCGCGTCTGACCGCCCACCGCGTCTGACCGGCTCCTTCCGTGGGTGAGCAGCGCTTCGCGCGGACGTTCCCCGTCTGACCGCCGGGCGGGGGGCGCCGCGGCCGGCCTGCAGGCGTCGCGGCCGCGACGCCGCGTGTAGCGCTCACAGGGGTAGGAGCGGGCAGAAAGGAAGACGCGATGAGCGAGACGGCGCAGGTGACGGAGGCAGGGGCGGCGCCCGAGGCGGTGGGCGCTGTGCTCGGCCAGCTGATGGGCGACTTCGCCGCGAGCGCGGGCGTGATCTTGACCGAGCTGGGGCTGCGGCTGGGTCTGTGGGACGCGCTGGCCGCGGGCGCGGCGACGGCCGAGACGGTGGCGGAGCGGGCCGGCGCGGCCGTCCCGTATGTGCGCGAGTGGCTGAGGTCCCAGGCCGCGGCCGGCTATGTCGGCTATGACCCGGCAGCCGGGACGTTCGCGCTCGCCCCGGGCGTGGCCGCCGTGCTGGGCGCGGGGCCGCTATCGGGGCTGGCCGGCGGCGTGGCGGCCCAGTTCCGGGTGTGGTGGTCGGAGCTGGAGCGGTACGAGGACACGTTCCGGACGGGACGGGGGATCTCGTGGGGTGCGCTGCCGGCCGCGCACGCGGAGGGCATGGACCTGATCAGCCGGGCGGTGGTCGCCCCCGCGCTGGTGGCAGACTGGCTCCCCGCCCTCGACGGCGTGGCCGCCCGGCTGGCCGCGGGCGCGGCGGTGGCCGATGTGGGCTGCGGTTACGGGGCACCGGCCATCGCCCTGGCCCAGGCGTTCCCGGCGTCGGCGGTCACCGGCTTCGATGTGGACGACGCCTCGGTGGCGCAGGCCCGGAGGGCGGCGCTGGCCGCCGGTGTCGCGGACCGGGTCTCGTTCGAGGTGGCCGCGGCGGCGGACGTGCCGGGCGGCCCCTATGACCTCGTCACCTTCGTCGATTCCCTGCACGACCTGGGCGATCCGGCCGGCGCGTTGCGGCGCATCCGGCAGGTGCTGAACGATGACGGCGTGGTGCTGCTGGTCGAGCACGCCGGCTCCGATCGCCTCGAAGAGAACCTCAGCCCGGCGGGGCGGTTCTTCTACGCCGCGTCGGCGCTGGTCTGTGTGCCGAATGCGCTCGCCGAGCGAAGGCACGGCAGCCCGCTCGGGGCGATACCGGGAGAGGAGGCGCTGCGGCGGGTGGCGGCCGCGGGCGGGTTCTCCCGGGTGCGCCGGGTCGAGGCAGCCGCGCCCCTGAACCTTCTGCTCGAGCTGCGCCCCTGACCAGGCCCGGCCGGGCCGACAATGTGGGAATGAGCGGATCTGCCCCCCTGGTCGGCCGGGAACTGGCCCTGGCCGGCCTGCGGGCGGCCCTGGACGGCGCGCTGGCGGGCCACGGCTCCCTGGTGCTGATAGCCGGCGAGGCGGGCATCGGGAAGACCGCGCTGGTCGCGCACTTCGCCGGACAGGCAGCCGGCCGCGGGGTGCCGGTGGCGTGGGGCAGCTGCGCCGAGGGCGATGGGGCTCCCGCGTTCTGGCCGTGGACACAGGTGCTGCGGGCCACCGGCGGCCTGGCCGCAGGCGAGGATCACGTCGGCCCGCGGGCCACGGCGGCCGGTGGCGGGGCACCGGGCGGGGCGGCAGGCCGGTTCGCCGTGTTCGACCGGGTGATCAGCCAGCTGCGGGACACCGCGGCCGGCCGCGGCCTGGTGGTGGTGCTCGATGACCTCCACTGGGCCGACCCGGACTCGCTGGCGCTGCTGGAGTTCGCCGCCCGGCAGCTGGCCGGGCAGCGCTTGCTGCTCCTCGGCTGCTATCGCGACACGGAGGCCGGCGACCGGCTGCGCCGCGCCGCGGCCGCCGCCGAGGTGACGCGCCTCGGCGGGCTGGAGGCGGCGCAGGTCGGTGAGCTGATGGCCCAGGTGGCGGCCGGGCCGGTGCCGGAGGAGGCCGCGGTGCGGATGCGGGCGCGCACCGGGGGCAACCCGCTGTTCGTCCGGGAGCTGACCCGCCTGCTGCAGGCCCGGCCAGCGGGGGAGGACCGGTGGTCGGGGGCGGTGACGGTGGACTCGGTGCGCGGCGTGATCGACCGCCGGCTCGCCCGCCTGTCCCAGCCGTGCATCCGCATGCTCACCCTGGCCGCGCTGGATGGGGCGGCGGTGCGGCCCTGGCTGCTGGCCCGGGTGCTCGGCGACGGCCCCGACCCGGCCGTCCTGGCCGAGGAGGCCGTCGCGGCCGGGGTGCTGGTGGCCGGGGACGGCGGGTCCGGGCTGCGCTTCGCCCACGACCTGTTCTGCGAGGTCCTGGCGGCGGACCTGCCCGCCCCCGCTCGCCGCCGCAGCCACCGCGACCTGGGCGCCGCCCTGGAGGCGGCCCGCGCCGAGGGTGCCGTAGTCCACCCGGCCGAGTTGGCCGCGCATTTCGGGGCCGCCGCGGCCGCGGGGGACGCCGAGGGCGGCGAGCGTGCGGTCCGCTACGCGCGGGAGGCCGCCGCCGAGGCGGCCGGCCGGCTCGCCTTCGATGACGCCCTCGCGCATCTCGAGCGCGCCCAGGAGGCCCTGGACCTGGGCCGCCCAGGCCCCCCGGCCCGGCTGGCCCTGCTGCTGGAGCTGGCCGACGCTCGCCGGCTCGCCGGGCGCCTCGCCGACGCCGCCGAGACCTACCGCGACGCGTTCGCGGCCGCCCGCCAGCTCAACGACGCCGAGACCGCGGCCCGCGCCGCCATTGGCCTGCACCGCGTGGGGGTGAAGACCGGCCCGTCAGCCGAGCGGGACAGCCACGCCGCGCTGCTCACCGCCGCCGCCCAGGCCCTCGGCGACCGGCCCACGCCGCTGGCCGCGCGGGTGCACGCGGCGCTGGCCCGCACGCTGTACCACTCGCTCGAGGAGGACCGGATGGCCCGGGCCGTCCCGGTCGCCGAGCACGCGGCCGAGCTCGCCCGGGATTCAGGCGACCCGGAGGCCGATGCCGAGGCCCTCCTCGCGCTGCACGATGTGCGCTGGCGGCCGGGGCAGGCCGGGGCGCGGCTGGAGGTGCTCGGCCGCGTCAACGGCTCCGCGTCCGGCCCGGATGCGGGCGGACTGCGCCACGTCACCCGGCTGCTCCGCGCCCAGGCCCTGCTCGAGCTGGGCGACCCCGGCTCGCTCGCCGAGATCCAGGCCTACTGCTCCGGCGCGGACCGGCTCGGCGACCCCACCTCGCGGTGGCAGGCACTGTCCCGGCGGGCCGCCGTCGAGCTGCTCGCCGGCCGGCTCGACGGCGCCGCCGGCCTCGCCGCCCGGGCCGCACACCTCGCCGGGCAGCTCGGCGACGCCGACGCGCTGTGGATCGCCGACATCCAGCGCTGGGAACTGGCCCGCTTCACCGGCGGGCGCGGCGACTACCACCGCAGCCGGCCCGGCTCCCTGCCACCGGTCGAGACGTGGGCCCCCTGGCGGGCGCTGATCCTCGCCGACGCCGGCGACCCCGGTGCCGCGGCCGCCGCGCTGGCCGGATTCACCGCCGGGCAGGCGTGGGGCCCCGGGGTCAGTGCCGGATACGACCTGTGGTTCCCCGCGATCGCCGCCGAGGCCGCCGCCCGCTGCGGGACCGGCGAGCTGCGGGCCGGCCTCTACGAGCTGCTCACCCCCTACGCCGGCACGCAGGTCGGATGCGGCGCCTGGGTCGCCTACTGCGGCGCAGTGGACCACTACCTGGGCCTGCTCGCCGCCGCCCAGGGCAACGACACCGCCGCCGCGGCGCACTTTGACTCCGCCACCGGCCAGCACCTGCGGCTCGGCGCGCCCCGCTGGGCCGAGCTGAGCCGTCGGCAGCTCGACCGCCTCCAGCAGCGGCCCGGCGGGCCGGGACGCAGCACGTTCCGGCCAGGCCGGCGTGGTCTGGGTCGTCGCGTTCGGCGGTACCCGCACCCACGTCCCCGACAGTAAGGGGCTCCACGACATCGCCGTGCTGCTCGCCCGCCCCGGCCAGCCGGTGCCGGCCAGCGAGCTGGCCGGCGTGATCGCCCCCTCCCGCGGCGAACCGGCACTCGACCGGCGGGCCCTGGCCGCCTACCGGGCCCGGCTGCGCGATCTCGATGACGACATCGCCGACGCCGAGTCCAGCCACGACCCCGAGCGGGCCACCCGGGCCCGGCTGGAACGCGACGCCCTCGTCGCCGAGCTGACCCGGTCGGTCGGCCGCGGCGGCCGGCCCCGGCGTCTCGGCGACGACACCGAGAAGGCCCGCAAGACCGTCACCGCCCGCATCCACCGCGCCCTGCGCCTGCTCGACACCCATCAACCGGCGCTGGCCGCCCACCTGCGCCAGGCCCTCCACACCGGCACGACCTGCAGGTACGAGCCCGCCCAACCGATCGACTGGGAGCTGTGACGCCGGACGCCCCGGTGCCACCCGGAGCCTGGGCGGCTCACAGCTCCAGTGGCTCGGATGTGGCGACGAGGGCCGGGTCGGCCCGCCAGAGGTCCGCGTCGCCGTCAACGTACAGCTCCAGCAGCGTGCCGTCGGGGTCGGTGACGTAGATGCCCTGGCTGACCCGGTGGTCCAGGGTCCACCGGATCGGGATGCCGTGGGCCTCCAGGTGCGCCTTCGCGTCCCGCAGCCGGCCGATATCGTCGCCGATCCGCAGCGCGAGGTGATGCAGGCCGGTGGCGTTGCCTTCCGGCAGCAGGGCGCCGGCGCCAATCTCTACCAGCCCCAGGTCGTGGTGCGAAAGCCCGGTGGTCAGGAACACCATCGGCCCTTCCCCGAAGTCCCGCCGGGCGACCTCCCGCAGCCCGAGCACCCCGCAGTAGAACCTGATCGCCCGGTCCAGGTCCCGCACCTTCACCACAGCATGGCCAACCCCCCGCACGCTGATGCTCATGGCGGTTGTCTCCTTCCGGCCGGCTTGTCCGTCACCCTCTTCGGCGCTAACCGCGCCGTGGCGGGCGCGGCGCGGCGAGTGGCGCCGCGGGCGGCAGGCGCCACGGCCCGGTGCCGGCCCTCTTACCAGAGGGGCTGGGACCCTTCAGGTATCTGGCGCCCCACGAGCTGCATGCGATCCTGATGGTGTGAAATCCGGGGTTACGGCTGCGGCCTGGGCTGAACTGTTCAGCCAGCTCTTCCGTCCGGCGTCCAGATGACCGGCGAGCTTCTCACCGACCTGGAACAGTGGCACGCCTGACCAGCAAGCTCGCGGCCGAGGGCGGCGGCACAGCACTGTAGGACGGCGGTCGAGCCTGTCTGTAGGACGGCGGTCGAGCCTGTCAGCACCTCCCGGCCACCCGCGGCCATATCCAGCAGCCGCCGCTCGTAACGGCTGTGCACCCCGCCAGGACAACACCAGACCCAGGGCATGCAGCTGATGAGCCGCAGGCCCTCGCCCGGACACGCACCGAACCGCCCGCGGCGAAGACCCGCTCTACCAGCACATCCGCCAGGTGCGGCAGCAGAACATCAGCAACATCAAGATGGCACGGCCAGCATGTGATCACAAAAGGCCGCAATCGCGGCTCCGCACGACACGCCGGACAGCTCACGGAATTGTGCCAGATCCACTTTCTCATGGCCACGGACATGCGGTGGCGTGCCCGTGATGGACTGCTGATCACCGATGGTTTTACAGATGGGGCAACTCTGCCATCTGGCCTTGTGCCCTGACCTGGGCAGCTCCCGGGGGTCACCGACAGCCGCGCCTGACCTATGCCACGTATGTCCCGCCCCCGGCTCCGGCAACCGCGCGGAAGCCGGAGCCGGGTGCGGGATGGCAGGCGCTCTTAACTGGTGCGCAGCGCCTTGATGAGTTGCTTCTTGTTCATGGCTGAGCGGCCTTTGATGCCAACCTGCTTGGCCCTGCGGCGCAGCTGTGGGACTTTCCAGTTAGCGTAGGAGGTTGCCGATCCGCCGCGCTGGCTGGCCTTCTTGGGGGAAGTCTTGGCGGCGCTGTTCGCGACCCGCGTAGATTCCTTGGCCGACACGCCCAGGTTCCGCAGCCGCTTGTAGAGTGCCTTGTTCTTGACGCCGGTCCCTGCCTTCTTCTGTACCATGTGTCCTCCAACCTCTATACGGCGCGCTTCGCCGCGCCGTGCTCGGTCTATTTGTCGCGGCCTGGTGCCGCATCGCGAAGCTTGTCAGCGGGCGGCTACCCGTTACTGGTGGCTCCCGGTCACGGTGCCCCGGGCTGCCTGCGCCTGGTCGCGGACGTCGTGCGCCGAGCTGGCGGCCTCGTCCTTGACGGCGGCGGCGGCGTCGGTCGCGGCGGCTTTGACTGACTCGGCTGCCTCCTGGGCTGAGCCCTGGAGGCTGGCCGCGGCGTCCTTGGCCGCGCCGGTGACCGCGGGCGTGGCCGCTTCCTTGATCTTCGTCGCCGCGCGCTCCTCGGCGTGGCTGGGCGGCAGGAGAGAGCCCACGAGCCAGCCGACGCCGACCGCGATCAGGCCGACGGCCAGCGGGTTGCCAGCCGTCTGGCGGCGCAGCTGGTCCGGGGCCGCAGCCACCTTGTCCTGGGTGGCCGATATCTTCTCCCGGACCGCCGAGGCCTGTCCTCCGGACGAGGAGGTGGCGCTGGAGACGGCCTCTGACGTGACCCCCATGACCTTGTCTTTGGCTCCGCGTACGGCCGAACGCGCGCTGGCGGCCCGGCGCTTGGCCGCCTTGGCCGGGTTGACAGTGTCGGCCAGGCTGTTGACGTCCTCGCTCAGGTTGGTGCGGGTTTCCTCGATCTGCTCACGGATCTGCTCAGGATTGCTGGTCACGACATGCCCTCGTTTCCTCGTACTGCGTCAGGGATCTTCTTTATGGTCTGCGCGGTCTGCGGGACGCCCTGGACGGCACTGATCTCCCGGCGCCCCACCAGCGCGAGGACGGCCGCGACGATCAGCCAGATGGCCGCCACGATCAGCGCTGACCAGCCATGGCCTATGGCGTCGCCGATCCCCCACCACGCGGCGACCGATGCGAACAGCAGGACCATGTGGCCGCTGATCCCGGCCCCAGCCAGCAGCCCGGCGCCCTTGCCGGCCCGGGTGGCCGACTGCCGGAGCTCGGCCTTGGCCAGGTCCACCTCCTGCCGCATAAGCGTGCTGAGATCCTCAGCGACGTCCGAGAACAGCTCGCCCACGGACGCACGCGAATCCGGTGGTGTCACAGTCGGGTCGAGCGGGCCGCTCACCGCTTGTCCTGGCGGACGGCCTGGTCCACAGGGACCAGGGGGCTCTCCTCGCCGTACACAGGGCCGCTCTCCGGACCCAGCTCATCACCGGGCGTTGGCAGAGCGCTGGCAGGGGCAGGAAGGACCTTGGTCTCCGCACCGGTGGCCGTCGATGCCGATGGGTAGGCAGCCACATCAGACGGCCGGGCTGTGGCCGTGGAATCGTCGGCAGCTGCGCCCTTGAGCCCCCGGGTGAGGCGGCCCGCCACCAGGCCCGCTCCGGCCGCAAGCAGCAGGAAGACCGCTGGTCGGCGACGCGCGAAGGACTGCATCTCGGTCACCACCTGTCCGGGTTCGCGGTTGTCCAGCCACTGCCCGGCCTCACGGACCCGTGATGCCGCCTGCTGGGCCAGGTCGGCGGCCATGCCCGGGCTGGAGTTGTCGGCCATGGAGCGGAGTTCGCCGCTGATCGAAAGCAACTGCTTGGCCACCCGCTGCTGCCCGTGGGCCGCTTGCTCCTGCAGCTGGTTTTGGGCTTCCTGGAGCAGGTTCTTGCCCTGACGCCCGGCCTCTTCCGCGACCCCCGAGGCCCGTTCCCGGGCCACATCGGCCACCTGCTTTCCGGCCTGAAGGCCGCTGTTACCCAGGCCAGCCGCCTGATCCTTGACCAGCTGGGCCGTGTCCTGCTCCTGCGCCGGCGATTCACCGGGCTGCGGCGGGGCGGATCCGGGCAGATAGTTGTCTGTCATCTAGGTCATCTCCTCGAGGTATGTGAATTGCGGCCATCGCGCATGGATGAGCCGCCCAGCAGGCCGGTGGTGCTGCTGCCTGGCGCACCAGGGTCAGTGCCCTGGTCCGGGCCTGAGGGGGACACGGGCCACCGGCCTGGCCGGTGGCCCGTGCCTACCCCGTGCGCCGACCGGTGTGCGCCGACCGGCTGAACCTCCTGCTACCCGCAACCGGACGGCTTACACACTAAACTTATGACAAAAACTTATGCCAGAAACTTACAGCGTCCACTTAAGGGCGAGCTCAGCCATGAGCCTTCAGGGGCGGAACTTCAGGAGGCCGGATCTTCGGGGGGTGACGGCCGCGAGCTGCCTGGCCCCTGGCCCAGGAACGCCGCGATGCGATCAAGCATGCCTTCCAGGCCAACCTCGAACTCCCCTGCCCAGCGGTCTTGCGCGAGCCCATCCGCAAGGCGATGCACCGTCGGGAAACGCCTGGCGTCAATCTCTGTCCCGGATTCGAGCAAGTCCCGTGGCCCGCTGGCCTCTGCGAGTTCCTCTCGCTGCTGAGCCGAGCGG
Source organism: uncultured Actinomycetes bacterium (assembly GCA_963835425.1). Taxonomy (GTDB): domain Bacteria; phylum Actinomycetota; class Actinomycetes; order Streptosporangiales; family Streptosporangiaceae; genus UBA9676. The sequence continues at coordinate 1,076,508 of CAWIGE010000001.1, read as the reverse complement.
GTGGGGCTCAGGCCGCCGATGACCGGGCTGTCAGCTGCCTGCCCGGACCCGCCACCGTCGTCCGGACTAGCGTCGGTGCTGGCGAAGGAGCCGTCACCGGGCTGGGGGTCGCGCAGCGCCATGGCGCTGGTTTCCAGGAGCAGGTAACCCAGCAAGAAGCTGTTGAACGTGCGGTAGGTGAACAGCGCTTCCTCATCGCTAAACCCCTCGTCGGCCAATCCGGCCAGCATCGCCTCGACCCAACGCAGCGAGCGCAGTGGCGGGTTCACCCACGGAGCGTCGGGCGGCCGGGTGGCGACCAGCGGGAAAGCATGCGGATGAGCCCGGGCGTAGCGGCGCACGCCATGCGCCATGCCAGTGAGATAAGGCCGCCACCCGTCCACCGGCCGCAGCTGGACCTCCGGATCATCGGCAAGCTCGCTGACGATCCGCTCCACCACCTCGTCCAACAGCTCATCGCGGTCCCGCACATACCGGTAGAGCGACATCGACCGGACTCCCAGCCGAGCCGCCACCGCCCGCATCGTGGCCGCCCCGATGCCCTGCTCATCTACCAGCTCCAGGGCGGCCGTGACGATCCGCTCCAGTGACAGACCACGACCCGGCCGACGACGCCGACCGCGCTCAACCCGTGCTTGGGCCACCGGACCTCACCTGGAGACAACTGTCGTGATGGTAGCGGTCAGTTCCGATCGGCATCCGCAGCCGACCACCTCGCTCCTTATGATCATCTTAAAAGGTTTCCTGCCGGACGAGCCGTTCTCCGGGCCGCAGCGGCAGTCCGCGGCCGGGGGCCCGTGACGTACGCGGCTATGGTATGGCCCCAGGTGTGATCATGCGGCCTGACGCTGGGCGGGCGTGACCGCCAGCCGGGGACTCCCGGGGCACTAGGGCATCCCGGGAGTCCCGGCCAGAGGAGCACCCAGGGCGGGAGATGGCAGCATTGCGGGTTCGATCAAGATCGACTCATCAAGATCGGCTCCCAATCCGCTCCCGGAGTTGGACATCTGAAGCCTGGGAGCCCGCCGGTAATCCCTGCCGGAACTCCTGACCTGCTGTTTCTTTGGGGTGGGCGAGGGGACTCGAACCCCCGGCCCCCAGGACCACAACCTGGTGCTCTAACCAACTGAGCTACGCCCACCATCGCGCAGGCAGCCCGGCTGCCCGGCTGGATGAAGCATAGCGGTACCCGGTCACTGGGCCGAACCGGATTCGGCCGCCTTCTGGGCAGAGGATTCCTGGCCATCCGGCCCGGTGCCGACGGCGTAGCGCGCGGCGATCTGCCGCGCGCTCACCGAGTCCGGGCCGGGCGGTGGCACGAACACCGTCTCGCGGTAGTAGCGCAGCTCCTGGATGCTCTCCTTGATGTCCGCGAGCGCCCGGTGCCCGCCGTGCTTGGGCGGGCTGGCGAAGTAAACGCGCGGATACCAGCGCCGCGCCAGTTCCTTGATGCTGGAGACGTCCACCATGCGGTAGTGCAGGTAGGCGTCGAGCGCCGGCATGTCCCGGGCGATGAAGGAACGGTCCGTGGCGATCGAGTTGCCGCACAACGGGGCCTTCCTCGGCTCGGCGACGTGGCTGCGCACGTAGCTGAGCACCTGGTCCTGGGCCTCGGCCAGCGTCACCCCGGACGGCAGCTCCTGGAGCAGCCCCGAGGCGGTGTGCATCTCCCTGACAACGTCCAGCATGTTGTCGAGTGTCTCGGCGGGCGGCTTGATGACCAGGTCAACACCCTCGTCGAGGACCTTCAGGTCACCGTCGGTGACCAGGCAGGCGATCTCGATCAGGGCGTCGCGCGCGAGGTCGAGGCCGGTCATCTCGCAATCGATCCACACGAGCCGGTCGGTCATTCCCCCAGCCTAGAGGCTTGACCGGAAGGCTCGTCACAGTTACCGATCTTCAAGCGCTGCGCCGGTGGCCGTTGCCCAGACCGGTGATGTGGTCCGGCACCGGGATGCCCGGGCGCAGGGCCGCGTCCGGCTCCGGTTCGCCGAACGTCATCGCGATGGGAACCACACCTGCCCACACCCCGGCGCCGAGGTCGTCCGGCTCGTCGGCGGGCGGCCCGGTGCGGATCTTGACCGATGCCTCCGCGAGCGGCAGGGCCAGCACCGCGGTGGCGGCAAGCTCCTTGCGGGTGGGCTTGCGCAGCGCCTCCCAGCGGCCGGGGATCAGCTGCTCGGTGACGGCCCGCAGCGCCGTGAGCCGCTCGGCATCGTCCCGGACGAGCGTGGCGACGCCGAACACCACCGCGCTGCGGTAGTTGACGGAGTGGCTGAAGGCCGCCCGCGCGCAGACCAGGCCGTCGAGATGGGTGACGGCGACGCTGACCTGCTGGCCGTCGGCGGCCAGCAGGGTCCGGTTGGCCGAGGATCCGTGCAGGTAGAGGGTGTCGCCGACGCGGCCGTAGGCGGTGGGCAGCACCACCGGCGAACCGTCCCTTACCACCGCGAAGTGGCAGATCATCCCGGCGTCGAGCACGTCGTACAGCTCGTCCCGGTCGGTCCTGGCCCGCTCGGAGTGGCGGCGCACCCGGGAGCGCTCGGTCACAGACAGGGGGTGCAGGGCTTTCATACTGGCCAGGTTACCGGCAAAGTGGTCTGATAGGAGCAGCCACTTTACCGGGAGAATGGAAGACCACTTGTGTCTACCCTGAGGCGCGGGGGCGTGGACCTGCCGCTCGCCGCGGACCGGGTGGGCCCGGCGCCGCTCACCGCCCAGATCGTGGGCCAGCTGCGGACGGCGATGACCAATGGGCAGCTGGCGGCCGGCGAGCGGCTGCCATCCACCCGCGCGCTCGCGGTCACGCTGGGGGTCAGCCGGACGGTCGTGACCGGCGCGTACGCCCAGCTGTTCGCCGAGGGATGGATCGAGGGGCGGCACGGCTCGGGCACCTACGTGGCCGACGGCGCCAGCGCCTCCGACGGCACCGGTGTTTCCGGTGGAGCCGGTGCCTCCGTCGGCGCCAGCCGGGCGGGCGCGGACGTGGGGGAGGGGACGGACGGGCGGGAGGCGGGAATCGGCGGGCGGCAGGCGGGGGAGCGGGGTGACCCAGTCGGCCCGACCGGTCCCGATGGGCCGGTGATCGAGCTGCGGCCGGGCATCCCCTGGACGGCCGGCATCGACCGCGCGGCATGGCGGCGGGCCTGGCGCAGCGCCGGCACCGAGGCGCCCACCGCCGCCACCGAACCGCAGGGCAACGCCGCGCTCCGGATGGCCCTTACCGGCTACCTGCGGCGCAGCCGGGCCGTCCGCTGCGGGCCAGAGCAGATCATGGTGACCAGGGGCGTGGCGGGGAGCCTGAGCCTGATCGCGGCCGGGCTGCTGCGGCCGGGCGACAGGGTCGGGGTGGAGGAGCCGGGCTACCCGACGGCGCGGGCGGTGTTCGCCGCCCACGGGGCCCGGCTGGTCCCCTGCCCGGTGGACGCCGACGGCCTGGTCGTGGACGCGCTCCCGGCCGGGCTGCGCCTCGTCTACACCACCCCCGCCCATCAGTACCCGCTCGGCGGCAGGCTGCCGGTTCCGCGCCGCCAGGCGCTGGTCGCCTGGGCGCGCTCCACCGGGGCGCTCATCGTCGAAGACGACTACGACGGTGAGTTCCGGTATGACGTCGGGCCGCTGCCCGCCCTGTTCGGGCTGGACCCCGGCGTCGTGGTGTACCTGGGCACCACCACCAAGATCCTCACACCGGCGCTCCGGGTCGGCTGGCTGGTGGCCGGGCCGGAGCTGGTGGCCCGGCTCGCGGACGTGGCGGCCGGGCTCGGGGAATGGGCCGGCGGCCCGGCCCAGCGGGCGGTCCTCAGCCTGATCGCGACCGGCGATCTGGAGCTGCACATCCGCCGGATGCGGCACGAGTACGCCCGCCGCCGGGAGGCGATGACCGCCGTGCTGGGCGGCGGGGGCGCGGGGTGCGCGGGCCCGGCCGGGCGGCTGCTCGGCGAGGAGGCGGGCATGCACATGGTCCTGCGGACCGGCCGGGACGCGGAACAGATCGCCGGGGCGGCGTGGGAGCGCGGGGTGGCGGTGGCCACGCTGGCACGCTATTTCGCCGGGCCGGTCACCGTGAACGGGCTGGTGCTCGGCTACGGCGGCGCCAGCAGCGGCGAGATCACCCGCGGCTGCCGGCTCCTGGCCGGCCTGGCCACCGGCTAGCCCGGCGGCGGGTTCCCGGCTGGCCAGGACGGGCGTGTTCAGGAATCATGCTGGACAGGTCACCGGGGTAGCGGTGCGGTGGCCGGGACATGAACGGGAGTGAGGCTGATGGCCGACGGCGGCGTGCCGGGTGTGGAAGACGTAACCCGGCTCAGCAGCTGGCTGGCGGACAACGGCATCCCCGCCGGTGACGGGCCGCCCATGGTCAAGATCATCGGCGGCGGACGGTCCAACCTGACCTACCGGCTCGATCTCGGGCCCGGCCGCGCCCCGCTGATCCTGCGCCGCCCGCCGCTCGGCCATGTGCTGCCGACGGCGCACGACATGGCCAGGGAGTACCGGGTGCTCACCGCCCTGAACGGCACGGCGGTCCCGGTGCCCCGCCCGGTCGCGCTCTGCCCGGACCCCGCGGTCGTCGGCGCGCCGTTCTACCTGATGGACTACGTGGACGGGGCGGTGCTGCGGACTAGCGAGGACGCGGGCCTGCTCGCGCCCGGCCAGGCGGGACTGCTGTCCCAGAGCTTCGTGGAGATGCTCGCACGCATCCACGGGCTGGATGTCGAGTCGGTCGGGCTGGCCGGGTTCGGCAAGCCGGAGGGGTACATGGACCGGCAGCTCGCCCGCTGGCAGCGGCAGTGGGAGCTGTCGGTGACCAGGGAGATGCCCGGATACGAGGATCTGACCCGCCGGCTCGCCGCCGGGCTGCCGGCGGTCACCGCCGTGGCGCCGCCGGGCGGGCTCGTGCACGGGGACTACCGGCTCGACAACATGCTGATCGTCCTCGGCGATGAGCCCCGCATCGCGGCGGTCGTGGACTGGGAGATGTCCACGCTCGGCGACCCGCTGGCCGACCTGGGCCTGGCCCTTGTCTACTGGACCAACCCCGGTGAGCAGGACTGGCTCGCGCTGGCGGCCTCGGTGACCACCGCCCCTGGCTTCGCGACCAGGGAGCAGCTGACCGCCCGGTACGCGCAGATCACCGGCTGGGACCTGTCCCGGATCGGCTACTACATGGCGTTCGGCTGCTTCAAGCTGGCGGTGGTCCTGGAGGGCATCCACGCCCGGTTCCTGCAGCAGAAGACGGTGGGCGAGGGGTTCGAGCGGGAGGGGCCGGCGGTGCCGCTGCTCATCGAGCGTGCCCACCAGATGCTTGACGCCGACGGGTGATGTTCTCGGCGGAATACCGGGAAACGATCATTGCGCAACGGTAGATTCCTGCCTGGCCCCCGGTCCCCACTACGATCCCGGGGGGATTGATGAGGCCCGGCGCCCCGCTCTCGCCGGGCCTCATCCCTGCCGGGCCTAGCCCGCCAGGAGCTGTACGAGAGCCCGGCGCCCCGCTCTCGCCGGGCCCTCATCCCCAACCGGATCGAATGATCCGGCGGGAGCCGTTTGAGGCCCGGCGCCCCGCTCTCGCCGGGCCTCATCCCGCTGGGCCAGTGGCCCGGCAGGAGCCTTATATGAGGGCCCGGCGCCCCGCTCTCGCCGGGCCCTCATCCCCGCCGGGCCAGCTGGTCCGGCAGGGGCTTTCTACTGAGGCCCGGCGCCCCGCTCTCGCCGGGCCTCATCCCCAACCGGATCGGTGATCCGGAGGGGAGCTCCTATGAGGCCCGGCGCCCCGCTCTCGCCGGGCCTCGTAAGCAAGACGCGCGACCCCGAGAGGAGGTTCACATCCGCGGTGCGGGTTTCTGCTGACATTTTTTTCGCGGCCGCCCCGCCGCGGGTCAGCTCCGGGCCGATCCCGCTAGCTGGCCGCCTGGCTGGCAGACTGGAAGATGACCTGGCCGAGCTGGGAGTAGCGCGTGACGGCGACGGCCTGCCCGTTCGTGGTGGCGGCGATCCGCCGCAGCGCGTGCAGGTCGCCCGCCCGGCCTGGCCCGGGTGGTCATCGCCGCGGAGATGTCGATCAGGGTGAGGGCACGGGCGCCCAGGCTGAGCCGCTGCCACGCGTGGAGGGCGGTCCCGCCTGGGCCGGGCTGGGCAGCGGCAGCAAACGCGGGCCACTCCTGGTCAGCCCGAAGGCGGTGGGCCAGTCGCCGGCCCCTCCGTCGCCCGAGCGGAAACCCTCGTACCGCGCGTACGAGGCGGCATACGCCGACCGCAGCAGCCCGCCGAACCGGTCGGCCGCCGCCAGCATCAGCGGGTCGGTGGTGGTGAGCACGTAGGGATAACTGAGTTCCTGGCTGCCCTCGGCCGGGTAGCGCACCGCGAGCGGCTGCCCTGGGTGCGCCCGGTCGAACTGGATCACCGCCTGCTCGGTGGCGATCGTGACCGGCGTGGCGGTGACGGCGCCGGTGCCCGGCGGCGGCACCCAGCTGGCCAGTGAGGCCAGCGGCGGCGTGCCGCCCGGCACCGGCTCGATCTGGACATGCACCGCGAAGCTGGCGAGTGCGGTCTGGGCGGCCTCCCCCCCGCCGCAGAGCCGCTGGAGCTCGGTGAGCGCCACGAGGCCCGTTATGCTGCTCGCTGGATCGGGGAACTCGACGTGCAGCCCCAGCGCGGACGCCGGGCCGCCAGCGTTCTGGGGGAGCAGGAATTTCCAGCTGACCGCGGTGCCAAAGGCGGGGGACCGGGCGGCGGCCGACCGCGGCATCGCGATGACCAGCGCGGTTCTGGCGAGTGTGATGCCGGACAGCCGGACGCGCCCGGCCCCGTCTGCCGTCCGGCCCGCGAGCGCGGCCCACAGGCCCGAATCCGGAATCCAGGCGTCGGCCCGCGGTCCGTGGCGTGCCTTCCCGGCCAGTTGCGCCGCCATCGCGGAAGGCGGCTCGGCCGTGGCCGCGACGCGCACACAGTGGCCACTTACCTGCGGTCGTGTGCGGTTGAAGTACTGGCCGAGGTGCCGGACGACCGGCCCGATGTCGCTGGCGGCGACCACGTTGACGACCAGCGGATGGTTGGTGCAGTCGGTGCGGGCGACGACGGCCCGGGCGCCCAGCGCGAGCAGGAAGGTGGCGGCGATCGCCGCCGAGAGGCCGGTCAGCGCGACGGTGCGCGTCCGGCGCTTGCGCGCCGCACGGTAGCTGCGGCCCCGTCGGCCCGATGCGTTCACGGCATCTCTCAGTCAAAGGGGCCGCGGCTCACCGAGGCCACGGATCCCCGGACGCGGGAGCCCCCGCAGGCCGGCCAGCGTCGTCCCGGGTGCCCGCGCCTGCTGGTGTCTTCGCGCGCATGACTGTAGCGGACCATTGGCGCGATATGACGCTACTTGCCCGATTTCGCCGTGCCTGCCTCCGCCGTTCCGGCCGCTCAGCGGGGCCATGCGGCCACGGGCGGCCCTCCCAGGAGGTGGCGGGCCGGGGTGGTCATGGGCGGCTGCCATCCAGGAGGTCGGCCGTGGGCCGGTGGGGCGGGCAGACTGGGCGGGTGACCGACGTCATCCGGGTCGATGACCCTGCCGATCCGCGGCTGGCCGATTACCTGCGGCTCACCGACTCCTCGCTGCGCACGAGCCTGGAAGCGGCACAAGGACTGTTTATCGCCGAGGGGGAGAAGGTCATCAGGCGCGCCTTGGGGGCCGGCTACCCGGTGCGCTCGCTGCTGGTGACCCCGGACCGGGTGGCCGGTCTCGCCGATCTGGCCGGGGCGGGCCCGGTGTACGTCGTTGGGCACGATGTCGCCGAGCACCTGGCCGGCTACCGGGTTCACCGGGGAGCGCTGGCGTCGATGGCCCGGCGGCCGCTGCCCGGGGTGGGCGATGTCGTGGCCGGCCACGACCGGATCCTGGTGCTGGAGGACCTTGTCGATCACGGGAACGTGGGCGCGATCTTCCGGTGCGCGGCCGCCTTGGGGGTCGGGGCGGTGGTGTTGGCCCCCCGGTGCGCGGATCCGCTCTACCGGCGGGCGGTCAAGGTCTCGATGGGCGCGGTCTTCGCCATCCCCTACGCGCGGATGACCGACTGGTACGGCGGCCTCGCGGGGCTGCGCGCGGCGGGCTTCCGGCTGCTCGCCCTGGTTCCCGACCAGTCCGCGGTGGCCCTCGAGACGGTGCCCGCGCGTGGCCGGGTCGCGCTCCTGCTGGGCTCGGAGGGCGACGGCCTGACCGCGCGCTGGCGGCACGAGGCCGACGAGAGCGTCTGCATCCCCATGAGCCCGCAGGCGATGGCGCTGGGGGTGGACTCGCTCAACGTGGTCGCCGCCGCCGCGGTGGCCTGCTACGCGCTGATGAGCGGGGGCGGCCTCAGCGCCGGGGGCCGCTGAGGGCGAAGTACTCGCTGGACTCCTTGCGCCACAGCAGCACGATCGCGCCCAGGCCGATAAGCCAGACCAGCACCGAGAACGCCAGGCTGACCGAGACGGTCGCCCGGACGAAGCTGAGCAGCAGGAACAGGGTGTTCAGCCCGAACAGGACGGTGGCGACGATCCGGGCCCAGCTCTGCCCGTTCTTGTTCCCCCAGGCCATCAGCAGCCACAGGCCGATGGCGATCAGGCTCTCGACCACGGCGATGGTGACGGCGACGATCGCGTCGTTGTGCACCTGCTGCGCGGTCAGGGTGGACGACGCGTTCCGGATGACGCGCTCGATGGCGTGGAGGCTGAGCACCGAGACGATCAGGCTGACCGCGCTCAGCGCGGCACCCGCGTACATGAGCAGGACCGCCGTCCGCACCGGGCGGGGCAGGGCAGGTCGGGTCGGGTCGGGTGGCATCTCGCCCCCCTGCGGATAAGACTGGTACATGTCGGCTCCTCACCAACTCCGGCGAGCATGCCGAACGGATGGCTCGTGGTTCACCGGGACGGCAGCGGACTGAGCTTAGCCCTGCCACTGTCACTTGACCAGGTACCCGCCGCGGCGGCCGGCTACCCGCGCCCCGCCGCCGGCTGGCCCGGTGCCCGCGCCGCCCCGACGGGCGCCCGCGGATCAGCAGGCGGGCCGCAGCAGTGCCCAGACGACCTTGCCGCCATCGTCGAGAAGATGCCAGCCCCAGCGCACGCTGCAGCACTCGACCACGTTCAGCCCGCGGCCGCTTTCCGAGGTCGGCCCCGACTCGCGCAGGACGGGGATGTCGGCGCCCGGATCGGTCACCATGCACATCACGAAGGGGGCCTGCGCGAGCAGCCGCAGCCGGACGCGGTGGTCGCCGACGAGCTGGCAGGCTGACGGGATGCCATGGCGCAGCGCGTTCGTCACCAGTTCGGATACGACGAGCTCGGCCACGTCGGCGAGCGCGGGCATGTCCCACTCCAGCAGCGTGGCCCGGGTGAAGTCCCGGCCGGTCTTGACCGACTCGGGCTGGGGCCCGAGCAGGCAGGTGGCGGTCGGCTGGGGCAGGGGGCGGGCGCTCCCGGCCTGGGGAGATGACGCCTGGGGCTGTGACGGCAGCAGGTGGCTCACCGGGCGCACGCCCTGGGGCGCGCCTGCCGTGCGGAAGCCGACCCGGGTCACGCCGCTGACCTCCGTCGTCACGGACAGTGCCGCCCGGTGTGCGGTCATCGGCTTCCCGTCTGTATCGCTGACACGTGGTCGCTAGCACTTAGGTCGTGCGCTAGCAGCGCAAGCGCTATCATCCCCTGTGTACCTTGCAAACGCAAGGCCGAATGCACGTGCATATGAAACCATTAGACTGCACGTGCGTGGATGGAGGCCCGTGCGAGGGCCTGCACAGATAGCCGGCGCGGGCGCCGAGGGGAGCCGAGGTGATAACAGCGCAGCCGGGCAGCGGCCCGACGGTTCTGCGCATCCTCCTGGGTTCCCAGCTGCGCATGCTGCGCGAGGTGAAGGGGATCACCCGCGAGGAGGCCGGTTACGCCATCCGCGCGTCCGGCTCCAAGATCAGCCGGATGGAGCTGGGCCGGGTCAGCTTCAAGGAGCGCGACGTCACCGACCTGCTCAAGCTGTACGGCGTCGACGAGGACGAGACAGCCACGCTGGTGGCGCTGGCCATCCAGGCCAACTCGCCCGGCTGGTGGCACAAGTACGGCGATGTGCTGCCGGACTGGTTCCAGGTGTACGTGGGCCTGGAGGAGGCGGCCTCCCTCATCCGGCTGTATGAGGTGCAGTTCGTGCCCGGCCTGCTCCAGACGGCCGACTACGCCCGCGCGGTGGTGCGGCTCGGGCAGCCGGGCGCGGCACCGGAGGAGATAGAACGCCGGATCAGCCTGCGCATGGGGAGGCAGGAGCTGCTCACCAAGCCGGGCGGGCCCCGGCTGTGGGCGATCGTGGACGAGGCGGCGCTGCGCCGCCCCATCGGCGGGAAGGAGGTGATGCGAGCGCAGCTTGAGCAACTGATTCGTGGCCACTGAGGAGCCACAGGTCACGCTCCAGGTGATGCCATTCCGGTCAGGCGGTCATGCCGCCGAGGCCGGGGCGTTCACCATCATGCGTTTCCCGGAGCCCGACCTGCCGGACGTGGTCTATCTCGAACAGCTCACCAGTGCCCTTTATCTCGACAAGCGTGACGACGTCGAGAAGTACACCGAGGTCATGGAGCGCCTCAGTGTCGAGAGCGAGTCACCAGAACGTTCTGTCGATATTCTGAGCGGGATGCTTGAGGAAGTCATGGACCCATGAATACCTATAACGGAATGTCGGCCACAGAGCTTTCCGGAGCCAGGTGGCGCAAGAGCAGCATCAGCAACTCCCAGGGGGCCTGCGTCGAGCTCGCCAAGCTCGGCGCAGAACGAGTTCGCCATGCGTAACTCCAGAAACCCAGATGGCCCGGCGCTCATCTACACCCGGGCCGAGATAGCTGCCCTCATCGAAGGCGTCAAGCTAGGCGAATTCGACGATCTGCTGATCGGGGCAGCATTCTGACCGGCTTATACGGGCTGGACGGCCCGCCGGGGAATTACTCACAATTAACAATCCATGGGTACGTCGCTGGTGAGAGGCCTGTCCTGGCAGCCCACCAGGTGTTACCGCGACGAAGCTGTGTCGCTTTTTTGTCAGCCGTGGCGGGATCGCCGGCCGCCGCGTCCACCCGATGCGGCGGCCGCCGCATTCCCGGGGACGGGCCGGGGCGTGCGGGAAAGTGGCCCGTGCCGGTGCGTGCTGCTCGGCGGCCCGTGTCGGCGCGCGCCCGGGCCATCCATCCGGCCGCGCTAGGGTCGCGGTTACGGCCCCCGGCCCTCCCCAGTAATCTTTGCTGGTTGTTAGGTATGGTTTACCTAACTTAGGTTATCCTGGCCAAACGCGCCGGACGGGTGCTGCCGGGGCCGGCCCCGGGACTGACCACCGGGCCGTCAGGGAAAGGACCTCTTCGTGCCCGCAAGCCAGATCGCCATCCTCGGGGCCTTCGCAGGTCTCACGATCTTCCTTGGATTGCCACTGGGCCGCGTGCGGACCGAGATGCCCCGGGTCAAGGCGTTCCTCAACGCCCTGGCCATCGGCATCCTGATCTTCCTGCTGTGGGACGTCCTCACCAACGCCTGGGAGCCGACCGACGAGGCCCTGGGCAATCATGACTACGCCACGGCGGTCACCTACGGCGGCGTGATGCTCGTGTGCGTGGGCGCCGGGCTGATCGGCCTGGTGTACTTCGACCGGTGGATGAAGCACCGGGCGGCACGGCTGCGGCCGGAGGGGCCGGGTGCGGCGACGGCACACCCCGCCCTGATCCCGGCCGGCCCGGATGCGGCCCGGGCCCGGGCCGCCGGGCTGTCGATGCTCATCGCGGTCGGCATCGGGATGCACAACTTCGGCGAGGGGCTGGCCATCGGCTCCTCCGCGGCGGCGGGCAAGCTCAGCCTCGCGCTCCTGCTGGTCATCGGGTTCGGCGCGCACAACGCGACGGAGGGCTTCGGCATCGTGGCGCCGCTGGCGGCGGCCGGTGAGCGGCCGTCCTGGGGCCGGCTCGCGCTGCTCGGGCTCATCGGCGGCGGCCCCACCTTCGTGGGCACCATCGTCGGCATGCAGGTGACCGCCCCCCTGCTCGGCATCGCCTTCCTGGCGCTGGCGGCCGGCTCGATCCTGTACGTGGTGATCGAGCTGCTGGCCGTGGCGCGGGCCACCAGGCTGAAGGAACTGGTCACCTGGGGGATCATGCTGGGGCTGGTGCTCGGCTTCGTGACCGACGCGATCGTCTCCGCCGCCGGCGCCTGAAGCTGCAGGTCCTCTCCGGGTCAGCTGCGGATTAGCTGAAGATTTGCTCCAGGCAGGCTGCAGGCGGACGGCGCGCAGATACCTGCCCTATAGAGTCCAAACGTGCTACCGGGGCAGGAAACCGGCCTCCCGCCGCTCACCAGACGGCTGCTGGGCTGGGAGATCGTAGTCGTCTTCGCGGTGTCGCTCGGCGCCAGCGCCCTGCTGGCGATCATCAGCCTGATCGGGTCGCTCACGGCCCGCAAGGCCCTTGGCCACCAGCAGGCGTTTCTGGTCGGGTCGCTGGCACCCGGCCGCCCCTGGCTGGACCTCACGCTGCAGCTGGCCAACATCCTGGTCACGCTCGCCCCGGTGGCGCTGGTGTTCTACCTGATGGCCAGGTCGGGCGAATCACCGTCAGACATGGGCCTGGATACGACCCGGCCGGCCAGCGACCTAGCCCGGGGCGCGGCCCTGGCGGCGATCATCGGCGGGCTGGGCCTTGGCCTCTACATCGCGGCGTTCCACCTCGGGGTCAGCCTCAACGTGGTCGCCGGAGAGCCTGCCCGCGGTCTGGTGGCGGATCCCGGTGCTGATCCTCAAGGGGCTGCAGAACGGGATCCTGGAAGAGATCCTGGTCATCGGGTACCTGCTGCGCCGGCTGGACCAGCTCGGCTGGACGCCGGCCAAGGCGATCATCCTCAGCGCGGTGCTCCGCGGGTCGTATCACCTCTACCAGGGGTTCGGCGGGTTCCTCGGCAACGCCGCGATGGGCGTGGTGTTCGGGATCCTGTTCTACCGGTGGAGACGGGTGACCCCGTTCATCGTCGCCCACGGGCTGATCGACGTGGTCGCCTTCGTGGGCTACGCGGTCCTGCACGGCCACGTCTCCTGGCTCCCCTGATCGGCGGCGTTCCGGCGGCCCCGGGCCATGATCACCGGCCGCGGTGGGCGGTTATCCTTCCTCCATGCCGGAGCCGCCAGCAGTGAGCGAGCCGATCCCTGGCACCGCCATTGATGCAGCCGGGGCCACCGTCGCCGCGCTCCGGGCGGCACTGGCGGCCGGCGCCCTCACCGCGCGCGGGCTGACCGCGTTCTACCTGAGCCGGATCGAGCGCCTCGACCCGCTGCTGCACTCGGTGATCACCGTCAGCGGCGACGCGCTCGCCGAGGCGCAGGCCTGCGACGAGGCCCGGGCCAATGGGGCGCCCGCGGGCGCCCTGACGGGCATCCCGGTCCTGATCAAGGACAACGTCGCGGTCAGGGGGATGCCCGCCACCGCCGGGTCACCCGCCCTGGCCGGGGCCGAGCAGGGCGACGCCTGGCTGGTCACCAGGCTGCGCGAGGCCGGGGCGGTGATCCTCGGCAAGGCCAACCTGTCGGAGTGGGCCAACTTCCGGTCCTCCCATCCCACCAGCGGCTGGAGCACGCTCGGCGGGCAGGCGGCCAACCCGCACGCGCTCGACCGGAACCCGTCGGGCTCCAGTTCCGGCTCGGCGGTGGCGGCCGCGGCCGGGCTGGCCGCGGTCACGGTCGGCACCGAGACCGACGGCAGCATCGTCTGCCCGGCCAGCGCCTGCGGAATCGTCGGGCTCAAGCCCACGCTCGGCCTGGTCAGCCGCGGCGGTATCGTCCCGATATCGCTGGCCCAGGACACCGCCGGGCCGATCACGCGCAGCGTGGCGGACGCCGCGGCGCTGCTGTCCGCGATGGCCGGCCCCGACCCGGGCGACCCGGCCACCGCGGCCGCGGTCGGCCGGCCCGGCGACTACACCGCGTTCCTCGACCCGGGCGCCCTGGCCGGGGCCCGGCTCGGCGTGTGGCGGGAGGGCAGCAAGGCGGCCGGCGCGGCCACCGCCGCCGTGCTGGAGGCGGCCCTGGCTCAGCTGGCCGGGCTCGGCGCCGAGCTGGTTGACCCGGTGGACCTGCCCGGGGCCGACCAGATCGAGGAGCCCGAGTTCGCCGCCATGCTGGCCGAGTTCAGGCACGACCTCAACGCGTATCTGGCGGCGCTCCCGGGCGAGCACCCGGCCACCCTGGCCGAGCTCATCGCGTACAACCGCGACCACGGCGGCCGCGTGCTGGCCCGGTTCGGCCAGGAACTGTTCGAGCAGGCGGAAGCCACCGGCGGCGACCTGGGCGACGCCGGGTACCCGGCCGCACGGGAGGAGGCGGCCAGGCGCGCCCGGGAGGCCCTGGACGGCCCGCTCACCGCCCACCGGCTGGACGCCGTCGTCACGCTGACCGCCAACCCGGCCTGGCTGACCGACTATCACCTGGGCGACCACGACGTGTTTCACACCTCGGGCCCGGCGGCGGTGGCCGGGTTCCCGGCCATCTCGGTTCCGGCCGGCGGGGTCTTCGGGCTCCCGGTCGGCCTGTCCTTCATCGGCCCGCGGTGGAGCGAGCCGAGACTGATTGCGCTCGCGTACGCGTTCGAGCAGGCGGCCGGCGCGCGGCTCACCCCGGCGCTGCGCGCCACCTGCCCGCCGCCGGGGGCCGACGGCCTGCGCGGGCCGCGGGGATAACCTGCGCCTATGGATTCGTGGCGCGCGGTCAGCATTCCCCCCCTGCCGGGCCGGGGCCCGGAGCCGTACATCCACGACACCCCGACCGGCGAGCTGGTCCAGGCGGCGGCCGGCCCGACCGCGACCATGTACGCGTGCGGCATCACCCCCTACGACGCGACGCACATCGGCCACGCGGCCACCTTCCTTACCTGGGATCTGCTGGTCCGGGCGTGGCACGACGCCGGCCACAACGTGATTTACGTGCAGAACGTCACAGACGTGGACGATCCCGCTGCTCGAGCGGGCGGCCCGCGACGGCGAGAACTGGCGGGACCTGGCCGACCGGGAGATCGCACGCTACCGGGGCGACATGGAGGCGCTGCGGGTGCTGCCGCCGGCCCGGCTGGTGGGCGCCGTGGAGGCGCTGCCGGTCATCGAGCAGCTCTCCCGGCGGCTGGCCGAGCGAGGGTCGCTCTACGACCTTGAGGGTGATCTGTACTTCTCGCGGGCGTCCGATCCCGACTTCGGCTCGGTGTCGCGGCTCGACCCGGCGGCGATGGCGGTGCTGTTCGCCGAGCGGGGCGGCGACCCGGCCCGGCCGGGGAAAAAGGACCCGCTCGACGCCCTGGTCTGGCTGGCCGCCCGGCCGGGGGAGCCGTCCTGGGCCTCCTCGTTCGGTCCCGGCCGCCCGGGCTGGCACGTGGAGTGCGCGGCGATCGCCACCGAGTACCTCAGCCGCGTGTTCGATGTGCAGGCGGGCGGATCCGATCTGATCTTCCCGCACCACGAGATGAGCGCCTCGCACGCGCGGGTGGCGCTCGGCGACGGCCTGCACGCCCGGGGGGAGGGCGGGGTGCGCGCGTTCGCCCGCCATTACCTGCACGCGGGCATGGTGCGCCTGGACGGCGAGAAGATGTCCAAGTCGCTGGGCAACCTGGTGTTCGTGTCGTCGCTGCTGGCCACCGGCACCGACCCGATGGCGATCCGGCTGGCCATCCTCGCCCACCACTACCGCGACGACTGGGACTGGACAGCGGCCGGGCTGGCCATGGCGGAGCAGCGGCTCGCGCGCTGGCGGGCCGCCGGGGACCGGCTGTCGGCCGCGCCGCCGGACCCGGCGTCCAAGCCTGGCGTACGGGATCCGGCGTCGCAGCCTGGCCCGCAGGATCCGGCGTCCCAGCCCGGTGAGCGGGGCCCGTCGTCCCAGCCTGGCGCGCTGGCGGCGGCGGAGGCCGTGCTGACCGCCATGCGCGAGCGGATGGCCGACGACCTGGACGCGCCGGGCGCCGTCGCCGTTGCCGACGGCTGGGCGGAGGAGGTCACCGGCGCACTGGGCCCGCCGCCGGACGCGCGCGCGGCCGCCCTCGTCCGCGACGCCGTGGACGCCCTGCTGGGCGTCGCCCTCTGAAGGCCACCCTCTCGATGGGCCCACTGCCCGCAGGGCTGCTCACCTTCTGAAGCCATCCCCTGGAGGTGGGCCGCGCCTCGGTCAGCGACCGCGCCCACGGCCCGCCGGGCACAGCTGTGCGGGCCGTACCCAAACGGCCCAGTCGGCGATATCGTGATATCGCGATATCGCTCCAGCGCCCGACCAGGAGCCGGCCATGCCCAAGACGCCCCCCCACCCGGCCCCATCCCCCGGCCAGGATGCCCCGAAGGATCCCGTTCACCTGCTGGTGAAGGCGCTTGCCGCGGTGCCGGAGGCGGACCGGGACCTCGTTTACGCATGGCTGCTGCGGCGCGGCTCCGAACCGGGCCAGGTGACCGGGCTGGCGCCGCACCGCATGGCCCGGCGGGTCCCGGTGGCGACGCTGCTCCGGCAGAACGTGACCCTGGACCCGGAGCTTGAGGCCGGCGTGACCATCGTCTCCGGGACGCAGCTGCCGCAGGCCTCCGCCCAGCAGATGGTGCCGGTCCGGTTCTCCTCCGAGCAGCACGCCCAGCTGCGGCAATGGTGCAGCGAGCACGGCTTCTCGATGGCGACCGTGATCCGCGGCCTGGTCTCCCGCTTCCTCGAGACCCAGCCTCCCGGGCGGGGCCAGCCAGCCTGATCCCGCGCGCACCGCGCCTGGTCAATCCGCGTGCCTGGCCGCGATCCCGGTAGCCGCCGCGCCCTTAACCGCGCGGCATCGGGTCAAGACCCGGCCGCCAGCTGTGGACGCCACGGCATGATGCGGTGCCCCGTCCACAGATGGCGGTTTGCCTCCCGTACCGGCCCGGCCGCGGGCCCAGGCTGGCGGCATGGACAGCACACCGCCCACGGGGCGCAGCGCCCCCCACACCAAGGGCCGGCCCGGGATGACCCGGGTCCGGCTGAGTTCCCCCGCCGACGTCCTTGCCGCCGTTCCCCACCTGCTCGGGTTCCATCCGGCCCGGAGCCTGGTGGTGATCGGCGCCGGCGGCCCGCGGGGCCGGATCAGGCTCGGGATTCCGCTACGACCTGCCCGACCCTCCCGACGCCATGGCGGCGCACCGGATCGCCGATCACGCGGTGGCGGTGCTGGCCGAGCGGCGGGCCACCACCGTGATCGCCGCCGGGTACGGCCCGGGCAGGCTGGTCACCCCGTTGATTGACGCCTTCGCGGCGGCGGCCCGGCGGCGCGGGCTCGCGCCGCGGGAGCTGTTACGGGTCGAGGACGGCCGCTACTGGTCCTACCTGTGCCGCGACGTGGCCTGCTGCCCCGCCGAAGGGGTCCCGTTCGACGCCCGGCTCCCACCCGGTGACCGCGGCGATGTCCGCGGCGGGCCTGGCGGCCTATCCGGACCGGGCGGCGCTGGAGCGTACCCTCGCCCCGCTCACCGGCGAGCGGGCCACGGCCAGGGACCAGGCGACGCAGCGAGCGTGCGCACGGGCGGCCGCCCTGGCCGATGAGGCGGCCCGGCGCGGCGGCAACCCGCTGCGGCTGGTGATCAGCGAAGGACGGCGCGCGGTCAGGGCCGCGATCGCCCGCTATCGCGACGGCGGCACGATCACCGACGACGATCTCGCCGCATGGCTGGTGGTCAGCCTGGCCCAGCTGCCGGTCCGTGACGATGCCTGGGCACGGATGGAGCCCGGGCACCGCGACGCGCACCGGCGGCTGTGGACCGACCTGGTGCGCGGCGCGGCCGACGCGTGGGTGCCCGCCCCGGCGGCACTGCTCGCGTTCACCGCCTGGCAGTGCGGCGAGGGGGCGCTCGCCAGCATCGCGATCGACCGGGCGCTGGCCTGCGACCCGCGTTACTCGATGGCGCTGTTGCTGCGCGAGATCCTCGACGCGGGGGTGCCGCCGTCGGCGGCGCGGCTGCCGATGAGCCCGGAGGAGGTCGAGCGGAGCTACGCGGACGCGCCGGTGTCCCCAGCCGGATGAACCGGCCGACGGGGAACCGGATGAACCGGCCGACGGGGAATAGGCGGCCGGAAGCACCACGATGCACATTGTGGGCCGTCCGCCGAGCGCCGGCGTGGGACTTGCCGACCCGGCCCCGGAGCGTTCATCCTCACTGGGAGACCTCACTGGGGAGACGCGCAGCCGTAAACGGAGGAGGGTGGCGTGACCAACGCCGCAGATGGAGGGCAGCGAGACCCGGCCGCCGTGGCCACCGCGCCGCCGACGGCACGGGTGCCGGCCAC
The DNA here is from genome assembly GCA_963835425.1 of uncultured Actinomycetes bacterium. Classification (GTDB taxonomy): domain Bacteria; phylum Actinomycetota; class Actinomycetes; order Streptosporangiales; family Streptosporangiaceae; genus UBA9676. The sequence continues at coordinate 1,058,213 of CAWIGE010000001.1, read as the reverse complement.
GGTGCTGGCGGAGCACCAGGCGGCGGTGGCCGCGATCAGCGAGGCCTATGCGGCCCTCCCACCGGGCAGCCCGGTTCGGCTGGCCAAGCGCACCTCCAACCTGTTCCGGTTCCGCGATCCCCTGCCCGGCCGGGCGGCCGGGAATGCGGAGGCGGCCGGGCGGGATGGCCGCGGCGGCCCGGGGCCTGCGGGGGGTGGGAGCCGGGCCCGGGCGCCGTCCACGGTCACCGGCGGCCTGGACGCGTCGGCGTTCACCCGGGTGCTGCACGTTCGACCCGCGGGCCCGCCTGGCCGTAGTCGGCGGCATGACCACGTATGAGGACCTGGCCGACGCCACCTTGCGCCACGGCCTGATGCCACTGGTGGTGCCCCAGCTGAAGACGATCACGCTCGGCGGGGCGGTGACCGGGCTCGGCATCGAGTCCACGTCGCTGCGCAACGGCCTGCCGCACGAGTCCGTCACCGAGATGGAGATCCTCACCGGGGACGGGCGGGTTGTCACCGCCGCCCCCGGCGGCGAGCACGCCGGGCTGTTCCACGGCTTCCCGAACTCCTACGGCACGCTCGGCTACGCCCTCTCGCTCACCATCGAGCTGGAGCCGGTCCAGCCGTACGTGCACCTGCGGCACTTCCGTTTCACCAGCCCGGAGGCGTGCATGGAGGCCGTCGGCCAGATCGCGGCGGAGGCGCAGCCTGCACGGGCACCGGGCGGACTTCGTGGACGGGACCGCCTTCAGCCTGGATGAGATCTACCTGACGGTCGGCGCGTACAGCGACGCCGCCCCGTGGGTCAGCGACTACACCGGCCAGCGCATCTACTACCGCTCGCTGCGCGGGCCGCGGGAGGACTTCCTCACCATCCGCGACTACCTCTGGCGCTGGGACACCGACTGGTTCTGGTGCTCGCGCCCGTTCGGCGTCCAGCACCCGGCGATCCGCCGCGCCTGGCCGCGCCGCTACCGGCGGTCGGACGTCTACCGGGCGCTGGTCGCCTTCGACCGGCGTTACCGGCTCTGGGAAACGCTGAACGCCAGCCGGGGCGGCCGCCGCGCGAGGCGGTGATCCAGGACGTGGAGATCCCGCTGGAGCGCGCCGCCGCCTTCGCGCGGTTCTTCGCCGGCGAGGTGGGCATGAGCCCGGTGTGGCTGTGCCCGCTGCGCCTGCGCGGGGACCAGCCCTGGCCGCTCTACCCGCTGAAGCCCGGCGAGGTGTATGTGAACTTCGGCTTCTGGGGAACCGTGCCGCTGCCCCCCGGGTGCCCGGACGGGCACTACAACCGCCTGGTGGAGGCGGAGGTCGCCGCGCTCGGCGGCCGCAAGAGCCTGTACTCGACGTCGTTCTACTCGCCCGAAGCAGTTCTGGGAGCACTACAACGGCCCCGCCTACGCGGCGCTCAAGCGTGAGTATGACGGCGGCGGGAAGCTGGCCGGGCTGTACGAGAAGTGCGTTCGCGGGCAGTAAGCGAAGGGATGGATGGCATGGCACTGGCCGAGGTGTTCGAGAACATGGCGGGGCCGGACGCCCCGGTGGAGTTCCGCGCCTACGACGGAAGCACGTCAGGCACCGCGGGCGCACCGGTGCGGATCACGGTGCGCTCCCCGGTGGCGGTGTCCTATCTGGCCCAGGCGCCGGGCTCGCTCGGGCTGGCCCGCGCCTACGTCGCCGGTCACCTCGACGTGGACGGCGACATGTACACCGCGCTCGCCCGGATGGCCGCGGGCACAGCAGGTGCAGCCTGGACGTGTCCGAGCGGCTGCGCCTGCTGAGCGAACTGGGCGGCCCGAAGCTGCTCTTCCCCCGGGTGCCGCCGCCCCCGCAGGAGGTGCGGGTAAAGCGCCGCTGGCTGGGCGGGCGGCGCCACAGCAAGGGCCGTGACGCCAGCGCGATCTCTCACCACTACGACGTGTCCAACACCTTCTACGAGTGGGTGCTCGGGCCGTCGATGGCCTACACCTGCGCCTGCTACCCGCGTGAGGACGCGACGCTGGAAGAGGCGCAGGACTACAAGCACGACCTGGTCGCCAGGAAGCTGGGCCTGCGGCCCGGCATGCGGCTGCTGGACGTCGGATGCGGCTGGGGCGGCATGGTGCGCCACGCCGCCCGCGAGTACGGCGTGAAGGCGCTGGGCGTGACCCTGTCTGCGCAGCAGGCCGCCTGGGCCCAGCGGGCGATCGAGGACGCCGGGCTGGCCGACCTGGCCGAGGTGCGCCACCTCGACTACCGGGACGTGCCGGAGACCGGCTTCGACGCGGTCAGCTCGATCGGCCTCACCGAGCACATCGGCAAGGCGCAGCTGCCGGCGTACTTCTCCTTCCTGCACGGCAAGCTGAAGCCGGGCGGGCGGCTGCTCAACCACTGCATCACCAGGCCCGACGACAGCGAGCCGGCCGCCGCGCCGGGGGGTTCATCAACCGGTACGTGTTCCCCGACGGCGAGCTGGAAGGCCCTGGGCACCTGGTGTCACGGATGAACGACGCCGGGTTCGAGATCCGGCACGAGGAGAACCTGCGCGAGCACTACGCCCTGACCCTGGCCGGGTGGTGTGCCAACCTCGACGCCCACTGGGACGAGGCGGTCGCCGAGGTCGGTGGGGGCACGGCGCGGGTGTGGCGGCTGTACATGGCGGGCTCCCGGCTCGGTTTCGAGCGGAACGTGGTCGCGCTGCACCAGATCCTCGGCGTCAGGCTCGAGGCGGCGGGCCGCTCGGGGATGCCGCTGCGCCCGGACTGGGAGCGGTCGCCGGCACCGTTGCCGGGTAGCGCCGGGCCGCCCGCGCCAGTAAACACCAGCGGACCACCCGGCACATCTGGTCAAAAGCCCAGCGTTTGCGGTTCAAGCGTTTGCGGTTCAGCGGCGCGCGGAACGGGCCAGCCTTGCCCATCGGTGCCGGTGGGCCCACGCGGGCGTGATAGCGCAATACCGGGCACAATAGCGGGGTGGATTCCTCCCGCGGCGGCCCACGCAGTGTCGTTCTGCTGGGCTCGACCGGGTCGATCGGCACCCAGGCCGCCGACGTCATCCGGCGCAACCCGGACCGGTTCCGGATAGCCGGGCTGGCGGCCGGCGGCGGCAATCCCGGCCTGCTGGCCAGCCAGGCGATCGAGTTCGGGGCCGAGGTGGTGGCCGTCGAGCGCGAGCAGGCCGCCGCCGCGGTCAGCGAGGCCCTGCGCGCGCAGGGCGCCGGCCCGTACCCGAAGGTTCTCGCCGGGCCGGACGGTGTGGCCGAAGCCGCCGCCTGGCCCTGCGATGTGGTGCTCAACGCGGTGACCGGGTTCAGCGGCCTGGCCGCCACCCTGGCCGCGCTGCGCGCCGGGCGGGTGCTGGCGCTGGCCAACAAGGAGTCCCTGATCGCCGGCGGCCCGCTGGTGGCCGGCCTGGCCCGGCCGGGCCAGATCGTCCCGGTCGACTCCGAGCACTCCGCGATCGCGCAGTGCCTGCGCGGCGGGTCCGCCGGTGAGGTGGCCCAGCTGGTGCTGACCGCGAGCGGCGGGCCGTTCCGCACCGCAGCCGGGCCGAACTGGAGCAGGTCACCCCGGAGCAGGCGCTGGCCCACCCCACCTGGAACATGGGCCCGGTCATCACGGTCAACTCCGCCACGCTGGTCAACAAGGGCCTGGAGGTGATCGAGGCCCACCTGCTATTCGGGATCGGCTTCGACGGCGATCGAGGTGGTAGTGCACCGGCAGTCGGTGGTCCATTCGATGGTCGAGTTCACCGACGGGTCGACGATCGCGCAGGCCAGCCCGCCCGACATGCGGATCCCGATCGCGCTCGCGCTGGGCTGGCCGGACCGGGTCGCCGGCGCCGCCCCGGCGGTGGACTGGTCAACCGCCCACACCTGGACCTTCGAGCCGCTGGACGAGCAGGCCTTCCCCGCCGTCCGCATCGCCCGCGAGGCGGGGGCGGCCGGGGGCACCGCGCCGGCCACCTACAACGCGGCCAACGAGGTCTGCGTCGACGCGTTCCTGGCGGGCCGGCTTGCCTTCACCGGGATCGTTGACATCGTCGCCCAGGTAGTCTCGGAACATGACGGCCGCGCGGGGGACACCGCCCAGCTGGCAGACGTGGTTGCCGCTGACCGGTGGGCGCGGGACCGGGCCCATGAACTGACCAGCAAGCAGCCCCGCCGCGTCCAGGGTGCGGTGGATGTGGCCTACCGGAGGGGAGATTCCGCCGGATGAGCTTCCTCATCGGCATCCTCATCTTCGTCGTGGCGCTGCTTTTCTCGATCATGCTGCACGAGGCGGGCCACTTCGTCACCGCCAAGAAGTTCGGCATGAAGGCCACCCAGTTCTTCGTCGGATTCGGCCAGACGCTCTGGTCACGCCGGAAGGGCGAGACCGAGTACGGGGTCAAGGCGATGCCGGTCGGCGGCTTCGTGAAGATCGTCGGCATGACCGAGCTGGAGGATGTCGATCCGGCCGACGAGCCGCGCTCTTTCCGCCGCCAGCCCGGCTGGCAGCGCATCATCGTGCTGGCCGCCGGGTCGTTCATGCACTTCGTGCTGGCCTTCGTGCTGCTGTTCGTGCTGGCGGCCGGGATCGGCCTGGCCGCTGCGGGCAGCTCGACCGCGGTTGGGGCCATCGATACCTGCGTGCCGTCCAGCCTGACCGCGGGCTGTAAGCCGTCGAATCCCGCCTCGCCCGCCAAGCAGGCCGGCATCCGCGCCGGGGACAAGATCATCGCCGTCGCGGGAACGCCCGTGCGCAACTGGACCCAGATGGGCAAAGTCCTCCGCAGCCAGCCGGCCGGGCACGCCGGTCGCGGTCACCGTGCAGCGCGGCGGCAAGCAGCTGACCGTGCACCCTTCGCTGGCCGTCATCCACGGTCGTCAGGGGTCGTACCTGGGCGTCTCGCCGGTGGTCGTGTTCCAGCGGACCGGGCCGCTGGGCGCCGTCAGCTACGCGGGCGGCAAGTTCGGCCAGGCCCTGGCCGGGTCGGCCGGGCTGGTGGCGAGCCTGCCCAAGGCGATCCCGGATCTGTTCGCCAAGAACCGCGGCAACAACCCCAACCAGCCGGTCAGCGTGATCGGCGCCGCGGACATCACCGGCCAGGTGGTCGCCGCCCCGATCGGCTGGCAGGCCAGGGCCGCCGTGGTGCTGCTGCTCATCGCCACGCTGAACATCTTCATCGGCGCGTTCAACCTGCTCCCCCTGCTCCCGCTGGACGGCGGGCACCTCGCCATCGTGATCTACGAGCGGTGCCGTGCCTGGCTGGCCAGGCTGCGGGGGAAGCCCGATCCCGGCCCGGTCGACTTCCGGCGGTTCATACCCGTGAGCGTCGGGGTGTTTGCCCTGCTGGTAGGGTTCAGCTTGCTCGTGATCATGGCCGATATCGTCAACCCGGTTCACATCATCCAGTGAGGCAGCAGGCGTCATGACGATAGACCTTGGCATGCCCCAGCCTGCCCGCGAGCCGCTCGCGCCCCGCCGCAAGTCCCGCCAGATCATGGTGGGCAAGGGCAAGCACGCGGTACCGGTGGGCGGTGGCGCCCCGGTATCGGTCCAGTCGATGGCCACCACGCTGACCGCGGACGTGAACGCCACGCTGCAGCAGATCGCCGAGCTGACCGCCACCGGCTGCCAGATCGTGCGGGTCGCCGTGCCCTCCCAGGACGACGCCGACGCGCTGCCGCAGATCGCCCGCAAGTCGCAGATCCCGGTCATCGCCGACATCCATTTCCAGCCCAAGTACGTGTTCGCCGCGATCGACGCCGGCTGCGCCGCGGTGCGGGTCAACCCGGGGAACATCAAGGCGTTCGACGACAAGGTCGCCGAGATCGCCCGGGCGGCGTCCGACGCGGGGGTGCCGATCAGGATCGGCGTCAATGCGGGCTCGCTGGACAAGCGGCTGCTCGCCAAGTACGGGCGGGCCACCGCCGAGGCGCTGGTGGAGTCGGCCCTGTGGGAGTGCTCCCTGTTCGAGGAGCACGGGTTCACCGACATCAAGATCTCGGTCAAGCATCACGACCCGGTGGTGATGATCAACGCCTACCGCCAGCTCGCGCAGGCGTGCGACTACCCGCTGCACCTGGGGGTTACCGAGGCGGGACCCGCGTTCCAGGGGACCGTCAAGTCGGCGGTCGCGTTCGGCGCGCTGCTGGCCGAGGGCATCGGCGACACCATCCGCGTGTCGCTGTCGGCCCCGCCGGTCGAGGAAGTCAAGGTGGGCATCGCCATCCTGGAGTCGCTCGGCCTGCGCGAACGTGGCCTGGAGATCGTGTCCTGCCCGTCCTGCGGCCGCGCCCAGGTGGACGTCTACACCCTGGCCGACCAGGTCACCGCGGGTCTGGAGGGCCTGGAGGTGCCGCTGCGGGTGGCGGTCATGGGATGCGTGGTCAACGGGCCCGGCGAGGCGCGTGAGGCCGACCTGGGGGTGGCGTCCGGCAACGGCAAGGGGCAGATCTTCGTGCGGGGCGAGGTCATCAAGACCGTGCCCGAGTCCCAGATCGTGGAGACCCTCATCGAGGAGGCCATGAAACTGGCCGAAGCGGCCGAAGCCGCCGGGGCGGACGGCCAGGACGGCCAGCCCGGCACACCCACGGTCACCGTCTCCTGAAGCGCGCGGCGGCCCGGCCCGGGATGAGGCCAGCGCGGCGGACGCACCCCCCAGCGTGGGGCAAGATGGCTGGCATGCCGATGAAGCTCCTGACCGCCGCGCGCCCGGCCGCGTTCATCGCCGGGGCCCTCGCCTGCGCCATCGCCGCCGGCGGCTGCACGTCCGGCGGGTCGTCGGCCACGAGCGGGGCCGCCTCGTCGCCGGCCACGAGCGCCGCGACGGCCGAGGCAGGCCAGCTGCACTGGCACTCCTGCCCGATCCCGCCGGCCGAGATGCGGTGTGCCAGCCTGCAGGTCCCGCTGGACTACCGCCATCCGTCCGGGCGGAAGATAACTCTGGCCGTGTCGGAGATGCCGGCCACCGCCCCGGCCACGCAACAGCAGGGCTACCTGCTCGTCAACCCGGGCGGCCCGGGCGCCAGCGGCCTGTCGCTGGCCGCGGACGTCGCCGGGGGCCTGGACCCCACCGTGGCCTCCGAATACAACATCATCGGCTTCGACCCGCGTGGCGTCGGGTCCAGCGTCCCCGCCCTGCACTGTGACCCCAGCTTCTTCTCCGGAGTGCGGCCCGACTACATCCCGGCGAATGCTCATGCCGAGCAGGTACTGCTCGGGCGGGCGAAGAGCTACGCCGCCGGCTGCGAGCGCCGGTACGGCTGGCTGCTGCCGTTCATGACCACGGCCGACACGGCGCGGGACATGGACTCCATCCGGGCCGCCCTGGGCCGCAGAAGATCAGCTACTTCGGCTACTCCTGGGGCACCTACCTGGGCCAGGTGTACGCGACCCTGTTCCCGCACCGGCTGCGCCGGATGGCGCTCGACAGCGTGGTGAACCCGCGGGGCGTCTGGTACGCCGACAACATCGACCAGGACTACGCGTTCGAGGGCAGGATACGGGCGTTCTTCTCCTGGATCGCCGCCCACGACGCCGTCTACCACCTTGGTTCCACCCAGGCCCAGGTCCAGCGGGCGTGGTACCGGGCCCGGGCCAGGCTCGAGGCGCACCCGATCGCCGGCCCGACCGGCCCGATGATCGGGCCCGACGAGTTCGACGACACCTTCCTGCTGGGCGGCTACACCAACGCCGTGTGGCCGGGCCTGGCCACCGCGCTGGACGCCTACCTCCGCCAGCACGACAGCGCCCCCATGGTCGACGTGTACAAAACGCTGGGGACGCAGAACGAGAACGAGAACCTGTTCGCGGTCTACAACGCGGTGCAGTGCAGCGACGTCAACTGGCCGCGGAACTGGGCGAAATGGGACGCCGACACCAGGCGGGTCTACCGCACGGCGCCGTTCGAGGCCTGGGACAACGCCTGGTTCAACGCCGCCTGCGCGTTCTGGCCGGTCCGGGGCCCCGCCCACCCGCTGCAGATCCGCGGCGCGGGGCTGCCCGGCATCCTGATGATCCAGGGAACGCTGGACGCGGCCACCCCCTACACGGGCGCGCTGGTGGCCCGCCGGCTGCTGCCGACGGCCCGGATGGTGGTGGTGCTGCGCGGCGGCAACCACGGCCAGTCGCTGGCTCAGCCCCCCAACACCTGCGTCGACGGCTACCTCAACCACTACCTGGCCACCGGGGCGCTCCCCAGCAGGGCCCGGCCTGGTGAACGCGGTCTGCCCGGCGACGCCGCCCCCCGCCGCGGCCGCCTGAGCGGTGCGGTGACTTGCTGGACGCGATAACGGGTGGGTTGTAACCCTCCAGGGCCCCTGGGCCGATACGCTGGGGGTGTGCTGCGCACCAAGACGTGGCGATCGTCGTCGCTGCGCCTGCTCGACAATCGCGACCGCGATGAGGTCATCGAGCTGTGCGACCGCGACCCGGTAGTCAACGTGTTCATCAGCTCCCGGGTGCGCGAGGCTGGGCTGGAGCCGTCCCGGCTGGGCGGGCAGCTCTGGGGTTACCAGCCGGACGGTCAGCTCACCTCGCTGTGCTATGCGGGCGCCAACCTGGTGCCGGTCGCCGCCACGCCCCCCGCGATCACTGCCTTCGCGGGGCGCGCCCGGCTGCTCGGCCGCCGCTGCTCGTCGATCGTGGGGCCGGCGCGCGGACGTCATGGGCCTGTGGGAGCTGCTGCGGCCGTACTGGGGGCGGCCACGTGAGATCAGGGCCACGCAGCCGGTGATGGCCATCTCCGGCCCGCCGCAGGTGGAGCCCGATCCGCTGGTCCGCCGGGTCCGGCCCGACGAGCTGGGCATCCTGCTGCCCGCGTCGGTGGCAATGTTCACCGAGGAGGTCGGCGTCTCCCCGGTGGGGCCCGACGGCGGCGGCGCCTACCGGGCCCGGGTGAGCGAGCTGATCGGCATGGGCCGCGCCTTCGCCCGGATCGAGGACGGCCAGGTGGTGTTCAAGGCGGAGATCGGGTCGGTCACCCCGCTCGCCTGCCAGGTGCAGGGCGTCTGGGTCCGTCCCGATCTGCGCGGCCGCGGGCTGGCCGCCGCCGGGATGGCCGCGGTGGTCACCGAGGCGCTGCGCAACGTCGCGCCGGTGGTGTCGCTGTACGTCAACGACTTCAACGCCCCGGCCCGGGCCGCCTACCGGCGGGTGGGCTTCACCGAGACCGCCACCTTCGCCTCCGTCCTGTTCTGAGCCTGCCCCGGCCCGGCGGCCCCATAGGAGGAACCCGTGTCCGACGTGGCCAAGGCGGTGACCGCCTGCGGTGAGGCAGCCAGGGAAGGCGCCCGGAGCCTGGCCGCCGCCCGGGACGAGGCCATCGACGAGGCGCTGCGCGTCATGGCCGCCAGGCTCGGCGAGGCGGCGGGCGACGTACTGGCCGCCAACGCCGCCGACGTCGCCGCCGGCGAGGAAACCGGGCTGGGCCAGGGCCTGCTCGACCGGCTGCGGCTGGACGCGGCCAGGATCGCGGAGATGGCCCGCCAGATCGGGCTGCTCGCCGGCGCCCCGTTCCCGCCCGGCGAGACGCCGGTCCGCGAGCTGCCCGGCGGGCTGCGGCTGACCGAGCGCCGGGTCCCGGTCGGGGTGATCGGCGCCAACTACGAGGCCCGCCCGAACGTGACCGTGGACGTCGCCTCCCAGCTGCTGAAGTCGCGCAACGCCGGGGTGCTGCGCACCGGGGGAGCGGCGCTGCGGTCGGCGGAGGCGCTGTTCGACCACGTCATCGCGCCGGCGGTGGCGGCCGCCGGGATCGACCCCGGCGCGCTGCAGCTCGTCCGCTCCGCCGACCGGCAGGCCGCCACCGAACTGGTCCGCCGGCCCGGGCTCATCCCGCTGGTGATCCTGCGCGGCAGCGGCGAGACCACCCGCGCCCTGGCGGCGGAGGCGGCCCGGCACGGGGTGCGCACCCTGGCGCACGCCGACGGCGGCGGCGTGCTGTACCTGGACGCCGCCGCCGACCCCGCGCTGGCGGCGGAGATCATCACCGGCAGCCTCGACCGGCTCGGCGTGTGCAACCGCCTCAACCTGCTGCTGATCCACGAGGCCGCCTGGGACGCGCTGCTGCCGGTGGTCGCTGGAGGCGCTGCGGGCCGGCGGAGTCACCGCGTCGCTGCCGCCGCATGACCACCCGCTCGGCCACGAATGGGCGCTCGACGAGGGGCACGAGGCGACCGTGACGGTGGCCCCGGCCGCGGGCCCCGCCCAGGCCGCGCACGCCGCCAGCGAGCAGACGTCCGGGCTGGCGGCGAGCGTGGTCACCGCCGACGCCGCGGCCGCCCAGGCGTTCCTGGCCGCCTACACCGGCACCGGCGCGTTCTGGAACGCCAGCACCCGGCTGCTCGACGGGTTCAAGCTCCGCGGCATGCCGGAGACCGGCATCAACGTCGACCACGTGCCCGGCCCGCGCGGCCCGGTGACCTTCCTCGACCTCCACCTGCGCCAGTACGTGGTGACACCGGCGCAGGTGTGACGTCTAACGGCACACCGGACGGCTCAGGTGGGCGTGCTGCCCCGGCGGGCCAGGGAGTCCACCACCACGGCCGCGAGCAGCACCAGGGCGGTCCAGATGTACTGCGCCGCCGCGCCCAGACCGAGCAGCGTCAGGCCGTTGTAGATCACCCCGACGACCAGTCCGCCGAGCACCGCGCCCAGCATCCGGCCGCGGCCGCCGAACAGGCTGGTGCCGCCGATCACCGCCGCGGCCACCGCGTACAGCACGTATTGGCCACCGTTGAAGTTGTTGGACATCGACCCCAGGTTCGAGGCGTAGATGATCCCGGTGATCCCGGCGGTCAGGCCGCACAGCGCGAACGCCGTGACCCGGATCCGGCTCAGGTTGATGCCCGCCCGGCGCGCCGCCTCGGCGTTCCCGCCGATCGCGTAGATGTAGCGGCCGAGCCGGGTCCGGTTCAGCAGGATGGTCCAGGCGACGAGCAGGACCAGCACCACCAGCACGACCCAGGGGACGCCCTCCACGACCGTGAACCCGACGCCGCGGTTCTGGCTGCAGATCAGCACGACGATCACGCCGGCCACCGCCATCAGCGCGATCTTCAAGAAGGTGACGCTGGCGGGCGGCGCGGCGAGGTTGTTGGCCCGCCGCCGGGCATCGCGCGTCACCATGTACGCGCCGGTGAGCGCCACGGCCGCGATCATGACGATCCAGCTGGCGGCGACGCTCATGCTGCCGCCCTCGATGGCCAATAGAACGGTGTTGCTCAGCCGAATCGTCCCGCCCGGCGCCGGGGGCGGCCAGGTCGATGATCGCGAGCAGCAGGCCGAACCCGCCCAGGTACCCGGCCAGCGTCACCACGAACGAGGGCAGCCTCAGCCTGGTGATGATGATGCCCTCGAACCCGGCGAAGGCCGCGCTGAACGCCAGCCCGGTCACCACCGCCAGCCACAGGGGGAGGTTCGAGGAGAGCATCCAGAGCGTGATCACCGCACCCAGGGCGGCGTTGTACCCCACGGACAGGTCGATCTCCCCGAGCAGCAGCACGAAGACCTCGGCCATGCCGAACGTCACGATGAACGCGGCCTGGGTTATGAGATTGACCAGGTTGCCGGCGGACAGGAACAGCGAGCTGCGGACCTGGAAGTACACCACGATCACGATCAGGCCGATGACGACGGGCAGCGCGCCGCTCTCCCCGCCGCGGACCCGCCGCCACCAGATCTGCGCGTATTCGCCCAGCGAGTTGGCGATCAGGTCGGGGCTGGCGGTGGCCGCCAGAGCCGCCGCCTCCGGCGCGGCTGCTTGCTCACTCTCGGATTCGGTGGAAACCGCCACCGAACTGTCGGGAGCGCCGTCCGCTGCCGGCTCCGGCCCGCCGCTGCCGCCGGTCGTGTCATGGGTCAGCCCTCCGAGCCGCTGCCGCGAAGCGTCATGTTCTCGCCGTTCCCGTTCACCAGGCGGCTGGTCGCGCCCGTCGTCATCAGGTCCACCGCCGACTGCGGGTCAAACTCCGATGCCGGGCCGACGGCGGCCAGCCGCCCAAGGTAGAGCACCGCGATCCGGTCCGCCACCCGGAAAACGTCAGTGAGGTTATGTGAGATCACCAGAACGCCGAGCCCCCGCCCGGCCAGCCGGGTGATGAGGTCCAGCACCTGTTCGGTCTGGCTGACGCCGAGCGCCGCGGTCGGCTCGTCCATGATCACGAGCTTGGCGTCCTGCATCACCGCCTTGGCCACCGCGACCGCCTGGCGCTGGCCGCCGGACAGCGAGCCGACGAGCTGCCGGACCGACCTGACGGTGGTGACCGCCAGGTCGGCCAGCGTGGCCTTCGCGGTCTTCTCCATCGTGATCTCATCGAGCAGCCCAAACCGCAGGGGCTCGTGGCCGAGCTGCATGTTCTGGACGATGTCCAGGTTGTCGGCGAGCGCCAGGTCCTGGTAGACGGTGGCGATCCCGAGCGCGGTGGCGTCACTTGGGCCGTGCAGGTGGACCCGCTTGCCATTCCAGATGATCTCGCCCGAGCTCGGCGCCCAGATCCCGGCGATGCTCTTGACCAGTGTGGACTTGCCGGCCCCGTTGTCGCCGACCAGCGCGGTCACCTGGCCCGCTGGGACATCGAGGTTGATATCGATCAGCGCCTGGACCGGGCCGAAGCGCTTGCCGATACCCCGCAGGCGCAGCAGCGGCTGGCCGTCGGCGCCTGCGGGGTCGGCGCTGAGCGAGGGCGAGCCGGTGGGCGCCCGGCCCGCGTCAGCGGGCCGGGCGCCTTTCCCGCGTCACCCTGACTGGGTGTTGCCACTGGGGAGATCCCTTCTGCCGTGGAGCCGGTGTTTACCCGGAGATTCCCGGCGGCGCTGCAATCCGATGCGAACTTGCCCGAGCACAGCTGCGAGCGCCGGCACGAACTGGTCCGCGACCACGGTCGAGTTCATGTTCGTGGGGGTGACCCACGTCGGCTTCAGGAGCACCGACGGCACGCTGGTGCCGGACTTGGTGTCCTTGACCGTGCCGTTGGCCAGCGCGGCCGGAGGCGTCTTGCCGGCCCGCAGGTACATGGCCAGCGCCGCCGCCGCCTGGGCCTCCAGGTAGATCGGCTTGTACACGGTGCCGCACTGGTAGCCGGACAGGATGTTCTGCAACCCGACCAGCGTCGCGTCCTGCCCGGTGACCGGGAAGGTCTTGGCCTTCACGCCCTTGCGCTGCAGGTAGGTGATGATCGGCGCCGCGTTCTCATCGTTGGGGGTGAGCACGGCGTTGATGTTCGGATGCGCGGTGAACTGCTGCTGGAACTCGGTCAGCGCGGTCGGCGGGTCCCAGGTCCCGGCCGCCTTGCCGACCTTGGTCCACTTGCCCGAGCTGAAGAACGGGTTCATCACCGCGTTGTAGCCGTCGCCGAACAGCGTCGCGTTGTTGTCGGTGGGGTCGCCGTACATCACCAGCACGTTCGGCTTCGACACCTTCCAGGCGGTCACGCAGGAGGCCAGGCCCTGGCCGAGCAGGGTACCCACCCGCACGTTGTCGAAGCTCACGTAGTACTTCCGGCTGCCGCCCAGGGTGAGCCGGTCGTAGTCGACGACCGACGCGCCGTGCGCGGCCGCGTACTTCTCGATCTGCGTGCCGACGCCGGAGTCGAGCGGGTCCATGATCAGCACGCTCGCGCCCTTGGTGATCGCGGTCTGCGCCATGCTCAGCTCGGTCGCGTCGCTGCCCTGCGCGTTCTGGACCGAGAACTGAGACGAGGACAGGCCCGCCGCCTGTGAGCGCCTTGGTCAGGTAGGGCGCGTCGAATTCGGTGTAACGCGCCGAGGACACCGTGTCGGGCAGGATCGCCGCGACGTTCCCCTTGCCCAGGGACACCAGCGGCTTCAGCGCCGCCATGGCGGTGAAAGTCCGGGTGAAGGAATCCGCCGAGATGGTCGGTATCTTCGCGCTCGGGCTCGCGCTCGAACCCGACGACGATGTGCCACTGCTGCTGCAGGCGGCCGCGAGGAGGGCCAGCGAGCAGACCCCCGATGTGACGGCGAATTTCCTAGCGATTCGTTTCAAGTAAACCACCTTGTCCAGAGAAATCTCGCTCCGTCAGCTTCCCGGCCACCGATCGGGCGGCCCGGGAGGCAGCGCAGCGCACCGGGCTGCTTAGGCCCGACCGTAGGGGTCAGTCCATAAACGCATTGTGAACATCGGATAAGGTTTGTTAACAATCCATGAACGGATCTGCCTGTCTCCAAGCGCGGCGTCACTCCGACGCCATCCGGTAGCCCGCCCGGGGATGGGTGAGAATCAGCGGCGGGCCGTCACCCGCCTCCAGCTTGGCGCGCAGCCGCCGGATGTAGACCCGCACGTACTCGGTCTGGGTCACGTATCCCTGGCCCCATACCCGGCGCAGCAGATGGGCATGCGTGAGCAGCTTGCCGCGGTTCAGGGCCAGCTCCCGCAGCAGCGCGAACTCGGTCGGCGTCAGGTGCACCGGATGGCCCTGGGCGGTGACCTGCTGGCCCGCCAGATCGATCACGACGTCGCCCACCTCCAGTACCTGCGGCGCCGCTTCGGCCGCGACGGCGGGCCGGGTCCGGCGCAGGGTGGCCACGATCCTGGCCAGGAGCTCCTCGATGCTGAACGGCTTGGTTAGGTAGTCGTCCGCGCCTACATGCAGGGCGGTCACCTTGTCCCGCTCGCCGCCGCGGGCGGAGACGACGATGATGCCGACCGTCGGAACGCTCGCGTATCTGGCGGCACAGCTCGAACCCGTCGGCCGCCGGCAGCATCAGATCGAGCAGGACGATGTCGGGCGCCTCGGTCTCCAGCAGCTGGAGCGCGCGTGCGCCGTCGGCCGACACGATCGTGTCGAACCCCCGCACCGACAGGTTGGACCGGATCAGGTCGACGATGTTCGGGTCGTCCTCCACCAGCAGGGCCCGGGTGCTGGCCACGCCGTCAGACATCACGATCCGGCCCCATCCCCGGTGTCGCCGGGCCGCCGGGCACCGGCCGTATCGGCCGGACGGGCGCCACGGGCGCCACGGGCGGGGCGGGCCTGGCGCGGCAGGCGGCCGAGCGCCCGTTCCCGGCCCTCTTCCCCATTTCGGCATCCTTCCCGAAGG
Source organism: uncultured Actinomycetes bacterium (assembly GCA_963835425.1). Lineage (GTDB taxonomy): Bacteria > Actinomycetota > Actinomycetes > Streptosporangiales > Streptosporangiaceae > UBA9676. Next base: position 1,043,202 of record CAWIGE010000001.1, on the reverse strand, counting down.
CGGCGCCGTGGGCGGTCAGGCTCGCCGTCGCGTTCGCCCCCCCTGCGCCATTAGGCCGGCCGGGCCGTCGGCGGTGCCGTTGGCGGCCAGGACGGCGCCAACGGCCGGTTCGGCGCGATCGGGCTTGGCAGCGTTGGGGGTGGCCCGATCCGGCGTGGCGCCATTGGGCCTGGCGCCATCAGGCGTGACACCGTCGGGCGTGGCCCGATCGGGCCCGGTGCCATCCGGCGTGACGCCATCGGGCCTGGCACCATCGGGCCTGGCACCATCGCGCCTGGCGCCATCGGCGCGGCCGCTGGCACGGCCGGGCGCCTCGACCGGCAGCCGGATCTCGAAACTGGCCCCTTCCGGCGGGCGGCGCGGCCGGATCCGCCCGCCGTGCGCCACCACGATCCCATGGGCGATCGACAGCCCCAGGCCCGCCCCGGCGCTGGCCGAATGCCCCCGCCGCTTCGGCTCGAACGGCGCCGTGGCCAGGTCCGGCGGTAGCCCGGAGCCGTCGTCGCTGACGCCGATCACCACCTCGCCGCCCCGGCCGGGCTCCGGCCGTGACGCTGACCCGGGTCCCGGGCGGGTTGTGCCGGATCGCGTTGTCGAGCAGGTTGACGAACACCTGTTCCAGCCGGTCATGGTCGGCCCAGACGGCCGGCAGCGCGTGGTGGCAGGTGACCTCGATCATTGACGCGCCCGGCTGGGGCAGGCAGGCGATGGCCGCCTCCAGCACCAGCGCGATGTCGCACCAGTCGTGCTGCAGCCGCAGGATCCCCGACTCGATGGCGGAGAAGTCGAGCAGGTCGCCGACCAGCCGGCCCAGCCGCGCCGACTCGGCGGAGATCCGGCCCAGGAACCTGTCCTGCGAGGCGTCGTCCCACGTCACGTCGGTCTGCAGCAGGCTGGTCGCGTAACCGCGGATGGCGGTGAGCGGGGTGCGCAGCTCGTGGCTCAGCCGGGACAGGAAGCTCCGCTGGAGTTCCTGCGACCGGCGCAGCGTGGCCGCCTCCTCGTGCGCCAGGCCGCCGCCGCCTCCCGCTCCAGGGCGAGCCGCAGCGAGTGGGCCGCGTCCTCCATCAGCGCGACCGCGTCCGCGGTGGCGCGCTGGCTCGCTCCAGCTGGCCACGAGGACCGCCGGCCCGTCGGGCGCCGGGAACGTCACCGTCAGCTGCCGCCGGCCTTCGGTGCCCCGCGCCCGGCCGTCGTGATGAGCGCCGGCGAGCGCCCGGGTGGCGGTGTCGGCCACCGGCGGGGACGGCTGGCCCGGCCGGGTGCTCCCGGCATGCGCCCGGCTGGCGCGGCGTGCCGTCGGGGCGCTGGCTCAGCAGCGCCACCTCGTCGGCCTGCAGGCCGCGCCGCAGCGCCCGCAGCGCCACCGCGAGCCCCTCCGGCACCGGGATCGGGCCGGCCAGCGTCTCCAGCATCTCCCGGATCGTCTCCAGCACCCGGTTGCGCGCGGTGACCTGGTCGAGCAGCCGGTCCCGCTCCACCGCGCTCGCGGCGTAGCCGGCGTAGACCGACACCAGGTCAAGCTCGTCGCGCTGCGGCCGCCCGGTAACCGGCCGGAACACGGTGATCACGCCGATCAGCCCGCTCGGCCCCAGCACCGGCACCGCCCATGAGCTGCTTGACCTTGGCTTCGCCTCGGCCAATCTCGCTGAACGGCGCCCAGGCGGCGCTGGCCCGCACGTTGTCGTCCACTACCACCTCGGCGGTGGCGGCGGCGAGCCCGACCGGGCCGCCGGCCGGGCCGTAGCCCAGCCGCGCCCAGGCGGCCAGCAGGGCGGCGGGAGGCCGAGCGAGGCGGCGCAGACCAGGGTGTCCGGCCGCTCGAGCAGATGGATGCACAGCCGTTCGGTGCCGAGGGCGGCGCCGAGCGCGGACAGGATCAGCGACAGGCTGGATGACGGGTCGGCCGAGGCCAGCCGGTCGGCCAGCCCGTGCAGGCGGGTGAGCTGACGGCGGGCGGACGAGTCCACCGGCTGGCCGGATACCAGGGCCGCGACCTCGTCGGGATGGCCGGAATCGGGCCGGACGTCCCCGGCCACCCGCCCGTGGCGCAGCACCACGATGCGGTCGGCCAGCCGGAACATCTGCTCGATGTCGTGGGAGACCAGCAAGATGGTCGTCCCCTGCAGCCGCAGGCTGGTGATGAGCCCCTCCACCTGCGCGGCCTCGGTGACCCCCAGGGACGCCGTGGGCTCGTCCAGGATGAGCAGCTGCGGCTTGTAGCTCATCGCCCGCGCCACCGCCAGCAGCTGGCGCTGGCCGCCGGAGAGGGTACGGACGCCGCGCGAGGGATCGTCCAGCGGGATCCCCAGGTCGCGCAGCAGCTCGGCCGCCGCCGCCCGCTGCCTCGTCTCGGAGAGCAGGAACCAGCTGCGCTCCCGCCCGAGCAGGATGTTCGCGGCGATGTCCAGGTTGTCGCAGAGCGCCAGATCCTGCCAGACCACCGCGACCCCGCGCCGCAGCACCGCCGCCGGGTCGGCGGGCACCGGCCGGCCGCCAGGAGTATCTCCCCGCCAGCGGGGGCCATGTCACCGGAAATGCAGCGCACCAGCGTGGTCTTGCCCGCCCCGTTCTCGCCCGCCAGCGCCACCATCTCGCCCGGCCGGAGGCACAGGTCGACGTGGTCCAGCGCGCGCAGCGGCCCGAACCGGGCGGCGAGCCCCTGGACGGACAGCAGCGGCCAGGACCCCGTCTGCACCGGCGGCGCGACGCTTGCGGTCATGGCGACATTGTGGCGCTTTTCCTGCCCGTCCGGCCAGGGCGCGGGCTCCGCCCGGCCGCCGGAGGGCCTGGCCGCGATCCGGCGCGGCGGCCGGTTAAGCTGACGCAAAATGGCTGCCTCCACCCCGCCGGGCGCGGACGCCCGGCCCGCCGCGGCCCGCCCCGAACACCGCGGCCCCGTGCTCGCCGCGCTGATGGTCGCCATGGCGCTGTCGGCCATGGACAACAACATCGTCTCTACCGCCATCCCCCAGGTGGTGCGCGACCTCGGCGGTTTCTCGCTGTTCAGCTGGGTGTTCTCGAGCTACCTGCTGACCCAGACGGTGAGCATCCCCGTCTACGGCAAGCTGGCCGACCTGTGGGGGCGCAAGCCGATCCTGATCACCGGGACCCTGATCTTCCTGGCCGGGTCCGCCCTGTGCGCGTCGGCCTGGAGCATGGTCAGCCTGATCTGCTTCCGCGGGCTGCAGGGCCTGGGCGCCGGATCGATCATGGCGACCGTCAACACGCTGGCCGGCGACCTGTACGACCTGGAGGAGCGGGGCCGCGTACAGGGCTGGCTGTCGAGTGTGTGGGGGGTGTCGGCGGTGTTCGGGCCGACCGTGGGCGGCTCCCTGGCCCAGTACGTGTCCTGGCGCTGGATCTTCGTGATCAACCTGCCGCTCGGGGCGGCCGCGATCGCCCTCATCGCCCGGTTCCTGCACGAACGGGTGGTGCGCACCCGGCACCGGATCGATGTGGCGGGCGCGGTACTGGTCCTGCTGGCGGCGGGCGCGCTCATCTTCGGCCTGCTGCAGGGCGGGGTGGCCTGGGCGTGGCGGTCGCCGCCGAGCATCGCCGTGTTCGCCGTGGCGGCGGCCGCGACGGTGGCCGCGGCGGTGGTGGAGAGCCGGGCCGCCGAGCCGATCGTCCCGCCCTGGTTCTGGCGCCGCCGGGCGCTGGCCGGGTCCGGGCTGGCCGCGATCGGGCTGGGGCTGCTCGTCACCGGCCCGAGCATCCTCCTGCCCACCTACGGCCAGGCGGTGCTGGGCCTGGGCGCGGTCGCCGCCGGGGGCGTGCTCGCCACGATGAGCATCGGCTGGCCGCTCGCGTCCGCGGTATCCGGGCAGTTCTTCCTGCGCCTGGGGTTCCGCGACACCGAGCTGATCGGCGCGGGCGTCTGCCTGGCTGCGATCGTTTTCTTCCTGCTGACCATGGGCTATGCGCAGGTGTGGCAGCCGGTGGTGAGCACGTTCGTGCTCGGGTTCGGGCTCGGCCTCATCTCGGTATGCACGCTGGTGGGGCCGCAGTCCATAGTGACCTGGGAACAGCGCGGGGTGGTCACCGGGACCGTCATGTTCTGCCGGTTCCTCGGGCAGAGCGTGGGTGCGGCGATCTTCGGCGCGATCTTCAACGCGGCGCTGGCCGCCCGGCTGCATGCGGCCCCGCCCGGGCTGGCCGGGCTGCTGCCGCAACGCGTGGACCAGGTCGGCGCGGCGCTCACCCGGGTCGCCGGGCTCGGGCGGGCGGCGGCCGACTACCTGCGGGCCGCGATCACGGCCGGCATCCACGACGTGTACCTGGGGCTGGCGCTGGCCGCGGTGGCCACCCTGGTCGCCGTGCTGGTGCTCATCCCCCGGCGGTTCGCCATGCCCGGGGCCGAGGCCAGCGCCGGCCCCGCGGGTCAGGCCGGCCCGGCCGCACAGGCCGCTCCGGCGCCCTCCAGCGGAGAAAAACCCGGCTGACCACATGGGGATGGCTTGCTAAGCTTTTGGCTCCCCGAACCCATCGAGGTGATGACGCATGCCTCCGGCCAGCGGGGCCGGTGACGCCGCCCCGCCGCCCAGCACCAGCAGCCCGCCGCCCAGCACCAGCCCGCCGCCCAGCACCGGGCAGCCGCCCAGCACCGCCCCGCCGCCCGGTGACCCGCCAAGGTCACCCAGCCCACACGGCCCGGCCGGCGAGTCCAGCCCACCCAGTTCACCCAGCTCACCGGCCGCCCCGCCCGGCCCCGCCGACCCCGTTCTCGCCGCCGAGCGTGACCACCTCCGCCGCTCCCGTGAGTTCCTGCGGCTGATGCGCGAGGACGTCCTGGGGCTGGAGGCGATGGCGGGAGACCGGGTGTCGCAGGAGTACCTCAAGGCCGATCTGTACCACCGGGCGCAGGCTCTGCGCGACATCCCGGATGTTCCGCTGTTCTTCGGGCGGCTCGATTACGCCGAAGGCGTCGTTATGAATCCGGAGACGTCTCCGGCGGGGACCGGTCAGCCGGAGGACGAGGCGGGGGGTGGCGACGGCGGGAGCGGCGCGGCCGGCCGGCCGGGGCGGGCGCTGCCGGGCGAGCGGCTGCACATCGGGCGCCGTCACATCCATGACCGCGATGGCCATCCGGTCGTCATCGACTGGCGCGCGCCGGTGTCCCGGCCCTTCTACCGGGCCAGCGCGGCCGACCCCATGGGCCTGGTGCGGCGGCGCCGGTTCGGGTTCGCCGGCGCCGAGCTCACCGCCTACGAGGACGAGGAGTTCACCCGGCCGGGACAGCCCGCGGGCCCCCCCCGGTCAGTCGCATCCTCATCGAGGAGATCGAGCGGCCGCGGTCGGGCCCGATGCGCGACATCGTGGCCACGATCCAGCCGGACCAGGACGACATCGTCCGGGCCAGCGCCGACCAGAGCCTGTGCGTGCAGGGCGCGCCGGGGACCGGGAAGACCGCGGTCGGACTGCACCGGGTGGCCTATCTGCTCTACGCGTACCAGGGCCGGATGCTGCGCGGCGGCGTGCTGGTGATCGGCCCCAACCGGGCGTTCCTCTCCTACATCCGGCGCGTCCTGCCCGCGCTCGGCGAGGCCGATGTGATCCAGCAGACCATCCCCGACCTGGTCGCCACCGTCCCCGTCCGGGCGGCCGACTCCGCGCCCGCGGCGCGGGTCAAGGGCGATGCGCGGATGGCGGAGGTGCTGCGCCGCGGGCTGTGGGCCGGGCTGAACGAGCCGGCCGAGGCGCTGGTCCTGACCCGCGGGTCGTGGCGGTGGCGGGTGCACGGGCACGAGATCGCGGAGCTGATGGCGGAGCTGCGCGAGCGCGGCGTCCGTTACGGCGCCGGGCGCACCATGCTGGGCCACCGCATCGCCCACGTGATCCTGACCCGGATGGAGGCGGCCGGGGAGGCCACCGATGACCGGACCCATGAGGCGGTGCGCCGGACGCGGCCGGTCCGCGCATCGGTTGACGCGGCGTGGCCGGCGGCCGATCCGGTCCGCCTCGTCATGCGCCTGCTCTCCGATCCGGCCCTGCTCGCCAGCGCCGCGGACGGCCTTCTCGATCCGGCCGAGCAGGCGGCGATCCGCTGGGACCGGGCGCCCCGCGGGCCGGGCAGCGCGCGCTGGACGGCGGCCGACGCGGTACTCATCGACGAGGCCAGCGATCTCATCGAGCGGACCCCCAGCCTGGCCCATGTGGTGGTGGACGAGGCACAGGACCTCTCGCCCATGGAGTGCCGGGCGGTCGGGCGGCGTTGCGCGACCGGCTCGGCCACCGTGCTCGGCGATCTTGCGCAGGCCACGGCGCCGGCGGCCGAGGCGAGCTGGCCGCAGCTCCTCGCCCACCTCGGCAAGCCGGAGGCCGGGCTGCAGGTGCTCGACACCGGCTACCGGGTGCCGCGGCAGATCCTCGACTTCGCCAGCATGCTCCTGCCCGCCCTGGCGCCGGGCCTGGCGCCGGCCCGGTCGCTGCGGCAGGACCCGGGCAGCCTGACGGTCACACCGGTCACGCCCCGGGCGCTGCCCGGGCTCCTGGCCACCGTCTGCGGGCAGGCCCTCGCCCGGCCCGGCTCGGCCGCCGTGATCGCCTCGGATGAGCAGGTCCCGGCGCTGCACCGGGCGCTCGGCGCGGCGGGCATCGGGCATCAGGTGCTCGACGGCGCGGACGCGGACGGGCGGCTCATCCTGCTGCCCGTCACGCTGGCCAAGGGGCTGGAGTTCGACGACGTGATCGTGGTCGAGCCGGCCCGGATCGCCGCGCAGCCCCGCGGCCTGCACCGCCTGTACGTCGCCCTCACCCGCGCGGTGTCCCGGCTGACGGTGCTGCACACCGAGCCGCTTCCCGGGCCGCTGAGATAGGTGCCGGGGTGTATCAGGTGCGTGGTGCCGGGCTCCGTGCCTACGGGAGCAACCGTGGCCGGGAGGTGGGCGATGCGGCGGGAAACCGGGCCGAGCGGAGCACGGGCCGCCGCCGCCCGCAGTTCGGGACGATCCGGGCAACCCGGTGCACATGACCGTCTCCCCTCCGTAGTATCGCCTGCGCTTGTACTTCATCACTAAGGACGACCTCAAATGGCATCCCTGACGCGGCTGGAGCGCGACAGCACGCTCCCGCTTGGCACCGCCACCGTCCAGCGGCTCGAACGGCTCGCCGGGACCCTCGAGGAGCGGGGCATGTGCGTGACCCTTGTCGCCCCGCCCAGCCGCGTGCCGCGGCTGCAGGTGGCCCATCCCGCGCCCGACGGCGCGACCGGGGACATCTACGTCTCGCGCGGCCGGGACGGCAACTGGTGGTTCTGGTGGCCATGGGCCGAGCGGATCGGCGCGGAGGGCAACCTGGAGGCCGCGGCGGCCACCATCGAGCAGGCGCTCGCCCGGTCCGCCTGAGACGGACGGCCGGCCGGGGCGGATGGCCCCGCGGGCATGCCACGTACCGGGGTCAGGCGCCCGCGGGCCCGGTCGGCGGTGGGGACTGTGACGCCGGGCCGGGGGAGGACGGGGCCGGGGCGGATGCCCCCGGGGTGGTCGCGGCGGGAGCGGGCTGGCTGGCGCCCGGGCCGGAGGGGACGGGACCGGGCGCCGGTGTCTCCAGCCCCGGGAAGGCGAGGGCCCGGCCGCGCCAGCCGACGGCCCGCAGCGCGGCCGACTCCAGCTCCCGCGCCCCGAACAGCCGCAGCCTGGCCTCGCTGAGCGCGACCACGCCGAGGTAGGCGGTGGCCACCCGGTCCTCCAGGAAGGCCGCCAGCATGACCGCGGCCCGGCCGCTGTGGACCGGGAACGGAAGCCGGTAGGCGGCGGCCGCGGCCACCGGCTGGGCCCCGAGGGCGGTGATCATGGCGGCCAGCGCGTCCCGGGAGGCCTCGTGGATCTGCCAGTCCTTCGCCGCCGCCCGCTGCCTGGCCCCCGACAGGTGCGCCCCGGCCACCCCGTAGCCGTAGACGGCCGCGTGCTCGGCGGCCAGCGCCGCCTGCAGCGCGCCCACCGCCGTCTGCCCGGACCCGCGGGCGGCCTGCCCGCCGCCAGCAGGGGGACGGAGCCGCTCATGCGGCCCGCCGGACCGGGCCGAGCAGCAGCGCATGGCTCGCCTCCGAGGCCGCGATGCTGGCGAGCAGCTGGGCCAGCGAGGGCGGGGCGGCCGTGAGCTTGCCCATCAGCGCCTGTGCCGCGGCCTGCTCGGCGTGCCGCAGGTAGGCGCGGGCCGCCGCGGGGGTGCCCGGCACCGGCGCCCCGGCCGCGGAGGCGGCCACGGCGGGCGAGTGCTCCGGCCGGCTGGCCGTGTTCGGCTCGATCAGCCGTGCCCGCAGCCGGGCCAGGTGCTCGCGGTGCTGCTGGAGCAGCGGGTCGCAGGGAGCCCGCCAGGGCCGGCACGGCCGCCAGGACGGCGTTGTACCGGGAGATCATGAGCGTCTCCCCGTCGATCGCGTCGCGCACCACGGTGACGTCGGGCTGCTGCCGCGGCGGGGTGCCCAGCGCGCCGATGCCTTTGCAGCCGGTGGCCACCAGCGGCAGCGACACCACAGCGGCGAGCACGCCACGCCGCGTCGCCTCCCGGACCACTGGCCCTCCTCCGTCCTCCCGCCCGCTGCCGTCCGCCCGCTGCAGTCCTGACGACGCCGATCCGCAGTCTTGACGGCGCCGATCCGCACCGCGCTGTGGCCGACGGTGCGGGCACCCAGCATGCCACGGCGCCGGCACCGTCCCCGGGCCTCGCCGCCATGACCGGCGGAACCGGGCCGATCACGGCGTGTCGCCGCCCGGCGCGGGACGGGCAACACGGCCGCGTGGTCCGGATACGCTAGAACGCGGCAGGCAACAGCACAGGTCGGGGACGAGAAGGAGGTCGTGATGCGCGCTGAATCCGGTTACGGATCGTCACGTCCTGGCCGCGGGCGCAGTGCCGGGGTACCGGCCGCGCCGCGCCCGGGCGGCCGCCCCGACCTGGACCCGGCGAAACTCGAAGCGCTGCTGGAGCCCATCGCGGCGGCGGCCGGCCTGGACCTGGAGTCGGTCAAGATCGGCCGCGCCGGGCGGCGCCGCCTGCTGCGCGTGATCGTGGATGCCGACGGCGGGGTCAGCCTCGACGACATCGCGCTGGTCAGCCGGGAGTCGTCAATCCGGCTGGACGACACCGGGGCGATGGGGGAGGCACCCTACACGCTGGAGGTGTCCTCGCCGGGCGTGGACCGCCCGCTCACGCAGCCGCGTCACTGGCGCCGGGCCATGGGCAGGCTGGTGCGGGTGCCGCTGGCCGGTCCCGCCGGTCCCGGCCCCCGCGACGGGGCGCAGGCAGCACCCGTCGAGGGACGGGTCATCGCGGCCGGTGACAACGGGGTCATCCTGGAGGTCGATGGCGAGCACCTCGAGTTCGGCTACGCCGAACTGGGCCCGGGCCGGGTGCAGGTGGAGTTCGGGCGGCCCGCGGCCGAGCCCGGCGGCCAGGAGGCCACACGGGCCTGCGCTGCCACCGGCCCGCGGACCGGGGGGAGGACCGATGGACATTGACCTGAGCGTCCTGCGCAGCCTGGAGAGCGAGAAGGACATCTCGATGGAGCTGGCCATCAAGGCCATCGAGGATGCGCTGCTGGTCGCCTACCACCGCTCCGGGGGCGCGTCGCCGACGGCGCGGGTCGAGGTCGACCGCACGCACCGGGCACGTGACCGTCTGGGCGGCGGAGACCGGCGAGAACGGCGAGGTGCTGCGGGAGTACGACGACACACCGGACGGCTTCGGCCGGATCGCGGCGACCACCGCCCGGCAGGTGATCCTGCAGCGGCTCCGCGACGCCGAGGACGAGCTCACCTTCGGTGAGTACGCCGGGCGCGAGGGCGACATCGTGGCCGGGGTCATCCAGCAGGGCAAGGACCCGCGCGCGGTGCTGGTCGATCTGGGCAAGATCGAGGCCATCCTGCCCCCGACCGAGCAGGTGCCGGGCGAGCGGTACGTGCACGGTGAGCGGCTGCGCTGCTACGTGCTGCACGTGCGCAAGGGCTACCGGGGGCCGTCGATCACCCTGTCGCGTACCCATCCCAACCTGGTGAAGAAGCTGTTCGCGCTGGAGGTGCCGGAGATCGCCTCCGGCGCGGTGGACATCGTCGCCATCGCCCGCGAGGCCGGCCACCGCACCAAGATCGCGGTGACGTCGCACCAGCCAGGGGTCAACGCCAAGGGCGCCTGCATCGGGCCGATGGGCAGCCGGGTCCGGAACGTGATGACCGAGCTGCACGGCGAGAAGATCGACATTGTGGACTACTCGGACGATTCGGCCGAATTCGTCGCCAACGCGCTGTCCCCGGCCCGGGTGGCGCGGGTCGTCATCGTGGACGCCCAGGCCAGGGTGGCGCAGGTGATCGTGCCTGACTACCAGCTGTCACTGGCGATCGGCAAAGAGGGGCAGAACGCCCGGCTCGCCCACCGCCTGACCGGCTGGAAGATCGATATCCGGCCCGACACCGAGGTGCCCGGGCCGGACCCGGCCGGGAACACTGGCGGCGGAGCGGCGTGTTCCCACTTAGCAGCCGCGGCGTCACCAATGCCCCGGCGCGGTAAGCTTACGTCCGGAATGGCTCAGGCGGTCCCTGCGGCCGACCCCGCCCGCACCTACGGTCCGGACGTGCGTCGGGTGCAGGGCCCGTGTTGCCAAGTCCGATTTGCTGCGCGTGGTGGCCCGGGGCGACGAGATCGTCCCCGATCCCCGGGCGCGGCTGCCTGGCCGGGGCGCTTACCTGCATCTCAGCCAGAAATGCTTCGAGCAAGCGCTGCGGCGGCGGGCGTTCGCCCGGGCGCTGCGCCAGCCGGGGCCTTTGGCCGTCCGGCGCGCTCGGGGAGTATCTGGCGTAGCGGTGCGGGGAGCCTGGGGCAGGACTGCCCGGGCCCGCCAGCCCAGGGCAGCGACAAGAACGGCATTGCCGGGAAAGCAGGATCCGATCGTGATGAGCGCCTGATGAGAACGCGGCGATGAACAGCACAGTCTGACGCCGGCCGGAGCACGCGCTGCCCCGGGCCGGCGCCACCAGGGTCTGGCGACGGGCCGGACCGAGCAGAGGGAGCGCAGTGGCGAAGGTCCGGGTATACGAGCTCGCGAAGGAGTTCGGCGTCGAGAGCAAGGCCGTCATGGCCAAGCTCCAGGAAATGGGCGAGTTCGTGCGGTCGGCGTCCTCCACGATCGAGGCGCCGGTCGTCCGCAGGCTCAAGGAAGCGTTCTCAGCGGAGGCGCTGCAGCAGGGGCAGGCCAAGAAGGCGGTCGGCCGTCCCACGGCCGGGGCGGACGGGCAGAACGGCAGCCGGACGGCGCCGGCGGGCCAGGCGCCCGCCGCGGATGGCGCCGCGGCACCGGCCGCGCCAGCCACACCGGCCCCATCACCATCCGCTCCGGCCGGGCAGCCGGGTCCCGATGCGGGCCCGGCGGCGCCCACCCGGGCGCCCGGCGGCCCCCGCCGCCACCCCGCCCCCGGTGCCGTTCTCTGACGCGCCGCCGGCCACCCCGGCCGCGCCGGCCGCCCGGCGCCGCGCCGGCCGGGCCCCGGCCCGGCTCGCAGCCGGGCGGCACGCCGTCGCCAGGTCCCCGTCCCGGCGCGCCGCGGCCCTCCGCCCCGCGCACGGGCCCGCGGCCCGGCAACAACCCCTATAGCCCGACCGCGACCGGCATGGGGCTGTCCCAGCGCGGGGCGCCCCGACCAGGCCAGGCCGGACCGGCCGGGCCCGGCGGCGGGACCGCGGGCGCCCGGCCGGGTGGCCCCCGGCCCGCGGGCGGCGGCCCCGGCCGTCCCAGCCCGGCCGACATGCAGCGGCCCGGTGGTCCCCGTCCCGGCGGCCCGCGGCCGAGCCCGAACAGCATGCCGCCGCGTCCCGGCGGCCCCGGCCGTGGCGGCCCCGGCGGTCCCGGTGGCCCCGGCCGTGGCGGTCCCGGTGGCCCCGGCCGTGGCGGTCCCGGCGGCGCAGGCACCGGGACCCGCCCGGGTGGGGCCCGTGGCGGCCCCGGTGCCGGCGCCGGCCCCCGTGGCGGCCCCGGCGGTGGCCCCCGGCCCGGTGTTGGTGGTGGCGGCGGCCGTCCCGGTGGCGGCCGCGGCCGCAGCGGCACCCAGGGCGCGTTCGGGCGTCCCGGCGGGCGTCCCTCGCGCGGCCGCAAGTCGCGCAAGCAGCGGCGCCAGGAGTTCGACAACATGCAGGCGCCGGCGATCGGCGGCGTCCAGATCCCGCGCGGGAACGGCCAGGTCATCCGGCTGTCCCGGGGTGCATCGCTGAGCGACTTCGCCGACAAGATCGGGGTGAACCCGGCCTCGCTCGTGCAGGTGCTCTTCCACCTCGGCGAGATGGTGACCGCGACCCAGTCGGTGAACGACGAGACGCTGCAGCTGCTCGGCGCCGAGCTCAACTACAACGTCCAGGTCGTCTCCCCCGAGGAGGAGGACCGGGAGCTGCTGGAGTCCTTCCACATCGAGTTCGGTGAGGATGAGGGCGACGACGCCGACCTGCAGCCCCGCCCGCCGGTGGTCACGGTCATGGGCCATGTCGACCACGGCAAGACCAAGCTGCTCGACGCCATCAGGCACGCCAACGTGGTGGCCAAGGAGGCGGGCGGCATCACCCAGCACATCGGCGCCTACCAGGCCACCACCGAGGTGGACGGGGCCGAGCGCAAGATCACCTTCATCGACACCCCGGGCCACGAGGCCTTCACCGCCATGCGGGCCCGCGGCGCCGAGACCACCGACCTGGTGGTCCTGGTGGTGGCGGCGGACGACGGCGTCAAGCCGCAGACCACCGAGGCGCTCAACCACGCCCAGGCGGCGTCGGTGCCGATCGTGGTGGCGGTCAACAAGATCGACAAGGAGGGGGCGGACCCGGCCCGGGTGCGTTCCCAGCTCACCGAGTACGGCCTGGTGGCCGAGGAGTTCGGCGGCACCACCCTGTTCGTGGACGTCTCGGCCCGGGAGGGCACCGGCATCGGCTCCCTGCTGGAGGCGATCGTCTTGACCGCCGACGCCGAGCTCGACCTGCGGGCCAATCCCGACCAGGACGCGCAGGGCGTCGGCGATCGAGACGCACCTGGACAAGGGCCGCGGCCCGGTGGCGACCGTGCTGGTGCAGCGCGGCACGCTGCAGGTCGGCGACTCGATCGTCTGCGGCGAGGCGTTCGGCCGGGTCAGGGCGCTGCTCGACGAGAACGGCGAGCCGGTGCCCGACGCGCCGCCGTCGCGCCCGGTGCAGGTGCTCGGGCTCAACGCGGTGCCCAACGCGGGTGACAACTTCCTGGTCGTGTCCGACGAGCGGGTGGCGCGGCAGATCGCCGAGCGCCGGGAGGCCCGCGAGCGCAGCGCGCTGTTCGCCCAGCGGCGGCCGAGGGTCACCCTGGAGGACCTGGAGTCCGCGCTGAAGTCCGGTGAGCGCGAGGAACTGCTGCTCATCATCAAGGGCGACGTGTCCGGGTCGGTCGAGGCCCTGGAGGACGCGCTGCTCAAGATCGATGTCGGCGAGGACGTGGTGCTGCGGGTCATCGGCCGCGGCGTCGGCGCGATCACCCAGGACGACGTCAACCTGGCCATCGCATCGGACGCCGTGATCGTCGGCTTCAACGTGCGGCCAGGCCGGGCGGGCCGGGGAGCTGGCCCAGCGCGAGGGCGTGGAGATCCGCTACTACTCGGTTATCTACCAGGCGATCGACGAGATCGAGGCGGCGCTCAAGGGCATGCTCAAGCCCGAGTTCGAGGAGGCGCAGCTCGGCACGGCGGAGATCCGGGAGGTCTTCCGGGTGCCGCGGATCGGCAACGTGGCCGGCTGCATCGTCCGCTCCGGCACGATCACCCGGAGCAGCAAGGCGCGCCTGATCCGCGACGGCGTCGTGGTGACGGAGAACCTCAGCGTGGACTCGCTGCGCCGGTTCAAGGACGACGTGACCGAGGTCCGCGAGGGCTACGAGTGCGGTATCGGCATCGGCTACAGCGACATCAACGTCGGGGACGTGATCGAGACCTACGAGATGCGGGAGAAGCCGCGGGACTGACCCGGGCCGGATGAGGGCCCGGGCAGACCGCGGTGTACGTCGGCGCGCTGACCCTGGACGTCCTGCTGGGTGACGTGCGGTCGCTGAAGCAGAAGCGTTCGGCGGTCGCCGTCGATCATCGCCGAGGTACGCCGCCGGCAGCCGGGCGTGGCGGTCGCCGAGACCGGCCGCCTTGACCGGTACCGGCGGGCCGAGATCGGGGTGGCGGTGGTGTCCTCCACGGCGGCGCATGCAGCCGAGGTGCTGCAGGCCTGCGAGCGCCTGGTCGCCGCCCGCCCCGAGATCGAGCTGCTGTCGGCGCGGCACCGGCTGGTGAGCGAGGAGGAGTGACACATGGCCATGGACGCGGAACGGGCGCGCAAGCTCGCGGACCGGATCGTCCAGATCGTGGCCGAGATGCTGGAGCGGCGGGTAAAGGACCCCCGGCTCGGGTTCGTGACGGTCACCGAGGCGCGGCTCACCGGCGACCTGCGGGAGGCCACCGTCTACTACACCGTCTACGGCACGCCCGAGGAACAGGCGGACACGGCGGCGGCGCTGGCCAGCGCCACCGGGCTGATCCGGACCGAGGTCGGCCGGCAGACCGGGCTGCGGCACACCCCCTCGCTGACCTTCGTCCGCGACACCCTGCCCGAGGGCGCCCAGCACATGGAGGACCTGGTGGCCCGGGCCCGCGCCGCGGACGCCGCGCTCGCCGCCGCCCGGGAGGGAGCGCAGCCGGCCGGTGACCCCGACCCCTACCGCCCGCCCGCCGGTGCCGCCGCCGGTGACGGCGACGAGGAGCCCGGCGCCGGGCCAGGCGCCCCCGGCGGCGAGGGGGATCCCGGCGCGGCGCCCGGCCCTGGCCGGTGACCGCGGCCAGCGGGCTCGTCATCGTGGACAAGCCCTCCGGGCTGACCTCGCACGACGTGGTGGCCCGGATCCGCCGCCTGGCCGGGACGCGCCGGGTCGGCCACGCCGGGACGCTCGACCCCATGGCGACCGGGGTACTGGTGATCGGCGTCGAGAAGGCCACCCGCCTGCTCGGCCACCTGGCCCTCACCGAGAAGGAGTACCTGGCCACCATCCGGCTGGGCCAGGCCACCGACACCGGCGACGCCGAGGGGACGGTGGTGGCGGGCGCACCCGCCGGTGAGCTGACGCTGGACCGGATCCGCGCGGCCGCGGCCGCGCTCACCGGGGAGATCCAGCAGGTCCCGCCCGCCGTCAGCGCCATCAAGGTGAGCGGCAGGCGCGCCTATCAGCTGGCCCGCGAGGGACGGCCCCCGGCGCTGCCCGCCCGGGCCGTGACCGTGCACGAGTTCACCATCAGCGACCCACGGCCGGCCGCGGAGGACTGCTGGACGTGACCGCGGCGGTGCGCTGCTCCAGCGGGACCTACGTCCGCGCGCTCGCCCGCGACCTGGGGGAGTCGCTCGGGGTGGGCGGGCATCTCACCATGCTCCGCCGGACCAGGGTCGGGCCCTACGGCCTGAGCCAGGCAAGCGGGCTCGACGAGCTCGCGGCCGGACTGCGGGTAGTCCCGCTGGCGGAGGCGGCGGCGGCCGCCTTCCCGGTCAGGCCGCTCACGGGGGCCGAGGCGGATTCACTCTCGCACGGGGCCAGCCTGAGCGCGGCGGGGGCGGGGCCCGGGCCGGTGGCCGCGCTGGCACCGGACGGCACGCTGGTCGCGCTGGTCGAGGAGCGCGACGGCCGGGCCCGGCCGCTGGCCGTGTTCGTGCCCTGAGACGGCGCGCCCGCGGCGTGGATGCCCCGGCCCAAGTGACCGCGCCCGCGGCGCGGATGTCCCCGGCCCAAGTGACGTGGCAGGCTTGGGTGACGGGAGAACGCTGCGGGGCCGGCCGGGATCACCGGGCACCGCCTGGCGTCACTGAGAACAAGGGAGACGCGGTGTACCGCTGGCAGGGCCTGGCGGACGTGCCCATGGACTGGGGCAGGTCCGTGGTGACCATCGGGGTGTTCGACGGCGTGCACCGGGGCCATCAGCGCATCATCGCCCACGCCGCCGGCGCCGCCGCCGGGCCGGGGCTGCCCCTGGTCGTGATCACGTTTGACCCGCACCCCGCCGAGGTGATCCGCCCCGGCTCGCACCCGGACCTGCTGTGCACGGCCGCCCGGCGGGCGGAACTGCTGGCTGGGCTGGGTGTCGACGCGGTCTGCATGATGCCGTTCACCCTGGAGTTCTCGCGGCTGGACCCGGAGGAGTTCGTCCGCCTGGTGCTGGTGGACCGGCTGCACGCGAACGCGGTGGTGGTCGGCGAGCAATTCCGCTTCGGGCACCGCGCCGCCGGTGACGTGGCCCTGCTCGCCGAGCTGGGAGAGAAGTACGGCTTCACCGCCGACCCGGTGCCGCTGCTGCTCGAGGACGGGATCAAGATTTCCTCGAGCGTCATCAGGCAGAAGCTGGCCGACGGCGACGTGACGGGCGCGGCGGCCGACCTGGGGCGGCCGCACCGGGTGGAGGGCGTCGTCGTCCCCGGGCAGCGGCGCGGCCGGGCGCTCGGCTTCCCGACCGCCAACCTGGAGACGTTCCCGCACACCGCGATCCCCGCCGACGGGGTCTATGCCGGGTGGCTGTCCACCCTGCGCGAGCGGGACGGCCAGGAATACGAGGGGGAACGCTGGCCGGCGGCGATCTCGATCGGCACCAACCCGACCTTCGACGGGCAGGACCGGGTGGTGGAGGCCTACGCGCTCGACCGGGACGACCTCGAGCTCTACGGTGTGCACGTCGGGGTCGACTTCGCGGCCCGGCTGCGGGGCATGGAGCGGTTCGGCTCCGCGGCGGAGCTGGCCGAGCAGATGCGGCGCGACGTGAACCAGGCGCGGACGATCACGGTGAGCCAGGCCGGGTAGCGGGCGCGCGGCGGGAATTCCCGGAGGCCACGCCGCGTTCAGGGAGCAGGGCCGCCGGCCCGGCGGAGGGCTCGCCGGTGCCAGATGCGCGGCCCGCCCGTGGTACGGTGATGGGTGGTCGGCGTCGCCGGCCGAGTCAGCTGCACCCTCAAGCGGCTGGCTGGGGGCCTCTGGGCAGCTTCTGGCACCGTCAGCCCCAACCCGGGACCAGACACAACGATAGGAATGCCACGTGCCGCTGGAAACAGCCGTGAAGAACGAGATCATCGCCGAGCACGCGACAGGTGAGGGTGACACCGGTTCGCCGGAGGTCCAAGTCGCGCTGCTGACCCGGCGGATCAACGACCTGACCGAGCATCTCAAGGTCCACAAGCATGACCACCACAGCCGCCGCGGCCTGCTGCTGCTGGTCGGCCGCCGCCGCCGGCTGCTGCAGTACCTGGCCCGGACGGACATCGAGCGCTACCGCGCGCTCATCGGGAAGCTGGGCCTGCGCAGGTAGGGTCGGAACAGCAGAATTCGAGAACAGAACAACGTCCCGCGGCCCCGGCCCGGGGACGCACAGGGCACCAGGGCCGGTCCTCGGTAGTGGTTCTCGGGTCAGGAGGGCGCCCGCAAGGGCGATCCGCACCTGGGCCGAGGGCTTCGATCGAAGACCGGCCGGCAGCCAGCCTTGCCAAAGACGCAAGGCGCGTCACCCACGAGGGGCGGGCGCGGGACCTCACACGAGGAGGTCTCACCCGTGCAGGGTGTGCATACCGCCGACGCGTTCATAGATAACGGCGTGTTCGGCACTCACACGATCAGATTTGAGACGGGCCGCCTGGCCCGCCTGGCCAACGGCTCCGCGGTCGTCTATCTCGACGACGAGACGATGGTGCTGTCGGCCACCACCGCGTCCAAGCAGCCCAAGGAGGGGCTCGACTTCTTCCCGCTGACGGTGGACGTGGAAGAGCGCATGTATGCGGCAGGCCGCATTCCCGGCTCGTTCTTCCGCCGGGAGGGGCGCCCGTCCGAGGACGCCATCCTGACCTGCCGCCTCATCGACCGGCCGCTGCGGCCCTCGTTCGTGAAGGGCCTGCGCAACGAGATCCAGATCGTCGAGACGATCATGGCGCTGCACCCGGAGCACCTGTACGACGTGGTGGCGATCAATGCCGCCTCGCTGTCCACCCAGCTCGCGGGCCTGCCGTTCTCCGGCCCGATCGGCGGCGTCCGGGTCGCCCTCATCAAGGGCCAGTGGGTGGCGTTCCCCACCCACACCCAGCTCGAGGAGGCCACCTTCGACATGGTGGTCGCGGGCCGGGTGCTCGAGGACGGCGACGTCGCCATCATGATGGTGGAGGCGGAGTCCACCCCGCGCACCCTCGCCCTGCTGGCCGACGCCGGCAACGGCGCGGCCGCGCCAACCGAGGACAGCGTCGCCGAGGGCCTGGAGGCGGCCAAGCCGTTCATCAAGGTGCTCTGCGAGGCCCAGCAGCGCGTCGCCGCGCAGGCCGCGAAGGAGACCGCTGACTACCCGGTCTTCGCCGACTACGGACAGGACGTCTATGACGCCGTGTCCGCCGCGATCAGCGACGAGCTGGCCAAGGCGCTGACCATCGCCGGCAAGCACGACCGGGAGACCGAGACCGACCGGGTCAAGGCGCTGGCCACGGAGCAGCTCGCCGAGCAGTTCGAGGGGCGCGAGAAGGAGATCAGCGGCGCCTACCGTGCGCTCACCAAGAAGCTGGTCCGGGAGCGGATCGTCAGCGACGGCGTGCGCATCGACGGCCGCGGCCTGGCCGACATCCGCCAGCTGTCCGCCGAGGCGCACGTGCTGCCCCGGGTGCACGGGTCGGCGCTGTTCGAGCGCGGCGAGACGCAGATACTCGGCGTCACCACGCTGAACATGCTGCGGATGGAGCAGATGATCGACACGCTCAACCCGGAGCGGACCAAGCGGTACATGCACAACTACAACATGCCGCCGTATTCCACCGGGGAGACCGGCCGGGTCGGCTCGCCGAAGCGGCGGGAGATCGGCCACGGCGCGCTCGCCGAGCGGGCGCTGCTCCCGGTGCTCCCGACGCGGGAGGAGTTCCCCTACGCGATCCGGCAGGTGTCGGAGGCGGTCGGCTCCAACGGCTCCACCTCCATGGGCTCGGTCTGCGCCTCCACCATGTCACTGCTGGACGCCGGGGTGCCGCTCAAGGACATGGTGTCCGGCATCGCCATGGGGCTGATCAGCGAGGGCGGCCAGTACGTCACCCTCACCGACATCCTCGGCGCCGAGGACGCGTTCGGCGACATGGACTTCAAGGTGGCCGGCACGACCGACATCATCACCGCCCTCCAGCTCGACACCAAGCTGGACGGCATCCCCGCCTCGGTGCTCGCCGCCGCCCTCAAGCAGGCACGGGCGGCCCGGCTCACCATCCTGGGCGTGATGCGCGAGGCGATCGACGCCCCGGCCGAGATGAGCCCCTACGCGCCGCGGATCATCACCATCAAGGTCCCGGTGGACAAGATCGGTGAGGTCATCGGGCCCAAGGGGAAGATGATCAACTCGATCCAGGAGGACACCGGCGCCGAGATCACCATCGAGGACGACGGCACCATCTACATCGGTGCCACCGACGGGCCCTCGGCCGAGGCGGCCAAGGCCACGATCAACGCGATCGCCAACCCGCACATCCCGGAGGTGGGGGAGCGGTTCCTCGGCACCGTGGTGAAGACCACCACGTTCGGCGCGTTCGTCTCGCTCCTGCCCGGCAAGGACGGCCTGCTGCACATCACCCAGATCCGCAAGCTGCACGGCGGGGCCCGGATCGAGAACATCGACGATGTGGTCAAGGTCGGCGACAAGATCCAGGTGGAGATCCGCGAGGTGGACGACCGCGGCAAGCTGTCGCTGGTCCCGGTCGAGGTCGTCGAGCGCGAGGCCGCGGCGGCCGCGGCGGGCGTGGCGGCGGACGGTGAGGGGCGCTCCGGCGACCGCGACCGTGACCATGACCGCGACTATGACCGCGACCGCAGCGGCGGCGGACAGGGCGGGGACCGCGATGGCCACCGCACCCGCCACCGCGAGCGCCGGCGCCGCGAGCAGTGACCGGCCACCGGCCGGCCGACGGCGACGCGGCCGTAGCCCGCACGGTGCTGCCGGGCGGGCTGCGGGTCATCACCGAGCACCTGCCCGCCGTGCGGTCGGCCGCGTTCGGCATCTGGGCGGGCGTGGGCTCGTGCGACGAGGATCTCCCCCATGCCGGGGCCACCCACTACCTTGAGCACCTGCTGTTCAAGGGCACCAGCCGGCGCACCGCCCTGGAGATCTCGGCCGCGCTGGACGCGGTCGGCGGCGAGCTGAACGCGTTCACCGGCAAGGAGTACACGTGCTACTACGCGCGGGTGCTCGACGCCGACCTGCCGCTCGCCATCGACGTCCTGTCCGACATGGTGACCAGCTCGCTGATCGAGCCGAAGGACGTGGCGGCCGAACGGGGCGTGATCCTGGAAGAGATCGCCATGAACGACGACGATCCTGCCGACACCGTGCACGAGGCCTTCGCGGCCCAGCTGTTCGGCGACACCCCGCTCGGCCGTCCCATCCTGGGCACCGCTGGGTCGATCAACTCGATCACCCGCGAGCAGATCGCCGACCACTACCGCGCCCGGTACACACCGCCGAGCCTGGTGGTGGCCGCCGCGGGCAGCGTGCAGCATGACGCGGTCGTCGCCGGGGTCCGGGAGGCGTTCGGCGACGCGGCGGCCGCGCCGGCGGCGGGGCCGGATCGCCCCCGCCTCGGCGGCCTGGGGGAGGCGCTGCCCGGCGGGGCGGGCCGCGGCGTGCGGCTGGTGTCGCGGGGCATCGAGCAGGCGAACCTGGTCCTCGGGTGCGAGGGGCTGTCCCGGAACGACGACCGCAGGTTCGCGCTCGGCGTGCTCAACGCCGCCCTGGGCGGGGGGATGTCCTCCCGGCTGTTCCAGGAGGTCCGGGAGAAGCGCGGGCTGGCCTACTCGGTGTACAGCTTCACGTCGCAGCATGCCGAAACCGGCATGTGGGGGGTGTACGTGGGCTGCCTGCCCGCCAAGGCCGACGAGGTGCTCGCCATCTGCCAGGAGGAGATCGCCAAGGTCGTCGCCGACGGGCTGACCGACACCGAGCTGGAACGCGGCAAGGGCCAGCTGCGCGGGTCGATCGTGCTGGGCCTGGAAGACCCGTCGTCGCGGATGAGCCGGCTCGGCAAGGCCGAGCTGGTCTACCCGCGGCTGGAGCCGGTGGAAGAGATCCTGGCCTCGATCGAGGCGGTCACCCACGACGACGTGCGCCGGGTCGCCGCCGAGATCCTGGACCTGCCCAAGGCGCTCGCGGTGGTCGGCCCGTTTGACGACGACGCCAGTTTCGCGGCGGCGCTGTCCTGACACCTGCCGCCACTGGACGCGACCGAGGAGGCGGACATGGCCGACATGATCAAGGTCGGGGTGCTGGGCGCCAAGGGGCGCATGGGCACGCAGATATGCGCGGCGGTGGCCGGGGAGCCGGACATGACGCTGGCCGCGGGCGTCGATGTGGGAGACGACCGGGACGCCCTGTCCGGCTGTGACGTCGTGGTCGACTTCACCCACCCGGGCGCGGTCATGGACAACCTGCGCTGGTGCATCGGCCAGGGCCTGGATACCGTCGTCGGCACGTCCGGCTTCGACGACGCCCGGGCCGCGCAGGTGGCACAGTGGCTGACCGCCGCGCCCGGTACCCGGGCGCTGATCGTGCCCAACTTCTCGATCGGCGCGGTGCTGATGATGCGGTTCGCCGCGCAGGCGGCGCGCTTCTTCGACTCCGCGGAGATCATCGAGCTTCACCACGCGGGCAAGGCGGACGCCCCATCGGGCACCGCGACAAGGACCGCGTCCCTGATCGCCGCCGCGCGGGCCGAGGCGGGGCTCGGGCCGCCGCCCGATGCCACGGTCACCGCCCTGGCGGGCGCCCGCGGCGCGGACGTGGACGCGGTGCATGTCCACTCGGTCCGGCTGGCGGGGCTTCTCGCCCACCAGGAGGTGCTGCTCGGCGGGCACGGCGAGACGCTGACCGTGCGGCACGACTCGCTCGACCGCGCCTCGTTCCTGCCCGGGATCCTGATGGGGATCCGTGGCGTCGGGTCGCTGCCGGCCGGGCTGACGTTCGGGCTGGACCGCGTCCTCGGGCTGGACTAGCCGAGGCCGGGCCGGCCGCACGCCGGGCTAGGCGGAGCCGCTGGAACCGGGCTGGACGACGCTGACGGTCAGGATCTTGACCGGCTTCGAGCAGGCCGTCGTCTTGTAGGCCAGGTAGATCGGCGTCATTTGGACACGATGGCCGGGCCGGTGCCGCCCGCCCCGGCGCTCGGCGGCCGGGCCCGCCGGGCCGCCTTGATAACCTGAGGCCGGCGGGGATGAGGCGAGAGTGCTCTGGGCGGCGGTGCGATGAGAACCATCCTCAACGTGATCTGGCTGGTGCTGTGCGGTATCTGGATGGCCATCGCCTACGCGCTGGCCGGGCTGCTCTGCTTCTGCCTGTTCTTCCTGGTCATTACGATCCCGTTCGGGATCGCCTCGTTCCGGATCGCGAACTACGTGCTCTGGCCGTTCGGCCGGACCATCGCCCCGCGCGAGGGCGGGATGGGCATCGGCTCGATCATCGGCAACATCATCTGGGTCATCCTGTTCGGCTGGTGGCTGGCGCTCGGCCACCTGGTCACCGGGATCGCGCTCTGCATAACGATCATCGGCATCCCGCTGGGGCTCGCCAGCTTCAAGATCATCCCTATCTCGCTGGTGCCGCTGGGGGTGCAGATCGTCCCGGCCGATGAGTTGGCCACCAGCTACACCTGACCTGGCCTAAGCGCAGCAACGTCCCCTATGCCCGGCTTAGTGATGATTTACGGCACTGCGGCAGTAATTTGAGGTAAATGTGGCGTAACGTCGGCCTCATGTGCCGCAACATCAAGATCTTGCGTGCGCCGTACGCCATCGGAGTGACCGATGACGACGTGCATGCGGCCGCCCTCCAGTACGTACGGACGGTGGGGGGCGTCCGCCTCCCGGGCCCGCCTATCGAGGAGGCATTCAACCAGGCCGTGGAGACCATCAGCGCCGCCACCCGGGATCTGCTGGCCCGCCTCGAGGCCAGCGCGGAGCAGGCTGGCGGGTTAGCGCATGCGCTGATGGCACGGGTGCCTGCCGGGGGGCGTGTCTGGTGGGA
Organism: uncultured Actinomycetes bacterium; assembly: GCA_963835425.1. Classification (GTDB taxonomy): domain Bacteria; phylum Actinomycetota; class Actinomycetes; order Streptosporangiales; family Streptosporangiaceae; genus UBA9676. Next base: position 1,020,169 of record CAWIGE010000001.1, on the reverse strand, counting down.
AGGGCTATGGCCGTCCCATGGTGGCGGCGTGTGAGATCAGCATGGAGTCGGGGGGCGTGAGGTCCACCCCGTCGGGGTCGTTGAGGTAGCCGGGCGCCGTCCCGGGCCGGCCGGTGTGGCCGTACTGCCAGACGATCCGGTGGGTAATGGGGTCGATGACGATGACGCGGTCGCCGAAGTCGTCATTGGCGAGGATGTCGCCGTTGGGCAGCGGCAGCGCGAGCGACGGATGGTTGAGGCCTCGGAACCGCCACAGCAGGTGGCCCCGGGCGCTGAACTCCACCACCTGCCCGGGGGATGAGTAGTCGGCCGTGAGGAACCGGCCGGGGTAAACCTCATTCGTGTCGGACGGGTAGGACACCCCCGGCGGGTGCGTGGACCACAGCCGCCGGCCGTGCAGCCCGATCTCGCTCACCCAGTCGCCGTTGATCTCGGTGACCAGGTAGCTGCCGTTGGTGGCCGGAAATGCCCCGTTGGGGCTGGTGAACAGGTGCGGCGGGTCGTGTGCACAGACGCCGGTGCGGCCGACGACCCGGTGCGGCCGGTGGGCCGGCGGCGAGAGCAGCAGCAGGCGGCAGTTCTCGATGTCGGAGGTGAGGAGCATCCCGCCGGGCATCATCATCGCGTCATCGGGGTTGGCGACGTGGTTGTTCCCGCTGCCCGGCACGCCGGGCGTCCCGTACCGGTAAACGATCTTGTGCCGGGCGATGTCGATGACGCTGATGACCGAGTCCTCTTCCTCGGTGGCGATGATGTCCCGGCCGTCCGGGGAGAAGAACGCGTCGTCCGGCAGCAGGAAGCCCTGGCCGCGGGCGAGGTCTCCCCGGCGCGGGAACCTCCACCGGATCCGGCCGTGCGGGTTGACGATGAGCAGGCGGTTGTTCCAGTTGTCGGCGATCAGGATGTCACCGGGCAATGCCGACGGGTCGGAGTGCGGCGCCAGGTGGCCCTGGCCGTGGGCGGGCCCCAGCCAGGGCGTGCTGGCCAGGCCGGTGCCGCCCGGATCGGCGCCGCCGATGGCGGCGGAGGCGGGGACCAGCTGGAGCCGGGTGACGGTGGGGACCGGCCGCTGGCCGTCGCTGCCGCCGACCAGGTAGGCGGTGCCCGCCACCGTCGCCGTGGCGGCGTTGGCCACCGGTACCGGCAGCTGGCCGGCCGGCGTCACCGTGTCCCGCGTGGGGTCGAAGGCGAACACCTCCCTGCTCGTGACCAGCCCCGGCGCGGCCGCGCCCGCCGTCCCGCCGCGCGGCAGCACCTCGCCGCCCGCCACATACACCCGGCCGCCGAGGACGAAGGCCGTCGCGCCGGTGACCGGGTCCGGCAGGTGCCCGACCACGGTCGTCTTGCCGGTGGCCAGGCTGACCTGCTGGATGACGCCGGTCGGGCCGGACGGCGCCTGCCCGCCGAAGACCCAGATCTGCCGGCCCATCCCGGCCACCGCCGGATAGCGGACGGGCATCCGCAAGGTCGCCACCGGCCGGAAGCGGCTGCCGTCCGTGGTGGCCAGCACCCGCCTGTCGTAGCTGATCCCGTCGTACCCGCCGAGCAGGTAGGCGGTGCCACCGAGGGTGACCGCCGACACGTCCGAACGCGGCCCGGGCAGCCGGGCGGTGATCGTGGCCGTGCCGCCGGGGTGGAGCGCCTGCACGCCGGCCACGCTGGCCGCGGCGCCGCCGCCGAAGACATAGGCCTGCCCGGAGAGGATCGCCCCGGCCGCGTCGTGGGTGGGCTTGGCCAGCCGCGGCCCTGGTCACCCTGCCGGTCACGGGGTTGAGCAAGGACGTCTTGTCCGTGCTGGCCGAGGCCAGGCCGAGGCCGCCGGCGATGAGCAGGTCGCTGCCCCGGGCGAGGACCACCTCGCGCGCTACCGGCGACGGGAGCTGGTAGGGCGCCGGGGTGATCTGCAGTGCCATCGCCACCGGTGCCGAAGTCGGCGGCGTGGCCGGGCGGGCGGTGGCATGGGTGGTGGGCGCGGGCGGGCGGGGCCTGCCGGTGCTCGCGGAGCAGGCGGCGGCCAGGGTCAGGCTCAGCCCGCCGGCAACGACGATGAGCCTGCGCGGCGTTCCGGTACTGGCGGGATTCCCCGGCCATCCGGCGGCCACGGCACCGTCCTTCCTGGCTGCTGGGCCCCCGCCAGGTCGGCCCGGCCATGGTAAGCCCAGCGGGCCCCGGCGGGCAGCCGGTTCACCGGGGAAGGGAACGAGCCCGACACGGTCCTGCGGTTCCCTGCCGCGGCCCCCGGCCGTCACGCGGTTGGGGTGCGGTCCGCCTCCCCCAGGTCGAGCTCGCCGATGGAGACGTCGCGCATCACGAACTTCTGCACCTTTCCCGTCACCGTCATCGGGAAGTCCTCGGTGATCCGCAGATAGCGGGGGATCTTGAAGTGGGCGATCTGCCCGGTGCAGAACTCCCGCAGTTCGTCCAGGCTGAGCTCGGCGCCCGGGCGCAGCTTCACCCAGGCGCACAGCTCCTCGCCGTACTTGGCATCGGGAACCCCGATCACCTGGACGTCCTCGATGGCCGGATGGGTGTAGAGGAACTCCTCCACCTCGCGCGGGTACACGTTCTCCCCGCCCCGGATGACCATGTCCTTGATCCGGCCCGCGATGTTCAGGTACCCGCCGGCGTCCATGACCGCGAGATCGCCGGTGTGCATCCAGCGGGCGGCGTCGATCACGCTGTCCGTCTGCGCCTCGTCGTCCCAGTAGCCGAGCATGACCGAGTACCCCCGGGTGCACAGCTCCCCGGCGGTGCCGCGCGGGACGACAAGCCCGGTCCCCGGGTCGATGACCTTCACCTCGACATGCGGGTGCACCCGGCCGACCGTGGACACCCGGCGCTCCATGTCGTCGTCGGCGCGGGTCTGGGTGGACACCGGGGACGTCTCGGTCATGCCGTAGCAGATGGTGACCTCGGTCATGTGCATCTCGCTGACGACCCGCTTCATCACCTCGACCGGGCACGGCGACCCGGCCATGATCCCGGTCCGCAGCGTTGACAGGTCGTAGGCGGCGAAATCGGGCAGCGCGAGCTCGGCGATGAACATGGTCGGCACCCCGTACAGGGAGGTGCACCGCTCCGCCTGCACCGCCGTCAGCGTCGCGGCCGGCTCGAAACCGGGGGAGGGGATGACGATGCAGGCCCCGTGGGTGGTGCAGGCCAGATTGCCGAGCACCATGCCGAAGCAGTGGTAGAAGGGCACCGGGATGCAGACCCGGTCCTGCTCGGTGTAGCGGCAGCCCTCGCCGATGAAGAAGCCGTTGTTGAGGATGTTGTGGTGGGACAGGGTCGCGCCCTTGGGGAAGCCGGTGGTCCCGCTGGTGTACTGGATGTTGATCGGGTCGTCAAAGGACAGGCCGGCCTCCCGGGCGGCCAGCGGGCCGGGCTCGCCGGGGGCGGGCGCGCCCGCCGAGGCGAGTTCCTCCCACTCCGGCGATCCCAGGTAGACGATCCGCTCCAGCCGCTCCAGCCCGCCCCGGACCTCCTCCGCCATCGCCCGGTAGTTGCTGGTCTTGAACGATTCCGCGCTCACCAGCAGCCGGACGCCCGACTGGCGCAGCGCGTAGCCGAGTTCGCTGGTGCGGTAGGCCGGGTTGATGTTCACCAGCACGATCCCCGCCTTCGCGGTCGCGTACTGGAGCAGCACCCACTCGGGGCAGTTCGGCGCCCAGATGCCCACCCGGTCGCCGGCCTCGATGCCCGCCGCGATCAGCCCCCGGGCGAGGGCGTCGGTGTCGGCGTCAAGCCGGGCGTAGGTCCACCGCCGCCCGGTGGGCACGTCCACCACCGCCTCCCGGTCCGGGTGGCTGGCGGCGACGCGGCGCAGGTTGGCGCCGATCGTCTCGCCCAGCAGCGGCACCGCGGATGCGCCGTGGCTGTAGGACGGCTCTGTCACGCTGGTCATGGTGGTCCCCTCTGGCGTCGGCCCATCAGTACGGGCTGGCACCATGGTGCCCCTCATGCCGCCGGGTGTGAATACTCGGGCCAGCGTTGAGCAACGCCGCCCGCGGGCGCCCGGGCGGCCGGCGTGACCCATGGCCGGCCTTCGTGCTACCCGCCGGTAAACCGGATGGCCGCCCCGTCCGTCAGCAATGGTGTAGGGCGCGTCACGGTGGGGTTACTGTCAATACAGGGACGGGAGAGCCACGCTCGTCCGCCGCAGGCGGACCCGCCGGTCGTCGGCCCGCTCCGGGAGTGATCATGGAGTCGTGGATTGCCTGGCTGGTCCTGGCTGCGCTGCTGGGACTCGCCGAGATCATGACGACGACGCTGGCCCTCGGGCTGCTGGCCGTCGCGGCGGCGGTGGCGGCCGTCGTCGGGGGGGTAGGCCTGGCCCTGCCGTTCCAGCTCGGCGCCTTTGTGCTCGCGGCGGGGGCAGGCCTGGGCATCGTGCGGCCGCTGGCGATGCGCCACATCCGGCAGCCCCCGCTGCTGAAGACCGGGACCTCCGCCCTGGTCGGGCGGTCCGCCGTCGTGACCGAGGAGGTCACGGCGCTCGATGGGCGCGTCCGCATCGGCGGCGAGGTCTGGTCGGCGCGCTCCTACGATGAGTCCTCGGTCATCCCCGAGGGCTCCAAGGTTGACGTCCTTGCCATCGAGGGCGCCACCGCGCTGGTTCATCCCAGGGAGTAGTCATGGAAGCAGGAATAGCCGCGGCCGTCGCCGCGGTCATCGTGGTCGTATTGATGCTCGTCTTCGTGGCCAAGACGGTGCGCATCGTGCCCCAGGCGCGGGCGCGCAACATCGAGCGCTTCGGCCGGTACCGCAAGACGCTGCAGCCGGGGATGAACTTCATCATCCCGTTCGTGGACCGGGTCAAGCCGCTGATCGACCTCCGCGAGCAGGTGGTCGCCTTCAAGGGCCAGCCGGTTATCACCGAGGACAACCTGGTCGTGCTCATCGACACAGTGCTGTTCTTCCAGGTCACCGACCCTCGGGCGGCCGACTACGAGATCGTCGACTACATCCAGGCGATCGAGCAGATCACCGCGACCATGCTGCGCAGCGTGATCGGGAACATGGACCTGGAGGAGACGCTCACCTCGCGCGACAAGATCAACACCATGCTGCGCGGCGTGCTCGACGACGCGTCGGGCAAGTGGGGGCTCCGCGTGACCAGGGTGGAGATCAAGGCGATCGACCCGCCCAAGAGCGTCATCGACGCCATGGAGAAGCAGATGCGGGCCGAGCGGGAGAAGCGCGCCGCCATCCTCACCGCCGAGGGCGTGCGGCAGTCGAAGATCCTCACCGCTGAGGGCGAGAAGCAGAGCCAGATCCTCACCGCCGAGGGCGACAAGCAGAGCCAGATCCTGCGGTCCGAGGGCCAGGCGCAGGCGATCGGCACCGTGTTCCAGGCGGTGCACCACAACGACGCGGACGCCAAGGTGCTCGCCTACCAGTACCTGCAGACGCTGCCGCAGCTCGCGCAGGCCGAGGGCAACACGTTCTGGGTGATCCCGAGCGAGGTGACGTCGGCGCTGCGGACGCTGAGCGGGGCGTTCGGCGGCGAGGGCGCGGACCAGCCGGCCGGGCAAGGCCATCCGGGCCAGGTGACCGGCGCGGCCACCGCGGCCCTGACTGGCGGGACGGGCCAGCCGGGGGCCGACGGGGACCAGGCGGTCACCGGGGATCCGGCCGATGACCCGGCCCTCACCGGTGACCCGGCCGCCGCCGGGGATCCGGCCACCAACGGGGACCTGACCAGGGCGGAGCAGGCGGTCGCGGAGCAGGCGGCCCGGACCAGGGAGGAACTCGCGCACGTGGAGGACGAGGTCGCGGCGGTCCAGGCCGAGGCGCAGAGGTTCAGCCCCAGCTAGGCGCCGCTCAGAACATCGACGGGCACCACGGCGCCGGGTCGGAGTACATGGCGGCCGAAAGCCGTGCCACCGCGCCGTCCTTCCGCTCGGTCACCAGGGCCGCCGCGGCGAGCGCGCCCAGTCTGGTGCCACCCAGGTACCCGGCCCCGAGCGCCGCGACCGGCAGCATGATGTCGGCCGGCGCCCCGGTGCGCTCGCAGCTGGGCGTCCCGCCGTCGCCGGGCCCGGGGCACTGCAGCCGCCACCGGCCGGCGTTGGCGGGCAGCAGGTCGTCGGTCACCTCGATCACCAGGTCGGCCGGGCAGGAATAGCGCCGCTGGCGGAGCGCGGCACCGACGTCGATGAGCCGGACCCAGAGCCCGTCGGTCAGGTAGGGGCGTGCCCGGCGCCGGTCGGCGAGCATGTTCAGCAGCGGGTCGTTGACCGGCCGCCCCCGGCCGCCACCTCGCCGACCAGGTCCCTGGTGAGCAGGTCGGCCCACAGCGCCGCGGCCGCCCCGGCATCGGTGGCGATGAGCTCGCGGACCGACAGGCTGCCGTACGGCAGGCCGTCATCGTCCCAGTCCGGCTTGGTCCGGTACAGGGCATAGCCGCGCGGGCCCGCGTCGTCGCCCGCCAGCAGGCATTTCCGCGCGCTCATGCCCCGCCGCCGGGGCTCGCCGTCGTCGAGGACGGACTGCCACCAGCGTTCGTCCCTGGCCATCATCCCGGGCCGGCGCGGTACCGCCGCGTCGTAGACCTTGGCCAGCTCGGCGCGCAGCTCGTCCGGCGGCGCGGCCCGCAGCCGAACCGGGCCGTGGCCGGTGCCCGCGCCGTCCGCCCCGGCGCCGCCTGACCCCGTGCCGCCGGTCACGGCCGGGCTCAGCGCGCCCTCGCCGCGGCGGATCGTCAGGCTCAGCTGCCAGGACGCACAGCCGTAGCCGTACCGTCCGTAGATGCCCGTCTCGGACGCGTACAGCGCCGCGACCGCCTCGCCCCGGGCGGCGATGTCGGCGAGCTGATGGCGCATCATCGCCGACAGGATCCCGCGCCGCCGGTGGCTGGGCAGGACGGCGACGAAGGTGACACCGGCCGCGCCGGTGATCCCGCCGGGCACGGTGAGCTGGAACGAGTAGGCGGCCGTCGTCCCGACCATGGCATCGCCGTCGAAGGCGGCGATGCTCCGGTCGAACTCGAAGACCAGGCGCTCATGCTCGTTGAGCTCGGACGACGCGTCGCTGTCGTTGAACGCCTGGATCGGCACCTCGCAGTAGGCGTCGAACTCGTCGGGCGTGATGGGCCGCAGGGGGTAGCGCTCCGTCATGCTGCTACACGTACCCCATAAGCCGCCCGGCGGGCGAGCCCTTTTCCGCCAGGTCAGATGGTGACCGCGAGGCCGATGGTGAGCAGCAGGCCGAACGCGAGCTGCAGCCTGCCGGTCTGCCCCAGCGCATTGATCAGGGCCGGGCCCTGCGCGCCGGCCCGCACCGTGCGGAGCGGGGGCAGCGCGAGCGGCAGCGTGGCCAGGGCCAGCAGCGCGAGCGGCCGGGCGAACGCGATCACCACCAGCATGCCAAACGTAATCAGCAGGCAGCCGCCATACAGCACGCGGGTGCGGTGGTCGCCGATGAGAACCGCCAGGGTGTGCTTGCCCGCCGCCGCGTCAGAGGGGATGTCCCGCAGGTTGTTGATCACCAGCAGGGCACACGAGAGGAGGCCCACCGGCACGGACGCGGCCAGCGCGAGCCAGGTCAGCCGGTCCATCTGCACGTAGGCGGTGCCGGCCACGGCGGCGACCCCGAAGAAGGCGAAGACGGCCACCTCGCCCAGGCCGTGATAGCCGTACGGGCGGCTGCCGCCGGTGTAGGTCCAGGCGGCGGCCACCGCCGCGGCGCCGAGCAGCAGCAGCCACCAGGAGGTGACGGCGGCCAGCGCGAACCCGGCCACGCAGGCGGCCGCGAAGCAGCCGAGCGCGGCGGCGCGCACCTGCCGTGGCGGGGCGAGCCCGGCGGCCACCAGCCGGACCGGCCCGACCCGGCTCTCGTCGGCGCCGCGGACGCCGTCGCTGTAGTCGTTGGCGTAGTTGACCCCCACCTGCAGGGCGAGGGCGACGACCAGGGCGAGAACGGCCCGCCACAGCGAGAAGCGGCCGTAGCCAAAGGCGACCCCGCTGCCCACCGTGACCGGGACGATCGCCGCCGGCAGCGTCCGCGGCCGGGCCCCGCCCAGCCACTCCCGCGGCGTCGCCATCAGGGCGTGTCTCGCGGATCCATGCCGTCGCGAGCGGGTGCCGGCGGGATGGAGCGCAAGCCACCCGCCGCGAGGCGCCCGTCCGGCACCGCGCAGGAGGATGGAGATTTATGAGACATGCTCTACCTAGCGCGTCGCCTGGTCCGCTGGCCCCTCCGCGTGCGCGGACATCGGGTGCCACGAGCCGAGATCACGCACCGCACCGGTGGAGGCCGACGTCGCCAGCGCGGCGTAAACCTGCAGCGCCTGGCTGACTGGGCGGTTTCGGCCCACTGGCTGGAAGCCGTCGGCGGCCAGCCGCTCCCGCCGGGCGGTGAGCCCGGCTTCGGGCACGTCCAGCGTGAGCTCGCGGCGCGGGATGTCGATCGCGATCCGGTCGCCCTCCTGGACCAGCGCGATCATCCCGCCCGAGGCGGCCTCCGGCGCGATGTGGCAGATGGACAGCCCCGAGGTGCCGCCGGAGAACCGGCCGTCGGTGATGAGCGCGCAGGCCCGGCCCAGCCCCTTGCCCTTGAGGAAGCTGGTCGGGTAGAGCATCTCCTGCATGCCCGGCCCGCCCTTGGGCCCCTCGTACCGGATGACCACCACGTCGCCCGCGGCCACCTGGCCGTTCAGGATGCCCTCGACCGCGTCTTCCTGGCTCTCGAACACCCGGGCCGGCCCGGCGAACCGCCACAGTTCCTCCGGCACCCCGGCGGTCTTCACGATCGCCCCCTCGGGCGCCAGGTTGCCGTAGAGCACGGCCAGGCCGCCGTCGGCGCTGTAGGCGTGCTGCCGGTCCCGGATGCAGCCCTCCGCCCGGTCCTCGTCGAGCGATCCCCACCGGGCGTTCTGCGAATAAGGCTTGATGGTGCGGACCCCGCCCGGCGCGGCGTGGAACAGCTCACGCGCCGCGGGCGATACCGCATCGGAGCGGATGTCCCACTGGCCGAGGAAGGACCGCAGCGAGGGGCTGTGCACCGTGTGCACGCCCTGATTGAGCAGGCCTGCCCGGTCCAGCTCGCCCAGGATGGCGGGGATGCCGCCGGCCCGGTGCACGTCCTCCACGTGGTAGCTGCTGCTCGGCGCCACCTTGCACAGGCACGGCACCCGGCGGGACAGCTCGTCGATCTCCTTCAGGCCGAAGCCGACCCGCGCCTCGTGCGCGGCGGCGAGCAGGTGCAGGATCGTGTTGGTCGAGCCACCCATCGCGATGTCGAGCGCCATGGCGTTCTCGAACGCGTCCCTGGTGGCGACGGACAGCGGCAGCACCGACTCGTCGCCGTCGCCGTAGTAGCGCCGGGTCAGCTCGACCACCAGCCGGCCGGCCTGCTCGAACAGGTAACGCCGGGCGGTGTGCGTGGCGAGCGTGGTGCCGTTGCCGGGCAGCGACAGGCCCATCGCCTCGGTGAGGCAGTTCATGGAGTTCGCGGTGAACATGCCCGAGCACGAGCCGCAGGTCGGGCAGGCGGCCTCCTCCAGCTCGGCCAGCCGCTCATCGGACACCGAGGGATCGGCCGACGCAATCATCGGGTCGATCAGGTCGAGCTTGACCGGGTTCCCGGCCACCTCGCCCTCGGCGCGGGGGACGCCCGCCTCCATCGGGCCGCCGGACACGAACACCGTCGGGATGTTGAGGCGCATGGCGGCGAGCAGCATCCCGGGGGTGATCTTGTCGCAGTTGGAGATGCAGACCATGGCGTCCGCGCAGTGCGCGTTCACCATGTACTCGACCGAGTCGGCGATCAGCTCGCGGCTCGGCAGGGAGTACAGCATGCCGCCGTGCCCCATCGCGATGCCGTCGTTGACCGCGATCGTGTTGAACTCCCGGGGGATCGCGCCGGCGGCCTGTACCGCGTCGGCGACGACCTGCCCCACCTCGCGCAGGTGCACGTGGCCGGGGACGAACTCGGTGAAGCTGTTGGCGACCGCGACGATCGGCTTGCCAATGTCCTCGCGCGCGACCCCGGTGGCACGCAGCAGCGCGCGCGCCCCGGCCATGTTCCGCCCGTGCGTGACGGTGCGGGAGCGTAGCGGCGGCATGTTTCCTCCACGTGGTGAAGCCCCCAGCCTACCGGCGCAGCCCGGTCAGGCGGCGGCCGCCGGCTCAGGCCTGCCGGCCGGGATCGCTGCGCGCACGACCGCCGGCCAGGATGGTGGCGATCCCGAAGGCCAGCAGGCACAGCCCGGCGCCGGCGCCGGTCACCGTCGATGGTGCCACCGCCGAGGCCAGCCCGGTCACCAGCGCCGCCGCGGCGACGGCGATGAGCAGCGCCCCGAGCGGCCGCAGCGTCGGGTTCTGCAAGGTGGTGGCGAGCGGGAAGAAATGCACGCCCACGCCGAAACAGATCCACACCGGCACCCACTGATAGAGCCCGGTGACCCCCAGGACCGCCGCGCCCGCGCCGAGCAGGCCGAACTCGAGGCCGACGATGATGCCGTACCGGCGCCGGACCGCCGGGTCGCTCGCCGCCGGCAGCGGGCCGGCCGATCCGCTCGGCCGCCACCACCCCGGCCGCGGCGAGCAGCGCGCCCGCCGCGGTGCCGACAGCGAGGGGGATCACCAGCCACGACGGGGCGTCGGCCTGGCCCCACCCGAACCACACGAAGGCGAAGAACCCCTCCACGGCGACGGTGACCCCACGGCTGCGCCCGGCCGGAAATGCGCTCTCCACCGGCCCATCCTGACAGCCTGCCCGCCTGCGATCGAGAGTGGGTGCTGACACGGGAAGTGGCCTTGCCACACGCGGCGAATGCCTGTGTGGACCGGGGGCCGCCGGCCAGCTACGGTTCGGTAACATGACGCAGATTCATGATCTTACGGTGCTGGAACTGGCGGCCGCGGTCCGCCAGCGTGAGCTGTCACCCACCGAGATCACCGGTCATTACCTCGACCGCATCGAGCGGCTGAACGCCGAGGTTGGGGCCTTCTACACGGTCACCGCCGACCTCGCCCGCGACCAGGCCAGCCAGGCCGAGAAGGCCCTCGCCCGGGCCGGCGACCCGCGCGAGCTCCCGCCGCTGACCGGGGTGCCGATCCCGATCAAGGACCTCAACATGGTCGCCGGGGTCCGCCAGACGCTCGGCTCGCTCGCCTTCGAGAACAACGTCCCCGCCGAGGACGACCACGTGACCGCCGCGCTCCGGGCGGCGGGCGCGGTGATCACCGGCAAGACCGCCACCCCCGAGTTCGGGCTGCCCTGCTACACCGAGACGGCGATCGGGCCGCCCGCCCGGACGGCGTGGGACCTGTCGAGGTCGGCGGGCGGGTCCAGTGGCGGCGCGGGCGCCGCGGTCGCGGCCGGGCTGGCGCCGGCCGCCCAGGGCAGCGACGGCGGCGGGTCGATCCGCATCCCGGCCAGCGTCTGCGGCCTGTTCGGCATCAAGCCGACGCGGGGCCGCATCTCCCACGCGCCGCTCGTGCCGGACATCGCCGGGCTCAGCACCGACGGCCCGCTGGCGCGCACGGTCGCGGACGCGGCGCTGCTGCTCGACGTGATGACCGGCAACCGGCCCGGCGATATGTACACCCTGCCGCCGCTGCCCGCCGGGGAGACCTTCCTGGGGCACGCCCGCCGCGAGCCGGGCCGGCTGCGGATCGGGCGGACGCTCCGGCACGCGGTTGACGGGGGAGAGGTCCACCCGGACTGCGTGGCCGCCTACGAAGAGGCCAGCGCGCTGCTGGTCAACCTCGGGCACGAGGTGGAGGACATCGAGCCGCCGTTCGGCCCGGACGTGGTCCCCCCGTTCGAGACGCTCTGGTACGCGATGGCGACCCTCACGCCGGTCGCGGCGGCCGACGAGGAGCGCCTGCTGCCGCTCACCCGCTACCTGCGCGAGCGCGGGAGGGCCACCAGCGCCGCCGACCTGATCTTCGCCCAGGCGTACCTCCAGTTCGTGGTCCGCGGGGCGTGGAGGGTGCTGAACGAATTCGACGCGGTGCTCACCCCCACGCTGGCCATGCCGCCCGCCCCAGTGGGTTACTTCGAGGAGGTGGACCCGCCGGAGAACTTCGAGCGCCAGAAGCGGTTCACGCCGTACGCGGCCGTGTGCAACGTCAGCGGGCAGCCCGCGGTGAGCCTGCCGCTGCACTGGACGGACGGCGGGCTCCCGATCGGGATCATGCTGGCCGGGCGGATGGGCGACGAGGCCACCCTGATCTCGCTGTCCGCCCAGATCGAGACGGCCAGGCCATGGCATGATCGGCATCCGTCACTGTGGTAAGCCTGATGGGGCCGGGGTGAGCTGATGGGACGCGTCATCAATGTGCTGGCGGCACTGCTGGTATCCGCCGCCGTGCTGGCGCTGTTCGCGGTCGGCTACGGCCCCGTGCCCGCACTCGGCCGCGCGCTCGTCCCCGGTCACGGCGCCTGGGCGTCGGCCCCCGGCGGGCAGCCGATCCATTCGCAGACGCTGTCCCTGCCCGGCCTGGCCCATCCGGTCTCGGTCGCCTTCACCAGCCACGGTGTGGCCTCCGTCCGGGCCGCCGATGAGGCCGACGCCTACCTGGCCCTGGGCTACCTGCACGCCCGCTTCCGCCTGACCGAGATGGATCTGGAGCGCCGCCTGGGTGAGGGCCGCATCGCCCAGCTGGCCGGCCCGGCCGGCCTCTCATCCGACAAGTTCGAGCTGCGCCTCGGCCTCCTGCGCACCGCCCAGGCCGAGTGGGCCGCCACCCCCCGCACCAGTCCCGCGGCCCGGGTGCTCATCGCCTACTCCCGCGGCGTCAACGACTACCTCGCCCAGGCCCACCGCACCGGCGACTGGCCCTCCCTCTTCGGCCTCACCGGCGTCTACCCATCCCCCTGGACCCCCGTCGACAGCCTCGTCCTCCAGGGCGTCCTCACCCAGGAGCTCGACTACACCACCACCCCCCTCGACTACGCCATCCTCGAACGCACCCTGGGCCCCCACCACACCATGGCCTGGTTCCCCGTACTCGCGCCCGGCCGAGGCACCCCCTACGACCCGGGCCCGTACAAGCACCGCGGCCTCGCCCCCATCGCCCCCCAAGCGGGCCAAGGCCTGACAACGGCCCCCGCGAAAACCGCAGCAGTAATGGGACCAGCAGGGGGGCCGGCGGTGGCAGGCGCACAGCTGTCGGCAGCGGCACCGGCACCGGCAGCGGCGGCGGCAAACCCAGCGGCGGCAAAGGGGCCGGTGCCGGGGCCGGCAGCGCGCGTAGCGTCACCGCCGGAACCGCCCTCCTCTCGCGCCTCGGCCACTACGGTGGTCACCACCGCCGACGCCCGGCAGCGCACAGAGGCCCCGGTGTCCGGCCCCGGCTCCAACAGCAGCCGGGTATCGGCCGGAGTCGCCGCCGCCGCAGCGGCCATGCTGGCCCAGGCCAATACGCTCCCGCCAGGCCTGATCCATGAGTTCCCCGACAGCAACGCCTGGGCGGCCAACGGCCCCAAGGTCTCCGGGGCGAAGTCCATGCTCGCCGGCGACCCGCACCTGCCGCAGACCGTGCCCTCGATCTGGTACCAGGTCGCGCTGTCGGCACCGGGCCTGTCCGTAACGGGGGTGAGCGTCCCCGGCCTGCCGGGCGTGCTGATCGGCCACAACGCCCACATCGCCTGGTCACTCACCGACACCGAGAACCAGGCCACCCTGTTCTACGCCGAGCGGACCAGCAAGAGCCGGCCGGGCCAGTACTTCTGGCGGGGCGCCTGGCGGCGGATGCGGCAGGTGCACTACACGATCCCGGTCCGGGGCGGGTCGGCGGTCCACCTGACGGTGAACATCACCGTGCACGGCCCGGTGATGACGCAGGCGGGCCAGACCACATCGGTGGACTGGATGGGCAACATCCCCTCACCGGACATCTCGGTGATGATCGGCGTCAGCCACGCGCGTGACTTCGCGCAGTTCCACGCCGCGCTGGCGGCCTGGCGGGCGCCGTCGCAGAACTTCGTCTACGCCGACGGCCGGGGGAACATCGGGGCGATCTCGGCCGGCTACTACCCGCTGGTCCGCCACGGCGACCCGTGGCTGCCGATGCCGGGCACCGGGGCGGACGACGTGGCCGGGGTGATCCCGTACGCGTCGGTTCCGCAGGTCTACGACCCGCCCGGCCACGTGGTGGCCACCGCGAACCAGCGCCCGGCCGGGCCGGCCTACCCCTACTACATCGGGACCAGCGCGAACTTCTTCGACCCCGGCTACCGGGCCGGTGAGATCTACGCCTCGCTGCGTGGGCAGCACGGCATGAGCCCGGCCAGCTTCGCCGCGATCCAGCTCAGCCTGACCGACCGGCTGGCGGAGCAGATCGTGCCGCGGCTGCGGGCCGCGCTGCGGCGCGCGCACCTGACGGCACAGCAGCAGCGGGCGGCCGCGCTGCTGAACGGCTGGGACGCCACCATGGCCCAGAACTCCGCGGCCGCCGCGCTGTGGTGGACGTTCTGGGGCGACTACCTTGATGCGGTGTTCCGGCCGTGGTGGAAGGCGGCCAAGGTGCCGGTGCACAAGGACCCGACCGGGCTGGCGATCACCCCGCAATACCAGGTCAGCCTCGACCAGGTGCTCGCGTCCTGGACGACCGGTGACCCGGCCAACAGGGCGTTCAGCCCGCCCGGCGGCCCGCACCGCACGGCGCCGGAGGTGATGCGGGCCGCGTTCGCCACCGCGGTGGCGCACCTGGCTGCCACCTTGCACGGGGCGCCGTCGAGCTGGGCCTGGGGCCGGATCCACTCCCGGCAGTTCCCGTCGGTGACCCAGGCGGACGCGCTCGGGTACGGGCCACGCGCCTCCGGCTCCGACGCGTGGACGGTCAACGCCGCCGACGGCGGGCTGGTCTCGCACCAGGGGCCTAGCTGGCGCATGATCGTGGCGTGGGCCGGGCATGGGACAGCCACGGGCGAGGGCGTGTATCCGGGCGGGCAGAGCGAGAACCCGGCCTCGTCCTGGTACGAGGACCAGATGGCGGACTGGTGGGACGGCCGGTACCTGGCCATGCCGCCGGCCGGCGGGTACCCGGCCGGCCAGGTCCGCTGGAGCCTGCGGCCATGAGCGGGCACGGCAGGCGGGCCCGCACCTGCGCGCCGGGGGCCGCCACGGCGGCCGTCCGGGCCCGCCGACGGGGGCGCACGAGGGGAGCCTGGCGTGGCTGACCTGCGCAGGCTGGGCAAGCGCGGCTCCTACCGGCTGGGCCGGCTCGGCGGGCCGCGGCCGGTGCCGTCCGCGCCACCGGGACCGCACTACCCAAGCTTCGCGCCGCATCACCGGGGACCGATCGTCCTGTGGCTGCTGGCCTGCCTGGCCGGGGTGGTGATTCTCGCCGCCGGCGCCCTGGCGGGCTGGTGGTTCCTGCCGTTCCTGGCCGGGCTGGCGGGAGGGCTGGTTGCACATTACGGGCGCTGGCGGCTGCGGGTCTCGCTGCCCGCCGTCATGCTGATCGCCGCGGTCGGCTGGGGCGGCGCCCTATGGTGGCTGGTGCGCGGCGGGCTGCCCGAGGGCGCGGTGGCCCGGGAGATCGCGGCCCTGGCCGGCCTGCCCGCGTCTTCGGCCGTCGCGATCGCGGTCACGCTGCTGGTGGCCGTGATCCAGGCGGCCGCCGGCCTGTGGCTCGGCCGGGCCCTGGCGCCGGGGTTCGGGCAGCGATAGCGCATCAGCCATGGTCACGAGCGATTCGCCGCGGATGGGGCAGGGGGCTTTTGTCAATGATCATGGGGTGACCAGCGGCGGGCTGCGGCGCGAGGCCGAGGCACACGGGGTCGCGACGTCCTACCGGGACGCCCGCGGCCAGCGGGCCGAGGTGGGTGAGGAAACGCTGCGCGCCGTGCTGGGCGCCATGGGCGAGACGCCGCGCCGGAAGGCGGGCGCGGCGGCCGGCCGCCCGCTGGCCGCCCACCTCTCCCGGCCCCGGGCCGCGCCGCTGCCGTCCGGCCGGAGCTGGGGATTCACGGTCCAGCTGTACTCGCTGCGTTCCCGCCGGTCGTGGGGCCATGGTGACCTGCGTGATCTGGCTGAACTCGCCGCCTGGAGCGCCCGCGAGCTCGGCGCGGGCTTCGTGCTCATCAACCCGCTGCACGCGGCCGAGCCCGTCCCGCCGGTGAGCCCGTCCCCGTACCTGCCCATGAGCCGGCGGTTCATCAGCCCGCTCTACCTGCGGGTGGAGGACATCCCCGAGTACGCGCGCCTGCCCGCCGCCGGCCGGCGCCGGATCGAGGAACTGGCCGCCCCGCTGCGCGCCGCCAGCGGCGGCGGCCTGATCGACCGGGATGCGGTCTGGCGGGCCAAGCGCGCCGCCCTGGAGGTCATCTACCGCCAGCCGCTGCCGCCCGGGCGCCGCGCCGCGTTCGAGCGGTTCCGCGTCCACGAGGGCCAGCCGCTGGATGACTGGGCCGCCTGGTGTGCGCTGGCGGAGATCCACGGACCCGACTGGCGCGGGTGGCCACAGCCGCTGCGGAGCATACGTTCTGCCGCCGTGGGGGCTGAGGTTGCCCGGCTCCGGTCCCGCGCGCGGTTCCACGCCTGGCTGCAGTGGCTCGCCGACGAGCAGCGGGCGGCGGCGCAGGCCGCGGCGCGGGCGGCGGGCATGCGGATCGGGGTGATCGCCGACCTCGCGGTGGGCGCGCACCCGGGCGGCGCGGATGCCTGGGCCTACGCGGACGTGCTGGTTCCGCAGGTCAGCGTGGGCGCCCCACCCGATGAGTTCAACCAGCGGGGCCAGGACTGGGGGCAGCCTCCCTGGCATCCCGGCCGGCTCGCCGCGGCCGGCTACGGGCCGCTGGCGGACCTGATGCGGGCCGCCTTCGGCCACACCGGCGGCCTGCGGGCCGACCATGTGATGGGGCTGTTCCGGCTCTGGTGGGTGCCGGCCGGGATGACCCCCGACCAGGGCGCCTACGTGCGCTACCCGCACGAGGCGATGGTCGGCGTGCTCACCGGCGAGGCCGCCCGGGCCGGCGCGCTGGCGATCGGGGAGGACCTGGGCACGGTCGAGGACTGGGTCCGCGACTACCTGGCCGCCCAGGACGTGCTCGGCACGTCCATGCTGTGGTTCGAGCGCGACCGGGACGGCCTGCCGCTGCCGCCCGGGCGGTGGCGACGCCGCTGCCTGGCCACGGTCGGCACGCACGACGTCCCGCCGGTGGCGGCGTTCGTCACCGGCGAGCAGGTCACGCTCCGGGCCGGTCTCGGGCTGCTCGCGCGCGAGCCGGAGGCCGAGCAGGCCGCCGCCGCCGCGTCCCTGCGGGCCTGGCAGGACGCCCTGGCCCGGGAGGGGCTGGCCGTGGCGGGCGGCCCGCCGGACCCGGCGGAGTTCACCCTCGCGCTCTACCGCTATCTCGCGCGCACCCCCGCCGCGCTGCTGGGGGTCTCGCTGGCGGACGCGGTCGGTGAGCGCCGCCCGCAGAACCTGCCCGGCACCACCACGCAGTACCCGAACTGGTGCGTCCCGCTGGCCGACGGCGACGGGCGGCCGGTCCTGCTGGAGGACCTGCCCGCCCACCCGGGCGTGCGCGCCGCCGCGGCCGCGGTCAGCCCGCCTGGCGGTCGCGCTCCTGGCAGCGCAGCGCCCGTTCGAGACCGTCCCGCCCCTCGATGAGCAGGCGGCGCAGCGCCGCCGGCGGGCTGGCCGTGGTGATCAGGTCGTCGGTCGCCTCGATCACCTCACGGCTGTCGGCGACCGGGTAGGCGTTGGCCACGAACCACTGGGCCATGTCGGTGCCCCAGTCCCGCCAGATGCCGCTCACCACCTCGAAGTAGCGCCGCTGGTACGGCTCGAGCAGCTCGGCCTGGTCCGGATCGGTGAAGCCGTCCAGCACCGCCCGGAACACGGCATTGGGCAGCGTGCCGCTGACGATCTGCTGCCAGGCGGCTTCCTTGGCGGCCGGTGTGGGGATCGCCGCCCGGCAGGCCGCCGCGCGGCGCGCGCCGGCGTCGGTGGCATCCCGCGCCAGTTCGGCCTCGATCTCGGCCTCCCCGGCGGCGCCCCGGCTGATCAGCCGGCGCAGCAGCCGCCAGCGCAGGTCGGTGTCCACGGTGAGCCCGTCGATCGGCCCCGACCCGTCCAGCAGGCCGGCCAGCAGCGCGAGGTCGCCGGGTGAGGTCGCCACGCCGGTGAAGGCCTGCACGTAGGCGAGCTGGGCGTCGGAGCCGGGCTCGGCCCGCTCCAGCAGCTCACGGAGCGCACCGGCGGCGAGCTCCAGGCCGGCCGGGCGCCAGGCCGGGTCGGCGTACCGGCGCAGCGCCGCGCTCGCCTGGCGCAGCAGGGTCTGCACGACGGAGATGTCGGTGACCGAGCCGACGCCGGCCAGGACCAGGCGGACGTAGTCGCGGGCGGCCAGTTCGGCGTCCCGGCACATGTCCCAGGCGGCGGCCCAGCACAGCGCGGCGGGGAGCGACTCGGCGAACTCGCCGATGCCGGTCATGAGCGTGGCCAGCGAGTGCTCGTCCAGGCGGATCTTCGCGTAGGTGAGGTCGTCGTCGTTCACCAGCACCAGGTCGGGGCGCTGCTCCCCGGCCAGCGTGCCGATGTCGGTGCGCTCGCCGGACACGTCCGTCTCCACGCGGAGCCGGCGCACCAGGCCGCCGGGGGTCCGGTCGTAGAGGCCGATCGCGATCCGGTGATCGCGCAGGACGGGATGGGACGGCGGGGCCTCCTGGAGGATGGCGAACCCGGTGAACCGCCCCTCGGAGTCCGTGGCGTACTCGGGGCGCAGCGTGTTCACCCCGGCCGTCTCCAGCCACTGCTTGGACCAGCCGGCCAGGTCCCGCCCCGAGGTGTCGGCGACCGGCGCCAGCAGGTCCGCCAGGGTGGCGTTGGACCACGCGTGCTGGTCGAAGTAGCGGCGCACGCCGGCCAGGAAATTGTCGATACCGACGTAGGCGACGAGCTGCTTGAGCACGGCCGCGCCCTTGGCGTAGGTGATCCCGTCGAAGTTGACCTCCACCGCCGCGATGTCGGGGATGTCGGCCGCGATCGGATGGGTGGAGGGCAGCTGGTCCTGCCGGTAGGCCCACGCCTTGTGCAGCTGCGCGAAGGTGGTCCAGGCCGTGGTCCAGCGGGTCGCCTCGGCCTGCGCGATGGCAGCGGCCCAGGTGGCGAAGGACTCATTCAGCCACAGGTCGTCCCACCAGCGCATGGTGACCAGGTCGCCGAACCACATGTGCGCCATCTCGTGCAGGATCGTCTCGGCCCGGACCTCCCGCGCGAAGTCGGTGACCCGCGACCGGAAGATGTAGTCCTCCAGGAACGTCACGGCGCCCGCGTTCTCCATCGCGCCCGCCTTGTACTCGGGCACGAAGAGCTGGTCGTACTTGCCGAACGCGTAGCGCACGCCGAACGCGCCGTGGAAGAAGTCGAACCCCTGCCGGGTCACGTCGAAGATCTCATCGGGGTCCAGGTACCGGGCCAGCGAGGCCCGGCAGTAGATGCCCAGCGGGATGCCGTCGTGCTCGGACCGGACGGCGTGGTAGGGCCCGGCCGCGACCGCCGTGATGTAGGTGGACATCTGCGGCGACGGCGGGAAGTGCCAGCGCCGGGCGTCTCCGGCGGGCGCGCCGGTCACGTCGGGCGCCATGTTGGAGATCACCTGCCAGCCGTCCGGCGCGGTGACCGTGAACTCGAAGCTGGCCTTCAGGTCTGGCTGGTCGAAGCAGGCGTACACCCGGTGAGCGTCGAACGTCTCCAGGTCGGTGTAGAGGTAGACCCCGCCGTCGGCCGGGTCGGTGAACCGGTGCATCCCCTCACCGCTGCGGGAGTAGGCGCAGCGCGCCACCACCCGCAGCTCGTTCTCGGCCGCGAGCCCGGCCAGCGCGATCCGGTTGCCGTCGAACGCGTCCGCCACGAGCGGCTCACCGTTGAGGGTGATCTCACTGGCCGCCGGGGCGGTCAGGTCGATGAAGCTGGCCGCGCCGGGCCGGGCGCAGCGGAAGATCACCGTGCTCACCGACGTGAAGGTCTCCTCGCCCGCGGTGAGATCGAGCTCGATCTGGTACGAGACGACCTCGAGGAGCCCAGCCCGTTCGTGTGCCTCGTCACGGGTGAGGTTATTGGTCACTGCGTCGTCCTTCCCGCTCTGCCCGCATCGGGCGGCCCCGCCCCCGGGCCATTTCGCATCCTAGCCATGCCGTGCGGAATGCTTCGGCGAGCGGCCCGGTTGCAGGCAACGGCGACCGGCCGCAGCGGGTCCCGGCATAGTCCCGGCAGCCGCCGCGCGCGCGGTGCCTCCGCTGATCTCCCGAAGGAGGAAGACGTGGCCGAGCAGGAGCCGACGCCGGTCGATTTCTGGTTTGACCCGCAGTGTCCCTGGGCCTGGATCACCTCGCGCTGGCTGGTCGAAGTGACCAAGGTCCGGCCGGTCCAGCCGCGCTGGCACGTCATGAGCCTGGCCGTGCTGAACGAGGGCAGGGAAGACCTGCCGGACCGGTACAGGGAGTTCCTGGCCCGGGCCTGGGGCCCGGTGCGGGTGTGCATCGCGGCCGAGCAGGCGGCGGGCCCGGAGGTATTGGGCCCGCTGTACACCGCGATCGGCACCCGGTTCCACAACGAGAAGGCAGAGCGCGACCGCGCCACCATCGAGTCGGCGCTGGCCGAGGTCGGCCTGCCCACGTCGCTCGCGGACGCGTGGGACTCGACCGAGTACGACGAGGCGCTGCGGGCCTCCCACCATGACGGCATGGACCGGGTGGGCGAGGGCGTGGGCACACCGGTGATCTCGGTGAACGGCGCGTCCATCTTCGGGCCGGTGGTGTCCCCGATCCCGCACGGCGAGGACGCGGGCCGGCTCTGGGACGGCGTGCTGACGGTGACCTCCGTCAACGGCTTCTTCGAGCTGAAGCGCAGCCGCTTCCGGGACCCCATCTTCGACTGAGCCGCCGCCGGGCCGCGATGACGGCGGCCTGTTCATGTCACGGATTTTCGTCATGATCATGTCCGGGTTGTCCCGGTTCTCGTGACGAAAATCCGTGACATGTCGGGGGTCGGTGTCCAGCATTTGGGATGCGGCCTCCGGGGCGTGCCAGACTGGCGCGCGTGCGCGTCTACCTGGGATCCGATCACGCCGGGTTCGAGCTGAAGTCGGTCCTCGCCAACTGGCTGACCTCGGCCGGGCACGAGGTGACCGACTGTGGCCCGGCGTCCTACCACGAGCATGACGACTACCCGCCGTACGTCATGCGCGCCGCGGCCGCCACGGCGGCCGACCCGGAGAGCATCGCCATCGTGATCGGCGGCTCGGGTAACGGCGAGCAGATCGCCGCCAACAAGATCGCCGGCATCCGGGCGGCGCTGGTTTGGAGCGAGGAGACGGCCCGGCTGGCCCGCCTGCACAACGACGCCAACGTGTTCAGCCTGGGCGCGAGGATGCACCCGGCCGCCGACGCGATCGC
The DNA here is from genome assembly GCA_963835425.1 of uncultured Actinomycetes bacterium. Classification (GTDB taxonomy): domain Bacteria; phylum Actinomycetota; class Actinomycetes; order Streptosporangiales; family Streptosporangiaceae; genus UBA9676. The sequence goes on along the minus strand of CAWIGE010000001.1, from coordinate 998,808 downwards.
GTTCACGCAGGTGTTCCTGGCCACGCCGTTCTCGGGCGAGGCACGGCATGTGCGGCGGCTGGAGATGATCGCGGAGTACGAACGATGCGGGGAGCTGCCGCCGCTCCCCGGCTGGGAATGACGGGGTCCGGGCCAGCCGGCTGTGGTGCTCAGCCGCCCGGCTGGCCGCGCCGGCGGCGGCGCCGTACCCGCTTGCCGCGATCCGGGACGGGCCTATGTGCCTCGTCGTGCCCGGACGGTAAGGCCGGTGGCTGCTGCGGCGCCGGGGCCGCGTCCCACGGCCGCTGAGCTGCGTCGGGCGGGCCCGGCGCAGGGCGCTGGCCGGTGCCCTGAGGCGGCGGCGCCGGCAGGCCCTGGCCTTTCCGGGGCCCGCCACCGGTCCGGGACGTGGATGCCTCACCGCGGTCCGCGCCGGGGCGCCACGGCCGGGCCGGGCCTCCCTTGCGGCCACGCGCCGGCGGCGGCGCCGGCGCGCGCGCGGGCCGGGCGCGCGAGGCGGGCCATTCCGCGACCTTGGCGCGGGCATTGTCCTCGTGCTGCGGCGAGGGCCGCGACACGTCCCTGACCCGCATCGCGGTGTTCAGCGTGACCTTCATTCCCGGCATCATGGCCTCCGCTGCCAGTGTCCCATCACGGGCTCCGCTTGGCACCAGGTGCCCATACCGGCGGGGAGAGCGGCGCGCACTCGGCGCCGCCTCCGGCTAATCGGCCGCCGGCCCCCCGGCGGGCGGCCAGGCCGCGTCCTGCCGGCGGGCGCCCGCCTCCCGCTGGGCCGCCGCATCCGGCTGCTTGTCCCAGGTGAGGAACTCGACCGGGCCGTTGAACCAGTGGCCACGCGGGCAGCGGATCCGTGCGCTCTCCATCGGGCCGTCGGTAGACCGGACGGTGTAGCGGTCCTCGACCTCGGCCGGGAGCCCGCACCTCACCGCGCCACGCTTATCCATATACGCCGGGCAGTCCAGGAACATCACGTCGGTGTTCATCAGTAGCCTCCCCCGGACGGTGTCTGCCGTTGCTGGCGGGCCCGGGCGGCCGTCCCCCCGAACAGATGATCAGGCATCTGATGCCCGTACCGTGGCCGCTCGGGCCCGCTACAGATCGGAGCGTTCGGCCGCATCCCTGATACACCCCGGGCCAAGATCCCGCCGAAATTCGAGCCCTCGCCGGGCGGCACCGCATGGACGAGACGGTCACCGGCCAGCTTGCGCGCCGGTAAGGTCACCCGCGTGAACCCGAACGATGAGGAGCTGGCCGCGCTCCGGGAGAAGCATCCCGGGTGGCAGATCTGGCGGGTAGACCGCTACCTCGGCGGGCCCTTGTGGTGCGCCCGGCCGCTGGGCCAGACCCAGCCGGTGCTCAATGCCCCCCGTCCCGGGCGGCTGAGCGAACTCATCGACGCCCAGGAAGCCGGTTTAGCAGCGACCGGGCCAGCCCCGGAACGGAACCGCCGCGCGGGCGGGGAGCCCGCGCTCAGGACATCGGGCGCCAGGAGGCCGGGTCCCAGGACGGCGCGGCCGGCAGGGAGGCCAGCGCGCCATGCCCGAATTCCTACCCCCGCGCCGGGGCAGGCGCCAGCGCCTGCGCAGGCCTGACGGGCCAAGATGGCGCCAATCGGCCGCGCACACAGGTTCCGGATCGCCCGGCGGCCCGATACAGTGCCGCCATCATGGTTGTGCCCGGCTGGTCCCGCACCGTGCTCGCTGCCCGTTCTGCCGCGAGCAAGGCAAGCGGCTGGGTAAGTCACCAGTTCATCACCCGCAACCGGCGGGTGGCGGTGGGCCTCGCGCTGGTGACCATCTTCATCAGCGTGGCGGCCGTCCATCTCTCCGAGGCGTGGTTCTCGCCGGGACTGCTCATCCTGCCGGTGCTGGCCGGCGGGCTGCTGCTCTGGCCGCGCGCACTGCACATCCTGTTCGCCGTCATCGCGGCCGGGCTGGCCTACGACGCGCTGATGGACCTGGCCGGGCCGGGGCTGATCGCCACCATCGTGGTCACCGCGCTGCTGGCCGACGTGCTCGCCCGGACCAGGAAGAAGCTCGGCATGCAGGGGCTCCGCGGCAACCAGATGCTGATCGAGCTGCGGGACAGGATCCGGGCGCAGGGGACGCTGCCGGCCCTGCCCGAGGGCTGGGGCTCGGTCTCGGTGCTCAGGCAGGCGGGCGGGTCCTCGTTCGGCGGGGACTTTCTGGTCTCCGCCTGCGACGGCAAGACTCTGGAGGTCGCGCTGGTCAACGTCGCGGGCAAGGGGGTGGACGCCGGCACCAGGGCGCTGCTGCTGTCGGGCGCGTTCGGCGGCCTGCTCGGCTCGGTCCCGCAGGAGGAGTTCCTGTCCACGTGCAACGCCTACCTGCGCCGCGGGGAGATGACCGAGGGCTTCGTCACCGCGGTGCACCTTGCGCTCGACCTCACCACCGGCGAGTTCATGGTGACCTCGGCCGGTCATCCGCCGGCCGCCCATCTCGACTCCAGCCACGGCACCTGGCGCATCACCGAGGCCCGCGGGATCGTGCTCGGAGTCGTCGCCGACCTGCGCCTGGTCCCCGAGCGGGGCATCCTGCGGCCGGGTGACGCGCTGATGCTCTATACCGACGGGCTCGTCGAGGTCCCCGGCAAAGACATCGACTACGGCACCGACCGGCTGCTCGGGGAGGCGGACCGGCTGGTCGCCTCCGGGTTCCGGGCGGGTGCCGCCGACCTGGTCGGGGTCATGCAAAGCGGCGGCGACGACTGCGCGCTCGCCATCATCTGGCGAACCTGATCCGGTGAATTCCGCACCCGATGTGACATAGGCGTCAGAGAAATGGCGGGCGCCGCCCGGATATGACACTGACGTCAGCGAAAGGTTTCGTTCACGGCCGCGATGCCGCGCGGCCGCCGGCCGGGTGAAGCCGTCCCCGGGGATGAAATACAAGGCCATGAAGCCCGCGGCGGCGGGGGCGGGCCCGCCTGCACACGATTGACGGACGCACGGGGCCGACAGTTTGCGTGTGCGAACTGTCGCCGGGCGGGTCTATCCTGGTCCTGGCGGGCCCGCGAGCCAGCGTCGTCCGCCGCCCGGGCCTAGCGCGATGGACCAGGGATGATGCAGCCTACACCGCCCGTGCGCACGGCGGGATCAACGCAGTGTAAATAATGTGTTTCGCCGTGTTCATAATGCTGGTCAGGCGGCCGCTTGGCCCAGCCACGGCCCGCCGTGGCGGTAATTGAGCGCTGTGTATAATCGTCGCCTGGCTGAGACGGGGCCAGGCGCTCGGTTAACCGTTCTACGACGCGTGCGTCATATGACGCCTACGTCATTGTTTGCATTTGCCACGGAACTATGCAGGGATGGGGATGTGACCCCGGACGCGACGCGAACAGACGAATGCCGCGCTACCGGGGCGGCGAGTACCTCGGCCGCGGCGATCGCCGCCCAGGCGGGCGGCAAGGCGTCGGCCGAGAACTTCCCGGTCGCACTGCGCCTCCTGCACCGCAGGTACCGGGGCCACCTGGCCGCCGTCTACGGCTTCGCCCGGTCGGTCAACGACATGGGGGACGAAGCGGCGCCGCAGGAGCGGGTCGCGCTGCTCGACGAGCTCGAAGCCGACGTCGGGCGCCTGTACCGGATGGTGTCCCGGGGCCCGGGCGGCGGCCGCCCGGACGGCCAGGCAGCCGGAGGCGGGGAGGACGAGGGCCCGGCCGGCCCGCCGCGGCTTTCCGTCGTCCGGGCGCTGGCCCCTGCCGTGGTCGCCTGCGCCATCCCCGCCCAGCCGTTCTACGACCTCATCGCCGCGAACCGCCAGGACCAGGTGGTCTCCCGGTATGCGACGTTCGGCGACCTGGAGGATTACTGCCGGCTCTCGGCCAACCCGGTTGGCCGGATCGTGCTCCATGTGTTCGGGGCCGCCACACCCGAGCGCGAGGCGCTCTCGGACCGGGTCTGCACCGCCCTGCAGCTCGCCGAGCACTGGCAGGACGTGGCCGAAGACCTGCGGGCGGGGCGTATCTACCTGCCGCAGGAGGACATGGAGCGGTTCGGCTGCACCGAGGACGACCTCGCCGCCCCCCGTGCCGCCCCGAAGGTGCGGGCGCTGATGGCCTTCGAGGAACGGCGCGCGCGTGGCCTGCTGGACACCGGCGCCCCGATCGTCGGTACCCTGCGCGGCGCCGCCCGGCTGGCCGTGTCGGGCTATGTGGCCGGGGGCCGGGCCGCCCTGGCCGCGATCGCCGCCGGCGGCCACGACGTCCTGCGTGCCACCCCCCGGCCCGGCAAGGCCCGGGTCGCCGCGGAAATGGTGAGGGCGTATGCGACCGGGGAGTGAGGCCATGGACACCCGCGCCGCCTACCGGCACTGCGAGGAGATCACCTGGTCCCAGGCCAGGAACTTCGCCTACGGCATCCGGCTGCTCCCGCCCGCCAAGCGGCAGGCACTCGCGGCGGTCTACGCCTTCGCCCGCCGGATCGACGACATCGGCGACGGCGACCTGCCCGCACCGGCCAAGCTGGCCGCGCTGGCCGACGCCCGGGCCAGCGTGACCGCCCTCGGCGCCCAACGTAACCTGCCGGGAGAGACCGGCCTGCCGGGCGGAAACGGCGGCCTGCCGGGGAAGACCGGTCTGCCGGGGAAGAGCGGCCTGCCGGGGAAGAGCGGCCTGCTAGAGGGGAACGGCCAGCCGGCGGAAAGCAGCCCGCCCGGGGAGAACAGCCCGCCCGGGGAGAACAGCCCGCCGGGGGACAGCGGCCAGCCACCCGGTGGCGACCTGGTGCTGGTGGCGCTGGCGGACGCGGCGAACAGGTTCGACATCCCGCTGGCCGCGTTCGGTGAGCTCATCGACGGCTGCGAGGCCGACGTGCGGGGCACGACCTACCGCACCTTCGACGACCTGCTGCACTACTGCCGGTGTGTGGCGGGCTCGATCGGCCGGCTGTCCTTGGGGGTGTTCGGCACGGCCGACATGGCCAGCGCCGCCCCGCTCGCGGACGCGCTCGGCGTCGCTCTCCAGCTCACGAACATCCTGCGCGACATCCGCGAGGACTATCTCGGCGGCCGGATCTACCTCCCGGCCGAGGACTTCGAGCGCTTCGGCTGCTCGCTCGGCAGCGAGGCGCTCCAGCCGGGCGCCCCGGAGCACCCGGCAGGCCCGCGCCGGGCGACTGGGCCAACGGGGACAAGCTCGCGGCGCTGGTGGAGTTCGAGGCGGAGCGCGCCAGCACCTGGTATGCGAAGGGGCTCACGCTGATCCCGATGCTGGACTGGCGCAGTGCGGCCTCGGCCGGGGCGATGGCCGGCATCTACCACCGGCTGCTGGACCGGATAGCCGCCACCCCCCGCGTGGTTCTCGAGCGCCGGATGTCGCTGTCCGCCAGTGAGAAAGCGCTGGTGGCTGCCCGGTCGCTGGTGGTGGCACTGCGCCCGCACGCAGCCGGAGCGGCGGCCGGGAAGGGAGCTGCCCGGTGAGCGCACCCGGCAAGATCGTCGTGATCGGTGGCGGCCTGGCCGGCATCACCGCCGCGATCGCACTCAGTGAGGCCGGCGCCGACGTCACGCTGGCCGAGGCCAGGCCCCGCCTGGGCGGCGCGACCACCTCGTTCAGCCGCGGCGGCCTCATGGTCAACAACGGCCAGCACGTGTTCCTGCGCTGCTGCGTGGCATACCGTGGCCTGCTCGCGCGGCTCGGCATGACCGGGGCGGTATCGCTGCAGGACCGGTTCGACGTCACCGTGCTGGCGCCGGGAAGGCGGGAAAGGCTGCGCCGGACCGCGCTGCCCGGCCCGCTGCACATGGGCCAGGCCCTCATGGGCTACGGCTTCCTCTCCCGCGCCCAGCGATTGCGCGTGGCGCGGGCCGCCCTCGCCATGGCGGCCCTGGACCCGGCGAAGCCGGAGCTTGACCAGCAGCGGCTGGGTGACTGGCTCGCCGCCCACGGGCAGGACGAGCGGACGCGGCGGGTGCTGTGGGACCTGTTCACGGTATCCGCGCTCAACACCGGCGGCGATGACGCCAACCTCTCGCTGGCCGCCACCGTGGTGAAGACCGCGCTGCTGGGGGCCCGCGACGCCGCGGACATCGGGGTGCCGTCCGTCCCGCTCGGTGTGCTGCACGGGCAGGCGGCGGGCGCGCTGCTGGCGCGGCTGGGCGCGCAGGTGCGGCTGAGCGCGAAGGTCGCCGCCATCGAGGTGCTGCCCGGCGGGCCGGGGCCCGGGTTCCGGGTGCGGCTGGCCGGGCGACGGGGTGGCGATGGGCCGCCGCCGGACGGTGCCGCTCCAGACGGGGCGCGCCCTGGATGGGGCGGCGCTGGACGGTGTGGCCCTGGACGGCGCGGGCGAGGTCATCGAGGCGGATGGCGTGGTGCTGGCGGTGCCGTCAACGGTCGCGGCCAGGCTGATGCCCGCAGGAACGGCGGGCGCGGGCACGCCGGGGGAGCCGGCGGCCATGGGCGACGGGCACGTAACGCCGGGTGGGCCCGGCCCGGAGCAGTGGCAGGAGCTGGGCACCTCGCCGATCGTCAACGTGCACGTGATCTACGACCGGCGGGTCACCCGGCTGCCCTTCGCGGCGGCGGTGGACTCGCCGGTGCAGTGGGTGTTCGACCGGACGGGCCCGTCGGGGGTGCGGTCGGGGCAGTACCTTGCGGTGTCGCTGTCGGCGGCCGACGGCTATGTGGACGTCCCGGCGTCGGCCCTGCGGGAGCGGTTCCTGCCCGCCATGGCGGATCTTTTCCCGGCCGCGCGTGACGCGCGGGTCACCGACTTCTTCGTCACCAGAGAGCGGCGGGCCACGCTGCGCCAGGTGCCGGGGTGCGAGCGGCTGCGGCCCGGGGCCGCCACCGCTCTGCCGGGCCTGGTGCTGGCCGGTGCCTGGACCGACACCGGGTGGCCAGACACGATGGAGGGAGCCGTGCGAAGCGGTTTGAATGCGGCGCGGGTGCTGCGCCGGGAGCTCACGGTGCCAGCCGGTGCGTTCCGCCCGCGGGACCCGGGCCGGGCTCGGCTGCCGGGCCGGGTGAACGGGTTGGATCCGGCGAACCGGCCGGGCCCGGTCACGCCGGGCCACCGGAGCGGCCCGGCGGGCGCGGGAGCCACGGCATGACGGCCGTGATCCCGGCGGGCGTGGAGACCGCCCGCGACCTGGTCGGGCCCGCGCTCGCGGCGGCCGTGGAGAGGCTCAGCCCGGATGTGCGGAAGGTGGCCGCCTACCACCTGGGCCTGGCGGGCCCAGAGGGCGCGCTGCCGGGCACGGCTGACGGCGCACGGCCCGGGGGCGGGGCCCGGGGCGGCCGGGGCGCCCGCGGCCGAGCGCCGGGCGCGGGCAAGGCGCTGCGGCCCGCGCTGACCCTGCTGTCGGTCCGCGCCGCGAACGTCGCGCCGGAACGCGGCGTCCCCGCCGCCGTGGCCGTGGAGCTGGTGCACAACTTCTCGCTGCTGCACGACGACATCATGGACGGCGACACCGAGCGCAGGCACCGGCCGACCGCCTGGACCGTGTACGGGACCGGCGCGGCCATCCTGGCTGGTGACGCCATGCTCGCGCTCGCCCAGGACATGCTGCTGGAGGACGCCGCCCCGCAGGGGGTGTGGGCGGCCCGGGCGCTGTCCGCCGCGGTGCAGCGGCTGATAGCGGGCCAGGGCGCGGATCTCGCGTTCGAGCAGCGCGACGACGTCTCGCTGACCGAATGCCTGACGATGGCCGGGGACAAGACCGCCGCGCTGATGGCATGCGCGTGCAGCATCGGCTCCATCCACGTCGGGGCCCCGCCCGAGCTGGCGATGGGGCTGGCCGCGTTCGGCGCGCACGCGGGCCTCGCCTTCCAGCTCACCGACGACCTGCTCGGCATCTGGGGCGCCCCCGAGGTGACCGGCAAGCCGGTGCGGTCGGACCTGCGGGCCAGGAAGAAGTCGCTGCCGGTGGTGGCCGCCCTGTCGGCCGGCACCGCCGAGGCGGGCGGCCTCGCCGCCCTGCTGGCCCGGGAGGAGGCGCTGAGCGAGGACGACCTGCTGCGGGCCGCCGAGTTGGTCGAGGCGGCCGGCGGCAAGACCTGGACCGAGAACGAGGCGGGCACGCAGCTCGCCGCCGCGCACAAGTGCCTGGCGGACACCGACATGCCCGGCGACGTCAGGGCCGAGTTCGCCGGGATCGCCGAATTCATCACCGCGCGCCAATGGTGAGCGGTGCCAACAGGTGCGGGAGGAGAGGATGACGGTCACCCACTCGCGGCCGCAGGGCCGGGCCGCCACCACCCCGGCGCAGGCCCTGGCCCGCGCCCGCGACCATCTGCTCGGCCTCCAGCACGAGCAGGGCTGGTGGCAGGGTGAGCTCGAGACCAACGTCACCATGGACGCCGAGGACATGCTGCTGCGGGAATTCCTGCAGATCCGCACCCGTGAGCAGACCGAGGCGTCGGCGCGGTGGATCGCGTCCAAGCAGCGCGAGGACGGCACCTGGGCCAACTTCTACGGCGGGCCCGGCGACCTGTCCACCACGGTCGAGGCCTACGTCGCGCTGCGGCTGGCCGGCCACCAGCCGGCCGAGCCGCACATGGCCAGGGCCGCGGAGTGGATCCGGGCCGGGGGCGGTATCCCGGCCACCCGGGTGTTCACCCGGATCTGGCTGGCCATGTTCGGCGAATGGGCCTGGGATGACCTGCCGGTCATGCCGCCGGAACTGATCTACCTGCCCGCCTGGTTCCCGCTGAACGTCTACGACTGGGCGTGCTGGGCCCGGCAGACGATCGTGCCGCTGACCATCGTTGGCACGCTGCGCCCGGTCCGGCCGCTCCCCTTCACACTCAACGAGCTGGCCGGGCCGGCCGCCGGGCCCGGTGACCCGCCCCGCCGCGCGGGCCGGACCGACCGGCCGGGGCCCGGCCCGGGGTGGGAGGCGCTGTTCGGCGGGCTGGACCGCGGGCTGCACGGCTACGAGCGCCGGGCCCACGGGGCCGCGCCGGTGCGGGCGGTGCGCCGCGCGGCGATGCGCCGGTGCGCGGAATGGATCATCGCGCGGCAGGAGAAGGACGGCTGCTGGGGTGGCATCCAGCCGCCCTGGGTCTACTCGCTGCTCGCCCTGCATCTGCTCGGCTACGGGCTCGACCATCCGGTGATCAAGCGCGGGCTCGCCGGGCTGGAGCGGTTCACCATCATCTCCGGCACCCCGGACGGCCCGGTGCGGCGGCTGGAGGCCTGCCAGTCACCGGTGTGGGACACCGTGCTGGCCGTCGTCGCGCTGGCCGACGCGGGCCTGCCGCCCGATCACGCTGCGCTCACGGCCGCGCTCGGCTGGCTGCTCGATGAGGAGATCACCGGCCCGGGCGACTGGCAGGTGCGCAGGCCGGAGCTGGCCCCGGGGGGCTGGGCGTTCGAGTTCGACAACGACATCTATCCCGACATCGACGACACCGCGGAGGTGGTGCTGGCGCTGCGCCGGGCCCGGAGCCCGGCGGGAGAGCACGGCGATGCCACGCGGACGCCGGCCATCGAGCGCGGGATCCGCTGGATGGTGGGCATGCAGTCCCGCGACGGGGGCTGGGGCGCGTTCGACGCCGACAACACCTCCACGCTGGTGACCAAGCTGCCGTTCTGCGACTTCGGCGCGGTGGTGGATCCGCCGTCGGCCGACGTCACCGCGCACGTGGTCGAGGCCCTGGCGGCCGAGGGCCTGGCCGGCAGCCAGGCCGCCCGGCGCGGCGTGGTCTGGCTGCTGCGGGCGCAGGAGAGCGACGGCTCCTGGTTCGGCCGGTGGGGCGCGAACTACGTATACGGCACCGGCGCAGTCGTGCCCGCGCTTATCGCGGCGGGGGTCAAGCCTGGTAAGCCCGCCATCCGGCGGGCGGTCGCGTGGCTGGAAGAGCACCAGAACGCGGACGGCGGCTGGGGCGAGGACATGAGGTCCTATGACGACCCGTCGCTGGCGGGGCGCGGCGAGTCGACCGCCTCGCAGACGGCGTGGGCGCTGCTAGCGCTGCTCGCCGCGGGTGAGGGTGACAGTGCGGGTCCAAGCCGTGCGCACGGTACCCCCGGCCTGGGCACAACGCCCCGGCCGGCGGCACCGCACACCCGGCAGTACAGCCTGGCCGCGGAACGGGGCGTCCGGTGGCTCATCGACCATCAGCGGGAGGACGGGACGTGGGATGAGCCGCAGTACACCGGTACCGGGTTCCCGCGGGACTTCTACCTCAACTATCACCTGTACCGGCTCGTGTTCCCGGTTATGGCGCTCGGCAGATATGTGGCAGGGACGTCATGACGGCGCACAAGGCCGACGCAGACGGCGTCCCCGAGGTACCGCCCCGCGCCGAGCCGGAGGTGGCCGCCGTTGCGTCCGGCGAGGGGCCAGATGCGGCTGGCGCCACGGGGCCGGACGCGGTGGGCGTGGTGAACGGCGAGAGGCCGGATGGGGCTGGCGCGCTGCGCGACGGCGCGAGGCCCGATATGGCGGGCTTGCTGCCCGGCACTGGGACGGATGCGGCCGCTGGCGGCCGGCCGGGTGGGCGGCTGGTGGTGTGTGCGCCGTTGTGGCCGGAGGCTCGGGCGGTGCGGGCGGGGGTTGGCGATGGCGGCGAGGTCCGGGTTAGTGGGTACGGGCCGGGGCGCGCGCGGAAGCAGGGGGAGCGGCTCCGGCAGGATACGTTCGGCACGCTCGCGGTCGCGGGGACCGGCGGCGGGCTGACCGATGAGCTCAGGCCTGGTGACCTGGTGGTGGCCACCGAGGTTATGGACGGGACTACGACAACAGCGTGCCCGTCGGCGGCGCTGCTGGCGGGGGAGCTGCGGCGGGCCGGGCTGGCGGTCAGGACCGGGCCGGTGGTGAGCGTGGAGCGGCTCGCCGGTGGCCGGGAGCGGGCGCGGGCCGTGGATGCGGGTGCGCTGGCCGTCAACCTGGAGTCGGCATGGCTGGCCGCCGCGGCCAGGGAGCGGCCGGTGGCGGTGGTGCGGGCCATCTCCGACACGCCGCAGCGGCCGCTGCGCAGCCCGGCCGCGCTGGCCGGGGGGTTGCGCGCGCTGCGCTCACTGCGGGCGGCCGGGCCGGCCCTGACGCGGTGGGCGGCGGCGGCCGGCCAGCGCCGGGTGCTGCTCGCCGGACCGCGGTCGTTCTGCGCCGGGGTGGAGCGGGCGATCGAGATCGTCGAGAAGCTGCTGGAGCAGCAGGGGCCGCCGGTGTACGTGCGCAAGCAGATCGTGCACAACACCCACGTGGTGGCCGATCTGGAGCGCCGCGGCGCGGTGTTCGTGGACGAGCTCGACCAGGTGCCGGACGGCGCGTGCGTGGTGTTCTCCGCGCACGGCGTCTCCCCGGCCGTCCGCGCGGACGCGGACCGGCGCGGGCTGGCCACCGTGGACGCCACCTGCCCGCTGGTGTCCAAGGTGCACGTCGAGGCGCGCCGGTTCGCCGCTGAGGGATATCTGGTGGCGCTGATCGGCCACGCCGGCCACGAGGAGGTCGAGGGGACGCTGGGCGAGGCGCCGGAGGCCATGGCCCTGGTAGAGACCGCCGAAGACGTGGCGCGCCTCCGCCCGCCGGATCCGGCCAAGGTCGCCTACCTCATGCAGACCACGCTCGCCGTGGACGAGGCCGAGGAGGTGGCCGGCGCGCTGCGGCAGCGGTTCCCGGCCGCGCGGGCGCCGGGCAGCGACGACATCTGCTATGCCACCACCAACCGGCAGCAGGCCGTGCGTGCCGTTGCCGCCGAGTCCGACCTGGTGCTGGTGGCCGGCTCGGCGAACTCATCCAACTCGGTCCGGCTGGTGGAGACCGCGCAGCGGGCCGGGGTGCCGGCCTATCTGATCGACGGCCCGGCCGACATCGAGCTGGGCTGGCTGGCCGGGGTCTCTACGGTCGGCCTCAGCGCCGGGGCGTCCGCGCCACCGGCGGTCGTGGGGGAGATCATCGCCGCCCTGGCCGGGCTTGGCCCGGTGGAGGTGAGCGAGCGGGTGACCACCACCGAATCCATCCGTTTCAGCCTGCCCAAGGAGGTCAGGTCGCTATGACCATGCCGCTGCGCCAGAGCATGCGGATCGGGGCGTACCTCATGCGCCAGAAGCTCTCCCGCAGGGACAAGTTCCCGCTGCTGGTCGAGCTCGAGCCGCTGTTCGCATGCAACCTCAAATGCGCCGGCTGCGGGAAGATCCAGCAGCCGCACGATGTGCTCAAGCAGCGGATGCCGGTCGAGCAGGCGCTGGCCGCGATCGAGGAGTGCGGCGCCCCGATGGTGTCCATCGCCGGCGGGGAGCCGCTCATGCACCCGCAGATCGACGTGCTGGTCGCCGAGCTGATCAAGCGGAAGAAGTACGTCTTCTTGTGCACGAACGCGCTGCTCATCCCCAAGAAGCTGGACAAGTTCACGCCGTCGCGCTACTTCGCCTGGGCGGTGCACATCGACGGGCTGCGCGAGCGGCACGACGAGTCGGTGTGCAAGGAGGGTGTGTTCGACGAGGCGGTCGCGGCGATCAAGGAAATCAAGCGGCGCGGCTTCCGGGTCACCACCAACACCACGTTCTTCAACACCGATACCCCGCAGACCGTCATCGAGGTGCTCGACTACCTCAACGACGACCTGGCCGTGGACGAGATGATGATCTCCCCCGCCTACGCCTATGAGAAGGCGCCCGACCAGGAGCACTTCCTGGGCGTGACCGAGACCAGGGAGCTGTTCCGCAAGGCGTTCGCGAACGGGAACCGCAAGCGCTGGCGGCTCAACCACTCGCCGCTGTTCCTCGACTTCCTGGAGGGCAAGGCCGACTTCGGCTGCACCGCGTGGGGGATCCCCTCCTACTCGCTGCTCGGCTGGCAGCGGCCCTGCTACCTGATGTCCGACGGCTACACCAAGACCTACCGGGAGCTGATCGAGACGACGGACTGGGACGCCTACGGGCGGGGCAAGGACCCGCGATGCGCGAACTGCATGGCGCACTGCGGGTATGAGCCGTCGGCGGTGCTCGCGACCATGGGATCGCTGCGGGCTTCGCTGCGCGCCGTCCGGGGCGACTGAGCTGCAGTAGCATTCGTCACGAATCGCGGCGATCTCTGCCTGGCGCGGACGGCCGCCGTAGCCCAACGCGGGCTGCGGCCGGCCCCCGCGGAGTAAGGACACTCGTGACGGCATCTGCTGGGAACCCGGTGACGGTCCACGGGCCGGATCCGGCGGCCCCGGCCCCGCGGCGCGCGCGGCTGGCGGGCGGGGCGGCCTGGATGCCGCTGATCCCGGCGCTGGTCACGCTGGCGGTCACGCTCTACCAGATCCAGCGCCCGTCGCTGTGGCGGGACGAGGGCGCGACGCTGGCCGCCGTGCACCGGAGCCTGCCGCAGCTGCTGCACATGCTCGGCCACACCGATGTCGTGCACGGCGCCTACTACGTGCTCATGTGGTTCGAGACCAGGGCGGCCGGCACCAGCGTGCTGGCGCTCAGGTTCCCGTCCGCGGTGGGGATGGCGGTGGCCGCCGGTTTCATCGCCGCGCTGGGGCGCCGCCTGGTGTCCACCCGGGCCGGGCTGGCCGCGGGACTGGTGTTCGCGGCGTTCCCCAGCGTGACCTGGTACGCCCAGAACGCGCGGAGCTACGCGCTGGTGACGGCGTTCGCCACGATCGCCAGCTACCTGCTCGTGCGGGCCATGGCAGCGGACCCCGGCCGGCGGTGGCGCTGGCTGGCCGGGTACGGCGTGAGCGTCGCCGTCATGGGCCTGGGCAACATCTTCGCCCTGCTGCTCATCCCCGCGCATGGGCTGACGCTGGCCCTGTGGGCGCGCCGCAGCCCGGCAGCGGACGCCGGCGCGCCCGCGGCCGCCGACGGGTCGCCCACGGCCGTCGGTGGCGCACCGGCCGGGCCGGGCTGGCCGGCCGTGCGGGGCTGGTCGGCCGTGCGGGGCTGGCTGGCCGCGTCAGTGGCCGCGTTGGTGGTGGCCAGCCCGGTGGCGCTGATCTCCATCGGCCAGCGTGGCCAGGTGAGCTGGCTCAAGCCCCTGAACGCGGCGCAGATCGCCAGCGTCCGCCAGCTGCTCGGGCCGCCCGCGCTGGCGGCAACGGTGCTGCTGGTCATCGTGGCCACGTTCGCCTTCTGCGCCCTGCGCGGGCGGCTGGCCACCGACATGCCGTCCCGGCTGCTGGCGCTGAGCCTTCCGTGGCTGCTGCTGCCGCCGGCCGTGCTGCTGGCCGCCTCGGCCGTCCATCCGGTGTACTCGCTGCGCTACATCGTGTTCTGCGCGCCGGCCGCCGCGCTGCTGGCCGGGGCCGGCCTGGCCGCGCTGGGCTGGGCCGGCGGTGCCGTCGGCCTCGTCCTCATCGTGCTGGTCGCGCTGCCCGGCCAGGCCAGCGACCGCCGCGTGGGCAGCCACAGCGAGAACCTCCGCCAGCTGAGCCACCTGGTCGCCGTCCACAGCCGCCCGGGCGACGCTCTCCTGTTCCCCCGCCTCAACGACCGCGAGTTCGAGGCCGCCTACCCGGCCCCCTACCGCCCCCTCCGCGACGTCACCCTCGCGCAGACCCCCACCGGGTCCGCCACCCTCCTGGGCACCCGGGCCTCCGCCCCCGTCATCCGCAGCCGCCTCACCACCGTCCACCGCCTCTGGGTCATCGAGACCGGCAACGAACGCGGCAAAGTTCCCCTCCTCAACGGCCTCGGCTTCCAGGTATCCCACCGCTGGGCAGTAAGCGGCATCTGGCTAGTGCTCTACACCCGCCCACGCTGAGGCAAGCCGAACGGCTCCGAGCCGGCCGGCGTCCGAAACGAAGCCGCCGGCCGCCGGATTCTCATTGGCAGTGCGGCCGCGCCGACTCGGCGTTTCTGCTGCCGAGGCGGTGGGGCCGTGCTGCCGGGGTCCCCGCCACCGTAATCCCGAAGTAAAGGCTTCCGATTCCAGCCACCCCGCAGTACCTCTTCAGGCTTCCCTCAGCCACACCCGCCAGCATCTGACCTGGCGCGCCCCCCGCACCGCCGTGGGCAGCCTTGGAGGGATTCATGTTCTTCATCTACCTCCGGCGTGAACTGCGCCGGCGGATGCGGCAGGTGATCTTCATCTCGCTGGGCCTGGCCGTCGGGATCGGCCTGGTCATCACGGTGACGGCCGCCTCCGCTGGCGTGGCCCAGGCGCAGGGCGCGGTGCTGCACTCCCTGTACGGGGTGGGCACCGACATCACCGTCACCAAGGCCCCGGCGGGTGGCTCCGGCGGCCCGTTCGGCTTCCGGGTCCGGGGGCGCGCCGGCGCCGGCACCGGCACCGGCACACGGCCCGCGCCCGGCACCAAGTTCAGCCGCAGCGTGCTCCTCAACCGCGCGCTTGGCCCGATCAGCTCCACGTCGGTCACCTCGATCTCGGGGCTGCACGGCGTGGCGGCGGCGGGCGGCGCGCTGGCCCTCACCGACCTGTCCATCTCCGGCACGGTCCCGAACGCCTCGGCGGGCGGCGGTGGTGGCGGGTTCGGCGGCGGCGGTGGTGGCGGTGGTGGTGGTGGCGGCGGTGGCGGCGGGTTCGCCTCGTCGTTCAGCACCAACACGTTCACCGTGAACGGCACCCAGATATCCGCGGGCGAGGTCGGGCCGCTCAGCTCCAGCAAGATCACCTCGGGCCGGACGTTCAGCACGGCGGACGCGAGCTCGAACGTAGCCGTCATCGACTCCAGCTACGCCAAGCAGAACAAGCTCACGACCGCCTCGAAGATCAACGTTGGCGGGACCTCGTTCAAGGTGATCGGGATCGTGAAGCAGCCGCAGGGCGGCAGCCCGGCCAACGTCTATATCCCGCTGGGCCGCGCGCAGGCGCTGGCCGGCATGAAGAACCAGGTGAACACGATCTACGTGGCGGCCAGCAGCTCCACGATGATCTCCACCGTGTCCAAGGAGATCACGCACGTCACGCCCAAGGCGACCGTGACCACCTCCAGCGACCTGGCCAACGAGGTGACCGGCTCGCTGGCCAGCGCCTCCAGCCTGGCCCGCAACCTCGGCAAGTGGCTGGCGATCGCGGTGCTGGCCGCGGCCTTCCTGCTGGCCAGCCTGCTGACCATGTCGGCCGTGTCCCGGCGGGTGCGGGAGTTCGGCACGCTCAAGGCGCTCGGCTGGCGGAGCAGGCGGATCGTCGGCCAGGTGCTCGGTGAGTCGATCACCATCGGCATCATCGGCGGGCTGGCCGGCATCGCGCTCGGCTTCGCCGGGGCCGCGCTGGTGTCCCGGATCGCCCCGCCGCTGACCGCCACCACCGGCCTGGCCACCGGCTCGGCCACCCCCGGCGGCGCGCGCGCCTTCGCCGGCGGCGCCCCGCCCGGCGGCGGAGGGTTCGGCGGCGGCGGTTTTGGCGGTGGCGGCGGTGCCGGTGGTGGCGGTGGTGGCGGCAGGCGGGTTCCGCCGGCTGGCCGCGGACGCGACCAACGCGGTCACCGTCCACCTCAACGCAGAGGTCACGCTGGCCGCTGTCGCGCTCGCCGTGGTGCTGGCGATCGCGGGCGGCCTGATCGCCGGCGGCTTCGGTGGATGGCGGGCCGCCCGGCTGCGCCCCGCGGACGCACTGGCTCGGGTGGTAGTGAGGGAGCAGCCATGTACGAACTGTCCGGTGTCACCAAGGACTACCAGAAGGGCCGGGCCACGGTCCACGCGCTGGCCGGCGTGGATGTGCGGATCGAGGACGGCGAGTGGCTCGCCATCCAGGGCCCGACCGGCCATGGGAAGACCACGCTGCTGCAGATCCTCGGCGGCCTGGACCGGCCCACCTCGGGCGTGGTGGACCTCGACGGCCAGGACCTGGCCGCCCTGCGGGAGAGCCAGGTCACCCGGGTGCGGGCGCACTCGATCGGCTTCATCTTCCAGACGTTCAACCTGATCCCCACCCTCAGCGCCCAGGAGAACGTCGAGACCGCGCTGGTGCCGCTCGGCGTCAGCTCGGCCGAGCGCGAGACCAGGGCGGCGCAGGCGCTGGCGGACGTGGGCCTCGCCGACCGGGCCCGGCACCTGCCCTCGGAGCTGTCCGGCGGCCAGCAGCAGCGGGTGGGGATCGCCCGTGCGCTGGTGAAGAAGCCCACGGTGGTCCTGGCCGATGAGCCGACCGGGAACCTCGACGAGAGCACCAGGGACGAGATCATCGCCCTGCTCGAGAAGCTATGGCGCGAATACGGGCTCACCCTGATCCTGGTCACCCACGACAGCACCGTGGCGAGCCGGGCGCAGCGGATCGGCCTGATGCGGAACGGTCAGCTGGAGATCAAGCAGGACACCAAGCACGGGGCCGGCTGACCCCGGGACCGCCGTGGCCGGCCCGACCCCCGCTCCGGACCGGCCACGGCCACCCGGGCCAGTGCTCACATGCTGGGCGGGATGGGCGGGGTGTAGCCCTGCGGGAACTGCTGCTCGCACCAGACGATCTTGCCGCCCGCCCTCCGCCTGGCTCCCCACCGCAGCGAGAGCTGGCTGACGATCTGCAGACCGCGTCCTGACTCGTCGTCCCTGGCCGCGTACCTCATCCTCGGCAGCGCCGTTGAGGAGTCGGCGATCTCACAGGTCAGGGTCCGCTCCAGCAGGAGGCGGAGGGTGACCGGGCCGTGGGTGTACCGGATCGCGTTGGTCACCAGCTCGGACACGAGCAGCTGGGTGGTGGGCACCATGCTGGCCAGATCCCACTTCGCCAGCGGCTCGCTCACCAGCGCGCGGGCCTCACCCGCCGAGGTGAGCTCCCCGGGCAGCACCCAGGTCGCCAGCTGGCTGCCGTCGATGCGGCTCAGCCGCGCCATCAGCACCGCTATGTCGTCGCGCTGCTGGTCGGCGTAGGCGCCGGCGAGGATGGCCTTGCACAGTTCCTCCACCGGGCGCGCCGCCGACTCCGGGCCGAACAGTCCCCGCAGCCGGTTCAGGCCGTCGTCGATGTCGCGGTCCCGGCTCTCCACCAGCCCGTCGGTGTACAGCACGAACAGGCTGCCGTCCTCGATCTCGAAGGTCCGGCTGCGGATGATCCCCTCACCCACACCCAGCGGCGGCGCCGGCGACACGTCGAGGAACTCGCTGTTGCCGTCGGGCCGGACCAGCAGCGGGGGCAGATGCCCGGCCGAGGCGACCTCGCAGGTGCCCTGCACCGCGTCGTAGACGGCGTAGACGCAGGTCGCGAAGTGGGGCTCGCAGCACGCCCAGATATCCGCATCAGCTCGTTGAGCTGCTGAAGCGATTCGGTGGGGGACAGCTCCAGCATCGCCAGCGTCTGGATCGCCGTGCGCAGCCGGCCCATGGTGACGGCCGCCCGGACCCCGTGCCCGGCCACGTCGCCGACCACCAGCGCCACCCGGGCCCCGGGCAGGCTGATCGACTCGTACCAGTCGCCGCCGACCTCGATCAGCTGGCTGCCGGGCAGGTAGCGGTGCCTGACCTCGACCGAGCAGGGCGCGGACAGCCCGGTCGGCAGCATGCTGCGCTGGAGGGTCAGGGCGGTGGCGCGCTCCCGGCTGTACCGGCGGGCGTTGTCGAGGTAGATCGCCGCGCGGGAGGCGAACTCCATTCCGATCTCGGTGTCGTAGGCGTCGAAGGGGCGGAAACCCGCCCGGCGGGTGCAGACGATGAAGCCGAGCAGCACCTCGCGCGCCTCCAGGGGCAACAGCAGCATGGAGGTGCCGGCCAGCAGCTTGGCCACCGGCCGGCGCCGCCAGGACCTGGCTATCTTGAGCGCATCTGTTGTTCTCGACGCTGGTGCTCCGCACCGGCTTGCCGGTTTCCAGGCACTCGGTGTACGGCGTCCCCGGCGGGTACCGCAGCACCTCACCGGTGGGGAACGCCGCGTCCAGGCGCGGGTCGTTGTCATCGCTCGCGACGGCCAGCCGGCGCAGCAGGTGCGACCCGTCCTCCGCGGTAATCGGGCGGCTCGTCGGCCGCCACCATGCTCTCCAGCATCAGCAGGCCGGCCGAGTTGCAGAAGTGCGGCACGACGATGTTGATCAGGCCGCGGGCCATCTGGTCCAGGTCGAGGGTGGCGCCGATCTGGCGGAAGGTGTCATCGAGCAGCGCGTGCCGCATCAGCGCGGGATCGAGGAACTGCTCGTCGGCGGGCGGCGGCATGCGCATGATCACCAATGCGCTGATGACGTCGTCGCTGCCGCGCATCGGCTGGATGGAGACCACGGCGTCGACCGGGTTGCTGCGCCCGGCGCGGAGCGTGAGCACCGCGGTGGCCTCCCGGCCGCTGCGGGCCGCGTCGAGCAGCCCCTGAAGCGGCGATGCCGGGCTCCGCAGTTGCGCGGTGACCAGGTCGCTCAGGTGCGCGCCGATCAGCGCCTTCGCCGGGAGGGGCGAGGATTTCCAGCGAACTCCGGTCATGCTGATTATCCGCCCGGCTGATCCATCCCGATGATCAGTGTCCGCACGGAGGTGTGGGAAAGCAGCGCAGTGATCTTTGCACGATACCCGATTTCGGCCCGGTGGCTCCGGGTGACCGCGGGAACAGCAACTCCTGCGCTCAGCAGGTGCGCCGGACGATGGCACACTGGTGCGGCCCTGGCTGATGGGGCGCGGAAGGCGGTTTGGCGCATGCGGCAGCGTTCCGGGGCGGCGCCCAGGGGCCATGCCGCACGCCCCCCGGGTGACCGTGGTGGGCAGCCTGAACACCGACATCTCACTGGCGGTGCCGCACCTGCCCGGGCCGGGCGAGACGGTCCTGTCGGCGGCGAGCGCGGTCACTTCGGCGGGGGCGGCAAAGGGGCCAACCAGGCGGTCGCCGCGGCCCGGCTGGGCGCGGCGGTGCGGATGATCGGCTGCTGCGGTGACGACGAGTTCGGTGCGCGGCTGCGGGCCGGACTGGCGGCCGAGGGGATCGATGCCAGCGGGGTGCGGGTGGTCGCCCGGCGCCGCCTCCGGAGTGGCCCTCATCACCGTGGACGCGGCGGGCGAGAACTCGATCGCGGTGGCGGCGGGCGCGAACGGCCGGGCCGGGCCGGACGAGGTAGCGGCGGCGTTCGCGGCCCCGTGCGAGGCGCTGGTGGCTCTCGGCCGAGATACCGGCCGGGGTGCTCGCGGGCGTGCTGCGCCGGGCCCGCGCCGGCCGGCGCCGCACGCGTGCTGAACCTGGCCCCGGCGCCGGCCGGAGCCGCGGGCCTGCTCGCGGGCGGCGTGGACTGGCTGGTGGTCAACGAGCAGGAGGCGGCGGCGGTGCTGGGGCGGCCGGTGACCGGGCCAGAGGGCGCGCCAGCGGCGGCGCTGGCGCTGGCCGGGATGACCGGTGGGCACGCGGTCATCACCCTGGGCGCGGCCGGTGCGGTGCTCGCCCGGCCGCCGGCCGCGGCCGGCGCGCCGGATACGCCCGCGGCGGTGGCGGTGCCCGGGTTCAGCGTGGCGAGCGTGGACAGCGTCGGCGCAGGCGACGCGTTCGTGGCGGCGCTGGCCGTCGCGCTGGCGGCCGGGCTGGAGCCGGCCGCGGCGGTGCGGGCCGCGTGCGCGGTGGGCGCGGCGGCGACCACCCGCCCGGGCGCGCAGGACGCGCTGCCCCGCCCGGCCGACGTGCTCGCCGCCACCGGGATGCCCTGGCCGGTATTGGGCCCGTGAGCGCCCGCGGGCGGCCGCTGCGACCGCGGATCTCAGAGCACGACCGGCGGCCACAGGTTGTACTGGGCGCCGATCGGGTCGCCGGGCCACTCGTGCATGGCATGCAGATTGTCGTGTGCGGGGTGCTTCGCCGCGGCCGGTCCGCCGGCGAAACCGAGCAGCAGGTTGGCGGTCACGTGTTTGGTGAAGGTTGCCGTCCTCCGGTTCAGGCCGAAGTGGTGCACCCCGCCGAAGGACGCGACCCAGCGCATCGTCCCGGAGTTGAACACCCCGGCGCCACCGAGGTGCGTGTAATAGGCCGAGTCCGCGTAGCTGTTCACGCCGCGGCAGGTCAGCGGCGAGTGGGACAGGACCTGGATCGGCCGCTCGACCGGCGACCCGGGGTTCACCCGGTCGTACTCGATGCCCACCAGGCCGCGGAACCTGGTTCCCTTCGCCACGCCGGTGCCAGCGAACATCCAGGCATCCGGGGTGGCCACCACGAAGTCGGCGTCGGTGGGGTTCGACTCATAGAGCGTGCCGGTCAGCGACGATTCCGGGTCCGGGT
The DNA here is from genome assembly GCA_963835425.1 of uncultured Actinomycetes bacterium. Lineage (GTDB taxonomy): Bacteria > Actinomycetota > Actinomycetes > Streptosporangiales > Streptosporangiaceae > UBA9676. The sequence goes on along the minus strand of CAWIGE010000001.1, from coordinate 977,788 downwards.
GAGGCGGTTCCCGCCAGTCGCTCGTGACCAGCGCGTTGTCCTTGCCGTACATCGGGTCCTGCAGGTAGCTCGTCTTGTAGCAGATGACCAGCCGGCGCGGGCCCAGCCTCGTGCTGGCCAGCCGGGTGCGGCGGAACATGCAGTTCGCCCCGAGGAAGGCGATGTTCATGCCCGCGTTGCGGGCCGCGGTGACGTGCGCCCGCTCCGGCGGCGACCAGTATTCGTCGTGGCCGAGCGAGAACAGCGCGCTGGCCCCGTCCAGCAGGTACGGGTCGGCGGCGATGTCCATGCTGGTCACGTAGGCGAGCGGCAGGCCGAGGCGTTCAGCCAACTCGATGAGCTTCCGCTCGTGGTACAGGAACATGAACGCGCCGCTGGCGTCGTAGGGCCGGTCCAGGCTGACCGCCAGCGAGCGGTTGTCGTAATCGGCGATGCCGCCGGGGCCGTGGTAGAGGTCGTAGCCGCCCCAGGTGTTGTAGGCCTGCCAGGTCTCGGCCCCGTTCTTGATCACGATCTTGCCTGCGGTGGTGGCGGACCGGACGGTGACGGGGACGAACCGCTGCGCGCCCGACTCGGCGTCCAGCCGCAGCAGGTAGGAGCCTTCCGGCCAGTCGTCCGTCGGCACGCTGAGGGACGGTTCCCAGTGGGTCTCCACCGTGTTGGTCGGCCTGATGAGGACCGCCTTGCGCTGCCGGTGCCCCGGCACGGTCGCCGACCGCCACACCAGCCGGGCCAGGTCGCCGCGGTACCAGCCCATCCGGAACGCGCTCACCGTGAACGAGCGTGCGGTGGTGGACGCATAGATCGTGACCGGTTCACCCGGCAGCACGCTGGCCTGGCCCGTGTACCCGAGCATCGCGTTGGGCGCGCCGAGGTGCCTGATGTCCCAGTGGGGGTCACCGGGGAGCGCGTTCTCGCTCACCCGCCGGCGGGCCAGCGTCGGCCGCGGCGACCCGGCGGGCGGCGTGCCGCTCGCCCCGGCCGCCCTGGTGCACGCGGCGACCGCCGCCGACACCGCCGCGGCGACCAGGCCGAGGAAGGCCCGCCGCGAGCGGAGTGGGCGCACGTTCACGAGATCAACGATGGCACGGTGCCAACGACAGGTGTTAACCAGATGACCAGGAGATTACGTGCGCACGCCCCCGCGAGCGGGGCTCGTGCGGGGGCGTGACACACGCGGTGCTGGTGTGCGGTCGCCTCCTCGGCGAGTAGCGCGACGCGGCTCCAGCCGAACGGTATTCCGCGACGGCGGTGATTGCGGCCCGGGGGACACAAACACACCAGCGATCGTCTCCAACGCCGCTGCCCGGCGTCCTATTCCGGCCCCGGCGAGTTTTGAATCCAGGCCTGCCCCTGGCTCCGGCGCAGGCGCCTGGCGGAGTAGCGGACGCCGTGGCCAGGGGAGCGGCGATGATCCCAGCCGGAAGCAGCCGGTAAGGGTGGCCATCGCAGGCCGCTACCCGGGAGGCTTGTCACCGAACGTGCGGCGCATTGCCAAAAAGAGCCGACACCACGAAGCGCGGGGCGGCCCGGGCGGCTGATCGGGTGACGGCGTAATCCTTCTGTGACTGTCCGGGGCGGTAGTGTGTGGAAGCACATCTCGGGGTGGTGAGAGGAAGACGAGGACGGTGGCTGGGGACCAATCCCTCATCGGCTCTATCGGCGTTCTTCTCGTTGCCACCCGCGGGAAGGCCGGCCCCGGCGAGGTACTGCTCAAGATCCGCGGGGGAACCGAAGCCTACCTGGCCTGGTCCACCGACCCGATCCCCAAAGGCGCGACCGTGCTGGTCATCGAGAGCCGCGGCACGCGAACGGTGGACGTGAGCGAGTGGGCGGACCCCCTCGATCCCTTTCCTGAGTAATCCTCGCTGAGGAGCCCGACAATGTTTGGTTACCGTGTCCCCGCCCCCGACCAGGCCATGCTGATTTCTGGCGGCAGGCGCTGGCGGGGCGGCATCGGAGCACCGTTCCGGGTCGTGGTCGGCCACGGCGCGTTCGTGCTCCCGTTCTTCCGCAAGGCCCGCTACCTCACCCTGGCCATGTGTGAGTCCGAGGTGGCCGAGACCTGCGTCACCCGGCAGGGCATCTCGCTGAACGTGCGGTCTGTGATCGCGTTCAAGGTCGGCAACGACGATGAGAGCATCGTCAACGCGGGCCAGCGGTTCCTGTCCGACCAGGACCAGATGTCCACCCTGACCGGCCGCATCTTCGCGGGCCACCTGCGCTCGATCATCGGCTCGATGACGGTCGAGGAGATCGTCACCGAACGGCAGAAACTGGCGACCGAGGTCCTCGACGGCTCTAAGGCGGAGATGGCCAAGATCGGCCTCACCGTCGACTCGCTGCAGATCCAGTCGATCGACGACATGAACTCCGGCTACATCGACGCGATGGCCGCGCCGCACAACGCGGCGATCCAGCGGCAGGCGCAGATCGCCCAGGCGCAGGCCACCCAGCAGGCCGCTGAGGCGCAGCAGGAGGCCCAGCGCAAGCAGGCCGAGTACGCCCGGCAGACGGCGGTCGTGCAGGCCCAGTACAAGGCCGAGGTCAACCAGGCGCAGGCCGAAGGCGGCACAGGTGGGGCCGCTGACCGATGCCCAGGTGCAGATGGAGGTCATCAACGCCCAGGCCGAGCTGGCCCGGCGGCGGGCGGAGCTGCGCGAACGCGAGCTTGTCGCGGAGGTGGTCAAGCCGGCCGAGGCGGAGGCGGAGAAGGTCCGCATCCTGGCCAAGGCGGACGCGGAGCGGATGCGCATCCAGGCCGAGGCGGCGGCATCGAATGACCGGGTGGCGCTCGACCGGATGCTCATCGACCAGCTTCCGCAGATCGTCAAGGAGGCGGCAGGCGGTCTGGCCGGCGCGAACGTCAACGTGCTGAACGGGGCCGAGGGACTCAGCGAGCTGGCCGCTGGCCTGGTCGGCCAGGGTCTGACCATTCTGGAGTCCATCAAGAAGAACCTCGCCAGCTCGCCGGAGTCCGCCCGCGGCCAGCACCCCCTCGGGCAACGGCTCGGCCCCGGAAGGCTCCCCGGACCCGGGCGCCCGCCCCGCCATCGAGGGGACCTCCGGCCACCCGCCCCACCGCCTAGCACCGCCCCACCGCCCCCGCCCACCCATAGCCCGCGCCACCCCCGGTGGACAGCCCTCACTGGTTCGGTTAGTCGCCCCCGGGGGGCGAGGATCTGAACCACTCTTGGTTGTCCACGGGCCGGCGGGCCCGGTCCGGCCGGTTGTCCACGGGCAGGCGCGCCTGCGGCGCCCTTCGGCGATGCGGCCGGGGTGGTGTGCGAGGCTGCGGGGGTGGTGATCCTGGTGGCCGCCTGCGTGCTGGCGGCGGCCGCCTGGGTGTACCTGCTGGCCGGGCACGGCGGGTACTGGCGCACGGACGTGCGCCTGCCCGGGCGGCCGGGCGGGCCCGGCCCGCGGCCCTGGCCCAGCGTGGTCGCGGTGGTGCCCGCCCGGGACGAGGCGGCGATCCTGCCCGAGACGCTGCCGACGCTGCTGGCTCAGGACTACCCCGGCCCCTTCTCGGTGCTGCTGGTGGACGACGCCAGCACCGACGGCACCGCCGCGGTCGCCGCTGCCCTGTCCAGCGGGGCCGTATCCATCCGTCCCGGCGCGGCCGGGTCGGTCCGGCCCGGCCCGGCCGGGCCCCTCCCGGCCGCCGCGGCCCAGTCAGCTCTGGCCGCAGCGGCCGGGTCCACTCCGGCGGGAGGCACCGCGCTGCGGGTGGTCAGCGGCAGTCCGCCGCCGCGCCGGCTGGGCGGGCAAGGTGTGGGCGATGGCCCAGGGGGTGGCGGCGGCGGGGGAGTGCGGCTACCTGCTGTTCACCGACGCCGACATCGCCCTCGAGCCGGGGGTCGTACGCCGCCTCGTCCGGGCGGCCGACGCCGACGACCGGGCCCTGGTCTCGCAGATGGCCCTGCTGCGCTGCGAAACCGGCTGGGAACGGTGGATCGTCCCGGCGTTCGTGTACTTCTTTGCCCAGCTGTACCCGTTCCGGCGGGTCGGCCGCCCCCGCGCCAGGACCGCGGCGGCGGCCGGGGGCTGCATGCTGGTCCGGCGCGAGGTGCTGGCGGCGGCGGGCGGCCTGGAGCGGATCGCGGGCGCCCGGATCGACGACGTGGCGCTGGCGCGGCTGCTCAAACGTGGGCCCGCCCGGGCTCGCTGCTGGCTCGGCTTCACCACCAGCGTGCACAGCCGCAGGCCCTACCCGGGGCTGGGCGGGCTGTGGGACATGGTCGCCCGCAGCGCCTACATCCAGCTGCGCTACTCACCCGTCCTGCTGGCCGGGACCGTGGCCGGCCTGTGCTGGCTGTATCTTCTGCCGCCGGTGGCCACGCTCGGCGCCCTGGCCGCGGCCGTGGGTCACCCGGCCGGCCCCGCCGTGTGGTGGTGGTGCGCCGGCGCTGGGCTGGCCGGCTGGGCGCTGATGACGCTCAGCTACCTGCCCGTGCTCCGCCTGTACCGGCTCTCCCCGCTGCGGGCGCCCTGCCTGCCGGTCATCGCCCTGCTGTACACCGCCATGACGGTGGACTCAGCGCGCCGCCACCGCATGGGCCGGGGCGGCGAATGGAAGGGGCGTGCCGTCCAGGCCGGCGCCCCGCCCGGCTAGCTGCCGGCGCGGGCGGTCAGGGGGCCAGCCGGTAGCCGTAGTGGGCCATCAGGGGCGAGCACACCGTGGTCACGGCCGCCCGGTCGAGGCGGTGCAGCCGTGACCGCCATTCGGTGTCCTCGCGCAGCTGGACCGGCCCGGTGCGGAACCGGTTGTTGTTGCCGCCGACGGTATGCGTGGTGTTCATGGTCACCGTGCCGTCCTGCGCGGGATCAGCCGGAGGCACGAGCCGTGCGGGCCGGCCTGCCATGTCCGCCAGGGCCGCCACCGAGTCCTGGGGCCGGCGGACGAAGTCCTCATACCGCAGCAGCGCCGAGCGGCCCGGCCCGGCGGCCCGCCGGACGGCGGTACCGGCCAGGTTGCCCGCCGACCAGCTGAGGGCGGCGTAGGCGCTCTGCCGCCACCGGCTGCCGGCCACCGGCTCGCCGCCGGCCTGGACCCGCAGGATGGAGTAGGCCATCCCCCGCGGATCCCGGACGATCTGCACGAAGGCCGGGTCGATCTCGGGCATGAGCAGCAGCAGCGCCGCGTCGGTCGGCTCCTTGGACGAATCGACGATGACCTCGGCGCCGGTCTCGGTGACGATGGCCCGGTAAAGACGGGCCAGCCCGGCGGCGTAGCGGGCCATCGGGCCGTCGGCCGGCAGCCCCTTCCCCCGGCGGCGGAGCACGCCGCCGACCCGGAGCCAGGTGTGGTACTCGTGCAGCGCCTCGCGCTGGCACCGCCACATGTCCCGCGCCAGCGTTACCCGGTCCTCCCCCTCCCCGAACGTGGACTTGATGATCCGGCTCCAGACCGGGCACTCGATGAGCAGCTCGCCGCAGCCGCACCGGTAATGGTCACGGGTCAGCTTCGGCCAGAGGGTCCGCAGCTCACCGACGGCGAAGTACCCGTCAAGCTGGCCGACCAGGTTGCTCAGCACCGTCGTGCCGCTGTGGTAGATGCCCATCACGTAGAGCACCCTGAGGTCACCGGCGGACATTCTCACCACTTGCCAAATTCGCGAGCTGCGGTTGGTTATTGATTGACCTTCAGGATAGTTCCGCGTTGCTCTGGGCGTGCCCTAAGCAGGGAAAACTGCAAATGAGGCAGGCGGCAAGCGGGGCGAGCGGTGGTCAGGTACGGCCGATGAGCCCGAGCAGCCCGTCCACGGTGAGGACCGCGCCGGCCACCAGCAGCGCCAGCATCAGCAGGATCCGCCCGCGTGCACGCAGCCAGGCGTTGAAGGCGGCCAGCTTGCGCGTGGTCAGGTCGGGTGCCGCCAGGTAGGCCAGGAACGGCAGCCAGACGAACGCCACGTTGATGACGATGACGATCACCAGGCCCAGCGCGGACAGCGGGACACCGGCCCGGGCGGTGGCGATCACCTGGATGGCGGCGATGAAGGTCAGCGCGGGCATGAACACCAGCACCCCGGCCGCGAACGCGGTCATCGGCGCCGGGCTGGACACCAGCCGCGACACGATCCCCTTCCCCGGTCCCGGCTGCCCAGGGTGCCCGGGATCGGTCGGCTGGCCCGGCTGCCCAGGGTTGCGCAGTCGGCCCGCTGTCGGCTGCGCGGTCGGCCCCTGCCGTGGTTGCGCGGCTGGCCCGAGAGCCCCAGCAGGCGGGGCTTGCGGCGTGCCACCACGGCGATGGCGGCCAGGGTGAGGAGCCCGAGGCCGAGCCGCAGGCCGTCGCGCGGCGTGCGGTGGCCCGGCAACTGGAAGTGCCCGTAGCGCAGCAGCAGCAGCACCGCGATGCCCATGACGGTGCTGATGAGCACCGCCCCGGCCAGGTAGCACAGCGCGGTCGTCCGGGGCCGGGCCGACCCGAGGTAGATCGCCGAGATTAAGAGCGCGGTCGGGGACAGCGCGGCCAGGACAGCGAAGCCCGCCGCCTGAAGGAGCATGCGGATTCAGCCGCCAGGCTGCGCCGCCACCTGCGGCTGGACCGGGGGCCTGCCGATCAGCTCGATGAGACCCAGCACGATCAGCAGAACGACGGCGATGACCACCGCCGTGACCCAGGTCGGCTGGCCCCAGAAGACGAACACCAGCGCCGCGAGCGCGACCGCGGCTATCCGGAGCGCCCGGCGGTGGGTGTAGGTCCACCGGCCGACCGGGCCGGTGCTCACGCCGGCGTGCTCGCCGCTCCGGCGAAGCCAGTCAAATCCGGATTTGAACGCGCCGCGGGTGCGGACCGCGGTGACCGAGGGCCCGGTGAAGAACGCGGCGATCGCGACGATCAGCCCGACCACCAGCAGCACCCGCAGCCCGTCCCGGATGAACCTGACCAGCGTGTCGTACAGGACCGCCGCCGCGTCGGCGGGCAGCACGCTGCTGCGGACGCTGTTGAGGTAGATGCCGCGGAAGATCGTCAGCCCCAGGCCCAGGATCGCCATGGACGCGGCAAAGCCGAGTCCCGCGCCGATCAGGGCCCGCCGGTGGCCGCGCGCCACGTACACCCCCAGGCCCAGCAGGACCAGGGTGAGGATCGGCAGCACGATCTTGAGGTCGTTCAGCAGCCGGTACCCGGTCTGGGCCCTCACCAGGTACTTCGCGGAGAACAGGGGGAACGTCGGGTTGATGTTGGGGATCTTGTTGATGATCGTCAGCCCTCGAGCGGCCAGCCGGCGACTTGACAAGGTTGATGAACGGGCCGAGGTTCAGCACCACCTTGCCGTTGCTGATCGTCATCGAGCCGTTGCCCTGACCGGACAGGGCCTTCACCAGTTGTGCGTGGCACGCCGGTTGACCTGCACCCACAACCGGGCGACCTGCGGGCTGGCGACGAGCTTGGCCACCTGGGTGTGGATGAAGCCCTACACGGCGCTGGCGAGCTGACCCGAGAAGTTGTTCAGCAGCGCGCCGACCCGGGTCAGGCCCCTTCTGCGACAGCGCGGCCGCCGCCTGGCTGGTCAGCCCCTTCACGTTCAGCCGGGTGTGATCTGGCGGTGATCTCGTCCGTGAGGGCGCGCTGGACGGCCGGCTCGTGGACGAGCGGGTCCGACGTTCGCGACGTAGCGGTCGGTGTTGGAGACCTGGTTGGCGGTCCACACGGCCACCACCGAGAGCGGCGCGAGCAGGCAGCCCGACGACGATGAGCACTACCGCGACCGGGGCCCGCCAGCCATTGTGCTGGCGCCGGGCCGGTGCCGCCGGGTGATCCACCCGGCTGCTTTGGAGCTGCGCGACCTCCTCGCGCAGGTGGGCGCAGTTCGGCCCGCTCGTCGTCGGTCAGCTCACTGCCTCCCGCACCCTTGGTCTCGGCGGCAGCGAGCTTGGTCTCGGCGGCAGCGAGCCCCGCCGCGGCCTGCGCCTGGCTTGGCGTCGCCCGCACCTTGGCTTGGCCCGCCGCCGTACCGCTGGCCTTCGCCTCGCCTGCCCGGCTGGCTCGGCGCTCCCGAGCCCGCGTCTGGCTTGCTCTGCGCCCGCAGTTCGCGCTTGGCCTCTCCCGTACCCGGCTTGGCCCCGCCGCCCCCGGCAGGCTTGCCCGCCCCGGGCGTGGTGCCCTGCCCGCTCCCCGCGCCCGAGTCGGGACACGGTCATCTCCTGCCACCTCCGTCGCTGGAGTGGATATCACCCGTTCACTGTGGTCGCAGCCGGGCACCCGTGCGCCCCCTGGCGGTACAGGCGCCCGTGCGTCCCCGGGTCAATGATGCCCCGCCCGGGGTAAATCAAGGCGCCGAACTGGTCCGCTCCCGCCAGCACGGAAGCCCGGCTGCGACATGGGTTACTGGGCGGCTCCGCCTGCTCTCCGTGCAGGGCTTCCTGGAGCTCCTTCTCGTCTTCCTTGGACAGGGAGGTCTTCAGGACCGTGCCGCCGTACTTGCTCATCGCCTCGACGGCCTTGTCCGGGGTGACCTTCTCCAGCATCAGGAACAGCGCCGAGGTGCCCGGCTTGAGCATGTCGCGGACCTGCTCCTGGAACTGCTTGTCGATGCTGCTCTTGGTGAGCTTGCCCATCAGCGCGCCCATGCCGGCGCCGATCGCCATGCCGAAGACCGGGATGAAGAACAGCAGGCCGAACAGCAGCCCCCAGAACATCCCCCAGGTGGCCCCACCGCCGACCAGGTGATGGTTGGTGTGGACGTGGTAGCCGCCCTCTTCGTCCCGCACGATCACCGCGATCGCGTCCGGCTGGATGATCAGGTCCTTGGCCAGCCGCCGCGCTTCGTCGGCGGCGGCTTCCGCGGTCGCCTGGTCCGGGTATCCGATAGCGATCAGATCAGCCATAGTGTTTCCTTCCTCGTGTCATACCTCACCCCACGACACCAGCCCGGACGGCGGTCCGCCCCACCCACGGAGGGTTAAATCCGCCGCTGTACCGCTTGCCGGTGACCTGTTACTATGCGCGCCTGGGCACAGTGCTTGAGCGGGACGAGCCGTACGGGAGTGGACGGTCGCCTCAACGACGGGGGTCCGTTCATTCCTCTGCCTACGCGACCACCGCCCTCGACGTCCCGCTGGAGAGCAAGCTCCACGCGCCTGAGCCGCGCGACGGGTGGGTGGAGCGGCCCGAACTCGTCGGGCGTCTGGCCCAGGCCCGGGCCAAGCTCGTTCTCGTTGATGCGCCGGCGGGGTACGGCAAGACCACGCTGGTCGCCCAGTGGCGTGGCAGCGCCGCCGAGGGCCGCCCCTTCGCGTGGGTCTCTCTCGATCCGGACGACAATGACCCGGTCAGCCTGTGGTCGCATGTCGTGCACGCGCTGCACCGGGCGCGCCCGGAGCTGTGCGCCCAGCCTCTCCTGGAGGCCCTCCGGGCGCGCCCGGCCGACATCGCCGGGGTCATGCTTCCCCTGCTGGTGAACGAGCTCAACGCGCTCCCGGGGCCGGTCATCCTGGTGCTTGACGACTACCACCGGGTCAAGGAGCGCAGCTGCCACGGCCAGGTTGACTACCTGCTCGGGCACCTGCCGCCAGCGGTCCAGCTGGTGCTGACCACGCGGGCCGACCCGCCGCTGCCGCTCGCGCGGCTGCGGTCAACCGGGGACATGGTCGAGCTCCGGGTGAGCGAGCTGCGGTTCACCCCGGCTGAGGCGGCGGCGCTCATCGACCGCACCGCCGGCGTCGCCCTCTCCGACTCCGATCTCGCCGACCTGGTGGGGCGGACCGAGGGCTGGCCCGCCGGGGTCTATCTCGCCGCGCTCTCGCTGCGCGGCCACCCGTCCCCGGGCACCTTCGTCCGCCAGTTCAGCGGCGACAGCCGGTATGTCGCTGACCTGCTGATCGAGGAGGTGCTGAGCCGCCAGCCCGCGCACATCCGCCATTTCCTCGCCCGGACCGCCATTCTCGGCGAGTTCAGCGCCCCGCTGGCTGATGCCGTGCTAGGCTCCGCCGACGCCGCGGAGATCATCGGGACGCTCGAGCGGGAGAACCTTTTCGTCGTGCCGGTTGACGAGAACCGGGGCTGGTACCGCTATCACCGCCTGTTCGCGCAGCTCCTTCGGAGCCAGCTCACCCGGGCCGAGCCTGGCATCGTTCCCTCCCTCCACCTGCGCGCCAGTCGAGTGGTACCGGGAGGCGGGATCGCCGCTCGAGGCGATCAGCCACGCGCTCGCCGGAGGGGACGTCGCCCGGGCGGTGGACCTGATCGCCGGCTGCTGGTCCGCCTACGCCGGCCTCGGCCGGGTGGCAACGATCCGCGGATGGCTGCGGGCCCTCGGTGACGACCAGGTCGCCGCCCACCCGCTGGCGGCGCACTGTGCGGCGTGGGCGGCGGCGCTGGTCGGCGACCGGCCGGCGGTGGAGCGCTGGCTGCCCGTCATCGAGGCGGCCGATCATCCCGGGCCGCTGCCCGACGGGATGGCCTCGCTGGCGTCATCGGCGGCGCTGCTGCGGGGGGTCCACGGTTTCCGGGGGCTGTCCGAGATGCGGCAGGCGGCCAGCCTGGCCGTCGAGCTGGAGAAGGATCCCGGGTCGCCGTGGTACGCCCTGGCGCGGACCGGGCTGGGGTTCAGCCTCTACCTGTGCGGTGAGCCCGCCGCCGCGGCGGCGGCCCTGGAAGAGGCGGTCATCTGCGAATCGCCCCTGCTGCTGATGCAGATGATGGCGCTGTCCGCCCTCAGCCTGGTGGCGGTCGGGCAGGGCAGGCTGCTGCGGGCGGACGAGCTGGTGCGCATGGCCAGCGGTCTCACGAGCCGTGGCGATCTCAGCGAGACACCGCAGATCGCGGTGGCCTACATGGCCGCTGGCGCACTCCATGCCGCGCAGGGAAAGCCCGATCAGGCCAGGGCCGAGCTTGAGCACGCGCTGCGGCGCCGGCGCCGGGCGCCCGGGATCAGCCCCTGGCCCACCCTTGAGGTGCTGCTGCTGCTGGCGGAGGTCCTGCTCGAGCTCGGGGACCGCGCCGCCGCGGACCTGCTGGACGAAGCGCAGGAGCTGCTGGCCGCGTTGCCGGACGGCGCCGACGCCCAGTTCGCCCGGGTGAGCCGGCTCAGGCAGGCGCTCGCCGGGCTTCCCCACGTGTCACTGCTGGAGCCGCTGACCGACCGCGAGGCCACGGTGCTCAGGCTGCTGCGCGGAACGCTCTCGCTCCGCGAGATCGGGCAGGAGCTGCACCTTTCGCCGAACACGATCAAGACCCACACCCGGCTGATCTACCGCAAGCTCGGGGTGAGCACCCGTCGCCAGGCGGTCGAGCAGGGCCGCCGGGCGGGCATCTGCTGATCCACCGGCCGCCGCCTCAAGTTCACCCTGGTGTGACCCGTGGCGGGTGATGCCGGTTCACCCCTTTGCCTGAGATGAATAGTTCGCCAGACTCCGGTAAGAGGAGCTGGGGGACCGCCGATGGCCGAGCACCTGTCTGGAGGCCACACGATGAGCACGCACAGCGCCGTCCTCCGCTACCGGATCGTGGTCCGGGAAGATTGCGGGGAGCTGCTGGCGAGCCTGGTCGAAGGGCTCACGATCGAGTCGGGCGGAGGCCGGACGTCCATTGTGGCCTCGGTGCGGGACGAGTCCGAGCTCCACGGGCTGCTGGACCGCCTGCACGAGCTGGCCCTGCACATCGTCAGCCTCAACGAGCTCGGAATCGCCAGCTAGCGGCCGCCGGTCACAGGATCCGGAGCTGCCGGGCGCGGCGGACGGCCTCGCCGCGGTGGGTCACCGCCAGCTTGCGGTAAATGCTCTTGAGATGGCTCTTGACGGTGTTGACCGAGATGAACAGCACGGCGGCGATCTCCGTGGTGTCAAGCATCTCGGCCGCGTACGTGAGCACCTCACGCTCGCGGCTGCTGAGCGGCTCGAGCATGACCGGTGCCGCGTTCGCACCTGGCTGCGGGGCCGGTTCCCGGGCCGGGCCCACCAGGTCCGGCTCTAAGAGATCCCGGTAGACGTGCGCCAGGTCGGGATCGGCCCGCAGCACCCGCCGGAGCCACGTCCGCTCCAGGGTGAACGGCAGCCGGAGCCGCTCCGGCTCCCCGAGCCGCAGCGCACGCTGCAGGGACCGGCGGCCCTCGGCACGGTCGCCATTGCCGTAGCTGATCCGGGCCGTGGCCAGCCATGCTTCCAGCCGGACCTGATCGGGTACCGCCTCGGCCCGTTCCCGGTGGCCCGCGAGCGACTTCCTGGCCGTCTTCGGATCCCCCGCGGCCAGCCAGGCGTGGGCCTGGGTGACGGCCGCCTCGAGCGAGGCCGGGTCGGCCCGGCCGGCCGCGTCGAGCGCGGCCGTGGCGTCACCGGCTGCGGCGCAGGCACGCGATGCGAGCATGGTCAGCCGGCGCTCGAGCCAGTACGGGAGCGGCTCCCCCTGCCGGGCCTTGCGGACGATCTCCACCGCGCTGTCCGGGTGGCCTTCGGCCAGGGCTTTCCTGGCCGCCACGAGGCAGGCGACCGTTCCGGTCAGCCGGTCCGGGTGCAGCCGCAGGGCGGCTTCCGCCCGTTTTAGCTCGCCGTGTGCCTGGCGCAGCTCGTTGCGCTCCACGTGGACGGCCGCCAGCGCGACATGAGCGGCCGGGCTGACCGGCGCCGAGAGCCGCTCACTATCGCCTGCGGACGCCTGCGCGGCCGTGCCCGCCGCACGGTTCAGCCGGCCCCGCAGCGCGTCGGCGAGCGCAAGGTACCCCAGGCAGTCGGCCCGCTCATGGGCGCTGTCCGCCGCCGGTACGGCGGCGATGGCCGCCTCGAACGTGGCGGCCGCCTCGCCCAGGTGCCCGGACCACAGTTCCACGGCGCCGCGGCCCGAGAGCACCTGTGCGGCGATCCAGGGGCACTGTGCCACCGCTGCCGTGGGCACGGCCGCCAGCATGGCCTGGGCCTCGACCACCGCGGCGGCCATCGATCCCAGGTCCCCGCTGCGGCGGGACATGGCCAGCCGGATCTGCGCGGCCGCCAGGCGCGCCGGGGTGGCCTCCGCGGCAGGCAGAGCGCCGAGCATGCCCTCCGCCGCCGCAAGCCAGGTGCTGGCGGGACGGTCCTCGGCCAGCGCCAGCGCCGCCGCGACGAGGAGCGGCTCCGGCCTGGTCCAGGCCTGGGCCGGGCGCATCCGCGCGAACTCACCGGCCAGCAGGTGGTCCCTCCCGGTCTCGGTGAGCTGGCCCACCGCCAGCTCACCAACCACGATCTGGGCCGCCAGCTGCCAGTCGCCCGCCGCCGCCGCGTGCCGTACCGCCTGGGTGAGCAGGCCGCTGCGCCGGTACCAGCCGGCCGCCCGCCGGTGCAGCTCCGGCACCAGCTCAGGCGACTCGTGGCGCAGCTTGAGGCGCAGCACGTCGGCGAACAGCGCGTGGTAACGGTACCAGCCGGCCCCGGCCGGCAGTACGAAGGCATTCGCCCGCACGAGGTCCGCGACGTCAGTCCCGGCAGGCTCGTCGCTCAGCTCTCTGGCGATGCCGGTGTCGAAGCTGTCCAGGATGCTCGTCCTCAGCAGCAGGTCGCGGATCCCCGGCGGCTGGGCGTTCAGCACCTCCTCCACGAGATAGCCGACCACCGGGCTGTCCTCGGCCACGAACTCCTTGACGAACTGCTCAGGGTCGGGGTGCCCCTGCATCGAGATCGCCGCCAGCCGCAGCCCGGCGGCCCAGCCCTCCGCCCGCTCGGTGAGGCATTCAAGCGCGTCCTGCCGCAGGGCAACGCCGTGCTGTGCCATGAGCAGTCCGGCCTCGGGCACGCTGAACGCGAGCTGGTCGGCCCGGATCTCCGTCAGCTCGCCGCTGAGCCGGAACCGGTGCAGCGGCAGGAGCGGGTCGATCCGCGAGGCCGCCATCACCTGCAGGCCCTGCGGTGCGTTCCGCATGAGGTAGGTCAGTCCCTGCAGGGCCGCGCGCTCGGTCAGCAGATGGAGATCGTCCAGGACCAGGACGACCGGCGGCCCCGCCGCGGCGAGCGCGGCGGCGAGCCGGACGAGGAACTCGTGGTCCAGGGTGTCCACACACGCCGCCGACCAGGACGCGTGCGGCACCGCGACGCCCGCCCGCCGCAAGGCGGCCGTGACGTAGCTCCACAGCACCCGCGGCCTGTTGTCGAACTCGTCCAGGGTGACCCATGCCACCCGGGACGAGGACTGGTTCCCGGCGGCCCACGAGGCCATGGCCAGGGTTTTGCCCATGCCCGGCGGGCCCATCAGCGCCGTCAGCGGCCCCTGTACGCCAGCGGCGATCATCCGGTCGAGCCGCGGCCGCGGGACGGCCCAGTCCGGCGCGACGGGCATTGTGATCTTGGATCTCAGGATCGACACGTCAGAATCTGCCGAAGTCCGGGCACGTTCCACTGAACCCACCGCCGTGCGCGCCGCCATCGGCACCCCCCTGTTCCAGCATGCCAAACGGCCTGCGCCGCGCACCAAGGGAGGTCCCGGTTGCGGCCCCGGCCATGCCTGAAACTGAGATCCGTGCCCTCAAGCTCGCCGATGAGCGGGTGAGCCGTCATCACCCCGCCCGAATCTCACCCGGGTGACGAATCACCCACCATGGGTGGCCCCCGGTGGGCCGATGCGCGGCAGGGTAGGCAGCAGAAAGCCCGCCTTCCGAGCAAGCTGGGGGCCTGACCTTGACTTCCCCGCATCATTACGAGATCCGCGTGGCGGGGACGCTCCCACCTGAGGCTTTGCTCGACTTCGAGCAGCTCGACGCCAGTGTGGAACCCGTCGGGACCATGGTTCACGGCGTCCTGCCCGACCAGGCCGCGCTGTACGGGCTGCTGACCAGGCTCGAGGCGCTCGGCGCCCAGGTCCTGGAAGTCCGCCGCCTGCACGACCGGGAGCCGCCCAGGCTGGACTGACGGCAGCCGGCCGCGGCCCGGGTCAGCGGGTGAATTCGGCGCGGACGCCCAGCAGCCGGACCGGGCGGCCCGGCCTGAACTGGCCCAGCGCGGCGAGAGCCGCCTGCTCGATCGCCGCGGCGTCCGACGTGGCGGCGGGCAGCGGGTGGCCATGGGTCTGGGTGATGAACGGCGCGTACCTGACTTTGACCACGACCCGCCGCGCCGGCCGCTGCTCGCCGGCTATGCCGGCCGCCACCCGGCGGGCCAGCCGCGTTACCTCGTTCCGCACCTGCTCCCAGTCGGTGAGGTCGTGCTGGAACGTGACCTCCTGGCCGTGCGAACGGGGCACGTAGGGCGCGGCGTCCACCGGGGCGGGACTGAGGCCGCGGGCGGTCTGGACCAGCCACGGCCCGGTCACCGGGCCGAGGTGCGCCGCCAGGTAACGCGGGTCGGTGCCCGCCAGGCCGGCGACGGTGTGGATGCCCAGGGCGGCCAGCCGCCGGGCCGTCTTGGCCCCGACCCCCCACAGCGCGTCGGTGGGGCGGTCGCCGAGCACCGGGTACCAGGACTGGTGGGTGAGCCGGAAGATCCCGGCGGGCTTGCCGAACCCGGCGGCCAGCTTGGCCTGGAGCTTGTTCTCGCCGATGCCGACGGTGCAGTCAAGGCTGGTCATGGCGCGGATGCGGTCCTGAATCCGGCGGGCCAGCGCCTCCGGGTCATCGGTGTCGGCGGCCAGGAACGCCTCGTCCCAGCCGGCCACCTCCAGCACCGCGTCGAACTCGGCCAGGGTCGCCATCACCTCCGCCGAGGCGGCCTCGTACGCCTCGGCGTCCACCGGCAGGAACACCGCGTCCGGGCAGCGCCGCCGGGCGGTGCGCAGGGCCAGGCCCGAATGAACGCCGAAGGCGCGCGCCTCATACGACGCCGTGCTGACCACGCCGCGTTTGGCCGGGTCGCCGTCGCCGCCCACCACCACCGGCCGGCCCCGCAGCTCCGGGCGGCGCAGCACCTCGACGGCGGCGATGAACTGGTCGAGGTCGACGTGCAGCACCCAGCGGGCCACGGCTCAGCCCCTGGCGGCCGTCGGCCGCCGCGCCCGCCACGCCGCCTCGGCCTCCCCCATCGGGGTGGACGGCGGCGCCCTGCACGAACGGCCAGATCTCCTCGGCGATGGCCCGCCAGTCGGCGGTCGCGGACAGCTCGCCGAGCACCGCGAACAGGCCGAGGTTGATCCGCTGCAGGATCACATACGACTGCGGGATGGCCACATACTCCGCCACCGGGCTGCGCAGGTCGAAGAAGCGGCGCACCACGGCCGAGGCGTAGTCCGGGGTGATGGTCAGGCGGCCCGGCCTGCGGACGGTGGCGTAGAAGACGCCCAGGTGGTCGACGATCATCTCGGTGCTCAGCGGCGCGTGCGGCACCAGGAACCCGGCGTCCTCCAGGCCGCGCCGGAACGCCTCGGGCTGGTTGTCCACGCACAGGCTCCGGACCATCTGCATCAGCGGCTGCAGCTCCGCCGGCGTGAAGTGCTTGACCAGGCCGAAATCGAGGAAGGTGACCCGCCCGCCGCCGTGGAACAGGTAGTTGCCGGGGTGCGGGTCGCCGTTGAAGGCATGCGCCTCGTACAGGCTCCGGAACACAAACCGGTAGATCGTTTCCGCGGCCAGGTCGCGTTCCTCCTGGGGCCAGCCGACCGAGCTCGGTGAAGCGGGCCCCGTCGGACAGCTCGCTGGTCACCACCCGCCGGCTCGACAGCCCGTCGATGATCCTAGGGATGTGGATCGTCGGGTGGCCGTCGTAGTAGGCGGCGAACAGCCGCTGGTTGGCCGCCTCCCCGCGGTAGTCGAGCTCCTCGAGCACGCGGTCCCGCAGCTCGGTGATGAGCGCGTCGACGTCCTGGCTGGGCGCGGTCACCCGGAGCAGCCTGCGCAGCAGGGCGACGTTGTCGAGGTCGGCCGCCATGGTCTCGGCGATGCCGGGATACTGCACCTTCACCGCGACCGCGCGGCCGTCGTGGGTGATCGCCCGGTGCACCTGCCCGATCGACGCGGCGGCGATCGGCTCGGGGTCCCAGCGCGCGAACGCCCGCTCCGGGGGCAGGCCCAGCTCGGATTCCACCACGCCCGCCGCGAGCCCGGCGCTCATCGGCGGGACGCTGTCCTGCAGCCGGGACAGCGCGCGGCGGGCGGCGGGGGACAGGCCGTCGTCCACGTAGCTGGCCATCTGGCCGATCTTCATCAGGACGCCTTTCATCGCCCCGAGGGTGTTGGCGACGTCCTCGGCGGTCTCCAACGCCAGGTCGTTACGCAGCTTCTCCCGGGTGCGGCCCGCGGACGCGAACAGCCGTGGCGCGCTGCGGGTGTAACGCGCGCCGCCGCGCGCGGCGAGCTGCAGGGCCGCCAGCCCCCGCCGCAGCCGCAGCCGCCGGCCGCCCGCGATTTCATGGATCCACGGGACGCGCCCTGCCCGGCGCCGGGCCACGACCAGGCCCGCGGCCGCGAGCGCGGCGCCGGCCGCCGCGGCGACGAGGGTTTTCCTCATGCGCGTTGGGCGGCGCGCATCCGGAGGGCGATCCGCTGCCGCGCCTCGAGCACGCCGGGCTCGCCCAGGAACACCACGTCCAGGACGCCGAGCGCCTGCCGGATCTCGGCCCGGCGGGCCGGGGTCAGGGCTCCCGGCGTGGGATAGCCGTACATCTGCAGCGCCCAGTCCGGCATCGCGGCGGTCGCGCCGTCGCGGATGTCGTGCCAGATCTCCGCGATGTCGGGATCCAGGCCCGGCGGGTCGAGCAGGAAGGCGGCCGCATCGGCGGCCGCGGGCGTGCAGCGCAGCTCGGGCCGCACCGACGACAGGTACTGCCGCAGGCCGGCCAGGTCCGACGGGACCAGCGCGGCCGGGATGCCGACCAGTTCGGCCGCGACCGCCATCTCCGACACGTAACGGTCGCCGTCGGCGGGCGCCGGGGGCGTCCCGAACAGCTCGCAGGCGACCATCGTGGATTCGACCAGCGTCGCGTGCACCCACAGCAGCAGGGCCGGGTCGCTGGCCGCGTACGGCCGGCCCGTCACCGGGTCGGTGCCGCTGACGTGCTCGTGGATCCGGCGGACCCTGGCCGCCGCGCGCCCGGCCGCCGCCCGGTCGCCGAAACTGACCGTGGCGAGATAGGACGAGGTGGCGGCGAGCCTGCCGACCGGGTCGCGGCGCCAGTCGCTGTGCTGGTCGACCCCGGCCATCGCCAGCGGGTGCAGCGCCTGGACCAGCAGCGCCCGCAGGCCGGCCACGATCGAGGACAGGTCGCCGCTCAGCTGCCAGGTGATGCTGGCGGGCCCGAAGAAGCCGTCGTCCGCCGGGTCGGTGGGCACGCTCGACACGTAGGCCGCGGCCGAGCGCGCGACCAGGCCGGCGGCGTCCGCGTATGCATCTGTCCCCATGCCGACAAACTACCCACTCCGCGGGCGGTCCCTCTTCGGCAGCTTGGCGACCACGGCGTCATAGGAGGCGTCGATGGCCTCGAGCAGCTCATCGTCGGGGATCGCGCCACCGGCCCGCAGGCTGTTCCACCCGGAGCGCCCGATGTAGGCCATGACCGAAGCGTCCCCGGGGTAGCGCAGCAGCCACTCGTCGGCCAGCTCGCGGCTCGGGCCGCATTTCAGCCCCACCGCGGGGGCCTGCGGCGACCCCAGGAACGCGAAGATCTTGCCGCCGACCTTCACGACGACGTCGCCCTCCCACGGCTCGTCCTGCCACGCGCCGGGCTTGGCCAGGCAGTAGGTGAGCAGCTCCTGCCACGTCATCGCGGCCTCCCTCCCCCGCCATCCTCCGACCCGCTGTCGTGTCCCTGCCCCGGCGGGCGCGCGGCAAGCACCGGGAAGATGAGGTGAACACCTCATGACCGGCCGCCGTCCCGCGCCTAGCGTCATGGCACCAGCGCATCATCAAACGGAGGAGATGAGCCAGATGCCGAAGGCGTCAAAGGAAAGCGTCACCGAGGTCAGGGACTACGGCGTGGCCGAGGACCGGACCGGGGACATGGATGGCTACACGGTTAATTTCGTGTCCATCCGCCGGGACCATGACCTGGCCCCGATGCTGAGCGGGCTGCCCGGGGGCCGTTGCTCGTGCCCGCACTGGGGTTATGTCTTCAAGGGGAGGATGATCGTCCGCTACGCCGACCATGAGGAGGTCTGCGAGGCCGGCGACGCGTTCTACATGCCGCCCGGGCACACGCCGGCGGCAGAGGCGGGCACCGAATTCATCCAAATCAGCCCCAGCGACCAGCTGCAGGAGGTCGAGGCGGCGGTAGTGAAGGCCATGCAGCAGATGCAAG
Source organism: uncultured Actinomycetes bacterium (assembly GCA_963835425.1). Classification (GTDB taxonomy): domain Bacteria; phylum Actinomycetota; class Actinomycetes; order Streptosporangiales; family Streptosporangiaceae; genus UBA9676. The sequence goes on along the minus strand of CAWIGE010000001.1, from coordinate 958,662 downwards.
GCGCCTGAGCACACGCTCAGGCCGCCGGGCCCGGCACCCGTGGCGGCCGGGCCACCAGGCAGCGGTGCTGCCGCCGCGATCGGCACCGTCCTGCCCGGCATCGGCATCGGCGGGATCACCGGTGACACCTCTACGGTGATCCGTACGCTAAGGCCGTGAGGGAGCAGCCCGGCCACATCGATCAGCGGGAGCTGGCGCGCACCCTGCACGAACAGTGGGGCCTCGCCCCCGGCCGGCTGCGCCACCTGCCGGTGGGCTTCGGCGACCACCACTGGGAGCTCACCGACGCCGTCGGCGGCGGTTGGTTCATCACCGTCGCGGAGCTGGCCGGTGGCTGGCGCGGCACCGGCCCGGCGGCCGGATACGCCGACCTGCGGGCCGCGATGGAGACCGTCACCGCGCTGCGCCGGGCGGGCCTGGAGTTCGCCATCGCGCCGGTACCGACCGCCAGCGGGCAGGCGCTCGCCCCGCTTGATGACGGGCACGCAATCACCGTCTTCCCGTACCTCGACGGCGCACCCGCGGACTTCGGCGACGAGCTGACGGCCGGTGACCGGCTCGCGCTCGTCGGCATGCGCTGGAGCCTGGATGACATCGCGCTCGCCGTTCGCGACTTCCGGGCCCCGCATGAGCAGAACGAGGACACCGGGCTGACCTGGGAGGCCCTCACCGGGGAGATCGGGGAGATCGCATGAGCGACACCGGGCCGGCCGACGCCCGCCGGCGGTTCAGCCTGCGCACCGCCCGGATGGAGGCGCTCAGCGACGGCATCTTCGCCATCGCGGCCACCCTGCTCGTGCTGGATCTGGTGATACCGGCCGCGACCAGCAGGGATGTCGGCCATCGAGCTCGCCAAGCAGTGGCCCACCTACCTCGCCTATCTGGTGAGCTTCGCGACGATCGGGAACGCCTGGCTCAACCACTCGGTCATCACCGAATACCTCGAACGGGCCGACGCCATCCTGTTGCGCCTCAATCTGGCGCTGCTGTTCTTCGTGTCGGTGCTGCCGTTCCCCACCCACATGCTCGCCGAGTACCTGACCAACACGGGCGCCGAGCGGATCGCGGTCACGGTCTACGGGCTCAACCTCCTGGCCATCAGCGGCTTCATCGCCATCGTCTGGCACTATGCGCTCTGGCAGCGGCTGGTCACAAAGGACAACTCCGAAGCGGACGTGCGGGCCCTCACCTCGAAGCTCGACCCCAGCCTGGCGTCCTATGCGGTGGTGATCGGCATCGGGCTGTGGCGCCCGGGGGTCGCGGTGGTCCTCTACTTCGTCATCGCCCTCTTCATGATCATCCCCTTCCGGACCGTCCTCCGGGAGGCCCGGCGCAGGAGAAGGTCGTGACGTCCCTGCCCACGCTTGTGGTCGTCAGCGGCCCGGCCGGGTCGGGCAAGACCACGCTCGCGCATGCGATCGCGCGGGCGGTGGGATGCCCGGCGATCTGCCGGGAATGCCCCGGCCGCCTATAAGGAATAGGGTGCGAGCGTGACTGACGATGAGGCTATTTCATACCAGGCGGCGACCCGCGGGACGCCGGTGCTGAGCAGTTCCGGCACGCAGATCGGGACCCTCGAGCACGTGCTGCAGGTACCCGAGGTCGATGTCTTCGACGGGATCGTGATCGCCACCAAGGACGGCCTCCGTTTCATCGACGCCGACGACGTGCGGCAGATCACGCGGAGCCACATCCAGAGCAGCCTCGACGACGCGCAAGCCAGCCAGCTTCAGCCGCCCGACGGGGCACCGGTGTACCGGGTCGATGCGCTGGCGGACACGGGGCAGAGCCTGCACGACGTTCTGGGCCGCCTGTTCCGCCGCCCGCGCTGGGTCCGCGAGCACGACTAGTTACGCCGTCTCGCGGAGGTGCCCGGGATCGCATGTGAACCGGGCATATGGATCGCGCGTCTGAACATGTATCCGGCCCTAGACAGGAACGACGTCACATGGCTGTCTCTGAGCGCGCAATCGGCAATGCCCTTGGCTGGCCCACCCCCCTCGCCTGCCTCTACAGCATTGCCATGGAAACAAGCATCCGGGTCCGCGACTACCCGCGCGACGACGGCGACACCGCCGCCATCGTCGCCGACGGCAAGGTCATCGCGATGAGCGCTGGCCTGACGGACGACGGGCTGCGCGCCGACGTGCTCGCCATGGCCCTGGAGGTGGCCATCGTGATGGCCAACCGCCCAGGGGTCCTCTGCCCCGTCGGCGGGTTCATCGTCATCACCCGCAACCGGGTCCCGGCGCCGGTCACCGGCGTGGGCAAGTTCGCCACCCTCATGGCCCGCACCTGCGGCCGGGACACCACCTCGGCCGCGTTCGAGTACTACGTCCCCGCGCTCCCGGGCGACGGCCGCGACTGAGCCGTTCTGCCAGCGGCGGGCCGATCGCGGCGTGCCTCACTCGGCCCTGAGCAGCTGGGCCGGGCGTGATCGCGCGGCCAGCCAGGCGGGCAGGACGGCGAGGGCATTCGCGGCCACCAGCACCCCGCAGGCGAGCGCGGCCAGCAGCGCGGCAGGCACCACCGGTACCGGCACCGACACCGAAGTTCGTGGCGAACAGCCGCCAGGCGATCCTGCCCGACGGCGATGCCCAGCGGCACACCGGCCGCGATCCCGACCAGTGCCACCACCGTCGCCTGCCAGCTGACGACCGCCGCGACCTGGCGCCGGAGGAACCCGAGCACCTTCAGCAGCCCGGCCTCGGTCCGCCGGCGGTTCACGCTGACCAGCAGCAGGTGCAGCATGGTGGCGGCACCGAACAGCGACAGCGCCACCCCGAACAGCAGCGGGAAGCTGACCGACTGACCGAAGTTGACCAGTTCGACCGGCTCCTCGGGGTGGCTATGAACGGCCGGTATTTGCTGGTGTACCGGGTCAGTGCCGCGGCCCCGGCCGGGCCGGGGGCGGACCGCGCCAGCACCGAGTACATGACCCCCCGCCGCGCGTGGTCCCGGCACGCGGCCCGGTCCCCGCCGGGTGGGCACTGGACAGCGGTCAGCGCGTTCACGGTCATCGCCGCCCCGTTGCCGAGCCCTCCGGTGCCGAAGCTGGACAGGAAAGACGCGCGGCCGACCACGCGGAACCGGGCCGTGTGCGCCGCGCCGGTCACCGGGTCGGGGATGGTGACCCGGACCGGCCTCCCGGCCGCGCTCCGATGGCGCGCATGGTGGCGGCGCCCAGCATAATGTCCCGGTCGCCTCGGGGCAGCCGCCCGTCCACGGCCGAGATCAGCGCCGGGCCGCGCACCGCGTTGACCGCGAGCGAGCGGACGTGCTGCCCGTTGACCTCGATCTCCGCCGTCGTGACCAGGGTGATCCGGGTGATCGCCGGGTCCCGCCGCAGGCTGGTCAGCAGCGCCCCGGTGAGCACGGCTCCCGATCCCGTTCCCTCGTTGGTGAATTCCGCCTGGAAGGGCGCACCGTACAGCGCGGGTGAGCTGATGAGCCGGGTCAGGCTGGCGCCGAACACCGCGGTCGCGCACAGCGCGGCGACGGCCATCACCATGCCGAGCAGCGCGGTCCCGACCGGGATCGGCCGGCGGCCGCGGCCACGCTCCAGCGCGTGCCGGACCCCGATCACGGCGCTGGGCGGGGCGCCGGTCCCGGCCAGCGCCCGGACCAGCGGCGCCGGGACCGGCCGCCCCGGCCGGTGGGCGTCCGGCCGCCGCGCGTGACGCACCGCCGGCCAGGCCGACAGCGCCACGACGACGGCCACCGTGGCCAGCGCGCCGGCCACCATGATGAGCGGATCGATGACGACCCCGCCCGGCGAGCCGGTGGCCAGCCGCGCCTCGCCGACCGGCGTCAGCGGGGAGAGCGCCGCGGCCAGGGCCACGGCCCCGGCCGCGCCCACCGCACCGATGATGGCCGCGCGGGCCAGGCCGAGCGCCACGAACTGCCCGGTCCGCAGGCCCACCGCGGACAGGGCCGGGTGGTCGTCCTGGTCGGTGACGAACTGCCTGCTGGCGGCCTGTCCGAGGACGGCCAGCCCGGCCAGCGCGGCCAGGCCCGCCAGCACCCACCAGCCCACGGCCTGCGGCCAGATCGCCCGCTGGACCGCTGCGGCGTCGATATCCAGGTCGTCGGCGCCGAACGTATCCAGCGGGCGGAGCTGGCTGTCGAACGCTGGCTGGTCGGCAGTGCCGTGCCGGAGCCGCACGTAGTAGACCTGCAGCACCCCCCCATGGGGGTTCGCCGCCGCCGCATACGCCTTCGTCGGGAACAGGTCGTAGCGGGGCCCGATCCCGTACTGGAACTCGTTTTCGGCCACCACCAGGCCCACCACCCGGAGGCTCCGCCGCGGGACTGCCGCCCGCACCGCGCGGCTGACCTTAGACGGGCCCACTTGCTGCGCCAGTCTCAGCTGCGCCGGGGTGGGCGTCAGAACCTGGATCATCGAGCCGATGCGCACGCCGTAGTCCCGGGCGAGCGTGTACGAGGCCAGGACCTCATCGGGGCTGGACTGGTCCGGCATCCGCCCCGAGAGCAGTTTGACCATCCGGCCGAGGTCGGTCTGCGGGACCTCGAAGACCCCGAAGTCGTTCTGGCTGATCGGCTTGCGGCAGGAGGCGCAGCGGCCCGGGAACGAGACCGGGCCGGGAGCCGACGTCACGTGGGCGACCTGGGGGATGCGGGCCAGCGACGGCAGTGGGTGGCTGCTGTAGACGACGGCGTCGTAGCCATGCCGGGCGAGGAAGCCGGGAAAGGCGGCTGCGGTCCGCCGCCCGGTCGCCGCCGCGGCCATCACCAGCCCGCTCACCAGGGTGATCAGGGCGGCCAGGGCCAGCCAGGACCTCCAGTGCTGCCGGAGCTGCACACGGAGCAGCATGGCAACGGCACGCACGGCAACCTCCTGGTTCGGGCCCCTCCCGGCAGTCTGTCGCACCGGGCGGGATCGGCAAGGTGGGCAGCCACCGGCGGCGAAGTCGTGCTACCCCCCCTGACCGGGCACGGACCGCCCGCGCCGCTCCGGCCGGTGATGCGCCCGGCCGCTATCCGTTGGATGATGCACTCATGCGGGCAGGTGCGGCCGCACAGGCAGGAAAGTGAGGCGGAATGAGCTACCTGACCGGTCTCGCGCGGTTGACCACCCCTGCGGCGCAGGGAACCCGGATGCAGGCAGGCCCCGGCCAGCGGCCCGGCCCGATCCCACCGCGAGCCGCCGGAAGCGGGTAGCCCTCGGGGTCATACTGGCGTGGCTCGTCCGGTGGCCGCTGGATCGCCGCTTCTGGCACGCCGTGGCCATGCTCGGGATCGCGCTGGGCGCGGCGCGGGCCTCCGGCCACGACAGCCGGGCCCGCATGGTTGCGTGGGACATACGGCAGCGGGAGCGCCAGATGAAGGCCGCGGCGGCCCACGCCGCCCACCGGGCCCGCGGGGCCTGACCGCTGGCGGCCATCCTCATCCGCGATCTGATCCGGCCCCGGCGGGCATCGCTTCACAGCTGACGCTCGACCACTACCCCACCACCCTCGACCCGGCTCACGTTCAGCGTGTGGCCGACGTCATGAAGCAGTTCGGCCTGCTCAAGGCGTCCTTCAACGCGAACACCATGACCCACTGACCACGTCTTTTTGCCAACGGCGGTCAACGCAGCGGACCGCCGGGCGCGTCGATGAGCACGAAAGCGATCAGGCACGGTGCGTGCCCGCGGTTGGCCCAGGCGTGGTTGGTCCCGTTCTGGATCACGACATCGCCGGCGCTCAGCTCTACGTCCTCGTCGTCGAGCAGCATCGTGATCGAGCCCTGCAGTACCACCGCGTAGTCGACGGTGTCCGTGCGGTGCATGTACGGATGGCGCGCCCCGGCCACGACATTGCCCGCCGCCTCCATCGCCGCGAACGCGGTCGCGCCGTCGGCGCGGGACAGGGCGCCGGGATCCTCGGGGTCGAACTGGACGATCCGGAAGACCGTGCCGCCATGGGGCGGGTGCAGCACCACGGGCCGGTCCACCGGGTCCCCGTCCGCCTCGTCGGCCGGCGTGCCGCTGGTCGCCCACAGGTCCGTCAGGGCCACGCCGGGGCGGCTGGGCCGGTGCAGGACATTTGCCGCCGGGCCGTCCATCGCCACTGCCGCGCGCCCCTGCGCGTCATGGCCGGTCACGACCCGGCGGATGGGCCGGATGTCCATGTGCAGCTCCCTTCAGGCCGCCATCCGCCGGGCCTCGCGGCTCCGGGCGAGTTCCCCCGCGATTGAGCCGGGGGTGAAGCGGGCGATGGCGTGGTGCCAGCCCGCCGGATCGCCGTCCTGGCAAGATAGCGGCATGGAACGTGTGCTTGGGATCGGTGGATACTTCATGCGGGCCGCCGACCCGGCGGCCCTGAGCGCGTGGTATCGCGATTGCCTCGGCCTGGACGCCGATGAGAACGGCCTGTGGCGTCAGGGAGCCGGGCCGACGGTGTTCGCGACGTTTGAGTCCGGGACCGGCTACTTCGGGTCCCGCGCCCAGCAAACCATGCTCAACTTCCGGGTCGCGCGACCTGGATGCGATGCTCGCTCAATTGCGCGGCAAGGGAGCGGACGTGGCTGAAGAGACGCAGGACATGGAGGGTGTTGGCCGGTTCGGCTGGGTCACCGATCCTGAGGGCAACCGGGTCGAGCTGTGGCAGCCCGCCTGACCGTGTCTTCACGCAGGCGGTGACGTGCTGGTGGCCCACCAGGTTGCCGGGGCGTGAACCTTGGCCAGGCCCGCGCGGCCATGTCCCGACCCCAATCGCGGGGGGGGGGGGTAGTAATCCGCGCTGGTGAATGATGAGGTCCGCGCGGGATGGCTGGGGCCCATGCTGCGCCCGGCGTTTCTCTGCCGGCCGGCCCGGCCGGGCGCTTCCCTTTGTGACGTCCCCCGCGAATTGTCCCGGGCGGCTGCGGGGTACCTTGCTGCTGTTGCCGTATCTCCATCCAAGGAGGGGCCATGAGCTATGCCCGGCAGCTGCTGGACACCTACCCTGCCTCCGCCAGCGCCGATGCCGGCGTGCTGGCCGCCGCCATCGATGCGCTCAGCGACTGTGACCAGGCCTGCACCGCCGACGTCGACGCCGACCTGAGCGAGCAGAACGTGGCCGAGATGGTCACGTGCATCCGGCTATGCCTGCACTGCGCCGATGTCTGCGCCGCCACCGTCGGGGTCGTGAGCCGCCCGGCGGCCTACGACGCCGACGTCACCAGGCCCCTGCTGGAGGCCTGCGTGGCCATCTGCAAGAGCTGTGGCGACGAGTGTGAACGGCATGCCCGGATGCACGCGCACTGCCGGGTCTGCGAGCAAGCCTGCCGGCGCTGTGAGCAAGCCTGCCGGGCGCTCCTGGAGACCCTGAAATAGGCGCAGCCGCCCACCGTCAGGTCCGTTCGGTGGCGAGGAACGTCTTGCCGAGGTCGTAGGCGAGACGCAGGTGCTCCTCGTGCGATGCGGGGTCGTCGTCAACCTCGTAGAAGAACTGGCTGCGGACATCATGGAGCCCGGCATAGCTCATGACGCCGATGTCGATCTGGGTGCGCATGGCCTTGTCGTAGCCGTACTTCTCGTAGGTGACGTAACGGGACCCGGCGACGCAGAGCATGAGCACCGGCCGGTGCGTGAGCAGGCCGCGCGACCGCTCCGGGGTGAAGGTATAGGCCCAGCCCTCCGACGGCTGGCAGCGTGACTCCCCCTGGCGGGGGCGGCGCTGATCTTCTGGACCGTCTACGGCCTACACAGCGTCCGGGCCCAGCGGCTGGCGCGCGTCGAGGAACGGCGTGATCAACGCGAGTACCTCGCCGGGCCGCCGTGTCACGCCGACGTGCGTGGTCCCAGGGAGCACTGCGAGTTGCGCATCCGGCAGGAGTTCGAACATCTCCACCACGTCAGGCAACGGTGAGAAGTCGCGGTCACCGAAGATCAGCAGGGTCGGCACCCGCAGTGAGCGCAGCTCGTCGGTCCACCCCGGGAACTCGTGCACCAGGGCCTCTATCTTGGCCGCGGACTCGCCGAAGCGCGCGGGGTCGGGAGCGACCGCCTCGTAGGCGTCGCGCATCTCCTGAAAGTCGGCCGGCGTCGGCAGGCGGTCCTCGTCCAGTGGGGCGCTCTCCCGTCCCGGCGGGCGGTGGGCGTCCGCCGAGGCGACGATCAGCTTGCCGACCCGGGTGGGCGCGCCGAGCGCGATCGCGTACGCGACGAGACCGCCGAGGCTGAAGCCGAAGAGATCGGCCTCGGCGACTCCCAGGTGGTCGAGCAGCGCGACGACGTCACCGGCCAGCGCCTCGATCGTCATCGCGCGGCCGGGGTCGGCGGTGTGCCCGTGGCCCTGGAGTTCCACCGCGATCACCTGCCTGCTCGCCGCAAGGGGTTCGAGCAACGGCCCGAAGTTGAGGTCGATGGTCAGCAGGCCACCGTGCAGCAGCACGAGTGGCCTCCCACTGCCGTGGATCTCGTAGTAGAGCTGCAGGCCGTTCACGGGTGCGTACGTCATGCCGGGTATGACGGCACGCGGCCCGCATACTCATCGCGAAGCGCCGCGCGGCGCCGCAGCCGGGCAGCGCTGTCGAGGATCGCTGGCGTCCCCGTCGGCGGCACCGTGTGGCTCCACATGCGGAGGTGGCGAAGGTCAACCCGGTGGGGTTGGGCCTTCCATAAAGGCGGTGGCGTGATCGGTGACCCACTGGCGAAACGATCGCGGCGCCGATCCGAGGATGTCGGACACCGTAGAGGTGACGAACGCCGGCCTTCCCATCGTTGCGCTCCACGCGGTGAGCAGCATGTCCACGACCGGGCGCGGCCAGCTTCCCTCAGTCTCGCTCCGGAACTCGTCCGGCGACAGCTCCTGGAATTTGATCCGGCGCCCCACGACGTCACCGATGATGCTCACCTGTTCTGCTTGACTCAGCGACTCGGGGCCCGTGAGGACGTAGTCGCCTCCAGCGTGTCCGTCCTGATACAGGGTCTGCGCCGCGACGGCTGCCACGTCGCGGTCATCGACGGGTGCCGTCTCGGCAGCGCCGTAAGGCCACCGGACGACACCGTCGGCGCGAATCGCGGTCGCCCACCAGAACAACGTGTTCGACGCGAACATCCCCGGCCGGATGATCGTCCACTCGAGCCCGGCGGCCGCGATGAGCCGCTCAATATCGGCGTGGAGCACCGCCATTGGATTCGGTTGCTGGAAGAAAGGGTGCGGGGTTTGGTGCGGTGATGAGAGGAAGACGACACGCCGCGCGTAGGTTGCGAGACGCTCGACAACTGCCGGAGCAGTCGTCGGCGGGACCGTCCAGACGAGGAAGACGGCACCGACACCTCGCAGCCCTGCGTCGAGCGATTCGGGCACGGTGAGGTCGCCGGTGACGACTTCTACATTCGGCGGCAGCGCCGCCGCCGTCTCGGAGCGATGTGTGAGGGCGCGGACCGGCACGTCCGCGTCTATGAGCAGGTCGACTACGGCGCGCCCAACCCGGCCGGTCGCTCCGGTGACGAGCACCGGAGGCACTGGCGTCCGTGTCATGAGGACCTCGACGTCGTCCGTGGCAGGCGCACGCAGTGAATCATGCCATGTTCCTGGGAGTGGATGAGGGTCGAGGTTGCGTTCTCGATCAGGGCCTGGCAGGTCGGGTCACGTGGGCTATGACCTGCGGTTATTGGTTGGAGCGGGGGAAGGGAATCGAACCATGATGACCAGCTTCGAAGGCTGCGGCTGCCTCCTCTCCGAACAGGTCAAACCCAGGTCAGCTGGGACAGCGGTAGCCCGTGAGTAACGGCCAGTGCGCCTGGTTCACTGCTCGATCGGGCACGCAGCGGGCACGAGTTTCTGCATGGGGCGCGGCTCAGGTCGGCCTCGCGCGGGGGTTGTGCGTTGAATAGGTGTGGGAACCCAACGACTGGACTTCGCGGAGTTCTACCGCAGATCCAGGGATGACTGCCTGCGCACGGTCCTGGTCAGCGTGGGCGATCAGGACACGGCGCAGGACCTTGTGGACGAGGCCTTCGCCCGGGCGTGTGCATCGTGGCGCACCGTCAGCAGGCATCCGGCGCCGTTGGCGTGGGTGGTCCGCACCGCGCTGAACTCGAACGTCTCCCGGTGGCGGCGCCGCCGCCGCGAGGTATCGGTGCCCGACCCGGGCACGGTCGCGGACCTGGCCGCGGGCGATGGCGCCGGACAGCCTCGTCGATCCGCGGATCATGGCGGCGCTGCTGCGGCTGCCTGCCCGGCAGCGGCAGGTGATCGCCTTGCGGCTGTTCCTCGATCTGGATACCGGCCGCACCGCTGAGCTGCTCGGCATCGCGCCCGGCACGGTCAAGGAACATCTGGCCCGGGCTCTCGCGTCGCTGCGCGCTGAGCTTATCCCCACCCGACAGCAGGAGACCCCATCATGAACGACGACGAACTGATCACAGCGGTGCGCGAGCCCTTCACCGCCGTCCATTCGGCCACCCCGGTCGAGCAGATCGTGAGCCGTAGCCGCGCGATACGCGCCCGGCGCCGGATTCCCGGCGTGGCCGCAGCGCTGGCGGTGGCGGCGGGAACCGCCCTGGCCGTGACCGCGCTGCTGCCGTCCGGCCATCAGCCCAGCCATGCCTGCCCAGCCTGCGGCCTGGACGGTCGCCAGGCAAGGCCGACGGCAATATCCGGGTCACCATCCACGAGCTGCGCGACCCGGCCGGGCTGCAGCGCACGCTCCGCGCCGATGGCGTCCCGGTCAGCGTCACCTTCACCGGCCAGGCGAACCCGGCCTGCCAGCCCTACGGCTTTAGCGGCAGTCCGAGCCAGCACCGTCATCTTCTGGAGCAGCATGGTGACGGCGCTCCCCGGCCACGGTAACCTCCGCGTCCTGGTCATCCACCCCCCGGCCTTCCCGGCCGGCGCTGGCCTTGCCATCGCCGCCGGCCACCCCGGCCAGTCACCGCGCGGAGGCGGCGTCGAGCTGACGATCGGCCCCCCGGTGAAGGCCAGCCCGCAGTGCACCGGCAGCTGACCTGCCCGCAGGTGACCGGGCAACCCTGATCACATGGCCGGAGGGCCGCGCGTCAACTCGCGCGGCCCCCCGTGTCATGCCCTGGGCACACGTCGTAGCCGGGGTGAGCTTGCCGTGACGGAGTGGTATGCCGGGGTCACAGCCACGGCAATGGCATGGCGGATCAGCAGCCCGCTGCGCGAGCAAGGAACCACCGAGATGCTCGACAGCCGGGCCCGGTACCTGACCGCGCAACCGGCCAGCTGACCGGCCGCCGATGACTTCCGGGTGGTGGGGGCGACTGAAACAGTAGCGACAGGCCACAGACGCCGCGGCCACGCGAGCGCTGCGGCCCGGGACAGGCACGTTCCCCAAAAGACCGAGACCATGGGAGGTCTGATCATGCGGAAGCTGATAGCGACAGTGTTCAACTACTCGCTCGACGGCCTTCTCGCCGACGAGGGCACCGAGTTTTGGAAGTTCTGCTTCGAGCTGCCCGAAAACCGTGAGCCGACGACCCGGCGCAACTCGACTTTCTCCAGAGCGCATACGCGCACCTCATGGGCCGCACCGCCTACGAGGCCATCGCCAGGTCCATGACAACAACGGCCACCGACCACCCGTTCGCCGACATCCTGAACGCCGGGCGCAAGGTCGTCTTCTCCCGGACCCTGAAGAGGGCCGAGTGGGCCAACACCACCATCGCCGCTGGTGACACGGCCGGAGAGATCGACAAGCTCAGGCAAGGCGGCGACGGCTACATCGTGGTCTGGGGCGGCGTTAGCCTCTGGCGGTCGCTCATGCGGCTCGACCTGATCGACGAGCTCCAGCTGAGCTTGTTCCCTTACGTTGCAGGCGAGGGCACCCGGCTGTTCGACGGCGTCCCCAAGTCCTACCAGCTCGACCTGGTCTCCAGCACCGCCTCCAGCAGCGGGATCGTCGAGCTGCAGTACCGCCGGCACCCCTAACCCAGCGGCCCAACCGGCCGGAACAGTGACCCCGCCGAACCATCCTGGATGGCCCGCCAACGAGAGCTTGACCCGTACGGACTGCGCGCCGCGAGAGGGAAACCACCCCTGTCCTAGTCCCGCCGTCCGGCGGAAGGGTCCCGCGCTCTTGCGCAAGCCAGCTTCTCCCTCAGGCTGGCGGCAGCCGAGATCGCCTCTGGCGGGTGATGATTAGAGACCCTGGACGGCGGCATGATCCCTAACTGGTGGCCGCTGATGGACCGCGAGCTTGTGAACGCTGCTGGTGCCGGGAACTGGCCGCGTTCACGGTCGGTGGGGTAAGGAGAGATGGCTGATGTCGGCGCCGGATAGGTCCCACGCCCTGGATCACATCGTGGTGGTGCTGTTGAGAACCAGTCGCTGGGCAATGTGCTGGGATACCTGTGCGGACCGGGGATGGCAAGAACTTCGACGGGGTGATCGGCAAGGACCTGAGCAACCCGATTCCGGCGTGGGCCGAGCACGGCGCTGAACGCAAGGTGGTTCCCTACACCGTGGCCACCGATATGGCTCCTCATCGGTAGCGGCCACTCTGCCAGCTTTATGGGCGGGAGCGTCCTAAATCTTTCCGGCAAGCTCACCTATAGCCGCTTGGTTGGTGTTCTGGCAGGCTGGCACGGTGGCAGGCTTTGACGAGCTCGTGACCGAGGCGCTGACCGCACCGTTCTCCGGCTGGGATTTCTCCTGGCTGGACCGCCGCTCCTGGACCGAGCCGCTGCCGTGGGACTACAGCGCCCGGGTCGGGGCCCTGGCCCGCAGTGCCCGGACGATGCTGGACATGGGCACGGGCGGCGGCGAGGCCCTATCCGGGCTTCCGGACCGCGCGCCGCGCACCATTGCGACCGAGACATGGCCGCCCAATGTGCCGGTGGCCGGACGGCGCCTGCTGCCGCTCGGCATCCCCGTGATCCAGGGCGAGGCAGCTCGCGACAACATGGATCAGAACGGGGCTAACGACGGCGGTCGCCTGCCGTTCCGCGACGGGTCGCTGGATCTGATATGCAACCGGCACGAGTCATTCCTTGCTCTCGAGGTCAGCCGCGTTCTCGCGCCGGGCGGCACCTTCGTGACCCAGCAGGTCGATTACCACGACAACGACGATCTAGCCCAGATACTTGGAATCGAGACGCCGGAGGAGCCGGACAGCTGGATCGGGCTGGCCGAGCGACAGGTCACCGAAGCGGGACTAGTGATCGAGGAAGCTGCTAGGGCCGACCAGCGCATCCGCTTCGACGACATCGCGGCGGTCGTCTTCTACCTGAAGGCCGTCAGCTGGTCAATCCCGGGGTACAGCCTCAAGAAATACCGGGACCGCCTCCGCGCCCTGTACGAGGACGCCAGCGCCTGGCCGGTCGTGACCAGCGGGCACCGGTTCCTTCTCGTCGCGTCCAAGCCCGGCTGAGGCGCCAGGGCCACTATCGCGCGCAGTCGGTGCCAGACGGCAGCGGGTGAGGCTCGTCGAACGTCACCTGAGCACGCCAGTCACCGATCGCCAGGCCTTGGGCTTGGTACGCGGCCCAGCCCGAGGGGAGTAGGAGGAGAGTAGGAACGTGACATCGGCTGTGACCCAGTACACGACGCGTCTGCTCACGCCCGATACCTGGGATGACTTCGCCGCACTAGTTGAGGCGAACAACGGTGTCTGGGGTGGCTGCTGGTGCATCGGCTTTCATCCCGAGGGCATCAGCAAGGACAGCACCGCGGCGGGCAACCGCGAGGCCAAACTCACTCACGTGAACAACGGCACTATCCACCAGATGCTCGTCTATCGTGACGGTCGCTGCGTGGGCTGGTGTCAGTACGGGCCACCGGCCGAGGTGGCTACGATCAAGAACCCCAAGGCCTATGAAAAGGGTCTAGCCGAGTTGCCTGACTGGCGGATCGGCTGCTTGTTCACCGGCTCTGGATCCCGCCGCCACGGCGTGGCGCGGGCCGGAGTTGCTGCGGTGCTGGCCGCGATGGCGCATGCTGGCGGAGGCTTGGTCGAGGCCTACCCCGAGCAGGTGGATGGACGTGACCCGCAACGTGGCGCCTACCTGCATACCGGGCCAGAGAGCCTGTTCGAAGAGTTCGGATTCGTCCGCGACCGTCGCATCGCCAAGTGGCGCTGGGTCATGCGTCTTCGCATCTCCGCCTAGAAGTGCCGCGTCAGGCTCCGGCGCCGGCCCGCGGCGCCTTGATACTTACTAAAGGAAAATTTCGGCAGCTCAACGCATGACCGTGACCGAACAGGCGTGGGTTATGCGCTGATGACCGTGGCGATTTGCCAGATGCGGCTAGCGCAGCCCCAGGACGGTCATGAGGGCCTCGTCAATGCCCCACTGCTGTTCCGGGTTCACCCGGCCTACCAGATCACCGAGGCGCCCAGCGTCAACGGCGCCGGCCTGTTCGACTAGGACGCGGGTGGTCTCACCACGCACGTCAATTTCGGGACGGAACGATGCAGGTCTGGCGCTGCGCGAGGTGGGCGCTACCAGGACCACCGAGCGAGGCAGGAGCTCATTGGCCTGAACGATGACGCCGTACCTGCGGCCTTGCTGCTCGTGGCCGGTTCCGCGCGGCAGCCGGAAGGCGTGGATGTCACCCCGCAGCACGCATGATCTCCATCAGCGCGGCGACCTCGCGCATCTCGCGGCGGTCGGCTTCGTCAGCCTCAAGCGCGGCCACTTCTTCGGCTAGCGCTGCGCGGCGCTGCAGCCGGGCAGCACTGTCGAGGATTGCCCGGCGGATGGCTTCAGACCGGCTGAGACCGGTGGCCTGCAGTTGGGCTAGCGCCTGGAGCGCCTCGGCGTCGAGGCGGACGCTGATGGCTGACGACATGCCAACACTGTACCACGGTATGTGATACACGTGTGAGCGGGGTTTTCGCCGGCAACGACCCTCACGGCTTATGGCACGTGGGCCTTTACAGAGGAGGGACTGAGAGGCAGGACCCGATGGGCCTTACGCCCTCTGACCTCGGCTTTGTGGTTGGAGCGGGCGAAGGGAATCGAACCCTCATGACCAGCTTGGAAGGTCGGTGGTGCGGAAACTGACCTACCAGGAGCGACATTCCAGCTGGCCTACCGTGTTGAGTGCCCGTGGGTGACCGCTGGTAGCCGCGAGAGTTCGTGATTTGTGGCCCATGCGTGGCCCGGTCTGAGATCAGCCTACGTTGGCCCGCGGGCGACGATGGTCTGCGTCAGGGCTTACCGCCTTCCAATCCGTGGCGCCAGGCGCGACGATAGGATACCGAAGCCAAGCTACGGACCACTGTCGGCCGGGGGGCGCCATGGCAGAAAGTCGCTACGTGTTCGACAACGCCGTGACGGCCGAGACAGGGATGCGTTTCGTCGGCCTGGAGGCGACCTTCGATCCCTCCACCATCCGCTACCTGACCGGGGTTGGCGTGACCGACGGGTGGGCGTGCTGGGAGATCGGCGCCGGTGGCGGCAGTATTGCCCGGTGGCTGGCCGAGCGGGTCGGGCCGACGGGAAGCGTGCTCGCCACTGACATCGACCCCCGGTTCATCCCGCCCTCCGAGCTGGGCCAGCTTGAGGTGGTCCGCCACGACGTCACCGCCGATGTGGTCCCACCGGCTCGCTACGATCTGATCCACGCCCGGCTGGTCCTTGACCACCTGCCGCAGCGGAGCGACGTGCTGGCCAGGCTGACCCAGGCGCTGCGCCCGGGCGGGTGGCTGGTCATCGAGGACTTCTGCCACGCCTTCCAGCGGGGCAGCGAGCCCGCCAATCCCGCCGAGGCGAAGTTCCGCAAACTGTTCCTTGCGCTGGGCGATTTCCTGGAGCGCGCCACCGATAATCAGTGGGATTATGCGACGTCGCTCCCGCAGTTGCTGGCCGGTCTGGGGCTGGCCGATGTGAGCGGGGAGGGGCGCTTGGTCTTCGGCGGGGGCGGCTCACCCGCCGTGCAGGTGATAGAAGCTGCCTTCCGCCAAGTCGGTGATCAGATGATCGCCGCAGGACTGGTCGATCGCCCGGCCTTGGACGAGGCCATCGTGTTCCTCACCACCCCCACGTCAATGGTCAGCCTGCCTCTGATGGTGTCGGCATGGGGCCGTCAGAAATAAGCCCAGGCCGAACTCATGGATTAAGGGCGGGCGCAGTCGCGTTCACACCATCCGAGTTCATCGCGTACGGCTGACCACGGTTTCTGAGTCTGAGCTGGTGGTCGGCTGCCTGACGCAATACAGCGGTGTTGCTGCTCGGCGGCCTGGTCCTGCTCGTCCTTCTCGTAGCTGCCACATCAGCCTCGGACTATCAGCTTGGGAATCGGACAGATCATGGCCGATAACGTCGGTGATCAGGCAACTCAGGAGACCTGGAGTAGCCGTGATTGAGCGCTCGTCGCCCTGGCTAATTGCACGCTAATTGCACGCCGATCTTCCGTTTTCAGGCCGGACATATCCCGAGTTGGCCTCGGATCGTGTGAGCGTTCTGCGCTGTCGCCGGTCGCCGTTGCCTGCCGTTGGTCGCTGCTGTTGTGTCAGGCGCGACCAGCAGGCCGACTAAGCTGTAGGCGTGCTGGCCGCTTACCAGGCGGAAGTATTGCGCGGATCTGAAGGGGGGAAGTCGGCGTGCCGGTGGACGAGCTTCCACTCGCCGTCAATGCGCCGGTAGATGTGGGTGACCCGCAGGGTCATGTCATGCCGTGGCCCGCCGTTGACGCTGACATGCATCCGCTCGAAGCCGACTGTGTAGGCCAGGTCTCCGCTGGAGTCGATGACAAGGTGCTCCAGAGCCACGGCATCGGCGCCGGTAAACCGGCTTGCGACCCAGCGCATGGTGCCGGTCACGGACTTGTGGCCTTTCTCGACCGGTCCCCACCCGCCGAACAGGGTTATGTCATCAGAGTCCGCCCAGTAGTCGGTCATCGGGTCAGGATCGCCGTTCAGCATGGCTTGCTGCTTGACGGTCTCCTGTTCCAGGGTCTTGATAAACGCGTCGTCAGCCATGAGCCAGCTCTCCTGTCCTGGTGGTCACTCGACCCGGCCGTGGTTCCGGTTTCCGGTCCGGGTCCCAGTATCTGCCGGTTCTGCCCTGTGCGGTACTGAATGCAGGGCCCGCCGGAATGACGTTCAGCTCAGCCCGGCCAGGGCTGGACGGTGAGCGCGGCGATCGGGAACATGCGTCCGGTTCGTACCTGCCACTTGGCGAAGTGCGGTGCGCGGCCGGCGATCTGCGGCCATACCTTGTCTCGTTCTGCCTCGCTGAGCAGATGCGCGTCAGCGTCGCGCTCCTGGCCGCGGAGCTGAATGCGGGCCTTGCCAGCCGCCTGCAGGTTCAAGAACCATTGCGGGATTGCCTTCGCGCCGCCCATCCCAGTCCCGACAACGAGGTAGCCGCCGTCGTGGTCAAAGTAGACGACCGGGACGGTATGCGGCGTTCCGCTGTTCCGTCCCGGCACGGTCAGCAGCAGCAGCGGGAGCCTGCCCATCCCCCGGCCGCCGAGTCGGCCGTTCGTGCTTCGGTACAGCCAGACGTTTGCCTTGGTCCCAGCTTGAGCGGCTCTGCGTGTCACGGGGTTCATCGCGCGCCTTCCTGCCTTGATCCCAGCTTGCGCGGCTGAAGCAGCCCAGACAATCAGGGCTCGCGCCCGGCGTTAGCGCGGAGACCTACATTCGTGCCAGCGAGGAGGACCTGCAACGGGGACGGGCCGCGCTGCCCAGGATCCACAAGGTGGCCAGCCTGTCGGCGCTGGGCAGGGCTGCTCCGGCGTGTATCCCCATCGCCTGCTTCCCCACTGCCTGGGTTGACGTTCTTTTAGCCAGGACTTTACGCTTGCGTTGCCGGTGGCGCATTGCCCATGATCAGGCGCGGCGCAGGATCGGCGGTGGGCCTGATCGAATCGGGGGAGCTGCGATGAGCGAGGCGAAGCGGTTCACCAGAATCGTCACCGACGCTGCTGGCGGATCGGTCTTCCAGGACGATGAGTTTCCCCTCGGCGCTCCGCCGGGTGTCACGGGCATGCTCACCGGGACAGTTCCGGCCGCGTCAGCAGTCGTGTACGTACGTCACGACGTGTTCGATTTTCCTCCGGCGCCGCGTCCGGCCCCGCGGCGGCAGTGGGTGGTGGTGCTCCGAGGGTCTGTCGAGATAGAGGTCACCGACGGCTCGCGGCGGACGTTCGGACCCGGTGACCTGCTCCGCGCGGAAGACACCGACGGCACCGGGCACGTCACAAGGCCGGTCGGAGACCCGCCGCTCGGTGCGAGCGTTATGAGCTGCGGCCGATCGCTGGCGCTTGCCGTTGGCCGCTGCCGTTGCTGTCACCGTTGCTGTCAGCCGCCGGCAGAGTTAATGGCCGGACGCACCTGGGCTGGGCGCGTGCTCGCCGCCTATGTGGCAGGGGTATTCCGCTGATCTGGAGGCGCGAAGTCGGCGTGCCGGTGGACGAGCTTCCACTCGCCGTCAATGCGCCGGTAGATATGGGTAACCCGGAGCACCCCGTCGCGCATCGGGCCGCCGTCGAAGCTGACATGGCTGCGCTCGAAGCCGACCGTGTAAGCCAGGTCTCCGCTGGAGGCGACGACAGTGTTCTCTACGTCCACGGCATCGGCGCCGTTAAAGCGGCTTCCGACCCAGTGCATGGTGTCGGTCACGGGCTTGTGGCCCTTCTCGATGGGTCCCCACGCCCCGAAGAGGGTTATGTCATCGGAGTCCGCCCAGGAGTTGATCATGGATCCGGGATCGCCATTCAGCATGGCTGCAATGCTGCCGGACATCTCTTCCAGAGCCTTACCAAGTGCGTCATCAGCCATGAGTCAGCTCTCCTGCCCTCGTTGTCACCTGGTCACGTCGCGATTCCAGTCATGGATCCGTACCCTAGTATTTCCCGGGTTTCCCGCCGCGGCCAGTACCCGATGCTGACCCGCCGCGATCTGGGACGGGAAACGGGCTGCGACCCGCTGCTTAGAAGGTCGGTTTGCGCAGCGAGTCAGCCTGCCTGTCCGCAGGTAAGCTGGGGTGTCCGGCTGTCCGGGAGTGATCGCAAGTCCCCGGCATTGACCGGCCGATCGGGCACGCAACGGGCACGTCGCGCCAAGGTGGTAGCTGACAGAGTGGTCCGGCTTATGCTCACAGCTCGTACTTGTTCCCTGCCGACGCTCGGATCGGATGGGTGTCGTAGATGATGTCGAGGTACGTGATCTTGTCGCTGTCCGGCTCGAAGGTGAAGAAGTCCATCACCTTGAATGTGATCACGGTTCCGTCCCGGACTGTCCAGTCGTACTGAAAATACGCGGTGGCGTGATTCTTGCCTGAGTTGCTCAGGAAGATGCCGATTGGCGTGATGACATTCTTGGCTGATGCCCCGGCGAGCCGATTAAAAAACAGGCCTGCGGGCATTTCCCCAGGAAAGGGCGACTTCACCAGTCCGCCGGACGTGAAGAGGCTTGTCACTGTGCCGTAGCCGCTTCGGCCGAGGGCATCCATGTATGTCTGAAGCATGCGAACGTAGGGGTGCATGGGTACCTCCGCTGGTCTAGGCATGTCCGACCGCGCTCGATGACTGAGACCCTGGCGCCCTAGTGGTGATGGTGGTCGTCTTGCCATCACCCATAACCGCCCCGCAGCTTGCAGGTGATGGCCTGCGTCCGGTCCGGGCAGGCTCGGCCTGCACTTCCACGACCTCAGACACGTGGGCGGGACGCTGGCCGCGGCTACCGGGGCGAGCCTCAAAGAGCTGATGGCCCGGCTGGGGCATTCAAGCCCGCGCGCTGCGATGATCTATCAGCACGCGACCAGGGACCGTGACCAGGCCATCGCCAAAGCGCTCGGCGGCCTGGTCCAGCAGGTCCGGCTCACCATGGCGGCCCGGCCCGAAGAGGCCAGCGGTGACGAGTAGTTCGCGCCTGCTGTGGCCCATGTGTGGCCCGGCGACGGCCGACCGGGCCGTGACTGATCACCGAGACAACCTACTTTGCCCCGCTGACCTGGGGTTTTGTGGTGGAGCGGGCGAAGGGAATCGAACCCTCATGACCAGCTTGGAAGGCTGCGACTGTGCCCGGCCAGACCAGCACTTATGCAGGTCATCATTATGACGTCGGCTCCATGAGTGACCGAGAGTGTCCGTGTCTGACCCTTCGATCGGGCACGTATCGGGCACGGGCCTCTTCGTCCCGAACTAGCGGCGCCTCTGGGAGCTTAGCCGTCGTCCGAGGTTGTTCGGTGTGCTGACGGTAGGGCTAGTTGGCGGTTGTGAGGGGACGTTGCTGTATTTCCGCGCTGTACTGCGCCGAATCCGGCATCTAGACTCGCCTGTGTGGACGAACGGGCAAGCTGGCTCGCGCGAGCGTGGTTGCCGTATTTCCTCGCCGGTGTTCTGTGGGTGATGGTCGGCGCGCTCATCCTCGGCAACCCGCAGGGACTCGGATTGATCTTCGTTGGCATGGTCTGCCTCGCTGTGGGCGCGTACGGAGCTGGATGGCGTTTGACGCATGGGTACGGGCTTATCCGCCGACTCCGTTGAGACGGAGCTGCAACCCTAGCTCACGCGGTACTCGGCCTGGTGCTGGTGGTGGCGTCAATCGCCGTTGTCGTGCTGGCCGCCCGCCTCGGCCGGAGAAGCGTCACCGCAGTGGCCGTGCTGGCGGCGGCGTGCATGCTGGGGGGCTGGATTTAACGGTGCAAGCTTCCTCGACTTCAACCAGGATGTTAGCTCTCTGGTCATGGCGTTGCTGGCCGGGGCTGTGATCGCTTGCTATGCCGTGATCTTGTATGCCCTCCCGGGCGTCCGCGGCTCCTCCCCTTCTATTCCGTAGGAGTGAGCAGACCGTCCACAGCCGTCTATCCGTGGTTGCTGCCTGGGCAGCCGTTCCATAGCTGTCCTAGCCTGCTGACTGCGGTCTGCCGCATTGGCAGCAGTCGGCCGCGGAGGTGGAAGGTAGTCGTGGAGGCTCTGGCGGCCACCGCCTTGTTGACGGCGATGGAGCGTGCCCGGGAATCGGCCAGGTCAGACCGGCTCTTTGATGACCGATTTGCCGGGGTGCTCGCGGGACCTGAGGGAGAGCAGCTGCTGTCCCGCTTGGAGAGCGGCGTGCCATCTGGGGTGGGCAATCCGGCAGTGCCGATCCGTACCCGGTTCTTTGATGACGCTTTGCTGCGGGTCATCAAGGGCGGTGATATCAGCCAGGTGGTGCTGCTGGGCGCCGGGATGGACACGCGGGCCTTCCGGCTGCCGTTGCCCGCCGCCTTGACCCTGTTCGAAGTGGACACCGGCGAGGTGCTGGCACTCAAGCAGCACCGGCTGGCGGCGTTGGCTGCGGAACCGCGCTGCCAGCGGGTCACGGTTGCGGCCGATCTCACGGGTGACGGCTGGGCGAGCACGTTGTGCGCCTGGGGATTTAGCCGCGCTCGGCCGTCGGTGTGGCTGGCCGAGGGCCTGCTCGTCTACCTGGAGAACGACCAGGTGCATCGGCTGCTCGCCAGGCTCGGCGACCTGGCCGCCGCCGGTAGCAGCCTGCTGGCTGACGTGATCGGCCGGTCCTTTCTGGACTCACCATGGATGCGGCAATGGCTGGCCGCTCTGGCGGCCAGCGGCTCACCCTGGCGCTTTGCCACCGACGATCCCGAGGGCTTGCTGGCCCAGCACGGCTGGCAGGCGCAGGTGACCCAACTTGGTGACGACGGAGCGAACTTCGGCCGCTGGCCGTTCCCGGTCGCCGACCGGGGCGACCTCCGGTTCCCACATAGCTACTTGGTCCTCGGCCACCGGTGAGCAGGAACACGTCGCTCAGTGATCTGCCGTTTACAAGTTGGCAGCGACGCCGAGGACCTGCGGCAAGCCCGCTGCTAGGGGGGTGCGGGACAGTGCTCCGGTGTCCGCCAGGGTCCAGGCTCTTGGCTGCACTGTTGGCTGCACGGTCCGTGTCGGACCCGCGGATTAAGAGGCGGGCTCAGCGCTGGTGAAGGCGTCCGAGTCCGTCCGGGTCACCGACGAGAGCAGGCTCGGGGGTGTACGGGCTCGTCGCTGCCGGTCCAGGGCTGTCTGGTGGCGTTGCTGCTCGCGTTGCTGCTTCGATCCCATCACTATCCCGGACCACGTGATCCGTAGGCCAGGTCAACCAAGGTTGAGGTAGGTCACTGGCCCGAAGCTGGCCGGGGCAACCGGCGGCGGTTCGTGGCCCAGACCGAAGTCGGCCCGTGCAAACGTTTCGGCGTTGATCACCAACGACATGTACGTGCCGGTGGGTACAGGCGCTCTGTGTGGTCGGGGTGTGGCTCTGGCTTCAAAGTGGCCCTTGACCGTCACCAGGTACACCACGGTCTCCTCGTCATTCGGGACGAAGTCGCCGGGAGTCGCCGAGGTCAGTGCTTTCGCGCGGGTGGTGACCACTGCTGACGCCCACGCCACGCCGTGCCCGTCATTCACTCTCACGGCGTGGTTGACTATTTCCGTCAGGCGTTGGACGGCTGCTGCGGGTACCGGCTGGCCGGGTACCGCTGTGGCTGGTTCGTGGCGGCTGGCTGACCCGCTGGCCGAGCCACACGCAGCGGCAGCCAGCACGGAAATGAGCCAGAATGCCCGCCTCATGAGCCTTTGACGCCTTTCGCTGAATGTCTTTATGCCGCAGCCGACCCACCAGGTTTTCTAGTCTGCTCCGTTTCCTCGCAGGCGCCAAGATCCTTGCGAGTGGGTGCCGTGTCTAGGTTCGGCGCAGCCGATCGCGTGCGACGCCCGAAGGGCGACCTAGACGCGGTGGCCGTGAGCTGGACAATCGGGAGCGAGGAAGACGGACCCTCGCAGTACCTGATCAGTTCCCGGTGAGCCACCTTGATCAGCGTGCCGCCGGTGGGCGGCCCGGCGTGCGTCCCGGGCGGGCCTCCCAAGGCAGAGCCCGGGGCGCTGACGCCGGGCCAGCGGCGCCGCCGTGCGGCGCCGCCTTGATCTAGATACGGCTCAATTCGGCAGTGCGGGCCGTGGTGCCTGGTGTGCTGTCCCGGTGTCTACAGCTCGTCGTCTCTGATTGTGCGGCTCCGTAAGGCGCGCCGCTCGTCGGAGTACCGCTCGTGGAAGGGCTCGATAAGACGTTCGCGGGGGTAGCGCTGTACGAGGTCGTGGTCGAGGTCGGCCGCTCGTGACAGGAGGGACGCTTCGGTCTTTCGCTCGAACTGGAACGCCTGCAGGCCATGGTCGACCGCCTCGTCCAGCTCGCCATGCCGGGCCAGGACGATGCCCAGGTCGATGTGGGCGTTGGCGGTGCGCATCGGTGCATTGGATGAGCCGTCGGGATTGGTGTGGTAGGCGATGATCTCGCGGGCGTACTCTTCGGCGGGCTCGTCGTCACCGAGCCAGGTGTAGCAGGTCGCGGCGTAGAAGATCCACTTTGTGTGATCGAAAACGAAGTGGTGCTCGGGGTGTTCGGGCCGGGGGAGCTGCTCCAGCAGTTTGGTTCCGCGGCCGAGGCTGGCGCGGACCTCACGGCGCTGGCCGAGCCGGGCCCGGCCGCGTGCTTCTTGCAGGACGAGCTGCACCATGGCGTGGCTTACTCCCGCGAGCTGCTGCCCGGCGCGGGCGTAGTCGATGACATCGTGGTAGCGGCCTTCGGTGAGGGCGAACCAGGCGGCCATCTCGCAGGCCCAGGCCGTCACCTGGCCGCTGCCGGTCTGCTGGCCTATCTGGTAGGCGGTTTGCCTGGCCGTCTCAGCGGGCTCGCGTTCGCCCAGATCGAAGTGCAGGCAGCCGAGCAGCAGCCACAGCCAGCCAGCAGTCACCAGCAGATCGCGGTGCTGCCGCAAGGTGAGCCGCCCGCCCAGGAGCTGGGCCAGGTACTTGAGCCGCTGCCTGGTCCTGACGCGCAGTTCTTCGGCCGGTGCACTCGGGTAAGCCCGGCACAGCAGGTCGGCCGCCTCCTGGAGCGCTTCGGCGGTGCCTTCCCCGAGGTCTGACACCGTGACCATCCGGGCCAGTTCCATGGTGTCGAAGAACTCGGCCTCGGCGCGGAGAGTGTCCAGCGTCCCCGGCCTGACCTGCCCGTGGGAGTCATGGGGAAAGAAGCCAAGCTCGGCCGGTTCGAGCCCAGTCAGTTCGCTCAGCGCCCGCCGGTAGACCGGCGAGGGCCAGCGGACTTCGCCCGTCTCCCATCGCCGGATGCGCTCATCGTCGCACGCAAGCCGCTCAGCCACGCCCGTGCCGGTGGCGTTGATTCTGCTGGCCATCTCCTCCCGCGTGAGGTGCTGTCCAGTCCGCCAGCTGCGGAGCTGGAGGTTGGGAACCGCCTTGGCCACGCTAGTCACTCCCAGGGGGCCAGGAGGGGCCTGGAAGGGGAGCTGTGAGGGGTGCTGCGTTGCGCGCGCCGCTGGTTGGCTTCGGCCATAACGGCGAAAGGCAGGCAAGCAGACGTGGACTCACGACGGCGTGGTACCTCGCTCGCGGACGCGGCGTGTCTGGCGTTCAAGCTGGGACACGCGTTCGGTGAGCTGATCGAGGTCGGCGCGCAGGGCGTCGATCGCGGGATCACGCGATCGCTGTGGCTGCTCTTGCTCCCGGTTGCCAGAGCCGTCGGCAACGAAGACACCCCGGCCCTGGTAGGAGACGACGAGACCTTCGTCACGCAAGAGAGCCATGGCGTGGTTGATGGTCATCGGTGCAACCCCGTACTGGCGGGCCAGGTTGCGCCCCGATGGCAGCTTCTGGCCGGGCGTGAACTGTCCCTGCGCTATCTCACGGCGCAGGTCGTCGGCCACCTGCAGGTAGGGCGGCCGGGGATCGTTCGTGTCGGGCGTCACCCGTTCAGGTTAAGGCGTCCTAGGTCACTAGCCCGTACGACATTCGGTTCGGGCTGCCCGTTGCGCCGGAATGGCCGCCAACCTATAGTTACCTATATCGATCTAGTACGATCTAGAAGGGAGTAGCTAATGGCTATCAGGAAGAACGGCGCACGGCTCGGCGTGAGCCAGGCGGATGTGTTCCCGCACGGGTGCCATCTGGTGCCGGGCTCGATCACCGAGGTCCAGGACTACGACGAGGCCACCGGGCGGCGCAGCCCGTCGGTGGACCAGCAGACCGGCAAGCCGGTGTTCCAGTGCCGGGTCTCCGACATGGACCCCGAGCTGGAAGGCCGCCAGCGCGAGACCGTGGTCAAGATCCTGGCCGACCGGATGCCGAACCCGCCCACCGGCGCGCCCTTTGAGCTGGTGGAGTTCGACGGCCTGCAGGTGACCCCGTGGGTCGACAACGGGCGGTGCCAGGGCAAGGGCCGGTGCGGGGCGCGGATGGCGTTCTCGCTGCGCGCCACCGGGATCAAGGCCGCCCGGCCCATGCCGAAACAGGACGCCGCGTGATGCCCGCCCGGCGGGTCACCACGGTGACCGTCCCGGTCCAGGTGCGGTCCGGGGTGGCGTTCGAGGCCTACCGCGACCGCACCCCGCTGCTGACCATCTGGGCCACCCGCCCCGCGCTGCTGGTGACCTTAACCCTGCCCGAACAGATCGAGCCCGGGCATGTCCGGTTCGCCCGCCAGCTCGCCACCTCGGCCGCCGCCTATGCGAGCGAAGTGGAACGCCGCTACCTGGCCCTGCTCCGGGCCCCGGCACCTATGGAGGTGACCGCGTGATCACCAGCGACGCTTACGTCCGGTTCGGCCCCGACGGCCCGGCCGAGGTGGATGCCTCGCTGCGGATCTCGGGCGGCTCGTACATCTACTGCCATATCTATCCCGATGACCCGCCGATCTTGTCGGTCAGGGACCGGCATGTGTCGGTGTCGATGACCGTCCCCGACCGGGACAAGGTCACTCCGGGTGATCTGGACACCGCCCGGCGGCTGGCCGCCGCGGTGACGGCCTACATCGCCGAGCTGGAAACCCGGATGGCCACCCAGGACACGGCCGCTGATGAGGGTGAGGCGGCCTGATGGCGGGGCGGCTAGCAGCTAGCACCTGCTGGCCGCCCCTGTTCTCTCCCCAACCGTGAAGGAAAGAGGTGATCACATTATGCGCCGTGTCGTAACAGGCGAGGAGATCGCCCAGCTGCGCAACCCCGACCCGTTCGCGCCGCCCGCCTGGCGGTCCCCGGTCTACCGGACGCCGTTAGCGATCGTGGCCATCGTCCACGTCGTGCGGATGATCGTCTGGCTGGTGCGGTTCGGCTTCCGTCACCCGGTCCTGGTCCTGGCCGTCGTGATCGGTGTGCTGATGTGGCGGGTGACGGCTGGCTCGGCCTGGTGGTCCTAGCCGTGAGCATCGCCGTCGTGCTGGTTGTGTGGTGGTGGCGGTTCCGGGTCTCGTTCTCCCGGTTCGTCGCTGGCCCGGCTCGTGCTCAGTGGCGGGCCTGGCATTACCGCCGTCGCTGGGCCGCGGTGATGACCATCGGCCGCCTCGCCCCGGTGTATCAGGGCCGGGTGCTGCTGCCCGTGCTGGGCAAGGTTTCGGCAACCCGCTTCACCGACCGGGTACCGGTCCGGCTCGTGTCGGGCCAGTCCGCGGCCGATTTCGCCGCCCGGGCCGACAACCTGGCCCACGGCTTCGGTGCCATGTTGTGCCGGATCCGCTCCGCGTCCCCGGGGGCGCTGGTTTTGGAGTTCGTCCGCCGCGACGCCCTGGCCGCCATCATCCCCGCCCTGGCGATCGCGGCCCGGGTGGACTTGCGGGCGCTGCCGGTCGGCCGCCGCGAAGACGGCCAGGTCTGGGTGGTCCGGGTGCACGGCACCCATGTGCTGATCGCGGGCGCGACCGGGGCCGGGAAGGCGTCGCTGCTGTGGTCGATCATCCGGGCCATGCTCCCCGCGATGGTGGCCGGGCTGGTCCGGGTATGGGCGGCTGACCCCAAGCTGATGGAACTGGCCTACGGCCGGGCGATCTTCGACCGGTTCGGCCGCTACGCCGCCACCCCCGAGGCGATCGCCACGATGCTCGAGGACGCGGTGGACGGCATGCAGCGCCGGGCGGCGGTGTTCGCGGGCAACCCGCCGCGAGCACACCCCCACGTCTGAGCATCCGTTCATTGTGATCGTGGTCGATGAGGTCGCGTTCTTGACCGCCTACCTGTCCGACCGGGCCATCCGCGACCGGATCAAGGCCGCGCTCGCCACCCTGACCACGCAGGGCCGGGCGGTCGGCTACTCGGTGGTGGCCGCCTTGCAGGACCCGCGCAAGGAGGTCATGTACATCCGGAACCTGTTCCCGGACCGGATCGCGATGCGCCTCGATGAACCGGAGCAGGTGGACATGGTGCTCGGTGACGGCGCTAGGGACCGCGGCGCCCTGGCCGACCTGATCAGCACCGAGGAAACGACCGGCGCCGGGGTGGCCTATGTCCGGCTGGCCACCGATCCCGACCCGGTGCGGGTCCGGGCCGCCTGGGTCACCGACGCCGACATCCGCGCCATGGCCGCCGAGTACGCCCCGGCCGAAAAGGTGCGCCCGCTTCAGGGCTGATGCCGCATGACCGGCCTCACCACCTGGCAGAGCGACGACCCTTGCCCGGCCTGCGGCGCCCATCTGATCGAGATCTCCGGCCCGTCCAGCGCCCGGGTGATCCAGCAGTGCCGGGCCTGCGCCTGGTCGGTCACCTGGGCCGCGCCGCAGCTGGTGCTGACCGCGGCGCAATCGGACTGCCTGGCCGACATGGCGGCCGATGCGATCGCCTACCGCCGCGCCGCCGCCACCGGGTGCCCGCACTGCCGCCAAGCCCCTGCCGCCGACTGCCCGGAGCATTCGCCTGACCATGCGCAGATCGAGTCTTACCGTCAGCTCGCCGCCGACTTGATATCGGCCGGGGGTGAGCGGTGATGGACGGCGCCCACACTCACGGCCACGGCCCGACCGGGCTGGGCGAGCTCGTCGTGCTCGCCCTCGGTGTCGTCCTGGCCGCCGACATCCTGGCCCGCGTGCTGACCATTCTGCTGGTCGTCCTGGCCGTCGGCGGCGGCGTGCTGGTGGCCGGGCTGATCGGCTACGTGGTGGCCGCGTGCCGCCGCTACCAGCAGCAAGACACCTGGCTGAACGCAGCTCCCCGCGGCTGGCCGGACGTGCCCGGTGATCCGCCCCGTGCCGTGCTCGCCGACCCGGTGACGTTGCGGCAGGCGATCACCGAACTGCACGCCCAGCTCCTGGCCGCCCGCGGCGGTCTGCCTCCTGCTGATCGCAGCCAGCATCTGCACCTGCACGGCCTCACCCCCGAGCAGGCCGCCGCCATCATCGCCGAACTGCAAGACCGCCACCACCCCGGCGGCTGGCAGGACGGAGGGAGCCCATGACCGGACGCACCACCCGGGCCGACCGGCTCGCCCACCCCACCACCCGCGACGCCGTGCGGGCGGTCGCCGAAGCCCACGGCGCCTGCCTGCACCCCATCCAGCTCCGCCGCATCAACCTTGAGACCCGCGAGACCGAGCAGGTGCTCATCCCGTGCGGCGCCACCCTTGTTAGCAAGTGCCCGCCCTGCGCCGAGCGGGCCAAGGTACTGCGCGCGGCGCAATGCGCCGAAGGCTGGCACCTGGACACCGAACCGATCCCCGACCCGCCGCCGCCCGACGAGGTGCAGGCCATGTGGGTCGAACACCGCGCCCAGGCCCAGGCCTGGCGGGATCACGCCGAAGAAGCCGGGGAGGACACCGGCGAGCTGGATGAGCTGATCGCCGACCTCGACCAGGAAATCAATCGCTCCGGGCTGCGCGGCAAGGCCGACCCCGCCCGTGCGCGGGCGCGCCGTCACCGCTCCACCCGGCGCCGCCTGGACGCCCCGGACCTGCCCAAGCGCAAGATCAGCCCTCGCACCATCGGCAAGACCTATACGGCCCCCAGCGGCAAGGTCTTCCGGCCGTCGATGTTCCTCACCTTGACCTGCCCCAGCTACGGCCGCGTCGGCGAGGACGGCACCCCGGCCGACCCGGGCTCCTATGACTATCAGCGGGCGGCGCGCGATGCGCTGCACTTCGCCGCGCTGTTCGACCGGTTCACCCAGAACCTGCGCCGCGTCCTCGGCTACGAGGTGCAGTATTTCGCCACCATCGAACCCCAGCGCCGCCTTGCCCCGCACGTGCACATCGCCATGCGCGGCACTATCTCCCGGGCCGAGCTGCGGCAGATCATCGCCGCCACCTACCACCAGGTCTGGTGGCCCGCCACCACAGGTCATCCGCTTCGCAGGGGAGTGGCCGCCGGTCTGGCACGAGGCCGCGGGCCGCTACCTGGACCCCGCGACCGGGGAGTTGCTGCCGACCTGGGACGACGCCCTGGACGCCATCACCGATGACGACCAGCCCCGCCATGTGGCCCGGTTCGGGGCCAAGTTCGACGCCCAGGGCGTGCTCGCCGGTTCCAAAGACTCCGCCCGCTGTATTGGCTATCTGACCAAGTACCTGACCAAGCAGCTTGGCGACTGCCACCAGCCCGACACCGACGCCCAGCGCGAGCACGTGGAACGGCTCGCCGAGGCACTCCGCTATGAGCCGTGCTCGCCCACGTGCGCGAACTGGCTGCGGTACGGCATCGAGCCCAAGAACCCCCGGCCTGGCCTGGTCCCCGGCCAGTGCAAGGGCAAGGCCCACCGCTACGACCACCTCGGCTATGCCGGTCGCCGGGTCCTGGTCTCCCGCAAGTGGTCGGGCAAGACTCTCGCCGACCACCGCGGCGACCGCCAGGCCTGGTTGACCGAGATGCTCGGTATTTCGGCAACTGATCCCGCCACCTACCGCTGGGAACAAGTCCAGCCGTGCGATGACGACTACATGCCAGCCGGTCGGCGGCTGCTGCACTCCGTGGCCGACCGCCTCCAGTGGGAACAGGCCCTGACCGAAGCCAGACACCGGGCGCGCGATGCCTTGGCCTCTGAGGTTTCGGCAACCGGGACGGCCGCGTGATGGGCCGGGCTGCGGCGGTTCAGGTGGAACGGCTCCTGAGCGTGGCCGAGGTCGCCGAGCTGCTGGGCACGAAGGAGAGGTTCCCTCGTCGCCTCATCGCTGAACGCCGCATCCGGTTCGTTCATGTCGGCCGTCACGTCCGCATCCCTGAGTCGGCTGTCAGGGATTTCATCAAAGCTGGGTTGGTCGAGCCTGTGAATCCTGGCGGGGGAGGGAGGGTCGCCTGATGGCTGGCAAGCGGCGATTTGGCAGAGTCCGACGGCTACCGTCTGGGCGCTTCCAGGCCCGCTACCTCGGACCGGATGGAAAGGACCGGCCTGCGCCAGACACGTTCTCCAGCAAGACGGCCGCCGAGGTATGGCTGACGCGCAAAGAGGTTGAGATCCGCGACGGCGAATGGATCGACCCTGACCTCGGCAAGGCGACATTCAGCGTGTACGCGGACGGCTGGGTCCGGGACCGGATGCTCAAACCGCGCACTGAGGAGTTGTACCGCGGGCTGCTCAAAAACCATCTGCTCCCGTTTTTCGGCAACCGGGCTGTGGGGGAGATACGCGAGCCCGAGGTCCGGCGTTGGCACAAAGAGCGCCTGACGGCTGGACCCATGGGCTCCCCGGCGTTCGGCCCGGTCACCGTGGCCAAGGCGTACCGGTTGCTGCATGCGATCATGACCACGGCGGCGGACGATGGCCTGGTCCGGCGCAATCCCCTGCCGGATCAAGGGCGCTGGTCAGGAGGATTCGCCCGAGCGCCCGATCGCGCCCGTGACGGGCCTGGTCGAGCTGCTTGACCGCATCCCGGTTCGCTACCGCGCGATGCTGCTTCTCGCCACGTTCGCCAGCCTTCGCTTCGGCGAGCTGGCGGCGCTGCGTCGCTGTGATATCGACCTAGAGCACTGCTGTGTCCGGGTGGCCCGGTCGCTGGTGCAGATGAATGACGGCAAGCTGACCGAGGCTGAGCCCAAGTCACGATCCGGGCGCCGGGTAGTCTCCTTCCCCCGCGAGATCGCGCCGGAATTGCGCTGGCACCTAGAGCGGTTCGTGGACCCGGAGGCAGACAGCCTGGTCTTCGTCGGCCCGAACGGTGGTCGGCTTCGCCGGTCCAACTTCCGGAACATCTGGATCAAGGCGCTTGATGAGGCTGGTCTGCCCGGCCTGCACCTTCACGATTTGCGGCATACAGGAAACACGATGGCGGCTGCCACGGGTGCGAGCCTGCGTGAGCTGATGGATCGGATGGGCCACACCAGCACACGTGCTGCGCTGATCTACCAGCACGCCACCAGGGAGCGGGATGAAGCTATCGCGGCGGCCATGGGGGAGGTGCTCGCCTCGGTCCGGCGGAAGGGTCCCGCCAGGAGCCGATCGGGCACGTATCGGGCACGAAGGAAGGGGACGGCTTCTTGATGGCTGCCCAGCGCATTCTTGATACCTGGCTTGAGCTGGGGTTTTGGGTTGGAGCGGGCGAAGGGAATCGAACCCTCATGACCAGCTTGGAAGGCTGGGGCTCTGCCATTGAGCTACGCCCGCGCGTCCCGGTAGGAGGTGTTCCGGCACCGGGTGAGCATCGACAGCGTACCGGTTTCACGGGATCGAGGCCGAACCGGCCGCGGATGACCGGGCAGGGCAGTGTCTGGGCCTTGACCTCCGGCTACGGGCTCGATCTCGCCGCGATGACCGTCGCGGTGCACGCCACGTGAGGGACCGCGGCGCCGCGGGACCTGGCTAATGGGAGGGTAGGCTACGGTTCGGTTCACGGGATGTGGCGCAGCTTGGTTAGCGCGCCTGCTTTGGGAGCAGGAGGCCGCCGGTTCGAATCCGGCCATCCCGACCAAAACGCCGGTCACAAGGGTGCGCTGTCGGCCGCCAGGATGGCTTTCAAGGTCGTTTGACCGTCATCAGGCCCTGGGGTCGTCGTCACTCGTGGCACCACACACGCGGGGCTGCCGTCAGGGCGTGCTCAAGTAGGCGGGCGGCCGGTCCCACGTGGACATCCTGTCCGGCGAGCCGCTGTCCGTCTCGGTCAACAAGCACGACAGCCACGGCGGCTGGCCGAGCTTCACGATGCCGATCGAGCAGGGTAACGTCGGGGACACAGACGACACCGGAAGTGCATGACGATGAACGGCAAGGTTGAGAAGGCCATCCTGGCTGGTGGCTGCTTCTGGGGAGTGCAGGACCTCATCCGTAAACGCCCCGGTGTGATCTCGACCAGGGTCGGTTACACGGGCGGTGACGTGCCGAACGCGACCTACCGCAACCACGGCACCCACGCCGAAGCCATCGAGATTACCTTCGAGCCGGAGTTGATCTCCTACCGGGAACTGCTCGAGTTCTTCTTCCAGATCCACGACCCGACCACGCTGAACCGGCAGGGCAACGACATCGGGACCAGCTACCGGTCGGCCATCTTCTACACCAGCGACGCGCAGAAGCAGATCGCCGAGGACACGATCGCTGACGTCGACGCCTCCGGCCTGTGGCCGGGCAAGGTGGTCACCGCGGTTGAGCCCGCCGGGCCCTTCTGGGAGGCCGAGACCGAACACCAGGACTACCTGGAAAAGTATCCCGACGGCTACACCTGTCACTTCGTCCGGCCGGGCTGGAAACTGCCGCACCGCGAGGACAAGGTCGCTCGGTAGCAGAGACGAGCACCCCGGCCCGGTGAACACCATGCCGAGGCGAGGTGCGCTCGCGTCGCCCGTTGACCCGATCGGCCGTCGGGGATGTATCAGCGGCGGCGGCCGGTCTCCTCCAGATATGCGCCCCAACGGGGGCCACGGTAGCCGTCGTATCGCAGCAGCGCGGGAAGCACGCCAGCACCGCAGTCGTCACGCCAGGGATCTGGGCCCAAGGTTGCGGCGAGCGCACGGATCCGCTTGAGGCGGGGCGGATGCGGAGGGTGGCGGAAACGCATGAGCGGAAACCAGCAAAAGGGCGGCCAGGGCCTGTGCTGGAATTGCGGCAAACCGGGAACCTACGCCGGTGGCTGGCGGATGACCTGCCCTGGGTGCGACGTGAGCTGGATGCCTTGGTCGTCAGCCCCTCGCGGTGACCCGAATCATGTGTGCTGGATGGGTAATGTCATCGATTGTGTCGACTTCACAAGGCCGGAAGCGCTTGGCGCGCCGGCGTGAAAGCGAAAGCGGTCGGCAGGACGGTTAATTGAGCGAGCGGGACGCTGGAAACTGGATAGAGCGTCAAGCCCCGTGAAATCAATTCTCAGACTCTTCGGGCACCGGCCTCGCTCATCCGCCCGCCCGGCGCCGCTGGCCCCGGGGCGATGATTTGCTGAGCGATGGTGCGTCTTACCTGTCGTCAGGCATCGGCGCGGACGCCAGGCGGCGGCTGCCCCAGGGAAGGGAACCGGGTTCATGACTGACGACGGGTACCAGCCTGTTGCCGTATCGCGGCGGATCTGTGCTCCAGCGCACGACATCTTCCAGGTGCTTGCCGATCCGGTGCGGCATCTGGAGCTGGACGGCTCCGGCAGTCTGCGAGGGGCCGTCTCCACCACGATGATCTCCGGCGTCGGGGACGTCTTCGTGATGAAGATGTACTTCTCCCATCTGGGCGGCTACGAGATGAACAATCACGTCGTCGAGTACGAGCAAGACCGGCGGATCGGGTGGGAGCCCGAAGCCGGGCGCGGGCATCCGGCCGCCGCCTCAGACAGTTCGGAGCCGGCCCGCTGGGGGCACCGGTGGAGCTACCAACTCGCCCCCGATGGCCCGGATGTGACCGTCGTAACGGAGATCTACGACTGCTCACGAGCGCCGGAAGAGGAGCGGGCCGGGATGGACAACGGCAACATCTGGATCGAGAGCATGGCCGAGACACTGGAGCGGCTTGACGTGCTGTGCGCCCGGCAAGCAAACCAGCCCAGTCCGTCGTAGGCTCGGCTGGCCGGAGGATCGTCCGGGTGCAGGACACCGGCGATAGCCGTGGCGGACGGGAATGAGGTGGGCGAGGTGTCACCGGGAGCGACGGGAGACAGCACGGAGCCGGCCACTGTCATCCCCGGGCAGCTGGCCGACCTGCTGGAGCGGCCGCTTTATGCGCACCTGGCCACGGTCCGGCCCGACGGCACCCCGCAGGTGAACCCGACCTGGGTCCGGTTCGACGGCGAGTATCTGTGGCTGACCGCGACGACCAGCCGGCGCAAGCACCGCAACTGGCAGATCCAGCCCGCCGTCGCGCTGTCGATCACCGATCCGGACCGGCCCTGGCGCTACCTGGAGATCCGCGGCCAGGTCGAGCTCATCGTTCCTGATCCCGAGGGGGCGGAGTTCGTCCGCCTGGCCGAGCGTTACGGGATGCCGCAGGGGCCCCCGGCGGATGCTGCAGAGCGTATTGCCGTCGCCATCCTGCCGCTGCACACGACCACCCAGTGACCGCTCCCGCAGCCGGCCACCGTCAGGGCGTGTTCCCGTAGCCGACCGCCGTCAGGACGTGGATCGGTGACGAGATGGGGGCCGCGGGTGCCGATTAGGGAGGCGGCTCGAGGTAGCGGCGCTGCTCGGTGACCTGAGTAGTTGTCTGGCTGCGGCGCCGGGTGAAGAACAGCGTGAGCGAGATGGCCAAGACAACGACGCCGCCCAGCATCAAGATCACGCCCACGGCCTGGATGTTCACGTACTGTGGCGTCCAGGTGATCGCGAACCGCAGAATCGCGCCGATGATGATCAGCGCGATGCTCCCTCCGATGGTCACCGGGCCTCCACTCGTATCGTGAACCACTCCGGCACAGGGCGCCGGCCTGCGTGAGCGGCCCGTCCCGCCACCGGCATCCGCCGTCCCACGGATCGTCTGTCAACAAACATCCCGGGGTACCTTACCGTCCCGGGTCACTACCCGTTCGCGATCAAGGCTACCGCCATTCTCCTTGCCGTTTCTGGCATCCAAGGTGGCCTCCCGTGACGCAGTGGTCCCTCACTTCACCCCTCATGGGTGGTCACGGGAGCGGGGTTGCGCGGATACTTGGATGCGTGGATCCGCTTGCGCCGTTGCGCTCGGTAGGCGGGCGGCTCGCCCCGCCGATGGAGGCGCTCGCCCAGAGCATTGCCGAACGGGTGGTCGGGCTGGTCGTCGGCGCGGTTGATGTGAACGCCGTGCTGGACGAGGTCGACCTGAACGCCGTCCTGGAGCGGGTCGACGTCGATGCGCTCCTGGCCCACATGGATCTCGACGCCATTGTGAACCGGATCGACGTCGATGCGCTCCTGGACCATGTCAACCTGAACAGCGTGCTCGCGCGCGTGGATGTGGATGGCCTGCTCGAGCAGGTGGACGTGAACCGGCTTGCTGCCCGGCTGGACCTGAACCAGGTGCTCGCCACGGTGGATATGAACCGGCTGATGGGCGGGGTCGACATCACGGCGATAGTCACGCGGGTGGACGTGAACCAGATAGTGCAGGCGGTCGATGTCGACGGGGTGATCAGAAAGGTCGACATCGACGCCGTGGTGGACCGGGTGGACGTGAACGAGATCGTCCAGCGCGTTGACGTCGAATCGCTGGTCGAGCAGACCGACCTCGGATCGGTCATCGCCAGCTCCACCAGCGGGATCGCCGGCGACATGCTCGACGCGGTCCGCAGCCGGACCGTTGGGATGGATGAGTCGATCGCCCGCCTGGTAGGGCGTGTTCTCCGCCGCCCCTACACCGGCCCGCCCGGCCCGCCCGCCGGGCTGCGGGCGGTGGCAAGATCATGACCGCGCGCCCGGGCGAGGCCGCGCCCTTCCGGCCCCCGGCCGCCGCCAGGGAGAGCTTGCAAGGTCACTACGCGGGGTTTGCCTCGCGGTTCGCGTCCTTCGTGGTGGATCTGATCGTCCTCACGGGGATCTTTATGCTCGTCCTCGCCGCCATCAATTTCGCGGCCAGCATCGTGACCGGCAAGGAGATCGCTTTTAACCGGGGCAACCTCTGGGTGGTCATCGCGTATCTGGTCTGGGGGTTCATCTACTTCGCGCATTTCTGGGGCCTGAACGGCAGGACCGCGGGCGAGGCGCTGTTCGGCGTCCAGGTCCTGACCGACGAGGGCGGCGACGTCAGCTACCGCCGGGCGGTTCTGCGCACGCTGGCGTTCCCGTTGAGCTTGGTGATTCTGGGCCTGGGGTTCCTCGGCATCCTCCTGGGCGAGCAGCGCCGCGCGCTGCACGACGTCATCGCCGGGACGGTGGTCGTCTACTCCTGGGACGCGCGGGCGGCGCGGCTGCGGTTCCTGTCCCGGGAGTCGTCCCCGGGTGCCGACCGGCCCGCCCCGCCTGCACTGCCCGGCCCACCCGCATCGCCCCGCTGACCTCGCACCAGGCGGCTCACCTCGGTTCGCAGGTGCACGAACCCGGCCAGGGCCTTGGTGGTTATCTGGTCCCGCGGCGCGGGCAGGTCAACCCGAAGGTCGGCGCGGACCCGGCCCGGGCCCGGGGTGAGCACGATCACCCGGTCGCCGACGTAGACGCTTTCGTCGATGTCATGGGTGACCATCAGGATCGTCATCTGCCTGTCCTGCCGCACCGCCAGGATCAGGTCTTCCAGATCCTCCCGTGTCTGCGCGTCCACCGAACCGAACGGCTCGTCCATGAGCAGCAGCACCGGGTCGCAGGCGAGGGCGCGGGCGATGGCGACCCGCTGCTGCATGCCGCCCGACAGCTGCCATGGATACTTCTGCGCGGTGCCGGTCAGCCCGACCGTGCCCAGCGCGTCCAGCGCGGTCGCGCGCCGCTGGGCGCGGCCGGGCTGGGTCCGCCGCAGCGGGAGCGCCACGTTGTCACGTACCGACAGCCACGGGAACAGCGAGCGGCTGTAGTCCTGGAACACCACCGCGAGCCCATCGGGCACCGCATCTACCGGCGCGCCGCGCAGGACCACGCTGCCGCCGGTGGGCCGGATCAGGCCGGCCACGCACCGCAGCAGGGTGGACTTGCCGCACCCGGACGGCCCGACGATGGTGACCAGCTCGCCTTCGCCAACGGTGAGCGTGATGCAGTCGAGAGCGGGATGGCCGGTGCCAGGGCCGAACGCGTGGGTCAGGCCCGTGATCTCGAGCATGGTGGTTCCGGTCATGGCATCCTTCCCCGGGCGCCGCGGTGCCAGCCGAGCATCCGGTGCTCCACGGCCTGTTCCAGCAGGTTGAACACGTTGCCGAGCAGGGCGAGGAGGACGATGGTGGCCCACACCCAGGTCATGTCGAACGAGCTCTCCGCGTTGTTCATCTCGTAACCGAGGCCGTTGCTGCTCCCGGCCAGTTCGGCGAACACCATCAGCACCAGCGCGAGGGAGACGCTCAGCCGCAGCCCGGCGAAGAACCTCGGCATGGTGGCGGGGATGATCAGCCTGGTCAGCCGCGGCCAGCCGGGCAGCCGGAACGCCCGCGCCGTCTCCATCTGCACCGGGTCCACCGACCTTGCACCGTCGATCGTGTTCAGCAGGATGGGCCAGACCGTGCCGAACGCGATCGTCGCGACCTCCATCTCGGTGCCGAGCCGGAACAGGGCGATGAAGACCGGGATCAGGGTCACGGCCGGGAGCGCCCGGGCGAACTGCAGCAGCGGGTCCAGGTAGCCGGACAGGGCCACCGAGCGCCCGATCGCCACCCCGGCAACCCCGCCGGCCACGACCGCGATCCCCAGCCCAGCCGCGATCCGGCCCAGGCTGGGCAGCACGTTGCCGACGGCGTCGGGGGTGAGGAACAGGTGCGAGGCTGGGCCGGAGAACCACTGCTGGTACATCCGGTCAGCGATGGCCGACGGGGGCGGGAAGAACGAACTGTCCTGCCGTCGCGCCCATACCTGCCACAGCACCACGGCGGCGGCGATCACCGCCCACCGCGCCACCAGCCGCCCGGATCGCCTGCTCACGCCGGCTCCAGCGAGTAGGAGTGGTGCCAGCGCAGAACCCGGCGCTCGCCCCACACCAGGACCGCGTTCGCGGCCAGGCCCAGCAGCCCGGCCCACAGCGCCGCCGCGAGCACAAGCGAGGTGTTGCCGGCGCCGGTGTTCGCCTCGGCGATGAACGCGCCAATCCCGTTGCCGCTGATCCGGCCGGTGAGGTACCCGGTGCTGATGTTGAGGATGATCGCGATGGAGGACGCCAGCCGGATCCCGGTGGCGATGAACGGCGAGGCGCTGGGCAGGTCCACCAGGGTGATCACGCCAAGCCGGCCGAACCCGAAGGCGCGCAGCGTCTCCCGGGCGACCGGATCGACGTCGTCCAGGCCGTAGATCGTGTTGAACAGGACCGGCCAGATGGCGGCGTAGACGATCAGCGTCACGTTCATCCGCAGGCCGGGGCCGAGGATCAGCCCGACCAGCACGATGAGCGCGACCGAGGGGATGGGGCGCAGGAACTCCACCATGGCGCGGGTGGCGGCGCGCACGCCGGGCAGGCTGCCGAGCACGACCCCGGCCGGGACCGCCACCGCGACCGCGATGGCCAGCCCCAGCGCCCAGGCGCCGATGGTGGCCGCGACGTCGGCCAGGAACTGCCCGCTGACGGCCAGCCCGGCCGCCCGGGCCAGCACCGTCGAGGCCAGCGGCAGCACCGCCCGGTTGATGACGCCGGCCTGCCCGAAGGCCTGCGCGGCGAGCAGAAACACCACGACACCGCAAACCCCGCGCACCCAGCCAGGCATGCTCCAGCCGGGTCCGGTCCCGCCGACCGGGCCGGCCACGGCGCCCGAGGCGCCCGTCCCGGCCGCCCGGCTGGGCCCGGCTGGCCGGCCGGGCAGGCGCACCCAGTCCCTCATCGGCGGATCAGTGGAACAGCAGTGGCGGCACGTCGAGCCGGGTCTTCAGCAGGCCGCCGGCCAGCATCAGGTTGGCCACCCGCTGGAGTTGCGCCGGGTTCATCGTTGGGGGGAAAAGGCCGAGGTTGATGTGCGGTGCGGCTGCCACTGGGATCTTGGTGTAGGTGGGCAGGATCGCCCGCACGGCGGCGGGATGGGCGTTGGCGAATGCCTGCGC
The DNA here is from genome assembly GCA_963835425.1 of uncultured Actinomycetes bacterium. Lineage (GTDB taxonomy): Bacteria > Actinomycetota > Actinomycetes > Streptosporangiales > Streptosporangiaceae > UBA9676. The sequence continues at coordinate 919,971 of CAWIGE010000001.1, read as the reverse complement.
CTTCCCCATGGCGACCTGGAACGCGTGAGCGGTGTGGGGGTACTTGGCCGCCCACGCCGCGGTGGCGAAGTAGCCGCCCAGCGGGAAGGCGGCCAGCGAGCCGGTGCATTCGGACATCACCGGGACCGCGCCGTCGGACTGTTCCGTGCCGGTGATGAAGGGCTCGACCACGCTGATGGCATCCACCCGGCCCGCCTTGAGCGCGGCGGCCATGTTGGGGAACGGGACGACGACATACTTAACGGAGGCCGGGCTGACCCCGTTGGCCTTGAGCTCGGCGTTGGTCATCAGCGTCTGGATGTTGTTGGTCAGGTTGACGGCGATGGTCTTGCCGGCCAGCCCGGCGGGGCCTTTGATGCCCGACGAGGGTAACGCCAGGATGCTGAAATTGTTCTTCGTGCAAACGGAGCCAGCGGAGAGCACCTTGATGCTGAACGCCCCCTTGGCCTGGCCCTCGAAGAACGACACATAGTTGCCGGTGCCGATGATATCCACGGTGCCGTGGAGCATGTCGGGGATCGCCAGTGTGCTCTGGGGAATGATCTCCGTCGTTACGGTGAGGCCCTGCTGCTTGAAGTAGCCGTTCTTAATGGCTAAGAAAAGCGGGGCGTCGTCCACGATGGGCAGCGCTCCCACCGTCAGGTGGGTCTTTTCGAGCCCGGTGCCCGTGCCGGAGGTGCTGGTGCTCGGCTGGGCCGACCCGCCGCAGGCGGCGGTGGCCCATAACGTGGCTAACCCGGCGGCGACGATGCAGGCGGTCCTTCGGCGGGGAAACATCATGACGCTCCTTGCTGGCCGTAACTCGCAAGAGGGGAGGTGAACCACACCAGCGTGGTTCCGGGGCCGCGCGCATGCCCGCCACGTGTGGCGGAACACCAACACTAGCGGAAAACAACGCGGTGGTTACGGCAAGTGACCTATCCGTCGCAAACCCGGCGTATCAGACAGAAAGGCCACTATCCCAGCAATTCACCCAGACCGGGTGATGACGCATCCCCCCGGGGCCGGCAAATGTGGGAGGGCGAGCCCCGCCGGTTGGGACGACAGCAGAAGAGGGAGACGACAGCAGAAGAGGGATGAGCGCGCTGCGCACGGTAGCGGGCGGCCGTGCCCGTGCCCGTGGCCGGCGCACGCGCTGGCAGGCCGCAATGGAACGCGATCTTTAACCTCGTGTTGGTTGCCACCCACCGCGCCCTGGGCGTCATCATCGTTCCAGGCGTGCTGGGACCTGCGGCCACGTCCGCCCCCCCGGCTTGCGGGGGCGCCGGAAGGGCGGACGTGGCCCGACGGGGGACCGGGCACGGCCAGGGCAGTCAGGGCTGCCCTGGAACCGCCCGGCATGGCCCGGCCGGTCAGCTGCCGCTGCCGTGCAGGGCGTCCTGGAGTTCCTGCTCGCCTTCTTTGCTGAGCGAGGACTTGAGGACGGTGCCGCCGTACTGGCTGAGCGCATCGACCGCCTTGTCCGGGGTGACCTTCTCCAGCATGAGGAAGAGCGCGGACGTGCCTGGCTTCAGCATGTCGCGCACCTGGTCCTGGAACTCACGGTCGATCCCCAACTTGGTGATCTTCCCCATGAGCGCGCCCATGCCCGCGCCGATGGCCACCCCGAGGAACGGGACGAAGAACAGCACGCCGAACAGCAGCCCCCAGACCATCCCCCACGTCGTGCTGTCCTCTACCGTGTGATGGCTGGTCTGGACGTGGAACTTGCCGTCGGTGTCACGGACGATGACCGCGATCGCGTCCGGTTCGATGATCAGGTCCTTGGCCAGGCGGTGTGCCTCGTCGGCCGCGGCCTGTGCGGTCGCCTCGTCTGGGTACCCGATCGCAATCAGGTCAGACATGGTGTGATTCCTCTCTGCGGGTGAGATTCCTCTGCGGATGACCTGGAGAGGACAGTCCACCAACCACCCCCGGCGGGGCGCCCCACCCCCGGAGGGTGAGACGCACCGGGCAGGTGTGGCGGAGGGAGACCGGAGCCACCGGCCGCCGGGACCCGGCAGAGGTCACCCGGCGTAGGTGAGCCGCCGTTACGTTCGGCGACGCGACAATGGGCTGATGGCTATCCGAGATGACCCGCCAGGGCCGGGCGCGCCGGGCGCACCAGCGCCCCAGGGCGCAGCGGGGCCGCCGAATGGGCCCGGGCCGCCGGGCACCCCGCCAGGTCAGCCTGACCCGATGGCTATGTTGCGCAGCCGCTCCTACGTCCAGTTGCTGGTGGTTGCGGCGATCCTGGGCGTGCCGATCTCCGCGGCCGCGTGGGGTTTCCTGGCCCTGGTCAGCTACCTGCAAAAGGAGCTGTTCACCCACCTGCCGCATGGGCTCGGCTACTCCACTGCGCCGGCGTGGTGGCCGCTGCCGATGCTGGTCATCGGCGCTGTGCTGGCCGCCCTGGCCATCCGGTACCTGCCGGGCAACGGCGGGGCGTCGCCCGCGCCCGGCTTCGCCGTCCATCCCCCGCCAACCCCGGTCCAGCTGCCCGGCGTCATCTTGGCGGCGCTGGCGTCGCTGGCTTTCGGCACCGTGATCGGCCCCGAGATGCCGCTGATCGCGCTCGGCAGCGGCCTGGCGGTGCTGGCCACCAAGGCCGCCCGGCGCCGGCCGGTGCCCGCTCAGGGGGTCCAGGTGCTGGGTGCGGCCGGGGGCTTCGCGGCCGTCAGCACGCTGCTGGGCTCGCCGATCACCGGCGCGTTCTTGCTCATGGAGGCGTCCGGGCTGGGCGGGCCGACGATGGGCCTGGTGCTGCTGCCCGGGCTGCTGGCCTCCGGGGTGGGCGCGCTCATCTTCGTCGGCCTGGACGGCCTAACCGGGCTGGGAACGTTCTCCCTCGCCATCCCGCACCTGCCGGCTTACAGCCGGCCCGACGTGGCCCAGTTCGGCTGGGCGATCGTGATCGGGCTCGCCGCCGCATTGCTCGGCCCGGCCATCTTGTGGCTGTGCCTGTCCGTGCAACGGTACGCGGAGAAGCGGGTCATGATCGTGCTCCCGCTGGCCGGCCTGGTGGTCGCGGTGCTCACGATCATCTACACCCAGGCGACCGGCAAGCCGTCATCCGACGTGCTGTTCTCGGGGCAGGCCGACATCGGGCCCCTTGTCCATCACGCCGCCAGCTATTCGGTGGGCGTGCTGCTGCTGCTGCTGGTCTGCAAGACGCTGGCCTACGGCGTGTCGCGGGGCAGCTTCCGGGGCGGGCCCATCTTCCCCTCGCTGTTCATCGGCGCGGCCGGGGGGGTCGCGATGTCCCATCTGCCCGGGCTGCCGCTGGTGGCCGCGGTGGCGATGGGCATCGGCGCGATGACCGCGGCGGTGATGAAGCTGCCGCTGACCTCGGTCCTGCTCGCCAGCCTGCTGATGCTCTCCGACGCGGCGAAAGTCATGCCACTGGTGATCGTGGCAGTGGTCGTCGCCTATGTCGCCGTCGCCCACATCGGGCCGCGCCTGAAAGCGCGTACCACGGCGGCAGCTGGGCAGCCATTGGCACGCGCCGCCGGGGGTGGGTAGAACTGCCTGGGTGGCCTATATGGCCAGTGCATGTCCGGAACGGAAATAGGAGACGTCATGCCCCAGGCGCGGACGGGTGATGAGGCCCAGCAGACAGCGCGGCGGACGGCGCGCTCAGCAAGGCAGCCGGTAGGGCCGGGAGCAGGATCAACGGCAAAGCCCGCAGCGAAGACCGCGTCGCGGACAGTCGCCAAGCCCGCGGCGCAGACGACCGCGCGGACAACGGCTAAGCCTGCGACTGCGCGAACGGCCGCCAAGCCCGCGGCCACGACGGCGGCCAAGCCCGCGGCGGGTGCGGCGCCCAAACCCGCGGTGCGGACGACCGCGCGGAGCATGGCTAAGCCTGCGACGGCGGGGGCGACGGCCAAGCCTGCGGCACGGACAAGGGCGCGGGCAGCGGCTGGGCCCACGGCGCGGTCGGCGGCAAGACCAGCGGCGCGGTCAACTGCCCGGCCCGCGGCGCCGCTGAGGGGCCGGAGGGCTGGCGCCTTCGGCGCGGACACGGCCTCGGCGGAGCGGCTCACCCCGGCGGAACGCGTGGCCCTGGGCAAGGCGGCGCGGGCCGCGGTCCCGCGGTCGAGCCACGCGGTCTTCGACCCGTCGGCCGACCGGCCCGACCCGGTGGCCCTGCTGGAGGAACAGGGCCGTTCCCGGGTACCCGAGCTGGTCCCGATCAGATATGGGCGGATGCTGGCATCCCCGTTCAGCTACTACCGGGGTGCCGCCCTGCCCATGGCGGCCGACCTGGCCACCACTCCCGTGTCCGGCCTGACCGTCCAGGCCTGCGGGGACGCGCACCTGTCCAACTTCGGGATGTACGCCTCGCCCGAGCGCAAGCTGCTCTTCGACGTCAACGACTTCGACGAGACGCTGCCCGGCCCGTGGGAGTGGGACGTCAAGCGGCTGGCCGCCAGCCTGGAGGTGGCGGCGAGGCAGAACGGGTTCGGCCGCAAGGACTGCCGCCAGATCGTGCTGGCCGCGGTGGGCCGCTACCGCATGGCGATGCGGCAGGCGGCGGGCATGAACAACCTCGACATCTGGTACGTCGACGTGGACGTCCATGACTTCCAGCGGCAGTTCGCCAGCCAGATGAACGCCCGCCAGCAGAAGGCGATGGAAATGGCCACGGCGAAGGCGCGGGCCCACGACAGCAGGCAGGCGCTCGACAAGCTATGCGCGGAGCAGAACGGGCAGCTGCGCATCGCGGCCGACCCGCCGCTGGTGGTGCCGATCATGGACCTGCTTCCCGAACAGCTTGACCGCGCGGGGATGGAGACGGAGCTGCACGCGCTGATCGCGGAATACCGGCGCACGCTGCAGTCCGACCGGCGGGTCCTGCTCGAGCAGTACGACTTCACCGACATGGCCCGCAAGGTGGTCGGGGTCGGCAGCGTCGGGACCCGCTGCTGGATCGTCCTGATGCTCGGCCGCGACGAGAAGGATCCGCTGTTCCTGCAGGTCAAGGAGGCGCAGCAGTCGGTTCTCAGCCCGTACATCGGCGCCAGCGAGTACGCCAACCAGGGGGAGCGGGTGGTGGCAGGCCAGCGCCTCATGCAGGCGGCCAGCGACATCTTCCTCGGCTGGCAGCGGACGACCGGGCTGGACGGGGAGTACCGGGACTTCTACGTTCGCCAGCTGCGGGACTGGAAGTTCTCGTTCCCCATCGAGACCATGGTCCCCGAAGGCCTGCGGATATACGCGGCCGTCTGCGGTGGCACGCTGGCCCGGGCGCACGCCCGGTCCGGGGACCGGATCGCCATCGCCGCCTACCTCGGCAACTCCGACGTCTTCGACCGCGCGATCGCCGACTTCGCCAGCGCCTACGCCGACCAGAACCAGCGCGACTACGACGCGCTCGCGCAGGCGGCGGCCTCCGGGCGGGTCACCGCCGAGCGCGGCGTCTGACCCTGCCAGCGGGGGTCACGCAGCCGGGGTGACGGAACCGGCGCCGACAGCCTGACGGTCAGGGGCGCGGAAGGACGCCAGCCTGACCAGGGCAGGCCAGTCGAGGGCGGCCTTGGGCGCGGGAACGCCGGGTCGGTCCCTCGGCACCCGGACCCGCAGCACCTTCGGCCGGATGGTGCAGCGCACCGGCGTGGACATCAGGACCGTCTCGCCGTCGATGCCGACCGGGATCTCGGACGCCTCGGCATCCACCACGACCTCGTCGGCGCTGAGGGTGGTCAGGCCCTGACCGCGTGCGCCGCGGAGCAGCGTGGCGGCCTGGAGCGCGCTGTTCACCGTCACCGCGACGACGCCGAGTGTTCCAGCGTCGAGCCGGGACCGGCGGCTGAGCCCGGCGATGTCGCCCCCTTCGTACGGGTTGTTGCTCACCAGCAGCGCCTGCGGACCGGTGATCGTGGTACCACCAGCGGTGGCGGACAGCTTGGCCCCCCGGTGGCCGCTCAGGATCTCGGGCAGCATCTCCAGCGTCGTGCCCCTCTTGTCATCACGGTAGGCCGGGCTCTCCACGATCTCGGCGTAGGCGCCGAACGAGGCGTTGTTCACGAACGTGCGGTCGCCGATGATCCCGAGGTCGATCCGCTCTTCCACGCCGTCCACGGTGAGGGCGTCGAGGCAGGCCGCCGGGTTCTCCCGGTCCAGCCCAAGGTCCATCGCGAAGTGGTTGCGCGTACCGGCGCTGATCACCAGGAACGGCAGGTCGTGCTCGGCGGCGATCCCGGCCACGAGTGCCTGTGTCCCGTCGCCCCCGGCCACCCCGAGCAGGTCCGCGCCGTCGGCGACCGCCTGCCGGGCCAGCGCCGCCACGTCCACCACGCCCGGGCCCTCGAGCAGCGCCACCTCGGCGCCCAGCGCCTCGGCCTTCTCTTTCAGCCCGAACTTCGTGACCTTCCCGCCGCCCGACCTCGGGTTCATGATCAGGAACGCACGCTCGGGCGCCGGGACCTCCAGGAAGGGCATGCCCGCGCCGACGGCTGCCGGTGCCAGCGCCTTCCGGCCGACGGCGCCCGCCAGCACGATGAGCGCGACCGACGCCAGGGCCACCCAGATGAGGTGGTGCAGGGCGAACAGCACCAGGATCGCGACCGGGGTCAGGACCACCACGGCGGCCGCTATCCACCGCAGCACCCCACGGTGGGCGAGGAATGTGTATACGCCCGCCACCAGCAGGACAGCCCCGATCACCCCGATGACGATCATGGCCAGGCCGCCCAGCTCCGCGAAACCGATCAGAACCGCGACCGCGGCAAGCATCAGCGCGAAGGCGGACCGGGCCAGCCAGCGAGCCTTCATAGTCTCGTTCCTCTCGTCGGCGGCGGGCCAGCTAGGCTTTACATTTACATTGCCCGCGCGGCGGCTTGCCCCAGATCATCCATCACGAGTGAATTTCTGGCGAACAGGAGCCGTCTGGTGGGCGTCGGCGTCGCTGCTCGGCCATCCGTCATCCGCCGCACGGGCAACCAACCCGCCGCGGGTGATGCACCGCGCTCCGCCCGCGAAACATACTGCGCGGGTACGGCTGGATCGGCCAGCATGGCCGGGCCGGCAGCGTGGCTGAGTTAGCTGGCGAGGCTGGTTAGCGGGCGTCATCTGGCTGCGACGGCCGGCCGGCTGCCCGGGCTGGCGCCGGCCGGGGGAGGGCGGGCCGGTGACTGTCGCAGACCTGGCGATCATCGCGGCGCTGATCTTCGTATGGGGGGCCCTGTCGGCGCGGCTGGAACGCACCGACATGACGGCGCCGATCCTGTTCACGGCCGCCGGATTGCTGCTGACGCACGGCCCGCTGCGGCCGCTGGGGATCGAGCCGAGCAAGGAATCGGTCAAGCTGCTGGCGGAGGCCACTCTCGCCCTGGTGCTGTTCTCCGACGCCTCCCGGGTCGGCCTGCGCAACCTGCGGGCGGATGCCGGCCTGTGTGTGCGGCTGCTCGGCATCGGGCTGCCGCTGACGATCGGCCTGGGGACCTTGCTGGCGCTGGCCATGCCCGGGTACGGCAATATCTGGCTCGCACTGCTGGTTGGCGCGGCACTCGCGCCGACCGACGCCGCACTCGGCGCGAGCATGATGGTCAACCCGGTGGTACCCGTCCGGATCCGGCGGCTGATCAACGTCGAGAGCGGGCTCAACGACGGGATCGCCACGCCGGTCGTGCTGGTGGCGATCGCGGGCGTGGCCGCGACCGAGGAGGCGGCCCATAACGGCCCGGTGGCGGCGCTGGCGGAGCTGGCGATCGGGCTGGCGATCGGGGTGGCGGTTGGTGCTGGCGGTGGCTGGCTGATCAAGGTGTGTCGCCGCCGTGGCTGGGTGGCCGAGGGCTTCGCCGGCGCGGCGGTGCTGGGGCTGGCGGCCTGCTGCTACGCCACCTCCGTGGCGCTACACGGCAACGGCTTCATCGCCGCGTTCGTGGGCGGGCTCGGGTTCGCCGCCACCGGCCGGGACGCCGCCCGGTTCGTGCCCTTCGTCGAGGAGACGGGCGCCCTGGTATCACTGCTGGTCTGGCTCCTGTTCGGCGTGATCGCGGTCGCGCCGGCGCTGGAGAGCCTGACCTGGCAGATTGCGGGCTATGCCGTGCTCAGCCTGACGCTCATCAGGATGCTGCCGGTGGCGGTGGCCCTGCTGGGCACCGGGCTCGGCCGTGGCAGCGTCGTCTTCGTGGGCTGGTTCGGCCCGCGGGGCCTGGCGTCAGTCGTCTTCGGGCTGCTGGCGCTGGAGGCGCTGGGGCAGCAGGCGGCCAGGCCTGCCGTCGCCGTCATCGCGTTCACCGTGCTGCTCAGCGTGGTCGCCCACGGGCTGACCGCCGAGCCACTGGCCAAGCGCTACGGCCCCAGGCTCGGCCCGGCGGAGCACAGCGCTGGCGCTGCCTGGCTGGCGCCGGTCCCTGTACGCAGGCTGGTCCGGCGTTCACACGCCGCCCGGCACCCCGATGCGGCCGGCGGGGGAGACGGGAGCAGCCACTGACCACCGACCAGGGTCCTGTTCGGGGTGGGCCTGATCCTAAGCCACCACAGTGCGCCCAGGCAGTTACCCGTCACAAGATCGCGATCGGATTCACTGGCGACCCAGTACCGGTAGGCAGCCGCAGCGGCGCGATGACACACAGGAACGACCAGCGCCCGGCCTCCTCGCACAACCGCACCAGCCCGTCGAACTCCAGGTAGTCCAGCAACTCCAGCCCGAGCGCGTTGATCGCGAGCACGTGCACCGGGAACTCGACCCCCTCGGCCACGCTGGGCGCGGTGTCGTTGTTGCTGTCGCTGCCGAGCACGGCGATCTGGCGCTCGGCCAGCAGGGACATGACGGACGGGTGCAGCCCCGCCCGGGTGGCGGCGGCGTCCCAGGCCCCGCATTCTTTCCGCCGCCGCTGGTGGCCCACCCGGACGAGCAGGATGTCGCCCTGGCTGATACGGACGCCCTGGTCGCGCTCGGCGGCGGTGATGTCGCCGGGCGTGACGTGGTCGCCAGGTTCCAGCCAGGGCACCCCGCGCAGGCGGGGGACATCGAGGAGCACGCCGCGGCCGGCGATGCCGTCGGCGGCGCTGGCGATGGAGAGCTCAACGGCACCGGCGGCGGTGACGGCGCTGGCGGGCACGCCGTTGTAGAGGGTGCCGTCGAAGGCGACATGGCACAGGGCGTCGATGTGGCTGTCGGCGTTGCCGTGGATGTTCATGGCGATCCGGTCGGCCGCGAACTCCAGGCCATCGGCGGCGGCGTCGGGTGTCTGGACCATCCGGTGCTGGGCCGGGTCGGGGTTGTCGGCGCTGGCATGGTGCTCGATCGGGGCGGCGAGTGACACGGTGCGGCCCAGCCGCACCTCGCTCGCCGCCGCCCGGATCTGGGCGGGGCCGAGGTGGTTGAGCGCCCCGCGCCGGTCATCCGGTCCCCAGGGCACCTGGCGGCGCAGCCGCTCATACAGCGAGCGGAACTCCGCCTCGGTCATCCGCCCTGGTGGCGCGCTGGCCCGATTGCTGGTCACCCGGTCACCTTCCCTCGCGGCCGGGGCGCGCGTCATCATCCGGCGCGGGTGGGGCACCCGGGCCGGTCATGACAGCAGGCCGATCAGCCCGTCGAGGAACTCCCACAGCCCGATCACCCCCACCACGGCGACCAGCAGGGTATGCCCGTTCCGGTCCAGCCAGGCGTTCACCGCCTGCAGCTTGGGCACCGTCCAGCCCGGCGCCAGCAGGAACAGCAGCACCGGTACCTCGACCGTGATCAGGACGATGGCGACCACGATGACCACCCAGATGGCGGTCGCCGCATCGCTCAGCTTGGTGGTGCCGACTACCTGGAGCGCCGACAGGTAGGTCGGCGACGGCAGGTAGAGCGCCACGCCGACCACGAAGATCGCGAAGAGACCGCCCTGGCTGGCGGCACGCGACACACGGGACGGGCCGCTATGCGGCCGGGACCGCCGCCGGGCCAGAAACACGGCAGCCGCCATGAACACCACGCCGATCACCAGCCGGAGCCAGTACTGGTCGGACCGCTGACTGCCCTGGCCCACCCCGGCGTCGTGCAGAACGAACACGACCACGAAGCCGACGGTCAGGGTGCAGGCCAGGGCACCGATCAGGAACACGCCCACCCGGGGCCGGGGCCGGGGCGTTTCGGCGAGCAGCAGGATCGCCGCCAGGCCAAGCGGGTACAGGCTCGAGATCAGCGCCAGCGGGATGGCCTGGACCGGCATCGCTCCTCCTGCACGATCATGCAGAACGGATTATCCGGTCTAGGCGGCATCGCCGCCAGGGGCCGTCACAGGTCGGCGCCTGTGGGGTGGCCCGGCTCACCCGGGTCGCTGTACGCGCCGGACGGCGCCGGCATGTCGTCGATGGTGAAGGTGCGTTCGCGGCGCAGGTCGCGGGTGAAGGCGAACCACCAGCCCAGGACCGCGCCGAAGCGGTTGCGATAGCCGGTGAGGAAACCGATGTGGATGAACAGCCAGGCCAGCCAGCCGAGGAAGCCGCCGAAGTTGAGCCCGAAGGCGGAGATGACGGCGCGCCCGCGGGAGATGTAGGCGGCCGAGCCTAGGTCGCGATAGCGGAAAGGCTTGTCATAGGTCTTGCCCTCGGCCTGGTGACGGATCTTGTTGCCCGCGTACAGCCCGGTCTGCATCGCGACCTCGGCGACCCCGGGCAGCTTGTCCAGGCACATCAAGTCCCCGGTGACCAGGATCTCGGGATGGCCGGGCAGGGACAGGTCCTTGCCGCAGACCAGGCGGCCGGCCCGGTCGGTCTCGGCGCCGGTGGCTTTGGCCACCGCCTCGGCCAGCGGCGGCGCGGCGACACCGGCGGTCCACAGGATGGTGCCCACCTGGTGCCGGGTGAGGTTGCCGTCGTGGTCCTTGACGCAGATGCTGCTCAGGTCGGCCTCGGTGACGATCGAGCCCATGTGCAGCTCGACACCGAGCTTGGTCAGGTCGCGGGCGGCCATGGCGGACAGTTTCGGGCCGAACGAGGCGAGGGGGGCGCTGACGCCGTCGAACAGCAGGACCCGGGCGTCGGCGGGCTTGATGTGCCGGTACTCCTTAGCCAGTGTCTTGGTGGCGACCTCCCTGATCTGCCCGGCCAGCTCCACCCCGGTCGGCCCCGCCCCGACCAGGGCGAAGGTCAGCCAGCGTTTGCGCTCGGCCGGGTCGGTGGCGGACTCGGCCAGCTCGAACGCGCCGAACACCCGCCGCCGGATCCTCATCGCGTCCTCGATCGACTTCATCCCGGGCGCGAAGGCCGCGTACTCGTCATGCCCGAAGTAGGACTGCCGGACCCCGGCCGCCAGGATCAGGTAGTCGTAGCCGAACTCGATCTCCTCGCCCAGCGGGCGGCGCGCCGTCAGCTTCTTGGCGGCCGCGTCGATGCCGGTCACCTCGGCCAGCTGGAACTCAACGTTGCGATGCTTGGCCAGCAGCGCCCGCAGGGGGGACGCGATCTTCCCCTCCGACAAGATGCCGGTCGCGCACTGGTAGAGCAGCGGCTGGAACAGGTGATGCTCAGCCCGGTCGATCAGCGTCACCTGCAGCGGCGCCTTCAGCCGCCGGGCCGCGAACAGGCCGGCGAATCCACCCCCGACGATCACTACCCGCCGGGAGCCGGATGTTGCGGCCATGGCTCGCCCCGATCTTTCGTTCTGTATGGTCTGCGGGCTGGTCAGCCCGCCGGGTCGTGCCAGGTGTCCCGGTCGGGAAGCAGCCGGTCCGCCTCCTTGGGACCCCAGCTGCCCCTGGCGTAGGGGTGGACCGGCACGGCGTCGCCGAGCACCGCGTCCACGATCTTCCAGGCGGCCTCGACGGTGTCCTGCCGGGCGAACAGCCAGCGCTCCCCGTCCAGCGCGGCGCCGATCAGCCGGTCGTAGGGGCGCTGGTCGCTGCCGGGCCGCTGCGCGAACGTCAGGTCTTCGGTCTGCGGCTCCCAGCCGGCGCCCGGCTTCTTGCCCGCGAGGGTGAGGGTGACCGCGGTCTCCGGCCAGACCCGGAACCGCAGCTCGTTGTTGTGCGGCAGCGGGGCCAGGCCGAAGATGTCGCGGGGCGGATGCTTGAACCGGACGGCCACCTCGGTGGCGGTGACCGCCATGCACTTGCCGGCCCGGATCACGATCGGCACGCCCGCCCACCGCCAGGAGTCGGACTCCAGCCTGATGGCGGCGAAGGTCTCCACGGTCGAGTGGGGATCGACGCCCTTCACGTCGTGGTAGCCCTCGTACTGGCCGCGCACTATGCGCTCGGGGGTCAGCGGGGTGAGCGAGGCCACCAGCCGCGCCTTGGCGTCCCGCCAGTTGGTCAGGCCCTCGCCCTCCGGCGGGTCGGACATGATCGTGGCCAGGACCTGCAGCATGTGGTTCTGGACCACGTCGCGGATGGCGCCGGTCCGGTCGTAGAACGAGCCACGGTCGGACACGTCGAACGCCTCGGCCATGGTGATCTGGATGCTCTCCACATAGGTCCGGTTGAGCAGCGGCTCTATCACCGAGTTGGCGAACCGGCCGAACAGCACGTTTTCCACCGGCTCGAAGGCCAGCCAGTCGTCGACCCGGAAGATGGCCTCCTCCGGGAAGTACTGGTGCATGGTCTCGTTGAGCTTCCGCGAGCTGGCCAGGTCCTCGCCGAACGGCTTTTCCACCATCACCCGGGCGCCGCCGGCCCGGCCGGCGGTGGCGATGCCGCGGGCGATCCGCCCGAACAGGAACGCCGGCACCTCGAAATAGAACAGCAGTTTCTTGCCGGGGCCGGCCGCCTCCGACATCGCCTGGTAGGTGGCATCGTCACCGAGGTCGCCGTTGACGTAGCGCAGCAGGCTCAGCATCTTCGTCGCCGCGGGGGTGGTGGCGTCCATGTTGTTGAGCTTCAGCGACGCGGCCGCGTAGTCACGGAACTGCTCAAGCCCCCAGCCCATCTTGGCCACGCCAATCACCGGGAAGTCGAGCACGCCTCGCTCGACCAGCCCGACCAGCGCGGGGAATGTCTCCAGCTTGGCCAGATCGCCGGTCGCCCCGAAGATCACCAGCGCGTCCACGCTTTGTGCAGCCATCGTCCACCTTCTTCCTTACCGGCATCTGACCGCAGTCCGCGAGATCGCACATCGCCCGCATCGGGTGAGCCGTGGCGGGCGGGTTCCCCCCCGCGTCACGTCACGATGTGCCCGTCCTCCAGCGTGAGAACCTCATCGGCGAGGTCGATGAGCGCCTCGTCGTGGGTGGCCACCAGGGCCGTGATCCCCTCCGCGCGGACCACGGTCATGATCAGCCGCATGATCTGGCGCCCGGTCTCCAGGTCCAGCTGGCTGGTCGGCTCGTCGGCGATCAGGAGCTGGGGGCCGCCGGCCAGCGCCCGCGCGATGGCGACGCGCTGCTGCTGGCCACCCGACAGCTCGTTCGGGCGCTGCGCCGCGTGCTCCGAGAGCCCGACGATCGCCAGCATCGTGGCGACCTTCTCCTCCCGGGCCCGGGGGTCGGCACCGGTGATCCGCAGCGGGATCCCGACGTTCTCCGCCGCGGACAGCATCGGGATGAGCCCGAACGACTGGAAGATGAAGGCGACCGTGCTGCGTCGCAGGGCCATCCGCTCCCGGTCGGTCATGCCGGTCACGTCCCGGCCGGCCACGGTCACGCTGCCGCTGGTCGGGAGGTCAAGGCCGCCGATGATGTTCAGGAGCGAGGTCTTGCCGGAGCCGGACCGCCCGCACACGGTGACCAGCTGGCCCCGGCGGGCCGTGAACGACACCTGGCGGAGGGCGTGCACGGCCGTGTGGCCGCTGCCGAAGGCCCGTGACACCCCGCCGACCGCCACCATGACCGGTGACGCCTCGTCCGCGACACCCGCGGCCCGGGACGTGGCCTGCCGGTCGCTCATGGCCGGGTATCCCGGTCGGGCCAGACGCCGATGTGGTCGGGCTCCTGCTCCAGCCGTACCCGGTCCCTCATGCCGTGCGCGTCGATCATCTCGCGGGGCAGCTGGACGCGCCCCGCCCGGTCGAGCACGGCGTATTCGACCGCATGGCCGGAGGCGCCCCCGTCCTCGCCGCCAGTGCCGTGGCGCAGGGTCTCGCTGCTGGTCCGGCCGTCACGGATCGCGACCGTGCGGCGGACCTGGGCCGACACCGCCGGGTCATGGGTCACCACCAGCACCGTCACCCCGAGCTCGCGGTTCGCCGTCTGGAGCGCGGCGAACACGTCCCTGGCGGTCGCGCTGTCGAGCTCACCGGTCGGCTCGTCGGCCAGCAGAACCCGCGGCTCGTTGGCCAGCGCGGTGGCGATGGCGGTGCGCTGCTGCTCGCCGCCGGACATCTGGGCCGGTGTCCGGCCGGCGCAATGGGCGAGCCCCAGCACCTCGAGCAGCTCGCCGGCCCGCTGGGCGCGCCGCCGCTGCGGCAGGCCCGCGAACCGCATCGGCATGATCACGTTCTGCAGGGCGGTCAGGTAGGGAAGCAGGTTGCGGTAGGTCTGCTGCCAGATGAAGCCGACGGTGGTGCGCCGGTAGCCGAGCCGGTCGCGCGGGCTCATGGCGCCCAGATCGTGCCCGGCCACCCGGGCCTTCCCGGCGGTCGGCGTGTCCAGGCCGGCCAGGATGTTCACCAGCGTCGACTTCCCGCTGCCCGACGCGCCGACGATCGCGGTCAGCTCGCCCTCGGCAACCAGCAGGTCCAGGCCCTGCAGCGCCTGCACCTCGATCCCGTCCGCGGCGTAGATCCGCACCAGCCGGTCGCACATGATCAGCGCGCCTTCGCCGTAGGTGGAGCGGGCGTCTTCCGCCTCGGCGCCGAGCTGGCCAAGCCCGGCGGCGGCGACCGGCGCGCCACGCCCGGGGCCAGCCGCGGGGGCGACCGGCGGGCCCTGCCCGGCGCCGGGCGCGGGCGCGGTCACCGGCTCCTCTCCCGGGCCGGTCATTCGCCCACCCGCAGCGCCGGCCCCGTCCCGAGGCGGCGGGCCAGCGCGTCCTGGACGGACAGGGTGAGCGCCGCCAGGAGCAGCAGCCCACCCGTGGCGACGGCCAGGGCCACCGGGTCGGCCCGCAGCGGCACGCTCACCGGCATGCCGGTGAAGGCCGCGAGGTCCACCGCTGGGCCGACGAGTGGCACCAGGATCAGCGCGCACGCCGCCCCGCCCACGGCGGCGGCCAGGATGGCCGGCACGCTCTCCACCGCCGTGATGCGGCGGGACTGGTCACGCCCGAGGCCCATGGTGATCAGTCTGGCCAGCGTCATTTCCCGGGAACGGGCGCTAAGCACCAGCATCAGCAAAAGGATAAGCAAACTGAGCGCGCCGGCGGCGGCAGCCCCTTGCGCGAAGGCGACGTACCCGCCGTGTGGCAGCGGTGCGCCGGAGATGGCGGCCAGGAGCCGGGACCGGAGCGTGACCTGGGCGCCGGGGACGGCGCGGCGCACCACGCTGACGAGCGCCGGCGTGTCCAGCCGCGGGCCGGTGACCGCTATCACGGTTGGCTGCGGTGCCAGGTTCCCCAGGGCCCAGCGGGGCACCACCGCGAGCTGGCTCCCGGCCGGCACCCCGGCGATGCCGGCCAGGCCGCCCGCGATGTGGAGCCGCAGCTCGCGGCCGGCCACCGACAGCTCGCTGCCCTGGCTCACGATGGCCCGGCCCGCCGCCGACACGAGCACCGGCACCGTGCCGGGTGGCACCGTACTGGGTGGCACCGTGCCCGCCGGTGTGGCGCCCCGGCCCGGCCGGGCCAGTGCCCCGGCGGGGAACCGCGGCGCCGGGGTGCCGGCGGTGAGCGCCGCATACTGCCCCGGGTCCACGACGGCAACCGGAAGCGAGACCCCCTGGGCCAATGTCCCAGTGGTCACCGAGATCGTGGTCGCATGCTGGACGCCAGGCACACCGGTGATCAGGCGCCGCGCGGCCGCGGTGAGGCCCGGGCCGGTGGGCGGCCCGGTGACGACGGCGTCGGCGCCCACGGCCTGCCAGGATGCAACGACATTGGCCTGCGCCACCGCGCCCCGGGCCATGGTGGCGAACGCGACCACGGCGAACGCGAGGATGAGCGCGAACGCGGGCAGCGCGCCGGTCTGCGCCGCCGAACTGCCCCGCGCGAGACCGACCATCATCACGACCCCCCGCCGCCGCCCCGCCAGCCTGGTGAGCCGGCGCAGTACGAGCGGGTAGATGCGGACCACGAGCAGCGCGACGGGAATCGCCGCGAGCACCGGCGCCAGGCTGGTGAACAGGTCCACACTGCCGGGCGGCGGCAGCCCCTGCTCCCGGAGGATGACCAGGCCGGCGACGGCGGCGCAGACCAGCGCGCCGTCGGTTACCCACCGCCGGGCAACGCTCATCCGGCGGCGGGCGGCCGGCGCGAGCGCCGCGGGCGCGGCGGCGTGGCGGGCCCGGTGCTGCCACGCAGCGAGCAGTGGAGGCCCGGCCAGCGCGGTCCCGATGACACCGGCCGCCAGCCACACCGACAGCGACGAGGCGGGCCCGGGCGTGAGCAGGACCGCCGCGCCGACCCCCAGCAGGGCGGCCGGCAGCGCCGCGGCCGCGCCGCCCCGCGCGGCCACGGCGGAAACCTGCCCCAGGGAGGCCCCGCGCGCCCGCATCAAGGCGAACTCTCCCCGCCGGTGCTCGGTGACGAGCCTGGCGCCGAGCAGCACCACCACGGCCCCGATGACGGCCAGGCTGACGAACATCAGCGAGAGCGCACGCTGCACCGCGGCGTCGGTCGCGACGAAGGACTGAAGCACGCTCACCAGGCCGGAACTGAGGCTGACCGTCAGCAGCGCGTCGGCGCCCGCCGTGGCGCTGAGGCCCGCGCCCACGTTGCCCGCGGCGGGCAGGTATGACACGCCCCGGGCGGTCCGCATCAGGCCGGCGGCCTGATCGGCGCTGACGTGCCCCAGGTCGAGCGGGAAGCTCCACAGCGCCTGCAGCTGCCGCGCCTGCAGACGGTGTTCCAGTTCCGGGAGCTCGGGTGCGCCGACGAACGCGGCGCTGCTCAGGTAGGGCGTGGAATTGGGCCCTAGGGAGGTCAGCCGCGGCACCGGCGCGACCGGGTCAACGGTCCAGAAGGAGGACGCGGCGCCGCGCGGCCGGATGATCCCGCTGACCACCAGCACCTGGCCCGCCGCGGCGAGCCGGGACCCGACGTGCAGGCCGAGGCTGGCCGCGGTGGCCGCGGTGACCGCCACCTGAAAGGCCGCGGACGGTCCGTGCCTCTGCACACGGGTGGGCAGGGAGCCCACGACCAGCGTGGCGTTGCCGCCCAGTCCGCTGCGGTAGAGGATCTCCAGCTGAGGCGGCCCCAGGTGAGTGGCCGATGGCCCGGCGGTGCCGGAGACTGTGCCCGCGTTGATGGCCAGGCCCGACCATTGCGACGCGGCCGGGGCCAGCGGCAGGCCGTGATGCAACAGGCTGCCGGAGAGCGTGCGCCCGGCGAGGGCCAGTTCCCCGGCACTCAGATAGCCCTGATTCAGGCCGGAGACGTTGGCGTCGCCCAGCACCGCCGTCTGCTGTGAGGGCGCGGCATGCAGGATGCGCTGCACGACCTGGGTACGGTAGCCGAGGCTCGCCCGCGGCACCGCGACGGCGATGAACGCACCGGCCAGCACGAGGATGGCCAGCGCGAAACTGGCGGCGGTCCCGGCGCCGGTGGCCGCCACCCAGGATGCGGCGGTCCGGTCCCGCAGGACCCGGGGACTCATGCGGAGTCCCCCGCCCGGAGCCGGGCGGCCGGGTCCGGCCGGTAGGCGGCGGTCGCGGCGGCCGCCAGCACCGGCACGGCGGCGACCGCGAGCGCCAGCAGGACCAGCGGCCCCAGCGGGACCACCACCTGGGCCGGCGGGAACGGTGCGGCCGCCCCGCCGGTGAGCGTGACGGCGGGAACCAGCAAGCGGGCCAGGAGCGTCCCGATCAGCGCGCCTACGGCCGCGGCGGGCAGGCTGAGCATCAGCTGTTCCAGGCAGAGCTGGCCGGCCCGGCTGCCGGGCCCGACGCCGAGCGCGGCGAGCAGGGCATCGGTGAGGCGACGTTCCCGGACGGACGCCACCACGCTGACGGTGAACCCGATGCACGCCAGCAGCGCGGCCGCCATCACGATCACCAGCAGGCCCAGCTGTGGCACGTTCGGCAGCGGATCGTCCAGCAGGCCGGCCGCCGCGGCGGCCCGGCTGGTCACGGCGGCGCCCGGGGGGAGCCCGGCGGGACCGCCGCGCTCCGTCCGCAGCCACCACTGGGTCACCGGCAGCGGCGGCTGTGACTGCCTGGCCAGCGCGTCCTGGAGCCAGGCCAGATCGACGATCACGGCGGGCTGCCTGCCCGCGGTGGGGAAGGCGCTGACCTTCGCCACCAGCCGGACCGGCACGCTCACGTTGCCCACCGGAAGCGCGATTACCTGGCCGAGGTGGGCGCCGGCCGAGCCGAAGAACGCGCTGCTGGCGATCGCGGGTACCGGCAGGGCCAGATGCCCGCCGGTGAGTGACAGCTGGCCGGAGACGGGCAGCGGCGGCTGCCCGGCGCGCTGGATGAGGTGTCCGGAGCCGACCTGGAAGGTCAGCGTGGCGGCACCGGCGGTGACCCGCCAGCCGGCCACGGCCGGCGGGATTCCGTGGGCGTGCGGGTCGGCGAGGCCGGGCGCGGCGGCCGTGGCGTTCCACCGGGCCAGCGCGCGGGCCCCGGCGAACGGCGCCGGGAAGCCGCCGGCGGCCGCGGGGGAGGCGGCCAGCGAGCGGATCGCCAGGGTGGCACGGGCCGCCGCCGTCCGCTGTTCCCCGTGCCGAGCGGCCAGCATGGCCGTCCTGCCGGGATACGGGGGAGCGGGGAACCCCGGCAGCTGGTAGCTCACCGACAGGGCCAGCAGGCGCAGCGGGTAGCGCGCCCGCGGGGCAGCTGACAAGCCGGCGATCAGGCGGTGATAGCGGCCGTCCGCGGGCAGGGTCCCGGCCGGGACCGGGTAGACGATGCCCGAGCCGTCCTGCACCGACAGGCTCGCCGGCAGCGCGCCGAGGTGCTCGCCGCCGGGCGGCGGCCGGAGCATGGCCGTGAGGCCGAGCCGGGCCGGCCTGCCCGGGAGCACCAGCCCCGGGCCGGCGCGGGCGGGCGTGATCTGGCGCCAGAGGGCGGCCGGCGGCAACGGTGACAGATCCGGGCGGAGCAGCACCGTGCCCGCCGCCGCGCGGGCGTCGAGGGCGAAGACGGCGAATCCGCTGTTGAAGGCGGCGACCGGCATGGCGCTGAGCACGCCGGGGGCCTGCGCCAGCGCCCCGGCGCGGCCGAGGGTCAGCGGCGCGGCGAGGCTCACCCTGACGTCAGCTCCGGTGGCGAAGGCCGCCCGGTCCAGCTGGGACTGCCGCCAGCTCTGATGCTGGGCGAGCGCCAGCGTCCCGGTCGCGACGGCTAGCACCACGAGCAGGACCGGGCCGCCCTGCCGCTGTGGCCGCCTGCTCACCTGCCAGCCGGCCAGCGCCGCGGCCAGGCGCCTGCCGCGGGCGCCCCGCCGGTCCAGCAGCCGGGCCGCGGCGGGCAAGATCCGCAGCGGGATCAGGGCGATCCCGGCGAGGGCCACTGCCGGGGCGGCGGACAGCACCGGGTCGATGCCGAGCCCGCCGCCCGGCAGCCGGGGGACGGCCGAGTACCTGCGCAGCTCCCAGAACGCCAGCACGCCCAGGGCGATCAGCGCCACGTCAAGGCCGGCCCGCGCCGCCCCGGCCAGTGCCGCCTGCCTGCCCCGGCGCGCCCTGGCGTCACCGGGCGCCGCGGGCCGGAGCGCCGGCCAGCTCATGACGATGATGGCCAGCACCGCGATGACCGCGGCCAGCCACCAGACACCCCCGGTTGCGCCTGGGCGCAGGATGCCGCCACCGCCACCGGCGCCGGCGGCCGGGAGCCCGCTGGCCGACAGCAGCGCCCGCGCGAGATAGCTGCCGAGCACGGCCCCGGCCGCGGCGCCCGTCACGGCCAGCAGCGTGGCCTCGGCGAGCGACGCCCGCGCCAGCTGGCTGCGGGCCACGCCGCGGGCGCTGAGCAGCGCGGTCTCCTCCTCACGCTGGGTGGCCAGCAGCCGCGCGGCGAGGGTGACCGCGGCGAGGGCCAGCAGGATCAATTCCAGCGAGCCGATGAGCAGCAGCGATCTGGACACCACCAGGCTGCTGGCCAGCGCGGACAGGGTCCGCGGCAGGCTGGTGGTCACCTGCAGCCCGCCCAGGCGCTGCGCGCCCTCCAGTGAGGAGACGGCTCCGGCCAGCCGGTGCTGCAGCACGGTGAGGCCGGCCGGGGGGATGCGGGCCGTGTCCACCCGGATGAGCCAGGATGCGCCGCCGGCCGTGAGGCCCCGGGGTCCCAGCGCTGCCGGGTTGACCAGCATCGGGCCGTAGGTGATGAACGAGCCCTGCACCAGGGCGCCGGAAGTCCCGAGCAGGCTGAGCCGCCAGTAGGGAGCGGCCGGGTCGCGCACGCGGAACAGGCCGGTTACCCGCAGCCGGGCCGGGGTCCCGGTCGTGCTGTCGCGCAGATCCAGCACGTCCCCGGCGGCCAGGCCGAGCATGCGCGCCGTGGTCACCGGCAGCGCCACGCCGATGGGCTGGCCGCGCCGCAGCGGACCCGGCCAGTTCCCGGCGGTCAGCTCGGTGTGGGCGGTGACGCCGCCGAGGGCCGCCGCCTGGATCAGCGGGATGGTGCCCCGGCCGTGCGGCTGCGGCAGCGCCAGCTGGTCAGACCAGCGGCCACCGGCCAGGGTGAAGGGAACGTCCCCCAGCGCCGAGCGGAGCGAGGAGCGGATGACCCGCGTGTCGGCGCTGGCGGTGGCCGCGCCGATCTGGCCGCTGAGCAGGATCGCCGTATCTGGCTCGCTCGCCAGGCGCCGATGGGCCGCCGCGGGCAGCGCCTGGGCGCCGAAACCGGCCAGCGCCGTCATGACGGCGACCGAGGTGAGGATGGTGACCAGGAGGCTGGCGGGCAGCAGCGGGGCGGACCGGAGCCGCCGCAGCACGAGCGACGCCCGGGCGCCGCGGACCCTCCCGCCAGGCGCTGCCCGGGCGGCGTCGCGGCCGCCCCCCGTGATCGTCCCCATGGTGCTGACGGTACGTACCGGCCACGGGGGAGCGGCAGGTGTGGGGCGGGAATGGTTATCCGGTTGTCACGTTTTCTCTCGCACGCCGGGCGGCTTCGCCGGCCCGTCCGGCGCTGGCCGGACGCCAGGCAGCCGCGGCGGGGCGAAATCGGAGCTGCTGATCCGCTTCCGGAACACGTAGTAGTTCCACGCCGTGTAGACCAGCACCACCGGCAGGAAGACGACCGCCACGATGGACATCAGCTTGAGCGTGTAGGACGGCGACGCGGTGCTGGCGATGGTGAGGTTGTACGCCGAGTTGGTGCTGGAGATCATGACGTTCGGGTAGAGGTCGGTGAACAGCGTCAGCATGGCCAGGGCGATCGTGAGGGTGCTGCAGGCGAACGCCCAGCCTTCGTGCCGCTCAGAGGCCAGCCAGGCGGCGGCGATGACGACGATGACGATCCCGATCTCGACCGGATTGGGCCAGAAGCCCTTGCCCGACACGACGTGGGTCCAGACCGCCCAGCCGACGACGATCAGGGCGACGGGGAGCCCGGACCGGGCGGCGACCCGGGCCGCCCGGTCCGCGACCTCGCCGGTGGTCTTGAGGGTGAGGAACGTCGCGCCGTGCAGGATGCAGATCACCACCAGGGTGATGCCGGTGTAGATGCCGTAGGGGGTGAGCAGGTCCCAGAACGACCCCGTATAGTTCTGGCTCTTGTCGATGGGGAGCCCGTTCAGCAGGTCACCGAGCGCGATGCCGATCAGCAGCGGGACGAGCAGGCTGCCGCCGGTGAGCAGGCCGGACCATAGCCGCCGCCAGGCCGCGCCGTCGCGCTTGCCGCGGAACTCAAAGCTGGTGCCGCGGGCCATCAGCGCCGCGAGCAGGAGCACCAGCGCCAGGTAGAGGCCGGAGAACCAGGTGGCGTACCAGCCGGGGAAGGCGGCGAAGATGGCGGCGCCGGCCACGATCAGCCACACCTCGTTGCCGTCCCACAGCGGCCCGATCGTGTTGATCACCGCGCGCCGCCCGGGCTCGTCGCGGCCGACCATCCCGTGCAGCATGCCGACGCCCAGGTCGAAGCCTTCCAGCACGAAGAAGCCGGTCCACAGCACCGCTATGAGGATGAACCAGAACTGGGCGAGCGTCATCGCGGCGGTCTCCCCTCGGTCAGTACAGCATCGAGGGCACGCGGGCGTCCGGTTCGCCGGCCGCCCCGGCCAGGGAGGGATCCGGCTCGGGTTCCCGGCGCGAGTACCGCAGCATGAACACCAGGAACAGCGCCGCCAGGGCGAGGTAGAGCCCGATGAAGATGACCAGGCCGATGACCAGCGTGGTGAAGCTGACCGTCGGGGAGATCCCGTTCTTGGTGAGCATGATGCCCTGCACTATCCACGGCTGGCGGCCGCTCTCGGTCAGGAGCCAGCCCGCGGTGTTCATCAGGAACGGCGTGATGACGGCCCAGGTGGCGGCGAACAGGAACAGCCGGGAGGTCTCAAGTCTCTTGCGCCACAGCAGCCACAGTCCCCACAGCGAGAACACCCAGACCAGCCCGCCGAGGTAGGCCATCACCCGCATGCCCCAGTACTGGACGAACACGTTCGGCACGTAGTCGCCCGGCCCGTACTTGGCGGCGTACTGGTTCTGCAGCGGGGTCATCCCGACGACCTTGCCGTTCCAGGTGTTGGTGGCCAGTAGCGACAGCAGGTGGGGGACCTGGATGATCTGGATCGGGGTGTGGTCGTTGTTGCCGCCGCCGATCTGGAACAGCGAGAACGAGCACGGCTGGCAGGTGGTCCACTGCGCCTCGGCCGCCGCGATCTTCATCGGCTGGTAGGTGCCCTCCACCACCCCGAGCATGTCGCCCACGAACAGGGTCAGGGTGATCGCAGGGACCAGCACGATCAGCGACAGGCGCAGCGAGTGGCCGAAGATCTTCGGGTCCCTGCCCTTGCGCAGCTGCCATGCCGACACCGCCAGCATGACCAGTGTGCCGGTGGTGACGGACGCGAGGACTACCTTGCCGTACCCCCACAGGAACACCGGGTTGGTGAACACCGCGACGATGTTGTCCAGCTGCGGCTTGCCATTGACCATCTTGTAGCCGACCGGGTGCTGCATCCAGGAGTTGGCCGCCAGGATGAACGCCGCCGACAGCATGCTGCCCGCCGCCACCAGCCAGATGCACGCCAGGTGCACCCGGCGCGTCAGCTTGTCCCACCCGAAGATCCACAGGCCCAGGAACGTCGACTCCAGGAAGAACGCCGCCAGCCCCTCCATGGCCAGCGGAGGGCCGAAGACGTTGCCGACCAGCCGGGAGTACGCTCCCCAGTTCATCCCGAACTCGAACTCCTGCACGAGCCCGGTCACCACCCCAACCGCCACGCTGATCAGCAGCAGCGTGCCGAAGAACCGGGTCACCCGCAGCAGGTCCGGGTTCTTGTTGCGGTACCACCACGTCTGCAGCAGCGCGGTCAGGAACGCCAGCCCGATCGTCACCGGGACGAAGAAGAAATGATTCACCGACGTCCACGCGAACTGAAAACGCGCCAAGTCGAGTGTGCTCATCAGCGGCTCCCCGTCCTGGTCTGCGGCCTAGCGGAGGTTTGGCGTCACTGGTCGCTGATGGCCGACTCCGCGGCGCCGTTCCGCCAGGCGCTGGCCCCGGCGCTGGCCGCGGCCCTGGCCTTGGCCAGGTTCTGCCTGGCCAGCTCGCTGGGCGGCACCTCCATGGTGTTGACGTAGCGCCGCGCGGCGGCGCCCAGCGCCGCGCCGGCGATCGCCAGCCCGGCCAGGCCGAGCAGGCTGCCGATGCCGATCAGCACCGCCCCGGCCAGCAGGGGGCCTGTATTCAGCGCCAGTCCCTGTACAGTCACTTCCTCGTCCGCCATGGCACCGTCCTCGTGTTCTCCCCGTGCTGGCCAGTCTCGCCCGGCGGGGCATCCGCGGGCATCACCCCGACCGGGTGATAGCGATTGCCGGGGGCCTGGGACGGCGCTCACCCGAATCGCCTTTACCGTCTCTTTACTAATATCGGACCGGCGATTCTCACCCTTTTCAGGGGATGTCCCCGAGCCGTCCCACTGGCGATAGTGGGACCGTGAATGAGCATTACGACGTGATCATTATCGGGTCCGGGGCCGGGGGAGGGACGCTCGCGCACACCCTCGCCGGCTCCGGCAAGAGCATCCTGCTGCTCGAGCGGGGGGACTTCCTGGCCCGGGAGACCGACAACTGGGATCCGCGCCCGGTGTTCGTGGACGGGAAGTACATCTCCGCCGACACCTGGTACGACGGCGACGGCAAGCCGTTCCAGCCGCAGGTGCACTACTTCGTGGGCGGGGCGACCAAGCTGTACGGCGCGGCCCTGTACCGGCTGCGCCCGGAGGACTTCGGGGAGATCGAGCACGTTCGACGGGATCTCCCCGGCCTGGCCGCTGGACTACGGCGACCTCGAGCCGTGGTACTCCCAGGCCGAGCACCTGTACCAGGTGCACGGCAACGGCGGCGAGGACCCGACCGAGGGCCACCGCAGCCAGCCCTACCCGTGGCCCGCGGTCTCCCATGAGCCGCGGATCCAGCAGATCCACGACGGGCTGGCCAAGGGCGGCTACCACCCGTTCCACGCCCCGTGCGGGATCTTGCTGAACGAGGCCGACCGGCCGCGGTCCACCTGCATCCGCTGCACCTGGTGCGACGGCTACCCGTGCCTGGTGCACGCCAAGTCCGACGCCGACGTGATCGCCGTCCGGCCGCTGCTGGAGCGGCCCAACGTCACCCTGGTGACCGGGGCCGAGGTGACAAAGCTGGAAACCGGCGACTCCGGGCGCACCGTCACCGGGGTGGTCGTCACCCGGGACGGTAACCGTGAGGTCTACACCGGCGACATCGTGGTTGTCTGTCGCCGGCGCGGCCAACAGCGCCAAGATCTTGCTCAACTCGGCCAGCGACGCCCACCCGAATGGCCTGGCGAACGGGTCGGACCAGGTCGGGCGGAACTACATGTTCCACAACTGCAAGGCCGTGGTGGCGATGGCCAAGGAGCCGAACGACACGGTCTTCCAGAAGACGCTGGGCATCAACGACTTCTACCTCCCGACCAAGGACTACGCGTACCCGATGGGCAACATCCAGATGATCGGCAAGTCCAACGCCGAGGCCATGCGCGGCGAGAAGCCCACGCTCACCAAGCTGTCCCCCGAGTGGACGCTGTCCGACGTGGCCAGGCACGCGGTGGACTTCTGGCTCACCACCGAGGACCTGCCCAAGCCCGGGAACCGGGTCACCACCGACACCGATGGCAACGTCCACCTGGCGTACGAGACGACCAACGACGACGAGGCCTTCCGCCTGTACGGCGAGCTGCGCAAGATCTTGAACCACACCGGCATGGCCGAGCATCACGTGCTGCGCAAGAACTTCTACATGGACATGGACATCCCGGTCGCCGGCTGCGCCCACCAGGCCGGGACCTGCCGGTTCGGCACCGACCCCGCCACCTCGGTCCTCGACACCAACTGCCAGGCCCACGAACTCGACAACCTCTACGTCGTTGACACCAGCTTCTTCCCCAGCATCGGCGCGGTGAACCCGGCCCTCACCGCCATGGCCAACGCCCTGCGGGTCGGCGAGCACCTGCGGGAGCGGCTGGCCTAGCCGCCGAGATAGCCGGTACGGGCCGAGATAGCCCCGTACGGGTGAGGCCCGGCGGCCGACGGGAGACGATGCTGGGAGCATGAGGCGAGTCACGGCAATCAGGCTTCCCCGGTGGCAGACCGTCGCGGTAGCGGCCGGGACCGCGCTGCTCGCGGCGGCCTGCGGATCAAGCGGCACCCCGTCCAGCGGAAGCAGCCCGTCCACCACCTCGGCGGCGCCCACCTCGGCGGCGCCCTCATCGGCGGCGCCCAGCCCGACGTCGGCGGTGTGCCAGGACGCGGCCGCCCTGCGCGCCTCCATCGACACCCTCACCCACGTCCACGTGGGGCAGGGGATGGGGGACGAGATCAAGTCGGACCTGGCCGATGTCAAGGCGAAGCTGAACACGCTGACGACGCAGGCGCACGGCCAGTGGCAGTCCCAGACCGCTGCCCTGTCGGCCTCGCTCGACAAACTCCAGACCGCGGTATCGAACCTGACCTCGAACCCCAGCGCCAGCACCGTGTCCGCGACGGTGAGCGCGCTCCGCGGGGTTTCCTCGTCGGCGGGCAGCCTGCTTTCCGCGATAGGCACGAAGTGCCCGTCGGTATCCCCTTCTGCCTCAGCCGGCATGTAGCCGCCGTCGCGGCTGAGCCCGCGCCAGAAAGGGTCCGCCCGCCACCGCCCGGCCCAGTTCGGTGATCGCCGAGGCCGGCGAACACCGGAGCCGTACCGTTCGCCGCGCTGGCCACGGCTGGACGGCACGGGTCGCTCACCCCTATGGGGTGACGCGGCAGCACAGATCGGTCGTTACGGTCGCACTGTAGGTCACAGGTCGCGGCGTTCAGTCTGGTATTTCGAGAGGTCAGGCACCGATGAGCAATTTTCCGCCCATTGCCGAGTATGGGTTGCTGTCGAATTGTGAGCAGAGCTGCCTGGTCGCGCCGGATGGGTCGGTGGAGTGGCTGTGCCTGCCCCGCCCCGACTCGCCGAGTGTGTTCGCGGCGCTGCTGGACCGGGCCGCCGGTTTGTTCAGGTTCGGTCCCAGCAACGCGCAGGTCCCGCAGCACCGGCGGTATGTGCCGGGGACGATGGTGCTGGAGACGACGTGGCAGACGCCGACGGGCTGGATGACCGTGCATGACCTGCTGGTCATCGGCCGGACGCGGGACCAGGCGCGGCGGGCGGACTACCACCGGGCACCGGCTGATTTCGGGGCCGTCGGTGCCCTGCTGCGGATCGCGACGTGCATCAGCGGCCACGTTGAGGTCATGGTGAACTGCGGCCCGCAGTTCAATTACGGGGCTACGGGAGGCACGTGGAGCTACCAGGGCGAGGGATATGGCGCGATGAGTATCGCCCCGGAGGAGGGGGATATGCGGCTGGATCTGGCGGGCAGCGTCCCGCTGGGCGTGATAGGCGCCCGCGCCTACGGCCGCACCACGCTCACCCAGGGCCAGTCGGCGTTCGTGGTGCTGTCGTGGGGGGATGCGAAGGTCCCGGCCAGCCAGGAAGAGGCTGCCGCCGCGCTGAACACCACGGTGGATTTCTGGCGCGACTGGCTGAGCACGGCCAAGATTCCTGATCATCCGTGGAAGCCCTATCTGGATCGCAGCGCGCTGACGCTCAAGGCGCTCAGCTACGCCCCCACCGGCGCCATCATGGCGGCGGCGACGACCTCGCTGCCGGAAACCCCCGGCGGGGCGCGGAACTGGGACTACCGGTTCACCTGGATCCGGGACTCGGCGTTCATGCTCCGCTCGCTGTACCGGCTGGGTTTTGACTGGGAGGCGCTGGAGTACTGGGGTTTTGTCCTTGACGCCGTCACCGGCGGTGACTTCAGCCTGCCGCCGGAGCTGCAGATCATGTACGGCATCAGCGGGGAACGCGACCTGACCGAAAAGACCCTGGACCACCTGTCGGGGTACCAGGGGGCGCGCCCGGTCAGGATCGGCAACGGCGCCTGGAACCAGAAACAGCACGACGTGTGGGGGATGATCCTCGACGCCCTCGACATCCAGTTCCACCAGGCAGCGGGCCAGATCGTGGCGCCGGTGTGGGAGGGGCTCGCCTCCTTCGCGGACGCCGCGCTGGAGCACTGGCGCGAGCCCGACCAGGGGATCTGGGAGGTCCGCGGCGAACCCAAGCACTTCACTGCGTCCAAGGTGATGTGCTGGGTCGCGGCCGCCCGCGGCGCCGACCTGGCCGACGAACGCGGCGACGGCGACCGCGCCAAAAAGTGGCGGGCCGGCGCCGACAAGATCAAGGCCGAGGTCCTCGACAAGGGCCTGTCCAGCCGCGGCGTCTTCCGCCAGCACTACAAGACCGACGACCTGGACGCCTCACTGCTGTTGCTGCCCATCATGGGGTTCTTGCCCCCCGACGACGAGCGCATCAAGGCCACTGTGCTGGCCATCGCCGACGAGCTGACCCAAGACGGCCTGGTCCTGCGCTACAAGGTGGAAGGAACCGACACCGGATTCAGTGGCGAGGAGGGCACCTTCACCATCTGCTCGTTCTGGCTGGTGAGCGCGCTGGCCATGATCGGCGAAACCGGACGCGCCCGCGCCCTGTGCGAAAAGCTGCTCTCGTTCGCCGGGCCACTCCAGCTTTACGCCGAGGAGATCGACGCCACCACCGGCCAGCACCTCGGCAACTTCCCGCAGGCCTTCACCCACCTGGCCCTCATCGAAGCCGTGTCGCTGCTCATCGAGTCCGAGCCCAAGGAGGGCGTCGCCGTCGGCGCGTAGGGGGCAACCCGGGGCGCAGCTCGAGGCGCCCCCGAGGGGCGGGCGGCTGTTCCAAGACCTGCCACGCCGGCCAGCGGATCATGGCCGCCACCGCGCGGCCGGGCAGCAGGGAGGACACCATGGCTGATACCACCCAGCCCACGGATGAGGAACGCGCCGCGGCACGTCATTACCTGATGCGGTTCGAGGTGGACACGTTGAGATCGCGGCCGCTGTGGATCCGGCTGATCATCGAGTTCATCGGCACCTTCATCCTGGTGACGGTGGCCGCCGGCGCGGGCGTGATCAACCATTACGCGGGCGGGAACCCGATCAGCCGGACCGCGGCGGTGATCGCGCCCGGGGCGGTCGTGATGGCCATGATCTACGCTTGGGGCCCGCTGTCCGGGCTGCACATCAACCCGGCGGTGACCTTCGCCTTCACCGGCCGCGGGGTGTTCCCGATGAAATGGGTCGTGCCGTACTGGGTGGTCCAGCTCGGCGGGGCCATCTGCGCCGGCCTGTTCCTGCAGTGGATGTTCGGCGACGTGGCCGCGGGCGGGAACTACCCGATCAGCTCGCCCGGCGGCGAATGGAAGTCGCTGGTGATGGAAGCCCTGCTGACCACGATCCTGGCGTCGATCATCCTCAACACCGCCACCGGGCACCGGAGCATCGGCCACAACGCCGCCATCGCGGTCGGCTCGACCGTCGCGCTGCTGGGCCTGTTCGCCAGCCCGATCAGCGGCGCCTCGATGAACCCGGCCCGCTCCCTCGGGCCCGACATCGTCGCCAACAACTACACCGGCTGGTGGGTGTATGTCGCCGGCCCGGTCATCGGCGCCGCCATCGCCGTCATCATCATCGGTCTGGTGCGGGGGCTGCCCGGCAAGGCGGAGCAAGGAGCCGCCGAGGGTGATGCCCTGCCGGAGACCACTGTTTGACCCGGCCTGGCCCGGGTCAAGCCGGGCGGATAGTGGCCGCGTCGGCCGGGCCTCCCCGTCGGTGACCGACCAGGGCGGCGGGCTGCCATAGACTTGGCCGCCGTAGCCGCCCGAGGCCGCGTCGGCCGCCACGTTCTGCGCTGACGCGACTGCGGCGGGCAGGACGCAGGCGACCAGGGAGTGACGCCGCCGTGAAGACCGATGTCGAGGAGCTCAGCCCGACCCGGGTCAAGCTGACCATCGAGGTTCCGTTCTCCGAGCTCAAGCCCAGCCTCGACAAGGCCTACCGGGAGGTCGGCAAACAGGTCAGGATCCCTGGCTTCCGGCCCGGGCACGTGCCGCCGCGGGTCATCGACCAGCGGCTCGGCCGGGGCGTCGTGCTGGAGCAGGCGGTCAACGACGCCGTGCCGCAGCTGTACGGCAAGGCGCTGGAGGACAACGACGTCCGCGCGCTCGGCCAGCCCGAGCTGGAGATCACCCAGCTGGACGACGGGCAGCAGCTCGCCTTCACCGCCGAGGTCGACATTCAGCCGAAGTTCGAGCTGCCCGGCATCGACGGCCTGCCGGTGACGGTAGACAACGCCACCGTCACGCCGGACGAGGTGGAGGAGTACATCGCCGGCCTGCGGGAGCGCTTCGCGTCGCTGCGGGGCGCCGAGCGCCCGGCGGAGGCGGGCGACTACGTGTCCATCGACCTGTCCGCCTCGGTGGACGGCAAGCCGGTGGAGGACGCGCAGGCGAGCGGCATCTCCTACGAGGTCGGCAGCGGCTCTGTGCTGGACGGCCTGGACGAGGCGCTGACCGGGATGTCGGCCGGCGACGCCGGCACCTTTACGGCCGAGCTGGCGGGCGGGGAACACACCGGGGAGCAGGCCGAGGTCGCGGTGACCGTGCACAGCGTCAAGGTCAAGGAGCTGCCCGAGCTGGACGACGAGTTCGCTCAGTCGGCGAGCGAGTACGACACGCTCGGCGAGTTCCGGGCCGGGACCCGTACCCGGCTGGAATCGGTCAAGCGCATGCAGCAGGCGGCCCAGGCCCGGGACCGGGCACTCGAGGTGCTGCTGGACCGGCTCGACATCCCGTTGCCGGAGCGGCTCGTCGCCTCCGAGACCGAGCGGCGCGAGCAGTCGCTCGACGAGCAGCTGGAGCGGGCCGGCGTCACCAGGGAGGCCTATCTGGCCTCGCGCGAGCTCAGCGAGGCCGACCTGTCCGCCGAGATCGCCGCGGACGCCCGCCGCTACGTCAAGGCCGGATTCGTCCTCGACCAGATCGCCCGCACCGAAGAGCTGGGCATCGAGCAGGAGGAGCTGAACGCCTACCTCGTGGAGCAGGCCTACCGCCTCGGCGTGCCCGCCGACCGGCTGGCCAAGGAGATCGTGGACCGGGGCCAGCTCGGCGTGGCGGTCACCGAGGTGCTGCGGGCCAAGGCGCTCGACCTGCTCGCCGAGCGGGCGGCGGTCACCGACGAGGCCGGAAACTCTGTTGACATCAAGGCGATCGCCGCGGAGGCGCAGGGCGAGGCGGAGGCCGCGGCCGACGCGGAAGCCGAGGCCCACGGCGGAAGCCAGGGCCGACGCGGAAGCCGGGGAGGGCGAGGAGGCCGGAGATGGCGCGGAAGCCGTGAGCGAGGCCGGGCCGGCGGACGCCGGGGCCAAGGACGCGGGCGCCGGGGCCGAGGAGGCGGACGACGGGGCCCAGACCGCCGAAGCCGAGCCAGCCCGGGCCGGCGCGGGCAAAGCTGCCAGAAAAGCGACCAAGGCGGCCAAGGCGGCCAAGTAGGGGCGGGCCGCCTGCGCCGACAGCGAACAGGGCGCGCAGGCGGACTACGCGGGCGCGGCCCCGCGTTAGGGTCACATCAACGGCACAAGTGGTCAACGGCACGTGGCCAGATGGCACCGTGATCTGAACGTCACACCGGCCGGACGAGACAGCGATTCAAGCGAGGAGAGCACCGTGAGTGACGCGGCGCAGCGCCGAGAGGCGGACCAGCAGGCGATCGTGGGCAGCTCCCCATTGCTCCAGGCAACGCGCGTCGTCGCGCGCACCGCTGAGGCGCCGGTGATGCCCCTGGGCGACACGCTCTTCCAGCGCCTGCTCCGGCACCGGATCGTCTTCCTCGGCCAGCAGGTGGACGACGACATCGCCAACCGGATCTGCGCCGAGATTGTGCTGCTCGCCGCCGAGGACGCCAAGCGCGACATCAGCCTGTACATCAACTCGCCCGGCGGCTCGGTCAGCGCCGGGCTGGCCATCTACGACGTGATGCAGTACGTGCCGAACGACATCGCCACCTACGCTATGGGCATGGCCGCATCCATGGGCCAGTTCCTGCTCTGCGCCGGCACCCGCGGCAAGCGGTACGCCCTGCCCCACGCCCAGGTCCTGATGCACCAGCCCTCGGGCGGGATCGGCGGGACGGCCACCGACATCAGGATCCAGGCCGAGCAGATGCTCTACATCAAGCGGACCCTGGCCGAGCGGATCGCCTTCCACACCGGGCAGACCGTCGAGCAGATCGAGACCGACTCCGACCGCGACCGCTGGTTCACCGCGGACGAGGCCAAGGACTACGGCTTCGTCGACGAGGTGGTCCGCGACGCGGCCCAGGTCCTGACGGCAGGGCCAGTCTCCTGACCTTTGACCCGGAAGCAGAGGAACGCACCGTGAGCACAACCAACCGGCCGCTGGCCCAGGCCCCCCGCCCCGCCGAACTCGTTGCCACCCGGCCGCAGCCGCGCAGGCCCGTTACGTCCTGCCGTCGTTCGTGGAGCGCACGTCGTACGGGATCAAGGAGATGAACCCGTACAACAAGCTCTTCGAGGAGCGGATCATCTTCCTCGGCGTGCAGATCGACGACGCCTCGGCCAACGACGTCATCGCGCAGCTCATCGCGCTGGAGTCGATGGACCCCGACCGCGACATCACCATGTACATCAACTCGCCGGGTGGGTCGGTCACCTCGATGATGGCGATCTACGACACCATGCAGTTCGTCCAGCCGGAGATCGCGACCGTCTGCATCGGCCAGGCCGCCTCGGCGGCGGCGGTGCTGCTGGCCGCCGGCACCAAAGACAAGCGGATGGCGCTGCCGAACGCGCGCATCCTGCTTCACCAGCCCGCCACCGAGGGCGGCTACGGCCAGTCGAGCGACCTGGAGATCCAGGCCCGCGAGATCCTGCGGATGCGGACCGCGATGGAGCGCATCATCGCCACACACAGCGGCCGGGCCGAGGAGCAGGTGCGGCGGGACGTCGAGCGGGACAAGTACTTCTCGGCGGAGGAAGCGAAGGATTACGGCATCGTGGACGAGGTTCTGACGAGCCTCAAGCGCCGGGCCGAGGTAGGGTCGTCCTGAAGGAAGCGGAGCGATCCGGCCTACGCCGGTGACCGCCGCGTCGGCGGCACATGACCTCGCGCCCGGGAGGCGCAAGCGGGTACCGTCGGGTACGGACAACAGGCTAGACCGGCAGGGCCTCGCTGGCTCATGATGGCAGGACCGCCGAGAATAGCCGGGGTAAAGGAGTCAGCTGGTGGCACGTATCGGGGATGGTGGTGACCTCCTGAAGTGCTCTTTCTGCGGAAAGAGCCAGAAGCAGGTCAAGAAGCTCATCGCTGGCCCCGGCGTGTACATCTGTGACGAATGCATAGATCTCTGCAACGAGATCATCGAAGAGGAACTGGCCGAGCCCACCGAGCTCAGGTGGGACAGCCTGCCCAAGCCGCGCGAGATCTACGAGTTCCTCGACGACTACGTGATCGGCCAGGAGAAGGCCAAGAAGGCCCTGTCGGTCGCGGTCTACAACCACTACAAGCGGGTGCAGTCGGGCGGCGACATCCGGCCCGGCGACGATGGCGTCGAGCTCGCGAAGTCCAACATCCTGCTGCTCGGCCCGACCGGGTCCGGTAAGACGCTGCTCGCCCAGACCCTGGCCCGCCTGCTCAACGTGCCGTTCGCCATCGCCGACGCCACCGCCCTGACCGAGGCGGGTTACGTCGGCGAGGACGTCGAGAACATCCTGCTCAAGCTCATCCAGGCCTCCGAGTACGACGTCAAGAAGGCCGAGACCGGCATCATCTACATCGACGAGATCGACAAGATCGCCCGCAAGAGCGAGAACCCGTCGATCACCAGGGACGTGTCCGGTGAGGGCGTGCAGCAGGCGCTGCTGAAGATCCTGGAGGGCACGACCGCCTCGGTGCCCCCGCAGGGCGGCCGCAAGCACCCGCACCAGGAGTTCATCCAGATCGACACCACGAACGTGCTGTTCATCTGCGGCGGGTCGTTCTCCGGCCTGGAGAAGATCATCGAGCAGCGCGTCGGCAAGAGCGGCATGGGCTTCGGGGCGAAGCTCCGGGTCAAGAACGACCGGGACGTCGTCGACGCGTTCGCCGACGTCATGCCCGAGGACCTGCTCAAGTTCGGCATGATCCCCGAGTTCGTCGGCCGCCTGCCCGTCATCACCAGCGTGCACAACCTCGACCGCGAGGCGCTCATCCTCATCCTCACCGAGCCGAGGAACGCGCTGGTCAAGCAGTACCGGCGGCTGTTCGAGCTGGACGGGGTGGACCTGGAGTTCACGCCCGACGCGCTCGAAGCCGTCGCCGACCAGGCCATCCTGCGCGGCACCGGCGCCCGCGGCCTGCGGGCCATCCTGGAGGAAGTCCTGCTCTCGGTGATGTACGAGGTGCCCAGCCGCAAGGACGTGGAGCGGGTCGTCATCACCGGCCCGGTCGTGCTCGAGCACGTCAACCCCACCATCGTCCCGCGCAGCACCCGCAGCCGCACCCCCCGCGAAAAGTCCGCCTGACCGGCGCCCGGCCGCGCACCTCGCGGCGTTCTCGCGCCCTGCGATCCACCCGCCCGGACACCGTTCAGTTACCTGTCGGCCACCTCTGCGCAGGCCACTAGACTCGGCTGACGTGACCGCAGACCAGCGCATCCAGCTACCGCCCCAGTACTCGCCCAGCGACGTGGAGGGACGGCGTTACCAGGACTGGGTAGCGCGCGGGCTGTTCCACGCCGACGCCAGCCAGCCGGGACCGGCCTACTGCATCGTGATCCCGCCGCCGAACGTGACCGGCTCCCTGCACATGGGCCACGCGCTCGACCACACGCTGATCGACGCGCTGATCCGGCGGCGCCGGATGCAGGGCTACGTCACGCTGTGGCTGCCCGGCATGGACCACGCGGGCATCGCCACCCAGAACGTGGTCGAGCGCGAGCTGGCCAAGCAGGGCCTGTCCCGGCACGACCTGGGCCGGGAGGCGTTCGTCGAGCGGGTGTGGCAGTGGAAGGCCGAGTCCGGCGGCATGATCCTCGGCCAGATGCGGCGGCTCGGCGACAGCGTCGACTGGTCCCGCGAGCGCTTCACCATGGACGAGGGCCTGTCCCGGGCGGTGCTGACTATCTTCAAGCGGCTGTACGACGACGGCCTCATCTACCGCGCGGAACGGATCATCAACTGGTGCCCGCGCTGCCTCACCGCGCTGTCCGACATCGAGGTGGAGCACGCCGACGAGGACGGGGAGCTCACCTCCATCCGGTACGGGGACGGCCAGGACTCGGTCGTGGTCGCCACCACCCGGCCGGAGACCATGCTGGGCGACACCGCGGTCGCCGTCCACCCCGACGACCCCCGCTACGCCCACCTGGTCGGCCGGGAGGTGGAGCTGCCGCTGTCCGGCCGGCGCATCCCGGTCGTGGCCGACCCGCACGTCGATCCCGGAGTTCGGCACCGGCGCGGTCAAGGTGACCCCGGCGCACGACCCCGACGACTTCGAGATCGGCCGCCGCCACGACCTGCCGAGCATTTCCATCATGGACGAGCGCGGGGTGATCACCGTGCCCGGGCCGTTCGAGGGCCTGGACCGGTTCGAGGCCCGGCCGGCCGTGATCGCCGCGCTGCGCGAGCAGGGCCGGATCGTCTCCGAGACCCGCCCGTACGTGCATGCGGTCGGGCACTGCAGCCGGTGCGGCACGATCGTCGAGCCGAGGCTGTCCCTGCAGTGGTTCGTCAAGGTCGAGCCGCTGGCCAAGGCGGCCGGCGACGCGGTCAGGGACGGCCGGGTCAAGATCCACCCGGCCGAGATGTCGGTCCGCTACTTCGACTGGGTCGACAACATGCACGACTGGTGCATCAGCCGCCAGCTCTGGTGGGGGCACCGGATCCCGGTCTGGTACGGCCCCGGCGGCGAGGTCCGCGTCGTCGGCCCCGGCGAGCACCCCCCGGCCGACGGGGACTGGCGGCAGGACCCCGACGTCCTCGACACCTGGTTCTCCTCCGCGCTGTGGCCATTCTCCACCCTGGGCTGGCCCGACGACACCGAGGACCTGCGCCGCTTCTACCCCAACTCGGTCCTGGTCACCGGCTACGACATCCTGTTCTTCTGGGTCGCCCGGATGATGATGTTCGGCCTGTACGCGATGGGCGACCACGACCCGGCCGACGCGGTGCCGTTCCGCCACGTCTTCCTGCACGGCCTGATCCGCGACGCCCACGGCCGCAAGATGTCCAAGTCGCGCGGCAACACCGTGGACCCGCTGGACTGGATCGACCGGTTCGGCGCCGACGCCACCCGGTTCACCCTGGCCCGCGGCGCCAGCCCCGGCGGCGACATCGCGGTCGGCGAGGAATGGGTCACCGGGGCCCGCAACTTCTGCAACAAGCTCTGGAACGCCACCCGTTTCGCGCTGCTGAACGGCGCCACCGTCCCGGATGCCCTGCCACCGGCGGCGAGCCTGGCCACCGCGGACCGCTGGATCCTGTCCCGGCTGGCGGCCGTCACCGCCGAGGTGGACGACCTGTATGAGCAGTTCGAGTTCGGCAAGATCTGCGAGGCGCTTTACCACTTCGCCTGGGACGAGGTGTGCGACTGGTACCTGGAGCTGGCCAAGGCCGCCCTGACCGGGCCGGGCGGCCAGGCCGGGCAGGTCACCCGCGAGGTGCTCGGCTACCTGCTCGACCGGCTGCTGCGGCTGCTCCACCCGGTGATCCCGTTCGTCACCGAGGAGCTGTGGACCGCCCTGACCGGCGGGTCCTCGGTCATGACCGCGGCCTGGCCGGGCGAGCGGGCCGACGGGGCGGCGGCGCAGCCGGCCCGTGACCCGGTGGCCGAGCGCGAGATCGGCTCGCTCATGGCGCTGGTGACCGAGGTGCGCCGGTTCCGGTCCGACCAGGGCCTGCGGCCGGGCCAGCCGGTCCCCGCCGTGCTGGGCGGGATCGGCGGCACGCCGCTGGCCGCCCACGAGGGCGCCGTGCGTTCGCTGCTGCGGCTGACCCCACCCGGCGACGGCTTCACCCCGACCGCGTCCCTGGACGCCGAGGGGGTCTCGGTGGAGCTGGACACCGCGGCCACGATCGACGTCGCCGCCGAGCGGCGCCGGATGGAGAAGGATCTCGCCGCGGCCCGCAAGGAGGCCGACCAGGCCGAACGCAAGCTCGCCAACGACGCCTTCCTGGCCAAGGCGCCCGGCGAGGTGGTGGACGAGACCCGGCGCCGGCTGGAGGCCGCCCGGGCCGACATCGCCCGCATCTCGGGCCGCCTGGACGCGCTGAGCCGGGGGGAGGCTTGACCGGCGAGGCCCGACGGCCGCCCGATCCGGCCCTGGCGCAGCGCAAGCGCGAGGTCGAGGCGGAGATCTTCGCCCGCCGTCCCGAGCACGCGGTCGAGCCCACGCTGGACCGGATCAGCGCGCTCGCCACGCTGCTCGGGGACCCGCAGCGTGTCTGCCCGGTCATCCACATCACCGGCACCAACGGCAAGACGTCCACCGCCCGCATGATCGAGACGCTGCTGCGGGCCCGTGGGCTGCGCACCGGCCTGTTCACCAGCCCGCACCTGAGCGACATCAGAGAGCGGATCGTCATCGATGGCGAGCCGCTGCCGCTGGAGGCGTTCCTGGCTACCTACGACGACGTGGCCCCGTACGTGGCGCTGGTGGACGAGCGCGAACCGGTGCGGCTGTCGTTCTTCGAGGTGCTCACCGCGATGGCGTTCGCCGCGTTCGCCGACGCGCCGGTGGACGTGGCGGTGGTCGAGGTCGGCCTGGGCGGAACGTGGGACGCGACCAACATCGCCGACGGCGCCGTCGCGGTGGTGACGCCGGTCTCCATCGACCACACCCGCTATCTGGGCAGCACGATCGAGGAGATCGCGGGGGAGAAGGCGGGCATCATCAAGCCCGGCGCGGTCGCCGTCCTCGCCCAGCAGCCGGTCGCGGCCGCCGAGGTGCTGCTGCGCCGCGCCGCCGAGGTGGGCGCGACCGTCGCCCGGGAGGGCCTCGAGTTCGGCGTCGTCCGGCGTGAGCTCGCCGTCGGCGGGCAGGCCCTGACGCTCCGGGGGCTGGCCGGGGAGTACGGCGACCTGCTGCTGCCGCTGTTCGGCGAGTACCAGGCAACCAACGCCGCCTGCGCGCTGGCCGCGGTCGAGGCGTTCGCCAGCGGCGGGCCCGGCGGTGAGCCGCTCGGCGAGGACCTGGTAGAGGAGGCGTTCGCGATGGTGACGTCGCCCGGGCGGCTGGAGGTGCTGCGGCGCAGCCCGCTCGTGATCGCCGACTCGGCGCACAACCCGGCCGGCATGGCGGCCAGCGTCGCGGCGGTGACCGAGGCGTTCTCCTTCCGCTCGCTGATCGCGGTCCTCGCGATCAGCGAGGACAAGGACGTGCCGGCCGTCCTGGACCAGCTGGAGCCGGCCGCCGACGGGCTGGTGGTGACGCATAACCACTCGGACCGCTCGATGGACCCCGCCAAGCTGGCCGACCTGGCGGCGGGGGTGTTCGGGCCAGACCGGGTCCGGGTGGCGGACCGGCTTGACGACGCGATCGAGCTGGCGGTGGGCATGGCCGACGAGGCGGCCGCCGACGGCCTGGGCGGCACCGGTGTGCTGGTGACCGGGTCGGTGGTGACCGCCGGGGACGCGCGGTCGCTGCTCGGCGCCGGCGAGAGCACGGGGGACGGCGGCGGCGGAGGAGCTGACCTGGGGTGAGGCGGCCCGGATGAGGCGGCTGTGCGCCACCGTGCTGATCTTCGAAGCGATCGTGATCGGGCTGGCGATACCGGTGGCCATCACCATCGAGCATGAGCCGCACACGACGGCCGGGGTGGCGGGCGGCGTGCTGGCGGCCGTCGCGGTGCTGCTGGCGGCGGTGGTAGGCCGGCCCGGGCAGCGGTGGGCGCTGGTCGTGGGCAGCCTGCTGCAGGCGGCAGTGATCGCGGCCGGCGTGGTGGTCCCGGCGATGTTCGTGCTCGGCGCGGTCTTCGCCGCCCTGTGGGCCGTCGCGATCTGGCTCGGGCTCCGGTACCGCGAGGCTCCCTGATCCGGGCGTGCCGGCGTCGCTCTGGCGGCCCCACCGCACCGGTAGGATTGCGCACGCACGAGTCACTGCTGATCATTCCGCGACAGCCAGCAGGGCTGGCCGCGAGGGGGAATTTACTTGACTGAGCGAACCCTGGTCCTGATCAAGCCGGACGGAGTGCGCCGCGGCCTGATCGGGGATGTCCTGGCCAGGATCGAGCGCAAGGGACTGCAGATCGTCGCCATGGATCTGCGTACGCTCGAAACG
Source organism: uncultured Actinomycetes bacterium (assembly GCA_963835425.1). Classification (GTDB taxonomy): domain Bacteria; phylum Actinomycetota; class Actinomycetes; order Streptosporangiales; family Streptosporangiaceae; genus UBA9676. The sequence goes on along the minus strand of CAWIGE010000001.1, from coordinate 881,155 downwards.
GCCACCGCCGAGACGCACTACGCGGAGCACTCCAGCAAGCCGTTCTTCGGCTCCCTGGTCGAGTTCATCACCTCCGGGCCGCTGGTCGCCCTGGTCGCCGAGGGGCCGCGGGCCATCGAGGCGTTCCGCGGGCTGGCCGGCGCCACCGATCCGGTCCGCGCCACCCCGGGCACCATCCGGGGCGATCATGCGTTGGAAGTGCAGGAAAACATCGTGCACGGATCGGACTCGCCAGACTCAGCCGAGCGGGAAATCAAGATCTTCTTCCCCGACCTCGTTTAGGTGGCCCGGGCCCGGTCCATGAAGGACACAGGGCCGCATTCGAACCGCGCGGTGGGCCGCAGCCGTGGCCTCATATAGAACACCACCGAGCAGGACCATCTGGGAAGGTTCTCGTTCCACATGAGCAACGCGCTGGCTTTCCTGGGCCGGGACATGGCCGTCGATCTGGGCACCGCGAACACCCTGGTATACGTGCGGGGGCGCGGGATCGTGCTCAACGAGCCGTCGGTCGTGGCCCTCAACACCAACACCGGCCAGATCGTGGCGGTCGGGGTGGAAGCCAAGCGGATGATCGGCAGGACGCCCGGGAACATCGTGGCGGTCCGGCCGCTCAAGGACGGGGTCATAGCGGACTTCGACGTGACCGAGCGCATGCTGCGCTACTTCATCCAGAAGGTGCACCGGCGGAGCCACCTGGCCAAGCCGCGAGTGGTGGTGGCGGTGCCGAGCGGCATCACCGGGGTGGAGCAGAGCGCGGTGAAGGAGGCCGGGCACCAGGCGGGCGCCCGCCGGGTCTACATCATCGAGGAGCCGATGGCCGCCGCCATCGGGGCCGGCCTGCCGGTCAACGAGCCGACCGGCAACATGGTCGTGGACATCGGCGGCGGCACCACCGAGGTCGCGGTGATCTCGCTGGGCGGGATCGTGACGTCGGCATCGATCAGGATCGGCGGGGACGAGCTCGACCAGGCCATCATCACCTTCGGCAAGAAGGAGTACTCGCTCATGCTGGGCGAGCGGACCGCCGAGGAGATCAAGATGGCGCTGGGGTCGGCCTACCCCTCGGCCGAAGAGCCGCACGCCGAGATCCGCGGCCGGGACCTGGTCAGCGGGCTGCCGAAGACGATCGTGATCTCGGCGGAGGAGATCCGCCGGGCCATCGAGGAGCCGCTGGCGCTCATCGTCGACGCGGTCAAGACGACGCTCGACAAGTGCCCGCCCGAACTGGCCGGCGACGTGATGGACCGGGGGATCGCGCTGACCGGCGGCGGCGCGCTGCTGCGCGGGCTGGACGAGCGGCTGCGCGAGGAAACAGGCATGCCCATCCACATGGCCGACAACCCGCTCGATTCCGTGGTACTGGGGACCGGCAAATGCGTGGAGGATTTCGACACGCTGCGGCAGGTACTGGTACCAGAGTCGAGGCGCTGACCGCGGAGTCAGGCGGCCAGCCGCGGCAGCGGCGTGGATGAGGAGGCCCGGTGCACGACAGTCGGCGGACGCGCCTGATTCTTGGCGTGCTGCTGGCCGCGGCCCTGGCGCTGATCACGTTCGACTCGTGGGGCGGGGCGGCCGGCGCCGCCAGCCCCGTTGCCGGCCTGCGCGGGGTCGGCGGGACGATCTTCGGCTCCGCCGAGAGCCTGGTGGGCGCGGTGACCCGTCCGGTGGCTGCCTTCTTCGGCCACGTCACCGACGCGCCGGCCTCGCAGCAGCAGATCGCGGGGCTGCAGCGCGAGGTCGTCCAGCTGCGGACGCAGCTGAGCCAGGCCCGGCTCGGCCAGGCCCAGGAGACCCAGCTGCGGCGCCTGCTGGCCCTGTCCGGGCGGGGCCGTTACCGGGTCGTCGCCGCCAATGTGATCGCGGCCAGCCCCGGGTACAACAGCGCGGTCACCATCGACGCCGGCCGCGACGACGGCATCAAGCCGGACGAGACGGTGCTGAACGGGTCCGGCCTGGTCGGCACGGTCACCTCGGTGGCCGCCCGCACATCGACCGTGCTGCTCACCACGGACGCGTCGTCCACGGTCGGAGTGCGGCTGGCCGGCACCGGGCAGATCGGGGCGGTCACCGGGACCGGCCGGTCCCGGCCCGGTCCCGCGCTGCTGCGGCTGCAGATCTTCGACGCGGGCGCCGTGCTCCAGCCGGGGCAGCAGCTGGTCACGTTCGGCTCGGTCCACGGGCGGCCGTACGTGCCCGGCGTCCCGGTGGGAGTGATCACGAAGGTGCAGGCGAGCGCGACCTCGCTCACCAAGGTCGCCCTGGTCCGGCCCTACGCCGATGACAGCGCCCTTGGTGTGGTGGGGGTGGTGATCGTCCCGCCCCGGACGAACCCGCGTGACTCGGTGCTGCCGCCCCGGCCGGCCACGCCGAGCGCCAGCCCGGGCGCCGGGCATTCCAGCGGGTCTCCCAGCCCGGCGGCGACGCCAAGCACCGGGGGCTGAGATGCGGCGGGTCACGTTCGCCCTTGTAGCCATCCTGGCCGCCGTGGTGCTCCAGACGGCGGTGCTGGACCGGCTGCCCCTCCCGGGCGGGTCGGCGCCCAACCTGGTCCTGGTGCTGGTGGTCACGCTCGCGCTGGCCAGCGGCCCGGCGGAGGGCATGCTGATCGGATTCGGAGCCGGGCTGGCGCTGGATATCGCGCCGCCCGCCAGCAACCTGCTCGGGCTGAGTGCGCTGGTGTTCTGCGTGATCGGCTACGGCTGCGGGCGGCTGCGCGGCCCGCTGGAGCGTTCGGCCTGGCTGCCGCTGGCCGTGGTGGTGCTCGGCGTCGCGGCCGGCGAGGCCCTGTATGCGCTGGCCGGCATGACATTCGGCGATCCGGACGTCACCTGGCAGTCGGTGCGGCTTGTGCTGCCCGTCTCGGTGGCCTACGACATCCTGATCTGCCCGTTCGTGCTGTACGCCGTGGTCCGGTTCGGCGGGTACGGCGGCTGGGCGATGGCCGGCCGGCGTCAGCTCGAGTCGATCGCCGGCCGGGAGCCGTCCGGCGCGGGGCTGCTCGGCGGCGTGGCAGCGGCCGGCCTCGCGGCCGGCGGGGCCGCCGTCCGGGACACCAGGAGCGGACGCGAGCCGCGGCTGCGCCCCTCGGCCGGCCGCACGTCCGACGGCTGGATCGGCGGTCACCTGACCGGGCCGGGGCAGCAGGCCGGCCCCGGGTCAGCCGCCGCCGGCCGCTGCACCTGCGGGCCCGCGGCGGCGTCGCTGGCTCTGCGGCCGCCGCCCGGGCGGGCCTGGCCGCCCGGCCCGGCCAGGGCCAGGCCCGGCCGGTGCGGCTGCGGCTCGGCTCCCCGCGGCGCGGCGACGGGGTGCTGGGCGGCTCGCTGCGCGCGATGCTCGGCGTGGGCCTGGCCGGCCCGTCCGGCCCCGGCGCGTCCTCCCGCCTGTCGGCCCGCGCTTTCCGCGGCTCGGGCGGCCCGGCCAGGACGGCCGGCGGAACATCGCGTGGCCTGCTGGGCTCGGGCGGCCCACTCGCCCGGCCCCGGCGGCGGTCACGCGCCTTCCGCGGCGGCCCCTCGGCCCTGACCGCGGCGGCCCGCGGGAAGGCGGGCCGGACCGCCTCGCTGCGGCTGCGCCGCCGACGGGGGGACGGGGTGCTCGGCGGCGGCGTGCTCGGCAGCCGGTCAGCCGGGAGCATGGGCGGCCTGGGCGGGGGGCGCGCGATGCCAGGTACCGCCTTCAGCGCCCGCCGTACGCCGGGCGCGCCCGGGCCGCTGCGGCACGGCCGCGGGCCCGGAGCCGTACCCAAGTTCCGGAGCAGCGGCCGCGGCCTGCGGCGCTGGGGCGACCGGCTGCTGCCCGGCCGCCGGGGATCCCTCCCGGGCGGCGCCTTCCCGGGCGGCGCGCTGGCCGGCGGCCGCGGCGGCCCGGGCGCGCGGCGCGGCTTCGGCCGACGACGCGGCTTTGGCGCGGGCCGGCGCGGCGGATTCCGGTGGTGGGCGCCGTGGCGTAACGGAACGAAGCGGACGGGAGGACTGCCATGATCCCCGCGGCGCGCCGGCGCCTGATGGTCCTGTACGTGGTGGTGGCCGCGCTGCTGATCTCGCTCGGCGGCCGACTATGGTACCTGCAGGTCATGACCGGGGGTTCCTACGCCAACGCGGCGGCGCAGGACCAGACCAGGACGGTGATCGTGCCGTCGGTCCGGGGCGGCATACTCGACGACGTCGGCCAGCCACTGATCAACAACAAGACCGCGCTGGTCGTATCGGTGAACCGGGCGCTGGTCGCGCAGCAGCCCGACGGCGGGCTGGCGGAACTGCACCGGCTGGCGAAGCTGCTGCACATTAAATACGGGCTGCTCCAGCAGCGGCTCCGGCTGTGCACGGCCGGCGTGTCCCAGCCGTGCTGGCGGGGCTCTCCCTACCAGCCGATCCCGGTGGACCAGCAGGCGTCCGACGCCGTTGCCATCCAGATCATGGAGAGCCAGCGGGATTTCCCCGGGGTGACCGCGCAGGTCCAGCCGGTGATCCACTACCAGCAGCCGTACGGCACGGCCGCCGCCCAGATACTCGGGTACCTGCAGCCCATCACCCCGCAGGAGGTCGCGCAGCGCCACCTGCCGGTGACCGGCTTCTCGGGCGTGGACCTGGTGGGGCAGGCCGGGCTGGAGGAGCAGTACGACCAGCAGCTGCGCGGGACGCCGGGCAAGCAGGTGCTGCGGGTCAACGCCGCCGGGGAGGTGACCTCGGTCCGCCAGCAGACCCCGGCGGTGCCCGGCGACACGCTCGTGACCAGCATCAACGCCCAGCTACAGCAGGACACGCAGCAGCGCGCTGGTGCAGGCCATCAGCCGGGCGCAGGCCGAGGGCAACCCGGGGGCGACCAACGGCGCGGCGGTGGTGATGACCACCACCGGCCGGGTGGTCGCGATGGCCAGCTACCCGACCTACAACCCCAGCATCTGGACCGGCGGCATCTCCACCCGGCAGTTCCGTGATCTGTTCGGGACCGCGCACGGGGAGCCGATCCTGAACCGGGTCACCCAGGGCGAGTACGCGCCGGGATCGACCTGGAAGGTGACCTCGACCGCCGCCGCCCTCGCCCACGGCTTCTCCACCGCCGGGCCGTACGGCTGCCCGGGCGCGGTGACCGTGGCCGGCCACACCTTCAACAACTGGACCACGCAGAACCTCGGCCCGATGTCCCTGCACGAGGCGCTGGTCATGTCCTGCGACACGGTCTTCTACCAGATCGCCTACCAGATGTGGCTGCACGACAAGCCCGGCGCCAACCTGAAGGCCAACCCGAAGGCCCCGGTCCAGCAGATGCAGAAGATGGAGCTGGCGTGGGGGTTCGGCCGCGACACCGGGATCGACCTGCCCGAGGAATCGCCCGGCACGGTGCCCACCCGGCAGTGGCTGTACAACTACTGGGCGCAGTACAAGAACTACTGGTGCAAGCACGGCCAGCAGTTCGGCAGCTACGTCCAGCAGATCGAGTACGACGACTGCCAGAGCGGGTACGTGTGGACGCCCGGCCAGGCGGTCAACGCCTCGATCGGCCAGGGCTACGTGACGGTCACCCCGCTGCAGCTCGCGCGGGCCTACGCCGCGCTGGCCAACGGCGGCACCCTGTACAGCCCGCGGATCGGCGCGGCGCTGCTCTCCCCGTCGGGCCAGGTGGTCTCCAAGATCAAGCCGCCGGTGACCGGCCACCTGCCGACGCCGCGCTGGGCGCTGGGCTACATCAAGAGCGCGCTGATCGACGTCGTCGCCCAGGGCACGGCGGCGGGCGCGTTCGCCGGGTTCCCGCTGAACAAGCTGCAGGTCGCGGCCAAGACCGGCACCGCCGAGGTGGCGGGCGGCCAGGCCACCTCGGTGTTCGCCTCGTTCGCGCCGGCCAGCCATCCCAAGTACGTGGTGGTGGTGATGGTGCCCAAGTCCGGTGAGGGCGCGGACGTCTCGGCCCCGTGCGCGCGGCAGATCTGGGACTCGATCTACGGGCTGGAGGGCCACCACGCCGCCTTCCCGAACGGCCAGGCGCCGCGCCAGTTGCCCCAGATGTCGGCCAACGGGGCGATCGCCCCGCCGGCCGGCTACGCGGGGAGCAAGTGATGAGCTACGGCAGGCTCGCCCCCGTCCGCCCGCCGGGCGGCGGCTACGGCGGCGCCCGGCCCAGCGAACGGCGCGGCGCACTGGCCCGGGCGCTGGCCAAGGATTCCGTTGTGCGGCATATGGACTGGGTCCTGATCGCCGCGGTGCTGGGACTCGCGCTGATCGGCACGCTGCTCGTCTGGTCCGCGACCCGGGCCGGGCTGGAGCAGGCGGGCGGCAACCCCAGCACCTACCTGGAGAAGCAGCTCCTCAACGTGGCCATCGGGCTGGCGCTCCTGATCACGGTCAGCCTGATCGACTACCGGATACTGCGGACGTACACGCCGCTGGTCTACGCGGCCGCCTGCCTGGGGCTGCTGGTGGTGCTCAGCCCGCTGGGCGCCACGGTCAACGGCGCGCACTCCTGGATCTCGCTGCCCGGCGGGTTCCAGATCGAGCCGTCGGAGTTCGCCAAGATCGGGATGATCCTGATGCTGGCGGTGATCCTGGGCGATCTGCACGAGCGGGCCTCCCGCCCGGGGGCGCTGGAGGTGGCGCTGGCGCTCGCCTGCGGCGGCGCTGCCGCTCCTGCTGGTCATCCTCCAGCCGGACCTGGGGGTCACCATCCTGCTGCTGGTGCTGCTGGTGGGCATGATCGCCGTCTCGGGCGTCAGGCTGCGGTGGCTCGCCGCGCTGGGCGCGGCCGGCGCGCTGACCGCGCTGGCCATCTGGAGCCTGCACCTGCTCAAGCCCTACCAGGTGCAGCGGCTCACCGCGTTCGCCAACCCGTCCGCCGACCCGAGAGGCACCGGCTACAGCGCGGCCCAGGCGAAGATCGCGATCGGCTCGGGCCGGATGTTCGGCCAGGGCCTGTTCCACGGCCAGCTGGTGGCCGGCAACTTCGTGCCCGAGCAGCACACCGACTTCATCTTCGCGGTGGCCGGCGAGGAGCTCGGCTTCGTCGGAGCGGTCACCATCATCGCCCTGTTGGCCATCGTGCTGGTGCGGGCGATCAGGATCGCGGCCCGCGCCGACGACATGTTCGGCCTGCTGGTGGCGTCCGGGATCGCGATCTGGTTCGGGGTCCAGTCCTTCATCAACATCGGCATGACCATCGGGATCACCCCGGTCACCGGCCTCCCGCTGCCCTTTGTCTCCTACGGCGGCTCGGCCATGTTCGCTGACATGATCGCGGTCGGCGTGCTGCTGGCCGTCCACCGCCGCCACCGCGTCTTCGACTAACGGCGGGGGCCGGTCACCCGGCACATATCACGGATTTTTGTCGCCGGAACCGGGACAACCCGGACATGATCATGACGCAGATTCGTGATAAGTGGCCGCGGTGGGTTGCTGCCGGGCGCGGGCCGGCCCGGCGGGCCGCGCATCGGGCCGGCGGGCGGTCGGTAAGCTGGCTGGATGCCAGTGGAATCGGTCTATGCCCGGCTGGAGCCAATGCTCCCGCTGGTGCGCAAGCCGGTCCAGTACGTCGGCGGCGAGCTCAACGCGGTGGTGAAGGACTGGGACGCGGCGGACGTGCGGTGGGCGCTGATGTACCCGGACGCCTACGAGGTCGGCGTGGCCAACCAGGGCGTCCAGATACTCTACGAGGTGCTCAACGGCCAGGATGGCGTCCTCGCCGAGCGCACCTTCAGCGTCTGGCCGGACGCCGAGGCGCTCATGCGCGAGCACGGGATTCCCCAGTTCACGGTGGACGCGCACCGGCCGGTGCGGGCCTTCGACGTATGGGGCGTGAGCTTCGCCACCGAACTGGGCTACACCAACCTGCTCACCGCGCTCGACCTGGCCAATGTCCCGCTCTCGGCGGCGCGGCGGGGCGAGGGGGATCCGCTGGTGATCGCGGGCGGCCACGCCGCCTTCAATCCCGAGCCGGTTGCCGAATTCCTGGACGGGGCGGTGCTCGGCGACGGCGAGCAGGCGGTCCTGGCCATCACCGAGCGCATCAGGGACTGGAAGCGGGCCGGGCGCCCGGGCGGCCGGGACGGCCTGCTGGCGGCGCTGGCCGCCGGCGCCGGGGTGTATGTGCCGCGCTTCTACGACGTGGACTACCTGCCGGACGGGCGGATCAGGCGGGTCGCCCCGAACCGCCCCGAGGCGCCATTTTCCGTCGCCAAGCACACCGTGATGGACCTCGACGAGTGGCAGTACCCGCGGCGGCCCATCGTGCCGGTGGCCGAGTCGGTGCACGAGCGGTACAGCGTGGAGATCTTCCGCGGCTGCACCCGGGGCTGCCGGTTCTGCCAGGCGGGGATGATCACCCGGCCGGTCCGGGAGCGGAGCCTCACCGCGATCGGCGACATGGTCGAGCGCGGGCTCGCCGCCAGCGGCTTCGACGAGGTCGGCCTGCTGTCGCTGTCCAGCGCCGACCACAGCGAGATCAACGAGATCGCCACCGGCCTGGCCGACCGTTACACCGGCACCAGCACCGGGCTCTCCCTGCCGTCCACCCGGGTGGACGCCTTCAACGTCACCCTGGCCAACGAACTGAGCCGGAACGGCCGCCGCTCGGGGCTCACCTTTGCCCCCGAGGGCGGCTCGGAGCGGATGCGCAAGGTGATCAACAAGATGGTCACCGAGGACGACCTCATCCGCACCGTCACCACCGCCTACGGCAGCGGGTGGCGCCAGGTGAAGCTGTACTTCATGTGCGGCCTGCCGACCGAGACCGACGGGGATGTGCTGGCCATCGCGGATCTCGCCAAGAAGGTGATCAAGGCGGGCCGGGAGGCGTCCGGCCGCCGCGACATCCGCTGCACGGTGTCGATCGGCGGTTTCGTGCCCAAGCCGCACACGCCCTTCCAGTGGGCCGCCCAGTGTGACCACGAGACGGTGGATGCCCGGCTGCGGGCGCTCGGCGGGGCGCTGCGCTCCGACCCTGGATATGGCAAGGCGGTCGGCTACCGGTACCACGACGGCAAGCCGTCGATCATCGAGGGCCTGCTGTCGCGCGGGGACCGCCGGGTCGCCGCGGTGATCGAGGCAGCATGGCGGGACGGGGCGCGGTTCGACGGCTGGAGCGAGCACTTCTCGTTCGAGCGCTGGCGGCGGGCGGCGGCGGAGGCCCTCGCGGGCCAGCCGGTAGACCTGGACTGGTACACCACGCGCGAGCGGGAGTACAGCGAGGTGCTGCCGTGGGACCACCTCGACGCCGGGCTGGACCGCGACTGGCTCTGGCAGGACTGGCAGGACGCGGTGGACCCGGCCGGGCCCGCCGAGGTGGAGGACTGCCGGTGGACGCCGTGCTATGACTGCGGCGTCTGCCCGGCCATGGGCACCGAGATCCAGACCGGGCCGACGGGCGCGAAGCTCCTGCCGCTGACCGTGGTCACGGCCGGCGCGGGGGGCGGAACCGGTGCCGGGACAGGCGGCGGCTGATGCCCGGCGCGCAGCGCAGCCGCGTCCCTCCCGCCCCCGCCACGCCGGATCCGGCGCGTGTGCTTCCCATCACTGCCCGCGTGATTGTCCGGTACGCTAAGAGAGGCAGGATGCGTTTCGCCAGCCACAGAGACATCGCGCGCGCCGTTGAACGGGGAGTTCGCCGGGCAGGATTGCCCATCGCCTATTCCGCTGGGTTCACGCCGCACCCGAAGATCTCTTACGCTGGTGCTGCCCCCACCGGGACAGCGAGTGAGGCTGAGTATCTGGAGATCTGCCTCACCGAGGCGCGTGCCGCTTCCGAGGTACGGGACCGGCTCGATGCGGCCCTGCCGGACGGGATAGATGTGATCGACGTGATCGAGGGTCCGGCATCCCTCGCTGGCCTCCAGCTGGAGGTATCGCACTGGCAGGCAGTGCTTCCCGGGGTTGAACCGGAGGACGCTGGCCGCGCCGTTGACGCCTTCCTTGCCCGCGGCAGCCTGGAAGTCGAGCGCCTCACCGCCAAGGGAAGCAGGCGGGTGGATGCCCGGGCGGCAGTGATCACGATGGAGACTGACCGGTGCGCCGCCGACACGCAGGCCGCCGGGAATGCAATACTTCGAATGGTTGTTCGGCATGTAATGCCTGCCGTACGGCCTGACGACATCCTGGCCGCACTCCGCCAGGTGGCCGAGCTCGCCCCATCGTCACCACCGCTGGTGACGCGCCTGGCGCAAGGGCCACTCGGCATGGAGGAGGCCAGCGCCCCCGCCGAAGCGCCCGGACCTGATGTGCCGGGCGATCTGCGGCGACCGTCCGGGTCGGCCACGCGGCCGCAGGGCCCGGGCAGGGCACACGACCAAGAAGAGACAACGCGCCTCGGAGCGGAACCGGCAACGGCCGGTGCCCTCCCGGCGGGCGCGTGCGACCAGCTCCCGCGCGGAACGGAGGCCCCGCTGGGGTCCTCCGTGCCCGGGAGCCTGACGGGAGATCACCCGGATGCTCGAGAACGAGCTGAACGATGCGGAACCCAACGGTGAGGAGCGCAGCGGCGCCAGCTCGCCACAGATAAATACGGCCGAGGCCGAAGGCCCCCCGGCGCCTCCGCCCGGGCAGGCCGGGGCCGGTGATGCCCCGGCGGCCAAGGGACGCCGCCGGGTGACCCGCCGTCCGGCCAAGACGTCCAAGACGGACGCGGCCCCCCCGGATACGCCGCCCCCCGGCCCGGACGCGGCCGGGCCGTCCGCCATACGCTTCGCGAGCCCCACGGCGGGGGCGCCCGCCGCAACCGGCGCGCCTGACGGGGTGGCCGCACCCGCCGGATCCTCCGCCCGGGCAGGAACCGCCGCTCCGGCGGCAACCGGCGCCCGGGCCGGAAGCGATGCGCCGGCCGGAAGCCTTGCGCCGGCCGGGAGCGCTGCGCCCGCCGTCCCGGCCGCGACGTTCCAGCCGCCCCAGGTGATCTTCCAGCCGCCTCCCCAGGGAGAGACCGGGGACGCCGGTGGCCGTGGCCGCAAGGCGGCGGGAGCCGGCGACGAGGGGCCCGGCGGGGACGGCCAGCAGGCCGAGCACGACGACGCTGAGCCGGACGGCCAGGGTCGCCGGCGCCGGCGCCGGGGTGGCCGCTCGCGCGGCCAGGGTGCTGACGCCGAGACGGGCACCGACGCCGGGGAGCAGGCGGGCACCGGCAACGGGCAAGCCGCGGCCGGCAACGGCGGCGGGCGGGCGGCGGCCGCGAACGGCGCGAGCGGCCCGGAAGCCGACGGCGCCCAAGACGACGAGGACACGGCGAGCCGCCGCCGCCGCAGGCGGCGCCGGCGCGGTGGCGGCCAGGACGCCGACCAGGCAGGCCCGGACGATCCGCCGAACACCGTGGTGCATGTGCGGCAAGGCCGCTCCGCCGACGAGCCCGCCGGGGAGGTCCAGCCGGTCCGGGGATCCACCCGGCTGGAGGCCAAGCGCCAGCGGCGCCGGGAGGGCCGCGACTCGGGCCGGCGGCGCCCGCCGATCATCACCGAGTCGGAGTTCCTCGCCCGGCGCGAGGCGGTGGACCGGGTCATGGTGGTCCGGCAGCGCGGCGAGCGTACCCAGATCGGGGTGCTCGAGGATGGGGTGCTCGTCGAGCACTACGTCGACAAGGCCAGCCACCAGTCATTCGTCGGCAACGTGTACCTCGGCAAGGTGCAGAACGTGCTGCCCTCGATGGAGGCCGCCTTCGTCGATATCGGCAAGGGGCGCAACGCGGTCCTGTACGCCGGCGAGGTGAATTTCGACGCCAGCGGCCTGGAGGGCGAGTCCAAGCGGATCGAGTCCGCCCTCAAGTCCGGCCAGTCGGTCCTGGTCCAGGTGACCAAGGACCCGGTCGGCCACAAGGGCGCCCGGCTGACCAGCCAGGTGAGCCTGCCCGGCCGCTACCTGGTGTACGTGCCGGGCGGCTCGATGATGGGGATCAGCCGCAAGCTGCCCGACAAGGAGCGGACCCGGCTCAAGCAGATCCTCAAGCAGGTGATGCCCGAGGGCGCCGGGGTCATCGTGCGCACCGCGGCCGAGGGCGCGTCCGAGGAGGAGCTCGCCCACGACGTGTCCCGCCTGTCGGCGCAGTGGGAAAGCATCGAGGCCAAGGCGAAGCCGGCCAGCGCGCCCGAGCTGCTCTACAGCGAGCCCGATCTCACCATCCGCGTGATAAGGGACATCTTCAACGAGGACTTCAGCAAGCTCGTGGTCTCCGGAGATCAGGGCTGGGATCTGGTGGACGAGTACGTCCGCTACGTCGCCCCGCACCTGGTGGACCGGCTCGACCACTGGCAGGGCGACGAGGACGCGTTCGCCCACTACCGGATCGACGAGCAGCTCACCAAGGCGCTCGATCGCAAGGTGTGGCTGCCCAGCGGGGGCTCGCTGGTCATCGACAACACCGAGGCCATGACCGTCGTCGACGTCAACACCGGGAAGTTCACCGGCCAGGGCGGCAACCTGGAGGAGACGGTCACCCGGAACAACCTGGAGGCCGCCGAGGAGATCGTGCGGCAGCTGAGGTTGCGCGATGTCGGCGGGATCATCGTGATCGATTTCATCGACATGGTGCTGGAGAGCAACCGCGAGCTCGTGCTGAGGCGGCTGCTCGAATGCCTGGCCCGGGACCGGACCAAGCACCAGGTCGCCGAGGTGACCTCGCTCGGGCTGGTGCAGATGACCCGCAAGCGGGTCGGTTCTGGTCTGCTGGAGGCCTTCTCCGAGACGTGCGAATGCTGCAACGGGCGTGGCGTGATCATTTCGCTCGACCTGACCGATCGGCCCAGCGGCGGCCGGGGCCGCGGCGACGGCCGCGGAGCGAAGGAGAACCGCCAGTCCAAGGGCGGCAAGAACGGCAAGGAGTCCGGCCGCCGTGCGGCCGAGCCAGCCGCGGCGGGCACGGGCGGCGGCGAGGACAGTGATACCGGCACTCGCGACGCGGCCCCGGACGAGGCCGGCGCCGACGGCGACGTGGCCAGTGGTACGGGCGCGGACGGCGCTGCCGGGAATGGTGCCGGAGCGGACGGCAACGGAGCGGACGGCGGCAGGACGCGGCCGTCCGGCGGGCGCCGACGGCGCCGGGCTGCCACCCGCGAGCAGGGCCCGCCCGAGCCCGTCAGCCAGCCGCCAGCCGCTGCGTCGCCGGATGGCTCGGCGTCAGGCGCTGAGGAATTAAGCGTCCAGGCGCCGGATCCGTCGGCACCCCAGGCCGGGGAGCCTGGCGTCCTGGAGCCCGGTCCCGTGGAGCCCGGTCCCGTGGAGCCTGATGCCGTGGAGCCTGATGCCGTGGAGCATGGTTCTGGGGAGCCTGGCGGTTCCCTGGAGCCTGGTCCGGTGTGGGCCGGTGCCGGGGAGCCTGGTCCCGTGGAGTCCGGTGCCGGGGAGCCTGGTGCCCTGGACGGCGAGGCGGGCGGCACGCCGGCGCCCGGCGATCCGGGGAGCACGCCAGCGGTCGGCGACCCGGTCGTCGACGGGCCGCCCGCATAGCCAGCAGCGGGCTGACCTCCGCGCATTGTCTGATAATCTTGCCCACAGGATGGATACGGGGTGGAGGACCCCCAGGCCAGCCGGGTGCTAAGGCAGGCAAGCCCCTCGTATCGCCGAGATCCAGTGTGCGGATCGGCGTTGACGCGGTGCGGGCCCGCACCCAAAGGAGAGCCCGCACAAGGCAGAGAGAGAGTTCACGGGTGTACGCGATCGTGCGCTGCGGCGGCAGGCAGGAGAAGGCGGCGGTGGACGACGTCCTTACCGTCGACACGCTCGCCGGTGAGATCGGCTCCAGCGTGACGCTGCCCGCCGTGCTCGTCGTCAACGACGGCAAGGTCATCAGCGATCCCGCCGAGCTGGGCCGCTACCAGGTCACCGCCGAGATCATGGGCGCCATCGCCGGCCCCAAGATCAACATGATTCACTACCGGAACAAGACCGGTTACCGGCGTCGGCTGGGTCACCGCCAGCGGTACACCCAGGTGAAGATAACCGGCATCTCGACCGGAAAGAGCGGGTCGGGCCGGGCCAGTTCGGCCAAGCCCAGCCAGGACAAGGCCAGCACCGGGAAGCCGAGCGCGGCGAAGGGCAAGGCCGCACCGAAGGCCGGGGCCGCGGCCGGAAAGAAGAGCTGACGATGGCACACAAGAAGGGCGCATCGTCCAGCCGCAACGGACGTGACTCCTCGGCACAGCGGCTGGGCGTGAAGCGGTTCGGCGGTCAGCGGGTCAACGCGGGCGAGATCCTGATCCGCCAGCGCGGCACCCACTTCCACCCCGGCCACGGCGTGGGACGCGGCGGGGATGACACCCTGTTCGCTCTGGTCACCGGGGTGGTGACGTTCGGAAGCGTGCGTGGCAGGCGGGCCGTGAGCGTCGTCGCCGAGCCGGCGGCCGAGGACGCCGTCCCGGCGGCGAAGTAGGTTCCGCCGAGCGCCACATCCAGGCCAAACGTCAGGGGCGGACCGCCAGGCCGGTCCGCCCCTGACGTGTCCTGGCCCTAGGCCCGACGCCGGCCGGCGACGTGCCCGGCCACCCGGAAGGAAGGAAGCAGTGGCGGAGTTCGCCGACCAGGTAACGCTGCGCGTGCAGGCGGGCAACGGCGGGCACGGCTGCGCCTCGGTGCACCGGGAGAAGTTCAAGCCGCTGGGCGGCCCCGACGGCGGGAACGGCGGCCGCGGCGGTGACGTGATCCTGGAGATCGATCCGGGCATGGCCACGCTGCTGGACCTCCACCGGCGGCCGGTGCGGCGGGCGGGCAGCGGCAAGCAGGGATCGGGCTCCAACCGCAACGGCGCCAACGGGGGCGACCTGGTCGTCCGGGTGCCCGACGGGACCGTGGTGAAGACCGAGGACGGCGAGGTGCTCGCCGATCTCGTCGGGACCGGCACCAGGTTCGTCGCCGCCCAGGGCGGCCGGGGCGGCCTCGGCAACGCCGCGCTCGCCTCACCGCGCCGCAAGGCGCCCGGGTTCGCCCTCCGCGGCGAGCCCGGGATCGAGCGCTCGCTCGTGCTCGAGCTGAAGACCGTGGCCGACGCCGGCCTCATCGGCTACCCCAACGCGGGCAAATCGTCGCTGATCGCGGCGATGTCGGCCGCCCGGCCCAAAATCGGCGACTACCCGTTCACCACGCTCACCCCGCATCTGGGCGTGGTCGAGGCAGGCCAGACCCAGTTCGTGATCGCCGACGTGCCGGGCCTCATCCCGGGGGCGAGCCAGGGCCGGGGACTGGGCCTTGACTTCCTGCGGCACGTGGAGCGCTGCGCGGTGCTGGTGCACGTGCTGGACTGCGCCGCGGGCCCGGCCGGCGAGCCGGGCCGCGAGCCGGTCGCCGACCTGGACGTGATCGAGGCGGAACTCGCCGCCTACGAGGCCGCCACCGGCGCCGACCTGGCGGACCGGCCACGGATAGTCGCGCTCAACAAGATCGACGTGCCGGCCGCGCGGGAAGCGGCGGAGCGCGCCGCCGCGGTGCTCGCCGGCCGGGGCCTGACCGTCTGCCAGGTCTCCGCGGCCAGCCATGAGGGACTGCGCGACCTTGCCTACGCGATCGCTGACGTGGTTGCGGCGGCTCGGGCGGCGGCCCCGCCGCCCGAGCCGACCCGGCAGGTGATCCGGCCCGCCCCGGCAGGCGGCCCCGAGTTCGAGATCGTCGCCGAGGGCGGCAACTCCTTCGTCGTCCTGGGCGAGAAGCCCCGCCGCTGGGTCCAGCAGACCGACTTCGGCAACGCCGAAGCCGTCGGCTACCTCGCGGACCGGCTGGCCCGGATCGGGATCGAGGAGGCACTCGCCGAAGCGGGTGCCACGGCAGGTGCCGAGGTCGTGATCGGGGGCGGGCCGGACGCCGTCGTGTTCGACTGGGACCCCGACATCCCGGCGGGCTCGCCGCACGGATTGGGGCCGCGCGGCACCGACCGGAGGCTGTCCCCATGAGGTCGCGGGCGCCATGACGGGCCAGCGGGCCGATGTCGCCGCGGCTACCCGCGTCGTGGTCAAGGTCGGGTCGTCGTCGCTCACCACCGCCGACGGCGCGATCGACGGCAGGCGCATCGCCGGGCTGACGGAGGTGCTGGTCGGGCGGGTCAGGGCGGGCGGCCAAGCGGTGCTCGTCTCCTCTGGGGCGATCGCATCCGGGCTCGCGCCGCTGGGGCTGCCGCGCCGCCCCCGGGACCTGGCCACCCAGCAGGCAGCGGCCAGCGTGGGGCAGGGGCTGCTGATGGCCCGGTATTCGGCCGCCTTCGCCGCCCACGGGGTCCACGCCGGGCAGATCCTGCTCACCGCCGACGACCTGATGCGGCGCGCCCATTACCGAAACGCCCAGCGCACCCTGAGCCGCCTGCTCGAGCTGGGCATCCTGCCGGTGGTCAACGAGAACGACACGGTCGCCACCGACGAGATCCGGTTCGGCGACAACGACCGGCTCGCGGCGCTCGTCGCGCACGTGATCCGGGCGGGCGCGCTGGTCCTGCTCTCCGACGTGGACGGGCTCTACAACGCCGACCCGCGCCAGCCGGGCGCCCGCCGGGTCGGCCGGGTGGAGAGCCGTTCCGATCTCGCCGGGGTGAGCCTGGGGCGGGCCCGCGCGGGCACCGGCGGGATGGTCACCAAGGTGGACGCAGCCATGATCGCGTCTGAGGCCGGCATACCCACCGTGGTGGCCCGAGCCGACCAGGCCGCCGCCGCGCTGGCCGGTGAGCCGGTCGGCACGTATTTCGCCGCGCACGACCGCCGGCCGACCACCCGCCAGCTGTGGCTCGCCCACGCCGCGGCGGCCCGCGGCCGGCTCGTGCTCGACGCCGGCGCGGTCCGCGCCGTCCTGGGCGGCCGCGCGTCCCTGCTGCCGGCGGGCATCACCGGCGCCGAGGGGGGGTTCGACGCGGGCGACCCGGTCAACCTGTGCGGCCCCGGCGGCGAGGTGGTCGCGCGCGGGCTGGTCAACTACGACGTGGCCGAGATCCCGGCGCTCATGGGACGGTCCACCCGGTCCCTGGCGGCCGAGCTGGGCCCGGAATACGAGCGCGAGGTCGTCCACCGGGACGACCTGGTCATTCTGGCCCGCCCCCGCCGCGAGCCCGTGCGCCGCGAAGCGTGATGACCGGACCGCATCCGATCGCCGCGGAAACGCAGCGCCGGTACCGGTCCGCCGTGCTCACGAAGCGGCTGCGCTTTGAGCGCCGCTGGGGCCAGCCATGCCTGGCCTACAATGTGTGCATCCGGCCCGGGCCCGCTGCCTCGGCCACACTGTCGGCCGTCCAGGAGGCCGCGCTGGACCTGGAACCGTCGCTGCTACGCGTACCGGCCCCAGCGCTGCACACCAACCTTGCCTGGCTGCTGCCCGTCCACCAGGAGTTCGGCCGCCCCAAAGACGAACTGTGGCGGTTGCATGGTCCCGGGTGGATGACCACCCTCACCGGCATCCTGGGCGCGACGCGCGGCTTCCGGCTCTGCTACCGGCACCTGGTGGCGACCGATGCCGCAATCATCGCGGTCGCCGATGAACCCAACCGGGTCAGCGCCCTCAGGCGCGAGCTGCTGCCCGTCCTGCCGGTCCCCGGCGATCTCAGCGCCGGCGAACTGGTCCACATGACCCTGTTCCGCTATGTCCGGCCTCTCCGTGACCCGGCATCGCTGGTGCGCTGGCTCGTTACCACCGAGTTCCGGATCGACGTCGAAGTGAACGAGCTGCTGGTAGTCCGGGAGAACACCTTTCCGTCCCTGGACTACCAGGTCCTCCGCCGCCTGGCCTTGCCGCCCGCCGGCCCCAGCTGACGAGCGCGCGGCCGCACCTAACGAGAAGGGCGTCAGGGCTCGATCAGGTCGGCGGGGGGCCGACGGGCGGTGGCGTGCGCGGTGTGGGCGAGGCCCAGCTGCAGCAGCATCTGCGGCGCCCCCGGCAGCGCCAGGCGTTCCTTGATCAGGGCGCGGGTCACGTCGGCCTCCAGCGGCTGGCTGTGCAGGCTCGCGAACACCCAGCTGCCGGCCGCATGCGCCAGCAGCCGGTGCAGCGCCTGCCCAGCCCGGAGCCAGTCCGCCCGGCCGTCGCCGCGGGTGATCAGCACGGCGGTGCCGGCGGGCGGCGGCCCGCTGGCGGGCAGCAACCCCAGGCCGCGGCCCAGGTCGAAGTCACGCTGCGGCAGCTGCCCCGGCCCGTGGCCGACGCTGGCGGGGAACGCGTGGGCGGGGACGCCGTCGTGGGCGGGATCGCCCAGGCGCCGTCGCGCCCAGCCTCACCCTGGCCAGCAGGCGCAGCTGGGCCGGGTCCGGGAGCAGCTCAACCATCGGCAGGTACCCCAGCGACCGCGCCGCAAGCCGTAGCCCGAACAGGGCAGCGCCGCAGCTGATGAGCAGCTCCCGGCCGAGCGGATCCACCCGCAGCTTGCGGCACACATCGGCGTGCAGCTCGATCGCGTACTCGCCGACCCGGAACCGCCACGGCTGGGTGTTGTGCACCGACGGCGCCCGCGCCGCCGTGGCGACCAGGTAATCGGCCCGGCCGGCCGGGATCGGGATCGCTGGCCGGGCTGCCTCGTCGCGCGTACTGCCCACCTGGCCAGCGTCTCCCGGCCGGACCGGCGACTCCAGGGGCCATGGGACGGCCCTGCGGGGACCAAGGTCCCGCAGCAGTGAGGCAGCGCTCCCGCGGGCTCAGGCTCCCCGCCGGCCCAGGGCTCCCGCGGGCTCAGGCTCCCGCGGGCTCAGGGTTCCCGTCGGCTCAGGGCTCGTCGTCTTCGCCGTCGCCGTTCGGGCCGCCGTTCCCGCCGCCCTCGCGACGGCCGAACACGCCGCTGAACAGCGTCGAGCCCGCCCCGGCGGCGGTTTCGGCGAAGCCCTTGACCAAGCCGATGAAGGGGTCGGCGGAACGGTTCCAGGACTCCTGGTACGAGCGGGCGGCCGCCCTGACCTCCTCGTTCACCGACGCCTGGCCGTCGTCCTCGCGGCGCGGGTACTCGCCGGCCAGGATGTCCCGGTACTCGCCCTCGGCGACCCACCGGTCCAGCTCCGCGAACCGGATCACCGCGAACGGGTGTGAGGTGCCCTGCATCTGCAGCAGTTTGATCAGCCCCTCGCGCACGTCCGGCACGGCGTCGTACTCGCGGGCCTGCTGGTGGAACGCGTCGTGGCTGAGCT
The DNA here is from genome assembly GCA_963835425.1 of uncultured Actinomycetes bacterium. GTDB lineage: Bacteria > Actinomycetota > Actinomycetes > Streptosporangiales > Streptosporangiaceae > UBA9676. The sequence goes on along the minus strand of CAWIGE010000001.1, from coordinate 862,119 downwards.
CGTGCATCCGCGATCCGCCGGCCAGCTTCATCAGCGCCCGGCGCGCTGCCGCCGGGTCCTGCCCGCCCAGCACGCCGGCCCGGTCAGACGACAGCTCCGACTTGCGGTACCACTCCTCCAGCGCCGCGATGATCACCCGCAGGGTGATATAGCCGACGGCGAACCAGGCCAGCCGGGTGGCGAGCCGGGTCAGGTGGTAGAGCATGGTCCGGTAAACGGCGTGGCCGGACAGCGCGTGCCCGAGCTCGTGCGAGATCGCGAAGCGCATCTCTTCGGGGTCGTACAGGTTAACCAGGCCGGTCGTGATCACGATGAACGGCTTGTCCGAGCCGAGCGTCATCGCGTTCGGCGTCGGGTCCTGCATGATGTAGAGCTCGGGGACCTCCGGCAGGTCCAGCACGGATGAGCCGTCGAGCAGCAGCTCGTACAGGTGGGGGAACTGTTCCTGAGAGGCCCGCACCGAGCTGGCCAGGAACAGCAGCCGCAGGCTGCGGTCGCTGAAGAGCGAGGCGAGCCGGCGCAGCAGCACGTCGAAACCGGTGAGTTTGCGCATGGCCACCAGCGCCGACCGGTCGGCTGGGTGCTCATACGCCCGGGAGCTGATCCCGGGCAGGCGCACCCGGGCACGATCCGGCGGAGTGTTCATGTTCGCCATGGTAGGCCCGAAAATGCCCAGTGGAGACGCCAGGCGGCCCCGGGCGGGTAAAGAGTAGGGCTTTACCTACCCAGGCCGGCAGGCTCGGCCTACCCTGGCCGGCCCGCTCGCTTCGGGGCGCCGGGCGGCGGCGCCGCCGGTCATGGCAAAGTCGGTCACGCGTGGTCGATCATGGCCGGGCCGATCCGGCACACTCGATCATGGCGAGGATGCAGGATGGCCCGGGCAGGAAAGCCCGGGGCAGCGTGGCCCGGCAGGCCCGGAGGTGAGGCACATGTTCGAGCCCGACGCGGAGGCGATGCCGCCGGATCAGCGCGGGCAGCTCCAGCTCGCCCGGCTGCGCGCCCTGGTGGACCGGCTGCTCTCGCTGGACGGCGTGCAGGCCGGGCGCTTGCGCGCGGCAGGCATCCAGGCGGGCAGCGACGTCTCCGCGCTAGCGGACCTGCCCCGGCTGCCCACGACGGGGAAAAGCGACCTGTGGGAGGCATATCCGTTTGGCATGGTGGGGGTTCCGGCGGCGGACGTGGTGGCCGTGCACGGTTCCAGCGGTACCGGCGGGCGTCCGACCCTGGTCGCCTATACCCGCGGTGACCTGGCGCTATGGGCGCGGATGTGCGCGCGGGCGCTGGCGGCCGCCGGGGCGACGCGGGACAGCATCGTGCACAACGCCTACGGCTACGGGCTGTTCACCGGCGGGCTCGGCTTCCACTACGGTGCGATCGAGCTCGGCGCGGCCGTGGTGCCGGTCTCGGGCGGGATGACGCCCCGGCAGGTGACCCTCATCCGCGACCTGCGCCCGGACATCCTGTGCTGCACCCCGTCGTACGCGATCAGGCTCGGCGAGGCGCTGGCCGAGGCGGGGGTGCGGCCGGGGGAGGGGCTCGCGCTCAGGGCGGGCATGTTCGGCGCCGAGCCCTGGTCGGAGCAGATGCGGGCCCGGATCCAGGACCTGCTCGGACTGCGGGCGCTGGACATCTACGGCCTGTCCGAGGTGATCGGCCCCGGGGTCGCGTGCGAGTGCATCGAGGCGGCGGACGGGCTGCACGTCAACGAGGACCACTTCATGGTGGAGACGATCGACGGGACCACGGGTGAGCCGGTCCCCGATGGCACCCCCGGTGAGCTGGTGTTCTCTACCGTCACCCGGGAGGCGCTGCCGCTGCTGCGCTACCGGACCGGGGATATCGCGTCGCTGCGCCACGGCACCTGCGTGTGCGGCCGCACCCTGGTGAAGATGAGCAAGATCACCGGCCGCCGCGACGACATGCTGGTCGTGCGCGGCGTCAACGTGTACCCCAACGAGGTGGAGCGGGTGCTGCTCGCCGAGCCCGGGATCTGCCCGGACTATCTGCTGGTCGTGGACGAACGGCAGGCCGCCACCCGCCTCATAGCGTGCTGCGAATACCTAACGGATTCTGCCGCCGGCCCGCCTGCGCAGGCGCCGGGCCCGGCGGGGGAACCGGGACGGGGCCAGCCGGGCGAGGGCGAGCTGGAGACGCGGCTCCGCGATGAGCTCGGGCTCAGCGTCCGGGTGCGGGTGCTGCCGCCGGGTACCGTGCCGCGGAGCGAGGTCGGCAAGGCGGTGCGGGTGGTGCGCTGGCGCGACGGCAGCCCGCCGCTGCCGGGCCTGGAGTGAGGGGCCGGGGCCGCGGGGTCCAGCTAAAGTCTGCGCATGGGTGATGCGCAGCGGATCGGGGTGATGGGCGGCACCTTCGATCCCATTCACCACGGCCACCTGGTGGCGGCCAGTGAGGTGGCGCAGGTCTTCACGCTGGACGATGTGGTGTTCGTGCCCACCGGCCAGCCGTGGCAGAAGGACGACCGGAAGGTGTCGCCGTCCGAGGACCGTTACCTGATGACCGTGATCGCGACCGCGTCGAACCCCCGGTTCTCGGTCAGCCGGATCGACATCGACCGGGGCGGCCCCACGTACACGATCGATACGCTGCGCGACCTGCGCGCCGAGCGCGGGGACGAGGCTGAGCTGTTCTTCATCACCGGCGCGGACGCGCTGGCGCAGATCATGTCCTGGCAGGACGTGAACGAGCTGTTCGCGCTCGCGCATTTCGTCGGCGTCACCCGCCCGGGGCACCGGCTGACCGGGGACGGGCTGCCGGAGGACAAGGTGAGCCTGGTGGAGGTCCCGGCGCTGGCGATCTCCTCGACCGACTGCCGCCACCGGGTCGCCAACGGGGAGCCGATCTGGTACCTGGTCCCGGACGGGATCGTCCAGTACATCGCCAAGCGCAAGCTGTACCGGCCTGGTGACTGACCGGCGGAGACGCCGGGAAACGCCGGCCCTGGCCTGCAGGGGGCTGGCCGTGTCGGCAGGGCGGGCTATCCTGAATGGGATCCCCGGCCGCGCAGGTGCCAAGGCGGCAGAGGGCGGGGGAAGGGCATATCGGAGGAGAACGAGCTGCACACGTGACCGCTACAGCCAGGGCCGTCGAGCTTGCCGGGATCGCGGCCGAGGCCGCAGCCGAGAAGCTCGCCACCGACATCATTGCGTACGACGTGAGTGAGCAGCTCGTCATCACCGACGTGTTTCTGCTGTGCTCGGCCGCCAACGACCGCCAGGTGCGGGCCATCGTGGAGGAGATCGAGGAGAGGTTGCGCAAGGCCGGTGCCCGGCCGGTCCGCCGGGAGGGTGAGCGCGAAGGGCGCTGGGTCCTCCTCGACTACCTCGACCTCGTCATCCATATTCAGCACGCCGAAGAGCGCACCTACTACGCGCTGGAGCGGCTCTGGAAGGACTGCCCCCGGGTTCCGCTGCCGGAGCCCGTGGGGGCCGGGGCCCGCGGTGCGGGCGGTTCCGGCGGCGCGGGGCGTCGCTGACAGTGACCCAGGTACCGGACTCACCGGGTAGTGCGGCAACAACTGGTGCGGCAACAGCTGGTGCGGCGACGGCTGGTGCGGCAGCGCCCGCCGAGGCGCCGCGTTACTACGAGCAGTCGATCCGGCTGGTGTTGTGGCGGCACGGGCAGACTCGGTGGAACGTCGAGGGCCGCTTCCAGGGGCAGAGCGACATCCCGCTGGACCCGGTGGGGGAGCAGCAGGCCGAGCGGGCTGCACGCCTGCTCGCCGGCCTGCGGCCGGATGCCATCGTGTCCTCCGACCTGAGCCGGGCGATGGCGACCGCGGCGCCGCTGGCCCGGCTGACCGGGCTGGCCGTGACGACCGACAAGGACTTGCGGGAACGTTACGGGGGGTTGTGGGAAGGCCTGACCGACGCCGAGATCCGTGCCCGCTTCCCGGCCGAGCACGCGGCGTGGCTGCCGCCGGAGGGCGAGTCGTCCGCTGCTGTTGCTGAGCGGGCGGGCGCGGCGCTGGAACGCATCGCGGGCGGCATGGCTCCCGGGACACTGGTGGTCGTGGTCAGCCACGGTGCGGCGATCCGGCTGGGCGCCGCCCGTCTGCTGGGCTTCCCCGAGGAGTTGTGGGGGGCCGTCGGGCCGCTCGCCAACTGCGCGTGGTCGGTGCTGGGGCGGCGCCGGACGCGCTGGCGGCTGCTGGAGCACAACGCCGGTACGCTGCCCGAGCCGGTACTCAGCGACGACCGGTGACGGTGCCTGCTGGTCTGGCCGGGTGAAGGCGGTTGGCTGCGACCAGCGACCCCGCAGGTCTTGTACACTGGCGGGGCGCCATCGGCGGACAGCCGCGCTGGCGGAGGGGCTATAGCTCAGCTGGTAGAGCGCTTGCATGGCATGCAAGAGGTCCGGGGTTCGAATCCCCGTAGCTCCACCAGGTAGGCGAGTTAGATCGAACAAGTGAGCAATCTCCGGGAGCAATACGGGGAGCAAGCCGTGTTAAGCTCCCGGCCATGGGTGGACCTGCCGCCAGGGGCCGCCGTCGCGGGCGCGGCGAGGGATCGATCTACAAGGACGAGGCCAAGGGCCGCTGGTACGCGGCTGTCTCCGTCGGCTACGGGCCGGATGGGAAGACATGGCGGCGTCATAAAATCTCCGGCCGCACGAGAGCCGAGGTCGCCGCGAAGCTGCGGGAGCTCCAGGCTGAGCAGGATCTCGGTGCACAATCCGCGCCTGGCTACACGGTCCAGCGAGCTGTGGATGACTGGCTCGCGGAAGGGCTGGACGGCAGGTCCGCCGGGACCGTCACACTCAACCGGAATGTTCTGAAGCCGGTCACCGCCACCATTGGTGACATCGAGTTGCGGAAACTAACCGCGCATGATGTGCGACGGGCCTTAACGCAACTGGCGAACGACCACTCCAGCAGGACGGTCGTGATCGCCCACAACGCGCTGACACGAGCCCTCCGCCATGCCGAAGCCAACCGTCACATCGTCCACAATGCCGCCGCGCTGGTCGATACACCGAAGGGCCAACGCGGCAGGCCGAGCAGAGCGCTGACTGCTGAGCAGGGCGCAACCCTGGTGAAGGCCGCCGGGCAGGCCCGGCTCAGTGCTTATGTCGTCCTCTGCCTGCTGACCGGCATCCGCACAGAAGAGGCTAGGGCGCTTCGCTGGGACCACGTGAATCTCGATGCGGGAACCGTGGCGGTGTGGCGATCGGTGCGTCACGGCGGCGATACCAAGACCGCCAAATCACGCCGGACACTCGGGCTGCCCCACGCGGCTGGTGAAGCGTTGCGGGAGCACCGCACGCGCCAGGCTCGGGAGAAGGTGACAGCCGGGGCGCTGTGGAAGGATCACGGCCTCGTATTTGCGACCAGAGTAGGGACGCAGCTGGACGCCGGGAACGTCAGGCGGCAATTCAAGGCCATCTGCAAGGCCGCGGGAATCGGAGAGGACTGGACACCGCGGGAACTACGGACCAGCTTCGTCAGCCTGCTGTCGGCCTCGGGCGTGCCGGTCGAAGAGATCGCACGGCTAGCGGGGCACTCGAGCTCGCGGACCACAGAAGTCATTTACCGGAGGGAGATCCGCCCGGTGCTGATCAAGGGCGCTGAAGTAATGGACCAGCTCTTCGGATAACTTTGCAGCTCGCCCATATCCGCCTGCCATGTTCGGGCTCTGTGGCCTTGCCCCGTCGTCATCACTGACCGCCCGCACAGCCGGGCCCTGTCCCGGTCATGTTGTTGCCGGTTCCGGGCAGCCGCGCTGGGCGCTGTGGAGCGGGTGTTCGGCGGCGGCCGGTGGGAGACTTGGTGGTTATGAGGGGAGCCGGTGGCGGTGCCGACCCGGATGCCCGGCTGGGATGGCGGTGGGATGTGGCGTTGTCGTTCGCAGGAACGCAGCGGGCTTATGTGGAGCAGGTCGCAGAGGCGTTGAAGGCGCGTGGGGCGCGCTGCTTTAATGACGCCGATGAGCAGATCGAGGGAACCGATCATGGCATGTTCGTCCCCGGGCACGTGTCGGAGTCTGCCGCGGCTCTGGGCCAGGTGAGAACGACTGTGGAGAACTTCCTCGGCCACCAGGTATGGCCGCAGAGCAACGAGCAAGGCAGCGGCTGAGCTGGCCGAGCCGCGCGTGATCGGCAGCGCGCTCCAAGTGCAGCCGCACGCCCGGCAAAGGAATTGGTATTGCTCATGGCTGCGTCCTGACGCTGGCATCCCGGCACACACTTAACGCAGCATCAGAGCCGCGTCTGACCGGGCACTGAGCGCGCAGAGCTGCGCTGCGCCGGTCAGCGAAGCGTGGCCGCGTGCAGGAACATGAAGTCCCGGATGCGCTGGTGCACTGTCCCCGAACTGTTCGGCGCGGGCGGGTCACCAGGGTTCGGCGGCGGGTTGGGGTAAACGGCCCAGCGTGACAGTGGGACATGGAGGCTCTGCTGCTCGTTGCTCTGGTCGTACTTGACCGCCTTGACCGCGGATGTGCTGGTGAGCAGGTTTGACAGGCTCTTGGGGTACCCGTCGAAGTCCCAGACCTGCCGCAGCAGGGGCGCCAGTCCCGTCGCGTGCTGGCGGAACGAGCTGGAGTAGACAAAACCGACGCTGAAGCTGGAGACGACCACCTCGGAGATCGTGACCGCGTCCGGGGTTCCCGTGATTGCTGAACGGGAGCTGGTCAGAATGTCCGTCAGCAGGCTGTTCCAGCGGGCCGGCAGGATCCCGGTGTCGGTCGCCGCGGACGTCAGGAAGGGCATGATGACGACTTGGTTCGCCGGGGCGCCGTACTTCCTGATCGCCGCGTCCACCTGGGAGCCCAGCCGTTCCATGTAGTAGAAGAGCTGCGGCCACTTCCCGGTCTTGGCCGGGTAGTCGGAGTCCTTGTAGCCGTCCTGCGCTGGTATCGGGTGGAAGAACACGTTCGGCTTGGTGAAGTCGGTGGTCGACGAGGGGACCGCCACCCCGAACCAGTTGGGCACCACAGGCTCGTTCAGCTGGAACAGCATGGTGGTCACCTGCTCGAAAGCGCTGGCGAAAGCGAGGTTGCCAGGCGGGGGAACGGAGGCAGGCACCACAGTCAACTTCGTCGCCTGGAAGGTTCCGGTCCCCTCATGAAACCCCGGGACCGGGCCGAGCGCGATGGACGTGATGCCGGAGGCGAGCTGGCCGGAGGCGCTGGACGATAGCTGACTGGACGCCGAACTTTCGCCGGGGGTGCCCGATTGCCCCTGGGTGGCCGGTGGCAGACCCCCGCCCGGCTGCGCCCACCGGTGCGGACGGTGCAGGTGCGGGCCGCCGCCCGGCTGGGGGTAGGCGGGGAACGGAGGGTAGGGGGGGTAGGCGGGGTAGGGGGGGTAGGCGGGGTAGGGGGGGTAGCCGGACATGGTCAAGGGGACGGCGGCAGGGCAGCCATGAGCGCGGGGAGTACCTGCTCGAGCGCCTGTGCCTGCTGGTCGTCCAGGGCACGGCCCTGGCGTCGGCGCTGGCCGAGCCTGATCTGCAGGCGGAGGACCTCCGCTTTCAGCTCCCGGGCCTGCGCGACGTCATGCGGGTTGGGGGCGTTCACGATGACATTGTCCAGGTGCGCGAGGCACGACTGCAGGAGGTCGTGGGTGGTCTGGCTGAGCTCCTCGTGATCCATTCCGGCCTCCGGGCGTCCTAGAAGAAGCTGGCGATGACGCCGACGACAGTGGCTACGGTGCTGACCACCTGGCCCCAGTTCACGCCGCCGCCGGAGTTGCCGGATCCGCTGCCCCCGGACGACCCGGCTGGCTGGCCGCCTTGTGCTGGTTGGCCGCCCGGCCCGCTGCCGGCAGGAGTACCGGTGCCGGCCGCTGCCTGCTGTCCCGCGCCGACGGCCGCTAGCCCGTGACAGCATCCGCAGTGGCGTGCGCCCGAGGGTGCCGACGGGTAGGGCGGGTATGGCGGGAAAGGAGCGTACGGGGGATATGGCGGGAACGGCGGATAGGGCGGGCTGGGCGGATACCTGGTCATCGTCACGTCCCCTCGCGCGCTGGCCGCCGACGGGGTGGCCTGCGGTTGTTGCTGCTGCTCATGAGCGCGGCGAAGTCACCCCCGCCGTCGTCACCTCCACCGCCCCCATTACCACCACCATCGCCGCCGCCGTTGCCGCCGTTGCCGTTGCCGTTGCTGCCGTTGCCGTTGCTGCCGTTGCTGCCATTGCTGGACCCATTGCTGGACCCGTTGCTGGAGTCACTGCTGGACCCGTTGCTGGAGTCACTGCTGGACCCGTTGCTGGAGTCACTGCTGGACCCGTTGCTGGAGTCACTGCTGGACCCGTTGCTGGAGTCACTGCTGGACCCGCCGCTGGAGTCCGCCGCTGGATCCGCCGCTGGATCCGCCGCTGGAGCTGCTTCCCCCGCTGCTTAGATGGCTGCTCGACGCGGAGCTGGAGCCTGGCGGCACCTGCCCACCGGCAGGCGGGACGTACGTGCTTGGCGGCGCACAGGTGGGACAGCCACACGTGCCGCCTGCGGACGGCGGGTATGGCGGGAAGGGCGGATACGGGGGAAACGGAGGGTAGGGCGGGAACGGCGGATACGGAGCAGCAGGCGGGGCTGCGCTGGAGCAGCATTGGCATTCGTGGCAGTTATGTTCCCGTTCGTGGAACTCGTGCTCCCGCCGCGAGGGGCGGTGCCGTTCATGCTCGAAAAGCTCGTTCTCCCAGCGGGCCAATCGGTGCCATTCGCGCTCGCGCCATTCGTGCTCGCGCTCCCTAAGTTCCCGTTCTCGCCTACGCAGCTCGTGCTCCCAGGCACGCAGCCCACGGGCACGCTCGCCCAGGACAAGTGCCTCCCGTTCGAGCTCTTCTTCTTCTTCTTCTTCTTCCTCCTCCTCCTCGCGCTCCTCGGCTCCGCGCAGCGCGCGCTCGCGTTCCTTCAGCTCGCTCATCTCCCGCTCATACCAGTCCCGTTCGCGGCGCTCCCGCTCGCGCAGCTCGCGCTCGCGCCGCTCGAGTTCCCGCCGCTCGTCCTCGAGCCGCCTCCGCTCGCGCCACTCCTGCTCGCGCCCCTCGTGGTCGCGGCCCTCGTGGTCGCGGCCGGGGTCGCCGCTACCCTGCTCCCGGTTCCGGCGCTGGCGCGGTGCGTCGTCGTCCTGCGCCAGCTCATACCGCTCAGACATCAGGCCCTCCGTGGGTATCTCAGGCGCGGAGCTGCTGACTACCTCCCACTCCGGCCTTACACTGTCTGCGGGATGCTGTCAAGCAAAGGCGGCATTTACGTCTTCGGCCGGCCTATGAGGGTGCCGTGGATAGCAAGCCGGTGACCGAAAGCTCTGCCGTAAAACGACAGGCCAACGGGCATTCCTCAGCGCTGCCCAGGCAGCGCGAGATCTGGGTGGCCGGATATCCCGGCCCTTACGGCGGCGCCGACACCGAACTGGACCATCAGCTCGACCTCTGGCTGAACCAGGGGGTAGCCGTCCATCTGGTGCCGAACTGGGAGCCGGACCCCGTGATATGCGCCGACGTGACCGCACGCGGAGCAGTCACGCACCCCTACCGGCCAGATATCTTCGCCGGGAAGGTGGTGGTCAGCTACTGCAACGGCGCATTCCTGGAACGGCTGCCCGCCATCGCTGACGCGGGCAGGCCCAGGTGTGTCATCTGGGTGAACTGCATGACCTGGGCGTTCCCACGCGAAATTGAATGCCACCGCCTGGGCCTGATCGACCTGTTCGCATTCCAGAGCAATTACCAGCGTCTTTGGCTGCTCCCCGAGTTGTGGGCCGTCCGGCCAGTGGCAGAGCTCGAGGGTTACCGGCCATTCTTCAGCATGCAGCGGTGGTCTCCCCGAGCACCCCACACGCCACCGCCGTCCTGGAGCGGCTACTACGGGATCGGGCGGGTTTCACGCGACGATGCGGCGAAATACCCGGAGGACCTCTGGACGACATTCAGCCAGGTGCGGGCACCGCAGGGGGTGAAGTCTTTCGTCCTGGGATGGGGGCCGAACGCGCGGCGCAAGTGTGGCCTTCCCGACGAGCACCCGGAACTGGACTGGCTGCTGTGGGCACCCGCAGCTGTCCCGGCGCAGCGGTTCTTCGCGAGGGTGCACACGCTCATGCACCAGACCGGCGGTTCGCGCGAGAACTGGCCGCGGGCCGCTTTTGAGGCTTGGGCGTCGGGGGTGGTCGTCCTTGCCGAGTGTGACTATGCCTGGCCCGAGTTGATCGACGACGGGGACACCGGCATCCTGTGCGGCTCGTCGGAGGAGTTCGCCCACTACGCCACAGAGCTTGCCTTCGACGAGACCCGGCGGCGCCGAATCACCGAAGCCGCCAGGAGTTGACTGCGAAGCGAGCACTGCGACCCCCAACGGTCCTTCGCCGCTTGGGCAGCGGTGCTGTGACGGCCCAAAACGCGCGCGTATGGGGCTGCCGGTGGCGGCTGTCACCGTTGTGGGCCACTTCTGTGAATTGGCCAGGCTCCAGCCGGAGCCGACGACGTCCGCATGGCTTCTCAGCCATCGCCGTCATGGTCGGTATGACGTGTGTGAGCACAACCCGGGTGCGTGGGCGTCCATCGGGGTGAAGGCGGCCCCCACTTCGCTGGTCATGGCCGGATCCGTGCAGCTGCCGGCATAGGTTGATGTCCCAGCTGAAGTACACCCCCGTACCGGTCATTAGTGAGCACGCGTGCCCAGCGGCATTGGCTGCCTTTGGTGCCGCGATCGGTAATGTGGCCGCCGACGCGAGACTCGAACACCATCTCGGCAAGTTCGACTTACATGATGTGATGGTCGGGGTTGCACCAAAGCCTGAATGTTTACCACCCGAGCCCAGGCGCCAACGGCGAGTGCAACCCGATCCCAGTCGTCTCCGGTTCGGTGGCGAATGCAGCGTGCTCGGCCGCCTCGACGACGGCTTCCATGCTGGTTGCCTCTGCGATGGCGACCAGGGCTCGGGTAGTCGAGAAGTCACCTCTGCCTCCCTCCTTCTAGCCATAGCAGCAGTGGCTCCTGACGCTCCGATGCAATCATCGGTTTGTGTAAACACTGTTATTGCACCAGTCGAAGCGTATAGGCGCGAGACCCTGCCACCTTTCCATCGGCAGCTCTCTGCATGACGAAACGGTTGGCGGACGTCGCACGCGCCATGACGCGGGCGGGCAGTAGGCTCCAGCTTCACGCCGATGGTCAAAGTCGGCGCCATCATGGTCGAGGCCAGCGACGGAGGGTACCGGGTGCGCTGCATTGTGGACGAAGCTGACATCGGCGTAGCGACGGCTGTCGTATCCGACCTTGCAAGACCAGCCGCCGAGGACGTTCATCAAACATATCCAGGGCCGTTGTGCCGGAGTACGTTAAGGAGGGCAGGCGTGGGATGGTCTTCAGCACCTTCCGGCCCGCCTGGAGGGTCAATGCAGCTGCGCGCAGATGATTTCGGTTGCCTACCAGATGGCCGCGTGCTGGAGAACGTCACGGTACAGGCCAACTCCACGCAGGTAGACGTCTTCGATGGCACGATGCGTCCCGGTGACGTCGGCAAACACATCGCCGTACCGGGCGCTGCGGATCTGATTACCTCGATCGACACACTCCTCCGCCGGAAGGACTGCCCAGGGACTATGGCGGCGGGCCGTGACGAACTGGATGCCGTCCTGCCAGATGACAAGCTTTTCAACCGCAGCCACCGGGGATTGCGGATCACGGTAGCCGGGGCCTGCCGGATGGCCAAACGCTCGTCACGGACGTCGTGGAGGTGCTCGATGGTCGAAAGCTCAGGTTGGCCCAGTCGGCCGTGGCCTCTGTGTCACTAGCGGAAACCATCCTCAACCAGCCCGACCAAGTGACCCTCGGCAACTACGCCCGGGCCGACTGCGGCTACCTTCACTCTCGACCTCGGTGACCGTGTCGTGACAGTGGCAGGGATACCTGTCGGGGAGGACGCGCTGATAAGTCCGGGTGCTGCCTTCTCGTCAGAAGACCTGGGGAAAACCGTGAGGATTCCGGGCTGCAGGGTGCCTCGTGGCCACTGTCGAGGCAGTCACCAGCGGTAGTCACATCTCCATTTCAGTTCCGGCGCAACGCACGGTATCCGGTGGGCCCGCCGACGTCTGGCGCACGGACTCGCGCCCGGGCTTCGAGCAGTTGCTCGAAGCCCTCTCTGGCTGGATGTGGAGAACGCGGACATCTGCTTCAGCGCTGGCGTGTACGACTTCACGTGGGTTCCTGCCGCCGCTGGCTCATTACAGGCGGCCCTCAAGCTCGATGGCCTGCGGAATGCGATCCTGCGCGGTGCAGGCCTAGGCCTAACCGTGCTCCGGCTGATGCCGGATCAAGATCTCAAGCCTGCCGACACACACATCATCAGGGCGCGCAACTGCCGGGGCCTGACACTGCGCGACCTGACCGTGAACGGCGCCTACCTCACGTTGGCGTCGGTGGGGGTGCAGGCGCACGGCATCTTCGTGGATTCCGGCTGCGAGGACGTCGTAATCGAGCGCGTCGGCGTCTTCCAGTCCGCGGGGGACGCGGTCCGGCTGATCGGCGCACCAGGCCAGATGGTGCGGCGAGTCTGGATACAGGGCTGTCGGCTGGTGCAGAACAAACGCACTGGCGTGGCCTTCCAGCGCTGTGTCGAATACGTCTGGGTCACCGACTGCTACATCGAGACAGTCCCGCCGAGCACGCAGGCCGGCATCCACTTCGAGCCGTCGGGAGACGCGGCGCAGCTAGTCGCGGCCGCCGACGTCATCATCGACTCCAACGTCATACTGCACGACACGTCGGCGGTCGCGGTGTCCATTTCAGGTCGGGCGGGAGACCCAGCCCAGCGGATCCAGTTCACCAACAACACCCTGCACGGGGGCATCATGGGCGGGGTCAACGCCCATGACGTCACGATCAGCGGCAACACGATCGTCACCGGCAACACAGTGCTCGCCCCCGACGCCGGGCAGGTGATGTCGTTCCGGGCCAGCTTCGATGGCCTGCGCGTGACGGACAACCAGATCGTCGCCACCATCGGACAACTCGACGGCATACGCCTCTCCCGCATCAACGACATCGCCGCCAGTGGCGTGCGGATCACTGGCAACGACATCACAGCCGCAGGGGTCGGGATAGTGCTCGACAACCCTGGCAGCCAAGTGACCATTAACGCCAACCGGATCCGCGGGAGGGGTCAGGCTCAGGGTATCCATATCGAGCTAACCGGGTCTCTCGGTGAGGTGCGTCGCGACCTGAGGATCACTGGCAACAGCATCAGCGGCTTCGCGGATGCAGGCATCCAGATATCGACCGATCACACCACCGAACGGATCGATGGGCTGGAAATAAGCGACGATGACATTTCCGCAGGCGGCACCGGCCTGGCTAACTTGACGGGCATACGCTTTGCTCCACCGAGCAACGGTAATGGCCGCTGGCTTGAGCGGGCGCTGGTAACAGGGAACCGCATCACCGACGACGTCGAGTTCAAGATCGAGCGGCACGGGCCGACTGTGCCATTCCTCGCGGTCTCCGGCAACCCGGACACCGCCGCCATGTTCGAAGGCGACGGCACGCCCGAAGGGACGGTGCCCGGCGCTCCCGGCAGCATTTTCCTCAGAGTGGATAACGCAGCGGGGGCCACCGCGTATCTCAAGACCACCGGAACCGGCGTTACGGGCTGGGTCCAGTTGGCGACGGTACCGTAGCAATTCCAGAGGCGCACTTAGCCTCGATCCACCGCGTAAATAGGGTTCATTGCGGGCGTGTCGACGCGAAAGGTGCCCTCTGAGCTGGGACGATGGGAGTTGCTGACACTTCCAGTTCCCGGCGGAGAGGACACCTCGCAAGTGCGATTGTTGCATGGCCTGGCGAAGATCCACGCGACGTTTGATGACCCGAATCTGGTGTCGCGGGCGGGCCTGGTGCCGGTGATGGCGCTGGCCCAGCGGGCGGGCCTGGCGGCCTGGCCGGTGAGCATGTGCGGATCGCCCGCCGGTGCGGGGTGAACGCCCAGGTGAAGGTGCCCGGCATCGTGGCCGGGATGATCGGCGGGGCGGACAGCATCGATGACCTGGACCTGCTGCGGCACGGGGCGATGCCGGTGCTGTTCGGCGGGGTGCGGGCGCCGTCCACGCTGGGGTCGTTCCTGCGGTCGTTCACCTGGGGGAACGTGCTCCAGCTGGGGAAGGTGAGCCGGCTGGTGCTGGCGGAGCTGGCCCGCCGCGCCCCGCTGCTGCCCGGCAAGGACGTGCTGGCGTTCGTCGATATCGACTCGCATGCAAAAACGCGTCTACGGGCACAAGAAGCAGGGCGCGGCGTTCGGCCACACCAAGATCCAGGGCAAGAGCCTGCTGGTGCGGGGGCTGAACGCGCTGGCCGCCACGATCAGCACGCCGCTGGGCGCGCCGGTGGTCGCCGCCACCCGGCTGCGCGGCGGCAACGCGGGCTCCGCCCGCGGCGCCGCGTCGTTCGCCACCGAAGCGGTCCGCACCGCCCGCGCCACCGGGTGCACCGGGACGCTGGTGGTGCGGGCGGACTCGGCGTTCTACTCGGCGGCGTTCACCGGCGCGGTGCGCGCGGCCGGGGCGTTCTTCTCGGTCACCGTGCAGATGAACCCGCACGTCCGGGCGGCGATCGCGGCCATCGGCGAGGACGCCTGGACCCCCATCCAATACCCCCGCGCCATCTGGGATGACCAGCTGGCCTGCTGGGTGTCCGACGCCGAGGTGGCCGAGATCCGAATACACCGCGTTCACCTCGAAGAAGGGCCAGGCCGATCACCGCCCGGCTGATCGTCCGCCGGGTCAAAGACCTCAACCGCCAGGCCGCCGCAGGCCAGGACGAGCTGTTCCCGCGTCTGGCGCTACCACGCCGTGTTCACCGACTCCCCGTTCGTCCTGCTCCAGGCCGAAGCCCAGCACCGCGACCACGCCCAGGTGGAACAGGTCTTCGCCGACTGGACCGAGCGGCCCGCTGGCTCACCTGCCCTCGGGTTCGTTCCCCGCGAACGCGGCCTGGCTTGCCCTCGCCGCCATCAGCCACAACCTGCTGCGCGCCGCCGGCGTCCCTGGCCAGCCTCGCCTACGCCAAAGCCAGAGGCGCCACGCTGCGCCGCGACCTCATCGACGTCGCCGCCCGCACCGCCCGCCACGGCCGCGGCGAAATCACCTTGCACCTGCCCGAAGGCTGGCACCGCGAGACCGAGTGGATGAACCTGTTCGAAGCCGCCACCGGCCCGCCCGCGCAGGCGGCCTGACCAGCCCAGACCCGGTCACCGCACCCCCACGTGCCCCGGTCAGCCGCCATCCAAGATCCCCGACCAAGAACCTGCGGACAAGCCGCAGAAATGTGAGCGGCAGGAAAACCACGCCCGCCGCCACCCCCAAGTTCAGTTCCTCCGGCCCGGCCCCCGGAAAACGATCACCTGAATTCATGCGGTGGATCGAGGCTAAGGCCGCGCTACTCCCGAATCAGGGTCAGATAACTGTCTAGGAAATCCGCAATGTACGGTTCCCCGAACGTGCTGTGCGGACCTGGCTCGTAGCTTCGGGATTGCACCCCCAGCTGATTGACCTCGCACAGGTGCCAGTCCTGCTTATTGGTCACATCCCAGAGTGCTGCTACCTCCTCCGCGTTGTAATCAACGCCTTCCTGCGCATCACCGGCGACCAGCCAGTCGCACCGGACCTCGGTGTGAGCAACATCAAGCGGAAGGAAGACGAATGTGATCGCGTAATCGGGGAAAGCGATCATCGCTGACAGGCGCACGCCGGTGCCACCGTTGTCCGATGAGCGAACCGGTGCTGCTCCAGATGGTCGGTCCGTGTCCCGCTGGGGAAACAGCCTGCTGACTACGTATTCCCCAGTCACGGTTAGGGTCTTGGCTCCGGGCCTCAGGAGGGAAGCTAGAGTCTGCCTCTCGCCATTCGGGCGTTCCCGGTTTACATCGAAATAACGCTTTAGGTCGAAGACCGAGCAGAACTCCGGGTGAGACCCGCCGCAGTGGTAACACTCGACGAAATTCTCCATTACGAGCTTCCAGTTGGCTCGGACCTGATAGACCTTGCTGCACGCGACCTTCGCACTGCTTATGTCGTAGGTGTCGAATGACGAGCGCATATCGGCCATCGATTGAGCCAGCGGCACCACCTGACTGTAGGACAGGTTGACGAATACAAGTCCATGCCAGACTTCGGCGGGAATCTCCTTCAACCCGAAGGGTTCCCTGGAGAAGTCGGGCGGCATCTGAGGAGCGCGAATCAGCTGGCCGCTCAGATCATAAGCCCACTGATGATAGGGGCAGATAAGCCGTTGCACATGACCGTGGTCGTCGGTGCAAATGCGCGATCCGCGGTGGCGGCATACGTTGTAGAAGGCGCGGATCGACTGAACCTTATCGCATACTACAATAATACTCTCCCCGAGCACCTCAACCGTTAGATAATCTCCCGATGCGGGCAGCTGCGACTGGTGCCCCACGTACCACCAGTTCCTCAGGAACACTCGGTCCTTCTCGTATTCGAACATGTCATCGGAGACATAGTAATCACGATTGAGGCTTGCCGAGACCATATAAGCACCTCTCCTGTTTTCGAAGAGCCATAACACTTGCTGAGTTGTCGCGTGGTTGGCGCTCGGGAAGCCGTCTAGCGGCCGTCCAGCTTCAGGTCCTCCGGCCGGTCGGGCCAGCTTTCTCCTTCGCCGAGGCCGATCTGCTGTCCCAGGTAGTCGTAGAAGTCGAGAATGAGGTGCTCTTGCGGGACAAGGACACCGCCGAGCTGGAAGCTCCGCGAGCCCATCCCGAGCTGGCAGCGTTCGCAAACCTCGAAATCTTGCCGGTTGGTGATATCGAGCAGTTCAACCGCGTCGGAGGGATCGAAAGCAGGATCCGCGAGTGCCTCGCGTTCGAACAGCCAGTCGCAGGTCACCCGCGTCTGGTCCGGAGCGAGCGGCTCGAGACGGAAAAGCACCACATGGTCCGGCACGAGAATGAGAAACACGTTGGGCAGCAGAATGACACCGTAAAAGAGGCGCTCACCGGGTTCGAGGCCCGGCAGTGGCCCGCGGGTCGCGAGTCCCGATCGCGAGAAGCCTTCGAGCTCTGCTGCAAGCTCAGCACCATGCCCGCGCCCACCAGAAATCGACCCGTAGCCCGAGGCGAACTCGGGAATAGCGGCAGTCAGTTCTGGATGGATGGCACGGCAGTGATAACACTCAGTGAAATTCTCGACGAGCGCCTTCCAGTTGGCGTGGACGTCGTAAACGATCGTCTTGGCAACCGCAAGATCCTCGAGATGGTAGCGTTCGAGCACCTCAAGGCCGCCGAGGCGGTGAAGAAGCTGTGGCTCCATCTGCGCGGCGAGAGGGCCAGCCTCGTCGTCCAGGCAGACCCAGACGTAACCCGACCACTGGGTAAGGCCAACAGGCCGAAGGCCATGTCTCTCCTTCACGGAAGCAGGCATCTCCCGAAGATTCGGGGCTGCGAGCAGCCGACCGTCAAGGCCATAGGCCCACCCGTGATAGGGGCATCGTATCGTTGAACGGAATTCCGCTGATTCTTCGATGCACAATCGCGTTCCGCGGTGGCGGCAGACATTGAAGAATCCGTGCAGACTGTCCGAGCGATCACGGACGATGAGGATGCTCTCACCGGCCACCTCGACGCACATCGCTTGCCCCGTCTTAGTCAGCGAGTCGGCTCTTCCGACACACAGCCATGACCTTGAGAGGATTCTTTCCTTCTCGATCGCAAGCATTGCAGGAGAGGTGTAGTAGGAACCCGGCAAGGTAGACCGGAGGACCGGCTCGTCATTAAGCATAACGTTCTGCAATCTCTTTGATACACGGATTCAGGATCTCGTGCGTATGTCCGTAGATTGAACAATGACCCATGCCCTCAAAGAAATGATACTCGGCAGTGGGAGCGAGATCGGCAACCCGCTTTCCATATCGCCACGGCGCCTGAACATCCTCACCGAAGGCGAATACGTGTAGCGGCACCGAACAGTTTGGAAGCCGGTCTACGACATCGAAATCGATACATGCTTGCCACTGGGGGATCAGCGATCGCTCGTTTTCCGCAAGGAACTCATCTTTTCCGAGCCATGCCTTGATGCGGTTCCATTGGGACTCGTCGCCAAGCACACTGCCAGGATACAGTGCTGCCGCATAATGGCAGGTCGCAAATGCGCCGCTGATACTTCCGCCTTGGCGACGGAGCTCGACCTCAGCTCGCATGTAATCCCCAACCCAGCCGGTATGTCCTTCGGCGCTAGTTCCCATGACGATCGCGCAACGGACAAGGTCTGGTCGATCGAGAGAGAGCTGCGTGCCGATAAGAGCACCCATCGACAGGCCCACCACGGCGACGGGCGGCTCACACGTGGCCTCGATCAGCTGCGCCGCATCCCGTGCGAAGTCGGCGATAGACCACGGTTCCGGAGCCGTGCAGGTCGTCTTGCCGATTCCACGATTGTCGAACGTAGTGTTTCTGAAGAATGACTCGAAGTATGGGATCTGCCAGGTATGCCAGTCGGATCCGAGCCCGCCGCCGCCTGCAAGCCACACGAGGTCCGGCCCCTCGCCGAACTGCTCATAATGGATGGTGATTTCGTCGAGTGTCAGCTGCATTCTTCAGTCCCTCCTACACGTTACACCGGGATCCTTCCTGACCCGTCTGCCGCCATCGGCTGCGGCCTGCCAGCAGCGGCGGCGCTCATTTGTTTGCGTAGCCAAGCGACATCTCGGTGGCACGGGCAGCGTCCCGGACGTTACTAATCAACGTAGGCAGTCGTCGTGCCGGCATCCGGAAACTCGGCCCGGTCGCAGTGATGATCGCCGTCATTCTGCCGGTCGAGTCCTCAACCGGTGCTGAAATTCCGACACAGCCCTCTTCAAATTCCTCGTCACTTATCGCTGCCTTCAAACGCCGCACGCGTTCCAGGTCAGCTCGTAGCGCGTCAGCAGTGGTGATGGTCTTCTTCGTCAGCCGCTTCAGCGGCCGAGAGAGCAACTCGTCGAGCTCCTCCGGTGGAAGCCGCGCCAGAACCAGCTTGCCAGGCGAGGAAGTGTGGAGCGGGAACTCCTTGCCGACCCAGTTGATGCTGAGCACCGAAGGTGGATCGACCTGGTCGAGGACGAGCACCTGCTCACCACGAATCACACTGACCGCGGTGGTGAGTCCTGTCTGCCGGGTAAGCAGTTCGACATGCGGTCGCGTCCGACGAATTATCCGCTCCGAGTAGCCCAGAGCGCCGGCGGCGACGGTAACGGCCGCTGGCCCGACATAGAAGCCGCTTGCCGGACTGGCCCGCTCCACCAGCCTGGCCTCTTCGAGTGTGACAAGGAGGCGCCAAGCCGTCGCCCGGCCGAGGCGACACGCCGTCGCCAGTTCGCGAACGCTCGCCGGCCTTCCAAGTTCGCCGAGCTGCTTGAGTAGGTCAGCCGCACGCGCAACCGACTGAACCCGCCCGTGAGCTCTGGTCGGATTCCGTTCTGGTGTGCTGACCACCGATGTACCTCAGTCCAGTCCGATGAGAGAACCCGGGTCGGTGCTGTCGAACTCCTCGATGGCGCGTTCGGCGTCGCCCAGGCACTCTGCCAACTGCCGTTTCACTTCCGCGAGGGGGACCGAGAAGTCGGGCTGGCGTGCGAGGAAGCTCTGCAGCCGTTGCACGGTCCGGTAGGCGGCGTAGCTCGCCCATTCGACGAGGGCAATGTCGCGCCCGTCCGCCTTGCGCAGCGGCGACAGGATCGTCGGCTCACGCCATTCGGCGTCTGCGCAGTAATAAGAGGCGACAAGTGAGATACGCGGGTACGGCTCCTCGAGGCGCGCCGCCCGGTGCAGGATCCGATGGCCCTGCTGGAGGAAGGCCCAGCCTGGGCCCGGGTACTCGATTTCGCCGATCCGTTCGGTGGGCAGCTCTCCTCGTTCTGAGAGGAGCCGCATCCCCTCCTCGACGGCGCCCCGGAAGAACTCGGTGTTCCCGCCCTTCATCGGCGCCGGATCGGTCAGGATCATGACGAAGTCGTAGGCGACGACGTCATAATGCCAGACGTCCACGTCCTTGCTCAGCTCTTCTGGAGCGAAGTTGAGCTGCACCTGGTGGTGGCCGATCGGGTGCTCGCGCAGGTCGGCCTGCGCCAGGTTCGAGAGGAACTCGATCAGCCGGGGATCGGAGTACAAGCCGGCGAAGAACTGCGAGCGGTAGGTACAGCCCCGGAGACGCTTGGAGCGCGCGTCGCCGACCGCGTGTCCTTCGAGCTCGCGAGCGATCCGCAGGGCGGCAGCGGCTCCTTCGTCGCTGAGGACGCGAAACGGCTCGCTGATCGCCATAGGCGATAGCGCCGCCTCGACGTCGGAGTCCCCGAACTCCTCCAGCATGTGGACGGTCGGCGACGGCGCGAGCTGGAGGTACCGCTCCTCCCAGACCGAGTCCGATGCGGCGATCTCGTAGCCGGACGGGCGGCTCGACGAGCCTGTTACCAGAGCCATCTGCGCGTCCCTGATGGGCGTGGCTGTGTGGAGTGCTTTCAACCGACGCTAGAGGGAGTAGGACCCCACAGTCAATCATCGCGATATAGCCGTCGCACGATGCGAGACAGAAGCGGAGCATGGCGATCGTGCCGCCAGACGTTGCCTTACGTTCTTCATGGCTGAGATGCTGATCACGTGCATGACTCGGTTCCTGGATCCGAGAGGGAAGCCACGATCACATGCGGAACCTGCAGAGCATGGGCAGCGCCCTGAGCGAATCAGTTGTCGTCATCGGCGCGGGGATAGTCGGAGTGTCGACCGCCTATCATCTCCTGGCTGCCGGTGCCCGCAACGTGACGGTCATCGATCGGGTCGAACCAGGCGAAGGCACCACAAGGGCCGGTGCGGGATTCGTCGCAAAATGGAGCGCGGCCGATTACGACTTCGGGCCCGGCGGGCCACAGCTGCAGGATTACGCTCTCCAGTTTTATCGCAGTCTGCATGCCGACGGCGCCGACATCCATTTCCGTGGCAACGGCAACCTTGTCCTGGCGTTGAAGCAACAGACCTGGCGGGAAGCTGTTCAGCCGCTTGCCACGCTGCCTGGCGCGACACCTGGTACGCGCGAACTCGATCCGAGTGATGTCGGGCAACTGACCGGAGTGGTCGACCCGGCTACGGTAGCCGGGGGTGTCCTGATGCCCACGGGGATCCAGGTCGCGGCGCTGCGGGCGGTGCGGGCCATCGCCGAACGCGTCCGCAACCTCGGAGGAACGTTCAAGATCGGCACTCCGGTCAGCTCAATCGTGAGCAGCGGCGAGAGCGTTACCGGTGTGGTCATCGGCGATGGGCAGACCGTTTCCGCGCGGCATCTGGTGATCGCCGCGGGCGCGTGGACCAACCGGCTGCTGGAAAGCCTGGGCGTCCAATTGCCGCTGTTCCGCATGCTCGCCACACGCATCGTCACCGAGCCGGCCGGGGTACCGGCCACCATGCCCACCATTCAGTGCCGTGACCTCAGGCTGTGGATCCGGGAGAGGGACGGCGGATTCACCTGGGGCACCGTGCATGGCTATCGTCCGGCCTACGGTGTCGAGCGCCAATATGGAGCCTCTCCAGACCAGATGCCGCAAGACGAGTCACTCTTTCAGCGCCTGCTTGAGGAGCAGCCTGGCATCGAGCGCGTGTTCCCGCGACTCCGGGGCTTGAAGATCATATCGTGGTTGCAGGGCATGCCCGTCTACACGCCTGATCACCGCTTCACGCTCGGACCTGTTGGCGGTTACCACAACGTGGTCGTTGCGGCGGGCGACAACGAAGCCGGTGTCACGCACGGACCCGCGCTCGGCAAGGTCGCCTGCGACCTGACGGTTGACGGCTCAACCGAGTTCGATATTGCCGCCTACGACCCCATGCGGTTCGACGGCCCCACAGACGAATCCACGATAGGTGCCTTGATCGGCGGGATTTATCAAGCGGCCACGCCAGCGTAATCTCAGATTCGGTACCGTCCGAGTCGCACTCGTGATCAGTAAGGCGTTTCGGCCCATCCACACAGCAGTGAAAGCGGAGGAAGGCCTGGTGCAAGGAAGTGCGAACCTTAACGTGAGGGCGGGATGGAGACCACACTTGCTGCCGTCAATATGACGGTGACGAACGACAAAGCGCGGAATCTCGAACGGATCATCGGTTTTATTGAAGAAGCTGGCGATCGCGGCGTTGATATCCTCGTGCTCCCGGAGGCCTGCCTGCAGGGATATATTGATTCGGCGTATCCGCTAGGATCGCCGGAACAAATTGCTCAGCGCCGCTACTTCCTTCAGGAAGCAGAAGCGCTGAATGGTTCGTGTCTGGACCTTATTGGCCAGGCGTGCCAACGAGCAGGTCTCTACACGCAGGTTGGTTTCGTCGAATCGACCGCATCCAACGCCTCGCTCTACAACTCGGCTGCCATCATCGGACCGGATGGGCTCCGAAGCGTATACCGCAAGTGCCACAGTGGCGGCGAGTACCCGTACTTCGCACCAGGGAACGGCATCTGCTGCACAATGATTAATTCCCTCACTGTGGGGAGCCTGATCTGTTATGATCTTGCCTTTCCGGAGACGATGCGTGTCCAGGCATTGCGCGGCGCCGTGGTGAGCCTGATGTTCGACCGCCTGGCCAATGGGTGGCCATGACCGGGAACGTGACTACTGTGGGTCGCGGCTCCGCCTCACCGCTCAGGCCAATGCCTTCTTCAACCAGATGTGGCTCGTCATCTCAGACCATTGCGAAACCGGTGCACACAGTGCGGGCGTCGACTACTACGGCGGCGCATGCATCATCAATCCGATGGGCGAGGAGGTGGCAACGCTAGGGCCTGAAGAGGGGATGATCACTTACACAGCTGACCTCGACACGGAGGTGCTCCGTAGCCGCACAGAATCGTTCTACGGGCTGACCCTGCTCCAGGACCGGCGGCCAGAGCTTTATCGCGATATCTCGGCGACCTCATGACACGAGCGTGCCGCACCTTGCTATCACTGCCCCGCCTTGAAGGACCAACCACAGACGGCGTGGATCGGTCAGGATCGTAAGGTCGGCCAACGGGTTGCCGTTGACGACAATGAGATCCGCGGCTTTGCCGGGCTCCACTGTCCCCACCAGCCCGTCCACCCGACATGCACGAGCCGCGATTCCCGTCGCGGCCGTGAGCGACTTGAGCGGGGTGAGACCAGCGTCTGCCAGCCTCAGGAGCTCTTGCGCGTTGCCTCCTGGCGGGGGCGCATCAGCACCCATGGCGATCGCCACCCCCTCTTTGCGGCCTGCCTCGATGGTTAGCCGGGCTGACTCGCCGAGGCGGCGACTGCGCTCGCGCATCCAGGCCGGGTAGGCGTCTGACTCAGCGACGTGATCGAAAACCGACAGAGTCGGGACGAGAATGGTGCCGTGCTCGGCCATGGCGGCGAGCACCTCGGGCACGAGGTGCCCCTCTTCTCCGTGCTCGATCGTGTCGGCTCCCGCTTCGACTGACAGCCGGATGCCCTCGGCTCCCTCAGCATGGGAAGCTACGGGAAGCCCGAGACGGTGGGCCTCTTCGACCAGGGCAACCAGTTCCTCGCGCATGAGCTGGGGCGGGTTGACGTCCTCGCCGGCGACCGTGAGGGCGCCCGTTGCCATGACCTTGATGACATCGGCCCCGGCAGCCACCTGCTCGCGGACCGCCGTACGTATGTCCGTCACGCCGTTGGCCTCGCGGTACATGCCGGGGAACGCCCTGGCTCCTGCGCAGGTCGCGGAGATCACCTGGCCGCACAGCACGATCCTGGGTGCCTTGCAGAGGCCGCGCTGGGCGGCGTCGCGAAGACGTTGCAGCGAGTCCCCGTAGGCGCCGAGATCCCGTACGGTCGTGACGCCAGCCTCGAGCAGCCGGTGCATGGCGTTCACGAGGCCATAGGCGCGCAGCTCTTCCGGTACCCCGTCAAGCGAGCTCACGTGCGTGTGCGCATCGATCAGACCCGGCAGCAGCGTCTTGCCTTCGAGGTTGATGACCTCGGCAGCACCTGGCGGGACCGGCTCCCCCACGGAGGCGATACGTCCATCGCTGACCACAACCGTGACGTTCTCGCGCGGGCGTCCCCCGGTCCCGTCAACCACGAGCGCACCCGTAAGCGCGAGGTCCTTAGCCACCGCGCTTCGCGATCCAGCCCGCATCCATAGGGAGCGCGTGCCCGGTGACGAGACGGGCCTGCTCAGAGACCAGCCATCGGACGCCCTCGGCGACCTCGGAGTAGTCCGGTTGCCCGCCGTGCTCGAACAGGTTCTCGCGTCCTGACGCCTGATCGAACTCCTCATACGTAGGAGACGTGGTGCCCGTCACCATCGACCAGTACGGCGACGATGTGTGCCCCGGCGGGAGGCTCTTGTCCGCCATCTGGGTCGGGCAGATCGCGTTGACATTGATGTCGTAAGGACCGAGCTCGATGGCGAGAGACTTAACGAACCCGATGGCGCCGAACTTGGAGGCGCAGTAGTGCGCGTAGTTCGGCTCGGCCCGCAGCCCATCCCGGGACGACGTGACGACGATCTTGCCGTAGCGCCGGCGGATCATGTGCGGCACCACATACTTGGTGGTGAGCCACACGCCCTTCAAGTTGACCCCCAGGACCGTGTCCCAGTCGTCTTCGGTCAGCTCCCAGCTGAGGCCGAACGAGAAGACCCCGGCGTTCGCGGCGAGGATGTCCACCCTGCTGAACTCCTCGATCACCGTTGCGGCCATGCGCTCGCAGTCGTCCGCGTCCGCTACGTTGGCACGTATCGCGATGCAGCGTCTGCCGAGTGCCTCCACTTCGGCCTTCGTCCGCCCCAGGTCGTCACGGCTCGACATGCCAGACACCCGCTCGGACGGCAGCTCCCCAGCGATGTCCGCGATCGCGATGTCGGCGCCGTCGCCGGCCAGGGCGCGCGCGATCGCCCTCCCGAAGCCGCGGGCACCACCGGTGATCAGCGCTACTTTGCCCTCAAGACTTGGCATATGAGGTCTCCTCCGCGTTCGGGCAGCGTCACCATAACCCAGCTTGCGCAGGCAACCCGTCGTCAGCCGGCTGTGGCGCCGGGATGGGGCCAGTACCTGCCGGTCCTGGGAGCCTCGGCGGGGTCCCCGTCGTGATGATTGCGGACAACGGGCCATTGGGGCAGAGTCAATATGCGCTGCGGCAGCAAGGCCATACGCTGCGAGGCTCGCCGCGGTGGGTCACGGCGATGGCGAGCGAGCACGGTGCCCGGAGGAAAGGTGAGCCACGAAGAGCTGAGCCGGATACACCTGGTCTACGCCAAGGGCGTCCGGCTGATCAAGAACGTGCGGATCCCCATGCGAGACGGCGTCCGGCTGAGCGCGGACCTGTACGTCCCCGCGGACCGCGCCGAGCCGCTGCCGGTCGTGATGGAGTACATCCCCTACCGCAAGGACGAGGTCGCGCCCGGCCACCGGTTCTACTCCTATCTCCCGCAGCACGGGTATATCGTGGCCCGGGTTGACATCCGCGGCACGGGGGCATCGGCCGGGGTGGCAACGGACGAGTACGTCCCGGGCGAGCAGCAGGACGGCTACGACGCGATCGAGTGGCTCGCGGCTCAGCCCTTCTGCGACGGCAGCGTGAACATGATGGGGATCTCCTACGGCGGCTTCACGTCCCTCCAGGTCGCCACGCTGCGGCCACCGCACCTGCGGTCGATCATCCCGATGTATTTCACCGACGACCGCTATACCGACGACTGCCACTACCGGGGCGGCCATCTGCGCCAGTACTACGACGCCGGGCATTACGGGAACTTCATGATCGCCTATAACGCGATGCCCCCCTACCCGGAGTGGTCGGAGGACTGGGCCGATATCTGGGCCGAACATCTGGAACATGACGAGCCCTACCTGCTGAACTGGCTCAGCCACCAGACCGACGGCCCGTACTGGCGGCACGGTTCGGTCGGCGACATCGCGGAGCGGATCGAGTGCCCGGTTTTCATGATCGGCGGCTGGCGCGATGGGTACCCGAACCCGCCGCTGCGCCTCTACCAGGCACTACGCGTGCCGCGCAAGGTGCTGGTCGGGCCCTGGAACCATGCTGTGCCGGACGTTGCCGTGCCCGGGCCGCGCATCGACCACCTGCACGAGGTGGTGCGGTGGCTCGATCACTGGTGCAAGGGCCGGGAGACCGGGATCATGGACGAACCGCCGGTCGTCATCTTTATGCAGCACTACGAGCGACCCGACGCCGACCGGCTGGACGCGGCGGGGGAATGGCGCGCCGAGACGGCATGGCCCGCCCCGGGCGCCGGTGAGCTGACCTTCTACCTCGGCGACGACGGCAGGCTCGAGGGAGCCTGCGGCCGTGACGGTGAGGACGAGTTCACCTACGTCGCAAGCGTCGGCGTCACGGCCGGCCTGTGGTCGGGCGGGCTCCAGTTCGGGCAGCCGGGCGACCAGCGGCCGGATGAGGCGTACTCGCTCACTTACTCCTCGCCTCCGCTTGAGGCCGACATCTATGCACTGGGCAGGCCGCGCGTGCACCTGCACGTTGCCTCTACCGCCTCGGTGATCGGCTTTTGCGTCAGCCTCACGGACGTCGCGCCCGACGGGTCCTCGCACCTGGTGGCCAAGGGCATGCTCAACGCCACGCGGCGGGACTCGCTGACCGATCCGCAGCCGCTTGTCCCCGGCGAGACCTACGAACTGCCCATCGAGATCGACTGCACAGCCTGGCGCTTCGAGCGGGGCCACCGCATCCGGCTGACAGTGGCGAGCGCGGACTGGCCGAATGTCTGGCCGACGCCGCAGCCAGCAGCGAACCGGGTCTTCCGTGGTGACAGCCACCCGTCACAGCTGATGCTGCCGACCGTGCCCGCGGCCGGGAGCGCGCCGCCGCCGGAGTTCCGGCCGTCGCCCGAGATCCTCCAGCGGCACGACCAGCGGATCCACCCGCCGGTATGGGAGGTCGCGCACGACGCCCTCTCTCGCCGTGCCCGTGTGCACTTGCTCGAGCGCATCAGCGAACGGATCAACGACGCCACGCTGGTGACCCGCGAGTACGAGCTGGCCTCGTTCGTGGACCCCGACGACCCGGCCGGGGCAAGCGTCCGCGGCCGTCACACCAGCACGATCACGAGACCGAACGGGCTCACGACAGCCACGTCCACCGTCAGCATCCAGGGCGCGGCGACGCATTTCCATGTCACCATCGACCTCGTGGTCACCGTTAACGGACTGCCGCACCGCACGCGCCAGTGGGTGAAGTCAGTGCCGCGTCATCTTCTCTGACTTGAACGCACGGCCAAACACGAAGGGCACGAGACCATGACCATGAGCGCGACGGAACTGGAAGATTTCCTCGCCCAGGTCTTCCCCACCCCGCTCGGCGTCGTCGCCACCTTGCGCCAGGACGGATCACCGCACATCGTCCCGGTATGGTTTCGCTGGCGTGCAGGTGCCGTCACGATCTGGACCACCGAGGCGCGCGCCTGGGTGCGCAACGTGCTGCGTGACCCGAGGGTAGCCTTCTCCGTCCAGACATTCGATGCGCCCTACCCGGCAGTTGTGATACGGGGCAGGGCGTCCGTTGCCACTGCCGATGACGACGCCACGGTGGAGGAGATCCGGGCGATCACCCGGCGTTACGTCGCACCCGAAGGTGTCGAGCGCTACGTTGCCAGCTGGCCAGACTTGCGCACCATCGTGACCATCGTCCCTCAGCACATGGTGTCCTGGTCCGTCGGCGGCTGAAGCCTCGCTGGCCCGCCTCCGGCCCGATCAGGCCTCGCCGCTGACGGATATCATCCGCTCCCGGCGCCCGTCTCGGCCCCCCGGAGAGCATCGGGCAGCTGCGGGGTGGCGGCGACCTCGCGCCACCGGTGACAGGCGACCCACTGGGCCGGGCGGGCCTCCTCTAGAACCGGCTCCACCGTTCGGCACTGTTCAACGGCGAAGGGGCAGCGCGGGTGGAAATGGCAGCCGGGCGGCGGATTGCGCGGGCTCGGGATCTCGCCCCTGACCGGTGCCGCCGCATCGGCGGCGCGGGAGTCCATGTCGGGGATGGCCGCAATCAGTGCCCGTGTATAGGGATGCAGCGGCGTGTCGTAGATGCTCTCCGCCGGGCCCTGCTCGACGACCCGGCCAAGGTACATCACGGCGATCCGGTCGGCGAGGTAGCCGACCACGTTCAGGGCGTGGGTGATGATAACGTACGCGGTCCCGTACTGCTCACGGAGCGACTGCAAGAGATTGAGAATGGCGCCGGCGGCGGAAACGTCGAGCCCGGCGGTCGGCTCGTCCGCGACGATGAGGCGGGGGCGAAGCGCGAGTGCCCTAGCGATGCCGACTCGTCGTGCCTGGCCGCCGGAGAGCTCATGGGGGTACCGGTTGGCCAGCCGCTCCGGCAGTTCGACCATGCGGAGCAGCTCGGCGACCGAGTACCGCTCGCCTCGGGGCACGTTGTGAATGTGGTACGGCTCCATCAGGAGAGACGAGACTTTCATGCGCGGGCTGAGGCTCGAATGCGGGTCCTGGAAGATCATGACCGCATGCCGCCGGGCACGCCGGAGGCCGCTGCCGCTGAGATGTGTGATGTCCGCACCGCCGAAGCGGATGCTCCCTCCAGTGGCGCGTGTGAGTCGCAAGGCGGCGAGGGCGAGCGTTGTCTTGCCCGAGCCGGACTCGCCGACGATGCCGACGACCTCGCCCTCGGCCACCTCGAGGCTGACGCCGTCAACGGCCCGCACGCCGCGGCGTGGGCCGACGAGCTGTGCGACCTGACCGCCGTCCGGGAAGAAGACGCTGAGGTCCTGGATCTGCAGCAGCGGCGACGGGTGTAGTGTCGGCGTCCCCGGGGACTGGCTCATGGGGAGGGCACCAGCTCGTGATCGAAGGATGAAGACGGGTCACGCATATGACAGCGGACGGCCTCGCTGGCCCCGGAGTTCACGACACGCGGCGCCTCGCTGTGGCAGATCTCCTGCTGGTACCGGCACCTGCTTGCGAAGCGGCAGCCGGTTAGCTCACCGAGCAGCGACGGTACCTGACCCGGGACGGTGGCGAGCGCCCGGCCCCGCTGCGCCCGCGAGGGGACCGTCGCAAGCAGCGCTTCGGTGTAGGGGTGCTGAGGGCTCTTGAAGACGTCGGCCACCTCACCCTGCTCCACGATCTGACCGGCGTACATGACAGCGACCCGGTGGCATATCTGGGCCACGACGCTCAGGTCGTGCGTCACGAACAGGATGCTCAGGTCACGGTCAGCCTGGATCTCCCTCAGCAAAGCGAGAATCTGCGCCTCAAGGGTCACATCGAGGGCTGAGGTTGGTTCGTCGGCGATCAGCAGCCCGGGCTCGAGCGACAGAGCCATGGCGATCACGACGCGCTGGCGCATACCCCCGGAGAGCTGGTGCGGGTAGGCCCGGACGATCTGCTCTGGATCAGGCAGCCCCACCTGCCGCAGCAGAGAGACGGCCCGGGCCAGGTACTCCGAGCGGTCCCTCCGCCGGACACGGTGATCGCAGTGGGCGGCCTGGACGTCGACCATCTGGGAGCCGATCCGGAAGACCGGGTTGAGCGACGTGAGCGGGTCCTGGAAGATCATGGCGATCCTCTGCCCGCGCACGCGCCGCAGCGACTCCTCGGAGAGCGAGGCCAGGTTCGTGGCTCCGTCAAGCACGATCCGGCCGCCGGCAACTCTGCCGTTGGCCGGGAGCAAGCGCAGGATCGCCAGGGCGAGCGTGCTCTTGCCCGACCCCGACTCCCCGACGAGCCCAAGGATCTCGCCCCGGTTGACGGCAAGATCGACGCCCGGCAGGACGCGGACGGTCGAACCGCGGCTCTGGTATTCGACAGCCAGATCCTCGATCTCCAGAGCGACATCGCCGGCGGTCACGCCCGCCATCGTGACACGCCCCTTAGCCGCGGGTCGAGCACGTCGCGCAGCGCCTCTCCGAACATGAGGAAGCCAACCGTAGCGATCCCGAGCGCCAGCGACGCGAACAGAACCGCCCACGGGGCCTGATAGATGGAGTTGAAGCCATCGGAGAGGATCGACCCCCAGGACGAGTTAGGCGGCGGTACCCCGAGCCCGAGGAACGACAGGCCGGCCTCGGCTGCAATCGCGCTCGGGATGTCCATGGCCATCAGGATGAACAGCGGGGCGACGATGTTCGGCACGATATGCCGGGCCATGATCCGCAGCCGCCCTGCGCCGAGTGCACGCTCAGCGACGACGTACTGATTCTGTTTGACGGTGAGCACCAGCGCCCGGCTCGTCCGCGCGTAGTTCGGGCTGAAGGTCACGGCGATGACGATGATGAGGTTGCGCAGCGAGGGCCCGAGCACCGTCAGCAGCGCCAGCGCAAGGACGATCGCCGGGAACGACTGGAAGGTGTCCATCAGCAGGACAACGACATTGTCGACGAGCCCGCCAAGGTAGCCCCCGAGCAGGCCCAGGGCGAGCCCGGCCACGAGGGCCACAGCAACCGCCGTCACGGCCACCTCGAGCGCGATGCGGGTGCCGTAGATGAGCCGGGAGAGGATGTCGCGGCCGAGCTGGTCGGTGCCGAGGAAATGGTGCAGGGTCGGGCCCTGAAGGGGCGCATTCACGTCGATCTGGCCGAAGGGGTACGGCGCGATCACGGGTGCGAAGATGGCGATGATCACCAGCCCGGCCACGATGACCGTGCCGATGGCGCCGCCGGGGGTCCGGAGGATCGAGATGACCGCCCCCCGCGCCCGTGCGCCGCGGGCTTGCAGAACCTCGGAGCCGATCGGGACGACGTCGGCCACGGCAATAGGGTCGCCCGACCCGCCTGTCCCGACCAGTGCCATGTCGTCCGCCTCCTAGGCCGCTGCTGTCTGCCCGAGCTGGATGCGGCTATCGAGCAGGCGGTAGGTGAAGTCGGCGAGCAGGTTGGCCACGATGACCAGGACAGCGATCGTGAGCGCCGTGCCCTGCACGACGGGGTAGTTGCGTGAGGCGATCGCGTCGTAGGCGAGCGTGCCAAGCCCCGGCCGGTTGAAGATGACCTCGATGAAGATCGCACCACCGAGCGTGCTGCCGAGCGCGACGCCGAGCACCGCAACTACCGGAGCGGCGGCGTTCTTCAGCGCGTGCTTGTAGAAGATCTTCCACCTCGGGACCCCGAAGGCACGCGCCGTCCGCACATAGTTCGTCGTCAGCACCTCGAGCATGTTGGAGCGCACGAGGCGGGCAAAGTAG
This sequence comes from uncultured Actinomycetes bacterium, assembly GCA_963835425.1. Lineage (GTDB taxonomy): Bacteria > Actinomycetota > Actinomycetes > Streptosporangiales > Streptosporangiaceae > UBA9676. The sequence goes on along the minus strand of CAWIGE010000001.1, from coordinate 830,991 downwards.
CCGATCCAGGAAATGGCCAGCGCCGCGGCCGGCAGGATGAGGTGCTTGACGTCGTCGACAGGCTGGCCCGGATTGCCGGCCCCGATGACCGGGAGCAGATGCAGGTGCACGGCGAACACGAGGATGAGGAGCAGGCCGAGCACGAAGGAGGGAGTGGTGATGACCGAGACCGAAATGACGCCGATCACCCGGTTGACCACGCCCCCGGGCCGGGCGGCGGCGATCACCCCAAGGGGGATCCCGAACAGGACGGCCAGCCCGAGGCCGGAGAATGCGAGCACCACGGTATAGGGGAGGTTGATGGCGATGAGGCTGGCGACGGACCGGTTGGTCACGAAGTCAACCCCGAGGTTCCCGTGTAGTGCGTTGTAGATGTACTGGTAAACCTGGACCGGCACCGACACGTCGAGGCCCATTTCGCGGCGCACCTGGCGGATCAGGGCGGGACTTGCCCGCGGGCCGAAGATGTAGGTAACGGGGTCGCCGGGGATCAGGCGGTCGAGGACCGCCAGGAACGCCATGACGATAAGAATCACCAAGAACGCCGTCACAAGGCGCCGGACGATGTAGCGGATCAGCATCAGCGGCCCGTGGTAGCTCGATTGTTCCAGTCAGGCGGGCTCACCGGCAGTGCGGCGATCACCATCTGCCCACCTCCCCCTCGGGGTCCCGGGAGCACACAGCCAGCCTCCGCGCCTGGCAGGAAGCCCGCTTTCCGTCCAGGATCCGCCGGCCGCCGACGACTTCACAAGCTCGTGGACGCCAGGCTATTGATCCGTTGCCGAACTGAGCTGACCGGTTTACCATTCGCGATGTGGCTGACAGTGTGCACGATGTGGATGAGCACCGTCAATCGCGCCCGGCTGGCACCCAGGCGGTTGACCGGGCGTCGCGCCTTCTCATCCAGGTACTGGGGAGCACCGAGTCACTGTCGGTGGGCGACTTGGCCCGGGCGACGGGCCTGCACCAGAGCACCGTCTCGCGCCTGCTGGCCTCCCTCGGGCGACACGGGCTCATCGAGCGGGTCGGCCGGCGCGGCCGTGTTCGCATCGGCCCGGTCATCGCAGCGGCCGCTCGAGGCCGCCGATCGCGGTCCATGTTCGCCGAGATCGCCAAGCCGGTGCTCGACGATCTCGCGCAGGTCACCCGGGAGACCATCACGCTGGGAGTGCCGGTGCCGGGCGGAGTGGGCCACATTGCTCAGGCGGATTCTCCTTATCTCCTCGCCGCCATCAGCTGGATAGGGCAGGTCGCCCCGCTGCACTGCTCGGCGGGCGGGAAGGTACTACTCGCCTACGGCGCCGCGGCGGTAGGGGAGGAGCCCCTCAAACGTTTCACCCCGGCAACAATTACTGATCATGACCTGCTCGCGAAGGAGCTTGCCCTTGTGCGAAGCCGTGGCTTCGCCTTCATGCTCGATGAATTGGAGCTCGGTCTTCGCGCAGTAGCGGTACCAGTCACGGAGCCATGGGGCGAGGTGGTGGGCGCGCTGGCGGTGTCAGGCCCGTCCGTGAGGCTGCCGAAGCGCCGCCTGTCGCGCTGCGCGGACCTCCTGCTGGGCGCCTCATCGACGCTGTCGGAGCAGCTGGCCGTAGTCTCCGTAAGCGACGAGAGCCTGCTGACCTCACCTCCATCCACAATGTGAATGAGACACGACACAAGCGAGAAACGTGCCCGAATTGTTGTCAATTCGTTGCATCATGCGAGAAAGATATGAGCGAAGCATCTGCTCACTCAATGCGAACAGCTGCTAGACGAGAGCACGAGAGGGGACGAGGGGCGGCTGCGAACCTTGCGACCTGGCCAGCTGACAGCGGAGCTACCAGGTCCGGGCGGGGTAGCCGCTCGCCTGCACATTAGGAAGGGAGAGCGATGACACCGAACCCGAACGAGATCAGGTCACTGGTCGGGGAATATGTGGAGCACCGGATCGACCGGCGCCAGTTTCTCAGCCGCGCCCTCGCCATCGGCGTCTCCGGCACGGCGGCGAGCGCGATCCTGGCGGCGTGCAGCTCGTCGTCCAGTCCTTCCGGCGCGACCTCCACCAAGCCGCCTACAACCACGCTTACCTACCGGCCGCTTGTTGACATTCAGAACCTCGACCCAGCGTTCTACGTCAGCCAGGACGATGTGATCGTCACAGACTGCATTTACGAGGGCCTTGTCACCTTCCGGCCTGGCACCTGGGAGGTGGTGAACAACCTAGCCGAGTCATTCGAGCCGTCTTCCGACAATCTCAGGTTCCACTTCAAGCTGAAGAAGGGCATCGAGTGGCAAAAAGGATACGGCGAGGTCCGTGCCAGCGACGTCAAGTATTCCTATGAGCGGATCGCCGGGCTGACAAAGCCGAACCTGCACTCCCCGTACTCGGGTGACTGGTCAGCGCTGGAGACCGTGCAGGTGACAGGTCCCTATGAGGGGACCATCGTCTTGAAACAGCCCTTCGCCCCGCTCATGAGCAGCACGATGCCGGTGGGAAGCGGGAGGGTTCTGCCGCAAAAAGCCATCGAGTCCCTCGGTAAGCGCTTCGCCACCAACCCGGTGGGCTCCGGGCCCTATGAGTTCGTCAGCTGGGTGCCGAAGCAGCACGCCATCTTGAAGCGCTTCGACCGTTACAGCGGAGCAAATAAGTCCTTCGCGGCAAAGGCGCCCTGGGAGACGATCGAAACTCAGGTCATCGCGAGTGACAACACCGCCTTCGCGGCCGCGCAGACCGGTTCGGTCGCCTTCGCCTACATCCCCCCGTCGCTAGTCAGCCAGGCGCAGCGATCAAGCAGTCTCAAGGTGTACAGCCGGCGAATGCTCAATTACTACTTCCTCTCCATCAGCCAGAAGAACGTCCCCAACATCGATCTCCGCCGTGCCATCCGGTCCGCGATCGATGCCCCAGGCGTGATCAAGGCCGCCTACAACGGCAGGTACGAGCGCGCCTATGGGATCATCCCGCCGTCGATGAAGATCGGCTACTGGGCCGCCGCCCCCCACTACAACCAGGACCTCACGCTGGCCAAGCAGTACCTGGCCAGCAGCGGCATGAAGAACGTGTCGCTGACGCTGACCGTTGTCAACACCCAGGCCGACGAGGCAGCAGCCCAGGTCATTGCCGCCAACCTGCAACAGATAGGGATCAAGGTCAAGATCCAGCCGGAGGACTCGGCTACGTTCGACGCCATCCCCGGCAACGGCGGCGGGGGCCCGCACCGTGATCTCGTGTACAGCCTCTACGTCAGCGAGCCGGACCCGTACTGGTCGTTCATCTGGTTCACGTGCGCGCAGATAGGGCTGTGGAACTGGTCCGACTGGTGCAATCCGCAGTTCAACTCCTACCTGAACCAGGCCCTGAAGACCAATAATGCCGCGATCCGCGACAAGCTCTACATCCAGGCGTCGAAGCTGTGGGACGAGCAGGCCAACATCGTCTGGATCGGCTACCCGACGTGGTACTACGCCACTCAGCCGTGGGTACGGCCCTCGCTCAGGCCCGACGGGTACCCCATCCTCTGGAACACGACGGCTATGTGAGCTGCCGGTGGTGCAGCACGGCGCGGGCCCACAACCCTGAGGGGAGGACATGAGGGTCGTCTCCGAATTCCCGCGGCCAGTGCGTGTCATCGAGCACCTCTGGGTCCCGATGGCCGACGGCTGCCGGCTCGCCGCCCGCATCTGGCTGCCCGCGACGCCGAACGCGACCCTGTGCCGGCGGTCCTTGAGTACATTCCCTACCGCAAGAACGACGCCACCGCGCTTCGAGATGCGCCCATGCACGCCTACTTCGCCGGGCATGGGTACGCATCGGTCCGGGTGGACATGCGAGGTTCCGGTGACTCCGACGGCATCCTCGAAGACGAGTACCTGCCCCTTGAGCAGCAGGACGGCCTGGCGATTCTCCGCTGGCTGGCCGCACAACCCTGGTGCACGGGAAAGGTAGGCATCATCGGCAAGTCCTGGGGCGGCTTCAACGGCCTGCAGATCGCAGCGCTACGCCCACCCGAGCTCAGCGCGGTCATCAGCGTGGCCTCGACCGACGACCGTTACGCCGACGACGTCCACTACATGGGCGGCTGCCTACTGGCCTGGGACATGCTGCCATGGGCCACCACCATGCTCGCCTACAACGCAAGGCCACCGGATCCCGCCGTGGTCGGCGACTCGTGGCGCGAGCGCTGGCTCGACCGGATGGACCGCACGCCGCCGTTCATCGAACACTGGCTCGCCCACCAGCGCCGAGACAGCTTCTGGAAGCAGGGATCGGTCTGCGAGGACTACTCCGCGCATCAGCTGCGCGGTCTACATGGTCGGCGGGTGGGCCGACGCCTACCGCGACGCCATCCTGCGCTTCCTCGCAGAACTACCGAGGTCCGTGCAAGGGGCTCATCGGGCCGTGGGGTCACGTGTACCCGCAAGACGGCGCGCCCGGGCCGGCCATCGGCTTCCTGCAGGAGGCGGTGCGGTGGTGGGACCACTGGCTCAAAGGTCATCGACAACGGGATCATGGACGAGCCAAGGCTGCGCGTCTACATGCAGGAGGCAATCCGGCCGGCGCCGAGCCTAGCCATGCGGCCCGGACGCTGGGTGGCAGAGCCGGGCTGGCCGCCGCCTGCCCTGTCGGCCAGGAAGCTCGTTCTCGCAGCGGCAGGAGGTCAAGACAACGGGCCCGGTACGCCGGCGGACGAGGCAGGGACGGCCGGGTCGGGAACGCTGGCGGACGCGGCCGGGCCGGAGGCGGAGCTTCGGATACGGGGCAGCGAGGCGGTTGCCGCCGACCCGGGCCCGTGGTGCGGCTGGGGCGGCCCGATCGACTACCCAGCCGACCAGCGGGCCGACGATGGGCTCTCGCTCACATTCGATACCGTGCCGCTCGTTGAGCCGCTCGAGATACTCGGCTTTCCCTCGGTCCGGCTCGTCGTCGCTTCCGACCGGCCGAGTGCCCTGGTGGCCGTGCGCCTCTGCGACCTCTGGCCCGACGGAGCGTCGACGCTAGTGACGAGAGGACTGTTGAATCTCGCCCACCGTGTGAGCGGCGAGGAGCCATCACCCTTGGAGCCTGGGCGTCGCTACGGCGTCGAGGTGCGACTCAGCGCCATCGCCTACGCGGTTCCTGCCGGGCACCGGCTCCGTCTTGCCGTCTCGCCCACCTACTGGCCATGGGCGTGGCCATCTCCCGAGCCGGTGACGCTCACGGTCGTGGCCGGGCCGGGCTCATTCCTCGACCTGCCCCTGCGGACTCCGCCCGAAGCGGAGGAGCCGACCCCACCGCACTTCTCCGAACCTGGAGGCAGCCCCGCCGCCGCCCCATGTGGCCCTCGGAGCCGGTGGAGAAGAGCGTTCGATGGAGCGCGATGCCAGGACCGGGCTTGTGCGTATCGTCGCCAAGAGGTCGCACTGGCCCGCTGTGCGCTTCCTCGACTCCGGGCTCCATTACCAGGACCAGGAGTGCGATGTCTACCAGGTCGTCCTTGGCCAGCCGCTCTCTGCCCGCACCACCTCGGAGCGCTCTATCACGGTTGCCCGCGGCGATTGGCAGACGCGCATCGAGGCCCGGAGCATGTTGTCCGCGAGCGCTGAGGCCTTTCTCGTGACAAACACCCTCGAAGGTTACGAGCGGGACGCCCGTGTCTTCGCTCGGAGCTGGCAGCTGTCCGTCCCCCGGGACGGGGTCTGACTTGGCATGGCCCCGGCCTTTGTCACCCTTACGCCGCAATACGCACTGCTTGTTCCGCCAGCCACACGAGGAGCATCGGCATGTTCATGAACGAGATGCCCTATTACGAGATCCTTTCCGAGGATGCGATGGTGGTCCTCGAGCGTGGCTGGAAGAGGATCGTGAGCGAGCTGGGTATCGAGTTCCGCCATCCTGACGCCGTCGATGCTTTCCGGAAGGCTGGTCAGCAGGTAGAGGGCAGCGTCGTCAGACTCGATCCCGAGTTCGTGCTCGAACAGGTGGCGAAAGCTCCCCAGTCGTTTGAATTGCGGGCACGCAACCGGGGCAGAACGCTTCGCATCGGCGGCCGGAGCATGGTGTTTCTGCCGGTGTATGGCTGCCCCTTCACCCGCGAGGGGGACCAGCGCCGCGATGCGACGATGGACGACTACCAGCGGTTCGTGAAGCTGAGCCAGGTGTTCCCGGAGATCGACATGGCCGGGGGCACGCTCGTCGAGCCGAACGACCGCCCGCTCGATTCCCGTCATCTCGACATGCTCCTCGCCCTCATGACCCTCTCCGACAAACCCTTCATGGGCTCGGTTACCTCGGGGCCCAACGCCGCCGACACGATCGCCATGGCCGAGATCCTCTTCGGCGGGCGCGAGGTGATCGAAGAAACCCCGGTGGTCCTCTCGATCATCAACGTCAATTCCCCTCTGTGCTTCGACGAGCGCATGCTCGCCGCCATGCTCGAGTACGCAAGAGCGGGCCAGCCGGTGATTGTCACGCCATTCCTGCTGATGGGGGCCATGTCGCCGGTGAGTATCCCGGCCGCCCTCGCGCAGCAGACAGCCGAGGCACTTGCCGGGGTGGCGCTCATCCAGCTGCTGCGCCCAGGCTGCCCGGTCGTCCTCGGGTCGTTCCTCTCGAACATCGACATGCAGTCGGGCTCGCCCATGTTCGGCACCCCGGAGTCGGCGATCGGGCTGTACGCAGGCGGACAGCTGGCCCGGCGGTACAGCCTGCCATGGCGGAGTGGAGGCGGTGGGCTGACCGCAAGCCAGACAGTGGATGCTCAGGCTGCCTACGAGGCATTCATGACCATGCTTCCGGCGTTCCTGTCCGGCGCCAACGTCGTCATGCACGCCGCCGGGTGGCTCGAGTCCGGGCTGGTCTCATGCTTCGAGAAATATGTCGTCGACATCGAGATCCTCCGCATGCTGCTCAAAGCCTTCACGCCGCTGGAGATAAGCGAGGAGTCACTGGCTTTCTCCGCCCACGAAGAGGTCGGCCACGGTGGCCACTTCCTCGGGGCAGCGCACACGCTGGAGCGGTTTCGCGATTGCTTCTACCGGCCGTTGCTGTCGTCATCGCAGAACTACGAACGCTGGATGCGCAAGGGCGCCGAAGACGCCACAGCACGGGCGTCGACGATCTGGCGTGACAAGCTCGCCGCTCACGAGCTTCCCGCGCTCGATGAAGCGATCCGTGAAGAGCTTTCCGTCTTCGTCGCCAAGAGAAGGTCGGAGCTGGGCGACTGATGGCGGCACTGGCCACATCCGCCCCAGGAAGCGAGCAGAAGCCACCGTGGTGAGGACCTTGTGACAGTAAGTCAGGTTGACGCCGTCGTCGTCGGCGGAGGGATCGCGGGACTCGCCAGCGCCTGGATGCTCCGCGACCGCGACGTCCTGCTCCTGGAGGCGGACACGCGCGTGGGTGGGCGCATCTGCTCCGAGCCTCGAGGAATGTACTGGCTGAACTGGGGCGCCCATGTGTTCGCCGGGCCAAGAGCGGCGACCGGCCGCCTGCTAGAGGAGTTGGGTGTCCAAGCCGAGCCGGTGCCCGGCGAGCTCGCGGCCCTGGCGATGAACGGACGCTTGCTAACCGACGGGAGAGTGGAGACGTATCCGTTCCGGGTCCCTATGGCCTGGAACGACCGGATCGCAGCGCTGCGGGCCGGGATCAAGGTTCGGCTGGCGGTCCAGCGTTACGGCCATGTCGCCGAGCCCCGCCCAGGAGACAACCCGGGAGAACGCCAGCAGCGCGTCTATGACTTCCTCGGAGACCAGACCTTCTCGCAGTTCATCGGGAAACTCCCGGCGGACGCTGACGCCATGTTCCGGCCGACTGTTACCCGCTCTGCGGGGTCCCCGGAGCAGGTGTCTGCAGGGGCGGGTGTCGGTTACTTCCGGCTCGTGTGGGATCGCAAGTCCGGGCTCTCCCGCAACATCGTTGGGGGGTCCGCGGCCCTGACCGAGGCGATCGGCGCGGGCCTCGGGTCCCGGGTCGTTCTCGGCGCCGAAGTGCTGGAGGTCGTCCAGACCAAGGACAGCGTTAAGGTGCGGTACCGTCGCGGGAACGCCTACGAGGAAGTGGTGGCCAGCCACTGCGTGCTCGCCACTCCCGCCCCGATAGCGCGTCGGCTCGCCGTCGGCCTCGCCCCGGAGACGGCCGAGGCTCTCGGGAAGGTTGTCTACGGTCCCTATGTCAGCGCCGCCTTCCTCACTAACGAGACTGGGCCGCAGCCGTGGGACCGGTGCTACGCGATCGCGACCCCGAAACGGGCATTCAATGTCTTCTTCAACATGACCAGCCTCGCACGCTCACATGAACACGAGCGCCAGCCTGGCAGCAGCATTATGGTTTTCTCGCCCGCGGCACTCGCCGCAGCCCTGCTCGATCTCGACGACAGCGAGATCATCGACCGCTATTTCAAAGATCTCGACGACATCTTCCCCGGCTTCTCCGGACATCTGGTTGAGGCGCATGTGCGCCGGTGGCCGCTCGGCCTCGCCTACTGTTTCCCTGGGCGCGGCCGCATCCAGCAGGACCTCACCCGTCCGGCAGAACGGATCCACCTCGCCGGCGACTACCTCGGCACCTTCTACACCGAGACCGCGGTCGAGACGGGCTGGAGGGCCGCCAACACCATCATGCGAGCGCTCGCCTGAGAGCCTCGGGATCGGGCTGATCACACTGCGTATGTTCGCCTCCGGCTTTCGGCGGCCGGGACGGGCAGGGAGGTCATCCAGCTTCATGGGGAGCCAAAAGGGGAGGGCGGATTCCAGCCATGGCAGCGCGCGAAGCCTGAGGCGACCTGGGGAGCCACACCGTCAGGCTCTGCCACGACCACGGCGGAGAGCAATATGTCAGGGCAGCTGGCCTGAGCGGGGGAGTGCCCGGGCGGCCGTGGGCAACTGCCGCCGGGAGGAGTGAACTACCACACGCGGGCCGCGCTGGCGTTCCAGCAAGTGGCGGGCGCTCGCGGCCACGAGCTCGGCGACCGAGGGGACGATCGTGTCCACGGCGGCCGCCAGCGCGCGGTGCCACAGCGGCGGGCGGTGCCCGGGCGTGGCTGCTGGCGACCAGGTCACGGTCACCGCTTCCCACCATTCGGCGCTCCGGATGGCACCGTCCGCCTCGTCGCGCCGCCAGTGCCCTCGTGATAGCTGCACCCGCTGCTCCAGCCACAACCGCTGGCTGGCAGTTACCCGGCGGCGGCCGCTACTGCCTCGCATAGCCACCTCGCATAGCCACCTCGCATAGCCACATTGTGCCTCCGCTGCTGGCCTCCGTCACCCCGGCTTCATGCTGATCCAGGCTCCTCCCGACCCCACTCGGTCAGCGGCATGAGCGGGCAACTGGTGGCTCTCAACGGCACACCGTTGACGGACTCTCACGGTCGGTGCCAGCGCTGCGAGCTCGGTTCCGGCCGGGCGTGATTCGGGCTGCGTCACGCTCCGGTCGCGGCGGCTTCGTACTGCTCGATAACGCTCGCCGGGATGCGCCCGCGCTCGCTGACCGTGATGCCCTGGTCTTTCGCCCACGCACGGATATCGCCGCTGCGCTCACGGCTCGATGCGGCACGCGTCGGCCGGCGGCGCTGTCCCCGTCCAGCCTTCCGGGCGTGCTCGACGTAGGGCGCGATCTGCCGACGGAACCTGCTGGCATTGTTCTTGCTGAGGTCGATCTCGTAGTCGGTGCCGCCGAGCCCGAACCGCAGCGTCTCATCCGCGGGGCCTCCATCAAGGTCGTCTTCGAGTTCGACGGTGACCCGCTGCGCCATCGTGGCCTCCATGGTTGCGATGAGCTATCTGCACCGTACAAGATCAACCGCCATCCCGTGATCACAACCACGCTCATTGGCCGCCTGCCTCATCAAGGGCACCGTGCAGACGGAGTGCGGGGACCCTAATTGCGCGGCCCGGCAGTAGTGGGCCTGTAGCAGCCCACCACTCCCGTGCCGCGGGGGGCGAAGCGGCGACAGGCGGCCGGTTGGGGAGCAAGACGGGGAGCAAGCGGGCGGCGATATCGGGCCATCACCAGCGGCATGGAGCGACTGAAGCTGCTGGTAGAGCCGCATGCAGCCACACTCAGCGATCGGCTTGACTTGCATGGCATGCAAGAGGTCCGGGGTTCGAATCCCCGTAGCTCCACCCCAGTTCAGATAGATAAATTCGAAATCCTGAGCCCACCGTTCACGGGCCTGGTACAGCAGCAAAATACAGCAGCGCAGCGGCACGATGTGCCTGTCTGCCGGCTGTGATCTGGCCCCGGCACAAGGCGAAATTGCTGGCATGACTTGCTGAAGGCGTATGCCAAGACGGACCCAGAGTGCCCTGACCAGGAAGAACGTTCCCTTCCCACTTCTTTGACCCTTGCACTGGGTGCGGTTGCGTGGTGCCTTTTGGCGGGTGACTCTTGCCGCCGCCGCAATGGGTCAGGCCAGCGCTGCTTTCGCGGCCCGCCGTCCTGCCGGCCGGCGGGCTGCGCCGGTGGCGCAGCATAGGCGCGCCGGGCGCGCCAGCACGGTGGCAAGGCGCGGATACAGCGCGCCGCGGCGCAACCTGGCGCCGTTGGGGATGCGCCGCCGCGGCGCCTAGCGCATGCCAGGCGGCCGGCGGCGCACCGGCCTGACCACGGCAGCTGCGCCGAGCCGAGCGGCATGGCTGGCCGCTGGCAACGGGCGGGACGCGCCAGCGCGCCAAGGGCGCCCGGCGGTCGCACGCCGAGCCTTCGGTGGCGACAGATCGCCGACTCGGGCGCGGGTCTGGTGCCTGTCCCTTTGGGGCAGGGCGAGCACAGAACACCCGGTTCGGGAGCAGCGGACCTAGCGGGCAGGCTGCGGGCAATTAGCGGATGTGGGCAGTCAGCGGGCAGGATCGCCGGGTGACCAGATGCCGGAACGGTTTGGCGTGGGTACTCAGCTAGGCACGGAGACCCTGCCAAGCGACGAGGCGCTGGTCGCCGCGTCGAAGGCGGAGGGCGCGATCTTCGGCGTGATCTTCGACCGGTACGCGGGCGAGATCTACCGCTACATCGCCCGGCGGCTCGGCGGCGATGCGGCGCCCGACCTGGCTGCCGAGGTATTCCTGATTGCTTTCCGCGGTCGTGGAGGCTTTGACCCGGCCCGTGGGCTGGTCCGTCCGTGGCTGTACGGTATCGCGGTCAAGGTGATCGGCCGGCATCGCCGGGCAGAGATTCGCCGGAACCGGGCGCTCGCGCGGGTGCCTGAACCGACGGCGGGTGAGCCGTTCGAGGAGCGCGCGGCGGAACGGATGGACGCGCGGAGGCTGCGTCCCTGCCTGGCCCGGGCGCTCACCGGGCTTTCGGCTGCCGAGCGTGACCTGCTGCTGCTAGTGGCCTGGGCCGATCTTTCCTATGACGAGGCGGCTCAAGCGCTGGGGATACCTGGCGGCACAGCCCGGTCCCGGCTGCATCGCGTCCGGGTGAAACTGCGCAGGTATCTGGACATGGAGGGGCAAAGGCGATGAGGGGTCCGGCAGCTGACGAGGTCCAGGTCTTCAGCGACGCCCGGCCCGAGGTCTCGGGCTATCCGGGCGACGCCCGCGCCCGCGCCCGCGCCCGTCTCCTCGAGGCGGCCCAGGCGGACGGGGCCCGGCGCCGGGTGGGCTATGCGACCACCTGGACGGCGGCGGCCGTTCGGTGGCGGGTCGGACGGGCCCGCCGGCCGATGCTGGCCGGGACACTCATGGCGGCCGCTGCCGCGGGTCTGGCTGCCGCGGTGACCATGTCGGTGCTGTCCGGCCCGCCCACGCCACGACCGCCGGGATCCCGGACGCCCGGGGAGCCGGTGCCCGCGGTTGCCGTCCTGGAGCAGACCGCGGTCACCGCGGCAAGACAGCCCCCCGCGTTTGTTCCCGGACCGGGGCAGTACCTCTATGTCAGGGATATCGAGTTCAAGGGGGGCCAGGGGGCGGGCACGACCCGCTGGGCGAGGCAGTGCAGCACGCTCATCGGGCAGGAATGGATGACGCGGGACGGCGCGGGACGTCAGGTCGGCAGCTACACCTCTCGGCGATGCCAGGGGTTTGAGCAAACATGGCTGAAGGGCCCGATCTCGGCCGACCCTCTGGCCCGGCCGTGGAATCTTCTTGCCTGGGAAGGCCTGCCGTCCCGGCCTGCGGCCCTGGAGCGGGCGATCGTGCGGCGCTTCGAACACGGCCACGCTCTTAGCTCCGCGACGTTCGCGTACGCCGCCGGGCTCCTGCAACTGGATGCGCCGCCCGCGATCCGTGCCGCGCTTTACCGGGTGATCGAAGGGCTGCCCGGCATCAGCTACCTCGGGCCGGTGACCGACCGGCTCGGACGTCATGGGATCGGCGTCGGCCTTACCCACGGCGGGGCACGCCAGGAACTGTTCTTCGACCCGGCAACGTCCAGGGGCCTGGAGGAGGAGATCGTGGCCGTCGCCCCGAAGCAGGACGGGAACAACTACCAGCCGGCGGGCACCGTGCTCCTCTACACGGTCTTTGTGACCTCCGGGGTGGTGAACTCCGACACCGCCACCCTCCCGGCTGCGAGCGGCTCGCCAAGCGGCAGCGGCTAACCCGAAGTTGCGTGGCTTGTGATTGTCCCGCGCCAAAATTCCGTAGTTCCGCGGGAGTCTGGCATCAGAGGCTACGCGCCGGCCTTGAACCTTGCCGCCCTGACGGGAGGCTGATCCGATGAGTGAAGAGGTGAAGATAACAGATGGCAGTCAAGCCCAACAGCGTGACGTTCGAGACGACCGTGGCCGCGAGCGGCAACAACACCGGAATCGTGGTACCCGACGAGGTCATCGAGCAGCTCGCGGCGGGCAAGCGCCCGCCCGTGCTCGTCAACGTGAACGGTTACGAGTACCGGAATACGGTCGCCGTGACGGGCGGCAGGCACATGATCAGCATCAGCGCGGCCGTCCGCAACGCTACGGGCCTGAAAGGCGGGGACCCCGTCCGCGTGACACTGACCGTCGCGGACACCGCGCGCGAGGTGGAGTCCCGGCCGACTTCGCCGCCGCGCTAGCGGCGGATGAGCGGGCCAGAGCATTCTTCGAAGCGCTCTCGAACAGCATGCAGCGGTATCACGTTCGACAACATTAATGCCGCCAAGAGCGCCGACACCCGCCAGCGGCGCATCGACAAGGCCATCGCCCTGTTCCTCGAGGGCAAGCAAAGATGAGAACGCTTGCCACGCCGATTGTGGTAGGCCGCGCTGGCGCTCGGTGGCTGAGATGACGAGCGCCACCCGGACGGCCCAGTGACCATCAGAGCGGACACACGCGAAGTGGCGCCCCACACGACCCCGGCCGCTTGCTGGCGCGCCAGATTGACCTGATCTGCGCGGCCCAGTTGACGAGCATCGAGGTCACCCTGGCCGCGCATAACGGCTCGGCGCGCCTTCTCCCTGGCCTTCTCCACCACTCAACGTGATGTCGCGCATCGGCCTTGCCCTGCCGACCATCGCCCCGTGCAACACGCCGTCGGCCCCCCGATCAGCGGTTCGGCGGGTGCGGGGCGCCGCGCGGTACCGCTGAGCGCAAAGCCCCGATCTGGTATCTGGATCCGCATTGCCTGCTCTGTACCAATAGGGGGGAAGATCCTCCCTGTGCCATCGCCGGTAGCTGGCCCCGGGGCGCAACGTGCGGGCCGGGTACCGAGACGGTGGCAGCGGTTCACGGCCCTGAGCGGGCCGGGAGAAGGTGGATCATGTCGCACATGGGAGCCTTCTACATCATCAGGATCATGGAACGCGAGGCCGCCGAATCGGCTGCGGCTCGCAGGCCTCCGGATGATCACGCCGCGCTGGACGCTATCCGCAGCAATCCCTCTATCGTGAGGCGGGTCTTCGCCGCGATGCGCCACAGCACCGATAGTGCTCCGGGCGGACCCGGCCGGGGCCGCCGGAGGCTAGGCCGCGCGGCGCGGGCGCATTAGCTCCAACCGGACTTCGTGACCTGGCGGTGTAGCGGGGCTGGACGCGGAACGGCCACCGCTTGATGATCATGGTTTGTGAAGACTCATGACGATCTGGCGGTGGCCGCTGGGCTCAGCGTAGACCCTGGCCGGTGGCGGGAACAGTTCGATCAGCTGATGGGGCGGATCGCGGGCCGGTTCGCCCGGGTGGAGCCGCGGCGGCGGGCGCGGGCGTTCGTGCTGGGGTTACTGTCGGGCCTGCGGCGCAAGAACTGCTGGACGATCGCCGAGCTTGCCGGGGACGCCACCCCGGACGGGATGCAGCACCTGCTGGCTGCGGCCCGGTGGGACGCCGATGCGGTCCGCGATGACGTGCGCGCTTATGTCGTGGAGCACCTGGGCAGCCCGGATGCGGTGCTCGTGGTCGACGAAACCGGCGACGTCAAGAAGGGCACGTGCCAGTGCCGGCGTGCAGCGCCAGTACTCCGGCACCGCGGGGCGGGTGGAGAACTGCCAGGTCGCGGTGTTCTTGTCCTATGCCGCACCGGCCGGGCACGCGCTGATCGACCGGGAACTGTACCTGCCCAGGTCCTGGGCCGCTGACCCGGCCCGGTGCGCCGCGGCGGGCATCCCGCTCGGGACGGTGTTCGCGACCAAGCCGATGCTGGCCCGGCCGCATGATCGCCCGCGCGCTGGATGCGGGCGCCCCGGCCGCCTGGGTCACCGGCGATGAGGTGTACGGCGCCGACCCGGGCCTGCGCGCTGACCTGGAACGCCGCCGGATCGGTTATGTGCTGGCGGTGGCCGCCAGCCACCAGGTGGCCACCGCCGCGGGCCCCTGCCAGGTCCGCGCAGATCGCCGCCCGGCTGCCCCGCCGGGCGTGGCAGCGGTACTCCGCCGGCGAGGGCGCCAAGGGTCACCGCTTCTACGACTGGGCCTTGCTGGCCATCGATCCCGGTAAGCCTGGTCACCGCTGGCTGCTGATCCGCCGCAACCGCCGCACCGGCGAGCTGGCGTTTTACCGCTGTTACCGCCCCCGCCACGTCCCGCTGCCCGCCCTGGTCAAGGTCGCCGGGATCCGCTGGACCACGGAGGAGAATTTCCAGGCCGGCAAGGGCCTGACCGGGCTGGATGAGCACCAGGTCCGCCGCTGGGGCTCCTGGTACCGGTGGACCACCCTGGCCATGCTCGCCCTGGCCTTCCTCTCCATCGCCGCCGCCACCGAGCACGCCCACCCGCCGCCAGCCGTTCAGATCCCGCTCACCCGCAACGAGATCGCCGCGCTGTTCAGCACGCTGATCATCGAACCGGTCACAGACACCCGGCACCGGCTGCGATGGTCCACCTGGCGGCGACGCCGCCAGCACCGCGCCAAAACCTGCCACTACCAGCGGCAAGCCCGCCAACCATGAAGATTATGAAGTCCTGTTGGAGTACTAGGCGTGCGCCCTGGGCAGCGTGCTGGGGTGGCATTCAGCTTCAACGGCGAGCTGGTGGCCGGTCTGCGGGTTCGCTGTTGGGCGGGTGCTCGTCCACGTTATGAGTGAACGGACGGCCGACACTGGCTGGATCGCCCGTGACCGGACGCGCCCTATGCGGCAGATCCGGATGTTCGTCCGAATCGCGTTGGTGCATAAACATCCAGTCGGCCCGCTATCGGCCGTGCTGGGGGTAATCGTGACTGCCACGCCGCGAAGGCTCTTAACAACTGCGCACCGAGCCGCCGATCGGAGCGGCCTGGACGGCCTCGACGCCATCCGCTCCAGGCGCGCGACCAGAAAATCTGTCCCGCGGGCCCGGGCATGCTGGGTGCCCGTCTACTCACCCGCTTTGAGGGCCGGGGGGCAGCGGGTGCAGGCTGGCGGGGGTCCGTGCCCTGGTTGAGGCCCTTGTATCCATCAGTTCTCTCAGCTGCTGGCTGCAAAGAATTCGTTGACGTCGGCGACGAACTGGCCGTGATGCTGAAACAGGAACCCGTGCGCCGCGTCAGGATAGATCTTCACTCTGGCGTGCGGGATCAGGCCCGCGAGCAGGTACGAATAATGCGGCAGGATCATCGGGTCGCTGTCACCGTTCGCCACGAACACCGGCATATCCAGGGCGCTGACACGCTCGAGCAGCGCATGATCTGGCAGTCCCCAAGTGCAGACGGCGTCATACTGTGCCTCGCGGGTGGCCCACGTCGTTGCCGCATCCCGGTCGTCGGTCCGGGCGTACATACGCTGCAGGGCTTCCTTGCCAGCCTGCCGACTGGCCTCCGACCGGGTGAAGAACACGCTGAGGTACTCCTCCGGACTGGTTTTCGGGGTGCCGACTGCGCCGATGACCTCAGGCGCCCAGCCATGCATGCCGACCGCTCCCTTTGGCGCTGACGAGGCGAGAACCAGCCTGCGCACGATGGCCGACCGTACCAGCGCGATCTGCTGCGCGACGAAGCTGCCGATGGAGAAGCCGAGGATGTCCACTTGGGTGAAGCCCATGGCGGCAATGAACGCTGTCGCGTCGCGCGCCATCTGCTCGATGGTGTCCGGGGTGGTGCCGGTGGATTCGCCGACTCCGGCGTTGTCGAACGCGATCACCCGCCGGGTCTGCGCCAGAGCGTCAACCAGCGCCGGATCCCAATTGTCGAGATTCCCGCGGAAGTGCTGGAGCAGGATCAGCGGTACCACACCATCGCTGCCTCCGCCGGTGTCGCGGTAGGCATAGTCAACCCCGTTGGCCGCGCTGACCAGTTCGTTCGGAAGATTCGAATACCCGGTGGCCATAGCTGCTCGCCGGTCCCTTCGCTCGGTTTTACCGTCACCACTCCCGGCCAGGCAGCCGGGTGTTGATCTGCTGCAGCAGCCAGCCGTTCCCGTCGGGATCGCTAAACGCTGTATAGGTCTGGTAGGAGCGGCCCTCCGGGTCAGGACCTGGAACGCGCCCGCCGTCCAGGTGGAAGACGTCGCCGACCTCAATGCCCCGGTTGACCAGGTCCGCGCGCGCCGCATTGATGTCGGGGACGACCAGGATCAGGCGCTGGACGGAGCCCGGCTCGCCCGTGGTGAGGCCCTTGCCGAACGCCACCGAGCATGACGAATGGGGCGGCGTCAGCTGGACCGTGCGGAAGGCGTCGCCGCGGACGATGTCGGCGTCCAGTCGCCATCCCAGGCTCTGGTAGAAGCTCTTGGCCCGGTTGCACGTCGGAAACGGGCAGCGTCACGACCTCGAGATTCATGTCTACGGCGCCCAATTCGGGAGTCTCCGCCGTGCTGCTTACGTCCGTGCTGGACATGGCGATCTCCGCTGGTCGATTGGCGATGGCACCAGCGTCACGCTCCGGCTCACTGGTCGCACCCGTGGGAATCACTGGTCCCAGCTATGGAACGCGTCGATCGCGTATTTTGCCCTAAAATCTGCAGAGCGCGCCATACGGCACCGGGCAATGGGCCGCGCAGTTGCCTGCGCGAGCTGATGTCGAGCTTGGTAAAGACCTTGCGTAGGTGCCATTCGACGGTTCGCGGGCTGATGAACAGCCTGGTGCTGATTTCCGGGTTCGACAGGCCCTCCCGGGCCAGCCGGGCGATCTGTGCTTCCTGCGCGGTGAGCTCGATCGCCTTGGTGACGCTGCGTTTGCGGACTATTTGCCCCGTGGCCTGGAGCTCGCGGCGAGCGCGCTCGGCGAAGCCCTCGATGCCCATGGCCGCCAGCATCTGGTATGCCTGGCGCAGCTGCTCCCGGGCCTCGGCCCGCCGCTTCTCACGGCGCAGCCATTCGCCGTACAGCAGGTGCACACGGGCCAGGTACGCCTGCATGCGGGTGCGGCTCAGCCGGTTGACCGACTCCCGGTACCAGGTCTCGGCGGTGTCGCTGTCGCTGGCCGAAGCGCGCACGCACGCTTCGGTTCCCACCGCCCAGTCCGTCGGAGTCGCATGGGAACGCTCAGACACGTCACGCAATAGCCTTTCGACCGTCGCCTGGTCGCGGATCCGGGACGCGGCCTCGGCGAGTTCGACGACGACGAAGGGCTTGTAGCCGAAGTCATCGCGTTCGAATGCGCTGAGGGCGGCATCGCGGGCGGCGTCGTGCCGGTTCAGGCCGTTGTATAGCACCGCCCTCGCGTGGTCGGCCACCGTGACCAGCCGGGCCATGCGGGCCGCCGCGGCCAGGCGAATGGTGGCTTCGACCAACTCGAGGGCGGCGCGTTCCTCCCCTCGCCATGCGGCCAAGAGCACGGCGCAGAAGCCGACCGGCGAGGTGCCGGTCACCTCCGCGATCAGTTTGTCCTCATCGAGAAGCCGCGCAGCCGAGGCGATCTCGCCAGCGTCCAGACTGGTCCAGGCCAGGAAGTTGACCGCGTACTGCAGCTGGACGAGCGCGCCGGCAGTCCGGGCGACCTCGACCTGGCGGGAAGCCAGCGTGTGTCGGGCGTCGTCGTCCCATAGCTCGTTCGCGACGAGCCCGGCGGCACGCAGGCCGGCCATCCATAGCCAGCGGCCCACGTCAATGTCGGTCCCAGCGTTTAGCGCCAAGACTTGCTGGAGGGCACGGACCAGCGTCGGCGCGGCCGCCGCGTGGCCATCGACATACCGGATTGCCAATCCGTCTAGCAGGACGTCGGCCGCACGTGCGGGTACCGGGGCGGGGGCGCCGAGCGGGCGGCGGTCGCGACCTCACGCAGGATGCCGGACTGCTCAGATTCGCCCGCCCACAGCGCGGCGCCGAGCGCCTGAAGGTACGTCTCGCGTGCCAACCCGACGTCGAGCGATTCCAGGCGACGGGCAGCACCGATCAGCAGCCGGGCAGACTCGTGACCGCGCCGCTGCTCAAGCGCGATCTGGCCCCGGAGGTGCTGCGCCTCGGCGGTACGCAGCTCGTCCGGCGGTCCGGCGTCCGCGGCCGCCAGCAGGTCTAGCGCCATGTCGAGGGCGCCCGCGTCGCGTTTGGCTCGCGCCGCGTCGAGCAGCCGCTGCGCCCGACGGGACGGTTCGGGCGTCAGCGTCGCGGCGCGCTCGAGGTATACAGCCGCTGCGGTCAGGCCGCCACGAGCTTGTGCCCGGTCCGCGGACTGGGCCAGCTCAGCGGCCACGTCCTCGTCCGGGCCGGGCGCCGCCTGGGCTCGATGCCATGCGTGGCGGTCCGGGTCCGCGACCGGATCGGTCACCCCGGCCAATGCTCGGTGGGCCTCCTGCCACTCGCTGAGCGAGGCGGAGTGATAGACCGCCGAGCGCACCAGCGGATGACGGAACCGCACCCAGGTGGCGAACTCGATCAGGCCGGCCTCTGACCGCCGCTGCCACGGCCTCTGCCGGCACGCCGAGCTGCCGCCCCGCCCGCCACACCCGCGCCGGGTCTCCGATCGGGCAGGCGGCCGCGACCTGCAGCAGCTTCCGGGTGCTCGCCGGCAGATCGGCGATCTGCCGGCGGAATCCGTCCTCGATCCGGTCCACGAGGGGCCGCGATCCCGGCGGCCCGAAGCCACCTGTCAGCTCGGCGAACGAACCGTCGCGGGGCAGCTCCAGCAGGGCAAGCGGGTTCCCTCTCGCCTCGCCGAGCACCCGCTCGCGGACACGCTCGTCCAGTGGCCATCGCACGACCGACGCCAGCAGCCTGCGTGCCTCGACATCTGGCAGACCCTCGACGGTGAGATCGGGCAACCCGCCCAGGTCGGCGCCGGGCTCTCGGACGGCGATCAGGAGCAAGGCGGGCTCAGCCAACAGCCGGCGCGCGGCGAAGACCAGTGCCCGCTCCGATGCCCGGTCCAGCCAGTGGCCGTCATCGATCAGGCACACCAGTGGACGCTCCTCGGCCGCCTCGGACAACAGGCTCAGCACCGCCAGGCCAACGAGGAAGTGGTCTGGCGCTGACCCGGATTTCAGGCCTAGCGCGATTGTTAGCGCATCCCGTTGCGGTTCAGGCAAGAGCGAAAGGCTATCCAGCATCGGAGAGCAGAACTGATGCAGGGCCGCGAAGGCCAGCTCCATCTCGGACTCGACGCCTGCGACCCGTACCAGCCGCAGGTCGGCGGCTGCCCGGGCCGTGTAGTCCAGGAGCGCGCTCTTGCCTATCCCAGCCTCGCCCCGGACCACCATGACGCCCCCGTGCCCAGCACGTACCTCGTGCAGGAGCCCGTCGAGCAGCTCACATTCCCGCCACCGGTCGAGAAACGTGAGGGACGCACCGGGAAACGGATCGGAGCCACTCAAGGCCAGCCCAGCCGCTGCTCGTGATGCTCAACACGTCCCACGAACGGATCATGCCCAACAGACTCCACGAATGGAAGTGTTGCATGACCCGAGATCGTGTGGCCAGCTTGGACGTTGTCCGTGGCAAGGCTATTTGAGCAGTGGCCTTAGGCTCGCGCGACCTCTGCCGCGAAGACCTACGGTTGTTCTCAGGCGGCGAAGTGCCCGCCTTATATTACAGTCGCGGTTTCACGTTGAGTTGCCGCTGATGTCAGATGAGTAGCTACCGGACTGCCGGCCGGGGTTACGGTGAGTGACGGTTTCTGGGGGGTGCGGCTCTCCTGGGGTTAGCGGGTCGGTCAGGCTGTGAGGGCGTATCGGTTCTGGATGAGAGCGTGGTGACTCCTGTTACATGCCGAGCCGCGCGCGTCGCACGGCTTCGACCGCCGCCGCAGGCCCGCTCACCTCGATTTGTGCGGCGCCCTGCCGGCCGAAGAGGTAGAGCAGCAGCTCGCCGGGAGGTCCGGCGATGCGGGCAGCAGGTTCCCCCCGCCGTGCCCGGACGGTCTTGGCGGTTCCCGCCCACTGAAGCTCAAGACCTGTGCCGCGCAGTCGCCGCGCGAGGTACCAGGCCTGGCGGCTGATGTTGCGCCAAAGGGCCTCGTCCATGGCGTGCTCGTTTGTCCGGGGACCACGGCCGTTGGCTCTGCGTGCGTCCTCGTGGTGGACGAAGAACTCGTTGAGGCTCGGGAGCCGGCGCACCCATCCGATGCGGAAGAAGCCTGGCGGCGGTCCCGACCGGAGCGTCGCGATGAGCCAGGTGAAGTCCCTGAGCGCGAGCGCTCTTTGCCGCCGTGCGGCCAGGCGGCTCCACGCGCCGGGCAGGACAAGCCCGGGGCCGCCGAGCGGGTCGCGCTCGCGCAGGACGAGGTGCGCGGCGAGATCGCGGGTTGTCCACGGCGGAAGGAGGGTCGGTGCCCCGGGACCGAGCTCGTCGAGCAGGTCGCTGAGCTGTGCTCGCTCGACGGCGTCGAAGAGCGGATGGGTCATATCGCCGGAGTGTAGCGAGGCCGGCGGCGGGCTTCGGGGCTCCCTTGAGGACGAGCGCATCGCTCCTGGAGTGAGAGCGGCGCGGTTGCTGCGGAGTTACAGCCGTGTGATCTGGGGCGGCCGTGGCGCGTTGCCTGGTTTGTGGAACAAGACGAATACGACACGGCCGCGCTGGCCAGCATAGGAGATGTCGCGGACTGCGTGGCGAGAGCGGATGCGCAGGTCAGGGCAGTTCTGGGTGAGGTGATGGCGCAGTGAGCCCGCGGTGGCGTCCGGTTACGTGGCGGCGCTGTCGCCGGGAACCAGGGCGAACTGCTGGTCGCTGGCGGAATCGGCTGGTCATGAGGGGTGGGGCCGGATGCAGGCGCTGCTCGGTTCGTACCGGTGGGACTGGGCGGAGCTGCGGTCGAAGCTGCCCACGCTGGCGGCGGCGTGGATCCCGGACGCCGAGGATGACCTGGTCGGCCCGGGCATCGCGATCGACGAGACCGCGCAGCTCAAGCACGGGGACGCCACCGCGTGTGTGGCGCCGCAGCACGCCGGGTGCACCGGCAGGTGGAGAACTGCGTGACCACCGTGTTCTCCGCCTACGTCACCGCGCGCGGGCAGGCCTGGGCGGACTTCGATGTGTACATGCCCGGCCGCTGGGCGCGGGACATGCCGCGGCGGCAGGCCGCCGGGATCCCCGCTGACCTGGATTTCGCCACCAAGCCGCAGCTCGCGATGCGGCAGCTGGGCCGGCTGACCGCGGCCGGGCTGCCCGTCACGTGGGCGGCGTTCGACGAGGTGTACGGCCGCAGCGAGGAGCTCCGCAAGAAGGCCGCGAAGGCCGGGCTTTCCTATGTGGCGATCATCCCGTGTGACTACCAGGTTCCCCTGCCCTCCGGCACGGTGATCCGGGCTGAGCAGGCCGTGGCGGACGCCGTGTTCGAGCGGCGCTCGTGCGGGAACGGGTCCAAAGGCCCGCGCTACAGCGACTGGGCGATGACCGCGACCGGGATCAAGGGCCAGTACCTGCTGATCCGCCGGCTGATCTCCCGCCCGGATCAGCTGACGTTCTACCTGTGCTGGGCGCCGCCGGCCGCCCGGCCACCATGACGTATTTCATCACCATCGCCGGGCGCCGCTGGCCGGTAGAGATGGCCACTTCTGGCACCGGTCAAGGCATGCTGCCTTCTCATGGCTGTGTTCCTTGTTCCTTGATGGGTTGTTGTTCAGGCTGTGTCCAGCGGGCGCGGGTGTAGAAGCCTGGCGGGCGTGCCCTGCGCTCGCGTAGCTGGCGCATCTGCTCGTCGTCTGCGGTGATGATCCAGTTCCTGCTGCCGGGGGCGTGGTGGGCGGTGATCCATCCGCGGTAGATCCAGTTGTAGATGGTGGCGGTGGGCATGCCCAGCTCGGCGGCCAGGCCGGGGACTGACCACTCGCCTGGCGGCAGGCTGGTGAGCACGGCGGGCCTGCCCTTGCGCTGGCTGCGGATTCCGCGCTGAGTGATCAGGGTGCGGACCTGCCCGCCGGTGAACCGGCTGGTCCGCTTGGGCGGGCGGAATCCCTCGGCGTTGAGGATGTCGGCGATCTGCCGGTTATTGCGGCCCGCGACGGCGAGCTCGGTGACGCGGGCGAGGAGGGCAGGGTAATACGACAGCTGGTCCAGGCGGGCGACCGGGCGGACGGCCTGCCCGGTGGTCTGGCGCCCGCCGGCCCAGGTGATGGTGACGTCAACCAGTTCGCTGGTTCCGGCGACCGCGACGGTGATCTTCTCGATCAGGATGCGCAGTAGTTCCTTGCGGTCGGCCTGGGTGGTGGACGGGGCGTTCCAGACCTGCGGCAGGTCGCTGGCCAGGGCCTGGATGGCCGCGCGCTCCGAAGCGCTGAGTGTCTTCGGCTGCTGTTCGGTGAACCGCTGGCAGTCCGCCTCCAGCTGGCCGGCTTCGGCGAGGGCGGCTTCCCATTCTTTTTCCAGCTGCCGGACGACCAGGCGGTTTTCCGGTTCGGCCAGCTGGTACTGGCGGCGGGCCCGGTCGGCGGCGTAGCGGGCGCGTTCTAGCCGCTGCCGCCACAGCTTGTCCAGCGTGGCCCGCTCCGCCTCGGCCTGGCCCGCGGCGGCCAGGGAGACCTCCAGCGCGGCCGGCGCCACCGCCTCCAGCACCTGCCCGGTGACGTAAGCGTCCAGGGCGGGACCGGCGATGTGCTGGCAGGGCCCGCCGGTCCCGTAGTTGACCTGGTAGAAGGCGCACACGTAGCCGTGCGCCGAGCCCCGGCCGTCGTGATACCGCACCGACATGCGGTGCCCACCGCAGCGGCCGCACCGCAGCAGGCCAGACAGCAGCGCCGAGCCGTCCCGCGGCGCGCCTGGCGCGGCGGCGGTCTGCCGGTTGGCGGCCATCCGCGCCACGTTGGCCTCGTACTGCTCGGCGGTGATATAGGCCGGAAGCCGGCCCGGCAGCAGCACCAGCCACTCCCCGGTGGGTTTCACCACCCGCCCGGTACTGGGCCGGCCCGGCACCTTCCGGCGCGGCTCGACCTGACGGCGGCCGTAGGCGTAATACCCGGCATAAACCGGGTTGTGCAGCATGATCTGCAGCGTCTCCCGGTTCGGGCGCCGCCACTGGATCTCCCCCTTGCCCGGCCCGCTATGGGCCCGGACCGGCAGCTGGACCTGATGATCGACCAGGTAGCGCAGCACCGCGTTGAGGGTCCCCAGCCGGGCGAACGTGCTGAAGACCAGGCGGACCACATGCTGGGCCTGCTCGTCGGGGTCCAGGACGACCTCCCCGGACGGGCGGCGGACATACCCGATCGGCAGCGGGATCGCCAGCTCGCCGCGCTCGGCCTTGGCCAGCTTGCCCGACAGCATCCGCTGCCGGATCAGGTACAGCTCTGCCTCGCTCATCGTCCCCTTCAGCCCCAGCAGCAGCCGGTCATTGTAGAACCCCGGATCATAGACACCGTCCGGGTCGGCCAGCAGCACCCCGGACAGCGAGCACAGCTCCAGCAGCTGGTGCCAGTCCCGGCCGGTGCGCGCCAGCCGGGACATCTCCATGCCCAGCACGATGCCGACACGTCCCATCGTGACCTCGGTGACCAGCCGGGCAAAGCCCGCCCGCGCATCCGCCGTCGCCGCCGACACCCCCAGGTCGTCATCGATCACCACGACCCGCGACCGCGCCCAGCCCAGCGCCGCGGCCCGCTCGGCCAGCGCGTACTGCAGCCGCGTCGATTCGGAATGCTCAAGAACCTGCTGCCTGCTGGACTGGCGCACATACACCACCGCAGCCCGATCCCGGTGCTCGGGGCGGATCTTCTCCTGCGACTGCCCCCACGGCCGGTACCTGCCCAGGCTCATCACGCCCGCCTCCTGCCAGACCGGCCGCGGCCCTCGCCGCGAGCATCGCCAGCAGCGCCACCGCCGCAGCCCGCCGTTCCGGCGGCAGCCTCACCCAGACCGGACCGGGAATCACCGTCTGCTCCGCGCTCAGCCGCATCTGGCTCACCTGCCGCCGCTGACCGCAGCCGGCTAACCAGGGTCGCCGCCTGCAACAGGGCTCCTACGCTCAGTATCGCCCCGGCTTCGGGCGTCACGCTAGAGACGATTTCCACTTCACGGGCATCAGAGGTGGCCGACTGAAACGTTCAAACGGGCAAGGACGTGCTCGGCTGGGACCAGACCCAGGTCCGCAGCTGGAACGGCATCTGCCGCCACACCGCCCTGGCCGCCCTCGCCCAGCTCCGGGCCGCTGCCATCCGCAACGCGCTCACCGGCCACATCCAGCTCCCCGGCACCGGGCAGGACACCAGCGCCAGCGTTGACGACCGCGATATCAGCGACGCTGACCTGCTGATTCCCCTCGGTGACGCGCCCGTCCCGGTCCGCGGCGGCCAGCCCTGCCCGCCCAGCATCGCCCCCATCAGGCTCTCGATCGCCGAGACCGCCCGCCTCGCCGGTCTCGCCAGGCAGTACGCCGCCGGGCTGATCTCCCGCGCCCGCCTCGCCTTCGCATTGCACTGGTCCGCCCGGCGACGGCGGCACCAGGCCATCGCCCGCTGGTACCACTGCAGCGCCCGGCTCCTCGCCATAAACCGGAACCGGGTAACAAGCCGCGGCCGGGAAGGCGGTGACGCAATGTAACGACCTCCGGCGCACCAAGTCACGCCGAGCAGTAACGCGGCCACGCGCCGGAAAACCGCGACAGTAGTACTTATCGGGCTTGTTATAGGAAATGAGGTTATGATAGATCCGCTGGGTCCAGCTCCGCGGGGCCTGGTGGTTCTCGCCGGGGAAGACGCTAACGGCCGCAGGGACGGAAACGTCGGCGGCGTTGTATAGGCCGGCCTTGTTTTCCCAGTACAGGCGGGCCGCGGAAACCGCAGTAATGGCCAGCCAGTAGAGCGTGATGTTGTCCAGGACATCGTCTCGGGTGAGGTCACCCGCGGGATGCCAATGGCTGGTGCGGGCTGTCGTTAGCGCAGTGACTTGAACGCTGCTCGGATCTCGGTCGCAAACAGTTCGGGCTCTTCCCAGGCGGCGAAGTGGCCGCCCCTGTCGACCTCGTGGAAGTAGGCGAGGGTGGGGTAGGCCTTCTGGACCCAGCTGCGCGGGGCCCGGAAGATCTCGCCGGGAAAGACGGTGAAGCCGACCGGGACCGAGACCTGCGGAGGAGCCTGCCCGGCCGCACGGGCTGCGGCTTGCCCGTTCTCCCAGTACTCCCGGGCGGCCGAGGCCCCGGTGCCGGTCAGCCAGTACAGCGTGATGTTGTTGACGATATTGTCCCGGGTGAGATGGCCCGAGGGCTGGCCGTCGAGGAAGGCGCGGGAGATCTTGTTGTAGCTGTCGGTGTCGTGGTCGAGCATCCAGGCCGCCAGGGCGACGGGTGAATCCAGCAGGGCGTAGCCGATCGTCTGCGGCCGGGTGGCCTGCTCGAGGAAATAGCCGTAGCCGCTGGTCTGCATGACGGCGATCGCTGCCAGCGCGGCGCGTTCCTGCTCGGAGGGTTGCGCTGGCGCAGGGCCGACCAGTGCCGTCTTGAGCAAGTTGAGGTGGATGCCAAGCAGCTCGGCCGGTGCCTGGCGGCCCATTTCGTCGCTGACGTAGGCGCCCAGGTCGCCGCCCTGGGCGACGTAGCGGGTGTAGCCCAGGCGGCGCATCAGCTCCACCCAGGCCTGCGCGATGCGGCCGGGGTCCCAGCCGAGCCCGGCCGGCTCGGCGGAGAAGCCGAAGCCGGGCAGGGACGGCAGCACCAGGTCGAAGGCGTCGCTGGCGGCTCCGCCGTGCGCGGTCGGGTCGTTGAGCGGGCCAACCGTCTCGAGCAGCTCCATCACCGAGCCCGGCCAGCCGTGTGTCATGATCAGCGGCAGGGCGTCGGCGTGCGGTGACTTCACGTGGATGAAATGGATGTCCACCCCGTCGATCTCCGTCGTGAACTGCGGCAGCGCGTTCAGCTTCGCCTCGCACCTGCGCCAGTCGTAATCCGTCGCCCAGTAGCGGGCGAGTTCCTGGATCGTCGCCAGCTGCACGCCCTGCGACCGGTCAGCGACGAGTTCCCTGCTGGGCCAGCGGGTGGCCGCGATGCGCTCCCGCAGTGCCTCGAGTTCCGCGCCGGCGACCTCAGGGATCGTGAACGGGCGGACCGCTATCCCGCCCGGTTCTTCGGCCGTGCCAGACATGAGTCTCCTTATTCGGCAGTGCAGCGTGGTCTGGCTGGCGCCGCCCCAGGGGACGGTGCCAGCACTGGCTCGATCAGGAAACGGGCCCGAAGTGGTCGCCCCACAGCTGGTTCGCAGGCTCGCTGCCGGGGCTGCCGGTCAGGTGCTGCAGGATGATCGGCGTGAACAGCTGGTGCGCCGGGTTGCCCAGGATGGACATCGCGAACGGCTGGACGAAGTCGGTGTCCGATCCGTTGATGATCGGGAAGGCACCGGCCGAGGACGCATCGACGGTGTCGATGATCCACACCGTGGTGCCCGGGGCACTGCACGGCTGCAGGCTCAGGCCCTCGTCCTGGTAGGCGGTGACGGCCACCGCCGTGCACAGCCCGGTGGCGTGGCCGTACGGCGCGTACTCGATCTGCACCGCGGGCTCCTTACCGTAGTGCTCGTTGACAGCGGCTGAGACCATGCCGTCCGCGTAGTACTGCGAGACCGGCACGGTGGCGCCGAGGGGAACGATCAGGTCCTCGGCCGGGTTCGAGCTGCTGGCCGGGCGCACTTCGGTCGGCACTCCGCGCACCGGGATCCCCAGCAGTACGGTCTCCACGAACCCGAGGCTCGTTGGAGTGGCGTACTTAGCGCTATAGACCTCGATGCAGCTCCCGCCGCACTGCAGAGTGGCCGCGCTCGCCGGTACTGCTGCCAGCGTGCTCAGCCCGCCAGCCAGGCTTAGTGCCGCCGCGGCGGCGATCACTTTGCGTTTGATTAACATGACGTGGCTCCTTTCGTGAACCATTCGCGGTACGGGGCGAGGAACGTTGTCAGCGCCGCCAGGGTTTCTTCGGGAGCCTCCTCGGGGGGATGGTGCCCACAGCCCGGTACGACCATGCTTTGCACGTCGTCGGCGGCGAGCTTCATCGTGTCCGCGACCTGGTCGCGCAGGCTCTTCTCGCCGCCGATTGCCAGCACGGGCATCTCCAGCCGCTGGTCCTTGCGCTGCTGGTTCTGCTCGATGGTGGCATCGAGCGCGCGGTAGATCGCGAAGCTGGCATGCAGCGCGGCGGGGTCGGCAGCCAGCGTGCCGACGTAATGCTGGACCGCGTGGTCCGGAAGTGGCCGGGCGGCCTTGGTGGCGAACTGCCAGCCGAAGTAGATCTCTTCCCGGCCGGTGACGAGCTGGTCGTTGACCGCGGCGAGACGGTTGAACGCGAAGTGCCATAGCGCGTTGTTCAGGTGCGCGCTGGCGAACAGGGGCGGGGACGGGGACACGCCCGGCAGGGGGGTCTCGGCGACGGCCAGCCGGGCGACCCGGGCCGGGTGGTCGGCGGCCAGGGCGTAGCCGATCCACATCCCGGTGTCGTGCCCGGCGACCGCGAACCGCTGGTGGCCGAGCGTGTCCATCAGCGCGGCCAGGTCGTCGGCCAGGGTGGCGGTGTCGTAGCCGTCTTCGGGTTTGCCGGACAGCCCGCACCCGCGCTGGTCGGGTGCGATGACGTGGAAGTCCCGCGCGAGCGCGGGCATGATCAGCCGCCAGGCGTACCAGGTCTGGGGCCACCCGTGCACCAGCAGCAGCGGCGGGCCCTCACCGCCGGTGACCACGTGCTGGCGCAGGCCCGGCGTGTCGACATACTGGCTGGTGAACGTGCCGACAAACCCGTCCGGCAGATTTGGTGCCCCCGCAATCGAGCCGGGACCTTTAGGGATGTCAGATGAGGTCATGAGGTCCTCCTTTCTTAGGACTCGCCGGTGAGGAAGTGCCCGGCTATCGAGGTGCCGGCGAACTTCTCGCCCAGCAGCAGGGACAAGACCAGCAGCGTGCTCCGGGGGCGGTAATTGCCCACGATGCGCTGCGCGCCCGTTCGCATCGCTCGTGACCAGGGTGAGGTTGCCGATCGGCTTGCCGCGGACCCCTGCGGTGTAATCCTCGATCCAGCCGTTCTCACCGTACGGGCCGACGGAGTTGAACTCTTGGTAGTCATAGAGCTCGCGGATCGCCACCACCACGGCTCGTACAGTGTCCGAGCCCTGCACGAAGCCGTCCATCATCGAGCCCTCCAGGGTCACGTCGTCGGCCAGGTCGTTCAGCCAGGCTGGGAAGTAATGGGCGAGGTCAACGGTCCCCGGATTCGTCATGCCGTGCCTCCCTCGGAATCCGGCAACAGCCGGATGGCATGTGCGGGTCCGTCCACGGTCGCGCACTCGGCGGCCTCGCCGAACCAGTCAGACTCCCTGGTCGTTTCCCCACCACGCACTGGGGCCGAGGAGACAAGGATCTTGAACTTTTTGGCTGCCACGCTCGTACGGCAGGGGCAGCGAGGCAGAAAAAACTATTAGCAACACCGTGCGCTCTCACCGCGTGCGGCGAGGCTGGCTGGGAACTCGTCAAGGTCGTTGGTCAACGTCGCTGGCGCGAGTAGCCATGCGAACGACCGCACGACCATGCGTGAATTCGGCACACGCTTCTCGGCATGACCGGTCGTCTCCCCCGGTGCTCGCAGCATGAATCGCCCGCCAGTCCGGAGGCCCATCCCGCTGCAGGGGCGCCGGAGTGTGCCCATTACCTATGAGGATCGTCTTGTCCTACCTGATGGATATGGATTAGGCACACTGTCCAGACCAGGCGTTCCCCCAACCCGGGTCACGGCCGCACCGGCATCCCCCAGCGACTGTTCTGCCGCGTCGTGGCCAGGCGGCCCGTTCCGCTGCCTGGCCGGTGCTCACTCATCCGCCCACCGTGCGTCGTGCGCGGCCACCAGCGCCACGAGGGGCGAGCAGCTTGCCTGGTGCCCGGGCTCGCAGTCCTCCGGGTGGCCACCGGACGGGCCGCAGTCCATGACGAGACCGCCGCACGCCGGGCAGCGCCAGGCGAACGTCAGCGTCTCGAACGGCCGGGCATGCCCGGCGCCGGCTGCGTAGTCGAACGCCAGATCGGCGATCCACGCGCCACGCTCCTCGGCCAGCCGGCGCAGGTTCAGCGCCTCGCCGGCCTGCACCCAGGTCAGGCCTTCCTGCCGGGCGTACTTGATGTACTCCCGGACCTTCCGCTGGGCCGCATCCCGGAGCATCAGTGCATACCGGATGCCCGCGAACGGCTCGGCGTATTCGACCGTGAGGGCCGAGTCAGGCCCGAATGGCCGACGCTGGCAGATGCCGGCTCGCGCGGTCCGGGCCATGCGGAGCACGGCGGTGTCGATCGACCGGCCAGCCTCTTGCCGGGCGGTGTGCTCAGGGTCCTGGCCGGCCTGCGCAAACAGCGAGTCGTAGCCGGTGTCGGCCTGATCGGTCATGATGGGTTCCTCTCGGTGTCGTCACGGGGGACAGCCAGGGGCTCGGACAGAGCCGCGCCGAGTCGGGCGACCCGGCCGGTCATGGACTGCCCGACATAGAACTGCTCTGATCGAGGTATCGATACGGCTACCCTCTCCCCCGCTTAGCCGCCGAGCGTGCAGGTCGTCAGGTCCTCCAGCATCGCCGGGGGCCAGCCCGGCGCCGACTGGCATCGCGGGCCGGCGCAGCGCCAGGGCGAGCGCGCCACAGCGCTCTCTCAATTCCGGCCCATCTGGCCCGGATGCGGCCCAAGCACGGGAAACGCCCAGGGCATCATCACCGTGCCCAGCGTGTACGACTTGCCGGACCCTGGCCCCACCCTCCGTCAAGATGACAAGCAAGGTCCGCTGCACGGTGCCCGTTCCCGGCGCTCAGCAGACAGCGGGGATACCTGCTACCCACTGTGAGATCCGGCGGCAGTCCCCATGCGCTCGCAGGCGCACCTATCGCCGAATAGGAATGCCTAGCGGCCTAGTAGGTTATTAGGCCAGGGCGAGTGCAGATCATCCTTATGGGCGCTCGCCGGCGTTAGGTTAGATAGGGCTCGGCCCGGGCCCGTCCGTGCTGAACGCCGCTGCCCACGCGGCGGCGTGATGGCCCGGGCGGGAGATCGCGCGGCGGAGGCGGCGCCGAACACCCGTGCGGCGGGTCATCGTTCGCCGCTGCGACCGGAGGTACGGCATGGAACATGCCGCTGAGGCTGTGTTGCAGCGATGAGGAGGGCTCGCAGATCCCGAGTTCGGCTCGCCACGGGCGGTCTGCTTGGGCGTCGGCGCTCACCGCCGCGGTGCGTTCGGGCGCGAATGCTCGTGCTTCGGCGGCGGCCTGCGCCCATGACGCCAGGATGGTGAGTTCCTCGGCGGCTAGCGTGGCCCGGGAGGGTGAGCCAGCTAGTGAACGCCGGGATCCGGTGAGGGTACTGGCGGCCCGGACCTGCTGGACGCTGAGGCCGGTGAATACTCTGCCGTCCTTGCCGGGGCGGCGGCCGTCGAAGCTGCGCCGGGTCGCCCAGGCGATGGTCGCCGAGAGCAGGATGCCTTGTGCGCCGG
Source organism: uncultured Actinomycetes bacterium (assembly GCA_963835425.1). GTDB lineage: Bacteria > Actinomycetota > Actinomycetes > Streptosporangiales > Streptosporangiaceae > UBA9676. The sequence continues at coordinate 799,918 of CAWIGE010000001.1, read as the reverse complement.
GCTCAAGCGAGATCTCGCGTGTCTGCTGGCCGGGGTTCTTCCACAGGGCGACGACCGGCGAGGGGGTCTGCCCGGGCAGTCTGGAGCGCCGCGCCATGCCGAAAGAGGTCAGTGTCAGCACCGCCGAGCCGGGGTCATCGGCCAGCACGGTGGCGTACCTGGCTGCCCACCGGGAGCTGAGCTGGGGGCCGTCGAGCAGTGGGGTCACGACGAGCATCGGGCCGACACAGCGGATGACGCTGGCAACGTCGTCGGTCTGGGCGAGGTCCTCGCACACCAGGGAGGCGAGGGTGACCCCGTCGCTGAACTCGACGAACTGGACTGAGCGGGGCGGCACCTCGATCGCCTCCCACCAGCGTGTGTGTGGGTGCAGCGGGCCGCTCAGGTGGTATTGGCGGATTTGGGTGTCATCCAGCGACCACCGATGGTGCTTGTTTTGCCGGATATGCATCCACTGGGCGCCGGTGGATACGCCGACATGCACCCCGTTGCGCGGGAACTGCCCTGGCTGTGCCGGGTGCTCCCGGATCCCGGTGATCAGCCCGGTCACTCCGTGACGGGCCAGCAGGGCTTCCAGGGCATCGATCTCGCCGTGCTCGACCGCGCTTTCTGGCAGGACAACAACATCGACGGCGCCGGCCTGGTCCCGGGCCGCAGCGAGCGTCCGGTCTACAAGGTCTAGGTCGAGCCGTTCGGAGGGCGCGAATTCGAAGAAGCCGAAGGGGTCGCCGGCCAGCCGCTGTAGTGGCCCATGTACCGGCCGGAAGTCTGATGCTCGTATCCGCAGTGGCCACGGCAGGAGCAGGTAGTTCACCCGCTCGCCGTGAGGCTGCGTGCCCACGGCGGGGGCGGGGGCTTTGTGCCACCGGGCTTCCACACCAGGGCCAAGCACGCAGGCGTTGCGGGACAGCGCGCGCGCCGAGCTGCCGGCCTGGGGGTGCGGACCTTGGGCAGGACCCGGATCAGGTGTGGCGGGATACGCGCTAGGGAGCCGGTCCTGGCCAGCAGCTCCCGGCCACGAGCCCGGTAGAGCAGGCCATCGGCACTGGTGGCGTCCAGGGCGGCACCCAGCCCGGCGCACGCTTCGTCGGCGATCGCGTGCAGGGTCAGCAGCGCCTGGCACAGCCGCCAGTCGCGAGCCCGAGTGAGATCCTTCAGCGGGCTCCCGGCCCGTTCGCGGAGGACTGTCCATTGCTGGGCCAGCAGGCCCGGGATCGCGTCGCTGCGGTCCTCGGCCCAGGCGCTCCAGCGGCGGGCCGCACCGGCGACCGCGCCGGCCCAGTCCGGAGAGCTGGCGGGTGGCCACGTCGAGCCGGGGGGCGGGGACAGGGCGAAGCGGTATGCCTGCGAGCGCTGCAGGATCACCTCGGCCAGGGCGAACACATCGGGGGGCCATGCGAGCAGCTCGTCGCCGATCGCGGTGCCGCTACCGCCTGCCACACCGACGCCAGCGTCGGCTCCGTCGGGGCACCGCCGCAGCCGGGACTGCCGGGGGTGAGTATCGGTGTGGCCGGGGGTGCCGGGGCTGCAGGCATGGGGTGCTCCTCAGGCGAGGCCGGTGGAATCCCGGCGGGTAGCTGGCATTGATCTCGGTTTTCGCGCCGCGCCCGCTATGGGGCGGTGTGAGCGGTGGCGGGCCTCGGCGGCCAGGCCCAGGGTGAGGACGGCGGTGAGGGCGGGCACCAGGAAGACCGGCACCACGATGGCGCCCATGAAGACCAGGCCCAGAGCGGCCAGGGCGGTCGCCAGCCGCCATGCCCGGACGCGGACGGTCATCCGGTGGGAGGGGAGGGTGGCACTGGCCAGCAGGTAGACGCTGACGCCGCCGTACAGGGCCACCCTGGGCCCGTCGCCGATGGTGCCGCCGCCGTGGGCGGCCAGGATCGCGATGTGCAGCCCGGCGCTGGCCGCGGCGATGCCCGCCACGATGGGCAGGTTGGCCGCGGTGAAACGGGCGATGGACCCGGGCCCGTCGAGGGCCTGGCGGTCGGTGGCGGTCAGCCACGCCCACCACAGCGCGGCAAGCGTGAGCAGCGCCGCGGCGAGCACAACAGCGAGCGGGAGGCTCCAGGGCCGCAGGGTGGCGGCGCTGATCAGCCGGGCGACCGACTCGCCGAGCACGATCAGCACGAACAGCTGGAACCGGTCGGCCAGGTGGAGGGGTTGAGCGGGACCCAGCGGCCGGGCGCCAGCATCGCCAGGGCCCCGGCCGCGTCGGTGAGCAGCGCAGCGGCCCACAACGCATACCGCGCCGGGCCGCCCGCCGCGAGGGAGGCCAGCCAGAAGATCCCGGCGGCGCCGAAGAACACCAGATAGCGGCCGTACAACGCCCTTGTTGCTGGCAGATGGTGCCGCGCCCGGGCATACAGGGCCAGCTGCAGCCCGCGCAGGCAGCTGAAGGCGACGACAAAGCCCGTGGTTTCGCCGGACAGCGCGCGGGCGGCGCTGGCCGCCAGCGCGACGCACAGCAGCATCGCGGTCAGGAACGCCGCGCGGTGCGCGGTGTCGTCGGACTCGTGCCGGTCGGCGTAGAAGGTGAACATCACCCACAACCACCAGATCGGGGTGAACAGCATCGCGAACCGGGCCAGCCCGCCCAGGGCCGGGTGGTCCTGGAGCGCGCCGGCCAGCTGGCCGACCGCCCCGGCGAACACCAGGTCGAAGAACAGCTCAAGCCAGCTCGGCACGCCGCTCGTCCCGGTGGTGGCCGTTGGCGGTCCGCAACCGGGGCGGGCTGAGCCGCACCGGCCGGAGCCCGGCACGGGCCCGGACGCTGGCCAGCAAGACGGGCCGGGACGGCAGCCTGGCCACTGGGCTCACCGGCTCAGCAGCGGCGATGCGAACCACGGCGGGCACGGAAAATCCTCTCTTCGTCCAGGTGCAGGCCTCCAGCTGGGCCCTGCGGGTACCGGCGGGTGCGCGTCAGGGTGCCGCGGACGCCCAGCATGGGCAGCCACCCGCCGGCTCCAGCCGTGCCATCCGGGACCGGGGTGCCCCAGGCGGTACCGGTCGCGGACAGCTCCGCCATGGCCCGCTCGACCTTGCCCGGATGGTGCCCGGCGATGACCGCGCTGCCGCCGGGCGGCGGAGACGTCGGCGGCGACCTGCCGGCCGATGCCGCTGCTGCCGCCGATCACCACGAGCTTGCGGCCGGTGAATTGCTGTGCCATCTGCCTTCTCTTCACGTGACTTACCTACTAGTTGGATGGTTGACAGGGCGTGCGGACGCCCCGCCGGAGGGCACGGGACCGCTAGAGCAGGGCGTCGAGCATCGTGGCCGTCACCTCTGGCACGACACCGTCCCCAGGGCGGGAACTGGGAGCCGAGCCTCCGCCGCGGCGCGCCGGCCCGGGCGAGCAGCAGCGCACCCTCCAGCGCCGCCAGGAACGCCTGCGCCGCGCCGCGTGCCCGCGCGGCGGGCAGGCCGGCCTCGGCGAACGCCGCGGCCACCCAGCGCTGCTGATCGTCGAAGAACGCCGCGGTGGCACGTCGCACCCCGGGCGGCAGGCTCGCCGCGTCGGCGGCGAACACCCCGCACAGGCACATCCGCCCGCCATCGGTGAACACCTGCGCGTACAGGCGCGCGTAGCCGGCCAGCCGCTCCCGCGCCCCCGCCGCGGCGTCATCGACCTCCTGGCGCGCAACGGCGAACCGCTGCCGGTAGCGGGCGATCAGCGCCTCCGCGAGCTCCGCCTTGCTGGGGAAGTGGTAGTGGATGCTCGGCTTGGTGATGGCAAGCTCCGCGCTGATGTCGGCATAGGAGAAGCCGTTATACCCCCGTACCTGCGCCAGCGCCTGCGCTGTGTCCAGGATGCGTTCCGCCGTGTCCGCCATAGCTAAGGTTCTACCTTCTAGTAGGTAGGTATGTCAACTCATCGGCGCGGCCGAGGCAGCGACCACCCCGCCGGCGGCGTTCGCCGCCCCCGGCGCAGCCGTGCCGGGAGAGCGGACATCAGCACCGCCTCCCGGTCAGGACGTGGCGAAACTCGGACCCTTGCCGCGCCAGCGGTGACGAGAACCCGGTCGGCCTCCCGGACCAGAGCGCAGGCCACCACCTCCGGGAACTGCCGGCTCGCCGCCGGCAGGATCTCCCAGTCGAAGTGACGCCTCATCACCACCGCCTCCGGGACGACGCGCTCATAGCCTGGGAACTCGGCCAACCGTCCGCGTACTGATTCCGCACTCCGGCGCCTTACCGCGCAGAACACCCGGATCCGGACGGCCGTCCTCGCGATCGGCACTGAAGTAGGCATCCGTCCAGATCGGCGGGTAGGCGCGTGTTCTCCCGGCCCCTTCTTCATCGCTCAGCCCTCTTCGACCCCCCGTAGCCGGTGCGGTGTGACTGGTCCGGGGTCGTGCTGGGCGAGGTGCCCGTCGATGCTGCGGGCGTACGGCGCGGCCGTGGCGGCAAGACCTTGCCCGACAAGCGCGCGCCCTATGCGGCTATGAGCGGGCACTGGAACGCACGCTAGTTCAGGATGATCCTTGACCCGGAGCCATGGACGCCGCTCGGTGACCGGGCCAGTTTCGTCCGTCCATATGTCCTGGGGCACGATCAGCTGGTGACGAAGGCGATCACCTATCCGTTCGAGCCCAAGTCGATCGCGTACCTGCGCGCTGGGCAGTTTTGGGCCGTTCGGCTCTCGGATGGCCGGTTCGGCTGCGGGCGTGTTCTGTACGTGCCGAGCCCGTCCGATCCACAGCCCAGCCTCTACCTGAATACCCGGATCTTTCTCGCTGGGCTGATGGACTGGTCCGGCGATGAACCACCTACTGCCCAGGCAATCGCCGGATGCAAGCTGCTGGAGCAGGGCCGCGTCCATGTGGCCGCCATTACCGATACGGGCAGCAAGATCCTGGGACAGCGCGATCTTGAACTGGATGGCCTGTCCGGTCTGCTGCAGGTATCGCATCGCGGAGGCGGAACTGTCTGGCTTTACGAAGGCGGAAAACGCCCCCGCGCCGCAACAGGCCAGGAGCGGCAGACCCTGCCCGTCATGGCAGTGTGGGGTCGGCGAGTCATCGTGCTGCTGGCCGAAAGACACTTCCTCCGCCGCGAGCCATGATCTGGTCCAGGGCCGCGAGATGCGCGAACATCCCGATCGCGGCATTAGTTGGGTCGGACCGGGGCGCCCTGCCGGGATTGCTCCCGGTGGGTTTCCCCGGCCCGCCCGCCGCACCCGGCGTGCGGCTCTCACCGCACCGGGCGCTGCACGTGCCTTGCCCGCTGGTTAGCTGGGTGCTGCCGGCTGGGGTGTCCACGGGGCCGGTATCTTGCTGCCGCGGTAGCGGTAGCGGGTGACCGCGACGCTGGATGCGCCGGTGAGCCTGACTCCGTTGACGGCGAACTGCCAGGTGCCGGGCAGGCAGAACCTGCGCCTGAGTTCTGGCATTCCGATGGCGGAGTTTCCGTGCTGGTATTTGCGCCGTAGCCAGCGCATGATCCGCCTCCAGGCGTGGGTGTCGACTCGCGTTGAATACGGCCTTGGATACTCCGTGGCGGAAGTAGTTCGCCCACCCGGTCAGAGTCCGGTTGATGTTCTGGATGAGCACCTGCGGGCTCAGGTTCCGGGTTGACCGGTACGTCATTGCCGATACCCGGGCCTTGACGGCCTGGATGGCCTTCTTGGACGGGATCGGTATAGACGTAGCGCTTCGAGGTTCCCCGCTTGCGCATCCGGCGGATGGTGAAGCCGAGGAAGCCGAAGCCGTCCTCGATGTGGACCACGCGGGTTTTCTCCTCGGCCAGCCGCAGCCCCAGCGGGGCCAGCACGGCTGCCACTTCGGCGCGCAGCGCCTCGGCGTGACGGCGGCTGCCGTTGACCATGACGACGAAGTCATCGGAGTACCGGACCAGCCGCCAGGTGCCCAGGCCCTGTTTCCTGCGCTTTTCCCGCTGCCCGCTGGTTCCCATCTGCTGCCAGCACCGGGTGAAATGGTCATCCAGCGCCGGCAGCGCGATGTTGGCCAGCAGCGGGGACAAGATCCCGCCCTGCGGGGTGCCGGTATAGGCCTCTTCCTTCTCGCCGTCGGCCGTCATGACCCCGGCTTTGAGGAACGCCTTGACCAGCGCGCACACCCGCTTGTCCGTGATCCGCCGCCGCAGGCGGTCCATCAGCGCCGCATGATCAATTTCATCGAAGCAGGCCCTGATGTCGGCCTCCAGCACCCACTGATAGTTCCTGGGTGCCGAGGCCCAGTAGTGGATCTCGGCGATCGCGTCGTGCGCGCGGCGGTTCGGGCGGAACCCATACGAGCACGGCTCGAAGTCCGCCTCGAAGATGGGCTCGAGTACCAGCTTGAGGGCGGCCTGGACCACCCGGTCGGCCACGGTGGCGATCCCGAGCTTGCGGAGCTTGCCGCTTTTCTTCGGGATCATCACCTGCCGCACCGGGACGGGCCGGAACTCACCAGACTTCAGCAAGCCCCGGATCTCCCCCAGGAACGCCCCCACCCCGATCCGGTTCTCAATGTCAGCCACCGTGGCCCCATCGATCCCCGGCGTCCGCGACCCGGCGCTGGTCTTGACGCGAAGCCACGCCTCGGCCAGGAAATCCGGGTCATACACGAGGTTGAACAAGTCACCGAACCGGCGGGAGGGGTCTTCCCCCGCCCAGCGGTGCAGCTTGGCCTGCATCTCCCGTACCGGGCGGTAAACCGCCGCCTGCCGGGCAGGCGATGCGGCTGACCGCGCGGCGCCGGGATTCCCCGGCGCGTCTTCGGGCATTACAGTCTCCTCCCTGATCTGGCACGCTGCCGCCCTTCCCCATGCGGCCGGCTCTCCCGGCCCCGGAGTACTACGGCGGCTCCGCCCCGCCCGCGCCCTTCAGCTGGCATCGCGCCTATCCACGTTCCTGCCCCTGGCAAGGACAGGCCCGGGAACGGACACGGGCGGTTCCCACGTTCACTGCTGACCGGTCAGCGGGTTAGGCACCCGGCTTTGCCCCTGCGGCATCGCCATGGCTACGCCGCAGACCTTCACCATGGCCTCCCATCCCAGACCCACAACGCCCGGACAGGAGTTCCCCACCCGTCACGACGGGCGGGTGCGCGCCGCCATCCAGCCCATATCCACCGGGTTTGAGCTGGCTCGACCTCAAGAGGCGTAACGCAGCCGGTTCCTCGCGTATACCTTCCCGCTTCGCTCACCGCGCCCGGCCCATCCGGCAGTCCCAGACCGACGCGACTTTGTCGAGGCTGCTCCCGCCCTCCCCGGCGATCCCCCGGTCAGGCTGCCTCCAGCTTCACCCCGCCGCTGCGACGGCAAGGCGATGGCGGTCCTTTCACCCCCATCCGGTAACAACAGCGCCTCGTGGCGCACTACGGGTGATCGAAGATCACCTTCGCCCTTCGGGCCACATAATGCCTGATCATGCAGGTGATCGAGGCGCAGCGCGCCTCGATCCTGGTGCCTCACGATCACAGGCATATCAACCAGATCCGGGCGTTCGGCCGTGGCCTGCCGGACTCTGGCGAGCGAGGGGCTTGGCGGTGGCTGGTAGTTCGGATCTCGGGCTGGCGGCTGTGGGGGAGAGGCAGTGGTCGTGGCCGGAGCCGGGACTGCCTCCGGTGCTTTGCCGCACTCATCTGGCGCGATCGGATGCTGGTCTCGTTGGAGGGCACCGCGGTAGAGTTCTTGGAGGTTGTGGCTGGTCAGGCGCTTATTGGGAGCCTGACCGGGCAGGCTGGCCGGTACAGCAGGAAAGTACCGCAACCGGTGCGGACTTGACGGGACGGGCGCGTACTTCCTGGGACGGTGACCTGCACAGACGTACTGCGGTGGACGTGCTGCCTGCTGATGGCATGCAAGAGGTCAGGGGTTCGAGTCCCCTTAGCTCCACCCAGGTCAGAGAGATAAATTCGAAATCCTGAGCCTGCGGTTCGCGGCCGTGGTACAGCAGCAAAATACAGCAGCGCAGCAGCACGATGTGCCTGTCCACCAGCCGGAAGCTGGCTCCGGCGCCAAGCGGGCTGCTGGCACGGTCCGCTGAAGCCACACGCCAAGACGGACTCGGGGCACTCTGACCAGGAAGAACGTTCCTTTCCCCCACTTCTTTGACACTTGCACTGGTGCGGTTGCGTGGCGCCTTTTGGCGGGTGACTCTTGCCGACTGCGCAACGGGTCAGGCCAGCCGTGCCCTGCTGATCCCTGCCGGACCTGCCCATACTGTCGGCGAGCGTGCCTGCAGGCGGGCTGAGCCGGCGGCGCAGCACGGTGCGCTGGGTCTTGCGCCACGCGCGGCCAGTTCGGTGTCAACGCGTACGTGCTGCGCGTGGCGCAATTCGGCGCATCTTGCGGCGCGCCGCGGCAGTGTGCGTGCCGAGAAGCTCGTCTATCTCATGCGACCAGGCGGTACCCGTTGATCAGGCCGTCGATGCGAGCCTGTTTTCTGACGCGGTACTGGTCGAGGTTGACCGGCTCGGGTCCTGGGGGCGTAGCAACTGCGGCCAGGTGAGCCCGGATCGGCGTGGCGGGGGATTCGATCCCGGCGTTCTTCAGGATCTCCCACGCGGTCGACGCCGCCGCTACCTTCACTCCCAGGCTAGCCAGTTCGCCGTGGATCCTGCGGTACCCCATTCGGGGTTCTCACGGGCCAGGCGGGGGACCAGTGCCCTGATGTTCCGGCGAGTCGCTGGTCGGCCGGTCCGTCCAGTTCAGGTTCGGGCGGCGCAGCTGCCGCCGTTGCTGTACAGCGAGCTGGTGGCGCAGGATCAAGATCTCCGTGGTCTTCCATGCGTCCTCGCGGTGGGATAGCCGCAGCCACGAGGTCACATGTGTGATCAAGAGGAAGATGAACCGCAGGCACATGATCGGTGATCATCACGGCCGGACGGCTGGAGGAGCGACTCTGCTGGTCAGAGCCATGGACGCGCACGACAGCTACTCGGCGTCCGTCCTCGCACTGGCGGCGTGAGAATCGACCCGGCAGGTCTGCCTGGAGGCCGGGTTGTTGCTGCCCGCCGGAAGCTTGGCGGTACGGTGCTCTAGTAGCGCTCGCCCGCGCCCGGCCCTGCCTGCCGCCCGGCGCAGGGCACGGTGCACGGTGGCAATGTCGGGGCGTACCGCTATCGTCCGGTGCTGAGGCGGGTAGAGGAGTGTGACAGTGGAGTCGGCGACCATGTTCGAGTCCGCGCTGAGCGCGGCACAAGGCGACGCGGAGGGTGCGCTCAGATCGGCGGCCAGCCTGACCCGGGAACTGCGGAAGGCGAAAGCGGCTGCAGCAACGGGCCAGGTGCGCGAGTACCGCCGTGCGCTGGGCGTGGTGGCCGGACTGTTGGATGAACTTTCGACGGCAGTGCGGAGGGCCCGGACGTCGTTCGACATCGACGAGACCGCCTACCTGGCGTCCGGAGACTACGCGAAAGAGCTGCTGGACTTGGCGGCGGAGCGTGGCGTGGCGATGTTCGAGGAGGACGAACGGCTGCTTTGCTATCCCTCCATCGTGCGTGTGGTGCCCGGGGATTCTGTGGTTGAGATCGATCGGCGGCGGGAGCGGCGGCTCCGGCCATCGGTTCTGATCGGACTGCTTGCTGCCGCCCAGCAGCGCCCGCCCAAGTTCCGCGCTGGCCAGTTCCTGGAGAGCCTCGCCAGCGGTTACGAACTGGTGGTGGCCCGGGCCAGCAAGAGGCCGGATGCAGTGGTGCGCTTGACGGACATCTGGTCCGTGCTCACTCTGCTGCCCGGTCAGGGGAAGGAGTACACCCGCCCGGAGTTCGCGCGCGACCTGTACCTGCTCGACCAGGACGGCGTCCGGCAGACCAGGGACGGGCGGCTGCTGCGCTGGCATGCGAGCAGCGGTACCCGGACCGCCGGAGTGCTCACCACAGTGGCACGCACCGGCCAGCAGCAGCGTTACTGGGGTGTGTCGTTCACCGGGCGGGCACCGAGATGAACACGCACGGACAGCCCGTCCCGCTCAGCGGCGTGCTGGGCGGGGGTGTGCTGAAGGTAGACGACTACGCTGGCTTTGTCGCCCGCGAGTACCTGGCAGGCTACCTGCCTGTCGGCGGTGCCGCCGTCAAGGTCGCGGTGGTGGGGGACGGTGGCGCGGCGGACCGGCTGGAGTCGGCGCTAGCCGCAGCGTCTGCCCAGCATGGCGGGGTGTATGTGAGCATCGCGGCGGACGCGACCCGGGTGCACATGATCGACCAGATCTTCTTTGCCATCTCACGCGCGGTCGACTGGGAAGGGCTGGCGGCTGCTCACGTCCGGGCGGCGTACCGGGAGGCTGCCTTCCCAGTACCGGACGGGGCCACCCCGGCTGTGAGCGAGGTCGCCCGCCATCACGACGTTGACTCCCGTGAGCTTTACCGCAGCGTCCGCCGGCTGCTGGAGCGAGGCTTGCTGGGCAATCCGGTCATCACGACCGAGATGGGACGTGCGATGCTGCGCCTAGCGCAAGCTCAGCTCGGCGCCGGGGACATCGACACCGCGGAACACGACGCGGTGCTGAGCTGGCTGCACGGTGAGCTGCGCTCTATCGCGGCCCTTCGGCCCGCACTGATCTATACGCGGATCGGCAGGCACAACGCACGCTCCATGCTCACCTCGACTGCCGCATTGCTGCTCACCGCCGGTCACGGTGGCCTGATCGTGCACATTGACTACACAAGGCTCGCTGAGGCGCGCCGCCCGCCCACCGAGGCCAGGTCGGGGTTCTACTACTCAAAGGCCGCTGTGCTGGACGCCTACGAGGTGCTCCGCCAATTCATCGACGCCACCGACGAACTACGCGGGGTGCTCCTGATCGGCGTGGTGCCACCGGAACTCATGACCGACGAATCACGGGGCCTGCCCGCCTACACGGCGCTCCAGCTCAGGGTGGCCGATGAGGTGCGTGACCGGCGTCGCGCCAACCCGTTCGCCGCGCTGGTCCGGCTTGAGGTCCGGCTGGAGGCGGTGGCATGAACCTAGCGCCAAGCGATGAACTGGTGGCCCGGCGGCGGGCCGTGGAAGCTCTCCGCTCCGGCGTGCCGAGCTGGGATGCGGTGGCCGCGCTGGGCTCCGGACAGCCGGAAGCGGAGGACAGGTTCACTGCCTTGCTCGAGCAGGTGGGTGAGCCGGGGCGCCCCACGGCGGGCCCATCCGGGCTCCTGCTTGGCGGAGGATTCGGCGCTGGAAAGAGCCACCTCCTCACCCACCTGAGTCATCTCGCCATGTCGGATGGCTTTGCCGTGAGCACGGTCGTCATCAGCAAAGAGACACCGCTGCACGACCCGGTGAAGACATTCCGGGCGGCCATTCAGGCCGCCATGGATCCCTCTCGTGGGCACGAGGCTGTGGCAGATGCCGCCGCTTCCCTGGACCCGGACACGCCCCGATACGCCGAGCTGAGCCGGTGGGTGACCTCCCCCGCGAGTGGCCTGGACGAGCGCTTTGCAGCGACCCTCCTTTGCCATGAGCGACTTCGCGGAGGCGACGTGCCTGGCAGCGATGAGACGGTTAACGCGCTGGTGCGGTTTTGGGGCGGCGAGCCTCTGCGCGTCGCCGAACTCCGCCGCGCCCTGAGATCGGTGGGCGCGGCCCGGCTCTATTCGTTCGCTCCGATCACAATCCGCGACTTGGCGCGCCAGCGGTTCCGGTTCGCTGCCCGGCTGCTGCGGGCGGCGGGCCACACCGGCTGGGTCATCCTGTTCGACGAGGTCGAGCTGATCGGCCGGTATTCGCTGCTCCAGCGCGGCCGGGCGTACGCGGAGCTCGCCATGTGGCTCAGCAGCCGCGAGGGTGACCCGGGGCTGCCGTTGGTCCCAGTGTTCGCGATGACCGACGATTTCGAGGCCGCGGTCCTGACCGGGAAAGACGACCGTACGCAGATCCCCGCGAGGCTGCGCGCGAAGGAATCCCCGCAATGGGATGAGACAGCGACGCTGGCGGAGGCGGGGATGCGGCACATTGAGCATGACATGCTCTTGCTTGAGCCGCCCAACGACGACGAGCTCGATCATGCGTACGCTGCGCTGAAGAAGCTGCACGCCGACGCGTTCGGCTGGAATCCGCCCGACGTCGCGGGACTGGAGCGGCTCGGCGCCACGCGGATGCGGCAGTACGTGCGGGCGTGGATCAACGAATGGGACCTGACGCGGCTGGACCCGGCGTTCCGGCCAGAGAGCATGGCGGTCGAGATTGCCAGTGACTACCGCGAGGACAGCGACCTCGGAGGCGGTCCCGGGGAAGAGAGCACCTGACCGCCGATTCGCCGTATCCTGTGAACGGCGGCCATTCTCCTCGCAGCGCTTGCTGATCTTCATTTCCGGGCGCGTGAGGTGCCAAATTGTGCCGCGGGTCTCGACCTGGCCTGTCACTCTTCGCTGGTATCGGTTGATGAGGGCGCCGAGGACTGGCCGATGCTTGATCCGCTCACCGGCGCGGTCGGCTATGAGACGGCCGGGCTGTGGCAGGAGGAGCCTCATCTGCCATTCGGTGCCGTTGAGCGGCGGCGGCCGCGGCGCTGGCCGTGCCGAGCGGGCAGGTCGGCCGCGAACAGACTGCTGCGGCTTGGTTCGCTGTGGGGCGGGAGGTCCAGCTCTGGCCGGGTTACCCTGAGACTATAAGCGAGCTGCCAGTCGATGGGACGCCGGGAGTCGCCGGTGCCGCGCGCGGGCACGTGGTCTGCCTCACCGAGCACGGGGAGCGCTTGGCTGTCATCGTCCCGGCCGAGTTCGCCCAGGCGCTGGAAGGCTGCTGACGATGTGATCAGCTTGCGCTCATATGGGGGCGGAGCAGGGAGCGGCAGGGAAGTCAGCCCGGCTCGATTCTGGGATCAGCCGAAAAGCTCCCGCAGGACTGCGTCTGTCCTCGCAGGTATTGGTTCGTCTGGGTAGAAGTCCGCGCATATCTGCAGCGCGGCGTCGGCTGTTGCCACGCCAATCATGCCCGCGAGCAGCCGCAGGTCGTCGATGTCGCGTGTCCTGGCCGCCAATGCCTTCATGGCAAAGACGTGTTCTGGTGATGCTGCCATGACGCGGAGCCCTGGATGGTCAAAAACGTGGCGTTTCCCGGGGTCATCCTTTCCGGAGATATAGGAGGTGGCCTGCTCGTTCAGCCACCAGGGAGGCAGCCCAAGGTCATCGGCGACCCGCCTGGCCTCTTCCAGGACGATCCCGTGTGGAACGAACCTCGCATCGACATCCCTGGTCACGCGGGTGGCATCGTAAGCCAGGGCCATGGCAGCACCGCCAACGACGAATATGTCCGCGACGACACCCCTGCGGGCAAGACGCTCGCCCAGGGCGGTGAAAGCCCGCTCCAGTTCTGCCCGGCCGAGGAGGACATCGTCAGCCTGACTCACGCCGCCTCCAGGTCCCGGGCCGACAGGTAAACCCCGTGCTTGCGGAAGGCTGCCGGTGCCCACACCAGCGCCTCGGCCCGCTGAATCTCCAGCTCCGCCGGGAACCAGGGCCGCCGCAGCACCCGCAGCTCAGCCCATTGTGGGGGGGCAGCATCGTGTCCTGCCGCAAGATGCTCAGCCAGCGCCGCGAGGAGGGTGTCCCATCGTTCGTCACCAGTCGGGGACGGCTCGTCTTGCAGCAGCGACAGCTGAACGTCAGCGATCTCCCACCGGTACTCTTCCAGGAACTCCCACACCAGTTTCCACTGCACCTTGTCATCGGCCGTCCGTGCCAGCCGGCCCGCCAGGTCGGCGAGGGTCATGGGACGGTAGCTGGTCACGGTAGATCCTCCATCGCTCGTAGCCCTTGCACCGAGCATATGGCGCCGGGCTGTCCGTGCCTGGGGCGTAGGCAGTACCGGTCCTGGTGTCATTGACGAGTGCGGAGAGCCGTACAGCAGCGAAGTACAGCAACCGGTGCGGATCTGACCGGACTGATGCGCACACTCTGGGACGGTGACCTGCACAGACGCACGGCGGTGGACGCGCTGCCTGCTGATGGCATGCAAGAGGTCCGGGGTTCGAATCCCCGTAGCTCCACAAGTTTTCCCAGATCAGACCCCAACTTCCAGCCCGCCGAGGCAGCCTTCAAGATCGTCTGACCGTCGTCTGACCGTCGTTCTGGGCGGGATGAGTGAACATCGAGCGCCATGATCTGGCCGCAGATGGCACCCCGGGCGCCGGCGATCACAGGCGCCGTTGAACACTTGCCGCCCGGGACGCGAGGCCGTGGCGGCGTCATCTGCTTCCCGCTGAGTGTGGTTGCGCCTCGAGGCCGCGGTCGGCGATGACCCTGAGCGGGTCGCCATCCGCGAGGGCCTGGCGTTCGGCAAGGCACTGCATGAGCTTCTGCGTCTGCCTCTGGCAGCAGAACGTGGTCAGCCAACCCGAGTACGGCCGCGCGTAGAACCGCCCAATTGCGCGCCAGTCCGGTCAGTCGGCATGACCGCCCGCACCGCCCCGAACAGTTATTCTGTTGCGTTCTGGCCGCCGGGTCTGCTGATGCTCCCGCGCGCCGTCCACGCTGCCCTATGCGTTCTCCTGATCCCACCGACCCGATGCCCGATCGTGCGATGAGCGTGCGCCTGGTGTCAATTTCGGGCAGAGCCTCTGCTGAACAGTTCGGTTTCCGCAGCGGGCGGGCGTGGAGGACTGTCGCCATTTCGCCGGCGTTGTGGGTTCGGTGGGTGAAGGTGGCGGCCATTGCGCCGCTGGTGCAGGCCGGGGAATGGAAGAGCGTTGGGGAACCGGTCGGCCGGGCCGGGGCTGCCGTCCTGCCGCCCGCATAGTTCAGCCAGCGCCGGGATCGCCGCGCTGATCGCACGGCTCGCCACCGAGAACCACAGGTGGGGGTACAAGAGGATCCAGGGCGAGTTGCTCAAGCTCGGTCACCGGGTCGGTGCATCCACGATCCGCCGGGTCCTCAAGGGCCCTGAAGATCTCTCCCGGCACCCGCACGGCACAGGCTCCGTGGCGGGACGATGATCAGCTAATTCACACCGTGCCTCCGGAAACTCCGGGGCGATTCACACCCCAACTGCGATCACGGTGTTACTTTTTGAAGGCGTCTTTGACTTTTTCGCCGGCGTCTTTGAGGTTGCCTTTGGCCTGGTCGGCTTGGCCTTCGGCTTCGAGGGATTTGTCGTCGGTCGCTTTGCCGAGGTGTTCCTTGACCTTGCCGGTTCCCTTTTCGGCGGCGTTTTTGGCCTTGTCCTGTGTGCTCATCGTGGTGTCTCCTTCTTATCGCGGTGGTCCGGGGGGCTTGGTTTAGGCGACCCGGGTGGAACGTTTGGTGGTGACGGTCAGGTCCAGCTGGATGGGCAGTGAGGGGTTGCCGATCGCGGAGCGGGCGTGGGTGAGTGCTGCGGTTTCGATGCGCTGGCGCAGCGCGGCGAAGTCGGCGGTTTCCTCCAGGGCGGCGGTGACGACGAGTTCGGGGCCGGCGGGGTCGCCGAGCAGTCGGGCCCGGGCGGAGCTGACGCCCCGGTAGCTTTCGGTCTCTTCTGCGACCGCTTCGGTCAGGGCCCGGGCGGCCAGGGTGGTGCGTTCCGCGGAACCGCCGGGGGTGATCGGCAGGTCACCGGCGCGGTCGGTGGAGAACAGCAGCGTAAGCAGCCACCGCAGCGCGAGCAGCGCGAGGATCAGCGCGGCCAGAGCGGCGACGGACCAGAGCCAGCCACCCTGGGCGCCGATGAAGTGCCCGGCCGGGTTGGCGATCAGGGGGCTGTGCTGTGTGGCGGTCCCGAACGCCCCGATGGACGCGGCGCCGGCCGCGGCGCCGGCGGCGATCAGCAGCAGTGCCAGCAGGAGCAGCAGGGTGCGGTTGGTGCGGTCGGCGTGCATCAGCGGCTCCTGGGGGTGACTCGTACCGACACCGTGGGCTCCCGGTGGAGCTTCAAGGCGGTCAGGCGCTGGCGGGCGGCGGCCAGGATCGGGTCGCGCAGGCTCCGGGCGGCGGCTTTGTCTTGGGCTGCGGCGGTGGCCGCGACCGTGACCTTGCGGCGTTTGACCTTCACTGAGGCGCCCCGGACGCCGTCGACGCCGGTGGCGGCTGAGCGGATGGCGGCGGCCAGGCCGCGGCGGGTGTAGGCGGTGTCGATGCCGGCTGCGCCTGCCTGGGCGGGGTCGGCGGCCAGGCGTGACACCCGGGCTGGTTTCAGCTCGGCGATCAGCAGCGCCAGCCCGAGCAGGATCAGCACCACGCAGGCCACGCGGACGCTGCCCGCGTTCCAGGTGGTGCGCTTGGCCCAATCATAGGCCGGGTGCCAGTCCACGACCGCCGGGCGGTGGCTGACCCGGCCGGCGATGACCTCGATGATCAGCAGCACGCCTGCCGCGATCAGCGCCAGGCTCAGCAGGGCCGCCAGGACACGATTGGCATGTCTCATATGTCTGTCCTTCCTGCTGTCAGTGCACCCGGGGGGGCCCGGGGAGGCGGGTGACCAGGTCGGTGACCGAGATGGATACCTCGGTCACGGTCAGGCCGGTCAGCTCGTTGACACGGCCGCGGACGTGCTCGCGGACCGCGCTGGTGACCTCGGGCACTGACGCGGGCCAGCGGACGCTGATCGACAGGTCCAGGATCACGGTCGAGCCGTCGACGTCGGCCGAGGATTTCGGCAGCGCGGTCAGGCTCGTCGTGCGGGCCCCCAAAGCGGCGGCGCCGGTCACTGAGCGGCCCAGGACCCGGGGCGCTGCCGCGCCAGCATCGGGGATCTCGGCCGCCGCGCGGGCGGCCATCTTCTCCACGACCCGGTCGTTGATGCCGATCATGCCCAGCTCGGTGGGCCCGGCGGGGGAGCTGGGTACTGCGAGGCCGGCGGCCGGGCTGGCCGTCATCGGCCTTCGCGGCGGCGCGGCAGGTAGGGGCTCAGGTCCAGGTCGCCTTCCACCACCTTGGCGACGACGAAGCCGATCACGGCGAACAGGGCCACGATGAGCATCTGCCCGAAGCTGCCGAACGCCAGCGCAAGACCGAGGGCGAGCCCGATCACGACGCCAACAGTGGTACGTGTCATGTCATCTCACATTCACAAAATCAACGAGGATCCTTACCTGACCCGCGGTGGCGGCCGGCGCCAGCCGGCCCGGTGCATCAGCGCCGTCAGCAGGTTCACCAGCAACGGCGTGTCCGCGACCACCACCACCCGCGCGGGCGGCCAGCCGGCCGCGAACTGGTCAAGTTCGGCTAGGCCAGCGGCGAAGGCGACCGGGTCGCCGCCGCGGTCGGGGTGATGGGCGCGGATGAACTCACGCCGGACACGCCGCCGGGACTGCTCGCCGTCCACGAGGTCACCTCTTCGCCGGGCACGCCAGCTGGGGCGTGGGCATCGGGTTCGGCCAGATCGGCCACGACAACATCTACCCGCCGTGGCCCGGCGAGCCCTGTGACAGCGGCCCGGACCTGGCCTGCCAGTTCGCTGACCGGAACGCCCCACCGGCCGCGGACTGAGATCACCACATGATCGTGGGTCACCCGCACCCCGGCCACCTCCCGGCCCGGCAGATAAGACACCACGCCGCCCCAGGCACCCGGGCACAGATCATCAACGGCCGCGCAGCCGCGGGCCGCCGCGGCGACCGCGTCGAGGTCGACACCGTCGACCACAGCCGCCCTCAGGTGGCTCCCCGCGGGAGGGACGGGCCCGGTCATGACACGCGCGCCGGCGCGTCTCCGTCCCCATCCTGGTCGTCGCTGCCCGGCAGGTAGAGGTCATCCACGTTGACGTTGACCTCCACGACCTCCAGGCCGGTCATCCGCTCCACCGCCTGCTTGACATTGCGCTGGATGCTCCTGCCCAGATCAGCGATGCTGACGCCGTACTCCACCACGATGTCCAGATCGATGGCGGCCTGGGTCTCCCCGACCTCCACGCCCACGCCCTGGGCGACGTTCGGGCCGGAGCTACCGGGGATCCGCTCACGGACCGCGCCGAACGCGCGGCTGGTCGAGACGCCCATGGCGTGCACGCCGCTGATCTCGCGGCACGCAATACCGGCGATCTTCTGCACGACGCCCTGGGCCACGCTGATCTTGCCATCGTCGGTCGACATGGGGTCGGTGGTGGCCGGGCTGGTGCCGCTAATCCTGGTGGCCGGCTTGGCCGGCGCTGCGGAGTTTGGCTGGGTCATCAAGAAGCACTCTCTCTGTCGGGACTCAAGAACGGCGAAGGTGGCCGCCGTATGGAGCCGGCATGGTTGCTGACCGGCTCTGCACTGTTAGACCCACTCCGGCCGGAAACGTCGCACATTATTTGCCGATCCCCGGGCAGTAGAGGCCAGCACGACCGGAGGTGTTCAACGGGGGTCGCAGGTCCCGGCGGCATGGCAGCCGAGACCGGGCACTCCGGTCACCCGGCCGGCCATAACAGGCAAATCGTTCAGGCACGGGAGCGGCGATGGGAGCAGACATCGACGACGCCTACCTCGTCCAGCGTGCGCGGGAAGGCTACGTCGATGCCTACGCCGAGCTCGTGGACCGTCACGGCCAGCTGGCCTACCGTGTCGCGTTACGGCTGCTCGGCAACCATCACGACGCTGAGGACGTCGCCCAGGAAGCGCTCGTCACGGCATGGCAGCAGCTACCCCGGTTCAAGGCGGATTCCCGCTTCACCACCTGGCTGTACCAGATCGTCACCCGCAAGACGCTGAACCGGATCACCCGGACACGGGCCACCCAGTCCCTCGACCTGCTCGGCGACACCTCCGCAACGGGCGACGAGCCCAGCCAGCAGACCGAACGCAACCTGACAGCCGATGCTGTCACTGCCGCCGTCGCCGCCCTGCCCCCGCCGCAGCGCATCGCGATCGTCTTGCGCCACTTCGAGGGACTGTCCAACGCCGAGATCGCCCGCATCACCACAAGCACAGTTCCGGCCGTCCGTAGCCACCTGTTCCGCGGAAGGCGCACACTAAGTCAGACGCTAGAGCAGTGGAGGTGAGAGGGAATGACCGATCCCGGCCAGCCGGCCCACGACGTCCGCCAGCTGCTCAACGGCACAACCCGCCACCTCGCCTGCGGCGCCGACATCGACGAGCTGCTTGAACAAGCCGCCGACGGGCACGCGAGCCAGCTCACCGGCCACCAGAGCCGCTGCCCCCACTGCCAAGCCGCACTGCCGGAATTCAGCCGCCTCTGGGCACCCGTGCGCAGCCTCGCCGCCGAGCACGTCGCCGTTCCCGCAACCCTGAAAGGCGCAGTAGCCAGCCAGATCCGCAAACTCATCGCCGACGTCTGGTACACCTTCCAGCTCAGCGACACCGGCGCCATCCGCATCGCCGCCCACGTGGTAGCCACCATCGCACGCGAAGCCGCCCGCACCGTCCCCGGAGTCCGGGCCGCCTTCGGCCGCACCAACAGCACAACCGCAGGCCCAGCCGGAAAAACAACCCCCCGGCACCACCACCCCCACGCCCCAGCCGGCGTCCTCGGCCGCACCGCCGTGGTCAACCTCGCCATCGCCGCCCACTACGGCAGCCAACTCGACGCCATCGCCCACCAAGTCCAGCAGCGAGCCATCGCCGACCTACGCGCCAAAACCGGGCTCCACGACATCACCGTCAACGTCACCATCGACGACGTCATCACCTAGACCGCGGTTGCCGCCCTGGCGATCTACTCCCGCCGATCTGGCAGCCGGGGGCGATTCCGGGCTGGCGGCGATCATGACCTATTTCGCGGCAATCTTCAGCCGCCCGGCACCCCAGCCAGCTGCCCCGGGTTGGTCGCCTGCATACCCCGGCGATGCGCGGGACTGTGATGCTCAGCTACGTGCTTCCCGAACCGCCTCCGCGCCAGCTGGGCCGGCTGACCAAGGCACTACATATGGCCATCAGTGACCTCTGGGTGGACAGCCGCCTCGACGTCTTGACGCCCAGGTCCGGTGCCACGTGCTCTAACATGGCATGGATTCGCTGTGCTGCTCAGTGCCCGGCTGCGACTGGCTTGTCGGCCGCGCGGCTGGCTCGTTCTGCGGCTGCGGTGATGTTGCGGAGCATCCCGCCGAATACGACGCCGTGGAACGGCGATATGGACCGCCAGTAGGCGTGTCCGGCGAGCCCGCGCGGCTGGAAGATGGCCCGCTGGCTGTAGGTGGTCATGCCGTCATGGTCCCGGCCGACCGCCATTTCGAGCCAGGCCAGGCCGGGCAGCTTCATCTCGGCGCGCAGCCGCAGCAGCGATCCTGGCGTGATGGCCTCTACCCGCCAGAAATCCAGCGCGTCGCCGGCGAGCAGATGCCGCGGATCACGCCGTCCGCGGCGCAGCCCGACGCCGCCGGCGAGCCGGTCGAGCAGCCCGCGTACGGCCCATGCGGCGGGGAAGGAATACCACCCTGTCTCACCGCCGATGCCCTCGATTACCCGCCACAGTGCCGTGGGCGAAGCGCGGACGGCACTGATGCGGGCGTCCACATACAGCGAGCCGCCGGCCCACGACGGGTCGCTGGGAAGCGGGTCGCTGGGGGCGCCGGGCGTAGCAGCCGATGACCAGCGGGTGGAGACTGCGCCCTCGCGGGTGTGCCGCAGCGCCAAGGCGATGGCACGGTCGACAGTCAGCAGGCCCTCGGGCGGGTCTGGGACGTAGGAGGCGATGTCGTGCTCGGAGCAGACGACCTCGTTCCTGAGCGATTCGACCAGCGGCATCGCCAGGCCGGCCGGGACCGGCGTCACCAGCCCGACCCACAGCGACGACAGCCGCGGTGTGAGCAGCGGCACCGGAACCAGAACCCGCGGCCGCAGGCCGGCCACCTCGGAGTAGCGGTGCATCATCTCCGCGTAGGTGAGCACGTCCGGGCCGCCGATGTCGAAGCGGCGGTTGACGCCCGCAGGCAGCGCCGCGCAGCCGGCGAGATAACGCAGCACGTCACCGACGGCGATTGGCTGGATGCGGGTTCCCACCCATTTCGGGGTGACCATCACCGGCAGCCGTTCGGTGAGATACCGCAGCATCTCGAACGAAGCCGACCCGCTGCCGATGATTACCGCAGCCTGCAGCGCGGCCGTCGGCACGCTACTGGCCAGCAGGATGTCCCCGACCTCCGCTCGTGAGCGCAGGTGCGGTGACAGGCCGCTGCCATCGCCGGAAACGATGCCGCCCAGATACACGATGCGCTTGACCCCGGCGGACATGGCGGCATCGGCGAAGATGCCCGCCGCGTCGCGGTCCCGCTGTTCGAAGGACGCGCCCGTGCCCAGCGAGTGGATCAGGTAATAGGCGACATCGACGCTCTCCAGAGCGCGCCGGACCCTGGTCCCCTCCATTGCGTCGGCTGCCGCGATCTCAACGCCGCCGGACCAGGGCCGGTCGCTGAGCTTCCCCGGGTCACGTGCCATGCACCGGACGCGATGCCCCGCAGCCAGCAGTTCAGGGACGAGCCGCCCGCCGATGTAGCCCGATGCCCCGGTGACAAGGCAGCGCAACGGTGATGGCCCGGGCCGGCGCGGCGCTGAGGGAGACGGTTCGGCCATCTGGCGATCCCTCACCGGTCTCAGCGTCTGGCCCTGCGCGAGGAGCGCCCGGACACCGCGGTCACCGCCGAGTCGGCCCGGCGGAGCAGTTTCGCCCTGCGGGCGGATGGGTCATGGCGTTCAGCGGCGACAGCGAGGCGATGGACAAGCAACCGGGCCAGCGGCAGCGCGATGGCCAGCAGCAGCCACGTCCGCAGCCGGGCAGATAGAAAAACCCACATGCTCAGCGTCCCTTCCTCTTTCCGCCGGGCGGCCGGCCCGGCCGCCCGGCGGCCGATTGGCGGGCTTCATCACCGCCTTGAGCTGTGCGTCCGTGGCGTCGCCGGTAGCCAGGTTGGCCGCACAGCCGGGTGTCTTTAGCTGGATCCAGGGATGCGGCGCTGGCGGACAGTCCGCCCGGACAGCACCGGACGGGTGCGCGTTGCCGACGGCCTACCCCATCCACGCCCGCCAGCTCCCCCGAAACCGCTCCCGCCCAGCGGGTTAGAGAATTTTCCCGAGCCCGCCGAGCTGGTTCCCGAGACTGCCAGTGTCAAGGCCGAGCTTCGACAGCAGATCGGCGTGCTGGCCATTATCGGTGTCCACCTGATCCGGGAGCTGCTGGCTGGCCTGCTGAGCCTTGTCGTGGTTGCCCTGGCTCTCCAGCAGCTGCACAATCTGGTCTTTGCTGATGTTCACGAGCTTTCCTTTCCCTCAAACTGATGAAACTGACACGCCCGGGAGCGTCCTCACTTCCGCGAACGCATTACTGGCCTTCAGCCTGCAACGCGGATCGACGTTGCCGTCAACGTCTGGTTCCTCGGGCTGCACGTCGCAGGCCGACTCGCTGACTTTCCACGTTCCCCGGTGGCAGTCCGCACCTACGCTGTTAGACACCGGCTGACACACTTCGTCGCAACCTTCCGCAGATCGCCGTGGGCGTCACCTGGCGGACGAGCGTCCCGCTACCCCCTCTTGTCAGCTGCTGGCCTCCCCGCAGGCGCCGGGCCGCAGCCAGCGGCAAGCGTCCAGGCGGGCGCCATCGTCTACCTCACCGGCCGTACCGCCGATGCGGCCGCCGCCCGCTAGCCGGCCATCATCGGCCAGGCCGCCGTCCCCGCCGGAGATAGCGCCGCGGCGATGTCGCTCATGAGTCACCGGCTGTCGCCCCCAGGCCGATGACCTGGCCCGCGGCGCGCACACGGAGCTCTTCCAGAAGATCGGCCTGACGCCGGGCCCTGGCGATGAGCTCATCGAGTCGGCCGGGGTCGAGCCGCTTGTCTGTCTCCGCCAGAACCCGCAGCGTGCGCCACCCCGCGGCCTTGCCCTCCACGCCCAGCCGCAGCATTTCCAGCTCTTCCAGGCTGCTGAGGGGCGACCGGGTGAGCAGGTAGCCGTTGAGCTTCAGCCGTGCGGCCTTCTCACCGATCCACGCGGCGTAGACCTTGTAGGCGCGGACCGGGATGCGCAGTGCGCCCATGATGTCCTCCAGCGCAGCACGATCCTGCGCGACCTCGGCGGCCAGACGCTGCACGGCGGCGCCGGCCCGGGGCCCCGGTGTGATGCCGCCACCCGCCGCGCCAGCTCAAGCCCACCGGTCGCACCCGCCAGATGATCATTGAGATAGATGCCGAGCAGGTCGTGCACGGATCGCCTCGTTCGTGTCGCGGTGCCTGCCCCTGCCATGACCCCTCCACGCCGGACTCTGGATGTGTTCTCACTCTCTGCCACCTAAGGCGCGGCTTATGCGTCGAAGGGCGCACCAGCTCGCATACATGCGGCCTGTGCCCGGTGTCTGTCCTTGGCCGATGCGCGCTGGCCGCCTGGCCCGGCTCCCGGCGCCGAGGCTCCTCCGGCGCTGTGCTCGCTTTCGAGCAGGACCACGGTGGCGGCATCGGCGAGGGTCAGCGCATCACCCAGCTCAAGCGTGCGCAGCGGGCCGGGTTTGTCCCGGTACAGGCCGAGCGACCCAACCCGGATGGCCCCGATCTGCAGCGGCAGCGCGAAGATCGCCGCAGCTCCGATCTGGCGTGCCTGCGGCGTGAACCCGGGCCAGCCGCGGACCGCATCCTTGTCGTCCAGATCTGAGACCAGCACCGGCGAACTGGAGGTGACAGCGTCCAGGCACGGCCCCTCGCCCAGGGGCATCTGCAGCTCGGCCAGCTGCTCGCTAACCTCACCGGTCACGCACATGATGTGAGCCACCAATGCGCTGAAAGACGCTCGACGCCATCATCCCCCGACGGGCAAGCACGCCCGCCCCCGCACAGACGTCAGAGCCGCGCGTCGCATGCACTGCCCGGGAAGGCATCACGCCCCTCTTCGCGTCACGCAGCCCGCTCGGTGAGCGTGCCGGGAGCGCCTGAGCGTGGCCCCGATCCTTGCCGGATACGGTGTGGGCTACAAGATCGCCTGTGGCGAGTGGGCGCGCCTTGTGACGCACAAGGGGATGAGGTTTGCATCCCGTCCCAGTGCCCGGATTTCAGTGTGCGGGCACCCACCAGGTTTGTTCCGGTGAGCACGGGTAGCTCGCCGTAGTCCGGTCTTCGGGTGGGAGGGAGCTACGACGGGCACAGGCATGAAAGAACTACGGGGACAACAAACCACAAACGAGGGACGGGCCAGCGCGGCCCAGGTCATGACCGTGGACCTAACAGCCAGGGCGAAGATTCTTCAGCTACCTGGCCGCGCCACGACAGGCACCCAGCATATGCAGGGATGACCGGCACCCTGGACGTCATGTTCGGCAAGCTCCGCGACGCCGCGGCAGCGCACGACGACGACTTGAGGAATCCAGCGGCGGCCCAGGCCCCTCACCCGGCTGAGCATCCACCAGCCCTGGTAGCCGATGCATAATCTCCCGTCCCGAGCCATCACCGGCCTGCCCCGAGCGGCCGCCGATTGCTATAGTACGCACGGTTGCGTACTATAGTTAGCATATAGTACTCAGACACCGTGGAGGGATGCATATGACCAGCATGAGCAGGCAGTACAGCGCCGCGGCCAGCCAGGCGCGCAATGCGGTGGACAAGACCGCTGACGTCTGGACGGAGGGCGCGCGGGCGGTGACGGGCCGGCTTTTCGGGCTGCCGCAGGTGGACCTGGTCCCGGCCGTGGAACGCTACTTCGACCTCGTGCAGCGGACGGTGGACATCAACCGCCGCCTCGCCGTCAGGTGGGCGGAGGCGGCGGCCACGCTGTCCGGCGCGGTCCGCGAGAAGGCCGAATCGGCCGGTGACGTCGTGCGGGAAAAGGCCGAGGCGGCCGGTGACATCGCCCGCGAGCAGGCTGAGAACGCCGAGCGGGCCGCCCGCGAGCAGGCCGCCAAGGCCGAGCAGGCCGAAAAGGAGCTCGCCCGCCAGGCCCGCCAGGCCGAGCGCGAGCAAGCTGAGAAGGCCGAGCGGGCCGCCCGCGAGCAGGCCGCGAAGGCCGAGCAGGCCGAGCAGGAACTGGCCCGCCAGGGCCGCCAGGCCGAGCGCGAGCACGCCAGGCAGGCCCACGCAAGGGCCCGCCAGCGCTACGAAGGCCTGACCAAGGCCGAACTGAGCGACCTGCTGGCCAAGCGGGACCTACCCAAGACAGGCAACATCGACGAGCTCATCGAGCGCCTCGTCGCGGCAGACAGCAGGTAATGCGCCCACGATCCTGAGGATGCCGGCACCGGCAGCAACTGCTGCTTCGGGCCGGCCCCGCCGGGTGGGGCCACAGGCGCTGCGCACATGACTATCTCCAGAGCCCAAGGGTTGGACTGCCCTGCAGGGGTAGGGGTTTCTACGTGCCCGGCTCCGGTCAGGCTGCCAAGGGCTGATGGCCCGTATCACCCCCGACCTGTACGCGCCGCTCCAGCCGGGCGTTGCGGTTGCGGTCACCTCGGGACACGCCACTACCGTTACCCATGAACGTCCTCCTGCTGCGTGGGACACCAAGCCCGAAGCGCCTCAGGGGGACGTTCCTACGTCACGCACCGACACGCAGAACGTCTTTCTGTGCCGCATAGGGCGCGCCAAGTCAGACGGGGTCCAGCTCCGCCACGCGGAGGCCGGCCGCTACATCCTTTCGGGTAGGGGGG
Source organism: uncultured Actinomycetes bacterium (assembly GCA_963835425.1). Classification (GTDB taxonomy): domain Bacteria; phylum Actinomycetota; class Actinomycetes; order Streptosporangiales; family Streptosporangiaceae; genus UBA9676. The sequence continues at coordinate 774,514 of CAWIGE010000001.1, read as the reverse complement.
CCGTGGTCTTCCGCTCGGCGTAGTGCTCCGGCGGCGAGGTGAACGCGCCGGTCTTCGCAGTGCCGGAGCAGGTCGCCCCCACGAATTGGCTGGTATTGAACAGCCGCACCACCGTTGGGCAACGGCGGACAGCGCAGTGTCCGCAGCCGGCCGGCATGCTGACGCGGCCGGGAGATGGCCCGGTACGCGGACAAGGCGCCCGGCACGCCCAAGCGGCGGCCGCGCTGACACCGTCGCAGGCCGCGCGGCGCTGACGGCCGGCCTGAGGCGGTCAGCGCTGTGGCGTCACGACGACCTTGACCGAGTCGGGGTCGCGGGCGCCGGCGGTGAGGGCCTGCTCGACGTCGGCGAGACCGTAGTGCCCGGTGACCAGGGCATCGAGGTCAACCCGTCCCGACGCCGCCAGGGCGATGGCGTCCGGCCAGGTGCTGGCCTACCGGAACGTGCCGGTCACCTCGAGCTCACGGGTCTGGACATGGGCCAGCGGGAGCGGGATCTCTTCGCCGCCCATCCCGACCAGGACCACCCGCCCGGCCCGGCGCACCGCCCGGATCGCCGCGCCGGTGGCGGCCGGGTTTCCGGAGCACTCCAGCAGCACGTCAGGCTCGATCGCGGCATCGGCCAGCGACGTTTCACCTACGTTGACGACCTCGCTCGCGCCGAGTTGGCGGGCGAACGTCAGCCGGCGCGGGTTGACATCGGTGACCGCGACGTAGGTGGCGCCGAAGGCCTTCGCCGCCTGCAGGCACACCAGGCCGATCGGGCCGGCGCTGGTCACCAGCACCCGTGAGCCCGGCCCGGCGCGCGCCTTGCGGCACGCCCAGACGCCGACCGACAGCGGCTCGACCAGCGCGGCCGCGTCGTCGGACAGGCTGTCCGGTACGGGGTAGGCGAACTCCTCGCGCACCACGACGTACTCACAGAACGCGCCGTCGATCGGCGGGGTACCGAAGAACCGCATGCGGGGGCACAGGTTGTACCGCCCGGCCCGGCAGTACCCGCAGGTGAAATCCGGGACGCCGGGCTCGATCGACACCCGCTGGCCGGGCTCGTGGCGATCGGCGCCGGGACCGGCGGCAACCACGACACCGGACGGCTCGTGACCGAGGACCAGCGGCGACTCGACCACGAAGCCGCCGATGCGGCCGTGCTCGTAGTAGTGCACGTCGGACCCGCAGGTGCCCACCGCCGCGACCTGGACCAGCACTTCGCCCGGGGCCGGCCGGGGAACCGGCCGTTTCTGCAGCCTCACTTTGCCGACGCCCTCCAGCACCGCGGTCCGCATCGTTCGCCCGGCCATTTCCCCAGCCTGGCAGACCCATCGCCCTCAAGCTGCAACAGGTGCCGGTGACGGCAGTTGGCGGGCCAGCGGTTCGCTGTGGAAAGAGGAAGATCGATGGGCGGATTGCCGGCGGAGGGGTAATACCTAGCTGGGCGTTTTGCGTGCCTCCCTCACCGGCCGGCGCGCAGGACCGTGCAATCTGTGGCATCACCTGGACTGCCGCGGATTCGGTTTGGGCCTCGTGCGTGCGCTCTGTGGGGCGATGGCAATGGACCGAGTGTACGGCGGTGCGCCCGGCCTCGCCGTCAATGAGGCATCGGCCGCCGCGCCGGGCTGGGCGCGCCGTGAAGTGGGTCCGCTGGCTTGCGAACTCCCGTATACGGGTCGGTGCTGGCGGCGAGGCGGTCAGCGTCAGCGCGTCTATTGAGCCGGCACGATACTGCCGAGGGTGGGCGGGGTCGTGGTAGACGGTCTGGTCGGCACCCCGGGAGGATGGTGGCGGTGGCGTGCGGTTCGCCGGTGCCGGGGTTGCGGGCGTAGCGTGGGAAGGCGCCGCTGGAGACCTGGATCCCGATGCGGTGGCCGCGCTTGAAGCAGTGCGCGTGGGCCACAACCGTACGGTGGCGCAGTCGGGCTGGTGATCCTGGCGCAGCATGAGCCAAGGACCCAGCGGAAGCCACTGTGGTCAGCGGCGTCACCCCGCCTGGCTCTGCTCGTCCCACCGGGACCAACTGGTGGCGCGGCGCCGGCCCGCGCTCGGCTGGAGCGGAAATCCAGCGGATCTTGGGGGTGCCGCGTTACGGGCCGCGTGCCTCGGGTAGGGCGCCCGGACCGGGGAGCAGACGATTCACCAGCCAAGCCAATGGGAGATTTCGATGGCCCCAGCGCAGAAGAAGGGCCGAAGCCGCCCGGAGCCGACGCAGCTCCCCAAAGGAGATGTGGTCCGGATCCTGCTGGAGCAGCACGCGCGGATCGACGAGCTGTTCGGGCGGGTGCGCAATGCGTCAGGAAAGAGCAAGCAGCAGCTGTTCGACGAGTTGCGGCGGCTGCTGACGGTGCATGAGGCCGCCGAGGAGATGATCGTGCGGCCGGTGACCAGGGCCGCCTCGGGCGGTCACCGCGTTGCCAGTGCCCGCAACGCCGAGGAAGGCAAGGCGACGCACATGCTTGCCAACCTGGAGAGATTGGGCCCTTCGTCCCCCGGGTTCTCGGCCGAGCTCGCCGAGCTGGAGACGAACGTCGTCCAGCATGCCCAGCATGAGGAGACCGAGGAGTTCCCGCTGATCATCGAGACACGCAGCGAACAGCAACGTGCCTGGATGGGCATGGCGGTGCGGGCGGTGGAGACCCTGGCACCGACGCACCCACATGTCACCGCCGCGGGATCGACCATTGCCCAGTACGTTCTCGGGCCGATCGCCTCACTGCTCGACCACGGCCGCGATGCCGCGAAAAAGGTCCTAGCAGGCTGGGGCAGCTGAGTATCGCTCCCCCCGGCGGGTAGCGCGGCTGGGAATACCAGTGGCACGGCCGGCCCAGCGGGCCGGTGAGAGGAGGCTGATCCGTTGAGTCGTTATGGGTACTTTTTGTCCGCCGAGGAGTACTCCCCGCAGGAGCTGGTCAGCCAGGCCAGGATGGCGGAACAGGCGGGTTTCGAGGCGCTGTGGATCTCCGATCACTTTCATCCCTGGCTGGATGAGCAGGGCCAGAGCGGGTTCGTCTGGTCGCTGATCGGGGCGATCTCACAGGTCACCTCGCTGCCCATCACCACCGCGGTCACGTGCCCGCTGCTCCGCCAGCATCCCGCCATCGTCTCCCAGGCGGCCGCGACGTCGGCGCTGCTGACCGGCGGGCGGTTCACCCTGGGCGTCGGCACCGGCGAGGCGCTGAACGAGCACATCCTCGGCCGCCGCTGGCCGTCCGCTGAGGAACGGCTGGAGATGCTGGAAGAGGCGGTGCAGGTGATCAGGGAGCTGCTGACCGGCCAGCTGATCACGCACGAGGGCAGGCACTACACAGTCGATACCGCCCGGCTGTACTCGGTGCCGGACCGGCCGCCGCCGGTGTTCATGTCCGGCTTCGGGGAAAAGGCGGTCAAGGTGGCAGCCAGGATCGCCGACGGATACATGACCACCATGCCGGACGCCGGCTTCGTCCGGCTGTACCGGGAATCTGGGGGCGGCGACCGGCCGGTGCAGGGCGGCCTGAAGGTCTGCTGGTCGCCCGACGAGGCCCGTGCCCGCAAGACGGTGCACCGGCTCTGGGCGACCGATGCGATCCCCGGGGAGGCCGCGCAGCTGCTTCCGCTGCCACGCCACTTCGCCCAGCTCGCCCAGCTGGTACCCCAGGACCAGGTGCCCCAGCCATACGGCCCCGACCCGGGCACCCACGCCGGCGCCATCCGCGCCTACACCAAGGCCGGGTTCGACGAGGTGTACGTCAGCCAGGTCGGCGGCCAGGCGGAGGGGTTCTTCGAGTTCTACGCCCGGCACGTCCTGCCACAGCTGCGCGAAGGCTGAGATGGGCACATCAAACTGCGGGCCGAACTGTCGGCGAAAGGTTCGACCCACCCATCCCGGCAGCCACCAGGCCGGTCAGTCAGAGCAGCGCTGAGTCTGCAGCCTTGCTGAGCCTGTCTATTTCCGCGGGGCTCCAGCAGGCGGTACGCGAACTACTGGCCTGCATCAACCAGGCCCAGGACAAGCGGGCGCCGCTCATCGTCTGCTGCGACTTCAATGCCGATCCCGACAGCGACGAGATCCGCATGCTGAAAGGCCGTACCATCGCTCCGCCTCAGGCCTGTCCTTCAAGCGAACCTCCGCTACTGACCGCGAAGAGATGCCTGGCTGAACTGGCCGATGGAGAAGATCGCGAATCCGGCCGATCACCGCCTCCCGCGAGACTCGCCGCGAACACCGCAGATGCCCTGGTCGGCTAGCGGATGGAAGTTGCCGTGCCAGGCGTGGCACCGCTGAACTGAACCGCCCGGTTCCGTAGAGGCTGGCTTCTGCGGTTCTGTGCTGCTGCGGGGGTAGTGGGCACGCGTGCAGCAGATTGCTTTTGCCGGCCTGGGCCGGATGGGCCTGCCCATGTGCGCCGCCCTGGTCAGCGCCGGCTATCAGGTCACCGCGACCGACAAGCGCGCCGAGGCGGAAGAAGCCGCCGTGACCTGCGGGGCCACCTGGCGGGACACGCCCGCGCAGGCAGCCGCGGCAGCGGGTGTGCTGATCACCATGCTGCCAGGGCCCCGCGAGGTGCATGCGGCGATGCTGGGTGAGGCCGGCGCCTTGAAAGGGCTGGCCGCCGGCGCGACCTGGATTGATATGACCAGCAACTCCCCGGCCGCCGCCCGGCCCATCCAGGAGCAGGCCATCGAGCAGGGTGTGGAGGTCCTTGAGGCGCCGGTAGGCGGTGGGATCGCGGCCGCGCAGGAGGGGAAGCTGCAGCTGTTCGTCGGCGGCGAGGCGAGCGCGGTGGAAAGGCACCGCCCCCTGCTGGAAGTTCTCGGCGACCCGGGCCGGATCGTGCACACCGGCGGGCACGGCACCGGGTACACCGCCAAACTGCTGGTCAATCTGCTGTGGTTTGGCCAGGCGGTCGCCACCGCGGAGGCGCTGCTGCTGGGGCAGCGCGCGGGCATCGATCCTGCCGTGCTGGAGCATGCCCTCGCGGGCAGCTCAGCGGCCAGCACGTTTATCCGCCGTGACATCGGCTTGGTGTTCCACGGCGACTATCTGACCTCGTTCGGGCTGGACAGGATCTGCGAGGAACTGGAGGCAGTGACCGCGCTGGCAGGCGACTACCAGGTGCCATGGGAACTGTCCGGTCTGGTCCGCCGCACCTATCGCCGTGCGCTCGCCCGCTACGGCCCGGTAGATGGGGAACTGCTGGCCGTGGCGTTGCTGGAAGAGGAAGCAGGCCACGTGCTGCGCCCTGGGAACAGTTAAGGACTCAATCTGGCCAAGCTCAGCCCGTTGCGCCGCTCACCGGCGGGTAGCAGGTATCTATGACCGAAACCGCCATCGCCGCGTTGTTCGATGTGGACGGCACGCTGGTTGACAGCAACTATCTGCACGCCGTCACCTGGTGGCAGGCGTTCACCCAGGCAGGCCACGACGTGCCGATGGCGGCGGTCCACCATGCCATCGGCATGGGTTCGGACCAACTGCTGGACGCGTTGCTGCCCGGCAGCCGGGACAAGGAAGCAGATCCGGGCATCCGCACCGCGCATGGCGCGCTGTATGCGACGTACTGGTCCCGGCTCAGGCCGCTGCCCCGGGCACCCGAGCTGCTGCGCGCCTGCCGGGAGTCAGGTCTGCGGGTGGTGCTGGCCAGCTCCGCCGACCCGCAGGAGTTCGCCGTGCTCCGTGCGGTCCTGGATGCGGAGGACGCCATCGAGGAAGCGACCTCAGCGGCTGACGTTGACCAGAGCAAGCCAGCGCCCGACCTGGTGCAGGTCGCGCTCGGCAAGGCCGGCGTTGCGCCGGAGCGGGCGGTGTTCGTCGGCGACACGGTCTGGGACGTGCAAGCGTGCCAGCGGGCCGGGGTGCCGTGCATCGGCCTGCGCAGCGGCGGGATCAGCGCCGCCGAGCTGCTGGATGCGGGAGCCGCGGCAGTGTTCGCCGGGCCGGCGGATCTGCTCCAGTCAACCGGGGGACGCCTCGGCGAGGCTCTCCCGGCGCAGCAAGGTAGCTAACGACGCCACCGGCTGGCCGAGGTCTGTTCTCCGCCGTCAGTGGTTGCGCAGCGCGTTGACCAGCTGCTTGTTATTCATAGCAGAACGGCCCTTGATCCCGACGGCACCGGGCAGCCCGATGGCAAGCTCGCCTGAGCCGATGCGCTCAAGCAGCCATGCCGCTATCTGCCGGTGGGGCAGCTCAGCACGGTAATCGATCTCCGGCGCATCCACGCTCCTGGATCCGGCCGCGCTCGGCGTCGCTCGACGCAGCGTTGATCTCGCGGAAGTAGTCCTCGATACTCCACGACCACCGGCCCGGCGGCATGCCCGAAATCAGCCACGGCTCCTCCTCAGCACAGCGCCACCTACCGGCGGTAGCAGTGCCACCTGCCCCAGGCCTGCGCTGGCGCTGGCTCCGGCAGGTGCAGGCGTTGCAGGTGGCTCACGGCTTCGGCGCCGCTGGTACCGCCAGGGCCTCCTGCAAGCTCGGGTAGATCGCCAGCCAGCGATCAAGGCCCACCACGGCCAGCACGCGCAAGACACACGCGGACGGCACCACCAGCCGCAACCCGGCTCCGCTGGCGGTGGCCCGCTGGTGGGCCAGCACCAGCGCGTGGATTCCCCGTGAGTCACAAAACGTGGTGGCTGTCATATCCGCGACCACAGTGGTGACTCCGGGGGCAAAGGCTGCCTGAAGATCGGCACCGACACGGTCAGCGTTGGCCATGTCGATCTCGGCGGGCAACGTGACTACCGTCGGCGAGAAACTGGCGCGGGCCGGGGGCCGTACCTGGGCCATCAGCAGTCACCTCCGGGCACTAGCCGCCGCGACCTCGGAGATGCTAAGAGGCAGGAAGAAACCAGCCCCAAGACCGCGGCTGGCTGCTCAACCGTATACAGTATTCTGCCTCAGACCACCGGCCCGTGGGGCGGTCTCTTCAATTTCCAAAGGCCCGGCAGGCCTTCCCCGACCGCGCCCGCGCCAGGTTCGCCGTCGCCGGCTACATCGAGGTCTTCTGCAACCGCCAGTGGCTGCATTCCACCCTCGGCTACCGCACACCCCTCGAAGCACTCACCGAATTCCAGGCTGCAGCAGCGGCTGCATGATCACAATCCGAGGAACTATCCAAGATCGTTGACACAGCTCACGCGGCACTAGAGCCCCATGTTCTTCTTGATTGTGCCGAGCAGCTCGTCCCACGACGCCTCGAATTTCGCCACGCCCTCGTCCTCGAGGACCTGCACCACGTCGTCGTAGCTGATGCCGAGGTTCTCCAGGTCGGCGAAGACCTGCCGGGACGCGTCGTAGGTGCCGTGCACGGTGTCGCCGCGCAGCTCGCCGTGGTCGGCCGTGGCCTTGATGGTCGCCTCGGGCATGGTGTTCACCGTGTCGGAGGCGACAAGCCCGGTGACGTACGTGGTGTCGGGGAGCGCCGGGTCCTTCGTGGACGTTGAGGCCCACAGCGGCCGCTGGATCTGCGCCCCGCTGGCCCGCAGCGCCTGCCAGCGTTCCCTGGCGAACCGCCGCCCGAACAGCTCATAGGCCAGCCGGGCGTTGGCGATGGCCGCCTTGCCGCGCAGCGCCGTCGCCTCCGGGGTGCCCAGCTTGTCCAGCCTGGAATCGACCTCGGTATCCATCCGGCTGACGAAGAAGGACGCCACCGAGCGGATCTGGGACACGTCGCGCCCGGCCGCCTTGGCCTGCTCCAGGCCCGCCAGATAAGCGTCGATGACCTCGCCGTACCGCTGCAGCGAGAAGATCAGCGTAACGTTGATGCTGATTCCCTCCGAGATGGCCTGCGTGATCGCGGGCAGCCCTTCGGGCGTGGCGGGAACCTTGATGAACAGGTTCGGCCGGTCCACCATCCACCACAGGTTGCGCGCCTCGGCGATGGTCTTGTGCGTGTCTTTGGCCACCCTCGGATCCACCTCGATGGACACCCGGCCGTCCAGGCCGGCCGTCGTGTCGTACACCGGGCGGAGCACGTCGCAGGCCCAGCGGATGTCGTAGGTGGTGATCGCGCGAGACGCCTCTTCCACCGACACGCCGCGGGCCTTCAGGTCGGCGAGCTGGCCGTCATAGGCGTCTCCGTGGTCCACCGCCTGCGCGAAGATCGTCGGGTTGGAGGTCACGCCGACCACGTGGTAGTCATCGACCAGCTCCTGCAGGTTGCCGGTGCGCAGCCGGTCGCGGCTGATGTCATCCAGCCACACCGACACCCCGGCCTCGGATAGCTGTCCGAGAACGTCAACTGACACCGCTACTTTCCCTTCCTGTGTGCCGCGGGCGGGGTTGCCCCCTGACCCCGGCCAGACTGTCGCGTGCGGCAGCGGTTACCCGCTCCGCGGCAATGCCAAACCCCTGGAAGAGCTAGCGACTAACGAGCACCCAACCCGGAACTGCAGCCCGACGGGTATGACCGCTGCCGGGCGGCGTAGGCCGTGGCGATGGCGTCAGCTCCGCGGGGGCAGGCTCCGTGCACGAGAAGCACTTCCTCCGGGTGACGGGCCAGGATCACCGCCAGGGCGTGCTTGATGGCGCGGGGTGCCGTCCCAGGCCCGGCTGCCGATGACAAGGTATCTGGGGCTTTGATCAGGTAGCAGGGAATCGGCCGGTCAGGAGGAATGACAGCGGAATTATCGGGCAGAGCTGGGCTGCGGGTCAGACAGCGCGCTCGCGTCCGGGGGCCCGTGCGTGCTCTTTACCGTGGACGTGGCGGGTGCCTGCCGATTCCCACGTGAGGGAGCACCCGTGTTCATGCACACCAGCCGCCTGCAGTTCGAGTCCAAGCCAGACAAGCCCGATCCGGTGTATGCGCACAAGCTGCAGGAGCTGATCGGCGGCGCCTATGGCGAGATGACCGTGACCATGCAGTACCTGTTCCAGGGCTGGAACTGCCGGATGCCCGGCAAGTACAAAGACCTGATCATGGACATCGCGACCGAGGAGATCGGCCACGTGGAGATGATCGCCACCATGGTGGCCCGGCTGCTGGAAGGCGCCCCGGCCACCGCCACCACCAAGGCCGCCGCCGCCGACCCGGTGGTTGGCGCCGTTTTGGGCGGGATGGACCCTCAGCAGGCCATCGTATCCGGTGGTGGCGCGCTGCCCGCGGACTCTAACGGCTATCCGTGGAACGGCCGTTACATCGTGGCCAGCGGCAACCTGCTGGCCGACTTCCGGGCCAATGCCGCCGCCGAGGCCCAGGGGCGGCTGCAGACCGCCCGGCTGTACAACATGACCGACGACAACGGCGTGCGCAACATGCTCAGGTTCAACCTGGCCCGCGACAGCCTGCACCAGAACCTGTGGCTGAAGGCGATCGAGGAGCTGCAGGCCGACGGGCTGGAGACCACCGTGGCACCGAACGCGCTGTTCGATGAGGAATACGCCGAGCACGCCACCTCGGTCTGGCACCTGTCCGACGGCACCCACGGCCAAGACGGCGGCTGGGCATCCGGCCCTCAGCCCGATGGCCAGCATGAGTTCGGCTACCTGGCCAAGCCTGACCCGCTCGGCGACGCGGCCTCGGTCCCGGCGCCAGACCCGAAGCTGTACGCCACCTACAACGGCGCGATGGGCAAGCCCAGCGGCCCAGCCCTGGGCACCGAAACCGGCCTCGCCGGGAAGATCAAGAACACGCTCACCTAGCCCGCGGGCAGGGCCGCCACCGCAGGGGCGTGGCGGCCCTGCGCCGTGCCCCGGCTGCCGCCCAGCCGGGAAGCTGAGCGCCCGACACGTCTCTTGCCCGAGAAGGTCGTGGCGACCTGGGTGTTTCTTCAATGCTGAGCCCGCCGTGGCTGGTCGGCTCACAGATCAACCGGGCTGACTCCTGGCGAGCCAGTACTGCTCGCTGCATACGCAGTGAGCGGCGCAGGTTCCAGGCGTAAATGCGGCTTGCGGGCCGGGCGAGCATCAACAAGGAAATGAGCAGAGGTGTACCCACCACCAGAAGTCAAGACATCGAATGCGGAGCTGCTTGGTACCACGACAGGAATGATCCTGACGGCGGTTGTCGCCATCGTTGGCCTCGCGGCATGGCTCGGCCTGATCTTCTGGGCCGACGCCCCGCCAGATACCGGCGCCTGAAAGTCCGCCGCCAGGGCGAGATCAGCGGCAGCGGGCCTACCGGGGAGATCTCTACCGGGCAGGGGGGCCGGCCCTGGGAACAGGTTGAGCACCGGCACGTCCCGGAGGGGGGCCACCCGCATGGCAAGGCCGCATCGTGGGTGCTTGTCGCGGTGGTAATCGCTGCATTGCGCTGGCCGGAGTTCACGCGCAGCGCCCGGGCGGCCGGGGTGGCGAGCTACCTGGCCGTTCCGCTGGCCATTGATGAGAAGTTCGCCGGGTCGCTGAACCTGTACAGCAAGCAGCGCCACGGCTTCGGGGACTTCGACGTGGCGCTCCTGCGACTGTATGTCACGGCGGCGTGCGCGGCGATCGCCAACGCCCGCCGGTATGCCGAGGCTCGCCGCCTGGCCGGGCAGCTTACCCAGGCGCTGGATTCCCGGGCGGTGATCGACCAGGCCCGGGGCATGCTGATGGAACGGCGCGGGATCAACGCCGAGGACGCGTTCGGCGAACTGATCCGCGAGTCGCAGAACACCAACACCAAGCTGCGAGAGGTCGCCGCCCGGCTGACCGACAGCCTGCCCCGCCACCGGGCGAAGTAGGCTCCGCCGCCGTATAAGCCTGACTGATCAGCGGCAGCATGGGTGCAGGGCCGACGCGCGCCCGCCGGGGCTCGACAAGGCCGGAGGCGGGCGCTGGTGTCGGCCCGCGCACAGCGCGCCACCTTGATCTTCTATACGGGCAGATTCGTCAAACATCAGGTGGGATTAGACATCAGGCGGGACTAGTGCCGCGTCCCCCGGAGGTGTTCGCCCGGCCGGTCACGATGGCCGAGGGCCGGCGGTTGCAGCGGATCGGCCGCACCGCCAGGGACCCGGTGGGCGATCGTGGTGCTGATGTCGGCGCAGGGGCAAAGCGCCCCCGACATCGCGCACCTGCTTGATTGCTCCCCGGAGTATGTGCGCACGGTGATCCACGCGTTCAACGAGTCCGGGTTCGCGGCGCTGGACCCAAAATGGAGCGGGGCAGGCCCAAGACGATCAGTGAGCGTGCGCGGCGGCAGGTCTGCCTGATCGCCCGGTGCTGCCCCCGCGACCTGGGCCTGGCGTTCAGCACCTGGAGCTTAACCAAGCTCGCCGAATACCTGGCGGCGGCCGGGCGGTGAGCACGAACCGTTCGGCGTATGCGTTCGCGCGGGGCTTCAGGGCGGGATCTTCACGGCCTCGATGCCAGAGCTGGCCAGCACCGCTTGTGCGCACAGGAACTGCCGCCATGTGGTGTGCCTGTGTCCCACACTCGTTGGCGACGCACCGCGATCGAGCAGCGACTGGATGCGGTGCGGGCGGTCCTGTCAGGTGCTACGGTCACCGAGGTGGCTGCGGCCGCCCGGCGCCCACGGGCCGCCGAGCCACCTTTAACAGACCGCTTCGCTTCCGCTAGACCACTGGTCAGGTGCCGGGTGCGGGCTCAGGGGACGGGTGCCAGGAACGGTGCTGGTGTCTGCCGGTTAGGCCGCTTCATCCACGGGGCACCATGTGGTCATGCTGCGTGGGGCGTGTTGTGGCGCACTTCCTGCCCAGCGGGACCGGGGTGAGGATGATGCCGCCTTCTGGCCTGCATGCCGGCGCCGGGTCGGGTGCCCATCCGGTGACGGTCACCATTGGCGCCGGGCATCTGGGGCCGGTGGTCCCCGATGATTTCGCGGGGCTGAGTTTCGAGCGGGGGCCGCTGCTGAGCCCGGGCAATGCTGGTGTGTCGGGCAACCTGTTCAGCCCGGACAACAGCTCGCTGATCACCTTGTTCCGCAACCTGGGCCTGGGTAGCCTCCGGATTGGCGGGGGCACGGTGGATCAGCTGATCCCGGCGGGCACGGGCAGCGATGGCCTAACCGGAATCGACAACTTGTTTGCCTTCGCCGCCGCGGCCGGGGTGAAGGTCATCTACTCGCTGCGCCTGCTCAGTCCGGCAGCAAACCCCATGGGGGACCTGAAGGCGGTCCACGCCCAGGCCGCCGGGCATATCTGGGGCCGCTACCAGCAGCATGTGGCCAGCTTCGCGATCGGCAACGAGCCGGACTGGCATGCCTATCACAGTCACCAGGGCCACCCGCTGGATCCGGCGATCTTTGAACAGGTGCCGGGTGTGCCGGGCAGTGCGTACCCGTCTTACCTGGCCCAGTGGCGCAGCTTGGCCGGCGCGGTCGCGGGCGTGGCGCCGGGGGCGCCGTTGTCGGGCCCAGACCTGGGGGCTTACAGCAGGAAGACCTACACCCCCGACCCGGACAGCGGGGTGTCGTGGACGGAGCAGCTCGCCCGCGATGAACGCGATGCTGGCCGGTTGGCAGAGGTCACTCAGCACTACTACGTGGGGGATTCGCCCGGGCAGACAACCGCTCAGCAGGCGATCAGCAACATGCTGTCCCGTGAGTGGGTGAACGGCACCGCGATCGGGACTCAGCCCACCGCCACCACCTACACTCCCTACCGGTGGCTGTACGAGAACAATCTCGCTCCGGTGGCCGCGGCGGGCCTGCGCTTCCGGCTGACCGAATCCAACGACTACCTCGGCGGCGTCCCGGAGGCGAGCGACGCTTTTGCCTCAGCGCTGTGGGCGCTGGATCACCTGCACTGGTGGGCAGCCCACGGCGCCGCGGGCGTGAATTTCCACAACAGGCGGGGGCTCTGCACCGCCACGATCGTGCCCGATCCGGCCGGCGGCGGGGGGTATGCGATCAACCCGAAGGGATACGGCATCAAAGCGTTCACCCTCGGCTCGGCGGGGCGGGTCAAGCCCGTCCAGGTCCAGAACCCGGACGGCATCAACCTGACCGCCTATTGCGTCGGCGGGGGGGACGGGGATTACGTCACGGTCATCAACAAGGCACACGGCGCGGGCGCCCCCGATGCCGCCGTCACGATCATCCCGCGCGGCCCAAGGGTGCAGGGCGCGGAGGTGATGACCCTGGCCGGCGGGCAGCCGGGAGACGCCCGGGGGGGCAGGGCCACGCTCGGCGGCGCCACGATCACCGGCGACACCCCGTGGAGCGGCATATGGAGCGCCCTCCCCGCCGGCCCGCGCACGGGCATCAGCCTGACCGTCAGCGCCACCACCGCCGTCATCATCAAGATCCATAATGGAGGCTGATACCGCCGCCGACGGCGAAGCTCATGGCTGGTTGGCGTTTCCTGTAGCCACCGTCTCGGGTGCTGTCGATCCATCCGGCCTCGGCGGGGAGACCGCTTGCGTTCTCGGCGCTTGATGACCTGTTGTGGCCGCCGACGTGCGGGGCTGGCTCGGGATCGGGCGCTGCTCAAGGCCGCGCTTTCCAGCCGATGGGTGCAGATCGAAATCGGAATCTGCTTGCAGAAGGAGGAGCAGATTGGCAACAAGATCCCGCTACCGGTCCTGTACCGCTTCAAAACCCGTCGCATGATACCTGAACTGGAATTTCTTGGGATCAGCTACGCTGCCGGTGGTATTCGTTGATTACGCCGCTGGGCACCTTCCTCCGCATGGTTACCGATGCGCTCAGAGAACTCATCACCGACCGGCGGCTCTCTCCCGGCACGCCTCTTCGCCAGCGCGACCTCGCCGAACAGTTCGATGTGAGCTACACGCCGGTGAGGGAGGCGCTGCGGCGCCTTGAGTCGGAGGGTCTCGTGGTCACAGACGTGCACCGGGGGGCCACCGTCGCGCGCACCGAGTCGGAGGAAATGGAGGAGAACTACCGGATCCTGGCCGCATTGGAAGCGCTGGCCGGAAGCCTCGCCATGTCCAAGATGACCAACGACGATGTCACGGAGATCGAAGCCCTCTACCGGCAAGTCGCCGCATGCCAACCGGATGACGATCGGCTGGCGGAACTCAATCGGCAGTTTCACTTCCGGATCTACGAGTGCGCGCGCTCGCCGATGCTTCTTCTCCTCCTGCGGCTACTGTGGCCGTCATTTCCTCGCGGGCCCCAGGCTGGTCTGCCGCACCAGGAATCGGTGCGGCAGCATGCGCAGCTCGTCAGGGCACTCAAACGCAGGAATGAGGAAGAGGTAGCTGCCATAATCCGGGATCACGTCCTCGGCAGCATTAAGTACCTGCCGCAGCAGGAGGCGCTTCCATGATCGCCGGCGGTCCGGCAATGGGCGCGGCTGGCCACGAGGCGGTCACGCTGGAGCTGGCGCCCCGTGGTGACCGGCAGGGACCGCCTGGGGATCGCTGGCCTTTCCCGGGCATACCTTTCGGGCCAGCTGACTCCCTCGGCGGTGCTTGATGACGCCCTGACCCGGATCGCTTCCATGGACAGTGAGTTCTCGTCGTGAGATCTTCAGCCGGCTTGTGACAGCTGGTGCAGGGCTCTGATCGCGAGCGGGTAGCCGTGGACGCCTAGGCCGATGATGATCCCGCGAGCGACTAGGGAGATCCACGACTGGTGCCGGAACTCTTCGCGGTCGTGAATGTTCGAAATATGTACCTCGATTACTGGCAGCCGGACCGCCTCGATGGCGTCATGCAGGGCGACCGAGGTGTGGGTGAGTGCGCCCGGGTTGAACACGGCGCCGATGGACTTCCCGCCCGCGAACTCGGGGTCGGCCGCTTGTATCCAGTCGATGAGCTGACCTTCGTGGTTCGATTGCCGGAAGACTGCCTTCAGGCCGAACTGGTCCGCCTCCCGTCGGCACAGCTTTTCCACGTCGGCAAGCGTCGCATTTCCGTAGATCTCCGGCCTGCGGGAGCCGAGCAAGTTGAGATTTGGGCCGTTCAAGACCAGCACTGATGTCATACCGCCTCATTCGGGGTCAGATACCGAGGTAGATCCGCCGGACGTCACTGTTATGGCGCAGTTCTGCGGCGGTCCCGCTGAGAACCGCACGCCCGTTCTCCATCACCAGGCAGCGCTGGGTGGCCTCGAAGGTCAGGGTGGCGTTCTGCTCGACAAGCAGAATGCTGAGGCCCTGATCCCTGAGCCGCAGGAGCACCTTGAGGATCGAGCCGACCAGGATCGGCGACAATCCCATCGACGGCTCGTCGAGGACCAGCATCCGCGGGTGTGACATGAGGGCCCGGCCGATCGCCAGCATCTGCTGCTGCCCTCCGGAGAGCGTGCCGGCCTGCCGTGCCCTCATCTCGCCCAGCAGCGGGAAGATCTCGTAGACCTCGCCCAGGCTGGCCCTCGTCTGCTGATCCCAGCGACGGGTGTAGGCGCCGAGCAAGAGGTTCTTCTCGACGGACAGCGGGGAGAAGACGTGGCGGCCTTCCGGGACATAACCGATCCCGCAGCGCACGACGTTGCGGGCTGGAGTCCGCAGCAGGTCATGGCCGTCGAAGCGGATCCGCCGTGCGGTCCGGGGCGCCAGCCCGAGGATCGCCTTCAAAGTGGATGTCTTGCCGGCCCCGTTGGCGCCGATGATGCCCACCGCCTCGCCCGGCCCGACCTCGATGCTGATGCCGTGCACGGCGCTGACCCCGCCGTAACGGACCGACAGGTCCACGACCTCGAGCAGGGCCGTCCGCGGCGCCGGCGGTGCTGGCTCACTGCCGGGCATCGTTGTCACCGACCTCCGAGGGTGCGTCGAACAGGTTCGCGTCGCCGAGGTAGGCGCTGACCACGGCGGCGTCATTGGCCACCGCCTCCGGCGGCCCTTCGGCGATCACCCGGCCGGCGTCGAACACGGCGACCCGGTCGCACAGCGACATGACCAGGCCCATGTTGTGCTCGATCAGAACCACGGTGACGCCGTCGCGGCGGATGTCGCGGATAATTTCGGCGAGCTCGGCGACCTCGGACGGGTTGAGGCCCGCCGCAGGCTCGTCGAGCAGCAGCAGCCGCGGCTGCGCCGCCATCGCCCGGGCGATCTCGATCCGGCGCTGGGTGCCATAGGGGAGCGAGGAGGGGATGAGGCCCGAGACCCCGGTCAGCCCGTAACGGCCGAGGATCTCTGCGGCCGCCGAGCGCAGCTCCCGCTCGCCGCGTATGACTCCGGCCGGCCACAGCAGATAGCGCCAGGACCAGCGGGTGCGGGTGCGATCGCAGGCGGCGAGGATGTTGTCGCGGGTGTCAAGCCGGTGAAAGAGGCGGAGGTTCTGGAACGTCCGTGCCACGCCCACGCGCGAGATCTTCTGCGGCCGTGCCCCGGTCACGGCACGGCCGAAGACCGCCACCTGCCCCCGCTCCGGCCGGTGCAGCCCGCTGATCACGTTGAACAGCGTCGTCTTGCCGGACCCATTCGGGCCGACGATGCCATAGATGTGGCCGGCCCGGACCGTGAGGCTGACGTCGTCCAGGGCGGTTACTCCCCGGAAACGCCGGGTGATGCCCTCGGCCCGCAGCGCCGTGACCGCGTCCTGGTGATCGGGCCGGTCCGGCGCCGGCTGGGGCACGTATCGGGCCACTCCACCGCCGCCGGCCCCGCCCCGGCGCCGGAGCGCGGGGACGGCTTTGCCCGGCAGCCCAGCCAGGCCGTCCGGCGCGGCGATCACCGTGGCGACCACGAGGAGGCCATAACCCAGCTGTGCGTAGGCTGCGGCGTTCAGCAGGAGCTCCCGCGCGGCCGTCAGGACGAGTGCGCCGATCACCGAGCCGGCGAGGCTATGCCGCCCGCCGATCATGACCATGGCCAGCACGAAGAACATCACGCTGATGCTGACGGACGCGGGGGCGACGAAGCCGACCAGCCCCGCGTACAGGGCACCGGCCAGGCCGCCGTACAGGCCGCCGAGCGCGAAGGCGATGATACGCAGGTATGGCACCTCGGCGCCGATGGACGCGGCCGCCAGCTGGTCGTCCCGCATGGCCCGCATCCGCCGGCCCAGCCTGGTGCGGGTGATGAAGGTCGCGAAGCAGATGCCGAGGACCAGGACCAGAGCCTCGAGGTAGTAGTAGAGGTAGTTGCTGGAGAGATCCAGGCCGAAGGCCGACGGGGCAGGAATCCCGGAGACACCGTCGGACCCCCCGGTGAGCGTGCTGTTCGAGACCAGCCCGAGGAAGGCGATGGCCAGCCCCAGGCTGACGATTCCCAGGTAATGGGATTGGACGCGCAGCGCCGGGATGCCGGCAATGAGTCCGGCAGCCAGCGCGGCCAGCACCCCAAGAACCGCAGCGGGCCAGAATCCGAGACCAGCGCGCGTGGTGAGAAGGGCAGTGGTGTAGGCGCTCGCGCCGAAGCAGGCGACCTGCGCGAGATTGATCTGGCCGGCGATCCCGAGGGTGAGGTAGAGGCCGATGGCCAGCAGCGCGAAAATGAGCGCGATGTCCACCACCTGCATCGGGTACGCGCTGAGCCGGTAGGGCAGCGCGTAGGCCGCGGCGAGCGCGGCCGCGATGAGGACCAGACGGCGCTTCACGCCCGGTTCACCGTTGACTCGCCGAAGATCCCGGTCGGCCGGATCATCACGACGATGGCGAACGCCACGAACGTGACCAGGTCCGAGCTGCCGTGGAAGTACCCCGCCGAGAAGCCGGACAGCAGGCCGAAGGCGAGACCACCCACGATGGCGCCGGGGATATTGCCGAACCCGCCCAGGATCGCCGCGGCGAAGCCGCTGATCCCGATCGTGGCGCCCAGGCTCTCGTTGACGTACAGGACCGGGCCGGCCAGCGAGCCGGCCAGCGCGGCCAGGCCGGCGCCGATGGCGAACGCCATCGCGTTGCTCCGCCCGGCATTGATGCCCACCGCGGTCGCGGCCTCGTAGTCGGCGGCGACCGCCTGCATCGCCGCGCCCGTCTTGGTCCGCGTCAGCAGGAACCACACACCGGCAGCGGCTACCGCGGCCAGAGCGATGATCAGCAGGTCGTAGGGCTGGATGTAAATGCCCGCGATCTTGATAGGCGACGCGCCCACCGGGGTCCGGACCGCGCGGCCCGTCGCACCCCAGATCAGGGTGGCGACCGCCTCCAGGACGATGCCGAAGCCGATCGTGCCGATGAGCATCAGGTCCAAGTCCCGGTGCTCCAGCGGACGGAGCACCCGCTCGATTACCAGGCCAATGGCCGCCGTCAGGGCGATCGCGATCAGTACGGCCAGGGCGAACGGCAGCCTGCTGGACATGAAGGCGGTGGCGGCGATGAACGCCCCGATCATGACGATGTCGCCGTGCGCGAAGTTGACCAGCCCCATGGTGCGGTAGACGATCGAGAACCCCATGGCCACCAGCGCGTAGATCGCACCGAATCCCAGGCCGCCCACCAGGGTCTGCGCGAATACCTGCATGTTCTTCCCTTCCGGTTGCTCCCGGCGGCGGGCTCTTCGCACGCCGCCGGGAGCCGACGCTCAGGCGTGCGCTACTGGGCGGGCACCACCTGCCCGTTCCTGATGATGCCGATGTGCGTGGTGAACAGGCCCACGCCATCGGCGTTGAACGCGAAGTTCCCGAGCAGCCCGGAGTAGTGCACCGCCCGGATCGCACTGGCCAGCTTGAGGCCGGTCGCCGCGTGGCTGTTGCGCAGGGCCCGGATGACGATCTGTGCGCCGTCGTAGGCCTTGGCCCCATGCAGTTCCGGGGCCTGGCCGTAGGCAGCGAAGTAGGCGGTGGCGAAGGCGTGGGTCTTGGGGTTGAGGGTGTTGGACAGGTAGGCACTGCTCACGATCGAGCCCTCGACGTTGGCCGCCCCGGCGGTGCCGGCGAACAGGGGAGTCCCCATGGGAGCGCCGCCAGCGAAGACCGCCTTGATGCCGAGCGCGCGGGCCTGCTTGGCGATCAGGCCTGACTCGACCTCCTCGGCACCGATGAACAGCACCTGCGGATGCTTCTGGCGGATTGTGGTGAGGTCGGCACTGAAGTCCGTCGCATCAGGGGTGACCACCTCGTCGGCGAGCGGCTTGATGCCGAGAGAGGCCAGGTCGGCCTTGAAAGCGTCGTGCTCGCCCATGCCGTAGGCGTCATTATTGGTGATCATCGCGATCGATCTGAGGCCCTTGGTCTTCACTACGTAGTTCGCCAGCGTGCTGTCGTAGGTGACGCTGGTGGGGGTGTTGAGGAACTCGTAGGGGTCGTGCATCTGAGCCAGCGCCGGCGACTGGCCCGAGGTGATGGCCGGGATCTTCGCTCGCTCCAGTATCGGCGCCATCGCGATCGAATCAGCGCTCTCGGCCGCCCCGAACACCGCCGTGTAGCCGCCGCTGGCGACCTTGTGCGCGATGTCAGTTGTCACCGTCGGGTCGCCCTGATCGTCAAAAAGCGTCAAAACGATCTTGCGGCCGTCGATGCCCCCGGCCGCGTTGGCCTGCTTGACGGCGAGCTTGACCCCGTCGTACTCCCACTGCCCGAGCGAGCTGGATTGCCCGCTCTGGGCATCAACGACCGCGATCTTGATCGGCCCAGAACCGCTGCCGCCTGACGACCCAGACGCCCCTGGGGCTCCGCAGCCCGCTGCGGCCGCTGCGGCCAGGGCAAGTACGGCCACGCTGGCGCCGAAGTGGCCAGGCTTCTTAGCTCTGATCATTAACTGCTCCTGAGAAGGGGGTTGTGATTAACACTGGTGGCTCCGCACAACGAGAGCCGGGGTGTCATCAGCACCGCCGGGTGGCGGCCGATGACCGTGACGTGCGCATAGGAGGGAACAGGGCCAGCCGCGTCTCCTGTGTGAATCCGCGGTCCAGGTGCGATCGGGCGTATTCGTCTCGTGGCGCCGGCCTGCCACGTGTGGCCTAGCCAACGTCGAGGCCCCCCGTCGTCGCATGATGCAGTTGCGCCGCCATCCGGACGGGGGTATTCGGTGCGCCGAACCCGTCATATCCGCCGCTGCGCTGCACGATCTCGAAGAACAGCCGCCGTCCGAGCATCAGGCTGTAGAAGTGGAAGAACTCGCCACCGCGGCAATCGCGGTCATAAAGCACTCCGAGTTCGGCCATCTGTCCGGCGAGATCGGTGTCGAGGTCGAAACGCGCCGCAAGGTCGTCGTAGTAGTTCGCGGGCACCGGCAGCGTCGGCATTCCCCTTGACCGCACTGCCCGCGCGGCAGCGAGAATGTCGGAGCAGGCGAACGCGACGTGCTGGTAGCCGGCGGTCTCTGGCAGTCTGCCCCCGCCGAGCAGCGGAACGTTGAGAACCAGCCTGACGCCGCCGCCCTCGCTGCGGACCGCACGGCTGCGGACGAGCCCGTATGGCGATGCGATCTCCTGGCTCCCTTGTGCCCGCATGGCAAGCAGCGACCGGTAGAAGAGCACGGCCTCGTCGAAGTAATCGAACGGCTGGGACAAGGCGACATGGTCGACGCCAGTAAGCAGCGGGCGGTCGCCGGGCCGATCGGGCGCGACGGGCCGGAAGTCGCCGAGCCAGCCCGCGGCGCCATCGACGTCCGTGTGACAGAAGAACACCGAGGTGCCGTCGGGGGCGGCGACCGCGGTCAGTTCTGCCTCATTCGGGCCAAGGCTGCGGGGGATCGGTGGCGCCAGCAGCGCCCGGGCCCGCCGGGCCGACCGGCCGGGATCTTCGCTCTCCACGGCAATCGCCGACACCACGGCGTCGCCGCGGGGACGGGCGCCATCGTCGGCTCCGGTGCGGTTCACCAGTACACGGGCATCTGCCTGCTGCCATAGCTGCACGGGCTTCGTGCGATGGATGCCCGTGCGGGCAAAGCCCAGGCCACGCAGAAGATGTTCGGTCACCGGCTCGATCAGTGTGTCCACTCCGAGTTCGACGAACGCATACCCAGGCAGCGGGGCGGGGGCGGGCAGGCCGGCGAGTGCGACCGGTGTCGGGGTCTGCGACCTCACGCCGGGAGCGGCCCGGGACGGCAGCGATTCCTCCAGCGTGAGCAGCGACCGCATGCCGTCGACCGCGGTGCGTTCCGCGTCGGCCTGGCGGAAGACATCGTTGAAAACCTCGAGCGACCAGGGGCCGCGGTACCCGGATGCGAGCACCTCGGCGGCGAAGCCGGAAAGGTCGAAGCCGCCTTGCCCGGGAAAGCACCGGTAGTGACGGCTCCACGCGAGCGTGTCCATGCTCAGTGGCGGCGCGTCGGCGAGCTGCAGGAAGAAGATCTTCTCTCCGGGAATGTCGCGGATCGCGCCCGGATCATGGCCCAGGGACAGGATGTGGAAGCTGTCCAGGCAGATACCTAGCTGAGGATGATCTGCCGCCTTTACCAGCTGCCATGCGCTGGCGTAGCTGCTGATGTGCCGACCCCACGCCAGCGCCTCATAGGCGATGCGCATGCCGTGCCCGCTAGCCCGCTCGGCCAGCTGGTGCAGCTGATTGGCTGCCCGTGCCTGATCGTCGATGGCCGCGGGTGACACGTTGGAGCAGACCAGCAGCGTGGATGCACCGAGCGAGGCCATCAGCCCGAACTTGTGCTCGGCACGGCGGAGGTTGCGTTCAAGCAGGTCGTCGGGTACTGCCTCGTAGTCGCGGAATGGCTGGTAGAGCAGGATGCGCAAGCCCAGGTCCGCGGCGCGCCGCCGCACCTCAGCAGGTGAGAGCCGGCAGGCGATGAGGTCGCCCTCGAAGATCTCGACCCCGTCGAAACCCGCCTGGGCCGCTGCCGTCAGCTTCTCCTCCAGCGGGCCGCTCAGCGAGATGGTCGCGATAGACCGCTGTATGAGCTCGGGCCCGCCGCGAGCGGCCCGCGGGCTCGTCTCACGGCGCGGGGACATGGCGGTCCCCTCCGTGATCTGGCGGTGGGTGAGCGGCGCCGCGCCCAGGGGAGCGGTCGGCGGGCGCGGTAAGGAACTCCAGGTGGGCGAACATCCGCCCGACATCGGGTGCCCGCCCGGTGAACAGGCGGAAGGCCTCGGCCGCCTGGAAGACCAGCATGCCGCTTCCAGGCAGCGTTTGGCAGCCACGGGCACGGGCACGGGCCAGCAGTTCGGTCTCCAGTGGCCGGTAGACGATGTCCGCAACCCACATCTCCGGCCGCAGCAGCTCCTCCGGCAGCGGCATTCCGGTCTGCGGCTCCATCCCGACGGGGGTCGCGTTGACCAGCCCGTCGGCGTCGCCCATCGCCGTGGCCAGATCGCCGGGGTCAACAGGCCGTACCCAGTCCGGCGCGAACTGCGTGCGCAGGGCGGCGGTGAGCTTATGCGCACGGGCCGAGTCCACCTCCACGATCGTGAGCCGCTGCACTCCCAGCCGCAGGAGGGCGTGGGCAACGGCGGCTCCCGCGCCGCCTGCACCGAGGATCGCCACGTGCCGCAGCGGGACCTGGGGGAGCCCGCGGGTAAACGCGGCCTCGAAGCCTGAGGAGTCGGTGTTGTGCCCGATCATCTTGCCGTCGGCGAACTCCACCGTGTTCACCGCGGTCAGCGCGGCGGCTGCGGGGGACAGGCCATCGAGGTGTGGCACCACGACCTGCTTGCACGGGTGGGTGATGTTCAGGCCGCGGAAACCCATCCGGCGGGCTTCGGACAGGAGAGGCCCGGCGGCTTCAGCGTCCAGGCCGAGCTGTTCGATATCGATCAGCTGGTAGAAGTACTTCAGGCCCAGTTCGTCCGCTTCCCGTTCATGCAGCTGCGGGCTGAGTGAGGTACTGATCTCTGCGCCGATCAGACCCACCAGGTATCGCACTCCGTCCGGGATCACCGGTTGCCAGCCTCTCGTTGGGCCGTTATGTACGATCTAGTTAGTTAGTACTGCCCACGCGTGATGTCAAGGCTCCTGGCATAATTTGCACCGCCCGGTGTAGCGGGAGGGCGCCGAGCGAGCCGGGGAACACGCAGCTAGATGGCGCCACCCGCCAGGCGGCGTCCGGAGGAGCCTGATGTCCGTAACCACCTCTGAGCGTCGCCGGGACGCTCAGCGGACCCGGAAGAACATTCTCGAAGTAGCGCGCCGCGAGTTCGCCGACCGCGGCTACAGCGGAGCGCGGGTCGACCACATCGCCGCCCGCACCCGCACCACGAAGCGGATGATCTACTACTACTTCGGCGGCAAAGAGCAGTTGTTCGAAGCCGTGCTGGAGCAGGCCTACTCCGAGATCCGGGCTGCCGAGCAGGACGTCCGGCTCGATCACCTCGACCCGGTCGCGGCCATCCGCCGCCTGGCGGAGATCACCTTTGACCACCACGACGCCCACCCGGACTTCGTCAAGCTGGTCCGGATCGAGAACATCCACCAGGCGGAGCACATCAGGCGGTCCGCGGCCATCGTCAGCGTGAACTCGCCTGCGATCGAGCTCATCACCAAGATCCTCGCGCGGGGGGACGCGGACGGGATGTTCCACCGCCACCCGGACGCCATTGACGTCCATATGATGATCAGCTCGTTCTGCGTTTTCCGGCTGGCCCACCGCCATACTTTTGGCGCCCTCTTCGGCCGCGACCTCACAGACCCGGCGCTGCGCGACCGTTACCGCACGATGGTCGGCGACATGGTGGTCAACTACCTGACCGGAGGCAGCGGCTGACGGGGGAGGCCGGCTCAGATGGCGGCTATCGTGACGGTCTTATCCTGGGCGATGCGGCGCATGTCGGCGGGGTCGCTGGTAACGACGGTGATGCGTGCGGCCTGGGCGGAGCCGATGACGGCCCCGGTGTGGGCGTCGGCGACAGAGACGCCGGACCGTGCCCGGATGGCTGCGGCAGTGCTGGCTGCGGCCGGGCCCAGAGGGCTGTCGCCGATGCGCAGGCGGTTGAGGAAGGCCCATGCAGGAGCCGTGCGGTCCCACCCGGCCTCTACCCGCACGGTCGTGGGCACCACGGTTTGGATATCGGCGGCTCGCCGTTTGCGACTGGCGATGACCTGGACGTAGGCCAAGGCTTGGCGGTGCTTACGGTGGGCAGGGCTGGCGAGGGCCTGGATGGCTTCGTTATCCAGGATGACGAGGTGGGTCATGCGGCGGGCATGGCCCTGGCCTCGGCCCACAGCAGGACGTCGTCCGGGGTGGCGGCGGGGTGGCTGGCAGTGATCTCAACGGTAGCCCGGCGCAGCCGTTCGGGCTGGGTGGCGAGGGGGTGGCCATCGAGCTGGGCCGCGGCAATGACGAGGTCACCCAGATCGGCATGCTGGCCGCCAAAATAAGCCCGTCCACGGTTGAAGGCAGAAGCCTGGCGGTGAGGCCGGTCTCGCCGTGGGTGGTGACGAGTTTTCAGGCATACCGGCAGGAGCCGACCGCGGCGATAGCGGCCACGGCCAGGGCGGTGGTGATCCCGGATCAGCCAGGCCCGTCACGCCAGCCTCGAAAGGCGGAACCTACGAGCGTGGGCCCATTGCTGTGTTCGATTGTCACGCCGGGCTCCTCGGCCGCCCTGGGGCCGGAGCCAGTCTGGGGAGCCACCGTGTTCAGGCTGGCTCAGACTGTGCCCGACGGCATCAGAGCATTGGTGCAGGCAGAAGGCTCCCCGTCCGACTGCGCCGGGCGCAGACCGATACGTCAGATCCGCATGGCGTGCAAGAGGTCAGAGGTTCGAATCCCCTTAGTCCACCAAGGTCAGAGAGATAAACTCGAAATCCCGAACCCACAGTTCACGGGCTCGGTACAGCAGCAAAATACAGCAACGCAGCAGCACGATGTCCCCGTCCGCGAGCCACGATCGCGCTCCGGCGCGGGGCGGGGCTGCTGGCATGATCGCGGCGCCGGCCGCCTGCGTTCGACCCCCGAGATCTAGGGGTCGGCTTCGAAGGTGGAGAACAGTATGGCTAAGCGGGTGAGAAGCAGGCATTTGCGCGATCGAATCGCAACAGGTCCGCATGGCAAGCCTCTGGGCCGGGGTGCACCGGTTCAGTTGCAGGCCGGGAGGTGCGTAACCATCCGCGGCGACTACCGGGTGATCTACCGCATCGACGACCAGCGCCGCCGCATCGACGACCAGCGCCGCCGCATCGACGTGGTGGCCATCGAGCACCGCTCCGACATCTACCGGCCGCGCCAGCTTTGAGCACCAGTGGCGGCGGTAGCTGGGGTACCAGCTGAGCATGGCTGAAGCCGACTTTTGGCAGGCAACTGCCGGAATGCAACGAGCGGCTGCCTGAGCTGCACCCGGGAGGATCGTTCGGGAGCCAGGGTCAGTTCGGCCCGTATGGCTGCGGTGGCGGCCAGTCACCGGGCAGCTCGTTAAGGCGCCGGACGTAGTCGCCCGGATCGAAGGGCCGGTGCTCGTTCATGGCGTGGTAGATGTCGTCGCTGACCAGGGCTGCAATCATGTGCATGATGTTGTGCCAGTCGTAGCCCATGCCTGCCAGCCGCTGAACGGTCTGCCATGTCTGGGGCGGCTCGTCGGCCAGCAGCTGGTTTGCGACGATCTGGTGCATCGCGATGTGCAGCCTGGGGCTGAACGGCTCACCGCCGACGATCATCTCGTCATCGCTGCGCAGTGCGTCCTGGAAATCTGTGTGCTGTGCCTCGATCAGGAACGTGAGCTCGCCCTCGTCCGAGGGGTCCAGTAGTTCCAGGTCGAGTCCCTCATAGGTGCCATGTCCTGGCGGGATCGCCCATGAGCGGCGGTCACCTGGGACCGGTTCATCAAACCAGCAGCCGGTTGTCTCGTCGGCCCCCGCCACGGTGCCATTCCCTCGGCGCCGCGCAACGCGGCGTGGCCGGCCGCGGCCGGGGCGCCGTCCTCGGCTTCGAGGGCTCATCGCACCGATTGTCCTAGCGTCAGATGGCTATGTCACCCGCAAGCGCTCATCGGGGCGTGGAATCCGCAACGGCCAATCCGGCGCACGTCCAGCCAGCACTGACCGCGACAGTAGCAGCGAAAGCGGCTGGGATCACTGCGCGCACCATGCGGATGGGGGCCGCCTCATCTGGACCTCACGGCTGTTTGCGGGCGCGGATCGCCAGCATGACGGGGATGGGCTGGCCGCCTTCGGCGAGTTGTTCGGGTGCCAGGCCGGCGTCCAGGAAGGCGTGGATCAGGCTGGGCAGGGGCAGGTGGGTGGCGCCGACCTTGTCCCGGACACCCCGGGTGGTCCAGGACGCCTTGGTCCAGTGGCCGTCGAGGTAGCCCGGGCGGATTACCACGGCGGCGGGGTCGCTGCGGTCAGCGAACCCGCCGCAGAAGCAGGGATGCACGCCGATGTGCACGAACCGCCCGCCCGGGGCCAGGACCCTGGCGGCTTCGGCCAGCACCGCCGGGTAAGCGGGCATGTCGGTGTGCGCCATCACGGTGATCGCGGCCGGAAGGCAGCCGTCGCGGACCGGCAGCTGCACCGCGTCGGCCCGCACCGCCGGCAGGCGGCCGCTCGCGTAGCGCAGCATCGCGGCGGAAAGGTCAATGCCGACAGGTGTCCAGCCCAGGCCGCGCAGCCGGCTCGCGTGGACCCCAGTGCCGCAGCCGATCTCCAGGCAGATACCGCGACCCCAGCCCAGCAGGGTATCCAGGGCGGCGCCGATGCCGAGCGGATCAGCGCCCGCGGTGGCGGTGCCAGGCAGGAACTCCTGCTCATACCAGTCCGCGATCTCGTCATATACAGCCGTCGGCGCCATCATCACGCTCCCTCCTGCGCCGGTCGGGTCAGGGCGGGGCGGTGAAGCGGTAGCCGGCGCCGCGCACCGTTTGCAGGCTTCCGGCACGATCGCCAAGTTTGCGGCGAAGGGCGCTGATCACGACCTCGACGACGTTGCTGCCGCCGCTCCAGTCGTAGCCCCATACGTCGCGCAGCAGCGCCGCCCGGCTGACGATCCGGCCTTCGCGTTCGTACAGGTACTGCAGGACGTCGAATTCCAGCTTAGTGAGATCGGCGCGGGTGCCGTCGAGGATGAGCTGGCGGCGGTCGGGATCGAGCAGGGCGTGGCTGTTGTCAATGAGCATTTCCCGCGCGGCCAGGTCGGTCAGCCAGCCGTCGATGGAGGACGGCCCGAAGTCGTTGTAGAAGGCATGGTAGGTGGTCCCCCCGATCTCGGCGGCGCCGTCCGGGACCCGGGCGAAGCCTAGCGGCGCGAGCTGGGACACCGCCGCGGTGGGATCTGCGGCCAGCGAGTAGATGCGCCGGAGCCTGGGCCGCATTTCCAGGTAGCGCCGCTTGAGGTCGAGGATCAGGGCGGCGAGGGCCGGCGTCGTGGCTTCGCCGCCGTCGGCCGCCAGCATGTGGCGGAGTAAAAGCACCTGCTGGCCGCGCGATACCGGATTGGCGCGCAGGTGCTCGCGCCATGTGACGGCCACCGGGTCCGCGGCGAGGAGCCGGGCCGGCACGGAGGTCGCCTCGCACAGGCACTGGAACGCGGCGGGGGACCCGTCGGGGGCCCGCGCGACGCGGAACGCGGACGGCATCGTGTCCCACCAGGACCGCATCATGGTGACTGCCGCGGCTGGCTGGTGCGCGCGGGCGATGGCTGTGATCTGGGCTTCATCGGCCGGCCGCGCCGGCTCGACCGCATAACGGTGGCTGCCGGTGGGGAAGAACGCCTCCCGCACGGTCGGGTTCTCGATGAGGTAGAGCAGGTCGGCGGTGTAGCGCCACAGGTCCGCCGGCGGGGCGGTGCGCAGCTCGCGCCGCAGCTGCCGCCAGGCTGCGATCCTGTAGCCGCGGTAGGCCGGCGGATCGTTGACCCGCAGCAGCGCCGCGACGACTTCGCGCACGGTGTCGTGCAGGACGAGGCCGTCCGGTCCGAACTCCACGAACGGCAGCGGGCGCAGCATGTCGTAGGCGTCGTTCGGCGGCACATCCGGCAGCAGGGTACCGAGGAGCGACAGGGTCGGGCGGCGCAGCGTGCAGGCGGCGTCGAGCACGGCCCGGGTCGGCTGATCGAGGCCGGAAAGGTAGACCTGCGCGAGTTCGCTGATGACGGTGGCGACCGCGGCGTCGGGGACCGTGAGGTCCGGGCGGGCGCCCCGCGCGGAGGCGGCCAGCCGCAGTGCCAGCGGGTGGCCGTGGGTGAAGCGGGTGACCTGGGCGGCGTCGGCGCCGCTGAGTCCTTCGCGGCGCAGCAGCGCGCCGGCGTCTGCGGCTGCCAGGTTCGCTAGCGACACTATGGCCAGCAGGTTCCCGAAATCACTGATCCAGGCGGCGACCGGCGGCTCGCGGCCGGCCAGCGCCAGCCTGGAGTTGTCGCGCAGGCCCGGCACGAGTTCCTGCGCAGCCAGGTGTCCAGCAACCACAGCTGTTCGTAGGTATCGAGAACCAGCACCACCCGGTCACCGAGGCCGCTGAGTGCGGCGGCCGCCTCGGCGACCGTGGCCATCGGCCGGGTCCCGCCGGGTGGTTCAGCCCGCAGCGCCCCGATCGCGCGGTTGAGCGCGGCGAGAAAACCGCGCTCGGTCGGCTCGATGCCGCCGCAGTCCAGGCTGACGACGGCGGCGCCGTGCGCCCGCGCGTCCTCGGCGAACGCGGCGAGCAGCGCGGATTTCCCGATCCCCGCGATGCCGTGCACGGCCACGACCAGCGGGCGGTCACGCTCGACCAGTTCGAGCAGCACCGCCCGCTCCGCCTGCCGGCCGACCACGGCGGCCGCCCGGGCGCCCAGCAATGTTCGCAGGGTCCCGCTCATCGCCCGCCCGGTCGTGCTTCAGTCATCTGTCAGTACCCCGCCTCGGGTCACCTTCGTGGGCCCGGCCAGGACGGAGAAATCGCTGACGGTCACGTCGATCATGTGCGGGTTCGCCAGCAACCCCTGGAAGATCTTCCCGTCCTGGTAGGCCCTCATCGCGGCGACGTCGTCCCACGTGTAGATACCACCGTAGGTATTGGCCTGCTGGTTGGCTAGCCAGATCTTCGCGTGCAGACCCGGCAGCGCGGCGAATACGGGCGCGTTCTGCTCGGCGTGCGCCTGATACGCGGCATCGTCGATGCCATCCAGCTTGAACGTGATGACCTGCATGTGCATGTCGTGCTCCTTTCCGTTCGTGGTGACGGGCGCCGTGCGCCCCGTCCCTGGTGACGTGATCACCGTAGGTATGGCGGGGGCCGCGCTGGTGAGTCCTGGCTCATGTTCGGCTCATCCGTGCCGGCCGCCCGCGGCCTAGCGTCTGCGGCAGGCTTGATCCATCCACGTCGCGGAGGTTTCCGATGAACACTGAACTGATCGAGCAGAACGTGCACCGGCTGCTCGGCGCGATGACCGGCGCGGCCACCACGGCCATGGTGGCGGTTGGCGACCAGCTCGGGCTGTACCGGGCACTCGCCGACGGCGGCCCGGCTACCCAGGACGAACTGGCCGCCCGCACCGGCACGGCGGCACGCTACGTCAGGGAGTGGCTGTCCCAGCAGGCCGCCGCCGGATTCCTCGCCTACCGGGAGGGCGACGGGCGGTACGTGCTGCCGGCCGAGGCCGCCGCGGTGCTCGCCGATGAGGCATCGCCGGCCTGCCTGGCCGGCGGCGCCACCATCACCCGCGGCTGGTTCGCGGGCATCGACCGTCTCGCCGAGGCGTTCCGCACCGGCGCCGGCATCCCCTGGCACGAGCAGGACCCGGCTGTCTTCGAGGGCACCGAGCGGTTCTTCCGCCCCGGCTACACCGCCAGCCTCACCACCGAGTGGGTCCCTGCCCTGCCCGGGGTGGCCGACAGGCTCGCCGCCGACGGCCGGGTCGCCGACGTCGGCTGCGGACACGGCGTGGCCGCCATCTTGCTAGCCCGCGCCTACCCGCAGGCGAGCGTCCACGGCTATGACTTCCACGACCGCTCCATCCAGGTCGCCCGGCAGCGGGCCGACCAGGCCGGCCTCGGCGGCCGCATCCGGTTCGAGCCGCTCGACGCGACCAGCTACCCGGCCGACGGATTCGACCTGATCTGCCTGCTGGACACCCTCCATGATCTCGGCGACCCGGCCGCCGCGCTGGCCCACGCCCGCAAGGCGCTCGCCCCCGACGGCGCCGTGCTGGTCGTGGAGCCGAACGCGGCCGACGACTACGCAGCGAACCTGGCCAGTCCGCTGGCCGCGCTCAACTACGCGGCGTCCACGTTCCAGTGCACGCCGGCCGCCCTGGCCCAGCCCGGCGGGGTCGCGCTCGGCGCCCAGGCCGGCCCCGAAGCGGTACGGCAACTGGCCGACGATGCTGGCTTCAGCCAGTTCCGGCAGGTCACCCAGACCCCGGTCAACGTCGTCCTCGAGCTCCGGCCATAACCGGGCACCCGCCACTCAGGAGCCTGGCGGTAAGTCCCCACCCTGTCACCGGGCGGCTTACCGCCAGGCTCAGCGAGCGGCGTCCGCGCGCAGCAGCCGCGGCGACTACCGGGTGATCTACCGCATCGACGATCACAGTCGCCGCGTCAACGTGGTGGCCATCGAGCATCGCTCCGACATCTACCGGCCGCGCGAGCCTTGAGCACCGGCTGCATGCCCGGATTAGAGATCAGGTGAAGTCGGCAGCGCTGAGGCCGTCTGCGTGTCCAGGAGGCCACTGGACCAGTTCGATCCGGTAGCCGTCGGGGTCGGTCAGCCACGATGTCCGCGGACCGTCTGGCCCACCGGGCTGTTGCTGAGGTTCCGGGGCCAGGCCGGCCGCGATCAAGGTTTGGCGGGCGTCGGCCACGTCGTCTACCTGGACAGCGAGGTGACTGAATCCTGTACCGAGTTGCACGGCATCATCGGCCGGTCGCCGCACCAGCTCGAGGGTGCCGACGGGCTCGTCCGGGAACCTGAGCACGGTCAGCGTGGCGCCGTCACCGAGGTCGACGCGGCCGAGCACCTGGTAGCCGAGAGCGGTGTAGAAGCCCAGTGACGCGTCGAGATCCGTGACGCGGTAGGCCGGGTGGAGAGTCTTCATGCGATTCACTTCCATGGGGCCGTCATCTCCGTGTCAGCTCCGGCCGTCCAGGTTCAGCTGACCCGAGGGCGGTAGACCTTGATCGCCGTTCCGGAGGGGTAGGTATGTGCCTCCGCCAGGTCCATCCGGAGCGGCTTGGCCAGCGAATCGAACAGGCCGGCCCCGTGGCCGATCGCGACCTTCCAGGCCACGACCTCGTCCTCCTCGGGCGGCAGTCCCCAGTCCTCGTAGCCCTTCGCCCCGTGCACAAATCCGTCAAGGGTGACGCCCATCTGAAGTACCACCGGCCGCATGTCAGGTCCCTTCCCACGCTCTGGTCAAGCGATTCGTCGGTTGCCGAGCTTGAGACGTGCCCGGCGGCCCGGACTCATCGCGTCTGCCGCCGAGCCCAGGAATTCCCCGCCGCCACCTCACGAGACGGCCCCGGCGCCCGTCTACAGGGATGCGTCCGCCGAAAGGGCGCAGCTGACACTCACGACAAGGAAGGAACGATCCATGTCGATCGAGGAGAATAAGGCTGTTGTGGGCCGGTGGTTCACGGAGTTCTGGGGCAAGGACTTCAACCCGGCCGTGATCGACGAGCTCGCGGCCCCGGACATCCGGTTCGAGTACTCGCTGCACGCGCCGCTGCGCGGTCGCGATGCGGTCCGCGCGTTCGCCGGGAAGTTCCGCGCCGCATTCCCGGACCTGAACTTCTGGGGCACCGCCGACCTCATCGCCGAGGGCGACTACGTGGTCGGCCAGTGGGAAGGCGGCGGCACCCACACCGGCGAGGCGTTCGACGACATGCCCATCGGCTCGCTGCCGGCCAGCACGGGCAAGGTCATGCGCTTCACCGGCACCACCGTCCTGAAGGTTGAGAACGGCCTCATCACCGAGGAGGTCGGCCTCGACGACGGCGTCACCGCGCTCAGCCAGCTCGGCCTCATCCCCGAAGCCTGAGCACACCGGCGGCTCACGTGTGCCGTGGCGGAGCCGGCCCCGCCACGGCACATCGCCGTGCCCGCGCGTCGCCTGCCGCCGCCCGCCGCGCCCCGGCCCGCCTGCGCCGCACCTAAGACCGGCGGCCGCCGTCAGAGTGCCTGGAGGACGATGGCGCGCAGGTCGCCGTGGGTCAAGGCGACGGGGTTGCCCTGCATGCTGCTTGACCTGGCGGCTTTGGCGGCAACGCCATCGGTGTGCTGCGGCCCGATGCCGAACGCGGCCAGCCCGGGAACGGCGAGCAGGCTGACCGTCTCACGGATCCATGCGAGGCCGGCGTTAACGGAGGCGGCGGTACTTCCGGTCAGCAGCCGGGCGGCCTCGGTATACCGGTCCAGGGCGGCGCCGCCCGGCTGACCCGACCGCAGCGCCCGGACGTTGGCCTCCATGACGGGTGCCAGCAGCGCCGCGCAGGCCATGCCGTGCGGCACGTCCGCGATCCCGCCGATGACGCCAGCCAGGCCGTGCACGGCGCCCAGCTTCGCGTTGGCCAGCGCGATCCCGCCCAGCAGGCTGCACATGGCCATGTCCGCCCGCGCCCCGGGGTCGCTCCCGTCGGCGTAGACGGCGCGCAGGCCAGCCGCCGCGCGGCGCAGCCCCTCGCGGGCCAGGCCATCGGTCAGCGGGTTCGCCCGGACAGAGACAAACGGCTCCAGGCACTGGGTGAGCGCGTCCAGACCGCTGGCCGCGGTGACCCGCGGCGGGCAGGACACGGTGAGATCGGGATCGACCAGCGCCACCCGGGGGATCATCAGCGGGCTGCGCAAGCTCGCCTTGAGGCCGTGCGCCGGTGAGGCGAGTACCGCGTTGGCGGTCACCTCCGCCCCGGTGCCGGCGGTGGTAGGCACCGCCACGCACGGCACAGACGGCTGGGTGATCTTGCGGCCGGAGCCGATGACCTCCAGATAGTCCAGCGGGTCGCCGCCGTTGCCCAGCAGCATGGCCGCCGCCTTCCCGAGGTCCAGGACGCTGCCGCCGCCGACCGCGGCCACGACATCGGCGCCGTGCTCACGCGCGGCGGCGACACAGGCCCGCGCCAGTTCCACCGTGGGCTCGGCGGTCACCGTGAACATCCCGGCCGGCAGCCCCAGCCCGGCCAGCAGCCCGCGGTGGCGCGCCGGGTTGGCGCCCGTGCACACCAGCACCCGCGACCCCAGCCCGGCGACCACCCCGGGCAACTCCGCCGCCCGGCCCGCGCCGGCCAGGATCTTGCCAGCGGTGGCGAACTCGAACATCGGCGCGGTCACGGCGGGCCGCTCGCCCAGCCCTCACTGACGGCCGGGAACACCGCCGAGTACTTCTCCGACGCCCGCGGCTCCGCCATCATCTCCGCAACCGCATCGCGCCACGCCGCGTAGTGCGGCGTCAGCTTGTGCGCGGCCGGCGCATCGGCGTCGCGGTAGACCTCCACCAGGACCACGTGCGCCGGGTCCGCCTGATCCTGGATGACATCGAACCGCAGCACGCCGGGCTCAGTCAGCGAGGCCCGCGCATTGGCCAGCGTGGCGGCCAGAAAGTCCTCCACCCGTTCCGGCCTGACCCGCGCATGAACATGAACGACCAGCATGCGCCCATCCTGCTATACGAGCCCACACTTGACCCGCGTGGCCTCATGGCCGTGGCGGCGCTGCCCCAGGCTGAGCCCGTGGCGGCTAACTCTGCGGGGGCCGCCGGCGGAGCCGGAGGGCAACGATGATCACGGTCGCCCCGACGAGCAGGGCGACGGTGTTGGGGATCACCAATGCGAGGATCCCGGCCGCCGCTCCGTAGGCGATCCACAGCAGGAACCCGATGAGCAGGATCGTGAAATAGCCCACGGATACCTGGCGGGAGGACTGCTCGCGCAGCATGCGGCGGATCTGCAGTACCGGTGCGATGCCCATCAGTACCGCCCACGACGATGCGGTCGCGGCGAGAATTGTTTCAGCCATGGCGCTCCTGCGGTGAGGCGCCCTGGCTCTGCGGATCGTGCTCGCCAGTGACCTGGTGAGGGGCGCAAGCACGACCGCTGTCATGTTACCGCTGGCACGGGGGCATCGCTTCGGTCGCGTGCATGGCTCAGGCGGCCGCATCGGCTGCCTTCCGGCGGCCGCCTCGCGCGCGGTCCGCGAGCACCGCCACCGTGGCCGCGAGCAGGGCGGCCGCGACGGCGATCAGGGTGATCTGCCAGCCGGGCATGCCGCCGGTGACGACCGGGTGGACCGCCTGGAACCGGGTACCCCCGACCAGCTGCCAGGGCGACAGGGCCGGGTGATGCGCCGGCGCCGGCTCGGGCGGCGGCAGTGTGGCGAACGCGGGTGTGGCGCCGAACGCCACCAGGGCAGCGGCCAGCCCGGCCAGTACGCCCGCGAAGCGGCGGAGGTACTGAATGGGTTCACGGCGTCTCCTTCGGCTCTGGATGAGTTCAAAGACCGTATGGCGGCTGCCTTGCGTCCGGGATCGGGAGGATTCCCCAGTTTCCTGCTGCGCTCCCTAGATTTATGCCCGGCAGGCATTGGCGATGTCGTGCCGCATGTGCCGCTGGCTGTACTTCCCAGGGTTCTTGTCATCGGGCAGGCTCGTAGAGTGGTGACTTGTTTTCCCCGGTGAGGGGGTGGACGGTGGCGGGCTCGTCGTCGGGGGGGATCTTCCTCAGCTACCGGCGTGAGGACGCCGCACCCTACGCGCGTTTGCTTCAGTACCAGCTGAGCGAGCGTTTCCCCGACGCGCGCGTGTTCATGGACCTGGACTCCATTGAGGCGGGCCTGGACTTCGCCGAGGTCATCCGGGATGCGGTGGACTCAAGCGCGGTGCTGGTGGCCCTGATCGGTCGCCAATGGGCGACACTGGCCGATGAGCAGGGGCGGCGGCTCGACGACCCCGACGATTATGTGCGCTTCGAGGTCCAGACAGCGCTGAAGCGCGGTGTGCGGGTGATTCCGGTGCTGGTGGATAACGCCAGGCCGCTTCGGCAGCAGCAGCTGCCCGCCGAGCTTCACAAGCTCGCCCGGCTCAATGCTCATGAGCTGAGCTATGTCCGGTACCAGTACGATTCAGGCCGGCTTCTTGACCTGGTTCAGCGGGTGCTCGCCGCAGCAGGTGACCTGGCTGAACCGCCGAGGCAACTGGCAGATACCCGCCCCACTGCGGGGCCGTCCGGCCCGCGGGCGCTGGCCACCACGCTGACCCATGGATCCCGGTGGCTCACTGTGTACGCGGTGGCATTCAGCCCGGATGGTCACCTGCTCGCCAGCGGGCTGGAGGATGCGGGCACTCAGCTGTGGGATGCCGCCACCGGCGAGCGGCTGCGCACCCTCCACCCAGACGCGACGTTCTGGACCGAGATGACCGGCCCGGTACATGCGGTGGCGTTCAGCCCGGATGGCCGGCTGCTGGCCAGCGGGAGCGAGGACAAGACGGTGCGGCTGTGGGAACTGGCCACCGGCCAGCACGAGCGCACCCTTACCGGCCACGCCGGCCCGGTCAGGTCGGTGGCGTTCAGCCCGGACAGTCGGCTGCTGGCCAGCGCCAGCGATGACAAGACGGTGCGCCTGTGGGACATGACCACCGGCCAGAACGGGCGCACCCTCATGGGCCCCTTCATGGGCCACGCCGGCTGGGTCAGGTCGGTGGCGTTCAGCCCGGACGGGCGGGTGCTGGCCAGCGCCAGCGATGACAAGACGGTGTGGTTGTGGGATCCGGCCACCGGCCAGCACGAGCGCACCCTGGCCGGCCATGCCGGCCCGGTCAGGTCGGTGGCGTTCAGCCCGGGCGGGCGGCTGCTGGCCAGCGCAGGTGATGATGGGACCGTGCGGCTGTGGCGCTGAGCCAGCATTGTCAGAGGTCAGCGCGGACGTTACGCAAGGCGAGCCGCATGTCAGCGGCCGTTGAGAAGCGATCAGCGCTGGCTGGGGCGCATGCCTGGATGAGGAACCCGGCGAGTACAGGGTTGAGGTCAGAGCGGATCGTTCTCGGGTCGGTCACCGGTTCGCCGGCCATGGGCATCGCGTTCGGGAACGGGTGGTGGCCGTTGCAGAGAAGCTGGTAGAGCAGAACGCCGACGGCGAACAGATCGGTGGAGACGTCCCAGCGGGTGGAGCCGGCGTCGGGTGGCTGATACGGCGGTGTGCCTGACTGCGTATGCACGGGGTCACCGACCCGGGAGGCGATGTTGAAGTCAAGCAGTTTCGCTCCCGTGCGGGTGAGCACCACGTTAAGCGGTTTGATGTCGCGGTGGACCAGCCCTTTGTCCTTCAGCTCCGTCCACTCGCGGAGCTCGGCATCGGGCAGGTCGCCGTCGCGGCGTTTGGCATCCAGCTGCTCGAGGCGCACCGAATCAGGATGAAAAGCGACGAGCGCGTCCAGCAGATCGAGTGCGACATCTACTGCTTCCCGGTCGCGAAGGCGCCGCTTTCCGGTGACAAACTCGTCGAGTGACTCCCCGTCGATGAACTCGGTGATGAGATACCAATCGCCGGCCTTGGTCCGGCCGGCCCAGAAGACCTCCACCACGTTGGGATGATGGATCTTCCGCAGGGCGCCGATCTCGCGGCGGACCGCCGAAGGCCCGGCCGCGCTCTCGAACAGCTTGAGCGCTCTCTCCTCACCCTCGATGTCATCGTGCACGCGATAGACCTTGGAAAAGCCGCCCTGCCCGACTACGTCCAAAATCTCGAAGCGGCCCTCGAAGAGGTCGCCGACGGCGTAGTCAGCCGCCCTGGCTCCGACCGAGGATCGCACCGCCGCCGGGTCAGGTTCCGGAAGCGCTCGGCTGCCACCGGCCGATGCCGCCCGAAAGCCTGTGGGCTCAGGAGTGGTGCGCGGGCTGGCCCGGCGGCGCACGGCTCCGGCTCCAGCGGAGTCCGTCCGCACATGCCGGATGCCCCCGACGGTGGCCACCAGGCACGGATGCAGCACATACGTGTCTACCTCGGGCGGGAAGTGAAACTCCTCGACGTCGCCCATGGAGTAGAACCGGCGCCGCCCGATCTCGTCGATATACCCGAGCAGGCCGTTCTGCCACAAGACGGAGGCGAGGTCCGTCGTCTTCTCGAAGTGCAGATCCGCCATTTCCTGCAGTGCCCCAAGATCCGCACGCGAGAACCGGTCGACGCCGATCATCCGGACGAAGGAGCGAACGTCCTCCTGCACGCCGGTGATGTAGGCCTGGGTGCTGGTGAACAACTCGGAGTAGTTCTGCAGGGCGGCGTTCGGCGGCATCATGTCCGACGAGATCTGGTTGGCGCACTGGGCGAGCTGCGAGTCGCCGAACCGCTTGGCGCAGCGCTGAACCACCTCCTGCAGAGCCGCCGGCGGCACGCCCTCGAGGCCAGCCTGCTTCTGCCGCAGGACCTCCTCATTCAGCTCATTGCCGAGCGAGATGATGTCGCGCGGGATCAGCCTCGTGTGGCTGAGCAGGTAGTCCTCGACGGTTCCGTCGCCATCGGGTCCCGGCCATTGGCCGTTGACCCCGAGCCAGTCGCGGATCGTGGGGGGGCCGCTGGCGGGGCGCCGCATCAGCAGTGATGGCGGTAGCCGTCGCAGCTTTTGCTGAAGCAAATAGAGCAGCGAGTTTCGCTCCCAGGTCAGGACGCGTATGTGCGGTTCGTTGTAGTACCGCGGCGCATGTTCTGACCGGTACACCGACGACATGACAATGTCGCGGATGCACACGACGATATGCAGGCGGCCACCCAGCTTGTGGTCGCGGAGCAGCCGCATGACCTGGTAGAACAACCCCTCCTGGCACCTCAGCCAGTACATGGGGGCGTGGCTGAACTCCTCGTCCACCGCGTCGAGGTAGAAGTAGATCGGCTTGCACTGGCCGATAACCTCGCCCAGCAGATCCTCGAGGTCGTCCCACAGCGGATCGTCGAGGTACGTAGACAGCTGATGAG
Source organism: uncultured Actinomycetes bacterium (assembly GCA_963835425.1). Taxonomy (GTDB): domain Bacteria; phylum Actinomycetota; class Actinomycetes; order Streptosporangiales; family Streptosporangiaceae; genus UBA9676. The sequence goes on along the minus strand of CAWIGE010000001.1, from coordinate 737,053 downwards.
CGGTATGCCGCTGGTTAATGATGTCGCGCACCGCGCTGTAGATCGACCGGGGCCGGCGGAAATCCTCGAGCAGGCGCGCGTACGACTGCTCCAGCTCGTTGGCCTGGTCGTCGCGCAACTGCTGACGCAGCTCGGGACGGCGCAGCACGTACGAGGCCAGCGACCGCATGATCGCGCGCTCCCAGATCTGCATCCACTTCTCGACCAGGACGCTGTCCGAGAACCACTGGCACGCCTTCACCACGACTTCGGTCTTCGGCAGGCTTTGCTGCGGTATGTCGGCGTAGACGGAGTCCTGGTGTGACTGGAAATCCTGAAGACGCCGCAGGTAGACCGTCTTGCCCGCCCCGAGCTTGCCCACGATGACCCGCACCATGGAGTCGTTGGCACGGGTCGCCAGATGGCCATAGGCCGGATCGCCGCTGAAGTCGACGAACTCGCTGATCAGATCCTCGATGTCGGCTCGTGACCCGTCCGGATTGCCAAACGGCCCCACAGGATCGCGCCGACGCCGCCTACTGCCCATCTTGTAACCCCAACCCGGATCGTAGCCCCCAACAGTAGTTAAGAGCCAGCAGAGAGTCAGCATGGATAAGGTCAGCGAGCCGCATGAAACGGATCGGCTGATGGCCCCTTGTGCTTCCTTCTCCCGTTCCGTTCCGCGGCCGGTTACCCGCCGCCGGTGCGCGGTTGGGCTACCGTGCTCTCAGGCTGGCTGATAGGGGTCGTTGGCCGGGAGGAAAGACGATGGCAGTTAGCGGAAACCGGCCGGAAGCGCCGGGGACGATCCGAGCTGTGCCCGCCGAGGATCCGACCTGGGATCGGCTGGAGGATCAGATCGGCTGGTACTCACGCAAGAGCCGCGAGAACCAGCGCCTCTACAAGTGGCTCAAGCTCCTGGAAATCGCGGTGGCGGCGGCGCTGCCGGTGGTGGCCGCGGTACACAGTCCGGTCTGGGTGACCGGCGGCCTGGCGGCGGTCATCGTGGTACTCGAGGGTGCCCTGCATCTGTACCAGTTCCAGGAGCACTGGATCACCTACCGTTCCACCGCCGAGTCGCTCAAGCATGAGCGCTACCTTTACCTCGCGCAGGGCGGTCCCTACGGGGGCGATGACCCGCACCGCCAGCTGGCGGAGCGGCTGGAGGGCCTGATCTCTCAAGAGCACGCCAAGTGGACCGCCAGCCACAGATCATCCGAACACCATCAGCAGGGTCAGTAGGGGACGCATCATTACCGAGACCGCGGGCGGCGCCCGGCGTACCGCGTCCGCCGCGCAAGACGCGGCGATGGAGTCGGTGAGGCGGGTGCTGGCGGCCGGGGGCCGCCGGCCTGATCCGTTACGGTGAGGCCATGCGCGCCATCACGGTCGTGCCTGGGCAACAGGGCTCCGTCGCCCTCATGGACGTGCCGGAACCGCCGCCAGGCGACGGGCCCGTCCTGGTCCAGGCCCGGGCGATCGGGATCTGTGGCACCGATCTGGAGATCATCAACGGCGAGTACGGGTGGGCGCCTCCCGGCCAGGAACGTCTCATCATCGGGCACGAGTCGCTGGGCCAGGTGGCTGAGGCGGCACCAGGCTCCGGGTTCGCGGCCGGGGACCTCGTCGTCGGCGTCGTGCGCCGGCCCGACCCCGTCCCCTGCCCGGCGTGCGCGGCCGGCGACTGGGACATGTGCACCAACGGGCGGTACACCGAGCGGGGGATCAAGGCCCGGCACGGCTATGCTTCAGAGCGCTACCGCGTTCATCCCGAGTACCTGGTGGCCGTCGATCCCGCCCTCGGCATTCTCGGCGTGCTGCTCGAGCCGACCACCGTCGTGGCCAAGGCCTGGGTCCACATCGAAAAGATCGGCGCCAGGTCAACCTGGGCGCCCCGGAAGGTGCTCATAACCGGCGCCGGGCCGATCGGGCTGCTCGCCGCGCTGCTGTCGGTTCAGCGCGGCTACGACACCTATGTGGTCGATCTGATGGCCGAGGGCCGCAAGCCCGACATGGTGCGCCGCCTGGGGGCGTCCTATTTCCCCGTAGGCGACCTGGGCGAGGCAACCGCCGAGGCGGACGTCATCATCGAATGCACCGGCTTCGTCCAGGCGCTGCTGGAGGTCGGCCCGCAGCATGTCCGTCAGCGGATCATGTGCCTGACCGGCGTCTCCTCAGCCGGAGCGGAGTCCGCCGTCAACCCCGGGCTCCTCAACCGCAACATGGTCCTGCAGAACTCGGTCCTGTTCGGGTCCGTCAACGCCAACCGGCACCACTACGAGCTGGGCGCCAAGGCCCTGGCCCAGGCCGATCCGGGCTGGCTGGCCGGCCTCATCACCCGCCAGGTTCCCATCGGCCAATGGGCCGATGCCTACACCCGCCAGTCCGATGACATCAAGACCGTCCTGACCTTCCCCAACGGATCGCCCTAGCCGCTGCCCGAATGATCATCCAGGGTTAAAATGCCCTGGTGAGCGTGTTCCCCGACATCGGCTCATACGCGTTCCTTTCGGACTGCGAGACGAACGCCCTCGTCGCTCCGAGCGGTCAGGTCGAATGGCTGTGCGCGCCGCGGCCGGACTCCGCCAGCATCTTCGGCGCGCTGCTCGACCGCTCGGCCGGCTTGTTCGGCTTCGGCCCGGGCGGGGTCGAGGTGCCGAGCCAGCGTCGCTACATCCCGGGGACGATGGTCCTGGAGACGACCTGGCACACGCCCACGGGCTGGCTGGTGGTCACCGACGCGCTGGTGGTCGGGCCGTGGCGGGGCGGGCCACGCAGCGACCGATACCAGCGAGTCCCCAGCGATCGCGTCGCCCAGGGCGTGCTGGTGCGCACCGCGACCTGCATCGAGGGCCGGGCGGACGTGCTGCTCAACTGCCTCCCACTGTTCGGCTACGGCGCCACCCCAGGGACGTGGAGCTACCAGGGCGAGGATTACTCGCACACCGTGGCGAGCGCGCAGACCGGCCCCGAACTGCACCTGACGTCCGATCTCCGCCTGGCGCTGACCGGGCCGCGCTGTCACGGGCGCACCGTTCTGCACCAGGGCGAGCACGCCTTCGCGGCGCTGTCCTGGCATGCGCCTCCTCCCGCGAGCTACGAGGAAGCGCTGACGCAGCTGGCCGCCACCACGGCGTTCTGGCGCGAATGGCTGAGCGGGGCCCGGCTGCCCGATCATCAGTGGCGGCCCTTCCTCGAGCGCAGCGCGCTGACGCTCAAGGGCCTGAGCTACGAGCCGACCGGGGCGATCCTGGCCGCCGCGACGACATCGCTGCCCGAGACGCCCGGCGGGTCCAGGAACTGGGACTACCGCTACACGTGGGTGCGCGATTCCGCGTTCATGCTGCGGGCGCTGTTGCGCCTGGGCTTCGAATGGGAGGCGTACCAGTACTTCGCCTTCCTGATCGAGACCATGCTGGGAAGCGGCGTCCAGATCATGTACGGGCTGGCGGGCGAGCGGGAGCTGCCGGAGCGCACGCTGGATCATCTGTCGGGCTATCGCGGTGCCCGGCCGGTGCGGGTCGGCAACGGCGCCTTCGACCAGCACCAGCACGATGTCTGGGGGATGATCCTGGACTCGGTCTACACCCACGCGCGGCACCAGGGGACGCAGATGGGCCCGGCCGGCTGGAACGGGATCGTCCAGCTCGTCGACGCGGCCGTGGAGCGCTGGCAGGAGCCGGACCGCGGAATCTGGGAGATCCGGGGGGAGCCGCAGCACTTCACCGCCTCCAAGGTCATGTGCTGGGTGGCGGTGGACCGGGGCGCGAAGCTCGCGGCCGCCCGCGGCGACGCTGAGTGCGCCCCCCGCTGGCGCAAGGCCGCCGAGGAGATCCACGCCGACGTGTGCGCCCGAGGGGTCGATGGCCGGGGCGTGTTCGTGCAGCACTACGGATCCGCCGCGCTCGACGCCTCGGCGCTGCTGATCCCCCTGATGGGGTTCCTCCCGCCCGGCGACGGGCGTGTCCGCGCCACCGTCCTCGCGATCGCCGACGAGCTTTCCCAGGATGGCCTGGTGCTCAGGTACCGCGTCGAAGCGACCGACGACGGCCTGGAAGGAGAGGAGGGGACCTTTACCATCTGCTCGTTCTGGCTGGTCTCCGCCCTGGCCCTCACCGGCGAGCACCGGCGCGCGCGCAGCCTGTGCGAGAAACTCCTGTCCCTGGCCAGCCCCCTGCACCTGTACGCCGAAGAGCTCGACGCCGTCAGCGGGCAGCACCTGGGGAACTACCCGCAGGCGTTCACGCACCTGGCGCTGATCGACGCGGTCACCCAGCTGATCGAGCTCGAGACCATGGAGTCCGCGCCCGGCCCAGGCGATGTTGACCTGACCGGGTGAGCCAGGAGTCACCGCGCTAGGTGCGGGTCTTGCCCGCCCGGATCATCTCGAGCGCCTGCTGGACCCGGCGCTGCCGGGTCTCCTGCTGCTTGGCTTCGGCGATCCAGCGGGCGTATTCCTTGCGGTGGGAGAAGGCCAGGCGATCGAAGGATGCCTTGGCCTGCGGGTCGGCCGCCAGGGCCGCCGCGAGCGCCTCGGGCACCTCGACCTCCCGGGGCGCCGTATCGAGCTCGACGGTCACCTCAACCTCATCGCCCGCCTCCACGCCCGCCCCCTGGCGCACCTCTTTGCTCAGGCCCAGCAGGAACTCGCCGCCCATGCGGGCCACGCTCGTGCGCCACGTGTAGCCGTTGACGGTCGCGACGACCGGGAACCGCTTTGCGCCCTCCCCAACCGCGGCGACTTGAGAATCGTCGAGGACCACGGCGGCGGCCGGGCCGCGCGGCTGCAGCGATGCCGTGAACTGGATTGCTCCCATACGCCCATTTTCGCCCAGGACCAGCCGCTGCCACGGCAGGGACACCTGGCATGGTCTCGCTGGTCGCGGCCTGCCGGTGGAGTGACGCGCATCACACCGGGCGGCCCGTCACATCTTGCTGGGCCGCGGGGTCGATGGGGTGTCCCACCGGAACGGCAAGGAGACCACCATGGACGCCCGGCTCAACCTCTACGGCAACACGGTTGCGGCGAAGTTCGCGAAGTACATCAACTCGGCAGGCGCGGTCGTGACCAGCTCGGCCCTGCCCGCCGCGACGCAGGAGCTGGTCAAGATCCGGGCCAGCCAGATCAACGGCTGCGCCGCCTGCACCGACATGCACACCAAGGATGCCCAGCACGCCGGGGAAAGCCCCGTACGGCTCAACCTGGTCGCGGTGTGGCGGGAGGCGAAGGTCTTCACCGAGGCCGAGCGGGCCGCCCTGGATCTCACCGAGCAGGGCACCCGCATCGCCGACGCCGCCGGCGGCGTCACCGACGACGCCTGGGCGAACGCGGCCAAGCACTACGACGATGACCAGCTCGCCGCGCTGGTGGCGCTCATCGCCCTGATCAACACCTACAACCGCATGAACGTCATCACCCAGCAGCCCGCCGGCGACTACCAGCCCGGCCAGTGGGGATGACGGCTCGTGCGCTACCGGCCAGGGTCTGGGGCAGGCTCCCCGAACAGCAGTGAGTCCAGTCCCCTGCGCACGCCCGCCACGCCGGCCACGTTGCGGATGGCCAGCAGGGTCCCGGGCACGTAAGGGGCCGGGGTCAGCCCCGGATCGTGGCGCATGATCAGCCGCTCGCCCGGCCCGCCGAACACCACTTCGGTGGTGACCACGAAGCTGGGCAGCCGCACCGAGTGGATCCGGGTGCCGGCGATCTCCGCCCCCCGTGCCTCCACCGGCCCGTGCAGGTCGGACAGCCCCACCGTGAGCCCCGGCGTCCGGACCTGGGCCAGAGTCTCGGCAAGTTCCCCAGCGGTGCCGCTGGGCACGTCGGGCTTGTCGTCGCTGGCGTAGTCGATGATCTCCCACTGGCCCAGGTGTCGGGCGGCCATCGCGGCGGCGCGGCGCAGCACGGCCGCCATGACCGAGAAGTTGCCGGCCGCGATCACGCCGACGCCGCGGTCGCGGGCGAGGCGGTCCAGCTCCTGGTAGTCATCCGCGGTCAGGCCGCTGGAGCCGACCACCACGTGCACCCCCGCCTCGACCGCGGTCCACACGTTGTTCCTGACCGCGGCGGCGCTGGTGTAGTCGACCAGGACGTCCACCGCTGCCGACGCCAGCGCCTCGGCCACCGTGGCGTAGACCGGGCCGGGGCTGGCCGAACCCGTGACCTCGGTCAGGCTCTGCCCGGCCGCGGAGCGGGACACCCCCGAGGACAACGTGAGGTCACCGGCCTGGTCGATCGCGGCGACGATCGGGGGTGCGGTCCAGCCGGTGACGCCGGCGAAACAGACATCGATCATGCGCCTACCCTGCCTTCCAGCTCGCGGGCGAACATGGCGGTGAACGCCGCCGCGTCGGCGGCCCGCGGGTTCGACGGGGTGCTGGTGTTCTGCTCTGCCTTCTGCCCCAGAAGCTGGAGGTCTTCCGCGCGGATGAGCTCCCGCATGGGCGGCACGGCGAGGTCGCGGTTGAGCTGGCGGGTGAACTCGATGGCCAGCCGGCGCCAGTTCCTCGTCGCCGGCGTCGCCCGCCGTGATGCCGAAGGCCTGCGCCAGCCGGGCGTACTTGTCCGCGCTCACCGGCAGGTTGTATTCCATGATCGGCGGCATGCTGGCCGCGCAGCAGTAGCCGTGCGGATGCCCGTACAGGCCGCCGATCGCCTCGGCCAGGCAGTGCGCGCCCGGCGACGTCGGTGAGGCCGACCGCGATCCCGGCGGTGAGGCTGCCCTGGGCCATGCCGCACCTGGCTTCGACGTCGGCCGGGGACGCGGCCGCCCGCCGGATGTACAACGCGACCAGCCGGGCCCCTTCCAGCGCCAGCGCATCCGATGCCGGGGTGGCCAGGCGGCAGTGCAGCGAGTCGACCGCGTGCGATAGCGCGTCCATCCCGGCCGCCGCCGTCAGCGCGGGCGGGCAGGACAGGGTGAGATCGGGGTCAACCAGCGCGACCCTGGGGCAGTTGCGCATGTCGAACAGGTTCATCTTCTTCTTGCGGGCCGTGTCGGTGATGACCGCCGACGGGCTCACCTCGCTGCCGGTACCGGCCGTGGTCGGCAGGGCCAGCACCGGCAGCGGGTCGTCACGCAGGGCGCCGAAGTCCTCCCAGTCCCGCGGGTGCCCGCCGTTGGTCAGCAGCAGCGCGATGCACTTGGCCGTGTCGATCGCCGACCCGCCGCCCACGGCGACGAAGCCGTCGGCCTGGACGTCGGCGGCCAGGCCCACCCCGGCCAGGCAGTCGACGTCCCGGGGATTCGGCTCGACCTGCTGGAAGACCACCACCTCCAGCCCGGCGGCGATGAGGTTGTCGCGGACCGGGCCGACGAGCCCGGCGGCCTGCACGCCCGGGTCGGTGACCAGCAGCACCTTGCGCATCCCGAGGCTGGCCGCGCGGGCCCCGGCCTGCCCGGCCACGCCGCGGCCGAAGAACACGCGCGTGGGCATATAGAACTCGCCGTCGGCGGTCACGCCCTGGCCGCGCCGGGTGGTCGCCGGGTGCGCCGCCTGCTGTTGTGATGTCATCGTCGTGCCCCCAGACTGGTGAGCCGCTGGTCGGCGCGGACCGCCTGGGCGGCCAGCATGCCCCCGCCGAGGAGGCCGGGAACTCCCGGGTGCACGCCACCGCCGCCGAGGTAGAAGCCCGGCACCGGCGTCCGCGTGTCCGCGCACAGTGGGTGCGGCCTGAGGGCCAGCGCCTGCGACGGCCGCAGGGCACCTTGCCGCACGGTGCCAGCGCTGGTGGTGGCGAACCGCCGCCTGAGGTCGCCGGGCGCGTCGGAGAACTGGGCGATCAGCCGTGCCTCGCGCAGCGCCGGGAACTCGTCGCAGAGGAAGCGCCAGCATTCAGCGCGGTAGCTTCGCCGGTTGCCTATCCCACGGGCCGTCCGGGTGGTGCAACTGGCGCGAAGGTGTCGAAGCGCAGCGTGTGCAGCGGCCCGTAGGGGCCCGGCGATGCCTGGAGCGGGTCGTGGGCGGTGGTGACGCTCAGCACGCCGGCGGGCCGGTCCGGCAGGCGGCCCGCCGCGCACCGCGGCCAGGTGATCGTCGAGATCCTGGCCGGAGCGTCGAAGCCCACCAGCCGCAGGTAAGGCTCATCGCCGTGCCGGGACACCGGGGGCATCCCGGCGATGCCGAAGTGCGCGGTGAAGCAGGCCAGCTCGTCGAACGCCCAGCCACGGCCGGCCGCGGCGAGCTCGGCCGGGACCAGGGCCGCGTCGAGCAGCCCGGTGAACGTGGTGCGCGGGTCCAGCGTGCAGATCACGTTCCGGGCGCGGACCTGCCGCCCGTCCGCGCAGGACAGCTGGAATCCGGGGCTGGCCTGGCGCACCTGCGTTACCCGGGCCGACACGTGGCAGGTCGCCCCGGCGCTCGCGGCGGCGCGGAACAAGGCGTTCGCCAGGCTCTTCGAGCCGCCGGCGACGAGCACCGGGCGAGAACCATCGTGCGACCATGAAGCCGCCGACGGCGCCGAGGCGCTCACCGGGGTCGGTGAACCCGCTGGCGGCGCAGGCGTACAGCAGCGCGAGCCTGCCGGGCTCGCTGTCCGCGAGCGCGGCGAGCGTGGCTGGCGTAAGGCCGGCCAGCTCCGCCGCGGCGCCCTCCCCCCGGGACCGCCAGCCGCCGATCAGCGACAGCTCTGGCTCCGGCGGCCGGTACAGGGCCGGGGCACAGGCCCGGCTGATGGAGGCGAGCATGTCCGGCACGCCGCCGCCGAGCCCGGCCCCGCCGCGGCCGATGACGTGCTCACCGTGTGAGTGACCACCTCCACGGCCACGCTCGGGCTCGATGAAGGCCACGCCCACGGTCGGTCAGCCCCAGCTCGGCCACGACGGGATTGTCCGGCGCCGAGCGGAAGGGCCGCCTGGGCCTGGTTGTAGGTGAACGGGGTCGAGTAGTCGTCCGACGCCATCGTCCCGCCCCGCTCGAACCGCCGCTCGAGCACGACCACGTCCATGCCTGACCGGGTCAGATAGGCGGCCGCGGTCAGGCCGTTCGGGCCGCCGCCGATGATGGCGACCTCATAGTCCCTGGCCACGGCGTTCCTCATTCGGCGAAGCTCGCCGCGGTGTCACGCGCGAGCAGGCTCGGGAGATTGCGGGCATACCATTCGCACGGCCGCGAGGTCCACCACGGCTGGTCACGCACACCGGCGTCGGCGGCGACGACCTGGGCGGCGTTGTAGCCGGCCGCCATCCAGCTGAGGCCGACCGGCCAGACGCCGTTCGACATGTACAGGCCCGCTATGGGCATGCGGTACGGCATGCGGCCGAGGATCCACTGATCCTCGGTGAAGTCCCCGCCGACCACCTGGCCGAACCTCGCCGACCGGTTGAGCCGCCAGTTGTCCAGCGGTGTCCAGTCGTAGTAGTCGAGGACGCTGCCGTCCCAGTCCCGCACGAGCTGGCTCATGATCGCGTTCCGGGCCGCCACGAGCTCGTGCCGCAGCGGCCCGTCCCAGGATCGCGGCCCGCCCAGGCCGTGCAGCGCGTACGGGAAGCACTCCTCGGCGCGGAGCACCGTGTGCCCCTCCGGCGATGCGCTGGTGGGATCGGCCGGGGCGGGATAGGTGAACTCCATGAGCTGGCCGGACACTTTCCAGGTGTCGTTGCCGAGCATGTCGACCAGGTACTGCTTGGTGCCTTCCCACGAGTCGAAGGCCCGGTACACCAGGATCGCTTCATCGATCAGCGGGTCGAAGTCTGCCGACTGCCACGACAGGCGCCGGTCGAGCAGCCACGATGTCACGTGCGACCCGCGCAGGCCCATCTTCCAGTACCGCATTTTCGCGGCCAGGAGCGGGTCAGCGGATTCCATCGCCCGGGGCCCGACCAGGCGCAGCGTCTCCGGCACGCCCACGTTGCAGATCACGGCGAGCCGCGCGCTCACCTCCCGGCCCGGATACAGCGATCGCCGCGACAGCCGGACACCAACCGCACGATTATTCTCAACGAGAACTTCCTCGACCGCCGCAGACGTCCACAACTGCCCGCCGTGGTGGAGGAAGCAGCGGGTCAGCGCGTCGACCTGGACCTCGTTCCCGCCGATCCCGACGCCGGTGGTGTAGTACAGCGCGAACGTCGTGCCGAAGGCGCCCTGCCCGCGGGCGAAGGGCGCGCCATGCTCCCAGAACGCCACCGGGGTCATCAGGATCTGCCGGCACGCGTCCGACTCGAACGTGCGCTCGCACAGTTCGGGCCCGGTCATCTCCATCATCTGCTCGACCGGGAAGTCCATGGCGTAGGCGCACAGCTCGAAGACCCGCGGCAGCTTGCCGGGATCCGGGTGCGGCGAGAACGAGCTCAGCTCGTTGAACTCCACCATCGTCTCGTCGACGCGCGACTGGATCTCCAGCATCCGCTGGCCGTCACGGGCCGAATGCCGGGCGAAGTTCTCGGCCGTCCGCTCCGGGTCCTGGCAGATCAGGCAGTTGGTGCCGTCCGTGTAGGTGGTGGCGAGCAGGACCGGTGACGCCGCGAACCGGAACCCGTAGCGTTCCAGCTCCAGGTCGTCGATGACGGGTGAGTTGCCCGCGAACGACACCCCCACGTGCGGGCTGTCCAGGGTCTGCGGCCACGTCTCATGGGTACAGCAGAACGACCCGGGCTCGGCGTTGGCCTCCACGATCAGGACCTGCAGGCCGGCCTTCTGCAGGTACGCCGCGGCGGGCAGGCCGCCGGACAGCCCCCCGCCCACCACGATCACGTCGACGGCCAGGGGTTCAGCGGCGGGGGAGCCCGGCCCGGCCATCAGGACTTCTTGCCGAGCAGCGTCACTACATCGAAGATCACCGTGGCGGCGGCGAGCGAGGTGATCTCCGCGTGGTCATAGGCGGGCGACACCTCGACCAGGTCGCCGCTGACCAGGTTGAGGTTGGTCAGGCCGCGCAGCACGCGCAGCAGTTCCCGGCTGCTGAGGCCTCCCGCCTCCGGCGTCCCGGTGCCCGGCGCGAACGAGGGGTCGAGCACGTCGATGTCGATGGACAGGTAGACGGGCAGGTCGGCCACGCGCTCGGTGATCGCTTCGATCGCCCCGCTGACGCCGAGGACGTCGATGTCGCTGGCCCGGATGGTCCGGAAGCCGAATCGCAGGTCGTCGTCGAGGTCGCTGCGCTCGTACAGGGGACCGCGGATGCCGACGTGGATCGAGTGGTCCTCGACCAGGAGCCCCTCCTCGAACGCCCGCCGGAAGATGGTGCCGTGCGTGGTGGGGGCGTTGAAGTAGGTGTCCCAGGTGTCCAGGTGCGCATCGAAGTGCACCAGCGCGACCGGGCCGTGCGCGCGCGCCACCGACCGCAGCATCGGCAGCGCGATCGTGTGATCGCCACCGATGGCGATGACCTTCCGGTCGCCCTGCAGCAGGTCCGATGGCGGCCGCGGCGATCTGTTCCATGGCCTCATCGATCGAGAACGGCGTGACCGGCACGTCCCCCGCGTTGACCACCTGGATCGCGGCGAACGGGCTGCAGTCGAGCTCCACGTGATGGCCCGGCCGCAGATGCCGCGACGCCTGCCGGACGGCCATCGGGCCGAACCGGGCTCCCGGCCGGTAGGAGACGCCGCTGTCGAACGGTACGCCCAGCACCGCGACGTCATAGTCGGAGACCCGGTCGATCTCGGGCAGCCGGGCGAACGAGGCCGAGCCCGCGAACCGGGGCACCTTCCTCCCGTCCACCGGCCCGACCGGCTCGCGGATGTGCTCAGACATGCCATCTCCCGTTTGTCGTGGGGGCTCAGGCCCGGGTCCGGGTCACGCCGCCGTTGGGCTGGAGCACCTGCCCGATGACCGCGCCCGACCCCGGCCCGGCCAGGAAGGCCACCGCCGCCGCGATATCGGCGGGGCTGGCGAGCTGGCGCACCGGGATCAGCTCCCGGTACCGCTGGCGCATCTCGTCCAGAGTGATGCCCGCGTCATCGGCATCGACGCGCAGCTGCTCGGTGTCGATGAAGGAGGGCGCGATCGCGTTGGTCAGGATTCCCTGCGGGCCCAGCTCCCGGCCCAGGCCCTTGGTCAGCGCGATCAGCCCGGCCTTGGACGCGGCGTAGGCGGTGGCGTTCGGGTGGCCGATCACGCCCCACCCGGAGCTGATGATGATGATGCGGCCGTGGCCCTGGGCGCGCATTCCGGGGATGACCGCCTGGATGAGCCGGAAGTGCCCGGAGAGGTTGACGTCGATCTGACGCCACCATTCATCGGGCTTGGCCTCCAGGAACGGGCTCATGGCCATCGCCGCCGCGTTGGCCACCAGGACCTGCACCGGCCCGAGCTGGCTGGCGACGGCCTCGGCCATGGCCGGCCCGGCGGCGGGATCGGAGATGTCCGCGGGGACGGCGATCCCGCCGGTCCGCCCGGCCAGCTCGGTCAGCCGGCCGTCGTCGGTGAGGTCGTTCACCGCGACGGCGAACCCGTCCGCCGCCAGCCGGAGGGCCGTCGCGTGGCCCAGGCCCTGGGCGGCCCCGGTGACCAGGGCCACCCGGCGCTGCTGGCCGCTCCCGTCTGGCTGCCCGGGCATCTCAGATCACCGCCCCGGCGTTCGGCGACAGCACCTCGCCGCAGTACATGGACCCCTCGGTGGCCAGGTAGTACACGGCGTGGGCGATCTCCTCGGGGGCGACGAGCCGCCCCAGCGGAAGGGTGGCCAGGTAGTCGGGCTTGCGCCAGAGCGAGTCCGCGGCCAGCAGCGGCGTGTCGGTCGGCCCCGGGGCCACCGCGTTGACCCGGATGCCGGTCTCCGCGACCTCCATCGCCAGCGACTTGATCAGGCCGAGCACGGCGCCCTTGGCCGCCACGTAGTGCAGGTCGGTGGCGCTGCCGGCCAGCGCCAGCTCCGACGAGATCGCCACGATGGATCCCTCGCCGCCGGCTGAGCATGTGCGGCAGCACCGCGGCGCAGCAGTTCACCGTGCCGCCGAGGATGACCGAGAGCATCCGGTCCCACTGCGCGACCGTGATGTCGGCTACGTCGATGCCCTCCTCGTAGTAGCCGGCCGCGGTGACCAGGAGGTCGATCCGCCCGAACCGCTCGGCAACCCGGTCGACCGCGCCGGCCACCGCGGCCCGGTCCGACACGTCGGCCTGCGCCGGCAGGTCGGTGTCCGACGCGTTCAGGTCGATGCCCGCGGTCCGCCAGCCGGACCGCCGCATCAGCCCGGCGCAGCAGGCGCCGATCCCGCTGGCCGCGCCGGTGATGACGGCGACGGGCCCGTCCGCGGCGCCCGGCGTCATGCGTCGTCCGCCTCCGCCACCACGGCCGCCCGGCTCTCGGTCCCGCCGGCGGGCGCGCCCGGCCGGAAGGTCCGCCAGCACGATCAGCGCGCCGATCAGGCCCAGCACCCCGGTCATGATGATGGCGCCCCAGTTGAGGTACCACTCGCTGAAGACCGGCCTGGGCCAGACGAGGTTGATGATCTCGGCGGTCAGCCAGACCACGGCGACGGTGGTGACCACGCGGATCGAGCGCGCCCCCCACGCGTCGTCGGTGGGCGACTGGCCGCGCCACTGCCGGTAGCGCAGCGCCACGATCGGCATGTAGTAGGACAGGATGAAGCCGAAGGCGGAGAACGACACCAGCAGCGTGAACACCTTGGACGCGCCGGCGAAGATCAACGCCCCGGCGATGATGATGGTCAGGCCGATCGCGTACCGGGGCAGGTTCTCGCGCCCCGAGAGCTTGCCCAGCAGCCGGGTCCCGGGGAGCAGCCGGTCGCGGGCGCTGGCCCAGATCGCGCGGGTGACCGCGGTCTGCACGGCGATCATGCTGGAGGTGAAGCCGATCGCCAGGGTGATGAGCAGGGCCCGCCCGGACCCCGATCCGAAGGCGTGCACCAGGGTGGTGGCGACCGGGTTGGCGTCCTTGCCCGAGACCGACCGCGGCCATGTCGGGGATCGCGAGGACGATGCCCAGCGAGGCGACGATGACGAGCACACCGCCGACCGCGAGCGAGAGGATGACCGCCTTGGGCAGCACCTTGCGTGACTCCTGGACCTCCTCGGCGATGGAGGCGGAGGCCTCGAAGCCGATGAACGAGTAGGCGATGTAGGCGACGGGCAGCAGGAACGCGCCGAACAGCCAGCCGGCGCCGTGCCCGGTGCCGCCGGTGTTGAAGATGATCGACCACGGGTTGATGCGGTGGAAGGCAATCAGGGTGATGCCGATCCCGGCCGACGCGACGATCTCGCGCGACCAGCGCGATGTAGATCAGGCCCTTCAGCAGCCACCGGCCGAACAGGTTCGCCACCGAGCCGAAGAGCAGCACCCCGATGGCCACCAGCTCGACGGTGATCTGGGAGGGCGCGTTCACGCCCGCGGCGGCGAGGATATAGGGCGAGGCGGTGATCGGCAGGACCGCCAGGGTGAGGGTGAGGCCCCACATGTACGCCCAGCCGGTGAACCATCCGTACCGGGGGCCGATCAGCTCCCGCGACCAGGCGTAGACGCTGCCCTGCAGCGGCCATTTCGAGACCAGGTTCCCGAAGACGCCGCACACGAACAGCTGCCCGGCCAGCACGATCGGGAAGGCCCACAGGAACGCGGGCCCGGCCGCGATCAGGCTGATCGCGAAGACCGTGTAGATGCCGACGATGGGCGACAGGTCGGCGAAGGAGAGCGCGAACGCCGAGCGGAACTTGAAGTCTCTGACCGGCCGCCTCTCCAGCGCATCCTCAGTGGTCGAGGTCTCAGTCATGGGGATCCCCTCCTGCCATGGCGGTGACGTCAGTAGGCGGGCCGGGCTACCCAGTAGGCGTCCTCGGGAAGGACCGGCTGCGGGCAGGTACGCGGGGCCAGGTTCAGCGACGCCGTATGCCTGGCCACCTCGCCGACCGTGGTGATCCACAGCCCGTCGAGTGACTTCATCCGCTCGATGAGCCGCTCCAGCGCCTCGGCCCGGGACGGCCGCCCGGACAGGAACGGGTGACAGCACAGAACGAACGCGGCGCCGAGCCGGTACATGGCCTCGAGCTCGAGCGTCCACATCTCCAGCGCCTTCGCCGGGCTCTCGATGACTCCGAGCCGGTCAGGCCCGGGCAGGAACGCGTACTGCTCCCAGTCGTCGAGCCCCCACGACACCGGCACCTCGACCAGCGTGCGTGGCCGCTCCCGGCGCCCGGCGCGCCCCGTCCACGGCGAGAACATAGGGATGATCGGAGTCCATCAGGCTGGAGTCGTAGCGGAATCCGCGCTCCGCCAGCAGCCTGGGCGTGTGGTAGTTCATCTCCCACATCGGCGCGCGGTAGCCGTCCGGGCCGCACCCCTGCGACGTCCCGGAGCGCCCGCAGCCCCAGGTCGAGCATCGCGGCCTCGGTCTTCTCGTCCATGCCGATGGTGTTCTCGTGGAAGTAGCTGTGGTGCGCGATCTCGTGGCCCGCCTCGGCGACGGCCCGCACCACGTCCGGGTAACGGTGCGCCGAATAGCCCGGGATGAAGAACGTGGCCGTGATGTCGTGCCTCTTGAGCAGGGCCAGGATCCGGGGCACTCCCACCAGCGGGCCGTAGGACTGGTGGCTCATCGGGGTCATCCGGCTGATCGGCGGAGATGTCCGCGGTCAGCACTGGGCGCCTCGGCGTCCATGTCGAAGGTGAGGCAGGCCGCGGCGGTCACTCCCGGGGGGCCAGGCGATGGGCGCAGGCGGGACGGCGCTGCTGGCGAGCCCGGCGGCGGGCTGGGGCGGTTCGACGTGCGTCATCGGCGGCTCCAGTGCTGGTCGATGCCGTGAGAATACGGATCGCCGCAGGTAGGAGCCATCCGACCCGGGCGCAAACCTTCCGCCGGTGACTCATACTGCGGTATGAAGCAGCCGACCCACGGTAATAGCCCACAGCGCGCGCGCTGAAAGGCCATCACGTGCGAGGAGCCGGGATGTCGATCACGGTTCGTGAGCTGCTGCAGCTCCCGCACCTGCGGCTGACGCTGACGGCCGGCGAGGGCGGCCTCGACCATCAGGTCAGCTGGGTGCACAGCTCGGACCTGCCCGATCCGTGGGAATGGCTTGGGCCGGACGAGCTGCTGCTGACCAACGGGACCAGCCTCAGCGCCGAGGAGGAAGCCCAGGTCCGATTCATCGAACGGCTGGCGGAGACCGGGCGCCAGCGGCCTCGGCATCGGGCTCGGGATGCCCGGCCCGCCGCTGTCCGCCGGGGCCTCCCGGCGCGCCGATGAGCTTGCGCTGCCGCTGCTAGCTGTCCCGTACAGCGTGCCGTTCACCGCCGTGGTCCGGGCCGTCGCCGACGCCAACGACCGGGAGGAGGCCCTCCTGCTCGGGCGGGTGGCCCGGCTGTACGAGCTGCTGCGGACGTCGGTCATCGCGGGGTGCACCGGGCCGGAGATGTTCCGCAAGCTGGGCGAGGAACTGGGCGTGCGGCTCTACCTGGTCGATCCCGAGACGGGGACGTCGCTGTTCGGCGACGGGGCGTGCACCCTGTTCGCGCCGGCGCTGATGGCCAGCTACGCCGCGCACGGGAACGCGATCCCGGGGGTGCTGCGGCTGAGCCGGCCGCAGGCCGCGCCGGGCGAGCCCGCCGCGCTGGCCGTCGAGGTGCCCGGCGATCAGCCCACCGCACTGGTCGCCGAGCCGCTCGGCAGCCAGCTGCCCAGCCTGGTCCTGCTCCATCACATAGCCACCGGCGGCGCCCTCGAGCTTGCCCAGCTCGCCGCGGTGCAGCAGCGGCAGTGGCGGCTGGACGACGACCTGCTCGGCCAGCTCCTCGACCGCCGGATCGATCCACGGGTGGCCGGGCCCCTGATCGCGGACGCCGGGCTGGACCTGGCGGTCAGCGTGCTGGCGGTGACCCGGGCGGCCCACGACCGGGCCGGCGCTGACCTCCACCGCAAGCTGGCCCGCTCGCATCTGCCGCATCTGCTGCTGAACCTCGACCGGGTCCTTCACGTCGTGCTGCCGGAGGCGGCCATCGACGTCCATCTCGTCTCCGAGCTGGCTGGGCCGGCGCGCCCCACCGGCAGCAGCGGCCGCATCGGCACGGCGGGCCGCCTGCCCGACGCGGCGCAGGAGGCCCGGTGGGCGCTGGGCGTCGCCGAGGCGGAGAACCGGATGCTGGTCCGGTACGGCGAGCACACGGCGCTGCTGCTGCCGCAGAGCGTGACCGAGGCCCAGGCCCTGGTATCACGGATCCTCGGCCCCCTGATCGCCCACGACACCGAGCACGGCACCGCCTACGTTGACACGCTCCGGGCCGTGCTGCGCCACAATCGCTCATGGCAGCTGGCCGCCGCGGAACTGCACATCCACAAGCAGACGCTGGGCTACCGGATACGGAAGATCGAGCAGCTCACCGCCCGCGGTCTGACCAGCACCGAGCATCTGGCCGAGTGGTGGTTCGCACTCAGGGCGCACGACCTGCTCACCGGCCGGAGTCCCGGCTGACCCGCGCCGCGGGCGCCCGGGTGGCCACGCATGCAGGAAGGGCGGTCTGACGTGACATCTCTGGGGCTCGAGTTGCATGTCGTCGACGGCGAGGTCTACGGCCGCGCCGTCGGCCGGTTCCGCGAGGCAGGCATTGTGCTGCCCACCTTCGGCCAGCTGGCGGCGCCGGAGGGCATCCCGGCGGAGATCCGGGACTCGCTGGCCGGGGTAAAGGCGGACGATGCGGACCCGCGGAACCTCTTCCGGGTGCACTGGTACAACGACGGCGGGCGCGCCGGCCAGGCGGCCGTGCCGGGTCACGTGGTCCTGCCCGGCCAGCTCACCGGCGTGAAGGCATGCATCGTGGTGGCCATCGGTGACCTGTTCCCGATGATCCGGGCGCACAAGGTGCTCGCCGCCTACGGCTGCCTCGCCCCCCGCGTCGTCACCGGCCAGTTCGATCCGACCAGGGACCGGGCCATCTGGCCCTCCACGGGGAACTACTGCCGGGGCGGGGTCGCGATCTCCCGCCTGATGGGCTGCCGGGGGGTGGCCGTGCTGCCTGCGGGGATGAGCCGGGAGCGGTTCGCGTGGCTCGACGACTGGGTCAGCGACGCCGGGGACATCATCCGCACGCCGGGAACCGAGAGCAACGTCAAAGAGATCTACGACAAGTGCGCGGAGCTGTCGGCCGACCCCGCCAACGTCATCTTCAACCAGTTCTCCGAGTTCGGTAACCACCTGGTCCACTACCTGTGCACGGGCCGGGCGCTGGCCGGCGTGTTCGAGTCGATGGCGGCGGCCGAGCCGGGCCTGCGGCTGCGGGCCTTCGCCTCCGCCTCGGGCTCGGCCGGCACCCTCGGCGCCGGTGACTACCTCAAGGAGCGCTACGGCGCCAAGATCGTCGCGGTGGAGGCGCTGGAGTGCCCCACGATGCTGGCGAACGGGTTCGGCGAGCACAACATCCAGGGAATCGGCGACAAGCACATCCCGCTCATCCACAACGTGATGAACACCGACCTGGTAGCCGGGATCACCGACCGCGCCACCGACCAGCTCTCGGTGCTCTTCGCCGCCGGCGAGGGCGTGGACTATCTCCGCCGGCGGCGGCAGGTCCCTGAGTCCGTGCTGGCGGCGCTGCCCGCGTTCGGGCTGTCCAGCATCTGCAACATCCTGGCCGCCGTGAAGACGGCGAAGTACCTGGGTCTCGGGCCGGACGACGTGGTCATCACGGTGGCGACGGACGGCGCCCGCATGTACGGGAGTGAGCGGGAGCGGATCGCCGCCCGCGACTTCCCGGGCGGGTTCGGGATGACCGACGCGGCCGAGGCCTTCGGCCGGTGGATGCTGGGGACCGGCACCGATGACCTGCTGGAGACGACGCTGGCCGACCGGGACCGCATCTTCAACCTCGGCTACTACACCTGGGTCGAGCAGCAGGGGGTGTCGCTGGCCGACTTCGAGCGGCGGCGGGATCAGCGGTTCTGGGCCGGCCTGCGCGACCTGCTGCCCGCCTGGGACGCCATGATCGAGGAGTTCAACGGGCGGACCGGCCTCGTTGCAGTGCGATGAGCCCGCCCCCGAGCGCGATCCGCTGCGCCGGGTGCGGCTACACCGCCGACCCAGACGACCCTTACCCGTTCCGGTGCCCACGGGACGGGACCGACGACACCGACCATGTGATGACCCGGGTGCTCCGCCTGCCCGGCACCCGCTTCCCCGGCGGCGGCGAGGAGAACCCGTTCCTGCGCTACCGCTCCCTCATGCACTCCCACCACGTGGCAACGGCCCACGGGATCTCCGATGAGCGCTACCGCGGCCTGGTGGCATCGCTCGACGCCTCGGTCGCCGCCGTGGACGGCCACGGGTTCGCCGTCACGCCGTTCTGCCGCAGCCGGGAGCTGAGCGAGTCGCTGGGCTTCTCACCCGGCGGCGGGGTGTGGGTCAAGGACGAGACCCGCAACGTGTCGGGCTCACACAAGGGCCGGCACCTCATAGGCGTGCTGATCCACCTGGCGGTGATGGAGGAGGTCGGCCTCCTCGACCCGGCGAGCCGCCGGGACCTGGCCATCGCCAGCTGCGGGAACGCGGCGCTCGCCGCGGCCGTGGTGGCCAGGGCGGGCGGATGGCGGCTGACGGTGTTCGTACCGGCCGACGCCGACCCGGCCATCGTCCGCCGGCTGGACGGCCTGCGGGCCGAGGTGGTGACCTGCCCCCGCGAGCCCGGTGAACGGGGGGACCCGGCGTACCGGCGGCTGCGGGACAAGCTGGCCGGCGGGGCGCTGCCGTTCACCACCCAGGGGAACGAGAACGGCCTGACCATCGAGGGCGGCGAGACGCTGGGCTACGAGCTGGTGACGGCGCTCGCGGGCCTGCCCGGTGGCCTGGATCACCTGGTCGTCCAGGTCGGCGGGGGAGCCCTGGCCTCCTCGTGCATTCAGGCGCTGCGCGAGGCGGTGGGGCTGGGCGCCCTGGACCGCCTGCCCAGCCTGCACACGGTGCAGACATCGGGCGCCCACCCGCTGGAACGCGCGTACCGGCGGGTCCGGGCGCTGCTGCCGCCGGAGCCGGGCCCGGAGGCGGTGCGCCGGGCCATGGCCGAGGCCGCCGCCCACCGGTCGGCGTTCATGCAGCCGTGGCAGGAGACGCCGCACAGCGTGGCGACGGGCATCCTCGACGACGAGACCTACGACTGGCGGGCCGTGGTGGAAGGGATGCTGCTGACCGGCGGGCGACCGCTGGTCGTGAGCGAGGAACTGCTGCTCGAGGCCAACCGGCTGGCCGTGTCCGCCACCGGGATCCGGGCCGATCCCACCGGCTCGTCCGGCCTGGCCGGGCTGCTCGAGCTGCGGCGCTCCGGTGCCATCGGCGACCGGGACCGGGCCGCCGTCCTGCTGACCGGGATCCAGCGGTAGGCGTCACCGCGACCCGTCCCGGCGCCAACCCACCCCATCGGGACGCGTGGCGGGCCGTCCGGGCGGCCGCCTGTCACATTGTGCCAAAGCCCTGCTGACCGGCTTGTCACTTGTGGCCACTTGTGCAATAAAACCCCCGACTTTACCTTGACAGTCATCTTGACGGCATGGCACGGCCAAGCTGACCGGAACAGGGGGACGGCCGCTCCGCATGGCTTCGCCCGGGCGGCCGAGCCCGGCGGGCGCGACCAGCGGATCCGGCTCGTTGCCCCGCGGCCCGGCCGGAGGCGCTGATCCGTGCTGCGTGTCCGCGCCAGGTTCCCGGGACCGTAAGCGACAGGAGAGGGAAGATGGCACAAGACGTCGCGAGGGGCGAAGCCAGGCTCGACGCTCACTCGATTGAACAGATTCCCGAAGCCGACCGGGACTCCACGGGCTGGCAGCAGTTCTGGATCTGGGCGGGCGCGAACATCGCGCCGATCAACTGGATCCTGGGTGCGCTCGGCATCGTGCTCGGCCTCGGGCTCATGGAGACGATCCTGGTCATCGTCATCGGCAACATCGTCGGCTGCGCGATCTTCGCCTCGCTCACCGTGATGGGCCACAAGACCGGCGTCAACCAGATGGTGCTCTCGCGTTCGCCGTTCGGCCGCCGCGGCGGCTACCTGTCGTCCTGGATGCAGTTCCTGATGACGATGGGCTGGATCGGGGTCAACACCTACTTCCCGGTGGTCCTCGCCGTCGCCATCCTGGGGCACTTCGGGGTGAGCGGCACGTTCGGCGTCAAGTTCATCGTGGTCACCGTCATCATGATCATTCAGGTCGGGATCGGCGTGTACGGCTTCTACCTGATCCGGTCGTTCGAGAAGTACACGGTCCCGGTCGTCTTCGGGATCATGGCGCTGATGAGCATCCTGGCCTGGACCAGGCCCGGGATCGTCAACTGGGGCCTGACCTCGCACCTGCACGGCGCGGCCCACTTCTCCGCCATCTCGGGGCTGGTGACCGCGATCGGCGTCGGCTGGGCGATCTCGTGGGTCACCTGGGCCTCGGACTACTCCCGGTTCGTGAAGCCCACCGTGTCGTCCAAGGCCGTGTTCTGGTACAGCTACGCCGGCCTGTTCGTGCCGACCGTGTGGCTGGCCATCCTCGGGGCCAGCATCGCCAGCGTGGCCCAGTCCGCCGACCCGGCCAAGCTGGTGTCCTCGGTGTTCGGCGGGGTGGTCGCCGTCCTGGTCATGCTGCTGGTCCTGCACGGGCCGATCGCCACCAACATCCTCAACGTCTACTCCTCCGCGCTGGCCGGCCGGTCGGGCGGCATCAAACTCCCGCGCAGGGTGCTCGGGCTGATCGCCGGGGTTGTCGGGTACGTGGTCACGCTGTACTTCGTGCACGCCCCGGACTTTGCGGCGAACTTCGACAACTGGATGTCCAGCCTGGTCCTCTGGATGTCGCCGTGGGCCGGGGTGGTCCTGGCCGACTTCTACCTGCTCCGCCGCAAGAAGATCGACGTGGCCCAGCTGTACGCCGACCCGAAGGCCAGCATCTACGGAGACGTCAACTGGGTCGGGATCGGGGCGTTCCTGCTGGGCCTGGTGTGCGGCTGGCTGTTCGAGTTCGGCCTGGTGGGACCGCTGCAGGGCTACGTCTCCCGGCACCTCCTGCAGGGTGGCGACCTGTCCTGGCTGGTGAGCATCGTGGTGGCGGGCGGTGTCTACCTCATCGGCATGCGCGGCAAGGTCGCCGCCGCGCCCGCGCGGGAGCTGACCGGAGCGGCCGGGCAGCCGACGGCCTAGCGCACTGCGGCGAAGGGATGGCTGCCGGTCAGCCCGGTCGCGCCCGGGGCGGGCCAGGCGCCGGGGCACCGGCAACGGCGTGGTTGTACAGCTCCTCCCGGCGGTTCTCCCACAGCGCGGAGTTCAGCCGGTCTGCTTCGGCCAGCTCCTCGCGCAGCGCGATCTCGGTCACGAGCAGCTCCCGCCCGGCCCGGCCGGTGGCCTTGTGGGCCTTCGCGGCCCGGCTGACGACGCAACCGAGCGGCGAGATGATCTGGCTGCCGCCGAGCAGCGTTCCGGACGGCGTCTGGCCGCACTGGTTCGACATCACCCACCACTGGCCGTTCTCCAGCGCCCGGGCCGGGTACAACCCGTCCCACCAGCTCTCGGCCTCCAGCTCGTACGCGCTGGCCTGCACCACGACCCTGGCCCCGGCCAGGCGCAGCGCCCTGGCTGTCTCCGGGAAGTCGCCGTCGAAGCAGACCGGCAGGCCGACCACGCCGAAGTCCCCGGTCGGGCAGACCGTCAGGTGCTGCCCGGCGGAGAAGATCTCATCCTCGCCCAGCGGGGCGTACAGGTGGGCCTTGCGGTGCACCGCCCGCAGTTCCCCGCCCCGGCCGAACAGCAGGGCGGTGTTGTAGACGTCGGCGCCGTCGCGCTCGGGCACGCTGCCGGCCGCCAGCCACGCGCCGGCGGCCGTTGCCGCGGCGGCCAGCGCCGCCGTCCGCGCCCCGTCCACCGGTTCCGCGCTGATGGCCACGTCCTCGGCCAGGGTCTTCGGGCTGTAGCCGGACGGCCACAGCTCGGGCAGCAGGATCAGGTCGCAGCGGCGCCGGCCGAGCTCCGCCACCAGCTCGAGCGCGGTGGCCAGGTTCCCCGCCGCGTCACCGGGACGCGGCAGCCACTGCGCGATGCCGACGACCGCCCGGTCAAGCAATGGCCCTCACCGCCTAGGCCGGACCACTGCCGAGGCCCAGCCAATTCCTTCCCGCCTTGTTCTTCCTGGTTGACACGTGCTACGCGGTCGGCGTGTCTTCCGCCGCGCCGGGGGTGTAGATGGCGTCCGCGCCAGACCGGGCCGAGGGGAACCACTTGTACCGGGCGCCCAGGTAGTAAACGACGGCGGCGAAGATGAAGCCGACCAGCCACGCAAGGTCCGCGCCCCCGAGCGAGTTCGCGATCGGCCCGACGTAGACCGCCGGGTCGTTCATGAACGGGAACTGGATCCCGACGGCCAGGGCGTACACGATGATCGCGTACCAGTTGACCTTCCCGTAGATGCCGTCGGTCTTGAACAGCTGGGGTATGTCGTAGTGGCCCCGGCGCACGATGTAGTAGTCGGTGAGGTTGATGGCCGTCCAGGGGACGAGCAGGTACAGCGTGAAGACGAGGAAGTTGGTCAGGTCGTCCATGAAGTTCTTGCTCGCCTGGATGGCGATGAGCGTGCCGATGATCGCGAGCACGCTGGTGGTCACGATCCGGGCGATCCGGCCGGTCTTGCTCGACGCGAGCGAGCCCGACGGCGAGATGATCGCGAAGATCGTGAGGAAGGGCCCGTAGAGGTTGCCGAAGTTCCCGGAGCCGACCCCGAGGATGAAGACGATCAGGAAGAGCCACTTCACGCTGAACAGGCCGCCGAGGTAGTCGGGGGCGTTCGCGTCCACGGCCGCGCTGGCGACGACGGCCGCGATGGCACCGATGATCATGACGAGGGACGCGCCGACCACCGACCCGATGTAGGTGTAGTTGAAGACCCTCCAGCTGGAGGTGTCCTCCGGCATGTAGCGCGAGTAGTCGGACACGTAGGGCGCCCAGGTGACCTGCCAGGCGACGAACACCGAGATGGCGAGCAGGATGGCGCCGAAGGTGTTGTGCCCGGCGGGCAGGTGGCTCGGCAGGACGGTCAGCAGCTTCACCAGGATGGCGATGAAGACCGCGGCCGAGAGCCACGTGACGATCTTGTTGTAGGAGTGGAACATGTCGTAGCCGAACCACACGACGAGGAGGACGAAGGCATTGATGATCACGATGCCCTCGGTGGTGGTCACGTGGAACAGGCTGGCGACGGCCAGGCCCCCGAGCACCGCGCTGGAGACGAAGTAACCCAGGTACATCAGGACCACGATGATGTTCGGCAGCGCGGTCCCGTACATCCCGAACTGGGCCCGCGACTGCATCATCTGCGGCAGGCCGAGGCGGGGACCCTGTACCGAGTGCAGCGCCATGTACAGGCCGCCGAAGGCATTCCCGACGATGATCGAGAAAATCGCCCACGGCAGGCTGAGGCCGAACACGATGGCGAGCGCGCCCACGGAGATCGCGAGGATCTGCACGTTGCTCGCCGCCCAGAAGGTGAACAGCGTGTAGGGCTTGCCGTGGCGCTCGCCCGGCGGGATGTAGTCGATCCCGTGGCGTTCGAGGGTCAGCGGCGCTTCGTGCGTAGCAGCCACGTCAGCAGCAGAAACTGAACTCATGACACCCTCCCGATCCGGCAATCACGGAGGATATAAATCCGGCATTCTCACTATCCGGGTTGTCGCCGGTGAGAGATATGGCACCTAATGCCGAAGATCGCCGTCTGTTGCTGTCAGCGTTCGCCAATGAAGTGGCCGCCGGCGCATGCATACCATCCTGAAGAACCGGGAGCGGGCGCCGCCCGCCGTACCCGGACGACCGCGTGCCCGCCCACCTCCGCTGGAGGACTGCCATGACCGTCGAGTTCGGCCTGGCCCTTGAGAACTTCACGCCGGAACGGAAGGTTCCGGACATGGACGCCATCACGGCGTACTCGGCGACCGCCGAGGAACTCGGCTTCGCGTCGGTCTGGGCGTGGGACCACCTGTTCCTCGGGGCCAGGCGCCCGTTCCCGTTCCTGGAGGCGCTGACCACGCTGAGCTGGGTGGCCGCGCGGACCAGCCGGATCCTGCTGGGCACGGGAGTTCTCGTGCTGCCGATCCGGGAGCCGGCCATCGTGGCCAAGGCGGCGGCGACGCTCCAGCTCGCCAGCGGCGGCCGGCTCATGCTCGGCGTCGCCTCGGGCTGGTATGAGCGGGAGTTCGACGCCACCGCGGTGCCGTTCCGCCAGCGGGGCCAGATCTTCGAGCGCAACCTGGACCTGATGCTCCGGCTGTGGGCCGACGACGACGTGACCGGCGAATGGGATGGCCGGGTGCTCACGCACGTGCGGATGCTGCCGCTGCCGCGGCCCCGGCCGCAGCTTCTCATCGGCGGGTACGTGGACCGGGTGCTGCGCCGCGTGGCCACCCGCTCCGACGGCTGGGTGACGTACTTCTACACCGCCGAGTCCATCGCCCGCGCCTGGTCGGCGATCCGCGGCTACGCGGAGGAGGCCGGGCGCGACCCGGCCCGGCTCAACGTGGTGGCCCAGGTGCCGCTGTGCATCGGCTCCTCCTATGAGGAGGCCAGCCGCCGGGCGAACGACTATGTAGGCGAGTACTTCGACGTGCCGGCCTGGAGCGAGGCGACGCCGGAGTCCGCGGTCCGCGGCACCCCGGAGCAGTGCGCCGAGCAGATCGCCGCCCTGATCGACGCCGGCGTCCGGCACGTGGTGTTCTGCCCATACAACTACGAGACCGAACAGGTGCACCGGCTGGCCACCGAGGTGCTGCCGCTGCTCAGCGGGATCCGCGCGGGAGTTGGCTGATGGAGCAGGTAACGGTCCTGGCGGCCCGGGCCGAGCGGGAGGCGGCCGGGCGGCCGGTGGTGGACAAGCGGATGACGGCCGAGGACGCCGCGGCGCTGATCCGCGACGGCGACCACGTGGCGATCGGCGGGACGCTGTACTCGCGGACGCCGATGGCGCTGGTGTTCGCGCTGCTGCGGCAGCGGCGCCGGCACCTGACGGTGTCCCGGCCGCTGGCCTGCTACGAGATCGAGCTGTTCCTGGCGACCGGCGCGCTCGACCGGATCGTCACCAGCTGGGTCGGCATCGGCCTGCCGTGGGGGCTGGCCCCGGTCTTCCGCCATTACGTCGAGCGCGGCGAGGCCCGCTACGACGAGTGGAGCCACCTGGCCATGGGGCTGCGCTACAAGGCCGGGGCGATGGGCGTGCCGTTCCTGCCCAGCCTGACCATGCTCGGCTCCGACCTGGCCGGCACGCTCGGCCTGCAGACCGTCGACTGCCCGTACACCGGGGAACAACTGGCCGCGCTGCCGGCGCTCAACCCTGACGTGGCGCTCATTCATGCCCACCGGGCCGACATGTTCGGCAACGTGCAGGTGGACGGGTACCGGCACATGGACGCCGACATGGCCAAGGCCGCCCGCACGGTGATCGTCAGCGCGGAGCGGATCGTCAGCCCGGAGGAGATCGCGGCCAGCCCGGACCAGACGATGCTGCCGCATTTCGCCGTTGACGCAGTCGTGGCGGCGCCGTACGGGTCATACCCGCACGAGTGTTACGGCCGTTACGGCCCGGACTTTGAGCATTTCACCGCCTACGCGGCCGCCGCCAAGGAACAAGGGCCGGCCGGGGCCTTGCGTTATGTCGAAAGGAACGTCGACGGCCATGCGGGCTTCGCCGGGTTCATCGCGGCGGCCGGGCAAGAGCGGCTGGCCGCGCTGGCGGCGGACGCGGGGGAGCTGATGGGGCGATGACCACCGCGGGGGTGGCCCGATGAGCGATGTGACGGCCGAGGAGCTGATGGCGGTCACCGCCAGCCGGCTGCTGGCCGACCACAAGGTGGTCTTCGCCGGGGTCGGCATGCCGCTGCTGGCGTCCGCCGTCGCCCGGCACAGGCAGGCGCCGCACCTGACGATCGTCCTGGAGGGCGGCATCATCGGGACGACGCTGCTGCCGGGCAAGCTGCCGATCTCCACCAACGAGATGCGGGCGGCCTACGGGGCGCAGATGCTGACCGACATCACCGACATCTTCCTGTACGCGCAGCGTGGCTACTTCGACTACGGCTTCCTCGGCGCCGCCCAGGTCGACATGTACGGGAACATCAACACCAGCGTGATCGGCAGCATCGAGCGGCCGCGGGTCCGGCTGCCGGGCAGCGGCGGCGCGAACGACATCATCTCGCTCTGCAACGAGGTGCTGATCGTCACCCAGCACGAGCCGCGGCGGTTCGTGGAGCGGGTCGACTTCATCACCAGCCCCGGCTATCTGTCCGGCGGCGACAGCCGGGCCCGCGCCGGGCTCGCCTGCGGCCGGCTCGGCGCGGTGGTCACCGACCTGGCGCTGCTCGACTTCGAGCCGGGCAGCCGCCGGATGCGTCTGCGCGGGCTGCAGGCGGGCGTGACCGTCGCCCAGGTCCGCGAGCAGACCGGCTTCGACCTGCTGGTGGGCGACGACATCGAGGAACTCGTGCCGCCGTCGGCGGAGGAGCTTGCGATCTACCGGGAGCTGCGCGACGGCCCGCCGCTGGCCGGCAGCGACGGCACGGCGGATACCAAACGGGCTGGCGCCGGCGACCCGGTCCCGGCGGGGCCGGCGTGAGCGCCCGGCCCGCCCGGGTCGGGCTGATGATCCCGTCCTCCAACACGATGATGGAGGTTGACTTCGCCCGTGACCTGCCGCCGGGGACCGCCCTGCACACGGCGCGGATGTTCATGGAGGACACCACCGCGGCGGGCGAGAACAGGATGCTGGACGAGTTCGCGCTGCCGGCCGCCCGCGACCTGGGCACGGCGCGGCCCGACGTGGTGGTGTTCGGCTGCACCAGCGCCGGGGCGCTGCGCGGCAACGACTACGACGCGCAGCTGTGCGAGCGGATCAGCGAGCTGACCGGCGCGCCGGTCGTGTCCACCATCCGCTCGGTGCGCGAGGCCATCGAGGAGTCGGACGCCGCCAGCATCGGCGTGATCACGCCGTACGTCGATGAGCTGAACGAGAGGATCCGGGCCAGCATCGAGGCGGACGGGATACAGGTGGCCGGCATCACCGGGCTCGGCATCACCGACAACTTCGCGATCGCGGAGGTCGGGCACGACGAGATCGTGGCGTTCGCCGAGCGCGCGCTCGGGCCGCTGGCCGCCGGGGGCGGTATCGGCCTGGCCTTCGCCTCGTGCACGAACTTCGGCGCGATGGCCGCCCGGTCCGCCATCGCCGAGCGGCTCGGCCTGCCGGTGGTGACCAGCAACCAGGCGGTGCTGGCGGCGGCCGTCGCCCGGCTGCGGACGCTGGCCGTCTGATGGTCGCACCGGCCTTCGAGTACGTGGCCGCCGGCAGCTACGACGAGGCGGTGCGCCTGCTGGCCGACGGCGGCGACGAGGCGAAGATCCTGGCCGGCGGCCAGAGCCTGATGCCGATGCTCAACCTCCGGCTCGCCCAGCCCGAGCTGCTCATCGACATCAACTCCGCCGACGACCGGCAGCCGTCCGTGGCCGGGGGCATGCTCCGGCTGCCCGCCCTCACCCGGCACCGCGTGCTGCTCGAGCATGACCTGGTGCGCCTGGCACTGCCCGCTGCTCGCGGCGGCGGCCCGGCACGTCGGCAACGTGCGCGTACGCAACCGCGGCACGGTCGGCGGCAGCCTGGCCCACGCGGACCCGACGTCGGAGATCGGCAGCTGCGCGCTGGCCACCGGCGCGCAGGTCATCGCGCGCGGCCCCGGCGGCGAGCGGACGGTGCCCGCGAGCGAGCTGTTCGTCAGCTACTGGACCACCGCGCTGGAGGAGTCCGAGATCATCACCGACGTGCTGATCCCGGCCCGGCCGCGGCAGGGCTGGTCCTTCCAGGAGATGGTGCGGCGCACCTCCGACTTCGCGATCGTGGCCGTGGCCGCCCTGGTCGAGCTGGACGAGCGGGCGGACACGATAGCCGCCGCCCGGGTGGCGCTGGCCGGGGTGGCCGACCGGGTCATGCCCGCCGCCCGGAGCTGCTCGCCGGGCTGACCGGCAGCGCCCTGACCGGCGGCGGGGATGACGCGGCCGGCGCGGTTGCCGCCCGCATCGCGGACGGCCTGGACCCGTCGGACGACGTGCACGCGTCGGGGGAGTACCGGCGGCGGCTGGTGCGGGTGCTCACCGCCCGCGCGCTCCGCGAGGCCTACGCCCGCGCGGCGGGGGTGGTGGCATGAACCGGCGGCGCCTCGTGCTGAACGTCAACGGCGGCGACCACGAGGTCTGGGTGCTGCCGTCGGACACGCTGCTTGACGTGCTGCACGACGAACTCGGCCTGGCCGACGTCCGCTACGGCTGCGGCGAGGGGGTCTGCGGCACCTGCACGGTGCTGCTCGACGGCGAGCCGGTGAACGGCTGCCTGATCCTCGCGGTGCAGGCGGCGGGCCGGCCGGTCACCACGCTGCGCGGGCTGATGGGCCCCGGCGAGACCCTGCACCCGCTGCAGGAGTGCTTCCTGCGCCGCGGCGCCTCGCAGTGCGGGTTCTGCACCCCCGGCATGGTGCTCACCGCGCTGGACCTGGTGCGGCGCCGCGGCCAGCCGAGCCGGGAGGAGATCAGGTACGCGCTGGTCGGCAACCTGTGCCGGTGCACCGGCTACACCAAGATCCTCGATGCGGTCGAGGAGTACGCGGGCCGGGCGGACGACGAGGTCCCGTCATGACCACCGTCGGCCCGCCGCCGCCCGCGGGCGAACGGCAGCTGACCGGGCAGTCGTACCGGGTGGTCGGGCAGTCACCCGCGCACCACGACTTCGTCGACAAGGTCAAGGGCGCGCTGCACTACGCGGCGGACTGGCGGCTGCCCGGCATGCTGCACGGCCGGATCGTCCGCAGCCAGCTGCCCAGCGCGCGCATCACCGGCATCGACGTCAGCGCGGCCCGCGCGCTGCCCGGCGTCGTCGCCGTGCTCACCGCCGCCGACGTGCCGGGCAACCGCATCGTCGAGATGGCCAGCGGTGGCCTGGCCGAGCTCGAGGTGGGCATGCCGGTGCTGGCCTCCGACCGGGTCCGGTACCTGGGCGAGCCGGTGGCCCTCGTCGCCGCCACGACCCAGCAGATCGCGGCCGAGGCGGCCGAGCTGGTCTCGGTCGACTACGAGGAGCTGCCCGGCGTGTTCGACGTCGAGTCGGCCCGCGCCGACGGGGCGCCGCGGGTGCACGAGGTCGGGAACACGCTGGTGAGCTGGCAGATCCGGTGCGGGGACGCCGGCGCGGCGCTGGCCGCCGCCGACGTGGTGGTGGAGGGCGAGTACCGGAGCCAGCACGTCGAGCACGCCTACCTCGAGCCCGAGGCCGGGGTGGGCTGGGTGGAGAACGGCGTGCTGACGCTCCGCGTGTCCACCCAGGTCATCGAGCACGCGACCACGATCGCGCGCATCCTGCAGGTGCCGCAGAGCAAGGTCAGGGTGATCGCCGCGTACATGGGCGGCGGCTTCGGCGGCAAGGAGGACATGACGGTCGAGCCGTACCTGGCGCTGCTGGTCTGGCACACCCGGCGGCCGGTGCGGATGATCTGGGACCGGCAGGAGTCGCTGGTCGGCAGCACCAAGCGGCACCCGTTCATCATGCGCTACCGGACCGGGGCGACCAGCGACGGCACGCTCACCGCGCAGCAGGTCGAGATCCTCGGCGACGCCGGTGCCTACCCGAACCTGTCGCCCCGGGTGCTGTTCGCCGCGGCCGCCTGCGCGAGCGGGCCCTACCGGGTGCCGAACGCCACCATCACCTCCAGCGCGGTGTTCACCAACAACGTGCCGTCCAGCGCGTTCCGCGGATTCGGCGCCATGCAGATCGTGCTCGGCTACGAGTCGCAGATGGACGAGCTCGCGGCGCGCCTCGGCATGTCCCGGACCGAGCTGCGCGAGCGCAACTTCCTGGCCAAGGGCGACCTGCTGCCCAGCGGGGAGCCGCTCGGCACCTGCGTGGAGGTGGCCCAGACCATGCACCGGGCGGTCGCGCTGCTCGGCGAGCCGCCCCAGCCGTCCGGGCCGGGCAAGGTGACCGGCCGCGGCATCGGCTGCAACCGGCACCCGTACGGCCGGGCCATCTGGTTCCGCGACAAGGCGGCGGCCTGGCTCAGCCTGCAGGCGGACGGCACGCTGCTGATCCGCTGCGGCGTCACCGACCTCGGCGCCGGGCAGGCGGCCAGCCTGTGTCAGATCGCGGCCGAGGTGCTCGGCGCGCCGCTGGACGACATCAGCATCTACATCGGCGACAGCGCGCTCAACCCGCCGGCCGGCGGCACGTTCGCCACCCGCCAGCTGTACATGTCCGGGAACGCGGTGCTGCAGGCCGCCCGCGAGCTGCGCGACCGGATGGCGCCGGTGGCGGCCGACCTGCTCGGCGTGCCATCCGGCGAGCTCGAGTTCGCCGCCGGCCGGGTCTGGCCGGCCGGGGCCGTCGGCGCGGCGGACGGCGGGGACGGCGGCAGCGGGGACGGCGGCGTGAGCGTGACGCTGGCGGAACTGGCGGCCGCCTGCGAGCAGCGGGCCATCAGCACGGCGCACCTGTCCACCTGGCGGGGGGAGGCCGGCTCGTTCGACCCGCGGACCGGGCAGGGCGACACGTTCCCCGACTACACCTACGGCACGCACGCCGCCGATGTGGAGGTCGACACCGAGACCGGGCAGGTCACGGTGCTGCGGTACGCGGCATGCCACGACGTCGGCCGGGCCATCAACCCGATGCGGGTGGAGGGGCAGATCCAGGGCGGCGCCATGCAGGGCCTCGGTTACGCGCTCACCGAGGACATGGACATCCAGGACGGCTACGTGCAGGCGGGCCTGTTCGCCAACTACCTGATCCCGAACGCGCAGGACTTCCCCGACGTACTCGTCGGCATCATCGAGAGCGGCGAGGGCAAGGGGCCGCTCGGGGCGCGCGGGATCGGCGAGCCGCCGATCGGGAACGTGGCCGCCACCATCGCCAGCGCCATCCAGGACGCGATCGGCATCCGGCCGGCCCAGCTGCCGATGACACCCGAGCGGGTGCTCGCGCTCATCGACCTGCGCGCCACGTGAGCGCCGGTGTCGGCAGCGGTTGCCAGGAGATCAGGCGGCCATACGGCAAACTTTGACATACCGCGCCCGGGACGCCCACATTTAGTGTGAGACCACGCGCTTTGTCCCCCGAACCGGCACACCCACGGCATCGCGCACGGTCACCACAAGCCCGTGAGGAGTCACCGATGGCAGCTGAGCAGGCCCGGGCATGAAGGCGGCCAGGCTGGTCGAGCGGCGGCGGCCGCTGGAGCTCGCCGACCTCCCCGATCCGGCGCCGGGAGCCGGTGAGGCGGTCGTCGAGGTCGAGGCCGAAGGCATCTGCCGGACCGACTGGCACGTGTGGAACGGTGACTGGGAGTGGGTGGGCCTGGTCCCGGCGCTGCCGCTGGTGATGGGGCACGAGCTGGGCGGAACGGTGGTGGCGGTCGGCCCGGGAGTGTCCCGCATCCGGCCCGGGGACCGGGTGACGACGCCGTTCCACGAGTCCTGCGGGCGGTGCGGCTACTGCATGATCGGCCGTTCCAACCTCTGCGACGACATGCAGTTCCTCGGCCTCACCCACGACGGCGGCTACGCCAGGTACGCCGCCATCCGCAACGCCGACTTCAACTGCATCAAGCTGCCGGACAGCATCGATGCGCTGTCCGCGGCGGCGATCGGCTGCCGCTACATGACTGCGTTTCACGCAGTGACCCGCCAGGGCAGGCTGGCCGCGGGCCAGTGGGTGGCGGTGCACGGCGCGGGCGGCATCGGCCTGTCGGCGGTGCAGATCGCCGCCGCGCTCGGCGGCCGGGTCATCGCGGTCGACCTGGATGAGGCCAAGCTGGAGAAGGCCAAGGCCGAGGGCGCCCTGCACGTGGTCAACGCGAGGACGGCCGATGTAATCGCGGCCATCAGGGAGCTCACCGGCGGCGGCGCCGACCTGGCGGTCGGCGGCATCGGCGTGGCCACGCTCGTCGAGTCGGCGGTGCTGTCGCTGCGCAAGGGCGGCAGGCTGGTGCAGGTCGGCCTGACCAGCCAGGCCGAGCGGGGCTATGTGGGCATCCCGCTCGACCACATCATCGAGGCCGAGATCGAGATCGCCGGGAGCGTCGGGAACCCGCACGTGGACTACCCACGGCTGCTCGGGCTGGTGGAGACCGGGGTGCTGCAGCCGGCCCGGATCGTCGGCCAGACGCTGCCGCTGGAGCGGGCCAGCGAGGTACTCGGCGCGATGGACTCCTACGAGACGCTCGGATTCTCCGTCATCACCGGATTCTGACCACGGCGGCCGGCCGGTCACGGCCGGCGGGAGGGAACAGCATGACCAGGCGCACGTACAACGGGCCCCTTGTTGACGTGGCTGGTGCGGTGGACCTGCACTGCCACCCCTATCCCGACCTGTTCCCCCGGCTGGCCGACGACTTCGACATCGTGCGGGCGGCGCGCGACGCGGGCATGAAGGCGATCATGCTCAAGTGCCATCACGAGAACACGGTGTCCCGCGCCTACCTGGTGCAGCGGGTGATCCCCGGCATCCGCGTGTTCGGCGGGATCGTCCTCAACTACTACGTGGGCGGCATCAACCCCGCGGCCGTTGAGGCGTCGCTGCGGCTCGGCGGCAAGGAGGTGTGGATGCCCACGGTGGACGCGGGCTACCACGCCGAGGTGCACGGCGGCACCGGCGGCTACGACTCGCAGCAGGGCGGCCGGAGCCAGGCCGAGGGGATCTGGGTGGAGGACGCCGGCGGGAAGCTCCGGCCCGAGGTCAAGGAGGTGCTGGAGCTGGCCGCCGAGCACGGCGCGATCCTGGGCACCTCGCACCTGGCCCCGAGGGAGATCGTGGCGCTCGTGCGCGAGGCCCGCTCGGTCGGGGTGGAGAAGATCGTCGTCACGCACCCCTACTTCCGGGTGCCGAACCTTGACCTGGACACCCTGGAGGAGATCGCCCGGCTGGGCGCCATGCCGGAATTCGGCTACTGCACGGTGTCACCCGCGTGGCAGTATGCCGCCCCAGAGAAGATCGCCGCGAGCGTGGAGCGGATCGGGGCATCCCGCTGCCTGCTCGTCTCCGACACCGGGCAGCGGCACAACCCGCTGCCGTCGGAGGCGCTGCGCATCTTCGCGCAGACGATCTTCGAGAAGGGAGTGCCGATGGAACAGGTGATCCAGATGATCAGCGACAACCCGATGCAGCTGCTCGACGTGGACGCCGACACAGGGCCCAGCGCGGAGGACCTGGCCTGGGCCCGCGGCCTGGTCGAGGATCCGTGCGCGGCGCCGCTGCCGGCCAGCGATCCGGGCTGAGCCGGTGGCCATCCGGCGCGGCCGCGGCGCGGCCACCGGCCGGCCGGCGGTAACACGCCGGTCAGCCCCGCACGCGGAATCGGGCGGGCGCGGGACCGTCGTCCCGCTGCCCGGCCGCCGGCGGCGGGGCAGCCAGGTCACGGCCGACGCGCCGACGGTCCGCGAGATGCTGGCCGAGGACGCCATGCGCGGGGCGCGGATCATCGCCGGGGCCGACGGGCTCGACCGCCCGGTGCGGCGGCTCAACGTGATGACGGTGCCGAACATCGTGCGGTGGACCAAGCAGGACGAGTTCCTGCTGACCACCGGGTACCCGCTGCCCCGCCGGAGCGAGGAGTTCTGCCAGCTCATCGAGCAGCTGGCCGGCAACGGCCTGGCGGGCCTGGGCGTCAAGCTGGACGAGTACCTCGCCGAGGTGCCGCCGGCGGCGGTGGAGCTGGCCGACCGGGCCGCGTTCCCGATCGTGGTGATCCCGCCCACGTCGCCGCTCGATGACGTGCTGAGCCAGACGTTCGAGACGATCGTCAACCGGCAGGCGGCCGCGCTGGCCAGAAGGCAGCAGATCCACGACGCGTTCCTCGGCATCGCGCTGACCGGCGGCGGCCTGGCCCGGCTGTCAGACGAGCTGGCCGGGGTCCTGCCCGGTGCCGACGTGGTCATCTGCGACCCGACCGGCTACCCGCTGGCCGCCACCACCCGGCCCGGCTCCCCAGCCGGCGGCTTCCGCGACGCCGGCGGCCTGGTGGACACCACCCGGCTGGCCGCGGGCGTGCACTCCGATGACGAGTCCGGGACGCACTGGGCGGCCGCGGTCATCCGCGCCGGTGACATGCGGTACGGGTTCGTGCTCGCGGTGGGCGGGGCGCAGGGCCTGCCCGGGGTGGCCGGCCTGGCGGTCGAGCAGGCGGCGCTCGTGGCCGCGCTGGAGATCACCCGTGACCTGGCCGTGCTCGCGGTCGAGCAGCAGTTCGCGTCGAACGCGCTGCACGACCTGGTCACCGGCACGGCGGCCGACATGGACCACGCGCTGGCGCGGGCCGTCAGGTTCGGCTGGAACCTGCAGCGGCCGCTGGCCGTGCTGGTGGCCCGGCAGTCCGGCGCCGAGCGCAGCGACGAGCCGGCCGGCCAGCAGGAGGCATCCGGGCTGCGGGCGGTGGAGCTGTGGACCCTGGCGATCCGGGACAAGGACCGCACCGCCGCGGTGGCCGGGTTCGCCACCGAGCTCGTCGCCGTGGTCGGGGCGGCCGACGCGGAGGCGATCGCGGCCAAGGTGCACGCGGACATGACGGCGTTGACGGGGCGGCCCTACTCGGTCGGCGTCAGCCAGGCCGCCGCCGGGCCGCTGGACATCCCGCGCCTGTACGAGGAGGCGCGGGTGGCGCTGCAGGTGGGCCAGCGGCTCAGCGGCAGCAGCGCGGTCACCAACTTCGCCGGGCTCGGCCTGTACCGGCTGCTCAGCAACGTGAGCCAGGCCGAGCTGCGGACGTTCGTGCAGGACACGCTCGGGCCCGTGCTCGAACTGCCCGAGCCGGCCCGCTCGGACCTGCTCAAGTCGCTGGCGGTGCTGTCCAGCACGCGCTTCAACGTGGCCGAATCGGCCCGCATCCTGCACTATCACTACAACACGATGCGCTACCGGGTGACGAAGCTGGAGCGGATGCTTGGCGCGTTCGCGGACGACGCGGCGGCGGCGCTGCGGATCGGCGTTGCCCTGCAGATCCTGCGCATGTACGAGATATCCGGCGACACGCTCCAGACGCTGCTGTGAGCTAGATCAGGTTGCAGCGGCCCAGCCGACGAGCTTGCACGCGCTGTCGACGGTCTCGATCCGCGCGAACGCAACCTCCAGGCAGAGCAAGGCCGCCTCGTGCCGCTCCACACTCGTCCCCGCCGTCGCGTCCCGCAGGACCAGGCACCGGTAGTCCAGGTTCCGCGCGTGCTGGACGGTGGCGGAGACGCATACATCGGTGTTGACGCCTGCCACGACCAGGTTCTCGATCTCGTGCAGCCGCAGCACCAGGTCAAGCTCGGTGCCGAGGAATGCGTCATACCGGCGCTTGGCCCCGACGATCAGGTCGGACGGCTGCGGGGCGAGGCCGTCCACTATGTCGATCCCGGTGCCGCCCTCGACACAGTGGATGGGCTCGAAGAAGCGCTCGATCCCGAAGTCCTGGTACCCGGGCCGGTGGGCTTCCTGGGTGAAGATAACGGGCGCGCCGGCCCGCCGGGCCCGCTGCGCCAGGCCGGCGATGACCGGCACCAGCGCCATTCCGCCCGCGGCCGGCAGTGGCCCATCGGGCACGAGGAAGTCGTTCTGCATGTCTATCACCAGCAGGGCGGTGGCCTCCGGCCTGCGGATGAACGGCTCCTGCGGATCCATGCGTGCCATTATCGCCCGCATCAGGCTCAGCCCACAGCGGGCGTGGTGACCTGCGCTTCGATCACGGTGGGCCGGGCCGCGGCCAGCGCCGCACGGACGGCGCCCCCCATCTCGGGCGTGCGGTCCACCCGGATGGCGTCAGCGCCGAACCCCCGTGCGATCGACACCAGATCGACGCCGGGACCGGCGATGTCGAGCCCGACGCGTGGCACGTCCGGCGCGTCAGGGACGTCCGGCGCGTCCGGCCGGGACGGCCCGCGCATCTCGGCCAGGAACCGCCGCAGGATCAGGTAGCCACGGTTGTTCATGACGACGGCCACGACCGGGAGATCTTCCCTGACTGCCGTCCAGAGCGCCTGCGGCGAGTAAAGGAAGGAGCCGTCCCCCACCACGGCCACCACCGGTTCGCGGTCCCGCCCCAGCGAGACCCCCAGGGCGGCGGGGAGCCCCCAGCCGAGGCCGCCGCCGCGCGAGTAGAGGAACCGGCCCGGGTTCCGCACCCGGTGGAAGGCCCGGACATACGGGTCGTTGGTGACGCCCTCGTTGACGATCATGGTTTCCGGCGGGAGCGCCGCCAGCAGCGCCTCGACCGCCGGCAGCGGGTGCATGCGCCCGTCCTCGCCGGGCCGTGCCGCCCGGGCCCGCTCGCGCAGGTGGCGCAGTTGTTCCCCGGCCTGTGCTCCGGCCGCCCGCGTCCGCTCTGCGGCCTCGGTTTCGTCCACCCCGGTCAGCAGCGGCAGGAGCGCCTCCAGGGTGGCGCGTGGGTCGCCGACCAGTCCCAGCGGGACCGGGTAGGTCCGCCCGATGTCTTCCGCGGCGGGGGAGAGGTGGAGCAGCCGGAGTTCCGGCGGCACCGGCCAGGTCTCCCGGTACCCGAAGGTCATGAACCCGCGCGAGCCGATGAGCAGCACCGTATGGAGCCCAGCCAGGCGGGCGCGCACCTGCTCGGCGTCCGCGGGAAGCGCGCCGGCCCACAGCGGGTGATCCGTGGGAAACACCAGCGTGGAGTGCATCGCGGTGCCGTAGACCCGGCAGCCCAGCCGCTCGGCCAGCGCGGCCAGGGCGCCGGTCGCCCCGGAGCGGGCCACCTCGTCGCCGGCGACCACCGCGAAGCGCGCACGCGGGGCGGCCAGGATGGCCGAGGCCAGGTCGGCCAGCGCAGCCGGAACCGCCCGCCGCTCGATCCGCGACGCAGCGGGCACCGCGAACTCGCCCTGCTCCTGCAGGACATCCATGGGTATCGACACGAACACCGGCCCGGTGGGGGGCGATGCCGCGTCGTGGAAGGCCCGGCGGAGCACCGGGCCGAGGTCGGCGGTCCGGTGCACCTCGTGGGCCCATTTCACCAGGCCGGCCGCCATGCCGGTCAAGTTGCCGGACAGGAACGGCTCCGCCAGCAGGTGACGCCGGTCCTGCTGGCCGGCCGTCACCACGATCGGGGTGCCGGTGGCGCGCGAGTTGGACAGGTTCCCCATCGCGTTGCCCAGGCCGGTGGCCGTATGGACGTTGAGGAAGGACGGCCGCCCGGTGGCCTGCGCGTAACCGTCGGCCATGCCGGCCGCGACCGATTCGTGCAGGGCCAGCACGTAATGAAACCTGTCGTCCCCGGCCAGGGCGCCGATGAGCGGGAGTTCGGTGGTTCCCGGATTCCCGAAGATGTGCCGGACACCCTCCGTCGCCAGGACCTCCAGCAGCACGTCCACGCCGGACTGCAATTCATCCATGGTCATCATCGTGGCATCGCGAACGGCGCTGGCCGCAGGAGGCGCCAGGCCAGTGCCCCATAAGGGGGCCTGAGTTTCAGAGGCCGATGATCTGCGCTGAGCTCCCGGTCGCGTCCAGGAGGCGGCCGATGTTGACGGGATCACCAGTGACCACGTCGGCGCCCAGTTGCGCCGCAGAATATGCGACCACGGCATCCACTACGTCACTGGAGCCAGCGCGGCCCAGTAGGTGACCGGCCGCGTGGGCATCCTGCTCAGTCAGAGCCGTGACCTGGCAGCCGCTCAGCAGCCGATGCAGCTGCACCTGCCGCGGAGACCGGCTGACCTGTGCTACGACTGGGGCGGGCACTACCGGGACAATCCCCGCCTCGAGCCGGATCCGGTGCTCAGCCCAGACCGCGCGAACGCTCCGGTCCGCGGCAACCAGCACACCGGCGTCGTATACGACCCGGTTCACGCGGACTGACGCTCACCGCGGCTCAGGCCCACCCGCCGCCTGGCCGCTGACAACTCTTCTTCTGTCAGCGCGCCGTGCTCGGCCTCCCACTCGGCCACGGCCGCCAGCCCGGCCCGCAGCCCGAGTTCGCGCCGCGCGGCGGCGGTCATCCAGGCTGAAACACTCATCCCGTCAGCTTCAGCAGCGGCGATCACCTGGGAGTAGACCTCAGGATCGACGGTGATAGCGAGTTTCGGTGAAGGATTTCCGCGCGGCATGCTTAAACTATACCACCATAGTAGGACCGAATCCGGGCCCGTGATGCTGCCGAAACTAGCTGCGCGACGACAGGAACGGGTGTGAACACGGTGATCATCGAAGTCTCGTCCGCGACGGCCGGGAGCACCGAGGCCGACCTGCTGGCCGTGCCGTTCTTCGAGGGGCCGAGGGGGGCCGAGCCGGGCCCGGGTGCGGCGGAGGCGGCGCGGGTCACCGGCGCTGACCTGGCCGGCCTGCTCGACCGGCAGGGGTTCGGGGGGCGGCCGGGCGACGCCGCCACGTTCCTGGTGCCCGGCGGCGGCCCGCGCCGGGTCGTGGCGGTCGGGGCCGGGCAGGCCGGCCAGGCCTCGGCGTCGGTGGCCCGGGATGCGGCGCAGCGGGTGGCCGCGCTCGCCGCCGGGTCGGCGCGCGTCGCCACCACTGTTGGCCTCCTCGGCCCGGACCGGGCCGCGTCGGTGCGGGCGGCGGCCGAGGGCTTCCTGCTCGGCAGCTACCGGGTGCCCCGGGCGGGCAGCCGGCCGGTGGCTGGGCAGCAGCCGGCTCCGCCGGAGACGCTGACCCTGCTGACCGGGGACGCCGGAGGGGACCGCGATCCGGGTGACCTGCGGGACGCGCTGGCGCGGGGGATAGCAACCGGGCAGATGGCCGGCTGGGTGCGGGACCTGGTGCACACCCCGGCGGGGGTGGCCACGCCGGAGATGCTGGCCGAGACGATCGCCGCCCGGGCCGCCGGGCATGGCGCGGCGGCCCGGATCTGGACCGCGGGGGAGCTGGCCCGGGAGGGATTCGGCGGCGTGGTGGGGGTCGGACAGGGCAGCCGGAACTCACCGCGCCTGGTCGAGGTCACCCACGTCGGCCCGGGGGACGGCAATGGGCGTTCGCGGGCAAGGGGATCACGTTCGATTCCGGCGGGCTGAACCTGAAGCGCGACCCGGGCGAGATCTCCTGGATGCGGTCGGACATGGCCGGCGGGGCGGCGGTCGCGGCGGCGGTGATCGCCGCGGCGCGGCTCGCGCTGCCGGTGCCCGCGGTGGCGGTCGTCCCGCTGGCGGAGAACATGCCGGGGGGCGGCGCCCTGCGCCCGGGTGATGTGCTCACCCACCGGGGCGGCCGGACCAGCCAGGTGATGGATACCGACAGCGAGGGCCGGCTGGTGGTCGCGGACGCGCTCGGCTACCTGGCCGAGCGGAGCCCCGCGGCCCTGATCGACGTGGCCACGCTGACCGATGCGGCCGGGCTCGGCCCCGCGCTGTGGGCGGCGACCGGCACCGACCAGGAGCTGATGGCCGGGCTGCTGCGGGCGGGCGAGGCGGCCGGCGAGCCGGGCTGGCAGCTCCCGCTGCCCGACGCCTACCGCGAGCTTCTCTCCTCCGCCGCCGCCGACGTGCGCAACACCCCCGCCCACGGCCCGGACTCCACGGTGATGGCCGCGATGTTCCTGCGCGAGTTCGCGGCCGGCCTGCCGTGGGTGCACATCGACAACGGCTCGACGGCGTGGCTCGAGTACGACACCGGGCTCTGGCCCGAGGGAGCGACCGGATCGCCCGCCCGGGCGCTGCTGCGGTTCCTGGAGGCCCGCGCGGCAGGATCGTGAGGTCCCGCCGCGGCCCCGGGGCGGCGCTCAGCCGGTCTGGTGCACCTGCAGCAGGGTCTGCATGGACAGCGAGTTGACCGAGCCCATCACCGGCGCGGGCACGAAGCCCGTCCACTGCTTGGTGTGCGCCTCGATGATGTCCGGGTAGTCCAGGATGAGGTAGGGCCGGGCGTTGTAGATGAGCCGCTGCATCTGCCAGATCAGGGCCCGGCGCTGGCTGACGGCCGTGAGCGTGGACTGCTGGGCGTACATCTTGTCGTAGGCGGGGTCGCAGAACCCGGAGTCGCTCCAGCCGCCGTACTGGGCGCAGGTGACCACCGACAGCATGAAGTCCGGGTCCACCGGCGGGACCCAGTCCCACATCGCCATGTCGAAGGTCAGGTACTTGTTGTTCGGTGCGGTGATCGCGGCGGTGGTGGCGTCGTCGTCCAGGTTCTGCTGGGTGATGACGATCCCGATCTTCTTGAAGTCGCCCTGCAGGATCGCGAACGTCCGGTCGCCGGAACCGCGTTCGTCCGGCGGGAAGATCACCTTGTAGGACATGGGGTGGCCGTTGGCGATCCGCACCCCGTTCGGGCCCATCTTGTAGCCCGGCCTTGTCCAGCAGCTGGTTGGCCTTGGCCAGGTCGAAGGGCAGCGGCTTGATCTGCGGGTCGTGCCACTGGCCGTCGGCGGGCGCCACGATCGTGCTCCCGGGCTGGGCGAGGCCGAGCCAGGCGATCTTGATGATCTCCGCACGGTCGGTCGCGTACTCAAGCGCCTCGCGGACCAGCGGGTTCAGCAGCTCCCGGTGCACGGTTTTGTGGGGATTGGTGTTGATGATGAAGTCCTTCATCGACAGGCTCGGCCGGGTGCCCACCACCAGGCCGCGCTGGCGGAGCGCGGCGACCGCGGTGGCCGGCGTGTACTCGCCGATGTAGTCGACCTGGCCCCGCTCCAGCGCGGAGACCATCGCGTCGTCGTTGGTGAAGAACTGCAGGCCGAACCCGCCGATGTGGGGCTTCGGTCCCCACCAGTTGGGGTTGCGGGAGAACAGCGCGATCTGGTTGGGCACGTATTTGGTCAGCACGAACGGGCCGCCGGACACGATCGGCGCCGGGTTGGTGAACGTCTTCAGCGCCGCGCCGTTGCCGGTGGCGTATTTCTTCCAGACGTGCTCGGGCAGGATGGACTCGCCCTGGAACTTGGCGAGCACGTTGGCCACCGGGCGGGAGTAGTGGACGACCAGCGTGGTCGGGCTGGTGGCCTGCGCCCCGGTGACGTGCGCGAGCGTGCCCGCCGCGGTGGCGGTGGGCCCGTTCTCGTACTTCTTCTCCATGTTGATGGTCCAGGCGGCGTCGGTCGCCGTCAGCGGCTTCCCGTCGGACCACCTGGCGTGCGGGCGGGTATGGAAGGTCCAGGTCAGGCCGTCGCGCGACTCGGTCCAGCTGGTCGCGAAGTCCGGCACGATACCCAGGCTCGCGTTGTACTGGGTGAGCTGCGGATAGATGTACTCGAACGTCATGTACGTGTAGTCCGACTGGCCTACGTACGGGTTGAGCGAGTCGATCGGATACGAGGTCCCGATGCGGAGGACCTCGTTCCCCGAGCTGGCCGCGCCCGAGCCCGAGCCCGAGCACGCCGACGCGATCAGCGCGAATCCGACTGCTGCCGCGACGATTCCGGTTAGCCTGCGCACGCTTGCCATGACGGCTCCATCTGGGCGTCAGAACCCCGCCCAGGTCGGCGTTCACCTCTGACATATTGAACATGCAGAGTATACAAGGTAGCGTCCTAGCTGCCGGTACAGGAGGACATGGGGTAACCGGATCGTGACGTTCGACGCAGCGGTACCAGGCATGGTCACGGCGCTCCCACGCGCTCTTCGACGAGGCCCGCCGGTACATCCCCGGCGGCGCCGGCAGCAGCGCCCGGACCGTCAAGTTCGGGTGGCAGCCGTATCCCCCGTTCATGGCCCAGGGCAGCGGCTCGCGGCTGCGCGACGCCGACGGGCACGACCTACGTCGACTACCTGCTCGGGCTGGGGCCGATGATCCTCGGTCACCGGCACCCGGCCGTCACCGGCGCGGTGGCCGCGGCCATCTCCGACCTCGGCACCTGCTTCGGGCTGCCGTACGAGCTGGAGATCGAGGCGGCGCGGAAGGTGGTCGAGGCGGTCCCCGGGGTGGACATGGTCCGCCTCACCAACTCGGGCAGCGAGGCGGTGGGGTCGGCGCTGCGGCTGGCGCGGGCCTACACCGGCCGTCGCCTGGTGATCCGCTTCGAGGGGCACTATCACGGCTGGCAGGACACCATTTACTGGAGCAACCACGTC
Organism: uncultured Actinomycetes bacterium; assembly: GCA_963835425.1. GTDB lineage: Bacteria > Actinomycetota > Actinomycetes > Streptosporangiales > Streptosporangiaceae > UBA9676. Next base: position 694,155 of record CAWIGE010000001.1, on the reverse strand, counting down.
GACCCGGCGGCGGCCGGGCCGGCCAGCCACCCGCGGCCGGTCCCGTCGGGCCCCGGCGTGCCCGCCGAGCTGGCCGGCACCCTCATCGTGCTGACCTGGAACGACGCGGAGAGTTTCAGCCGGGTGATGGCCGAGCGCGGCGACGAGGTGGCCGCCGTGATCACCGAGCCGGTCATGTTCAACACGGGCTGCGTCCTGCCCGAGCCCGGCTACCTGGAGTTGCTGCGGCAGGAGACCCAGTACCACGGCGCGCTGCTGATCTTCGACGAGGTGATCACCGGCTTCCGGTTCGCGCGGGGCGGCGCGCAGGAGTTCTTCGGGGTCACGCCGGATCTGACCACGCTGGCCAAGGGCCTCGGCGGCGGGTTCCCGGTCGCGGCGATCGGCGGCAGCTCCGCCGTCATGTCCATGATCGCGGAAGGCCGGTACTCACACTCAGGCACCTACAACGCCAACGTCATCGCCTGCGCGGCGGTCTCGGCGACGATGGACGTGCTGGCCGAGCCGGGCCTGTTCGAGCGGCAGCGGGAGCTGGGCGAGGCGCTGATGCGGGGGCTGCGCAAGCTGGCCGCCGACGCGGGCCTGCCGGTGATCGTTGAGGGGCTGGGAACCGTGTTCCAGCTGTGGTTCAGCGAGCACCCGATCCGCAACTGGCGCGACGCCCAGCGATACGCCGACGAGCCGCTCTTCACCCGCTGGTGGCAGGAGATGCTGCTGCGCGGCGTCTTGTTCCACCCGAGCCAGTACGAGAACCTCTTCGTGTCGCTGGTGCATTCGGGCGACGACGTCAGCTACACGCTGGATGCGGCCGAGCAGGCATTTGCCGTGATCAGCAAGCCGCGCAGCTAGGGGTTGTCGATCAGCTATGGTGCTCGATCTTGGCGGCAGCCGTCGGGTGCGCCGCGGACGCGGCGGGGGGCACGGGCCGCCCGGCAGGCCGGGGAGCGGCCTGCTCTACGAGCAGGTGGTCTCGTACGTCGAGCGGCTGGTGGCCGAGCGCGGGCTGGCCCCCGGCGACATGCTGCCCACCCACGCCGAGCTGGCCGAGCTCACCGGCGTCAGCCTGATCACGGTCCGGCGGGCGCTCGACGAGCTGGAGCGGGCCGGGAAGGTCCGCCGCCACCAGGGGCTCGGGACGTTCCTGGCCCGCCCGCGGATCGTGACCGAGCCGACCAGGGCGGGCAGCCTGCTCGGCACGCTGGCCGCCGACGGTGCGGGGCACGGGGCGAAGAGCCTGGACACCCGGATCCTGGCGATGCGGCGCTGCCTGCCGTCCGCCGATATCGCCCGCGCGCTGCGGATATGGCCCGACTCCCAGGTCTGGCAGCTGCGGCGGCAGCGCAGGATCGACGGCGAGCCAGCGGTCGTGGAGACCTCGGTCATCCCCGTCGCCCTGGCCCCCGAGCTGGACCGGCTGGTGAACGACGGGCCTGGCTCGCTCTACGACCTGCTGAGCCGGGAGTACGGGCTGGAGGACGAGTACGAGGAGCAGTACCTCGAGGTCATCATGCCGACCCAGGAGGAACGGCGGCTGCTGAGCATTCCGGCGCGAACCCAGGTGGTCAGGATCCGCGGGCTCAGCATGGGCAAGGCCGGGACCCCGTTCGACTGCTTCGAGCAGCTCTACCCGGCGGCCGGGTTCGCCTTCGCGATCTCGGGCAGCACGTCGCGGCACCTGCTCCCCACGCCGGGGTTCCAGGACTGGGACGTCCGGCCGCTGCCCGGCGAGCCCGGGTCCGCTCCCCGCCGCCGGGCGGCCGGCGGCCCAGACGGCCGTGGCGCCGCAGCCGACATGAGCCGGTAGGACCAGAGCACCTGGCACATGAACCAGAGCGACACCGACGTCTACATCGGCCTCGACCTCGGCACCTCGGGTCTGAAGGGCGTGGCGCTGGCGCCGGAGGGAACCGTCATCGCCCGCGCCGGTGCCGCCTACCCCACCCGCCGGCCCGGCCCCGGGGCCTGCGAGCAGGCGCCGCAGGACTGGCTCACGGCGGTCGAATCGGTGGCCGCGCAGCTGCGGAACGCGGCGGCGCCGCGGCACTGGCGCGGCATTGGGCTGTCGGCGATGATCCCGACCCTCGTCACCGCCCAGGCCGGCGGCGAGCCGGCCGGTCCCGCCATCACGTGGCAGGACGGCCGGGCCGACGCCCGCGGCGAGCAGCTGCGCGAACGCTGCGGCGGCGAGCGGCTGTACCGGGCCACCGGCCAGTGGGTGGACGGCCGCTACCTGCTCCCGATGTTCCTGCGGGTGGCCGACGACGAGCCGGCCAGGGCCGCGACGGTCACCCGGCTGCTGGCCGCCAAGGACTACCTGTTCGGCTGGCTCACCGGGGAGATCGCCACCGACCCGAGCACCGCCGCCGGCTTCGGCTGCTACCGGCTCGAGGGCGGCGCCTGGGACGGCGACGTCATCGCCGCCGCGGCCGCGCTCGCCGGGCCGGCGGTGCCCGCCCTGCCGTCGCTGCCACCGGTACTGCCCTCGACGGCCTGCCGGCCGCTGCGCGGCGAGATCGCGCAGCGGCTCGGCTGTGGCCGGATCCCGGTGTGCCTGGGCGCCGCGGACTCGGTGCTTGGCGCGCACGGCCTGGGCGTGTCGCGCCGGGGCCAGGTCGCTTACATCGCCGGCACGAGCAACGTCATCATGGGGGTGGCCGACCGGCTGCTGCTCGATCCGGACCACCGGTTCCTGGTCACCCCACTGGCCGAGCCGGGCCGCTGGGGCCTGGAGATGGACCTTATGGCCACGGGAAGCGCGATCAGCTGGCTGGCCGGGCTGTTCGGGACCGGGATCGACGAAGCGGCGCTGGTGGCGCTGGCCACCGGCGTCGACCCCCGCGACGCGCCCCTCGTCCTGCCCTACCTGAGCCCGGGCGAGCAGGGCGCGCTGTGGGACCCGCTGCTGCGCGGCGCGTTCGTCGGCCTCGAGCTGTGCCATGACCGGCGCCACCTGGCCCGCGGGCTGGTCAACGGCATCGTGCTGGAGAGCCGGCGGTGCCTGACGGTGCTCGGCGAAACCGGGCAGTTCGGCCGCGAGATCAAGGTCGCGGGCGGCAGCGCCGCCGACCCCGGCTTCCGCGCCGACCTGGCCGACGCGACCAGGCGCCGGGTGGGCAGCCCCGGCGGCCACGACGCCGACTGCTCGGCCCGCGGCGCCGCGCTCCTCGCCGCGCTCGTGATCGACGGGGTCACGCCGGGCCCGGCGCCCGCGCCGCCGGCCGCCGAGCCCGACCCGGGTCGCGCCGCGATCTGGGACGGGCTCTGGGCCACTTATGAGCGGGCGCGCCGGGCCGTCGCGCAGCATGACCACGCGCGTCCCGGCGCCCCGCGGCGCCCGGGCCGGGGGTGACCGCCGCCGCCCCGCGCCGCTGCGGGCCCGCCGGCATCTTGACAAGCCCACCGATGGGCCAGACGCTGCTTGGTACATATGTACCAGGGATGGCAGGAGGCGGTGGCATGGCGTTTCCAGTGCGGCCGAGGGACTGGTACGACGTCCGTGACGAGCTCGCCCGGCTGGAGCGGAAATCCCGCTTCCCCGATTACGCGCAGAACCTGTTCGACGAGGGGCCCCACCTGATCTCGTCGCCCGACCTGCCCTGGGGCGACCAGGTGCGGCACGAGGTGGCCGAGGCCTACCTGCGGTTCATCCACGGCGAGACGTGGCACATGGGCGCGGGCGCGCGGGACATGGAGCGCGACGTGATCACCGGGATGGGCGCGCTGCTGGGCAGCGACCAGGCGGCGGGCTTCATCACCTCGGGCGGGTCGGAATCCAACCTGTGCGCCCTGCTGACCGCCAAGAGCCGCGCGGGCCGCGGCGGCAGCGTCGTCATGCCGCGGTACGCGCACTACTCCTTCTACAAGGGCTGCCGGATGTTCGAGCTGGAGCCGGTGCCGGTGGACCCGCCGGCCGGCCGGTACGGCACCGTCGAGCCCGGCCAGATCCGCGACGCGGTGCGCGACGACACCATCTGCATGATCGGCAGCGCCGGGACGTGGCCGTTCGGGACCGTCGATCCCATCGAGGAGCTGGCCGCCATCGCCGCCGAGCGCGATATCTACTTCCATGTCGACGCCTGCTTCGGCGGCTTCCTGCTGCCGTTCCTGGAGCGCGCCGGGTACCACGACAGCCTGCGGCCCTGGGACTTCCGGGCCGCCGGCGTCTGCTCGGTGAGCGCCGACCTGCACAAGAACGGGCTGGTGCCGCCGCCCGCCAGCAGCCTGTACTTCCGTGACGGCGCACTGCTCGATCACGCCAAACGGATAGCCCCGCCGAACGGCACCTTGTCAGGCACTCGCCCGACGGGGCCGATCGCCGCCGCCTGGGCGTCGGTCCAGCTGATGGGGCTGGAGCGGTACCAGGCCGCGTCGGTGCGGTCCATGCGGCTGAAGGAGGAGATCATCGCGGGCATCCAGGAGATCCCCGGGCTGGCGGTCGTCCCGGACAGCATGATCAACATCTTCGTGGTGTACTCGCCGACCCTCGACCTGCGGCCCGTGTCGGCGGAACTGACCGAGCGGGGCTGGATGTTCGTCACCAACGCCGAGCCGGGGCCGGTCGCGATCTGCCTGTGCACCATGCCGCAGAACGAGTACTCGGCCGGGCCCTTCCTCGCCGACCTGCGCGCCGCGATGAGCCGCGCCGAGCCCGTCCCGGCCGCTGAGGCCGGCCGGGAGCAGGCCGCGTACGGCAATGTCTGAGCTCCCGCCCGGCCCGCCCGCTGCGGCCCCGGGGCTGGTCCCGCCGCAGCACGCCGGCCCGGTGCCGCCGGGCGGCGAGCCGCCGGAGTTCCTGGCCTCCATGCGGGCCATGTACGGCCCGGAGGTGACCTTCATCGGCTGCGCCCGCGCCGACCTCAAGGACCCCGCCGACCTGGCGCGGGCCGACGTGGTCATCGTGGGCGCGCCGTTCGACAGCGGCACCAGCTACCGCTCGGGCGCCCGGTTCGGCCCGCTGGCGATCCGCTGCGGCGACTACAACCCGCACGTGCCGGTCAGGCCGTCGCTGGCGCTGGGGATCGACCCGTTCGAGGTGCTGCGGATCGTCGACGCGGGGGACGTGCTCATGCCGCCCGGATGGATCCGGGAAAGCCTCCAGCGGCTCGAGGACGCGGTGGCCGCCGTCGCGGTCAGCGGGGCCATTCCCCTGGTGCTGGGCGGGGACCACAGCATCGCCTTCGCCGACGTCCGCGGCGTGGCCCGGCGCTGGGGGGACGGGCGGGTGGCGATGCTGCATTTCGACGCGCACTGCGACACGTTCAACAGCGAGTTCGGGTCCCTGTACGGGCACGGGACGCCCATGCGGCGGCTGCTGGAATGCGGCGCGCTCCGCGGTGACCGATTCGTCCAGGTCGGCCTGCGCGGCTACTGGCCCGACCGCGAGCACCAGGAATGGATGGCGGCCCAGGGAATGCGCTGGTACCAGATGTCGGAGATCGCCTCCCGCGGCCTCGACCGGTGCCTCGACGAGGCGTTCGAGCGCGTGACCGGCGACTGCGACGGGGTGTTCCTGTCGGTGGACATCGACGTGGTCGATCCGGGCATGGCGCCCGGCACCGGCACACCCGAGGTGGGCGGCCTGACCAGCCACCAGATCCTCGAGGCGGTGCGCCGCTGTGCCATCGAGCTCCCGGTCGTCGGGATGGATCTGGTTGAGGTCGCGCCGGCCTACGACGGGCCCGGCCAGGTCACCGCGTTCCTGGCGAACCGGATCGCCCTGGAGGCGCTGTGCGGGATCGCGAAGCGACGAGTGAACACGTCAGGCGAGGTGAGTTAGGTGACGAGAACACGTTCCCTGGTGGCCGCGGTGGCGCTGGCGCTACTGGCTGTGTCCTGCTCCTCGTCCGGGGGCGGCGCCGGCAGCGCAGGCAGCAGCGGCCTGTTCAAGTGGGGCACCACGAGCCCGATCGACTCCCTCAACCCGTTCGTCGCGGTGCAGCAGAACGCCTATTACACGTTCGAGTACGTCTACCCGTTCCTCGTTCAGTACGGGCCCGGCCTGCAGCTAGTCCCGGACTTCGCCAAGAGCTGGCAGGTGACCGACGGCGGGCGCACCATCACGTTCACGACCAGGAGCGGGGCCAGGTGGTCGGACGGACGGCCGCTCACCGCCCAGGACGCGGCCTGGACCATCAACACCGTCGTCAAATACCAGTCGGGCCCGGCCGCCAGCCAGGCCGGGGCCGTCACCGACGTGACCGGCGCCAGCGCACCGACCGCGACGACCCTGGTCGTCCACTACAAGCAGCCCGCCCCCGACGCGCTGCCTGCCCTGCAGGGACTGCCGATCCTGCCCGAGCACATCTGGGGCGCCCTGGCCACCGGCAGCGGCGCCAAGCTGAAGACCTTCGCCAACCCGGTCCCGATCGTGGCGGGGGGCCCGTTCATCCTGGCCAAGTACACCCATGGCGAGGTGGCGCTGTTCAAGCCCAACCCGCACTGGTGGGGGCCGAAGCCGCACGTCAGCGGCTTCGGCATCGAGTTCTTCACCGACGCCGACGCCATGATCCAGGCCCTGGAGAACCATCAGATCGACGCGACGGAGGGCGAGCCGCTGTCGCCGACGGGGATCGCCGCCATGCGGTCCAAGGGCCTCACCATCGCCGAGACGACGGCGTTCGGGTTCCGTGACTTCATCATCAACTCGAACCCGCGCAAGAACCAGCATCGCGAGCTGCTCAACCCGCTGGTCCGCGAGGCCTTCGCCCATGCCGTCGACCGGTCCCTGATCGTCAAGACGGCCTGGCTGGGATACGCGCTCCCGGCGAGCTCGGTGCTCTCCCCCGCCTACGGCGCCTGGGATGACAGGAACCTGCGCCCCGAGTCGTTCAACCTGGCGCTGGCCAACCAGCTGCTCGACCGGGCCGGCTACCGGATGGGCACGAATGGCGTGCGGATCGCCAACGGGCACCCGATGTCCTACACGCTGCTGTTCGTGTCCGACGAGCACGGCCCCGGCGACCGCGCCTTCCAGATCATCCAGTCGGACTTCACCAAGATCGGCGTGAGGCTCAACGAGCGGGTGCTGGACCCGGCGGCCGCGGAGAGCGCGATCCTCGGGACCAACAACAACTACCAGGGATGGGACCTGGCGATGTGGGACTGGTCCAGCCTGCCAGCCGATCCGGACTTCATCCTGAACGCGCTGACCTGCGCCCAGTGGGGCGGGTGGAGCGACTCCGGGTACTGCAGCAAGCCCTACGACGCCATGAACACCCGCCAGCTGTCCGACGTCAACCACGCCAGTCGGCTCGCGCTCGTCCGCCAGATGCAGCAGCAGCTCTACAACGCCCGGCCCTACATCGTGCTGACCTACGACAAGTGGACGGAGGCGCGTATCCCCGGCTGGGCCGGGTTCGTCCTCAGCCCCGACGGTTCGTTCAACCAGCTGTCGACCCAGACCATGCTGCAGCTTCACCAGACGGGCTGACGCCCGGGGTCAGTCGGCCGCCAGTGACCTGATCATCCGGACGATGGCCGGGGCCAAGATTGCATGGGCGAAATCGCGCACCGGGCAGGCCGCCTGCTCCAGCAGCAGACCGGTAACCGCGGCCACGAAGAACTTCGCGCCGGCCGCCGGGTCGCTGGCCCCGGCCTGGCGCAGCACGGGCTCGATGAGCGCGGCGTAGCGGGCGTTGAGCTCCCGGACGGCACGGCGCAGCGGCGGCCGCCGGGCCGCGTACAGGTCCATCTCGAACTGGGCGAGCAGCAACGTCCGGCGCTTCCCGCGTGTCTCCGCGGCCAGCACCCTGGCCAGCTGGCAGGCCCAGTCCTCCACCGCCACGACCGCCGGGTCGAAGGCGTCGTGAACATCTGCGAGCTCACTGAGCTCCCGCTCGGCGGACGCCAGCAGCGCCTGCTCGAGGATGTCCTCCTTCGAGCGGAAGTAGTAGGTGGTCGCGGACAGCGAAACGCCCGCCCGCTCGGCGACACGCCGGTGCGTCAGCGCCGCACAGCCTTCCTTGCCCACTATCTGCAGCGCGGCCTCCAGCATGGCCTGCCGGCGGGCGTTCTTCGCCACCGTAGCTGGCTCCTCTCCGAGCGGAACCGGATCCGCGCCCGCGCCAGGAGGAACGCCTCACGGTCTCCCCGCCAGGAGAATACGGCGTGGCCAGGCATCCGGGCCAGCGTCAGCCCGTCACCGGCCCGGGCCCGGTTCAGCCCGAACCCCTTTCACCTGACGGGCCGGCGCCGGCCGGTGCGGGGCATGCTGGAGAGGTGGGCAGGCCGGAGGCTGAGGTCCGTTTCGCGGCGGGACTGCGGATGTTCCTCGCGCCGCGCCTGAGGGGTGGGCGGGTGCGGGTGGCCTGCGACGGGACCTCCACCCTTGGCCACGTCGTCGAGTCGCTCGGCGTGCCGCTGCCCGAGGTGGGCGACCTGGCCGTCAACGGCCGCCCGGCCGGGCCCTCGTTCCGGCTCGGCGGCGGTGACGTGGCCGACGCCGGCGCGGTGCGGCGCCCGCAGCCGCTGCCGTCGCCGCGGTTCCTGCTCGACGTCCATTTGGGGACGCTGGCGCGCCGGCTGCGGCTGCTGGGGGTTGACGCCGCCTACGGCAATGACCTCGGCGACGACACCCTGATCGCGCAGGCGAACGCCGGGCGGCGGGTGCTGCTGACCCAGGACCGCGGGCTGCTGCGCCGCCGCAAGCTGTGGTGCGGGGCCTACGTGCGCGGCGCCCGCCCCGACGAGCAGCTCGCCGACGTGCTGGACAGGTTCGCCCCGCCGCTGGCGCCGTGGACCCGCTGCACCGCGTGCAACGGGCAGCTGTCACCGGTTGACAAGGCCGACGTTGAGCAGCGGCTGCCGCCCGGCACGCGGCGCACGTATCACAGCTTCACGCGCTGCGCGGCCTGCGGCCGCATCTACTGGCGCGGCGCCCACAGCAAGCGGCTGGAGCCGATCGTGGCATCGGCGATCCGCGCCGCCGCGGCCGGTCGCCCCGGCGGGCAGTAGCTGGGGCGCCCGCCGCCCGCCACGGTCAAGACCGATGGCTCCGGCGCCGGCCTGCGTACTGGATGCGGTTGGCCTGGATCAGCCCGCGGTCGATCGCGGCCTGCTCGTCAGCCTCACTGATGCCGTCGAGGTCCGGGAAGAAGAGCGGCCCATACGTGGCGAACCGGGAGTCGAGCCGGGCGTCGAGCCCGTCCAGGATGGCCTGCCCGGCGTGCAGGCCCTCGGCCTGCTCCCAGGACCGGAGGTACGCATCCCAGGGCTGGCCGGACTCGACCCATTCCGCCTGCCGGTGGTGCAGCCAGCCCGGGTGGTCGCTGTTGGCCTCGGGCAGCCGGGCGAAGCACCACCGGGCGGTGGCTTCGTCGAACCGCTCCCGCGCCCATTCCACGACCACTGCCACGCCGCCGGGCGCCAGCGCCGCCTCAATGGTGTCCAGCGCCGTACCCAGGTCGGCCACATGGTGCAGCGACGTGCAGGCCACGACGGCATCCACCCGGCCGGGCAGGTCATAGCGCTCGAACTCGACCTGGCGGTACGAGGGCCCCAGCGGCGCCTCGGGGTCCACCCCGGTCGCCTGGTAACCGGCCCGCTCCAGAAAGGGAACGAAGCCGCCCAGCGGCCCGCAGCCTATATCCACCACGCTGGCCGGCGCCGTCGGCAGTGAGGCACGCACGAACGGCCAGACCGCGGCCAGCCAGCGCTCATCGGGCGTCATGGGGTCTCAGCCTACGCCGCTGTCCGCGGCTGGTGGACGCTGCTGGGAGGCAGGCGGGGGCCGGTACGCTGCTGTGCTCATGGGCTACACCGATGCCCCGCCCGGTTGGTGGCGCGAGTTCATCCTGGCCTCGCCGGCCCGGACGGCCAAGCTGGCGGTGGTGCGCGCGGACGGCTCCCCCCATGTGGCCAAGGTTGACATCGCGGGTTAGCCGGTCGCTGCCCCGGTCAGTGGTGGGGGGTCTCCTCGGGCTGCTCGTACCAGCGGACCCGCTCGCCCACCCTGGCCCTGGCCCGCCAGCGCAGGCTCTTCGGGGTGGCCTCGATGGCCTTGCTCAGCACGCCGAGCTGCTCGATGGCGTCGTGCTTCCCGCCCGCGGGAACCAGCCCCTGGCCGTCGCCGGCCGCCAGGGCGGTGATGCGGTCGAGGTTCAGGGTGACGGTCCGCCACCACCCCCAGTCGTTCCCGACGAGCGGGCGGATCCGGCCGAGCCCGATCGTGCCCGGCTCGTCGCCGTCGGCGACCGGGTAGGCCGAGCACAGGTAGAGCACGTCCTGTGCGTCCTTCTCGTTCAGCTCGACGATCTGGAGCTTGGTGAGCAGGAGATCGGACAGGTCGAGCGTCACCGGCATCCGCTTGAGCCGGTCCTTGAACTCCACGGTGTGGCACATGTGCAGCCGGTTGACCAGCACATCCAGCGACCGACCGGTCTCCGCCGACTGGAAGTACAGCTGCTTGTGGCCGTAGAGCGCGTTGAAGTTCTTGTCGCCGACGTATCCATGCCCGGACAGGAACTGGGTCAGCGGCCGGCGATCGCTGGACAGGGTCGCGAGGTCCAGATCCTGGCGGTCGCCACCGCGCGGCGGGAACTCGGGAGTCAGATACTGGATGGCCAGACCGCCGGCCAGCCTGACGGTGATGCCCGCGTCGGCCGCGGCCTGGCAGATACCGACGGCCTCGTCGAGCGCGGTCGGCCCGGAACCGGTCACCCTCAGCCCTCCACCCGGAACGAACGCTCGACACCGTCGCTGCTCACGTCGATCAGGTATCCCCGGACCACCCCCGAGCCCGCCTCGCTGCCCGGGTTGACGCACAGCGTCGGGCCGATCTTCTTCTCCCCGGCGGACTCGTGAATGTGGCCGTGCAGGCTGAGCAGCGGCCGCACCTGCTGCACCGCCTCCAGCACGCCCGTCGATCCGACCGGCCCGCGCATCAGGTCGCCGGCCGAGGCCTGGAGCCTGAGGTTCTGGTCCAGGACCGGCGCGGTGTCCAGGCCCGACCCGTAGGGCGGGCAGTGGATCAGGAAGATCGTCCGTTTCGGGTCCCTGGCCTGGTCGGCGAGCGAGTAGATCTCCTCGCGGAACGCGTCCTCGGAAACCTCCCGCGGGGTCAGCCACGGCGTCGGGCTGGACTTGCCCAGCCCGATGACCTGCATGTCGCCCGGGATGTCCACCACCGCGCCGTCCGCGTTGATGCAGTACTGGCTGGCCGCGAGCGGCTCGTCGATGTCGTACGGGTCATCGTTGCCGGGGATGAGGATGAGCGGGACCCCGGTGCCCTCGAGCCGCTCGGCCGCGAGGTCGAGCCACTGCTTGACGCGGGTCCGGATCTCCCGGCTGAACAGCGCGTCGAGCTTGGCCTGGTCGCCGCCCAGGGCGTCCACCTCTTCCTTGGTCGTCCGGAAGGCGTAGTAACCGAGGCTGGCGACGTCGCGCTCCAGCGCGGCGAGCTCGTCCTCGTCCCTGGCCACCCGGCGCTGTCCCAGGAGGGTCGCCTCGTAGCGGTCGCCGCCGACCGCGACGATCGGGACCATCGCCTTGCCGGTGAGGTCGCCCGCGTAGAGGACCGCGTCCGCCCTGTAGGCGTTCAGCCGGATCGCGTTGAGCAGCTTGCGCCACGCCGGATCGGAGGCATGGAAGTCCGACACGACGTACAGGCGGGTGCCCTGGCGCTTCGACCCTCGTTTCAGCAGCGGCATCTGCCCAGCCTAAGCGTTACCGGAAAACGCCCGGCCATCCGAATGAGCCGTCCGCATGACTAGTCAGGGGGGAGTTCCTTGTACAGCAGCGACGTCTCAACGCCGGAGGCCCGGTTCTTGATGGCCACGATGATGTAGATGATCACGGCGACCACGTACAGCGCGATGGTCAGGGTGATCCCGGTGTTGTTGAAGTAGGACAGGACCCCGCCCTTGCCCGGCTTGAGCGCCGCGCCGACCGCATCGGAGATCGGTTTGATGCCCGCGAACCAGTAGGTGAACACGGCGAAGGCCAGCCATACCAGCCCGAACGCCCACAGCGCCCTCCGCCACGGCGCGTTGCGGATCAGGTCGGGCCGGGAGAACCGGGACACCACCGCGTTCACCCCGGGCAGGACCCAGCTGAACAGCGCCATCAGGATGCTGAACCAGATGGTGGACACCAGGTTCAGCTTCCCGTCGGGCGGCGCGATGGACTTCGGCAGCAGCGCGAAGTTCTGCAGGATCGCGAGCACCACGCAGAGGCCGACGGCGGTGAGGATCGCGTTCAGCGGGGCGCGCAGCCGCTCGTTCACCTCGCCGAACCACTTCGGCACCTGCCGGTCCATGCTCCACGCCAGCGAGATCCGGCTGATCAGGGTGATGTAGACCGGGCACAGCAGGAACGGCCACAGCGTGGCGGCGATGCTGACGAACAGCCAGACCGGCCACAGCCCGGGATGGGAGATGGCGGCGGCCAGCGGCAGCGCGGTCGCCTGCCCGAACGGCGTCCTCAGGCCGGACCAGTAGTTGATGCCCCAGCCCAGCATGTTCGTCGTGCCCAGGCGGTCGCTGAGCGAGTCCACGTAGAACGAGTTCATGACCACGGCGAAGAACAGCGCGCCCAGCACGCCGATCAGGACGCCGCGCTTGATGTTCCCCCTGACCTCGCCCGCGATGTACGCGGAGTACTGGAACCCGATGTACTGGAAGAGGACCACGCTCATCAGGAACGGCAGCACCGTCGTGCTCCAGCTGAAGCCGTGCCCCACGACGCCGCCGGTGACCGCGGCCTTCTGCAGCGCCGCCGCGGTCATGCCGGTGTACTTCGGCAGGTTGGCCTGGAAGCTGGCGCGGTGGATGAACAGCAGCCCGAAGACCCACATGACGATCCACGACAGCAGGCCGATCGCGCCGAGGCCGGTGACGATGCGATGGAAGCGGCGGGTCGGCTGGATGACCACGAGCAGGATCAGGGCGATCACCACCAGCGCGGCGATCATCCCGGGCCAGCCGGAGACGGTCCCGCCCGAGGTGAACCAGCCGTTCGCCCGCTTGAAAAAGCCCACCCCGGTGCCGATCCCGATGATGTCGCCGCTGATCTGGGTGTTGTGCAGGACGATCGGTATCTCGAAGGCGATGACGGCGAGCGAGGCAAAGACCAGCGTGAACGACTCGACCCAGGCGAGGAAGGGCCCGATCCCGGGGATCAGCCGGCTGGTGAAGACGTAGTCCCCCCCGGACCGCGGCATCACGGTGGCGAGCGAGGCGAAGATGAGGCCCAGGAAGACGCAGCAGGCGCCGACGAGGATGGCCGTCAGGCCGTAGCTGGAGAAGAACCCCACCTTCCCGATCTGCACGAAGGCGAGCGTGTAGAACACCGGCGCCCACGCCACGGTGATGCCGATGAACGCTGCGGTGTTGTAGAAGAGGGCGTTCCGGACGCTGACCTCGCGGACCAGCCCGGACGACTGCCGGACGAACAGTGCACGGCCGCCGGTAGGAGCTGCCGTCGTATCCGCCATCCCAGCCTCCCTGGTGAGATAGGCCATCCTGACCGCTTTGTAAGGCCCCGTACGATCGTAGCGCCGCGCAGCGCGTCTACCCAGGCCCAAGAAGGGGACCAGGATGCAAGTCGTCTACGACCCCAGGCACGTCCTCCACGACCCCGCGACCGAGGTCCAGTACGGCGTCGCGATGCCCATGTACGAGGTGCCGGCGCGGGTCGAGTCGATCCGCGCCGCGCTGCTGGCCGACGGCAACTTCGGCTTCGCCGACCCGGCCGGCCACGGTCTCGAGCCGGTGACGGCCGTCCACCACGAGGGCCTGGTCCGCTTCCTCGGCGAGGCCTGGGGCCGGTGGCGGGCGCACGGCGGCGGGGGCGGCGCGATGCCGCCGCAGTTCATGCCGGACACGGTCCTGCACCCGGCGATGCGGGAAGGCATGGGGGCGGCGCCCGAGCCGTCGGCGGCGGTCGGGCGCATCGGCTACTGGTGCTGGGAGACGATGACGCCGCTGGTGGCCGAGTTCCTGATCCCGTTCGGGCAGGCCAGCGTCGTCCGGCCGGGCAGCGACCTGACGCTGGTCACCAACCAGCTGGCCCGGCACGAGGCGGAGGCGGCGGCGGAGGAGGACCTGGCGGCCCGCGGCGTCTCGGTCGAGATCATCGACCCGCGCACGCTGGTGCCGTTCGACTTCGACACCATCGCGGCCAGCGTGCGGAAAACCCGGCGGCTGCTCGTCGTGCAGGAGGCCGCGTTCCCCGGCAGCTGGGGCGCGACCCTGGCCGCCTGGGGTGGCGAGCAACCTGTTCGACTCGCTCGCATGCGGGCCGAGCGTGCTCGGCGTGCCCGAGGTGCCGGCCCCGTTCGCGGCAACGCTGGAAAGCGAGTGGCTGCCCGGCCGCGGCCGGATCACCGATCACGTGCTCAGGCTGGTCGGCCAGCCGGCCGGTGACGACGTGCAGCCGGTCGGCGGCGGCCGCGAGCAGCAGCCGGCCTAGGCTCGCGGCATGAGCGAATACCGGATCGCGGTCATCGGCGGCGACGGCGTTGGCCCGGAGGTCGTCGCGGCCGGCATGAGCGTGCTCGATACCGCTGCCGCCGGCTTCTCGCTGGCCTGGGAGCACCTGCCCTGGGGCAGCGACTACTACCAGGCGCATGGCGTGATGATGCCCGCCGATAGCCTGGACGTGCTGGAGCGGTTCGACGCGATCTACCTGGGCGCCGTCGGGCGGCCGGACGTGCCGGATCACGTCACGCTGTGGGGCCTGCTGCTGCCGATCCGGCAGCGGTTCGACCTGTACCTGAACGTCCGGCCGGTCCGGCTGCTGCCCGGCGTGCTCTCCCCGCTGCGGGACCGGGGCCCGGCCGACATCGACATGATCGTCGTACGGGAGAACTCCGAGGGAGAGTACGCGGGCGTCGGCGGCCGTGCCCATACGGGCCACCCGGCCGAGGTCGGCATCCAGGTTGACGTGTTCACCCGGGCCGGGGTGGAGCGGGTGGCCCGGTATTCCTTCGAACTGGCCCGGTCCCGGCGCGGCCGGCTGGCCAGCATCACCAAGTCGAACGCGAGCCCGCACCACTTCGTGATGTGGGACGAGATCGTTGACGCGGTGCACCGCGACTACCCGGACGTGCAGCTGGACCGGATCCTGGTCGATGCGGCCGCCGCCTACATGGTCAGCTCGCCGGACCGGTTCGACGTGGTCGTGGCGTCGAACCTGTTCGGCGACATCCTCACCGACATCGGCGCGGTGATCCAGGGCGGCATGGGCATGGCGGCCAGCGCTAACATCAGGCCTGACCGGTCCCAGCCCGGCATGTTCGAGCCGGTGCACGGGTCGGCGCCGGACATCGCCGGGACGGGCAAGGCCAACCCGGTCGGTGCGGTCTGGGCCGGTGCGATGATGCTCGACCACCTTGGTGAGAAGACGGCCGGCGGCGCGATCATGCAGGCGGTAGAGGAGGTACTGGCCAAGACCGCGGTCAGGACGCCCGACCTCGGCGGCACCGCGACGACGAGCGAGGTCGGCCAGGAACTGCAGCGCGCGCTGCGCGCGGCCGGCGCATCCGGGGGATTGGGCGTGGCGAGCCCCATGACTGGGCCATCACCCGCGGACGGAATATTATCTTGATATCAAGGTAACGAGGAAAGCGACTCACGGTGATCCACCATGTGCAGCTGGCCTGCCCGCCGGGCAGCGAGCCGGCGCTCCGCGAGTTCTATGGCAGCGTGCTCGGGCTGGACGAGATCCCGAAACCGCCCGCGCTGGCCGCGCGCGGTGGCTGCTGGTTCAGCGGCCACGGCATAGAACTCCACCTCGGCGTCGAGGAGGACTTCCGGCCCGCGCGCAAGGCTCATCCCGGCCTGCTGGTGACCGGGCTCGACGCCTGGGCGGCGCGGCTGCGGGACGCGGGGTACCCGGTGCTCTTCGATGACGAGTTCCCCGGGATGCGCCGGTTCTACAGCCACGACCCGAACGGGAACCGGCTCGAGTTCCTCGAGCCCAGCCCCGCCTGGCGTCCCGGCCACCTCCCGCAGCAGCCCCGATAGGGCCTGTGGCCGGGCGTCTGTTCCGTCCGGCAGCCCCTCCCGCCACAGGACGGCCGATACACCCGCGGCCCTTGCGCTCTTGGCCCGGGGCCGGGGAGTGTGGTTGCTGTCGGGCGCTCCGGTACGCGGGCCAAGAGTGTGGTCGCTGCCGGGCGCTCCGATATGTGGGCCAGGAGTGTGGCTGCCGCCGGCGGACACCGGGCTGGAGAGGAGCCAGACATGGGCGTGGCCGAGGCCGTTCTCGGGCGGCTCGCCGATGGCGAGCTGGTGATCATCGACGGCGGCATGGGCAGCCAGCTGCAGGCTGAGGGCGTGCCGATGGACGAGGCCGCGTGGAGCGCCCGCGCGAACCTGGACCAGCCCGACGCGGTGCAGCGCGTCCACGAGGAGTTCATCCGGGCCGGCGCCGAGGTGATCATCGCGAACACGTTCGCGGCCAGCCGGGCCGGCCTGGAGCCCGCCGGCCTGGGCGACCGGGTAGCCGAGGCCAACCGCAACGCCGTGCGCGCGGCCCGGCAGGCCCGCGAGGCCGCCGCCTCCGGCCCCGTCGCCGTGGCGGGCTCGATGTCCTCGTTCTGCCCCATCGCCATGGATCAGGGAGCACTCGGCAATCCGTTAAGCAGCCTGGCCGCCGAGGATCCCCGCTTCCCCGGCCTGGCCGATTTCCGTGAGCAGGCGGGGCTGCTGGCCGAGGCGGGTGCCGACCTGATCGCCCTGGAGATGATCGACGGGCAGGGCTATGGCCGCGCCGCCCTGCAGGCCGCCGCCGAGACCGGCCTGCCCGTCTGGCTCGGCGTCAGCCCGTCCCGCCTCGATGACGGCACCCTCGGCACCCTCCCCGAGCTGGGCGACGGTGACAGCCTCGATGACCTGCTGAGCGCGCTCGCTGACCCGTCGCTGGCCGCGGTCACCGTGATGCACGCCGATCCCGGGCTGACCCTGGACGCGATCGATACCATCCGCCGTCACTACGCCGGGCCGGTCGGCGTCTACGCCGAGACGGGCGACTGGCAGCCGCCGAACTGGGTCTTCGACGGCCTGACGCCCGGCGAATACCTTCAGCAGGCGATCACCTGGGCCGGCCACGGGGCGCGGCTCATCGGCGGATGCTGCGGTACCGGGCCCGGGCACATACGGGCGCTGGCCGACGGGCTGGCCCGGGGCACGGCCGCGAGGTAACCGGCCGTCGCCGGAGCCGGTCGAGCTGACGGTGCTGACCGGCGACTGCGCGCTGGAGCTGTCGGCGCGACCGGCCGGCGGCGGGCCCGAGCCGGCCCCGTTCGGGCAACCCGAACTGGCCCCCGGCCGGCCGTGGAGATCCGGCGGTTCGAGCCCGCGGACCAGACGGCCGCGCGCAGCATCGCCGCGGGCGTTCGAGGACGAGGAGTGCCTCTTTTCCCGCACGTGGACGTTCGACATACAACGGGACGGCGGGTAGCTGCGCGGCACCAGCTAATACGCTTCCAGCACAGGCGTATGGAGCCCATGCCCACGCCATAGGGGAGGTCTGATGAAGACGCTGCTGCCGGGTGTGACGGCCGAGCGGGTGCCGACCGACCGGCTGACGGTCGCCGTGCTGTCGGTGACCGGGCGGGCCGGCCAGGCGGTGCTGTTCGTGCACGGCAACGTGTCGTCCTCGCTGTTCTGGCAGCCGGTCATGCTGGCGCTGCCCGGGCACTACCGGCCGCTGGCGATCGACCTGCGCGGGTTCGGCGACACCGACCCCGGACCGGTCGACGCCACCCGGGGAGTGCGCGACTACGCCGATGACCTGGCCGCCGCCATCGACGCGCTGGGGCTGGCGAGCGTGCACCTGGTGGGCTGGAGCATGGGTGGCGGGGTGGTGCTGCAGTACCTGGTGGACCGGCCCGGCCGGCACCGGGTCGCGTCGCTGACGCTGGTGGACCCGGTGTCCCCGTTCGGGTTCGGCGGCACCCGGGGCACCGACGGGACGCTCTGCGACCCGACGGGTGCGGGCTCGGGCGGCGGTGCCGCCAATCCCGAGTTCGTCGCCCGGCTGGCGGCCGGTGACCGCACCGACAAGGACGCGCTGTCGCCGCGGCAGGTGCTGCTGGCCCACTACGTCAAGCCGCCGCACGTCCCGGAGCACGTGGACATCTTTGTGGAGTCGATGCTGTCCACCCGGATCGGGGACGACCACTACCCGGGCACGTCGCGCACGGTGGACGCCTGGCCGGGCTTCGCGCCCGGCGACCGGGGGGTGCTCAACACCATGGCGCCGACCCACTTCCGGATCGACGGCCTGCCGGCGGTGGAGCCCAAGCCGCCGGTGCTGTGGCTGCGCGGCGCGGACGACGTCATCGTCTCCGACACCTCGCTGTATGACCTGGCCTACCTGGGCTCGATCGGCGCGATCCCGGGCTGGCCGGGCACCGAGACCTGGCCGCCGCAGCCGATGGTCGCGCAGACCCGGGCGGTGCTGGACGCTTACGCGGCCGCGGGCGGGCGCTACCGCGAGGTGGTCATCGACGACGCCGGCCACGGCCCGCATCTCGAGCAGCCGGAGCGGTTCCTCGCCGAACTGGGCCAGCACCTGTCCGGCGCCTGAGCTCACCGGACCCTGAGGCCGAGGCGCCGGGCGAGGTCGGGGGCGCCGGCCGCCTGGCGCAGCGGCGGCGCGCCGATGATCTGGTCGATCAGCCGGGTCAGCGCGTAGTGGTCGAGCGGCTGCCGGGTGACGGCGCCGGACACCCCGGGGGCGATGAGCACGAACGGGACCTGCAGGCCCGGCTCTCCCTCGTCGAACACGACGGCGATGGCCAGCCGCCCGTGCCGCCAGTCCTGCCCGGACATGATGACGGGCAGCCACCGCCGCAGCCAGGCATCCGCCTGCCCCAGCGTCCCGTCGTGGGCGTCGTTGACGAGGTTGGGCGTGATCAGGCCGACGTTGGGCAGCGTCCCGGCCCGCACGGCCGAGGCCAGCGCCCCGCCGGCCGGGTGCCGGCCGGGACGTCGCCGGAGCGGCAGGCGGCGGCCTCGCCCGGGATGTAGGCCCACGGGTTGTGCCTGACCGCGTAGGTGCCGCTGTCCGACCGGTCACACGGCGAGGGCATCGACTCCTCGTAGGAGCGGGCGGTCTTGCCGAGGGCCAGGGCCTGGCCGAAGACGGACGGCGCCGGATAGGTGCAGCCGGGGCCGGGGCCGCAGTCGGGCGGATCGTTGAACGCGGACCCGCTGAAGATGGCGAGGTAGTTCGGCAGACTCGGATGGGTGATGGCGCTCCAGTCCGACGCGTATGCGTACCGGCGGGCGAGGTGCCACAGGTACGGCATGCCGCCGGGAAAGACCTCCGCCGGGCCGTGGTTCTCCTCCATGATCACAAGAATCTTGCTCACGCCGGGTGCCGCCGCGGCGCGGGTGGCGGGGGAGGGGGCCGCGGACGCCGCGGGCGCGGGAGCGGAACTGGACACGGTGGGGCCGGGGGACCCGGCGCCGCAGGCGGCCGCGAGGCAGCCCGCCAGCACGGCGCCGATCGGCCGGGCGAGCCGGCGCAGGAAGGTCAGGCTGGCCGGCACGGTTCAGGCCAGCTTGACCGCGGCGACGACCTCATCGAGGTCGGGCAGGATCAGGGCGTCCTCCGTCAGCCACCGGTAGCGGATGACGCCCGACCGGTCGATGACGAAGATGGAACGCTTCGCCAGCCCGGCGTGCCCCTTCCAGACGGAGTACCGGACGCCGTAGCTCTCGCACACCACCCGGTCCCAGTCCGACAGCAGCGGGAAATTGATGTCAAGCGCCGCGGCGAACGCCTGCTGGGCGAAGGTGGCGGTGACCGCCACGGCGAGGATCTCGGCACCGAGCTCCCGCATCTCGCCGGCGCGCTGCCCCAACTGGGACAGTTCTGACGTTCATACCGAGCCGAAGTCGAAGACATAGAACGCCAGCACCACCGGGCCGCGTTGCCAGCGGTCAGCCAGGGTGACCTGCTCGGTGAAGGTATGCCGCAGGGTGAAGTCCGGCGCCCGGTCGCCCACCCCCGGCCCGGGCGGCGGCATGGAGTGAGTCACGGTCGCCACGGTAGCCGACCAGACACGCTCGTGGCGCCCGGCGGGCCAACCGGGGTCAGCACCCCTCGGCGGGGAACCTGGAGCCCGCCGGCGGTGTATTCAGGATGGGTGCGCCCGGTTGAGTGAGGAGAGCCATCGACGACGCGGAGGCGATAGCCCGGTCCCGCGACGGCGACCTTGACGCCTATGCCGTGCTGGTCGCCCGGTACACGCTGCGCGCACACCGGGCCGCCTTCCTGCTCGGCGCGGGGGAGGAGTCCGACGACGTCGTGCAGGAGGCGTTCGTGAAGGCGTTCCGCCACCTGTCCCGGTTCCGGGCGGGTGAGCCGTTCGCCCCGTGGCTGCTGCGCATCGTGGCCAATGAGACCAGGAACCTCACCCGGTCGCGAAGGCGCCGCACCGCGCTGGCCCTGCGGCTGTCCGCGGCGGAGCCGGCCGCCGCGGCGGCGGACGGCCCGGCCGATAAGGTGCTGGCCGCGGAACGGCGCACCCAGCTCGTGGCGGCCGTGAACGGACTCCCGGACCGGGAGCGGCGGGTGCTGGTGTGCCGCTACTTCCTCGACCTGTCCGAGGCGGAGACGGCGCAGGTGCTGGAGTGGCCGCTCGGGTCGGTGAAGTCGCGCACGTTCCGGGCGCTGAACAGGCTGCGCGGGCTGCTCGTGGCCGGGCAGCAGGGCGGGGTGTCCCGTGGCTGACCAGGCTGGGTGGCAGCGCGCCGTGGAGGCTGAGTTGCGGGAGCTCGGCCGCGAGCTTGACGTGCCGCCCGCCGCCAGCCAGGCGGCGGCCGTGCGGCAGCGGCTGGAGGGGCCCGCCGTCCGGCGCCCCCACCCGGCTCTGCGGGGAACGGGGATCCTTGGCCGCTGGCGGCCGGCCTGGCGGGCCGCGCTGATCGTGGTGGCCGTCCTGGCCGCCCTCCTGGTCGCCACCCCGCAGGGCCGGGCGGTGGTCACCCACGTGCTGCGGTTCGCCGGCATCGAGCTTCAGCAGGAGCCGGGCCCGGCGCCCTCGCCGCGGAGCGGCGCCGCCCTGCCCGGCGAGCGGCGGATGCCGCTGGCCGAGGCCCGCCGCCACGTCTCCTTCCCCATCCTGGTGCCGGTGGCCCTCGGCCGGCCCAGCGAGGTCGTGGTCAGCGACGGCGGCCGGGTCGCCTCCCTGATCTACCGCCGGACGCCGCACGGCCTGGTCCGGATGGATGAGTTCGCCGGTCACCTCGACCCGGTCTTCTTCCAGAAGTTCATTCAATCTCGGCGACGTGACCCAGGTCAGGGTGAACGGCCGGAAGGGCTTGTGGATCAAGGGCCCGCACGTGCTGCTGTACGTCACCCGCGACGGCACACCGGCCGCCGCCTCGGCCCGGCTCACCACCGGCAACACCCTGATCTGGGGCACCCCGCAGGTCGCGCTGCGCCTGGAGGGCAGCCTCACCAAGACGGAGGCACTCGCCATCGCCAGCTCGGCGCGCTGACGCCGCACGGGTACCGGCACCGCGCCGGGGTCAGCGCCGGAACCTGGCACCGGGCCGCGGTGTAACAGGGGTGAGGAGCGACCGGAAGGAGCCGCCATGCTGCGCAGGCTGATCACTGTCACCGCCCTTGCCGCCGGCCTGAGTATCGCGGCCGTCATGACGCTGGCCACGCCGGCGTTCGCGAAGGGACCGTCCCAGGCGAGCATCACCGGCCCGGGGCTGGCGCGCGCGATCGTCGTCTCCGGCGAAGGCGAACCGGGCCAGCAGGGCAGGCTCGCGAGCCTGGCCCTGCAGACCGGCTTGTTCACCGTGATGTTCGGCGCCGGCGCCAGCATCGGCGGCCCGGCCCCGGCCCGGCTGCACACGCCCCCGCCGCAGGCCTCCCTCGGCCCGCGGTACACGCTCGTGTACACGGTGCCCGGCGTCACCCCGCGGCCGGGCCAGCAGTTCGGGCGGGTCCGCCAGGACCTTTACCCGCGTGCGGCCGGCGGGCCCCTCATCTACACGCCACCCGGCCAGCAGGGCTTCGGGGGGCCCCTGACGGTCACCGGATGGCTCCGGGGCAGGCCGCAGCTGACCCGCACGCTGGCCCAGGCCGGCGTTCCACAGCCGAGCCGCCGTGCCGCTGCCGCGCATCCGGCGGCAGTGCATCCGGCGGCAGTGCATCCGGCGGCAGTGCATCCGGCGGCAGTGCATCGGGCGGGCGCGCGAACCCCCGGCTGGATCGTCGCGCCGGCCGCGGTCATCGTGGCCGCAGCGCTCGCCGGCACCGCGTTGTGGCTGCGCCGCCGCAAGCCGGGCGCCGCACCCGACGGCGGGCCCCGGACCAGCGAGTCAGCTTAAGAGAAACTGAATAGTGGCCGCCCGGCTCGCCCGCCCCGGCTCCCTGACCGGACGGCGTAATTCAGCGGCTTCCTAGCCGGAGCCGGGCAGTCGGCGTCGTGGCCTCCGGCGGCTGCCCAGGACGTACCGGGGGCCCGCGCATCCGCCGCTGCTGTCGGTGGCGGTGACGATAGTGGTGGCAAGGCACGATCCCCGGCCAAAGGAGCGGGCATGGCTGACGGCGAGGCGGCAGAGCGGGCGCGGCGGCCGGAGGACCTGGACCGGCTGTTCCTGGAGCGGGCCAACGCCGGCGACGTTGACGGCGTGGTGGCGCTGTACGAGCCACAGGCGGTGCTGGCGTTCCGGCCGGGCCAGCTGGCCACGGGCGCGGCGGCGATCCGGGAGGTCTACGCGGGCCTGCTGGCCGGGCGGCCGCGTTTCACCGGTGATATCCGCCCGGCCATCCGCAATGGTGATCTCGCGGTTACCTCCACCGTCCGGGCGGGCAACGCCACGGTGGAGGTGCCGGCGGATGCGTTGCTGGCGGCCGCGTTGCTGGCGGACGGGTGATCGGGTGCCGGGGGCGCGTCATCGGTGGATGCCGGGTGCGGCCACGAATAGCCGATGTAACCGGCCAGCCCCAGCCCGGCGACGCCCGCCGCCGCCGCTCCGCCGCGCCGCAGTGCCTGCCTCCGCGACCAGTTCGCCGACATGAAACCGCCTCGCCTCCTCACCCACGCAGCGGCCGGATCGCCGGCAGCAGCACTTACCTGGCATCCCGTCTGGCAAGGCGGATTCAAGCACATCTATCTCTTTGCTTGCTTAAGGGCGGCTCTATACCTTCTGTACACCGGCTCTTTGTCTTGCCGGGAGCGGGCCCGGGTGAGACCTTGTGCCCATGTGGCGTGTGCCGTCGTTAGCGGGATTCACCGTCAGGGCCGCCGCGGGAGCCGTGGCCGTCTCACTCCTCGGCGCCGGCCAGGCGTTCGGGGGCACCATGTCGCCCGATGCCAGCGCCAGCCCGGTGTCCACCGCCCGGCTCGCGGCCGCCGTGCTGCCGGGCGCCACGGCGCAGCGCCACCCGATCCGCGTCGGCTCGGTGACGATCCCGCCGTGCCAAGCCTCGCCCCTGGCCTGGTGCACCAGGATCAACGTGCCGCTGGACTACCGGGACCCGGCAGCGGGCCATATCAAGCTGGGGTTCCAGTGGTACCCGGCGACCAGCGGCCGGGCGGTGGGGACGATCCTGGCCGTCCAGGGCGGCCCCGGCTACCCGACCACCGACTACGCGGTTGACTACCGGGGGACGTTCCGGCCGCTGCTGGCCCGGCGCAACCTGCTCCTGGTCAACCTGCGCGGCACCGGGAACTCCTCGGCCTTCCTCTGCAAACCGCTCCAGCACTGGAAGACGGCCGACGGCATCGCCGCCTACACGGCCGACACCGGCAAGTGCGGGCGGCAGCTCAACCACACCCGCAAGCTCCCGGGCGGTGGGTACGTGCAGGCCAGCGACCTGTACACGACGGCGAACGCGGCCCGGGACGTGGCGCTGCTGCTGCGCAGGCTGCGGACCGGCAAGGTCGACTTCTACGGAGACTCCTACGGCACCTTCTTCGGGCAGGTGCTCACCGCGCGCTATGCCAAGATGCTCCGCTCGGTGACGCTCGACGCCGCCTACCCGGTCAGCGGGAAGGACCCGTTCTACCCGCAGACGATCCGGACCGCGAGGTACGCCTTCGGCGTCTCGTGCCTGCGCAGCGTTGCCTGCCACCGCGCCGCACCCGGCTCCGCGTGGGCGCGCCTGAGCACCCTGGCCGCCTACCTGCGTCAGCATCCCGTCAAGGGCCGGACGCGGGATCCGTTTGGCGACAAAGTGACCGAACGGGTGACCACGGTCAAGCTGTCCGAGATGGTCAATGACGCCGGCTCCGACAGCGGCGTCTACCGCGAGCTTGACGCCGCCGGGCGCGCCCTGCTGCGACGATCACGATCCAGCCCCGCTACTGCGGCTGACCGAGCAGGACGTCTACACCGGGGACTCGGGCCCGGTGCGGGAGTTCAACGACGGTCTCTACCAGGCAACGACCTGCCTGGACTACCCGCAGCCGTTCAGCTATAGCCAGACCCCAGCGCAGCGGGCCGCGCAGTACGCGCAGGCCGTCGCCGCGCTGCCCGCCGGCATGTTCGCCCCGTTCACCGTGCATGAGTGGGTCACCGAGCCGGAGGAGGAGTTCGACGCGTGCATCGACTGGCCCGCCCCGGCTCACCCGGACCCGCCGATCACCACCCCGCCTCCCTACGCGCCGCGGAACCTGCCGGTGCTGGTGCTCTCCGGCGACCTCGACTCGCTCACCACCCCGGCCGAGGGCCAGCAGACCGCCACGGACATGGGCCCGTCCGCCCGCTGGATCCTGGTCAACAACGACACCCACGTCAACGCCATGGACGACCCGGTCGGCTGCGCCTCGGGACTGGTGCGGACGTTCATCAAGGACCCGGCCGCGCTCAAGCGGATGAACGCGTCCTGCGCGGAGCGGACGCCGGAGGTCCGGGTGGTCGGCACCTTCCCCGCGACGCTGTCGCGCGTCACGCCCGCCACCGCCCGGCCGGCTGACCGGGCCGGGCGCACCGGCCTGCGGCTAGGCGCCGTCGGCGCGGCCGCGGTCGGCGACGCGGTCTGGCGCTGGTACTACGGCGACGGCGTGAAGGGCTGGGGCCTGCGCGGCGGCACCTTCCGGTTCACCGGCGAAGGCAGCACCATCGGGATCCGGCTCACCCGGGTGCGCTGGACGTCCGACACCCGGGTCAGCGGGACCGTCTGGTGGAACCAGGTCAGCGGCCGGGTCTGGGCGCGGCTGACGATCGCCCGCCCGGGCGGGACCGCCGCCTCCGTCAGGCTCTGGTACTTCGACTACGTCCGGCATTCGGCGGCGCACCTGTCCGGCCGCTACCAGGGGCAGCGGATCGCCGCCACGATGCCCGCCCCGTGACGGTTAGCCGTCGCCCGGGTGCGCCAGCGATACGATGATCGGGTCCACCGCGCTGGACTGACGAGGGAGGCGGCCTTGGCCGAGTCCGGTACGGCACCCACTGTCACTGGCTACCACCACTTCGCGCCGACCGTCTCCGACGTCGAGGCGAGCGCGCAATGGTATGAGCGGGTCTTCGGGATGACCCGGGTGCCGGTCGCGTTCCCGCATCATGGCGGCGAGAAGGGCGGCTACGCCGTCGTCCTGGCCGAGCCGCGCTCGGGCATCGTGCTCGGGTTGCATCACCATGACGGCAACCCCGGCCAGCAGTTCGATGAGAGGCGGACGGGGCTGGACCACATGTCGTTCGCGGTCGCCGGCCGCGCCGATCTCGACGCGTGGGCCAGCTGGCTGGACAGCCTCGGTATCGAGAACTCCGGCGTGACCGACACCGACGATCCGGTGCCCTACTCGGTGGTCGTCTTCCGGGATCCCGACAACATCCAGCTCGAGCTCATCTACATGGCCGGGTGACCAAGGGACCACCCGGCCGCGGGCTCATGCCGACCGGTGTTCGCGCGCGTAGGCGTCGAGTCGCTTCAGCTCATCGGCGATGATGGCGCGCAGCACCCTTGGCGCGAACATGCGCTCAAACAGGCCGCCGATCCCGCCCGCGCCGTCCCAGGCGCTGGAGATCTGCACGAGCGAGGCAGCGCCCCGCGGGGAGACGGTGAAGGTGGTGACGCTGCTTGAGCCGGTGTCGGACTCGGTGAGGACCCTGCCCGGTTCGGGCTCGGCCACCTTCGTCCGGAACTCGCGGGTGCGCCCGCCCGCGGTCAGCTTGTACCGGATGAGCGTCCCGGCCCCGACGCCACCCGACTCGACCTGGAAGTCCGAAAACGCCGGGGGCAGGAAATGCGGATGGTGTTCGCGCATGTCCGCGATATAGCCGTAGACCGTCTCCGCCGGCGCATCCACCGGGCCCTCGGCGGAGACCACAATCTTCGCCACGCAGGCCTGTTTATCACAACGGGCGGAGGCGCACCCTCCTGCCGCCGGGCCGGTCGCCATCCCGCTTCCGGGCGATGAAGACGAACTCGCGCCCGGGGCGGTCCGGGGCGTCCCGGACCTCCTCGACGACCAGGGCGGCCTCGGCCAGCGAGTCAACAAGCTCACCGCGGCCGCGGAACCGCAGCGTGGAGTCCGAGGTCAGCACCGTGCCGTCGCCCTCGAACACGAACGTCGTCCGGAAGGAAACCAGGTTCCCCTCGACCCTCGTCAGGTCTTCCCACACCTGGACGGAGCCGGCGTCCGGGATGACGGCACGCCGGTAGGTCTGGCCCCGGTTCCACCCCAGCCACGCCTGCTGCGCCGGGTCCCGGCTCTCGAACACCAGACGGCCCCCGGGCCGCAGGGCCTCATGAACCGCCCCGAGCACCGCCGCCCACTCCTCGTCGGTCACGAAGACCTGTGCCACGTTCCCGGTCATGGTCACCAGATCGACCTGCGCCCGGGGCAGAGCCGTGGCCTCCGCGTGCACCCAGCGGACGCGGTCGGCGCCGGGTTTGCGCCGGGCGACATCGAGGGAGGCGCCGGCCGGGTCGGCGGCGATGACCTCCAGACCGCGCCCGGCCAGCAGGCAGGCGAAGGTTCCGGTGCCGCAGCCGATATCCAGGACGGTCCTGGCCCCGAACTCGCCGGCCATAGCGGCATAGGCATCGAGATCGGAGCGGTCAGGGTCGAGCGGATCGTAGATCTCCGCCAGCCGGGGCACCTCAAAGTGCGCATCAGCCACGCACAGAACCCTACGGCCGGCGCAAGGCCACCCTAGGCGACGGCTCTTTGGGCCTGGCGCCCCATGTCGGCGCGCAAGACCGGGAAAAATGAAATACTGCCTGGCGAAATTGCCCTGCTCGGCTCGAGGCCTGTGCAGGACGGGGGGGACATGAAGATCAAGACGCCCTACATCACGCTGCTGACCGGCGCCGCGCTCGGAGTCGTGCTGCTGGTCGCCAGCATGCTGGCGACCCCCAAGGCACCGGCGTCCCCCGTCGCGGCGGCCACGCCCGCCCCGGCCTCTACCGCCCAGCCATCACCGGCATCGCCCACGCCCACCGCCACGGCCGTGGCGAACGTGCCGGTCAGGGCCAACTACGCGGGCGAGATGAACGGCGGCGGCGCGTCGGTCGCGATCTCGATCCACCACGGCCAGGCGATCGCGTATGTCTGCAACGGCTCGGTCATCGAGGCGTGGCTCAAGGGCACCGCGGCCGGCGGGCATCTCACCATGACCGGCAAGGGCCACGCCCGGCTCAGCGCGACCTACCGCACCAAGAGGGCGGTCGGGCACGTGGTCGCCCACGGCATCCGCTACACGTTCTCGGCGCCCGCGGTGCACAAGCCGTCGGGCCTGTACCGGGCCATCGCCGTCGTGCGCGGTGCCAAGATCAAGGCCGGCTGGATCGTGCTGCCCGACGGCACCCAGGTCGGCTCCCTCGAGCCCAACGCCGATGCCGCGGCGCCGTCGGCGAAGCGGGCCCCCACGCTTGACGTGACGGCCGGCACCGCCCAGGACGGCGACACCGTGCTCGTCGCCACCCCGATCAGCGGCCTCACCGGCGGCGGATTCTGATCAGCAGTAACCCCGGTCACAAAACGGAGACAACCGTGACCACACAACCGCACACAGTCCCGCCGCGGCCGGCCCGCGCCGACTCGGGCGCGGCCAAGCTCGTGGTGCCCAGCCTGATCGGCGCGCTGGTCGCGCTGACCCTGGGCGTCTACGGGCGCCTCCATAACCCGACCGGCTATGCCATCAACATCGCGGGCTTCTCCAGCCCGGGCGCGGTGAAGTCGTGGCTCGCCACCGGCGCATTCGTGTTCGCGCTCGTCCAGGTGGGCTCGGCCCTGGTGATGTACGGGAAGGTGCCGCGCATCGCCGCGCCCCCGTGGATCGGCGGGCTGCACCGGTGGTCGGGCCGGATCGCGTTTCTCCTGGCCGTGCCGGTAGCGGTTCACTGCCTCTACGCGCTGGGATTCCAGCACTACAGCACCCGGGTCCTGGTTCACTCGCTGCTCGGCTGCGCCTTCTTCGGCGCATTCACGATCAAGATGCTGATCCTGCCCAAGAGCGAAACGCCCAGCTGGACGCTGCCGGTCCTCGGCGCCCTGGTCTTCACCGCGCTGACCGGAGTGTGGTTCACCTCCGCCTACTGGTTCTTCTCCACCTTCGGCATCAGGCACTAAGGGAGCCACCGGCATGGCAGAGCCCAGCGTCCCCGCATCCAACCGCCGCGCCCTGCTGGCCTGCGCCGGCGCCGCGTGCGCCGCCGTGCTGGCCGGCTGCGCCCGCTACAACTCCAGCAACGGGATAGCGGGCGGTCAGTCCGCCCCGGCCGGCTCCTCATCCGCGGCCCCGGCCGGCGCGGCGGGCTCGAACGGGTCAACGGTCCTGGCCAAGACCACCGACATCCCGGTCGGCGGCGGCAGGATCCTGACCGGCCCGAAGATCGTCATCACCCAGCCGAAGGCCGGGTCGTTCAAGGCGTTCACCGCGGTGTGCACTCATCTGGGCTGCACCGTTGGCAGCGTGTCCGGCGGCACCATCAACTGCCCGTGTCACGGCAGCAAGTTCAGCGCCGCCAACGGCTCGGTCGTCAACGGCCCGGCCACCTCCCCGCTCGCTCCTATCAGCATCAAGATCCAGGGCACCTCCATTGTCCGGGGGTGACCTGCCCCGGCCGGGGGTGGGTGACGGCGGCGGGCAGGTTCCGGCGAGAGCCGTTGTTAGCGTTACCTGTCAGCGAATGTCCTGCCGCGGGAGCCGATGACAACGTGACGGTCGCTGCAGGCGGCCGTCGCCGCGTTCACCACCTGGCACGCGCGTCACCACACCGCGGCCCGGGTAGCCCAGTACGAGCTGGCGGCCCTCGAGGCGGCCCACTTCCGTACCGTGGCGGCGGTGCGGCTGGCGATCGAGCGCACCTTCCGGAAGATGATCGAGCGCGGGGCCGTGGCCGGCGAGTTCGAGGTGTCCGACACGCCGGCCACGGCGCTCGCGATCCTCTCGCTCGCCATCGACCTGGCCCGCTGGTACCAGCCCGGCTCCCGGCACACCCCCGAGGAGCTTGGCGACCTGTATGCCGGGCTGGCGCTCCGGATGGTCCGCTCCCGGCCATAGCGCCGGCCGGGCCGGCCCGCGGCCGCGCACTGCCTCAACGCCCTTGACATCAGCGGGCAGCCCTGCGTGAGGATGTAAGCAAGCGCTTAGCCGCGAATCCAGGGAGAACCCTCGAGGACGCGAGGAGGCCATCATGTCTGTGACCACCCGGCCATCAGGATCAGCGCCCGTCAGCGAGGAGGACAAGCGCCAGCTCCGGCGGTACTTCGAACAGACACGGCCGCTGCCGCAGCTCTTAGCGACGCTCCGCAGCCGCCGGGTCGCGCAGGGATATTCGATCGAGAACGGGCAGGAGGAGCACCGCAGCGCGACCGGCCGCAGCATCCGCCAGGAGCCCGGTCCGTTGGAGTTCACCTCGAGCGGGCCGGTCGTGCCGCTCACCGAGGTGGAGGAAGCGATCATCACCTGGTCGGCCTGCGGCCCGAACGGCATGGCGCACTGGGACATCGCCGTGCACGGCGGGTTCCACGAGCTGGTCACGATCGCCGGGCGGACGGCCGCCGGGCCCGGTAACTCGTTCGCGCACGACCTGCTGGTCATCAAGGACGAGGGCGCGTTCATCTACAACCCGGGCGACGAGCGGGAGCGCGCGGTCGAGATCCAGGGCGAGGAGGACTACGGCAAGGTGCTGTCGTGGTACCGCCGCGGCATGCACCAGGTTTCCGAGAAGAGGCCGGACATCGACTGGGCGCTGCGCGCGCCGGGCGCCCCGAACGCCTCGCTGTTCGGCCCCTACCAGTTCAACCTCAACCGGGACGGGCAGACCTGGTTCATCCCGATCACCGACGTCGGCTGGCTGTACTTCAGCGTCATGCTGAACCTCTTCGACGCCTGGCACCTGTACTGGACCGACGACAAGACCGGCGAGCCCGCCGGCGTCGGGCCCTGGGTGAAGGAGGGGCAGCTCGAGTTCCCGGTGACGATCAGCCAGATCGAGCAGTTCATCTTCCAGGTCGAGACCTACCCGCCGGGCTCGTACGTGCAGAACATGCGCCTGGCCGCGGAGGCGATGGGGCTCGGGAACTGGATCTTCTGCGGGTACTTCGACGACATCCTCATGGCCGGGTTCCCCGGCCTGGCGCAGGGGCTGGGCTTCCGGGCCGAGCCGCCCAACGAGCGTGCCCCGCTGGCGTCCGGCGCGCTGAAGATCTTCGGCGTGGAAGGGATCAAGGAGGCGACGTACGTGCCGTCGCCCCGGTACCCGGACGGCCGGGCGGTCATGACCGCGATGATGGAGGAGAAGTACGGCACCGGCCGGACGATGTCGCGCGGCGACGACAACTGGATGCTGCGCCACGGCGGGCCGTTCACCGCGGACACGGTCCGGGCGATCGTGAACGACCCGGCGACCCACGTCTCCGACTGGGCCGTCGAGGCGTGCGTCGCCTACGTGGACTACTGCGTCGAGAACTACGGGCAGTGCCCGGTCTACTTCAACCCGATGCAGTGCAACTTCGGCGCGGTCGTGCACCACGTCGACCCGGCGTTCTACGACCGCTACTACGACGGCTCGACGGTGACCCCGGCCATCCGGCGGCACATGCAGGACTGGCACTCGTAGCGAAGGACGGTGCGGCGTGGCGCGCGCGCAGGGCCCGGTCGAGCAGATCATCAGGCAGCGTGTCGCCGAGCACCCCGATGCAACCTGGCTGAAGTGGCAGGATGCCGAGGTCGCCTGGCGGGACGTGCTGTCGAACGCGAGACGGGCGGCGAACGGGCTGCTCGAGCTCGGGGTGCGCCCGGGGGAGCGGGTGGCCATCTTGATGGGCAACCGCCCCGAGTTCCTCTGGGCCCACCTCGGCATCGTGTTCATCGGCGCCTCGTCGGTGCCGGTGAACATCTCGCAGCGGGGCCCGACGCTGCAGCATATCCTCCGCGACTCCGGCGCTACGGCGGTGATCGTCGCAGAACGACCTGCGGGACGCGCTCGCCTCGGTCGCCGCCGAGCCTGCCGGGGCTGAGGCACACCGTCGTCTTCGGCGGGCCCGCGGGCAACGGTGCCGACTGGGACTTCGAGCGGCTCATGTCGGCCCCCGACACGCGAGCCCGAGGTGGAGCTGGCCGAGCCGGGCGGCAGCGTCGGGATGATGTACACCTCGGGCACGACCGGGCCGCCGAAGGGCGTGGTCGCGAACAGGTACGACACGACGCCGCTGCAGGTGCTGCTGCGCGCCTCGGGCGTGCTGCCCGGCGAGACCATGTACACGCCGCTGCCGCTCTTACCACGGGAACGCGCTACTGGTATCCGCGATCGGGTCGATGGTCCTGGACGCCAAGCTCGCCCTGGCCCCGCGGTTCAGCGCCTCGCGGTTCTGGGACGACTGCCGCCGGTACCAGGCCGTGGAGTTCAACACGCTCGGCGGGATGATCTCGATCCTGCTGAAGCAACCGCCGGGGCCGGGCGACACCGACCACCAGGTGCGCGTCGTGCTCTCCGCCGGCTGCCCGCCGGACCGGTGGGAGGAGTTCCAGCGGCGGTTCGGCGTGCGGATCATCGAGTGGTTCGGGATGGTCGACTCGCCGGGGATCCTGCTCAACGACGCGGGCCGGGTCGGCTCGATGGGCCGGTCGGGCGTGGCCGGGGTCGAGTTCCACGTGGTGGGCGAGGACGACCGCCCGCTCGGGCCACGGCAGATGGGGGAGCTCTCGTTCCGCCATCCGGCGGGGCCGACGACCTACTACGAGAACCTGCCCGACGCGACTCAGCAGGCCTACCGCGGCGGCTGGTTCCACTCCGGCGACCTGGCCGAATACGACGAGGACGGTTTTTTCTACTACCGCGGCCGGAAGAAGGAGTCCATTCGCCGGCTGGGCGAGAACATCTCCGCGTGGGAGGTGGAGACGGTCATCAACTCCCACCCGAAGGTGCAGGAATGCGCCGCGCACGCCGTGACCTCCGAGCTCGGCGAGGACGAGGTCAAGATCACCGTGGTGGCGCAGCCGGGCGAGCAGCCGAAACCCGAGGACATCCTCGACTACTGCAAGGGCAAGATGGCGCACTACGCCATACCGCGCTACGTGGAGTTCGCCGAATCGCTGCCCAAGACCGAGACGCAGCGGATCCAGTACGCCGCGCTGAAGGCGCGCGGGGTCACGCCCGGCACCTGGGACCGGGTGCAGGCCGGCTACCGCGTGGAGCGGATATGAGTGACGAAGGCTTGATGCGCCGCGCGGAGGTGGCTCATGCGTGAGGTTTACGTGGCCGGGGCGGCGATGACCCGCTTCGGCAAGTTCCCCGACACGACGATCCGGGCGCTGGCCGAGGAGGCGGTGAACGGCGCGCTCGACGACGCGGGTGTCACCGCCGCCGACATCGGCATGGTGTTCTTCTCCAACGCGGTTGCGGGGATCCTCACCAACCAGGAGATGATCCGGGGCCAGGTGGCGCTGCGCCACACCGGGCTGCTCGGCGTGCCGATGGTGAACGTCGAGAACGCCTGCGCGTCGGCGTCCTCGGCGTTCTATCTCGCCTGCATGGCGGTCGGGTCGGGAGCCGTCGAGGTTGCGCTCGCCGTCGGGTCGGAGAAGCTGACCCACGAGGACAGGTCGCGCTCGTTCGCCGCGATCGGAACGGCGGTGGATCAGCTGCAGCTCGCCGACCTGCAGCAGTGGGCGTCGTCCGGGTCGGCGGGCTCGCCGCTGCCCGAGCAGGCCGGGCAGCCCGGCCGGCGGCGGCAAACGCTCGTTCTTCATGGACATCTACGCGGCGAGCTCGCGCGCCTACATGAAGAGCAGCGGCGCCACCCGGGAGGATTTCGCGCAGGTCGCGGTCAAGAGCCACCGGCACGCGGCGCTGAACCCCTATGCGCAGTACCGCACCGAGGTCACTGTCGACGACGTGCTCGCCAGCCGCGAGATCGCGCCGCCGCTCACCCTGCTGATGTGCTCGCCGATCGGCGACGGGGCGGCGGCGCTGGTCGTCTGCTCGCCCGAGATGGCGCGGCGGCTCGGGGCGCAGGTCCGGGTCCGGGCCTGCTCGCTGGTCAGCGGGCGGGACCGCGGGCCGGGCGAGCCGGGAGCGGTCGAGCGCGCGGCGCGAGGCGGCCTACGAGCAGGCCGGACTGGGGCCCGGCGACCTTGACGTGGTCGAGCTGCATGACGCGGCCGCCCCGGCCGAGCTGATCACCTACGAGGAGCTCGGCCTGTGCGGGGAGGGAGAGGGCCCGGCCCTGCTGGCCTCCGGCGCGACCGCGCTGGGCGGCCGGATCCCGGTCAACCCCAGCGGCGGCCTGCTGTCCAAGGGGCATCCGATCGGCGCGACCGGATGCGGTCAGCTCGTCGAGCTGACCGACCAGCTTCGCGGCCGGTGCGGGCAGCGCCAGGTGGCGGGGGCGCGCGTGGCGCTGGCCCAGAACGGCGGCGGTTTCCTCGGCACCGATGCGGCGGCGATGGTCGTCACGGTGCTGTCCACGTAGGGGTGCTCGGCGACAGGAGAAAGTGAGGCGGGCATGGAATTCAAGCAGGTGGTCGGCAACCGGCGGACTATCCGGTTCTTCGACCCCAACCGGCCGGTCGAGCCGGAGAAGATCCAGGTGATGCTGGAGGCGGCCAACCGTGCCTCGCGGGCGGTCAACGCCGACTTCGCCAAGGCCATTGTCTGCTACCGCGACGAGCTCACCGACGAGGTGCGCGAGGCGCTGAAGACGCCGACCACGACGGTGCAGATCGACCTCGCCCCGGTGACGATCTTCTGGTACGGCGACACCACCTTCACCAACGGCGCCCAGGACCGGCTCAAGGAACTGGTCGACCTGGGCGCGCTGCCGGTGACCCACGGGTGGACGCACCCCTACGTGGACGACCTCGTCTACCCCCAGGTCCTCGAGCCGCTGTCCAAGGACGCGCTGGCCACCACCTGGGCCGTCTCGGTGGAGAGCGGGCTGGCCATCGCCCAGGCCATGCTGGCCGGGGTGGATGAGGGCCTCGGCGTCGGCCTGCACGCGTTCAACGCCGCCGGCGCCAAGGAGGTCCTGAAGGTGCCCGACACCTGGGTTCCCGATGTGGATCCTGCTGGTCGGCTACCCGGCCGAAGACGCCAAGGGCGGCGGGCAGCGACCGCGCAGGCCGCTGTCCGAGAGTTACTACCGCGGCCAGTACGGCAGCCCGTGGACGGAGATTCCCGAGGTCACCGAGCGGCTCAAGCGCGAGGGGATGATCCAGGAACCGATGCCCGCCGACGCCACCGAGCGGATGAAGGAGATCAAGCAACTCGCCGACCGCTTCGGGCTGCCATCGTGACGAGCGGGGGCATCGAGTCCCAGGCTTCGGTCAAGCAGTGGGCGGCGGGCGCCGGTTTCGACCACGACCCGGCGGAGGTCCGCGAGGGCAAGCTCCGGATCCTCGCGGACTTCTGCACCAAGGTCGAGAAACAGCCGGATGAGCTCGTCGCGTTCTGCATCCTGCGCAAGAAGGCGACGGGTGAGCGGTTCCTGTCGGTCAAGCGCCGGGAGGCGATCAACGGCTGGCTCGATGAGTTCGCCGGCGAGCAGGGCTGGACCGGGAAACAGGCGGTGGTGAACGCCAACGTGGTCCGGAGCTTCCTCATCCACAATGGGGTGCTCATCCAGGGCAGCGTGTGGCGGGGCCAGCCAACCGCATGAGGTGATACCCGGCCGGGGCTGAGGCGGCCGCGGCCCGGACCTACTGGAGGCGCGTGCCCTGCCACCCGGACCCGGGCGCGGCCCAGTAATACAGCAGCGCCGCGCCGCTTCCCAGCGCGGCGATGTCGGCCCGGCCGTCGGGGCGCACGAAGATCGACGCGGCCAGGAACGTCTCCCCGCCGGCAGCGACCTGCGCGCTGCGCCACGCCTCGCCGGGCCGGGCCGAGTAGTGCGTCAGCGTGCCGCGGGCCCACCGCGACAAGGTCGGCCTGGCCATCGGGGCGGACGAAAATCGACGGTGCGGAGGGGGATACCGTCGTGTCCGGCCCGGCTACCTGTGCGCTGCGCCAGCCGGAGCCGGGCGCGGCCGAGTAGTGCACCAGCGTGTCGCCGGACCCCCGCACCACGACGTCCGCCTGGCCGTCGGGGCGGACGAAAATCGACGGTGCCGAGAACGTCGTCCTAACCCCGGCGACCTGCGCGGTGTGCCACGGGGAGCCGGGCGTGGCCCAGTAGTGCACCAGCGAGGAGTCGGGACCCTGCGCGACGACGTCCGCCCGGCCGTCGGGGCGGACGAAGACCGACGGCACGTACCCGACCGTCCCGGCCCCGGCGACCTGAACCGTCTGCCAGGGGGAGCCGGGCGCGGCCCAGTAGTGGGCCAGCGAGAAGTCGGGGCCCCGCGCCACGACGTCGGCCCGGCCGTCGGGGCGGACGAAGACCGACGGCACCGAGTAGGTCGTCCCCGGCCCCGCGAGCTGCGTGCTGCACCAGCCGGAGCCGGGCATGGCCCAGTGGTACATGAGTGAGAAGCCGGGGCCCTGCGCGGCGATGTCGGCCTCGCCATCGGGGCGCACGAAGAGCGACGGCGCCGAGAACGTCGTCCCGGCCCCGGCGACCTGCGTGTTGCGCCAGGGGGAGCCGGGCGTGGCCCAGTGGTACATCAGCGTGTTGCCGGGGCCCCGCGCCACGATGCCCGCCTCGCCGTCGGGGCGCACGAAGATCGACGATGCCACGTTCGCCCCCTCCCGGAAGCCCCTCCACGAACCATTGTGCGGCACCGTTGCCAAACGATTCCCCGGCGGCTGAGGGGACCTGCCGGTCACGGGAGCGGGTAGCGCAGAGGTGCCTGGGCCTGCTCCGGCGGCCAGATCACGCGCCGGGCGCCGTCCTGCCACTGGACGGTCAGCACCTGGTGGCCCACCTGCTGGCGGCTGCGCGGATCGAGCCGGAACGGGCCGTACATCGTCGTGCACTCGAGGGCGCGGGCCGCCGCCATCAGCGTTGCGTCATCGGCGGTTCCCGCGTCCCGGAGGCACCGTGCCGCGATCACCCCGGCGGCGAAGGCCTGCGCGGCCGGGTACGGCGGGTCGGCGCCGGTGCGGCGGCGGTAGGCGGCGGCGAACTCGCCGGCGGGCGGGCCCTCGTCGGGAGGTGGCGCCGCCCCGGCCAGCCACTGCGCCGGGCCCAGCAGCCCCTCGCGCCCGGCGCCCAGACCGGCCAGGACCTCCTCGACGCCCGCGCCCACGAATCCCGCCGCCCGCCAGCGGCCCGGGAGGAGCCGCCGGGCCGCGGTTACCTCATCCTGGAACGGGCCGGCCACCAGCAGCATGGCCCCATCGTCGACGCCGGGCCACCCTCCGTCGGCGGCCGCAGCGTTCCCTCGGCGGCCGGGAGCCCCAGCCGGCCCGCCTCGCTCACCGCGCCCGCGGCGACGGCGCGGCTGAAGCCGGTGTCGCTGGACAGCACGCGCAGCGTGCGCAGTCCGGGGTCCGCCTCCCGCACCGCCCGCACCGCGCCGCGGAAGTAGGTATCCGCGGGTGCGAGGACGCTGACGAGGTTGGCCGCCGCGGGTACCCGGGCCCCGCCGTGGTTCCACACCAGCCGGGACGTCGCCCCGGCGACCGCCGCCGTCGTGCTGCTGCCGTAGGGCCCGAACAGCAGGTCCGGCGCCAGCCGCTCGGCCCGCCGGAGCGCGGCGACCGGATCGGGGTGAGCGTCGACGACCGTCAGCTCGACCCGGGCCGGGAACCGGCTGCCGTGCCAGTCGCTGGGCCAGTCGGCCCACAGGCTCAGCGCGGCCGCCCCGGCCTGGCCGAAGCCGCCCAGCGGCCCGGACAGCGGCGTCACCAGGGCGGCGCGCAGCATGACCCCTTGTCCCAGCGACATGACCCCTGTCCCGGCGACGGCATCGGAGCATCGTGGGGCGCGGCCGCGGCTAGGGTCCCGGATCCCGGTCGTGCCCGCCCGCCTGGCCGATCCGGTCCCGCCGGACCTGCCAGTATTCCAGCGCCCACCACACCTCGATGATGACCTCGGTGTTGGACAGGTCGGCGCCGGTCAGCGACGCGTACTTGTCCAGCCGGTACCGGAGCGTGTTGCCGTGGATCAGCAGCGCGTCCGCGGCCGCCTGCACCCGCCGGTTGCAGGCCAGATACACCTGGACCGACTCCAGTATCGAGGTCGGCCATGGGGCCGCTGTCCAGCACGGTGGCCACGTACCGGTGGAACAGCGCCGAGCCGATCTCGCTGTCCTCGATGACGGCGATCCGGACCGACAGGGATTCGCGGTCCACCAGGCCGCGCTTGCCGTACCTGACGGCGACATTGAGCAGCCGCGTGCATTCGGCGAAGGCCTGGCCGAGCATGGTCAGCGGGAACGGCCCGACGGTGGCGAGCACCGTGGCGTCGTCGTTTACCGACGGCCGCCGGCAGGTGATGCCGGCCAGATCCCCGTCGATGGGGCCGACCAGCGGCGGGAAGTACTGCCCGCCGCAGGTGAGCTCGATGTGGCGGCTCAGCGATTGAATGGTGCCCGCCGGGTGGCGGGCACGGAAGACCCAGTGCTCGCTGTCGGGTTCGAGGCCGTAGGCCGAACCCAGGTGCGAGACCTCCGACGGGAGCAGGTTGCCGTTCAGGATGCGCTGCAGCAGGGCCAGTTTCTGGCGCTCGTCGCGGCGGGCGAAGTCGATGTCGATGTCGTGCCGGGCCTGGATGAGGACCCCGCTGAGGCGGTCCGTCATGTCCCAGAGCCGGCGGGTGCCGTCCAGGACGATCTCCGACGGTGTCCCGGCCGCGCCGGCGCGGGCGATGAACTCGTCCCGCAGCACGGCCAGCACCGCCCAGTAGCAGGCGACCACGTCCTCGGCGGGCACGCCCTGGACGGCCCGGCGCCGGGATGACTTGCCCTCATCCTCGTGGACGCCGGCCGGAGGATGTCGCGCCCGTGCAGCGTCTCAACGACCCGGAGCACGTTGCGCAGGCACGACCGGTGCAGATCCTCGTCGGGCACTTTGTCGTAGGAGGGGAACTTGCGGCACACCGTTACCTGACGCCACGCGAGTTCGTCGGCCGAGGCGCGCAGTTCCTCCGCGACCAGGCCTAACTGCTCGGCCTGGTCGCCGCTCACGGGGGGCACCTCGGCGCGCAGCCCTCTGCGCCGCCGGGTGCGAGCGCGTGCCACTGGATCGTTCCGTTACCGATCGGAGGCCGGTTGGAAATACCTCCGATACCAGCCTGCCCGATTTGTACCAGCCTACATTGTGATCTGCGTCTCATCCCCGCAGCATGGGGAGCAAGCAGGCAGGCCTGGCCATCGAGCATCGCGCGCATCTGCCTCCACAGGCGGGCTCATCGTTATTGACCCAGTCAGGAAGAGGGTGAGTCATGGCTGTCCAGACTGAGCATGTGCTCTTCAGGCCCGACTATCAGGCCGGCGAGCAGACCAAGACCCTGGAGCCGATAGAGCAACAACAGCTTGGTCACGCGTTCACACGAGACGCCATCGGTATTCCAGCTGCTGAGCACGGTGCGCAGCCGCCGCTTTGGCATGGGGTACCGGTACGAGACCGGCGAGTCGGAGACTCTGTCATGGAGCCAGAACCGCACGGTCACCAGCGAGCGGGGCCCGCTCGCCTACAAGTCGTCCCACGATCCGCACCCGCTGAACGAGGTGGAGGAGGCGCTGGTCGCCTGGGCGGCCTGCGGGCCGAACGGCGTGATCGCGGCCGACCTGCCGGTGACCGGGAACATGAACACCTGGCTGTGCTGGGCCGGGCGGACGATCCCCGCGCCCTGCAACGACCTGGCCGTGGACCTGTTCATCGTCAACGACCAGGGCACGTGGATGTACCGGCCGGTGGCCGAGCGCCGCGCCCCGGTCGAGATCCACAACGAAGACGACCACTGGAAGGTGCTCGACTGGTACCGGGCGGGCAAGGTCAAGATCTCCGATCAGCGGATCGACATTGGCGCCGAGCTCGGGCCGGGGCTGGCCAACCTGACTGGGCCCTGGCAGTACAACGTCAACCGGCCCGGATCGACCTGGTTCATCCCGGTGGCCGACCTTGGCTTCGAGTGGTTCAACCTGCTCATGCCGTTCTACGAGTACGACCACTTCTACCTGAGCGACCCGGAGACCGGCGAGCCGTGCGGCACGCAGGAGTTCATCAAGCCAGGCATGCTCGAGGTGCCGTGCCCGGTGCCGGTCTACGACCAGCTGCTGCTGATGGCGACCCCGGGCCACCAGGTCGGCTGCCTGATCCAGAACGCTCCGGCTCGCCGCCGAGGCGATGGGCCTGGGGGCGTGGGTCTTCTGCGGCACGTTCAGCGACCTGATCCTCGGTGGCTATCCGGACGTCGCCAAGGGGCTCGGCTTCAAGTACATCGACCGGGACCCGGCGAAGAACCCGAACAAGGTGCCGACCTCATACGGGCTTCCCGGGATCAAGGAGGCCATGGTCGTCCCGTCGCCGCAGTACCCGACGGCGGAGTCGGCGACGACCGAGGTCTATGAGATGCGCTACCGCCGGGGTGCCCACTTCGCGACCGAGGACAACTGGGCGCTGCGTAACCAGGCGCCGTACAAGCCGCAGGTGATGGACGAGATCCTCCACCACCCGAAGATCAAGTACCAGGACTGGACGCTGGAGGCGATGCGCAAGACGGTCGAGTACATCGTGAACAAGTGGGGAGCCTGCCCCGCGTTCGTGAACCCGGTCCAGGCGCAGTTCACCGCGCAGGTTCACCATCTGGACCTTGACTTCTACCGCAAGTTCCAGGTGACCCTGCCCGGCGACGAGGAACCGTTCATCGTCAACCGGCAGATCAAGGCCCACTTCCAGCAGTGGCACAAGGGAGAGCCGGATCCGTACGCGAACGGCAGACAGGTAATCGTGGCACCGGGGGCGCGGGACCGCCGCAGGCTCCGCGCCCCCGGGCCCGAGCGAGAGGGTAAGGCGGCGCCCGGATGACAGAGTCAGCCCCCGCGGTGGGACGGGAGGTCGAGATCCGGGCGTGCTGCGGCAACCTGCGGTGGGCCCTGCTTGACGCCGTCGAGTCGCTGCCGCCCGGCGTTCATGTCGGCGCGCTGCGCTGGGGGCCAGCCGACATCCCGGTGGACATCGAGGTGGGGGCCGGCCCGGCGGCCGACGCGGTCCAGCTGATCCTGGATGCGGCGGCGCGGCGGCTGGGGCCCGGCGCGTCCTGCTACGCGGGGCGGGGCGCGCTGGTCATCGACTCCGGCGCGCGCTAGCGGTCGCTGGCGGGACGGTCACGATGAGGCTGACGGTGGCGCGCCGGGTCGCGGGAGAGGGGAAGTGCACCGCTACCTACGTCAAGTTCCGACCGGGGATACACGGTCACGGTCGATGGGGTGAAAGCCATTTCTTAAGCGATAAGCGCCTCGCCAGAAGGAAAGGGAGGATCTGCGATGGAGTTCCTTGAGGTTGTCGGGTCGCGACGTAGCATCCGGTGGTTCAAGACATGGGAGAAGGTCCCGAGGGAAAAGATCCAGCGGATTCTGGAAGCTGTCCGCCTTACCACCTGCCCGGGCAACCTGCAGCCCTGGCGGGCAATCGTCGTCGAGCGCGACGCGCTGGACGAGAAGACACGTGACGGGCTGCTTGGCGCGGACAACTGGCAGGGCGCGCACACGCAGGCCCCGGTATGGATCTACTGGTACGCCGACCCATCGTCCGCGCGCCCGGAGGCGTTCCAGGACCGCACTATCGAGCTGACCGAGGTGGGTGCGCTGCCGTCGGCGTACGGGTGGAGCAAGGAGATGATCGAGGCCGCCATCCAGCGGGGGGAGACCGTGCAGGCGGGCGGCCCGGCCATCAACGAGCTGATCCACGGCCTCCCGGCCGAGGTCAGTGCCTCGGTGGCCTATGCGGAGACCGTCGGCGCCTGCGCCTGTGCCTGCCTGGCGGCGGTTAACGAGGGCCTCGGGACCTGCCTGCACATGATCGCGGCGCCGTCGAAGCAGGACCAGGTCAAGGAGATACTCGGGGTGCCCGAGCACATCCTGCCGGTCTGGGTGCAGCTCGTCGGCTACCCGGCGGAAGACCCGGAGGCCGGCGGGCAGCGGCCGCGCTTCCCCTTCGAGAGCCTCTACTTCGAGGGCAGGTGGGGCCAGACGTTCCCGCGGGACGAGCACGTCGTGGAGCAGCTCACCAAGGAGCGCCTGCTGCAGGAGCAGATGCCCAAGGCCGGGCGGTTCGACGAGCTGAAGTTCCTGTCCCGGATGTACGGCTATCCGGACTAACCCGGCACGGGCCGCCCCGGCGTCCCGTGCGCCATCACCAGCCGGGCTGGCGCGGTTCAGCTGACCCCGCTGCGCGCCAGCCCGCTGGCCAGCGCCGCCCGGCCGGTGCCGGCAGCCCAGTCAACGGCAAAAGGAAACATGGT
Organism: uncultured Actinomycetes bacterium; assembly: GCA_963835425.1. GTDB lineage: Bacteria > Actinomycetota > Actinomycetes > Streptosporangiales > Streptosporangiaceae > UBA9676. The sequence continues at coordinate 652,442 of CAWIGE010000001.1, read as the reverse complement.
GATTCGATAAAAACACTGACAGCTATACGTCCGTGCAGCACTGGATGGAGGTGGTGAATGCCAGGTACTCGCTCTCGGAGCGGGAGTGGGAAGAGCGCCTCGATGTGCTCTGGAGGTTCTGCGATAGCCTGGACAAAGACCCGGACGCTATTATCAAGGACGCCCTGGACGAGCGGAAAGCAAGCTGGATTACATGCGCCATCTGCGCCGCTGGGCAAAGGATCAGTCGCGAAGCGACAGCACTGCCCATGAGCTGCAGAACGTGGTTCGCAGCTTCTTCATCAACAATGGCGCGCGCGTGCTGACCAAACCGTATCCGGATGTCTACGGTTCAAGGGGATCATAGCCAGGTCCCGGCGACGCGCCCTGCTGCCGGGGCCTTAAGCCGCGAAAGAACTGATCGGTCATGAACGTCGGGCGGTTTCTGGCCAATGCTGCCGAGCGTGATTCCGACAAGGCGGGGTTCGTCTGGGGCAACGACGTCGTCCCCTACCGCGAGGCCAACGCCCGCAGCGACGGCCTGGCCGGCGCCCTGCGCCGGTTCGGGCTCGGCCACGGGGAGCGGGTCGGCGTGCTCATGCCCAACTGCCCCCAGCTCCTGGAGAGCATGTTCGCCACGTGGAAGGCGGGCGGGTGCGTCGTCCCGCTCAACGCGAGGTTCCAGCGCGAGGAACTCGTCTACCACCTGGCCGACCCCCGCGCGCGCGCCGTCATCTTCGGCGAGGAGTACCGGGAGACGGTGGCCGCGGTGCGGGACCGGGTGCCCACCGTGGAGCGGTTCATCTGCGTGGGCGAGCCGCTGCCCGGCCAGCTGGCCTACGACGAGCTGGTCACGGAGGACCCCGGCCCGGCCCGGGACAGCGACGCGGCGGACGACGACCTGGCGTGGCTCTTCTACACGTCCGGAACCACCGGACGGCCCAAGGGCGCCATGCTCACCCACGGCGCCCTCACGTTCGTCTCCGTGTCCTGGGTGGCCGACCTGATGCCCCTGCAGCCGGAGGACGTGGGCCTGCACGCCGCCCCGCTGACCCACGGGGCGGGCTTTCACGCCCTGGCGCTGACGATGAAGGGGGCCACGCAGGTACTCCTGCAGGCCGCCCCGCTTCGATCCGGAGAACTTCTGCGCCACGGTGGAGCGGCAGCGGGTCACGAACGCCTGGCTGGTGCCCACGCAGATCAAGATGCTCCTGAACTACCAGGAGCTGGAGAAGTGGGATCTGTCCAGCCTCCGGTGGATCGTCTACGGCGGGTCCCCGATGTATGTCGAGGACCTCAAGGAGGCGCTGCGCCGGATCGGGCCGGTGTTCGTCCAGATCTTCGGCCAGGGCGAGACCCCCATGACCGCCACCTATCTGCGGCGTGAGGACCACGGCCTGGCGGGAGCCGCCGCGGCGCGGCTGGCGTCCTGCGGCCGGGCCCGTTCCGGCCTGGAGGTCCGGGTGCTCGATGAGCAGGACCGCGAGCTGCCCCGCGGGCAGGGCGGCCAGATCTGCGTGCGCGGCCCCTCGGTGATGAAGGGGTACTGGGAGCGGCCGGAGGCCACGGCGGAGACCCTCAGGGGAGGGTGGCTACACACCGGGGACGTCGGCTACATGGACGACCAGGGCTACGTGTACATCCTCGACCGCACCAAGGACATGATCATCAGTGGTGGTGCCAACGTCTACCCGCGGGAGGTCGAGGAGGTGCTGATTCAGCACCCGGCCGTCTCCGAGGCTGTGCGTGGTCGGCGTGCCCCACGAGATCTGGGGCGAGGCGGTCAAGGCCCTCGTGGTCCTGCGGCCCGGCGAGACGGTGACCGAGGAGGAACTGGCCCGGTTCGTCGGTGAGCGGCTGGCCGATTACAAGAAGCCGAAGTCCGTCGAGTTCATCAGCGACCTCCCCAAGAACGCCTACGGCAAGGTCCTGCGGCGGGAGCTGAAGGCCCGCTACCCGGACCGCTAGCCCGGGCCGGTGGCCTGCCCGCTGGGCCTGCCCTGCCTGCACAGGCCCACCAGCGCCCGGGCCAGCTCGGCGGGGTTGAGCAGATCACAGGTCAGGGGGGTGAGGGCGAGACGCTCGATCGCCGGCGCCTGCCCGGAGTCCGCCCGGTCCAGCACGAAATGCTGGACGAGGCCGGAGTAGCGCCTGGCTATGTCCGCTGGCGTGTCCGCATCCCCGTCGGCGGCCAGCAGGCGCTCGCGGGCCAGGGCATGGTGGCGGACGCCGGCGTCCCCCGGCCCGGCGCCGAGCACGGTGGGCGACGCGGCGATGCGGCACGGCACTCCCGACACCGCGGCACCGAGGCCGTCCAGGGCGAGGATCGGGCCGATGCTGGACACGGGGTTGCTGGGCCCGAGGATGACGGCGTCGCTGTCACGCAGCGCCCTTAACGCGGCGGGCGACGCGGGCCCGCGCGCCACCTCGACCCGCCTGACCGGCGGGTGCGCCTTCTCCTTGACGTACCACTCCTGGAAATGCAGCACCCGGCCGTCCGCGAGCACCACGCGCGTCTCGCTGGGCTGGTCGCTGGCGGGAATCACCGCCACCTGCTGGATCCCGAGCCGCCGGGCCAGTTCCCGGGTCACCTCGGTCAGCGTCAGGCCGGAGTGCAGCAGCTCGGTCCGCAGCAGATGGAGGCCGAGGTCCTGATCGCCGACGTTGAACCAGGGCGGTTCGCCCAGGGCCGCGACGGTGTCCCGGGCCCGGAACGAATCGCCGCGCAGGCCCCAGCCCGTCTGGCCGTCCCACAGCCCCGCCAGCGAGTAGAGGACCGAATCCACATCCGGGCAAATGCGCAGGCCGAACCAGGTCAGGTCATCACCGACATTGGCGATAACGCTCAGCCGGCCCGGGGAAACCGCGTCACTCAGGGCGGGGGCGATCCGGGCACCGCCGAGCCCCCCGGTGAGCAGCACTATGCGTGGAAACGCGGGCTCAGTCTTTGCCGTCTGAAGCACCCTCAATCAGCACGACTGGCAGCAGGCTACACTCTGGCCGCTGGCGACGGGCACTGAGGTGCTGCCCCGCGGAAGGGACTGTCGCATGCGGTTCGTGGTGAGGATCCATCAGCGTGGCTGGACCTACCCGGAGCTGGAGACGGTGTGGCGGGAGAGCGAGCGCCTCGGATACGACGGGGCCTCGCTTTATGACGTCCTGGGGGATTCCGGCCCCGAATGCTGGACCGCCTTAACCGCGCTCACGGCGGTGACACAAAAGCTGACCGCCGTGCCCATGGTCCTCGCCAATCCGTACCGCCACCCGGCGGTGGTGGCAAAGATGGCGGCCACCCTCGATGGGCTGTCCCGCGGCCGGGTCATCCTGGGCCTGGGCGCGGGCGGTTCCGCCACCGACGCGGCGGCGTTCGGGGTCGGCTGGCCGCCCGCGCGGGAGAGGATCGCCGCGCTCGGGGAAGCGGTCGAGGTCATGCGGATCCTGTGGCGGGGCGGTGGCTCGTTCGGCGGCCGCTGGTACCAGCTGCACGACGCCCCCGGCTGCCCGGGCACCGCCCGGCCGGACGGCCCGCCGGTTCTCATCGGCGGGCATGGCCCGCATCTCCTGCGCGCCGCGGCGCGCCATGCCGACCTCTGCAACGTCGGCTTCGACCTGCCGGCTGACGGCTGGCGGGACCTGGTGCCGGTGCTGGCCGGCTACCTGGGCGAGGCCGGGCGCGGCCGGGAATCGCTCGGGCTCACGCACAACGCCACGGTTCTGCTCGGGGCCGACGAGGCGGACGTCGCCCGGCAGGTGTCGGCGTGGGCCGCCCGGCGGGGCCTGACCGAGGACGCCGCCCGCGGCAGGCTCGGGCATTCCCTGACCGGCACCCCGGGGCAGGTCCGCGAGCGGCTGGGGGCGCTCGCCGCCGCCGGGGTCGGCTGGGTGTTTCTGCTGTTCGATGACTTGCCCGGGCTCACCGGGCTGCGCTCATTCGCCGAGGCCGTCATGCCGGCCCTGCACTCCGGCCGGGACGGGGGAGCGGGGCTGCCTTAAGGGGTGCCACCCGGCGCCAGCGACCGGAGCTGGGGCAGCACCTCCTTGCCGATCAGGCTGATGGCCGCCATCGGGTCCGCTGATGCGACCTGGATGGAGACCATGTCGGCACCGATGTCGGTGACCAGCGGCCGGTAGGCGTCGATCAGTCCGTCCGCATCGTGGACGATTGTGTAGCTGCCCAGTACCTCGGCGGGGTCCATGGCATCCGCCCTGGCCCGCAGCTCGGCGGGGTCGGTCACCTCAAGCCGGCCGGGGCGCGCAGCCCCCTCATCGAGGACAGCGCCAGCCACGCCTCGTCATTGTCCCGGCCCAGGACGGTCCAGCGGGTCGCCAGCACCAGCTGCGACCCGCCGCGCTGTTCCGCCGTGCGCCGGTACGGCTCGATGACCTTCGAGATCGTATCCTCAGGCTGCTTCACGCTGGTGATGATGCCGTCGGCGCGCTGGCCGGCCAGCGTAGCTGACTTCGGGCCGCCGGCCGCCATGAGCATCGGCACCGGGCGTGTGGGCGGCGAGTACAGCCGGGCGGTTTCGGTCTGGTAATAGGTTCCCTGGTAGGTCAGCTTCTCGCCCTGCAGCAGCCGGCGGATGATTTCAAGTGCCTCCTCCATGCGGGCGTGGCGCTCGCCGTAGCCCGGGAAGGGAAAACCGAGCGAGCGCTCGTTGATGGCCTCACCCGTGCCCAGGCCAAGCAGCATCCGTCCGCCCGACAGCCGGTCGGCCGTGGCCGTCATCTGGGCGACGAGGCCCGGATGGTAGTGGAACAGCGGACAGGTGACACAGGTCCCGAGCTGGACCCGGTCGGTGCGCGCCGCCACCGTGCCCAGCCAGGACCAGACGAAGCCCGCGGCGCTTGTGTCGTCCACCCACGGGTGGAAATGGTCCGAGGCGAGCACGACGTCGAACCCGGCGGCCTCGGCCGCGACCGCCTGCTCCACCAGGTCTTCCGGCTGGTATGACTCGTGACTGCACAGCCAGGCAAATTTCATGCGATCACCCGAACCTCGTCCCGCCTCATGTTGGCCTTCTCAACCTAACAACCGCCCGGCCGCCGCCCGCCGCCTTACCGCGGTCCGGCGTGGCCCGGGCGGCGGAAACCGTTTGACGGCCCTCCCGCGAGCGGCCGAGGCTGTCGCCATGACCAGCCGCATCTCGCACACGTCCTTCGATGCGATCAACGCCTACGCGCAGTCGGTCTTCTGGTCGCAGGTGCTTGACTTCGTCGAAGATCCCGATGACCCGAACGAGCCTGAGCACGAGGAATGCCTGATCACCTCGCGCGACCGGAGCCAGCTCCTGCTGTTCATCACGGTCCCCGACGGCAAGAAGGTGAAGAACCGGGTGCACCTCGACCTGCGCCCGGTGGACCGGACCCGGGAGCAGGAGGTCGAGCGGGTCGTGGCGCTGGGCGCGTCGCAGCTGGCCGATCACCGGCGGCCCGACGGCAGCGGCTGGATCACGCTCGCCGATCCCGAGGGCAACGAGTTCTGCATCCTGTCCAGGCACCCGGCCGGCTCCGGCGCTACCACCTGACGGCCTCATCACCTGAGGGCCGGGTCGGCTACGCCGGACAGTACTCGTGCTGGTAGCCGCCGCTCGCGGTGCGGCGCACCTCGTCTCCCGGCGCGATGGGCCGCCCGCAGCGCGCACAAGTCCGGCCGGAGGCGTGCAGCTCGTTCTGCTCGAAATCCTCTTCGCTGCGGGTCTCGTGCTCGTCCTCCTCTTCGAGCCGGCGGCCTGCTTCTTCATTGGGGTTCCGCAGCCGGTAGCCCTCCGATGGGCTGGTCGGACCTTCTGTCATCGTGGCCGCTCCTCGCTCGGGATCAGCGCCGGGCCCGCCGTCACCGGTGGGCAAGCACCCGTCTCACCGTCAGGGTTCCCCGCCGTGCGCCCGCCACGCGTCACCCGGCATGGGTGAGCCGCTGAAGACATAACGAATGGGACCGCTGCGGGCCCGGCCGGGTCGGCGTCATGGTGCCTGGGGCAGCTTGACCGAGCCGGGCGGGGGCGCCGGGGCGGAGGGCGGCGGCACCACCGGCCCGATGTCCCCGTCCGGCGCCTCGTCCAGGTCGACGATCACCGGGGCGTGGTCGCTCGGCCCGGTGCCCTTGCGGGCCTGCCGGTCCACCCACGCAGCCCGCACCCGGCCCGCCACTGCGTCGGTGGCCAGCACCAGGTCGATCCGCATCCCCAGGTCCCGGTGGAACATCCCGCCCCGGTAATCCCAGTAGGTGAACACCCGCTTGGCCGGCCAGCGATCCCGGATGACGTCATGCAGGCCGAGCGCCTGCAGCTCGGCCAGCGCGGCCCGCTCGGGCGGCGTGACGTGGGTCTGGCCCACGTAGGCCTCCGGGTCGAACACGTCGGCGTCGGCCGGTGCGATGTTCATGTCCCCGCACACCATCGTGGCCCCCGGGTCGGCGGCGACGGCGTCGCGCAGCGCGGCCAGCCAGGCGAGCTTGTACTGGTAGTGCTCAGAACCCGGCGACCGCCCGTTCGGAACGTACACCGAGCGCACCCGGATCCCGCCGCAGGTCGCGGCGACCGCCCGCGCCTCGGGGGCGGGGAAGCCAGGGGCGCCGGGGATCCCGGCCGCGACGTCGTCCAGCCCCACCCGGGAGAGGACCGCCACCCCGTTCCACTGCGCCTGGCCGGACAGGCCGGCCGCGTAGCCGCGGTCGGCGAGTTCGCTGCCGAGCAGCTTGGTGAACGCGTCGTCGGCGAGCTTGGTCTCCTGCAGGCAGACGACGTCGGGCTGCCGCTGGTCCAGCCAGGGCAGCAGCCGCGGTACCCGCTGCTTGACCGAGTTCACGTTCCAGGTCGCAACCCGCACCCGGCCTACAGTAGCCCGCCGCGGCCTACCGCTTGCGGCCGACGCCGCCCCACATGGCCGACCTCGCCCCGGCCTCCGCCGCCGACCGTGGCCGCCATTCCTGGACCGGGACGAGGCCCGGTTCGGCCATGTCCAGGCCGTCGAGGAAGCGCACGACCTCGGCCCGGCTGCGGTGGCGCTGCGTCTCGCGCGCGAGCCGGTTGTACCGTCTCGCCGCCTCGGCCATCTGCTCGGCCTGGATGTCGGAGGCCACCTGCGACAGCGCCAGGTAGCTCCCGGCCGGCACCGCGTCCATGAGAGCGCTGACGATCCCGTACGGGTCGTCGGCGTCAACGATCAGGTGCATGACGGCGATCAGCATGACCGCGACCGGCCGGGAGAAGTCCAGGGTCCGTGCCGCCTGCGCCAGGACCGTGCCCAGATCGCGCAGGTCGGCGTCGATGTAGTCGGTGGCGCCCGCGCCGGAGCCGTAGGTCGCCCACCGCGGCCTGGAGAAATACGTCGATTGACGGATAGTGGCGGCCAGGACTCCGGGTCAGGCTATGCATCACTTTCGTGGGCCTGGAACCGGCCCGGCAGGGCCGAGGAGGTGACCGCATGGCGACTGACCAGCCCAGTGTGACGCGTAACCAGCCTGGCGTGACGCGCAAGGACTTCCTGCGCGGCGTGGGTGCAGCCGGAGCGGGAGGGCTCGTCGTGGGCGGTGTGGCCGGATTCTTCGGCGGGCGCGCCTCGGAAAGCACGGCGCCGACTGCGGCCGCGGCGAGCACCAGCAAGCAGCCGCTCGTCATCGGCTCCGGAGTCCCGGTGACCGGCGTGTACGCGGGCGACGGCCAGCAGATGCAGCGGGGCCAGCAGCTCGCGGTCGCCGAGATCAACGCAGCGGGCGGCGTGCTCGGCCGGCCGCTGAAGCTCGCCGTGCTCGACACGCAGGCTCAGCAGCCGGACGTGATGAAGAGCGTCCTCCAGAAATTCGTGTCGCAGAACGTGGCCGCGATATTCGTGCCGTTCACCACCTACACCTCGGTGGAGTACCCGGTCGTCGGGCACGCCGGCATCCCGATGTTCCACGTCAACACCTGGCACGGCAACGTCGATTTCGTGAAGCAGAACGGGTTCAAGAACATCTTCCAGGGCGACCCGTCGGAGACCTGGTACGGCCCGGGTTTCGTGACGCTGATCCAGGCCCTCCTCGCCAAGAAGGCGTGGACCCCGTCGTCGAAGACGATGGCCATCGTCACCAGCAACGACCCGTACAGCCTGAACATCGCCAAGACGTTCCAGTCCTCGATGCAGAAGCTCGGCTGGAAGAGCACGATGTTCCAGCAGTTCACCGTGCCCCAGGCGGACTGGAGCGCCACGCTGGTCAAGATCCGCAGCCAGCCCGCCGGGGATCGTGTTCTTCAGCGACTACGCGGCCGGCGACGAGGCGTCGTTCATCAAGCAGTTCGCCCAGTCGCCCACCAAGTCGCTGGTCTACCAGCAGTACGCGCCGTCGATTCCGCAGTACCTGCAGCTCGCGGGCAGCGCCGCCAACGGGGTCGTCTGGTCGACGGTGGTCGGCATCCTGCAGAACGACCCGATCGCCGACCCGTTCAACGCCGCCTTCCAGGCCAAGTTCAACGCCTCGGCCGGGTTCAGCAACGCGGGCGACCAGTACGACCTGGTCCACCTCTGGGCCAAGGCCGTGGCCGAGGCCGGGAACCCCTACGACTTCGCGAAGGTCAACAAGATCGTCAAGGGCACCGTCTACCGCGGGGTCTGCGGCACCTACTCCTTCCCCGACGACTACCTCACCTGCTACCCCTACCCCGATCACACCAAGGACCCCAGCCTCGGCATGGCGCACCTCACCTTCCAGATCCAGAACGGGAAGCAGGTGCTGATCTCGCCCGATCCGTACGCCACGGGGAGCTTCCAGCTCCCCAGCTGGCTGAAGAAGTGACGTCCGGCCCCGTCCTCGAGGCCCGCAGGGTCAGCAAGAGCTTCGGCGGCCTGCGGGCGGTCGACGATGTGAGCTTCGCCGTGACCGGAACCGAGATCCTCGGGATCGTCGGCCCCAACGGGGCGGGCAAGACGACCCTGTTCGACGTGATCACCGGGCACACCCGCCCGACCAGCGGTGAGGTGCTCCTCGACGGGCGGTCGCTGGCCGGCGTGCCGGTGCACAGGCGCTCGCGCCTGGGCGTGGCCCGGACGTTCCAGCATCCGACGGTGGCCGGCTCGCTGACGGTGGCGGAGAACATGCTGCTCGCCGCCTCGTTCCGGCGGGCCCGCACCGGCGGCGAGGCCGACGGCCGTCCGGCCGGAGAGGTCGCGGCGGAACTCCTCGAGTTCACCGGCATGGCGGACAAGGCCAGGCAGGAGTCCGGCCCGCTCGGGGTCTTCGACAAGAAGCGGCTCATGCTCGGCACCGCGCTGGCGATGAACGCGCGCGCCCTCCTGCTCGACGAGCCGTTCGGGGGCCTGACCCCGGCCGAGATCGACGACACGATCGGGCTGATCAGGCGGATGCGGGACCGCGGGCTGGCGGTCGTGTGCATCGAGCATGTGATGCGGGCGCTCACCTCGCTGGCCGACCGCGTGCTGGTCATGCATCACGGGGCGACGTTCTTCGAGGGAACCCCGCAGGAGATGCTCGCCGACGAGCGGGTGATCGAGGTGTACCTGGGATCGAGGCACCGCAAGGGCGGTGCCTCATGACCACGCCCATCCTCGCCGTCAGCGACCTGTCGGCCGGCTATGGGAACGCCCCGGTCATCCGCGGGCTCGGGGTCACGGTCGAGCCCGGCGAGGTCGCGGTCATCATCGGCCCGAACGGGCACGGGAAGACCACCTTCCTGCGCGCGGTCAGCGGCCTGCTGAAGCCCTCCGGCGGCGAGGTGCTGCTCGACGGCGAGCCGGTGGCGGGGCGGACCGCCGAGTACATCGCGGGGCTCGGGCTCGTGCACATCCCGCAGGGGGACGGGCTGTTCGCGGAGATGACGGTCGAGGAGAACCTGCTCATGGGGGCGTTCCCGGGCTCGGCGTGGCGGGACCGGCGGCGGGCCCTCGGGCGCGTCTACGAGCTGTTCCCCGGCGTGCGGGACCGGGCGCGCCAGCGCGCCAGGACCCTGTCCGGCGGGGAACGGCGCCTGACCGCCCTCGCCCGCGGGCTCATGCGGCCATCCCGGATCATGCTGATCGACGAGCCGTCCCTCGGCCTCGCCCCGGTCGCCATCGACACCGTCTACGGGGCGATCGCCGAGCTCAAGGCCTCCTCCACCACCATCTTGCTGGTCGAGGAGAACTTCACCCACGTCGGCGGCATCGCCGACACCGTGCACATCGTCGAGATGGGCGCCATCGTCCGCAGCGGCTCATTCGATGAGCTCTCCCGCGACCCGACGGTCGTCGAGACCTATCTCGGGAGCCTGTAGCGATGAGCGCAACCGACCTCGTCGGCATCGTGGTGACGACCTTCATCCTCGGTTCCATCTACGGCCTGGTCGCCATCGGCATGACCCTGATCTACGGGGCGCTGCGGATCCTCGACATGTCGCAGGGCTCCATGGTCATGATCGGCAGCTTCGTGGGGTGGGGAGTCCTGGTCGTCGCGGGCTGGAGCCCCATCGTCGCCATCCTGCTGGCGTTCGCGGCGACGTTCCTGCTCGGCACCTTCACCCAGCTGGTGTCCGTGCAGCCGCTGATGAAGCGGCGGCACGCGATCGACTTCGAGATGATCACGTTCATCACGACCTTCGCCGTGGCCATCGTGTTCACGAACCTCGCCCTGGAGATCTTCGGCCCTCAGCAGCGGAACGTGACGTTCGTCATCGCCGGCGGGATCAACGTGTACAACGGCGTCAACCTGCCCTATCAGTCGCTGGCCATGGCGCTCGTGTCGATCGTGCTCATGGCCGGGCTCGGCGTGTTCCTGGCCCGCACACGGTGGGGGATGGCCATCCGCGCCGTGGCGCAGGACCTCGACGCGGCCCGCCTCATGGGGGTGCCGGTCGGCAGGCTCTACCCGCTCACCATGGGGCTCGCCTCCGCGCTGGCCGGCATCGCCGGTGTGTTCCTCGGCGGGCTGTACTTCGCCTCCCCGAACGCCGGCGACCAGCCGCTGCTCATCGCGCTCATCGTGGTGATCTTCGGTGGCCTGGGCAGCCTGCCCGGCACGGTCTACGCCGCCTACGCGATCGGGTTCATCCAGGCGACGGCCGAGGTGGTGGTCGGCACCACCTGGGCGCTGCCGATCCTGTACGCGGTCATCCTGCTGGTCCTGATCGTCCGGCCGCAGGGCCTGATGGGCAAGCCGTCGGAGGCCCGGCTGTGATCTCCCGGCGGCTGTTCCCCTCGATGACGCGGGCCCGCTGGGCCGCGGTCGCCGTGCTGGTCGTGCTGGTCGCCGCGTTCCCGCTGGTCTACAACAACCAGTACGTCCTCACGGTGATCGTCACCGGGCTGGTGCTGCTGGTGCTGAACATCAGCTGGAACTTCGTCCTCGGCGTCGCCGGGCGTGTGGAACTTCGGCCAGCTGGCCATCTACGCCCTGGGCGGCTACGGGGCGGGCATCCTGATGCTGCACACGCCGCTGCCGCCGTGGCTGGCGGTGCTCGGCGGCGGGGTGATCGCGGCGGTGATCTCGATCCTGCTCGCCTTCCCGACGCTGCGGCTGTACGGCATCTACACCTCGCTGCTGACCTTCGCGTTCGCCGAGATCGTCCAGTACGTGATCCTCAACGACGGGTCCGGGCTCACCGGCGGGTCGTACGGGTTCCCGACCGTCCCGGGCCTGTACTCCTCGCTCAGCCCGGACGCGTCGATGCGCGCGTACTACTGGACGATCCTGGGCGTGGTGGTGGCGTCCATGGCCGGGCTGGCCGCCGTCGGCCACTCCCATCTCGGGATCGCCGTCCGTGCGGTCCGGGACGCGCCCGCCTACGCCGCCGCCCGCGGGGTCAGCCCGCTGCGCTACCGGGTCATCGCGTTCGCGATCTCGGGGTTCCTGGCCGGCATCGCCGGCGCCCTGTACATCAGCTTCAACCAGAGCATCTCGCCGTCGGCGATGGGGCTGACCCCCATGAGCATCGACGTGACGATGCTCGTCATCGGCGGCCTCGGCACCGTGTTCGGGCCGCTGATCGGCACCGCGCTGCTCACGATCGTGCAGACGGCCCTGGTGGACCACCCCGGAATCGAGCTGACGATCCTCGGCACGTTCCTGCTGATCGTCGTGGTGTTCGTGCCCGGTGGCCTGGTCGGGCTGATCGCCCGGACCTATCACCGCGTGGCCGCGTGGGCCGCCGAGGACGAGAAGGCGGCGGGGGAGGAGCCCGCCGGAGCGGATGAGGTCGAGGCTCCCGTTCCCCGGGGGGAGCCGAGATGAAAGGGGAGGTCCCGCAGGCATGTGGCCTGATGGAGTGCGCTGCGCCGCCTCGTTCACGTTCGACTTCGACGCCGAGGAGGTGTGGATCGGCGAGGACCCCGAGAACGCCTACCGGCCCGGCGTGCTGTCGCAGGGAACGTACGGGGCGAAGGTAGCCGTCCCCGCCCTGCTCGCCCTCCTCGAGCGCCGCGGCGTCCGCGCCACGTTCTTCGTGCCCGGGCCGGGTGGCCGAGCGGCACCCCGGACGAGTCGAGGCCATCGTGCAGGCGGGCCACGAGCTGGCGCATCACGGGTACACGCACACCTCGCCGTCCCGGCTCTCGCGCGACGGAGGAAGAGGCCGAGCTGACCAAGGGCCTGGACGTGCTGCGCTCGTTCAGCAGCGATATCACCGGGTACCGCTCGCCGTCCTGGGACTTCAGCCCGCACACGCTCGGCCTGCTCGCCGGGCACGGGCTGCGCTACTCGTCGAACATGATGGACGACGTACGGCCCTACCGGCACGACGGGTCGCCGCTGGTGGAGGTGCCGATCCAGTGGATCCTGGACGACGCGCCGCACTTCTGGTTCGACGGCGCCTCCTGGACCAAGAGCATCGCCACCACGGCCACGGTGCGCTCGCTGTGGGAAGAGGAGTTCCTCGGCATCCGGGAGATGGGCGGATGCTGCGTGTTCACCATGCACCCGCAGATCATCGGCCGGCCGGGCCGGCTGGCGTTCCTCGACGCCTTCATCGCCTTCGTCACCGGCCACGAGGACGTGTGGGTCACCACTACCGCCGAGATCGCGGGCCGGGTATGAGGGCGATCGTCACCGGCGCCGCCCGCGGCCTCGGCGCCGCCATCGCCGGGCGGCTCGCCAGCGACGGCGCCGACGTCGTTCTGCTTGACGTGAACGCGGACGTGGCGGCCACCGCGGAGCGGCTGGCGGGGGACGCGGGGGCCGCGCGGGACGGCCGGGTGGCCGTGGGCCTGACCGCCGACGTGTCGGACGAGACCGCCTCCGCCGCGGCCGTCGACCGGGCCGTCCACGCTCTCGGCGGCGTGGACGTGCTGGTCAACAACGCCGGGATCGGTGGTCCCGACACCGATGTCACCGGCACCAGCCTGGCGGAGTTCCGCCGGGTGCTGGACGTCAACCTGACCGGGACGTTCCTCATGTGCCGTGCGGTGGCCAAGGTGATGATCGGCCAGGGCAGCGGCGGGGTCATCGTGAACATGGGATCGGTGTTCGGCCAGCAGGGCGTGGCCGGCGGCGCCGGATACTGCGCGTCCAAGGCGGGGGTGGCGCTGCTGACGCACTCCCTCGCGCTGGAGCTTGCGCCGCACGGCATCCGGGCCAACACCATCGCCCCCGGCAACATGGCGACCGAGATGCACTGGGACGAGCTCAGGTCCCGCGCCGGGCGGTCGGGCACCGCGTTCGGCGAGCAGGTGGAGATGGTCAGGGCCGCCATCCCGCTCGGCCGCCACGGCACCGGCGACGACATCGCGGGCGTGGTGGCCTGGCTGGTCTCGCCCGACGCCGGCTACGTCACCGGCCAGACGATCGGGGTCAACGGTGGCATCTGGCTCAGCTAGGGCGCGGCCGGTGATGACCGGCCGGATGGCCGGCCGCCGGGCGCTGATCACCGGCGGAGCGGGCGGGATCGGGCTGGCCTGCGCGCGGCGGCTGCTGGCCGAGGGCGCGGAGGTGGTGCTGCTGGACCGCAGTGCGGATGCCCTGTCTGCCGCCGCCGGCGCCGGCGCCGCGGCGGTGGCCTGCGACATCCGGGACCCCGGCGCCGTGGCCGCCGCCGTCGCCCGCGCCGCCGGGCTGCTGAACGGCCCCGCAGACGTGCTCGTCAACTCGGCCGGGGTGTACCGGATCGCCCCGCTGCTCGACCTGACCCCGGGTGAGTGGGACGACGTGCTGGCGGTCAACCTGCGCGGCACGTTCCTGGCCGGGCGGGCGGTGGCCGCCGCGCTGATCGCGGCGGGGCGGCCGGGGGCCATCGTCAACATCTCCTCCACCGCCGGGCTGGTGGCCGACGCCGCGGAGCCGAGCGCCCATTACAACGCGAGCAAGGCGGGCGTGCTCGCCCTGACCAGGCAGATGGCCGCCGAGTGGGCGCCGTACGGCATCCGCGCCAACGCGGTCTGCCCGGGGGTCATCGACACGCCGATGCTGCGGCTGATGGACGACCCCGCGGCCGGCGCCGCCTACCTGCGGACCGGCGTCCCGCAAGGACGCCTCGGCTCCGCGGAGGAGGTGGCCGCGGCCATAGCCTTCCTGGCGTCGGACGACGCCTCCTACCTGACCGGCACCGCCGTCCCCGTGGACGGCGGAGTAACTGCGATCTGAGGAGCAGGCCGATGAATGTGTTCCCGCATGTGCGCGTGGAAGGGCCAGCCCGCGATCGCGGCCGCGCCTACGGCAGCCAGGCCCGTGACCGCGTGCAGCGGTCGGTGGCGGCCTACCGTGACGTCTTCGCCGACTGGGCCGGGTGGGACTGGGCGACCGTGCGCCGCGAGGCGGCCAGGTACGAAGAGCCCATCGCCGCCTTCCGGCCCGCCTACCTGGAGGAGATCACGGGCATCGCCGAGGGAGCGGGCCTGGACCCCGGTGACGTGCTCGCCATCAACGTGCGCACCGAGGTGATGTTCGCGGCCAAGGCGCGCCAGGCGGCGGCCCAGCGGCACGCTCCGGACGGCTGCACCGCGTTCGCGGTGGTCCCCGGGCCCGGCATCGGCGGGTCCACCCTCATCGGCCAGAACTGGGACTGGCTGCCGCACACCAGCGAGACCGTGGTGGTGCTCGAGGCCAGGCAGGACGAGGGGCCGGATTTCGTCACCGTGGTCGAGGCCGGGCTGCTGGCCAAGACCGGGATGAACTCATCCGGCCTCGGCCTGGTCACGAACGCGCTGGTGACGGCCGCGGACACCGGCACGCCCGGCATCCCCTACCATCTCGCGCTGCGGGCGATCCTGGACTGCGAAACCGTGTCCGACGCCCTCACCGCGCTGCAGTCCGGGGAGCGCTCGTCCGCGGCCAACTACCTCATCGCCCACCGCGACGGCAGCGTGGTGAACGTGGAGGCCGCCCCCGGCGACTTCAGCCAGCTGTACCTGCTGTTCCCGCAGGACGGAGTGGTGCTGCACAGCAACCACTTCCTGTCGCCCCGGTTCGGCGGCAAGGACGTGTCGGTGTGGGTCATGCCGGACAGCCCGCTCCGGCTGCAGCGGATCCGGGCCGGGCTCGGCGGGGTGGACGGGCTGCCCACGCTGGATACCTTCCGCGCGCTGCTCGCCGACCACGCCAACTACCCGTCCAGCCTGTGCTGCCATCCCGACCCGCGGATGGGCCCCTCCGACCAGGGGGCGACCGTGGCCTCGGTGCTGATGGACCTGGGCACCCAGCAGATGTACCTCGCCGACGGGAACCCGTGCACGGCGCCCTACCGCCAGCTCGACTACCGCGAGTTTCTGGCCAAGCCATCGCCGGTCGCGGAGACCGTGCCATGACCGTGGACTTCGGGTTCGGTCTCATCACCTGCCAGCGCTATCCAGGCGACCCCCGGTCCGGCGCCGAGCTCTACCGGCAGGCCCTGGCGCTGGCCGAGGACGCGGACGCGTACGGCCTCGACTCGGTGTGGGTGTCTGAGCACCACTTCGTCGAACGACGCCTACCTGCCGTCGGTGCTGCCCCTGTGCGCGGCGATCGCCGCCCGGACCCGGCGGGTCCGGGTCGGCACCGCGCTCCTGCTCGCCCCGCTCCACGACCCGGTCCGGATCGCCGAGGACGCGGCGGTGGTAGACCTGATCTCCGGCGGCCGCCTGGTGCTCGGCCTGGGCCTGGGCTGGCGGGCCGAGGAGTTCGACGCGCTGGGCATCCCGCTCGCGGACCGGGTGCCGCGCCTGCTCGCCGCGATGGATGTGCTCCGCCAGGCCTGGAGCGGGGAGCCGGTGCGGGGCGGGCACGGTGCGCGCTACCCGGGCATGCCGGTCCGGCCGCTGCCCGCGCAGCCGGGTGGGCCGCCGCTGTGGATCGGCGCGCTGGCCGAGCCGGCCATCCGCCGGGCGGGCCGCGTGGCCGACGGGTTCATGGCCACCGAGGTGACCCCCGGCGGCCTGCGCGAGCAGGCCGCCCTCGCCCGGAAGGAACGGGCGCGAGGTCCGGCCACGGGGCCGTTCACGATCAGCGTGCACCTGCCGACGTTCGTGTGGGACGGGCCGGGCGCCTGGGATCTCATCCGCGACCACCACCGGTACGTGGCGTGGAAATACGACGACATAGACGCCGCCCGCGGCCGGGTGGGCGCCCCGGCCCCGCCGCCCCCGCCCGTGCCGGGCGAGGAGGAACAGCTGCGGTCCTCGATCGTCATGGGTACCCCGGACGAGGTCGCCGGGCGGATCGACAAGTACCGGCGGGCGGCCGGCGGCGACCTGCACTACATCGCCCGCCTGTACTTCCCCGGGCTGCCGTGGGAGGTGCAGCAGCGGACGCTGCGGCTGTTCGCGGAGCAGGTCATCCCGCGGGCACGCGCGCTGGCCGCGCGGGGCGCCGCGTGACCGGCCGCGCCGGTCCCGACCGGCCGCGCCCACTCCACCGGCCGCGGCCACCCGGCAGGCCGCACCGGCGCGGCCTGGATCGTCGCGGTCGACACCGGCGGCACCTACACCGACGCGATCGCGGTCTCCGCCGACGGGCTGATCAAGGTGGCCAAGG
Source organism: uncultured Actinomycetes bacterium (assembly GCA_963835425.1). Taxonomy (GTDB): domain Bacteria; phylum Actinomycetota; class Actinomycetes; order Streptosporangiales; family Streptosporangiaceae; genus UBA9676. Next base: position 635,557 of record CAWIGE010000001.1, on the reverse strand, counting down.
TGCCCTCCACGCCCGCCGACCCCGGCCTCGCCTTCGAGCGCGCCGTGACCGGGCTGGCCGCCGCGGGGGTGGCGCCGGGGGACGTCTGGATGCTGTTCCACGGCACGACGATCGCCACCAACGCGCTGCTGACCGGCGGGCTGGCCCGGGTGGTGCTGGCCACGACCGCAGGGTTCCGCGACGTCCTCGGCTACCGCAACGGCACCCGTCCCGCCGTCTACGACCTGGAGCAGCCCCGGCCGCGCGAACTGGTGCCGCGGCGAGACCGGATCGAGGTGGCCGAGCGGCTGTCCGGCCGCGGCGAGGTGCTGACCCCGCTGACGGAGGAGGAGATCGACCGGGTGGTGGCCGAGGTCGCTGAGCGGCGGCCCGCGGCGGTGGCGGTCAGCTTCCTGTTCAGCTACCTCGACTCCCGCCACGAGGACGCGCTGGCCCAGGCGCTGGCCAAGCGCCTGCCCGACGTGCCGGTCACCGTGTCCTCCGCGGTGGCGCGCGAGTTCCGCGAGTACCCGAGGACGGCGACGGCGGCGCTCAACGCGGGACTGCGCCCGGTCGTGGGCGGCTACCTCGCGCAGCTGCGGTCGCGGGCGGCGCGGCTCGGCGTCGATGCGCCGCTGCTGATCATGCAGTCCAGCGGCGGGTGCCTGCCCGCCGACCGGGCCGACGGCGAGGCGCACCGGCTGGTGCTCTCCGGCCCGGCGGCCGGCGTCGCGGGAGCGGTAGCGCTGGGCGCCGGCTACGGCCTGCGCCGACTGGTGTCCCTCGACATGGGCGGGACCTCGCTGGATGTGTGCCTGGTCCGCGACGGCGTGCCGCCGGTCACGCCCACCCAGTCCGTTGGGGACGACCCGATCCTCTGCCCCTCGGTCGATATCGTCACCGCCGGGGCGGGCGGCGGCAGCATCGCCTGGGTGGACCGGGCCGGGCGGCTGCGGATCGGCCCGCAGAGCGCCGGCGCGTCGCCCGGCCCGGCCGCGTTCGGGCGGGGCGGCGACCGCTCCACCGTCACCGACGCGCACGTGGTAACGGGCACCCTGCCGGCGGACGTGCAACTGGCCGGTGGCCTCACGCTGGACACCGGCGCGGCGCGCCGCGCGGTGGCGGAGACCGGCGGGCAGCTCGGCCTGGGCGCCGAGGACGTCGCGGATGGCATCGTGCAGGTGGCGGTGGCGCAGATGACCGCGGCGCTGCGCCGGGTGTCGGTCGAGCGCGGCATCGACCCCCGCGAGTACACCCTGGTCGCGTTCGGCGGCGCGGGACCGCTGCACGCCGGGCTGCTGCTGCGGGAGGCGGGCCTGGGCGGCGTGCTGGTGCCCCGCTACCCGGGGCTGTTCGCCGCGGCCGGGCTGGTCTCCGCCGACCTGCGGATCGACGAGTCGAGCACGGTGCTGCGGGTGCTGGAGCCCGCACTGCTGCCCGAGCTCGCGTCGTGGTACCGGCACACCGCGGCCCGCCTGACCGGCCAGCTGCGCCGGGACGGCATCCGGGCCGGCCGGATCCGGGTGCTGGCCTCCGCCGACTGCCGGTTCGTCGGCCAGGGATACGAGCTGAACATCGGCGTGGCGCCGGTCACGCAGCGCGGCCTCGCCTCGCTGGCCACCCGGTTCCGCGCCCGGCACCTGCAGACCTACGGCCACAGCGACCCGGCGCAGCAGGTGGAGGTGGTGACGCTGCGCGTCGCCGCGGTCGGTGCGCTGCCGCGCCCCGAGCCGGCCGCCCTGCCGCGCGGCGGCGCCGCGCCACCGCCGCAGGCGCAGACCGGGCGGGTGCGGGCGCGGATGCCGGGGGAGCGGGTGCCGCGGACGGTGCCGCTCTACGACCGGGACGCGCTGCTGGCCGGCAACCGGCTGCCGGGCCCGGCCATCGTTCACCAGCTGGACGCGACCACGCTGGTGCTGGCCGGCCAGCGGGCCCGGATCGACTCGCGCGGCAGCCTGTGGCTGGAGGAGGCACGGTGACGGCCAAGCACGGGGACCGGCTCGACCCGATCACGTTCGAGCTGCTCAGCGCGGCGCTGCACGCGACCGCGGTCGAGATGGGCGGGGTGCTGAAGCACTCGAGCTACAGCCCGATCATCCGGGAGATGGACGACTTCAGCTGCGCCGTCTTCCGGGCGGACGGGGACCTGGTCGCCCAGGCCGACTTCATCCCGGCCCAGCTCGGTGCCATGTCGCTGGTGGTCAAGGCGATCATCGACCGCTGGGGCGGCCGGGCCGCCCCCGGCGACGCGTTCCTGGCCAACCACCCCTATCTGGGCGCGATGCACACGCCGGACCTGAACGTGATCATGCCGGTGTTCACCGGCAAGAAACTGTTCGGCTGGGTGGGCACGACGGCCCACCACATCGACGTCGGCGGCGTCCGGCCCGGCACCGAGGGGCCGGACCTGGAGCAGGTCTACGCGGAGGGCCTGCTGCTGCCGCCGGTCCGGCTGTACCGGGCGGGCGAGGAGAACCCCGACCTGTTCGACCTGGTGGCGGCGGCGGTGCGGGACCCGGTGTCCACCGTGTCCGACCTGCGGGCCCAGCGGGCCGCGTGCCTTACCGGCATCGAGCGGGTGCTGGACCTGGTCAAGCGGTACGGGCGCGCCGCCGTGATCCAGGGGTTCGGGATGATGCTCGATGCGGCGGAACGGGCGACCCGGCTGGCGCTCGCGGCCCTGCCGGACGGCGAGGCCGAGGTCGAGGGATTCCTCGACGACGACGGCACCGGCGGCCCGCCCACCCGCATCCACGCAGCGCTGCGCAAGCGCGGCGACCATCTCGTGGTCGACCTGTCAGGCACCGCGCCCCAGGTGCGCGGGGCCATGAACGTGCCGTGGGCCAGCACCAGGGCCGGCATCGTGTACGCGGTCCGGGCGCTGACCGACCCGGGCCTGCAGGCGAACGACGGCGTGCTGCGCGCGGTCACGATCGTCTGCCCGCGCGGGAACGTGCTCAACCCCCATCCGCCCGCCGCGGTCTCGGTCCGCCACAACACCTGCCAGCGGCTCGCCGACACGCTGATCCGGGCCGCGTCCGCGATCTGGCCCGGCAAGGCGGTCGGCAGCAGCACCGTGGCGTTCTTCGGCATGAACCTGGACAGCCTGTCCCCGCGCACCGGCGTCCCCAGCGTGATGGCCGAGGTCATGGGCGGCGGCACCGGCGCCCACCGGGCGGGCGACGGCCTGGACGGCGTGGACACCTACATGGCCAACGTGGGACTGATGCCGGTCGAGGTGGCCGAGACCGCCTACTCGGTCCGGGTCCTGCGCACCGAGCTGATCCCCGGATCCCAGGGCACCGGCCAGTTCAACGGCGGCCTCGGGCTGCGGCGGGAGTACCAGGTGCTGGAGCGCCCGTCGGTGGTGACGATGTACTCCGAGCAGACCAACCCGCGGTTCGCCCCCCGCGGCGCGATGGGGGGCACGGACGGCTCTCCGTCGGCGATCACGGTCCTGGACCCCGGCGGGCGGGAGATCCCGGTGGCGTCCAAGACGACCATGCTGCTCGAGCCGGGCGCCGTCATCCGCATCGAGACCAGCGGCGGCGGCGGGTTCGGCGACCCGGCGCTCCGCGACCCGGACCTGTCCGCGGCGGACCGCGTGGACGGGCGGATCTAAGGGGAACGGAGAGCCATGGGCGGACGCTTCGCCATCACCGGTGCCACGCTGATCGACGGCAGCGGAGGGGACCCGCTGGAACGCGCGGTCGTGGTGGTGGAGGACGCCACGATTGTCGCGGTCGGGGCCGAGTCCGAGGTTCCCGTCAACAGGGAGGCCCAGGTTCTCGACGCGGCGGGAGCCACCGTCTTGCCGGGGATCATCGACGCCCACTGCCACCTGGGCGGCGCGTCCTACCCGGACGAGGACCGGTGGGTGCTGGAGGACGACAGGTTCCAGGCCATCGCCTCGGCGGCCCAGGCGCGGGAGATGCTGCGCCACGGCGTCACCAGCGCCCGCGACATCTCGGTGAACGGCACCCGGCTGCGGACGGCCATCGGCCGGGGCCTGATCAGCGGCCCGCGGATCGTCCCCTGCTGGCGGGGGCTGTCGAGGCGGGGCGGCCACGGGGACGCCCGCGGGGTTCCGCCGGAGATGGTGCGGACGTCCCATCCCTGGGGGCTGGTGGCCGACGGGCCGGACGAGGTCCGCGCCGGTGTGCGGGAGGTGGTCAAGCAGGGAGCCCAGTGCGTCAAGGTCTGGGCCAGCGGCGGCGGGCTGCACGAGAACGAGCCGGAGGACGTGCAGCACTACAGCCTGGCGGAGCTGCGCGTCATCGTCGAGGAGGCGAACTACGCGCGGGTGCCGGTGGCCGCCCACTGCGAGTGCGCGTCGGCGGCCAGGGACGCGGCCGAGGCGGGGGTGTGGTCCATCGAGCACGGCGAGGATCTGGACGCCGAGACGATCGCGCTGATGGCCGACAAGGGAATCTCCCTGAACCCGACCCTGGTCCTGCTGACCCAGTGGCTCGAGCAGTCGAGCGCGTTCGGCGGCCCCTACGGCAAGCCCTACATCCCCGGGGTGCCGGAGCCGCCGGACGAACCGGACGAGCTCCGGCGGCTGCTCCACGAGCACCTGTCGGCGAACCTCATGGCGGCGAAGGCGGCCGGGGTCCGGATCGGCGTCGGCAGCGACGCCTACTGCACCGGCCTGACGCCGTTCGGTCTCCAGACGCTGCAGGAGGTGCACGCCCTGGCCGGGGCCGGGATGACCGAGATGGAGGCGATCGTGGCCGCGACCCGGTCCGGGGCCGAGATCCTGCGGATCGAGGAGGTCACCGGAACCATCGAGCCGGGTAAGGCGGCCGACCTGCTGGTGCTGGCGGCGGACCCGCTGACCGACATCACGAAGCTGGCCAGGGAGAACATGGTGCTGATCATGGCCGGCGGCAAGGCCGTCGAGAACGGCCTCTAGATCCCGTGGCCCCCGCCGGCGGACGCGGCGGGTCCCGGTGCCGCGTCTACAATCCCGGCTATGTCCCGCTCTGGCGCCGCCGGGCACCTGATCGACCATCATCCCGCGACAGCCATCGACCGCAGCTGGACCGCCCAGGCGGTCCACCGGCTGGAGGCCGACTCGCGCCGGAGCGCGGACACGCACCTGGTGAGGCTGCCGCTGCGTGGGCCCGTCGACCTCTATCTCAAGGACGAGTCGACCCACCCCACCGGCTCCCTGAAGCACCGGCTCGCCCGGTCGCTGTTCCTGTACGCGCTCTGCAACGGGTGGATCGGCCCCACGACGACGGTGGTGGAGGCGTCAAGCGGATCCACCGCGGTGTCCGAGGCCTACTTCGCGCGGCTGATCGGGGTGCCGTTCGTGGCCGTGATGGCGCGCGCGACCAGCCCGGCCAAGATCGCGCTCATCGAGCGGGAGGGCGGCCGCTGCCATCTCATCGACGACCCGGCGGCCGTGTCCGAGGTCGCGGCCCAGCTGGCACGCGAGCTGGATGGGCATTTCCTCGACCAGTTCACCTACGCCGAGCGGGCCACCGACTGGCGCGGCAACAACAACATCGCCGAGTCGACGCTCGCCCAGATGGCACTCGAACCGCACCCCCTGCCGTCCTGGATCGTGGTCGGCGCCGGCACCGGGGGCACCGCCGCCACGTTCGGCCGGTACCTGCGGCTGCGCGGCACCTCCACCCGGCTGTGCGTGGTGGACCCCGAGGGCTCGGCCTTCCTCCCGTCCTACCGGGGGCAGGTGGCGGACGGCATCCCGTCGCGCATCGAGGGCATCGGCCGCCCGCGGGTGGAGCCGTCCTTCGTGCCGGGCGTCGTGGACCGGATGCTGGGCGTCCCCGACGGCGCCTCGGTGGCCACCATGCGCTTCCTGAGCCACCGCCTGGGAGTCGCGGCCGGCCCCTCGACCGGTACCAACGTCTTCGGTGCCCTGCGGCTCGCCTGCGAGATGTGCGCGGATCGGGCGGCCGGCTCGATCGTCACGCTCATGTGCGACAGCGGCGCCCGGTACACCACCACCTACGACGACGACGCCTGGCTCGCGGACCAGGCCATCGACATCGGCCCCTACCTGCCCGTGGTCGAACGGGCCTGGGACGAGAAGGTCTGGGCCTGCCCGTAGGACGACAGGGTCCGGGACCGCCGTGGGACGACAGGGTCCGGGACTGCCCGTAGCCGGTACGGCCATTCACGCGCGTGCGCCCGCGGTCACGGCCTTCAGCTCGTCCATCGATTCCGGATCAGCTGCGGCAGGTCTCGCCTCGCCGGTCCCGCTCACCCAGCGTTCGAACGCGATCTTGAAGACGGCGATCCCGGCCTCGGCGGTCAGGCTCGCGGCTGGGTCGGCGACGCCGCGCCGGCGCAGTGCGCCGGTGAGCGCCGAGGCGAGTGAGGCGAGCTTGATCAGCTCGCGCTCCTGCAGCCCGGCGTTCGCGGCAATGACGGCCTGACGCTGCCGGGCGAATTCGCGGCGCTCCTGGAGCATGGCGCCGGCAGCCTCCAGGGCCGCGGCGACCGCGTCGAGCGGCGCCATGGAATCGGGCGCGCCGGCGACGGTGCTGACGAGCAAATCCCGCAGCGCGCCCTGACCCCAGAACAGGACCTCGCGCTTGTCGGCGAAGTACCGGAAGAACGTCCGCTCCGTGAGCCCCGCCCGCCCGGCGATCTCCGCCACCGTGACCTGCTCGAATCCGCGCTCGTTGAACAGCTCCATCGCCACCTGCTCGAGGCGGCCGCGCGCGTTCGGCTCCCACCGGCTCATGCCCAGATCATATGTGATGACAGCAACTGACATCAGGTGATATCGTGATGACAGAGACTGACATCGGCCCCCCCGCGCCAGCCCAGTGCCGGAGACGGCCACCCATCTGGAGGTTTTCTCATGCACCTGTTCATCACCGGCGCGTCGGGCTGGATCGGCTCCGCCGTCGTTCCCGAGCTCATCGACGCGGGCCATCAGGTAACCGGGCTCGCCCGCTCGGATGCCTCGGCCGCCGTCCTCACCGCCGCCGGGGCGGAGGTGCTTCGCGGCACCATTGACGATCTCGGCACCCTGCGGGAAGCGGCCGCCGCGTCGGATGGCGTGATCCACCTGGCGTTCAGGCACGACATCGCCTTCTCGGGCGGCTTCCAGGCCGCGGCCGACGCGGATCGCCGCGCCGTCGAGACGTTCGGCGAGGCACTCGCCGATTCCGGCCGGCCGTTCGTCATCGCCTCCGGGACGCTCGGGCTCGTGCCCGGGCGCGTCGTTACCGAACGGGATGGGCTCGATCCCGGCTCCGCTGCGCATCTGGACGGCGGCCCGCGGACCCGGCTGGCCACCGCGCACCTGACGCTGTCCCTCGCCTCCCGCGGCGTCCGCTCGTCCGTGCTGCGGCTTCCCCCGACCGTGCACGGCGACGGAGATCACGGCTTCATGGCGACCCTGGTCGGCATCGCCCGCGACAAGGGAGTCTCCGGCTACCTCGGCGACGGGTCCAACCGCTGGCCCGCCGTGCACCGCTTCGACGCCGCGCACCTGTTCCGCCTGGCGGTGGAGCAGGCCCCGGCCGGATCGGTGCTGCACGCGGTCGCCGAGGAGGGCGTGCCGATCCGCGCCATCGCCGAGGTGATCGGGCGGCATCTCGACCTGCCGGTGGCCGCCATCTCCTCCGAGGACGCGGCCGGGCACTTCACCTGGCTGAGTGGCTTCATCGGCATCGACAGCCCGGCCTCCAGCGCGCTGACCCGCGAGCTGCTGGGCTGGCAGCCTGCCCAGCCCGGGCTCCTCGACGACCTCGACAAGGGCCACTATTTCCACCAGGCATGACCGGCCGCCCCCGCACGCGCTGGCCTAGTCGCGGTGCGCCGAGCCGCTGACCGCGGTGGGCCAGCGCGCCACCGGCGCATCCGCCTGGCTGGGCACGCGGAACGTGCTTTCCGCGTACGGCTGCGGGCTGATGATCCGGTGGGTGCCGTTCTGCACCTGGAAGACCAGATGGGCCTGACCGAGCGACGGGTCGCGGGTGACGTCCGGGAACCCCAGCCCCGACTGGCCCGCGTTGTCCAGGTAGTACGAGCCGTTGACCCCGCGGTACCGCAGGCGCCGCAGCTGGCCCGCCACCGCGGGGAAATGTGACGGATTAGGGACGGCCATCCAGGCCTGCGCGAGCAGATGGATCTCGTCGTAGGCGATGCCGGCGTGGGACCTGCCCGCCGGCCGGCCGAACGCGTGGGCGTAGTCCGAGCGGAAACGCTGGCCCAGCATGTCGCTGTAGGTCCCGGTGACGGTGGCCCACACCAGGCCCTCGCTGGCCGGCCCGGCCAGCTCCAGGAACTCCGGCACCGAGGGCGCGTAGATCGCGTAGACCAGCGCCCCGGGCAGCCGCTGCACGATCAGGCGCTGGAAGCTGGCGAGCTCCCCGGCCAGGAACTGCGTGATCATGATGGCCGCAGGGTCCAGCCGCTCCATCCGTTCGGCCACCGCTGGCCAGTCAGCGCCGAGCGCCGGGACCGTCTCCACGCCGGTGATCTGCCACCCGGAGCGCTCGGCCAGGTCGATCGCGAGCTGGTTCACCATCTGCCCGTCCGGCAGCGGGTCCTCGACGAACGCCAGCCGCCGGTTCGGCGGCCGCCAGCCACCCTCCCGCAGCTCGTTCAGGAACCTGATGAACCCGGGGCCGTAGTAGAGCTCGGTCGGGCACACCTGGAAGACCCCACTGTGGCCGCCCTGGTTGTCGCGGACGATCTGGGCCTGCGACTCCGAGGTCATGGCGTGCATATAGGGAGCCCCGTACGCGGCGGCGAGCGTCCGCGCAGTGTCCAGGCCCGCGAACAGGTAGCTCGATGTGATGGCGTCCACCTCAGCGTCAATGAGCTGCTGCAACGCGCGGGCCACGTCCCGGGTGGAGAAGATGTCCATGTCCACCACGATCTGCTCAACGCGCCGGCCGCCGATCCCGCCGGAGGCGTTGATCTCCGCCGTCGCCAGGGCCGAGCCGTTGGCCATCTCCCGGCCGTCGTGGCGGGCGGGACCGCGCAGCGGGAAGGCCGAGCCGATCAGCAGCGGCCGCCGGGCCCATGAGCGGAGAGCTGGCCGGGCCGCGGCCGCCGGTGCCACCGCCCCTTCCGCCCGGGCGTGGAGGTAGCCAATGGTGATCCCCTGCGGCAGGGCACCATCGCCCGGCACCGGCAGGCGGAGGTACCCGCGGTCCACCGCCACCCCCGCCGCCCCCGCCCGGCTGCCCTGGCCGAGCTTGCCGAGGATGTGCTCGACGTGCGTGGACACGGTCCGGCTGCTGCTGTGCAGCCTGCCCGCGATGTCGGTGTTGCTCAGGCCGCAGGCCATGAGGGTGAGGACATCGAGTTCCCGTGGCGTCAGGCCCGCGGGCAGCGCCACCGGCGTGAGGGTGACCAGGACGGCTGACCCCTGCGGGCCCGGCGGCGCGCTGTCCAGGTGCACGCGCAGCCACTGCCCGCCGGTGTGCCGCCAGAAGAACCGGACCCGCGAGGTAACGGACTCGGCATGGGCCCGGGCGTAGTCCACCAGCTCGGGGCTGGCCGCGAGGAGGACGGCCGCCCCCCGCGGCTGGAGCTCCTCCGTGGAGCCGTCCGGGTAGACGAAGGCCGCGATCGAGTCGGCCGGCGGCCCTCTGCCGCCTCGGCCCTGGTCGGCGGTCTGCCCGTCGTCCGGCGACCGCCTAGTCAATGCTGGTCATCCGTCTGGCGCCCATCCATCGACTTCCGGCCTAGGGAAATCCGTCATCTGATGGATTTGCGCTGAATGTAACCCAGGGCAAGAGGCTCGATCAATTGCCCACCGGCGAGGATGCGGTCCTCCCGGCGGCCGGGCGGGCGCAGCGTCCCGGAAGCGCCGCGGGCTCTGTGGTCACTGCCACCGCGGTCATGGTCACTGCCACCGCAGTCGGCGCACCTGGTCGGCCGGGGCCTGGGTGATCGTGGCGGGCAGGCCGAGAAATTCCGCGTAGCGCTCCGCTTGCTGCCAGAAGCGCTCGCGGTCGCGGGTGGAGATGGTCCCGAACGATGCCAGCTGGATCGCCACGGTTCCCCGGCCGAGGCTCCGTTTCCACAGGCCCACGGCCAGGCCGTCCAGCACCATGACGGGGTTGAGCAGATCGCCGTGCGGGAGCGGGCGGCCATTGAGGATGACGGCGCGGTCGGAGTACGCGACCGTGTACTCGTCGAAGGCCGGCAGCAGGCAGACGCCGTCCGGGACCGCGCCGGGATCCTGGCCGGCGCCATGCCAGTACGTAATGCCGTCCAGTTCCGTGGCCGCGAGCGCCAGGCCCGGCCCGCTCGATCGCCTCCCGGACCTCGGCCAGGTTCAGGCCGGACCACCACCCGAAGTCCCGGACGGTCGCCGGGCCGTGGCTGGTGAAGTAGCGGGCCGCCAGCTCGGCCATCGGGTCCGCCGGGGTGCGGCCGTCCGGAGCCCACTCATCCAGCAGCACGAACGTCTGCTGCCTGCCCTCGAGGGGGCCGAGGCAGATCAGGCCGGTCATCGACAGGTAGCCGAGGATGTGGCCGCCGCGGCTGCCGCGCGGCGACGCGGAACAGTCGACGCCATGGCCGGTGAGCAGGGCGTACAGGTCCTTACGGCGGACCCGGCGGCCGCCGCGCAGCGCCCCGGCGACGATCTCGCCGGAGCGGCGCAGGACCTCATCGGTCAGGCCGATCTTGCGGTAGACGCCGGTCATCTGCCTGATCCGGCGCCCGGCCAGCAGCTCAACCATCCAGCGGGCGTCACCCGCCGCCACGAGGTGGATCGTGCCCCGCATCGGCCAGGTCCGCAGGATCGCGCCGCGCTCGACGGCGGCTTCGATGGTGCCCACGGCGGCGTGGGTGGTTCGCAGGCCGACCGCCCACAGCGCCTGGCCGTACTCCTGGGCCTGAACCGCACCGAAGTGCGCCACCAGCTGGGCCGGGTCCGCGGTCCTGGCCGCGGCGAGATGCTGGTTGGCCAGCCGCCAGGCCAGGAGCCGTTCACGGGTCACCGATTCATCGTAGGAGCCGGTGCCGACGGTCTCCGGCCCGGCACATCCCGCCGGTCACCGCGGCCAGCAGGCGATCGCGGGCCACGTGCCGTGAGACGGTAACGTCACCAGCGTCCGTCAATGGGAATCGCTCGGGTGGGATGGGACGAGAGATGGCGATCTTCGTTCTGGTGCACGGCGCGTGGGGCGGCGCGCACGGCTTCCGCAAGGTCCGCGGCCCGCTCCGGGCGGCCGGGCATGAGGTCTTCACGCCAAGCCTCACCGGTATCGGTGAGCGCGTCCACCTCACCAGCCCGCAGGTGTGCCTGACGACCCACGTCACCGACGTCGTCAACACCGTTCTTTATGAGGACCTGCACGGGATCGTGCTCCTCGGCTTCTCCTACGGGGGCTTCGTGATCACCGGGGCGCTGGAGCACATCGGCGACCGGGTGCGGCACCTTGTCTATCTCGACGCCTTCGTGCCCGGTGACGGCGACCGGGCCGGCGCCACCGCCGGGGGCACGGCCGGCCCCGGCGCGATCGAGGTCGGCCGCGACTGGCTGGTGCCGCCGCCGGCCCGCGAGTTCGACGACCCGGCCGAGGCGGCATGGGAGAACACACGGCGCACGCCGCAGCCGGCCGGGTGCTTCACCGAGCCGGTGCGGCTGACGCGCCCGCTGGAGGACTATCCGTTCTCCCGCACCTACATCAAGGCCACGGGCGAGCCCCGGCCCGAGCCCGCCGGGCCGTTCTGGGCCGCCGCCGACCGGGCCCGGCGGTCGCCGGCCTGGCGCTACCGGGAGATCGCGACCGGCCACATGATCGCCGTGAACCGGCCGGGGGAACTGGTGCGCATCCTGCTGGAGCTGGCCTGAGAACGAGGGCCAGCCGCCCTGTGGGCATTACCGGCCGGGCCTTCCGAATGGCCAGCCCGGCGCGTCGGCGAACGGTACAGTAGGCCGGCGAACGGCCCGGCACGCGCTGCCACGTGGCCGTTCGTATGAGCCACCCTGGAAGGGACCCGCCGATGCCAGGCAAGTTCATCTTGGCCAGCGCCGCGCTCACCGCCGGGCTCGCCCTGACGGCCTGCGGATCGGGCGGGGGTTCGGCGGCACCGGCCGGGCCGAGCAAGAGCCCCACGGCATCGGCCGGGGCGGCCGCGGGCCCGGTGGCGTCCGCGGCGTCGCCGGGGTGTCTGCTGCAGTACCGCCTGTGGGCCTCCGGGCCGGCGCACGCGACAGGAGACAACCTGACCGCGGCGCTGAATGGCCTCGCTGCCGCCAGCGCATCGTCGGACGTAACCACCGCCACCGCCGCCCTCAAGCGCGCCGGGACGGCGGCCAGGGCCCTGGAGCACTATCCGATCCCGAGCTGCGCGGACCCCAAGGGCTACTGGCGTGCGGTCCTGCACCAGATCGAGGGCGCCGCCAGCAGCGCGGGCACGGCGCAGGGGCAGGGAGCGCTGACCATCGCCCAGGGCGTCATCAAGCAGATGCCGCAGCTGGAGCGCAAGCTCGCATCCGAGCTGCAGGTGACCATTCCCGACCTGACCAGGAGCAGATAGCGGAGCCACCGGTGCCGCTTGACCCGGTGAGCGCGCCCGGTGGTCTGCGGCCGGCCTGGTGCGGTGTGATACTCGGTGCTGGCGGGGGAATCCCAGCGGGCCGCGGGCCCGGGGCGGAGGCTGAGTCAGATGGCCGGGTTCACGTTCACGCCACTCACCCCGTCCGCGTACCTGGACCGGGCGGCGTGGGTCTTCCGGGACCGGACCGCGGTCGTCGACGGGGATCGGAGCTTCACCTACGCCGAGTTCGCGGACCGCGCGCACCGCCTCGCGGGCGCCCTGCTGGGGCTCGGCGTGCAGCCGGGCGACCGGGTCGCCGCGCTGTGCGTGAACAGCCACACCATGCTGGAGCTGCACAACGGCGTGCCGCTGGCCGGGGCGGTGTTCGTTCCACTCAACATCCGGCTGTCGCGGGACGAGCTGACCTACATCGTCCGCCACAGCGGCGCCCGGGTCCTGGTCGCCACCGCCGAGCTGGCCGATGTGGCCGCCGACGTCGCGGCGGCGGCCGGGGCCAGGACCGTCATCGCCGGCGGCGAGCCGGACGAATACGAGGCGCTCCTGGCCTCGGCCCGCCCGGCCACCGTCCCCTGCGGGGACGAGCGCGGGCTGCTGGCCATCAGCTACACCAGCGGCACTACCGGCAGGCCCAAGGGCGTCATGTACCACCACCGCGGCGCCTACCTGCAGGCGCTCGCGGCCGCGTTCCATGCCCGGCTCGCCGCCGACAGCGTCTACCTGTGGACGCTGCCCATGTTCCACTGCGACGGCTGGTGCTTCACCTGGGCGGCGACCGCGGCCGGCGCCACCCACCTGTGCCTGCGCGCCATCGACCCCGCCCGGATCTGGGAACTGCTCCGCACCCGGGGGGTCACCCACTTCAGCGCCGCCCCCACCGTGCTCACCATGATCGTCAACGCGCCGGAGGCGGCGGGGCCGCCGCTGGCCCCGCCGGTCCAGGTCCAGACCGGCGGGGCGCCCCCGTCCCCGACCCTGATCGCCCGGATGGCCGGGGCCGGGCTGCAGGTGACGCACCTGTATGGGCTCACCGAGACCTACGGGCCGGTGGCCATCAACGACTGGCATCCGGACTGGAACGCGAAACCGCCGGAGGAGCAGGCGATGCTGCAGGCGCGGCAGGGGGTCGGCAACGTCATCGCCGAGCGGCTGCGGGTGGTCGACCCGGACGGCCGGGACGTGCCCGCCGATGGCACCGCCGTCGGCGAGCTCGTCTGCCGGGGCAACGACGTGATGCTCGGCTACTACCGGGACGAGGAGGCGACCGCCGCGGCGGACCTGGGTGGCTGGTTCCGCACCGGCGACCTGGCGGTGATGCACCCCGACGGCTACGCCGAGATCCGCGACCGCGCCAAGGACATCATCATCTCCGGCGGGGAGAACATCGCCTCCGTGGAGGTCGAGCGGGTGCTGGACAGCCATCCCGCGGTGCTGGAGTCGGCCGTGGTCGGGCGGCCCGACGAGAAGTGGGGCGAGGCGGCGGTGGCGTTCGTGACCCTCCGCCCGGGCGGCCACACCACCCCGGACGAGCTCATCGGGCACGTCCGCGCCCGGCTGGCCCACTTCAAGGCGCCGCGGGAGGTAACACTGGTCACCGAGCTTCCGAAGACGTCCACCGGCAAGATCCAGAAGCACGTCCTGCGTGACCAGGCACGAGCGCAGAAGTCCGGCGCCGGGGGCCCGGGCTCACTAGGGTGATCTTGTGAAGCCGTTCCTGCTGCTGGCCATCCGGGCCGAGGACGCCGCCGCGGACAACGAGTACGAGTCGTTCCTGGCGTTCGCCGGGCTGAGCGAGCGTGACCTGCGCCGCTGCCGGCTGGAGCAGCGAGCGCTCGGGGACGTGGACCTGCGGGACTGGTCGGGGATCCTCCTCGGCGGCGGGCCGTTCAACTCCAGCGACCCGGAGGAGTCGAAATCGCCGGTGCAGCGGCGGGTCGAGGCCGACCTGCGCGGGCTGCTCGAAAAGGTGATCGGCGCGGACTTCCCGTTTCTGGGGGCCTGTTACGGCATCGGGACGCTCGGCAGCCACCAGGGCGCGGTGGTCGACCGGCGGTACGCCGAGCCGATCGGTGCCGTCCCGGTGACGCTCACCCGGGAAGGCCGGCGCGACCCGCTGCTGCGCGGGCTGCCCGCCACCTTTGACGCGTTCGCCGGTCACAAGGAGGCGATCAGCCGGCTGCCGCGGCACGCCATCCTGCTCGCCACCGCCCCCGCCTGCCCCGTGCAGGCGTTCCGGATCGGCTCCCACGTCTACGCCACCCAGTTCCATCCCGAGCTGGACGCGGCCGGCCTGTGCACCCGCATCGACGTCTACAAGCACGCCGGCTACTTCGAGCCCGAGCAGGCCGGCGAGCTCAAGGCGCAGGCGCGCCGCAGCAACGTCACCCATCCGCCCGCCATCTTGCGCCGCTTCGCCCAGCGCTACGCCCGCGGCGAGCGGGCCGGGGCCGGCGCGGGGCGGCAGCCGGCCTGGCAGGAGCATTAACCGCCCCAGCGGTCCTTGCCATATCCGGGCGGCCCGCGGGGCCGGGGGGCCCGCCGCGCACTCCCGTTCTGCCAGACCATGGTTAGTTCTTTTGGCGCGCTCTCCTGGGACCGTATCAGCGGGCCTGGGCGGCCAGCCGCAGGCCGAAGCCGATGAGCGCGACGCCGGTCACCCGTTCGAGCCACCGCTGCACGGTGGACCGGCGCAGCCAGCCGGCGCCGCGGGCCGCCATCCACGCCAGGGTGGCGAGCCAGGCGCCGGTTTCGGCGATGAACCACAGCCCGAGCGCGAGGGGGAACAGCGGCGCCGGTGCCCCGGCGGGGATGAAGCCGGGCAGGAACGCGATGAAGAAGACACCGATCTTCGGGTTGAGCAGGTTGGACAGCAGCCCGTTGAGGTACACGCGCCGCCACCCGGCGGGCTCATCGGCCGGGCCGGCGGGCTCATCGGCCGGGCCGGCGTGTGCGCCGCGGGACGCCCACAGGCCGCTCGCCCCCAGCCAGAGCAGGTAGCACGCGCCGGCCAGCCGGAGGGCGTCGTAGCCCAGGTGGCTCACCTGCAGCAGGGCCGACAGCCCGAACGCGGCGGCCGCCGCCCAGGCCAGCAGCCCGGACATGGTGCCGGTGGCGGTCACCCATCCCCCCCGGCGCCCGTGGCGCAGCGTGTTGCGCAGCACCAGCAGGCTGTCCGGGCCGGGCGCCAGGATCAGCAGGGTCGAGGCAAGAGCGAACGTCGGCAGGGCTGCGATCATCGCGGCTGGCCTCCGATCCGGCCGCCGCGCAGGCCGAGCAGGGCCATGGCCGCGGCGAGGCTGATCCCGGCGACGATGACGGGCGATTCCGCCGCGTCCCAGCCGGAGGGGGCGAGGCGGTGCCGTACCAGCCGCTCGGCCAGGTACCCGGCCACCATCGCGGCGCCCAGCCCGCCCAGCACCCGCCGCGCCGCGGGGCTTGGCCCCCGCAGCAGAGCCGTGATGGCACCGGCCTGCGCGCCGAGCATCACCGCAGGCGCGGACAGGGCCGTTCCCATCAGCAGGGAATCGCGGCCGACCGCCGATGGCTGGCCGTGCCAGAACGCGATGTCGAAGGCGTGCCGGCGGCGCAGCGCCAGCGCCAGGCCGCCCGCCCCGGTGGCCAGCTGTGCGGCCGACACCACCACCAGGACCTGGTCATCGTCCATGACGGGTCAGCCTACGCCCGGCTGGGCCCGCGATCACATGGGATGCTGTCTGGATGACCGAGCTGACGATCGCGGCGCCCAGGGCCGAGCTTCCCCTGTACCTCGCGGTCCCGGAAGGGCAGGGACCGTGGCCCGGCGTCGTGGTCATCCACGACGGCATGGGGATGAGCCAGGACGTGCGGAATCAGGCGGACTGGTTCGCGGGCCACGGCTACCTGGCCGCCGCCCCCGACCTCTTCCGTGGCCGCGCGAGGCTCTCCTGCATGATCTCGGTCATGCGGGACGCCCGCGCCAGAACGGGCCCCACGTTCGACGACATCGAGGCCACCCGCGGCTGGCTGGCCCAGCGGGAGGACTGCACCGGGTCCATCGGCGTGATCGGCTACTGCATGGGCGGCGGGCTGGCGCTGCTGCTCGCGCCGGATCACGGTTTCGCGGCCTCGAGCGTCAACTACGGGGTGGCCGCCAAGGAGGTGTACACGAGCAGTTTCCTCCGCGACGCGTGTCCCATCGTCGGCAGCTATGGGGGACGGGACCCCATGCTCCGTGGCGCGGCGGCACGCCTCGAGCAGGCGCTCGCCACGGCCGGGATCAAGCACGACGTGAAGGAGTACAGCGGCGCCGGGCACGGGTTCATCAACGACCACGACGGGGCGGGGGACAAGTGGCCGCTGCTGTTCGGCGTCTTCGCGCGGCTCTCGCCCGGCCTCGGGTACCACGAGGCATCCGCGCAAGACGCCCGCCGCCGGATCATCGCCTTCTTCGACGCGCACCTGAAGGCGTGACCGGCGGTTGCTAGCGTGCCGTCATGGCTATCTCGCTCAGTGAGGCGACGCTCCGGCTGCTCGACGGGAGAAACTACGCGGTCCTGGCCACGGTCAATCCGGACGGCAGCCCGCAAACCAGTGCGATGTGGATCGGCCGCGATGGCAGTGACGTGCTGTTCTCGACCGTGGCCGGGCGCGTGAAATACAACAACATGCTGCGCGACCCGCGCGTCAGCGTCTCGATCCTCGACGCCTCGGACCCGGAGAACTACGTCGAGCTGCGCGGCCGGGTGTCGATGGCCCCCGACCCCGGGCGGCGGCTCCACCTTCAGCTCGCGGAGAAGTACGACAAGGACCCGGGCGAGGATGCGCCCGGCGCGGCCCGCGTGATCGTGCGGATGGCCGTGGAGAGGGCCGCGGGGTACGCCGCCTAGCCGCCGGGGGCTGAAGATTCGTCCCGGCATCCGGGCCATGCGGTGTATCAGGGCCGCATCTTCGTGCTCCGTCTGCATAGACGGTGGAGCCGGGATCCTCACGTGCCGCGCCCGCCGTCCGGCGGAAGGAGGGTGCACGTGGCCGACGCATCCGAAGTCAGCCGGCTGGTGCGGGCGAGCGCGAGCGGCAGCGAGACAGCCTGGAATGAGCTGGTGCGCCGCTACTCGCCCCTTGTCATGGCCGTGACCAGGACCTACCAGCTCACGGCCGATGATGCCAAAGACGTCAGCCAGACCGTCTGGCTGCGGCTGGTCGAGAACCTGGCCAACCTGCGCGAGCCGGAGGCCCTGCCCGGCTGGCTAGCCACCACCACCCAGCGCGAATGCATCCGCCAGCTGCGCCAGGGACGGCGGGTGCTGCCCGTCGATCCGCACACCGACGCCGCTCTGCAGCTGTGCGAGACCGTGGACCCGGATACCGACATCCTCCAGGCGGAGCTCCATCAGGCACTGCGCGACGGGCTCGCCGACCTGCCCGCGCGGGACCAGGCCCTCCTGAAGCTGCGCGCCGCCGACCCGCCGAAGTCCTACGAGGAGATCAGCCAGCTCCTGGGGATGCCCATCGGGAGCATCGGCCCCACCCTCCGGCGGAGCCTCGACCGGCTGCGGGAGACCAGTGCCATGCGGGCGTATCTGGCCACGCCCACCACCGACGAAGGCAAGGGAGGTGGGCAGCGTGTGCTCGCCGGGGTGGACTGACGACGAACTACTGCAGGAGCTACGCGCCGCGTTGCAGGAAGAGCCGGTGGCCGAGAGCGTCATCCAGGCGGCCCAGGCGGCATACACCTGGCGAACGGTGGACGCCGAGCTTGAGCTGCTGAGCCTCGATACCAGCGACGAGCTGGCCGCGGGCGCGCTGGTGCGCGGCGACGGCCCGGGCGAGCAGCGCACCTTCGCGTTCCGCGGCGAGCGGCTGAGCGTGGAAATCGAGATCGACGGGGCCGGGATCGTGGGCCAGCTGACCCCCCCGCGGCCCGGCCAGGTCACGCTGATGACCGCCGGGGGCCCGCAGGCGACGGTCCAGGCCGACGAGGTCGGCTGCTTCATCTTCCCGCCGCCCGCGCCCGGCCCGGTGCGCCTGGACTGCAGGCTCGGCGCCGACCACTTCGTCACCGAGTGGATCACCGTCCGCCCGGGCTAGCCGCCGCCATAATCGGGGTGCCGAACCGAGTCGAGGCGGTGCACAATCGCAGCCATGGCGTTGTCCCGATGGCCGCTGCCCGACCTCAGGCTGCAGACCCCGGCGCTGGAGCTGCGCTGGCCCAGCCCGGAGGACCTCGGCGCGCTGGCCGAACTGGCGGCCCTCGGCGTGCACGACCCCGAGGTGCAGCCGTTCATGGTCGCCTGGACCGACACCTCCCCCGATGAGCGCGCCCGCAGCACGCTGCAGTACCACTGGTCCCGGTGGGGCTCCTGGCAGCCCACCGACTGGACGCTGGAGCTCGTCGTGGTCCGCGACGGCGTGGTCGTCGGCTCGCAGGGCGTCGCCAGCCGCGATTTCGCCGTGCTGCGCGAGGTGAGCACCGGCTCGTGGCTCGGCCGCCACTACCAGGGGCGGGGGATCGCGACCCAGAGGCGGGCGGCGGTGCTGCATCTGGCCTTCGAGGGGCTCAAGGCACGGCACGCGGTGTCCGCGGCGTTCGAGGACAACGCCGCCTCGCTGGGCGTGTCGCGCAAGCTCGGGTACCGCGACGACGGCACCGAGTGGCACGTGGTGCGCGGCCGCCCGGCCGTGGTGCGCCGGCTGCGCCTGACGCGGGCCGACTGGCAGGCAACGCGGACGGTCCCGGTGCAGATCCACGGCCTGGGGCCCTGCCTGCCCCATTTCGGGCTGCCGCCCGAGGGCTGACCGGCGCGGGTCAGGGCCCGGGCAGGCCCGGGGGCGCCCAGCCCAGCGCGCCGCCGGCCGCGATGGCGGCGCCGCGGGCGCCCGCCATGTCCAGATCCGGCACCAGCGCGAACGTCACCCGGGGAAGCTGCTCGGCCCGCAGGTCGGTGTGCTCGCGGACGGTGCCGAGGAACCAGTCGCGGAAGCTGGGCACCGCCTCGACCACGCCGCCGCCGAGGAAGTACGCGTGCGGGTCGGTGAAGTTCGCCGCGACGGTGAACAGCCTGCCGAGCGCGATCGCCTGCTGCCGGAAGATCTCCAGGGCCATCGGGTCCCCGGCGCAGGCATAGCCCCGCACCAGCGTCGCCGCCTGGCGCGCCGGGCCCGCCGCGTGGAGATCGTGGCCGGGGTAGCGGCTCAGCCAGTAGGGCAGCAGGTTCTTCTCGATGCCCGTCAGGGAGGCGACGCTCTCGCCGTCCCCGGGCAGCCCGCAGTTGCACACCGGCACCGGCTGCCCCTCGGCCAGCAGCCCGTCCATCGGGATCCGTACGTGCCCGAACTCGCCGGCCATCCCGGTGGCGCCGCGCACCACCCGCCCGTCCTCGATCACGCCGCCGCCGAGCCCGGTCCCCACGATCAGGGAGACGGACGAGCGCCGGGCTGCGTCGGGCCCGAAGTGGACGTGATGGGCGTACAGCGACGCGACGTTCGCATCATTGTTGTAGATCACGGGCAGGGTGAGCCGGGCCTCCAGGGCGGCGCGGACGTCGAAGCCGCGCCAGGCCGGATCCACGAAGTTCACCGCGCCCCGCGTCGAGATGACCCCGTCCGCGCTGGCCGGCCCCGGCGTGTCCAGGCCCACCGCCCGGACCGAGTCGCGCGGAACCCCGGCCAGGCCGAGCACGTGCGTGAGCGCCTCGGCGAGCGCCTCGATCGCCACCGCCGGGCCTTCGGCGACCCGGCTGGGCGTCTCGACCAGCCGGTCCACCAGGAACCGCCCGGCGGAATCGAGCACCGTCGCGTTGATGGCCCTGCCGCCGTTGTCGAGGCCGACGACGGCCTCCTGGCCCTGACCCGGCATGCGCGCCTCCCTCGCCCGCCGAGCGTACAGCCGCCCGCACCCGGCCGGGCGCCGGGTGAAGATCGGGGAGGCCCGGCCGGGTTTCCAGCGGTTCGATTATATGTTTGAATACCATCATGGCACGGGAGAAGACATGCTGGCGGCCGTAGCGGCAGGTGCCAGCCACCCCGCCGTCGCCGCCCTGCTGGGCCTCGGGGCAGTGGCGCTCGCCGGCCTTGTCGTGGCCATGGCCTGGGATGTGAACGCGCGCCAGATCCGGCTGAACGAGCAGCTGGCCCGCCGCCAGTTCATCGTGACCGGGGAGACGCCCGCGGCGAACGGTGCAACGAACGGTGCGGCCAACGGCGCGGTGGCCGGCGGCCGCGGTCACGGGGCCGCCCTCCAGGAGGCGGCGGCCGGTGCGGTAGCGGCCCCGCCGGTCGCCATCGACGGGCCGGAAACCGTGGTCACCGGTGAGCAGGCCCGCTATCGCCTGCGGCCGTCGGGCGAACACCAGGTGGTGTCGTGGGCGGTCGGCGGGGGCTCGGTGTCGCAGGCTCCCGACCCGGCTCATCCCGACGAGCTGCTCCTGATCGCCGACCGGCCCGGCAACTTGACGATCATCGTCCGGGTACGCGAGGGCATGGCGGAACGCCGGGCGACCAAGCCGGTCACCGCCGTCGCGGACGTGACCGATCCCGAGCCGCCGTTCACGCTGCGGCTGTTCCTGCAGGGGTGGGGGCTGGTGGCGGTCGCGGTGCTGATCGTCGGGCTCGCCGGGGCCCTCGATGCCCTCGGCAGCTTCACCACCTCCGATTTCATCGCGCTGGCCGTTCCGCTGGCGGCGCTGCTTGGCGTGGTGGCCGTCGCGCGGGGGACCGGTGACGCCCCCGGCCGCCCGGGCAAGGGCAAGGGCGCGGCCGGACCCCGGCTCTGACAGAGTGGTAGCCGTGGCTACCTGGAACGACGTCCGCCGGATGGCGCTGGCACTGCCCGGGACGGCCGAACAGCCATCCCACGGCAGCCCGGCCTGGCGGGTCAAGGACAAGGGGTTCGTCTGGGAACGGCCGCTCCGGCAGGCGGACCTCGAGGCTCTCGGGCCCGCCGCCCCGGATGGGCCGATCCTGGCCGCCCGGGTGGCGGATCTGGGCGTGAAGCAGGCCCTGCTGACCGACGACCCGGACGTCTACTTCACCACCCCGCACTTCAACGGGTACCCGGCCATCCTGGTGCGCCTCGACCGGATCGCGGTGGCGGAACTCGGGGAGCTGATCGTCGAGGCATGGCTCGCCCGGGCGCCGAAGCGGCTCGCCGAGGAATACCTCCGCCTGCCGCGCTAGGTGCCGCGGGCCGGGTTACGGCGCAGCGGCCGGCGGGCTGACCCAGCGCACCTCGCCGTCATGGACCTCCCCGGTCGGTGACAGCCCGGCGGCGCGCGCGACGCCCTGCGATGCCAGGTGGCCGGGATGGACGTGGGCCACGACGGTCCATCCGTCCGCCCGCAGCAGGGCCACGAGGCTGTGCGCCGCTTCCTTGGCGTAGCCATTGCCCTGCGCCTCCCGCGTCACCACCCAGGCCACCTCGGCCGGGCCGGCCGCGGGGCCGTCCGCGGGCAGCGTCGCCTGCACCGTCCCCACCGCCCGGCCCGTCGCGCGCACGCGCATCACCCAGTTGCCCCATCCCTGGTCGCCCCCGGGCGAGCTGCGCTTCTCCAGCCGCCGGTAGCGGTCGGCCAGGGCAGCCGCGCTCACCGGCGCGCCGCCGGTGAACTCATGCAGCCGGGGGTCGTCCAGCAGCGGCGCCAGTTCGGTCGCGTGGGCCACGGTGAGCGGCTCGAGGCCGAGCCGCTCGGTGCGCCAGCCGCGGTCAAGATCGATCACCCACCGACGATACCGGCGGGCGGCCAGGCGCCGCTCAGGCCACCAGCCACAGGACGAGCAGCAGCATGACGAGCACGGCCAGCGTGGCGGCGAAGACGTACCGGCGCGGCCACCGGTAGGTGCGCTCCTCGACCGGGCCGGTCACGACCCGTCCCCGGGCAGGGCCACGCCGTCACCGGCCAGGACCCAGCGCATCAGCACCGCGACTGATTCGTCCATCGCCCCGCCGGAATCCATCACCGCGGCCGTGCGGAAGAAGCAGGTCTCCTTGAAGCTGTGATATGCCGAACGGATCAGGTTGCCGAGCCCGAGTTCGCAGCGGGCCCATTCGGCCGGATCACCCCCGGCGTGCCGATCAGGTCGGCGCGGCTGAAGACCACGGCCAGCCGCGCCTTCCGCAGTTGCACGCCCATCGCCTCGATCTCCTGGTGGGTCTGCTGGTACGCCAGCTCGGGCGAGGGGGCGGTCGACCGGGCCGGGCCGAGCTCGGCCCGCCGGCAGGCCGGCAGGCGGGCCCAGAAGGCCTCGACCGACAGCGGGTCGATGACCAGGATGAACGTCCGCGCCTTGCCGAGATAACCCAGCTCCTGGGTGCGGTCCGAGTGGTAGAAACGCTCGCCCGCCGCGTCGAACAGGTGCAGGATCCGGGTCCCCTTCCCGGAGCTGACGCGGATGACGTGCGCGCGGGGGAGCTGGACGGGGGTCTTGGCGGTGGCGCTGCCCGAGCGCAGGATGTGCTCGGCGGCGTCGAGCTCGCGGGTGGTGACGGAGTCGGCGAACTCGGCGGTGAGCTGCCCCTCCCTCGTCCACACCTGCAGCTGGGTGACGATGCTGAACAGCAGCCGGGTCTTGCCGGCGCCGGTGGCACCGAAGAACGGCAGCACGATTTCCGGCGCCTCGCCCGGGCGATGCTCCAGCGGGTGGCCGCAGTGCGGGCAGAAGGCGGCCATCCGCGACGAGCCGAACAGCAGCAGGGTGTCCATCGGCGTGCCGCACTGGCAGCGGCGCCGCATGATGCCGAACCGGCCCGGCCGCACGTCGCGGTGACGGCGCGCGCAGCCGCTGCCCGGGCACAGGTACCCGGGATAGGGCACCCGCTCGGAGCAGGCCGGGCAGACCATCCGGATGTTCTTGACCCGGAGAAAGGCCGAGTCGGCGCCGCGCAGCACGGCCCCGGCGGCCCGCACCAGCGCGGCCGAGACGCCGACGGCCACCAGCTGGATGAGGGCGCAGCCGGCCGCGACGGCCGCCCCGAGCGCGGTGCCCACGGCCATCCCGATCGCGCCGCCGACGCCGAGCGGCCGGGTGATCCAGGGCTTGTCGCCGCGGAGGTACGACCGGACTCGCCGGCCGCCGGAGTCCCAGAACCCCCGGCAGTCATCGCAGGCGGCCCGTATCGCCTGGTCGGCGTCCGCGGTGGCGGGGCCGTAGAAATACTGGAGCACCGCGGGGTCGGCGTCCGCGGGCGGCCGGGGCTGGCGCCGGGGGGCGGGCAGCCCGGACGGCCTGACGGCCAGCACCCGGCCCAGGGCGATGAAGTACCTGACCGGCACCCCGACGCCGTACACGGCCGCCGCGGCCAGCGCGGCGGCCGGGACGACGATGATCAGGTAGATCACGTAGAAGAGGGCGAGGAGGACGCCAACGAACCACATGGGTCAGGCCTCCCCCGGCCCGCCGAACAGCCTGCGGGCCAGCCCGCTGCGCTCGTCCCGCCAGGCCTGGAACAGCCCCGCCAGCTCCTCGTCGTCCGCCAGCGCGCGGGCCAGGAGGCCGAGATCGCGGCGGCGCCACCCGCGTACCCGCTCGAAGGCCGCTGGCAGCCGGTCGGTGAGCGCGGGCTCGTCGGCCACATCCGGGTCGGTCATCGCCACGAAGACCCTCCGGGCCAGCGTTGACATCGGCCGGGGGCGCAGCCTGGTCCCGAGCTCGTGGCAGAAGGCGGCCGCCACGCCGTCTGGGCAGCCGCGCAGGGCCCCGCTGAGCGGCTCGGCCTCGCTGAGCAGCGGGGGGAGGTGACGGTCCAGCAGGCTGCGGGTGTCGTCGTCCACGTCCAGGTACGCGGCGAACAGCTCGGCGAAGACGGCCGCGTCGCCCTCCGGCCCGGCCGAGCGGGCCTGCCGCAGCAGCGGCTCCACCCGGGCCGCGTTCCGCATGATCCGCGCGTCCCCCTCGGGCAGCATCCCCAGCACCGGATGGCCGGCCAGCGCCTGGGCCAGCCGCAGCGAGCCGTCGTTCATCGCGCGGCTGGCGGCGACGGCGCCGATCTCGGCGGCGAACCAGTCCAGCACGCCCGGCGCGGGCTCCTCCCCGGTCACGGCGCCCAGCAGCTCGGCGATCTCCTCCGGCGGGCAGCCGCCCGGCCACAGGCGGCGCAGGAGCACCGCATCGACGCGCGGCGACCGCTGCGCCCGGGCCCGGACGTCGGCGATCTCATCGAAGGCCTCCAGCGGCGCCAGGCCGCCACGCGCCGCGGACTCGAGCAGCCACAGCTCGGTCAGTACCGGGTAGGCGGCCAGGTCGCTCCGCCGGATGTGGTCACCGGCCGGGCCGGCCAGCAGCGCCTCAGCCACCTCCGGTGGCTCGCAGGCCAGCCGGTCGATCAGGCCGCGCAGAACGGCCGGGCTCTTGCCCACGATCGCCGTCAGCTCGGGCTCCGGCGTGCCGGGGTCGAGGCGCGTCCGCCCGTACTCTTCGAGCCCGGCGTCGGGGAGCACCACCTCCGAGGCCGCTGCCCACTCGAGCACCCCCAGCGCCGTCGCTGGGGTGGCCGCCGCCAGGACCCCGGCGGCCTGGACGCGCGCGGCCTCTGCGGCCGCGCCGGTGAGCCGGACCGGCACGGCCGCCTCACCGCGGGCGAGGTGCGTGACCGCCCGCCCGGCCAGCAGGAGCTCCAGCCGCTCCACCCGGGCCTGGCCCGGCAGCCGCCGGGCCAGGGCGTGCAGATCGAGCAGCCGCTGGTCGGCGAGCGTCCCGTCCGGCTGGGCCAGGGCCACGCCGAGGAGCACGTCGGCGAGCTGCGCGGGCAGCCGAGCCGGCCGCGCCGAGCAGCCATCCGGCGACCGCGTCCGCCTCGGCGGGGGACAGCTCCCGGCCGAGCAGGCCGGCCGCCGCCGCGACGGGCGCGAGCCAGTCGTCGAGGCTCTCCTCCGTGCCCGACGCGAACACCATCGCCTGCTGCCACAGCCCGGGCGCGGCCATCACGCCGGTGCTGGCGAGGATCGCGGCCAGCGGGTGGACGCCGTCGCCCGGCGTCTGCCCGCTGGCCAGATCGAACAGCTGGAAGCTCGAGTCGGCGCCGGGCGGCAGCGTCTCGGGCAGGATTCCGGTCAGGTGGTACCGGGAGTAACCGGGCCGGTGGCTGTAGGTGGTGAACGTCATCCGGTGCCCGAGCTGCTCGCCCAGGAGGTAGGAGGTGGCGGCGATCCACCAGATGTTCTCGCTGACGTCGTGGCTCGTCACCAGGACCGGCCGGTCCCCGGCCATCGCCCGGCCGACCGCCGTCAGCAGCTCGGGGAGGATGCCGCCGGCTCCCCGGGCGTCGAGGAACGCCTGGACGCCCGGGCGGTCGATGGCGCCGGGTGGCGGCGGGCCGGGCAGCTCCGGCAGCTCGGTGCCCTCCACCGGGCTGGTGTGCCACAGCTCCGCGCCCCACAGTTCCACCGGCAGCAGCGGGCCGAAGTCCTGCCCCGGCGTGCCGGTGACCAGGGCATGCGCGAAATAGTTGCCCGGGCGGCCGGAGTAGTCGGTCCCGGTGAACACCACCTGCGCGGTGATGGCCGCGCCGGTCGCCTCGCTCGTCCCGTACGAGAACGCGACCGGGTACGCCTCCGGCTCGTCCGGGCAGGGCTCGGCCAGCAGCCAGCCCGGCGGCTCGTAGACGGTGCGGTCCTCCACCTCGCGCATGACGGCCGCCGAGACGCCGGGCGTGATGGCGTTGAACTGGTACCCGCCGTACCCGCCCAGGCCGTTCTCGCAGGAGGTGTAGTAGAGCTGCTGGAACGCCACGTCAGCCCCGCTTCACCGGAATGGCGCCGAGCTGTGCCAGGGTCCACATGAACGGGTCTCCGACCCGGTAGGGGCGGATGCCGCGGGCCGACACGCGGTTGTCCGGCGTGGGGGTCTCCCCGAGCGCGGACACCCCGAAATAGCGGTAGTTGCGGTAGTGCAGCTGGGCGATCTGGTCGATCCGGGACCCCTCCCACCGGGCCAGCAGCCGCTGGATCTCGGTGTGCACCTCCTGGCTGTCCCGCTCGTCGAAGTACGGCGCCTGGACCGGGGGCCGCCGCAGCGGGCTGGTCTCCGGCAGGTCGTGCCGCAGGACGTCCATCTTGGAGAACACGATGGCGAGCGGCTTGCTGATCAGCTCGTTCGGCTTTCTCCCCGCCGTGGCCAGGACGAGATCGGTGATGTTTTCCAGCACGGTGGCCGGCTCGTCGTCGGTGGTGCCCGGCGTCGGCAGCCGGGCTGCCGGGGGCGGCCAGCTGCCGCGCCCCGCGCATCTGCAGCGGGTCCAGCAGCAGCACGATGCCGTCGGCGGCGGCGAGATACCGGACGCTGCGCTCCACGGACTGCTGAGAGCGCAGGTCCTCGCCCGCCGGGTCGAAGAACGACAGCAGCGTGTGCTGCGGCCCGCCCGGCCCGGCCAGATCTTGCCCGCCGGCCGTCCAGGCCGAACAGGCCGCGGCCTGCGGTGGTGAACCGGAACACCAGCGGCACCCGGTTGCGCATCCCCGCCGTCGTGGTCGGGGCCAGCAGCTGCGACTCGCGGTAGAGCGGTTTCTCGTACTCGCTGGCGAACCGGTGGCGGGTGCTGTCGTCGGCGCCGCTGATCGCCGCCTTGAGCTGCTCCCCGAGCTGGTGCATCAGCTCGTGGACGAGCACGGTCATGAAGACGGTCTTGCCGGACTCCTTCGCGCCGGCCAGCACGATCAGGCGGCTGCGCACCTTCCCGAAGTGCACGGGCAGCTGGCTGTGGCAGGCGGGGCAGACCCTGGTCGTGGTCTCGGCCCCGCACCGCGGGCACGCGGCCGAGGCCAGCCGCCCGTCGGCGGCGAAGGTCGGCGGCAGCGCGCCGCTGAACCCGGTGCGGCTGCGCAGCACCTCGTCGATCTCCGGGTCGCAGCGCAGGCCGTCCCGGCTGATCCGGCCGGCGCACCGGAACCGGATCTGCTGCTCGGCGAAACCCTCGTAGCAGTACGGGCAGTACAGGCGCGGGCCGGACGCGGGTCTCACCGGATCCTCATCTCCGCGGCGGGCGGGGGGAAGAGCAGGACGGCCCGGGCGTCCGCGGCGGGGGCGCCGGGATCGACGAAGCAGGCCAGCCAGGCCGGCCCCTTGGGCAGCTCCACGGTGATCGTCACCGGCTGGCCGGGCGCGATGGGCTGCGGCTCGATGCGCGCGACCATCTCGCCCCCGCCCGGGTCGTCGGGGGCGTACGGGCCGTGTGTCAACACCAGCACGAGCGCGGGCAGGTGGGTGGGCCGTTCGGGGATCAGCTCGACGATCCGCTGCCGTGGGCGGAGCGGCCCCGGGCGGCGGATCCGGTAGCTGACCGCGACGCCCCGCCCCGGCACCCGGGCCAGGGCGGCCGGTGCGATGAGCCGCCCGCTGGGATGCGGGTAGAGCGCGCGGACCTCGATGGACGTCTCCGCCGGCCCGATGGTGATCGTGACGCCGCCCTCGTCGTCGTAGACGCGCCGGGAGCAGCGACGCTCACCACCGGGCCAGCGGATCACCGCGTCGGTGGCGTCGCGGGGCCACACCCAGGCCAGCTGGACCGCGTCGTGCATCCGGGTGGCGGACAGGTCGCGGACGGGCCCGACGAGGCTGACCACGGCGGCATTGCCCACCGCGATCGCGCTGCGCCCCCCAGGTCAGTGCCAGCAGGTGGTGGCGCCCGGGCGGCAGGCGCAGATGGAGGGAGTCGCGGCCGTCGCCGCCGCGCCGGGGCAGCGCGGAGATCTCGCTGAGCCCGGCCGCGTCCTGCTGCCTGATGCGGGTGCCGGCCGGCCAGGGCGGCGGCTCGTCGCTCACCGCCAGCCGCACCTGGCCGTGCGGCGGGGGCGTCCAGCTGGCCACGACCATGGGCATGCCATCGTCCAGCACCGCCGCGTCCAGGTCGGTGACCGCCTCGGGCTGGGGTTCGGGCACCGCCGGCACCACGATCCCGGCCGACTGGCGCCGACCGCCGCCCGGCGCCCGGTACGACGCCGCTATCCGGTAGAAGTACTCGGTTCCCGTGCGCAGCCCGGCATCGGTGAACCCGGCGAGCGACGCCCCGACCACCGTCCCGTCCTCGGTTCCGTGCGGCGGGCGGCCTTCGCCGCGCACGACCAGGACGGTGTCGGTGCCGGGATGCGCCCGCCAGGAGACGGTGACCGAGGTGTCGGCGGCGGTGACCGAGATGCCGGTGACATCCGGGGCGAACACCACCGACTGGGTGGTGGCGGGCGGCGAGCAGGCCTCGCCGCCGCGATCGGCGAAGATGCTGTAGACCAGGTCGGCGCCGAGCGGCGGCTCGGTGTCGGTGACGTCGTTCCGCACGGTCGGCGCGGCCACGGCCGCGCCCTCGGCGGGCGAGACGGGCGCCCGGTCCTGGCCGCGCCTGACCCGGTAGCGCACGCGGCCCGCCAGGGCCGGGCTGGGCTCCCAGCTGACCAGCACGTGATCCCCGTCCACCCGGGCGGCCGCGTTGCGCGGCGGCGGGGGCGGCAGCGCGGCGAGCCGGTCGGCCAGGCCGGCGTCGTCGCTGGCGGTCCTGGCGGCCTCGGCCAGCCGCGTGGCGGCCAGCTCGCGCCGTCCCTGCGCGAGTTCCTCGTCGGCGCGGCGGACGAGGGCGGTGACCTCGGCATCCAGTGCCGTTACCCGCTCCCGCAGCGGGTCGTCGGCGGGCAGCCCGGCGGCCAGCCGCTGGGCCGTGCGCAGCCGGCCCGCGGTCAGCTCCTCCTCCACCTGCTGGCGCGCGGGCTCGAGGGTGCCCCCGGCGAACATGGCGGCCGCTATCAGCCCGGCCTCGTCCTCGGCCAGGCCGAGCTCGTGCGCCTGTCCGGCGATGGCCCGCTGGACGAAGCCCCGGCCCGCGAACTGCCGCAGCCACTCGGTGACCTCCGACAGCAGCAGCGCATCGAGATCACCCGGCGTGCGGGCGGCGCCGCGCAGGATGGCCAGGACGTTCTCGGTGGTCGCCTTGCCCGGGGCGGAGTAGGGGAGCGCGCCCGCCTGGCGGCGCGCCTCGTCGAGCGCCGCCTCGTCGAGCCGCCTGGAGTCGGCGAGCCGGAACCCGCCCAGCACGCGGAAGCCATCGCGGACGGCGTCGCCGAAGACGACCTCCGGGGACAGCCGCTTACTGAGCTGGCGCACGTGCTGGGCCAGGTCGGCCTGTTTCGGGTGCGGCGCGGCCGGCAGCTCGGGGAACGTCGCCACGACCCGGACCCCGGCCCGCTGGAGCGCCCCGGTGACCTCGGCGTCGGTGACCGACCAGCCGAGCGCGCTGCGCAGCCGCGCCACCGTGGCCGGCCCGACGTGGGTCGCCGCGCCGGCCTCGGCGTCCGCCAGCCGGCCGAGCTGATCTATCTGCTGCCGGTGCGCCTGCGCGTGGCGCTCGGTGAACTTCTCCAGGGTGAGCGGACCGTCCTGCGCCAGGTCGGCGTGCCGCGCGATCAGGGCGTCGGCGAGCCGGGCGTAGATCCGCCTGCTCCTCAGCTCGCGCCAGTAGTCGAGGGCCTCGTGGATCTGGCGGTCGAACGCGGCCGGGTCGGAGATGTCGCTGGGCACTCCGTACCGCACATACAGATCCGTCGGCGGCACGTTGCCGGCCTGCCGGGCCGGCTCCAGCACCTCCAGGCGGTACCGCTCGCGGTCCCAGGGCACCTACCCGCTCACCTCGTAGCGGGCCACCGTGCTGGCGGCCTCCTGCACCGCTGCCTCGTCGAGACCGCCGATCTGGATCTCGAAGCGGACCTCGCTCCCCGAGCCGGCCTCCCGGCCGTGCACCTTGAGCAGCCCGGTCTCGCTCATGTGGAAGACGACCTGGAACGGCGCCCCGGCCGGGCGGCCCGGCAGGTCCCTGAGCACTCCCTCGCCGATGTGGGTGTTGTGCTCGAGCTCCTCCGAGGCGACCGATCCGGCCTGCTCCCAGACCTCCAGCTTGACCTCGCGCTGGTTGTCGGCGATGGTGCGGAAGGTCTCCGGCCCGGTGTCGGCGGGCAGCGGCGTGTTCGCCGTGAGCAGGTGGGCGATGTACCGGCGGGTCCGGGCACGGTCGGTCTTGAACAGCGGGTCATCGGTGTCGATGACCTTGAGCCCGAAGGCGCGGGGCACGACCGTCGCCACGTGCCGGGCGGCCATGGCCTCGACCTGGTCGACGGGGATCCCCAGCTGGTCGGCCACCTCCTGCGCGGACCCACCCTCGCCCGGCATGCTCACCTTGACCTTGCGCATCAGGGCGAACAGCGCGGCTCCCTTGGCCACCGCCAGGTGCGGGTCCTGCTGGCGCGCCTGCAACCCGAACCGCTCCCTGAGCGTCTGGGTGATCACCGGCATGATGGTCATGCCGCCGACCAGCAGGACGTCGTCGAAGCGCTCGACGCCCTTGTCCCGCGCGGTGGCGATCGTCCGCTCGGTGATCTCCATCGTGCGCTCGAGCAGCTCGGAGGTGATCTCTTCCAGCTGCTCACGGGTCAGCTCGAGCTGGGCGACGCGGCCGTCGAACCGCACGTTGTGCTTGCGCGCCACGGTGGCGCTGAGCGCCTTCTTCAGCTGCTCGGCCGAGGTCGCGAGGTCCTGCATGAACTGCTCGTCGCCGCTGGGATCGAGGTCGGGGTACTGGTCGGTGAAGCCGCGCAGCAGGAAGTCGATGATCTTGGCGTCCCAGTCGGCCCCGCCCAGCTGGTGGTTGCCGTCGGTGCAGACGACGGTGATGTCATCGCCCTCCAGGCGGATCACCGTGGTGTCGAACGTCCCGCCGCCGAGGTCGTAGACGAAGATGTGCCGCACGCCGGTGTGCTCTCCGAGCGCCTGGTACTCCAGCGCGGCGGCCACCGGCTCGGCGAGGACGTCGAGCACGTTCAGCCCGGCGATCTCCCCGGCCTTGCGGGTGGCGTCGCGCTCCAGCACGCCGAAGTAGGCCGGCACGGTGATGACCACGTCGTTGACCTCTTCGCCGGTCTGCTCCTGCGCGGCGCGCGCCAGCTCGCGCAAGATCAGCGCGGAGATCGACTCGGGGGTGTGCGCCTGCCCGTGGAAGGTGTAGTGCACGTCCTGGCCCATCTGCCGCTTGACCAGCTCGGCGACCAGGTCAGGGGCGAGCACGGCGGAGTCCTTGGCCTGCCTGCCGACGACCACGTTCTCGGGCGATTCGAAGTAGACGACCGAGGGCGTCGTGTCCTCTCCCACCGCGCTCTTCAGCACCACCGGGCGGCCCGTGTCGTCCACGTAGGCGATGCATGAGTTCGTCGTGCCGAGGTCGATGCCGTAGGTTGCCATGTCACCTCACCGTGATTGCAGCGCGTCACTGTGGTTGCGCTGTGCCACTGCCCGGCCCGGGCTCGCCGGGGCCCGGGGTGTACTGGTAGAAGCGCGCCTGCACCGGGCGCCGCACCCGGCCGGTCTCGCGCTCGGCGAACCCGGCGGCAACGACCTCCGCCACCGTGTTATGCCGGGACTTGTCCTGGCACGCCACCACGGCCAGCGGGCGGTGCCGGTCGCGGTCGAACGGATCGCCTGGCTCGGCCGAGAAGACGTCGATGCCGCACCGGTCCAGGATCTGCCGGACGTCCTCGGCGAATGACCAGAGCAGCTGGGGGTCCTGGCCGTCGGACTCGAGCCGGCGGACCTCGCGGTTGAGCTGGTCATCCAGCCGGATGAGGTCGGCGACCACGGGCTCCAGGATGATCTTGCCGATTCCGCCCCGGAGCTGCTGGTTCTCCTCGTGCAGCCGGTCGATGACCAGCTCCCGGTGGGCCGAGCGCCGGTGGAACTCCGCAAGCTGCTCCTCCACCCGGCCGAGCCGGCCGGCCAGTTCGCCGAGCGCCACCCCGGTATCGCCCGCCGCCCCGGCGGTCGTCTCCGCGCACACGTCCGCGTCGCCCGGGCCGGCCGCCCCGGCGGGATCGGTGTCTTTGTCGGTCACGCGTGCCACCTGAGTGTTATGGACACATCAGAAAGAGCATCCCCCAGCGGGTCCGGGGGAATCAGCCCGGACGGTAGCAACGGGTAACGCTAGCAGTGTGGGCCGGTACCCGATGATCGGAGAGGACACGAAATGGCAACCACCGGTGTGGCCGTGGTGACCGGGGCGGGCTCGGGACTTGGCCGGTGCATCGCCCGGGCCTTGCTGTCGGCCGGGTGGCGGGTCGCGGCGGCGGGCCGCCGCGAGCACGCCCTGCGCGAGAGCATCGCGTCCGCCGCCTGGCCGGCGGAGGCCGCGCTGACGGTGCCCACCGACATCACCGCGCCCGAATCCGTCGCCGGGATGTTCGCGGCGGTTCACCGGCGGTGGGGGCGGGTCGACCTGCTGGTCAACAACGCGGGCGTGTTCGGCCCGGCGGGTACGGTGGACGAGATCTCCCTGGCCGACTGGCGGCAGGCGGTGGACACCAACCTCACCGGCGCCTTCCTGTGCGCCCAGCACGCGGTGCGGATGATGAAGGCCCAGGCCCCCGGCGGCGGCCGGATCATCAACAACGGCTCGGTGTCCGCGCACACCCCCCGGCCCGGCAGCGCCGCCTACACCGCCACCAAGCACGCACTGACCGGGCTGACCAAGTCCCTGTCGCTCGATGGCCGCCGGTTCGGCATAGCCTGCGGCCAGATCGACATCGGCAACGCGGCCACCGACATGACCGAGGGCATCAGCCGCGGCGCGCTGCAGGCCGACGGCTCCGTGGTTCCCGAGCCCACCTTCGACGCCGAGCACGTCGCCGGCGCGGTGCTGTACATGGCGTCGCTGCCGCTGGACGCCAACGTGCAGTTCCTGACCATCACCGCCACGACTATGCCGTTCATCGGCCGCGGCTGACCCGGCGTCACGCCCGCGCCCGCCGGGCTCCTTCCCCCGGGGGCTCCCCGGGAAGAACAGCCCCGCGCCCAGGCCCTGGACGATCCGCGCGGCGACGATCTGGTCCTGGTCCTGCGCGATGCCGCAGGCCACGCTGGCCAGGGTGAAGATGGTCAGCCCGGTCAGGAAGAGCCGCTTTGCCCCGAATCTGTCCCCGGCGCGGCCGCCCGGCACCAGCGCCAGGCCGTAGGACAGGGCGTAGCCGGAGACGATCCATTCCAGGCTGGCCGATGACGCGTGCAGGCCGCTCCGGATGGAGGGCAGCGCGACGTTTACGATGGTAACGTCGAGAAACGCGGCACAGTTAAGGTATACTGGTAGGTGGAAGTGAGCGGCCATGAGCGAGCGGGCGAGGCTCTGGCAGCGGGTAAGCACCGGGGGTCAAGACGAAGCATCGCAGCTCCCGGACCTAATCGCATGGTGCGACACGCACAATTACGAATACAGCCTTGATGGGCGTTACGTCATCAAGGGCAAGAGTGCGTATAAGAAGAAACAAGAGGCTGCACTAAATCAAGCCATCTCTGACATGGCCGACGGTCAATATACCGTCCTAGTGGTCTGGGCTTTCGACCGTATCCAGCGCGGCACGACGCTAGAGGCGTTCAACCTAGCTGAAAAGGTGCGGGCCGCCGACGGTCGTATCGAATACACGCAAGACACTTACCTGAATGAAGCCAACGAGATGTCAGATGTCATGTTGGCTCTAGTGGCCACGGCGGCAAGCGAGGAATCGAAGCGGAAGAGCCAGCGAGTCAGGATCAAATTCGATGGCCTCCGGGCCGACGGTTCCGCTATCGGTCGCCCCCCGTTTGGTTATGACGTGCTTTGCGCCGTCTGTGATGCTCCGTCACGGCGGCCGGGATGCAATGAGCACAAAAAAGTATTCAAGCCGAACGCCGAGGGTAGACGATTCGCCCCGCCGCTTTTCCAGATGGTCATTGATGGCGACTCGCTACGCGATATTGCCATCTGGCTTACCGGCCAAGGGGCGGGCGGTAAAGTGTGGCATCAGGATTCGCTGGCGCGTGACATCATCAGAAATCCGCTTTACTACGGCCGGCGCCGTAACGGTGGACAGCTAGAGGCAGAGGCCCTAGTCACTTATTCGATGTGGCAGAAAGCGGGCGCGGCTCTTAGTTCCCGGTATAAGGCTGGGCGGGGTGCGAAAGAAAAGGCCCTACTCTCGCCAGTGTGCGGCAATCCCGATTGTGACGCCACGGGCGGGCATCCAAGTCCAATGTACCGACTTACCGGCCGGAGCGGACAGAGGAAAGTGGTCTATTACCGCTGCCACGGGCGCGGGCCGCAAGCTAAGGGATGCGGAAATATGATTCTCTTGACCGACCTTGACGCCCTGGTGACTGACGCTATGCACAATCACACGAATCCGCATATTCTTTGCGTTTTTATACCCGGTGATGACCGTAGCGACGAAATCGGTCGGCTACGGGATCAAGGTGCGGAGGCAATGAAGCGCGGTGATTACACGGCGGCCACCGAATGCATGAGGCGGGCGGAAAAACTGGAGGCGTTGCCGCTCATCCCTCCGCATTGGGAACAGCTTTACACGTGTCACACATGCGGCACGGTGAAAGAGAAAGCGCCGTGTGTCGTGGCCGGTCATGTGCTCCTGACCGATGGCGAGTATTTCGCGTCACTGGACGTGGACGGCCGCCGCGTGAACTGGCGGAAAACTGGATAGTGTCCGCGCATCGTGATAGTGACGGGCGGGCTGGCGCTGTGATCGTTCATAAGAACTTTACGTAAGCTCACGCGAAAGCGGCACGCCTAGTCTCTGGCATCTAGACGTGCCGTTCCGTATCTAACGTTGATGACGTAGCGTTAGCGACATTTCCTCTTCGAGCTACCCGGATTTTGGTTAGCTCGCTGATTACGTCTTCCGCAATGTTGGCCATGGTGGTTGATACCCGCTTAACCTCTGCCGTCAGTGACTTGATGGCATTGACCAACGCCTCCGCTGCTACCTCATCCACCGTTGCCGCCTCCTGTCTCGGGGCCGGTAGCCACCGAACCCGCCAGAGGCGCCACCGCGGCCGGTAACGGCCAGCCAGCTCCGGGCCCTGGAGTCCGTGGCATGCTGCGGTGCAGCGTAGCCGATGGCGGTGCAGCGTAGCCGATGGCGGTACCCCGGCCGCCGGGCCGGGTAGGTACCCGGAGATGGACGCATCGGCCCTTCCGTCGCCCGTGCTCGTCGTCGACATGGGCGCCTTCGAGGCGAATGTAACCGCCGCCGAGCGATGGTGCCGCGGCACGCCGAAGAAGATCCGCCCGCACGTGAAGGCGCACCGCACCCCCGCGCTCGCGCTCCGCCAGCTGACGCCGGGCACCTCCGGCCTGACCTGCGCCACGGTCGGTGAGGCCGAGGCCATGGTTGAACGCCGGGGCCGGCGATGTGCTGGTGGCCAACGAGGTGGTCGATCAGGGCAAGCTCGGCCGGCTGGCCGCCCTGGCCCGCCGCGCCGCCGTGGGCGCGGCCATCGACGCGCCCGAGGCCGCCGAGGCGCTCGGCGCCGCGGCCCGGGCCGCGGGGTCCACGGTCGCCGTGCTGGTCAACATCGACGTCGGTCTCGGCCGCTGCGGCGTGCCGGGCCCGGCGGAGGCGGTCAAGCTGGGGACGGTCGCCGAGCAGACGCCGGGGCTCCGGCTGGCCGGCCTGATGGGATACGAGGGAAGGCAGCGGGCCGGGGGACAGGGACGCGCCGCGGCCATCGAGCACGCGTACGTCATGCTGGCGGAGGCGAAACGGGCCTTCGGCCGGGCCGGGCTGCCCGTGGATACCGTGTCCTCGGCGGGCACGTCAACCCTGCGTGAGGCCCTCGCCGACCCGGTCATCACCGAGATCCAGGCCGGCACCTACGCGCTCATGGAGGCCGATCTCGACGGCCTCGGGCTGCCGTTCGGGCCGGCCCTGTCGGTCGTGGCGACGGTGATCAGCCGCGGCCGGGACCGGGCCGTCCTGGACGCCGGGCGCAAGTCGATCGCCGGCGACTACGGGCCGCCGCTGCCGCTGATCGCCGGGGCCGAGGTGACCGGCTTCAACGAGGAGCACACCACGCTGCGCTTCCCGGACCCGTCGGCCGCGCCGCCGCCCCCGCTCGGCGAGCGGGTGGCGCTCCGGCCGGCGCACGCCCGGCTGACGTTCAACCTGCACGACGCCGTGTGGCTCGCGCACCCGGACGGGTCGTTCGAGCGCACGCCGGTCACCGCCCGCGGGCGGTCATGGTGACCGTGTGGTCATGAGGGGGCGGTGGCCGTGACCAGCCGCAGCGCCTCCCGGACCGGGGTCGGCTCGTGCTCGGGATCGAACAGGGCGATCAGGGTGAGTGCCGTCCGGGCCAGGTGGCGGGCCAGCTGGGTGCTGGCGGCGGTGATGCTGCCGGACACGCACGCGTCAACGATCGCCGCGTGCTCCTGAGCAGCGGCCGACCAGGCCCGCGGCTCCGCCATGTAGACGCGCCGGTAGCGGCCCGTGTGGTCGGACAGGTTGCGGGCCAGCAGGCCGATCCGCTGCCCCGCGTACTTGCGGAGCAGCGCGTGGTACCGCTGGTGCGCCGCCTCCCACTGGTCGATGTCGCGCCCGGTGAGCTCGGTCATCTCGGCCAGCGCGCCCTTCAGCTCGGCCAGGTCGGCCTCGGTGTAGGCGGGGACGGTCAGCCGGACGGCCAGGGCCTCGAGCAGCACCCGGGACGCGTAGAGCTGCTCCAGGTCCGCCAGCGACAGCTCCGCGACCCGTACCCGCCGGTTCGGCTCGGAGTCGATCAGCCCCTCCCGCTGGAGCATCCGGAGCGCTTCGCGCAGCGGCGTCCGGCTGACGCCGAGCCGGGCCGCGAGCTTCACCTGCGACAGCGGGACCTTGGGGTCGAACTCTCCCCGCAGGATCGCCCGGCGGAGCCGGTCGTGCACCACCTCGGTGGACAGTTCCGGGGCCGCGCCTCCGTCGTGACCGCCGCGGTCCGGGCTGCTGGGCACCGCCCCTGGGCGGCCCGTCCGTGCCATCGCCCGTCCTCAGCTGGCCTCGGGCCGCTCCGTCGCGGCCAGGCGCGCGGCTACCTCGATGACGAGATCCTCCTGCCCACCTACCGACTTCCGCCGGCCCACCTCGACCAGGATGTCGCGGGCATCCACGCCGAACCGCTCGGCGGCGCTGGACGCGTGATGCAGGAAGCTGCCGGGCACCCCGGCGAATCCCTGGGTGAGCGTGGCCCGGTTGACGATCGGCGGGGTGGTCATGATCGGCCGCACCACCTGGTCGGCGATGTCCTCCAGCGTCCACAGATCGATGCCGGTGCCCAGGCCCGCCTTGTCCATGACCGCCACCAGCGCCTCCAGCTGGCAGTTCCCGGCGCCGGCCCCGGCCCCGGCCAGGCACGCGTCGGCCAGCGTCGCGCCCTCGGCGAAGGCCACCATCGTGTTCGCCACCGCCAGCGACAGGTTCTGATGCGCGTGGATCCCGGCCTCGGCCTCGCCGCCGAACTTGGCGAGCATGGCAGCGATCCTGGCCTTTACGTCGTCCATCGTGAGCGCGCCGGCCGAGTCCATGATGTGCACGCCGGTCGCGCCCGCGTTGACCATGATCCTTCCTTGCCGGGCGATGGTCTCCGGCGTGGTCATGTGCGGCATCATCAGGTCGCCGTGCACGTCCATCCCGAGTTCCCGCGACAGCCCGATGTGCTGGATGGCGATGTCCGCCTCGGTGCAGTGGGTCGCGATCCGCACCAGGTCCGCGCCAAGACCGGCGGCCCGCTCGAGCTGCTGCTTGGTGCCGATGCCGGGCTGGAACGTCACCGCCAGCCGGGCCCGCCTGATCACCCGCCGGGCGGCGGTCAGCAGCTCGTCGTCGGTGTGCAGCGAGCGCATGTACTGGATGGAGGAGGCGCCGAGGCCATCACCGTGCCCCACGCCGATCGAGTGCACGCCGGCCTCGTCGAGCTTTCCCGCGATCAGCTCGACCTGCTGCGGCGTGTAGCGGTGCCTGATGCCGTGCGAGCCGTCCCGCAGCGTCGAGTCGAGCAGCCGGATCCCGTGGGTGTTCGCCGCCTCGCTCATGCTGTCCGCCTCTCCGCGTATCGTTCCGCGACCCGGACGGCCGCCGATGTCATGATGTCGAGGTTCCCGGCGAAGCGCGGCAGGTAGTCGCCGGCGCCCTCCACCTCAATGAAGGCCGTGAGCAGGCCGTCGGACACGAGCGGCTCGGTGGCCAGGCGATAGCCGGGCACGTAGGCGGCCACCCGGTCCACCGCGTCGCGGACCGCCGCCGTCGCCGTCCCGGCCGCCATCCCGTCGATCTCGG
The DNA here is from genome assembly GCA_963835425.1 of uncultured Actinomycetes bacterium. Taxonomy (GTDB): domain Bacteria; phylum Actinomycetota; class Actinomycetes; order Streptosporangiales; family Streptosporangiaceae; genus UBA9676. The sequence continues at coordinate 596,996 of CAWIGE010000001.1, read as the reverse complement.
CGTAGACCGCGTTCCGCATCATGATCGGCGGCTCGGCCGGGTTCAGGATGATGATCGCCTTGCCCTGCCCGGCGCCGCCCAGCGTCTCCAGCGAGCGGGCGGTGGCGACCGTGAACTCATCGATGTTCGAGCGGGTTCCCGGCCCGGCCGACCGCGACGCCACCGTGGAGACGATCTCCGCGTAGCGCACCGGGCCGAGGGCCGACAGCGCCGCCACGACCGGCACCGTCGCCTGCGCGCCGCAGGTGACCAGGTTCGCGTCCGGCGCATCGAGGTGCTCGTCCAGGTTCACGTCCGGGACCACGGCGGGCCCGAGGGCGGCCGGGGTCAGGTCGATGCAGCGGATGCCGCGCGCCGCCAGCAGCGGCGCGTGCTGCACGTGCGCGTGCGCCGAGGTGGCGTCGAACGCCACCTCCACCTCCGGGTGCTCGGCCAGGAAGGGCCCGACGCCCCGGTCGGTGACGGCGATCCCGAGCGCGCGCGCCCGGGCCAGGCCCTCGGATGCCGGGTCGGCCCCGGCCATCCCGGCCAGCTCGAGCGCGGGGTTCCTGATCACCTTGTACATCAGGTCCGTGCCGATGTTGCCCGACCCCAGGATCGCGACGTGAAGTGTCATCTCAGGTCACCAATGATCAGAATATGGCTATCGGGTTGACCGGCGACCCCGTGCCTTTCTCGATCCGCAACGGAGCGATGACGCAGAAGAACTCCCACCGGCGTTCCTCCACGCACGACGGGGCCAGGTCCTCGAAGCTGAGGCTGTCCGCGTAGTACAGGCCCATCGCGCAGATCCCGATGGCGTGGATCGGGTAGGCCACCCCCTCGCACTGGCTCGGGACCGTCTCGCCGTCGCCGTCCCAGCCGATCGCGGCGACGCCGCGCTCGTGGAGCAGCGGCATGACCGAGGCGTGCAGGCCCGCCTTGGCGACCGCCGCCTCCCAGGGCCCCTCCTCCAGCCGCTTGCGGGCGTGCCCGGTGCGCAGGAACAGGATGTCGCCCTCCGCCAGCCGGGTGCCCTGCGCCTGCTCGGCCGCCTCGATCTCGTCGGCGTAGACGAAGTCGCCCGGCTCCACCCAGGCCGTCCCGCGCAGGCGCGGGATGTCGATCAGCACACCGCGGCCGACCAGGCCGTCCCTGGCCACGTCCATGGTCTGCCTGCTGGCACCCAGCGAGGTCACCGCCTCGTCCACCGGCACGCCGTTGTACAGCAGGCCCTTATATGCCATGTGGCACAGGGCGTCGAGGTGCGAGTGCGCGTCGCCGTGGAACTCGATCCCGATGAAGTCGCCGGTGAAGCGGAGATCCCCGGCGTCGCCGATGTGGATGTCCTGCATGATCGTCATGTGGTGCAGGACCGGCTTGGGGTTGTCCGGGCCGGCCTGGGTATCGAGGGGCCACGAGCAGGAAACCCGGCGCCCGGACTGGACCAGCCGCGCCGCGGCGGCCACCCGCTCCGGCGTGATCAGGTTCAGCGCCCCCTTCTCGTCGTCGGGCCCCCAGCGGCCCCAGTTCTTGCACGCCTCGTAGGTGCGGGCGAACTCCTCGGCAGACACTGCCGGGGATACGGGTCTGGCCCCGGTCATCTAGTGGCCGCCTCCCGACTGCTCGAAGACCAGTTGCGCCTTGCGCATCCAGTCCTCCCTGCCGGTGACCCGCAGGTAGATCAGGACCACGATGGTGATCACCAGCACCGCGCAGAACACCAGCAGGCCCCAGTAGACGGGCCCGGTGCTGGTGAACGGCGAGAAGTAGGACTTCCATACCACCACGATGCCGGCCGCCGAGGCGACCACCGGGATGATCACGTGCAGCAGCACGTTGAACTGGCTTCTGGCCTCGGTCAGGTAGTACTTCACCACGCCGATGTTGGCCAGGATGTACATCAGCACCAGCCCGATCGTGATGGCGTTCGCCCAGGTGAAGAACACGTTCTCGACGCCCCAGATGAGAACGCAGGCGAACGCGATCACCTGCACAGCCACCTCCAGGTTGATGGCGTTGACCGGCGTCTTCTTGGCCGGGTTCACCTTCCCCAGGGCGCTGGGCAGCACGCCGGACCGGCCCATCGCGTACCAGGTCCTGGTCCCGCCGTTGAAGCACGCGATCGACACCGCGATCGCCGAGTTCAGCAGCGCGAACAGCAGGAACACCCAGGCGCTGCCCCACACCCGCTGCGCGAGCGTCGCCACCGGGAACGCGGACGCCGTGGGTATGCCGGCGACCTTGTTCACCCCGATGCCGACCAGGTAGCCCCAGGTGACCAGCACGAAGTAGATCATCAGGATGATGACCGAGCCCACCAGGCCGATGGGCACGTTGCGCTTGGGGTTCTTGCTCTCCTCGGCCAGCGGGCCGGTGGATTCCCAGCCGCTGAACGCGAAGATCGAGAACACCACGCCGAGGAACAGGTTGGTCGCCAGGCCGAAGTTGCCGGGGTTGAGCGGCGCGAAGCTGAACCCGCCGGGGCCTGGGTCCGCGAGCCCGGTGAACGCCAGCGCCACCATGATCAGGATCTCGATGGTCCCGGTGATGATCAGCGCCTTCTCCGAGAGCACGATGCCCTGGTAGGCGAAGTAGATGACCAGGGCCAGGCCGGCCAGCACCCAGATCCACCAGTAGATGGTGACGCTGTACTCGGCCTTGATCGACGGCTCCAGCACCGTCTTGGCCAGGAACGACAGGGTCAGCGCGCCGACCGGCGGGAGCCAGACGGAGAACAGCACCCCGGCGAAGAAGCCGGCCCGCGGATGGAGGGCCCGGGCGATCCACGTGTACCATCCGCCCGCCGACGGGAACACCTTCGCCAGCTGCGCGGCGTTCAGCGCCTGCAGGGCCAGCAGCGCCCCGCCGAACAGGTAGGCCCACGGCGTCACGACCCCCGCGAAGCTCACGATGAACACGAACGACGCGAGGATCGCGAAAGACGGCGCGATCGTCGCGATCCCCTGCATCAGCATCCCGGGGAGCCCGACCGCGTTCTCGCGCAGCTCGGTCTTGACGGTCCCCTGACTCGTGTTGCGATCCTCGACTGCCACCGCCCCTCTCCCTTCCCTCTCCCTGTGTCTGGTGGGCTCTGTGCCCGGCGGGCTCGATGTCTGGCGGACGCTACTGGCGGGCTATCGTTCCGAGGTCGGCGAGGGTCACCCCGACCTTCGCCGTCTGGCCGCCGTCCACGGCGAACACCGCGCCGGTGACGTAGGAGGCGTCGTCGGAGGCGAGGAAGGCCGCCGCCGCGGCGAGCTCGGCGGGCTGGGCCAGCCGGCCGATCGGCATCGCCTCGCCGAAGCGCCGCATCTCGTCCTCGGTCATCACGCTGCCGAGCATCGGCGTGGCCGTCGGGCCCGGCGCGATCGCGTTCACCCGGACGCCCTGCGCCGCGTGGTCGACCGCCATCGCCTTGGTCAGCATGGCGACGCCGCCCTTGGACGCGACGTAGGCCACGTTGCCCGGGGACGCGTCGTGCGCGCCGGTGGAGGAGGAGACGGTGATGATCGCGCCGCCGCCGCGCTGCGCCATCGCCGGGATGACCGCCCTGGCGGCCAGGAACGTGCCGGTCAGGTTGATGCCGATGACCCGGTTCCACGCGTCCGGGTCGGTTTCGGTGGCCGAGCCGAACGACAGCACCCCGGCCGCGGTCATCAGGATGTCGATGCCGCCGAACGCGGCGACCGCCCGCGCGGCCATCGCCTCCACCTGCGCGGGGTCGGACACGTTGACCGCCATCTCGGCCGCCCGGCCACCGGCGGCGGAGATCTCGCCCGCCACCGCGCCGGCGTGGCCCGCGTCGATGTCGGCCACCAGCACGCAGGCACCCTCGCTGGCGAACCGGATCGCCGCCGCGCGGCCGATGCCGGAGCCGCCCCCGGTGACCACCGCCACCTTCTGCCCGAGCCTTCCCGGCACGCCCGTCATCCGCCCGCCCCTCAGCCGTCGCCGCCGTCGGCCCCGGTGCCCTGCTCCAGGGCGAGGTCCTCGATGCCGAGCGTGGCCCCGAGGGTGAGCCCGCCGTCGATGATCACGTCCTCCCCCGTCATGTACTCCGCGTCGTCCGAGGCCAGGAACAGCACCACCTTCGCGATGTCGTGGGGGGTGCCGTACCGGCCGGCCGGGATCCGCTTGAGGTAGTCGGGCCCGGCGACCGGGTCGTGGACGAGCGCGGCGGACAGCCTGGTGTCGATGATCCCGGGATCGACCGCGTTGATCCGGATTCGGTGCCGGGCGAGGTCCATGGCCGCGTTGCGGACCAACATCACCAGGCCGCCCTTGGTCGCGCTGTAGGGCACGTTCGACTCCTCGGCGAAGAACGCATTGGTGAACGCGAACACCACGATCGCGCCGCCGCCGTGGTCGGCCATGACCCGCCCGGCCGCCTTGACGGTGAGGAACACGCCGGTGAGGTTCACGTCCACGATCCGCCGCCACACGCTCTCCGGGAACTCGAGTAGCGGGGTCAGCTCGACCACGGCCGCCGTGTGGACGAGGACGTCGATCGCGCCGAACCGCCCGACGGTCCGCGCCACCGCCGCCTCCACGTCGGCCGCCTGGGACACATCGCCGCTGGCCGTCTCCACGGCATAGCCGCGGGCCCGCAGCGCGGCCGCCGCCGTCTCGAGGGTGGCCTCCTCGATGTCGAACAGGGCCAGGTTCGCGCCCTCGGCGCCGAACCGCTCGGCGCAGGCCAGGCCCATGCCCTGAGCGCCGCCGACGACCAGCGCGGTCTTCCCCTCGAACCTGCTCATCACGCCCCTTCCTGCCCAGTCGTCGAGACGAGGATCTTCACCTGGTCGCCGCCCGGGTCGGCGAGCCGCTGGATGCCCTCGCGCACGACATCGCGCATCCCGATCCGGCTGGTGACCACCCGCTCCACCGGGAGCGTCCCGGCCGCGATCTGGGCCAGGATCCGCGGGGTGTCCCAGATCTTGAACGACCACACCCCGGCGACGGTCAGGTCGCGCCAGACCCAGCCCTCCGGCTGCACCAGCCGGTCGCCGAGGTGAATCGCGATCACGGCCACGGTCGCCGCGCGGCGGACCGAGGCGACGCAGGCGTCCAGGCCGGCCTGGCTGCCCGAGCATTCGATGGCACAGTCGGCGCCAAGACCGCCGGTCAGCTCACCCACTTCTCCGGCGACGTCGGCCGACGCCGGGTCGAAGACCGCCGCGCCGTTGCGCTCGGCCATCAGCCGCCGGGCGGCCTGCGGCTCGGACAGGAAGATCGAGCCGGCCCCGGCCGCGGCGGCGACCAGCACGGCCAGCTGGCCGATCGGCCCGCCGCCGGTGATCAGGACGCTGTCGCCCGGCCGCAGTCCCGAGCGCTCGACCCCGTGCACCACCGTCGCCAGCGGCTCCAGCACCGCGCCCTGCTCGAATGACACCCCGTCCGGCAGCGGGACCACCTGTGACGCGGGGACGATGGCCTGGCCGGCCAGGCCGCCCCAGGGCCAGGTCACCCCGGTCAGCTGCAGGTTCGAGCACAGCCCCTGCCGGCCGCGGAGGCAGTAGAAACAGCTGCCGCAGAAGACGTGCGGGAGCACCGCGACGCGGTCGCCGGGCCGGAAGGTGGTGACCCCCGGGCCGGTCTCGGCGATCACCGCGGAGAACTCGTGCCCCATCACCTGCGGCAGGTTCTCGGCCGGTGTGTAGAGCGGCCCGTGCGCGTACTCGTGGAGGTCGGTCCCGCAGATGCCGCACCATTGCGGCTCGACCCGGATCTGGCCAGGCCCCACGGCATCCGGCTCCGGCACCTGATCGACCCGGAGATCGGAGTTCCCGTGGAGCCTCACCGCTAGCATCCCGGCTGCCTCCGCCTTGACGCCTTCCGGGGAATGCCTGACCGGACGCGCAGTCCGCTCGGACAAACTGTATGCAGTCCGCCGACGGCTAGGCAAGATCTTGTCCTGTGCCTGGCTGCCTCTACAATGGATGTTCCATCGTTGCGAGCGCAGCGCGCGACGGAGTGCATACAGATCGCGCCTGAAGGCGGTCGGCTTGACCCGGCGCGCTTACTCGCCGACGTAGGCGATGGCCTCGATCTCGATCATCATCCCCGGGACCTGGTGCAGGTCGCTGCCGACCGTGGTCCGGGCCGGGTAGGGCGGCGTGAACCGCTCCTGGTACGCCTTGTTGTAGCGCGGGAAGAGGTTGGTGTCGATCAGGTGCACGTTCACCTTGATCACATCGGAGAGCGACGCGCCGTCGGCGCGCAGGACCGCCTCGATGTTGTCGATGGTCTTGTGCGTCTGCTCCTCGATGGTCTCGCCCACCACCTTGCCGTCGGGCCCGATCGGCCCGGTGCCGGTGACGTAGATGAAGCCCCCGGCCCGCCATCCATGCGAGTACGCGCCTAGCGGTGGTGCCCCATCCTGGGCCTGGATCACGCGCTTCGCCATATGGACTTCCCCTCTCTCTGTCAACGTCCACCGTGTCCTGTCAGGTGCGCAGCCCGCGCGCGGCCACCTTCCAGATGGTCTCGACCCGGCCATCCCGGACTCCGACGATCTCGTTGGTGAGGTTGCAGCAGGTGCAGGCGTGGAACGGGTAGAAGCGCAGCTTCTCGCCGAGGGCGACGGTGGCGCCGTCCGTCGGCCGGCCCATACCGTGCTCCTCGGTCAGCCGCTCGATCACCACCCGGCCGTCCGTTGAGTACGTCATGGCGGGCGGCGCCCCCTGAGCGTTGCCGGTGCCGACCACGCCCCGGTCCCCGGAGAATGTCTTCGAGCCGCCGTCGATCGTCAGGCCGTTCTCTCCCCACCGGCTGACGACCCGGCACAGTGCGGTCAGCGCGAGCTGATCCTCGGTTGCGCTGCCCTCGTTCACGTGCATGACGTCGTAGAAGACGTAGGTGCCCGCCCGGGACTCGGTGATCCCGGGCACCTCCGCCACGAACTTGCCGGTGAACGAGCCGCCGGCGTTGACCTCGCGGACCTCGACGCCGTGGGCGCGGAGCGCCTCGGCGACCCCGACGATCAGCTCGCCCTCGGCGTGCCCCTCCTCCTGGCGGCTGCGCTTGCCCTCGAAGAAGTAGGAGCGGTGGGTGGTCAGCCCGTCGAACTCCACCCCGGGCAGGCCCGCGATGGTGCGCGCAAGCGTCTCGATCCGGTCGAGCTCGGCCGCCGGGACCCCGCCCCGGTACATGCCGCTCTCGACGTCGATCTGCAGGTTGAGGGTGACCCCGGCGGCCGCCCCGGCCGCCGACGCCTGGCGCGCGCCCTCGTCGCTGTCGCAGTTCGCCGTCATCCGCACGCCGGAGGCGGCCAGCTGCGCCACCCGGGCCCATTTGTCCTCGCCGAAGATCGGGTACGCGAGGGCGATGTCGTCGAACGCCGGCCGCCGCGAACGGCTCCGCCTCGCTGATCTTGGCGCAGCAGATCCCGCGCGCGCCCGCCGCCAGCTGCTGCAGCGCGATCTCCGGGACCTTGTGGGTCTTGATGTGGACACGGAACTTGACGCCGTGGGCGTCCATCCACGACTGCCAGTCGGCGATGTTCCGTTCCATCTGGTCCAGGTCGGCCAGGATCAGGGGTGTATCCAGATCCTCGATGCGGTCACCCACGCTGACGCGGATCGACCCAGCCTCCTGCACGCGCACATCAGCCATCCCCGGCCTCCCCAGGTACGTCACGAGGGCCGCAGCACGGCGGAAAACGGCAGCCGCGCTCAGCCGGAACTGTATGTAGATCTTCCCGGCGGGTCAATGCTGGCCTGACTCGCCGTCCCCGGCCGGGCGGGCCGCCGGCGGGCTGCGGCGCCAGGCCGGGAGCTGGTAGACGGTGCCCGGCCGCGGATGGATGCCGCCCTGCTCCAGGCGGCGGCGGTAGCTGTGGATCGGTGTCGCCGCCGGGTCCACCCGGACCTCGACCACGGCCGGACCGTCGGCGGCGAGCGCCGCATCGAGCGCCTCGCCAAGGCCGGACGGCTCGTCGACGCCGAAGCCCGCGCACCCCAGGCTGCGGGCGGCCTCGGCGAAGGCCGGCCGGGCGGAGGCGCTTTCCAGGTCCACCGACTGCCGCAGCCCGTTGAAGAACATCCGCTGCCACATCGCCAGCCACCCGAGCGTGCCGTTGTTCAGCACGATGTGGGTGGTGTGCGTGCCCAGCAGCGCATGCGTGGCCAGCTCGCCGAGCCCGTAGGAGAAACCGCCGTCGCCGCTGACCGTGACGACGCGGCCGCCGGGCCGGGCCGCCGCCGCCCCGATCGCCGCGGGCACCGCGTAGCCGAGCCCGCCCTGGCCGCGCGCGAACAGGAAATCCCGGGCGCCGCGGCGGGCGGGCACGTGCGCCGCGATCCAGCCCGCGGAAAAGCTCGCATCGCTCACCACGACATCCCCCGGGTTCAGCCGGGCGGCGAGCTCGGCCATGACGCGCTGCGGCGCGATGGGGACGGCCTCCGACGCCTCGTCGGCGGCGCGCACCGCCGCCGACTCGCCGGTGGCCCGGGCGCATTCCGCCAGCCACGACGGCCGCCGCAGCTCCATGACCTCGTCAAGCAGCGCCGCCAGCGTCGCCCGCGCATCGCCGCTGAGCGCCACGCTGGGCCGGAACGTGCGCCCCAGCTCGGCCGGGTCGATGTCGAGCTGGATCGTCGCCTGATGAGGCAGCGGCAGCAGCCAGTTGTGGCTGGTGTTCTGGCCGACCTTGCATCCGCACCACAGCAGCGTGTCCGCCCGGCGGGCCAGCTCCAGCGAGGCCGTGGGGCCCAGCGGGTTCAGCACCCCGGCCGCGTGCGGCGAGGTCTCGTCGATCGCGCCCTTGCCGGTGAAGCTGGTCACCACCACCGCGTCTATCCGCCCGGCCAGCGCGGCCAGCTCGGCGGCGGCGCCCGAGGTGTGCACGCCGCCCCCCGCGATGATCATCGGCCGCGCGCCCGCGCTCAGCAGCGTGGCCGCCTGGCTGATGCTGGCCGGGTCGGCGACGCTGCGGAACGCCGGGGCGCGCACCGTCCTGTCGTCCACGTCGAGGTCGCCGTCGCCCCCGGCCCACTCGGCGTCCAGCACGTTGTGCGGGATGACCAGCGCGACCGGGCCGGGGCGGCCGCTGGTCGCGATGCGGAACGCGGCCCGCACGAGGTCTGGCAGCGTCTGCGCATCCGGGACGGCCAGCGTCGCCTTCGTGATCGCCGACAGGAAGCCGATCTGGTCGAAGCCCTGCGACGCCACGCCCTTGTGCCGCAGCGGCGCCCAGCCCGCCGGCAGCTCCCCGACGAGGGCAATGACCGGTATCGACGCGTTGTAGCTCTCCACCAGGCCGTCGGTAAGCTTCGTCGTCCCCGGGCCCACCGTGACGTCGCAGACGCCGGGCCGGCCGGTCAGCCGGGCGTACGCATCCGCGGCGTACGCCCCCGAGCGCTCGTCGCGGACCAGGACGTGCCGGAGCCCGGGCCGGCGCGAGATGCCGTCGTAGAGCGCGGCGGTCTGCCCGCCCGGCTGGCCGAACACGTGCGTGACCCCGGACGCCTCCAGCAGGCCGGCCAGCATGTCCCCGACGTGTGCCATCAGCGCTCCCTCGGGCCGGCCAGCAGCTCGGCTGCCCACCGGCGGTGACGTGCCACCTTGTCGGCATACCTCGCGGCGCGCCGCCCGTCGGGCTCGAAGCGCCGCGCGATCCCGGCCCGGCTGGCCGCCTCGTGCAGGGACCCGTAGACGCCCGCTCCCACCCCGGCCAGCAGCGCCGCCCCCAGCGTGCCCGGCTCGGCCTGCTTGCTGACCTCGACCGGCATCCCCAGCAGGTCGGCCTTGAGCTGCATCCACCAGGACGACCGCGCCCCGCCGCCGGTCACGGTGCCGGTCTGGATCTGGCTGCCGCCGGCCCGGAGCGCCTCCATCGCGAGCACCAGGTCGATCGCGATGCCCTCCAGCGCGGCCCTGACCAGATCGGCGCCGGTGGTGGCCAGGGTCAGGCCGAGGACCGCGCCGGTCGAGCCGGGGGAGTCCGGCCAGGGCCCAGGCGCCCCGGACAGGTGCGGGATCATCAGCGCCGGGGACGGATCCGGCCCGCCCGGCTCCAGCGCGGCCTCGAGCCGGTTCAGCCGGATGCCGCTGACGCCGAGCGCCCACTCCAGGACGCTCGTGCCGTTCGGGCTTCTGGCCCACAGTCCCCACCCCGGCGTGCTCGGCTGCCGGGTCAGCGCGAGCCGGGCGGCGGCCACCTCGCGGGGCCGCGGCCGGGACAGCGGTGCCACCACCGACTCCCAGGTGCCGGCCGCCACCAGGGCGCCGCCCTCCTCGGTCACGCCGGCGCCGACGGCGGCGCACGAGCCGTCCCAGCTCCCGGCGACGAGCAAGCACCGGCGCGGCAGGCCCAGCTCGGCGGCGATCCGCGGCCTGACCCGGCCGAGCGGCGTGGCCCAGGGGACGACGTCCGGCAGCAGGCCGGGGTCGAGGCCGAGCCGGCCGATGCGCTCGGCCGACCAGCCGCCCGTCGCCAGGTCGAAGACCAGGAAACCGGACGCGAGCGCCGGGTCGAACCGTGGGGCGGCCGGTCAGGCGCAGCGACACCAGCTCGTGCCAGCCGAGGAACCACCGGGCCCGGGACATCGTCCGCGGCGCCTGCTCCGCCCACCACAGGATGCGGTTGGTCGGGTCCATGTGATCGGGGACGTGGCCGCAGTCCCGGACCCACCGCTCGCTGGAGCGCTTGAGCGTGGCCGCGGCCTCGGTCTCCGGGCGCCGGGCGTCCGCGGTCCGCAGGCACGGCCCGAGCGCCGATCCGTCCGCCCGCGCCGGGAAGCCCTCCCGCCCCGACGCCGAGACGGCCAGCGCGGCGGGCGGGTCATGCAAGACGCGCTCGCCGGCGGTGACCTGCTGGACGACCGCGATCACGGCCTTCCAGACGTCGTCGCCGTCCACCTCGGCCAGGCCCGGGCCCGGGTGGAGGGACGGCACGGCCTCGGTGGCCTGGGCGAGAAGGGCGCCGTCGGCGTCATACGCGGCCGCCTTCACGGCGCTTGACCCGATGTCGATGCCGACCAGACTCATCCGGCGCATTGTCACTTGCGGCACGGGCGCCCGGCAAGAGGGACGGTTACCCCGCTGGCGGACCCGGGCCGCTGAGCGGGGGCGGAAGGTGGCATGCTCCGTTGTAGGACGGACACGGCGAGGGGATCTTCATGGGTATTGGGGTCAGCTGGCCCGCTGGCGCCGACGAGGTAATCAAGGCTGACATCACTGCGGCCGCGGCCTACCTCACGCCCGCGGGCGGCGCGGTTGTCACCAGCGTCGCCCCGTGCGGCATCGGGGACCGGGAGCAGGGCGTGCTGGGGTTCACGACCTCGCTTGGCTTCGGCAAGAAGCTGGAGCGGATCGTGGCCGACCCGCATGTGGCACTGGCCTACCACTCGCGCGAGCACGGGTTCTCGGCAAGTCCCGCGTTCGTCCTCGCCCAGGGCACCGCCTCGGTGGACCTCACGCCCTCCCGCCAGCGGCTGGAGGCGCTGATCCCGCAGGCGGAGCGGTACCTGGGGGAGGTAAAGCGCGGCCCGGTGTGGGACCGTCTGCTGCGCGAGTACTACCAGGAGCGGGTCTTCGTGGACGTCACCGTCGCGCGCATCGCCGTCTGGCCAGACCTGAACGCCTCCGGGGACATGCAGGTAACCGGCGCGGCCTGGCCCGGTCCCGCTGACCCGCAGCCGCCACCGCGCGGCGGCACCGGCCCTCGCATGGACGTGGCGAAGGCCGCCGGGCAGATCGCCGCGCGGCCGCACCGCGTGCTCGGCTACCGCGGAGCAGACGGATTTCCCGTAGTGGTGCCCGTGCAGATCGCCGGGCATGACGCGACGGGCCTGCGCCTGGTGGCGGCGGCCGGGCTGCTCCCGCCGGGCGGGCGGCGCGCCGGCCTGCTCACCCACGCGTACCGGCCGCAGCTGGTCGGGCTGAGCACCCGGATCTTTACCGGCTGGCTGGAGGCCGGCGGGGACGGCCAGGTGTACGCGCCGCACACGTCCAAGGGTTTCGTGGTCCCCACGAACAAGAACACACTGCTGGTACTGAACGGGCTGCTGGCCAAGTTCGGGATGTGGCAGGCGCGGCGCCACGGCGTCGCCGACCAGCTGGAACGGCTGGCCGCTGCGAGGGCAACCGCCGGTGCCGGCGAGGGCAGGCAGCCGCCACCCGGCTAGCGCCCCTTCCGATAGCCTGGCCGGGGGCGCGGCAGATCCGATGAGCGCAGGCCAGCGCCGACTACCGGGAGCCATGCATGAGCCAACCGAAAGACGCAGACATCGGCGTGACCGGCCTGGCGGTGATGGGCCGCAACCTGGCCCGGAACTTCGCCCGGCACGGGCACGTCGTGGCGCTGCACAACCGGTCAGCGGCGCGCACCCGCAGCCTGGTCGCCGAGCACGGCGGCGAGGGCACGTTCGTCCCGAGCGAGTCGATGGCGGACTTCGTCGCCAGCCTCCGGCGGCCGCGCGCGATCGTGGTGATGGTCAAGGCGGGCGAGCCGACCGACGCGGTGATCGATGAGCTGGTGCCGCTGCTCGAGGCGGGCGACATCGTCATGGACTGCGGCAACGCCCACTACACCGACACCAGGCGCCGGGAGGCCGCGCTGCGCGAGGCCGGCCTGCACTTCGTCGGCTGCGGCGTCTCCGGCGGCGAGGAGGGGGCGCTGAACGGGCCCAGCATCATGCCGGGCGGGTCCACCGAGTCCTACCAGCGGCTGGGGCCGATGCTCGAGCAGATCGCCGCGCAGGTCAACGGCACGCCGTGCTGCACGCACGTGGGCCCGGACGGGGCCGGCCACTTCGTCAAGATGGTGCACAACGGCATCGAGTACGCCGACATGCAGCTCATCGCCGAGGCCTACGACCTGCTGCGCGCCGGGCTCGGCGCGTCGCCGGCCGAACTGGCGGGGACCTTCCGCACCTGGAACGAGGGCGACCTCGACTCGTTCCTGATCAAGATCACCGCGGAGGTGCTGGCGCACACGGACGCGGCCACCGGCAAGCCGTTCATCGACATCGTGCTCGACCAGGCCGAGCAGAAGGGCACCGGCCGGTGGACGGTGCAGAGCGCGCTCGACCTCGGCATCCCCATCACCGGCATCGCCGAGGCCACGTTCGCCCGCTCGCTGTCCGGCCACGCGGACCAGCGCGAGGCGGCCCGCAAGGCGTTCGGCACCGAGATGGCGCCGCTGGGCGTCACCGACGCCGACGCGTTCACCGAGGACGTACGCCGCGCGCTGTACGCGTCGAAGGTGGTGGCCTACGCGCAGGGCTTCGACCACATCGCCGCGGGCAGCGCCGAATACGGCTGGGACATCGACCGCGGCGCGATGGCGACGATCTGGCGCGGCGGCTGCATCATCCGGGCCCGCTTCCTCGACCGCATCCGCGAGGCCTATGACGGCGATCCCACGCTGCCCAGCCTGCTGGTCGCTCCCTACTTCGCCGCCGCGGTGCGCGACGGTCTGCACAGCTGGCGGCGGGTCGTGGCCCAGGCCGCGACGGCCGGCATCCCGGCGCCGGCCTTCTCGGCGTCGCTGTCGTACTTCGACGGGCTGCGCCGGGAGCGGCTGCCCGCCGCCCTCATCCAGGGCCTGCGCGACAACTTCGGGGCCCACACCTACCACCGGGTCAACGCCGACGGCGCCTTCCACACCGAATAGGCCGGCGACCTGAAGGAACACCCCGCCTGAGGGCCCGGCGGCTCAGGTCGCGTCGTGGAAGACCAGGCCGAGGGTGTACCGGCGGCCGGAGCGGATCGTGGACACCCCGTGCCGCACGGGGGCAGCCGACCAGCCGCGCGCGGAGGCGACCGGCCGGTCGCGGGTGGTGAATACCAGCCCGTGGCCCTGCGGGATCAGCGTCGCGGTGCCCCGTGACTGCGCCCGGGGCCGCTGCTCGACCAGGAGGAACTCGCCCCCGGTATGATCGGCGCCCGGGTCGCTGAGGTTGATCACGACCTGGAGCGGGAACACCTTGTCCCCGTACAGGTCGCGGTGCAGCGCGTTCCAGCCGCCCTGCTCGTAGCGCAGCAGGATCGGCGTGGGCCTGTTCTGCCCGGCGGCGTGGCAGACCTCCAGCCACTCATCGAGCGTGTCCGGCCACTCCGGCCGGCGGCCGAGCCGCGCGTACCAGTCGCGGGCGATCGGCAGCAACCGCCCGTACAGGCCGTGCCGCAGCGCGTCAACCGGTTCGGGGAACGGCGCCGCGAAGTAGCGGTACTGACCTTCCCCGAACCGGTGCCGTGCCATGTCGATCGTGGCGCGGAAGTGCCCGGGCTGGTCGTAGAGCCCGGCGATCCGCGCGCACTCGGCCGGCGTCAGCAGCCGGGGCAGCAGCGCGCAGCCATAGGCGTCGAGCTCGCGCGCCACGCCTTCCCAGTCCGCGGCCGCTATCCGTTTGGCGTAAATGTCTGTTGCCGTTGCCGTGGTCATCACGCCGCCTCCAGTGTCAGCAGGGACCGCTTGGCGTCCGGGCCGCCGGCGTAGCCGCCGGGCGAGCCGTCGGAGCGCACCACCCGGTGGCAGGGCACCACGATCGGCACCGGGTTGGTGGCGCACGCGCTGCCGGCCGCGCGGACCGCGCGCGGGTGGCCGGTGGCCGCCGCCACCTGGGCGTAGCTTTCCGTCGCCCCGTAGGGAATCTGCCGCAGGTGCGTGAGCACGCTGTGGCGGAAGCCCCTCGACAGCCGCAGGTCCACCGGCACGTCGAACGTCCGGCGCTGGTGCGCGAAGTACTCGTCGAGCTGGCGGGCCACCCCGTCCAGCCGGCCCGGCGCGTTCAGGATCCGCGGGCTGACCAGCTCGGCGAGCTGCGCCAGCGCGGCGCTCATGGCCCTGGTTCGGGTAGGCCACCCGGATCAGGCCCTGCTCGGTCGCGGCCAGCAGCAGCGCGCCGAGCGGCGAGTTGACCGTGCGGTAGGCGACGTCGAGAATGCCCTCCGCGGCCGCCGCCGCGGCCAGCCGCGCGTGCAGCCGTGCGGTCACCTGCTCGTCCTGCTCCGGAAGCGCCCCGAACAGGTCCGTCGCCTCCGGCTCCGTCGTGGCCATCATCGGCCCTCTCCTTCCCTCGTGCGCGCCAGGTAGGTGGCGCGCAGCGTCTTGATCCCGTCGGCGGCGGCCCGGCGGGCCGCGTCGGTGCTGCCGCCGGTGATGCCGGCGATCTGCGCGTACGGCAGCCCGGCCAGGTAGTGGTAGGCCACGGCGGCGCGCTGCTTGGCCGGCAGCGCGGCCAGCGCCGCCCACAGGTCGCCGTCCCAGTCCTCGGGCCGTCCTGTGCGGGACGGGCCGCTCGGGCAGCGACCCGGCAGCGACCGGCCGCCGGGCCGCCGCGCGGGTGGCGTCGATGGCCTTGCGGTGCGCGATCGTGACCAGCCACGCCTCCACATTGGCGCCCTCGTCCAGCTGCGGATACGCCTTCAGCGCGGCCAGGAACGTCTCCGACCAGGCGTCCTCCGCCTCGTCCGGTCCCACCACCGCCCGGCACACCCGCAGCACCATCGGCCCGAAGTCGGCCACGATCTGCTCGAATGGTCGCAAGCTCACACTCCGTAAACGTCCCGGGCGGCCAGAACGTGAGATGCCAGTCAGAAGAGCCGGCCTGGCACCGGCGCCTCCAGCTCCAGCAGCGCCCGTTTGCGGTCCAGGCCGCCCGCGTACCCGGTCAGTTTCCCGTCCGCGCCGACCACCCGGTGGCACGGCACCACGATGCACAGCCGGTTGCGGGCGTTGGACACCCCCACCTTCTGCGCCAGCCCGGGGTCGCCGAGCTCACGTGCCAGCTGGCCGTAGGTGCGGGTCTGCCCGTACGGGATCGCCGCCACCAGCGCCCACACCTGCCGGTCGAACGCGTCGCCGTGCAGGTCGAGGTCCAGCTCGAAGGCGGTGCGCTCGCCGGCGAAATACTCGCCGAGCTGGCGCACCGGCTCGGCGAACCCGTCCGGCGCGAGGCGGCCCAGCCGCCCGGGCCGCGGCCGGTTGCGCTGGCCGGAGAAGTACACCCCGGCCAGGGCGCCGTCGCTGGCGACCAGCGTCAGCTCGCCCAGCGGGGAGTCCGCCATCGTGTGCGTCACGTCCATCAGTCTCGCTGTCATACCAGGTAGACGTCCCGGCCGGGTGGAACGTGAGCATCGATGATTACATCGCTGCAAGGAGGCGACATGAGCGAGACGCTACGGGTGCCCGCCGGCGAGGGGCGGGCCGTGCTGCTGGCTGAGGGCCGGTGTTTCCGGGTCGTCGACGTGGCCGGGGGGCAGGTGGGCGACCTGTTCGCCTTCACCGCGGCCGATCCCGGTGAGTTCGCGAGCGCGTCGCACACCAGGGTGGCGATCGGGAAGCTGTTCCCCCGGCAGGGGGACCCGGTGCTCACCAACCGCCGCCGCCCGATCCTGTCCGTGCTGGAGGACACCTCGCCAGGCTGGCATGACATGCTGTACGCGGCCTGCGACCCGGCGCGTTACGCATCACTGGGCGCGCCGGCGTCGCACCGGTCGTGCGCCGGGAACCTGGCCGAGGCACTGGCGGGCCGGGGGCTGAAGGCCGGCACGGTCCCGCAGCCGATCAACGTCTTCATGGACGTCCGGGCCAGGCCCGACGGCACGCTCGCCTCCCACCCGGCCTCCTCCCGCCCCGGCGACTACCTCGCGTTCCGCGCCGTCCAGGAGTGCGTCGTCGTCCTGTCCAGCTGCCCGATGGACATCGTGCCGATCAGCTCCGGCGGCATCACCCCCCTCGAGCTGCAGATATACGACTCGCCCGGTGCCCCCTGACGTTGACACCCCGGCGCCGGTTCTGGCCCAGGCCGGCGGCGAGGCGGTGCGCCCGGTGTGGGTGAACGAGCTGGGCGGCGTCACCTTTGAGATCGGGGCGGGAGACCGGCGGCGGTTCGTGAAGTGGGCCCCGGCGGGCAGCGGGCTCGACCTGGCCGCGGAGGCGGCGCGCCTGGCCTGGGCGGTGGCGTTCACGCCGGTGCCGCGGCCGCTCGGGCAGGGCGCGGACCGCACCGGGTCGTGGCTCGTCACCAGCGCGCTCCCGGGGGAGATGGCAATCACCGCGCGGTGGACGGCCGAGCCGCACACGGCGGTGGCAGCGATCGGCGCGGGCCTGCGCGCCATGCACGAGGCGCTGCCCGTGGACGGCTGCCCGTTCTCCTGGAGTGTCGCCGAACGGCTCGCCGACGCCCGCCGGCGGGCCGCGCGGGGCCAGCTGGACCCGGCCCGGTGGCATCCCTGCCATCAGGCGCTCACCGTCGCCGCGGCGCTGGAGCTGCTCACCGACGCCCCGCCGGTGGACGAGCTGGTCGTCTGCCACGGCGACAGCTGCGCACCGAACACGCTGCTGACCGCCGACGGCCGCTGCTCCGGCCACGTCGACCTCGGGGCGCTCGGCGTGGCCGACCGCTGGGCCGACCTGGCCGTCGCCACCTGGAGCACCGACCTGGAACTACGGCCCCGGCTGGGAAACCCCGCTGCTGGACGCCTACGGCATCGCCCCGGACCCGGACCGCACGAGCTACTACCGCCTGCTCTGGGACCTGGGCCCGTGATCCTTCAGGCGTCGGCGCTCAGACGAAGGCGGACAGGCCGGTGATGGCGCGGCCGACGACCAGGGTGTTGATCTCGCGGGTGCCCTCGTAGGAGTAGATCGCCTCGGCGTCGGCGACGAACCGGCCGACCTGGTGCTCCAGCAGGATGCCGTTGCCGCCGAGCAGCTCACGGGCGTAGCCGACGGTCTCCCGCATCCGCACCGTGCAGAACGCCTTGGCCAGCGCCGAATGCTCGTCGGCGGCCCTGCCCTCGGCCTGCAGCTGGGCCAGCCGGGTGCACAGGCAGGCCGAGGCGGTGATGTTCGAGAGCATCCGCACCAGCAGGTCCTGGACGAGCTGGAAGCCGCCGATCGGCCTGCCGAACTGCTGGCGCTCCTTGGCGTAGGCGAGGGCGTGCTCGTACGCGCCGCGGGCGCAGCCGACCGCCTGCCACGCCACGCCCGCCCGGGTCAGCCGCAGCACCTTCGCGGTCTCCTTGAACGAGGTCGCCTTCTGCAGCCGGTTCTCCTCCGGCACCCGGACGCCGTCCAGCGTGATGTAGGCGTTCTGCACCACCCGCAGCGCGATCTTGTCCTTCATCTTGGCGGTGGACAGGCCCGGCGTGCCCTTCTCCACCACGAACCCCTTGACCTGGCCGTCTTCGGTGTCGCGCGCCCAGATGATGATGTAGTCGGCGAAGGTGGCGTTCCCGATCCACTTCTTCTGCCCGTCGAGCACCCACTCGTCGCCGTCACGGCGGGCGGTGGTGGTCAGCCCGCCCGCCACGCCGGACCCGACGTCCGGCTCGGTCAGCCCGAACGCGCCGATCTTCTCCATCCGGGCCATCGCCGGCAGCCAGCGCTGCTTCTGCTCCTCCGACCCGCACAGGTAGATCGAGCCCATCGCCAGGCCGCTGTGCACCCCGCTGAACGTGGACATCGACGGGTCGACCCGGGCCAGCTCCATCGCGATCATCCCGTCCAGCAGCGGGCCGCCGCCGGGGCAGCCGTAGCCCGTGTAGGCCGTGCCCGGCGATGCCCGAGCTGGGCGAAGCCCGGGATCAGCTCGTGCGGGAACTCCTCCCGGGTCCAGTACCGGTTGATGACCGGCCCGACCTCCTTGGTCATGAACTCCCGGGTGCGCTGCAGGGCGTCGCGGCCGGCGTCGTCGAGCAGCTGCTCGAGATGGTAGAAGTCGGCATCGGCGGCGTTGGTCATCGGGTCCTCCTCGGGAATGCGGACGGCTAGCCCGGCTGGCCGTTCTGCGCCGCGCGGTCGCCGTCGCCGGGCACGTCGGCCGCCAGGAACCGGCCGACCACCGGCGCGAGCTCGGCGGCCTCGGTGACCAGGCTCAGGTGGCCGCCGTGGTACACGTGCAGCTGCGAACGGGGGATGCAGCGAGTGCATCAGCCGGGCGTTGGCCAGCGGGATCAGCGGGTCGTCGTCGCCGGACAGGATCAGCGTCGGCTGGCGGATCAGCGGCAGGAACGGCAGGCTGGTCCAGCCCGCGCCCGCCACGAGCTGGTACACGTAGCCCAGCGCCGGGCCGACCCGGTTCTCGGCGTGCATCAGCGCGCTGACCCGGTCCGGCTGGCTGCGCGCGGAGCCGCCGTACAGGTCGGCGGCGTCCCGCCGCAGGTAGCTGCCGGTCCAGGTAACGGCGCGGGGTGACCATCCGGGCCAGCACCGACGGCCGGGCCGGCACCATCAGCGAGCCGGTCGCCGTGCTGACCAGCACCAGGCGCCGGCAGCGGTGCCGCTGGAAGCAGGCGAAGTGCTGCGCGACCCCGCCGCCCCAGGAGATGCCGAGCACGTCGGCCTCGTCGTGGCCGAGCTCGGACAGCAGGCGCGCCGATCAGCCGGCACAGGCCGGTGAAGCGGTAGGGCAGGCCGGGCAGCGGCGAGCCGCCCACTCCCGGGACGTCGAAGCGGATGACCTCGATGCGCGGGATCGAGCTGCGTCGACGAACGGCTGGAGCAGCTCCAGGCTGGCGCCGATGCCGTTGACCAGCAGCAGCGGCGGCGCGCCGGCCGGTTCCCGGCCGGACCTCGACGCGCAGCTGCTGGCCGTCCACCACGATGCTGCGGGTCGTCGGCGGCGCTGGCTTCCGGCGGAAGCTGATCGGCATCGGGTCCCTGTCCTCCCCATGGGCGTCACGCGCTGGCTGCGCTGGCCTGCTGCCAGGCTCGCACGAGCGGGCGCCGGTCGGCTACCGGTCGAGGACGTACAGGCCGGGCGCGGGTTCCATCGGCTCGAATCCCTTGTCGCCCAGCGCGTCCGGCCGGTCCTTCTCGCCGCCGCTCCGCTCGGCGAGCCAGGACGGAGTAGTCCGGCCACCAGCTGCCCTGCACGGTCTCGGCCGCCCGCAGCCAGTCCCGTGGGTCGGGCGGGTTGGCCGGATGCTGCCCCGGCCGGCGCCACCTGGAATCTCGCCTTCGGGTTGTCCGGCGGGTTGATCATCGACGCGATGTGCCCGCTGGTGGACAGCACGAACCGGACGTCGCCGCCGAGCAGCTGGGTGCTGCGGTAGCAGGACTGCCACGGGCACAGGTGGTCGGCGATGCCGGCCACCAGGTAGGAGTCCACGTCGACCCGCGGACAGGTCCACCGGCGAGCCGAGCATCGTCACCGCGTCGGGCTTGGCCAGCGCGCTGGTCAGAGCGATGTTGATGAAGTCGCGGTGCAGCGCGGCCGGCAGCCGGGTGGTGTCGGCGTTCCAGTACAGGATGTCGAACGGCGGCGGGGTCTTGCCCTGCAGGTAGTTGTTGACCCAGTAGTTCCAGATCAGGTCGTTGGGCCGCAGCCAGGCGAACACCTCGGCCAGCGACCGGCCGTCCAGGTAGCCGCGGGACCGCGAGGCCGCGACGGCCAGCGCCGCCGCCGCTCGTCGGCCAGCGCCGCCACCGTGCCCTCCTGCACCTGGTCGAGCACGGTCACCCCGAGGTACAGCGACGCGAGCTGCGTCCAGGCCGCCGGTGTCGGCCAGGTGCGCGGCCACCATCGAGGACACGATGCCGCCCGAGCAGAGCGCGAAGATGCTGGCCTTCGCCGCCCCGCAGATCGACCGCGCGGCGTTCAGCGCGTCCACGATGGCCTGGCCGTAGGCGTCGGTGCCCCAGTCCCGGTGCCGGGCGTCCGGGTTGCGCCAGGAGATCGCGAACACCTGGTGGCCCTGCGACACCAGGTACTCGATCATGCTGCGGCCGGGTGCCAGGTCGGTGACGTAGAACTTGTTGATCATCGGCGGCACGATCACCAGCGGGAACTCGTGCACGCGCGGCGTGGTCGGCTCGTACTGGATCAGCTCGCAGATCTCCGCCCGCCGCACCACGGCCCCGGGCGAGACGGCCAGGTCGCGGCCGACCTCGAAGGCGTCGGGCGCCACCATGGCCGGGACCCTCGGGGCGGTAGCCATGTCGGACGCGAACGCGCGGGCCCCGCGCACCGCGCTCAGGCCGCCGGTGTCGACCAGCGCCTTCCACGCGGCCGGGCTGAGCAGCGGGTTGTTGCTGGGCGCCGCCGCGTCGACGACGTTGTGCACGACGAACCCGACGCGCTCGCCGTCGCGCCAGCCCAGGTCGGCGTCGGCGAGCAGCGACTCGGCCAGCGGCGCCGCCCGCCAGGTAGGCCTGCAGGATCCGCCGGAGGAACGGGTTGCCCATCCATGCCGGGTCCGCGAACCGCCGGTCGCGCGGCGCGGGGGCGACGGCCGAGCGCCCGACCGCGATCTTGCCGAGCTCACCGGCCAGCGCGGCCGATCGGCCGGGCCACCGTCCACGGCCGCCGGGCCAGGCTCAGGCCGAGCCGGAGCATGGAGCCGTCGGGCCGGAACCGGCGCATGATCCCCAGGGCCGCGTCCGACAGCAGCAGGTCGAGCGCGGGCGCGGCCTCGGCGGCGTCGGCGAAGTCCGCCGGCCTGGCCGCCCGCGCCCGCCCGGTCACGCAGCTCTCCAGCACGTCGCGGGCGGCTTCACCTCGCGGCGCAAGATCTTGCCGGTCGGTCCCTTCGGCAGCTGGTCCACCAGCCAGACGTGCCGTGGGTACTTGTAGGCGGCCACCCGCTCTTGGCGAACGCCTTCAGCTCGTCGGGGGTGGCGGTGGCGCCCGGCTTGAGCGCGACCGCGGCGCCCACCTCCTCGCCCAGCGAGTCGTGCGGGATCCCGACCACGGCCACCTCGGCCACGGCCGGGTGCTCGTACAGCGCCTCCTCGATCTCCCGCGGGTACACGTTGTACCCGCCCCGGATGATCAGTTCCTTCTTCCGGTCGACGATGAAGAAGTAGCCGTCCTCGTCGATCCGGGCCAGGTCGCCGGTGCGGAACCAGCCATCCGGGATGGCCGGCCGCGGTCGCCTCCGGCTTGCCCCAGTAGCCCTTCATGACGTTGTGGCCGCGGATGGCGATCTCGCCGACCTCCCCCGGGGGCACGTCGGCGCCGGCGTCGTCCACGACCCGCATCTCCACCCCGGCGATCGGGGTGCCGATCGAGCCCGCCTTGCGCTCCCGGTCCGGGTGGTTGAACGACGCGACCGGCGAGGTCTCCGACAGCCCGTACCCCTCCAGGATCGGGCAGCCGAACGCCTCCTCGAACTGGCGCAGCACCTCGACCGGGAGCGCGGCCCCGCCGGACACGCACAGCCGCAGCGACGACACGTCGGCGCGTGGCGCGCGTCCGGGTGGTGCAGCAGCGCCGAGTACATCGTCGGCACGCCCTCGAAGATCGTCACCTTCTCCCGGCCGATCATCTCCAGGGCCTTGCCCGCGTCGAACCGGGGCAGCAGGGTCAGGCTGGCGCCGCTCGATGACCGACGCGTTCATGCCGCAGGTCAGGCCGAAGCACGTGGAACAGCGGCAGGCATCCCATGATCACGTCGTCCTGGCCCGCGGTCAGCAGCGTGGTGGTGGTCACCTCGGCGTTCCTGTACAGGTTCGCGTGGGTGAGCTCGGCGCCCTTCGGGACGCCCGGTCGTCCCGGAGGTGTACAGGATGACGGCGTCGTCGTCGTCGCCGCGCTCGGCCCAGTCCGCCAGCGGCTCCCGGTCGCCGAGCATGGCTCCGGGCGTCCGGTTCCGTCACCCGGATGACCTGGGCGCCGGTGTCGGCCGCGCCCTTGGCCGCCTCGTCCGCGCACCGGCTCCCAGGCGAAGATGACCGACGCGCCCGAGTCGCCCAGGTAGTGCGCGACCTCCCGGCTCTTCAGCAGCGGGTTCATCGGCACTACCGCCGCCCCCGCGGCGAGGCTGCCGTAGAAGAGCACCGGGAACGCCAGCACGTTCGGCAGCATCAGCGCCACCCGGTCGCCGGGCCCGACCCCGACCTCGCGCAGCAGGGCGGCCGCCTGGCCCGCTCGCGCGCGCCAGCTCCGCATAGGTCAGCGCCAGTTCGCCCTGCCGCATGGCCAGCCACTCGCCCCGTGCTGCCTCCTCGTCCCGCACAATCCCGGCCAGGTTTGTCATCGCCGCGGCTCCTCTCGCCCGGGCCAGCGGCACACGTCCCTCATCCCATGCCGTGCCCGCTTCGGCCCGTGCCCGTATCAGCCCATGCCCGTTTCATCCCATGCCGTGCCCCGCGGCACTGTCAATAGAACGCCGGCCTATGCGGTCATTGCCCGGGCCGATAGCCGGATCCAGGGCGGTGCCCGATCCTCAGCGCGGCCCGGTGCTCAGCGCGGCCCGATGACGTGCTGGCGCTGGCTGCCCAGCTCATCGATGCCGAGCTCCATGACGTCGCCCGGCTGCAGCCACACCGGCGGCGTGAACCCCATCCCGACGCCGGGCGGCGTCCCGGTGTCGATGAGGTCCCCGGCCTCCAGGACGAGGAACTGGCTCAGGTAATGCACGATGAAGTACGGGTCGAAGATCATGCTCGAGGTCGAGCCGGTCTGCCTACGGACGCCGTTGACGTCGAGCCACATGCCCAGGGCCATGACGTCGCCGATCTCGTCGGGGGTGACCAGCCACGGACCGGCCGGGTTGAAGGTCTCGGCCGACTTGCCCTTGCACCACTGCCCGCCCCGCTCGATCTGGAACGCCCGCTCGCTCACGTCGTTGACGACGAGGAATCCGGCGATGGCGTCCCTGGCCTCCGCGGGGGAATCCAGGTAGCTGCAGCGGCGCGCGACGACGACCCCCAGCTCCACCTCCCAGTCGGTCTTGGTCGCGCCGCGGGGGATGCGCACGTCGTCATGGGGCCCGATGAGCGTATTGGGGGGCTTGGTGAACAGGATCGGCTCGTCGGGAACCGGCTGGCCCGTCTCCTCGGCGTGATCGCGGTAGTTCAGCCCGATGGCCAGGATCTGATGCGGCCGGGCGATGGGGGCGCCGACCCGCTCGTCTCCCAGCTCCGCCACCTGGCCAGCGGCCGCCCGGGCCTCCACGACGCCGCGGATGCGATCATGCCCCCGCCGGCGAAGAACGCCCCGTCGAAGTCGGTGACCACGTCGGAGAGGTCGACGTAGTGCTCGCCGTCGATGCGCGCAGCGGGCTTCTCAGCGCCGGGCGCTCCGGTGCGCATGAGGTACACCGTGGGTCTCCAGGATCAGCAGGTGTTGAGGGCGTGCGCGGAAGCGCCAGGTAGAGTCCATGGCGTTCCAGATAGTAGATCATTCATTCCGGGAAATGAAACCGACGTGAACGAGCTTCGAAGCGCACAGTGGTACGCGGGGGACGGCCGAAACGCATATCTCCACCGGGCCTGGATGCGGCGGGGCCTGCCAGCGAACGCGTTCTCGGGACGGCCGCACATCGCGATCGCGAACACGGCGTCCGACCTCACCCCGTGCAATTCGCATCTGGACGAGGTCGCCGCCTCGGTCAGGGACGGGATCTACGAGGCGGGCGGCATCCCACTGAACCTGCCGGTCGTCTCCCTGGGCGAGACCCACGTGCGGCCGACCGCGATGCTGTGGCGCAACATGGCGGCGATGGCCACCGAGGAGATGCTGCGCGCCAACCCGGTCGACGGCGTGGTGCTGCTCGGCGGCTGCGACAAGACGATCCCGTCGCTGCTCATGGCGGCCGCGTCGGTGGACCTGCCCGCCGTGGTCGTGCCCGGCGGCCCGATGCTACCGGGGACGTTCCGGGGCGTCGCGCTGGGGTGCGGCACCGACGTGTGGCGGCTCAGCGAGGAGGTCCGCGCGGGCACCCTGTCCGGGCAGGAGTTCCTGGCCTCGGAATCCTCGATGATCCGCAGCCGCGGGCACTGCAACACCATGGGGACCGCCTCGACCATGGGGCTGCTGGCCGAGGTGCTCGGCACGACGCTGCCCGGGACCGCCGGGCTGCCGGCCGCCGACAGCCGTCTGCTGGCGGCGTCGCACGAGACCGGGCGGCTGATCGTCGAGATGGTCGCGCAGGACCGCCGGCTCGGCCAGGTGCTGACCGCTGGCTCGTTCCGCAACGCCATCGTCGCGCTGGCCGCCATCGGCGGGTCCACGAACGCCGTGGTGCACCTGCTCGCCATCGCCGGGCGCCTGGGCGTGCCGCTGACCGTCGACGACTTCGACCGCATCGGCTCCGGCGTCCCGCTGCTGGTGGACCTGCAGCCGGGCCGGTACCTGATGGAGGACTTCCACCGGGCCGGCGGCCTGCACGCCGTCCTGCGCGAGGTGGCGGACCTGCTCGACCCGGGCGCCCGCACCGTCACGGGCCGTCCGCTGGTGGACTACCTCGCCGAGGCGCAGATCTGGGACCGCGAGGTCATCCGGGCCCGTGGCGAGCCGATGCAGCCGGCGGCGGGCATCGCGGTCCTGCGCGGGAGCCTCGCCCCGGGCGGCGCCATCATCAAGCCGGCCGCGGCATCGGCGCACCTGCTCACGCACCGCGGCCGCGCCGTCGTTTTCGACAGCATCGAGGACTTCCACGCCCGCATCGGCGACCCGGATCTGGACGTCGACGCGGATTCGGTGCTGGTCCTGCGCGGCTGCGGCCCCCGCGGCTACCCGGGCATGCCGGAGGTGTCGAACCTGCCGCTGCCGCCCAAGCTCCTCGAGCAGGGCGTGCGCGACATGGTGCGGGTCTGCGACGGCCGGATGAGCGGGACCGCCTACGGCACGGTCGTGCTGCACGTGACGCCGGAGGCGGCGGCCGGCGGCCCGCTGGCCCTGGTGCAGACCGGCGACGTCATCGTGCTCGACGTGCCGGGCCGCCGGCTGGACCTCGACGTCCCCGCCTCCGAGCTGGAGCGGCGCACCCCGAACCAGGCCATGACCGACGGGTTCGCCAGCCCTCGCCGGGGGTGGGAGCGGCTGTACGTGGAGCACGTGCAGCAGGCCGACACCGGCGCGGACCTCGACTTCCTGGTCGGATCGAGCGGCTCGAACGTCAGCCGCGACTCGCACTGACATCCAGCAGAGGGGAACGCATGTGACGGCGCAACTGCGGGACCAGCTAGGAAGGTTCGGGATCTGGCGAGGCGCCTATCAGGTGACGGCCAAGATGGCCGCCGAGATCGAGCAGGCCGGCTTCGGCGCGCTCTGGCTCGGCGGCTCGCCCGGCGGCGACCTGACCCAGATAGATGAGCTGCTCGACGCGACGAGCACCCTCACCGTGGGCACCAGCATCGTGAACATCTGGAAGGACGGCCCGCACGAGATGGCCCGTGCGTTCGCGCGGGTGCAGGACCGCTACCCCGGCCGGTTCGTGCTCGGCGTCGGTGCGGGACACCCGGAGGCGACGCAGCAGTACGAGCGCCCCTACGACGCCCTCGTCTCCTACGTGGAGGCGCTGCGCGGCGACGGGGTCCCGCCGGGCGTCCTCACGCTGGCCGCGCTGGGCCCCCGGGTGCTCCGGCTGGCCGGCGAGCGCACCGCGGGCGCGCTCCCGTACCTGGTGCCGCCCGAGCACACCCGCCAGGCGCGGGAGATCCTGGGCCCGGGGCCGCTGCTCGCCCCCGAGCACAAGGCCGTCCTCGACACCGACGCCGGGCGGGCCCGCGCGCTCGGCCGCTCCCGGGTGGCCACCCCCTACCTCGGCCTGGTGAATTACACCAGCAACCTGCGCCGGCTGGGCTGGACCGATGAGGACCTGGCCGACGGCGGCAGCGACGCGCTGGTCAACGCGCTGGTCGCTCACGGCAGCGCGGACCAGGTGGCGGCGCAACTGTCCGCTCACCTGGATGCCGGCGCGGATCACGTGGCGATCCAGCTGCTCACCAAGCCAGACGCCGATCCGGTGCCCGGTTACCGGGACCTGGCCCGGGCACTGACGCTGTGACCTGGAAAGACCTGGCTGACCTGCCGTTCGCCGATGCGCTGCGGATCCACCGGGGCGACCTGGCACCGGCCGAGTCCTACGAGGGCGCCCATTTCGACCAGCTGGACCTGGCGCAGCCCGACGCGCATGGCAGCCGGTTCCTTGAGTGCGCCTTCACCCGGGTGTCCATCCAGGAAGGCCAGCTGCGCCGCGCCCAGTTCACCGACGTGTGGCTGCGCGACGTGCGCCTGGTGTCGACCATCCTGGCCGAGTCCGGCTGGGTGGGCGCGGAGATCACCGGGAGCGTGGCCGCCGGCGTCGAGGCCTTCGCGGCGCGGCTGCGCCGGGTGAGCCTGCGCGGCTGCAAGCTCGACTCGGTGAACCTCCGTGATGCCGTGCTGGCCGAGGTGACCTTCGACAACTGCGTCCTGTCTGACGTGGACTTCTCCGGCGCGACGCTGACCAAGACCGTCTTCCGTGATTCCCGCCTGACCAGGACCAACTTCACCCGCGCCGCCATGGACGAGGTTGACCTGCGCGGCGCCGAGCTTGGCATCACCGTCGACCCCGCCTGCCTGCGCGGCGCGATCGTGACCACTGCGCAGCTCATGGAGCTGGCGCCCCTGCTCGCCGACGCCATGGGCCTGATCGTCGCGGACGGATGAGATGCCCGATCCGGAGTTCCCGTTCCGCTACGGGCCGGGCCTGGCCACGGACATCGAGCTCCGGTGGCAGGAGCGCTGGGCGACGGCCGGGACGTTCCGTACTCCGGACCCGGCGGGCCGGCCGAAGTTCTACATCCTGGACATGTTTCCCTACCCGAGCGGCGCCGGGCTGCATGTCGGGCATCCGCTGGGCTACATCGCGACCGACGTCTACGCGCGCTTCCTGCGGATGACCGGGCACCATGTCCTGCACCCGTTCGGCTATGACGCGTTCGGGCTGCCCGCCGAGCAGTACGCGATCAGCACCGGCCAGCATCCGGCGGTCAGCACCGCCGCCAACATCGCCGCCATGCGCGCCCAGCTCAGACGGCTGGGCCTGGGCCACGACGAGCGCCGGGAGGTCGTGACCTCGGACCCCTCGTTCTACCGGTGGACGCAGTGGATCTTCCTGCAGATCTACGGCAGCTGGTTCGACGAACGGGCCGGCCGGGCGCGGCCGATCGCCGAGCTGGCGGCCGAGTTCGCGGCGGGGGCCCGCCGGCCGCCCGGCGGCCGTTCCTGGGCCGAGCTGGCCGAGCCGGAGCGCCGGAAGCTGCTCGACGGCTACCGGCTCGCCTACGTCTCGGAGGAACCGGTCAACTGGTGCCCGGGCCTGGGCACCGTGCTCGCGAACGAGGAGATAACGGCGGACGGGCGCAGCGACGTCGGCAACTACCCGGTCTACCGGCGGCCGCTGCGGCAGTGGATGCTCCGCATCACCGCCTACGCGGACCGGCTGATCGACGAACTCGACCTGGTCGACTGGCCGGAACCGGTCAAACACATGCAGCGGAACTGGATCGGAGCCAGCGAGGGGGCGTCCATCGACTTCGGCGCCGCCGGCCAGCCAGATGTCACGATCACCGTGTTCACCACCCGCCCGGACACGCTGCCCGGCGCCACCTACCTGGCCCTGTCTCCCGAGCATCCGCTGATCCCCCGGCTGACCGCGCCCGACTGGCCGGCCGGGACGCCTGCGGCTGGCGGTACCGGGCGGGCGGGGGAGCGGACGCCCCGGCGGCGGCGGTCGCCGCCTACCAGGCGCGGGTGGCCCCGCGGGACGGGCGGACCGCGGGCCAGGACAAGACCGGCGTGTTCACCGGCTCCTACGTGGTCAATCCCGCCACCGGTGATCAGATGCCGGTCTTCGTCGCCGATTACGTGCTGATGGACTACGGGACCGGCGCGATCATGGCGGTTCCCGCCCATGATCAGCGGGACATCGAGTTCGCCCGGGTGTTCGGGCTGCCGGTACGCGCCGTGCTGCGGCCGCCGGACGAGTGGCTCGCCCAGCACTCCATCCCGGCCGGAGCCGCGGCCGGGGAATGGCAACAGGCGTTCACCGGCGACGGGCGGTACGCGCCGGTTCCCGGGCCGCCGCTGGCCGGCCTGGGCCGGGATGCCGCGGTCGAGGCGACCATCGGCTGGCTGGAGTTGCACGGCACCGGCCGCCGGGAACGCAACTACCGGCTGCGTGACTGGCTGTTCTCCCGGCAGCGCTACTGGGGTGAGCCGTTCCCGATCGTCTACGACGAGCATGGGCCCATCGGGCTGCCCGAAGACATGCTGCCGGTGCTGCTGCCCGAGATGACCGACTTCCGGCCCGGGACCGGCGACGGCGAGTCCACGGGCGGTGAGACCGCGGAACCGGTCCCGCCGCTGGCGCGGGCACCCGGCTGGGGCACGGTCACGCTCGACCTCGGCGACGGCCCCCGGGACTACCGGCGTGAGCTCAACACCATGCCGCAGTGGGCCGGGTCGTGCTGGTATTACCTGCGTTACCTGGACCCGGCCAACGACGCCGCCTTCGTCGGCCCGGAGGCGGAACGGTACTGGATGGCGCCCGGCGGGGTGGACCTGTACGTCGGCGGCGTGGAGCACGCGGTGCTCCACCTGCTGTACGCCCGCTTCTGGCACAAGGTGCTGTACGACCTGGGCCACGTCTCGACGCCGGAGCCGTTCGCGCGGCTGCTGAACCAGGGCTACATCCTGGCCGACGCGTTCACCGATGCGCGCGGGATGTACGTGCCGGCCGCCGAGGTCACCCGAGGCCGGTGACGACGGTTACCGCTACCGCGGCCAGCCCGTCAACCGGCGCGCCGGGAAGATGGGCAAGAGCCTGAAGAACAGCGTCAGCCCGGACGAGATCTACGCCACCTACAGCGCCGACACCCTGCGGCTGTACGAGATGGCGATGGGCCCGCTGGACGGCGACCGCCCGTGGCATACCGACGACATCGTCGGCGTGTTCCGGTTCCTGCAGCGGCTGTGGCGGAACCTGATCGACGAGGCATCGGGCGAGCTCAGGGTGGACGACCGGCCGCTGGACCCCGGCGCCGCCCGCCGGCTGCATCAGACGATCATTGCCGTCCGCCGCGACTTCGGCCGGCTGCGGTTCAATACCGCCATGGCCCGGCTGCACGAGCTGAACGCCCACGCCGCCCGGGTCTCCGCCCGCGAGGGCAGCCTCCCGCGCGGGCTCGCCGAGCCGCTTGTCCTCATGACGGCGCCATTGGCGCCGCATATCGCCGAGGAACTGTGGAGCAGGCTGGGCCACGACGGCATGGCCGTCGGCGCCGCGTTCCCCGAGGCCGACGAGTCGCTGGCGGCCCCGCCGGTATCGGTCATCCCGGTGCAGGTCAACGGCAAGACGCGGTTCCAGGTCGAGGCCCCGGCGGGCGCGGGTGAGGACGAGATCGAGGCCATCATCACCGCCCACCCCGGCTACGCCCAGCACACGGCGGGCACGCCGGTGCGGAGGCTGATCATCGTCCCCGGGCGAATAGCCAACATCGTCACCCAATGAGGCGACCTTCCACAGCCACCATGCGACCGAACTGGCCAGCGCGGAGCTGTACACGACCTAGCGGAAACCGAAACGCTGATCGACCTGATCGCCGGTGAGCCCGAAGTCCGAGAGCGCGTAGCGGTGCGCCGGGCCTGGCGCCGGCCGGCGCACCGCTGCGCGTGCAGCGCCCGCATGGCTGTCCGGGCCGCGGTCGCTCAGCGTCAGCCCGAAGTGGGCGTAGACCGCCTCGACGGTGCCGGACCGGATCGCTTGACGAATTCGTCGTAGCTGACGTCGCAGAACCGCGCCGGGTCGTGCCGGGCGCGGACGGCCGTGAACCGCTCGCAGGCCGCGGGCCCACAGCTCCAGCTGGTCGCGGCCGATCACCTCGCCGGTGAACGCCGTCGACCAGCCCGCCGACGCCTGCGCGGCGAGGCTGCACACCGACGCGATCGCGGTCCGCGGCGCCCGGTGGGTCTGGATCACCAGCGCGTCCGGGTAGACCTCGCAGCAGCGCGTCGAGCGCGAACAGGTGGCTCGGGTTCTTCAGCACCCAGCGGCGGCCGCGGTCGGGCAGGCCGATCAGCTGCAGGTTGCGCCGGTGCCTGCGGTAGGCGCCCGTCCAGTCCTGGCCGGCGCAGCCAGGCCGAGTAGGACGGCAGGTGCGCCAGGCACTCGTAGGAGACCGAGCGCATCGACTGCCGCAGCAGCTGCCAGCACTCCTCCACCTGGTCGGCCGCCATGTAGTGCACGCCCATGAACTCGGGGTGGGTCACGTGGTGCCGCTCGTACGCCGCCTGGATGCGGCGCGAACACCGGGTCGCCGGCCCAGGTCTCCCGCGGCGGGCGGGGCTGCGGCACCTCGGTGAGCCACAGCTCCAGGCCCTGGTGCGCCGGGTCGGCCGTGAGCAGGCGGTGCAGCGCGGTCGTGCCGGTCCGGGGCAGCCCGGTGACGAAGATCGGCCGTTCGATGGCCGACCTCGGCGTAGCCCGGGTGGCGCGCCCACGCCGCCTCGCTGAGCAGCCGGGCCACCAGCGCGCCGCGCAGGAAGGCCCGGATCACCTTCGCGCCCAGTTCGGGTCAGGCCGGCGTCGCGGGCGCAGGACTCCAGCAGCACGGCCAGGCCGTCGCGGTAGTCGTCGGCGCCGAAGTCCGCCAGCCCGGTGATCCTGGTGGCCGACGCGTGCAGGTCCTCGGCGCCGACCTTCCGCCGCCCGGTCACCGCTCGCGCATGGCTCACCCGCCGCTCAATGGTGGTACTCGCCGCCGTTGACGTCGAGGCACTGGCCGGTGATGGCGCGGGCCATCGGCGAGGCCAGGAACACCACCGCGTCGGCGACCTCGTCGGGCTCGGGCAGCCTGCGCAGGTCGATCGTGGCCGCGGTCTCGTCGTAGACCTGCTGGACGTCCACCCCGCGCTGCCGCGCGAGGTAGCCGAAATACCACTTCAGCGAGCCGCCCCAGATGTAGCCGGGCGCCACCGAGTTGACCCGGATCCCCTGCGGGCCGAGCTCGGTGGCCAGGCTCTGGGCCAGGGCGAGCAGCGCCGCCTTGGTCATCTTGTACCCGCCGAAGCCCGGCCGGGAATGGCGCAGCACGGCGGAGTTGATCATCACGACCGATCCCCGGCTGGCGGCGAGCGCCGGGGTGAACAGCCGGGTCAGCCGCAGCGCGGCGACGACGTTGGTGTCGAACGCGGCCCGGAGCGTGGCCAGGTCGGCGTCGGCGAGGCCGGTCAGCGGCGGTATCGCGAACGCGTTGTGCACCAGCGTGTCGACCCGGCCGAACGCGGCCAGCGCGGCCTCGGCCAGCCGCGCGGCCGCCTCGCCGTCGGTGATGTCGGCGGGGACGGCCACGCCGCGGCGCCCCAGCGCGGTGACCTCCTTGGCCACCTCGTCCAGGCGGGACGCCGTGCGGGCGGCGAGCACCACGTCGGCCCCGGCGCGCGCGCTGGCCAGCGCGATCGACCGGCCCAGGCCGGGGCCGACGCCGCAGACCACGACCACCTGGCCCGCCAGCAGCGCCATCAGCCCAGCATCCTGGCGGCGACGGCGGCCTGGCGGGCGGCGATCCGCGCCGCGTATTCCGCGGGCGTCAGCCGCGCCTGCTGGTAGTACGGCAGCAGGCCCGGCAGCTCGGTGAACGGGACCACCTCGACCCGCGGCCCGTCCGCGGGCCCGAGGTCGCGGGACAGCCGCTGCCAGCGGATCTGCACGTAGCCGCGCCGGTGCCCGGTGCACTCCAGCCAGTTGGCCACGCCCGGGTCGCGCTCGCTGATCACGAAGCGCAGCATGCCGTCCGGGTCGGTGCGCGCCTGGTCGGCGGTGAGGCTGGTCTGGTGGTTGACGTAGTCCAGCGAGACGTACCACATGCTGCCGAGCTGGATTCCCTGGTACGGCGCGACGGCACGGCCGGCGGCCGGGACGGTCACGATCATCGCCTGGTCGTCGCCCAGGTCGTAGTGGCCGGCCGAGGAGAACTGGGAGGCGAGGCCGCCGGGCGTCGGGCGCGGCTCGGTCATCGTGTTGACCGGCAGCTTCAGGTAGAACCACTCGGGGAAGGCGAGGAAGGTCCGCAGCCGGGACAGCAGGATCTTGCCCGCCACCCGGTAGCGCTTGGCCATCGCGCTCGGCGTCCGGCGCGGCCGGCGCGCACCCGGCCCGGTCGGCGCGGTGGATGCCGATGGTGCCGCGCCGCTCGGCGTCCCAGTCGCTGTACACCTCGCGGACCAGCAGCATCGCCGACCCCGGGCCGAGCGGGAAGTAGTTGCGCCCGGGCGGTCGCCGGGGCCGAACCGCAGCTCGAACGTCCCGTCGCCGTCGATCTCGATCGCCCGGTCGTCGAACGCGGTCAGGCTGCCCGGCACCTCGACCGGGGAGTAGTCGCCGTCGAGCACCTGGAAGCTCAGGTCGGCGGTGGTGCCGCGGCGGCCGGTGACCACGTACTCGGCGTCGTCGCGCAGGTAGGAGTGGAAGTACAGGGTGTCCGGGTTGTCCAGCCCCATCTTGGTGTACGGGCCGGTGGAGGAGACGAAGTAGGGGAAGTCGCGCTGGTAGGCCCAGGCGAGCTGCAGCGACGCCCGGATGTTGCCCGGCCAGGTAGTCGTACCCCTCGGCCAGGTCCGCCTCGGTCTCGACGTGGGGCGCGCCGGTGATGATCTTCTCGGCTTCGGCCACGGCGTCCGCGAACGACTGGGTGAGCACGGCAACCTCTCGGGGCCTCAATCCTGGCGGGCAGCCAGGCAGGGCGAGTCTGAGCCAGAGTAGAACGAGTTCTAGAAACGCGTCAACGACGCGGGCGTCAGGCGCCCGGCGGCGCTCCTTGCTCCGCTGGCTGCGGCGGCCCAGCGGTTCGCGGTGAACTTCAGGCTCGGCACGTCGTCCAGCGACATCATGACCTCGTAGGTGCGGACGTAGCCGGTGTGCGAGATCCGCCACCGGCCGTCCTCGCCCCGCGCGTAACGGTCCTCGTAGAACGCCGCCCCCTTGATCAGCACGCGGTACCCGGTGGCGATCACGGTGTCCTCGAAGCTCCAGGTGCCGCGTGGCCTCGTCGCCGTCGACATCGATCTCAGGCTGGCTCGCGAAGTGCACGGTGATGATGTCCGGCCCGAGCCTGTCGCGCAGGAAGGCGACGATCTCGTCCCGGCCGGCGAGCCTGATCGGCTGGCCGAGCGCCGGCGTGCCGTAGTCCACCGTGGCGTCGGGCGTGAACACGTCGGCCATCTCGTCCCACAGCTTCAGGTCGACGCAGCGCAGGTAGCGGTACTTCAGCCGGCGGATCTCTTCGAGCGCGGCAAGGTCCATGGCACCAGCCTCGCCAGCCGGTTGACTTTCCGCAAGAACCCGTTCTAGTTTTTCGGTGCTGATCGGCGGCTGGCCGGGAGGTCCCGTGCGCTTCTCCTACGCCGAATCCATGACCGACCCGTCGTTCTACGCGCCGCTCGCCCGGGCCGCCGAGGAGGCCGGGTACGACTCGATGGTGGTGCCGGACAGCATCTGCTACCCGCTGCACGCCGCCAGCCGGTACCCGTTCAACCCGGACGGCAGCCGCGAGTTCCTGGAGGACAAGCCGTTCATCGAGCCGTTCTCGCTCATCCCGGCGCTGGGCGCGGTCACCACGCACCTTCGTTTTGTCACGTTTGTGGTCAAGCTGCCGGTGCGCAACCCGGTGCTGGTGGCCAAGCAGGCGACGTCCACCGCGGTGCTCACCGGCAACCGGCTCGTGCTGGGCGTGGGGACCAGCCCGTGGCGCGAGGACTACGAGGTGCTCGGCGTGCCGTGGGCGGACCGCGGGCGGCGGATGGACGAGGAGCTCGCGATCATCCGCGGGCTGTCCGCCGGCGGGTACTTCGAGTACCACGGCGAGGTCTTCGACCTGCCGCCGGTCAAGATCGCCCCGGTGCCGAGCGAGCCCATCCCGGTCCTCATCGGCGGCCACGGCGACGCCGCGCTGCGCCGCGCCGCCCGGGCGGGGGACGGCTGGCTGCACGGCGGGGGCGGACCCGGCGGACCTGCCCGGCCTGCTCGCCCGGCTGGCCGAGCTCCGCCGGCGGGAGGGCACCGCCGACCGGCCGTTCGAGGTGCACGTGATCTCGGCGGACGCCTACAGCCCCGACGGGGTGCGGCGGCTGGAGGAACTGGGGGTGACCGACGCGATCGTCGGCTTCCGCTGGCCCTACCAGACCGGCCCGGACCGCGAGCCGCTGGCCGGCAAGCTCGACGAAGCTGCGCGCCGTTCGCCGACGACGTCATCGCCAAGGGCTGCGGTCGACCAGCTAGCGGAGCAGCAACCGGGCGGCGAGCTCGAGCTGGCGGCTCACGTCGTCGGCCGACGCCCGCCGGGTCACCCAGGCGACCAGGTTGGACAGCCAGACGTCGCCGATCACCCGGGCGATCGCTATCTCGTCGGCCGACGGCTCGCCCTCGTGCATCGCCCGCGTGAGCATGTGCTCCATCAGCCGCGCCACGGTGTTGACCTCGGCTGCCGCGCTCGGGTCCGCGAACATGAACGCCCGGGTCATCGCCTCGGTGAGCATCGGCTCGCGCTGCATGGTCCGGGTGATCCGGCCCAGCACGTACAGCATCCGCTCGTAGGGCGTGGCGCCCGGGATCGAGGTGCGGTCGAGCTTCTCCTGGTTCCGTTCGAACTCCCGCGCCAGGCCGGACACGAGCAGGTGGATCTTGGACGGGAAGTACCGGTACAGCGTTCCGAGCGCCACGTTCGCCCGCTCCGCCACCGCCCGCATCTGCACGGCGTCGTAGCCGCCCTTGGACGCCAGCGCCAGGGTGGCGTCCAGGATCCGCTGGCGGCGCTCCCGCTGGGCCGCCGAGCTGAACTCGCCGTCGGGGGAGGGGGTGACGGTGGTACCTGTTCTCGTTGATGCCATCAAGGCCTCTCGTCATCGTGGCTGGTGGCCAGCCTACCAACGGCGGCGCTAGCTCGGGGCTCGTCCCGCGCGGCACCCTGGCCGCCCGCAGGTGTAACGTGTTCTAATTTCTGGGGGATGCCCGGCCTGCAAGGAGGCGTGGACTTCACCCTCGGTGAGACCCAGCAGGCGGTCGCCCGGCCGCGGGCCACGTGCTGGACCGGGACCCGCCGTTACCCGGCGACCGCGCGGTGTGGAAGGAGTTCGGCCAGGCGGGCCTGCTCGGCCTGGCGCTGCCCGCCTGGCTGGGCGGGGACGGGCTCGGGGTGCTGGACACGGCGGTGCTGCTGACCGAGGTCGGCAGGCGGGCGGCGCCGGTCCCCGCGCTGGCCACGCTGGCCACGGGCGTCCTGCCGGTCGTCCCGCTGGGGCGGCCGCGAGCTGCAGCAGGCCCTGCTGGACGGCGTCGCCGCCGGGGACACCGTCCTCACCGCCGCGGTGCGCGAGCCGTCGGACCCGATGCCGGCCGCGCCGGTCACCACGGTCAGGAACGGTTGCGTCTCGGGGGTCAAGACCGGCGTCCGCACGGCGCGGCGGCGCGCTGGATCCTGGTGCCGGCCAGCCTCGCCTCGGGCGGCACCGGCGTGGTCGTGGTCGACCCGTCAGCCGACGGGGTGGGGCTGTCGCCGACGCCCAGCTCGGCCGGCGGCCCCGAGTACACGCTGCACCTGGACGACGCGCCCGTCGCCCACCTGCTCGGGGATGACCGCGCGGTGGCCGGCCTCTACCAGCTCACGCTGGCCGGGGCCGCCTGTCTGGCCGACGGCGCCCTGGCCGGCGCGCTCGCGCTGACCACGGCGCACGTCGGGTCGCGGAAGCAGTTCGGCCGGCCGCTGGCCACGTTCCAGGCGGTCGCGCAGCAGATCGCCGACGTCGCCATCGTGAGCCGGACCCTCCACCTGGCGGCGCTGTCGGCCTGCTGGCGGCTGGACACCGGGCGCGAGGCCGGCGGCGACCTCGACGTGGCCGCGTACTGGCTGGCCGACCAGGCGCCCGGTGCGCTGCGCACCTGCCACCACCTGCACGGCGGGACCGGCATGGACGTCACCTATCCCGCTGCACCGGTACTCCGCGCTGGTCAAGGACCTGGTCAGGCTGGTCGGCGGGGCCGACTACCGCCTCGACCGGCTCGGCGCCAGGGTCTGCGGTTGAGGGCAGCCGTGTTCTGCGACCTGACCGACTCACAGCTCGCGCTGCGCGACGAACTGCGGGCCTACTTCTCCGGCCTGCTCTCACCGGATGAGCGGGCCGCGCTGCTCACCGAGCGGCACGGCACCGTCTACCGCGACGTGGTGCGCCGGATGGGCAGCGACGGGTGGCTGGGCGTGGGCTGGCCGCCCGAGTACGGCGGGCGCGGCCTGGGCCAGGTGGAGCAGCAGATCTTCGTCAGCGAGGCGGCCCGCGCGGATGTGCCGCTGCCCGCCGTGACCCTGCAGACGGTCGGCCCGGTGCTGCAGGCCCACGGGACCGCCGCGCAGAAGGAGTTCTTCCTGCCGCGGATCCTGGCCGGCGAGGTGCATTTCGCCATCGGGTACACCGAGCCGGAGGCGGGCACCGACCTGGCGTCGCTGCGTACCCGGGCCGTGCTGACCGGGGACACCTATGTGGTCAACGGGGAGAAGATCTTCACCACCGGCGCCCACGACGCCGACTACATCTGGCTGGCCTGCCGCACCGACCCGGACGCGCCGCGGCACCGGGGATCTCCATCCTCATCGTGGACACCACCGACCCGGGGTTCTCCTGGACCCCGATCATCACCCACGACGGCGCGCACCACACCAACGCGACCTACTACTCCGACGTGCGCGTCCCCGTCACGATGCGGGTCGGGGAGGAGAACGGCGGCTGGCGGCTGATCACCATCCAGCTCAACCACGAGCGGGTGATGCTGGGCCCGGCCGGCCGGATCGCCGCCCTGTACGACCGGGTGCGCGGCTGGGCGGAGCGGCCGGCTCCTGGGCCAGCCCGACGTCCAGCGGGCGCTGGCGCGGACCTATGCCAGCCTGCGGATCAACGAGCTGCTCAACTGGCAGGTAGCGGCGGCCCACGTCGGGACCGCCGACGCGTCCGTGACGAAGGTCTACGCCTCCGAGCGGCTGCAGCTGCTGGCCAGCTGCCGAGGAGGTCGTCGGGCGCCACGGCGACCCGGCCGATGAGGACACCGCCGCTGGTTCGCTGGCTCGATATTCAGGCCAAACGAAATACCGTGCTGACCTTCGGCGGTGGCGTAAACGAGATCCAGCGGGAGCTGATCGCGACGGGCCGGTCTCGGGCTGGCGCCCGGGTGCCGCGATGACGGGGGAGGTCTTGCGGGACGCGGCTGACGGCGCCGAGGGCCGGGTGACCGCGACGGCACTGAGGCCGCGATCAGGGTGCCGCCGCACCGGGTAGCGGCGCTCGGCGAGAGCGGGCCGCGCGCGGCGCCAGACCCGGTGAACCTGCCCATGATCCGGCACTGGGTGCAGGCGATGGGAGACGCCAACCCGGTCTATACCGACGCCGGGGCCGCCGCGCGGTCGGTGCACGGCGGTCTGGTGGCACCCCCGGCGATGACGCAGGTCTGGACGATGCGCGGCCTGCGCCCGGCCGGCGGCGAGGATCCTGGCGACCCGCTGGGCCTGATGTCGGCCGCGCTGGACG
Organism: uncultured Actinomycetes bacterium; assembly: GCA_963835425.1. GTDB lineage: Bacteria > Actinomycetota > Actinomycetes > Streptosporangiales > Streptosporangiaceae > UBA9676. The sequence goes on along the minus strand of CAWIGE010000001.1, from coordinate 558,783 downwards.
AAGCCGGGTTCACCTCGGTCGTCGCCACCAACAGCGAGCAGGAGTACTACCGCTATCTGCGCCACGGCGAGCAGGTCACGGTGCGCTCCAGCCTGGAGGAGGTGACCGGCCCGAAACAGACGGCGCTCGGCGAGGGCTGGTTCGTCACCACCCGCAGCACCTGGTACGTGGGGACGGAGGCGGTCGCGTCGATGATGTTCCGGATCCTGAAGTTCCGGCCCGCGGCACGGCCGGAACCGCCGCCGGCCGCCGCCGGTGTGCTGCGGCCGGTCGTCTCGCCGGACACCGCCTTCTTCTGGGAGGGCACCGCCCGCCATGAGCTGCGGATCCAGCGCTGCGGCGGCTGCGGCGCGCTGCGCCACCCGCCGGGCCCGATGTGCCAGGTCTGCGGCTTCGCCCGGCCCGAGTACGACGTCGCCGCCGGCACCGGCGAGGTCTACAGCTACGTTGTGCACCACCACCCGCCGGTGCCCGGCCGGCAGCTCCCGATCGTCATCGCGCTGGTCCAGCTCACCGAGGGCGTCCGCATGGTGGGAGAGCTGGTCGGCGCCGAGCCGGAACGGGTCGCGCATCGGCCTGCCGGTCCGCGTCACCTTCGTCGAGGTGGACGGGGAACTGACGCTGCCCGCGTGGCGGGAGGATCGGCGATGACCACCGAGTGACGCCGAAGGGACCGGCATCGCCAGGCCCGGCGTCACGAAGTTCGGCGTCACGAAGCCCGGCGTCACGAAGTCCGGCGTCGGGAACCTGGCGCTGGGGGGACAGGCGCCGTCCTGCCGGAGCTGGTGATCGACGTCACCCCGACGTTTGTGATCGCCGCCGCGATCGCGACCAGGGACTTCCAGGACGTCCACCACGATCGTGACCGGGCGGTCGAGCGCGGCGGGAAGGACATCTTCGTCAACATCCTCACCACCACCGGGCTGGTGCAGCGGTACGTCACCGACTGGGCGGGCCCGGACGCGATGGTGCGCAAGATCGCGGTCCGGCTCGGTGTGCCCTGCTACGCGGGCGACAAGCTCACGTTCTCCGGGAGGTGGTCGAGGCGGAGGCGAGGAGTGCGTGGTGGAGGTCGCCGGCCGGTGCAGTCTCGGCGACCACGTCACCGGGACCGTCCGCATCAGGCTGGGCGAGCCTTGCGGGCCGGGCGTGCCGGACGTGCCGAGCGGCCCCGACGTGCCGGGCGGCCCGGGCGAGCCGGGCGGGCCCGACGTACCGGGCGGGCCGGGCGGGAGCGCGCCGTGATCCCCGAGGCGGTGTTCGCGGGGAAGCGGCGATCGCCGGGATAGGCGCCACCGAGTTCTCGAAGGACTCGGGCCGCAGCGAGCTGCGGCTGGCCGCCGAGGCGGCGACCGCCGCGCTGGCCGATGCCGGGCTGGCCCCGGCCGACGTGGACGGCCTCGTGACGTTCACCATGGACAGCACCGCCGAGATCGCGCTGGCCCGCGAGCTGGGCATCGGCGAACTGCGGTTCTTCAGCCACGTGGGCTACGGCGGCGGCGCCGCCTGCGCGATCCGTGCAGCAGGCGGCGATGGCGGTCGCCACCGGGATCGCACGAGTGGTGGTCTGCTACCGCGCGCTGAACGAGCGTTCCGGCCACCGATTCGGCCAGGTATCCCGCGCTGCGGCTGCAGGCGCCGACCTCCGCCGGGGTGGACAACAGCTGGCACTACCCGATGGGCCTGTCCACACCGGCCGCGACCGTGGCGATGATCGCCCGGCGCTACATGCACGACTACGGCGCGACCAGCGAGGACTTCGGCCGGATCACCGTCGCCGACCGCCGCCACGCCGCGACCAACCCGAAGGCCTGGTTCTACCAGCGGCCGGTGACGCTGGCCGAGCACCAGGCGTCGCGGTGGATCGTCGAGCCGCTGCGGCTGCTCGACTGCTGCCAGGAGAGCGACGGCGCCGTAGCCGTGGTCGTGACCGGCATCGAGCGTGCCCAGGGCCTGCTGCAGCGGCCGGCCGTGATCCGCGCCGCCGCCCAGGGCAGCGGGCCCGGCCAGTTCACGATGACCAGCTACTACCGCGACGAGCTGGGGCTGCCCGAGATGGGCGTGGTGGCCAGGCAGTTATGGCGGCAGGCCGGGATCGGCCCGCAGGACGTACGGGCCGCCGTGCTGTACGACCACTTCACGCCGTACGTTCTGCTGCAGCTGGAGGAGCTGGGTTTCTGCCCGCGCGGCGAGGCCCGGCACTTCATCTCCGGCGGGGCGATCGAGCTGGACGGGGTCGCTGCCGCTCAACCCGCACGGCGGCCAGCTGGGCGAGGCCTACATCCACGGGATGAACGGCATCGCCGAGGCCGTCCGCCAGGTCCGCGGCACCTCGGTCAACCAGGTCAGCGGCGACGGCCCGGTGCTGGTCACCGCCGGCACCGGGGTGCCGACCAGCGGGCTGATCCTCGGCCCGGACTGAGGCCCGTTCCGTCAGGGGCCGCCCTCAAGGCTGTAGACCTGATACTTGTCCGGGCCGATGCGGAGGTAGACCAGCACCGCGCAGACCATCGGCGGGCTGACGGAGAACCGCTGCCTGTCGGGGATGCCCGCGGCGAACAGCTCGTGTTGCGGCAGAAACGGCGGATAGCCGCCGACCGGGCGGACCGGCAGGCGCTCCTCTGAGGTGATCTGCGCCCAGGTCTCCGGTGGGCCGGAGTACTCGTAGTCCCGCCCGCACCAGTGCACGCGAGACCCCTGCTGGCCCGGCCACGCGTGGAAGACCGCCCGGTACCAGAGCGCGATGCCGGCCGCGGCAACCGCCAGCGCAATGGCGAGGATCTGGATCCCACGGCGTGCGCCGGAGATGGTTTTGGTGGCGCTCTCGGCGGTCATCGTGCCTGGTCCCTCACAAGTCCTTTAAACCAGCGCGGGATTCCGTTTTAGCCGCTTAGTGCCGCCAGTGCTGGGCGGTTGACCACGCTCGTGGGGTGGAGCAATGCGGTCTCCAGGCTGGCGGCGGCGGGCTGGCCAACGCTCGTAAGGAGTCTCTGTGTGGGGCCCGGAAACTGTCGGCATCGGTGAGTACTATCGAACTAGTCTTCGAAGTTATGGCCTGGAATGGCAGCCCAGAAGCTGCGGTCTAAGGCCAGGCGGTTCCCAGGCAGGAGGTGATCAGCGTGTGTGATCCGCAGCAGCCAGTGAGCGTCGGCGCGGCGCTGGTCACGCTGGAGCGGGCCCTGGATGCGCTGAATGCTGCCGATGTGGCGTCGCAGCCGGCTGCGGTGCAGGCGCAGGCGTTGCGGGCGCTGGAGCGGGCTGAGGCCAAGCACACCGCGGCGCGGGCGCAGTTCCTGGCGGCCTTCACCGCCCAGGACGGCTACGAGGACGATGGGCAGGGCAGCGCGCGGATGTGGCTGCGGTGGCAGACCCGGGTGACCAGGGCGGCGGCGGTGGGCGCGGTGGGGTGGGCGCGCCGGCTGGCCGTGCACCCGGTGATCGCGCAGGCGTTAGCCGAGGGGCAGCTGTCGGCGTCGTGGGCGCGGGCGGTCTGCGGGTGGAGCGACCGGCTGCCCGCTGACCTGCGTGAGGATGCCGACCAGATCCTGGCCGAGGCGGCCGCCGGTGGGGCCGGGCTGGCCGATCTGGCGGGGCTGGCGCAGCAGATGTATGAGCGCAGCCCGCTCGGGTGAGCCCGATGCCGATGATGACGGGTTTGATGACCGGCGGCTGCTGCTGGATCTGACCTTCGCGCGGGGCGGGCCGGCTCACCGGCGACCTGACCCCGGGGTGTGCGGCCGCGGTATCGGCGGTGCTGGAGGCGCTGGGCAAGCCGGCCGGGCCGGAGGACCTGCGGACCACCACCCAGCGCCGCCATGACGCGCTGGAGGAAGCCTGCCGGCGGCTGATCGCGGCCAAGATGGTGCCCGGCCGGGCCGGGCAGCCGACCCAGGCCCTGGTGCACATCACCCTGGCCCAGCTGCGCAGCCTGCCCGGCGCCTCCGAGGCCGAGGCGGCCTGGCGCGCTGCGGCGGCGCGCGGGCACGGCTGGCTGCCCGGCCCCGACGCCGACGCGGCCGCCTGCGACGCCACTATGGCGCCGGTGGTCACCGGGCACATCGATCCGGCCGCACTGGACCGGCTGACCGAGGCGTCCCTGGCCCTCCATGGCCACAGCGGCAGTCCCGGCGGCCAGCAGGGCGGTCCCAGCGAGGAGGAGAGCGGGCCCGGCGGCCGGGAGGGCCGGGCGTGCGGGTGCCGGTGCGGCGGCTGCACCTGCCCGGCCCGCACCCCGCTATCGGCCGAGACGATCGCGCGGCTGCGCGGGTCGCTGCTGGCGATGGCGGCCGACGTGCTGTCCGGCCCTGGCGGCCTCGCCGCCTGGCTCCGCCAGACGCAGTTGCCAGCGGGCACCCGCCCCAGCACCGGCCCCGGTGCCGGGTCCAGCCTGCCGCTGGATGTCCCGCTGCCACTCGACACCGGGCAGGCCGAGCCGGTCATCCCCGCCCACCTGCGCCGCGCTGCCATCACCCGCCACCCGCACTGCGCGTTCCCCGGCTGCGACCAGCCATCGAGTGTGTGCCAGATCCACCACCTGGTCCCGCGCTCGGCGGGTGGGCCGACCGCTTTGCGCAACCTGGTGCCGCTGTGCGCTTTTCATCACCTGATCGTCATCCACCGCTGGGGCTGGACCCTGCGCCTCAAACCTGACGGGACCACCACCGCCACCAGCCCCGACGGCCGGCGCGTCTTCCACAGCCACGGGCCACCCGGCCAGCACGACGATCCACCCGTCCAAGCCGCGTGAAGCGCGGCCCGCCGCCGGGCCACCAGACCGGTGCCGCGCCACACCCAGCCCTGCGCCGCCTCGCTCCCGGCTCGATGCCTCCGGTGCCTGCGTGACTTACGGCTTCTTTCCGATTCCGCCCAGCGCGGGCACCTCGGGAGGGTTGACCATGCCGGGATCGGGGTGCCACTGGTGGATCGGCACCACGCCGGGATCGGCGAGTTGCAGGCCGTCGAAGAACCGCAGGACCTGTTCCGGGCGCCGCACGTGGTACGGGATGGCCCCGCTCGCGTTGTAGTGCACCAGCGCCTCGTTCTGCGCGGGGTCGGTGTTGATGCCCTCGTACATCACGAAATAACCGCCCGAGGGCAGGGCGTCCTTGAGACGGTCCACGATCGACCTGGCCACCTCGTCGTCGTCCTCATCCGGGTTGCCGACGTGGCCCATGACTCCCATCAGCATGATCGCCACGGGCTGCGAGAAGTCCAGCTTCGTCCGTGCGAGGTCTATGAGCGCTTCGGGCTTGTAGAGGTCGGCCTCGATGTAGTCGGTGCCGCCGTGGGGGTTGCTGGTGAGCAGCGCCTGGGCGTGCGCGAGAACGAGCGGGTCGTGGTCTACATAGACGACGCGCGACTCCGGCGCGACCCGCTGGGCGACCTCGTGGGTGGGGTCGTTGCTCGGCAGGCCGGAGCCGATGTCCAGGAACTGGCGGACTCCCGCTTCACCGGCCGTGTAGCGGACGGCGCGGACAAGGTAGCTGCGGCACGATCGGGCCAGATCGAAGACGCCGGGAGACATTTGCGCGTACGCATCCCCGGCTTGCTTGTCGATGGGGTAGTAGTCGTTGCCTCCCATCCAGTAGTTCCAGATCCTGGCCGAGACGGGCACCGAGGTGTCAACCCTGGCCATCAGGTCCTCTTGCTGGTCATCGCTCACAACTGCCTCCCCGGCACGTTGGTTGCAATTGCCTCCGGGCACGCGGTTGCCATGATGCCCGCCGGCCGTGTCCCGGGGATATAGCGTGCGGGATAGACAGACGGTTATTGGCTGAACACGCTCAGCGAGCACCCGGCGAGATCGAGCGCTGCCAGGTAGCCGAACGTCATGGCCGGGCCGATCGTGGCGCCCGCGCCCGCGTAGCTGTGGCCCATCACGGCGGCGCTGGTGTTCCCGGCCGCGTAGAGCCCGGCGATCGCGGTGCCGTCGGGCCGGAGCACCCGCGCCCGCTCGTCGGTGCGCACGCCGCCCTTGGTGCCGAGGTCGCCTGGCACGATCTTGATGGCATAGAACGGCGGCGTGTCCAGCGGCGCGAGGCACGGGTTGGGCCGGCGCCGCGGGTCGCCGTAGTAGCGGTCGTAGGCCGAGTCGCCGCGGTGGAAGTCCTCGTCCCTGCCGGTCTGGGCGAACTCGTTGAACCTGACCACGGTCTTGGCCAGGGCGGCCGGGTCGATGTCCACCTGTCCGGCCAGCTCCGCGACGGTGGGCGCGCGGTGGACCGCGCCCGCCCGCGTACCAGCGGCGCGGCAGCGGTTTGCGGGGCGGCAGGCCGGCGAAGACGTAGCTGTTGCGGTAGCGCTGGTCGGTGATCAGCCAGGACGGGATGTGCGGGTTATCGGCGGCAGTGGCCCTCGTACATCGCGTGCACGGCGTCGACGTACGGGGCTGATTCGTTCACGAACCGCTGCCCGGAGCCGTTGACCAGCAGGCAGCCGGGCAGGCTGCGCTCGGCGAGGCAGAAATAGGGCCCGCCGGACAGCGGTATGGCCGGGCCCCACCAGGCGTCGTCCATGAGGTCGAGGGCCGCCCCGGCGGCCGCGCCCGCGATGATCGCGTCGCCGGTGTTACCGGCCGCGCCCGTCGTCCATTCGGTGCCGATCGGCTGGCGCTGGTAGCGGCGCCGCATCTCCTCGTTGCGCTCGAAACCGCCCGCGGCCAGCACCACGCCGCGGCGGCCCGGATGAGGACGGGCTGCCCGTCGCGCGTCACCTCGACCCCGGTGGCCCGGCCATCCGTCATTTGCAGTCCGGTCATGGGGGTGTCCAGCCAGACCGGCACCTGCTGGGCCAGCAGGCCAGCCCGCAGGCCTGCCGCCAGGGCCTGCCCGAGGCTGAGCATCGGCTGCCGGAGCAGGCGGGTGCGCGCCGCCCGGCCGAGGATCTTCGCGCTGGCGAGGATGGCCCGCGGGTGGCGAGGGCCCAGGCTCAGCCAGCGGTAGTCGGCCTGGGTGATGGTGATGCCGTTCGGCGCCGGCGCGTAGGCGGGGTTGAGGTGGGCAAGCTCGGCCCCCAGCACCCGCCCGTTCGAGCGGTACCGGCTCGATGCTGCGCCCCTGGGCCAGCCCGCCGGGGGCCTCGGGATAGTAGTCGGCGTAGCCCGGCACCCAGGCGAACTCGACCGGGGTGCTGGCGCGCACGAAGGCGAGCATGGCCGGGCCGTGCTCCAGCAGCGCCCGCTGCCGCTCCGCGGTGACCTCCCCGCCCGTCACGAAGGCCAGGTAGGCGCGGGCCTGTTCGGGGGTGTCGCGGACACCGGCCCGGCGCAGTACCTCGTTGCCGGGCAGCCAGAGCCCGCCGCCGGAGCGGGCGGTGGAACCGCCGAACCGCCCGGTCTTCTCGATCACCACCACCCGCAGGCTGTGGTGCGCCGCGGTGAGCGCGGCGGTCATCCCGGCAGCGCCGCTGCCCACGACCACGACGTCGAACTCGGCCCGCTCTGTTGTCACGGTCAAGCGGCCCCGTCCGTTGTCATGGCGCCTCCCGGGCCTTCATACTAGAACACGTTACAGTTTCGGCCGGACGGACGACAGCGGGATCCGGTGCCGCAGACCTGGGACATCCAGGCCGATGTGGTCGGGTCGGGTTCGGGGCCGCGGGCGCCTGCGCCGCCCTGGAGGCCGCGGCGGCCGGCCGTGACGTGGTCGTGCTCGACCGGTTCACCGGTGGCGGCGCCACCGCGGGCCGCAGTGCGGCCGGCCTCTGCTCGCGCTCCTACGTCAGCGGGCTGTCGCTGGCCGACTGCTCTTCTCCGGCCGCGGGGCCGGGCCGCCGCCACCCCGCGGTTACGAGTAGCTGATGCTGACCTCCGGCGTCAGCGCCAGGGACTGGCAGGCCAGGATGTAGCCCTCGGCGAGGTCATCCGCCTCCAGCACCTCGTTGTGGGCCATCTCCACCTCCCCGCCGGTGAGCTGGCAGGCGCAGGCCCCGCAGACGCCCTCCCGGCACGAGAACGGCGGGTCGAGGCCCTCGTCGATGAGCACGTCGAGCATGCGGGTCCCGGCAGGCCACGGCAGCCGCCGGGTCTCGCCGTCCAGGCAGACCTCCAGCGTCGCGGCCGTACCGCCGGTCGGCTCGGTCACCTCGAACGGGTTTTCCGCCAGCGGCACGAATCGCTCCACGTGGACGCCCTTGGCGCACAAGCCGGCGGAGCGCCTCCCGGACGAGCGCCAGGTAGGGGTCGGGGCCGCAGATGAACGTCTCGGCATCGGCGTACGGACCGGCCAGCGCCGCCATCGCGGCCACCGTGGGTTGCCCGTTGAGCGAGTCGAGCCAGTGCACCACCAGCAGCCGGTCCGTCTCCGCGACGAGCCTGCGGAGCTGCGAGGAGAAGATGACCGAGCGCTCGTCGCGGCTGGCGTATACCAGCACGATCCGCCCGCGCCCGGCCGCCAGCGCCGACTTGAGGATCGACATGACGGGGGTGATCCCGCTGCCGGCCGCGAACAGCAGGAAGTCTCCCTCGAGCGAGTCCGGGCAGAACGTGCCCGCGGGCGGCAGCACGTCCAGCACGCCCCCGGGCCGCACGTGGTCGGAGATCCAGTTGGAGGCGTAACCGCCGCCCGTCCGCTTGATGGTGATCGTGGGCGCCTCCCCGGCGTGCGGCGAACTCGACAGCGAGTAGCACCGGGCCACCGAGCCGTCCTCGGTCGGGACCCGCACGGTCAGGAACTGGCCGGGACGGTAGGAGAACACCTCGGCCAGCTCCGGCGGGACATCCAGCACGAGCGAGCACGCGGCGTCCGTCTCGCTGATCACCTCGGCTACCCGCACCTGATAGTGGACGCGCGGCCCGGTCATGGCGGCGAGATCTCCAGCCGGCCCTGGCTCAGCGCGCGGTCGATGGACCCGCGCAGGCTGGCGCAGCCGTCGATAAGGGCGGTCTGCTCACCCGCGGCCACCCGGGCGGTGAACTCGGCGCACGACCGCATCGCCGCCGGGCTCCATTGCACGCTGGTGTGCTGCTGGCTGAACTTGACGACAAGCACCGCCGCGGCACAGCGGTCGCACTCGATCCGCCGGAACCCGGCGTCGCGCTCGTCGGTGGCCACTCCGGGCATGGTCAGCCGCTCTGCCGCGCGGCGAGGTTCGCCGCCACCTCGGCCTCCCACTCGGCCACGGCCCGGGTGGTGTCCACCTCGAACTCGAAGCGCGCGGTCATCTCCGGCGTGATGTCCTCCACGTTGGTGTAGAACTGCTCGTACCAGCGGCGCAGCTGGTAGACCGGCCCGTCGTCGGCGCACAGCAGCGGGTTGTCGATCCGGGTCTTGTGTCGTCCAGATTTCGACGTCCTGCTGGAAGCCGAGGCCGACGAAGTCGGCGAACTTCGTGGCGAACCTCCCGGCGTGCGCGTCGGACAGGCCGGCTGCCGCTTGACGATCACGCCCCACTGCAGCAGGAACGAGGTCGGCGTGACCGGGTAGTGGCAGTTGATCAGGACGCTTTCGATCGTCATGCCGTGATAGTCGTGCCAGAGGTTGTCGATCATGTAGGACGGCCCGAAGTACGACGCCTCGGAACGCAGCGTGGAGTCCGTGCCGTCGGCGTAGTTCGAGCCGGTCTTGACGTCGGGCCGCGCCCTGGTCCGCAGGTACTGCGTGGCGATGTGCCCCTCGAGCACGTTCTTGAAGTACGTGGGGAACGCGAAGTGGATGTAGAAGAAGTGCGCCATGTCGACCACGTTGTTGACGACCTCACGGCAGTTCGCCCCCTCGACCAGGATCGAGTCCCAGGTCCAGTCGCTCCACTCATCGGAGTACGCGCCGTCGATCCGCGGGATCGTCACGTGCCCGGGCGGCGGGTTCCCCTGCGGGTCGTGCCACACGAACAGCTGCCGGTTCTGCTCCAGCGTGAGCCAAGAGCGCGTCCGCGCGGTTGGCGGCACCCGCCGGGAGTAGGGGATCCGCTGGCACCGGCCGTTCCCGCCCCAGCGCCAGTCGTGGAACGGGCAGGCGATCGCGTCGCCCTTGACCGTGCCGCGGGTCAGGTCGCCACCCATGTGCCGGCAGTACGCGTCGAGGACGTGCAGCTGCCCGGCCGAGTCCGCGAACACCACGAGCTTGGTGCCGAATGCCTGCACCGCGTGCGGGCCGGAGTCGCGGAACCGCCCGGCCAGCCCCAGGCAGTGCCAGCCGCGCGCGAACCTCTCCGGCGGCGCGCCGCGCTCGATGGTCCGGACACCGGCGGTGTCATTCATCCGGCCCTCCATGCTCCAGGCGTATCACTAGACTAGAACATGTTCTAGTCTAAGGGCGATGGCCAACCCGGAGGCAGGGCACATGAGCGAGACATCGGGCAGGCGGTGGTCGCCGGGGTCCGCGACCTGCTGCCGGTGCTGCGGGAGCGGGCGCAGGAGGCCGAGGACGCCCGGGACGTGCCCGCCGACTCGGTCAAGGCGCTGACGGAAACCGGGTTCTTCCGGCTGCTCCAGCCGGCCGACCTACGGCGGGCACGAGGCCGACCCGGTCACGTTCCTGACCGCCGTCCGGCTCATCGCCAGCGCCTGCGGGTCGACTGGCTGGGTCGCGTCGGTCCTCGGCGTGCATCCCTGGCAGCTGGCCCTGTTCCCGCCCCGCGCGCAGGAGGAGGTCTGGGGCGCCGACCAGGCCACCCGGATGTCGTCGTCCTACGCGCCGACCGGCCGGGCCGAGGCGGTGGACGGCGGCCACCGGCTCACCGGCCGCTGGAGCTTCTCGTCCGGCTGCGGCCACGCCACCTGGGTGCTGCTGGGCGCGATCGTGCCGGAGGCCGACGGCGGGCCGCCCGACTTCCGCACGTTCCTGCTGCCCGCCAGCGACTACGTGATCGACGACGTCTGGGACACCGTCGGGCTGCGCGGCACCGGCAGCAACGACATCGTCGTGGACGGCGCGTTCGTGCCGGAGCACCGCTCGCTCAGCTTCGTCGACGTCTTCCGCTGTGCCTGCCCCGGCCACGCGATCAACCCGGCGCCGCTGTACCGGCTGCCGTACGGGTCCCTGTTCTCGTACTCGATCACCACCCCGATCATCGGCATGGCGGTCGGCGCCTACGACGCGCACGTGGCGTACCAGCGTGAGCGGGTGCGCGCCGCCTACACCGGCCAGAAGGCGAGGGAGGACCCGTTCGGGCAGGTGCGGATCGCCGAGGCCGCGGCCGAGCTCGACTCGGCGTGGCTGGCGGCAGAGCACAACATGAACGAGCTCATGGCGCACGCCCGCGCGGGGGAGAAGATCCCCCTCCCGCTGCGGCTGCGGGTCCGGCGCGACCAGGTGCGCGGCACCGGCCAGGCGATCGGCGCGGTGGACCTGCTGTTCGAGAACTCCGGCGGCCGCGCGCTGAAGACCGGCACGCCGATCCAGCGGTTCTGGCGCGACGCGCACGCCGGCCGGGTGCACGCGATCAACGACCCGGAGCGGGCGCTGTCGATGTTCGGCCGCGGCGAGTTCGGCCTCGACCTCGGGCCCGAAGCGATGCTCTGAGGACCGATGACCACCGCGCCGGCCGACTTCGCCTCTACGAGCCGATTTCTCCTAACGAATGAGATGCGGCTGCACTACCACGAAGCGGGGGAACGCCCCCCGGTGGTGCTGCTGCACGGCGGCGGGCCGGGCGCGTCCGCGTGGAGCAACTTCGGCCCCAACCTGCCGGTGTTCGCCGGCCGCTTCCGCACGCTGATGCCCGACATGCCGGGGTTCGGCCGCTCCGACAAGCCGCCCGTGACCGGCAACTACTTCACGTTCGCCGCCGACGCTCTGGCGGGGCTGCTCGGTGAGCTGGGGATCGGGCGGGTGCACCTGGTCGGCAACTCGCTCGGCGGCGGCACGGCGGTCCGCTTCGCGCTGGCCCACCCCGGAGCGCGCTGGGCCGGCTGGTGCTGATGGGCCCGGGTGGCCTGAACCTCAACGTGTTCGCGCCGGACCCGACCGAGGGCGTCAAGGCGCTGGCAGCGTTCCCGGCCGACCCCACGGAGGAGAAGCTCGCCGCGTTCCTGCGGACGCTCGTGTACGACCAGCGGCTGATCACCGACGAGCTGGTGAAGGAGCGGTTCGCGGCGGCCAGTGACCCGGAGGCGCTGGCCGCGATGGCCTCGCTGGGCGCCTCGTTCTTCGACCCGGCCACCGCCGAGCAGGGGATGCTGTGGCGGGAGGCGCACCGGCTGCGGCAGGACGTGCTGCTGATCTGGGGCCGGGAAGACCGGGTGAACCCGCTCGACGGCGCGCTGGTGGCGCTCAAGCTCATCCGCCGGGCGCAGTTGCACGTGTTCAGCCGCTGCGGCCACTGGGCACAGCTGGAGAAGTTCGACGAGTTCAACCAGCTGGTGATCGGCTTCCTGGAAGGTGATGCCCAATGAGCATGAGCCGCAGGCGCCGGGCCACGGCATTGGCCGGCGCGCCTCCGGCACGGCCCAGCGTCAGCGGTGTCCCGGCGCCGAGGACGCGCCTCCCGCTGTGCCAGCTGGCGCGCCTCCGGCACGACCAAGCGAGGTGCTTCCCGGCGCGCCTCCGGCACGACGTACCGCGAGGGAGGCCAAAATGATCAGCTCGCTCGGGTATCTGCGCATCGAGTCGCCCGACCTCGGCGCGTGGCGTGAGTTCGGCATCCGGGTGATCGGCATGGCCGAGGGGCGCGGGCCCGATGGCGACGCGCTGTACCTGCGGATGGACGACTTCCCGGCGCGGCTGGTGGTCCTGCCGGGGGAGCGGGACCGGCTGCTCGCCTCCGGCTGGGAGGTGGCCGGGGAGGACGCGCTGGCCGGGGTGGGGCGGGCGCTGGCCGACGCCGGGGTCGCGGTCAAGGTGGGCACTCCGGCGGAGCTCGCGGAGCGCCGGGTGGCGGCCCTGCTGCGCTTCGACGACCCGGCGGGCAACGCCCTGGAGGTGTTCGCCGGCGCGGCACTCGAGCACCGTCCGCTGGAGAGCCGGTACGGGAATCGTTTTGTCACCGGTCCGCTTGGGCTGGGCCATGTCGTGCTGCCGGTGTCCGACGAGGAGCCCGCCCTCCGCTTCTACACCGATGTCCTGGGGTTCCGGCTGCGGGACTCGATCCGGATGGCGCCGGAGCTGCTCGGCCGCCCGCCCGGCCCGCCGCTGTGGATGCGGTTCCTCGGGTGCAACCCGCGGCACCACTCGCTCGCGCTGGCGCCCTTCCCGGCGGAGGCCGGGATCGTGCACCTGATGGTCGAGACCGCCTCGCTCGACGACGTCGGCCGGGCGATGGACCGGTGCGCCCGGCGCGGCGCCCCGGTCAGCGCCAGCCTCGGGCGGCACGCCAACGACGAGATGGTGTCGTTCTACGTCAAGACCCCGGGCGGGTTCGACATCGAGTACGGCACCGGCGGGCGGCTGGTTGACGACGCGACCTGGGTGTGCCGGGAGACCACCGCGATCAGCCTGTGGGGGCACAGCTTCGGCGCCGCTCCCTGAGAGGAGGCGGCGCCGAAGCCGTGTCTTGCCGTTATCCGGCGAAGTCCGCCGCCAGCTGGTTCATGTTCGGGAGGCCGAGGCCGTTACCCGGGTTGAACAGCTGACCGGGGTTGCCGGTGTAGAAGAGGTTGTCGCTGCCGGTGCCGCTTTCCTGGAGCGGGGTGAACGGGGAACTGGAGCCGCCGGCGAAGGCGTAGATGGACGGGTTCCAGAGCCCGACCCGGTGTCCCACGAACGAGTCGATGACCGCCGTCGAGCCGTTCAGCTGCGGGCGCTGAAGCTGGTGCCGCCCCAGCCGCCCTGCAGCGTGGGCTGGCCGACGCCCGCGAACGACGGCTCGTACAGCAGGTAGCCGCTGTACGGATCGGCGTTGGTGGCGAGGTCGGGGAGGGCACGCCCGGAACTCTGGCCCTGGCTGACGCCGGGGGTCGGGTTGAAGTTCCACGCGGTCGGCTCCTTCAGCCCGGGCGCGATCTCCTGGAAATCGGTCGGGGTCAGGTACTCGACCCCATGGAAGTTGTGCGTGCCCGACACGCCCTGCTGGTAGGAGGGAGTCGGCTCGATTGAGCTGAACCCGCCCCCGGTGCCGCCGATGTTCGCCTCCGCGGCGTTGACGAGCGAGGTGCCGGTGGTCGTCGCGATCGCCTGCCACAGGTAGTCCCAGCCCCAGGTGCGCTGGTGCGGAACGGTCACGGTCGCGGTGCCGGCCGTGCCGGTCAGCTGCCCGGTCCACGGCAGGGTGGTGCCGCCCGCCGCGGTCATGAAGGGGCTGTCGGCCGGGGTGTCGACCACCAGGCCGGTGGTGCCGAGCTCGTCGCTGTCGTCGTAGGCCCCGGCGTCACCGGCGGCGTCGAAGCCGGACTGCCCCTGGATGCCCAGCTCCAGGAAGGCCTCGTCGAACGCGGCCACGTAGGCGGGCGTCTCCGCGCCGGACGCTATCGCCGCCTGGACGACGACCTCGGACTCGCCCCAGCTGGTCGAGACGGTGTCGGCGGTGTTCTTGCTGGCCGCGGTGAAGAACGCGTCGGCGAAGCCGGGGTCGGTGTTGGGCGCCTGGTAGACGATCACGTTGGCGCCGGGAGCCAGCGCCCCCGACTGCTCCACGTCGAGGTCGGTCTCCCCGCTGCCGGAGGCGTCGCTGGGCGCGCCCGGCCCGCCGTCAATGTTGACCACGTTCACCGAGCGGTTGCTGGCCGGGACGTGCGCGATGTTCTTCCAGAAATACTGCGGCGCGCCCGGGTCGAGGGCGGCCAGGGTGACGATGGCCAGGGTCCGCCCGGCCCCGGTGGCGCCCTTCTTGTACAGAGGGTTCAGCCCGTAGTCGGCGGCGAAGTCGGACGGCAGGTGACAGGCCTTGGGCAGGCCGGTGAGGGCGACGCAGCTGTTCGAGCTGCCCGCCTGCGGCTTGGCCACGCTCTTGTTCACGTGCACCGCCTGGCTGCTGAACGGTCCGTAGTTGGTCAGCCCGAGGATCGCCAGCACGTTGCGCGCGATCCCGCCGGGCAGCATCGGCGACTGCGACGTGGCGTGAACGGTCTGGGCCGGAATCGGGGAAACCCGTGCCCCGACATCTGCGGCACGTGGAACTGCTTCTGCTGGACCGACAGCGCCTGGTCGAACTGGCCGGCGGTGCCGGTGGCCACCACGTCCACGTTGTCCGCATACACCTGGGTGCTGATGCCGAACTTCGCCAGGTACTTGGTGAGCTGGGCGATGTTGGCCGGGGTCTGACCGTACGTGGCGGCGAACTGGCCGACCGACAGGAAGTTCGTGACGCCGCCCGCCACGGCGGCCTTCAGATGCGCCAGATTCCGCTCCCGCATGATGAACGACACCGTTTCCGGGGTGTCCGGCGGCCGGGGCGGCTGGGTCACCAGATCCGGGTATGCGTGGGGGAGACCCGGATCAGGTGCGGGTAGTCGTCGGCGAAGCTGGCCGGGGTCCACCCGTATGAGCCGATGAGCTGCTGGTACTTGGCGACAAACGCCGGGACGGCGTCGGCGCGCGGGCCGTCCGGGTCGACCCGGGCCATCCCCTCGAAGATCACGATCCCGCCGCCCCGGCCGTTGCCGTCCAGGTGCAGCGAGACGCGGGGGTTGGCCGCGATGTGGCCCGTCTTCTTGCCGTCCTTGAGGCTGTAGATCAGGAACTCCTGGCCGTCCCACATGAACCAGACGGGGGTAGGCTTCGGCTGGCCCGACTCGGTCACGGTCGTCAGCCAGATGATGAGCTCGTCGCGCAACCGTTCCGCGGCCCTGGCATGGGCGGGCTTTCCCGGATCCAGCATCGTCACCTTCCTCTGGTCAGCTCCATCAGCACCCCGTACTTCATGCCGCGTCCGTCTCGGCCCAGACCTGCTCGAGCACCTGCGCGATGGTCTCGGCAGGCTGCGCGCCGGAGATCCCGTACCGGCGGTCAATGACGAAGAAGGGGACGCCGGTCACGCCCAGCGAGTGGGCCACCTCTTCGTCGGCCCGGACGTCCTGCGCGTACTGGTCACCGGCCAGGACGGCCAGCGCCTCGTCGCGGTCCAGGCCCGCGTCGGCGGCGAAGCCGGCGAGTGACGGGTGGTCGAAGATCGAGGCATGATCGGTGAAGTACGCGCGGTGCAGCCGCTCGGCCAGTTCGGCCTGCCTGCCCCGCGCCCTGGCCAGCTGCAGCAGCCGGTGCGCGTCCCTGGTGTTGCCGCTCCGCAGGTCCTCCATGCGGAAGGTCAGCCCGGCCTGGGCCGCGCGCTGTTCCATCTGCCGCTGGGCCTCGCGGGCCTGCTCCAGGCCCATCCCGTACTTGCTGGCCAGCCGCTCGACCGTCGGCGTGGTCACCCCGGGCGGCGCTGACGGGTCAAGCTCGAACGAGCGGTAGATGACCTCGACCTCGTCGCGGTGGGCAAAACGATCAAGCGCCTGCTCAAAGTGCCTCTTGCCGAGATAGCACCATGGGCACACGACGTCCGACCAGATCTCGATCTGCATGGTCGCGTCAACGCGCCGCGCCCCCGATCCGTTCCCTCCGGGCAGAATGGGCGGCATGCTCGATCATGTTTCGATCCAGTGCGCTGACCTGGCGGCCAGCGCCGCCTTCTACGACGCGGTCCTGGCCCCGCTCGGCGGCCAGCGGGTGCTGGACTTCGGCGAGGCCATCGGGTACGGCGTGCCACCCATGCCGGATTTCTGGCTCGGCCGCCAGGCCACCGGGGAAGGCTTCCGCGAGTCGCACCTCGCCTTCACCGCGCCGGACCGCACCGCGCAGACGCGGCTGCTGCTCGCGCGGGTGCTCGGGGACAGCGACCGTGAGGTGGCCGGGGCCGAGGCGCGAGTTGCCTTGTCGGTCTTCGAGGATCTGGGGGCCGCCCGCGACGCGGACGCCGCCGCCGCGCTGATGCGGGACCTCGGCGTGAAAGCGGCGAGGACCGGGCCGAAGAACGTCGGGCGGCTCACCAAGCGTGAGCAGGAAGTGCTGGCCCTGCTGGGCGAAGGGCTGTCCAATCCCGAGATCGCCGAACGTCTCTACCTCTCGCGCAAGACGGTCGAGCACCACGTGGCGCGCGTCCTCTCCAAGCTCGGCCTGCGCAGGCGGGCCGAGGCCGCGGCGCTCGTGGCGCGGGGCGCCCCTGAGAAATCAGCGCGAGAGAAATCGGCGCGGGAAACCAGCCAGAGATAGGTGAGTTCACCGATGCTCCAGCACCGGCCGGGGCGTCATGGTGGCCCTAGCGACCACAGCTGGGAGGGCGGACTCATGCACGCAGTTATCGGACGGGTCAAGATCGTGCCGGACCGGGCGGACGAGGCGCTGGCGATGATCGGTGAAGGAGGTGTCCCGATGCTGCGGGGCATGGCCGGCTCCGCGGGCGGCTACTGGGCGCGGAGCCAGGAGGGCGACATCATCCAGCATTCGTTCTGGCTCTTCGATACCGAAGAAAACGCCCGGGCCGCGGAGGCGACCTTCAGCCAGCTCCGCGGTATGCGGGAGGCGCCGGCCATGTTCATCAGCGTCGATGTCTGTGAGGTCGTCGGGCACACCTGAGACAGCGGCCGGGGCGCACTGCCGTCGGGCTGGCACTGCAAGGTCACTGCAACCGCCCCCGCAGACGATGGGGCCATGGCGGTACGGCTGGGGCTGCGCGCGAACTGGCGGCAGTTCGCGCTGCTGGTGGTGGTGAACGTATTCGTCGGCGGCATGGTCGGCCTGGAGCGGACCACCACCGGCCTGGTGGGCACCCGGGTGTTCCACCTGTCCGGCTACGTGGCCGTGTTCAGCTTCATCATCGCGTTCGGCGTGACCAAGGCGCTGACCAACCTGGTGGCGGGCCCGCTGACCGCCCGGCACACCCGCAAGGCCCTGCTGGTCGCCGGCTGGGCCGTGGGCCTGCCGGTCCCGTTCCTGCTCGCCTGGGCCCCGGAGTGGGGATGGATCGTCGCCGCGAACGTGTGCCTCGGCGTCAATCAGGGCTTTACCTCGTCGATGGTCGTGAACATGAAGATCGACCTGGTCGGGCCGCGCGGCCGTGGCCTGGCGATGGGCCTCAACGAGGCCGCCGGGTACATGGCCGTGGGCGTTACCGCGCTGGCGACCGGGTACCTGGCCGAGGCCTACGGGCTGCGGCCGGTGCCCGAGCTGATCGGGGTGGTTTACGCAACGGCCGGGCTGGTCCTGTCCGCGCTGGTGGTCAGGGACACCGCGGGGCACGTCGCCGTGGAGGCAGCGGCCGCCCACCGGGGCCCGGCCCGGGTCCCCTTCTGGACCGTGGTCGCCGACACCAGCTGGCGGCGCCGGCCGCTGCGCGGAGTGAGCCAGGCCGGGCTGGCCAACAACCTCAACGACGGCCTGACCTGGGCGGTGTTCCCGCTGCTGTTCGCCTCCCACGGGCTCGGGCTGGCCGCGATCGGGCTGATCAAGGGCCTGTACCCGATGCTGTGGGGCGGGGGCCAGCTGTTCACCGGGCGGCTGGCCGACACGATCGGGCGCAGGCCGATGATCGTCAACGGGATGATCGTCCAGGCCGCCGCGTTCCCCGCCGCGCTGCTCCTGCTGGCCTGGCCGCTGGTGGCCGGCCTGGTCAGCGCGGTGCTGCTCGGCATCGGGACCGCGATGGCCCAGCCGGCGCTGAGCGCCGCCGTCGCCGACCACACCCACCCGTCGTGGCGGGCGCAGGGCCTCGGGGTGTACCGGTTCTGGCGCGACCTCGGCTACGCCATCGGAGCGGTGATCGCCGGGCTGCTGGCCCAGGCGCTCGGCCTCAGCGCGGCCGTGATCGCGGGCGGCGTCCTCACGCTGGCATCAGGGCTGCTGGCGGCTCGGTGGATTACCGGCGGCCCGTCGCATGTCGCCGCGCCGGGGCCAGCTGCCGCGCTACGATGCTGAGTTCCGCCAGGAAAAGGGGAGCCTGTGGATCCCTTCGACGTCGCCCGCGGCGGCTCCCTCGCCCGCAGGCGCTGGCTCGGCGCCCTGGCAGCGGCCGCGGTCTTCATCGTTTCGCTGCTGGTGCCGTCGGCCGGAAGGGCCGCACCGGACGCGACCGGCGCCGCGGGCATCCAGGGGCTGCCCGCCGCCAACTCCCCCGGGGAGCTCGCCCGGCTGGAGGCCCGCGCCGCCCGGCTGACCCGGCAGTACCGCGGCCAGCTGGTGCTGCTCACCGACGCGGAGAGCGCTGTCAAGTCGGCGCTGGCCCGTGCGGCGCGGCTGCGCCGTCAACTCGGCACCGCGCGGCAGGAAGTGGCCAGGATCGCCGCGGCGAGCTACATGGGCGGCGTGCGGGACCCCATGACGGTGATCATGAGCGGCGGCAACGGCGAGCGGATGCTCCAGGACGCGGCGACGCTGCAATTCGTGAGTGCGCAGCGAGGCGCCAAGGAGCGGGCGCTGGCGCAGCTCATGGCGGCCGAGCAGCAGGCCCAGCAGGCAACGCGGGCCAAGATGGCCGAGCTGCGCCGGCAGGTCACCGCGCTGGCTGGCCAGCGGCGGAAGGTTGACGCCCTGATGGCCAAGTTCCGGCCGGAGTCGCCGGTCATCGGCGACAACATCACCCCCCGGATGCGCCAGGTGAAGGACGAGGTCGACCGGAGGTTCGGCCCGTTCGTTGACATCGGCTGCTTCCGGGCCGAGGCCTCCGGCGAGCATCCGCTCGGCCGGGCCTGTGACTTCATGCTGAGCACCGGCGGCGTCATGCCGACCGCGGCCAAGGTGCAGCTGGGCTCCCAGATCGCCGCGTGGGCGCAGGCGAACGCGTCGCGGGTGGGGATCATGTACATCATCTACCGGCAGCGGATCTGGGATATCCGGATGGCGTCGGCGGGATGGGTGCCGATGGCGGACCGCGGCAGCATCACCGCGAACCACTTCGACCACGTGCACATCTCGGTGTTTTAACCCGGCAGGTTCTAGCCGAGCAGGTACCGGCGGCTGAGCGGGACCTGCTGGAGCGGCTCGGCCCGCAGCACCCGCTCATGCAGCCGCACCGTGCCGTCGGAGCGGTCCACCTCTACGGGCGGGACGCTCGTGTTCGCCACCAGGGCACCGCGCGAGATCTGCCGGGTGCCGCGCACCGCCACGAACCGGCGCTGGCTTCCCAGCCGGCGCCCGATGCCCGCGGCGTCCGCGGCCGCGGACACGAACGTGGTTGACAGCGCCGGGGCGGCGGCTCCCTGCCCGGCCCAGTGGGGACCGTAGCGGCGGGGCTCCGCGCCCTCGACGGTGGCGTTGCCCGCCCCGCTCGGGCCCCAGGCGAACCAGCCGCCCTTGAGCACCAGCTCGGGACGGACGCCGAAATACGCCGGGCGCCACAGCACGATGTCGGCGATCCGGCCGGGACGGAGCGATCCGACCTCCCGCTCGATGCCGTGCACCCGCGCCGGCTCGGCCGTGTACTTGGCCAGGTACTGGAGCACGCGCTCGTTGTCGTCACCCGGCCGCTCCGGCCGCAGCGCCGTCTCCGGCCAGTCCTGCCCGGCCTCGGTCGCCCGCCAGTGCTTCATCGCGTGGGCCAGCTGCCAGGTCCGGCGGATCGTCTCGCCGATCCGCCCCATGCCCTGGGAGTCGCTGTTGATGATGCTGATGGCGCCGAGCTCGTGCAGCGGGCCCTCGGCGGCCATGGTGGCCGGGTGGATGCGCTCCCGGGCGGCGTTGACGTCCTCCGGGACATCCGCGGACCCGCCGTGCACCAGCAGGATCATCTCCAGGTGCTCCGTTGCCGTCGCCGGCCCGTACGGGATGGTGGGGGTGGTCGAGGAGCACACCACGTTCGGCTCGCGGGTGATCCCGATCAGGTCGGGGATGTGGCCGCCGCCGGCCCCTTCCACGTGGTAGGCGTGGACCGCCCGGCCGTTGATCGCCTCGACGGTGTCCGCCAGCTCGCACGACTCGTTCAGGCCGTCCGTGTGCAGGCACACCGCCACGTCGTGGGCGTCGGCGAGCCGCAGCGTCGCGTCGATGATCTCCGGGTACGCGCCCCAGTCCTCGTGGATCTTCAGCCCGCAGGCGCCGGCCTCCAGCACGCGCTCGACCTGGCCCGGGACGTCGGTGCGGGCGCTGGCCTGCAGGCCGAGGTTGACCGGCAGGAACTCGAACGCCCGCAGGGTCTTGTCCATGACGTACGGCGGCTCCTCGAACCCGGCGGTGATCAGCGTGGTGACGCCGGCCGACAGGGCGACCGGGACCAGCCGGGGCGTGATCAGGTGCACGTGGCTGTCGATCCCGCCGGCGGTGGCGATCAGCCCGTAGCCGTTGACCGGCCAGGTATTGGGCCCGATCGTCAGCTCCACGCCCGCGGTGATGTCGGGGTTCCCGGCCCGGCCGACCCCGGCGATCCGCCCGTCCTTGATCCCGATGTTGGTCTTCCGCACCCCGAGGTAGGGGTCGATCACCACCACCCCGGCGATCACCATGTCCAGTTCGCTGTCCGGCGCCGCCCGGTCGAACTGCGCCTGGCGGGAACGGAAGTTCTTCGCGTAACCCCACACCGGCTCGTCGCCGTAGCCGACGTCGTCGTCGCCGACCCGGACCCACAGGTCGGTGTCCGCCAGCCGGATGAGGTCGCCGGTAGTGGGGCCGAAACGCCGCGCGTAGTCCTCGCGCCTCATCACGGGCTCACCAGGGTGCCCACCGGGACCTGCTGGGTGATGCAGTGCGGCCCGCCGCCGCCCTCGTTCAGCGTGCTGCCGGGTACCGGGACGATCTCCCGGTCGCCGAACACCGCCGCGATCTGGGCCAGGGCGGCGTCGTCCTCCGGCGAGCCGGCGACGGGGATCACCACGCCGCCGTTCGCCAGGTAGAAGTTCAGGTACGAGATCCCGCCCGGTGACGGGCAATCGAACTCGATCACCTCGAGGCGCCGGCCGCGGGCGTCGGCCGCCTCCGCCGCCCGGCGGACGTTGTCCCGGCCGCGGTCGTGGTCGGGGTCGGCCTGCTCGCCCGGCGCGTGGATCATCACCACGCCGGGCCGGACGTACTGCGCGATCCCGTCGATGTGGCCGTCGGTGTCCCGGTCGGCGGAATGCCCCTGCCCGAGCCATACCACCACCTCGGCACCGAGGTAGTCACGCAGCCCCCGCTCGATGTCGGCGCGGGACAGCGCCGGGTTGCGGTTGGGGTTCAGCAGGCACTGCTCGGTGGTGAGCAGCGTGCCCTCACCGTCCACGAAGATCGAGCCGCCCTCCAGGACGAACGGGGCGGCGTACCGGCGGACGCCAAGGTGCGCGGCGATCGCCGCCGGGACCAGCGCGTCGCGGTCGTAGGGCAGGTAGCGCTCGCCCCAGGCGTTGAACCGGAAGTGCACGAGCGCGAGGTTGCCCTGTGGGTCGGCGACGAAGATCGGGCCGTTGTCCCGCATCCAGGAGTCGTCGATGGGGACCGGCAGGATCTCGATGCCGCTCCCGCAGTGGTCGTGGGCCTCGCCGGCCTGGGCCGGGTCGGCAACCATGATCACGGGCTCGAAGGCGGCGATCGCCCGCGCCACCGTTGCATAGTCGCGCTTGGCCTCGTCCAGCAGCTCTCCCCAGAGCTGCGCGCGGGTCTGGGTCGGCCACTCCATCAGGCATGCCTGGTGGGGAGCCCATTCGGCCGGCATGGCGAACCCGTCCTCACGAGGAGTGTTCATCGTCATCTCCGTAGCGCACGAGCCCGATCTCCTTGACCTCGCCGGGGCCCCAGCGCACCGAGGAGCCCGCCGGGATGTCCAGCCGCAGTCCCCGGGCCGCCTCGCGGTCGAACTCCAGCCGGGGGTTCACCCGCCAGAACGGGTAGTGGGACGACACCCGGACCGGCCGCCCCGATCCGTTGCGTACCGTCAGCCGCCGCCGTTCCCGGCCCTCGCCGAGGGCGACCGGCTCCTCGGAGTACCGGATCGCGCCCGGCGCGTCCGGGCCCGTGCCCCAGGGCTGGCGCAGCACCACCAGCCGGCTGCCGTCCTCCAGCAGCACCTCCAGCCGGATCTCGTCCACCAGGTCCGCGACGCCCGGCAGCAGGTCGGCGGGCGCGACGGCGCGCCTCCCGGCGGCAAGCACGTCGCCGAACGAGCCGCCCGCCCGCGCCGCCAGGTGCATCTCGTCGCACGCCAGCGCGACCGCCTCCGGCGCGTTCAGCCGAAGCCCGCGGGCGAGCGTGCGGCGCGCCAGCTCCGCCGCCGCGAACACCCGCAGCCGTTCCTCATCCGCCGGGCTCAGGTACATCTAGCGCGGGTCGTCGAGGTAGAACACCCGCTGCGCCGGGACGCCGTACGCGGCCAGCAGCTCTTCCGCGCCCCGGCACTTGGAGCACCGTGGGTTGTACCAGACGACAACGCCTTCACCGGCCATGCGCATCACGCTACCGGGCGGCCCGGTCGAACCGCCGTGGGCGCGGGCACGTTTGCATCGGTGTGGGGACATCGGGTGCGGGGACATCACACCATCGCGTGGCGGGGTGGCCGTGCTGATCTTGCGGCTGCTGGCCTACCTGCTGTGGATTCCCGCCTTGTTCGCCGTCATCGCGGCAGTGATCTTGCCTGTCGTCGGCTCCGGCCTGTCGCGCCGCAGCCGGGTGGCCGCGTCCTGGCCGCAGATCGGCTGTGCGGAGGTCCGGGCCGGGCCCGGGGCCGGTCCATGTGCATGGCGCCAGCGCGCCGGGATCGCGCGGGCTGCTGCGCGGGCGCCTGTCGGGCACCGAGTGCGTCTGGTACCGCATGCGGGTCCTGCGGCGGTACCTGGTCAAGCAGATCCGCTACGTGGGCGACGAGTGGACGGAGGTCGACGTGCTGGTGGAGGACGAGATCTGGGCCTGGGACTCCGGCCCGTTCGCGGTCCGGGACTCCACCGGCAGCGTCCTGGCCTGCCCGGCGCTGCTCGAGCACACCCTCAACGCCCTCGGCCATCCCGCGGAGAAAGAGCTCGTCGACGACGTCCGTGACGAGGGCGCCGACCCATGGCCCTACCGGAGCGGGAAGCTGGGCATCCTGCTCGCCGATGGCATGTTCCCCGCGGAATTGCTCGATCGTTTCGCCCACCCCAGCAACCGGACCGCGGGCTACCGGGTGCAGGAGGACGTCCTGCGGCCCGGGAAGCCGTTCTACGTCTTCGCCGTGCCGGGCGAGCTGGGCGGTGAGCCCATCATGGCGGGCGCTACCAGGACGTCTGGGCGATCTCCGCTGACCCGATGCAGGCGTCGCTGGCCCGCGGCGGGAAGCGCACCAGGTCGTGGGCGCTCCGGTTCGGCCTGGCCGGCCTGGCGCTGTTCGCCGCGTCCGCGGTGCTGCTGATGCAGGCCGGCCGGGCACCCGGCTGACCCGACGGGGCATGGTCATGGCGAGCACCGGCCAGGTGGGCCGGCCCCTTCGAGTTCTGCCCAGTACCTGCTCGCTGCCGGCGCGAGCGCATCCTGGCTCTGGGCGCATCTGCGATCTGCGATTCCTCCGGGCCGTCCGCGGTGAAGCTGAGGAGCAGCTTGCCGGCGGTGGCGGGCTGCGCTTTCTTCTGCTGTTTGGCGCTGCCCGCGAGATGTGGAAGGGCGCAGCCGCCGATCCCGGCCACCGTGCTGCTGGTGGCGGACGCTCCACAGCGCTGCTGCCGGCGCGCCGCGGCTATCCGCGTGCCCGACGCGCTCGGCCGGGACGCCGCGGCCCGGGCCCGGCCAGGAGGGCCGCCGGCGGGGATTCGGGGTGCGCTTTCGCGCCCGGTGGTGATGCGCCCATGCGGCGCGGCGGCCAGCCCGGCGCCGTGGCACCACTGTCCAGCCCGACCAGGGCGCCGGTGGTGGGATGCACTGAGAGCTCCGCTCCACGCCTGGCCGCCGGTCGCGCCTGCGCGCCGGGCCAGCCGCGTCGGCCGCGGGCCGGGCCCGGGCGGGCATGCCCCCGATGGCGGTTGCGGCGCCAGCTCGGTGGCCCCTCGCCTGCGAGGTGTGCGGCGCCGTCGTTCCCGGCCCGGCTCGCTCATCCCGCGTCGGCCTGCTCGCTCTCCCGCATCTCGGCGGTGAGGCGGGCCTGGTGGGAGCGGATGAGCCCGGTCACCGGCACCGGCCAGAACGAGGCCAGCGCGTCGCCCTCGTCCGGTGCCCGGCCCGCCGCCGTCGCCTCCACCAGCGCCGCCAGCCCCGGCCGGTCAGCGGGCGCCTTGGCCAGGCATGCCGCCGCGAGCTCCGCAGCCCTCCGGGCACCTCGTCCAGCGCGGGCGCGGCGTGCATCACCCGGTACAGCATGGTGCCTGCGGGCCGCCGCCGAACGGCCCCCGCCCCGTCGCGGCGAAAACGATCACGCATCCCAACGAGAACACGTCGCTGGCCGGCCCGACCCGCGCGCCCTCCGCCTGCTCCGGCGACATGAACGACGGCGTCCCGACGATCATCCCGGTCGAGGTCATCGCGGTCTTCTCCAGCGACGGGGAGATCCCGAAGTCGATCACCCGCGGCCCGTCCAGGGCCAGCAGCACGTTCGCCGGCTTCAGGTCCCGGTGCACCAGGCCGCAGGAGTGAACCGCCTGCAGCGCCTCGACCAGGCCGGCCGCCAGCTTCCACACCGGCACCGCGGGGAAGGGCCCGGCCGCCGTCACCGGCGCGGTGTAGGCGCCGCTCACCGACCGGGCCGCGGCCACCTCGCGGCGGAACCGGGTGCGGAACTCCGGGTCGGCGGCCAGCTGGCGGTGGATGACCTTGACCGCCACCGCCCGCCCGGATTACCACCGAATGCCAACAACACGTGGCGCGGCGCCGAGAAGTTCAGCCCCGGAGTCAGCCGTCGATGACGGCCGCGGCGATCCGGGCTGACGTGCTCGGCAGGGCCGGCCGAAAAGCTGCCCGGCGCCGTGCGCCCGCTTGAGGTAGCGATGGGCGTCGTGCTCCCAGGTGATGCCGATGGCGCCGTGCAACTGGATCATCTCGCCCGCCGCCCGGGCCAGCGCCTCCGAGCAGTAGACCTTGGCCGCGGCCGCGTGCAGCCCGAGGTCCGCGCCGCGTCCCTCGGCGGCGGCTTCGGCGGCCGCGTAGGACAGCGACCGCGCCGACTCCACCAGCACGTGCAGGTCGGCCATCCGGTGCTGGAGCGCCTGGAAGCTGCCGATGGCGCGGCCGAACTGGACCCGGACCTTGGTGTAGGCGACGGTCAGCTCCAGCGCCCGCTCGCGCCGCGCCCACCTGCTCGGCGCTGAGCGCGATGCAGGCCAGATCCCGGGCCCGGGCCAGGGCGGGGCTGGCACCGCCGGGGCTCGGCGCCGATGGGCCGGCCGGGCGCCCGGTCCAGCCGGACGATTGCCAGCCGGCGGGTGGTGTCCATGGTGGTCACGGCGCGCCCGGGTGACGCCGCCGGTCGCCCGGGTCCACCTCGAACAGGGCCGATCCCGTCCGGCGTGCGCGCGGCGGCCAGCAGCACGCCGGCCGGTGTCGCCGTCGAGCACGTGATGCGCCTCGCCGGTCAGCACCCAGTCGTCCGGCGGCGGCATGGCGGGCGGCGCACGCGGCGTCGCCGGGATCCCAGTGGCCGGCCGGCGTTGTCCAGGCCAGGGCCGCGACCGCGGAGCCGTCGGCGATCGCGGGCAGCAGGCGCTGGCACGCCCCGGTCGTCGCCGGAGGCCAGCAGCGCCTGGGCGGCCAGGACCGCCGAGCCGAGCAGCGGCGAGCAGGTCAGGCCGCGCCCCAGTTCCTCCATCACGATGTGGGTCTCGACCGGCCCGGCGCCGGCGCCGCCGTAGCGCTGCGGTATGGCGAGCCCCGCGACGCCGATCTCGCCGCACAGCCGCTGCCACAGCCGAGCTGTGCCGCTCTCCGGCGTCCCCGCGCGTGGCTGCCGCGCCAGCAGCCCGCGGACCGCATCGCGCAGGTCGCGCCGCTCGGCGGTCAGCTCCATGCCGGGCTCCCATCGGCGATCGCCGGCCATCACCCGGGCGCGGTGCTCGGCCTGGCTGCCCCAGGCGCCGGCCAGCGCGCGGACCTTGGTCAGCCACAGGTGCAGGTCGTGCTCCTGGGTGTAGCCGATCGCCCCGTGCACCTGCAGGGCGGCCCGGGCCGCCTGGCTGGGCCGCGCCGGTGCAGGCGACCTTGGCGGCCGACACATCCCTGGCCGGGGCGTCGCCAGCCGTCGAGGGCGGCGCGCCGCGTCGAGCAGCGGGCGGGCGAACTCCAGCCCGATCGCCACGTCGGCCAGGCGGTGCTTGACCGCCTGGAACGACCCGATCGGCCGGCCGAACTGGCTCCGCTGCCCGGCGTGGCTGACGCTGGCCTCCAGCAGGGCGCGGCCCGCGCCGAGCAGTTGCGCCGCGCAGGCCAGCGTTCCCGCCTCGCGCGCCCGGGCCACCGCGCCGGCCACCGCCGGGCCCTGGGCCAGCACCTCGGCGCCGCGGGCCTGCGCACAGCGACCGGGCCGGGTCCACCGACCGGTGCCGGGTGCCCGCCGTGGCCAGCCGCACGGCGCCGGGCCCGGCGAGCAGGACCAGCCCGGCCGCGTCGGCGTCCGCCGCGGAGGGCAGCCACGGCGGCAGGGCGAGGGTGGCGATCAGGTCCCCGGCGGCCAGGCCGGGCAGCCACCTGGCGCTCAGGCGCGCCGTCGGCCAGCGCGGCGAGCAGCCCGGGGACCGCGGCGGCCGACTCGGCCACCGGCCCCGGCACCGCGTGGTGCCCAGTTCCTCGCAGGCCACCACGACGTCCAGCGCAGCTGGCGCCGAGCCCGCCGCAGCGCGGCGGCACCGCCAGCGCGGTGACGCCAAGCCCCGGCGAGCTTGCGCCACAGCGCCAGGCCGGGGCAGCGGGTCGCCCGCCGGCCCACCGCCGCGCGGCGCCGGGCACGTCGGCCGCGGCGAGCAGATCGTGCAGGGACGCGGCGAACTGCTGCTGCTCGGCCGAGCGGGCTGAACGTCATCGGGGCAGTCCCAGCAGCCGCTCGGCGATCACCGTCCGCTGGATCTCGTTCGTGCCCGCGTAGATCGGGCCGGCCAGCGAGAACAGGTAGCCGTCCAGCCAGCGCCCCTCCGGTCCGCCGTCCCGCAGCTCGGCCCGCGGCCCGAGCAGGTCCAGCGCGGTTTCGTGCAGCGTGACGTCGAGCTCGGACCAGAACACCTTGCCCAGGCTGGCCTCGGCGCCCAGCGTGCCGCCCGCGGCGAGCCGGGCGGCCGTGGCGAAGGTGTGCAGCCGGTAGGCCTGGGCCCCGATCCACGCGTCAGCCACCCGGTCGCGCAGCGCAGTCGGCCTCCGGCCCGCCTGCCCGCCGCCAGAGTTCCACCAGCCGGGCGGCCGCCGCGCTGAACCGCCCCGGGCTGCGCAGCGACAGCCCCCGCTCATCTCCGGCGGTGCTCATCGCGATCCGCCAGCCGTCGCCGGGCGCGCCGACCACGTCTTCGTCGGGAACGAACACGCCGTCCAGGAAGATCTCCGCGAACCCGGTCTCGCCGCCGCAGCTGGCGGATGGGCCGCACGGTGACGCCGTCGGCGCGCAGGCCGAACAGCAGGTAGGTCAGGCCGTCGGTGCCTGCCGGGACCGGACGGGCGGAACAGCCCGAACGCCTTGTCGGCGAACGCCGCGCGCGAGCTCCAGGTCTTGGTCCCCGACAGCAGCCAGCCCCCCTCGGTCCGGGTGGCGCTGGCCCGGACCGCCGCCAGCTCGCGCTCCCACGCGCGGTGCCGGGCGAACCCCTCGGCGGTGTCCACCGACGGCAGCGGCCCGGCGGGCACGTGCGCGCGCAGCCAGTCGCGCACCTCGGCCCGGAACCCGCCGGCGTCGGTGCTCACCCGCTGTCCTTCATGGCCCGGGCGTCCAGGCCGGCCAGCGCGTCGCCGGACACCTCGGCGTTGTGCGCGTGCGCGAGGTGATGCAGGCCGAAGACCGCGTCCATGCCCGGCCGCATCCCCATCAGGTCCTCGCACTGGTTCACGGCGCGCTTCGCGAGAGCCAGGCCGAACGGCGGCATCGTGGCGATCACGTCCGCCAGCGCGAAGGTCGCCTCGGCCAGTTCCGCGCGCGGCACCACCCGGTTCACCATGCCGAGCTGGTAGGCGCGCAGGGCGCCGAACCGCTCCCCGGTGAACAGCACCTCCTTGGCGAACCGCGGCCCGAGCACCCACGGGTGGGCGAAGTACTCCACGCCCGGGATCCCCATCCGCACCACCGGGTCGGCGAAGAACGCGTCGTCGGCGGCGACGATCAGGTCGCACACCCAGGCGAGCATGAGGCCGCCGGCGATGCAGGCGCCCTGGACCATCGCGATGACGGGCTTGGGGATCTCCCGCCAGCGCCGGCACATCCCCAGGTAGACCTCCATCTCGCGGGCGTAGCGGGCGTCGGCGCCCGGCCTGCCCACGTGGTCCCACCACAGCACCGCCTGCCGGTCGAACGAGACGTCCGGCGTCCCGGCCGGGCGAGCCGATGTCGTGGCCCGCGCAGAAGTGCTCGCCCGCGCCGGCCAGCACGATGACCGCCACCTGCCGGCGCGTTCACGGCCCGGGCGAAGGCCGCGTCCAGGGCGTAGGTCATCGCGGAGTTCTGGGCGTTGCGGTAGCGCGGCCGGTTGAGCGTCACCACGGCGACGGCGCCGCGCTCCTCATAGCTGACCGGGTTCCGTCATCGTGCTCGGTCACGCTGCCTCCTCCCGCAGCAGCCGCTTGAGCGCCTTGCCCGCCGGGTTGCGGGGCAGGCCGTCGCGGAACACGACCTGCCGGGGCACCTTGTAGTTGGCCAGCCGTTCCCGGCAGAACGCCAGCACCGTCCCGGCGTCCAGGGCATGGCCGGCGCGGGTCACCACGTACGCCCTGCCCACCTCGCCGAGCCGGGCGTCGGGCACCCCGATGACGGCCGACTCGGCGACGCCGTCCAGCCGGGCCAGCACCTGCTCCACCTCGGCCGGGTAGACGTTGAAGCCGCCGCAGATGTACATGTCCTTGAGCCGGTCGGTGATGGTCAGGTACCCGTCCGGGTCCAGGCGGCCGACGTCGCCGGTGTGCAGCCAGCCGCCGGCGTCGATCGCGGCGCGGGTCGCCTCCTCGTCGTCCAGTGTAGCCGAGCATCAGGTTCGGCCCGCGGAGCAGGATCTCGCCGGCTGCCGGTGGCCCGCGATCCGAACCTCGAAGCCCGCCGTGGCCCGGCCCGAGGTGTGCGCCACGGTCCGCGGGTCGTCGCCCGGACGGCACATGGTGGCCACCACGGCCTCGGTCAGCCCGTAGGCGGTGAGCACCGACTCGAAGCTCAGCTCTCGCCGCATCCGCTCGACCAGGGCGACCGGGACGGTCGCCGCGCCGGTGACCGCGAGCCGCAGGCTGGACAGGTCGTGGGCTGCCCGGTCCGGGTGATCGAGGATGTCTGGTAGATCGTGGGCGGGCCGGGGAACACGGTGATCCGCTCGGTCTCGACCAGCGCCATGGCCCGCCCCGCGTCGTACACCAGCTGCGGCACCAGGGCGGCGCCGCTGACCAGGCAGGCCAGGATGCCAGCCTTGTAGCCGAAGCTGTGGAAGAACGGGTTGACCACGAGATAGCGGTCGGCGGCGGACAGGTGCCCGCACTCGGCCCAGGCCCGGGCGACGGCCAGCGACTGCCGGTGGGCGGTCATCGCCCCCTTGCTCCGCCCGGTCGTGCCCGAGGTGAACAGGATGTCGCTGACGTCCCCGGGGCTTACCGCGGCGGCGCGCTCGGCGGCTGTGCCCGCCGGGACCGCGGCCGCCCGGCTCAGCAACTCGTCCCAGCCGATGGCCAGGCCGGCCGGATCGCCCCCCGCGCTGGCCGGGTCGGCCTCGACTGGCACCTGCACGATCAGGCTGAGCCGTTCGAGGCGAGGGCCGGCGGCGCCTCGTTTGGCATCGTCTGCGGCGCTGAGGGCGGCGAGACGGTCGGTGCCGAGGAACGGGCCGGCCACGATCAGGGCGCGGGCGCCGCTGCGGCTGATCACGTCGAGCGCCTCATGGCCGGTGAACCTGGTGCTGACCGGGACCAGCGTCGCGCCGGCGTGGAGCGCGCCGAGCGCGCCGAGCACCCAGTGATGGGTGTTGGGGGACCAGATGGCCACCCGGTCGCCGGGGGCCACGCCCTCGGCGATCAGCGCGCGGGCGACCGTGGTTACCTGCTGGTGCAGTTCGCGGTAGCTGAGCCGCGGGCCGCCCGGCTCGGCCAGGGCGGGCGCGTCGCCGAACTCCTGGGCCGCCCGTGCCACCGCGGCCGGGATGGTGGTCAGCTCCACCGGGGCTCCCTTAGCAAGCAAATGCTTGGTAGGCTGAGCCTACGCGCGCGGGACAGTCGCTGGCCAGACAAGGTGCTTCCGCGGGCCCGCCTCCCCCCCGCGGGCCCGCGGATCCTTTCGCAGGGAGGGCGGGTACAGCTGAGCCCGGAGGACGAGCAGTTCCGCGGCCGGCTGCGGCGGTGGCTGGCGGACAGCCTCACCGGCCGGTTCGCCGCGCTGCGGGGGGCGGGCGGCCCCGGCCGCGAGCACGAGGCGCACGAAGAGCGGCTGGCCTGGAACCGGCACCTGGCGGCGGCCGGCTGGACCTGCCTGGGCTGGCCGGCCGAGCACGGCGGCCACGGGGCCACGCTGGCGCAGCAGGTCATCTTCCACGAGGAGTACGCCCGCAGCGGTGCGCCCACCCGGGTCGGCTACCTGGGCGAGGAGCTGCTCGGGCCGACGCTGATCGCGTTCGGCACGCCGGAACAGCAGCGCCGGTTCCTGCCCGCGATCAAGGCGGTCGATGAGCTCTGGTGCCAGGGCTACTCCGAGCCGGGCGCCGGGTCGGACCTGGCCGCCGTGGCCACCAGCGCGGCGCTCGACGGCGACGAGTGGGTCATCACCGGGCAGAAGATATGGACCTCGCTCGCCCACGTGGCCGACTGGTGCTTCCTGCTGGCCCGCACCCAGGCCGGGTCGCGGCGCAGCGAGGGCCTGTCCTATCTGCTCGTTCCCATGCGCCAGAGCGGGATCACCGTCCGGCCGATCCGGCAGCTCACCGGCACGTCCGAGTTCAACGAGGTGTTCTTCGACGGCGCCCGGACCCGGCGCGACCTGGTGGTCGGCGCGCCCGGCGACGGCTGGCGGGTCGCCATGGCCACGCTGTCCTTCGAGCGGGGGGTGGCCACCCTCGGCCAGCAGATCGGGTTCGAGCGTGAGCTCGGCCGGCTGGTGGAGGAGGCCCGGCGGACCGGCGCGGCCGCCGACCCGGTGCTCCGCGACAGGCTGGCCCGGGCGTGGATCGGGCTGGTGGCCATGCGGGCGCACGCGCTCGACACGCTGGCGGCGGGCGCAGCGGCGGCCGGCACGGGGCGGCCGGCACGGGGGCAGCCAGCACGGGGCCGTCGGTGCTGAAGGTGCTGTGGTCCCGGTGGCACCAGGAGCTCGGTGAGCTGGCGATGGAGGTGCTGGGCGCGCCGTCGATGGTGGCCCGCGGGGCGCCGTACGACCTCGACGACTGGCAGCGGCTGTTCCTGTTCAGCCGGGCCGACACCATCTACGGCGGGTCCGACGAGATCCAGCACAACATCATCGCCGGACGGGCGCTGGACCTGCCCCGGCAGGCCCGCCCGTGATGCCCCCGGGGCGGGACCTGCTGGCCGGCAAGGTCGTGGTGGTCACCGCCGCGGCCGGCACCGGCATCGGCTCGGCCGTGGCCGGGCGCTGCCTGGCCGAGGGCGCACAGGTGGTGATCAGCGACCGCCACGAGCGGCGGCTCGCCGCGGCCCGCGACGAGCTGGCGCGGGCGCACGGGGACCGGGTGTGGTCACAGGCCTGCGACGTGACCGAGGAGACGCAGGTCGGGGCGCTCGTCGAGGCCGCGGTGTCGCGGTTCGGGCGGATCGACGTGCTCGTCAACAACGCCGGTCTTGGCGGCACCAGCTCGGTGCTGGACATGACCGACGAGCAGTGGCTGGCGGTGCTGGACGTCACGCTGACCGGGACGTTCCGCTGCACCAGGGCCGTGCTGCGCCAGATGGTGGCGCAGGGCCACGGCGGTGCCGTGGTCAACAACGCGTCGGTGCTGGGCTGGCGCGCCCAGCCGGGGCAGGCGCACTACGCGGCGGCGAAGGCGGGCGTCATGGCCCTGACCCGGTGCGCGGCGCTGGACGTGGCCCAGCACGGCATCCGGGTCAACGCGGTGGCGCCGAGCCTGGCCATCCATCCGTTCCTGGCCAAGGTGACCAGCGAGGAGCTGCTCGCCGAGCTGACGGTCCGGGAGGCGTTCGGGCGCGCCGCCCAGCCGGGGGAGGTCGCCAACGTGATCGTCTTCCTGGCCAGCGACTACGCGTCGTATCTGACCGGCGAGGTGGTGTCGGTCAGCAGCCAGCACCCGTGACGGCAGCCGCGCCGCCGGGGCTCAGGTTTCCCCCGCGGCGGCGAGCAGCTGTTTGAGCAGGTCTTCCAGGTCCGCCGCCTCGTCGTTGGCGAGGATGACGGCGCTCACCGCGTCGCCGGGAATCCAGCCCGCGAACGACAGGTAGCCGGGGTTGTCACCGGGATGGAAATAGGCGGCCTGCCCGCCGATCGTGCCGATGTAGTGGCCGTATCCGTAACCGTCGCTGGCCAGCCAGCCGCCGCCACCGGACTGGCCGCCGCCGGTCGGCGCGTGGGGCGTGCACATGAGCCGCAGGGAGTCCGCGGTGAGCAGTTCCCCCGAGTGGAGGGCGGTGGTGTAGCGGGCCAGGTCGCCCGCGGTGGAGCAGATGTCGCCGGTGCCCGCCATGGCGGACAGGTCCCAGGACGGCACCGGCTGGCCGTTCCGGTGGCCACGAGCCATCACGGCGCCGGGCGGCGTGGCGCCGACGGTGGTCGAGGCCAGCCCGAGCGGGGACAGGATCCGCTGGGTGAGGAAGTCCGGGTGCGGCCGCCCGCTGGCCCGCTCCACGATCAGCCCAACGAGCAGGTAGCCGGGGCTGCTGTAGAGCCATCGGGTGCCCGGCTCGGTCAGCAGCGGCGCCTGCTGGATGAGGGCCAGGCGCTCGCCGGGGTTCATCGGCTGGGAGGGCTGGAAGCCGGGCGCCTCGCCCCAGTGGCGCACCCCGGCGGTGTGGGTCAGCAGGTGGTGGAGCGTGACCTGCCGCCACTGCGGGGGGCAGCCCGGCAGCCATCGTGCCACCGGCTCGTGCAGTTCCACCGCCCCGGACTCGGCGAGCAGCATGACCGCGGCCGCGGCGAACTGCTTGCTCACCGAGGCGATCTGGAACCGGGTCCGCGGCGTGCATCTGGCGGCGGACCCGGCGTCGGCCAGGCCCTCGGCCAGCTCCAGCTCAACCGATCCCGCCCGGGTGACGGTCGCCGCGCCAGGCAGGCCCTCGACTGAGCGCACCCCGCGAGCCTAGCCGGTGGATCCCTGGCCCTACAGGCTCAGGTGGACGCGGAGCGCCTGGTCGAGTTCGGCGACGAGCGCGGCCGGCAGCTGGCCTACCCGCTTGCCCACCCGCTCGACGGCAATGGAACGGACCTGCTCGGCCTGCGCCTTGGAGTCTCGGGGCAGCCCGGTCTGGCGGGCGGGCAGCGGCACCTGGAACGGGTAGACGCGGCCGGTGCTGGAGGTCACCGGAACAACGGTGATCACACCGCGGCCGAGGCGGGTTGCCGCGGCGTTGGCGGCGTCGTTGCTGACGACGACGGCGGGGCGGGTCTTGCTCGCCTCGGATCCCAGGGCGGGATCGAGGCTGACCTGGACGATCTCGCCTCGGCGCACCTCAGTTGCCGAGGCCGTCGCCGGCGGCGGCCTCCCACGCCCCGGCGCCGCCGGCGGCGTTCCAGGCCGCCCAGGCCTCCTCGTACGCGTGTTCAAGCTGGCTGGCCCGCAGGAGCCCGACGGCCCTGTGCACGACCGCGGACCGGGACTCTATGCCCTGAGCCTGGGCGTAGGAGTCGAGGAACTCCACGTCGTCGTCCGGCAGGCTCACACTGACCTTCATACCATTGATACTACTCTAGGTATGACTAGGGTAGTAACGAGCTCAGAGCCGCTCGATGATGGTGGCGGTGGACATCGCGCCGCCGGCGCACATGGTGATCAGCGCCGTGCTGGCGTCCCGGCGCTCCAGCTCGTGCAGGGCGGTGGTGACCAGCCGGGCGCCGGTGCTGCCGACCGGGTGGCCGAGGGCGATCGCGCCGCCGTTGACGTTGACCTTGTCCGGGTCGGGCCGGTGCACGCTCAGCCAGGACAGCACCACCGACGCGAACGCCTCGTTGACCTCGAACAGGTCGATGTCGCCGATGGCCATGCCGCTGCTGTCTAGCACCCGCTGGGTGGCGGCGATCGGCCCGTCCAGGTGATAGTAGGGCTCCGCCCCGACCAGGCACTGGGCGACGATCCGGGCGCGCGGCCGCAGCCCGAGTGCCCGGGCCCGGCCAGCCTCAAGCAACAGGACCGCGGCCGCGCCGTCGGAGATCTGCGAGGACGTGCCCGCGGTGTGCAGGCCGTCCGGCAGCACCGGCCGGAGCCGGGCCAGCGCCGCCAGGCTGGTCTCCCGCAGGCCCTCGTCGCGGTCGACGGTGCGGGTTTCTCCGGTCGGCTGGTGATCGGCGCCGAGGACCGGCGCCTTGATGGGCACGACCTCGCGGTCGAACCGCCCCTGCGACCAGGCGTGCTGGGCCGCCGTCTGCGAGCGGAGGCCGAAGCCGTTGACGTCCTCCCGCGACAGCCCCCGCCGCCGGGCGATCCGCTCCGCGGCGACGTACTGGTTCGGCAGGTCGATGTCCCAGGAGCCGGGCCGGGGCTTGCCCACGTCCTGCCCGACGTTGGCGCCCAGCGGCACCCGGCTCATCGCCTCCACGCCGCACGCGATGCCGGTCTCGATGGCGCCGGCCGCGACGAGGCCGGCCACCAGGTGCACGGCCTGCTGCGCGGAGCCGCACTGGGCGTCGAGGGTGAAGCAGCCGGCCTGGTGGGGCAGCCCCGCGTGCAGCCACGCGGTCCGGGTGATGTTGCTGGACTGCTCGCCCGCCTGGGTCACGCAGCCGCCGGCCACCTGGTCAACACCGCCGGGCTCGACGCCCGGCCGCTCCAGCAGCGCGGTCTGCGTGCTGCCGAGGATCTCGGCGGCGTGCAGGCCGGCCAGCGCGCCGCCGCGCTTGCCGATCGGGGTACGTACTGCCTCGATGATGACCGCAGTTCCCACCGCTCCTCCGTCCGGCAGCCGTCCAGCTCATAGTAGAACGCGTTCTGTTTCCGGGGCGAGCGGCCGTTCCCGGGGGCCAGCCGGCGTGGTTCAATCAACTAGAACACGTTATAGCGAGAGGCAGCGATGGCCGAGCCGAGCATCCCCCCGGGCTTCGACTTCACCGATCCCGACCTGTACGCGAACCGGGTGCCCGCGGATGAATTAGCGGAGCTGCGGCGCACGGCGCCGGTCTGGTGGAACGCCCAGCCGCGCGGCGCCTCCGGATTCGACGACGAGGGGTACTGGGTGGTCACCAGGCACGCGGACGTGCTGGAGGTCTCCCGCCTCAGCGAGCTGTACTCCAGCGAGAAGAAGACCGCGATCATCCGCCATGCGCAGACCGTGACCCAGGAGTCGCTCGACATGCAGCGGCTCATCCTGCTCAACCTCGACCCGCCGGTGCATACCAAGCTGCGCGGGATCGTCTCCCGCGGCTTCACCCCCCGGGCGATCGGCCGCCTGCGGGAGGCGCTGACGGCCCGCGCCGAGCGGATCGTGCAGACGGCGCTGTCCGAGGGCACCGGCGACTTCGTCACCGACGTGGCGGCCGAGCTCCCGCTGCAGGCGATCGCCGAGCTGCTCGGGATACCGCAGCAGGACCGGGGCAAGATCTTCGCCTGGTCGAACGAGATGATCGGCTACGACGACCCCGAGTACGGCGGCGACAGCCAGGCCGCCGCCGCCGAGCTCGTCGGCTACGCCATGGTCATGGCCGAGGACCGGCGGGCCTGCCCCCGGGACGACATCGTCACCAAGCTGGTCAACGCCGAGGTCGACGGCGGCCAGCTGTCGGCGGACGAGTTCGGCTTCTTCGTGATCCTGCTGTCCGTGGCGGGCAACGAGACCACCCGCAACGCGATCTCGCACGGGATGCTGGCCTTCCTGGACCATCCGGACCAGTGGGAGCTGTTCCGGGCCGAGCGGCCCAAGACCGCGGTCGATGAGATCGTCCGGTGGTCGACCCCGGTGACGGTGTTCCAGCGCACCGCGCTCGCCGACACGACCCTGGGCGGCCAGCAGATCCAGGCCGGCCAGCGGGTGGGCCTGTTCTACCGGTCGGCCAACTTCGACGAGGAGGTCTTCGACTCGCCCGAGCGGTTCGACATCCGGCGGGACCCCAACCCGCAACTGGGCTTCGGCGGCACCGGGACGCACTACTGCCTGGGCGCGAACCTGGCCCGGCTGGAGATCGACCTGATGTTCAACGCGATCGCCGACGGCATGCCGTCCATCCGCCGGGCCGGGGACGCGGAACGGCTGCGCTCCGGCTGGCTCAACGGCATCAAGCGGCTGCCGGTCAGCTACCGCTGATCACGGGGTGGCGGCGACCAGCCACATCGAGAAGTACTGCGAGCCGCCGCCGTAGGCGTGGCCGAGCGCGGTCCGGGCCCCGGCCACCTGGTGCGCCCCGGCCTTGCCCATGACCTGCAGCGCGGCCTCCGCGAACCGCAGCAGGCCAGAGGCGCCGATCGGGTTGGAGCAGAGCACCCCGCCGGACGGGTTGACCGGCAGCGCGCCGCCGATCTGCGTCTCGCCCGCCTCGGTGAGCTGCCAGCCCCGGCCCGGCTCGGCGAAGCCGAGGTTCTCCAGCCACATCGGCTCGAACCAGGAGAACGGCACGTAGATCTCGGCGACGTCGATCTCCCCGAAGGGATCGGTGATCCCGGCCTGGGCCCACAGCGCGGCGGCGGCGTCGGCGCCGGCCCGCGGGTTGACGTGGTCCTTGCCCGCGAACATGGTCGGCTCGGTGCGCATCGAGGTCGCGCGGA
Organism: uncultured Actinomycetes bacterium; assembly: GCA_963835425.1. Taxonomy (GTDB): domain Bacteria; phylum Actinomycetota; class Actinomycetes; order Streptosporangiales; family Streptosporangiaceae; genus UBA9676. The sequence continues at coordinate 521,060 of CAWIGE010000001.1, read as the reverse complement.
TCCAGGCCACCGGGCGGCCGGCCGCCTCGGTGGCCTCGGCCGCCACCTGGTCGCCGATGACCACGGCGCACGCGCCGTCCGAGGACGGGCAGGTCTCGTCGTAGCGGACCGGGTCCCACAGCATGGGGGAGGAGCGCACCGACTCCAGCGTGATGTCCGGCTGGCGCAGGTGCGCGTAGGGGTTGAGGCTGCCGTTGCGCCGGTCCTTGACCGCGACCAGCGCGCCGACGTGGTCCGGCGCGCCGCTGCGGCGGATGTAGGCGCGGATGTGCGGGGCGAAGTACCCGCCGGCGCCCGCGAGCAGCGGCATGCTGAACGGCGGCGCGATCGACAGCGCCCACATGGCATTGGACTCGGACTGCTTCTCGAACGCCACCGCCAGCACCCGGCGGTGCAGGCCCGCCTGGACCAGGCTGGCCGCGACGATCCCGGTCGCCCCGCCGACCGAGCCCGCCGTGTGCACCCGCAGCAGCGGCTTGCCGGTGGCGCCGAGCGCGTCGGCCAGGTACAGCTCGGGCATCATCACGCCCTCGAACAGGTCGGGCGCCTTCCCGGCCACGACCGCGTCGATGTCCGCCAGCGAGAGGCCGGCGTCGCCGAGCGCGCGATCGACCGCCTCCCGGCACAGACCCGCGATTGACACGTCGGTCCGCCGGCTGCGGTGCTGAGTCTGGCCGACCCCGAGGACGGCGGCCCGCTGCCGCGTCACGGCCGGGCCTCCATCACGCAGACGAGGTTCTGCTGGAGGGCGGGGCCGCTGGTGGCGTGGCCGAGCGCCCGGCCGGCCCGGCCGGAGAAGATCTCGCGCGCCGCCATCCCGATCCGCGCCAGGCCCGCGGCGAACATCGGGTTGCCACACAGTGCCCCGCCGGACGGGTTGACGCGCACGCCCTCGCCCAGGCGAAGGGCGGCCCGCAGCACGATCTCCTGATGGGTGAACGGCGCGTGCAGCTCGGCGGCGTCGACGCCGGCCGCGCCCGCCGCCTGCCCGGCGGCGGCGGCCGACGGCGCGGTGGTCAGGTCGCGCGCCCCCAGCGACGGCGAGTCGATGCGGTGCTCGAACCCCGTGATCCAGGCGGGCCGCTCGCACAGCTCACGCGCGCGCTCGCCGGAGGCCAGGATCACGGCCGCGGCGCCGTCGCCGACCGGCGCGCAGTCGTGGGCCCGGAGCGGGTCGGCAACGTACGGCGCGTCGAGCAGCTCCTCGGCGCTGACCTGGCCGGACAGCTGCGCCTGCGGGTTGGACAGCGAGGCTGCGCGGCTGCGCGCGGCCACCTGCGCCATGTCCTTCTCGCTCCAGAGCCCGGCCTCGATGCCGGCCCTGGCCTGCAGCGCCGCGATGGCGACGGAGTCGGGCCAGAGCGGGGCGACCAGGTAGGGGTCGAGCTGGAGGGCGAGCACCCGCCGGAGCTGCCCGGCGGACGACTTGCCGAAGCCGTAGGCCAGCGCGATATCGGCCTCGCCGGTGAGGATCTTCACCCAGGCCTCGTACAGCGCCCAGGCGCCGTCCATCTCCACGTGCGACTCCATGATCGGCGGGAAGGCCCCGATCGCGTCCACGGCCTGGACGAACGAGAACGCCCGGCCCGCCAGGTAGTCCGAGGAGCCCGAGCACCAGAAGCCGATGTCGTCCTTGGCCAGCCCGGTGGCCGCCAGCACCTCGCCGAAGATCGGCACGAGCATCTCGACCCCGCTGGTGGTGCCCTCGCCGTGCCGGACGCACGGCGACTGGGCGAAGCCGACGACGGCCACGCCCGTCACGGCGCCGCCAGCCCCGGTGCCGCCAGCCACCCGGCCCAGCCCTCAGAGGTGGTGCGCATACGACTCATACGGTGCGTCCGCCTCGCCGGTAGGCCGGAAATGGTCGATGTTCTCCACCGTCGTGCCCCACTGGTCGCGCGGCTTCCAGACCGCGGCCACCCGCATGCCCATCCGGACCTCATCCGGCTCGCAGCCCAGGATCAGGTGCTGGAACGGGATGTCGGCGCCGTCGAGCACGATCGATGCCGCGACGTAGGGCGTGGGCACCCGCTGGCCGCGGAACGGCACGTTGACCACGCAGAACGTGGTCACGGTGCCGGTGTCGGGCAGTTCCACCTCCTCGGCGGTCGGGATCCCGTCGGTGGGGCAGGCGGCGCGCGGCGGGACGTAGACCTTGCCACAGGCCGGGCAGCGCTGCCCGAGCAGGCGGCCCGCGGCCAGCCCGCGCAGGAACTCGCTCTCCCCGGGCGAGGCGGTGTGCTCGTAGTGCAGCCGCACCGGCGTGGTCACCATGGTCACCGGTTCCTGGCCCGCTGGCTGTCCCGGGAGCCCGGCTGGCTCATCAGCGCGGCATGGCTCGAAGCAGGCGATGTCGCTGATGTGCCCGGCGGGGCTGGCCGCCCACCGCGCCCGCACCCGCATGCCCGTCGCCATGGCGGCGGGCGACCCGGCGTCCACGGCATGGAGCATGGCGGTGTCGGCGCCGTCCAGCCGGATCAGCGCCCACGCGAACGGGTGTGCCAGCGGCTGCCCCTCCAGCGGCTCGGCCACCCACGTCCAGGTGGCGACCGTCCCCCCCGGCCCGACCTCCACCAGCCCGGCCGGCGGGGCGAAGGTCACTGGGTCGTACTCGAACGGCGGGGCGTGCACCCGGCCGTCGGCGCCGCGTGAGCCGAGGATGCGGCGGGCCGCCAGGGCGGTCATGAACTCGCCGAGCACCGGCCCCAGCGACCGGGTGTAGTCGAACCCGATCTCCAGCGGCGCGTGCAGCGGCTCCTCCACGCTCAGCAGTGAAACATGTTTCTTTGCACGCGGGCAATAGGCGCGAAACGAAGGCTGCCGCGTGCTTGTTCGCCTATAGAACGTGTTCTAGATTTAGCCCGTGAACGCCATCGGGCTGTGGGCCATCGCCGCGCACTCGCCGGACCGGCCGGCGGTGATCGGGCCCGACGGTGGCGTGGTGAGCTACGCGGAGCTGGCCCGGGAGGCGGACCGCTACGGCCGGGGCCTGCAGGCGCTGGGCCTGAGTGCCGGGGACACGGTCGCGACGCTGCTGCCCAATGGCGTCACCGCGCTCGCCATGTACTTCGCGGCGATCGAGACCGGCCTGTACGTCGTGCCGATCAACTGGCACCAGGTAACGGGGGAGGTCGCCTACATCCTCGGCGACAGCGCGGCCACCGGGTTCGTCGCCCACGAGCGGTTCGCCGGGACCGCCGTGCCAGCGGCCGGTCTGGCCGGGATCAAGCACCGGTTCGCTGTGGGCACGATGCCCGGCTTCGAGCCGCTCGGCCGGCTCGGGGACGACGAGCCGGACGGGCGCCCGGACCCGCGCACGCACGGCGCGCCGATGCTGTACACCTCCGGCACCTCCGGCCGCCCCAAGGGGGTGCGCCGCCCGCTCACCGGCGCCGACCCCGATGACACGGCGGCGACGGCGGCCTGGTTCTTTCACCTGTTCGGCCTGGCGCCGTTCGACGGCCACGTGCACCTGTGCGGCTCGCCGCTCTACCACACCGCCGTGCTCAATTTCGCCACCATCTCGATCCAGCTCGGCCACCCCGTGGTGCTGATGGGGGGCTGGGATCCGGAGGAGGCGCTGCGGCTGATCGAGCGGCACCGGGTGACGCACACGCACGCGGTGCCGACCCAGTTCCGGCGGATGCTCGGCCTGCCCGGTGAGGCGCGGGCCCGGTACGACACCGGCTCGCTGCGCGCGGTGATCCACAGCGCCGCGCCCTGCCCGCCGGAGATCAAGCGGCGGATGATCTCCTGGCTCGGGCCGGTCATTGTCGAGTACTACGCGGCGACCGAAGGTGGCGGGACGCTCATCGGCTCGGAGGAATGGCTGCGCAAGCCGGGGTCGGTCGGCCTGCCCTGGCAGGGCTCGCAGGTGCGGGTGCTCGACCGGGCCGGGCAGGAGGTGGCCCCCGGCCAGCAGGGCCTGGTCTACATGAGGATGGGCACATCGAACTTCGCCTATCACAACGACGAGCAGAAGACGCGGGCGGCGCGGGCCGGCGACCTGTTCACCGTGGGGGACATCGGCTACCTGGACGAGGACGGCTACCTGTTCCTGTGTGACCGCGACAGCGACGTGATCATCTCGGGCGGGGTGAACATCTACCCGTCCGAGATCGAGGCCGAGCTGTCCTGCCACCCGGCGGTCGCGGACGTTGCCGTGTTCGGCATCCCGCACGACGACTGGGGAGAGGAGGTCAAGGCGGTGGTCGAGCCGCTGCCCGGCGCGCAGCCTGGCCCCGCGCTGACCGGGGAGCTGCTGGCGTTCCTGGCCGGGCGGGTGGCGGGGTTCAAGCTGCCGCGCACGATCGACTATGTAACGCAGCTGCCGCGTGATCCCAACGGGAAGCTGTACAAGCGCCGCCTGCGCGATCCCTACTGGGCCGGCCGCGAGCGGGCGATCTGACCACCGCCCGGGCGGGCGTCAGCTGGCCCGGATGGTGATCACCGTCCAGGCCCCGAGGTGGATGCGGTCGCCGTCGTGCAGGGGCACCCGCGCCCCGGCGGCTATCTCGGTGCCGTTGACCAGGGTGCCGTTCTCCGACCCCGGATCGAGGACCGTCCAGCTGCCGTCCGGCTCGGCGACCAGCGCCGCGTGCATCCGCGACACCCCCGGGTCGGTGGGCGGGCCGGTCAGATTGATCTCGGGTTCCAGGCCCTGCGACGCGCTGCGCCGGCCGATCCGCATCTCCGGCCCGGCCAGCCGGAACCGACGCTCCGGGCAGTAGTCAGGGAACCTCAGCCCCGCCGAGTCCGGGCCGCCGGCCGCGACCACGTCATCGAAGTAATCGTGGTCGCTGGACACCACCGCGGTCCATGCGACCGGCCCGCCCGCCGCTGGCGCGGGGCTGCTGCCGGCCGGGGCCGCGGCGCCCGACTCGGGTACCGGCTGGGCCGTTGCCGGTACCGGCTCGGCCATCGCCGGTATCGGCGCGGCGGGCGGCGGGGGCGGCTCGGCGGGCGCGGCCGGGCCGGTCCCCGGCGGCGGGATGATGACGCCCTCGATCGTGCGTTCCCGCGGGCCCGCGTCGAAGTCGAACCCGCAGGACTCGCAGAACCGGCCCGACCGGGCCGCCCCGCAGTGCGGGCAGGGCTCGGCCGGCGCCTGCGGCGCTTGTGGCTGTGACTCCTGTGGCTCTTGCGGCTGGGCGCTGGCCGGGGCGCCGATCCTCATCCCGCACACGTCGCAGAAGTCACTGCTCGCCGATGTGTGACCGGCCGGACAGGTCGGCATCCCCTTCTCCGCCTCCTCTGTGCCAGCTGGTCCCCCCAGCTGATCACCTGCTTGCCCGCTCCTGTGCTTGCCCGTCATGTGTCCCGCTGCTTCTTGGTCCTCACCGTCTTGACCGATCTGGTGTCGAGTGCCATCTCGTCGGCGTCGTCGACCTTCTTCTTCAGCGACACTGTCCCGGTCGCCGCGTCCACCACGTTGACCACCTTGGCCAGCAGCTTGGCCGTATCCTCGTTGCCGGACTGATGGGCCAGCGCGACCGCCCGGCCGAGCTTGGCCGTCGCGGCGTCTTCGTCACCCTGCTTGCGGGCCTCCAGCCCTTCCTGAATGACCTGGGCGAGTTCCTCCTGGCCGGTGTAGTGCGCAACGTGCTGGTCGATCCGGGTCGACAGCGCCTCCTCATCGGTCCAGATCGCCTTCACCAGCCCCTGGCCCAGCACCTCCTGCCCGGAGGGTGAGGCGGCGACCAGGCTCACCCGGGCGGCCAGCATCTCCTGCCCGACCGCGCCGGCGGCGGCGACCTGCACACCGAGATGGTAGTCGCGGCTCTCGCCGGTGCCCCAGGCGCCGGTCGGGTAGTCGCCCACCTGCGGGCCCGGGTCGGTGCGCCTGCCGGTCAGGTCCTCGACCGCCGGCGCCACCTGCTTGACGAACCGGATGGACGCATGCTGCGGCGTCCAGATGCGCAGCGAGACGTCGGCGACCTGCTTGCCCATCGCCGCGGCCATCATGTCCGAGAAGTCGGCGGCGAGCCCGGCCGGGTCGGGCACGATGTTGACGCTGCCCAGCAGCGCGGTGGAGATCCGGCGGAGCTCGGCCACCTCCCAGTCGGTGCCGACGCCACGGCAGTCGCAGCTGAACACCCCCTCGCACAGGCTGATGGCCGTGCCCAGGTCCTCGGCGCTCTCGTGCTCATCCTTACCGTCGGTCAGCAGGATGGCGTGCCGCAGCTGGGCCGGGTGCGAGGTGAACATCCGGTGCGCGAGCCACAGCCACTGCCCGATCGCGGTGCCGCCGCCCGGCCGCAGGCTAGCCACGGCCCGCCGCGCCGCCTCCCGGGTCTGCTGGTCGGCGACGGCCAGGCTGCCATCCGGCGGGAAGATCGCCGTGGCCTGATGCGTGCCTGCGATCACGGCGAACGCCACCCCGTCGCGGATCACGTCCACCGCCGCCGCGGTGGCCGCCCGGGCTTCGGCGATCTTGCTTGGGGGGGCGTTCATCGAGCCCGAGCAGTCGACGATGATGATCTCGGCGCTGTCGGCTCCCGGGGCCGGCGCCGCAGAAGCCGTGCCCGCCGTGGCCACCGTGACGACCGCGTTGACGTCCCGGCCCCCTTCGGGCATGTACTCGTTTTGGTAGATGTCCACCGTGAAGTCGGGCTCGCTCATCGTTGACGTCTCCTCGGCATCGGGTCGGCTGAGACCGGAAACGGCGCCAGGACCACGGTCACGTTGTCCATTCCGCCGGCGTCGAGCGCGAAGCTGGTCAGGGTGCGGGCGGCGGCCAGCGGGTCGGTCAGCGCGGCGGGCAGCGCCAGCTCAGCCAGCTTGGCCGCGGCCGGCTGGTAGTTCCACAGCCCGTCCGAGCAGAGCAGCAGGGCACCGGGCCCGGGTGGCTCGAAGCGCATCACGTGTGGTTCCGGGTTGGTGAGGTCCGCGCCGATCCAGCGCGTCACCACGTGGCCCTGGGCCGAGGCGAGGGCGTCGGCCTCCGAGAGCAGCCCGGCCGCGACCAGCTCCTGGGCGACCGAGTCGTCGGTGGTGAGCTGCTGGGCGGCGGAACCAGGACCGGTGGCCAGCCAGTAGGCGCGGCTGTCGCCCAGCCAGCACACGATGGCGGCCTCGCTGGTCAGGACCGCGGAGACGAAGGTGGACGAGGGGGGGTCGGCCAGAGGCCCGTCCGGCCGTCCCAGCCCGGTCACCGCCTCGGCGGCGGCGCGGACCGCCGCGGGCGCCGCCTCGAGCAGGTCCCGCCCGGTCCGCACCGCCGCGAGCAGGACGCCCGCCGCCGCCCGGGCGGCCCCCAGCGACGCCTCGTCCGGCTGGGCGGACGACGAGACCCCGTCGCAGACCACCGCCACCACTACCGGCCCGGCCGCGGTGTCGGCGGTGCCGAGCGCCATGGCGTCCTCATTGCGATGGTGCCGCAGGCCGCGGTCGGTGACGCCGGCCACTATCCCGAGGTCGGTCTCCTGGTGATCACGGCCCGACCGCACCTTCCGGCCGCAGGACTCGCAGTAGCCGTCGGGGCTGATGCGCGATGAGGAGCAGGACTCGCACACCGGGGAGCCGCCGCCGCGGCCGTCGCTGACCGCGAGCGGGGCCAGTTCCGCGCCGCAGGACTCGCAGAAACTGTCGGTCGCCCCGACCGGCTCGCCGCAGGCGAAGCACACCGTGGCCGCCGGCCCGGCCGTGGCCGCCGTCACAGCCAGGTCCTCGGGCGGACCTCGTTGGCCTGGTCCACCAAGTCGATGCGCCGCGCCTGGTCGGGAGCCAGCCTGGCCAGCGCCCGGTAGCTCTGCTCCAGCCCGGAGCGCAGCGGGTACTCGGCCGGCTCGCAGCCGAGCAGGCGCCCGCCGCCGGCCGGCTGCCCCTCCGTCACGGCATCGAGCCCGGCCCGCAGGATCTCGGACGTGAGCTGCTGCCGCCGGGCGGCGTCCAGCGGCAGGCGCTCCAGCCGGCCGGCCGCCTCCCGCAGCTCGCCGAAGCTGGCCCCGGACTGGCCGGTGCGGATGAGGTTGATCCGCACCGCCGCCACCTGCGCCACCACGTGATGGCTGGATGTCGGCGGCACCGCCGCCAGCGCCGCGATCGCCCCGGGCCGGTCGTCCGCCGCCAGCTTCGCCCTGGCCAGGCCGAACGCGGCGCTGACGTAGGAGCGGTCCACCATCCACACGCGCTCGAAGTAGCGGGCGGCGGTTGCATGGTCTCCCGCGGCCTCGGCGGCGAACCCCAGCGCCAGCTGGGGCACGAGCTCGCCGGGGAGCGCGTCGTAGACCGCGTCGAACGCGGCCTGTGCCTCCGGGGGGTGGCCGGAGGCCAGCTCCCGCAGCCCCTGGTACCAGGTGATCCGCCAGTCGGCGCTGTCCTGGGCGGCCAGCTCGGCCAGGGTGCTCGTTGCATCGCCCAGCGCCCCGGTGACGATGAGGGCCCGGGTGAGGGCGAGCCGGGTCTCGGCCGACTCGGCCACCGCCGGCGGCGTCCCGGCCTCGCCGTGGACGGCGGCGGACAGGGTGGCCGTGATCTGGGCCGGGTCCAGCGTTCCCAGCGTCGCCAGGTAGCCGGCGGCCGGGTCGGTGATGTCCACCTGGGGCACCGGGAGACCGGCCACGATCTGCGCGGCCGGCGGCCGCGCGGTCACGGCGCACGCCCATTCGCTGCCGTCCATCTCGCCGGCCTCGGCGCCGACCGCCTGCAGCTCGGGGCTGAACAGCGAGGAGAACGCCGGCCGGGGGTTGCCATCACCGGCCGCGAGCACCTCGCGCAGGACGCCGGTGAGCTGATCGGCCATGTCGCCCGCCGAGGCGAAGCGGCGGGCCGGGTCGGGGTTGGTGGCCCGGCGCAGCAGCCGGTAGAACGACTCCTGCTGCGCGAGCAGCGGCACGGCGGCGGGATCGGGAAGCGTGTGCTGGTAGGTGCTGGTGTACCCGGTGAACTCGAAGGTGAGCACTGCGAGGGCGCGCCCGACCGTGTACAGGTCGGAGGAGGGGGAGGGCCCGTCGGCCGCGATCTCCGGTGCCTGGTAGCCGACCGTCCCGTAGATAGGGCTGTCCTCGTCGTCGATCCGGCGCACCCCGCCCATGTCGATGAGCTTGAGCATCTCTTCCGACTGGATCACGTTGTCCGGCTTGAAGTCGCAGTAGACCAGCCCGCGGCTGTGCAGGTAGCCGAGCGCGCGCAGCACCTCGATCGCGTAGGCGAGCGCGTGCTCGACCGGGACCGACCGGCCAGCCTTACGCTCGTCGAGCAGGATCTGCCGGAGGGAGCGGCCGCCGACGTACTCCATCACGATGTATCCGGCCGTCTCGCCGCTGCGCTGATCGGTGTGCTGGACGAAGTTGTAGATCCGGACGATGTTGGGATGGTCGACGGCGGCCAGGAACTGCCGCTCCGCCACCGCGGCCGCCATGGCGTCGGCGTCGCCGGTGCTGAGCAAGCCCTTGAGCACCCGCCAGCTGTCGCTGACGTTGCGGTCCTTGGCCAGGTAGATCCAGCCGAGCCCGCCGTGGGCCAGGCAGCCGAGCACCTCGTACTGGCCGCCGACCAGATCTCCTGCCTTCAGCTTCGGGGTGAAGGAGAAGCGGGTGCCGCAGTTGCGGCAGAAACCCTCGGCCAGCCCGGGCCGCCCGTCTCGACCGCGGCCGACGGGCTGCTGGCAGTTGGGACAGAACCGCCTGCTCTCCGGCACCTGCGGGTCGGCGAGTATGGCGCTGGCCGGGTCGTGGGCGGGGACCGGCGGGACCTCCACCAGACCGGCGCCGAGGTTCCCCCGGGACGATCTGCCGGTGCTGCCGTGCGTGCCGCGGGTGCCGGTGCTGCCGCGCGTGCCGATGCTGCCGCCGGTACCCGCCGACGCCGGGAACGAGCCTCGTTCGTGGTCGGCCGCCGTGACCGGCACCGGGGCCGATGCGGCGGCCATCCCGCACACGCTGCAGTACCCATCTTCGATGGCGCCGCCGCAGCCGGGCTGGGTGCAGGTGGCCGGGCCTGTGGCGGCCGGAACCGCCGGGCCCGTGGCGGCCGGAACCACGGCCGGCGCGGCCGCCATGCCGCAGACCGAGCAGTACCCGTCTTCGATGGTCCCGCCGCAGCCCGGCTGCGTGCACTGGGTAGTGGTTGTGGTCACTGCGGCTGCCTCCGCCCGCTCAGCGCCAGGATCGCCTGCTGGTAGCGCGTCACCGCGGCCCCGGCGGCCGCCAGGTCACACGGCGCCGTCCACAGCAGTTCGTGGGCCTCGTCATAAAGCTTGGTGAGTTCGCTGTCCTCGGCGGCTCCCAGCCGGGCCGCCTTGATCTGGTAGGCGTCGAGCAGGCCGCGCAGCTCGTCGCGCCTGCCCAGGAGCGCCGCCGCCGCCCGCTGCACATCCCGGCACCGCTGCCCGGCCGCGGCCGCCTCGGTCTCGATGGTGTCCAGCTCGGCCGCCAGCCGGGCCCACCGTCCCGCGGCCCTGAGCTTGTCCAGCGCGGCCAGCCGCACGTCCAGGCCCGCGGTCTCGGCCGGCGGTGGCGGCAGCTCGGCGGCGGTGATCCGCGCGGCGGCCCGGTCCCGGGCGGCCACGGCGTCGGCGAAGGCGGCCGCCGCCACGCCGACCGCCGCCGAGGCCGCCGCGATCCGCCGCTGCGCGTCCGCCCGTACCCGGGCGATCTCGGCGGCCCGCGCCGCCGCCGCGGCCGCCTGCTTGCGCAGCCGGCCCAGCTGGGCGGTGTCAACGCTGCCTCCCTGCCAGAGCGCCAGCGGGTCCGCGTTCAGCAGGTAACGCAGCCGGCCGAGCTCGTCCCCGGCCGCGGCGAGCGCGACGGCCGCCTCGTCGTCGCCGGCGTCTCCCAGCTGCTTCTTCGCGGCGTCCAGCTCGGCGCCGATCTCGCTGAGCCCGTCCGCGGTCGCGTTCCACACGCTCTCGGCCGCGGCCACCACGTCGCCCACGCCCGCGAAGGCGCGCCTCATCTCCCGGACCGCCGCGGCCAGGGTCAGCCGCGAGCGGCCGGTCTCGGTGAGGTCCCGCCGCGCGAGCGGCACGCTGCGCGTGACCTCCACCGACGCCCCGGTCAGCAGGGTGGTGATCTGCGCTAGTTCCTGGTCGGATGAGCGGCGCAGTCCCGCCAGCAGCCCGGCCGCCTTGTCCACGACCGCCGCGTAGGCGGTGAAGGTCTCCCACAGGGCGGCCAGGTCAGCGGCGGCCACCTCCCAGCGCCGCTGCGACTCGCCGGTCAGGGCCGCCCCGGCAAGCATCCGCTTGCCGAAGCTGCCGTCGAGGTCGAGCAGGTTCGCCTGGATGCCGTCGCGCTCGGCGGTCGCGGCCGCGGCCGCGGCGGCGGCCTGCTCGCGGGTCATTACCGTCGCCACGGGTCAGGCCTTGTAGTGGGCTGGCGGCGGGGCCGGGACCGGGGTACCGACCCAGTGGGCGTAACTGGCGGCCCACTGGCCGTCGGTCCGCATCTGCTGCAGGACCGCGTTGACGAACTGGACGAAGTCGGGATGCTGCTTGGAGATGGCCAGCCCGTAGGGCTCGGAGGTGAAGACCGGGCCGACGATCTTCGTCCAGGGGTCCTGCGCGGCCAGGCCGGCCAGGATGTCGTTGTCGGTGGAGATCGCGGCGACGTCGCCCTGCTGGAGCAGCACCAGGCAGTCGGTGAAGTTCGTCACCGGGACCGGGATGGGATGGGAGGATGCGGCCTTGATGTTGGCGATGGAGGTGGACCCGGCCGTCGCGCACACCTTCTTGCCGCCGAGGTCTGCCAGGCTCTTGAACCGGGAGTCTTTCAGGACCAGGACTTGCTGGCCGGCCGTGAAGTAGACGGTGGAGAAATCGACATCCTGGAGCCGCGCGCAGTTGATCGTCATGGTGTGGGCCACGATGTTAACCGCGCCGGACTGGACCTCCGGGATTCGCTGGTCATCCGAGATGGCCTTGAACTCGATCTTGTTGGGGTTACCGAAGATCGCCTTCGCGACCGCGTGCACTATGTCGATATCGAACCCCTCGGTTTTTCCGTTCAGGGGATTGACGAAGCCGAAGGGATAGGTGCTCTGGCTGACGCCCGCGATGAGGTAGCCGCGGGCGCGGATCTTGGTCATGAAGGAGCCCGGGGTCACCCGCGGCGGCCCGGTTGGCCGCAGGCTGCTGGCCACCGGATTGCAGGACGGGGTGGCCCGTGCTGCAACAGGTGCCAGGCGATGCGCCGCCGGCGACTGCACCGCCGGGGACTGCACCGCCGCGGACCCGGGTACGGCCCAGGAGGCCATCGCCACCGCCACGATCAGCAGTGGCGCCAGCGTGAGCCAGCGGCGCGGTGTCACCGGTACTCCGCCAGCCGCGTGCTGAGGCCGCGGGCGCACCCGGCCGCCATGATCAGCGCCAGCACGATGACTCCTATCTCCAGGCCGGTGAACGCGTTCCGGCCGGCCATCGCATGCGCGCGGAATACTGCCTGATCCGCGGCGATGGCGCTGGTCAGCGAGCCGTCGAGGCGCGCGAACAGGGTGCTGGAATGACCCGGGCCCTGCGTGGTCACCAGTCGCACCGCCTTGGTGTGCTGGCCGTTGTCATCGAGCGCCCGCACCGTCTTGTGCGCCCCGTACCAGGCGGTCGCGGCGGTGGTGGCCGCCCGCGCCGAGCCGCCTCCCGGGCTTCCCCGGGCGGCGCTGGCCGCGTTCGTCAGGAGCGTGCCCGGCCCCGGCCCCAGCCGGTGCTGGATCGCCACGTAGTCCGCCTGGAAATTGTCGTCGCCGGCGGCGTCGATCAGGGTGAGGCTCTCGTCCGCGCGGGCCTGCAGCGCCGCGATGTCGGCCCGGGCCAGGGCCGCCACCGGGGTGGACCCGTGGTCGCGCGCCTGCAGCAGGTCGGCGCGGGCCACCGTCAGCGCGATGGCCAGCCAGAGCACGGTGATCACCCCGGCCACGGACGCCACCACCAGGCCGGGGTTGAGCCGGCGGTGGGTGCGCTGCAGCAGCCACCGCTGCGCGCGGTACAGCACGTAACCGACCATCACGGCGGCCACCAGCAGGACCAGGGCCAGCGGCAGCCCGGTCGCCTGCCCGCTGGCGGCGGCGAGCTGCGCGTCAGCCTGCGCGGATACGCTGCGGGCGGCGGGGAGCAGCGTGCCGCGCATCAGCCCCGACGCCTCCCGCAGGTAGGCCGCCCCGAGCGGCAGGCCGAGCCGATTGTCGGCCCGCGCGGTCTGCACCTCGCCGGTGTACACGGGCAGGCCCGCCGACAGCGTCGCCAGGTCCCGCGCGGCCGGTGAGTGACCGGCTGCCGCGGTGGCGCTTTCCAGGTGGGCGGCGGCCCGGGCGATGTCGGCCCGGTAGCGGGCAGTGCCGTTGATCGGTTCCAGGCCGCTGGACAGGAACGCGCTGGCCGCGGTGGCGTCCGCGTCCGAGAGTGCCCGGTAGATCTGCTGACCGTCCAGGCTCAGCGTCTCGCTGGTGCTGACAACATCGTCGGCCCCGGCCGTGCGCTGGCTCACCACCCAGGCCGCGACCGCGCCCCAAACCAGGCAGAGCACCACGAGACCGGCCAGGAGCAGCCGCAGCTTGGCGGGCGTTGTCGTGGCCCGGAGAAACTGGCCCAGGGCAGGCCGGGTGCCCGGGGCAGGCCGGGTATCCGGGGCAGGCCGCGGCGGGTCGCCGACCGCGGTCATGGCCGTCTCCGCCTACCCGGCGGCCGATGGTGTGGCGCATGCACCATGACCCCCGCTCCTTCCCCACCGGGCCACCTGGTGATGGCCGGTCCGCTCAGCGGAACCATTCCTAGTTTGACGGACTCTACGACAGATCTCGCCACAGCAGAACTCACCAGGCAGAAGCCGCCGGGCGGGTGGCCCTCGCCGCCCTCCCTGGCCCGACGCGGGCCTGGCGCCCGGCGGCCGGGCTTTACTAGGCCATTACCCCAGTGCCTGCATCACGATGATCTGCCGCTGACTCCTATGGGCATAACGGCTCGTCCCATATTCATGGCGGCATGAAGGCGCGGGCTGGCACTCGGCCGGAGGAGGGTCAATGGCATCGACCATCGTTCTCACCCCGTCAACCGACAAAACGGGGGCGACCGACACCGCCGCAATCAACACCGCACTGGGCAATGTGGGCAGCGGCGGAAGCGTCCTGCTCGGCCCGGGCGACTGGTACACCGACGCGCCGCTGGACATCCCGGACGGGACCGAGCTGGCGGGCATCAAGGGGGGGATCAACGGGCAGACCTCGACCTCCGCGGCCGGTTCGGTCATCCACCCGGTCGCGGATTTCAGCGGGGAAGGCGTCCTCAGCCTGCAGGCCGTTTCCGGGGTGCGGATAAGAGACCTCGCCATTGTCAACGACATCGGCTCACCGGCCGATGTGGACGGGATCTCCTGTCACGGCAACGTCAACGGCCTGGAGGTTCTGCACGTCTCGGTGGCCAAGGTCAGCGGCTACGGGCTGGCCTATTACCAGCTGGCCGGCGCCGATGGCGACGGGCTGTGGATGAGCCGCTGCATGTTCCAGCGCACCGGCAAGTCGGCGGTGTACCGGCCCGTCAACGACGCCAACATCCACAACGTCCACATCCAGTACGCCGGCGATGTCGCCGGGCCCGCGGACGGCCATGGTTTCTTCTCGGATGCGGGGTCGGCTGGGAACATGACCTACGTCGGCTGCCGGGCCGACCTGTGCCGGGGCAGCGGCTGGCTCATCGACCACAAGGGCACCTTCGGGGACGCCACCAAGCTCGTCGGCTGCTCGACCGAGCGCAACTCCCAGGACGGCGTCCTGATCACCAATTCCTCCGCCGCCGGCACCGCCTGGCGGTCCCCGGTCATCATCAGCGGCTCCTGCTTCGAGGGCGACGGGACAAACGTGCCCGCCGGCGGTGGCCCGGCCACCGGTGGCGAGTACGCCGGCATCCGGGTCCAGGGACGGAACCGGGTGTTCATCGACGGCACCACCGTCGCCGTCAACACCACCGACGTGGCCGCCGGGACCCCGAAGTACGCGCTGGGGATCGACGAGATCGGGTCGGCGCCCGGCCAGGCGGAGACGATCGAGTGGGCCAGCGGGCGGATGAACTACTCCACCGGCCAGGGCGGGCAGGCCATCCAGAACGACTCGCTGGTGGATCACCTGGTCATCGGCCCCACCGTCACCCAGGCCGGCGGGTACGAGAGCACGGCCATCATGCAACGGACCGGACAGGTGGCCCTGGTGGGCGGGACCGCCACGGTCGCCTCCCCCTGGGCCTTCCCGCAGAGCCTGATCTATCTCACCGTCGTCGGCCCGTCCGCCGCGATGGGGACGCCCTTCGTCGCCGCGCGCGCCGCCGGGTCGTTCACCATCGGCTCCACCAGCGGCACCGATGCCAGCACCATCGCCTGGATGATCATGTAAGCGGCTAGCGGCCGCGGAACTGGGGCTGGCGCTTCTCGGCGAAGGCCAGCGGGCCCTCCCTGGCGTCCTCGCTGCCGAACACCGCCATGCCGATCCTGGCCTCGGCCGCGAACGCGTCGTTCTCGGGCATGCCCTCGGTCTCCCGGATCGCCCGCAGGATGGCCTGCACCGCGACCGGCCCGTTCGCGGCGATCATCTCGGCGATCTCCAGCGCCCTGGCCAGCGCCTGACCGTCCGGCACGACGTGGCCGATCAGGCCGATCTCCAGCGCCTCCGCGGCGGTGATGTGCCGACCGGTCAGCAGCAGGTCGGCCGCGACCGTGTAGGGGATCTGCCGCGGGAGGCGCACCGCCGATCCGCCGAGCGGGAACAGCCCCCAGCGCGCCTCGGAGACGCCGAACCGCGCGCTCTGGCCGGCCACCCGGATGTCGGTGGCCTGGAGGATCTCCGTGCCGCCCGCCACGGCCGGCCCCTCCACCGCGGCGATCAGCGGCTTGGCCAGGCGGCGCCCCTTGAGCAGCGGCTCGATCACCGACGCATCCCAGTCCCCGCCGCGCTCGCCCGGGTGCGCCCGGCTCATCTCCTTCAGGTCGGCGCCGGCGCAGAACGCGCCGCCCGCGCCGGTCAGCACGCAGACCCGGATGCCGGGGTCGCCGTCCACCTGGTCCCACGCCTGGCGCATCAGCGCCATCATCGGCCCGGTGAGCGCGTTGCGGGCCTGCGGCCGGTTCATCGTCACGATCAGGACGTGCCCCCGGCGCTCGATGAGCGCGTGCGGGGCCCCGCCGTCGGCGGGCGGAGTCGGGGTCATGGTGGCTGGCATCTCCTCAGCTTCGGGCCGGCCCGGAGGGTTGCCGGGAACAGTAACACGTTCTAATTTCTTACCCATGGCGCTGAACTTCGCCGACCTCTTCGAACATGCCGCCGACGTGTTCGGCGAGCGCATCGCGGTGGTCTCGGGCGAGCGGCAGGTGACCTATCGCGAGCTTGACGAGCGCACCAACCGGCTCGCCCATCACCTGGCCGGAATGGGCGTCGAGGCGGAGGGCCACGTCGGGCTCTACGCGCACAACTCCATCGAGGCCGCCGAGACGCTGATCGCGGCGTGCAAGATCCGCGCGGTCGCGATCAACATCAACTACCGGTACACCGAGAACGAGTTGCAGTACATGTTCGCGGACGCCGACCTCGCCGCGCTCGTCTGCGACCGGCAGTTCGCCCCCCGGGCGGCCGCGGTGGCGCGGGCCGCGCCCGGGCTGCGCGGCAGCGTGGTGATCGAGGACGGCAGCGGCACCGACGCCGACGCCGGCGTCGGCGGCGCCACCGGGTACGCGGCCGCGCTGGCCGCCGGTTCGCCCGCCCGCGACTTCCCGCCCCGCAGCAACGACGACGTCTACATCATCTACACCGGCGGGACGACCGGATATCCCAAGGGCGTCATGTGGCGGCACGAGGACATCTGGCGCACGCTCGCCGGCGGCATCGACTTCGTGACCGGCGTCCCGCTGGCCGACGAATGGGAGCAGTCCCGCAAGGGCCTGGAGTCGGCCGGGCTGGTCAGGCTCACCGCGGCACCGCTCATCCACGGCGCCGCCCAGGTGGCGATGCTGGCGGCGCTGTTCGCGGGGGACACCGTGGTGCTGCCGCCGCATTTCGACGCCCACGAGGTCTGGCGCGCGGTCGAGCGCCACAAGGTCAACCTGATCTTCATCACCGGCGATGCGATGGGCCGGCCGCTGATCGAGGCCTACCACGCGGGCGAGTACGACGCCTCCTCGATGCTGGCCATCTCCTCCAGCGGGGCGCTGTTCTCCCCGGTGGTCAAGGACGCCTTCGCCGCGGCGCTGCCGGGGATCGTCATCACCGACGCGATCGGCTCCACCGAAACCGGCTTCGCCGGCATCGGCCTGGTGACGGCGGGCGCGCAGCAGCGCGGGGGCCCGACCGTCACCCCCGGCCCGGAGGTCATCGTGCTGGATGACCACGGCTGCCCGGCTGGTCCCGGCCAGGTCGGGCGGCTGGCCCGGGGCGGCCACGTCCCGCTCGGCTACTACAAGGACCCGGCCCGGACCGCCGAGATGCTGGCCGAGGTGGACGGGAAGCGCTATGCCGTGCCCGGCGACCTGGCACGGATCGAGGCCGACGGCTCGGTGACGCTGCTCGGCCGCGGCAACACGTGCGTGAACTCCGGGGGCGAGAAGGTCTTCCCCGAGGAGGTGGAAAGCGCGCTGAAGTCCCATCCCGACGTGTTCGACGCGCTGGTCATCGGCGTCGCCGACGAGCGGCTCGGGCAGCGGGTGGCGGCACTGGTGCAGCCGCGGGAGGGGCGGGTCCCCGACCTGGCCACGATCGAGGCCCATGTCCGCGGCCAGATCGCCGGCTACAAGGCGCCGCGCAGCATCTGGCTGGTCGACTCCATCGGCCGCGGGCCGGCCGGGAAGCCCGACTACGGGTGGGCGCACCGCTACGCGGCCAGCCACCCGCTGGCGTGAGGAGAACCGTGCGGACGACGCTGTGCGACCTGCTCGGCATCGAGCACCCCATTGTCGGCTTCAGCCCGTCCGAGCACGTCGCAGCGGCGATCAGCCGGGCCGGCGGGCTGGGCGTGCTCGGCTGCGTCCGGTTCAACGACCCGGCCGACCTGGACGCCGTCCTGGGGTGGATGGATGCCAGCACCGGCGGCCGGCCCTACGGCGTCGACGTCGTGATGCCCGCCCGCGAGCCCACCGAGGGCGCCCCCACCGACCTGGGCGGGCAGATCCCGGCCGCCCACCGGGAGTTCGTCGAGGACACGCTGATCAAGCTCGGCGTGCCGCCGCTGCCCGACGGCGCGCCGGCCGGCGACGGCGTGCTCGGCTGGCTGCACTCGGTGGCGCGGCAGCACGTCGAGGTGGCGTTCGCCCATCCGGCCCGCCTGATCGCGAACGCGCTCGGCCCCCCGCCGCCCGACGTCATCGCGCGCGCCCACGAGCGGGGCATGCTGGTGGCGGCGCTGGCCGGGAAGGCCGGGCACGCCCGTCACCACGTGGCGTCCGGAGTGGACATCGTCGTCGCCCAGGGCTACGAGGCGGGCGGGCATACCGGGGAGATCGCCAGCATGGTGCTGGTGCCGGAGATCGTCGACGCCGTCGGCGGGCAGGTGCCCGTGCTCGCCGCGGGCGGGATCGGCTGCGGCCGCCAGATCGCCGCGGCGCTCGCGCTCGGGGCGGTCGGCGTCTGGATGGGCTCGGCCTGGCTGATCACGCAGGAGTACGCGCTGACCGCGGCGGCGCCCGCCCTGCGCGAGGCGCTGCTGGCCGCCACCTCGTCCGACACCGTCCGGTCGCGGATCTACAGCGGCAAGCCCGCCCGGCTGCTGCGCAACCGCTGGACGCGGGCGTGGGCGGAGCCGGGCGCGCCCGAGCCGCTCCCGATGCCGCTGCAGAACCTGCTGGTGAGCGAGGCGCACCAGCGGCTGATGCACGCGGGCCAGGCGGACCTGGTGCCGATGCCGGTCGGCCAGATCGTGGGACGGATGAACGAGGTCCGCCCGGTCGCCGAGGTCATGTCCGCGCTGCTGCGGGAGACCGGGGAGGCGATGGACAGGCTTAACGGATTGCGCTGACCGGTCCCGGCCCGTTTCGGCTCACCCGATCGGTGGGAACCCCGCTGCGGGTGGGGCGCTGACGCGCCGTCCCCAGATGGCAAGTTCGTGATCAAAGACGACTGGAGGAGGGCACACTCATGCCTTACGTGGACGTGGGTACCGAGAACTCGGGCGCGATCGAGCTGTATTACGAAGACCATGGGTCCGGGTCGCCGGTGGTGCTGATCCATGGTTACCCCCTCAGCGGCCGGGCGTGGGACAAGCAGGTCCCGGTCCTGCTGGACATGGGCCGCCGGGTGATCACCTACGATCGGCGCGGGTTCGGGAAATCGAGCCAGCCCACCACCGGGTACGACTACGACACGTTCGCCGCCGACCTCAATGCTCTGATGGAGAAGCTGGACCTGCGGGAGGCCGTGATCGTCGGGCACTCCATGGGGACGGGCGAGGTCACCCGTTATTTAGGCGTCTACGGCTCGGCGCGGGTGGCCAAGGGCGTGCTGATCTCCCCCATCCCGCCGTTCCTGCTGCAGGCCAGCGACAATCCCGAGGGGGTGCCCGGCAGCCTCTTCGAGGGATTCATCCAGTCCGCCAAGGCCGACACCCCGGCGTGGATGAAGGGATTCCTCGACAACTTCTACAACATGGACACTCTCGGCGGCACGCTGGTCAGCGACCAGGCGTTCCAGGCCAGCTTCAACCTCGCGACCGCCGCCTCCGGCACCGCGGCGGTGGCGTGCATCCCGACCTGGGAGACCGATTTCCGCGGCGACCTGCCCAAGATCGACGTGCCCATGCTGGTGATCCAGGGCGATGCCGACCGCGTCCTGCCGTTCGACAAGACCGGCAAGCGCCTGACCGGCCTGATCAAGGACGTGAAGCTGGTCGCCATCGAAGGTGGCCCGCACGCCATCGCCTGGACCCACGCCGACCAGGTCAACCGGGCGCTCTACCAGTTCCTCAGCTAGCTGGCGCGGATGCGGGAGACTGAGGAGGGCAGTGAGCAGGCGTAACGGATTGCGCTGACCGGGCAGTGGCCGGGCGGCGCAACTGCCGAGGGGGGAGGGGCTGGAGATGAAGATCTCGACCATGGCCGGCTACTGGAGTTCTGGCCCGCCACCGGACGCGCCGGAGCTGTTCGCCGCCGCGGACCGGCTGCGGCTCGACCAGATCTGGACCGCGGAGGCCTACGGCAGCGACGCCTGGACGCCGCTGGCCTGGTGGGGATCGCGCACCTCGCACGTCCAGCTGGGCACGGGCATCTCGCAGCTGTCCGCCCGCCCGCCGGCGACCCTGGCCATGGCGGCGATGACGATGGACCACCTCACCCAGGGCCGGGTCATCATCGGGGTCGGCACGAGCAACCCGCAGGTGGTCGAGGGCTGGTACGGCCAGCCCTATCCGCGCCCGCTGGAGCGCACCCGCGAATACGTCGACATCCTGCGCGCGGTCATCGCGCGGGCGGGGCCGGTCGTCTATGACGGCAAGCACTACCAGCTGCCGCTGGCCGGCGGAACGGGCCTGGGCAAGCCGCTGCGTTCCATCCTGCATCCGTACCGGACCGAGATCCCCATCTACCTCGGCGCGGAAGGCCCCAGGAATGTCGCGCTGGCGGCCGAGATCGCCGACGGGTGGCTCGCCATGTTCTTCTCGCCCGCCATGAACGACTTCTACGCGGCCGCCCTGGCCGAGGGCTTCGCGCGCCCCGGCGCCCGGCACACCAGCGCCAGCTTCGACGTCGTCGGCGGCCCGTTGCGCGTCATCGTCGATGACGACGTCGAGCGGGCGGCCGACCAGCTCCGGCCGGTCCTGGCCCTCTACATCGGCGGCATGGGCGCCCGCGGCGTCAACTACCACCACGAGGTCTTCGCCCGGATGGGATACGAGGCGCAGGCCGCCGCCATCCAGGACCACTACCTGGCCGGCGACAAGAAGGCGGCCATCGCGGCCGTCCCGACCCGCATGGTCGAGGACGTCGCCCTGATCGGCCCGTGGGCCAAGATCGCCGACGAGCTCCAGCGGTGGCGGCAGACCGTCCTCACCACGTTCTCCGTGGGCACCGACCTGCGCCACCTGGACGCCGTCGTCGACCTGGTCCGCGGCGGCTGATCAGGGGCTGGCGGCATCAGGGGCTGGCGGCATCAGGGGTTAGCGGCACCGCGGCGCCCGTGGTCGAGCGGCCGCCCGTCGGTCCGGTAGTAGATGTCGGTCTGCTCGGCGACCGCCAGCCCGGACCGGTCCGGCTGGATCAGGCCGAGCCGGACGAACTGGCGGTGCTCGACGATGTCGTTGAGCCAGTCGGTGGCCACCCGCATGCGGTTGGCGGGCAGCGCGTAGAGGTGATAGCCGCGCGTGACCACCTTCGCGGCCACGCCGGACAGGGGAACGCGCAACGGGTTCGCGACCGCCTGCCAGCCGCCCAGATCTACCACGAAGCCGAGATCGCGATGTTTGTACGCCCGGCTGGTCCCGTGACCGAGCGAGGCGGCGACGTTGCGCGCCACGGCGCTGCCCTGCCGCTGCGCGTGCTGAGCGGTCATCGGCGTGAGCCGTCCAGGGCTGGTGAGATCCGGCGCCGCCGCGGCATCGCCGGCGGCAAAGATCTGCGGGTGGCCCGGGACGGCAAGGAATTCATCGACCACGATCCGCCCATGGACGGTCTCCAGCCCGAGCGCCTGGGTGAGCGGCCCAGGCGTCACGCCGACGCACCAGACCACGGTGCGGGTGGGCACCGTGGTGCCGTCGGAGAGCCGGACCCACCGGCCGGTGATTTCCTCGATCGTGGTCTCGAGCCGCACATCGAGCCCGCGGCGGCGGAGGATGCGCAGCGCCGGGCGGCCGAGCTTCGGGCCCAGCTCCGGCAGGACGGCGGAGGCCTGGTCCACCAGCAGCCATCTCAGCTCATCCGGGCGGATCCGCGGGTGGCGGCGCAGCGCGGCCCGGGTGAACAGCTGTCCTTGCGCGGCCACCTCGGTGCCGGTGTAGCCGGCGCCGACCACGACGAAGGTGCACAGCTCCCGGCGCCGCGCCGGGTCGTCGCTGGCGTCGGCCAGTTCCAGCTGCGCGAGCAGGTGATCGCGCAGGTACAGGGCCTCGGCGACGTTCTTGAACCCCTTGGCGTGATCCAGCACCCCCGGGAGCGGCAGCGTGCGCGACACGCTCCCGGGCGCGATCACGAGCCGGTCCCAGCCGACTTCCCGCCGCTGGCCGTCCGGGTCGGCCACGGTGACGGAGCGGTTGACGAGGTCGGCGTCGATCGCACTTCCGGGGACCAGCCGGGCACGGCGCAGCGTGGCCGGCAGCGACACCGCGATGTGCCGCGGATCGACGATTCCCGCGCCGACCTCGGGGAGAAGCGAGAGGTAGGGCATGTAGTCGGTGGGTGAGACGACCACGACGTCCGCGGCCGCGGCCGGGAGCCGCCGCTCCAGGCCGCGGGCGCAGTGGTACCCGGCGTACCCGGCGCCGAGAATGACGATCCGGGGCCGCTCACCCCGCGGGCCGCTGCTTCGCTCACGCATCGCGGGTTCTCCTCACTCGGTATAGGGGCCGGCGGTGGTCACCGCATCGCCGGCTCGGCGACCTGGCCGGCTGGCAGGGCGGGCACGCGTGACCCCGGTGCGGGCTGGCCGCCCAGCCTGCGGCGGAGCGCGTCGAGCGCCGGGGCGGGCAGCACGGCGGCCAGGATGGCCATCCGCCGTGAGTCCTTGCCGGTCAGGTAGCGGGCCCGCGGCCGTGGCGTGGTCAGGGCGTGGTCCACCGTTGCGGCGATCACTTCCGGCGGGCTGCCGTGCCGGTGACGGGCGGCGAACGTGTCCACCAGGTGCCCGAAGGCTTCCTCGTACAGCGCTTGCTGGGCGGGGGAGGCCTGGCTCATCAGGCGTGTTGCATCGTGGTCGAGCTTGTCCACCGCCTCGCTGCGCACGGTCGCGGGCTCGACCAGCACCACGCGGACGCCCCACGGGGCCAGTTCCTGCCGCAGGGCCTCGTCCATCGAGGCCAGGGCGCTCTTGGACGCGGCGAGCGCGCCGACAAACGGCGGCGTGAACCTGGCGCCGATGGACCCGATCATGACGATCCGGCCGCTCGCCTGGCGCAGCAGCGGCAGGAAGGCCTGGGTGACGGCGAGCTGCCCGGTGACGTTGACCTCCATCAGCGTGCGGAACTGCCCGAGCGGGATGATCTCGAGCGGGCCGAAGACGCCGATGCCAGCGTTGTTCAC
Organism: uncultured Actinomycetes bacterium; assembly: GCA_963835425.1. Lineage (GTDB taxonomy): Bacteria > Actinomycetota > Actinomycetes > Streptosporangiales > Streptosporangiaceae > UBA9676. Next base: position 497,940 of record CAWIGE010000001.1, on the reverse strand, counting down.
CAGCCCATCCAGCCCGGCCCGGCCGACGTGCCCGGCCACCGCATCGACGGCCGCGCTGATCTGGCCGCCGTCGGTCACGTCGAGCAGCACTGGCGTGATCTCCCGTCCTCCGCCCTGCACGAGCGCCGCGCCGTCGGCGGGCCTGCGGACCCCGGCGTAGACGTGGTACCCGCTCACGGCAAGCCGCAGGGCGGTGGCCCGCCCGATGCCGGACGAGGCCCCGGTGACCACGGCGTGGGGGTGGCTGCACCTGTCCATCTTTCCTCCTCGGCGTCTGCCGGGCGGCCGCCCCCTTGCGGCCTGCCCTGCGATGGACGCTACGAACCGGGCGCGGCTACCTGCGTCACCCGAAGGTGCACCGATGGGTGGAACTTCCGGGGCCCGCGTGGGCCGGCACTTTCGTGCCGCCAGCCGGGCGGCGCGCCCTCCCAGGGGGCCGTCTCCCGCCGGTCATCGCATTTCCCGCCCGGCGGAAGGCGACTGTTATCTGAGGCTCTATCCCTGCATTGACCAACGGATGGTTCCGGTGCGACACTCAGATATTCAAGGGCGCGCATAAGCCAAGGCGGGCACCGCGGCCCGGAGAGGTTCCTGACCGAGGGGGGAGGGGTGCGCTTCTAGCTGCCGGACGTTATTGAGCCACCGCTAGAGGCCGTCCGGGGGGACGGTACATAAGTCAAGACATGAAGTGCCGCTTGCAGGAATGCACATCGGCCGTCATCAAGCATGCCCGGTATGGGCGCGGGACCGCTGAAGCTTTCGCCCAGATGGGCTAATGGAGAAACAACTCCTTTTGCGGTGGGCAGCTTAACCGGAAGGCGGACCAGATGGGGGAAGGCTCATCCCGGCCCGGCCCGGCGCGGGCGGCGGGGGCAGGTGACGGCGAGGCCACACAGACCTTCATGGGCCGTGATCCGGCGGGCCCGCCTCCTCACCCGCCCACCGAAATCGTGAGGTACGGCCCCGGCGTCCCCACCACCCAGCCGCCCGGCCAGCATGGCCTGACGGCGGAGCAGGTGTGGCGCAGCGGCCGGCCGGCCCGCGCCGGCCCGCCGTGGGCCCAGGCTGCGCCGGCTGCTCGGCTGGGGACTCACCGCGGTCTTGCTGGCAGCCAGCGGCATCGTGCTCTACCTGCGCTTCCATCATCCGCCGTTCCAGGTGACCGGTGTGGTGATCTCGCAGCGGACCCGGACCGGGTGCGGGGTTGACGTGACCGGGCGGATCAGCACCAACGGCTCCGCCGGGACGGTCTCCTATCAGTGGCTGTTCCAGCCGGGCCGGTCAGTGCCCCAGCCGCTGAGCCAGTCGGTCACCGCTGGGCAGCGTGCCCTGTATGTGACCGCCGCGCTCGAAGGCAGCGGCCACGGCAGCGCGTCACAGACGGCCACCCTGCAGGTTCTGGGCCCCGATCCCAGGAGCGTTTCCACCACCGTGGTGGTCAGATGCTGATGAGATCTCTGTCACCGGCGGCCGTCCGTTTCCTATAATGCCTGTCGCGGCCGGGCTGATGTTCCGAGGGGAAGATCCGCATGCCGGAGTGGGCGGTTCCCGGGTACACAGCGCTGAAGGCGCTTGGCTCGGGCGGATTCGGCGATGTGGTCCTGGCGAGACATGATGCGTCGGGCATCCAAGTTGCCATCAAATATCTGCGCCATGACCTTCTGGCCGACCGGGGTTTCGCCGAGATGTTCCGCGCCGAGGCGGAAGTGCTGGCATCCATGGATGACCCGAACATCGTCCGGCTTTACGAATACGTCGAATCGCCGTCGGGCGCCGCGATCGTCATGGAGCTCATCGACGGCGTCTCGTTGCGCGAAATCCTGGCTCAGCAGGGCAACACGACCGCCGAGGCTGCCCTGGTGGTGCTGCAGGGCTCGCTGCTGGGCCTGGCGTCGGCGCACCGGCGCGGTGTCGTGCACCGCGACTACAAGCCGGAGAACGTGCTCGTCAATGGCGGCGGCGTCAGCAAGCTGACCGATTTTGGCCTCGCGGCCCGCGCCGGTGATCACCCTGTTCCCGCGGGCACCCTGGCGTACGTGGCGCCGGAGCAGATCGCCGGCGCCCCGGCCAGCCCGGCCGGTGATGTCTACTCGGCCACGGCCACCTTCTACGAATGCCTTACCGGCGCGCCGCCCTTCAGCGGCGAATCCGCCGAGCTGCTCCGCCAGCACCGCACCGAGCCGGTGCCGCTGGAACCGCTGCCCGAGCCCCTGCGGCCGCTGGTGGCCGCGGGGATGGCCAAGGACCCCGGGCAGCCGGCCGACCGACGCGATCACCTTCGTCACCGAACTCGGCACGGTGGCATCGGGCGCTTACGGCCGGGACTGGGCGGACCGCGGCCGGTCGCACCTGTGCGAGGCGGCGCTGCTGCTGGCGGCGCTGTGGCCGTCCGGCGCGCCACCCGCGGTGCAGGGCACCACCGTGCACCGGATATCCCTGCTCCGCCACCTCAGCCCGGTCAAGGCCATCGTGGCGGCCGGTGTCGCGGTCGCCGCCGTCGCCACGGGCACCGCCCTGGCCGCCAGCGTCACGCCCAAGCCCGCCGCCCGGCACACCGCCGTAGCGGTGCAGCCGGTCACGCTCCAGCCAACCTCGCCCCAGCCGGCCCCGGCCTCGCTCCGGCCGAGCTCACTGCCGCCCAGTTCGCCGCGGCCGGCCTCGGTGCCGCCAACCTCGGCGACTCCGACGCCGGTTCCGCCGACGCCCGTTCCGCCGACCTCAGAGCCGCCGGTCTCGTCGCCCCCGCCGGACACCAGCCCGGCCTCGCCTCCGCTGCCCCAGATCACCGGCGTCACGACCTATCAGCAGGGAGAACAGGTCTACTTCAAGATCACTTACGCTGATCCCGGCAATGACGCCGAGGGCTTCGGGTTCGTCGGCGTGAACGGATACGGCATAGCGGAGGAGAACCACCCGTTCTCCGATCCCTCCTACGGCATCGTCGGGCCGGGGACGGTCGCCTACCCGTTCACCCTGGAATGCGGCACCGCCCAGGCGTATCAGAGCCAGGTGGAGGCCTGGATCTACGACACCGCGGGCGACCGCAGCAAGCCCGTCGTCATCGATCTCGCGTGCGACGGCAGCGACGCGGGCACTGCCGGCTAGAGGAATGCCCTGGTGCTCAGGGCGGTGCCAGCAGCCAGGCCAGGGCGGCGGGCAGCTGCTGGTCCCACCAGAAGCCGTCATGGCCGCCGATCCACTCCTGGTAGCGGCAGGGGAGCCCGGCTCGCTGCAGGCGCTCCGCCCATTGCCGGGTCGCCGACCGGAACCCGGCCTCGAGCGTCCCGGCGGCCAGGTAATGGCGGACGCGGGCCGCGCGGGCGCGGCCGGTGATCTGGCGCGGGACCACCCCGGCGCTGAACGCGGCCACGGCGGCGAAGACATCCGGGCGGCGCTGCGCGGCGGCGATCGCCCAGGCGCCCCCGTTGGAGAAACCCGCCGAAATCCAGGGGCCGTCCGCCGCGCCGCAGTGACTCGCCGCCCAGGGAATGACCTCGCCGGTGACGAAGTCAAGATGCGCATTGAAGCGCGGGCGGCTGTGGCCGGGGAGGTACTCCTGGCCACGCCGGTCCGGCCACGGGCGGGCCGGGTCGCTTGCGTTGTGCACGCCCACCAGCAGGACGGGCGGGACATCGCCCGCGAGGATCGCCGGCTCGAGCACCTGGGCGAAGCCCAAGGCCGATTGCCCGTCCGCGAGGACGCAGCCGGGCAGCGGCCCGGCGGCCCCGGGCGGCCGGTAGACGGTCAGCTGCCGCGGCCCTCGCAGCGCGGCGCTGTGGAGGGTGTGTTCGTCAAGCGTGCCGGCCGGCCGCTGCACGGTGGGCAGCGCGGCCGCCGCCCGCGGGCCGCGCCACACCAGCCGGTCCGGCATCGGCCCGGGCTGGTCGCTGCCCGACCGGAGGGGCGCGGCGACGATCGAGATCACCGCCTCGTCCAGGCGGCGGATGCGCAGCGATGCCTCCCATAGGTCACCGGCCCCCTCGACCGGCCACAGCCGCGGCTGCACGCCGGCGGCCAGCATGACCTCGTCGGCGGTGCCCCGCCACAGCACGTGCAGGACGTCATCTTCGGCCCAGGCCACCAGCGGCGCCTCACCCAGCCGGGCGCGCAGCGCGGCGGGATCGCGTTGCGGCCACACGCGCACCATGTCCTCGCCGTCGGGCAGGCCGCCGGCCGAATACCGGCTGGCGGCGCGGCTCCGGTTGCCGGGCAGCACCGCCTGCCAGCGTTCCGCGAGTGTTTCCCGGCCGGCCGCGGCCCGTTCGGCATCGGTGACGGCCGGATCGCCGCAGGGAACCTCCTCGCCGTGCTCGGCGTAGGTCCAGACGGCGAGCCGATCCCGGGCGGGCCGGCCGTCCATGCCACGAATGTAGCTGTTCCGCGGCCGGCATAATCGCCTTGGCCGCACGGTCACGCATGACCGACACTGGTCTCATGTTTGCCCGCATAAGGCGCTTGTTCGACGGCGCCGGCTGGTTCCCCGGCCTGGCGGTGGTGCTGTTCGCGTTCGCCCTGCTCGCCGTGCTGCTAGAGCTCCAGTCGTCCGATTCCGTGCGCTGGACAGGCCAGCGCGTGACCGGGACCGAGATCGGCGGGATCGTCAGCTACCGGTGGGACGGCCAGAGCTATTCGCTCGACGCGCAGGGATACGGGTCCGCCAAGGCCGTGGGTGTCGATCTCGACCCGGCCGACCCCTCCAACGCCGTCATCGACAACACGTTCCCCCGGTTGTTCGAGGGCGCGCTTGTGGCCGTGCCGGTGGCCGCCGGCGTGACGCTGCTCGTGCTCGGCCTGACGCGCCGGCGGCGGTGGGAGCGGCGGCAGCAGCGCGTTGCGCCCAAGACCGGCCAGGTCCTGGACCAGGAGTTTGTCACCCGGCACCTGCGTGAGATGCGGCACGGCCGCAACGGCGACTAGGGCGCGTTCGGCCTGTTGCCGCACAGGTCCTGACGTTTCGCGCTGATCGCCGTGGCAGGGCTTCAGCTCGGGGGCGGTCAGCCGGCGCTGGCCAGGGCCGCGCCGATGCGCCGCAGCTGGGCGGTGGCCCCGCCGAGCGCGAACTCGGCCCGCTTGGCGGCGGTGAAGTAGCGGTGCAGCGGGTAGTCCATGTCGATGCCCACGCCGCCGTGCACGTGCACCGCGGTGTGCGCGACCCGGTGGCCGGCGTCGGCGGCCCAGAACTTGGCGGTGGCGACCTCGGTGTCGCAGGGCAGGCCGGCCGCCAGCCGCCAGGCCGCCTGCCACATCGTCAGCCGGACCGCCTCCACGTCGATGTAGGCGTCGGCCAGCCGCTGGGCCACCGCCTGGAAGCTGCCGATCGGCCTGCCGAACTGCACCCGGTTCCGCGCGTACGCCGACGTCAGCTCCAGCGCGCGCTCGACCACCCCGAGCTGCAGCGCGCACAGCCCGACCGTGCCGCGGGCCACCAGCCAGTCCGGTGATCTCCGGGCCCGCCGCGGGGCTGCCGAGCACCCGGTCGCCGGCCAGCCGGACGCCGGCAGCGTGACCCGCCCGGCGCTGCTGCCGCCGGTGACCTGCTGCCGCTCCACGGTGACGCCCGCATCGCCCGGGGTGACGAGGAACACGGCGGCCCCGTCGGCGTCGCGGCCGGCACCAGCATCAGCGCGGCCAGCGGGGCGGCGGGCACGGTGGTCTTCACGCCGGACAGCAGCCAGCCCCCACCCACCTCCCCATCCCCGTTCACCGGCTCGGCGCTGGCCGACGGCATCCGCGGGTCGTCGCCGTCCTCCTCGGCCAGCGCGGCGGTCAGGATGAGCTCACCGCGCCCGGCGGGTGCCGCCCACCGGCGCTGCTGGTCCGGGGTGCCGAACCGGGCCAGCGCGCCGGCGCCGAGCACGATCGAGGCCAGGTAGGGGACCGGCGCCACCGCGCGGCCGATCTCGGTCAGGACCGCGCACTGCGCCAGCAGGCCGAGCCCGGCGCCGCCCAGCGGATTCGGGCAGCGCGGCGGCCAGGACGCCGGCCCCGGCCAGGCTCGGCCCACAGCGCCGGGTCGAACCGGTCGCCGGCCGCCTCGGCCGCGCGCAGCCGCTCCGGCGTCAGCCGGTCGGTGAGAATGCGCCGGCTGAGGTGCGGCGAGTTCGCGCTCGGCCTTCGTTCTGCGTGAAGTCCATTGGTTTCTCCGGCCCTCCTCAGCGGCGGCCACGGGAAGGCCCAGGCCGGCGGCGGCGATGATGTCGCGCTGTACCTCGTTCGTGCCGCCGCCGAAGGTCAGGATCAGCGCGGAGCGGTGCATCCGCTCGATCCGGCCGGACAGGATGGCGCCCGCGGACCCGTCGCGGACGCTGGGCGTTCGCGCCGAGCACCTCCATCAGCAGCCGGTACGCCTCGGTGGCGAACTCGGTGCCGAACACCTTCGTGGCCGAGGCCGCTGCCGGGCCGGGACCTGGCCGGCCTCGGCCGCGATCCGCCAGTTGAGCAGCTTGAGGAACTCGGCCTTGGCGTGCACCCGGGCCAGGTTGAGCTGGACCCATTCGGCGTCGATGACGCGCTGGCCGCTGGCCAGCTTGGTGGCGCGGGCCCAGTCGCACACCGCCCGCAGCGCCGACTGGACCGGCGCCGCCGAGGTGAGCGCGACCCGCTCGTGGTTGAGCTGGTTGGTGATCAGCGGCCAGCCCTGGTTCTCCTCGCCGACCAGGGCGGAGGCGGGCACGCGCACGTCGGAGTAGTAGGTGGCGCTGGTGGTGGTCCCGGCGATGGTGCGCACCGGCGTCCAGGAGAAGCCGGGCGCGTCGGTGGGGACGATGAGGATGGACAGGCCCTTGTGCCGGGGCGCCTCCGGGTCGGTCCGGCAGGCCAGCCACACGTAGTCGGCGTACTGGATCAGGCTGGTCCACATCTTCTGGCCGTTGATGACGTAGCCGTCGCCGTCCGTCACGGACGGCGCGGGTGCGCAGCGCGGCCAGGTCGGTGCCCGCCTCCGGCTCGGAGTAGCCGATGGAGAAGTGGATCTCGCCGGCGGCGATCCGGGGCAGGTAGTCGCGCCTTCTGCTCGGCGGTGCCGAAGCGCATGATCGTCGGGCCCACCGTGTTGATCGTCAGGAAGGGCACGGGCACCCCGGCGATGGCCGCCTCGTCGGTGAAGATGAGCTGGTCGAGCAGGGACGCGCCGCGCCCGCCGTACTCCGCGGGCCAGGACAGCGCCAGCCAGCCGTCGCGGCCGAGCTGCCGGACGACCTGGCGGTAGGCCTCCCCGTTCCCGTACTCGCCCTCGGCGGCCGTGAGCGCCGCCCGGACGTCCGGGGTCATCAGGCCGGCGAAGTACGCGCGCAGCTGCTGGCGGAGCCGTTCCTGCTCGGGCGTGTAGGTGAGGTGCATCCGCCCTCCGCTGCCGGGGGAGGTAAAGTAGAACGTGTTCTAGCAGCCAGTGTAAGCACGGGCGAGCGAAACCGAGGGGAGTCACGGTGGCCGAGGCGTTCGTGGTCGATGCCGTCCGGACCCCGGTCGGCCGCCGCGGCGGCGGCCTGGCCGGCGTGCACCCGGCCGATCTCGGCGCGCACGTCATCGCGGCGCTGCTGGCCCGCGCCGGCGTCGACCCGCTGGCCGTCGACGACGTCGTGTTCGGCTGCGTGGACACCGTCGGCCCGCAGGCCGGCGACATCGCCCGCACCGCGTGGCTCGCGGCCGGCCTGCCCGAGGCCGTTCCCGGCGTCACCGTGGACCGGCAGTGCGGCTCGTCCCAGCAGGCGGTCCACTTCGCGGCGCAGGCGGTGCTCAGCGGCACCGCCGACCTGGTGGTCGCGGGCGGCGTGCAGAACATGAGCCAGATCCCGATCGCGGCCGCGATGACCGCCGGGCAGGCGTTCGGCTTCGCCGACCCGTTCAGCGGGTCGGAGGGCTGGCGGGCCAGGTATGGCGACCAGGAGATCTCCCAGTTCCGCGCGGCCGACATGATCGCGGGGAAGTGGGGGATCGGCCGCGCCGAGATGGAGGAGTTCGCGCTGGCCAGCCACCAGCGGGCGGTCGCAGCGACCGCCGCCGGGAGCGTTCGCCGCCGAGATCGTGCCCTGCGGCGGGGTGGCGGCCGACGAGTGCCCGCGCCCGGACACCTCGCTGGCCGAAGATGGCGGCGCTGGCGCCGCTGCGCGAGGGCGGGCTGATCACCGCCGCGCTGTCCAGCCAGATCGCCGACGCCGCGGCCGCGCTGCTGGTCGCCTCGGGCCGCGGCGGTCCGCGAGCACGGGCTGCGCCCGCTGGCCCGGATCCGTCACCTGTCCGCGCGCGGCGACGACCCGGTCATGATGCTCACCGCGCCGATCGCGGCGACCGCCCACGCGCTGCACCGGGCCGGGATGACCCTGGGCCAGATCGACCTCATCGAGATCAACGAGGCGTTCGCCCCGGTCGTGCTGGCCTGGCAGCGGGAGACCGGCGCCGACCTGGCCCGGGTCAACGTCAGCGGCGGCGCGATCGCGCTCGGCCACCCGCTGGGCGCGACCGGCGCGCGGCTGCTGACCACGCTGCTCACGCGCTGGCCCGGACCGGCGGCCGGTACGGGATGGTCACCATGTGCGAGGGCGGCGGCCAGGCCAACGTCACCATCATCGAGCAGGTCTGACCGTCTGCCCTGCGTCCCGCGGACGCCGACCACCGCCGGGTTCTGGCCGTCCTCCGCTACCTGGGGCTCTGATCGCCGGTGGGGTCCGCGGCCGCCGGGTGAGGCCGACCGGTGAGCTCGGCCATGCTGGCCAGGCGCTGCTCGGCCTCGGTCATGATGCGGCCGATCAGCTCCGCGCAGGACGGCAGGTCGTCGATCAGCCCGGCCACCTGGCCGGCCGGCATCAGGCCGGCCTCGGGATGGCCGTCCGCCATCGCCGCCCGCAGCAGCACCGGGGTGTTCGCCGCCATCAGCACCTGGCCCCAGGTCAGCCCGGTGCCGCGGCGCATGGCCCGGCCCTCGCGGATCAGCTCGCGGCCAGGTCAGCCCGGACGCGCGGCGGAACGCGGCCGCGCTGCGCGCCGAACGCAGCAGGCCGCTCAGCCGCCCGGCCGCGCCGGCCCGGTCCAGCCGCTCCACCAGCGGCGTGCGCAGCAGCCGGTGCGGCACCCCGTCGGCCCGGCTGGTGACCACCGTGCCGGTGACGTCGCTGGCCAGGTAGACCCGCTTGACCGCGTCGGCCACCGGGCTGTCGCTGGTCAGCAGGAACCGGGTGCCCATCGCGATCCCGGCGGCGCCGTAGGCCAGCGCGGCGGCCAGGCCGCGGCCGTCGAAGAACCCGCCGGCCGCGATGACCGGGACGTCGACCGCGTCCACGACCTGCGGGACCAGCAGGCTGGTCGGCACCGCGCCGGTGTGCCCGCCGCCCTCGGCGCCGGTCGCGATCACCGCGTCGATGCCCCAGGCGGCCACCTTCTCCGCGTGCCTGCGCGCGCCGACCGAGGCGATGGTGACCACCCCGGCGTCCCGCAGCCGGCCGATCAGCTCCGGCGTCGGGCGCGAGCGCGAACGAGGCGACCGGCACCCGCTCCGCGATGATCATCTCGGCCCGCTCGCGGGCGTCGGCGGCATCGGCCCGCAGGTTCACCCCGAACGGGGCGCCGGTGCGCGTCCTGCACCTCCTTGATGGCCGCGAAGCTCGCGCGGGGCTCATCGTCGCCGAGGCGATGATGCCGAGCCCGCCCGCCTGGGAGACCGCGGCGGCCAGCCGGGCCCCGGACACGTAGCCCATCGCGGTCTGGACGATCGGGCAGGCGATGCCGAGCAGGTCGGTCAGCCGCGTCCGGATCACGAGCCCGTCCGCAGCCCGCCGGCGGCTGGCCGCGGATCATGCCAGCTCCCGGTCGCGCAGCCCGGCCGGGTCGAGCTGGCCGCGGATCAGGGCCAGCTCCTGCGGCGGTGGGCAGCCGGGTGACCGGCACCTCGTCCGGCGACGGCCAGCGGGAAGCCGGTGGCGGCGATGACGTCTGCCGGCCGTGACGCCCGGGTGGACCGAGCGCAGCCGCATGGCGTGGTCCGCGCGTCTGGAAGTCCAGCACCGCCAGGTTGGTCACGACCACGCGCAGCTCGTGGAACCGGGCGGCCTGCGGGCCGAGGCCGGCCGCGCGGTCGTAGCCGATGCCGCTGACCATGTCCACCCGCTCGACGAAGACGCGGCGGGAGTGCCGGGGCACCCAGTAGCTGACCGGGTGGTTGATCGGTGTTGCCGGGCGCGCCGCGCACGCCGAGCAGCTGGGCCTTGGGCCGGGCCCAGTCGCCGATGCAGGAGATGTTCTGGTTGCCGAACCGGTCGAGCTGCGCCGCCCCCATCATCACGTGCCGCAGGCCCGCGGCCACCATCGTGAACACGGAGCGGTAGGGCAGCCAGCCCTCGGTGACCCGGCCCGCGCCGTCCGGGCCCGGTCGCGGAGCCAGGAGGTAGGCCTCGCCGTCGGTGAGCAGCAGGCCGGGGGCGAAGGTGAGCTGCGCCAGCCGGGCGCCCAGCGTGGGGATCAGGCCCATCGGGCTGGCCAGGATCGCGCCGTCGCCGCGCCACGCCTCGGCGCACGCCACCACGCAGACCTCGGCCCGGCTCGGGCCGCTCACCGGACGCCGGCCCTGGCAGCGCGCCGGTCATCGCGGCGCTGGCTCCGCCGTGTGGCATCGGCCCATGGGCCTCATCCAGCCGAGGCCGCTGGCGGCCCGGGGCCGGTGCATCGCCGCGTGGCCCGTGCGGACCGTCGCACGGCCGCTGGTAGCCGGCCTCGTCGCCGGCCAGGTACTCGGCCCGGAACCGCTGCCAGTCGTCCGGGTCGGCGGCCGCCGCCGCGTACTGGGCCTGGAACGCCTCGTCGCGGCCGTAGTCCGGCACGCAGCTGGTGAAGTGCGCGCCGCCGGGCGCCTCCACCACGCCGTGCACCATGGCCCGGTTGACCAGCAGGCTCTGCGGCGGCCCGGATTCCAGCAGGCTCGCGGTCGGCACGATCCGCTCGCAGGACAGGAAGGCCCGCTCGGCCGCCAGGCAGAACAGGTCGTCGAAGTACGGGTCCGGGCCCAGGTACTGCCCGTTGCCCGCGGCGTCCGCGCGGTTGAGGTGGATCAGCGCGGCGTCGAGCCGCAGCGCGGGCATGGCGACCAGCTCCTCGCCGTCGGCGTAGGGGGAGCGGACCGTGCGCAGCTCCGGGTTCACCCGCTGCACGTCCGAGCCCAGGCCCGCCCGGATCGGCAGGAACGGCAGCCGGTGCGCGGCGGCGAGCAGGCCCCAGTGCAGCATCCCCTCGTCCAGCTCGGTGAGCTCCACCGTGCCCCGCTGGCGGGCCCAGCCGGAAATGCGGCTCGAGGGCGATCGTGTCGAGCGAGACGAAGCCGCAGACCACCCGGCGGACGTGGCCGCCGGCGACCAGCAGCCCGACGTCGGGCCCCCCGTAGGACACGATCTCCAGGTCCGTCAGGCCGGACCGGAGGATGGCGCGCACCAGCGCCATCGGCTTGCGCCGCGATCCCCAGCCGCCGATCCCGATCGTCATGCCGGAGCGCAGCTCGCCGGCGACGTCGTCGGGGCTCATGACGGCCACGCGATCACCGCTGCCCGTCCATGAACGCCTGGCGCGCCGCGTCGGAGACGCCGGTGAGGTTGAGCTCGAAGGTGAACCCCTGCTCGTACCGGTAGGAGCGCTTGACGTCGACGGGGTCGATGCCGTTCAGCGACTGCTTGGCCAGCCGGATGACGGCGGGGTCCTTGGCGGCGATCTCGCCGGCCACGCCGCGCGCGGCCGCCCGCAGGCCCGCGGGCGGCACGACGTCGAGCACGGTGCCGAAGCCGCGCAGCTGCTGCGCCGTGACGGTGCGGCAGGTGTACACCATGGCGCGCATCAGCGGCTGGGGCACCAGCCGCGACAGGTGGGTGGCCGCGCCGAGCGCGCCCCGGTCCACCTCCGGCAGGCCGAACGTGGCGTCGTCCGCCGCGACCACGATGTCGGCGTTGCCGGCCAGGCCGACGCCGCCGCCGAGGCAGAAGCCCTGCACCGCGGCGATGACCGGCACCGGGCAGTCGTAGACCGCGGCGAACGCGGCGAAGCAGCCCCGGTTGGCGCCGACCAGCGCCTCGTGGCCGGGGCCCGCTGCATCTCCTTGATGTCCACGCCCGGCGCAGAAGCCGCGGCCCTCGGCGGCGATGACCACGGCGCGCACGCGCGGCGTCCTCGCCCGCCGCCGTGACGGCGCTCGGCCAGGTCGAACCAGCCCTGCACCGGCAGCGCGTTGACCGGCGGGAAGTCGATGACCACCTCGGCGATGCCGTCGCTGGTGCGCAGCTCGATGCCCATTGTCGCGTCCTCACCGGTCCGTGCCGCGTGGCCTGCCATCGCCAGTGGCCTTGCCTGACGCCCGTGCCCGGCCAAGCGTTCTCGACCTAGCGTTTGCTTGGTAGCAAGCCTAACATGAGGCCCATGCGCGTCGCCGATTACGCGGGCCGGGCGGTGATCGTCACCGGGGGCACCCGGGGCATCGGGGCGGGCATCGCCCGCGCGTTCCTGGAGGCCGGCGCGCAGGTCCTGGTCTGCGGCCGGACCGAGCCGTCCGATGCCGCTCCCGCTGCCCGCCGCGGACGGGCGCACGGCCGTCTTCACCCGCGCGGACGTCAGGGACCCGGACGCAGGCCCAGCGGCTCATCGGCGAGGCGGTCGACCGTTTCGGCCGGGTGGACGTGGTGGTCAGCAACGCGGGCGGGTCCCCGGCCGCGGCCGCCGCCACCGCGTCCCCCCGGCTGCACGCCAGGGTCATCGAGCTGAACCTGATCGCGCCGCTGCACGTCGCCCAGGCCGCCAACGCGGTGATGCAGGGCCAGCCCGGCGGCGGCTCGATCATCATGATCGGCAGCGTGAGCGGCACGCGGCCCTCGCCGGAGACCGCCGCGTACGGCGCGGCCAAGGCTGGCCTGCACCACCTGGCCACCACCCTCGCGATCGAGTGGGCGCCGAAGGTGCGGGTGAACAGCGTCGTCCCGGGGCCGGTGGCGACCGAGGCCGCCGCGGCGGCGCACTACGCGGACGCCGGCGGGCCGGCGGCGGTCGCGGCGACGGTGCCGCTGGGCCGGCTGGTCACCCCGGACGACGTGGCGGACGCCTGCCTGTTCCTGGCCTCGCCGCTGGCGGCCGCCATCAGCGGCGCCTCCCTGCTGCTGCACGGCGGCGGCGAGCGGCCCGCGTGATTTGTGTGACTTAACGGCTGTCCTGGCGATCCTTTGCGCGCACGTTCCTGCGCTGGCCGCATCTGCCCGCGCCGGCAACGGCGCATCGGCCGGTGTACGCTCACAACCGACTAGAACGTGTTCTACTAAGGGGCTGGCCATGGTGGCGTCCATCAAGCCGCATCGCGACGAGCTCGGCCTTCCGACGGCCTCATGCTGATCGACGGGACGTGGTCGGCCGCCCAGGACGGCAGGACCTGGAACCACAGCCATCCGGCGACGGGGGAGCAGGTCGCCTCGTTCCCGATCGCCGGGCCCGGCGACGTGGACCTGGCGGTGCGCGCGGCGCGGCGCGCCTTCGACGAGGGGCCGTGGCCGCGGACCCGGGCCGGCGAGCGGATCCGGGTGCTGCGCCGGATCGCCGACCTGGTCCGCGAGCACGGCGACGAGCTGCTGAAGCTGCAGGCGCTGGACAACAGCGTGCCGCTGAGCTTCGGCTCGATCTACGCGACCTCGCCGGCCTTCGTGGCCGACGTCTTCGACCACCACGCCGGCTGGGTGGACAAGCTGGCCGGCGAGACGCTCCCGCCGTACCAGGGCGGCGACCACCTGGTCCTCACCCTGCGCGAGCCGGTGGGCGTGGTCGGCGCGGTCATCCCGTGGAACGCGCCGCTGCTGCTGTTCGCCCAGAAGGCCGCCCCGGCGCTGGCGGCCGGCTGCACCGTCGTGGCCAAGCCGTCGGAGTACGCCACGTTCGCGGTGCTGCGCCTGGCCGCCCTGATGGAGGACGCCGGGCTCCCGCCGGGGGTGCTGAACGTCGTGACCGGCCCGGGCGAGCCGACCGGCCAGGCGCTGATCAGCCACCCGATGGTCAACAAGCTGTCCTTCACCGGCAGCCGGGCCGTCGGCCGCAAGGTCGTGGACGCGTCGGCGCGACGGATTCAAGCGGGTCAGCCTGGAGCTGGGCGGCAAGAGCCCGGCGCTGGTGTTCGCCGACGCCGACGTGTCCACGGCGGCGGCGGTCACCATGGGCACGGTCACCCTCGGCCTGTCCGGGCAGGTCTGCCTGGCGCAGACCCGGGCGCTGGTGCAGCGGGACGTGGCCGACGAGTTCCTGGCCATGGCCGAGATGATCGGCGGGATGGTCAGCTACGGCAACCCGTTCGACCCGGCGGTCACCTCCTCGCCGCTGATCAACACCCGCCAGCTGGACCGTGTTCTCGCGCTGATCGAGGCGGGCCGGGCGGACGGCGCCCGGCTGGTCTGCGGCGGCGCCCGCAGCGAGGGCGACCTGGCCGCGGGCAACTTCGTCGCGCCGACGCTGTTCACCGACGTGTCCAACGACATGAGCATCGCCCGGGAGGAGATCTTCGGCCCGGTGCTGTCGGTGATCCCGTTCACCGACGAGGACGAGGCGGTGCGGATCGCCAACGACACCGAGTACGGCCTGGCCGCCACCGTCTGGACCAGCGACATCAAGCGGGCCATGCGGCTCACCAAGGCGATCCGGGCCGGCACCGTGGGCATCAACGGCTACCAACTGGAGCCGCACGCGGCGTTCGGCGGCTACCGCCAGTCCGGCCTCGGCCGCGAGGGCGGCCGGGCCGCCATCGAGGCCTACACCGAGCTCAAGACCGTCTTGCTCCCGTTCACCGACGAAATGATGTGACCCTGACGGCGTCATGACCGAGGTCCCGACCGCGAGCACCGCCGACGTCCTCACCGCCGAGCCGGTCCGGCGGGTCGGGAGGCGCTGGATCGCGCTCATCGCGCTCGCCAACCTCGGGCTGTACCTGGGGTACTTCGGCCCCATCACGGTGCTGCTGCCCAACCAGGTGCAGGCGATCGCCGGGGCCGCCCACAAGGTCGCCGTGCTCGGCTGGGTGACCGGCATCGGCGCGGCGGTCGCGATGATCTCCAACCCGGTCGCCGGGGCGCTGTCGGACCGCACCACCAGCCGGTTCGGGCGGCGGCACCCGTGGACGGTGTGCGGCGCGCTGGCCGGCGCCGCCGCGCTGGCGCTGCTGGCCGGCCAGCACACCATCGCCGGGGTCATCATCGCCTGGTGCCTGGCCCAGGCCGGGCTGAACGCGATGCAGGCCAGCATCACCGCGGGCGTGCCCGACCACGTCCCGGTGGCCCAGCGCGGCCTGGTGTCGGGCTGGATCGGCCTCCCGCAGACGGTCGGCGTGGTGCTGGCCGTGGTGCTGGTGACCGTGGTCGTCACCGGCAATGCCGGCTACGTGCTGACCGCGGTGGTGGTGGTGGCGTGCGTCCTGCCCTTCGCGCTCACCACGCCGGACCCGCCGCTGCCGCGCAGCGCCCGGCCGCCGTTCGCCTGGCGCGCCTTCGCCCGGTCGTTCTGGCTGAGCCCGCGGCGCTACCCCGACTTCGCCTGGGCCTGGCTGACCAGGTTCGCGGTCAATCTCGGCAACGCGATGGCCCTGCTGTACCTGCTGTACTTCCTGCGCGACAAGATCCACTACAGCCAGCTGTTCCCCGGCCAGAAGGCCGAGAACGGCCTGCTCGTCCTCATCCTCATCTACACGGTCGCGGTCGTGCTGACCGCGGTGACCGGCGGGGTGATCTCCGACCGCACCGGCCGCCGCAAGCTGCCGGTCACGGTCTCCGGCCTGGTCATGGCCGTGCCCGCGGTCATGCTCGCGCTGTGGCCGTCGCTGGCCGGTGGCCATCGCCTCGGCCGCGATCATGGGCCTGGGGTTCGGCGTGTACCTGTCGGTGGACCAGGCGCTGGTGACCCAGGTGCTGCCGTCGGCGGCGGGCCGGGCCAAGGACCTCGGCATCATCAACATCGCCAACTCCGGGCCGCAGGTGCTGGCCCCGGCGATCGCCGCGCCGCTGGTCAGCCAGCTCGGCGGGTACCCGACCCTGTTCCTGTCGGTGGCGGTCATCACCGTGCTCGGGTCGGCGTTCGTCTGGAAGATCCGCTCCGTCCCCTGACATCCCGCCGGCCGGGCGGGGCGGGGCCGGATTCGAGATATGTCTTGTTAGCGCAAACAGACGCGATGTATCTTGATGTCCACGATGGATGCCGCCGGACGGCGATGAGTTCTCTGCGGCCGCGTCGTCATACCAGGAGGGCGCTTTCGTGACCGCGGGTGCCAGCCCGGAAGGCGGGCATGACGCGGGCCAGCGTGGGGCGCTTAATGATTCGCCGCTGTCAGAGGCGGCCGGTAGGTTCGGTGGACGGATGCCGATCGGGAGGGAACAGGGTGTCACAGACCAATTCAGGCCCAGCGATCCTGGTAGAAGGCCTGGTCAAGTCGTTCGGAGAAGTGCGCGCGCTGCGCGGCATCGATCTGTCGGTGCCGCGCGGGACCGTGCTGGGAGTGCTCGGGCCGAACGGGGCGGGCAAGACCACCGCGGTGCGCATCCTGACCACCCTGCTGCAGCCGGACGGCGGGCGCGCCTGGGTGGAGGGCCGCGACGTGGTCCGGGAGGCCGCGGCCGTCCGCCGCTGCATCGGCCTGTCCGGGCAGTCGGCGGCCATCCAGGAGGAGCTCACCGGCCGGGAGAACCTGGAGATCGTCGGCCGCCTCTATCACCTGGGCAAGCCGCGGGCCCGCAGCCGCGCGACCGAGCTGCTGGAGCAGTTCGGCCTGCTCGATGCCGCCGACCGGGCGGCCAAGAACTACTCCGGCGGGATGCAGCGCCGGCTGGACCTGGCCGCCAGTCTGGTCGGCCAGCCCCGGGTGCTGTTCCTCGACGAGCCGACGACCGGCCTGGACCCGCGGTCGCGGATGGGAATGTGGGACATCATCAGGTCGCTGGCCGCGGGCGGCACCACGCTGCTGCTGACCACCCAGTACCTGGATGAGGCGGACGAGCTGGCGGACGAGATCGTGGTCATCGACCAGGGCCTGGTCATCGCGGCCGGCACCGCCGAGGAGCTGAAGAGCCGGGTCGGCGGCGACGTGCTCGAGTTCACGGTGCCGGACCGGACCCGGATCGGCGACGCCGCCACGGCGGTCGCGAAGATCGGGGAGGCGGAGCCGCACATGGACGCCGAGACCGGCGTGGTCAGCGTGGGCGTCGGCGGCCGGGGCTCGGAGGCGCTCGTCGAGGCGGTGCGCGGCCTGGACGGCGCCGGGGTCGAGACCCACGGCCTGGCGCTGCGGCGGCCCTCGCTCGACGACGTGTTCATGGCGCTGACCGGCCACGCCGCCGAGGAGACCGGCCAGCAGGGCAGGCGCCGCGGCCGCCGCCGTGGCGCCGGGAAGGACAAGGCCCAGGACTCCGGCCGGGCCGATGACCAGCAACGGGCGGACGAGAAGGACACAGCGAGGGCAGCATCATGACCGCGATCGCCGTACCACTGGCTGAGCCAGGACTGCTCACCCGGGCCCGCTGGTCCGTGAGCGACACGCTCACCATCACCCGGCGCAACCTGCTGGTCTGGTTGCGGGTGCCCGCCTACATCGTGTTCACCGTGATCCAGCCGGTGATCTTCGTGCTGATGTTCCGCTACGTCTTCGGCGGCGCGATCAACATCCCGGGAAGTGTCCCGTACGTTCAACTTCCTGATCCCGGGGATCATCGCGCAGACCGCGGCGTTCGCGACGTTCGGCACGGCCATCGCGCTGGCCCAGGAGCTGCAGAAGGGCGTCATCGACCGGCTGCGGTCGATGCCGATGGCGCGGTCGGCGGTGCTGGCGGGCCGGCTGACCGCCGACACGATCCGGATGACCGTGACGATCCTCATCGTCCTCGGGGTCGGGTACCTGGTCGGGTTCAGCTTCCAGAACGGCTTCTGGCCCGCCGTGGGCATGATCGTGCTGTCCATCGTGTTCGGGGTGGCGATCTGCTGCATCGCCGCGTTCACCGGGCTGGCCATCGGCGACGAGGAGTCGGTGCAGGCGTTCGGCCTTATCTGGCTGTTCCCGCTCACGTTCCTCAGCTCGGCGTTCGTGCCGATCGACACCATGCCGGGCTGGCTGCAGGCGTTCGCCAACAACCAGCCGGTCACCTACGTGGTCGACACGATGCGGGGGCTCGCGCTCGGCGGCCCGATCTGGGACAGCTTCTGGAAGAGCGCCCTGTGGCTGATCGGGATCTTCGTCGTCTTCGCGCCGCTCGCCGTCCGCGCCTACAAGCGGGCCGCCTGACCTGCACGCCTCGCCGCCGGTGAGCCCGGCTGGCAGACCCGTTCCGGCGCAATGACCACCGGTATGCTCGCGGCTACGCGCAGCAGGGTCGGAGGCGGGTGATGTCGAGCTCTGAGGTTCTGCCGTCGGCCGGGTCGCCTCCGGGAGCCCCGGCCACCGGGCACCCGCGCCGGTGGCTGCGGCGCCTGCTGTGGTCCGTGCTTGCCGTGGTGGTCGCCCTCGCGCTC
Source organism: uncultured Actinomycetes bacterium (assembly GCA_963835425.1). Taxonomy (GTDB): domain Bacteria; phylum Actinomycetota; class Actinomycetes; order Streptosporangiales; family Streptosporangiaceae; genus UBA9676. Next base: position 479,463 of record CAWIGE010000001.1, on the reverse strand, counting down.
GTCTTCTTCGCCGGCGGCGGATGGTACTTCGCCGGCCAGATCCGCTCGGAGGCGCTGGCGGTCGAACCCGGTACCGCGCTGCCCGCCTACACCGATGCGCGGGTGGTCGGAGTGGCTCCCGGGCTGGTCCGGCTGCGCGCGATCGGCAGCCAGCCGGCCCTGTTCAAGCCGGAACTCGACGGCATCGCGTGGCGGGGCGGCATCGGGCACCTCGGCGCCTCGGTCGCCGTGTCCGGCGGCGTGGTCACCCGCCCGCTGGCCGTGGTGTCGGGGTCTCCTCCCCGGGCCGGGCAGCTCGTCGGCCTCGACACGTCCTACTTCCTGGGCGATCCAGGCCAGGCGCTGGGCATCCCCATGCACACCGTGGTCGTCCACGGCCCGCTCGGGCCGCTGCCCGCGTGGTATTTCCCCGGCCGGGGCAGCACGTTCGTCGTCGGGGTGCACGGGAGGAACAGCACCCGCACGTCGCTGCTGCGCGTCGTCAGCATCGTGCACCAGCTGGGATTCCCGGCCCTGTCGGTGACCTACCGCAACGACCTCGGCGTCGCGCGCGACCGGTCGGGTTACCTGCGGTACGGGGAGACCGAGTGGCGCGACCTGCAGGCCGCGGTGCAGTGGGCGCTCGCGCACGGCGCCAAGCACGTCATCCTGGCCGGGCTGTCGATGGGCGGCGGGATCGTCGCCGCGTTCCTCGAACACTCACCGCTGGCGCCGAAGGTGACCCGTGTGGTGCTCGACGCGCCCATGCTCGACCTGCAGGCGACCGTCGCCTACGGGGCGAGCCAGCGCAGCCTGCCGGTGACCGGGGGCAGCATCCCGGCGCCGCTGGTGTGGACGGCCGAGACGATCGCCAGCGGGCGCTTCGGCGTCGACTGGCCAGCCACCGACTACCTCACCAACGCCGCCTGGCTGAAGGTGCCCGCGCTGGTCTTCCACGGCACCGACGACACCACGGTGCCGATCTCGACCAGCATCAGGCTGAAGCAGCTCAGGCCCTCGCTCGTCACCCTCGCACGGTTTCCCGGCGCGGGCCACGTCGAGTCGTGGAACATCGACCGGGCCCGGTACACGTCGCTGCTGGAGTCGTTCCTGTCCCCGGTGGCACCCTGACCGGGCCGGCCGGGCTGCGAGTCAGCCGCCCGGCCGGGCCAGCTTGCGGAAGTCCCAGGAGATGATCCGCTGCGGCTCCACCGCGAATCCCACCCGCTTGCGCGCGGTCGTGGCCGTGTACTCCTCCAGCGCGTCGGCGGACATGCCCGTCGTCACGGCGGCGAGGCGGCGGCCGATGTCCAGCACGCGCGCTGGATCCTCGATCCGGCGGACGGTCCCCACCACCTGCACCCCGCGCAGCTCGAAGTACTCCTCCCCGGCCTCCACCAGGCAGGTCACCCGGGGGTCGCGGGCCAGGTTCCGCGCCTTCTGGGCGGAGCGGTAGGTCCAGAACGCGATCTGCCCGTCGAGCATGACGTAGAACATCGTCACCAGGTGCGGGGTCCCGTCCCGGTTGATGGTGGCCAGCTGGAGCTTGCGCGACTCCGCCAGCAGAGCCGCCTGGTCCGCGGCCGTCATCGTTACCCGGTCACGGTGCCTGGCCGGCCCGGGACCGCTCTCCGGTTGCCCTGCCCGCTCGGCGTCATCCCCGCTCATCGGCTCCTCCAGCCTCCGGGGCGGTGAACCCGATGGTCTCGGCGGCCAGCGCGAGCGTGTCCTCACAGGCGAACCCGGCCGCGCCGGGCGCAGCAGCGGACGCGGCGGACATCGGGCCCAGCGCCCGCCGCACCGACTCCAGCGTCCACATGCCGTCGGCCGAGCCATTCTCGGCGGCCAGGAAGGTCGTCCGGATCGACGGTGGCTCCATCACCGCGGCGACGCCGCCGTGCACCACGAACACCTCCCCGTTGATGCCCGCCGCGGCCGGGCTGGCCAGGTACACCACCAGCGGCGCCACGTGCCGCGGGTCGAGCGGGTCCACCGCCGCGTCCGGCGGCAGGCCCATCAGGTCCGCCGTCATCGCGGTCCGGGCGCGCGGGCAGATGGCGTTGGCGGTCACGCCGTACCGGGCGCAGCTGCGCGCGGTGGTGACGGTGAGCGCGGCGATCCCGGCCTTGGCCGCTGCGTAGTTGGGCTGGCCGGGGGAGCCGAGCAGGAACGCCTCGGAGGAGGTGTTCACGATCCTGCCGTAGGTGGGGCCGCCGGCCTGCTTGCTCTGCTCGCGCCAGTGGGCCGTGGCGAAGCGGGTGGTCACGAAGTGGCCCCGCAGGTGCACCCGCATGACGAGATCCCACTCCTCGGCGGACATCGTGAAGATCATCCGGTCCCTGAGCACCCCCGCGTTGTTGACGAGGATGTCCAGCCGCCCGTACGCGCCGAGCGCGGCCGCCACCAGCTGCTGGCCCGTGGACCATTCCCCGACATCCCCGGCGGAAACGGCAGCCTGCCCGCCGGCCGCCCTGATCTCCTCCGCCACCTGGTGCACCGCGTCACCCGGCAGGTCGTTAAGTATGAGCCGGGCGCCGGCCGCCGCCAGCGTGAGCGCCTCCGCCCGGCCCAGCCCGTTTCCCGCGCCGGTCACGATCGCCGCCCGGCCGTCGAGCGTCAGCGTGTCGTCCATTGCGCAGGCTCCCCGTCAGTAGCCGGGCCCGGACAGGACGCCGCCGTCGGCGATGAACTCGCTGCCGGTCGAGTAGGAGGACTCGTCCGAGGCCAGGTACGCCACCAGCCGGGAGATCTCGACCGGCTCCGCGAACCGGGACAGCGGCATGGACCTAACGAAAGCGTCGGGGTCGATGTCGCCGGCGGCACCGGCCGCCCCGAGGGTCATGCTGGTGAGCACGCCCGCCCGGGTGGACCGAGTTGACCCGGATGCCGAACCGGCCGAGCTCGCGGGCGGCGACCTTGGTCATGCCGCGGATCGCGAACTTGCTCGCGCTGTAGGCCGAGAGCCCGGCCGCGCCGGTGAAGCCCTCGATCGAGGAGATGTTGATGATCGACCCGCCGCCCGCGGCGGTCATCGGCCCGATCACCGCCTTCATCCCCAGCCAGCAGCCGACCGCGTTCACCTCCAGGACCTGCCGGAAGTCGGCCAGTGCCATGTCGGCGATCCGGGCGAACCTCAGCACGCCCGCGTTGTTCACCAGTACGTCGAGCCGGCCGAAGGCGTCCAGCGCGGTCGCGACCGCGGCTGCCCACTGCGCCTCGCTGGTCACGTCGTGGTGCACGTACCGGCAGGGCAGCTCGCCGAGCCCGTCGGCGACGGCAGCGCCCTTGTCGTCGAGCACGTCGCCGAAGACCACCCGCGCGCCCTCGGACACGAAGTGCCGCACGTGCGACTTGCCCATGCCCCTGGCGCCCCCGGTGATCAGCGCGACCTTGCCGTCGAGCCGGCCCATGGGCCCTCCCGGTCCCGGGTCTGGTCCAGAGGCCCTGGCTGCCCAGACCAAACGCTTGCTTGGTTCGAGGGTAACAGCCCCTTTCTCCACCCGGTGATGTCGTCAGTTCTGGCGGACAAGCCCGGTGTAGCCGGCGACCAGGAGGGTCGCCAGCGCCCAGCCGGCCGCGGTCGCACCCCATGCGCTGAAGACCCACAGCCAGCCGGCAGGCGCGTGGGCGTCTGGGCCCCAGTGATCGGCCTGATGCACGTTGATGATCGGGATGACCGTGTCCACGGTGTACCCGAACGGGTAGAAGCAGGGGTAATCGCTGGTGCACCTGGTGGCCGTCGGCACCGGATCCAGTCCTTTGACGTCTCCGAGCGGAACTATCACATGCTGGTGCTGCCCGATGACCGACAGCACCAGGAAGGCCACGAACACGGCGGCCAGGCCCGCCGCGGCCCGCCAGGTCTGGTATCCGTACCTGATGGTCTGGTCCAGGAACCAGTTGCCGGACCGGCGATACCAGTTGAGGTTGCCGTACCTCCGCAGGTCGCGGCGCCTGGCGATCGCCACCTCACGGGCTTCGGTATCCTGCCCGGCCTGACGGTACATGTCCGCCAGCTGCTCATACGGCTGTGCGGCGAAGGCCGCGGGTTTATCCCCCTCGTACTGGCTGCGGATCCAGCCCAGCCGCTGCTTCACGCTGGCTTCACCAAGCCCGCCATAGGTGAAGCCGCTCAGGCGAAGGCGCCCGCCGGGAGGCCAGTACCCGTGAGCCTGCTCGCCCGCCCGCGTCCAGGTGTCCTCCAGATCGCCGACGTGGGTGTCCTCCAGGTTGACCCGTCCAGAGAATTGCCCGTCGGGTGCCCACCGCAGCTCGCAGGCTATCTGCGCCTCCGTTGCGGTGAAGTTGAATGTGATCTCGTTTGCGCCTGCCACCTTGGCCGGGCTCAGCACCAGCTGGTCGGCCCGCGCGAAGTTGAACGACACGGTTCCCGCGGAGGTGAACCCCTCATCGAGCAGCACGGCGGCGCCGACCCGCATCCCGTCGGCGGCCAGCGCGTTGCCGTCGTGGTCGGTGCCGGTCAGCTGCGCGCCGCTGCAGCTGAGCTGGCCGGTTATGTCCGCGCGGGCCAGCCGGACCGCCCCGGCGGCGGTGAACGGCGGCCGTACCCCCCGATCGTCGGCAGGTCCACTGTCGAGCAGTACATCGTGGTGGGCCTTCATCCCGTCGGCGGCCAGTGCGTTGCCGTCGTGGTCGGTGCCGGTCAGTTGCGCGCCGCTCAAACTGATATCGCCGGTGATGTCCGCGCCATTCAGCATGACCGCCCCGGAGGCGGTGAACCCCCGGTAGAGGTGCACCTCACCACCGACCCTCATCCTGTCGGCGACCAGTGCGTTGCCGTCATGGTCCCTGCCCAGCCGCGCGTCGCGGCAGCTGAGATCGCCGGTGATGTCCGCGCCGAGCAGCCGGACCGCCCCGTCGGTGGCGAACCCCTCACGGAGAAAGGCCTGACCACCGACCTTCAGCCCCTCGGCAAGCAGCCCGATGCCGTCACGGTTGCTGCCCAGCTGCGCGCCGCTGCAGGCGAGGTCGCCGCCAATCTCCGCGCGGGCCAGCCAGACCGCCCCCGCCGCGGTGAACCGGTCGTCGAGATACTGGTCGAGATACACCGACGCTCCGACCTTCATCCCACCGGCGACCAGCGCGTTGAGGTCGCTGTCGGTGCCGTTCAGTTGCGCGCCGCTGCAGATCAGATCGTCGGTGATGCTGGCGCACATGAGCGAGAGTGGCCCGGTGTGGAGGGTTGAGCGGCTGAGATCAACTTGTCTCGCCGTGAGCATGTTGGCGGTCAGCCCGGCCAGCTGGCATCCGGTCAGAGCCACTCGCGAGGCGGTGGCATGGTCGAGACAGGCCGGGTCATCGGCGTCGAGGTAGCAGCTGTCCAGGGACAGCGGGCAGCGAAGGGTGGCCCCTTCGAGATCCAGCAAGCCGCTGATCTTCACACCGCGCAGCCGGACCCCCTTGGTATGGACCGGCCAGTGTCCCTCGACAAGCAAGTCCCGCAGGACAGCCGCGGTTACCGCCCGCTCCTCACCCCACAGCTGCATCGCAGCCAGATCGAACGGGCCCTCGCCACAATCCAGCAACTCCCCGGTCGCGGCCTTGGCCCGCATCTGTTCTTCTAGCGTCGGGTGCCCGTCCGGCCGGGTGAGCTGTGCCTGCGGAGACGACTGCGAGCCTGTATCGCTGGTGTCCAATGATCGCCCCCCCGGTACCACGGGCCAGGAACCGGACGCTACGCCTGGCCGCCCGGGCCCCCAATTGACCGCTTAGCCTCATACCACCCGGGCCCGGAATCCTGGCGGCGGTGCTCACCGTGATAACTCAACTAGCTCCGGTGTATTTACCCGCTAACAAGCCATCCTTAGCATGCAATTGTGACTGTGCGTATTTACCGGGCGATGTTGTCGGCGGATACTGGCCGCCAAGATCAGTAAGGTCTGCGGCCCGGCACCGGGGGTGGTTGCGATGGCGAAATACATGGCTCTGTTCAACCTCACTAGCGAGGCGATCAGACGGTTCGTCGCCAACCCCTCGGACCGGGCAGCAGTCGTCCGGGGGATGGTGGAATCCGTCGGGGGCAGCCTTGAGTGCTACTACTGGGTGTTCGGGCAGTACGACGGGATGGCAGTCATCGAGATGCCCGACGCGCACACCACCGCCGCGACGAGCCTGGCGATCGTCAGCTCAGGTGCCTTCGCCCATTTCGAGACCCACGAGTTGATCGAGTCCAGCGACCTCACCGCGATCGCCGAGCGGGCCAGAGAGATCTCGTATCAGCCGCCAGGCGGCCGGCAGGCAGGCAGGCCCGCGGATACGTCCCAGGGCATGAATCCGGCTCGCCGCCGGCCGGGCTGAACGCGCCTATCCCGCTGGGCATGAATGAGGCCGCCGCTAAAGGGGCGGGTAAGCCCGGCTGGCGATCCCGTCGAAGAGTATCCGCAAGAACCCGTCCACGACCTGATCGGTGCTGTAGCCGCGGGTGCGGCGCCACTGCTCGGGGATCCACAGGACGTCCCGCAGCAGCCGGTAGGTGAGCTTGGTGTCCAGGTCCGCGCGGAACAGCCCGGATTCCTTGCCCGCCTCCAGCTGGCCGACCCAGATTCGCTCGATCTCGCGCAGGGCCTTAGGCAGGTAGGCGAACCGGGGCTGGGCGGCGAAGTAGCTCCAGTCGTTCTGCAGCATCGCGAGGGCGGCCCGGTGCCGGGCGAGGGTGCGGCTGGTCGAGCGCACGATCTGCTCTATCGCGGCGCGCGGGCTCGCGGCCGAGGCGACGGCGCCGCGGTAGTCGGCGAGCACCTCGTTGATGAAGCTCGACAGGATCTCGTCACCGATCGACTCCTTGGAGTCGAAGTGGTGGTACAGGCTGCCAGACAGGATCCCGGCCGCGTCCGCGATCTCCCGGACGGTCGTGGCGCGGTAGCCCTTCTGCGCGAAAAGCTCACCGGCCAGCACCACCAGATGGGCGCGGCGCTCGGACCGCACCGACCCGTCGGCGGTGATGCTCCCGTCGGGGGCCTGGCCTTCCCTGGTCGTCTTCACGCCCGTCATTATCGCAGGCCCCCGCTCCCTCCCTAACGCTTGCTTGGGCAGCACTGGCGCAACTTGCGGAACGTAACTGAAACCTGTTCTACTTTTACGGCAGAGATCACCTCGCATTCTCAGCACCGGAGGTGGGTCGTGCGGGCCGCTGTACTCCACTCCATCGAGGACTCCAAGTTCGACATCCGTGACGACGTCGAGGCCGTCGGCCCGGGGCCGGGGCAGGTGCGGATCCGGGTCCGGGCCACCGGGGTGTGCCACTCCGACCTCTCCGCCCGCAACGGCGGGCTGCCCCAGCCGCTGCCGGCCATCCTCGGGCACGAGGCGGCGGGCGATGTGATCGCGGTCGGTGACGCCGTCACCGGCCTGGCCGTGGGGGACCGGGTCATCGCCAGCTGGCTGCCGCCGTGCGGCTCCTGCCCCTCCTGCCTGCGCGGCCAGCCGTACCTGTGCATGACGCACGTCATCGCGGCCTACGTCGAACCGCGGTTCCTCGTCGGCGGCGCCCCGGCGTACGGGCTGGCCGGGTGCGGCGCCTTCGCCGAGGAGATGGTGGTGCCGCAGGAGGGCGCGGTGAAGGTAACCGCCGACGTGCCCTACGAGCTGGCCGCGCTCGTCGGCTGCGGGGTGGTGACCGGCGTCGGCGCGGTGATCAATACCGCGCGGGTCGAGCCCGGCGCGACGGTCGCCGTGATCGGCTGCGGCGGCGTCGGCACTGCAGTGATCCAGGGGGCCCGCCTGTCCGGCGCCGCCGTGATCGTGGCGGTGGACCCGGTCGAGTCCAAGCACGAGTCGGCGCTCCGGTTCGGTGCCACCCACGCCGTCCACCCGGACAACCTGGGCGAGCTCTCGGCCGAGCTCACCGGCGGGGAGGGCTTCGACTACGCCTTCGAGGTGGTGGGAGCCCCGCAGACCATCCGGGCCGCGTGGACCGCCGCCCGGCGGGGCGGGACCGTGATTATCGTCGGGGCCGGGCGCGCCGACGAGAAGGTCGAGTTCACCCCGTTCGAGCTGCTCTTCGACGGCAAGAAGATGCTCGCCTCGCTGTACGGTTCGGCCGACGTCCAGCGCGACTACCCCCGGATGCTCGGGCTGTGGCGGACGGGCCGCCTGGATCTCGGCGGCATGGTCACCCAGCGGCTGAAACTCGACGACATCGACCAGGCCCTGGCCGCACTCGGCCGCGGCGACGTCGTCCGGCAGGTCGTCATCCACGACTGATGATCGGAGATCGGTTCCGCGTCACCGGGCGGGTGGCCGTGATCACCGGCGCCGGCCGGGGGATCGGCGCGGCCACCGCGGTCGCCCTGGCGCAGGCCGGGGCCGACGTGGTGATCTCGGCACGGACCGAGGAGCAGCTGGCCGCGGTCGCGCGGGAGGTGGAGGCGGCCGGCCTGCGGGCGGTGGTGGTGCCGGCGGACCTGAGCGACCCCGACGCCGCCGCCGGGCTGGCCGCGGCCGCGGCCGAGGCCTTCGGCCGGCTGGACATCGTCGTCAACAACGTGGGCGGCGCGCTGCCCCGGCCGTTCCTCGCCACCACGCCGCGGCACCTGGAGAACGCGTTCCGGTTCAACGTCGTGGTCGCGCACAGCCTGACCCAGGCCGCGGTCCCGCACCTGCTCGCTAGCAGCGCGGACGGCGGGACGGGCTCGGTCATCAGCATCACCTCGGCCGTCGGGCGGGCCGCGGGCCGCGGGTACCTCGCCTACGGCACCGCGAAGGCGGCCCTGGCCCACTACACCCGGCTCGCCGCCGCGGACCTGGCCCCCCGGATCAGGGTCAACGCGATCGCGGTGGGCGCCGTGGCGACCTCGGCGCTCGACATCGTGCTCACCGACGACATGCTGCGCGGGCAGATGGAACGGGCGACCCCGCTGGGCCGGATCGGCGACCCGGCCGACGTCGCGGCCACGGTCGTGTTCCTCGCCTCCCCGGCCGCGGGCTACATCACCGGCAAGATCATCGAGGTCGACGGCGGCATCGACCGGCCCAACCTCGATCTGGGGATCCCGGACCTCTGAGCAGCCCGGCCCGGCCTCCATTAGTTCACCGTGTGTTTCCCTGAAATTAACCTCTAGCGCGCTGGGCGATCCGGAGTAATCCTGGCGATATGGCAAACTCCACGATTGTCCACTCCGGGCATGTGGGGGAGGAGCGCACTCCGACGGTGTCCGCTGCGGCCGTCACCGCCACGCCTGGGGCCGGCGGCGGCCCGCCCGCGCGTCCACGGCGCCCGTGGTGGCGACGCAGGTGGATCCCCTCCCTTCCACGAGAGTCGATGGAGGAGTTCCAGCGTGTCACCCTTGAGCAGCTGCTGGCTCTGCTCGAGGCCGCGCGCGGCGAGCTGGAAGCCGGATGGGTGCAGGGCGGCTGGTGGTCCGTGCCGCGCGCTGGCGCGAAGCCGGCGCTGCTGAGTGGGCTTGCCGCCGGCGTTTCCACGCCTGACTCGGTGAACGCGGTCTGTCTGGTCGGCGCCTTGGTCCGGGCCGCCTCCGGGCAAGGGCCCGATGCCGGGGCCGGACGGGCCATCGACGCGGTGCACGACGCGCTGTGGGAGTCTCGCGGCCAGCCGGCCGCCCGGCCCGGGCCCGGCCCGTGGCCGGTACCGTCACCGCAAGTCCGGCTGGCGCAGGTCCAGGTGCTCACCCGCTGGAACGACGCGGAGGGACGCACCAGCGAGGAGGTCCTCGCGGTCCTCGACCGGGCCATATCGCGGACCATGCTGAGCCTGGCCGCAATCCCGGCGCCGCAAGCTGACTCCTCCGCCTGGCCCGGCCCGGAACTAGCTGAGAAAAACCAGTGAACGGGGTCCACAGTGCAGTCCTGAGGGCTTTCGTCGCCCTTCGGGCAGTCAGGGTGATGCTCCTCGTCTAGGAGGCGACGTCATGAGGCCAAGAGAGCAGGTGGCGGCACTAGCAGCGGGCGTGTTAGGTCTTTCGTTGGCCCTGGCGGCGTGCTCGAGCCAGAGCACGTCGGGGACCACCCCGGCGAATTCCGTGGCGGGCTCGCGGATCACCGTGGCGATGGTGACCCACGGACAGGCGTTTGACCCCTTCTGGGCGCTGGTGAAGAAGGGCGCGGAGCAGGCGGCGAGGGACTTCAATGTAACGCTCACGTACCGGTCGCCGAGCACCACGGATCCCCGGGCGCAGGCCGCGCTGATCAACCAGGCGGCGGCGAAGAAGCCGGATGCGATGGTGGTGACCATCCCAGACGCTCCGGTCCTGGCGCCGCCCGTCCGGGCGGTAACGTCCTCCGGCACGCCGGTCGTCGTCGTTAACGTCGGCAGCCGCGTCTACCGGCAGGTCGGTGCGCTGACCTTCGTCGGGCAGCCGGACTACCTGGCCGGGCAGGAGGCGGGCCGGACGATGGCGGCGGCGGGGGTCCGCCACGCGCTCTGCGTCATCCACGAGGCGCAGAACACCGCGCTCACCGACCGGTGCGCGGGCTTCAGCCGGCAGCTCAGCGCCAGCGGCGGCTCGGTGCAGATCCTGCACGTCAATGGCGCCCAGTTGCATCAGGCGCAGAGCGCGATCGAGCAGGCACTGAAGCGGAACCCAAGCATCAACGGCGTGCTGGCCACGGGCATCATCGGGTTCCAGGCCGCCGGTGGGGCCCTCCAGGCCCTGAACGACTTCGGCAAGATCAAGTTCGGCACGTTCGACGTGTCCAGCGCCGATCTGGCCGCCGTCCAGAACGGTCAGGCAATGTTCGTGGTGGACCAGCAGCCTTTCCTTCAGGGCTACATGGCGGTGCAGGTCGCCGCGTTCCATGTCCGCTACGGCCAGCACCCGTTCCAGCCGATCTACACCGGGCCCAGCTTCGTCACGAAGGCCAACGCGGCCAAGATCGCGCGGCTGTACAAGAATACGGGGATCCCGCTGTTCGCGGGAGGCTACCCGCAATGAGGAACCTGGCGGCCTCGGGCGGGCTGACGCTGTCGCTCAGCGGCCTGGATATTGCCCTGCTGGTCATCTACTTCACCTTCGTGATCGGCATTGGCATCGCGCTGCGCCGGCTGATAAAGACCTCGACCGACTTCTTTCTTTCCGGGCGCTCGCTGCCCGCCTGGATCACCGGGATCGCCTTCATCTCGGCGAACCTCGGGGCGATCGAGATTCTCGGCATGTCCGCCAGCGGCGCCCAGTACGGCATCAGCATCGTGCACTACTACTGGATCGGCGCCGTGCCGGCGATGGTGTTCCTCGGCATCGTGATGATGCCGTTCTACTACGGCTCGCGGGTCCGGAGCGTCCCCGAGTACCTGCTGCGGCGCTACGACCAGAAGACGCACCTGGTCAACGCCATCATCTTCGTCCTGTCCTCGGTGCTCATCGCGGGCGTGAACCTGTACGCGCTGTCCGCCGTGCTGGAGGCCCTGCTCGGGATCCCGCTGGCCGTCGCCATCGTGGTGTCGGCGCTGTTCGTGCTCTCCTACATCCTGCTGGGCGGGCTGTCGAGCGCCATCTACAACGAGGTCATGCAGTTCTTTGTCATCTGCGCCGGCCTCGTCCCCCTGGTCATCGTCGCGCTGAGGGAGACCGGCGGCATCGGCGGCCTGTTCGCCAAGCTCAGCACCAACGGCCACGACTTCACCTCCGCCTGGTCCGGCGTCGGGCTCGGCGGCCACAACCCGATCGGTGACTGGATCGGCCTGGTTTTCGGCCTGTCCTTCTGCCTGTCCTTCGGCTACTGGACCACCAACTTCGCCGAGGTCCAACGGGCGATGTCGGCCAAGGACGACAACACCGCCCGGCTGACACCGATCATCGGCGCGTACCCGAAGGCCATCATCCCGCTCGGCATCGTCATCCCCGGCATGGCCGCGGCCCTGCTGATCCCCGGCCTCGGCGAGGGCGGCGGCCTCCCCTACAACGACGCGATCCCGGCGCTGATGAACAAGTACCTGCCGACCGGCGTGCTGGGGGTGGCGATCACCGGCCTGCTCGCCGCCTTCATGGCCGGCATGGCGGCGAACGTGTCCTCCTTCAACGCGGTGTGGACCTACGACATCTGGCAGAACTACATCCGGCGCGGCCGCCCGGACAGCTATTACCTGCGGGTCGGCCGGATCACCACCGTGGTGGGCGTGTTCATCGGCATCTTGACCGCGTTCATCGCGGCCGGGTACAGCAACATCGCCAACTACCTGCAGACCCTGTTCTCGTTCTTCAACGTGCCGATCTTCCTCGCCTTCATCGTCGGCATGGTGTGGCGCAAGGCGGGCCGAGGGTCAGGGTTCTGGGGCATGATCGTCGGGACACTGGTGGCCTTCGGCACCTGGCTGCTGTACAAGGTGGGCGTGCTGTCGTTCCGCAGCGACCTCGCCGAGACCCAGTGGGGTGCCATTGCCGGGTTTACCACCGGCCTGGCCGCCATGTTGATCGCCAGCCGGTTCATGGCACCGAAACCGCTCGCCGAATTGAAGGGCCTGGTCTTCGGGCTCCAGGAACAGGACGTGAAGACAACCACCCGGATCCCATGGTTCAAATCACCCGTACTGTGGGGGATCGGTGCCCTGGTCCTGTGCGGGCTTCTTTACCTCTACATCGCGGTCGTGTAAGCCGATCGGCGGCGGCGCAGACACTACGGACAGGGAGGACATCACTTGGCCGACAAAGTAGAGCTCACCCCCGAAGAAGCCCGCAACTGGCGGCTCGCCAAGCTCTTCGACCTCCGCTCGTTCATCGGCGCGCTGTTCGTGATCTTCGGGGTTCTCGTCACCATCGCCGGCCTGGCCGCCAGCCCGGCCACCATCAACAAGGCGGCCGGGATAAATCTCGGGCTGTGGGTGGGCCTCATCATGCTGGTGATGGGAGTGATCTTCCTCGCCTGGGTGCTGCTCAAGCCGCCCGCCCCCATCACCGCCGCCGAGGCCGAGGCCACCCGGAAGGCGCGCGAGGAGTTCGGCACGAACGCCCCGGGCCACTGAGGCGTGGGGCGGCCGGCCAGCGGCGCACAGCCGGTCAGCGGAGCCCGACGGCGATGCCCAGGCACAGCCCGAGCACGGTGGAGATGATCGCCGCCGCGGCGGTCATGCGCACGAGCTCGAGCGCTTCCTGCGCCCTGGCGTGGCGCTCCGGCTTGCTCATCTTGCGCTGCTTGAGCCCGTAGGCGACGTTGTCCAGGACAGACATGTGCGGGAACAGCGCGTACTGCTGGAACACGGTGTTGACGTCGCGCTTGTAGGGCGGAGAGCCGGCCGCGTCCTTGCCGCCGATCAGGATCTCGCCCTCGTCCGGCTGCTCGAAGCCGGCTATGAGCCGCAATGAGGTCGTCTTGCCGCAGCCGGATGGCCCCAGCAGCGACAGGAACTCGCCCGTGCGCACCTTCAGAGTGACGGCGTTGACCGCGGTCAGGGACCCAAATCGTTTGGTGACGGCGTGCAGCTCTACGTCGTAGGGCTGGTCACCGTTCGGGGAGGTCACGCCCGTCTCACCTTCTCACCTGCGTAAGTATTAGGGCACGATAGGGCAAAGCGCCGCCGCCGGTCCATCACCCGGGCGGGGTATGGCACGCTGGCGCCAGGCCCGGTGGCGTGCGAATGTGTAGGGGGGGTGCCCACCGGGGTACATGGTCTCCCTATCCAGTTGCGCGGAGGCCTCATGGGCCGTGACATTCAGGCCATCAAGATCAGCGGCGAAGACCGGCGCAGGTACCGGGACAAGGTACGGCGCTCGCTCGAGGTCTTCGCCCGGATGCTGCACGAGCACCTGTTCGATACCAGCCCGTCGCAGGTGGGCCTGGAGATCGAGCTGAACCTCGTGGATGAGCAGGGCGCGCCGTCCATGCACAACGCCGACGTGCTGGACGCGATCGCCGATCCCGCCTGGGCGACCGAGCTCGGGCAGTTCAACATCGAGATCAACGTGCCGCCCCGCCAGCTTGAGGGGGAGGCGGTGGCCGATCAGGAGCAGGAGATCCGCGCCAGCCTCAATGCCGCGGACGCCAAGGCGCGCGGCACCGGCAGCCGCCTCGTCATGATCGGCATTCTGCCGACGCTGGCGGAGCGGGACATGACCGAGGCGACCCTGTCGTCCAACGAGCGCTACAAGGTGCTCAACGAGCAGATCTTCGCGGCCCGCGGGGAAGACATGCGGATCGAGATCGACGGCGCCGAGCAGCTGGTCACCGACGCGGACAGCATCACGCCCGAGGCCGCCTGCACCAGCGTGCAGCTTCATCTGCAGGTCAGCCCGGAGGCCTTCGCCCACTACTGGAACGCCGCCCAGGCGATCGCGGGCGTGCAGGTCGCGCTGGCCGCCAACTCCCCGTTCCTGTTCGGCCGGCAGCTGTGGCACGAGACCAGGATCACGCTGTTCGAGCAGGCCACCGACACCCGGCCGGATGAGCTGAAGCAGCAGGGGGTGCGGCCCCGGGTGTGGTTCGGCGAGCGCTGGATCACCTCGGTCTTCGACCTGTTCGAGGAGAACATCCGGTACTTCCCGGCGCTGCTGCCGATCTGCGAGGACGAGGACCCGCAGGCAGAGCTCGACCGCGGCGTCTCCCCGCAGCTGGCCGAGATGAGCCTGCACAACGGGACGGTCTACCGCTGGAACCGGCCGGTCTACGCCGTCGTCGACGGCATGCCGCACCTCCGGGTGGAGAACCGCGTCCTCCCGGCGGGCCCGTCGGTCGCGGACGTCATGGCGAACGCGGCGTTCTACTACGGGCTCGTGCGCTCCCTGGCCGAGGCGCAGCGCCCGGTCTGGACCCAGATGTCCTTCACGACCGCGGCCGAGAACCTGCACGAGGCGGCGCGGTACGGCCTGGACGCGCAGGTCTACTGGCCGGGCCTCGGTGAGGCGCCAGCGGCCGAGCTCGTGCTCCGCCGGCTGCTGCCGCTGGCCCACGAGGGGCTGCGCGACTGGGGCGTTGACCCGGCCCATGCCGACCGCCTGCTCGGCATCATCGAGCAGCGCTGCCTCACCGGCAGGACCGGCGCGGCCTGGCAGATAGCCACGGCCAAGGCGATCACCGGTGGCGGGGCCGACCGGCCGGAGGCGCTGCGGCGGATGACCCAGCGCTACATCGAGCACATGCACACCAACGCGCCGGTTCATACCTGGCCGGAGGGGCCTTAGGACCGCAGGCGGCTGCTCTCGTCACCGACCCACAGGCCGGTCAGGCCCCGCAGGTGCGCGATGAACTGGTCGTGCTCGTCGGCCGGGTAGACCGACCGGACCGTGTCGGTCAGCATCTGGTCGAAGCCGGGACCGGCCACCCAGTCCAGGACGATCTCGTCGAGATGGCCCAGGCTGCTGGCGCAGAAGTCGTGGTAGCGCTCCGACTCGAAGTAGGCGTCGGTGAGACCTGCGTAGGCGGCCAGCTTGTCGCCGTAGGACGCGCCGGGCTCGTCGGCGATCGCGAAGAACCGCTCGGTCTCCAGGTCCAGCCGGGCCCGCCTGCCGGTCACCAGCACGAAGACGCACCATTTGACCAGCGCCTTGATCGCCCATGGGAAGTAGTAGTGCAGGCTGGTCAGCGCCAGGTCCGGGCAGGCGTTGGCGTAGTCGATGGGGTAGACCTCGCCCCCGGCCACCAGGGTCTCGCACGAGTTGAGCTCCCACCGGAAGAACGCGTTGACCAGCCGCCCGATCGTCACCACCTCGGTCCCCACCGAAGGCGCCAGGAAGCTGTGGTCCACGGCATAGCGCAGGTGCATGGGCTGATCCGGCTGGAAGCGCATGACCATCGTCTCGGCGCCGATCGACAGCGAGCGGGCGAAGACGTCGTAATGGTCGACCGCCTTCTGCAGGTGCATGAGCATCTCGCCGCTGGCGTTGTAGGCGGCGTGCAGTTCCCCGGGGTTGCTGACGCGGGAGACGCCACGCCAGGCGCCGCCGTCATAGGGCTTCATGAACAGCGGGTAGCCGATCCGATCCGCGATGGCGTCCAGGTCGAAGGACTGGTTGTACTTCGACGAGGTGTAGGCGTAACGGGTGTTGTCCACCGGGTTCTTGTACGGCACGAGCACCGTGTCCGGCACCTTGAGCCCCAGCCGCATCATCGCGCAGTAGGCCGCGTGCTTCTCCATGGACTGGAACGTGAAGGGGCTGTTCAGCAGGTACACGCCGTCCATCAGCGCGACCTTCTTCAGCCATTCCCGCGGGTGGTAGTACCAGTACGCGAGCCGGTCGATGACCAGCTGATAGCGGGGCCGGTCCCGCAGGTCGAACGGCTCGATGGTGATCCGCTCGGAGTCGAACACGTGCCGGGTGCCGCCGGGGCCCGCGACCGGGCCGAGCCGTCCCAGGATCGCCTCGAACGCCGTCGGCCAGTCCTCCTCGGTCCCGAGCAGCAGCCCGATCAAATGCCTGGTGTCCGTCACGAGGGCCTCCGGTCGTCAGCAGAATCGCGGCAGGCGATGGGCCAGCTGGGCGCCCCGGGCACTGGTTCGATCACCTGCAAAATGGTGCCTGGTCCGCGCGGCGGTGACAATGGCAGGCAGCGGCGAGACTGGAGGAGCTGGCGATGGTGCTGGAGGTCAGGCGGCTGCACCTGGCGAGCCTGCGCGGAGTTGACGGCCTGGAGTGGCCGGTGCACGGCTTCGTGGTGACCCACCCCGGGGAGCGGTGCTGGTAGACACCGGCGTCGGCGGCCCGCATGAGTGGCTGGACGACTGGCGGGTGGTCAACCGCTCGGTCGCCGACGCGCTCGCCGGGCTGGACATGACCCCGGGCGACATCGACCTGGTGATCAACACGCATCTGCACTTCGACCACTGCGGCCAGAACGCGGTCTTCCCGCATGCCGCGTTCTACGTGCAGCGCGCGGAACTTGACCGCGCCCGGCGCGAGTCGCCGGAGCTGTACGACTGGTTCGGCTTCGCTGGCGCACGGTTCGAGCTGCTCGACGGGGACGCCGACATCCTGCCCGGCCTGTCGGTGATCGCGACCCCCGGGCACACCGCCGGCCACCAGTGCGTCGTCGCCCACTCCGCGGCCGGAGCGTCCGACCTGATGATCGGGGACGCGGCCTACACCCCTCGCCTGTACGCAGGACCGGCCGACGGCAGGCTGCCGCCCGGGCAGGCGAGCGACCCGGCGGCCTGGCGGCGGTCGCTGGGGCGGATCCACGCGGTGAGCGCCGCGCGGGTGCACTTCTGCCACCACACCGACGTCGTTCACCGCTGACGCGGCTGGTCCTTCAAAACTGACCGGTCGTCACGCGGCCTAGCGGAGGTAGGAGGCGCCGTTGAGGTCGATGATGGTGCCGCTGGCCCACTCGGCCCGGGGGGATGCCAGGTACAGCACGGCCGCCGCGATCTCGCTGGCGCGGGCGACCCGCCCGAAGGGGCTTTGCGCGCGGATCTCATCGCCGGCCGGGCCGGTGAGGTGCCGGGCCGCCATGGCCGTCTCCACGAAGCCCGGCGCCACGGCGGCGACCGCGATCCCGTGCGGTCCCAGGGCCCTGGCCAGCGACTGGGTGAACGCGTTCAGCCCGGCCTTGCTCGCCCCGTAGGCGGGCTGGCCCGGCTCGCCCCGGAAGGCGCCGCGGGAGGAGACGTTGATGATGCGCCCGCCACCCTGGGTGGCCATGTGCTGGACCGCGCACCAGGTCACGTTCGCGGCCCCGGTGAGGTTGACGGCGAGCGTCGCCTGCCAGGCCTCCTGCCACTGCTCATACGAGGTGCCGGTGATCGGGTGCGGGATGAAGACGCCCGCGTTGTTCACCAGCACGTCCAGGCCACCAAGCGCCTCGATGGCCTGCCCCACCATCGTGCGCACCGCCTCCGGGTCGGCCAGGTCGGCCCGGACCGCGGCATGCCCGCTGCCGGGCAGACCCGCCAGCACCTCGGCGGCGAGCGCAGCCGCCGAGTGGCCGTAGTGAACGGCGACCCGCTCACCCTGCTCCGCAAACGCCTCCGCGATGGCGCGGCCAATCCCCCTCGCCGCGCCGGTCACCAGGACGGCCCGCCCGCTCATCCGGGCACAAGCCACGTCATGGCCGGGACGCCCAGCCGGTCCGGCCGGTCCTCATCGGAAGCCACGCGGGCGCTCCTGACTGCCAGCGGCGCAAGAAGGAATGCACGCTTTGGCGGTAGGCGAAGGGCCCCACGAGGCTATCCCAGACGGTCACGGCCGGGCTGTCAGGCAGGCTTCTCGCCCGGCACCTGCGTCGGCTCGCGCTGCGGGACGGGCGGCGGGGACGAGGTCGTGCCGGCCGGCAGCCGGCGGGTAACCACCAGCGCCACGACCCCCACGGCCGCCGACACGGCGAACGCGGCCGTGATGCCCAGCGGCAGATTCCTGCCCGCTCCGGCCGCCACGGCGGCGCCGCCCGCGCCGATGCCGAGCGCGGTGCCAAGCACGTCGGCCAGGTTCAGCGACGCCGACGCCCGTCCTTCCCGCCCCGGCGGCGCATGCCGCAGCATCATCAGCGAGAGCGGCGCGTACGCCAGGCCCATGCCCAGGCCGGCGACGGTCCAGGCCGCCAGGCCCACCGCCACCGGCACGTCCGGCTGCAGGACCAGGACCATCCCGGCGATGCCGGCCAGGACGATCACCAGCCCGGTGCGCACGAAACGGCGGCCCTGCCAGGTCTCGCTCAGCCGGGCCTGCACCCAGGAGCCAGCGGTCCAGCCCAGCGTGGCACCGGTGACCGCGATGCCCGCCACCAGCGGGCTGCGGTGGCGTACCGACGTGATCGCCAGGGTCACGTACGCATCCGCGCCGAAGAACGCGAACGTCAGCAGGCCCCGGCTGAGGATCGTGGCCGGCAGCCCGGGCCGCGCGGTCAGGGTGCCGACCGGGACCAGCCGCCGCAGCGCGGGCAGCCCGGCGGCGACGCCGGCAACGATCAGCGCGGCGCCCGCCGCCACAGTGCCGGCCGCCACAGCGCCGGCCGCCGTGGCGCCGGAACCGGCCGCGAGCGTGAGGCCGGCCAGGATCATCGTGGCCGCGACCGCCACGACGACGCCGTAGATCACCTGGCGCTCCTGCACCGGACCGGCGCCCGGCGGGCCGAGGCGGACCAGGGCCGGCACCGCGATCGCCCCGGCCACCGCGACCACTGGCAGCAGGCCCAGGAACACCCACCGCCACCCGAACACGTGCGCCACCTCGGCGGCCACCACCGGCCCGGCCAGCCCCGGCACGACCCATGCGGTGGACAGGACCGCCATCATGCGGGCCTGCAGCGGACCGGGGAAGCTGCGGCCGATCGCCGCATAAGCCACCGAGGGGACCGCGCCCGCGCCCACGCCCTGCAGCACGCGGCCCGCGACCAGCACGCCCATCGAGGGAGCCAGGCCGGCGACGGCCAGCCCCGACCCGAACAGCACCAGCCCGGCCACGAACGGGATCGCGGGCCCGCGCCGGTCGGCCTCCCGGCCGGCCGCGACGATGCCGACCACGCTGCCGAGCATGAACGCGCTGAACACCCAGCCGTACAGGCGCAGGCCGCCAAGGTCCTGGGCGACGAGCGGCATCACCGTCACCACCGCCAGCGCCTCCGACGCGACGAAGGTGATCGACAGGACCAGGCCCACGGTCAGCCCCCGGGTCTGCGGCGCCCAGAGCCCTCGGACCCGGCCCTCGCTCATCCGCCGCCCCACGGTGCCACGCGCGCCAAGCGGGCCTACCTGAGCTGCGGGATGACGTCTGCGGCCAGGCGCTCGGCGTGCTCGGCCTGGTCGAACATCGCCGTGAACAGGATCAGCTCCGCGCCGGCCTCGACGACCTTGCGCAGCTCACGGACGCAGTCGGCCGGTGTGCCCGTGACCGCGGCGGCCTCGATGTCGTCCGACCTCTGCCCGTAGAGCCGCTCCAGCGCGGCGTTCATCCGCTTGCGCGCGCGCCCGGCGTCCTCGTCTATCGCGACGTACACCCGCTTGGCGATGGGGAAGTCCGCCGCGGGCCGGCCCGCTTCGGCGAGCGCCTCCCGCACGATCTGGACCTGGTCGGCGAACCTCGCGGTCGGCGCGGACCCCGCGCCGAAGAAGCCGTTGCCCAGCCGGACGGCCCGCCGCAGCGCGGACGGCGCGCTCGCGCCGAACCAGATCGGCGGGTAGGGCTTCTGGAACGGCTTGGGCTCCAGCGCCGCGTCCTTCAGCTGCCAGAACTCCCCGTCGAAGGTGACGCGGGGCTCGGTCCACAGCGCCTTCATCAGCGCCAGTCCCTCGGTGAACCGCGCGACGTAGTGCTGCCCGTCCACCCCGAACGCGGCGAACGGGCGTCCCTTGCCGCCGGTGCCGACGCCGATCTCGAGCCGGCCGCGGCTGAGCTGGTCCAGCGAGCTCAGGCTCTTCGCCAGGTGCACCGGGCTGTGCAGCGTCGATACGAACACCACGCACCCCAGCCGCATCCGCCGCGTGCACGCCGCCGCATAGGTCATGGCCTCGACCGGCCCGAGCTGCGGCGCCGCCCCCAGCCCCTGCTCCTGCGTCCAGGCGCTGTCGAAGCCCAGCTCCTCAGCGCGGGCGAAATAGGCGCGGAACGCGTCCGGGTCGAACTCACCGTCGGCGTAGAACTGCGGGATGGCGATCGCGAAGCGCATACGTCGCATCGTATCCGGCGGCCCCGCGGCGTCCCGCCGCGCCGGAGCCCGCGTCCCGGCGCCGTCTGCCCCGTGCTTCGGTTCAGGGGGGAGGCGCGCCGGTTTCAGGAGGGAAGGCGAGCCGGTTTCAGGAAGGGAGCTGGCGCTGGCGCTCTTCGAGCTGACGGAAGATCTCGCCGTAGCCGCCGCGCATGTCGTGTGGCACCCGCCAGACGTTGACGGTGCCAAAGACGCTGAACGCGCGGACGTGGACGGTCGGGGCGTCCGGATGGCCGCCGTCGCGCCCCCAGTCCCGGCGGTGGCCGAAGAGGCCGAAGCCGCCGACGTCGACGTTGACGCCTTCCGGCACGTAGACGTCGACGTTGCCGAACGCCGCGAGGACGGTGACGGCGGTCTGCGGAAGGTCGATGGTGGCTTCGCGCAGATCGAAGTCGAGGTCACCGAGGGCGGCGGCCGCCACGGTCCGCCTGTGGAGCCTGAGCCGTCCGCGCCGCGTCACATGACCGAGCAGGGCCGAGGTGAAGCGGGCTGGCTTGCGGCGTGAGGGGGCTGCCCCGGCCGGGATGTCGGGCAGGTCTTCCTGGGCCCGCGCCAGCTCCGCGCCGACGCGGGCCTGCAGGGCGGCCCCTACCCGCTCGGAGAATTCATCGAGCGTCAGCCGCCCGGCCAGAAGGTGCTGGCGCAGCGAGGCGACGGCCCGCTCGCGGTCGGCGTCTGAGACCCGGAGGGACTCATCGTCCATGGCCGTCACGTTAGACCAGGCGTGAGTGATGCAGCCAGCGGCCCGGGGTTGGATATCGTGACCGGGTGACGGCCGTATCACAGGCAGCATCCCGAGTGGCTGACGGCTCGGGCACGCCAACGCGGGGCGCAGCCGCGCCAGCTGATTGTCACCGTCTACGGGCTGTACTCGCGGGCCGAGGGCGGCTGGATGTCCGTCGCCGCCCTGATAAGCCTGCTCACCGACCTCGGCGTGGACGAGCCAGCGGTCCGCTCATCGATTTCCCGGCTGAAGCGGCGCGGGATCCTGCACGCCAGCCGCCGGGACGGCGCGGCCGGCGTATGCGCTGTCCGATGAGGCACTGGCCATTTTGCGGGAAGGCGACCGCCGCATCTTCAGGCGGGAACGGGCAACTCTGGGCGACGGCTGGCTGCTGGCGGTGTTCTCGGTGCCGGAGGCCGAGCGCCAGAAGCGGCATGTGCTCCGCTCGCAGCTGGCCCGGCTGGGCTTCGGCACCGCCGCCCCGGGCGTGTGGATCGCCCCGGCCCACCTGCACGACACCACCGTCGGCGCGCTGCGGCGGCTCGGGCTGGATGGCTACGCTGACCTGTTCCGCGCCGACCACATCGCCTTCGGTGATCTGGCCACGAAGGTGCGCCAGTGGTGGGACCTTGACCAGCTGGAAGGGCTGTACGGCCAGTTCCTCGACGCCAATGGCCCGCTGCTGCGCCGGTGGTGCCCGGATCCAGGGGGGCCCTCGGATCCGGCGGGGGAGCGGGATCCGGCGGGCGAGCGGGAGGCCTTCGCCGACTACGTGCGGGTGCTCACCGACTGGCGGCGGCTGCCCTACCTCGATCCCGGCCTGCCGGCCGAGCTGCTGCCCGGGAACTGGATCGGGGCCCGCGCGGCCGAGTTGTTCTTCACCCTGCGGGCCCGGCTCGAGGAGGCCGCCGCGCCCACGTGGCGCGTGTGATCAGCGGATAGCGGCCACTGCCTGCACCTCCACCAGTGCCGCCGGATCCCAGAGCCGGTGCACACCGATGGCCGCCATGGCCGGGTACTCCCGTCCGGCCAGCCTGCGCCAGACCTCCCCGATCTCGCGCCCGTGGGCGCGGTAGTCGTCCAGGTCCACCAGGTAGATGGTGACCGATACCAGGTCGGCGGGCTGCCCGCCGGCGGCCCGCAGCGCGGTCAGCAGGTTGCCGAGGGCGCGCTCGAACTGCTCTACCACCCCGGAGCCGGTGATCTGCCCTCCGGCATCCAGCGCCGTCTGCCCGGCCAGGAACGCCAGCCGGCCGGAGGTGACCGACACCACGTGCGAGAAGCCGGACGGCCTGCCCAGCTCGGCGGGGTTGATCCGCTCGATGGCCACGCTCCTGCGTATCACGCGGCGGCCGGTGGGGCCAGCCGCGGCAGCGCCAGGGCCAGCCGTGTCTATATCGTCTTCTTGACGGTCGTATCAATAGCAACATAACCTGAACCCATCCAGCCCGGCCGGCGAGGGGAAGGCACGCCGCAGATGCGTATCGCGGTACTCGGCGGCGGCCCCGGCGGCCTGTACTTCTCCGCCCTGGCCAAGCAGCTGGACCCGCGGCATGAGATCACCGTGTGGGAGCGGAACGCCCCCGACGACACGTTCGGCTTCGGGGTGGTGTTCTCGGACGAGACGCTGGGCGGCATCGAGCACGCCGACACGGCCATCTTCGGCGCCATGGAGCGGGATTTCGCCCGCTGGGACGACATCGACGTGCATTACCGGGGCACCGTCACCACCTCCGGCGGGCACGGCTTCGCCGCCATGAGCCGCCACCGGCTCCTGCGCCATCCTGCAGGACCGGTGCGCGGACCTGGGCGTGCGGACCCACTTCCGGGCGCCGGCGCCGGACCTGGTGCGGCTGTCCGCCACCCACGATCTGGTGATCGCGGCCGACGGGGCCAACTCCCAGACCCGCGCCGCCTTCGCCAGCACCTTCCAGCCCAGCCTGGAGGCCCGGCGCTGCAAGTACATCTGGCTCGGCACCGACCTGGTCTTCGACGCGTTCAAGTTCTACGTCCTGGACACGCCGTGGGGGATCATGCAGGTCCACGGCTACCCCTACAGCCGGGACGCGAGCACCTTCATCCTTGAGCTGCACGACGACGTGTGGCGCCGCGCCGGGTTCGCCGCCCGCACGCCCGGGCCGCTCCCGCCCGGGCGCAGTGACGAGGCGTCCATCGCCCTCATCGGCGACCTGTGCGCCGAGGTGCTCCGCGGGCACAAGATCGTCGGCAACAACTCCCAGTGGGTGAACTTCACCACCGTCCGCTGTGCGACCTGGCGGCGGCAGAACGTCGTGCTGCTCGGCGACGCGGCACACACCGCCCACTTCTCCATCGGCTCGGGCACCAAGCTGGCCATGGAGGACGCGCTCGCGCTCGCGGCCTGCCTGCACGAGCAGCCCGGCGTTCCCGCGGCGCTAGCCGCCTACGAGGCCGAGCGCCGCCCGGTGGTCGCCTCCACCCAGCGCGCGGCGCAGGCCAGCCTGGAGTGGTTCGAGAACATCGGCCAGTACACCGACCAGGACCCGCCCCAGTTCGCGTTCAACATCATCACCCGCAGCCGCCGGGTGACCTACGACAACCTGCGGCTGCGCGACCCGGAGTTCGTCGCCGGGATGGACTGCTGGTTCGCCGGGACCAGAGCCAAGCAGCCATGCCGGCGGCGGCGGGACCGCGGCCCCCGCGGTGTGCCCGCCGATGTTCCAGCCGGGCCGGATCGGGCGGCTGCGAACTGGCCAACCGGGTCATCGTCTCGCCGATGGACATGTACAGCGCGAGCGACGGCGTGCCGGGCGACTTCCACCTCGTGCACCTGGGCAGCAAGGCGCTCGGCGGGGCCGGCCTGGTGATGACCGAGATGGTGTGCGTGTCGGAGCCGGGCCGGATCACCCCCGGCTGCGCCGGGCCTGTACACGCCCGGGCAGGAGGCCGCCTGGCGGCGGATCGTCGGACTTCGTGCACTCGGCCACCAGCGCGCGGATCGGCATCCAGCTCGGCCACTCCGGCCGGAAGGGCTCCACCCGGCTGATGTGGGAGGGCATCGACGAGCCGCTGGCCGAGGGCAACTGGGAGGTATGCGGCCCGTCGCCGCTGCCCTACTCACCGGCCAGCCAGGTCCCGCGCGAGCTGACCACCGGCGAACTGGCCGATATCACCGCCCAGTTCACCAGCGCGGCGCGGGCGGCGGCCCGGGCCGGGTTCGACCTGCTCGAACTGCACTGCGCGCACGGCTACCTGCTGTCCTCCTTCCTGTCCCCGCTCACCAACCAGCCGCACCGACCACTACGGCGGGTCGCTGGAGGGTCGGCTGCGCTACCCGCTGGAGGTCTTCGACGCGATCCGGGCGGCCTGGCCCGCCGGACCGCCCGATGACGGTGCGGATCTCCGCCACCGACTGGTGCGACGGCGGCGTGGACGCCGACGAGGCGGTGGAGATCGCCCGGGCGTTCGCCGAGCACGGCGTGGACGGCATCGACGTGTCCACCGGGCAGGTGGTCAGCGACGAGCAGCCGGCGTTCGGGCGCAGCTACCAGACCCCGTACGCGGACCGGATCCGCAACGAGATCGGCCGCAAGTACGGGATCGCGGTGATAGCGGTCGGTGCGATCTCCTCCTACGACGACGTCAACTCGATCATCCTGGCGGGCCGGGCCGACTTCTGCGCGCTGGGCCGGGCCCACCTGTACGACCCGCAGTGGACGCTGCACGCCGCGGCCGACCAGGGCTATGCCGGGCCCGCCGCCCGCTGGCCCGACCCGTTCGCCGCGGGCAGCCGCAAGCCGCAGACCGGCCGCACCGACGGCCCCCGGCCGCGGCTTGAGCTGGTCCGGGCCGGGCTGCCGGGCACCGCGCACGCCCGCTGGCGGCCCCAGGCCCACCCGGGCAGCGCACCCGGCCCAGATGGTGAGGTCGGCCAGTGACCGCCTTCGCCCTGACCGCGGACCAGCGGGAGTTCGCGGCCGAGGTCCGCGAGCCTGGGCGCGCGCGAGCTCCGCCCGCTGGCCGAGGCCGGTGAGCCGGGCCGGGTCAACCGGGAGCTCGTCAAGGCCATGGGCCGGTTCGGGCTGCTCGCGCGCCTGTTCCCCGGCGTGGCCGGCGGGCAGCCCTCCCGGGAGGCGCCAGCGACCGACCTGTGCCTGCTGCGTGAGTCGCTGGCCACCCAGAGCACCGAGGCGGAGACGGCGCTGGCGCTGCAGGGCCTGGGCAGCTACCCGGTGCTGCAGTCCGGCCAGGCCGAGCAGGTGCGCCGCTGGCTCCCGGCCGTCGCCGCCGGGGACGCGGTGGCCGCCTTCGCGCTGTCGGAGCCGGGCGCCGGATCGGACGCGGCGGCGCTGGAGCTGGCGGCCGAGCCGGACGGGAGCGGGTGGCGGCTGACCGGCCAGAAGATGTGGATCTCCAACGCCCCGGAGGCGGACTTCTACACGGTGTTCGCCCGGACCACGGCCGGTGCCCGCGCCCGCGGGGTGAGCGCCTTCGTGGTCCCGGCCGACCGGCCGGGGCTGTCCGGCGAGCACCTGGACATGGTGAGCCCGCACCCGATCGGCACGCTCAGCTTCGACGGGGTGCCCGTGCTCGGCGGCGAACTGCTGGGCGAGCCGCGACCGGGGGTTCGCGGTGGCGATGCGGACGCTGGACCTGTTCCGCCCGAGCGTGGGCGCGTTCGCGGTGGGCATGGCGCAGGCGGCGCTGGACGCCGCGCTGGCGCACGCCGCCGCCAGGACCGCGTTCGGGGGCCCGCTGGCCGGCCAGCAGGCGGTGGCGCACCTGCTGGCCGAGATGGCGACCAGGACCGAGGCGGCCCGGCTGCTGGTGTACTCGGCGGCCGCCGCGCTCGACGAGGGCGCGGCCGGGCGTGGCGGGCCGCTCGGCCATGGCCAAGCTGTTCGCGACCGAGACCGCCCAGTTCGTGGTGGACGCGGCCGTGCAGATCCACGGCGCGCGCGGGCCCTGCAGCGCGGCCACCTGCTCGAGCACCTTTACCGGGAGGTCCGGGCCCCGCGCATCTACGAGGGCGCGTCCGAGATCCAGCGCACGATCATCGCCCGCGAGTTGCTGCGCTGAGCCACCCGGCCCGGGGCGGCCCCGTCAGCGGCCCTGCCAGCGGGGCTCGCGGCCGGCGGTGAAGGCGGCGTGGAACTCCGCGTAGTCCTGGCCGGTCATCAGCAGCGCCTGCGTCATCGCCTCCAGTTCCAGCGCGGCGGACAGGCTCATGTCCTGCTCGCGGGTGAGCAGGGCCTTGGTCTGCGCGTACGCCTGGGCCGGGCCGCCGGCCAGCCGCCTGGCCAGCCGGTCCACCGCCTCGTCCAGCTCGTCGTCGCCCACCAGCTCGCTGATCAGGCCGATCCGCTCGGCGTGCGCGGCGTCGATCGTGTCGCCGAGCATCAGCAGCTGGGTCGCCCGGCCCAGCCCCACCAGCCGGGGCAGCAGGTAGGCGGCGCCCATGTCCCCGCCGGACAGGCCCACCTTGGTGAACAGGAACGCGAACCGCGCCGCCGGGGTGGCCACCCGGAAGTCCGCCGCGAGCGCGATCACCGCGCCGGCCCCGGCGGCCATGCCCTGCAGCGCCGGCGACGATCGGGATCGGGCACTCCCGCATGCCCCGGATGACCTCGCCGGTCATCCGGGTGAACGCGAGCAGCTCGTCCTGGCCCATCCGCAGCGTGGCGCCGATGATCTCGTTGACGTCCCCGCCGGAGCAGAACGCCCGGCCCGCGCCCCGCAGCACCAGCACCCGGACGTCGCCCCGGTGCGGGAGCTGCGCCAGCAGGTCGCGCAGGTCCGCGTAGGCCTCGAAGGTGAGCGCGTTGAGCTTGCCCGGCCGGTCGAGCGTCACCGTCGCGATCCCGTCCGCGCACTCGAAGCGGAAATGCTGCCACTGCTGCGTCGGCGGGACCGATCCGCGAAACGGGCTCACGCGGCCACCCTAGCCTCCCGCGCAGGCCCCGGCCACACGGATCTGGTCCGGAAATCACCGCAAACCGACACGATCATGACGCAAAGTCGTGGGACGTCGCGAAGTGTCGGCGGACCTGTTGACCGCCGTCAGCGACGGGGAATACTGGTGCTACCCGCTAGCAACGGCGCATCCGGGTGCTACCCCGCCACGCGGGCTGCCCACAAGGGGGTGCCGCCGATGCAGCTCTCGCCTTCCGCGCACACCGATACCTTCTGCCGGGACAACCTCCCGCCCGCGGATCAGTGGCCGGACCTGCGTTTCGACCTGCCCGAGCTGCGCTACCCGGAGCGGCTCAACTGCGCGCGAGGCCCTGCTGGACGCGGCCGTGGCCCGGCTTCGGCCCGGACCGCCCCTGCCTGCGCACGCCCACCGAGACCTGGACCTACGGGGACCTGCTCCGGCGGGCGAACCAGGCCGCCCAGGTGTTCACCGACGATTTCGGCCTCGTCCCCGGCAACCGGGTGCTGCTCCGCGGGCCCGAACAACCCCTGGCTCATCGCCGCCTGGTTCGGCGTGCTCAAGGCCGGGGGAGTGGCGGTCACCACCATGCCGCTGCTGCGCGCCAGGGAGATCACCGCGCTGGCCGAGCTCACCCGGCCCGCCCTGGCCGTGTGCGATGACCGCTTCGCCGACGAGCTGACCGCCGCCGCGCCCGGCCTGCCGACCGTGTTCTACGGCGGCAGATCGCCGGGCGGCGCCGGCGACCTGGCCAGCCGCTGCGCGGCGCAAGAGCGGCAGCTTCCCGGCGGTGGCCACCGCCGCCGACGATGTCGCCCTGCTCGCCCCGACCTCCGGCACCACCGGGAAGCCCAAGGCGACCATGCACTTCCACCGGGACGTGCTGGCCATCCACGACACGTTCGGCCGGCACGTGCTCGGCGGCCGGCCCGGACGACGTCTTCGCCGGGCACCCCGCCGGTGGGATTCACCTTCGGGCTGGGCGGCCTGGTGGTCTTCCCGTTCAGCGTCGGGGCCAGCGCGCTGCTGCTGGAGCGGGCCGTCGCCGGACGAGCTGGCCGACGCGATCGCGGAGCACGGGGTGACGGCGCTGTTCACCGCCCCCACGATGTACCGGGCGCTGCTGGCGACCGGCAAGACCGGGGCCCTGACCGGCCTGCGGCGGTGCGTCTCGGCCGGTGAGCATCTGCCCGCGCGCGGTGTGGGAGGACTTCCACCGCGCCACCGGCGTAAAGATCATCGACGGGATCGGCGCCACCGAGATGCTGCACATCTTCATCTCCGCCGCCGGCGATGCCGATCCGGCCCGGCGCGACCGGCGTGGCCGTGCCCGGCTACGAGGCGGCCGTGCTCGGCGAGGACGGGAAGCCGGTGCCGGACGGGACGATCGGCCGTCTGGCCGTCAAGGGGCCCACCGGCTGCCGCTACCTCGCGGACGAGCGGCAGCGCGACTACGTGGTGGACGGCTGGAACCTCACCGGGGACACCTACATCCGGGACGGCGACGGCTATTACTGGTACCAGGCCCGCACCGACGACATGATCATCACCTCCGGCTACAACATCGCCGGGCCCGAGGTGGAGCAGGCGCTGCTCGGCCACCCGGACGTGCTGGAGGCGGGCGTGGTCGGCGCCGCCGGATCCCGAGCGCGGGACGATCATCAAGGCGTACGTGGTGCTGCGGGACGGCGTGGCCGCCAGCCCGGCCAAGGCCGCCGAGCTGCAGGCCTTCACCAAGCAGGTGATCGCGCCGTACAAGTACCCGAGGTCGGTCGAGTTCCTCGCCGCCCTGCCCCGGACCGAGAGCGGGAAGGTGCAGCGCTACCGGCTCCGGCAGCGCGCCGCCACCGAGCCCTGACCGGTGGGCAATATAAGCTCCGGTCATGGCGGATTACGACCTGCTCGCCCGGCATTATGACGCGGTGACGGGCGATTCTTCCACCGAAACCGCGTTTATCGACAGCCTTATCAGGCAGTGCAATGGCCAGGCCGTGACGCTGCTTGAAGTTGCGTGCGGAACCGGGGGAATCATCGCCCCGCTCGCGGGCCGGTACCAGGTGAGCGGCCTGGATATATCTCCGGGCATGCTGGCGGTGGCCCGCGCGAAGCTGCCCGAGGGTACCCCGCTCTACCTGGCCGATATGAGCGGCTTCCGCCTGGACGCCACGTTCGACGCCATCATCTGCGTCTACCACGGGGTCAACCACCTGCTCGGCTTCGCCGCCTGGGAGGGCTTCTTCGACTCCGCGTACCAGCACCTCAACGACGGTGGCGTCCTGATCTTCGACATCTACACGACCGGCTACCTCCAGCGGATGGTGGGGGTCCCGGAAATACTGCAGCAATTTGACGACAACCAGCTGCGGATAAAGGTGCGGGCGGCTGGCAGCGGGGTGTTTGAATGGAACATCGAGGTGTCCGCCCCCCGGCCCGGCGGCACAAATGAGCTGCTGACGGAGGTTATCCGGACGACATCATTCCCGCTGCCCGAAGTGACGGAAGCGCTGGGCACGAGGTTTGCCGATATCAGCGTGATCGAAAGCTCCAGCGGCGACGCGGATGACGAGGATGGGTACCGGACCTGGTTCGTCTGCACCAAGCCAGCAAGCCGGGTTTCCGAATGAGCCCGGCCGGATCCCCTGGCGAGTGGCGTGGGGGATGACCGGGCCGAGGTGGGCCGGATGACCGGCGTGGCGGAGGATGACCCGGCGCGGGCGGACCAGATGACTAAGCGGAGGTGGGGCGGATGAACGGGCGCAGGTGGGGCCGATGACGGAGCCCGCGCAGGACGTTGCGGCCATGGTGGCGGGGCGGCCCGCCCTCCTGCAGGACGCCTGCCGGCGGGCGCTGGCCTATCTCGATGGGCTGGCGGAGCGGCGGGTGGCCCCGGACGCCGAGGTGGTGGCCGCCCTGGAGCGGCTCGACTTCCCGCTGCCCGGGCCGGGCCTGGCCGGCGCGGAGGTGCTCCGGATGCTCGACGAACTCGGCTCGCCCGCCACGGTCGCGAGCGCTGGCCCGAGGTATTTCGGGTTCGTCACCGGCGGGACGCTGCCGGCCGCCCAGGCCGCCGCCTGGCTGGCCGCCGCCTGGGACCAGAACGCGGCCACCACGGTGATGTCGCCCACCGCCGCGCTGGTCAACGCAGTCGCGCTGCGCTGGACGGCCGAGCTGCTCGGCCTGCCGGGCGGCACCGGCGGCGGCTTCGTCACCGGCGCCACGATGGCCAACGCCACCTGCCTGGCGGCGGCCAGGGACGCCGTGCTGACCAGGCACGGATGGGACGCGGCCGGCCAGGGCCTCGCCGGCGCGCCGCCGGTGACGGTGGTGGTCGGCGCCGAGGTGCACGCAACCGTCCGCAAGGCGCTCGGCCTGGTCGGCCTCGGCCGCGACCGGGCGACCGTGCTGGCGGTCGACGGCCAGGGCCGGATCGATCCCGGTGACCTCCCCGCGCTCAGCGGCCCCGCGCTGGTGTGCCTGCAGGCCGGCAACGTCAACAGCGGCGCCAGCGACCCGTTCGTGCCGCTGATCGCCTGGGCCCGCGAGCACGGCGCGTGGGTCCACGTGGACGGCGCGTTCGGGCTCTGGGCGGCGGCCTCGCCAGCCACCGCCCGGCAGGTAGCCGGTGTGGGCGAGGCCGACTCCTGGGCGACCGACGCCCATAAGTGGCTGAACACGACCTACGACTGCGGCATAGCCCTGGTCCGCGACCGCGGCGCCCTGCGGTCGGCGATGGGGACCTCCGCCGCCTATCTTCCGCCCGGCTCGGACGCCGAGCCGATGAACCTCACCCCGCAGTCCTCCCAGCGGGCCAGGGGCGTGGAGGTGTGGGCGGCGCTTGCCTTCCTCGGCCGCGACGGCCTGGCCGAGCTGGTGGACAGGACCTGCCGGCTGGCGCGCCGCTTCGCCGCCGGGCTGGCCGAGGCCGGCCATGAGGTGCTCAACGACGTCGTGCTCAACCAGGTGGTCGTGGCGTTCGGCGACGCGCCGCGTACCGATGCGGTCATCGCCGCGCTCCAGCAGGACGGGACCTGCTGGTGCGGGCCGACCACCTGGCATGGCCGCCGGGCGATGCGGGTCAGTGTCAGCGGCTGGAACACCACCGAGGACGACGTTGACGCGAGCGTCGCCGCGGTCCGCGCCTGCGCCGGGCGGTAGCCGGCGGGGGCGGGGCGCTAGCGGTCGGGTGAGCCGGGCCGGCCGGAACGGGGTGGCCCCGCCAGGCGGCCGTCGTCGCGGCGGAGACCGGCCGGCAGGTAGGCCGCGCCCGGCCCGGCGGCACCGGCGGCGTCGCCGGGGTTGGAGATCGCGCATCGCTGCAGCGACAGGCAGCCGCACCCGATGCACGAGTCGAGGCCGTCCCGCAGGGCGGCGAGCGCGGCGATCTGGTCGTCGAGGCGCTTCCGCCATCCGCGGGAGAGCCGGGCCCAGTCGGAGCGGGTGGGCGTTCGCCCCGCGGGCAGCGAGGCCAGCGCCTCCGCCACCTCGTCGAGGCTCAGACCCACGTTGCGTGCGGCGCGGATGAACGCCAGCCGGCGGAGCGTGCTGCGCTCAAAACGGCGCTGCCCGCCGGCCGTCCGGGTCGCCGACAGCAGGCCGAGTCCCTCGTAGTAGCGGACGGCGGACTCGGCGAAGCCACTGCGGCGGGCGATCTCGCCGACCGTCAGCGGGTCGGTGGTATGCATCCGGGCCCCAGTCCCTTGACTTGAAGTCAACTTCAACTACGAGTATGGCATAGAAACCCCAACAGGCCAGGAGGAGTTATGCCCATCGCCCTGATCACCGGCGCGTCCCGGGGGCTCGGCCGCGCCGCCGCCCACGCGCTCGCCCGGCGTGGCTGGTCGCTGATCGTCGACGCCCGGCGGGCGGATGACCTCACCGGCGCGTTGCGCGGGCTGGCGGACGTGGTCGCCGTTCCCGGCGATGTGACCGATCCCGGTCACCGCGCGGATCTGGCGGCGGCGGCCGGCCGGGCCGGAGCGCTCGACGTGCTGGTGAACAACGCCAGCCGGCTCGGGCCCAGCCCGCAGCCGCTGCTGCGTGACTACCCGCTCGATGAGCTCGGCCGGGTGTACGACACCAATGTCGTCGCGCCGCTGGCCCTCATCCAGCTGCTCACCGCCCCGCTCGCCGCCGCGGCGGGCACGATCGTCAACGTCAGCTCGGACGCGGCCGTCGAGGCCTACCCGGGCTGGGGCGGTTACGGCTCGTCGAAGGCCGCCCTCGACCAGCTGACCACCGTCCTCGCCGCCGAGGAACCGTCGCTGCACTGTTACGCGTTCGACCCGGGGGACATGCGCACGGACATGCACCAGCAGGCCTTCCCCGGCGAGGACATCTCCGACCGGCCGGAGCCGGAGACGGTCATCCCGGCGCTGCTGCGGCTGATCGACGAGCGGCCGCCGAGCGGCCGTTACCGCGCGAGCGACCTCGCCGTGCCGGCGGTGACCCCATGAGGCTCGCCGCCAGCCGGCCGCCGGAGGCACGCGGGCTGGGCCGGGACGGCGTGCGGCTGCTCGCCGCCACGCCGGACGGCATGGTCCACGCCCGGTTCGGCGATCTGCCCCGCTTCCTGTCCGCGGGCGACCTCCTGGTCGTCAACACCTCGGCCACCATCGCCGCGGCGGTGGACGGGCGGCGCGGCGACGGCCGCCCGGTGCTGGTGCACTTCTCCAGCCCCCTCGATGAGGGGACACCCTGGGCGGGGACGCCCGATGGGCGCCCGGCGGGGGAGCGGGCTCCTGACGAGGGAACGCCCGGGGGAACGGCCGGAGAGGGAGCGCCCGGCGAGAGGGAGTGGCTGGTCGAGTTGCGGGAGAACGCCGCGGCGACCGGGCCCGTGACGGATGCGGCTCCCGGCGAGACCGTCACGCTCCCGGCCGGCGGGTCACTCACCCTGCTGCGCAGGTATCCCGGCCCGGCGGCAATCCGGCTCTGGGCGGCGTCGGTGGCGGCCGGCGGCGCCCCCGGCGCGTTCCTGGCCCGGCACGGCCGGCCGATCCGCTACTCCTACGTCCCGGAACCATGGCCGCTCTCGGCCTACCAGACGGTGTTCGCCCGCACTCCCGGCAGCGCGGAGATGCCGAGCGCGGGCCGGCCGTTCTCGGCGGGCCTGGTTACCGATCTGATCGCGGCCGGTGTCGTGATCGCGCCGATCACCCTGCATGCCGGCGTGGCATCGCTTGAGGCTGGCGAGCCGCCGCTGCCCGAGCGGTTCACGGTGCCGGAACCGACCGCGCAGCTGGTCAACCTGACCCGCGCCGAGGGCCGCCGGGTGGTGGCGGTGGGAACCACCTGCACCCGGGCGCTGGAAAGCGCCGCTGACGCCGGCGGCACCGTGCGTGCCCGTCACGGCTGGACCGACCTGGTGCTCGGCACCGGCCATCCGGCGCGGATCGTGAACGGCCTCGTCACCGGCTGGCACGACCCGGAGGCCTCGCACCTGGCCCTGCTGGAGGCGGTCGCCGGG
The DNA here is from genome assembly GCA_963835425.1 of uncultured Actinomycetes bacterium. GTDB lineage: Bacteria > Actinomycetota > Actinomycetes > Streptosporangiales > Streptosporangiaceae > UBA9676. The sequence continues at coordinate 445,842 of CAWIGE010000001.1, read as the reverse complement.
AAAGAACTGGTGCGGGCCGCCTACCTGGAGGCGGAGAAGGCCGGCTACCTGTGGCACGAGTTCGGCGAGAGCTGCCTGCTGCTGCCCCCGCTCCCAGGCGAGGTGCGGTAGCGGTTGTGGGAGGCTCGGCTCATGGCTGGGCCTCTCGCGTCGAAGGTTGTGACCGTCACTGGCGGGGCGAGCGGGATCGGGCGGGCGGTGGCCGGCCGGATCGTCTCCGACGGCGGCGCCGTGGTGATCGCCGGGCGGCGCCGTGACGCCGGTGAACGGGCCGCCGAGCAGCTGCGCGCGAGCGGTGGCCGGGCGCTGTTCGTCGCCACCGATGTCACCGTGGAACGGGACGCCGAACGGCTGGTCGCCGCGGCCGTGACCGAATTCGGCCGGCTGGACGGCGCGGTCAACAACGCGGGCGGCGTCAGCGCCGCCGGGCCCGTTCATACAGTCGGCGGCGCGGCCTGGCACGCGGAGCTGGAGCAGAACCTCACCAGCGTCTTCTACTGCCTCAAGTTCCAGATCCCGGCGATGATCGCCTCCGCGGGCGGCGGGTCGATCATCAACAACGCCTCGACCGGGGGAGTGCGGGGGATACCGGGCCTGGCGGCGTACGTGGCCGCCAAGCACGGGGTGGTCGGCCTCACCCGCTCGGCCGCGCTGGAGTGCGCGGGCCGCGGCGTGCGGGTCAACGCGCTGGTCACCGGCAACGTCGATACGCCGCTGTACCGGGACCTGCTGGGCGCGCCGCCCGAGGGCGAGCTGCCGGGGCCGGCGCCGAACCCCACCGGCCGGGTCGCCACGGCGGGCGAGATCGCGTCCTTCGCCGCCTTCCTCCTCAGCGACGAGTCCGCCTTCATCACCGGCGCCGAGCTGGCCATTGACGGCGGCGTTACCGCTCAGTGATCGCTGCCGCGAACGCCGTCGTCTGCGGGCCCGCGCCGCAGGATCCCGCCTGGCCGCGGCGGAGCGGCACCCCCCATAGGCTCGTGCCAGATACCCATCGGGCCCGCGGGGAGGCGCCATGCCGTTCTGCACGATCGTTGAATTTGAGTGGGATGAGACCTTTGACCGGGAGGGCTTCGCGCGCACCATCAGCGGCGCGGCCGGGGAAACGCCGCCTCCCGATGGCCGCCTGAGCCAGATTTCCGGTATTGATGAAAAAGGAGCGCGGGTGATAGAGGTATGGCGCTCGGCCGGCGACGCGCAGGCGTTCGCCGAAAAGAGCAGGCCATTCCTTGAGGCCGCCAGGCTGCCGCCGCCATCGAGGGTCCTCGGGTTCGAGGTCAGTTCCTACGTCGTGTCCTGACCCGCCCGGCCGGCCGGGAGCACCGTCCGGCCCCCGGTGTACGTTGCCAGACATGGACTGGAAGATCGAGCTCGTGGCCATACCGGTGACCGACGTTGACCGCGCCAAGGCGTTCTACACCGAACAGGTCGGGTTCAACGCCGACCACGACCATAAGGTGAGCGAGGACCTGCGGTTCGTGCAGCTCACCCCGCCCGGGTCGGCCTGCTCGGTGGTCATGGGGACCGGGATCACCGAGATGCCGCCGGGCTCGCAGAAGGGCGTGCAGGTGGTCGTCGCGGATGTCGAGGCCGCCCGGCAGGATCTGCTCGCGCATGGCGTGCAGGCCAGCGACGTTGACGTTCAGCCGTGGGGCTCGTTCGTCACCTTCAGCGACCCCGACGGCAACACCTGGGCGCTCCAGCAGCTGCCCCAGTGGCGGTAGCCGCGTCCTGCGCCCGGCCACGGCCGGGGAGTGCCGGGATGTCGCCCGGCCACCGGCTGTCGCCGGGCCGTCGGCGGCGGCGGGCACGCATACGGCGGCCGGGCGAACGGCACCGCGTCATTTAAAGCTGGCGAAGACGCGCCATTTACCCGCGCTTCGGCGATGCGCATTCACTGGTAATTACGGCATTGAATACCCGGCGGCCCTGCTCTATCCCGGGCGGTTCGGCGGCATAACCCTGGACCGGGGGCCGACCCTGCGATAACATTGACTGAACGATCAAACAGCATCTGAATAATAGGCGAACGGCCGTTATCGGCAGAACGGCGCTCTGGGAGGAACCGCGATGACCAGGATTCTCGGACGTCGTCTGGCGGGTCTGCTCGCGGCCGCGTCGTGCTGCGCCATGGGCCTGGCGGTCGCTTCGCCGGGGGCGGGGTCGGCCTCTCCAGCCGCATTAGGCGGGCCGGCGCTGTCGGCCAGTTCGGCACGGCCGGCCGGCCAACCGGTGGCCGGGCCCGGCACCAACCTGCTGCTCAATCCGGGCGCGCAGGCCGGCGCGGCCTCCGCGCAGGGCTGGGACGCCGTCACGATCCCGGGCTGGCAGGTGTCCAGCGGCCTCCCGACCGTGGTCCCCTATGGCGCTCCCCATCTCGCGCGGGCCACCGGGCAGTGGCCGGCCGTGCACGGTGGGAGCCTGTTCGCCGGCGGCGCAGGCGGCACCGCCCGGCTGACCCAGGCGGTCTCGCTGCGGCAGGCGGCCGGCCCGCCCGTGGCCGCCGGCACGCGGTACCGGCTCTCGGGCTGGCTTGGCGGCACGGCAACGAGCCGGGCCGCGGTGACGGTGGCGTTCCTTTCCGCCGCGGGCGCTGTGCTCGCGCGCCGTGCCATCAGCCACGGCCGCGGCAACGACCGGCTCGCCTACCTGGCCGCCGCGGGCACGCTCCCGCCGGGCACCACCAGTGCCCGGGTCACGCTGGCCCTGGCGACATCGCTCACCAACGACGACGGCCCGAACGCGCCCCTGGTGGGGTACGACCGGGCGGTGGCCGACGGCCTGCAGTTCAGCGTCTCGGCCCCGGTCCGGCGGCCGCCCGCGCTCACCCCGCCACCCGCGCACGTGCCCCGCTACCAGCACGTGTTCCTCTTCTACTTCGAAAACGAGGACCTCGGCTCGGTGCTGGGCAACACCAAGCAGGCCCCGTTCCTCAACAGCCTGGTGCCGCGGTCCAGCGTGCTCGCCAACTTCTTCGCCGAGGAGCACCCGAGCGACGCCAACTACCTCGCGCTGGCCGGCGGCAGCGCGTTCGGCGTCCCGCTCACCGACCCGCTGGAGAGCAACCCCCAGTACACGATCCACGCCCGCAACATCGGCGACCTCATCGGCGCCCGGCACGAGACGTGGAGGGCGTATCTGCAGAGCGCGAACGGCCCCTGCGACGACACGGTGCACAGGTACTACTGGAACGACGACGAGCCGATGACGTACTTCGCGGACGTCCGCGGCCGCCCGGCCTACTGCGCGGCGCACCTGCTCCCGCTCCCAGCGCTGCGGACCGACCTGGCCAGCACGGCCACCACGCCGAGCTTCGTGTGGCCCGCCCCCGACGACTGCGCGGACATGGAGGGCTGCGGGATCAGGGCGGGCGACCAGTTCCTGCAGACAGAGCTGGGCGCCATCATGCGCTCGCCGGCCTGGCGGACCCAGCGGTCGCTGGCCATCATCACCTTCGACGAGGACGGCTACGACCACGAGCATCCGGCCCAGCGGGTGCTGACGCTCATGCTCGGGTCGGGCGTCCGGCAGGGCTACGTGTCGCACGTCCGCTACACCCACTACAGCCTGCTCCGCACCATCGAGGCCGCGCTCGGCCTGGGCACCCTGACCCGCAACGACCGCTACGCGCAGCCGGTGAACGATGTGTTCAGCCACGGACCGGCCGGGCCGGCGTCGCCCGCAGGCGCGGCGGCCCCGGGGGCCGCCCAGACGGCCGTGACCCAGGCGGCGGTAACCGCCAGGCAGGCGCCGGCGGCGGGTGCCCGGGCGCCGGCCGGGACGCAGGCGGCGGCGCGGGCGCTGACCGAACCGCGGCATCCGACCGCCTTCGTGGTGAACTCCGGCGGCACGGTCACGCCCATCGGCCTGACGGCCCGGCGGGCGGGCAAGCCGATCAAGGTCGGCGCGAACCCGCAGGCGATCGCCATTACGCCGGACGGCAGCACCGCCTTCGTCGCCAACTACGGCTCGAACTCGGTCACGCCGATCAGGACCGTCAGCCGGCGGGCGGGCGCGCCGATCCCGGTCGGGAAGCAGCCGTGGGCGATCGCCATCACGCCGGACGGCAAGACCGCCTACGTCGCCAACTACGGCTCGAACACGGTCACGCCCATCAGCACCAGCACCCGGCAGGCGGGCGCGCCGATCCCGGTCGGGAAGCAGCCGCGGGCGATCGCCATCACACCCAACGGCAAGACCGCCTACGTGCTCGACTGGGGCAGCGCCGCGGTGACGCCGATCAGCACCGCCACCAACCGGGCGGGGCCGGCCATCCCGGTCGGGAGCTACCCCTTCGCGATCGCGATCGCGCAGGACGGCAAGACCGCCTACGTCGCCAACTACGGCTCGAACACGGTCACCCCGATCAGCACCGCCACCGGCCGCCCAGGCCGGGCTGTTCCGGTCGGCCAGGCGCCCGACTCGCTCGCCGTCACACCCGGCAGTGCGAAGGTCTTCGTGACCGGCGGCGACTCCGACACTGTGACCGCGATCACAGCGGCCACCGGGCGGGCCGGCCGCGGCATCCCGGTGGGGTACTCGCCGGCCGCGGTCGCCGTTTCCCGGTCGGGCGGGACGGCCTACGTGGTGAACACGATCTCCGGGACACTGACGCCGGTCAGCACCGCGACCGGCCGGGCCGGCCGCCCCATCAGGACCGGCATCTACACCTACCCCACCGCCATCGAGCTCACCCCGTCCGGCGGCACCGCGGTGGTGATCGGCACCTACGCCGGCCGGGCCACCCTGGTCAGCACCCGCACCGGGAAGGTCACCGCCCGGATCACGGTCGGCCTCTACCCGGTCGCCGTCGCGATCGCGGGGTGACCGGCCCGGCGCCGGCCGCCGCCGGTTTTCGGTCCCGGCGCGCGTGACGCTGCGCTGACGGCGGTCGCGAGGGACCAGCCCGCGGCACGCGTAACGCCGCGCCGCCGTCGGCCGCGAGCGCGCAGACCGCGGCGATGAGACCGGCCCGCGGGCCGCCAATGACGAGCCGCGGCGCCCCCTGCGGCTGGGTACTCCGCTGCGTTGACAGCTGTCTATCCGTTCGTTTACCTTCGTTCATCCCAGTTGACGCTGCCGTGCTTTCAGGAGGGGTTGCATGCTCCGGGCACCCGCGGTGTCGCGTCCTGCCTGGATAACGGCGCTTTCCGGCGGCGGTGGGGGCGGGCGCCGCTCGCCGGTCGAGGTAATCGCGACCGCGGCCTCCTACCTGACCCGCACCCAGGCCGCGGACCGTCCGGCCTGCGCCGGGCCGTTCGGGCGGTGGACCGATGGCGTCACCGCGCATGCGCGGGGACTGTGTCACCTTCGCCAGCCACTGGCAGGCGCACAACCACCGGATCCTCACCGAGACCGGGCCGCTGTGGGTGGTGCTCGGCGACTCCACCGGGCAGGGCCTCGGGGCGCCCAGCCCGGAGGGCGGGTACGTCGGCCAGACGCTCGCCGAACTGCGGCTGCGGACCGGGCTGCCGTGGCGCGTGCTCAACCTGTCAGTGTCCGGCGCGCTCATCCGCGACGTGCTGAACGACCAGTTGCCCCGGCTGCCTGCCGCTGCCGACCTGCTGACCTGCGGGATCGGCGTCAACGACATCCTCTACGCGCCGCCGGCGAAGCTGCTGCGCGACCTGCGCGCGCTGATGGGCGTCATCCCCGACGAGACGGTCATCCTCGACCTGCCGCTGCCCACCGGGATCTGGGGAATCCTCGGCCGGATCAGCGTCCCCTACGTGGCGTGGATCAACCGGACCATTCACGAGATGGCCCTGCGCCCGCGGCCTGCCGGTCGCCGAGGTCTCCGCCCATTTCCTGCCGCCCTGGGCCGGGAAGTTCGCATCCGACTACTTCCATCCCAGCCAGGCCGGGTACCGCGACTGGACCCGCGCGCTGCTCGCCGCCACCCCGGCGGCGGCCGGCTAGACCTCGCCCCGCTCGTGCAGGATGTCCCGGAACTCGCGCAGCGCCTCCTCCTGGTCGGATCCGAGGTCGCCGGCCACCACCATCTGCGTGCTGGCCCAGTACGCCCCGGCGTACTGGCCGCCGGACTCCGGACCGACCAGGAGCGGGGCGTGGACGATCTTGATGTGATCCCGCACCTCGTCCCAGGAAACGCCGGACGGCACCAGGCCGATCGTCGGCTCCTCGCTATCGTCATAGGCAAGGTCGTCAAGCATCGGCCCACTCCCGGGGAAGCGCTGGTCAGGCCACGATAAACGACGCGGCATGCAACCGCCCGGGGCGCTACCGGCGGGCGGGCGGCCTGATGTCGAGGTAAGCGCGGAACATCGGGTGCACCTGGAAACGCTGGACCGCAGCCAGGTTCAGATGCTGGACCTGATATGGGCCCAGGAAGGGCCCGGCGCCGTTGCCCGGCGGCCGGGTCTCGCCGGCCGGCTCCGCGGTGAGAAACCCGACCTGCCACAGGATCTCGATCACGTCGGCGGGTTCGCGATCGGCGAGCCAGGAGGCGGTCCCGGTGGTGGGAATCTCGCCGGTGGTGAGTTCGAGGCAGAGGAACTCGATGTCGTCGCGGCCGAAAGTCTCGCCCCGCCCGCGGAACGCGTCGAATACGCCCAGCAGGCCGCCGTATTGGTACCGGTATTCGGCCGCGATGTCCTTGGCCCGCTCCGCGGAGTAGCTGCGCTCGGTCCAGCTGATCGCGGCGTAGGGCAGCGGCAGGGCCACGGCCAGCTCGCGGGCCGTTTCGAGCGTCTCGGTGCAGAACTGGATGATCTCCCGCGGCCGGTGCAGGGTGCGTTCGATCATGTACCGGAATGAGTTGTTCACCGGATGCCTGGGCGGGGTGGCGAATACGGCGTTCCAGCACGCGGCTGTCGCCGGCTTGCGCGAGCGCCTGCTCGCTGTAGCCGTGGCAGACACGAAGATTTCGACACTACGTTTCATCATGATGCCCAGTACATCGGGCAGCAGGCACGTCCCGCCTGACCAGGCCCGGCCTCACCACTAGCCTGATCGCCAGCGCTCTGGCAGCCCATAGGTAGCATCACCGCGTGGTGCTGGACCTGGTGATCATCGGGCTCGCTATCACGCTGGAGCCGCTCACGATCGTTGCGTTCATCCTTCTCCTCGCCTCACAGCGGGGCACTTGGAAGGGGCTCGCGTACATCCTGGGCTGGACGGCCTGCCTGGTGGCGGTCATCGCGGCCGTGCTCTCGGCGACCGAGGGCAGGCCGCCGAGGCCGCACACCGCGCCCTCGACCGCGGTCCTGGTCGTCAAGGCGCTGCTCGGCATCCTGCTGATCTGGGTGGGTATCCGGCGGCGGCGCAGGCGGGGCCGGCCGCGCAAGCCGCCGACCTGGATGGGATGGCTGGACCGCATGTCGCCCTGGGCGGCGGTCGGGTTCGGGGCCTTCATGCAGCCGTGGTCGCTGGTGGCGATCGGGGCCGCGACCGTCGTGCAGGCGAAGCTGTTGACCGTGGGCGACTGGCTGGCGCTGGTGATGTTCTGCCTGCTCGCCACGTCGAGCTTCCTGGTCATGGAGCTTTACGCGGTCCTGTCCCCGGAGGCGGCCGGAGCTCGTCTGGGGCGGGTGCGGACGTGGATCGACAGCCACATGGACCAGGCGATCATCGTTGGTTCGCTCGCGCTGGGCGGCCTGCTGCTCGCGGACAGCATCTTCCTGCTCGTGGAGTAGCGCGGTGGTCGGCCTTTCCCCGGCCGGTCAGACGACCGCTGGGTCAGGCTGCTTCCGGGCTCATCAGCTGGTGGTAAAGGGTGTCGCCGATCCAGGCCTCGTATTCGTCCAGGCTCCATCCGCGGTCGGTGACGAGGCTGCGGTAGGCCCACGGTCCGGCGTAGAGCCACAGGATGTCGGCGGCGCGGCCGACGCCGAGCCCGGGACGGAGGGCGCCCTGTTCCCGGAAGGCCCGCGCCGCCATGGTCATCCCGCGCAGGCGCTGGTCCTGGAGCTCGCGCCACAGGTCCGCGATCTCCGGATCGGTGGCGGCGGCGGATTCGATGACGCTCAGCACGCCCGCGATGCGCTCGCCTGCCTCCCGCAGGTGGCGGGCGAAGATGCGCGATTTCGCCCGCGGATCGCTGGCCTCGGCGATGGCCTGCACGAAGGGGCGCTCGGGCACCGGCACCGGCTCGTCGTCGCCGGCCACGGCCACGTCGAAGACGGCCGACAGGATCGCCGGCTTGCCGCCGAAGACGGCGTAGACGGTCTGCCATGCCACGTCGGCCTGGTCGGCGATTTGCTGGATGGTCGTCCTGGCGTAGCCCTGCCGGACGAACAGCTCGTGCGCGGCGGCAAGGATGCTGCGCCGCGTTTGCCTCGCCCGCTTCTGCCGACGCCCCTCGGGCGCGGGCGTCTTGACGTCGGCCATGTCTTAGAGTAACACTCTGAAGATAGAGTTAGTCTCTAATAATAAAGAGTATCTCTATCGAGGAGGCAGCGATGAACGTCGGCTACCGGATCATGTACCGCCTGGGCATCACCCCCTGGGTGCACGGCGAGCCGCCGGAACCGCTGGCCGCCCTGATCGAGGGCCCAAAGTCCCTGCCGCCGGGCGACATGCTCGACATCGGCTGCGGCACCGGCCAGGACGCCATCTACGCCGCGCGCCACGACTGGAGCGTGACCGGCCTGGACGTCGTCCCCCGCGCCCTGGAGCAGGCCCGCCGCAACGCCCGCGCCGACGGGGCGGCCGTGCGGTTCCTGCACTGCGACATCGCCCGGGCCGGCCATGGTGAGCTGGGCGCGAACTACACCCTGCTGCTCGACGGCGGCTGCCTGCATGGGCTGGCGCCCGCCCAGCTCCGGGACGCAACTGCCACCATCACGGACGCGGCCAAGTCCGGCGCGGTGCTGCTGATGTTCGCGTTCGCGCCCGGCCGCCGCGGCCCCGCACCACGCGGCATCGATCCCGCCCAGATACCCGCCCTGTTCCCCCAATGGGACCTCGACTTCAGCCGCCCCGCCACCGAGATAGAGCTGCGCGGCCCGGTGCGCAATGCCAGCCCTTCCTGGTACCAGCTGGTCAGGCGGTAGCGCCGCGCCGGACGGATGCGCCGCGAGGATGCGGGGCAGCATTTCTCTGACTATAGTCAGAGAAATGGAGCCAGACATGATCGGGCAGGTCCGCAGCTTCAACCGCGCGGTCACGCAGCGGGCCGGCGCGCTCAGCGACGCGTTCCTGTCCCGCGGCCGCCCGCTCGGGCAGGCGCGCCTGCTGTGGGAGATCGGCCCGGACGGCCGCGACGTCCGGATGCTGCGGTCACGGCTCGACCTGGACTCGGGCTACCTGAGCCGGCTGCTGCGGTCGCTGGAGAGCGACGGGCTCGTCGCCGTCGAGCAGAGCCGGGCCGACGGGCGGGTGCGCACGGCGCGCCTGACCGCCCGTGGGCTGGCCGAGCGGGCCGAGCTTGACCGGCGCTCCGATGAGGTGGCCACCTCGATCCTGCAGCCGCTCAGCGCACGGCAGCGCACCCGGCTCGTCGCGGCGATGGCCGAGGTCGAGCGGCTCCTGGTGGCCTCGACGGTCCAGGTCGCCGTGTCTGACCCCCGGCACCCGGACGCCCGCGCCTGCCTCCAGGCCTATTTCAGCGAGCTGTCGCAGCGCTTCGACGGCGGCTTCGACCCCGCCCGCAGCATCTCCGCCGACGACGCCGAGCTGACCCCGCCCGTAGGCCTCCTGCTGGTCGCCACGCTGCACGGGGAGCCCGCAGGATGCGGCGCGCTCAAGTTCCACGGCGACGCCCCGGCCGAGATCAAGCGGATGTGGGTCACCCCTGCGGCCCGTGGGCTCGGGCTCGGCCGCCGGCTCCTCACCGACCTGGAGGCGCAGGCGGTGGCCCGGGGGGTCCGCGTCCTGCGGCTGGAAACCAACCGCACCCTCGGCGAGGCGATCGGCCTGTACCGGGCGGCCGGCTACCGCGAGGTGGCCGCGTTCAACGACGAGCCCTACGCCCACCACTGGTTCGAGAAGACCCTTGACCCCGCCGCCCGGCCGTGAGCGCCGGCCCGGTGTCCCGTCCGGCCATCACTGCCCACCGGCGGCCGCCGCACTGGCGGCCAGCCTCTCCGCCAGCAGCTCCACCGGGGCCAGCAGCACGTCCTCGGCTGGGAACTCGCGCAGCTGAGGCGGCTCGAACGAGGGCACGGTCTCGGTCACCGCGGCGATGATCTCCGCCATCCGGTCGCCCACGGAATCCATGGCGGCCACCAGGTCGTGAGGCTCGCAGCGCTCCTGCAGCTCGACGTGGACGACGCAGAGATGGCTGAGCCGGTTGCAGTCCTGCTCGGGCACCACCAGCACCACCCGCCCATCGGAGCGGCCCCGCAGCAGGCGGGCGGTGCGCAGCTCGGCCACGCGCCGCTTGGAGCCCATCAGCGGCGAGCCATGATCGGCTCTGCTGGCCAGCCCGGCGGCCGAGCCGGTCTTGCGGATCACCCGGATGGTGGCGGCTTCCTCCGTGCCGTCCCCGGCGCCATCCACGCGGTAGTAGGTCACGCCGGTGACGCTGGAGATGACCCGGGCCTGCGCCCGTACCACGCGCAGCACCGGCAGGGTGAGCCGGTGCAGGTCCAGCCCCGCGTCCTGCATGGCCGCCACGACGTCGTTGTCGTACACGTCGGCGTCGTCGCGGGAGGTGCCCACGGTCACCGTCTTGGCCTGGTGCTTGACCGTGTCGATCGACCGCCCGAGGTCGTCGATGGCGTGGGCGAGTACCGCCCGGGCCAGGTCCACCGGCTGCGCTGCCGGGGCGGAAAACGCCTCCGGGCCCAGGCCCGGCCGGGCGGGCTGGAGGACCAGGCGCGCCAGGCCCAGCGCCGTCTCGCTGGTCAGCACGCCGCTGAGGTGGCCGCGGTCGGCCTCCTCCAGCACGTCGATAACCGGGACGAGCACCTCGCGCGGGAGCGCGGCGGAAAGCTCCAGCCCGTTGTCCACGGCTGTTTCCAGGCGGGACAGCGCGACCCGCAGCGGATCGGCGACCGCGTCGATGCGGCGCGCGGCGTGGTAGGCGAAGAGGTGGCCCGCGGCCGTCGCGACGATCCACATCATCTCGGGATGGCCGAGTGGCAGCCCGACGGCAAGGTCGGTCGGCCAGGTCTGCTCGGCGCCCTCGTCGCAGAGCACTATCGGGGTGTTCCCGTGCGCCGCGAGGATCTCGACCTCCTTGATCAGGTCGGATACCTGGCCCGGCGGCGCGCCCGCGGCGCAGACGAGGACCAGTGCCTCCGCCGACAGATCGATGTGCTTCTTGTCCTCCACCGCATCCGTGGAGATGGTCTTGTAGCACAGTTCCGACAGCTTGATCCGGATCTCCGCCGCCGCCACCCGGTTCGGGCCCGAGCCGACCACGGCCCAGTAGGGGTAGCGGGCCGCCACCTCGGTGGCGATCTTGGCGATGAGCTGCTCGCTGTCCTGCAGGGCAAGAAGCTGGCCGGGGATCCGCTGCAGGCCATCGATGAGGCTGGCCTCGCGCTCGGGTGTCAGCACGTTCAGCTCACGCCCCAGCTCGATGCCCAGCAGGCAGCCCGCCGCCACCTGGGCGTAGAACGCCTTGGTCGAGGCGACGGACATCTCGACGTCCCGGCCGTCCGACGTGTAGAGCACGCCATGGCTCTTGGTCGTCAGGTCGCTGTCGCGCCGGTTGACGATCGAAAGGATCGCCGCGCCGCGGGCCCGGGCCAGATCGACGCTCCGGTTCGTATCGGTGGTGGTCCCGGACTGGCTGATCGCCACGACGCACATGTCGGTCATGTCGGGGTACAGGCACGACGCCGAAAACTCACTCGCCGGCATGGCGGTCAGCGTCAGCCGGTCACCGACGGCGGTCCGGACGAACTGAGCCACGCCCTGCGCGGCAACGGCGGCGGTCCCCTGCCCGACGACCACGATCTGGCGGATCTGGCCGCTGGAGATGCGCTCGCGCACCTCGGGGGGCAGGGACGACGGCGGCAGCGAGACGGCGAGGCCGGCCGGGTGCTGGCGGACCCGGCCGCGCAGCGTCTTGCGGAACGACGAGGGCGCCTCGTGGACCTCCTTGTGCAGGTAGTGAACGGCGGAGTCGAGCGCCAGGTCCCGCGTTGTCACCTCGGCCGTGCGCACCTCGGAGGGCTCGACCGGGCGCGGTACCCCATCGCCGTCCCACCGGCGGATGGCGGCGAGCGTCCCCGAGCCGTGGCGCGCCAGGGCCAGCACGGTGCCCTGCCGGGTGGCCCCCGGCCATGCCGCGCCATCGACCCTCAGGTACCTGGAGGTGGTCGCGACCAGGCCGTAGACCTCGCTCGCCACCACGACACCGCCGAAGCCGAGCCCGACGTATACCGACTGGCCGCTGCCCTTGACGGCGAGCAGGACCTCATCGGAGGTCTCGGCCTGCGCCGCGATGGCCATGGAGCCGGCGAAGTCGGCCAGGCAGGCGCACAGGGCGCTGCCCGCGCCGGCGCCTTCGGCCAGGCGCTGGGACAGCAGCACCGGGATGACCTTGGCGTCGGTGGTGATCCCCCGCTCGTCCGGCTCATAGGCGATCTGTTTCGACAGCGCGCCATAGTTGTCGATGTCCCCGTTGAGAACGGCGATGGAGAACGGCCCGGCGTCATCGGCGCCGTCGATATGGCTGTTGACCGGGTGCGCGTTGGCCTCGCTGATCCGCCCGACGCTGGCCCAGCGGGTGTGCGCCAGCACGGTGACGGTCGCGGACGGCAGGGCCAGCAGGGCGTGGAGGTCAGCGTCATCGCGCAGGGCCCGGCGCAGCGCGGCGCCGTTGTCGCCCAGCTTGCCGACGATGGCCGCGTGCTTGTAGACGAAGCACGCGCCGTGCGCGGTCACCACGACCGACCTGTTGCGCAGCAGCGGATCGGCCCGGCCGGTGAGCGAGCCGGGCAGCGCGGCGCGGTCGGCGTCGTCCAGCCGGACCCAGATGCTCACCCCAGCGGAGTCGCGGCCGCGTACCTCAAGCCGGTTGACCGTCTGCAGCACGGTCTCCACCGCGAGATAGCTGAGCGCGCAGCGCGGCGTGGCCTGGCCTGGATGCAGCGCCCTGGCGCTCTCCGCGACCTCCACCCGGTCGTGCAGCACGCTGTAGAGCCGGTCGGTGAGCTGCCCGAGCACGCCCTGGACCGTCTCCACGCTGTCGGCGTCCCAGCCGAGGCTGCCCGGGGTGTCCAGCAGGCGGTCGAGCTCGGCCGCCCAGTCCATGAGGGCGGAGCAGGCGGTGGCCAGCTCCTGCCGGGCCGGGCCGGTGCGCAGCAGCTCGACGCCCGCGGTCTCGGTGCTGAGGGCCTGCAGCGCCGACTCGGCCTCGCCGAGGAGATCCCGCAGCACCTTCTCGGCCGCGGCCGGCTGCGGCAGGAGCTGCGCCGCGGCGAGCGGCGGACCGGGCAGGACCGGCAGCACGCTCGCTGCGTCCTCGCTGGCCAGGCTCTGGTAGGCGGGCAGGGCTGCCACGATGCCACACACGTCAGGCGCTCCCTTCCATCGGCGGGGCAAGCCTAGCTGGCCGGTGTGCCTGGTTCCCCCCGCTCATCCAGTGTCGCAGCGCAGCTCAGTGCGGTGGCAGGGCGGCCCGGCCGGGCGGCGTTCGTTAGGATCATTCCGCTGTGCTCCTCCACTCCGCCCGGCGCCGCAGCGGGCGCGGGTCTTCATGACAACCAAGCCAGGAGCGTGAGATGACGACCAAGGCCGCCTTTTCTCCCGAGGAATGGAAGGTGGTGCTCGAGGGACCGCCGAGCGCCGGCATGATCGTGGTCACGGCCGCGCGCGGGGGGATGTTCAAAGAGACGGTCGCGATGTCCAAGGCGTACGTCGAGGCGCGGTCACAGCACGGCGCGAGCGAACTGCTGGACGAGATCGTCGAGGCGAAACCGGCCATGGACCACACGAGATACCACTCGGTGGACGAGCTCAGGGACAACGGGCTGGGGCACCTGCGCAGCGCGGTCACGCTGCTCGAGGGGAAGGCGACCCCCGGGGAGGTCGACGACTACCGGCGCTTCGTCCTCGCCCTGGCGAACAGGGTCGCGGCCGCGCACCGGGAGGGCGGCCAGGACGTGAGTCCCGGCCGAGGCGGAGGCCGTCCAGCAGATCTCGGCGGCGCTCGGCACGCCCCCCGCCTGAGCGGGGCGAAGCGCCGTCCCCACCCGCCCGGCCGGATCCACCTCCGGACGCGGGCGGGCGGGATCACCGCTAGTGGTGGAAGGCGCTTGCCGTCGTCGCGTCGTGCACCGGGGCCGGCTGCTTCTCCAGCCGGGCGAGCGCCCGCTGCAGGTCGTGGACGAGCTGGTCGGCCATGTCGTGGGTGAAGCCCCGTTTCACGACGACACGGAGGGCGGCGAGGTCCTCCCGGTTCTTCGGGAACGTGTACGCCGGCAGCAGCCAGCCGTTCTCGCGGACCGCGTTCGACACGTCGAAGACGCTGTAGTTGCTGATGCCGTCGCGCAGCTTGAACGCGAAGACCGGCAGCTCGTCGCCCCTGGTGAGAAGCTCGAACGGCCCGAGCTCGGCGATCTGCGCGGACAGGTGAGTGGCGACGTCGCGGGCGTACTGCTGGACCCGCCGGTAGCCGTCGAACCCGAGGCGCAGGAAGTTGTAGTACTGCACGGCGACCTGGGCGCCGGGCCGGGAGAAGTTGAGCGCGAACGTTGGCATGTTGTCGCCGAGATAGTTGACCCAGAAGATCAGGTCCTCGGGGAGCGCGTCCGCGTCGCGCCAGATCGCCCACCCCACCCCCGGGTAGACCAGCCCGTATTTGTGACCCGACGCGTTGATCGAGGCCACGCGGGGCTGCCGGAAATCCCACTCGATGTCCGGGTCGAGGAACGGGGCCACGAAGGCACCCGAGGCGCCGTCCACGTGAACCGGGATGTCGATTCCGGTGCTGTCCTGATAGGCGTCCAGCGCCGCGCAGATCTCGGCGACCGGTTCATAAGAGCCGTCGAAGGTCGAGCCGAGCACGGCGACGACCCCGATCGTGTTCTCGTCGCTGTACCTCACGGCCTCGTCCGCGGAGAGGTGGTAGCGGTTGCCCTCCATCGGCACGAGCCGCATCTCCACCTCCCAGTACTTGGCGAACTTCTCCCAGCAGACCTGGACGTTGGCGCCCATCACGATGTTGGGCCGGTCCGTCGGCTTGCCCGCCGCCGCCCGGGCCTTCTGCCAGCGCCGCTTGAGGGCGAGGCCGCCCAGCATCGCCGCCTCGCTGGAGCCGGTCGTCGAGCACCCGGTCGCCTGCTCCGCGTCGGGTGTGTGCCACAGGTGGCTGAGCATGCTGACGCACCGGACCTCGAGCTCGGCCGTGTTCGGGTACTCGTCCTTGTCGATCATGTTCTTGTCCTGGCACAGCGCCATGAGCAGCTCGGCCTGCGGCTCCGCCCAGGTGGTGACGAAGGTGGCCAGGTTCAGCCGGGCGTTCCCGTCGAGCATCAGCTCATCCCGGATGATCTGCGCCGCGACCTCGGGCTGCATCTCGCCCTCGGGCAGGTGATGGCGGGGGATGGTCCCGGGCTCCATCCCGAACAGCGGGGCCACGGGGTGACGATGGACCGGTCTGCTGTGTGCCCTCGGGTGCTTCAAAGCCATCGCCGGGCTCCGCTCCTCTGACGTGGTCTGCTCGTCATCACTTGTCCTCCCTGGACGATGACATGCTCATCCTGGCCGGCGAAGCCGCCGTGCACAAAGCATCTGCCCCGCCTGCCCTTGCACGCCTCACCCGCCGCGAGTGGCTGCGCCGGGGCGGGGACGGCGCCGGAGGTCCCACGGACAAGAGAGGCGGGCGGCTGCTCGCCGTGGTTACCGATTGCCTTCCCGGGTACGGAGCCAGCGGACTTGACAGCGGTCGAGCGGGCCGCCGTGCACAGGGGCAGGCAGCCAGCCGCCGCTAAGAGGGTGGCGTGTATGGATGAGGCAACCCACCCGTCGCCGGACGGCCCACGGGCGCGGTCGACTGGGCTCAACGAGCACGGCCGGACGTGAGGTCTCGGACGGGCAGGCCAAGGGCGGTGGCGGTTTGTGGAAGGGGGCGGCCAAGCGGACGCTCGCTGAGTTCGCCGACGACCAGCTGACCGACAAGGCTGCCGCGTTAACTTACTACGCGGTCCTGTCGATCTTCCCCGGGCTGCTGGTGGTGGTCTCGCTGCTGGGCCTGTTCGGCACGCAGTCCAAGGCGCTGGTCAACAACCTGACCCAGGCCGCTCCGGGCAACGTCCAGCAGATCATCAAGCCGGTGACGGCCAATCTGCAGCACGGCCACGCGAGCGCGGGCTTCGCCGCGATCCTCGGCATCGTGCTCGCGGTGTGGTCGGCATCGGCCTACATCGCGGCCTTCATGCGGGCCTCCAACGTCATTTATGACGTCCCGGAGGGCCGGCCGTTCTGGAAGACCACGCCGACCCGCATCGGCGTCACCGTGGTGATCCTGGTGATGCTGGTCGCGTCCGCGCTCATCGTCGTCGTCAGCGGCGGGCTGGCGCGTCACGTGGGCCAGGTGCTGGGTATCGGCTCGACCGCCGTCACCGCCTGGAATATCGCCAAATGGCCGGTGCTGCTGATCATCGTCATCTTGATGGTCTCCATCTTGTACTGGGTCGCGCCCAACGCGAAACGGCAACGGGGCTTCCGGCTGTTCAGCCCGGGGGGCGTCATCGCGGTGGTCGTGTGGCTGATCGCCTCCGCCTTGTTCGCGTTCTACGTGGCGAACTTCAGCCACTACAACAAGACCTACGGCAGCATCGCCGGCGTGATCATCATGCTGATCTGGCTGTGGATCTCCAACCTCGCGATCCTGTTCGGCGCCGAGTTCAACGCCGAGCTTGAGCGCGGCCGCGCCGCCGAGGCTGGGGGTGTCCCGCTCGGGCAGGAGCCGTACGTCGAGCTCCGCGACACGCGCAAGCTGAAGAAACACCGTAAGTGGGCAGAAGGGACCGGCGCGGGCCAGCAGGAGGGAGCCAGGTAACGGCCCGGGGTGGGCCGGCTGGCTGGGCCGCGAGGGCTGGCATCCCGTCGGCTTGACGAGGTAGCCGCCTGCGCCGGCGGTCAGTATCGGCGGTTATCGTGTGCCCCATGGCTCACAGAATGGTCACCGAGCGTCTCGTCCTGCGTCCGTGGAGCGTCGACGATGCGGGCGCGGCCCTCCGCGCCTACGGCGACACCGAGGTCGCGCGGTGGCTCGCCCCGGCGATGGACAGGGTCAGCGATCTGGCCGCCATGCGGGTGGTGCTGCAGGAATGGGTCGCCGAGGACGCACGCATGATCACCCCGGCCGGCCGGTGGGCAATCGAGCTCCCGGACGAGGGGCGGGTGATCGGCGGGGCAACCCTGCTGCCGCTGCATCCGGACGAGGAATTCGAGATCGGCTGGCAGCTTCAGCAGGACGCCTGGGGCCACGGGTATGCCGCCGAGACGGGGCTGGCCCTGGCGCGGTGGGCGTTCGGGCAGGGAATCGAGCAGGTCATCGCGCTCGTGCGGCCGGCCAACACCCGCGCGGCGGCGATGGTGCGGCGGATCGGCATGGAGTGGGTCGGCGAGACGGAGAAGTACCACCACCTGCGCCTGCAGGAATTCCGGCTGCGCCCGGGGGATCTGGCCTGACCGGTGAGGCGGCCGGCCCGGGATGCAACGATGGTCGGCGTGAGCGATGCCCAGCAGGTCACCGACAACCAGCCCGAATCCCGCTTCGAGCTCCGGGTGGACGGCCTCCTCGCCGAGCTGCCGTACCGGCGGAACGGGAACCGGCTCGTGCTGATCCACACCGAGGTGCCCGAGGAGCTCGAGGGCCGCGGCCTCGGCGGCGCCCTGGTGATGGCGGCGGTCGACCGTGCGGCGCGCGAGGGCCTGACGGTGGTTCCGCTGTGCCCGTTCGCCCGCGGCTGGCTGCAACGTCACCCCGACGTCGCCGGCCGGGCGGACATCGACTGGGGCCGGGGCTAGCGACGGCCCCGCGCCGCCACGCCGATCGCCACCGATGCCTCGTCGGTGTACACCAGGAAGGTCATGGTCTCCTGGAAGTACAGCTCGACGCTGGTGGCGTCGTGGGCCAGGTAGCCGATGGACAGGTCCTGGCCCAGGGCAAGCTCGTAGTCACCGCCGCGGGTTGACACCACGAACGCCCCGTCGATGGCGGGGGCCCAGACGATCTCCCCGTCGATCAGCTGGTCAAGATGCCGCCGGACGGGGTAGCCGTCGTCGGACGTCTCGTTGACGGCGGTGTAGGCCGCCGCGCTCAGCAGCAGCGAGTAGGGCCCGGCGACCCCCGCCTCCCGCAGCGAGGTGACGGCCTGGCTGACGACATCGGGATAGTCCGCGACCCCGGCCGGCAGCGTGAGCCGGGGGTTCGATGAGCTTTCCCTGATGCCGCGGATCCCCGCCGCTGAGTAGCCCTCGAACACCGCCCGGTCCTCGGCGAAGGCGATCCTCCTGGCCGCGTCCTTCACCGGCTGCCAGTCGGAATCCTGGGCCCCCCGCTCGACGTCGTCGATGGCCTGCCGGTCCAGCGTGAACGGCGCCCGCAGCTCGATCAGCGGCATGGAGCCGCGCACGCGGGCGGCTACCCCCTCCCCGGTGGTCTCGGTGTCGCCGAAGTGACCGGTGCCCACCGCGGCCAGCGAGAGGCCACCTGGCTCGGCGACATCCACCACCCGGCGGCCCGCCAGGTTGATCGTGAAGGTGCGGCGGGCCTCCTCCTCGATGCTGGCCCACGCGGACTCGGAGATGGGGGCAAGCTCGCGGTGCAGGTTGTTCATTGCTGGCTGCTCCTTTTCAGGCCGCCGATGCCCAGCGAGCCGTCGGCCGCCGGTGCGGAAGGGGGCGTGGATGGGGATGAGGGGCCGCCCGGATCACCAGGCGCGACCGGCGGGTCCGGCAGGTCGTCGAGGAAGCCGGCCGACGGGACGAAGAACAGGTTCCCGGTGACCGCGGTGGAGAAGTCGAGTATCCGGTCATAGTTACCCGGTGGGTCGCCGATGAACATGTGCTCGAGCATCCGCTCGGTGACGCTGGGCGTGGCGCAGTACGCGGCGTAGTACGTGCCGAACTCGCCGGCGCCCACCGAGCCGAACGGCATGTTGGCCCGCACGATCTGCCGCTCGGTGCCGTCGGGATCGGTGATCGTGTTCAGGGCGACGTGCGAGTTGGACGGCTTGACGTCGTCGGGGAGCTCGATGTCGTCGAGTTTGGTGCGGCCGATCACCTGCTCCTGCTCCTCCACGGCCAGCCCGTTCCACGCGCCCATGTTGTGCACGTACTTCTGGACGATGAGATAACTGCCGCCGGTGAAATCGGGGTCCCCGGCGCCGGTGATGGCGGCCGCGACGGCTGCCCGCCCGGCCGGGTTTTCCGTCCCGTCGACGAAGCCGAGCAGGTCGCGGTCGTCGAAGTACCGGAACCCGTGCACCTCGTCGCACACGGTGACCGCCCCGGCCAGCCGCTCCATGACGTGCGTGGCGAATTCGAAGCACAGGCCCATCTGCTCGGCCCGGATGTGGAACACCAGGTCGCCGGGTGTGGCGACCGCCCGGTGCCGGGATCCGGCCAGCTCGCGGAAGGGGTGCAGCTCGGCCGGGCGCGGCCCGGCGAACAGCCGGTCCCAGGCCTGCGATCCCACCCCGGCGACGCAGGCCAGGGTGTCGTCCGGCGCCCGGAACCCAACCGACCGCTGCAGGGCCGCGAGATCGCCGAGCAGGTCCCTGGCCGTGGCTTCGCTGCCCGCGTTGACCGCCACCACCAGGAAGATCGCCGCGCGGCTCAGCGGGGCTAGCACCGGCTGCGGTTCGGGCGGTGCGCCGGGCGGTGCGGCGGGAAGCGCACCCGCCTGCTGCTGCACGGTCATGCCGGAGGCGACGAGGGCGTCGGTGAGCACGTCGATGGCCGCCAGGTTCTTCTCGAGGTCGGGGCCCAGCCCGTGCCGGGCGGCGAGCTCCGCCGGTGCGTAATAGGAGACCTTGGTCTGCCCCGCGTCGTCCCACACCAGCACCTTGAGCGGCAGGTCGAGCGCGGCCATGGGCGAGGCGACCATCACCGGCGTGCCGGCCGCCGGGTTGCCGAAGATCACCAGCGTGGTGTCGCGCAGCTCAAGCCCCACCTGGCGCGCCTCGGCGCTCTGGTCGATGACCGTGAAGAGCTTGACGCCCTTGGCGCCGAGGATCCCGGTCAGGCGCGCGGTGGTGTCCGCCACCGGCCGGGGGCTGAGCTTGGTGACGACGCCTGGCTCGTTCGCGGGCCTGTCATCGGCCATGGCTGACTCCCTGTGGCGAGCGTGTCGGTGCCCGGTGAGATCTCTGGCGGGTCAAGACACAACAGGTTACGCCCGGGTGCCGGACGCCAGCATGACTACCCGCTCGGGCGGCCGCGCCGCGGCAACCCGGCCGCCTTTTCGGCCGTCGCGCACGGCGATATGGTCGCGCACGGCTATATGAAGGACAGGAGTCATGCCGCTGAACAATATGGGAACGCAACGGCATGGCGCCGTGCCCATTTGCCGGAAAGATAAGATACCTGGCGCCACGACAGCCAGGCGGGAGGTAAAGGTGATTTGATCGCCCGCCACGAAGGAGCCGGAATGCCACCCGGCGCGCCGAGCGCGCCCGCCGGCCAGGCCGCGCAGCCCGGCACCACGGGCTCCACCGGCACCGGGCGGACCGGGTGGCGGTGGCTGCTGCGGGTGGCCGCGGCGGTGCGCCATCACTGGCTGGTGTCCGCGCTGCTGGCCGCGGGGCTCGTCCTGCGGGTGCTGGCGCTGGCCGCCTACCATCCCGCGCTGATCTACGTTGACACGCTCAAGTACCTCTACGGCGCGTCGCCCGGCTCCGAACCGCTCGGGTACACGGTGCTGCTGCGGCTCATGCTGCTGGCCGGCGACCTGGGGACGGTCGCCGTGATCCAGCATCTGCTCGGCCTGGCCATGGCCGTCGCCCTGTACGCCGTGCTGCTGCGGCGCGGGGCCGGCCGCTGGCTGGCCGCGGTGGCCGTCGCGCCGGTGCTGCTGGATGCCTATCAGATCCAGATGGAGCAGACGATCATGCCCGACGTGTGGTTCGAGGCGATGATCGTGGCGGCGCTGGCCGTGCTGCTCTGGCGCCCCGTGGTCAGCGTGCCCTTCGCCGTCGCGGCCGGCCTGGTCCTCGGATCGTCGGCGACCATCAAGCAGCTCGGCGAGCTCCTGGTCCTGCCGGCGGTGGTCTATCTGCTGGTGGCGGGCGGGCGCCGGGCCATCACCTCCACCGCCGCGCTGGTGATGGCCTTTGCGCTGCCGATCCTGTGCTACTGCGGCATCTCCTACGCCCGCACCGGGCACTTCTGGCTGGCCCACCGCCAGCCCAGCATCGGCCGGCTGGCGGCGGCGGCGGACTGTGCCACGCTGAAGCTGCCCGCGGCCGCGCGGCCGCTGTGCCCGACCCCGGCCGAGCAGGCGCTCGGCCCCGACTGGCTGGAGCACTCCGGCCAGTCGCCGCTGTTCCGGGCGGCCGTCCCGCCGGGGACGAGGGGCAGGCTGATCGCCACCCTGGGCGCGGCGGTCAGGCACCAGCAGCCGGTGCGGGTGGTGGCATCGATCGCCCGCGATACGCTGCGCCTGTTCGCCCTGACCCGCGGCCCCTCCGTGGGGGTGACGCCCATATCGCGCTGGCAGTTCCAGACCGGGTACCCGGCCTACCCGCCCTGGATCAGCATCTGCCCGGCCGGCCAGCTCAGCGCCCAGGACTGCCTGGCCGAGCAGCGCACCATCCAGCGGCGGGTCGCCCCGGTCAGTGACCTGCTGATCCGGCCCGGCGGCACCATCGTGGCCGGCGTCCAGCGCCAGGCGTTCGGTCCCTTCCACGCCCGGGCGCTCAACCCGGCCTATGGCGGCGAGGCGCAGGTCAACCGGCCCGTGGCCGCGTTCCTGCACGCCTACCAGCTCGGTGGGGGCTACACCCCCGGCCCGCTGCTGGCCCTGTGCGTCCTGGCCGGCCTGGCGGGCTCGCTGCCGGCGCTGATCCGCCGGGTCGTGGGTGACCGCAGCCACCAGCTCGCCCTGGCCTGCCTGCTACTGACCGCCACTGCCGCGGTGGTCCTGCTCGCGCCGGACGTCTACGAGTTCTCCTGGCGGTACCAGCTCCCCGCCGTGATCACCCTCGTGCCCGCCGGCGTGGCGGGCATCGCCGCGCTCTGGCACGGGCGGGCAGGCCTCCGCGAGCACCTCTTCGGTTGGCCGCGGTCTCGTCCGCACCCCGGCGGCGATGCCGCGGGCAAGTGAGGATCCGAGCGTGCGCCGGTCGCGTGAGCGTGCGAAGGTGCGTGCCCAGCGGCGCAGCGTCGAGCCGGCGTACACCGCCCGCTCAACAGGCGCGAGCGGCGAGGGATCCCTGAACATCCAGATCTTGTTCCTGACCTCGTAGAAGAAGCGCTCCCCGGGGTCGGAGTCGGTCGAGCCGAACGTGGCCGTCTTGTGCACGACCACGCTGGCCGGGCAGAGCAGGCCGGCCTGGCCGCGCAGCAGCCGGGTGGTGAACTCGAAGTCGTCGTTCCACAGGAAGTAGTCCGCCCGCGGCAGGCCGCGCCGCCGGCATGCCCCGGCGTCCACGAGGATCGAGACGAACGATGCCGAACGGATCGGCAGGCAGCCCGCGGTCGCGGCCGCCAGGCGTTCTGCCTGGCTGGCGAACGGCTTGCGGCGCGGGGTGTTCATCGGGTGATCCCGTCCATCGGTCCAGATCACCCGGCTGGCGACCAGCGCCGGGGGCTCGGCCGGGTAGCGTTCGCGGGCGGCCAGCAGCGCCCGCAGCGCGCCCGCCCTGGGCACCGTGTCGTCGTCCATGAACCAGATGAGGTCCGCGTCGCTGGCCAGGGCCAGCGCCGTGCCGCAGGCGAACCCGCCCGCGCCGCCGGTGTTGCGCGTCAGCCCGGCCAGCCGGACGGACGGATAATGCCTGCGCACCGCCGCGGCGGTCCCGTCGGCCGAGGCGTTGTCGACCACGATCACCGCGTCCGGCGCCCGGCTCTGCGCGTGCACCGCGGCGAGCGCCTCGAGCAGCAGCTGCCGCCGGTTGCAGGTGACCACGACCGCGGCCACGACCGGCGGATCGCGCCTGAGAGCGTCGGCGCCGTCGCCCGCGCGCACGCTAGGGACGTTCCGGTGCTTCGGGGGAGCCCGGCCGACCCGATTCCGGGTACCCCGGCTCGCCCGGTGGGGGGTGCTCCGCCCGGCCGCGCGCCCGCCCGCGCTCGAGCACCCGCCATGCCAGGATGCGCAGCCGGCGGACGGTCGCCGAGCGGCTGCTGAGCTCGCGCACGGTCCGCTTGAGTCGCGGGGAGGAGGCGACGGTCGCCTCGATCCGGCCGGCCAGCCCACCCGGCCGGCCGGGGCCCGGCTGCGGCCTGGCCGCCGGGTATGCCCTGCGGTACTGGTTGACCACCAGCGCCGCCGCTGCCGTCACAGCGGCGTCGAGCACCCGCTCGGCCGGCTGGTCGGCCGGGCTGGCCGCGGGCCCGGTGGCTGGCGGCGGGCGGAGCTCGTCCAGATCGCCGATGATGTCGTACCCGGAGTCGCCCAGGGCGGCGATGAGTTCCTCGGCCTGGCCCTTGGCCCAGGCGTCCCGGCTGGCGGGGAGGACGAGACGCCCCTCGCGCGGCCGGTCGGCCAGGGCCTGGTGGGCGACCGCTTCCTTGACGTTCCACATGTAGAACCAGTCCGGGACCTCGTCGGGAAGGGCCTGGTTCAGCCGTCGCAGGAACTCGGTCTCCGGCATCCCGAGCGAGGCGTTCGGCCGGGCGCGGGTGAGGTCGACGCTGCCGGGGTCGATCCCCAGCAGGGACGCGAAGCGCTGCCACAGCAGTCCGCTGGCCGATCCGCGCGGGCGGGGCCGTGATGACGTGCACGTGCTCTGCGGGCAGCGTGCGGGACCAGATATCGAGGATCGCCAGCGTGTCGTGCACGCGCCAGAACCACCACCGGCGCCGGTCGGCATCGGCCGACTCCCGGTCGATCACGTCGCCGAGCCAGTCCTCCCAGCCGCGGGCGTTGCGGTGCTTGACGGTCTCCTTCCACTCGGCCGGCAGCAGCGTCGCGACATCGCGCACGGTGAGAACGATGTGCACCTCGGCGGGCAGCAGCGAGCTGACGGCGCGGTCGGCCTGGTCTGCATCCGCCGCCGAGAAGAGCTCGTGGGAGATGACCGCGACCTTGCCCGCCTGCTGCGCCTGGCGGGCCAGGATCTCCCACTCGCCGGTCCACGGCCCCGCCGGGTCGCTGGCCAGCTTCGCGATTCCCCGCAGGTCCTGGCTGGCGCGGAAGTGGTCTTGCGGGTGATGGCCCGGCAGCACGACGCCGCGCGCCGCCAGCTCGGACCGGTTACGCCACATGACCTGCTGGAGGAAGGTCGTGCCGGTCTTGGGCTCGCCGATGTGCAGGAAGACCCTCGGCCGCGCCGGCGCCTGGCGGCCGGGACGGCCGCGTCGAGCCCGGCGGCGCCCGGGGCCGGATCGGGCAGCCCGGCGTCGGCGACGGCGCGCGCTGTCAACCGGACCACCTCGCGAGTTGTGGAGTGAGGCGCGCCCTTCAGCCACGGCTGGCCAGGCGCGGGAAGACCTGGAGCTGAGAGTAATACTCGCAGCCCTAAGGGCAAGCTTCCGTAAAGCAGCGTTCACCAAATAGCCTATTCATGGACAAGTTTAGGTCTGCGATATATTCCATTGACCGGACTAGCTTAAGCACGCGCTGGTCAGGGGCATATAAGGTTATTTTGGTCTTCTTCATCTCGTCTGCACATGCGCATCTCCCAGTCATGGAAGGCCAGTTCTGCGTATGCACGAGCCCTTTTCGCTGCTCGTCTCGGTGTACGACGGTGACCGCCCCGACCACATCAGGCGGGCCATGCGCAGCGCGGTCAACGACCAGACCGTGCGCCCGGACCAGGTGGTCATCGTCCGGGACGGGCCGGTCCGGGACGAGCTCGCGCGGTGCCTGGATGAGCTCCAGCGGGCCACCCCGGTGCCGGTGACGTTCGTCCCGCTGCGGGTCAACCGTCGGCCTCGGGCCCGCGCTGGACCAGGGGCTGGCGGCGAGCTGGTTCGATGTGATCGCCCGCATGGACGCCGACGATGTGGCGATGCCCCACCGCTTCGAGGTGGAGCTGCCGCTCATCGCCGATGCGGACATCGTCGGAGCCGGCCTGCTAGAGTTCGCCGGCGGACACCAACGACATCGTCGGCCAGCGCGTCCCGCCCACCGACCCGGCCCAGATCCGGCGGTACGCACGGATGCACGATCCGTTCAACCACCCGACCGTCGTCTACCGGCCGGCAGGCGGTCCTGGCGGCCGGCGGCTACGGTGATCTTCCGCTGATGGAGGACTACGCGCTCTTCGCCCGGATGCTGGCCGACGGTGCGCGGCCGACCAACGTGGCCGAGCCGCTGGTCTTCTACCGCGTCGGCGCGGAGGCGTTCCGGCGGCGGGGCGGCGCCGCGGCTGCTGCGCTCCGAGCTCCGGCTGCAGCGCGAGTTCCTCCGGCGCGGGTTCACCTCGCCGCCCGAGTACCTGCGCAACGTGATCGTCCGCGGCGGCTACCGGCTCATCCCGTGGTGGCTGCGCCGCGCGGTGTACCGCCCGCTTGTCGCGCTCTACAGCAAGCGCCCGGGGCACCGGCCGGCGGCGGCGCCGGCGGAGCCCGGCGAGTGCGGGCCCGAGCGGCGAGTGGGAGCACGAGACGTCCGCCGCGGCGTTCTGGCGTGATTCGGCGGGCGCGTGAACGCCGACCTCGTCATCGCCGGGTCCGGCTTCTTCGGGCTGACCATCGCGGAGCGGTGCGCGAGCGATCTTGGCTTGCGCATCCTCGTCGTCGAGCGCCGCCACCACATCGGCGGGAACGCCTACAGCGAGCCGGAGCCCGAGACCGGGATAGAGATCCACCGCTACGGGGCGCACCTGTTCCACACCTCGAACGCGCAGGTCTGGGAGTACGCCAACCGGTTCACGGCCTTTACCGGCTACCAGCACCGGGTGTTCTCGATCTACAAGGGCCGGGTGTACCCGCTGCCGATCAATCTGGCCACGATCTGCGAGTACTTCGGTGCGGCGATGTCGCCGGACGAGGCGCGGGCGCTGATCGCCGGGCAGGCCGCCGAGGTCGAGGCCGGCCAGCCCACCAACCTCGAGCAGAAGGCCGTGTCGCTGATCGGGCGGCCCCTGTACGAGGCGTTCATCCGTGGCTACACGTTCAAGCAGTGGCAGACCGATCCGGTCGACCTGCCCCCGGAGATCATCACCCGGCTGCCCGTGCGGTACACGTTCAACAACCGGTACTTCAGCGACACCTTCGAGGGGCTGCCGGCCGACGGCTACACCGCCTGGCTGGAGCGCATGGCCGGCCACCCCAACATCGAGGTGAGGCTGAACACCGACTTCTCGCGGCCTGCGGCCGGACGCGGCGGGCAGCGTGCCCGTGGTGTACACCGGCGCGCTCGACGCCTACTTCGACTACGCCGCGGGGGACCTGGGCTGGCGTACCCTCGACTTCGACCTGGAGGTCCTCGCCACCGGCGACTTCCAGGGCACGCCCGTCATGAACTACGCGGACGCCGACGTGCCGTTCACCCGTATCCATGAGTTCCGGCACTTCCATCCCGAGCGTGACTGGTACCCGAAGGACAAGACAGTGATCATGCGGGAGTTCTCGCGCTTCGCCGGCCGCGGCGACGAGCCGTACTACCCGATCAACACGGCGGTTGACCGGGAGCGGCTGCTGGCCTACCGGGAGATGGCCGGCCGTGAGCCCGGCGTGCTCTTCGGCGGGCGCCTGGGCACGTACAAGTACCTCGACATGCATATGGCGATCGGATCGGCGCTGACCATGTACGAGAACCGCCTGCGCCCGTTCTTCGCCGGCCGCGAGCCGCTCAGCAGCCTGAGGGAGCGACGTGACTGACTCACGTGACGTGACACGCGGAGGAGCGGCCTGCGCGTCGTGCAGCGGGTCGTGTTCCCGGGCGACGACCTGGACGTCGTCCCGCTGTACGTCGAGACCAACCCCGACCGTGGCGCCGCCGAGCTCGCCGCCGAGCTGACGACCCAGGAGCTGACCGGGTTCAAGCCGTCCAGCGTGGAGGCCGGCGTCGGCGCGGTCGGCGACGCGCAGTCGATCATCCGCTTCGGCGCCGACGTCTCCGCGCACCCGTCCGAGGACGCCGGGCCGCGCCGGAGCGCCGTGATCAGCCCGGACCGCCGCGTCTCGTTCGGCACCTACTTCAACGCGTTCCCCGCGAGCTACTGGCGCCGCTGGACCACGGTGAGTTCGGTGACCCTCCGGGTCCGGCTGGCGGGCGAGTCAACGCTCGTCCTGTACCGCTCCACCGCCCGGGGTCACTGCCACCCGGTAGAGACGATCAACGTCGGAACCGACGAGCCGGTGACGATCGAGCGCACGCTGCCGCTCACCCCGTTCATCGACGGCGGCTGGTACTGGTTCGATATCGTGGCCGGCCCGCGGGGGACGACGCTGATCGAGGCGGACTGGCTGTACGGCGGCCGAGCCGGGCCGGGCCATCCCGGCCCGGCCGGATCAGCATCGGCATCACCACGTTCAACCGCCCCGACGACGTCGTCGAGCAGCTGCGCACGCTGGGCGAGGCGTCGGAGATCCATGACCTGCTCGACACCGTCTACGTCATCGACCAGGGCACCAACCGGGCCAAGGACCACCCGGGCTTCGCCGACGCGGCCAAGAAGCTCGGCGACCGGCTGCAGGTGATCGAGCAGGGAAACCTCGGCGGCTCGGGCGGGTTCGCCCGCTCCATGGACGAGACGGTGCGCGCCGGCCGGAGCGACTACCTGCTCATCATGGACGACGACGTCCAGTTCGATCCCGAGGGCATCCTGCGCGCGGCGACCTTCGCCGACCTGGCCCGCCGGCCCACGATCGTCGGCGGGCACATGTTCAGCATGTACGACCGCTCGATGCTGCATGCGTTCGCCGAGGCGGTCTCGCCCTACACCTGGTGGTGGGGGGCCGCGCCGAACACGAAGTCCCGGCATGATTTCGGGCGCCGGAACCTGCGGAACACCCCGTGGCTGCACCGCCGCGCCGACTCCGACTACAACGGCTGGTGGATGTGCCTGATCCCGGGCGGGTCATCGCCGAGCTCGGCCTCGCGCTGCCGGTCTTCATCAAGTGGGACGACGCGGAATACGGGCGTGCGGGCCCGCGACCATGGCATTCCCGACGGTGTCGATGCCGGGCGTGGCGGCCTGGCAGGCGCCCTGGGCGGACAAGAACGACGCGCTCGACTGGCAGGCGTACTACCACCTGCGCAACCGGATCGTCACCGCGCTGCTGCACTCACCGGCCGGCCACGGCGGCGGTCTGCTTTCGGAGTCCCTGCAACGGCAGCTGCAGAACCTGCTGTCCATGCAGTACTCGACCGTGGCGCTGCGGCTGCTGGCCATCGAGGACGTGCTGTCCGGCCCGGCGCACCTGCACCGCGAGATCGGGACCAAGATGGGGCAGCTGCGGGAGCTCCGCGCGCGGACTTCACCGACGCGCGCGGCGAGGCCGACCTCGAGAGCTTCCCCCGGCCCGCAGGAGAGCGCCCGACCAGCTGAAGGACTCCACCACCCCGACCAACAAGCTCAACCTGCTGACGAAGGCCGGGGCCGGGACCCTGCGCCAGCTGCGGGCGCCGCGGAAGGGCGCCAGCAAGCGGCCGCAGATGGCAGCTCCCGTACCAGGACGCGTCCTGGTGGGTACTGGTCAAGCTGGACAGCGCCCTGGTGTCGACGGCCGACGGCACCACCGCCGCGTGGTACCGGCGCGACCGGAAGCTGTTCCGCTCGCTCGGCGTGGCGCAGTGTGATCCTGCACGCCCGGCTGCGGCGGCGCTGGCCGCGCCTGGCCGCGGAGTACCGCGCCGCGGCCGCCGAGTTCACCTCGCCGGCGCGGTGGCGGGAGACCTTCGCGGCGTCCGCGCGACGACCCCCCTGGTGGGCCGTGAGCCAGGCGCCGACGCCGCAGCGCGACAAGCCGCCCGCCGCCCGCGGCAGCCGCGCCGCTCCGCGCCGCCGCCGGGATGGGCAGCGGCCGCGGCCGCCCGCGCGCGGGATGGCGGCGGCGGCGGCGGCCATGGCGGTCCTCGGCTGGTGGGGGATAGCCCGCGACAGACTCCATGGGCAACGACGAGGTGGCTACCCGCTGGGCCGCGCTGCTGCCCCTGCGCGAGCTGGCGCATCTGCTGGGCAACGTCGATGCCGTACACGGGCTGTACTACCTGCTGATGCACGGCTGGGTGGCGCTGGGCTCCAGCCCGGTGGTGCTGCGCATCCCGTCGGTGATCGCGATGGCCGTCGCCGCGGTGCTGATGGTGATCATCGGCAGGCGGCTCACCGGATCGGGCTGGGCCGGGCTGTTCGCCGGCCTGATCATGGTGCTCACCCCCAGCATCAGCTTCTACGCGCAGACCGCGCGTTCCTACGCCATGGTGTTCGCGTGCGTCCTCGGCTCGACGCTGGCCCTGCTGCATGCCATGGAAGCCGAGGCCGCCGGCCGGTCCAGCCGGCGCCGGTGGCTGGTCTACGCCGGGCTGATCACGCTGGGCGGCTACCTGAATGAGATGTCGCTGCTGGTGCTGGCGGCGCACGCGGTCACGGTGCTGCTAGCCCGGTACGGTCAGCCGGCTGTTGAGCGCTGGCTGTGGGCGGCGGGCGGGGGAGCGGCGCTGGTTGCCCCGCTCGTCCTGCTCAGCATCAAGGAGCACGCCGCCCTCGGCTGGGTCAACCCGCCGGACCTGACCGATCTCCGGGTCCTCGTCCAGGACTATTTCGGCGTGGAGACCGTGGCCGCCGGGCTGCTGGTCATCTGCGCCGTGGTCGCGCTGCTGCCCCCGCGCGGAACATGGCGATGGCTGCCCGGCGGCGCGGCGCCGGGCAGCGTGGAGCCCGAACGTCCCTGGTGGCGGAGCGGGGGAGTCTCGCTGCCCTCGGTGGCGGCGCCGCTGCTGGTGCTCCCGGCGGCGGTCCTGATGATCGAATCGATCCTCCTGCGCCCGCTGTACGTCGATCGTTACGTCCTCTACGGCGAGGCGGGAGCGGCCCTGCTGGCGGCCGGCGGCCTCTACCGGATCGGGCGGTGGCTCGGTGACACGTCCGGCCGGCGCGCCCTCGTCTGGCTGCCGGGGGTGGTCGTGTGCCTCTGCGTGCTGGTACTGCAGCTCGCGCCGCAGTACCACGCCCGCAGGCCGGGGAGCCGCAGATACGACTACGGCGGGCCGTCGCGCTACGTGGGAGCGAACGCGCGGCCGGGTGACGGGATCCTCTTCTTCGGGAAGTTCTACCGGAAGGCCAAGCTGGGATACCCGGGCGATTTCCGCAATACCAGCGACTTCGCGCAGGCCGCCTCGCCGCTGCGGGACGGCAACTTCCAGGGCCGCGACAAGCCGGTCGGCGTCACGCTGCCGCTCATGCTCGGCTACCGGCGGATCTGGGTCTACGGCGGCCGGCCGTCCTGCGCGGCCCAACGGCTGCTCAAACCGAGAGCAGCGTGCTGCTGCGGCGCTATTTCACCCTGATAGGCAGCGCCAGTTCCATGGCATCGGTCACGCTCTGGCAGCGGCGCTGAGGCGCCGGGCCACGTCCAGCCCCGGTGTCAACCGCCCCGTGCCTGGGTGCGCCCGCACATCATTGGCCCGCCGCGGCCTCGCCGCGGCTGCCGTTACGCGGCCCAGGCAGCCGTGCCGGGCAGCTAAACTCTACCTGAACCCCCTCCCTCGGCCGTGAGGGCGGCGGACAGGTGGGTCATGAACCCCGGAAGCGAGAGACTATGGCGAAGACCAAGCAGAAAAAGGCCGACAAGAAGAAGGCAGAGAAGAAGGCCGACAAGAAGAAGCCGGTAAGAAGGCAGCGCCAAGAAGCCCGAGAAGAGCAACGCCAAGAAGGCCGTGCGGCCCAGGGTCATCGAGAAGGCCGAGCAGTCGGCAGCCGCCCTGAAGACGGTCTCCCAGCTGCCAGAGGGGCCCGCGCCGCGATGGGCCAGCAAGGCGCAGCGGTGGTCCGGCGGACACGCGCCGGCGCGGCGGCGGCCAGGACCACGGTGGCGTCCAAGGCCCGGGCTGCCGCGCCCAGGACCCGCGCGGCGGCGGCCAAGACCGCGGCGGCTCCGAAAACCGCGGCGGCCGCGTCGAGGACCCGGGCCGCCGCACCCAAGTCTGCGGCGGCGTCCGGAACCCGGGCGGCGGCGGCCAGGACCGCGGCGGCGTCGAGGACCCGAGCCGCCGCACCCAAGACCCGGGCGGAGCTGTACGAGCTCGCCAAGCAGCGTGACCTGCCGGGCCGGTCCGGTATGAGCCGCGACGAGCTGGCCAGGGCCCTGGGCGAAAAATAAGCCCGCTTGCCGCGGAGCTGCCGCTGACCCGCCGCCGACGGCCTGACCAGTTCGGCCGCGGCCTTATTCTGCACCTGCCCGCATGGTTCCGCCGGGACTGGTGAGATGAACGGCGCGGAAGTGAAGGGTTGAGGCAGGCATGCTTGAGACATTGCTGCTGGCGGCGATCGTCGCGGCGCCGGTGGGTTCGGCCTCGTTGTTCCTGCCGGGGAGGCGGCGCTCCGGCAAGGCGGGAGCCTGGTCAGCCATCCGCCGGTTGCTGCTGGCGGTGGTGGGCACCGTCATCCTGGCCGCGGTCGTGGCCGGAGGGCTGAAGCTGCTCGGGGTGTCGCAGTCCAACCTGATTGCCGCGATCGCGGGTGTGGTGTTCGCGAGCCTGATCTGGCTGCCGGTGACGCGGCGGTGGAACGCCCGGGCGCACCTGGCCTGGGCGTCGACCGTGTTCCTCTTCGTCGTCTACCTCGCGTACGCGCTGGACTGGACGTTTAATAGCCATCTGGGGCCGCGAGCACGGCCGGCGGCGCTGCTGCTGTGGGTGTTCGAGGTCTTCGCCGCGCTCCTGTGCTGTCGCCTACCTGTGGGAGATCTGCGACGCGCTGGGCACCGAGCACTGGCGCAGGCGGGTAACCCCGCAGGTTTCGTTCGGCACGGACGTCACCAAGCTGCCGATGGTCAGCCTGCATGTTCCCGCGCACAACGAGCCGCCGGACATGGTCATCGACACGCTCCGCGCGCTGATGCGCCTCGACTATCCCAGCTACGAGGTCATCTGCATCGACGACAACACCGACGATGAACGGCTCTGGCGCCCGGTCAAGAAGTGGTGCGCCAGGCACGGCGTCAAGTTCGAGCACCTGGAGAACTGGCCGGGATACAAGTCCGGGGCGCTGAACTACGCCCTGCGCAACATGACCGATCCGGGCGCCGGGGTCATCGGCGTGGTCAACTCCGACTACCAGATCGAGCCGGGCTTCCTTCGCCGCTGTGCCCCGGCCTTCGCCGACCCGTGGATCGGCTTCGTCCAGGCGCCGCAGGACTACCGCGGCTGGCAGGGAGCGCCGTACTACCGGCGGCTGTACTACTCCTACAAGTACTTCTTCGCCGTCTCGCAGCCCGCCCGCAACGAGCACGACGGGGCGATCTTCGCCGGCACCATGGGGCTGATCCGGCGGGTCGCGCTGGAACAGCTCGGCGGCTGGGACGAGTGGTGCATCACCGAGGACGCCGAGCTGTCCCTGCGGCTGCTCCGGGCCGGCTGGCACGGGCTGCACGTGGACCAGTCCTGGGGCTACGGGATCATGCCGCTGACGTTCGAGGCGCTCAAGGGCCAGCGGTACCGGTGGTGCTTCGGCGGCATCCAGATCCTGCGCATGCACTGGCGGTCGCTGATGCCCGGCCCGGGGAACAAGGCCAACCACCTGAGC
This sequence comes from uncultured Actinomycetes bacterium, assembly GCA_963835425.1. Taxonomy (GTDB): domain Bacteria; phylum Actinomycetota; class Actinomycetes; order Streptosporangiales; family Streptosporangiaceae; genus UBA9676. The sequence goes on along the minus strand of CAWIGE010000001.1, from coordinate 413,113 downwards.
ATCGCCCAGCGGTGGTCGTACCTGGCGGGCGGGATCCAGTGGTACGGCGACCTGCTCGGGCTGGTCTTCTTCGTGTTCCTGCTGGCCGGGGCGTTCAACCTGGCAACCGGCGGGGGTGAGCTTTTCCGCAAGCTCACGATCTTCCTCGTCGCCGCGGTGCCGGTGATGGTGGGGCTCGGGCTGGTCCGCGCGGTGACGCTGCTGCGGCGGGGGACGGGGGCGTCGTGGCGGGACGCGATCGGTGCCTTCTTCATCTGGCAGTCCACGTCGGTGGTCGTCGCGCGGGCGTCGGTGCTCGGCCTGTTCGCCCGCAAGGCGGCGTTCCTGCGGACGCCGAAGACGAGCGAGCGGGCCAAGTGGTGGGAGGCGCTGCGGGCCAACTGGGCCGAATCATCGCTGGCCGTGCTCGGCCTGGCCGGCGTCGTCGGCGCGCTGACCAAGTGGTACCAGCTGAGCGGGCCGCTGCTGGCGGCGCTGCTGCTGTTCCCGACCCTGGGCTTCGCGGCGGCGCCGTTCAACAGCTGGGCCGCGCAGCGTGCCACCCTCCCGGCGTGGCTGCGTGAGCGGCGGCGCACGGAGAACCGCCGGGACCGGCGGGCCTTCGCGGCGGGCGCCGCCACCGGCGGCGCGGTCGTGGTGGCGGGCGTGGTCGTGGCCGCGGCCGCGCTGCTGCTCTGGCCGAGCCACCAGTCCGGTGCGGTCGCCCAACCTGGTGGGCCCCGCCCAGGGCACGAGCTCGGCACCGGCTCACCCGCAGCCGTCGCACAGCACTACACCCACGACCCCGTCGCCCACCACCCCCTCGCCCACCCCGACGACGGTGTCGCCCAGCCCGTCGGTCTCGCCCACATCCAGCGCGCCGTCCACGCCCGCTTCCACCCCGCCGGTCACGCCGTCGGTGCGTGCCGTCCGTCTCGGCCACCGGCTGACGGGACAGGACACGCCCTCGTGCTCACCCGGCGCGGGTGATGCCGACGGCCAGCCGGTGTCCTTGAATCTGTATGCTCGGACGAGAGGAGGTGGCCAGCTCATGACCATCGGCGGAAGCATCGCGCTCATCATCATCGGCGCCATTCTGCGGTTCGCTGTGACGTGGACACCCAACGGCATCGACCTGCAGATAGTCGGCGACATCCTGATGGCCGGGGGCGTGATCGGCCTGATCATCTCCCTCTCGTTCCTCATCGCACGACGGCGCCGGGCCACCTCGACCCAGGTCTACGAGGAGCGCCGCTACACCGAGCCGCCGGGCGGCGGGTACGGCGGGTCGGCCGGCGGTGGGTCGGCCGGCGGTGGGTACACCCAGCCTCCGGGCCGCTATCCCGACTCATCGGCGTAAGGGCCCGCGCCCGCGGTGCGCGGGCCGCATGTGACAAGGTTGCGGCATGGGCATCGTGTCACCTGGTTTCTCCGGGCGCCGGCGGGACAGCCAATGAGAAGCTCCCGCCCGGGCAGTATCTGGTCACCGACTTCCCGGTGCTCTCCGCCGGGCCCACGCCCCGGGTGGACACCGGCAGCTGGGAGCTGCGGATCACGACCGAGACCGGGCAGGTCCACCGCTGGGACTGGGCCGCCTTCCAGGCGCTGCCCGCCGAGGAGCCGACGGTCGACATCCACTGCGTGACCAAATGGTCCAAGCTCGGTACCCACTGGCGGGGGGTGTCCCTGGACACGCTGCTGGCCGGCGTCGATACCAGCGCCGGGTTCGCGGTGGCGCATTCCTACGGCGGCTACACCACCAACCTGCCGCTGGCCGACCTGGTCGACGGGCAGGCGTGGGTGGCCTTCGATTTCGGCGGCGAGCCGCTCGAGGCGGAGCACGGCGGCCCGGCGCGGCTGCTCGTTCCGCATCTGTACTTCTGGAAGTCCGCCAAATGGCTCCAGAGCATCGACCCTGGCCGACCATGACGAGCCCGGGTTCTGGGAGAGCCTGGGCTATCACAACTACGGGGACCCGTGGCGCGAGCAGCGGTACTGGGGCGACTGACCTGGCGGGTGGGCACCGTGGCGGCCCTCCGCGACGAGACCGCCACCGCGCGCACCATCGTGATCGACGTCGCCGGGCTGGCCCGGGCACCTGGCGGGCCAGCACGTGGATGTGCGGCTGACCGCGCAGGACGGGTACTCGACCGAGCGGTCGTACTCGATCGCCTCCGCCCCCGGTGACGGCCAGGCCGACCCGGCGGTGGTCGAGCTCACCGTGCAGCGGCTCGCCGACGGGGAGGTCTCCCCGTACCTCGACCCAGACCCTGGCCGTCGGCTACCCGCTGGAACTGCGCGGCCCGGTCGGCGGCTGGTTCGTCTGGAACCCGGACGGCCCGGCCAGCACCAGGCCGGTACTGCTCGTGGCCGGCGGGAGCGGCGTGGTGCCGCTGATGGCGATGATCCGCGAGCGCGCCGACGCGGGCAGCCAGGCGCCGTTCAAGCTGATCTACTCGGTCCGGGATCCCGGGGCCGCTGCTGTACGCCGATGAGCTGGCGCGGCGGGAACAGGCCGGTGACGGCCTGGAGGTGAGCTACGTGTATACCCGCACCGCCCCGCCGGGCTCCGGCCTGCCCACCGGGCGGATCAATGCCACGACCCTCGCCTCGGCCGGGTGGCCGCCGGAAGAGTCGCCGGCGGTGTTCGTGTGCGGCCCGACCGGGTTCGTCGAGGCCGTCGCCGACCTGCTGGTGCGCGCCGGCCATGGCGCGGGCGCCATCAAGACCGAACGTTTCGGGCCCTCCGGAGGCAAGCCATGAGCGACTACATGGACGGGAACATGCTCGGCGGGGCGCTGGGGGAGCTGTTCAGCATGGACGTCACCAGCGCGGTCGGCACGTGCGTGTCGTGCGGCGCCCGCTGGGCCATCGCGCAGGCACGCGTCTACCCCCACGCGCCCGGGATGGTGGCCCGCTGCCCCGCCTGCGACGCGGTGCTGCTCCGGCTCGTCCGCGGGCCCGGCCGCGCCTGGCTGGACCTGAGCGGCATGACCTGCCTCGAGGTGGCCATCCCCGGCCCGTGACGCCGCGCCGGGCCGTGACGCCGCGCTGGGCCCCGGAGTCAGCCCACGAGCGCCCGCCCCGCCGCCAGCCGGCGCAAGAGGCGTAAGCCCTACATCGCCTTCATGAGGCCGATGCGGTTCCCGGCGGGGTCGCTGAAGAAGGCGATGCTGGGTCCGCCGGGGACATCCATCGGCGGCGTCAGGGTCGAGCCGCCGAGCTTGCCCACCGTGTCCAGGGCGGCCTGCAGGTCGGGCACGGCGATGTAGAAGGTCGCATACGCCTTGCCGTCCGGGCTGCCAGCGACCCCACCGCCGATGCCGCCCTCCTCCGCGGCCGCCATCCCGTAGCTCATGGGGTTGTCCGCGTCGATCCGCCAGCCGAACGCCTCCGCGTAGAAGCCCTGCAGCGCCGCCCCGTCCGGCCCCAGCACCTCGAACCAGCCCACTGGATTCGCCATCGGTCACCCCTCCTTCGTCGTTGGGCTCAGCCACCCTGAGCCCGAGGCATGCGCCACCCTACTCCGGTAAAGGGCGCGTAATCGGGGCAGGGGCTGCCGGATCCGCCGCCGTCGGTGACCGCCCCTCCCGCCCTGGCGACGGCGCCGTCCGCCGCCGTTTGACCGGCCTCCTAGCATGGGGGGATGTGGTGCCCCGGCCCGGTGAGGTGGTGCGAATGACGACGCCGGAAGGCGCGGCTCGAACCGCGATCGTGACGGTGGACGACGACGCCGGCGTGTCCCGGGCGGTGGCCCGTGACCTGCGGCGGCGGTACGGCGAGCAGCACCGGATCGTGCGTGCCGAGTCCGGCGACGCCGCGCTCGACGCGCTGCGCGAGATGAGACTGCGCGGCGACGAGGTGGCCGTGATCGTGGCCGACTACCGGATGCCGGGGATGAACGGGATCGAGTTCCTCGAGCGGGCGATGGACCTGTACCCGGCGGCGCGCCGGGTGCTGCTCACCGCCTACGCCGACACCGGCGCCGCCATCGACGCGATCAACGTGGTCGACCTCGACCACTACCTGCTCAAGCCGTGGGACCCGCCGGAGGAGAAGCTCTACCCGGTGCTCGACGAGCTGCTGAGCAAGTGGCATGAGGAGGACCGGCACCCGGTCCACGTGACCAAGGTGGTCGGGCACCGCTGGTCCGCGCGCTCCTCCGAGGTCCGCGAGTTCCTCGCCCGCAACCAGATCGCCTACCGCTGGTTCGAATCCGAGGCGCCCGACGGCCAGCGGCTGATGCAGGCGGCCGGGGCCGACGGGCTCAGGCTGCCGGTGGTGATCACCCCCGATGGCGACGCGCTGGTCGAGCCGACCGACGCCGAGCTGGCCAGCTGCGTCGGCCTGGCCACCACCCCGGCTAAGGACTTCTACGACCTCATCGTCATCGGCGGCGGCCGGCCGGCCTGGGCGCCGCGGTGTACGGCGCGTCCGAGGGGCTGCGCACCGTGCTGGTCGAGCGCACCGCCACCGGCGGCCAGGCGGGCCAGAGCTCGCGGATCGAGAACTACCTCGGCTTCCCGGACGGGGTGTCCGGGTCGCAGCTGACCGAGCGGGCCCGGCGGCAGGCCACCAGGTTCGGGGCCGAGCTGCTCACCACGCGCGACGTGGTCGGCCTGGACGTCAACGGCTCGGCGCGCACCGTCCGCTTCGCCGACGGCGGCACCATCGACGCGCACACCGTCATCCTCGCCACCGGGGTCACCTACCGGCAGCTCGGCGCGCCCGGGCTCGGCGACATGACCGGGCGCGGGGTCTACTACGGGTCCACGCTCACCGAGGCGGCCGCCTGCACGGGCCAGGACATCTACATCGTCGGCGGCGCGAACTCGGCCGGGCAGGCCGCCGTCTACCTGGCCAAGCACGCCAAGTCGGTGACGATCCTGGTCCGCGGGGCCACGCTGGAGCGGTCCATGTCCTACTACCTCATCCAGCAGATCAGGGAAATCGGCAACATCTCGGTCCGGACCTGCACCGAGGTCATCGCCGCCGAGGGCAGCGACCACCTGGAGCGCCTGACGCTGCGCGACACCTCCACCGGCGCGACCGAGACCGCCGACGCGCAGTGGCTGTTCCTGTTCATCGGCGCGGCGCCGCTGACCGACTGGCTGGACGGCGTGGTGGACCGCGACGAGCGCGGCTTCGTCATCGCGGGCCCTGACCTGTCCATCGAGGGCGACCGGCCGCGCGGCTGGGAGCTGGACCGGGCGCCCTACCACCTGGAGACCAGCGTGCCCGGCGTGTTCGTGGCCGGCGACGCCCGCGCGGAGTCGGCCAAGCGGGTCGCCTCGGCGGTCGGCGAGGGCGCCATGGCCGTCATGCTCGTCCACCGTTACCTGGAGAAGCTATGACCAGTCAGGCGCAGCCGGCCAGCTGCAGCGCAGACGAGCTGCGGGCGCTCTTCCTGTTCGAGAAGCTGAGCGATTCCCAGCTCGCCTGGCTGTGCCGCGAAGGCCGGGTCGAGGTTTTCCCGCCCGGCCCGGTGTACACCGAGGGCGACCCCGCGACCTGCTTCTACGTGCTCCTGGAGGGCACGCTGGTGATGTCCCGCCGGGTCGGGGGCGACGACATCGAGACGAACCGGACGTCCGCGCCCGGCGTGTACGCGGGCGCCTTCTCGGCGTACCTGGGGGACCGGGTGCCGCAGGTCTACAACACGTCGGTCCGGGTCCCCGAGCCGTCCCGGTTCTTCGTGCTCGACGCCGACAAGTTCGCGGGGATGATCAACGCCTGGTTCCCGATGGCGGTCCATCTGCTGGAGGGCGCGTTCCTCGGGGTCCAGAACACCCAGCGGGTGGTCGGCCAGCGCGAGCGGCTGCTGGCCCTGGGGTCGCTGTCGGCCGGCCTCACCCACGAGCTGAACAACCCGGCCGCCGCCGCCGTCCGCGCGACCGCGGCGCTGCGGGAAAGGGTCGCCGGGATGCGGCGCAAGCTGGGCTTCATCGCGAAGGGCCCGTACGAGCCGGCCACCCTGGAGGCGCTGATCAAGCTGCAGGAGCGCGCCGCCGAGCAGGTGGCGAAGGCGCCGGTGCTCAGCCCGATGGAGGCCTCCGACCGCGAGGACGCCGTGGCCGACTGGCTCGACGACCACGGCATCGACGGCGGCTGGGATCTCGCCCCGGTCTTCGTGCAGGCCGGGATGGACGCCGGCTGGCTCGACCAGGTCGCGGCGTGCGTGGACGCCGACGCCCTGGACGGCGCGGTGCGGTGGCTGAACTACACGGTCGAGACCGAGGTGCTGATGAACGAGATCGAGGACTCGACCACGAGGATCTCGACGCTGGTGGGCGCGGCCAAGCAGTACTCCCAGCTCGACCGGGCGCCCTTCCGGGTCGTGGACGTGCATGAGCTGCTCGACAGCACCCTGGTCATGCTGTCAGGCAAGATCGGCGACGGCATCCGGGTGATGAAGGATTATGACCGCAGCCTGCCGCCGATCCCCGTCTACGCCGCGGAGCTGAACCAGGTCTGGACGAACCTCATCGACAACGCGGTGTTCGCGATGGGCGGGACCGGCACGCTCACCGTGCGGACCGCCCTCGACGGTGACCGGGCCCTGGTCGAGATCGGCGACACCGGCCCCGGCGTGCCCGCCGACATCCGGGACCGGATCTTCGAGCCGTTCTTCACCACCAAGGAGGTGGGGGAGGGCACCGGCCTCGGGCTGGACATCTCCTGGCGGATCGTGGTGAACAAGCACCACGGGGACCTGCGGGTGGAATCGGAGCCGGGCAACACGCGTTTCCAGGTGCGGCTCCCGCTCACCGCCGCCGATGCCGAACGAGAGGACTCCGCATGACCGCACAGCCAGGAATCGAGCCCGGCGTGCCACCCTCCGGGACCGGCTGCATCGAGTGCGAGGCGGCCGGCGGCTGGTGGTTCCACCTGCGCCGGTGTGCCCAGTGCGGGCACATCGGCTGCTGCGACACCTCGCCGTCACAGCACGCGAGCGCGCACGCGGCGGCCACCGGGCACCCGGTCATCCGCAGCTTCGAGCCGGGGGAGGCCTGGTTCTGGAGTTATGCGACCGACGAGTTCTACGAGTCCGGCCCGGCGCTGACCCCACCGGACCACCATCCCCTCGACCAGTCGGTCCCCGGCCCGGACGGCCGGGTGCCGCGCGATTGGCGCGCCCACCTGCACTAGCGGTTCAGGACGGTCAGGGACCGGCCAGATGCCCGGCCGGTGGCTGGTCGCCGCCGGAATATCCCAGCGACCGGCTGATGGCCGCCGCCGCCTCCACCACTTCCTTGCCCCACTCCGCCTCGCCGCTGTACTGGAAGCGGCTCAGCGGGATCGCGATGCTCACGCCGGCGGCGACCTCACCGCGGTGGTTCATGATCGCCGCGCCGATGCCCATCACGTCCCGGTCCCAGCCCATGCGGCAGCTGTACCCCTTGACGTGGACGGCCGCCGCCTGCTCCCGGGCCTTCTCCAGGTCCTCGCCGCTCGGTGCGTCCGCCGCCCGCGCGGCCTCGGCGATCGCCGCCTCCACCTGCTCGTCGGGGCCGCGCGCGAGCATCGCGATGCCCGCCGAGCTGGCCACCATGGGAAAGACCGTGCCCAGCGGGATGATGGTACGCACGTTCCGGCGGGAGTCGACCCGCTCGATGGCCACCACCCGGTAGGACCCGGCCGGCACGAACAGGTGGGCCGTCTCCCCGGCGGCGTCGCGCAGCTGCTGCATGGGCAGGAGCGCGGATTCGCGCAGGTCTTCCTCGCCGCCCGCGCGCAGCACCACCGAGCGGGCCCGGGACGTCAGCGCCCACCGGGTGAGGTCCCCGTCGACCGGCCGCAGCCATCCGGCCTCGGCCAGCGTCTCCAGGCTCCGCTGGATCGTCGACTTGGGCAGCCCGAGGAGCGGCGTCAGTTCGCCTACCCGGACGGGCTGGTGCTCGGCGACGGCCTCCAGCACCAGGAGGCTTCTGAGCACGCTCTGCATCGCCATGGATGGCACGCCTCACTTCCGTCCGGCACCGGGGCTGGGACCTCCCCGGCAGATCTTCATCATGCCCGACGGGCACCCGCCCGTGCCGGTGACTGGGGTGCAGGTCCGGCCGCCGCCTGGTCGTTGCGCGGCCCAGACGCCGGCGGCCGCACGGTTGACCAGCCAGGGTACGGCTCCGCCATGCTTGGTCATGGATGTCCGCCGCGTTGGACAAGGAGTCCTCAAGATGATCATCGACTGCGCTCACTACAAGGACGGTGTCCGGCGCGATGACGGGCCGGTGCCACTGGAGGAGGCGGCAGCCCGGCGCGACGAGGGCGGCTTCATCTGGCTAGGGCTATTTGAACCGGGGGAAGAGGAGCTGGCCCAGGTACGTGAATCCTTTGGCCTGCACGAGCTGGCGGTGGAGGACGCGCTCAACTTTCACCAGCGGCCGAAGATCGAGACCTACGACAACGGCGTGCGGCTGGTGATCCTGCGCACCGCCCGCTACGACGACGACACGGAAAAGATCGACTTCGGCCAGGTCAGCGTCTTCATCTCGCCCACCTTCGTCATCACCGTGCGGCAGGGCGCAGCGAGCAAGCTGGGGGAGGCGAGGCAGCGGCTGGAGCAGCGGCCGGAACTGCTGGGCGTGGGCAGCTCATCCGCGCTCTGGGCGATCCTGGACGAGGTGGTGGACGACTACGCGCCCGTGGTGGCCGGTCTCGAACGCGACATCGACGAAATCGAGGCCACCGTGTTCTCGGGCAGCGTCGCGCCGACCGAGCGGATCTACTCACTGCGCAGCGAGGCCACCGATTTCTACCGCGCCGTCCATCCGCTGCTCGGCGTGGTCGCCACGGTCAGGCGCACCTCCGCGGCCCCGAAGCTCAAGCCCTACCTGCGCGACGTCCAGGATCACCTGCTGCTGGTCGAGGAGGAGGTCACCGCCCAGCGTGACCTGCTCGGCACGGTGCTGCAGGCAAACATGGCGGTGCTGTCGGTCGAGCAGACGAAGGTCGGCGTCCGGCAGAACGCCACCATGGAGCAGCTCACGATCCTGGCCACGATCTTCCTGCCGCTGACCTTCATCACCGGCTTCTTCGGCCAGAACTTCGCGTGGCTGGTTCAGCACATCTCCAGCTATACCGCGTTCATCATCTACGGCCTCGGTGGCCTCATCGTGCCGCTGGTGCTGCTGTTCTGGTGGATGCGGGCCCGCATGCCGCACGCGGACACCGGCGCCGCGTCCAGCGATGCCGCCGGGGGAGGGCCGCGCTAGGCAGGCCGCCGGTACCTGGTTCCCCGCCCGCCGTCCGGCATCCGCCGCAGCAGCATGCGGCCCGGGTTAGCCCATCCATCGCCGGTAACGGGCACGCCGGGCCTGCTTCCAGGCCCGGCGCGCCTGGGCCTGCAGCCGCCCGGCGTCGCAGGCGTCGCGCTCATACAGCACGCCATAGCTGAAGGCGTTCTCACCGGCGAGGTGCGCGCTCATGCCGAGTTCCCGCTCCACCGGGCGCGCGATGACCGTGTCCTGGTGATCGCCGAGCACCGACTGGACTTTCTTGACCCGCTTGGTGAAGCGGCGTGCCTCCGCGCCGAGCGCCGGGGTTACCGTCTCGCCCGCGTACCGGGTGCGCTTGGCCGCCTTGCGCGCCTGGTGCAGGGCAGCGTCCCTGGGCTGTCCGGCCGGCGCGCGCTGCGCCCGGCGCATCCGGCGGCTGGTCTGCCGGTAGCGGCGCCGCACGGCCGAGGGCAACACATCCGCGGCGGGCCTGGCCGCCCGCCGGGTGAGCGGTGGCTCCGCTATCAGCCGGTCCAGTTCGTCGAGAAGCGAGAAGTAGCGCTCCGAGCCGAGCGCGGCGAGCACCGCGTCGCGCGCGGCGGCCCGCAGCGGCGCGAAGTGGCCCTGCACACGTGCCTGGACGGGACCGACGACAAGCTCGGCCGGCAGCGCCCGCAGGTATGCCTCCAGGCGGCCGGCGAGCACCTCGGCGTCACGGGCCTCACCGAGCACGTCGCCGAGCCACTTGAGCTCGCCGGCCAGCCGCTGCGTGTCGCTGCGGCGGATGATCTTGCCGAACGACCGGAGCGTGCTGCGCAGCCGGCGGGTGGCCACCCGCATCTGGTGCACCGAATCGGGCTCATCCCGGCGCACCATCGGGTCGAGCGATGTGAGCTTTTCGGTGTGGGCCAGCAGGTAGGCCAGCACCACCTGGCCCGCTGGCGAGGAGGGCGTCAGCGGCCCGTGGCCCGCGGGCGCGGGCAGCCGGTCGCCCAGTGCCCGTTCCAGCTTCGCCGATTCCCCCGCCCGGCGCAGGCCGTCGCGGCGCAGCCGGGCATCGGCCGCCTTGAGCAGCCGCCGGTCACCCCCGGTGAGCTCCACCTCCACCTCATGCCAGTGGGACTCATCCGCCGTGCCGTCGAGAAGCTGGGCGTGGACGTCATCGGCCGCCACCTCGGCGAGCGACTCGCCGGACCGGTCGAGCAGGATCTGGCGCTGTCTCGTGGTGGTCACCCGGGCAATGGGCTGGAGCGGCTCGCCGCGGGTGTAAGCGCGGACCAGTCCGGCCAGTTCGGCGGGCACCCGGCCCCCGGCCCGGCCCAAAGGCAGCCGGATCTCGCGGCGGGTGTCCGGCCCGGCCGGCAGCTTCAGGTGCCAGCCCGCGTCGTGGCCGCCGCGCCGCCGCCGCAGGGTGATTCCGGCGCGGATCAGCCGCAGATCGCCGGTGTCGTAATACTCGGCCTCGAGCTGCTCCTCGTCCGGCCCGGACGTGCCCGCCACCTGCGGCAGGTCATCCAGGTCGGGCAGCGCCCGGCCCGCCGGTGCCTCGTACTTGGCCTCGGTCTCGTTCATATCCACTGCCATGTGACCGAGCTACCCCGATCGGGCCGGCCAATCCGGCGGTACGCCAGAAACTGAGCGGCAATCTCAGTCGTCAGGCCCGGCGACGAACGTGCCCCAGCCCGCCACCGAGCGGGTCAGGCCCTCGCTGCGCAGCTCCTTCAGCGCCTTCGCCGCCGTGGCCTTGGTGACGTCCCACTCCTGGCTGATGCGCGTGATCGAGGGCAGGATCTCGCCGGGGGGAAGCTCGCCCGACTCGATGCGGGCCCGCAGCGCGGCGGCTATCACCAGGTAGGGCGGCACGTCCTCACGCTGCTCCTCGGTCACCAGATCACATTAGCCGAGCGCGGTAACGTGCTCTGGCCTGATCAGCCAGGAGGATGATCGGTGGGAGCTTTCGCCTTATACGTGGAAAGTTTCGCCGATCATGGCCGGACGATCGGAGCCTGAGATGGACCTCGAGTCCCTGGTCGCCATCGACGTGCACACGCACGCCGAGGTCTCCTCCCGGGGCGGCGCCTCCCTGGACGACACGCTGAACGATGCGTCCGCCGCCTATTTCAAGGTCGACGCCGCGCGCCGCAAGCCGACCCTGGAGCAGATCGCCGCGTACTACCGGGAGCGCGACATGATGGCGGTCGTGTTCACGGTGGACGCCGAGCATGCCACCGGCATCCCGCCGGTGCCGAACGAGGAGGTCGCCGAGGCGGCCGCGGCCAGCGGCGGCGTGCTCATCCCGTTCGCCTCCATCGACCCCTTCCGGGGCCGGGCGGGGGTGGCGCAGGCGCGCGCGCTGGCCGAGCGCTACGGCGTGAGGGGCTTCAAGTTCCACCCGAACGTCCAGGGCTTCTATCCGAACGACCGGATGGCTTACGGCCTGTACGAGGCGATCGAGGACCTTGGCGGGATCGCGCTGTTCCATACCGGCCAGACCGGCATCGGTGCCGGGGTGCCCGGCGGGGGCGGGATCCGGCTGAAGTACTCCAACCCGCTGTACGTCGACGACGTGGCGGCCGACTTCCCCGGCCTGAAGATCATCCTGGCGCATCCGTCCTTCCCCTGGCAGGACGAGGCGCTCAGCATCGCCACCCACAAGCCCGGCGTGTACATCGACCTGTCGGGCTGGTCGCCGAAATATTTCCCGCCGCAGCTCATCCAGTACGCCAACACGCTGCTGCAGGACAAGGTCCTGTTCGGCTCAGACTTCCCGCTGCTCACCCCGGACCGCTGGCTCGCCGACTTCGCCGCCCTGCCGATCAAGGACGAGGTGAGACCGAAGATCCTCAAGCAGAACGCGGCCCGCCTGCTGGGCCTGCTGCCCGCCGCCAGCGCCTGAGCGGGGTCAGCGCGCCCGCCGGCGGAGATGATCGAGGAACGCCGCGCCGTCCGGGCCCGCGAACCAGCGGGTGTGGCCGATGAGGTAGGCGTCGTAGGCGAGGTCGGCGAGCGCAGGCGAGGCCACCACGTCGGCGAAGTACTCGATCTCCGACAGCGCGTACTCGAGGTGAACGACCGGGAGTACCTCGGGCAGGGCCCGCGCCTCGGCCGGGCTCAGCGGGCGGACCCCGGCGTAGCCGCCGAGCAGCGCGTCCGCGGCGCCGAGGTCCACCCCGGCCGCGCCCGACTCGGCGAGGTCGAGCCAGGCGATGACGCTGCGCTCGAGCGCGACCGCCAGATCGTGCACGGCGAAGGTGCGGTTGGCCAGTCCGAAGTCGAACACCGCCACCACCTCCGCGCCCGGGCCCGTGGAGTCCCAGGTGAGGTTGGAGGGGTGCCAGTCGCCGTGCCCCCACCGCGGCACCTGCCCGGCGAGCAGCGGCGCGGCGCGGCGGATCGCGGGCAGGTGGTCCCGGGCCAGGTCGCGGCGCCAGTCGCGGCCGGCCAGGTAACGGGCGAGGCCGGGGCGCCGGCGGGCGATCGCGTCCACCGCCGCGAGCGGGTCCGCCGCGGTGATGACGCAGCAGGAACTGGTGAGCACCGCCGGTGGCCGGGCCGCCCGGGTGAACCCGGCCGCCGCTTGGTGCAGCCGGGCGAGCGCGGCCCCCGCCGCCCGGGCATGACCGGGGCTCAGGTACGGGGTCCACGACATCGCGTCCCGGTACAGGTCGATGCCCGGCGCCACCTCGTGCACCTCGTACACGAAGTCGCCCTCGGCGACCACGGTCCGGCCGGCCGTGGTGCGCTTGACCCGTGGCACCGGCAGGCCGCTGGCGCGCAGGTGCGTGGCGAACGCGTGCTCGGCGGCGAGCTGGGCGGCGGAGCGGACGCGCACGTGATGGCGCTTGACGAAGACGGTGCCGGCACCGCGGTTGACCAGGCCCGCGGCCGACATCGGCCGCGGGCTGCTCCAGGCGATGGCGGTTCCGGTGCGCGGCACGGTTGCATGCCCGGTGCCGGCGGGCAGGTCGTGCCCGCCGGGCAGGTCGTAGAGGGCGAGCACCGCGCCCACCTCGTCGCCGGTGAGCGGGGCCCAGTCCGGCTCGACCAGCTCCTTGCCCATGCCGTGCACCAGCCCGGCCGTGGGCCCTGGCCCGGTCACGAGGGCGCCCTCACCGTCACGCCCCGCCCTGGCCCGGGCAGGACGGATGCGGCAGATACCTGTCGGTCATGACGGCCGCCGCGTCCGGGGTGTCATGCACCAGCTTGTGCGCCTTCAGCCAGTTCCCGAAGTTCCGCCAGGCGGTCAGGTCGAGACAGCCGGTCGGCGGGCCACCGCCCTGGCCGATCAGCTTCAGCGTGTAGGGGACGCTCGTCTGCAGGAACGCCGGGCTGTACTGGCTCACGCCCCGCATGACGGTGGTCGCCGCACCCGGGTTCTTCATCGCGGCGCCGCTGCCGGCGAGGAATGCGGCCACGAACCGCCGGACGGCGCTCGCGTAGCCGGGATCCGAGCGCAGCCTGCTGGTGCTGGCGACCAGCACCAGCTCGTCGTACGGGGGGACCCCCAGCTGGTTCGCGGGGAAATCGGCGGCCTTCTGCTTCATCTCCTGGCTGATCTGGATCGCCTCGACGTTGCGGTACCCGCCGATGATCGAGTCGACCTTGCCGGACAGGATCGACGGCACCAGGTTGTAGCCGACGGTCTGGTACGGCACCTGCTTGCGGGTCAGGTGGCAGGTGTGCAGCAGGGTCGAGTAGAACGCGTAGTCGCTCGGGACTCCGGTGAACCCCACCGAGTGGCCCTTGATCTGGCACAGGCTGGTGATCCGGAGCTTCGGCGAGACGATGAGCCCGTTCAGCGGGACGGGGATGACCGCGGCGACCGCGGTCACCGGCAGGTGCTCCTGCTGGGCGTAGAAGAGCTCCGGCTCGTAGGAGATGGCCAGGTCGGCCTTGCCCAGCCCGACGAGCTTGAGCGGGTCGGCGGCGCTGGAGGGCACCCGGAAGTTCACCGTCAGGTGCTGCCGGGTGAAGTAGCCCTGGTGCTGGGCGTAGTAGAAGCCCACGTGATCGGGGTTCGGCACCCAGTCGAGCTCGACGTTGAGCGTGGTGGGATGCGGGCCAGCGGCCGCCGGTGCGGGCGCTGCGTTGCTGCCGCAGGCGGCGGTGAGGATGGCGAGCGCCAGGCCCGCGATCAGCCAGCGCCAGCCCGGGGTGGCGAGCCGGTTCATCGAGGATCCTTCCTTTCTGACCCGCCCCGGGGGGCCCAGGGCACGAAGATCCGCTCCAGCAGTGACACGACGCCGAAAAGCACCAGCGCGACCGCCGTCAGCAGCACGATCGCGGCGAAGATCCGGGCGGTGAGCAGGTTGGGGGTGGCGGCGAGCATCACGTAGCCCAGGCCCTGGCTGGATCCCGACCACTCCCCGAACACCGCGCCGATGGCGGCGAACGTCGCCGCGATCCGCAGCCCGGAGAAGATCGACGGCAGGGCGGCCGGGAATTCGACCCGCCGCAGGATCGCCCAGCGGGAGGCGTCCAGCGTCCGCATCATCAGGATGAGCTCGGCATCCACCGATCGCAGGCCATCGATCCCGTTCACCACGATCGGGAAGAAGCAGATCAGCGCGACGATGACCAGTTTGGGCGCGATGCCGTAGCCGAGCAGGATCACCAGGATCGGCGCCAGCACGATGATCGGGACCGTCTGCGAGCCGATCAGCAGCGGGTACACGGCCCGCCGCGCAATGGGCGACAGGTGCAGCGCCACGGCCAGCCCCACGCCGGCGACGGCGGCGATCACGAAGCCGAGCAGAACCTCCTGGAGCGTGACCACCAGCGCGGGCCCCAGCACCGGCCAGTCTGTAGCCAGGTCGGCGGCGATCGCCGAGGGAGCGGGCAGCAGGTACCCGGGGACGTGGGCGAGCCGCACGATCAGCTCCCACAGGCCCAGCCCGGCCAGAATGATCAGGACGGGCGGCCAGCACCGCCGCAGCACCGACCGCACCCGGGTCAGTCGGTCAGCGGGGGCGGCCGCCGCCAGTTCCGCGGCCGGCTGGGCCGCCAGTTGCGCCGTCGGCTCGGCCGCCAGTTCCGCCGCTGCCCCCGGCCTCTCTGCCCCCGGCTTCTCTGCCATGGGCGGCTGCCCAGGGAGCGCTCGCGCCGCGTCCTTCATGACCCGATCGCCGCCAGCGCCTGTTCCTTCAGCGAGGCGAACTCGGGGCTGGTCACGATCTCCCGCCGGGATCCGCGGAAGCCGTCGCCGACCGCCAGCACCCGGACCACCCGCCCAGGCCGCGCCGAGAGCACCACCACCTGCTGGCACAGCAGCAGCGCCTCGTCCACGTCGTGCGTGACGAGCAGCACGGTGCGCGGCACCGAGTCCATGGCCTGGCTGAGCCACTCCTGCAGCTGGCCGCGGGTTATCGAGTCGAGCGCGCCGAACGGCTCGTCCAGCAGCAGCACGTCCTTCTCGGCCATCACCGTACGGAGGAAGCTCACCCGCTGCCGCATCCCGCCGGACAGCTGCCCGGGCCGGGCCCCCTCGAAGCCGGCCAGTCCCAGCTGCTCGAACAGCGGCTGGGTGCGCTGACGGGCGGCGGCCCGGGAGGCCCCGCGGTTCTGCAGCGCGATCGCTGCGTTGTCGAGCGCGGTCCGCCAGGGCAGCAGCAGGTCCCGCTGCGGCATCAGCGCGCAGCGGGCGAGCCGCTGCTGCGCCGTGGTGGCGTCCCCGACCCGGACCAGGCCCGTGTCGGCCTCCAGCAGGCCGGCGATGATCTGCAGCAGGGTGGTCTTGCCGCCGCCGCTGGGCCCGACGATCCCGGTCCGTGACCGGTGGGGGAGCGAGAGGCTGACGCCTGCCAGCGCGGTCAGGCCGCCGAAGGCCTTGGTCACGTCCGTGAGCTCGATGGCGTCGGCGTTGGCGCGGGCGGCAGTCCCGCGAGGCACGGTCAGCCGCCCGGGCGGAGCATGCGGCCCCGCCGGCCGCGACCGAGTCGTCGCCTGCCGTTCAGGGTGCGGTCAATGTCCCCGGTTGCGGTCACAGACGCCTCCCTACGCCGGCATTACCCGGTCAGGTTCAAACGGTCGGTGGCGCAGTCAGGACGGCCAGCCACCCTCTCAGCCCGGTTGACCCGAGCTCCCGTGTGATCTGCCTCGATGTTATCCCAGCATGCGGTCGTGGTCATAAAGGCGCTGCCAGGTGCCGCTGGGCGCGTCCGGGTCGTCCATGATCGGGGCGGCACTCGCGGCACCGGGGGTTACCCGGGCCTGCTGGCCTCCGGGGCGGCCTGGGCATCTTCCTGGCCACCCTTCCGGGTCGGGTCGATGAAGACGTGCGGGGTCACTCTCAGCCGGTCGGCCAGCTGCCCGTCGATCTTGCTTGCGAGATCCTCCGCCTCGTCGCCGGTGATGTCGCCGCTGAAGTCCACCTTCGCCGCGACGAGGAGCTGGTCGGGGCCCAAGCGCATGGTGAGCAGCTCAACGAGCGCGTCAACCCCGGGCATGCTCTCGACCACCTCGCGGATGACCTGCTGTTCATCTGGGTCCGCCGCACGGCCGATGAGCAGGTCACGGCTGTCGAGGCTGAGCTTGACCGCGACCACGATGAGCAACACGCCGATCGCCATTGAAGCAGCGGCGTCCCACACTCCCGATCCGGTCAGCTGGCGGAGCGCGAGGCCCACGGCGGCGAGGACAAGCCCGATCATCGCGGCGGTGTCCTCGAACAGCGCGGCCTTCACGGTGGTGTCCGGGCTGCGCTGCACATGCTCGACAAGGCCCGTGCGGTCGCGCCGGGCCTCGCCGCGCAGCTGCGAGTACGCCCGGATGAACGATGTGCCCTCGGCGACGCCCGCGAGGGCGAGCGCGATGTAGGCGATGAGGAGATCGCCACTGCCCTCGCGCCCGAGCGCGAGTATCCCCTCGAATATCGAGAACCCGCCGCCGGCGACGAAGATGCCGAAGGCCGCGAGCAGCGACCAGAAGTAGCGTTCCTGGCCGTAGCCGAAGGGGTGGCTGGCATCGGCGGGCCGCTTGCCGCGGTGCACCGACGTCAGCAGGAACGCCTGGTTGATCGTGTCGGCGGCCGAGTGCGCGGCCTCGGCCATCATGGCGCTCGAGCCGGTGAGGAGCCCGGCCGCCAGCTTGATGACGCCGACGCAGACGTTCGCCACCCCGGCGACGATGACCGTGCGGCGGGTCTCGCCCGACGCGGCCGCCGGCTTGCCCTGCCCCGCTTCCGGCTCCCGCTGCCCGGCTTCCCGCTCCCCGCCGCTCACGCCGTGGCCTGCCCGCCGTGCCCTGCCCGTTCCCGCCCGTGGGCGCCGGACCGCTCCCGTCCGCTGGTACCGGCCTGCTCCGGCCCGGGAGTTCCGGCCCGTTCCCGCTGGCGAGCCTCGCGCCGTTCCCGCTGCGGGACGACCGTGTATTTCGGGTCGGCGGCGGAGGCCAGCCCGGCGTGGAAGACGCCCCACCGGGTGGCGGCGGAGGCGGCCAGCAGCGAGGCGCCGGACAGTGCGCTGATCGCCCGGCCGCGCCTGCCGCCGGCCAGGCCGAGCAGCGCGCCGGCCGCTCCGAGCACGGACAGCGCCTGGCCGGCCCGGATGTAGCCGCCGGCGCGGCCCGACCGGTAGGTCTCGGCGGCCATCCCCATCCGGCGCGTCATCCGCTCGAACGCGGCCGCCTCGGTGGCGACCCCGAACAGGGCCAGGTTGCGGGCGGGCTGGCTCTCGCCGGGTGGGGCCGCGAGCAGGCCGAAGCCGCCGGCGGCCATGGCGGCCGACCCGGCGAAGACGAACGGCATCTCGCGGTGGCCGTCGTGCCACGCAGGCACGGCCGTGTCGGTGATCAGCGCCGCGGTGTAGGACGCGAGCCCGGGGGCGAGCACCGCCGCGCCCGCGGTCGCTGCCGCCCCGGCCCGCGGCAGGCGGCCGGTGAGCGCGCAGGCCGCGGCGGCACCCGCGGCCGGGACGTAGGCGGACAGGATCCATGAGCCCACGCTCATCGGCGACGTCACCTTGAAGACCCGCAGCATGTTGACGAACCGGGCCGGCCGCCCAAGGTCGCTCACCAGCCCGGCCAGGCCCAGGCTGACCGCGCCGGCCGCCGCGGCCTTGCTGGCCCGGGCCAGCGCGGGACGGCCGGTCAGCTGGGCCCCGGCGGCCAGCAGCGACGACCCGCCGGCCAGCCCGCCCAGGAACAGGTAGCCGGGGATGTCCGGCGACCGCCAGACGGGCGCGTTGAGGATCGGCATGCCGTAGTAGGAGGCGAACTCGGCGGGTGGAACCATCGGCTGCTCGGCCCGGTGGCCCGGGCGATCCCGCCGGCCGGCCCGGCCCCGCCGGTGGCGCCCGGCTTCCGTCCCCGGCGTGGCGTCCGTGCCCGGCGTGGCGTCCCGGCCCGGGCGCACGCCGCGCAGGCCCTTCCTGGTGACCTCGGACTCGCTCACCTGCGCCCTCCCAGCGCGGCGGCGGCGAAGGCGGCGGCGGCGCCCGCCGCCAGCGTGGCGGCGGCCGCACCGACCCGCCACCACATGGCCGGCAGGTCGCGGGTGGTGACGACCGGGTCGGGCGGCAGCCCGTACACCTCCGGCTCGTCCAGCAGCAGGAAGAACGCGCCGTCCCCGCCGACGCCGTCGCCCGGGTCCTCCCCGTACAGCCGCGCGTCGGCGACGCCGACGGAGTGCAGCTGCGCCAGCCGTCCCTCGGCGCGGTCGCGGAGCTCGTCGAGCGGGCCGAACTGGATCGACTCGGTCGGGCATGCCTTGGCGCAGGCCGGCTCCAGGCCGGCGCCCAGCCGGTCGTAGCAGAGCGTGCACTTCCACGCCCGGCCGTCGTCCTCCCGCCGGTCGATGACCCCGTACGGGCAGGCCGGGACGCAGTAGCCGCAGCCGTTGCAGACGTCCTCCTGGACGACCACGGTGCCGAACTCGGTGCGGAACAGCGCACCGGTGGGGCAGACGTCCAGGCAGGCGGCGTGGGTGCAGTGCTTGCACACGTCCGATGCCATCAGCCAGCGAAACTGGTCCTGGCCGTCGGCCACCGGCTTGCGCTGCTCGATGAAGGCCACGTGCCGCCAGGTGTCGGCGCCGAGCCCGATGGTGTTGTCGTAGGACAGGCCGGTCAGCGCGATGCCGTCCTCCGGGACCTGGTTCCATTCCTTGCAGGCCACCTCGCAGGCCTTGCACCCGATGCACACCGACGTGTCGGTGAAGAATCCCATCCGCGGCGGGTGCTCCGGGTAGCCGCTTTCCGAGGCCGGGTCGTAGCCGTCGCCCTGCGCCGGGCCGGTGCCCAGGATCGTCATCTCATATCTCCATCCCCGTGTCCTCGGTGATGCCCGCCCGGCGCCGGTACTCGCGCACCAGCTCGACCCGGGCCGGTCCGTGCGGCCGCCGTCCGGGCCGGATGTCACACGCGAACGCCTTGACCTCCTGGATGTGCACGTTCGGGTCCAGGCTCATGTACGGCAGGTCGTTCGCCGCGTCGCCGGTGCTGATGCCGTTGCCGCCCCAGTGGTAGGGCATCCCGACCTGGTGCAGCTGCCGCCCCTGCACGGTCAGCGGGGTCACCCGTTCGGTCACCATGACCCGTGCCTCCACGCAGTTGCGCGCGGTGACGATCGTGGCCCAGCCCTGGTGCTCCAGCCCCCGCTCGGCGGCCAGCTCGGGGGAGATCTCGCAGAAGAACTCCGGCTGGAGCTCGGACAGGTACGGCAGCCACCGGCTCATCCCGCCCGCGGTGTGGTGCTCGGTGAGCCGGTAGGTGGTGGCGACGTACGGGAACACCTCCGAGCCGGGCTCGCCGCCGCTGGGCTGCAGCCGGTTGTCCGGGTGCCGGAAGACGACCACCTGCCGGACCGGGTTGCGCTGCTGGTCGTAGAGCAGGTTGCTGAACGGGGAGTCCTGCGGCTCGTAGTGGGCGGGCAGCGGGCCGTCCACCAGGCCGGCCGGCGCGAACAGCCACGCCTTGCCGTCGGCCTGCATGATGAACGGGTCGATGCCGGACAGCGCGTCCGGGCCGGTCGCACCGTCGGGCGGGCGGTAGTCGGGCCGCTTGTCCGGGGCGAAGTCGGGGACGTCGTGGCCGGTCCACTTCCCCTGGTCCTCGTCCCACCAGACCAGCGCCTTGCGCTCGCTCCACGGCCTGCCGTCCGGGTCGGCGGAGGCGCGGTTGTAGATGATCCGCCGGTTGGCGGGCCAGGCCCAGCCCCACTCGCCGGCCACCCAGCTCTGTTCCCGCCCCGGCTTGCGGCGGGCCGCCTGGTTGACGCCGTCGGCATAGACCCCCGCGTAGATCCAGCATCCGCAGGGGGTCGAGCCGTCGTCGGTGAGCTGCAGATAGGACCCCAGCGGCTTCCCCTCGCCGTCCCAGCCGTTGATCTCGGCCAGCACGGCCTCCGCGTCCGGCTCCGCCAGCGGTCCCTTGACCGGGTAGTCCCAGGTGAGGTCGGCTACCGGCCGGTCCATCTCGTCGGCCGAGCCGGCCAGCTTCTCCCGGATCTTGCGGCCGAGGTGGTAGGTGAACCACAGGTCGCTGCGGGCATCGCCGCCGGGCTCGACCGCCTGGTGATGCCACTGCAGCATCCGCTGGGTGTTGGTGAAGCTGCCCGCCTTCTCGGTGTGCGCCGCGGCCGGGAGGAAGAACACCTCGGTGCCGATGTCGGCGGTGCGCATCTCGCCGGTCTCGATCTCCGGGCCGTCCTTCCACCAGGTGGCGCTCTCGATGAGCGAGAAGTCCCGCACGACCAGCCAGTCCAGCTTCGCCATGCCGAGCCGCTGCATCTTGGTGTTCGCCGACCCCACCGCCGGGTTCTCGCCGAACAGGAAGAAGCCGTGGCAGTCCCCGGCGAGCTGGGCCATCACCGTCTCGTAGGTGCTGTGGCTGCCGGTGAGGCGGGGCAGGTAGTCGAAGCAGAAGTCGTTGTCCGCCGTGGCGGCCTCGCCCCACCAGGCCTTCAGCAGGCTCACGGTGTAGGCGCGCATGTTCGCCCAGTAGCCCTTCGTGGCCGCCTCCGCCTCCACGAAGCTGTCCAGGTCCTCGTTGGCGTGCGCGTGCGGCATGGGGATGTAGCCGGGCAGCAGGTCGAACAGGGTGGGGATGTCGGTGGAGCCCTGGATCGACGCGTGCCCCCGCAGCGCCAGGATGCCGCCGCCGGGGCGGCCGATGTTGCCCAGCAGCGCCTGCAGGATCGATGCGGTGCGGATGTACTGCACCCCCACCGTGTGCTGGGTCCAGCCCACGCTGTACACGAAGGCGGTCGTGCGCTCCCGCCCGGAGTTCTCGGCCAGCAGCTCGCACACCCGCTGGAAGCTGCCGGTGGGCACGCCGCACATCTGCTCCACCATCTCCGGCGTGTAGCGGGCGAAGTGGCGCTTGAGGATCTGGAACACGCACCGCGGGTGCTGAAGCGTCTCGTCCCGCTCGGGGTTCCCGGTGCCCACGTCGGCGCCGCCGGAGCCGTGCGCCTCCCCCCGTGCCGCCTGCCGGACCGACGCGGCCTGGGCCCGGCCCTCGTACTGCTGATCCCGCTCCCCGGACGCGGCCTGCACCTCCAGCCCCTCGTACTGCCAGCTGTGCGGGTCATAGAAGCGGTGCTCGCGGTCCAGCCCCGAGAAGATCCCGTCCAGGTCCTCGGTGTCGGCGAAGTCCTCGTTAATGATCACCGTGGCGTTGGTGTAGGCGACCACGTACTCGCGGAAGTATTTCTCGTTCTGCAAGACGTAGTTGATGATCCCGCCGAGGAAGGTGATGTCGGACCCGGCCCGCAGCGGCACGTGCAGGTCGGCCAGCGCGCTGGTGCGGGTGAACCGCGGGTCGACGTGGATCATCGTGGCCCCCCGCGCCTTGGCCTCCATCACCCACTGGAAACCGACCGGGTGGCACTCGGCCATGTTCGAGCCCTCGATCAGGATGCAGTCGGCGTTCTGCAGGTCCTGCTGGAAGGTGGTCGCGCCGCCGCGGCCGAAGCTAGTCCCCAGACCGGGGACGGTGGAGGAGTGTCAAATGCGGGCCTGGTTCTCGATCTGGATCGCGCCGAGCGCCGTGAACAGCTTCTTGATCAGGTAGTTCTCTTCGTTGTCGAGCGTGGCGCCGCCCAGGCTGGCGAAGCCCAGGGTCCGGCGGGTGCGGGCGCCGTCCGCCTCCCACTGCCAGCCCCGGCGGCGGGCGTCGATCACCCGGTCGGCGATCATGTCCATGGCCTGGTCGAGGCCCAGCCGCTCCCATTCCGTTCCGAACGGCCTGCGGTACAGCACCTCGTACCGGCGGCCCGGGCCGGTGGTGAGCTGGAGGCTCGCCGAGCCCTTCGGGCACAGCCGGCCCCGGCTCACGGGGGAGGCGGGATCGCCTTCGATCTGGGTGACCCGCCCGCCGGCCACGTAGACGTTCTGGCCGCAGCCGACCGCGCAGTACGGGCAGACCGACTTGACCACGGCGTCGGCCGTATCCGTCCGGGGGGCGAGCCGGCCGCTGGCCCGGCTCTTCGCCGCCTCCCCGCGCCCCAGCCGGTCGGTACCGGCCAGCTGCCGGTACACCGGCCATGACTTGACTTGGTCTTCGATCCGGTGGCGTATGCCCACGAGCGTTGCCCCTCGTCCAGCGGCGGGTGAATAGGGTTAGCGGACGGCTACCAGCGATACCAGCGTCGCCTGCGGCCGCCTGCGCTGGCCGCTCCGGTGAAGAGGAAGCCCACCAGCCACAGGACGAGCACGATCAGGGCGATCCACCACAGCACGTGTACCACAAAGCCTAGCCCGCCCAGGATGAGGGCGAGCAGGAGGACCGCAAGGATGATTGCCATCGTCGTTTCCTTTCCGGAATTGGGACGGCCTTTAACTCACCATTGCGACGTCCGCCAAACCGGCCGCCCGCGCCTTGTTTCGCAGCATCGTGCGCTCTTCCGGGCTGGTCCCGCCCCAGACGCCGTATGGCTCCCAGGTCGCCAGCGCGAAGCCAGGCACTCGCTGCGTACCTCGCCGCGGGCGCAGACCGTCTTGGCCTCGGCGATCTGCGCCACCGATGGGCCCGCCCCGGACACCGGGAAGAACAGCTCGGGGTCGGCCGGACCGGCACGCGGCGCGTGACACCCCGTCGGCCCGGTCCGAGACGGCGGTCATAGCGGATCTCCCATTCGTGTGCTGGCCCTGTGCTGAGGTGCCAGCTGCCGGCCCGCCGCGTGCTACTCACCGCCCGCCCGGAAATCAGAACCGCCCCGCCCGCCGCATCGCTGGTGGGCGTCCGTCCGGGTCGTAGATGAGCCGGTAGGGCACCTGCGCCCATGCCCTGGTCCAGGGCGACAGGACCGGCGCGCGGTAGGTGCGCAGCCGTCCCGGCGGCCGGGGGCCCCGCCGCCCGCCGGCGTGCCAGGCGTCCAGGCCGGCGGCGGCCCGGCGGAACGCCTCGAAGGCGCCGCGGGCGCCATCCAGCTCGCCGTCAGCGCCACCACCGAGATGCTCGCGGCCGAGCGCGATGCGCAGCGCGTGCGCGTAGCCGCCCGCCCCGTGGCTGCCCTCCTCACCCCGCTGGTCGAGGACGGCGCAGCTGAGCTCGGAGTCATGGGTCCACGAGCGCCGGTTGAAGTTGTCCGATCCGACGATGGCCCAGGTGTCATCGATGACGCACACCTTGGCGTGGACGTAGACCGGCGTGCCCTCAGCGTTCTCGGGTGAGTAGACGGCCACCCGCCCCCCGCCCGCCCGCCGGAGCATCTCGAGCGCGGCGATGCGGCCGACCAGGTTCGGCGGCCCGGACAGCCTGCCACCCTGGTCAGGGAACCGGGGGATGACCGCGATCAGGCGCAGCTCCGGCCGGTCGCGCAGGGCCCGGGCCAGCGCGGCCACGACCTCGGTTGACCACAGGTACTGGTCCTCCAGGTAGATCAGCGAGCGGGCGCGGGGCAGCACCTTCAGGTAGCCCCGGGCGATGCTGCGCTCCCCGTCCGGGGCGAACGCGTAGCCGCGCCTGCGGTACGGGTAGGTGCGCAGCAGCTGGACGGCGTGGGCGCCCCGCGGCGGCGGGTCGGGCAGCTGCGGCGGCAGCCGGCGCGCGTCGTCCACCCCGGCCGCCGCGTCGCGCAGGCGGCGCAGCGGATTGCGGGTCGGCGGGGCCGGGTCCTGCCAGCGCTCGCGGAACACCGCCTCAACGTCGCCGACCGCCGGTCCCTGGATCATCGCCTGGACGTCGTGCCACGGCGGGCGTTCACCGTAGGCGGCCGCCATCGGCTGGCGCTGCGGGTCGCCCGCGTGGCAGGCGTCGTCCCGCCGGCTGTGGCACAGATCGATGCCGCCGACGAAGGCGACGTCGTCGGCGGGACGGCCGGCGTGCCGGAGCACGACCATCTTCATGTGGTGGGAGCCGCCCGGCCGGACCCGCATGTCGAGCAGGCACTCGCCGCCCGCCGCGTCGACCACCTCGCCCAGCCGGCGGTTCTCCTGCTGGCTGAACTGGAAGCGGTCCAGGTGCGAGCGCCACAGCAGGCCTCTCACCAGCACGCCGCGGCGGGCCGCCGCGCAGAACAGGTCAGCTATCGCCGGGCCCGCCGGGGCGAGCAGCTCGTCGGCGTCGCCGCGCCAGTCGGTGAACAGCAGCAGATCGCCGGCCCGGAGGGCGGGGACGCGGGCCAGCAGTTCGGCGAAGTAGGCCGAGCCGTGGATGAGGGGACGGACCTGGTTGTCGGCCGACCACGCTATACCGCCGCGGCGCGCATCGAGGCCGGTGGCCGGGTTGCCGCGCTCCGCCGCGGTCAGAAACCAGTCGTCAATGTGCACACCGGCCCCGCTACCCCGGAATCGGATAGGCATCCGGCGCCTACCTGAGCCGCGGATGGCAATTGTTTGGAAGGGGCGGTTCGCGGTAGATGAGCTGGCCAGAAGGACGGCACATCCGGTCCTCTGTACCTGGGCGGAGGTCACAATGCGATTCGGAGCAGCCCTGCTCGTGGTATGGCTGATTATCGGGGCCATTGCCGCCGGGCAGCGAGGTTACTACAACTCCTCGCACACCAATTGCGCCAAGACGAGCACGGTTTTCGTGACGATTGTCGCGGGCCCGCTCAACTACGTGGGCGCCAACCCCAAGGTCTCGTGTAAGCTGCCCCAGCCAAGCCAGTAATCAGCCGGGGCCCGGAGAACGAATTCCGCTGGCGGGGTGGAGTGAATCACCCTGGGGGGGTAGAGAGGAATCATGAGGACGGCAACCGGACTCGCGCTGATAGCTATCGGCGCGATCTTCGCCTTCGCGGTCACCGCCAGCCCTTCATTCCTCAATCTCCAGGTGGCTGGGTGGATACTCATCCTGACCGGAGTAGCCGGCCTGTTCGTGCCCCGGCGCGGCTACGGCTGGATGCGGCGGGTGGTGCGGCGCCCGCGTGGTGATGCCGTCGAGGCCAACGGCGGGCCCCACAGGTTCAAGGACACCCGGTGGTTCCGCCGGAACGCCCTCCCCGACCCCCGGCTGGAGGCGCCCGAGGACGCCATGGTGGAACGCACCGTGGTGGAACGCACCGTGGCCGAGGACGGCGTGCCCGATACCCTTCCCCCGCCCGCCGCGGAGCGGACCGTTCCCGGCCCTGGCACCCCCGCCGAGGAGACGGTCGAGGAGTACTTCGAGGAATAAGCGGCCCGGGTTCATCCGGCGTCGCGGTTCAGGCGGGCGTGCGCCCGGCGGTTACGCCGGTAGAAGCCGACGAACTCGGTGAACAGCTCGTCGTAGAGCTCCCTGGTGGCCGGCTGCGGCTGGTAGGTGCCGGCCACCTTGACCCGCTCCGGCACCTGGCCGAAGGTGAGTTCGCCGAGCGCGACCGCCGCCAGCAGACCCGCGCCGCGGGCGTTCGCGTTCACCGGGTCGGCGACCTGCTCGATGGCGCGGCCGAGCACGTCGGCGAAGATCTGGCACCACACGTCGCTGCGCGCGCCGCCGCCGATGAACCTGATCGGCTCCAGCCGGTGCCTGCTGAAGCGCTCCACCGCCTGCAGCAGCCAGCGCGCGTTGAGCGCCACCCCCTCGAAGACCGCCCGCACCAGGTCGTCCCGGCTGGCCGACAGCGACAGGTTGTGGAAACCGCCGCGAACGAACCGGTCCTCGACCGGCGTGCGCTCGCCGTACAGCCACGGGGTGAAGATCACCCCGTGGCTCCCGGGCGGGGCCCGTGCGGCCATCCGGTCGAACTCGGCGTAGGCGCCGGCCGGCGGGTCGCCGCCGAACAGCACCCGGTCGCGCAGGAACGTCAGGGCCGCACCGGCGGTCTCCTGCTCGTCGGCGACGAAATAGCGCCGCGGCACCGGCGAGGGCAGCGAGGCCATGTTGTGCCGCAGGTCGGTCCGCTTGAACGGCACATGGCAGGTCAGCCAGGAGGAGGTGCCGACGTACAGGTGCGCCTGGAAGTCCCGGGTGGCCCCGGCCCCGATCGCCGCCGACTGGAGGTCGGGCGAGCCGACCACGACCGGGATGCCGGCCGGGACGCCGAGCGCCCCGGCCGGACCGGGCAGCAGCGGGCCGAGGATGTCCGTGGCGGCCAGCAGCTCCGGCAGCCGCGACTGCTCGATCCCGGCCAGCCGCAGCAGCGCCCGGTCGTACCGGATCCGGTCCGGATGGCGGTTGTCGGTCACCCAGTGCAGCGCGATCGAGTCGAACGATGCCGCCGGCCGTCCGGTGAGGCGGGCGTTCAGCCAGTCCTTGGGTTCCAGGAACAGGTGCGTCCGCCGGTAGGTCTCCGGCTCCTCGTGCTTGAGCCACAGGATGTGGGCGATCGAGTCCTTGCCGCTGTGGCCCGGGATCCCGGCCGTCGTGCGCAGCCATCGCGCCAGCTTGCCCACCCCGTAACCCTGCACGTTCACCGCGCCCCTGGTGATGCGCTGGACGTAGGGCGCGCCGCGCGAGTCCATCCAGATGATCGCGTCGCGCAGCGGCTGGCACCGCTCGTCCACCGGCACCGTCCCCGACCACTGGGCGGTGCAGGCGACGGCCACCACCGACTCGGCCGGGACGCCGCCCGCGCCATCAGCCGGGACGACGCCGCGGTGATCAGGTCCCACCACTGCTCGGGGTCCTGCTCCGCCCCGCCGCCGGGGAGCAGCCTCACCTGGCAGGTGTCCTGCTCCGCGGCCACAACCTCGCCGGCCGTGGACACCAGGGCCACCTTCAGCGCCGAGGTGCCCAGGTCGATCGCGAGGATATGGCGCGCCATCGGCCTATACCTCGAAGAGCAGGTCGAGGTACCCGGCGAGCAGCTGATGGACGACGTCGGCGGGCAGGCTGCCGGCCATGCCATAGACCGGGGCCATCCCGGTGCTGACCCCGGGATTGGCCCGGACCTCCGCGACGCAGCCGGCCAGGTCGGCGAGGAAGCGGTCGGCGACGCCGGGCAGCGTGTGGCGGAGCGTGACCGCGATGTGCACCGCGGCGGGCAGCTGCAGGCCGTTCAGGCTCCAGCCCCGGTGGCCCATGTTCTCCATGACCTGGTAGACGTCCAGGCCGTCACCGGCGGCGAACGCGATCACCCACAGCGGGTCGCCGAGTACCCGGAGGCCCGGTATGGCGGCGATCCCGTCCCGGATCCTCGCCCCCGTCTCCAGGATCCTGCGGGCCGCCTCGGTGTAGCCGTTCTCCCCGATCGAGACCATCGCCGCCCAGCAGGTGGCGGCCAGGGCGCCGGGCCGGCTGCCGGCGAACGTGGGGGACAGGTACAGCCCGCCCGGCCAGTCGGTCACCGTGTAGTACTGGAACTGGCGCAGCTCCCTGCCCCGGTACAGCACGACCGACGAGCCCTTGGCCGCG
This sequence comes from uncultured Actinomycetes bacterium, assembly GCA_963835425.1. Classification (GTDB taxonomy): domain Bacteria; phylum Actinomycetota; class Actinomycetes; order Streptosporangiales; family Streptosporangiaceae; genus UBA9676. The sequence goes on along the minus strand of CAWIGE010000001.1, from coordinate 385,203 downwards.
TAGCCGTACTTGTGCGTGTCGGCCGACATCGAGGTCACCCCGGGCAGCCGGAAGTCGAACGGCGGTACCGGGTAGCCGAGCCGCTCCGCCCACGGCAGGATGAACCCGCCGAGGCAGGCGTCGACGTGACAGCCCACGCCGCGCTCGGCCGCCAGCGCCGCGATCTCGGGGATCGGGTCGATCACCCCGTGCGGGAAGCCCGGCGCCGACCCGACCACGACGGCGGTCCGGTCGGTCACGGCCGCGGCCAGCGCACCGGGGTCGGCCCGGAACCCGCCGTCGACCGGCACCCGCACCAGCGGCATGTCGAAGAACCGGGCGGCCTTGTCGAACGCCGCGTGGGCGGTGACCGGCGCGACGATCTCCGGCGCGGCGATGCCGCGGCGCTCGCGGGCGAAGTCCCGGTAGGCCTTCATCGCCAGCAGGATGCTCTCGGTGCCGCCGGAGCTGACCGTGCCGACCACCGGTGCGTCGGGCTCGGCGTGGCCCGCGCCGAGCATGGACGCGGTCATCGCGACGATCTCCGCCTCGAACTTCGTGGCGCTCGGCCACAGGTCCGGATGCAGCGGGTTGCTCTGCGACTGCGCCGCGTACACGCGGCCGAGGAACGCCACGTGCTCCGGGTCCCCGTGGTAGACGGCGCCGGAGGCGATAACCGTCCCGCCACCGGCGCTCCTCGGCCGCGGCCAGCCGCTCGACCAGCCCGGTCACCTCGGCCCGGGCCAGGCCGTCGGCCGGCAGGCGGGCGAAGGAGGGGAACTGGTCCCGGTAGGGCTTGAGCTGGCGGTCCAGCTCGGCCATCGGGTCGGTCATGCCGGTCCTCCCTCGCGTGCGTTGCCCGCGTCCTGTGCGGCGCCGGTGCCCGCGTGCTGCACGGCGGCGGCGCCCCGGGCGGGCAGCCTGGTAGCCAGCGCGAGCCCGGCCAGGCCGGCCAGGGCCAGGGCGCCGAGCGAGAGGTACGGGTTCCCGATCACGGCCTGGACGATCAGCGCCAGGACCACGCCGCCGAGGTTCCCCGCGAGCAGCAGGAACCCGGCCGCCGCGCCCGCACGCTCGGGCCCGGCGTGCAGCTCCGACCAGTCCAGCACCACCGGCAGGCCGGCCAGCAGGAAGAAACCCGCCACGAACAGGACCACGCCGCCGACGGCCGGGCTGTGCACGACGGTCATCACGGCGAACGCCACCGCCGTCACCACCACCGCGATCTCCAGCATCCCCCGCCGCTGGTCGCGCCGGGCGACGACGCCCGGCAGCAGGGCGCCGCCGGCGATCCCGCCCACGGTCATGATCGCGATCAGGTAGCCGCTCGCGCCGCCCGTGCCCGAAGTGGGTGAGGATCGAGTCGAGCCACGTCGCGACCGCGTTGAACACGCCCATCCCGACGAACAGCAGCCCGCCCAGCACCCACATGAACCGGTCGCCCCGCAGCCAGCGCAGCGACACCGCGACCGACGGGTCACCCGGGAAGGCGGCGGGCGTCCTGACCGCCGGCCAGCACCCACGCGGCGGCCAGCACCGCCACCGCGGCCTGCACCCACAGCAGGAGCGTCAGCCCCCCGGCGTCGAACAGCGGCCCGCCCGAGAGCACCGCGGCGAGGATGCCCACGAACAGCGCGACGCTGCCGACCGAGATCGCCGCCGTCCGCTCCCTGGCCGGGAAGTACCGGGCGGCGACCTTGGTGATCGAGTTGAGCACGAACGGCTGGCCGGCCGCGATCACGAACTGGCCGGCCAGCGCCCACCCGTAGGACGACGGCCCGGCCAGCCGCAGCAGGCCGCCGCCGGCGGTGAGGATCGCCCCGAGGCCGAGGGCCTGCCCGAACCGGGCGTCGAGCCAGCGGCCGGCGGGCAGCGCCAGGATGACGTACATGAGCGGGAAGATGATGGCGAGATCACCGACCGCCCCCGACGACACGCCCATGGCCTGGTGGGCCTGCGTCGTGATCGGCGCGTAGGCGAGCCACAGCAGCTGGGTGCACGCGGTCAGCAGCGCGTAACCGGCCAGGATCCCCCACCGGTTCATCCGCATCGGCGCGGCGGTGTGCGTGGCCATCCCTGCTCCCTCCCGCCGGCGCGCGCCCATGAGGCGGTCGCGTGGCAAGCCGGTGATGACCAGATTTCTACCCCATGCGGCCAGCGACCGGCACGTCACCGGCGTTCCCGGCCGGCGGCGCGTCACTGGAATTCCCGGCTGCCAGCCTGCCGGTGCCGATCCGGCCGGCGACGGTAGTTCCCCGGCCCGGCGAGGAGTCGACCTGGCACGAGCCACCGAGCGCGGCCAGCCGGTCGCTCATGTTCCGCAGTCCCGTCCCGTTCTCTGCCGCGGCCGGCTCGAATCCGGGGCCGTCGTCGGCGACGGTGAACGCGACGTCGGCGCCGGAATCGGCCATGCTGATCCGGACCGCGGACCCCGGGGCGTGCCGGGTTGCGTTTTGCAGCGCTTCCACACAGCAGAAGTAGATCGCGGTCTCGATCTCCGCCGGGTAGCGGCCGATGCCGTCGGTGCTGACCTCGACCGGCCCGGGCGCCTTGCCGGCCTGGGCGCGGACGGCGGTGGCCAGGCCCTGGTCGGCGAGCAGCGGCGGGTAGATCCCGCGGGCGAGTTCGCGCAGCGTCTCCAGCGCGCCGCTGGTCTCGGCCTTGAGCTGCGCAACCAGGGCCCGTTCCCGGCCGGAGTCCTGGCCGGCCAGCGACTGCGCCCTGGCCAGCGTGTCGGCGATGGCCAGCAGCTGCTGCTGGGCGCCGTCGTGGATGTCGCGCTCGATCCGCCGCCGCTGCTCGTCTTGCGCGGTGACGATCCGCAGCCGTGAGGCCTGCAGCTCGGCCAGCCGGGCGCGCAGCTGCTCGGTCAGGCCGATGTTGTGCAGCACCAGGCCGGCCTGTGCCGCCAGGTCGGACATGAGCTTGCCCTCGACCGGCGTGAGCGTTTCCCCCGGCCGCTTGGCCACCGACAGCGCGCCGAGCGCTTCGCGCTGGTGGTAGACGACCGAGACCCGGTCGGCCCCGTCGATGGCGGGCGCCTCTCCGTCCGCGAAGCCGACCCGGACGGGTGGCGCCCCGCCCGAGGGCCAGCAGGCCCCGGCGGCCAGCCCGGTGCCGTCCCTCAGCCACACCACCGCCCGGGCCGCGCCGGTCCCCTCGGCCAGGACCTGGGCCATCCGGGGGAGAGCGTCTTCGGCGTCGTAGGTTCCCCCCATCCGGCCGGCGAACTCGCTGAGCGCCTCATAGGGCGTGGCCCGCTTGCCGAACACGAGCCGGTTGGCCAGCCGCTGCGCCCGCTCCCTGACCGGCTGGAAGGCCACCGCCACCACCGCGGTCGCCACGATCGACAGGCCCAGGTCCGGCCGTGACCCGGCCTGCACGAAACCGGGCCCAAGCGAGCCGATCCCGGCCACGATGACGACGTAGACCAGCGTGATGAACGCCGCTAGCGAGCCGTACACGATCGTCTTGCTGATGACGACGTCGATGTCGTAGAGCCGGTACTTGAAGATCGCGATCCCCGCCGCGACCGGGATGAGCGGCCCCACCGTGAGCAGGGCGCCCAGCGGGTTGCCGAACACGAGCCCAGTGATCAGCAGCGCGACACCGGTGAGCAGGCTGGCGTAGGCGACCCACTTGATCTGATGCCGCACATCAGGGGTCGCCCGGCGGTAGACGCACAACCAGGCCCGCCGCCGCCGCCAGGGTCAGTGGTACGAACGCGGTCTGCAGGACGTTGATCACTGGGTCGGCCAGGCTGTCCGGTATCAGCCGGACCGGGGAGACGAGCACGGCCGCAGCCTGGGCCCGCAGGGCCGCCGAAGACGTGGCCGCCATGAGCACCACGAGCGCCTCCCCCGCCACGATCAGCCAGGCGACCACCCGCCACCGGGGTGACGGCAGCCGCCCGTCGGGGAACAGCAGGATCGCCAGCGCGAACAGAAAACCCAGCTCGCCGAGGATCGCACCGAGCCAGACGGCCCATGCGACCGACGGCGGTGCGGCCGCTCCGCCCTGGTCGCGTACGTGGCATAGGTGTCGGTCGCGACGCCGAGTGCGAAGCCCAGCCCCTCCGCCAGGAACAGCCAGCCGATCGGATTGGCCGGCCGGTGGCTGGCCACGATTGCCCCGACGACGGCGAACGCCAGCAGCAGCGGTGTGAAGGCGAACGCGTCCATGAGGTTGTCGGTGGCCACCCCGAACCAGGCGCTGACGCGCCAGCGCCGCGACGGTCAGCAGCAGCAGCCCCCCGGCCAGCCACCGGGCGGTGGCGGTGTGTCATCAGGCCGCCTCGAGCACCCGGCAGGGGAGCCGCCCGGCGATCGTGGTGCCGGTGCCGGGGGAGGACCGAACGTCGAGTGAGCCGCCGTGGGCGTGCAGCCGGTCCGCCATGCCCTGCAGGCCCGTCCCGTAGCCGCGGGACTCCGGGTCGAAGCCCGCGCCGTCGTCGGTCACCTCGAACCTCAGGTCGCGCCCGGAGGCGGCCAGCCGGATCTCGGCCCGGGTGGCGCCCGCGTACTTGGCGGTGTTCTGGAGTGCCTCAAGGACGCAGAAGTAGACCGCCGCCTCCAGGTCCTGCGGGTACCGCCCCACCCCGTCGGCGGTCACCGAGGTCGGGACGGGGGCCTTCCTGGCCTGCGCCTGCAGCGCGGTGACCAGGCCCTCGCCGGCCAGCAGCGGCGGGTAGATGCCGCGGGCCAGGTCCCGGAGTTCCTCCACGGCGCCGGCGGCGTCCTGGCGGAGCTCGGCGAGCAGTTCCCGCTCGCCCTCGGTGTCCGTGCCGATCATTGACTCGGTGATGCTGAGCTTGATGGCCAGGGCCACCAGCTGCTGCTGGGCGCCGTCGTGGATGTTGCGCTCGATCCGGCGCCGTTCGGAGTCCTGCGCCGCCACCAGCCGCTGCCGTGACGCCCTGATCTCCTCCAGCCGGGCCAGAAGCTGCTCGCGCAGCCCGGCGTTCTTGAGCACCAGGCCGACCTGGCCGGCCAGGTCGGCGAGCAGCCGGTCCTCGGTCGGGGTGAGCGCTTCCCCCGGCCGCTTCGATACCGACAGCGCGCCCAGGACCTCGCCCTGGTAGCGCACCGGCAGGATCCGGTCGGCGGCCGCATAGGCCGGCACGTCGGCGGCGGTAGCGCGGGCCGGCGGCAGCGGCGGCGCGTCGGCCGGCCAGGCGGCGCCGTCGTGGAACTCGTCCCCGCTCTTCAGCCAGACGTCCGCCCGGGTGGCCGCGGTGCCCTCGGCCAGGATCCTGGCCATCCGCGGCAGCAGGTCCTCGGCGGCGTAGGCCCCCGCCATCCGCTCGGCGAAGTCCGCGAGGACCTCGTAGGGGGTGGCCCGCCGGCCGTAGACCAGCCGGTTGGCCAGGCGCTGGACCCATGCCCGCACCGGCTGGAACGCGACCGCCACCACCGCCGTCGCGGCGATCGACAGGGCCAGGCTCGGCCGCGCGCCGCGCTGTGCCAGCGACCCGAGGCCGACCACGATCGCCACGTACACGCCGGTGATGAACACGGCCAGCGACCCGTAGACGAGGGTCTTGTTGATGACGACGTCGATGTCGTACAGGTGGTAGCGGAAGATCGCGATGCCGATGGCGATCGGGACCAGCGCGACCGCCCCGCTAATGACCGCGTTCTCCAGGTTGACTGGCCGCGCTACTGCCCGGGCCGAGGACCTTCTCGATCGGCGTCACCGCCGCCGCCGCCACCACGATGAGCCCGCCCGCGTAGACGAGCCATTTCAGCTGCTCACGCTCCACCGTCCGGGCCCGCCGGTATCGGAACACCAGCGACACGATGGCGGCCAGGCCGGTCGCCGCGGTCAGCACAACGCCGGCCCCGGCCAGGAAGCCGAAGATGCGCCCGGCTGGCCCGCGCACGCCGAGGGGGCTGGGGGAGCCGCTGGAGAAGGACACGCGGGGCGAAGGTGTTACCGAGAGTCCACGCCGCGATGCGCGGCGCCGGCGGCCCATGCCACCGGCCGCCAGCGGCGCGACGGCAGCGACCCGGTCGGGAACAGCAGCAGGACGAACACCGCGAACTCGACGCCGAGAAAGCCACAGCCAGCCCAGCCAGTGGCCCCAGGCCCGGGTCTGCGGGAAATTGCAGCAGCAGGAGCCCGCCCGCTGCCGGCGAGCGCGTACGACAGCGCCGGTGGCGGCACATGCAGCCAGCCGATGGGGTTCGCCGGGCGTTTCCAGATCGAGCAGCGCGCCGACGGTGGCGAAGCCGCACGATGAACACCGACCGCGGCCACGCCATTCGCCGCGCTCCCCTGACCGGCTGCTCAGCGCCCGAGGCAGCGGGTGACAGGTGGTTGTAGATCAGCGCGGTGGCCGTCAGCCGCCAGCGTCAGCACCCAGATGCCCAGCGCGCACCAGAATGCGGCCCGTGGCGTCATGGTGCCGCCGCCGGCGGATCGTTGGCTCGCCTCTGTAGTCCGGCGTCATTTCTCACCTCTTACCGGTGATTATTTCGCCGGGTTGCGGCGGGCAGAAGGGTGCGAGCCGCCGCCCGTCCGAGGGCCAGTACCAGGTCATGGGGGAGGCCAGCATCACTGGCGCTCCGGCGGGGAGGGCTTCCGGCTTACCTGGCCGCGCCCTCGGTGGCTGAGGGGCCCACGTTGTCCGCCAGCCATGCGCTGAGCGGCCGGGTGGTGCGCAGGAAGCCGGCCACCCGGTCACGGGCGGCCGCGGTCTCCAGCCAGGCCTCCACCGGCCACTCCTTCCAGGCGACGATCCCCTTGTAGCGGAGCAGGCCGATCCGTGAGTGGTCGGCGGGATAACCGCGCGGCGCGCTCTTCAGGACGTCACGCCCGCTGACGCCGATATCGTGCTTTTCGACGGCGGCGATGATCTCCTCCAGCTCGCCGCCGGTGTGGTCGCTCGCCACCGCCTGGCGGTACCGGTCGAGCTGGTCGGGCGCCATGCCGTACATGCCGTCGCCGGCCGCCAGGCCCTCGGCGGAGAGCTGGACATACCCGCTGCCGACCCTCGCGCCGATGTGCGTCTTGTAGGGGGTCTTGTCCTTGCTGAACCTGATGTCGCGGTAGGGCCGGAAGATCTTCGCCTCGCCGAACTCCGGCGCCAGCTCTTCCACCAGCTCGGTCATCGGGCGCAGGACCGCCGCCTCGTAGGTCTGCTTGTGCGCGGTCCAGTAGGTCTTTGAATTGTCGGCTGTCAGCCCGTCGTAGAAATCCAGGGCCTCTTCCGGCCACCCGCTGAATGACATTTCCTCGGCCCCCCTCTGCCGCTGGCACGGCCCGGATCGACGCGGCCGCGCTGGGTCACACGCTAGCGCCCGGTTCACCCGGGCGAGCACCCAGGTCACCCATGATGGGTGATGTGGCGGGTGCGAAGTACGGCAAACCTGGTCAGTGGCTGCGCGACGACAGCATTCGCGGCGGCTTGCGCGGGCATCGCAGCCGCCTCCGCAGGCGAACCACGGAGAGGAATGACGCGATGACCACGCCCGCCAAGGCCGATGTTGACGACGCGACCAAGGATGCCCTGACCGGTCTCGCCCTCGGCGATCTCGAGGTGCTGGAGCGGGCGCTGGAGCTCCGGGAGGCGTGGCAGGCGCAGAGCGGGCTGGACGCCCGCGCCTTCTCCCTGGTCAAGATCGCCGCGCTGATAGCGGTCAACGCCCCGCCCGCCTCCTACCTGTGGCAGGTGTCCAACGCCCTCGACGCGGGCGCGACCCCCAACGAGATCCTTGGCGTCATGCGCGCGATAGCGCCCCAGGTCGGCGGGCCCCGGGTGGTGGCGGCCGCACCGGAAATCATGGTCGCGCTTGGCCTGTCCCTGCCCCCTGACGGAGACTTCTGACTGACGGGCCACCCCGGCGGACCACCCGCCGGGTGCCCGTCCCATCGAGCAGTAGGAGGCAGTGATGTTCAGACGACGCCGCCCGCTCCTGCGCGCCGCCGTGGTCGGCGGCGGCGCCTACGTGGCGGGCAAGCACATGGCCAACAAGGCGAATCAGCAGGCTGCGGACGAGGCCTATCAGGACGACCGCATCAGCTCGGTCGAGCAGCAGCAGCAGGGCCAGTACCAGCAGGGGCCGCCGCAACAGCAGTACGCCCCGCCGCAGCAGCAGTACGCCCCGCCGCCGCAGGCCCCCCCCGCGGGGGGGTCCTCGGTGGCCGATCAGCTGCAGCAGATCGCCGGGCTGCACCAGCAGGGCGTGCTCAGCGACGACGAGTTCGCGGCGGCGAAGGCGAAGATACTGGGCGGCGGCTGAGCCCGTTACCCGTCCAGGGTTGCGTCCAGCTCGATAGTGGTGCCGGTCAGTGCCCTGCTGACCGGGCAGTTCTTCTTGGCGTCCTCGGCCGCGGCGGCGAACTCGGCCGCCGTGATGCCGGGGACGACCGCGTGCACGGTCAGCCGGATTCCGCTGATGCCCTCGGGCAGCCCGAACGTGACGTCCGCCGACGTGGTGATGCTGGTCGGCGGGTGCCCGGCCTCCGACAGCCCGTGCGACAGCGCCATCGAGAAGCAGCCGGAATGGGCGGCGGCGATGAGCTCCTCCGGGCTGGTGCGCCCGTTGGGTGCCTCGGCCCGCGACAGCCAGGTCAGCTCGAAGCTGCCCAGTCCCGACGAGTCGAGGTTGACCGATCCCTTGCCGGTGGCGAGCGGGCCCTCCCAGCGGGTGGTCGCGGTGCGGACGGTAGCCACGATGACGTCTCCCTTCACGGCGGGCGGTGCGGAACCGGGTGCCAGCGGCGGACAGCCCCGGTCGGCACCTCCCTCATATCCTGGACCCGCAGGCCGGCGCCTGCGACAACGGGGCCAGGAATCGGGCCGGGAGAGGGTGTCCCGCCGCGCGCGGCCCGCGCTCCCGGCCAGCGGGACTCACAGTGCCAGGCCGCCGTCCACCGGGACGATCGCGCCGGTCATGCCGCTGGCCCCGTCCCCGGCCAGGAAGGCGATGACCGCCGCTACCTCCTCCGGCCGCAGCAGCCGGCCGAGAGGCTGCTGGCTGGCGAAGGACTCGGCGGCCGGCAGGGAGTAGAGCCGGGCGCTCTCGTCCAGCACGGCGGTGGCCGTTGACCCCGGGCTGACCGCGTTCACGGTGACGCCGGTGCCGCCGAGCTCGGCCGCGAGCGCGCGGATGAAGCCGGCCACGCCCGCCTTCGAGGCGCAGTACGCGGCGAGCATCGGCAGCCCGCGGGTGGCCGCGGCCGAGGCGACCGCGATGAACCGCCCCCGCCGCGGGACGGGCCGCCGCAGCAGCGCGGGCACCGCGGCCCGGGCCAGGTTCAGCACCCCGCCGAGGTTGATGTCGAGCAGGGCCGCCTCCTGCTCGGCCGGGAACTGCCAGGCCGGGACGCCGCCCGCGATGACCCCGGCGACGGCGATCGCCGCGTCAAGTCCGCCCCAGCGCCGCTCGGCTTCGCCGACCGCCGCCGCCAGCGCGCGCGGGTCACGGGCGTCGGCCACCAACGCGACGACATCGCCGCCGGCGGCCCTGGCCACCCGGTCCAGGTCCGCCCGGCTGCCGAGCGGATACGGCAGCGCCGGGTCGTCGGCGCACAGGTCGGCGGCGATTACGCGCCACCCGCCCGCGGCCAGGGCGGCGACGGTCGCGGCGCCGACGCCGCGGGCCGCGCCGGTAACCAGAGCCACCGGGGGCACGGCCCGGGGCCGGGCATCCGTTCTGCCGCCAGCCGGGTCCGCTGGCTCGGCCGGGGGCGGCGCTGCGGGATCGGTCATGATGTCTGCCTTGCCTCCCATGCGTCCACCGCGGCCAGCAGGCCGGCGGTGAGCCTGCCGAGCAGCGCCGCGCCCTCGGCGGCGGAGGCGCCGGCCGGGTCGCCGAGCACGCCGTTCGGGCTGACCGCGCGCATGCCGGAGCGGCGCAGCTCGGGCATGAGCTCGGTGAGCGGCCGGGTGTTGCCGGCCTGGGCGCGGCCCGGCCGTACCCGGTCCGGTGCGAGCGCCAGCTCCAGTGAGGTCTCGGCCCGCCCGGCATGGGCGTCGCCCTCCCAGGCGGGCAGCCAGGCCAGGATGTCGCGGGACTCGGCCCGCAGCCGCCGCTCGGCCCGCCGCACCGCGCTCGGCGTTGCCCCCGTGCGTGGACACCAGCAGCACCCGGGAGAACGCCCGGGTGGCCGACCGGCACAGCTCGACCAGCAGCAGCTCCACGGCCTCGGTGCCGATCGACAGGGTCCCGGGAAAGTCCTCGTGCTCGCCGCTGGCGCCATAGGCCAGCGGCGGCGCGGCCAGCACGCCCGGCCGGGCCGCGGCCAGCCGGGCGCAGAGCGCGACGGCGAGGTCGGTGTCAGTCGACAGCGGCAGATGCGGGCCGTGCTGTTCGGTGGCGCCGACCGGGACCGCGAGCAGCGCCCCGGCCGTTGACAGTTCCCCCGCCTCCGCCGAGGTGAGCGCCGCCAGCTCGGTCACGGCCCGCCAGGGAGCGAGCCCCCGGGTGGCGCGGGTGATCATTGCCGCTTCGCCCCCTCGTCCTTGGCGTGCGGCACCGGACACTAACGTCACACTGTGCCATAATCAGGGGCCCCGAGGGGAGGCCGGATGGCCAGCACCAATGACTGGTTCGAGACCGTCGCCGAGGCCCGCCGGCGGGCCCGGCGGCGGCTCCCGCGCTCCGTTTTCCTCGCCCTGGAGGCCGGCAGCGAGAAGGGGACCACGCTGCACGACAACGTGGCCGCGTTCAGCGAGCTGGGGCTGGCGCCACCGCGCATCGCGGACCGGCCCGCCACCCGCAGCACGGCCACGTCCGTGCTCGGGCAGGACATCTCGCTGCCGGTGATCGCGTCCCCGACCGGCGTGCAGGCCGTCCACCCCGAGGGCGAGGTCGCGGTCGCGCGCGGCGCGGCCGAGGCCGGGACCGCGATGGGGCTGAGCTCGTTCGCGAGCATCGCGGTGGAGGACGTGCTGGCCGCCAACCCGAAGACGTTCTTCCAGCTGTTCTGGATCGGCGACCGGGACCGCAACCTGGCGCGGGTGCGCCGGGCGCGGGACGCGGGCGCCAAGGCGCTGATCATCACCCTGGACTGGTCGTTCGCGACCGCCCGGGACTGGGGCAGCCCGGCCGATCCCGGAGAAGATGAACCTGCAGACGATGCTGCGGTTCGCCCCGGAAGCGGTGACCCGCCCCGGCTACGTGCTGGGCTGGCTCCGCCAGGGCAGGCTGCCCGAGCTGACGGTCCCGAACATGAGCGCCCCGGGCGAGCCCGCGCCGTCCTTCTTCGGCGCGTACGGCGAGTGGATGCAGACCCCGCCGCCGTCGTGGGCGGACATCGCCTGGCTGCGCGGGCCACTGGGATGGCCCGTTCATGGTGAAGGGCGTCATGCGCCCCGACGACGCGCGGCGGGCCGCCGACGCCGGCGCGACCGCGGTCAGCGTGTCCAACCACGGCGGCAACGACCTGGACGGCACCCCGGCCTCGCATCCGGGCCCTCCCCGCGGTCGTCGCCGCCGTCGGTGGGCAGGTCGAGGTGCTGCTGGACGGCGGGATCCGGCGTGGCAGCGACGTGGTCAAGGCGCTGGCGCTGGGCGCGCGGGCGGTGATGATCGGCCGCGCCTACCTGTGGGGGCTGGCGGCGAACGGGTCCGCCGGGGTCAGGAACGTCTTCGACATCCTGCGCGGCGGGATCGACTCGGCGCTGCTGGGACTCGGGCGCGCGTCGGTCCACGACCTCACCCCGGACGACGTGCTCGTCCCGCCCGGCTTCACCCGGGGTCTCGGGCTAGCGGCTCGGGCCGGTCGCCGCCTCACGCCGCGGCTCAGCGTCGGCGTCAGCGCCCGGCCAGGCCCGACCCAGCCAGCGGGTGCTCGTCGCAGGCGTGAACCGGCGGACGGCGGGGACGCCGGGCCCGGCACCCGGGTGCGCGCCGCCCGCGTCCGCCGGCGGGCTGAGGGCGGCGGCGCCGGTCCCGGCGGACGGGTGCGCGCCGACGGCATCGGCGCGGCGGCGGCTTATCGACACCGGCACCGGCCGTGACCGGCGCGAGTGATCCCCCGATGGCCGCGGCGCCGCCGCGGCGGCGGCCAGCGCCGGCTCCCCGTGGCCCCGGACGCACTCGGGGTCGGGGCCGTCCAGCGGCAGGCCGGTGAAGAACTTCGCGGCCATGCACCCGCCGCGGCAGGAACCGAAGCGCCGCGCAGGACTGGCACGCGCCGCCGGATTGCGGGCGCCGCAGGCTGGCGAACAGCTCCGACTCGCGCCATACCCGGGCGAATCCGCCCGGCTCGCGGACGTTGCCGGCCAGGAACTCCTCGTGGATGGTGAACGGGCAGGCGTAGACGTCGCCCACCGGGTCGATCAGGCACACCACCCGTCCGGCGCCGCACATGCCCAGACCGGGCAGCGCACCGCCGTAGGCGTTGAGGTGGAAGAAGGAGTCGCCGGTGAGCACCTGCTCGCCGTGGGCCATCAGCCAGTCGTAGAGCTCCCGCTGCTGAGCCGCGGTGGGATGCAGATCGTGCCACACGTCCGCGCCCCGGCCGGACGGGCGCAGCCGGGTCAGCCGCAGCTGGGCGCCGTAACCGTCGGCGATCGCCTTGAGCTCGCCGAGCTGGCCGACGTTATGCCGGGTCATCACGACCGAGATCTTGAAGCCGCGGAACCCCGCGTCGGCGAGGTTGCGGATCGCCCGCAGCGCGGTCGCGTACGAGCCGGCCCCGCGGACCGCGTCGTTGACCTCGGCCGTCGCCCCGTCGAGCGAGATCTGTACGTCCACGTAGTCGCTGCCGGCCGAGCCGCCGCGCGACGGCGGGAGTGATCTTCACCCCGTTGGTGGAGAACTTGACCCCGACGTGATGGGCGGTGGCGTAGCCGACCAGGTCCCAGAAGTCGGGCCGCACGGTCGGCTCGCCGCCGCCGATGTTCACGTAGAACACCTGCATGCGCTCCATCTCGTCGATCAGCTCCCGGCACTGCGCGGTGGACAGCTCGCGCGGGTCGCGGCGCCCGGAGCTCGACAGGCAGTGCACGCACGCCAGGTTGCACGCGTAGGTCAGTTCCCAGGTCAGGCAGATCGGCGCGGCCAGGCCGTACTGGAATTGCTCGACCAGGGGGAGCGGGGATCCAGCAGCGGCCACGGGCAGGTCCTCCAGATAATCGTAACTGGGTGCCGGATACGCCGGATGTTAACGTCACCCTGTGACACAATCAAGGCCCTGGCCATCGAGCATTGGTGAGTGCCGATGGTCCGTGCCGATCCACGGGCAGCGGCAGCGGGGAGCCGCCGTGGACGGCCGCCAGCGCCACCCGGCCGCGGACGGCCCGCCCGGCACGATCCGCCGGGGACGGCCACCCGGCACGAGCCGCCGGAAGCTTGAACTGATCGCGCTGCGGCTGTTCACCGAGCAGGGCTTCGACGAGACGCCGATCGAGCAGATCGCGGCCGAGGCCGGGGTGAGCCGGCGGACGTTCTTCCGCTACTTCAGCTCCAAGTCCAGCGTCCTGTGGGGCGAGTTCGATGCCGAGGTGGAGGCCATCCGCGCGGCGCTGGCGGCGGTCCCGGACGAGGTGCCGATGATGGACGCGATCCGCCGGGCGGTGGTCGCGGCCAACCACTACCGGGCCGAGGACGTCCCCGAGCTGCGGGCCCGGATGAACCTGATCATTTCCGTGCCGGCCCTGCAGGCCAGCGCGGCCGTGCACTACGACGCGTGGGAGCGGGCCATCAGCTACTTCGCCGCCACCCGGATCGGCCAGCCGCCCGGCTCCCTCTACCCGCTCGCCGTCGGCCGCGCCACCCTGGCCGTCTGCCGCGCCGCCTACGACCGCTGGTGCGCCCGCGCGGACGCCGACCTCACTGTGTACCTGGACGCCGCCGTCGCCGCGCTCGCCGCGGGATTCCCGCCAGCATTCCTCGGCACCGAGGAACAAGCGGTGACCGGGCGCGCCCATTCAACGTGAGCGCCATGGATTGATCACTTCGACGCCGGTTTCCGCGAAATCCTTGATGTTGCGGGTGGCCATGGCCGCCCCGCGGGCACAGCATATGGCGGCGATCTGGGCGTCGAACCCGCCGATCGGCAGGCCAGCATCGTCACGATGCCTCGCGATTCGCGCGTAGTGAACGGCGGCAGCGGCGTCGAAGGGCAGAACGAACTCGCTCAACGCGGCGAAGACCTCGTCCGCCGCTGCCCGCAGGCGATCCTTCCGGCGCCCGCTGGAAAGGCGTTCCAGCCCGTAACGGATCTCGGCGACCGTGACCGCCGTCGTATACAGGTCGCCTGCGGCCTGCCTGCTCACCCAGGCGCGGAGTGCCGGGGACGGCGACGGCCGCATCAGCTCTGATACGACGTTGGTGTCGACGACGATCATCTAGCGAAGGTCCGCAGCCCGCGCTCGATCCGTGCGGGGAGGTATATCCAGTTCGACGCCGCCCAGCTCACCGAAGCGATCGAGGATGACGTCGAGCAGGCCAGGCACGTCCCCTGGTTCGCTCACTGCGTCCGTCAGGATGGCGCGGATCTCAGCCTCCATTGACCGGCCATGACGTGCCGCGCGGACCCGCAGCCGCTCCTTCACCCGCTCGTCAAGGTTCCGGATGCTCACCGCCGCCAGCGCAACCACCGCCTCCGTCTGCTAGCAATGCTAGCAGACCGGCCGGTGTCCGGCATCGTGGTAGCCGTGTCGCACGCTGACCGGGTCAGGGGCGGTGCTGCCGATGGCGTTACGATCCCGAGGTGACTGATTTCGAGCTTGCCCACCGGTACGACGCGGTCAACCTCTACCGCCGCGGGGCGGCGGCGAAGCTCGAGCTCAACCGCCCCGACAGCCTCAACGCCTGGGACGCTCAGCTCGGACTCGACCTGCTGGCCGCCCTGACCGACGTCGCGGGGGATCCCGGCGTCCGCGCCGTGCTGATGACCGGCGCGGGCCGCGCGTTCTCCAGCGGCGCGGATCTGCGGGACGGGCCGGTCGGGGGCGAGGACGGCGCCCGCCGCGTGTATCAGGTGCTGACCGAGCGCTACCACCCGATCATCCGCACGGTCCGGGAGATGCCCAAGCCGGTGGTGGCCGCGGTGAACGGCGCCGCCGCGGGGATCGGGCTGTCGCTCGCGCTCGCCTGCGACCTGGTCGTCGCCGCCGAGTCCGCGTATTTCCTGCTCGCGTTCGTCAACATCGGCCTGGTGCCGGACGGCGGATCGTCGCTGCTGGTGCCCACGCGGGTGGGGTTCGCCCGGGCGGCCGAGATGGCGATGCTGGGCGAGCGGATAGCGGCGGGGCAGGCCCTCGAATGGGGTCTGATCAACCGGGTCTGGCCGAACGAAGAGTTCACGGCGCGGGCCGAGGAGCTCCTGAACCGCCTTGCCGACGGTCCCACCAGGTCATATGCGGGAACCAAGCGGCAGCTCAACAGCTGGCTCTACCAGCGGATGGACGAGCAGCTCGAGCTGGAAGCCCAGGTCCAGCGGGAGATGGCCGGCTCGGGCGACTTCGCGGAAGGCCTCAAGGCCTTCGCCGGCAAGCGCCCGCCGCGCTTCACCGGCTCCTGACCCGGGGCCGCCTCAGCCGAGCGAGTAGTCCTGCTGCGTGCGGGCGTAGTCCACGAACTCCGCCAGCGAGTCTGGGTTGGCCATCGCGTTGACGTTGGCCGCCTGTTCCACCGGCACCCCGCGCAGCAGCTTGCGCACGGGGACCTCCATCTTCTTGCCGGTGAGGGTGGCCGGGATGGCGTGCACCTGGATGATCCGGTCCGGGACGTGGCGCGGCGTGTACTCCGCGCGCAGCCGGGCGCAGATCTTCCGCCGGAGCGCGTCGTCGAGCACCCGGCCGTCGGCCAGCGTGACGAACAGCGGCATGAAGAACCCCCCGCCGGGCAGGTCGAGGTTGACGATCAGCGCGTCCGCCACCTCCTCGATGGAGGCGAGCACCGCGTAGATCTCCGCGGTGCCGATCCGCACCCCGTGCCGGTTCAAGGTGGCGTCCGACCGTCCCAGCACGAAGCAGCCGCCCCGGGCGTTGATCTTGAAGAAGTCACCCTGGCGCCACACCCCGGGGAACTCGGCGAAATAGGAGTCGCGGTACCGGCTCCCGTCGGTGTCGCCCCAGAAGCCAACCGGCATCGACGGCATCGGCTCGGTGATGACGAACTCGCCCACCTCGTCGACCACGTCCTCGCCGCGCTCGTTGAACGCGTGCGCCGCGACGCCCAGGTGAGGAGCCTGGATCTCGCCCGCGTACACCGGCAGCGTCGGCATGCCGCCGACGAACCCGGTGCAGACGTCGGTGCCTCCGCTTCCGGTGGCCAGCCACAGGTCGGGCTTGACGTTGCGGTAGAACCAGGCGCCGCACGCGGCCGACACCGGGGAGCCCGGCCAGCAGGATCTCCCGCAGCCGGGACAGGTCGTAGCTCTTCCCGGGCTCGACGCCCGCCCGCGACATGATGTCGACGTAGGCCGGGCTGGCCCCGAACAGGCTCACCTGGGCCTCCTCGGCCACCTGCCACAGCACGCCGGGATCGGGATAGCCGGGGTTGCCGTCGTAGAGCACCGGGCACACGCCCAGCAGCGGCGAGCTGACCAGGAAGTTCCACATCATCCAGCCGGCGGTGGTGAAGAAGAACATGCGGTCGCCCGCGCGCATGTCCATGTGGAACGTCTGCAGCTTGAGCTGCTCCAGCAGGATGCCACCATGGCCGTGCATGATCGGCTTGGGCAGGCCGGTGGTGCCGGAGGAGAACAGGATCCACAGGGGATGCCCGAACGGGACCTGCTCGAAGGCGAACTCTGCCGCCGGGACCGGCGGGGCGCCGACCACCTCGTCCCAGGCGAGCGCGCCGGGAACGAAAGGCTGGGGCCGTCCCGGGTCCAGGTACGGCAGGGTCACCACGTGGTCGAGGCTGCCCAGGGCGCCCGCGATCTGCCGCATCTCCGCGGTGCGGTCGAACTCCTTCCCGCCGTAGCGGTAGCCGTCCACGCAGAACAGCGCCTTCGGCGTGAGCTGCGAGAACCTGTCGATCACGCCGCGCCAGCCGAAATCGGGGGAGCAGCTCGCCCAGATGGCGCCGATGGCGGTGGTCGCCAGCATCGCGATGACGGTCTGCGGGATGTTCGGCATGATCGAGACGACCCGGTCGCCGGGCACCACCCCCAGTTCCCGCAGCCGGGCTGGCGAGGATCCGCACCTGGCCGGCGAACTCCTCCCACGGCAGCCCGGCCAGCGGGGTGGCCTCGCTGCGGTACAGCAGCGCGTCGGCGCCCGGCCGCTCGTTGCGCAGTACGTGCTCGGCGTAGTTGAGCCGCGCGCCGGGGAACCATTGCGCGCCCGGCATGGCGCGGCTGCCCAGCACCTGGGCGGGCGGTGACGACGCGGCGATCCCGAAATAGTCCCAGACCGCCTGCCAGAAGCCTTCAAGGTCGGTGACCGACCAGCGCCAGAGGGCGTGGTAGCCGTCGAAGTGCAGGCCGCGCTCCCGGCCGAGCCAGCCGGTGAACGCGGTCACGTTCGCCTGGGCCACCTGCTGCGGGCGGGGTGCCCACAGCAGGTCGCCGTCGGATACCTCGGGGTTCACACAGGCGACGTTGGCACACGCCCGGTGCCGCAGGCAATGCCGGATCCTCCGGCCGGGGCCCGGGTTTGTGTACCCGCACAAGCCGCTGGCCTCCCGATCTGCGCGCGCACACAAGATCGTTTCATTGACGGCCAGATCGTAATAAACCACCCTTGCGCGGGTGTCAGCAGACATCTAGCATCCGAGGCAAATCGAAGCACTCCCGATTCAGACTTTGTCATGAATCTGGGATAGCTTGCCGTCGCCCCGGACCTGGGGTGACAGCCTGGGCGCGAGCTATCGGCTCGCCCCGCCCAGGAGCTGGGTTCATGCCTGTACCACCAGGAGGTGGGGATTAGGTGGGGACACGGAAGCACAGACCGGGTGTACGGGCAGTCGTGGCGCTGGCCGCGGTCATCGCCGCGATTGCCGCGGCCGGGTGCAGCAGCAGCGGGTCCGGCAGCTCATCGGGCAGCGGCACGGCGTCCGCGGCACCGAGCAGCACGGCGGTGAGCACGTCGCAGTGCGGCACCAAGCCGGGCGTGAAGGCGATCGGCACGCCGATCCCGCTGGGCGCCATCGCCACCAACCAGCCGGGAACATCGTTCACCGATATCCCGAACATGGCCGCCGCGTATTTCGCGTGCGTGAACGCCAACGGCGGCATCAACGGCCACCCGATCAAGCTCTACATCGAGACCGAGCAGACCAACCCGGCCCAGATCGCGGCCGACGCCAAGCAGCTCGTGCAGACCGATCACGTGGTCGGGATCGTCGGCAATACCTCCATCCTCGAGTGCACGATCGACCACAGCTACTGGGAGAAGCTCGGCTACTTCGTCGTTGACTCGGGGATCGCGCCCGAGTGCTACTCGACCCCCAACAGCGCCGCGGTCAACATGGGCCCGCGCTACAGCTCGGACGGGGCGGTGCAGTACGCGCTGTCCCAGCACGTCTCGAAGGTCGTGTTCGATCAGTCGAACGTCCCGGGCACCGGCTACATCGCCGCCGGGCCCGCGGCGCTCGCGGCCGCCGCGCACACACCGATCGTGCAGCTGACCGAGAACGTGCCGATCTCGGACGCCAACTCGGTGGCGATCAAGGAGGTTGACGACGCGGGCCCGAACGGCGCGGTGATTCTCAACTTCACCCCGCCGGAGGCGCTGGTGATCCTCCAGGCCGCGCAGAAGCTCGGCCTCGAGGACCGGGTCAAGCTGTGGGGCTGCTCGACGCCGTGCAACACCGACTTCCTCGCCAAGGAACTCGGCCCGAAGTGGGACCACAAGCTGTTCGTCAATGCCGAGCTGACCCCGCCGGACGTGACCAGCACCCCCAAGATGGCGCTGTACAAGGCGATCCTCGCCCAGTACGGCCATGCGGTCTCCGGTGGCATCGGCAGCTTCAGCCAGATGGGCTTTGCCGAGGCGGAGATCATGGTGCACGCGCTGGAGTCGGTCAAGGGCGCGTACTCGGTGGCGAGCGTCAACGCCGCGCTCAAGGCGGTGAAGAACTTCAACACCGGCATGCTGTGCCAGGGCTGGACCTACGGCAGCTACCCGATGCACATTCCCAACAACGTGGACTACACGACCACGCCGGACAATGGCCAGATGGTGACGGCCCAGGGCTGCACGCCGATCTCGTCGGCCGACCCGCAGATCGCGGCGTACCGCAAGGCCGCGGGTACCGGATAGGGCGGTGCCGTGAGGTAATGAGGGCACAGGCGACAGAGCGCCCCCGGTAGGTCGACGATGCCGAGCTGGCAGGACTTCGAGCCGTTCATCGTGAGCGGCCTCGCCATGGGAGGGGTGTACGCCCTCTCCGGGGTGGGGACGGTGGTTCTCTACCAGGCCACCGGCGTGGTGTACCTGGCGTTCGGCGCGGTCGGTGCCATGGGCGCCCTGATCGCCTGGTCGCTGACCAACGCGGGCGCCCCCGACTGGCTCGCGTGGCTGGTCTGCGTGCTGTTCGGCGGGGCGGTGACGCTGGCCTACGGGATGGTGTTCGGGCCGCCGCTCGCCCGGCGGGACCCGCTGGTCAAGGCGGTGGCCACGCTCGGGCTGACGCTCGTCCTGTTCGGGCTGATGGACCTGCTGTGGACGGCCAACGGCGGGCAGTCCCGTGCCATCACGCTGCCCACCGACAACGGCGGGTTCATGATCGGCCAGGTCCAGGTGACCTGGACGCAGGTGATCGGGCTGGCCGCAGGCATCGGGATCGTGGTGGTGACCACCGTGTTCCTGCGCTACACCAAGCTCGGCACGGCCATGCGGGCGATGGCCAACGACCGCGAGATCACCGCCACCCTCGGGGTACCCGTCCGCCGGGTGGAGGCGGCGGCCTGGCTCGGCTGCGGCGTGATCGCCGGGGTGGCCGGGCTGCTGCTGGCCGACCTGGTCGCCCTCGACGCGACCACGCTGACCTTCCTGGTGATCTCGTCGCTGGCCGCGGCGCTGATCGCGCGGCTGCGCTCGATCGTGGCGACGTTCCTGGCGGCGATGGCGATCGGCCTCATCCACGACCTGCTGACCCCGATCCAGTCGCTGTCCAACTACCGCGACATGACCCCGTTCGTGCTCGCCGCCGTGGCGCTGCTGGTGCTCTCGCGCCACCGCGTGATGACGGCCTCGCGTGAGGAGGCCTAGGCATGCCTGGTGCCATGCCGTGGGGCATGTCCCACCGCGCTCCGGCCCGCACCGGCCCCGGGGACGGGCCCTGATGCTGGACATCGCGGGCCGCACCGCCGCCGCGCGGCAGCGCTCACCGCTGCGCCGGCCCGGCCGCCGGACGCTGATCCGCGCCGGGGTGATCGCCGTCCTTTTCCTGTTCGTGCTGCTCGCGCTGCCGCAGTTGCTGAGCCTCTACTACATTGATGCGATGACCCAGGTGGTGGTGTACTCCGTGGTCACGCTCGGACTCGGCGTGCTCGTCGGCCGGGTGGGCCTGGTCTCGCTCGGGCAGGTGGCGGTGCTCGCGATCGGCGCCTGGGTGGCGGCCAGGCTGCTGTTCGCCACCACCCAGCCCTACCCGCTGGTGCTGCTGGAGGCGGGCGTGATCACGATGGTGCTCGGGACGCTGATCGGGCTCCCGGCGCTGCGGCTGCGCGGGCTGTACCTGGCGCTGATCACGCTGATGCTGGCCGGCGCGATCACCGTCGTGCTCACCACCACCAACTTCCCCAATGGCGGCCGCGGCTTCCTCGGCTACAACGGCGCCACGGTCCACATCCCGGCGATCCGCCGTCCCGCCATCGCGGAGGGCGACCCGGCCTACTACCGCTACGCGGTCGTGGTCGCCGCGCTCATGTTCCTGCTCGTCCTCGCGCACATCCGGACCAGGCCCGGCCGGGCCTGGGCGGCGATCCGGCAGAGCGAGCCCGCCGCGCTGGCCGCGGGGATCAACACCTGGCTGTACAAGCTGTGGGCGTTCGCGCTCGTCTCGTTCATCACCGGCGTGGCCGGCGGCGTGCTGGCGGGCGCCGTCCACTACCTGTACTCGATCAGCTTCCCGACCCAGGACTCGATCACGCTGCTGGCCGTGGTGCTGATGGGCGGGGCCTACAGCCTGTGGGGCGCGATCATCGCCGCCCTGCTGCTGCAGTTCCTCCCGGCCCTGCTCAACAACTGGGGCGTGTCCGCCGACTGGCTGACGATCCTGTTCGGCGTCGGCGTGCTGCAGGTGCTGCTCACCGCCCCGCGCGGGCTGGCGGACCAGGTGCCCAAGGATCTCGCCCGGCTGGGCCGCCTGCTGCGGCGGCGCCCGCGCCGGCCAGCGCCGCCCGAGGGTGAGCCAGCATGATCGAGGTGGCCGGCCTGACCGTCCGCTTCGGCGGCGTGACCTCGCTGGACGGCATGAGCGTGACCTTCGAGGCCGGCACCTGCGGCCTGATCGGGCCGAACGGCGCCGGGAAGACCACGTTCTTCAACGTCCTGAGCGGGTTCGTCCGGCCGGTGACCGGGACCGTGCGCGCATTCGGGGAGGATCTGCTGTCGATGGTCCACTACCGCCGCGCGCGGTGGGGGGTGCGGCGGACGTTCCAGACCGAGCAGGCCATCGAGGAGCTGTCGGTGTATGACAACGTGGCGATGGTGCACGAACACGCCAGGCTGAACGGCGCCTCCCGGCGCCAGGACGTGCTCGGCGCGATCTCGTTCGTTGGGCTCGGGGCCGACCCCTCCGCCGCGGTGGGCACGCTCGCGGCGGGCGAGCGCCGCCTGCTCGAGGTCGCCCGCGCCGTCGTCGGCCGGCCGAAACTGGTGCTGCTGGACGAGCCCGCCGCCGGGCTGCCCGACGAGGAGACCCGGCATCTGGGCGAGGTCATCCGGGCGATCCCCGGGCACACCGGGGCGCTGGCGATCCTCGTCGACCACGACATGAGCCTGGTGTCCGCCTGCTGCGAGACGACCGCGGTGCTCGACTTCGGCAAGCTGATCGCGTCCGGCCCGACCGCCGGGGTGCTGCGGGACGAGCAGGTGATCCGCGCCTACCTCGGCACGGCGGAAGTGTCATGAGCGGGGCAGCGTCATGACCGGGGCGCCGGCGGCGGAGGCCGGCGCGGGCCTGGACCTGCGCGGCCTCACCGTGGAGCGGGGCGGGCGCGCCGTGGTCCGCGACGTGTCGATTGCGATACCGGCCGGCGAGGTGACCGCGCTGCTGGGGCCGAACGGCGCCGGGAAGTCGAGCCTGGTGCTGGCCGTCGGCGGCGTGCTCAGGCCGCGGGCGGGATCGGTGCTCCTGGACGGCCGCGACTTCGCGGGCCGCCGGCCGGAGCTGATCCGCCGGGCCGGGATCGCGATCGTGCCGGAGGGCCGCAGGCTGCTCACGGAGCTGACCGTCGAGGACAACATCGGCATCGCCACCTACGCCCTGGCCCGCGAGCAGGCCCGGGCCGGGCGCCAGCGGGCGCTGGACCTGTTCCCCGAGCTGTCCCGGCGGCTGTCGGCCCGGGCGCGGACGCTCTCCGGCGGCGAGCAGCAGATGCTCGTGCTGGCCCAGGCCCTGGTCTCCCGGCCGCGCTACATACTGATCGATGAGCTCTCGCTGGGGCTCGCGCCGGTGGTGGTCAACCGCCTGATCCCGAAGATCCGCGCGTTCGCGGAATCCGGGATCGGGGTGCTGCTGATCGAGCAGTTCGCGACCGTCGCCCTCGGGCTGGCCAATCACGCCTACGTCATGGAGGGCGGCCGGCTGCGGTTCTCCGGGCCGGCCGGGGAGCTGCGCGGCCAGCCGGAGCTGCTCCGGTCGGCGTACCTGCTGCGCGGCAGCGGGGGCTCTGCCGCGCAGCAGGCCGCTCCCTCGGAGCCTGCCTCTGGATGAGGCGGGCTGGGCTATAACTTCGGGCCGCCGACGGTGACCAGCACCTTGACGGCCCCGGCCGCGGGATTCGCCACGCATGCGGTGCGAGAAGAGCGCGGCGATCGTTTCCCGGTGGGCCTGCACCAGGGCGACCGCGGAGCGGAAATCGGCTGCGGTGGCGCAGCTCGACCCGAGGACGTCGATCTCCTTCTCGGGGAAGACGCCCGAGCGCAGGGGAGCCGCCGCCGCCGACATGCCCATCACGACGACCCGTCCCGCTGAGCACACCAGGCGCGTCGCCTGCGCCAGCGCCTCCGGATCGCCGGTGGTGTCGATCACCGTGGGCGCCCCCTGCCCGTGCGTCCAGGCCTGGACCGCGTCGAGCAGTTCGCCGTCGCCGCCCCAGGCCGCGTTCTCCGCCCCCACCTTGAGCGCGAGGTCGCGCCGGGCGGGCAGGGGATCGGTGGCCAGGACCCCGGCCCCGGCGGCGGTGGCGGCCAGCGCGGTCGCCAGCCCGATGGGGCCGGCGCCGAGGATGATTACCTGCTGGCCGTCCGGGATGCCCGCCCGGCCCAGGGCGTGCACCGCGATCGACATGGGCTCGACGAAGGCGGCCGGCTCGGGACCGAGGTCGCCGACGCCGAAGACCTGGGACGCCGGGACCGACAAGAGCTGCTGGAGCCCGCCGTCGCGGTGGATCCCCACCAGTTCCAGCGACACGCACACGTTGGCGCGGCCGGCGTGGCACGGATAGCAGCGCCCGCATCCCCGCAACGGCCACACGGCTACCCGGTCCCCGGCCCGCATGCCGCCGGGGCAGTCCCGGCCCGGCTGCTCGATGATGGCGGAGAACTCGTGCCCCTGGACCCGCGGGAAGAAGGAGCGGGCGCCGGACAGGGCACCGGTATCGCCGGCATAGAAGTGCAGGTCCGAACCGCAGATGCCGACCGCCTCCGGCCGGACGATGACATTCCGCGGGCCGGGTGGTCCCGGTTCCGGCACCTCACCGACGACCATCACACCCGGGGACCTGGTCACGGCAGCCAGCATCTGCGCTGGTCACTCCCTCCGGCAGGCGCCGCCAAGAGTGCTGGGTCAGGGGCGGTGCGCACGGCCTATGCGGAGAATCGCACCCTCCGGCCGGCCTGACAAAATGACGTCTCCCGCCAAACCGGGCGGCGGCTTCCTGGGTCCGGCCACAAAACCGTCCTGCCCGCCCTGGCGAAAGGCGCCAGCCCGGCCGGAAACTTGACAATAGCACCTCCGGGCGTACTCGCGTAGGTAGTGTATCTGCCGGGAGCGGGCCACGCCGAACTGCATGGTCAGCCCGGGCGGCGGGCCGATCCCCGGCGGCAGCGCCCCGCCGCCGCCCTCGATCGACCTATGACGATCATCGCGTCAGGTTACGGCAAACTCATGAAATGAAGCGTTCCGGGCGTTGACCATAAAGCGCGCTATCGACCTGGCGGCCGCGCGCGCCGGTTCGCTACCCTCGGATCATGAAGGAGTCATCGTCGCGTCCCGCCGGCCGCATCGGCGCCGTGGCCAGCGACGCGGTGTACGCCAGCGACGAGGTACCGGTCGCCTGGTCGGGGGGCGCGGTGCAGCGGCCGCCACGCCTCCTGCTGACGTTGCTGGGGGACTACTGGTGGCGGCGTACCGAGCCGCTGCCGTCGGCCGCCCTGGTGGCGCTGCTGGCCGAGTTCGGCGTCAGCGACTCGGCCGCCCGGGCCGCACTCAGCCGCCTCACCCGCAATCAGCTCCTGGTCACCGCCAAGAGCGGGCGCCGGACGGTGGTCAGGCTGAGCGAGCGCGCCGCGCGGATACTCGACGACGGCGGCCGCCAGATCTTCTCGTTCGGCCGGGCGTCGCGGCCCTGGGATGGCCTGTGGAGCGTGGTCGCCTTCTCCATTCCCGAGCAGAACCGGGCGGCCCGTGACTCGCTGCGCAAGCAGCTGCGCTGGCTCGGGTTCGCGCCGCTCTACGACGGCCTGTGGGTTTCCCCCCGCGACCGCGCCGTCGAGGTGATCACCCAGCTCGCCGGGCTCGGCATCACCACGGCGACGGCGTTCCGCGCCAGCACCGTCCCCGGGGTCAGCCCGGGCGGGCTGCCGCAGCGGGCATGGGACCTGGACAACCTCCAGCAGCGGTACATGGGGTTCATCGCCAACGCCGAACGCCTGCGGGAGCGCACGCTGGCGGGACGGGTGTCCCCCGTGGCGGCGCTCGTCGCCCGCACCCGGGTGATGGACGAATGGCGCGGGTTCCCGGAGCTGGACCCCGATCTCCCCGGTGAGCTGCTGCCCGACGCGTGGCCCCGGGCCACCGCCCGGGAGCTGTTCACCACCACCTACGACCTGCTTGGCCCGCTGGCGGCGCACCGGGTCCGGCAGATCATCGCCCGCTACAGCCCGGAACTCGCGGTGCACGCGACCCACCACAGCTCCGAGCTGCAACTGGCCGCCAGCGGCGACCCCGAGCCGGCCGGCGCGGTACCGGTGGCGTAGGCCACCGCCGCCACAAGCACGCAGCCACATTCTCGGGGCGGAACCCAAAGACCCGCCGTGGCAACAGCCCCGCAAGATGAACAAGGCAGACAGGCAGGAGGGCGCATGAAGACCAAGGCAGCGGTTCTCCGCGAGCTGGGCAATGACTTCGAGATCGCCGAGATGGACCTCGACCCCCCCAGGACCGGCGAGGTGCTGATGCGCTGGGTGGCGGCCGGCCTGTGCCACTCCGACGAGCACCTGCAGACCGGCGGCATTCCCGTCCGCTACCCGATCGTCGGCGGCCACGAGGGCGCGGGCATCGTCGAGGAGGTCGGGACCGGGGTGACCCGGCTGAAGCTGGGCGACCACGTGGTCTGCTCGTTCCTGCCCGTCTGCGGCAAGTGCCGGTTCTGCGCCCGCGGCATGACCAACATGTGCGACCTCGGCGCGCTGCTGTACGACAACTGCCTGCCCGATGGCACGTTCCGCTTCCACGCCGACGGCCTCGACTTCGGCCAGATGTGCCTGCTCGGCACGTTCTCCCAGTACTCCACGGTGTCGGAGCACTCCTGCGTCAAGATCGACGACGACCTGCCGCTGGAGACGGCCGCGCTGGTCGGCTGCGGTGTGCCCACCGGCTGGGGCACCGCGGTCAACGCGGGCGGCGTGCGGCCGGGTGAGACGGTAGTGATCTACGGGATCGGCGGGGTCGGCATCAACGCCGTGCAGGGCGCCGCCTTCGCCGGCGCGCAGCACATCATCGCGGTCGACCCGCTGCCGAACAAGCGGGAGTTCGCCGAGCAGTTCGGCGCCACCCACAGCGCGCCGGACGCGGCGCAGGCGCAGGAGCTCGCCACCGATCTGACCCGGGGCGTGGGCGCCGACAAGGCCCTCATGACCATGGGGGTGGTGACCCAGGAGGCGGTCGACGCGGCCTTCGCCGTCATCCGCAAGGGCGGCACGGTGGTGGTGACCGGCCTGAACGGCCCCGGGGTGAAGAACATCCAGATCCCCAGCTTCGAGCTGACCCTGTTCCAGAAGCGGATTCACGGCGCGCTCTTCGGCAGCGGCAACCCGTTCGACGACATCCCCCGGATGTTCGAGCTCTACCGGTCCGGCCACCTCAAGCTGGACGAACTGGTCACCAACCGGTACCAGCTGGACGAGGTCAACCGGGGCTACCGGGACCTGGCGGACGGCAAGAACCTGCGCGGCGTCATGATCATCGAACACTGACCGCCGCGGCAGTCGGCTCCACCGCGAGGTCCGCCCGCCGCCCCCGGCCATCCTTCGCGAGTCACGCCCTTATCGTTTCGTAACGTAATAACGGACCGCCGCACATGGGCGGCCGCCTCTCCTGCTGACGGGTGCTGGCGCCGGGCGGGTGTCGATTCCGGCGGGTGGCGTTCGTGAACACAGATGAGGGCTGGCATGGTGCCGGGCCAGGTGAAGGGAGAGCTGGCATGAGGCAGTACCTGCTCGCGGTGCACATGGCGGAGGGGGAGCCGATCCCCCCGGAGGACGAGATCCAGCGGCGGTACAAGGCGGTCGACGCGTTCAACGCCGAGCTCCAGTCCGCCGGGGCCTGGATCTTCGCCGGCGGCCTCCACCCGCCCGACACGGCCACGGTCGTCCGCTCCCAGAACGGCCAGGTGGTCACCACCGACGGGCCGTTCGCGGAGACCAAGGAGCAGCTGGGCGGCTTCTGGGTCATCCGGGCCCCCGACCTGGACGCCGCGCTCGCCTGGGCGGCCAAGGGATCCGAGGCCTGCGGCGCGCCGGTGGAGGTCCGGCCATTCCAGGAGACCGGCGAGGAGTAGGGGAGTGGCGGGCGCGGATGCCGCCGCCGTCGAGCGCGCCTACCGGGAAAGCTCGGGCCGTGCCGTGGCCACCCTGGCCCGCGTCTTCGGCGACATCGACATCGCCGAAGAGGCGGTCCAGGAGGCCTTCGCCGTGGCCGCGCAGCGCTGGCCCGCCGCGGGCGTGCCGCCCAACCCGGGCGGCTGGATCGTCACCACCGCCCGCAACAAGGCCCTGGACCGCCTGCGGCGGGAGTCGTCCCGCCCCGGCCGCGAGGCGCAGGCGGCCCTGCTGCAGGCCGGCGCCGAGGCGCCGGAGGCGGGACCGGTGCCCGATGACCGCCTGCGGCTGATCTTCACCTGCTGTCATCCGGCCCTGTCCGCCGAGGCCCAGCTCGCGCTCACCCTGCGGCTCATCGCCGGGCTCCAGACCCCCGAGATCGCCCGTGCCTTCCTCGTGCCCGAGGCGACCGTGGCCCAGCGCCTGGTCCGGGCGAAGCGGAAGATCCGCGCCGCGGGCATCCCCTACCGGGTGCCCCGCGACGCGGAGCTGCCCGACCGGCTGCCGTTCGTGCTGGCCGTGGTCTACCTGATCTTCAACGAGGGATACACGGCCTCGGCCGGCGATGACCTGGTCCGCGCCGACCTGTGCGCCGAGGCCATCCGCCTGGCCAGGTTGCTGGCCGGGCTGATGCCCGACGAGCCCGAGGCCCGCGGCCTGCTGGCCCTGCTGCTCCTGACCGAGGCCCGCCGACCCGCCCGCACCTGGCCGGACGGCTCGCTGGTCCTGCTCGCCGAGCAGGACCGCGGCCGGTGGGACCAGGCCATGATCGCCGAGGGCCAGGATCTCGTCCGGGCCTGCCTGCGGCTGGGCCGCCCGGGCCCTACCAGCTGCAGGCCGCGATCAGCGCCGTGCACAGCGACGCCCCGGCCGCCGCGCACACGGACTGGCGCCAGATCCTGGCGCTCTACGACCAGCTGATGGCGGTGACGCCGACCCCCGTCGTCGCCCTCAACCGGTGCGTCGCCGTGGCCGAGGTGGAAGGCCCGGCCCGCGCGCTGGAGCTCGTCGACCAGCTCGGCCTCGACGACTATCACCTGTACCACGCCACCCGCGCCGACCTGCTGCGCAGGCTCGGCCGGCCGCGGCGACGCCGCCGCCGCCTACGACGCGGCCATCGCCCTCACCGCCAACCAGGCCGAGCGGTCGTTCCTCCAGCGGCGGCGCGACGGCCTGTGACCCCGGGGCCCGCTGACAGCGGGCCTACCGCCCGCCGGGCCGGGGGCCGCCCGGCTCGCCAGTGCCCGACCACCACCACAGCGCGGGGGCCAGCGGGCGGGCGGTCCGGTGGGCGAGGCAGCCCTGCCACACCCCGACGCTGTAGGCCAGGTCGTCGAGGAGGCGGGCGGTTGCGTAGCTGGCGGGCGGCATCGGCGGCCGCCGCTGCCGCCAGTCGAGCACCGGCGGCACGATCAGGGCCGCCGCCAGCGGCAGCCGCAGCCGGGGGACGGCCGCGGCGGCGGGCAGGGCCAGCGGCCACCAGGTGCGCGCGACCGCGCTGCCGAGCAGCCTGGCCGCAAGGGTCCCGCGGCCCGCCAGCCGCGCGCCAGCGGCCAGGCGTCATCGGTGAGCGGGCCGAGGCGCCGGGCCAGCAGCGCCGCCGCCGCCCCGGTGATCGCGGCGCCGGTTCCCGGCCGTCCCGCCGCCACGGCGGCCCAGGCCAGCGCGCTCCATCCGGACATCGCGCACGCGGGCACCGTGCCCGGGTGGCGCAGCTCCAGCGGCGCCGCCGACGTGCCGTAGTCGCGCCGCCGGCGCAGCCAGTCACCGAGCCGCACCCGGTGCTGG
Organism: uncultured Actinomycetes bacterium; assembly: GCA_963835425.1. Lineage (GTDB taxonomy): Bacteria > Actinomycetota > Actinomycetes > Streptosporangiales > Streptosporangiaceae > UBA9676. The sequence goes on along the minus strand of CAWIGE010000001.1, from coordinate 356,315 downwards.
TGGCCGACGGCCGCCCGCGGCTCATACCTGACTGCCAGCCCGCCGCCGACAGCCGCCAGACGAAGTCGACGTCTTCCCCGACCGGCATGTCCTCCGCGAACCCGTGGCCCGCGGCGGCCCGGCGCACCAGCAGCGCCGCGCCAGGCACGTACGGCACCCGCGCCCCCGGCCGGACGATGCTCTCCGCCGCCCCCATGTCTAGGGCCGACGCGGCCGCCTCGTACCGCGCCAGCCAGCCGCCGCCCGGCTCATGCGCCCTGATCCGGGGCGCCACCGCTCCCACCGCCGGATCGGCGAAGTGCCGCAGCAACGGCGCCAGCCAGCCCGGCCGCGGGACGCAGTCGGAATCGACGAAGGCGACCAGTTGCGTGCGCACGGCGGCGAGGCCGGTGTTCCGGGCCGCGCCCGCTCCGCCGCACCGGTCGCGGCGCAGGCAGAGCGCGCCCGCCGCGGCGGCGGCGGCCGCCACGGCGGACGGGTCAGCCGACCCGTCGTCCACCACGATGACCCGCATGCCGCCAGCCCGGCGAGGCACCGGGCCAGCTCGGCCGGGCGGTCGCGCACCGGGATGACGGCCGTGACCTCGTCCGGGCCGGGGCCGGGCGGGCCGCCCGGGTCCGGATGGGCGAGCCCGCCGTGGAGCAGGCGCCGCGCCAGTTCCTGCGCGGCAGGCCGGCCGGGCACCGGCACCCCGTCCCACCACCCGCGGGCCAGCGCGGCTCCGCGCGGGCCGAGGCGGAGCAGGCGCAGCGGCGCCCCGCCCACCAGGATGGTCCCCCCGGCCAGGCTGAGCAGGCCCGGGTCGGGCCGCAGGCGCATCCCGGCCGGGACGGGCGGCCGGCCGGGCCCCCGGGCCGCGTCAGCTGCGGCCGGGAGCGAACGCCCGGGGCGGGGTGTGGCACTGGCTGGCACGGTATGGAAGCATATTTCCAGTGATCACGCCGCCGTGGCCTGGCGCCCGGGGCGGCGACACGGGAGGCGCCCCTCATGAGCACACAGAACGCCGGCACCGAGGCTCCGGCCGAGGTCCCCGCCGAGCCCACCGCCGAGGCCCGGGACGTAACGGAGACCGAGGAGCTGCTGGTCGAGGAGATCTCCATCGACGGCATGTGCGGCGTGTACTGAGCGCCCCGGCGGCGGGGCTCCATGACTGCCGGGTTTGACGCCGGCCGGGCTTACGAGAAACACCCGCAGGTAACGATCAGGCGCGAGGGGTTCGGCGGCCTGGCCTATCACTTCGGGAACCGCCGGCTGGTCTTCCTCAAGGCCCCGGAACTGGTCGCGCTCGTCGAGGCCCTGGGCGACTACCCCAGCGCCGGTGAGGCCATGGCCGCATGCGTCCCGGAGCCGCGCCGGGACGCATGCCGCCAGGCCCTGTCCAGCCTCCTCGCCTCGGAGGTGATCCGGCCGCGGCCGGACCCGGGGCGGTCAGGCGCGTGAGCGCGCCTCGGCCAGCCCGCGGGCGACCAGGACCCGGGCCAGGTGCTCGCGGTACTCGTGGTCGGCGTTGATGTCCTCGGGCGGGCTGGTTCCCTCCGCGGCGTGGGCGGCGGCATCGGCCGGTGCGGCGCCGCCGGCCAGCGCCCGCTCGACCGCGCTGGCCCGCAGCGGCGTCGATCCCATGTGGACCAGCGCCACCTGATCGCCCTGCACGGCGGCGCCGACGATCGCCCAGTCGATGGCCCGCTTGGTGAACTTCTGGAACGACCACCCGGCCTGAGCCGGGCGGGGGATGCGGATCTCGGTCAGCAGCTCGCCCGGCTCCAGCGCGGTCTCGAACAGCCCCTCGAAGAACTCCCCGGCGGGGATCTCGCGGGTGCCGGAGGGGCCGCGCGCGACCAGGGTGGCGTCCAGCACGAGGATCACCGCCGGCAGGTCGCCCGCGGGGTCGGAGTGCACCAGCGAGCCGCCGAGGGTGCCCCGGTGGCGGATCTGCGGGTCGCCGACCTGGCCGGCGGCGTGGGCCAGCAGCGGCAGCGCGCCGCCGAGCAGGCCGGAGTTCGCCACGTCGTGATGGGTGGTGAGGGCCCCGACCGCGATGTGGCCGTTCTCCTCGCGGATGTAGGAGAGTTCGCTGAGCCGGCCGATGTCAACCAGCACCTCGGGCACGGCCAGCCGGAGCTTCATGAGCGGCAGCAGCGAGTGCCCGCCGGCCAGGAATTTCGCCTCCTCGCCGCCCTCCGCGGCCAGGCTCAGGGCCTCGTCAACCGATCCGGCGCGCTGGTAGGTGAAGGGTGCGGGAATCACAGGCCTTCCCCCCCTTCGGCCGCGGCGAGCACGGCCCGGACGATGTTGTGGTAGCCGGTGCACCGGCACAGGTTGCCCTCCAGCCCGGTGCGGACCTGCTCCTCGGTGGGCCGGGGGTTCTCGGCGAGCAGCGAGACGGTCGCCATGACCATGCCCGGGGTGCAGAACCCGCATTGCAGGCCGTGCTCGGCGTGGAAGGCCCGCTGGACGAGATGCATCTCGCCGTCGCCGTTGGCCAGCCCCTCCACCGTGGTCACCTGGTGGCCGTCGGCCTGGGCGGCGAGCACGGTGCACGACTTCACCGACTGCCCGTCGAGCAGGACCGTGCAGGCCCCGCACGAGGTGGTGTCGCAGCCGACGTTGGTCGCGGTCAGGCCGGCCACGTCCCGCAGGAAATACACGAGCAGGGTCCGGTCCGGCACTTCGGCGTCTACCGTCCTGCCGTTGACGGTCATGCTCACCTTCACTGGCTGTTCCTCGCTTCTTTGATCGCGGCCCATACCCGTGCGGGCGTGGTCGGCATGTCGATGTGGCGGACGCCGAGGTGGCTGACCGCGTCGATGACGGCATTCTGCACGGCCGGGGTGGCGCCGATCGTGCCCGCCTCCCCGATCCCCTTGACCCCCAGCGGGTTGACGGGAGTGGGGGTCTCGCTCACCAGCAGCTCGAAACTCGGCAGCTCGGTGGCGGTGATGGCGGCGTAGTCGGCGAGCGTGCCGGTGAGCGGGTTGGCGTCGGCGTCGTACACCACCTCCTCCAGCAGCGCCTGCGCCGCGCCCTGGGCGATGCCGCCGTGCCGCTGCCCCTCCGTCAGCACCGGGTTGACCACTATCCCGGCGTCGTCCACGGTCACGTGCCGCACCAGGGTCACCTTGCCGGTCTCGGTGTCGACCTCGGCCACCGCGACGTGGGAGCCGAACGGGAACGTGGGCTGCGCCTCGGTGAAGTGGACGGCGGCCACCAGACCGTCCGATCCGGCATGGCTGGCCACCTCCGCCCAGGTCCGGCCCGACTCCGGGTCACCGCGGACGTGCCAGAGGCCGCGGTCGATGTCGAGCTCCAGGTCGGCCTCGCTGGCCTCCATCATGTCCGCGGCCAGCCGCCGCGCCTGCTCCTTGACCTCCAGATCGGCCTTGTGCACGGCCATCCCGCCGAGCTGCAGCGACCGCGACGCGTAGGTGCCGGTGGCCAGGGGGATCTCGTCGGTGTCGCCGTGGAGCACGGTGACCTTGTCCATGGGGATCCCGAGGTCCGACTGGACCAGCATCGACCATGCCGTGTAGTGGCCCTGGCCGTGCGGGGAACTGCCGGTGTAGACCGTGGCCGTGCCGTCGCCGTTGACCACCACCCGGGCGGTCTCGCCGTTGTCGGCGTCCGCCGCGGTGATCTCGACGTAGCTGGCCACCCCGATGCCGAGCTGGAGCACGTCCCCGCGCTCCCGCCGGCGGCCCTGCTCGGCCCGCAGGCCCGCGTAGCCCGCGCCGGCCAGCACCTTGTCCAGCGCCCCGATGTAGTCGCCGCTGTCGTAGTGGGCCCCGCACGGGGTCTGGTACGGGAACTTGTCCGCGGGCACGAGGTTCTTGCGCCGCACCTCGGCCGGGTCCATGCCGATCTCGCCCGCGAACAGGTCCATCGCCCGCTCGATCGCGGCGGTCGCCTCCGGCCGCCCGGCGCCGCGGTAGGCGGCGATGGGCGTCGTGTTGGTCACCACCACCCGGTACCCGGCCTCGACGTGGGCGATGTCGTAGGGGCCGACCGCCATCAGGTTGGTGAGGGTAGGCAGGAAGCCGCTCATCCGCGGGTAGGCCCCGGTGTCCTGCACGACCTCGAGCCGGTAGGCCAGGACGCGCCCGTCCCTGGTCCCGCCGATCTTGACGCTGTGCCGCTGGGCGCGCCCGTGCGTCATCCCGACCAGGTTCTCGCTGCGCGTCTCCACCCAGCGCAGCGCCCGGCCGGTGTGCCTGGCCGCCCAGCGCCACGATGATCGCGTCCCGGTCGATCGCCGACCTTGGCGCCGAACCCGCCGCCCACGTCCGGGGCGACCACCCGGATGGCTGCCCGGGTCGAGGCCGAACGCGCCGGCCATGATGAACCGGCTGATCTGCGGCGTTCTGGGTGCTCACCCACACGGTCAGCTTGCCGTCCACCCAGCATGGCGGCGGTGGCCCGGCCCTCCATGGGCACCGGCGCGACCCGCTGGTTCACGATGTCGCGGGAGACCACGACGTCGCAGCCGTCGAACACCCCGTCGCCCGCGGGATGCGCCACGACCACGTTCGACCCGGCGTCGGGGAACAGCAGCGTCTGCCCGGCCAGCGCGTCGGCCGGGTCCACGATCGCGGGGAGCGGCTCGTAGTCCACGCTGACCAGTTCGGCGGCGTCCTCGCCCTGGTAGCTGTCGTCGGTGAGCACGATGGCCACCGGCTCGCCCACGAACCGCACCCGGTCCACCGCCAGCAGCGGCTCCTGCCACACCCCGCCCATCGGGAGGGGAGCGGCCTCGCTGCCGGGGGGCGGGCCGCCCTCCGGCGGCGGCGGTGGCGGCGGTATGTCGTTGATGTCCTGGTAGGTCAGCACGGCGATCACGCCGGGCGCCGCCAGCGCCGCCGACGGCGTCGATGCCGGTGATCAGCGCGTGGCCATGGGCTGCGCACGAACGTGACCCGCGCCGCCCCCGCCAGCTCCGGGACCCTGAGGTCATCCACGTAGGTACCGCCGGCGGTCAGCAACCGCGGGTCCTCGATCCGCACCACCCGGGTGCCCAGGATGCTCATCTAGCCTCCGTATTTCCGCACTTCCGACGCCTTGTTCCTCCGACGCCTTATCACCGGCGGGACGGTCTGGCCAGATGGCGGGTCCCGCTGGGTGCGCTACAGCATGCGGCAGCGGCCGATGGCCTGCTACGGCACATCCCACAAGGTCCCATCCGGACCATTGTGCTCCGGCCACGACCTCTGCGGGGCCAGCCGCGACCGGCTTCTCTGCCGGCGGCCGTTGCCGCGCCGGGCGCACCACACGTCCCGCCGCGCCGCCATGAGGATACTCACGCCAGGACCGCCAGGAGCGGCCCCAGCGTGGCCGCGTCGCCCTCTGGCGTGGTGAGCACCACGCCGTCGACCAGCGGGCGGGCCTCGGCGGAGCAGGTCCGCCGCCAGGCGCAGGCCGGCCGCCCTCGCCGCCGCTGGCCCGGCGCTCTCCATCGCGCGCAGGGTGGCGGCGGGCACGTTCACCTCCGGCACCTCGTGCGCGAGGTAGTCGGCCTCCTCGAAGCTGCGCAGCGGCGTGATGCAGGCGAGGACCGGCACCGGGAAGGCTCATGCGCCGCAGCGAGCCAAGCTCGTACAGCGGCCGGGTGACCAGGAAATGCGCCCCGGCCGCCACCTCGGCCCTGGACCCGCTCGAGCTCGGCACCGGCGTCCGGCGCGCCCGGGTTGACGCGGCTGCCGATGCAGAAGGACGTCTTGGTGGTCAGCGGCAGTCCGTCGAGATCCCGGCCGGAGTTCAGGCCCGGCGAGCAGGGCCACCAGGCCGGGCGAATCGACCTCCCAGATCCCGTCCACGGCCGGGTAGTCGCCGAGCACCGGTGGGTTCCCGGTCTCGCAGATGACGCTGCGGATGCCGAGCGCGTGCGCCCCGAGCAGGTCGGCCTGCAGCGTCATGATGGTCTTGTCCCAGGTCGTCATCGTGACGATGGTTTCCACCCCGCCCTGGGCCTGGAGCTGGACCGCCATGCCGAGCGAGTCCCGGTGGGCCCGGGGGTTCTCCGGTGAGGTCACCGTGAACAGGTCGAGGCCCTGCCCGCGCAGGGCGGTCACGGTCTCGGCGGGGATGGCGCCGCCGTCGGGCGCGGGTATCCCGGCCGCGACGACGAAGTCCCGGGCGGCGAGCCGGGCGGCGAGGATGCCCGTGCCGGTGCTGGCCCCGCCTGCGCCCGCCCGGCCCGCCGGGGCCGGCCGGGGCGACCGCGGCCGGGCGCTGGCGCGCGGCGCCCGGCACCGGCAGATCCGCCAGGTTCGCCGCCGCCGCCTCGATGTGCGTCGGGGTGGTGCCGCAGCACCCGCCGACCATGGCCGCCCCGGCCTCGGCGAACCGGCGCAGGTAGCGGGCGAAGTAGGTGGCGTCGATGCTGAACTCGAACCGGCGGTGGCCGACCTTGCGCGGCTGGCCCGGCGTTCGGCTGCGCGCTGACCGGCAGCGCTGAATAGCGGACCAGGCTCTCCACGACGGCCAGCATCCGCTGCGGCCCGATGGTGCAGTTGGTGCCGAGCATGACGATCGGCAGCTCGCCGAGCACGGTGGCCACCTCGTGCGGCGTCTCGCCGCCCAGGGTGCGCCCGTCGTCGGCGAAGGTCGCCTGCGCGACGATGGGCAGATCGCAGATGCTCGCTGGCCGCGGTCACCGCCTCGGCGAGCTCGTCCAGGTAGCCGAACGTCTCCAGGATGATCAGGTCCACGCCCGCGGCGGCGAGGGACCGGATCTGCTCGGTGATCACGTCCTGCCGCTCGGCCGCGCCGACCTGGCGCCGCTGCCGGGCCGTGACCGCGGGCGAGACCGAGCCCGGCGACGAAGACCTCGCGGCCGCTGCGCTCGCTCATCTCCCGCGCGATGCCGACCGCGGCCCGGTTGATCTCCTCGACCTGGTCGGGGTAACCGTGGCCGGCCAGCCACAGCCGGTTCGCCCCGAAGGTGTTGGTCTGGATGACGTCGGCGCCCGCGGACACGTAGCTCTCGTGGATGGCGGCGACCAGCTTGGGGTCGGACAGGCTGACCTCGGGCAGCGCCCGGTCCAGCGCGCAGCCCGCGGCGTGCAGCATCGTGCCCATGGCGCCGTCGCAGACGATCAGCCGCTGCCCGAGCACGTCGGTGAACCCCGCCCGGCCCGCCGGGCCTGTCCGTCCGCGTGGCCGCCGGCCGCCCGGCCATCCGGCTCGTCCCCCAGCGCGTCCAGGATCTCCAGCGCCACCTGTGTGGTCAGGCGGTCCCGGTAGCTGTCCATCGACAGCCCGGTGATCTCCTCGATCCGCTTGATCCGGTAGGCGACGGTATTGGGGTGGACGTGCAGGAAGCGCGCCGCCCGCTGCGGGCTGCTGTTCTCGCGCAGGTAACAGGCGAGCGTGGTCAGGTACTCGGCCCGCCGTTCGCGCTCGCCCGGGGACAGGCTGCCGAGCACGTCGTCCGCGAACGCCCCAGCTCCGCCAGCTCGCGGAACCTGCAGCAGCAGCCGGTGGATGCCGAGGTCGGCGAAGGCGGTGACCGCGCCGGCCCGCCCGATCCGCCGCAGCGTCTCGATCGTCCGGTGCGCCTGCTCGTAGGAGCGGGTGATCTCCTGCGGGTCGCTGCACGGCCCGCCGATCCCGATGACCACCTTGGTGTCGGGGAACAGCTCGGCCAGGCGGGCGATGCAGGTGGCGCCGAGGCGCCGCGCGCCCAGGCCGCCTGCCGTGCCCGTCCCCGGGCACGGCAGCCACCAGCACCACCTCTGATTCGCGCGCCGAGAGGATCACGTCCGGGGCGCGGGTGACGACGAAATGCTCGATCACATCCCGGACCCGCTGCCGGATGCGCCTCGCCGTCCTGGGGCGGGCCGCGGGTCGCCGATGTCGAACGCGATGACCATGCACGTTGTGCTCGCGCCCGGGGTCGTATCCGAGGTGCGCCGCCCACCTCTGGGCGTCGCCGTCGTCACGGCCGCGCCCCAGCAGCAGCCCCTCGACGAGGTCGTCACGCACGCGGCGGGCGGCGGCGGCGACCACGTGCTCCCGGCCGAGTATCACCCCGCAGATCGTGGCCGCGTGCTCGGTGACGAGGAGGTTCATGTCCTCATCGCTGCCGCTCTCCGGCAGGTCGAGGGTGATCAGGTGGGCGGGCACCTCGTCGCCGACGAGGATCGGCGCGACGATGATGGCGGGCATCCCGCCGACCCTGGGCAGCCACAGCGAGCGGTGGCCCTGCCGCGACGCCCGCAGGACCTGGCCGAGGCGCGGGTGGACCAGCGCGTCGGCCACCATGACGGCGGCCTTTTCCGGCGCCGCCCCGGCTGCCGCGGCGGCCATGACGTCCATGACCGGGCTGACCACGGCGACGGTCGCGGTCGGTCCGGTCGGCGAGCAGCTGGGCGACGCTGGCCAGGTCCGCGTCCTGCAGCGCCAGTCCGGACAGCTGGCGGTACACCGTCACCAGCTCACGCAGCACCATGTTCTCCCGGCCGAGATCACGGGTGGGCCCGGCTGGCACGGCCCGCCCGCGGCGGGGAGGTTGTCCGTCACAAGCGCAGCATACGACCGGAATCGGGAATGGTCCTTGTGGCTCAGCACAAACCCCAGCCGCCGCGATAGGGCGGGCGCGCGGGCCGCGGGAGTCCGCGCGGGAATCTTGACAACCGGCGGGCCGGCTGCGCACATTTCAGGAAAGCTGCCGGGCCCCGGTCAGCTGGACAGCCGTGTGCCAGCGGACGGCGGGCCCCGGAAGGTGGCCTGGATTGCTCGAGTACCGGGACATCTACGCGGGTGGCCGCCTGCTGCCATCGGCGTCACCGGACGCGATCACGGTAGCCAACCCGGCCACCGAGGAGATCATGGGTGCCGCCCCCGCGGCCTCGGGCCAAGACGTCGACGTCGCGGTGCGCGCGGCCCGGGAGGCCTTCGACTCCGGTCCCTGGCCGCGCGCCGACCGGGCCGAGCGGGCGGCGGCCATGGAGCGGCTGGCCGCGGCGCTGGAGAACCGGGCGCGGGACACCGCCTGCCTGGTGACCGCCGAGATGGGCATGCCGATCACCGCCTCCCGGCTGCACAACGCGGAGGTCCCGGTCACGATCCTGCGCTACTACGCCGCCCTGGCCCGGGCGCTGCTGCCGGAGGAGATCCGCGCTGCCGTCAACTTCCGCGGCCACACCATCGTCCGGCAGGAACCGGTCGGCGTCTCGGCCGTGATCGCCCCGTGGAACTACCCGCTGGCGCTCACGTTCTCGCAGCTGGCCCCGGCACTGGCGGCCGGCTGCACCGTCGTGCTCAAGCCCGCCGCGCAAACCTGCCTGAGCGCCTACATCCTCGCCGAGGCCTTCGAGGCGGCGGACTTCCCGCCGGGCGTGTTCAACCTGGTCACCGGCACGCACGAGGTGGCCGAGCTGCTCGCCCGTCATCCCGGCGTCGACAAGGTCTCCTTCGCCGGCCCGGAGTCGGTCGGCCGGCGGATCGCCGTAGCCTGCGGCGAGACGTTCAAGCCCGTCAACCTGGAACTGGGCGGGAAGGCGGCGGCGATCGTGCTGGAAGACGCCGACCCGGCGGCGACGCCGGTGGCGCTGGGCCGCCTGGCCTTCGCCAACTCGGGGCAGACATGTTTCGCCGCGTCCCGGGTGCTCGCGCCCCGGTCCCGGTACTCCGAGACGGTGACCGGGCTGCGGGAGCAGGCCGCGGCCATGCTGGTCGGTGATCCGATGATGCAGGAAACCGCCGTCGGCCCGCTGGTCAGCCCGCACCGCCGGGCGGGCGTCGAGGCCTACGTGACGGCCAGCACGGCCGCGGGCGCGCGGGTCGTCACCGGCGGGCGGCGCCCCGCGGCGCCGGTCCGCGGCTACTACTACGAACCAACGGTGCTCATTGGGGCTCGGCCCCGGCCGCCGGGGTGGCCGCCCTGGGTGAGGTGTTCGGCCCCGTCGTCACCGTCATCCCGTACGCTGACGAGGCCGAGGCGGTGGCGATCGCCAACGAGGCCGGCCCCGGGCTGGCCGGAACGGTCTGGACCTCCGACCCGGATCACGGGGTAGACATCGCGCGGCGCATCCACGTCGGCACGTTCGGCGTCAACCTGTACGTGCCCGACCTCGGCTCACCCTGGGGCGGCAAGGCCGGCGGCCGGGGCAGCACGTACGGCCCCGAGTGCCTCGCCGCCTATCTGAGGCCCAAGTCGGTGTTCCTGCCGGAGCCCTACCCGAGCCCGGCCTGACGCCGCAGCGTCTCCGCCTTGTCCGTGCGCTCCCAGGTGAACTCGGGCTCGCTGCGCCCGAAATGGCCGTAGGCGGCCGTGATCCGGTACCGCGGGCGGCGCAGGTCGAGGTCATCGCAGATCGCGGCCGGGCGCAGGTCGAAGTTCTGCTGCACCAGCTCGCCGATCCGGGCCCGGCTGACCTTCTCCGTGCCGAACGTGTCCACCAGCAGCGAGAACGGCCGTGCCATGCCGATGGCGTAGGCGACCTGGACCTCGACCCGGTCGGCCAGCCCGGCGGCCACGACGTTCTTGGCCACGTGGCGCGCGGCGTACGCGGCGCAGCGGTCCACCTTCGAGGGGTCCTTGCCGGAGAACGCGCCGCCCCCGTGGCGGGCGAAGCCGCCGTAGGTGTCCACGATGATCTTCCGGCCGGTCATTCCGGCGTCGCCGACCGGGCCGCCGATGACGAACCGGCCGGTGGGGTTGACGTAGAAGCTGTCCCGCAGGACCGGCGGGTCGTACAGCCCGGCGGGCAGCACCGGGGTGACCACGTGCTCCCACAGCGCGTCGGGAAGCTTGTCCTCCGCGCCCTCGGCGTGCTGGGCGGAGATGAGCAGCTTCTCCACCCGGACCGGCCGCCCGCTGGAGTCGTAGCGGACGGTCACCTGGGTCTTGCCGTCGGGGCGCAGGTAGGGGACCAGGCCGTTCGCGCGGACCTCGGTCAGCCTCCGCGCGAGCCGGTGCGCCAGCGTGATCGGCAGCGGCATGAGCTCGGGGGTCTCGTTCGTGGCATAGCCGAACATCATTCCCTGGTCGCCGGCGCCGGCCTGGTCATACGGGTGCTCGGGCTGGCTGGTCCGCGCCTCCCGCGAGGCGTCGACGCCCTGGGCGATGTCGGGGGACTGCTTGTCCAGGGCGACGAGGACGCCGACCGCGTCGGCATCGAACCCGAACTCGCCGCCCACGTAGCCGATGTCGCGCACGCAGTCGCGGGCGAGGCTCGCGTAGTCCAGGACGGCCTTGGTGGTCAGCTCGCCCGCGATCACGATCAGGCCGGTCGTCAGCAGCGTCTCCACCGCCACCCGTGAGCCCGGGTCCTGCGCGAGCGCCGCGTCGAGGATGGTGTCGGAGATCTGGTCGGCCATCTTGTCCGGATGCCCGCCGGTCACCGACTCCGAGGTGAAGACGAACCCGCCGGGGTCCTCAGTGCTCATCGCCCAGTCCCTGCCTTGTTCCTGATCGGGGCCGTGTTCCTGATGGAGCGGGAGCCTGCCGGGGGCCCGTCGTGCTCGCGGCCGGACAGCTGTTCCTTGCGTACCTCGGCGGCCCCGGCCACCAGCGCGCGCAGCTTGGCGCGTGCCGCGTCGGCGGGCACGTGACGCAGCCCGCAGTCGGGGTTGATCACCAGCCGCTCCGCCGGGACGAAATCCAGTGCCCGGCGGATGCGGGAGGCTACCAGATCCGGCGGCTCCACGTCGGCGGTCTTCACGTCGATTACCCCTAGCCCGACCCCGCGATCCCACGCGTACTGCTGGAACAGCCGCAGGTCGCCGTCGCCCTTGCGGGCGAACTCGAGCACGAGCTGGTCGATGTGCGCGGCGAGGACGGCGGGGAACAGGAAGTCGTAGTGCCCCTCCCACAGCGGCCTGGCGTAGCGGTTCCCGTAGCACACGTGCAGGGCCCAGGTGGCGTCCACGCCCTCGGTGACGATGTTGACCGCCTCGATCGCCAGCTCCACCGCCTCGGGGTACCCGGCGAGGAAGGGCTCGTCGATCTGCAGCAGGTCCGCACCGGCCGCCACCAGCGCCCGCGCCTCCGCGTTGAGCCAGCCCGGCGAGGGCCCGCACCAGGTCGCCGGGATCGGCGTAGGCGCCGTTGCGGATCCGGCGTGACAGCGAGAACGGGCCGGTGAAGGAGAACTTGATGGGCAGCTGGGTCTGCTCCCGCGTGAACGCGAAGTCCGCGGCCAGTCCCAGGCCCACGCCCTCGCCCGCCGGGTCGGGCAGCGGCCGCGTGACCGCCGCGTCGTAGTAGTCGTAGTAGTCGGTCTTGGCCCGGTGCGGGATGTTGACGCCGGGGATGCGGGTGAGCAAGTAGTCGATGTCGTTGTCGCGGCGGAGCTCTCCGTCGGAAACGATGTCAAGCCCGGTCAGCTCCTGGTCCTTGAGCGCCGCCTTGATGGCGACCTCGTGGATCTCGTTGAGGTGCTGGGCGCTGATCCGGCGCTGGTAGAAGTCGGTCTTGAGGCGCTCGAGCCACTCGGGGACGGAGTAGGAGCCGACGACCGTGGTGGGGAGCAGCTCGGCCGGGTGGTCGGCTGCGGCGCAGGCTGCGTGCGGTCATGGCGGTCAGTCCCGCACCAGTGCGGTGAGCGTCTTGACGTTCGCTCCGGGCCGGGCGCTGAACGGCGCGATCTGGACGTCGAACCCGCGCCGGTTGCCGATGAGCTGGAGCAGCGGGCCGTTGACCCAGTTCACCACCGAGCCGTCGTACTTGCCCGGCCCGTAGAACCCGGCGTGGTACTGGTCCGGCTCGGTGAGGAACAGGTCGTGGCACAGCAGCCGGCCGAACGGGTGCAGCAGCGGCAGGGTGCCCTCGAAGCTGGCCAAGGCCCCGTTGCTGGCGTGCATCCGGATGTCGCCGCTGCTGCCCAGCAGCGGCCGCAGGATCTCCCCGGTCAGCGAGGGCGAGACCTGGTAGGCGTCGAGCCCCTCCAGCGGGACGTAGCGCTCCTGCAGCCGCAGCGCCGCCCAGACGTCACGCCAGAAGCGCCACCACCTCGGCCGGCGTCGGCGAAGGTCTCCGGCGCGGCCTCGGCCAGCAGCGTCAGGCCCCAGCCGGAGCAGCCGCTCGGTCAGCGCCGGCCAGCGCGCCGTGGTCGACGCCGTGGCGGGCCGCGATCCGGCCCGCGTCCTCGTCGCGAGGTAGGCGCGCACCTCGACCAGGTAGGGGCGGCCGCCGATGCTCGCCAGCTCGTCGGTCGGCAGGTTGTCGTAGACGTTGGAGATGTAGACGCAGAACGCCTTGCCGCGCAGGAACCCGAGCGTGAGCAGGGGGCTGGGTGGCGTCGAGCACGAGGCCGTTGACGCGGTCGCCGTGGTGGGCCACCGCCTGCCGGGCCCGGTCCAGCACGTGCGCCGAGTAGTCGCCCATCAGGTAATGGAGCCGCCGGTAGTACTCGCGGCCGTGCCCGCGGTCAAGGTCGGCGAAGGTGTCCAGCCAGGTGCGGGCCTGGCTGCCGTTGCCGACCCCGAGCTCGACGATGTACAGCTCCTCGCGGCAGCGCATGGCGGGCGTCCAGCCCGTCCCACACCGCGAACAGCTCACCGATCATCTCCGCGGCGGCCGCGGTGTTGCGGGCGTCGCTCTGGCCGCCCGGCAGCGCCTGCTCGTACTCCCGGCCGGTGGCCGCTCCCACAGTGACAGCGCCTGCCAGTAGAGCGCGTTGAACCGCCAGATGCAGCTTTCGCTGGCGGGCACCCAGGGCTCCAGCACGACCCACCCGGGATGGGCGGCGCCCGCCGGGACGGCCAGCGCCTCCTTGAGGCGCGTCGCCAGGTCGGCCTCGGCGCAGCGGCGCAGGTCGATGGCGATCTCCAGGCCGTCCTGCCGGCCCGTGACGGGCCGGCAGGCTGGCCGTGTTCGCCCGGGCGCCCGGCCGGCGCGGGTTCAGCCAGCACGGCGCGGCAGGCGACCGGCTCGGCGAAGTTGCTGCGGTACTGGATCCAGTCGCAGACCACCCGGAGCCGGGCCAGGTCCACCGGGCTGGCGCTCAGCGCGCCGAAGACGGGCGCGAGCGCCGCCGGCGATGTCCACCGCACCGGGGCCGCGCAGCTTCGCTACCGGGCGGACGTCAATGTGCATGGCCGCCCCCGGCTCCCGCGCCGACGGGACGGGCCAGCCCGGCGCGGGCGAGAATCTCCGGGATGCCGCGTGGAAGAACCCGGCGCCATGACGTGGACGCCGCTGACCCCCGGTATCTCGAGGACCTGCTGGATGATCTCTGCGCACATCGTCAGCCCCTCATCGGCCACCCGGTCGGCCGGGACGCCGCGCAGCCGTCGGCCGACCTCGTCCGGGATCCACAGGCCCGGGACGCTGCCGCGCATGTACTCCAGCGCCCGCAGCGAGCGGACCGGCCCGACCCCGGCGAGGATCTTGCAGCGCCCGTCCAGCCCCAGGTCGCGGACGTCGGCCATCCAGCGCGCGAACGCGGGGACGTCGAAAACGAACTGCGTCTGCGCGAACTCCGCGCCCGCGGCCACCTTCTTGCCGAGCCTGGCCGCGCGGAATCCGGCCGGCGGGGCGAACGGGTTCTCGACCGCCCCGATCAGCCAGCGCGGCGGCGGGTCCAGCGTGCGCCCGGACAGCAGCCGCCCCTCGTCGCGCATGGTGCGGGCGGTCCACACGAGCTGGACGCTGTCCAGGTCGAACACGGGCTTGGCGTCCGGGTGGTCGCCGAACCGCGGGTGGTCGCCGGTCATCAGGAGCACGTTCGGGATGCCGAGGGCGGCGGCGGACAGCAGGTCGGACTGGAGCGCGATGCGGTTGCGGTCGCGGCAGGTGACCTGCATGACCGGCTCGACGCCCGCGGCCAGGGCGAGGAGGCTGCCCGCCCAGTTGGACAGCCGCGCGTGCGCGCCCTGGCTGTCGGTGATGTTGACCGCGTCCACCCAGCCCCGCAGCGGCTCCACCTTGCGGCGGACCGCCTCCGGGTCGGCCCCGCGCGGCGGGCCGACCTCGGCGGTCACCGTGGTTCGCGTGGATTCGAGGCTGCTGCGCAGCGAGGATGGCGGCGACGTCATCGGCGCTCCTGTCCGCCGAGGGCTGGTGCCGGCCGGGTGCCGCCGCCGGGGGCCGGGACGGGGCCGGCGCCGCCGTCGGCGTCCACAGATCGTCGTCGCGCCCCTGCCAGTAGTTGACCCACGAGCTCTGCCCCCAGGCCCGGTGGTCGACGGGGCGCTGCAGCAGGTGCAGGTCGGCGGCCTGCCCGCCCGCCTCGGCCCGCTCGAAGGCCACCAGCCACACGCAGCGCAGGTCCGGGTAGACCTCGCAGGAGCCGTCGCGGCCGACCCCGCCGCAGGGGCCGTTGCGCAACTGCTTGGGGCAGGTCATCGGGCAGGCATACCCGGTGACCGGCAGCGTGCACTGGCCGCACATCCGGCAGCCGAACGCCCCGCTCTTGACCGTCTTCTCGGCGGCGGTGAAGGCCCGGTACCGCGCCGGTCGAGCGCTCCAGCCACCCCGCGAGCCGGCGGTAGAAGGCGTTGGGCGCCAGCAGCGGCTGGATGCGGTAGAGCAGCCACGCGGGCAGCCGGGGCCGCACCGGCGGCGGCCAGGATCGGCCACGGGGGGGCATGGCGGGCCGGGGCGAAGCCGCCCTGGAGCCAGTTCCCACACCGCCTCCAAACAGGCCTCGGGACTGGTGTTTCCGGTGCCCGGCCGGCAGGTGCTCATCCCCGTGCGGGCTGGCCGGCCAGTTCCAGTGTGGGAGCACGGGGGAGCCCGGCGCTCCTACTGTCGGCACAATGTTGCTGGTCAGCGCGCTGTGGCTGGCCACAAATCGCCGCTGGGCGCTCCGCCCGGGTCACCTGCCCCCTCGCAGCGTCTTGTGCCCCGCCGCAGAACCGGGCGGCCGGATTTGGGGCCGGCGTCATTGCCCGCCGCCGCTGCCATGCGTAACGCTCACGGATGTGAGCGAAACAGCCCGCTGCCCGCACTGTGGGGCGGCGGTGCCGGATGGCGGAGCGCCCAGCGCCGCCGCCGCCCATCCCGGGGCGGGCGAGCGTGGTCTCGGCTCGCTCTATCACGAGATCCGCCGGATCCGCGAGATCGCCGAGGCGCGTGATGCGGGCGAGGGCAGCCGCCGCGTCGCGGAACTCACCCGCGAGGTGGAAGAGCTGCGGGCCACGGTGGCCCGGCTGCGCGGGACGGCGATGGGAGCTGCGGTCAGGGCCTGACGGCCGGGCCGGGCGCGGCCGGAAGACCCGGGCCGCTCAGGTCACGTTGGCCGCGAGGCGGCCGAGCAGCGTCTCCAGCTGCGACACCTCGTCGCCGGACAGGCCGGACCGCAGCCGCTGGTCGAAGGACGTGGCCGCTCCGCGCATCCGCTGGAAGGCCGCCTCGCCGGCCTCGGTCAGTTCCACCAGATGGACCCGCCGGTTGGCGGGGTCCCGCCTGCGGGTGATCAGGCCCTCCTCGTCCATCGAGTTCAGGTGGTGGGTCAGCGTGGCCTCGCGGATTCCCACCGCCTCGGCCAGTTCCCGCTGGTTGCGCACCGGCTGACTCTTGAGCGAGATGAGCACGAGCCAGCGCGGCACCGACCCGCCGGCCTGGGCCAGCTCGTCGTCGAACGCACGGCTCACCGACCTGGCGGTACGGGCCAGGCTGAGGCCGATCGGCGTGTGGTTGGGCCTGGGCACGCGCCAAGGATAGCAAGAACCCTAAGGGTTTGACTTCAAATTATTAGATATCTATGGTGAGCCAGGCGCTCGCGCTCACCGCGGCGGCTCTGGTGCCGGCGCTCCTGCTGCCTGCGCCAGCACGGCGCCCAGCCGCGCCAGCGCGGTCGTGAAGGCGTGCTCGGCCTGCCGCCCGTAGCCGATGACGAGCGCCGGGCCGTGGCTGGCGCCGCCCGTGTGGTAGCTGGCGAGCCCCTCGATGGCCCGCTCGCCGCCTCCTTGGCGGCCAACACCTCATCCAGCAGCGGCGCGGGCACGGCCAGCCAGCCCAGGCGCAGCCCCGGCGCGAGGCTCTTGCTCGCCGTGCCCGCGTACACGACGTGGTCGGGCGCCAGCGCCTGCATGGCGCCGACGGCTGGCGGTCGTAGCGGAACTCGCCATCGTAGTCATCCTCGATCATCAGCCCGCCGCTGGCGGGGGCCCACTCGATGAAGGCGCGGCGCCGGCAACCGATGGCCTTACCCAGATCCCCGTCCGGCTCGACTTCGACGCCCACGCCGACGGCTTCGCACGCGCCCTGGCTCACCTCGACCGAGCCGCCACCGCCAACCTGTGACAAGCCCACCGCTCACACGGCCTCACCGAGGCCAGCGACAAGGACCCGATGGCTAAGCCCGCGTGGGTGAGCACGGGCAGTGCCCACGCGGCCCGGTCAGGAGGAAGCAGCCCGGCCAGCCCGGCGGGCCCACCCGCCGCGATGGCGATACCACATCTTGGGGCAACTACCCTCGGCGCCGCGCCGAATGCTGGCATTCGATGCACGCCGCCGTTAGACATGGCTGAAACTGTGGTGACCCGCTCAAGGAAGCTTGTAGATGTCGCTTCTGGGCTTCACTCGCCGGAGGGTAACGGTGCCGTCTTCCTCGTTGATCACGTACTGGATGCGAAAGGTCGCCAAGTGTGCTGAATGAATGCCCTTCAGGTGCCCGCGAAGCTCAGTGCCCACCCGATATGGGTTCTCCAGCAGAGGGCCGTTAACGAACTCGATGACCGCCCACGCGACACCTTGGGGAAGCTCCTCGCTGATGGCCCGGCTCACCGGTCCAGGGATCACTATCTCGTAGCGCCCAGGCTCTTCTGGGCCGCTCACTGTCGCGGGCGGAGCGCACGCACTGCGTCCCGGCCGCGGACCACATCACCGCGCACGAGGGCATCAGCAGATTCCGCAAGCTCGGCCACGGCCCCAGGTTCCCCAGAATCTCTGCCGTTTCCCGCCACTCCCGCAGAAGAGCCGCCAGCCGCTCGGGCGCATGCTCACCGCTAGCAGCAGCCTCCGCCAAATCCGAGGCGAGCCTGGACAGGTCATCCTCAGGGAGCGACCCAGCCCATGGCATCGCCTGAAGCAGCAGCGGGGGCAGGCCGCCGCCCGCCTGCGCATTGGTAAGAAGCACGCCGAGAACGCGCAGCGCCTCGATGACAGATCCAGGGATGATCACCGGCACGCGCTCGCCATTGACAATGAGCTGGTTAACGACGCCGCGCAGCGCGTCCTCTGCGTCCAGCTCAGGCGCAGGCTCACTCATGCCACCAGCTTAAACGCCACGGGCACGATCGGCGGCGACCAGACTCACGGCCCAGCCACGACGATCATGATAGAGACGCTGAACCCTCCCGCCCACCCACCTCCGGTCCGCGCCGGTCGCCGTCACCGCCAACGGCAACGACCGACGCCACTAAGGCCCGTTAGCGGGGTTTCCCCCGCATCCCTTTCCTTACCTCTCCAAGCCCACCCAGGGGCCCGCTACGCGGGGCACGTGCCGGACGCCGCGCGGGCGGGACAATCTTTTAGGTTGCAGTTCTTCACAGCCGTCCTGGTGAGGGAGGCCCGTATGCGGATCGATCTTGGCGACGTGGGCCTGTGGTTCGACGTATCCGGGCCGTCGGTCCTTCCCCGGGGTGACACGACGGTGGAGCGGCCGGTCGTGGTGGCCGTTCACGGCGGTCCCGGCCTGGACCACATCAACATGAAGCCGAGGCTGGCACCGCTCACCGAGCGGGTCCAGGTGGTCTACTACGACCAGCGCGGCCACGGCCGCAGCGATCACAGCACCGCCGACTTCTGGAACCTGCGGACCTGGGCTGATGATCTGCGGCGGCTGTGCGACGCGCTCGGGCTGGCCAGCCCCGTGGTGCTCGGCAGCAGCTTCGGCGGGTTTGTCGCCCTGACCTATGCCGGGCTGTTCCCCGGCCATCCGGGCGGCATCATCTTGGCCAACACCACCGGCGGCCGCCTGGACCACCGGGGCAGCGTCGAGATGTACCGCCGCCTGGACGGCGACCAGGCCGCCGCCGTCGCCGAACGCGACTTCGCCGAGCTGACCGAGGAGACCGCCGCCGAGTTCGACCGCGTCTGCCACCCGCTCAATAGCAGCAAGCCCGGCTACTCCGAAGAGTCCCGGCAGGGGCGCGCCAGATCCATCAAGACCATGGACGTCAACATGCACTACTTCCGCCACGAGGCACCGCGTTTCGACCCCTGGAGCGTGCTCGGCGCGATTACCTGCCCTGTGCTGGTCCTCGCGGGCGAAGACGACCCGATCTGCCCGCTACCCGTGGTCGAAGACATGGCCAGCCAGCTCCCGGCCGGCACCACCCGCCTTGTGCGACTGCCCAACGCGCGCCACGAGATCTTCCGGGACCGGCCAGACCTGGCCTTCCCGGCGATCGACGAGTTCATCCGGCACATCAAGGACGGCGAGTAAGCCCGCTGAACGCAGGCAGCCGCCGTGCCGCCCAGATCTAGGCCGTAGACGGCCGGCGAAGTGCCGACCGGAACCAGTCCAGGTCGCTCGACAGCACCAGCCAGGGGCCGTAGCCGTCTCCGCCGCGCGCCACCCACACCCGGGTCGGGCCGCAGAACTCGGCCGTGATCGTCAGCTGCGGGAACTCGGCCTGTAACCGCCGCAAGGTCAGCACCGGCTGATCCTCGCTCACCGGGACACCTCAGCTTCCAGCGACTCCGCCAGCTCACTGGCGCTGTGAGCGTTCAGGACCGGGCCGGTGCCGCCCCAGCGCCGCGCGCACCAGAGTGTGCCGCCGGCCGCGCGCAGGACGGTCCAGATCTGCCAGTGCGGCCAATCGCGCTCCAGCTCAGCGACCGCCGCGTCGGTAGGGTTTTCCATAGCCGGAACCTCGTTTCCGGTCAGGCCCCGGGTAGCGGTGTTCACGCACCGTCCGGGGCCGCTCCCTTGTTGTCAGCACTCACCGTACGCTATCCCGATATACCGGGCTACAGTCCGATACACCAATCTGGTGTCCGCACTGGTCAGCTACCTTGATCACGTGACGGTTGATCATGAAGGCAAAACGCCGGTCTACCTGCAGATCGCCGCGATCTTGCGCGAAGCGATCAAGCGCGGCGACTACCCGCCTGGACGGCAGATCCCGTCAGAGACACGGCTGATGCAAGAACACGGCGTGGCCCGGCTCACCGCACGCAAGGCCGTCCGCGTCCTTGCCGATGAGGGCCTAGTCGAGGTCGTCACAGGCCGGGGCGCCTACGTGGCCGAACACCCGCCGAACTAAGAGCGTTCCCTCTGGCCTGACGAATTGCAGTTGGCGTTGAACCGAACTGCTGATGGCTATCCACAAGCTCCGCACCGCAAGCGGCTGAGGATAGCCCGGAACCAGTCACTGGTGGGGCCCGGAGGCCACGAGGATCACCTCGAGGGTGCGGGGGCCGTGCACTCCCTGGACCCGGTCCAGCTCGATGTCGCTGGTGGCGGACGGGCCGCTGATCCAGGTGAGCGGGCGGCCGCGGGTCCAGCCGGGCCAGGGCCTCGGGGACCAGGGCGACGACCTGGTCGGCCCGCACCAGGCACAAGTGGTAGTCGGGGACCAGGGACAGGGCGCGCCGTCCCTGGTCCGGCGATCCGTCGAGGACGATGGTGCCGGTCTCGGCGATCGCGACGGCGGCGCCGGTGATGACCCCGTCCACGGCGTCGAGCGCCGCGGGGGAGAGGCCGTCGTCGGCGACGCTCTCGGTACCGGCCGGCAGGCCGGTCAGGCCGAGGCCGGAAGGCATGACGATCCGGCGGGCGCCGCGCTGGCCCAGCGCTTCGCCGATCTCGGTCATGAGCTGGCCGGGCGTGGTGAGCCGGACCGTGCAGCCGTAGTCGCGCAGCCGCTCGGCCAGCAGATCGAGCAGCACGGTGACGTCGGGTTCGCCCTGGGTCCGGTAGCCTCGCGGCACCGCGTCCGCGGCCGGAGCCGCACTGGCCGGGGCGATGTTCCCCGATGCGGTGCCCCCCGATGCGGTGCCGCCCAGTGCGGTGCGGATCCGGGCCAGGACCTCGTCGCGGGCGGCCGGGCCGGTCACGGCCGGTCCCCGTGTTCCTTCCGCCACCACTCGCGGAAGGTCTGGCGCGGCGGTTCCGGCGCGTCCCGCGCGGCGGTCCAGGCCGACAGCGGCCACGGGAGCCGGCGGATGCGGCCGCCCCGCCCGATCACGCGGCCGAGGCGGCTCGCGCCCTGCGCCGCGGCCCAGCGGGACGGGCTGGCCATCACCCAGGAGGCGGCGGCCATGGTGACCGCCTCCGGGCTGGGCACCCGGT
This sequence comes from uncultured Actinomycetes bacterium, assembly GCA_963835425.1. Taxonomy (GTDB): domain Bacteria; phylum Actinomycetota; class Actinomycetes; order Streptosporangiales; family Streptosporangiaceae; genus UBA9676. The sequence continues at coordinate 335,130 of CAWIGE010000001.1, read as the reverse complement.
GCGCCCGGGCCGCCTCCTCGACGTGACGGGCGCGCAGGTGGACCAGGAGCGAGGGAATGTCGATCTTCACCGGGCAGGCGTCGTAGCAGGCGCCGCAGAGCGTCGACGCGTACGGCAGGGACGCGTTGTCCTCCACCCCGGTCAGCTGCGGCGACAGCACCGCGCCGATCGGCCCCGGGTACACCGAGCCGTAGGCGTGGCCGCCGGTGCGCTCGTAGACCGGGCACACGTTCAGGCAGGCCGAGCAGCGGATGCAGTGCAGCGCCTGCCGGCCGGTCTCGTCGGCCAGCGCGGCGGTCCGGCCGTTGTCGAGCAGGACCAGGTGGAACTCCTGCGGCCCGTCGCCCGGCGTCACCCCGGTCCACATCGAGGTGTACGGGTTCATCCGCTCCCCGGTCAACGACCGGGGCAGCAGCTGCATGAACACGTCCAGGTCGCGCCAGGCCGGCACGACCTTCTCGATCCCCATCACGGTGATCAGCGTGTCCGGCAGGGTCAGGCACATCCGGCCGTTCCCCTCCGACTCCAGCACGACCAGCGTCCCCGTTTCCGCGACGGCGAAGTTCGCGCCGCTGATGCCGACCCGCGCGGACAGGAACGCCCGCCGCAGGTGCAGCCGGGCCGCCTCGGTGAGCGCGGCCGGGGTGTCGGTCAGGCCCGGGTTGACGCCGTCCATCTCGCGCAGGAAGATGTCGCGGATCTCCGCCCGGTTGCGGTGGATCGCGGGCACCAGGATGTGCGACGGCCGGTCTTTTCCGAGCTGAACGATAAGTTCCGCGAGATCTGTCTCGTAGGCGTGGATGCCTGACTGGGCGAGGGCGTCGTTGAGCCCGATCTCGTCGGTCACGATCGACTTGACCTTGACCACCTCGGCCGCACCGGTGGCGCGGACGAGGTCGGTCACGATCCGGTTGGCCTCGATGGCGTCCCGGGCCCAGTGCACCGTGCCGCCGTGGGCGGTGACCTGGCTCTCCAGCTCGGTCAGGTAGTGGCCGAGGTGGCGCATCGTGTGCGCCTTGATCGCCCGCCCGGCCTCGCGCAGCTCCTCCCAGTCCGGCAGCTCGCCCACCACGGCCGCGCGTTTGGCCCGGATGGTAGCGGTGGCCTTGCCGAGGTTGCGGCGGAGCTGGGTGTTGGCCAGCGCCTTGCGGGCCGCCACCGGGAACGGCTCGTCGCCGCGCAGGTGGCCCACGCCGCGGGGCGCGGTCGGGATGCCCAGGAACGTGCTCATGGCCCTGCCTCCCTCGCGATGCGTCGTGCCGGAGGCGCACCAGCCAGCACTTCGCTGGCGGACAGAAGGTGTCTCATCTGCCGTCCCGGGTGGAGGCGAGGATCTCGGCCAGGTGGACGGTCCGGGTGCCCGCGTTGAGCCGGGACAGCCCGCCGCCGATGTGCATCAGGCAGGAACTGTCGCCCGCGGTGCAGACCTCGGCGCGGGTGGCGAGCACCGAGCGCATCTTGTCGGCGAGCATGGCCGTGGACACATCCGCGTTCTTGACCGCGAACGTGCCGCCGAAACCGCAGCACACCTCGGCGTCGGGCAGCTCGACCAGGTCCAGCCCGGCGACGTGGCGCAGCAGCCGGAGCGGGCGGTCGCCCACGCGCAGCAGCCGCAGCGAGTGGCAGGTCGGGTGGTAGGTGACCCGGTGGGGGTAGTAGGCCCCGACGTCCTCCAGCCCCAGCACGTCGGTCAGGAACTCCGACAGCTCGTAGGTCCTGCTGGCCACGGCCTCCGCGCGGCGCGCGAGGTCTTCGTCGCCGTAGCGCCTGGCCACCATCGCGTGCTGGTGGCGGACCGAGCCGGTGCACGAGCCGGAGGGCACCACGATCGCCTCGTAGCCGCCGAACACCTCCGCATACCGGCGGACCAGCGGCAGCGCATCCCGCAGGTAACCCGTGTTCACGTGCATCTGCCCGCAGCACGTCTGGGCCTGCGGGAACTCCACCTGCTGGCCAAGCCGCTCCAGCAGCCGGACCGTCGCCTTCCCAGCGTCGGGGAACAGGGTGTCTGCAAGGCAGGTCACAAACAGGGCGACCCGCATGCCTCACCCCGCGGCTTCGGTGACGGCGGCCGGTGGCGGCTTCGCTGCTGGCGCCGCCGCCGCTGGGTCCGTTGCCGTCGGCGCCGTCGAAGCCGGGTCCGCCGGGGTGGTAGCCGCCGGGGGCTTGGCGGACGGCGCCTTGCGCGGCCGGTCCTGCCGCCGGGCCAGGCTCGACTGGCGGATCACCAGCTCCGGCTCGAAGACGACCTGCCGGTGCTGGTGGGACGCCCCCCCGAGTGCCTCCTCCAGCAAGAGCTGGGCCGCGGTCCGGCCGAGCTGGTGCCGTGGCTGGCGCACCGAGGAAAGCGGCACCGCCGCCGCGGCGGCGAAGTCGATGTCGTCGTAGCCGACGATGGAGACGCCGTCGGGAACCCGGATCCGGTGCGCAGTCATCTCCTGCAGGACGCCCAGCGCCAGCAGGTCGTTCGCGCAGAAGACGGCGCTCGGCCGGAGCGCGGCCGGCGTTTCCGCGATGGCCCTCCCGGCCAGCTTCCCGGCCGGCACGTTGAGCGCCGTCGTCTCGATCACCTGAAGCTGGTCGGCTCGCAGCCCGGCCCGCCGCAGGGCCCGGACGGCTCCCTCGTGGCGGTCGGCCACCTGCCGGAAGCTCATCGGCCCACCGACGAAGGCGACCCGCTCGTGCCGCTGCTCCAGCAGATGGGTCACGGCGAGGTCGCCGCCGAGCACGTCGTCGACCGCCACCGAGCACTGGCCGTGGGTCGGCGATCTGCTGTCCACGAGCACCACCGGGGTGCCCCGCCGCTGCAGCAGCGCGAGCCGGTCATGGGCGCCGGGCACCGGTGTGATCAGGATCCCCTGCACCCGGTGCTCCTCCAGCAGCTCCAGGTAGTGCGTTTCCTTGGCCTGCTGATCGTCGCTGTTGCACAGGATGACGGCCAGGCCCGACTCGCTGGCCTCGTCCTCGACCCCGCGCGCCACGTCGGTGAAGAACGGGTTCGCCACGTCGAGCACGACCAGCCCTATGGTCCGGCTCCGCCCGGCCCGCAGCTGGCGCGCCGACTCGTTCCTGATGAAGCCCAGCTGCTTGATGGCCGCCTGCACCCGGCTGCGGGTGGGCTCGGCTACCACGTCCGGCCGGTTGAGCACGTTCGAGACAGTGCCCACAGAAACGCCCGCATATGCGGCGACGTCCCTGATGCTGACCGGCGCGTTGGCCACGGTGTCCCTGCCCCTCCTGTGCCGCAAGTGTGCGGTGATCCATTAGAACGTGTCAAACGGCTCAGCCCCGGCGCCGGGAGGGCCGCAGCCGGGGCGGGGAACGCGAGCCGCACCGGGCGTGCGCGCGCTCCCGCCCGGCGCGTGTCCAGCGCGGTCAGGCGACGCCAGGGCCGTTACCGGGAGGTAATGTAACGATTCAACCACGGCGCCCACGGCTTATTGACACCTACCGCACCTGGCCTGACACTTCTTCACATATTTGAAACGTTACACCGGGCACCGGCTGGACGGCGCCGGGGCGGCCGGGGCGACGAGACGTCAGGGACGACAGGAACGGGTCAGTAAATCGGTTGGCAAGCCGAGAGGAGCGGGCCGTGGGCGCTGACGGCGACGCCACCGCCGGGACCGGCCAGCCGGATCCGGCCGGTCCCGTGGCCGGCGCCCCGCGCGCGACCGCCGGCGGCCCGGAAGGGACCCCTCCTGGCCCGGGCGCCTCCGCCGTCATGCCTGGCTCGCCGGACCGTGAGCAGCCCGCCGCCGCTGCCGCCGCGCCTGGCTCGCCGGACCGTGAGCAGCCCGCCGCCGCTGCCGCCGCGCCCAACCCGCCGACCCCAGCCAGCCCGGGCCCGCCCGGCGCACCTGGCCCGTCGGCCCTGGGCCAGCCCTTGCTCTCCCTGGCGCATGCCGCGAAGGCATTCGGCGCGGTCCGCGCGGTCGTGGACGCCTCGATCGACCTCTACGGCGGTGAGGCGCACGCCCTGGTGGGCGAGAACGGGGCCGGCAAGTCGACTGTGGTGAAGATACTGGCCGGGGTGCACCAGCCGGATGAGGGCGAGCTGCTCATCGAGGGCCAGTCCGCCGTCCTCAACGGCCCTGGCCGCCGCCCAGGCGGCTGGCATCGCCGTCATCTATCAGGAACCGACCCTGTTCCCCGACCTCACGGTGGCCGAGAACATCTTCATGGGGCGCCAGCCACTGCTGGCCGGCCGCCGCATCGACCGCCGGCTGCATGCGGACCGAGTCCGCCGCCCTGTTCGAGCGGCTGGGCGTGCAGCTCGACCCGGGCCGGATCTCCCGTGGGCTGTCCATCGCCGACCAGCAGATCGTGGAGATCGCCAAGGCGCTCACGCGTGAGGCCCAGGTCATCGTGATGGACGAGCCGACCGCCGCGCTGTCCGCGGCCGAGGTCGCCCGGCTCTTCGACGTGGTCCGCACGCTGCGGGCGGCCGGCGCCGCGGTGCTGTTCATCTCGCACCGGCTCGAGGAGGTCTTCGAGATCTGCCAGCGCGTCACCGTGATGCGCGACGGCAGCACGGTGCTGGCCAGCGAGCTGGCTGGCCTGACCGCCGACGACCTGGTGCGCGCCATGGTGGGCCGCGACATGCCGCAGCGCACGGCCGGCCAGCGCAGCCAGCCGGGGGACGAGGTGCTGCGGGTAGAGCGCCTGACCCGGGAGGGGGTGTTCACCGACATCTCGCTGCAGGTGCGGGCGGGGGAGATCGTCGCGCTGGCAGGCCTGGTCGGCTCGGGCCGCAGCGAGGTGGCGCGGGCCATCTTCGGGATCGACCGCTACGACGCCGGAAAGGTCACGGTGCGCGGTAAGGGGCTGCGCAAGGCGTCGCCCACGGCCGCGATGGCCGCCGGGATCGGCTACGTGCCGGAGGACCGGCGCCAGCAGGGCCTGGTCATGGACATGTCGGTCCAGCAGAACGTGGCGCTCGCCTCGCTGGCCCGGCTGCGGAAGGGCGGCCTGATCCGGTCCGCGGCCGAACGGGCGTTCGCCACCGACTGGGCCCAGCGGCTGCGGCTGAAGTACGGCAGGCTGACCGACCCGGTGTCCATGCTGTCGGGCGGCAACCAGCAGAAGGTCGTCCTGGCCAAATGGCTCGGCCGCGGCCCGGCACTGCTCATCGTGGACGAGCCGACCCGCGGCATCGACATCGCCACCAAGGCCGACGTGCACGAGCTGCTGGTGCGGCTGGCCGGGGAGGGCGTCGCCATCTTGATGATCTCCTCGGAACTGCCGGAGGTGCTCTCCGTCGGGGACCGGATCCTGGTGATGCGCGAGGGGCGGCTGACCGCCGAGTACTCCCATGCCGACGCCTCGGAGGAGAAGATCATGTCCGCGGCGACCGGCCAGCTGGAGCGCACGCCATGAGCGCCACGGTCGACACCCGGCAGGAGACCGCGGGCAAGCCGCCGCGCATCAGCTCGCGCCGCCTGACCGAGCGGGTCTTCCGGGTCAGGGAATCCGGCATCATCGTCGTCCTGATCGTGTTCGTCGCGATCACCGTGAGCATCGAGCCCCGGTTCGCCAGCCAGCAGGAAGCGCAGTTCATTCTGGCCAACACCACCATCTTCGCCCTGCTGGCGCTCGGCGAGACGATGGTGATCGTCAGCCGGAACGTGGACCTGTCGATCGGTTCGGTGGTGGGGCTGTCGGCCTACGTCTCGGCCAACCTGTTCGGCAAGATCCACGGCCTACCGATCGTCGTGGTCTTCCTGGTAGGCCTGGGCATCGGGCTGGCGGTCGGCGTCGCCAACGGGCTCATGGTCGCGATCGGCCGGGTACCGAGCCTGGTGGTCACGCTGGCCACCCTGTACATCGTGCGCGGCCTCGACATCCTCATCGTGGGCGGCAACGAGGTCGTCGCCCAGACGCTGCCCAACGCCTTCATCCAGATCCCGCGGGCAGGCGTCTACGGGGTCCCCTACCTCGCCATCGTGATCGCGGCGGTGATCGGCGTGGGCGCGTACTACCTGCGGTCCTACCGGTCCGGGCGCGAGCTGTACGCGATCGGCTCCAACCCGGAGGCGGCGCGGCTGGCCGGCATCGCGGTGGGCAGGCGGGTCTTCACCGCCTTCGCCGTGAGCGGGGCGATCGCCGGGGTGGCCGGGGTGCTGTGGGCGGCCCAGTACCAGACGGTCGACTCCAACGCGGGCACCGGCTATGAGCTGACGGTGATCGCCTCGGTCGTGGTCGGCGGGGTGGCGATCTTCGGGGGGAGCGGGAGCGCGGTCGGGGCGGCCATCGGGGCGCTGCTGCTGCAGACCATCAACTCGGCGCTCTACGTGCTGGGCATCTCACCGTTCTGGGACCAGGCGATCGCCGGGGCCCTGCTGCTGGCCGCCATCACGCTCGACCGGATCATCTCGCTGAGGCTCACGGCCGCGCTGAGACGAAGGAGTGCCGGTGTCGGAACCTAGCCTGATCACCCGGCCGCCGGAGCCGGAGCATTCACGCGGCGGGGCGCTGCGGACGGCGATGCAAGGTGCCGTGCGGTGGGAGACCGGCCTGGCCCTGGTCGTCGTGGCCATCTTCGTGTTCGGCATCGCCGTCTCGCCCGATTTCCTGACCGCCTCGAACCTGTTCAACCTGGGCGTGACCTCGGGCGAGGTGGCGATCATGGCGCTGCCGATGACGCTCATCATCATCAGCGGGGAGATCGATCTGTCGGTCGCCTCCATCCTGGGCATGTCCAGCGCGCTGCTCGGCGCCCTGTGGGCCAGGCACTGGCCGATGCTGCTCATCTTCGTCATGGTCGCCCTGCTCGGGGTGGCCGCGGGCCTGTTCAACGGGCTGATGGTCACCCGCGTCGGGCTGCCCTCGCTGGCGGTCACCATCGGCACGCTCGCGCTCTACCGCGGCATCGCGCTCATCATTCTCGGCTCGAGCACGATCTCCAACTTCCCCGCGCCCTACAGCACCATCGGCGTCCTCGGCGTGGCGAACTCCAACCTGCCCTGGAACGTGGCGATCTTCGCCGTGCTGGCGGTGGTCTTCGGTGTGGTGCTGCACTTCACCGCCACCGGCCGGTCCATCTACGCCATGGGCGCGAGCCCGGAGGCGGCGCTCTACGCCGGGATCCGGGTCAAGCGGATCAAGCTCCTGCTGTTCGTCGTCTCCGGCGTGGTGTGCGCGCTGGCCGGGGTGCTGTGGACCTTCCGGCTCTCCACCGCCGTGCAGAACAACGGCATCGGCATGGAGCTGACCGTGGTCGCCATCGTGCTGCTGGCCGGGGTGTCCATCTTCGGCGGCAAGGGCTCGATCATCGGCGTGGTGCTCGCGGTTCTCGCGTTCGCCGGCCTGCAGGACGCCCTGCTGCTGACCAACTTCAACCAGGAAGCCACCGGGATCGTCACCGGCGGGCTCCTGCTCATCAGCGTCTTCGTGCCCACCGCCGGATCCGTCGTGGCCCGGTCGCGCGAGTGGCTCCGGGCCCGGGGGCACCGCACGCCTTCCGCGATAGGGGCAGGTCATGAATGACGCTCGCGCGTCGGCCACCACACCAGGCCCGGCGCATTCCCCCGCTGGGTCCGCGGAATTCCGGCTGACCCATTCCGGTAGTGTCCGTCCGTTCGGATTGAAAGGATTCAGTATGAGACGGTCCCTGAAGCGGGCGCTGTGGGCTCCCGCGGTACTCCTGGTGGCGGCCTCCGTGCTCGCCGCGTGCAGCTCGTCGGGCAGCTCGTCCAGCAGCTCGTCGTCCCCGGCCTCGGCATCTGGCGGGCTGAAGAAGGGCCTGAAGGTCTTCGTCATCCCCAAGAACCTCGGCAACCCCTACTTCACCACCGCCGACAGCGTGAAGACCGGCGGGGCGCTCGCCGCGCTGAGTGCCCTCGGCGCCACCGGCTCCGAAACCAGCGGCACCCAGGCCACGCCCGCCTCGCAGATCCCGGCCATCCAGGCGGCGATCAGCAAGGGGGCGAACGCTCTCATCGTGTCGGCCACCGACCCATCGGCGCTCTGCCCGACCCTGAACGGCGCCATGGCCAAGGGCATCACCGTCGTTACCTACGACTCCGACGCGCCCGCCTGCCGGAACCTGTTCGTGAACCAGGCCTCGACCGCCCAGATCGGGACCAGCGAGGTGGACCTGCTCGCCAAGCAGATGAACAACACCGGGGACATCGCGATCGTCTCCGCGGCCGCATCGGCGACCAACCAGAACGCCTGGATCGGGTACATGAAGCAGGAGCTGAAGAAGTTCCCGAAGATGCACCTGGTCAGCATCGTCTACGGCAACGATGACCCCACCACCGCGACCCAGGTCACCCAGGGGCTGCTCCAGTCCCACCCCAACCTCAAGGGCATCATCTCGCCGACCACGGTGGGCATCCTGGCCGCGGCCCAGGTCCTCGACACGCCCAAGTACAAGGGCAAGATCGCGCTCACCGGCCTGGGCACCCCCGACTCGCTCAAGAAGTACGTGGCCGACGGCACCATCCAGTCCTTCGAGCTCTGGAACCCCGCCGACCTCGGCTACCTGGCCGGCTACGCGGCGGTGAATTACGCGTCCAAGAAGATCACCGGCGCGTCCGGCCAGTCCTTCACCGCTGGCAAGCTCGGCAAGTTCACGGTCGGCGCGGACAAGACCATCCTGCTGGGCCCGCCGTTCGTGTTCACCAAGGCCAACATCAACCAGTTCAACTTCTGACCCGGAGGCGGACTGACCGCCGGGCGGCGATCCCGCCCGGCGGGCCGCCGGCCAGCCAGAACGGCGGACCCTGGCCCTGGCCCCCATCCGGCCATGGACGACAATGCCTCAGGAGGTGCAGTGGAGCGCGTCTGCTTCCTCGCCCGGGTCCGGCCGGACCGGCTGGAGGAGTACCGGGCGGCCCACCGCCGGGTCTGGCCCGAGATGACCGCGGCGCTGCGGAGCGCCGGCTGGGCCAACTACACCATCTTCCTGGCCGACGACGGGCTGCTCGTCGGCTATCTGGAGACCGACGACTACGAGGCGGCACTGCAGCGGATGGCGCAGGCCGACGTCAACGAACGCTGGCAGGCGGAGATGGCGCCGTTCTTCGCCGACCTCGGTGACCAGCGGCCCGACGAGGGATTCCGCCGGATCACCGAGATCTTCCACCTCGACTGACTGGGACTAGACATGCCTGATCTGACCGCCGTGAAGAGCGCCCTGCGGGCGCACCGGATCGAGCTCCCGTCGTGGGCCTTCGGCAATACCGGGACCCGGTTCAAGGTGTTCGCCCAGCCGGGAGTGCCGCGCACGCCGCAGGAGAAGATCGACGACGCTGCACAGGTGCACGCGTACACCGGGGTGGCGCCGACCGTGGCGGTGCACATCCCGTGGGACAAGGTGGATGACTACGCGGCGCTCGCGGCCTACGCGCGTGACCGGGGGGTGGCGATCGGGACCGTCAACGCGAACGTCTTCCAGGACGATGCCTACCGGCTGGGCAGCGTGGCCAACCCCGACCCGGCCGTGCGCGCCAAGGCGCTGGATCGCCTGATGGAATGCGTCGACATCATGGACGTGACCGGGTCGGCCGATCTGAAGCTGTGGTTCGCCGACGGCACCAACTACCCCGGCCAGGACGACATCCGTGCGCGGCAGGAGCGCCTGGCCGAAGCGCTGGCGCTGGTGTATGAGCGGCTGGGGCCGTCCCAGCGGATGCTGCTGGAGTACAAGCTGTTCGAGCCGTCGTTCTACACCACCGACGTGCCGGACTGGGGCACCTCGCTGCTGCACTGCCTGGCCCTGGGCGAGCGGGCGGCGGTGGTGGTGGACACCGGGCATCACGCGCCGGGCACCAACATCGAGTTCATCGTGGCGGTGTTGCTGCGGGCGGCCGGCTGGGCGGGTTCGACTTCAACAGCCGCTTCTACGCCGACGACGACCTCATGGTCGGCGCCGCCGACCCGTTCCAGCTGTTCCGCATCATGCACGAGGTGGTGTCGGCGGACGCGCTGCGGCCGGAGGCGGGAGTCGCGTTCATGCTCGACCAGTGCCACAACATCGAGCCGAAGATCCCGGCCCAGATCCGCTCGGTGATGAACGTCCAGGAGGCCACGGCCAAGGCGCTGCTGGTCGATCGCGCCGCGCTGGCCGCCGCCCAGCAGGCCGGTGACGTGCTCGGCGCGAACGCCGTGTTCATGGACGCCTACAACTCCGACGTGCGCCCGCTGCTCGCCGAGTTGCGCGTGGAGATGGGCCTGGACCGGGACCCGATCGGCGCCTACCACCGCTCCGGCTACGCGGAGAAGATCGTCGCCGAGCGCGTCGGCGGCACCCCCGCCGGCTGGGGGAGCTAGGCCCCGCCCTGGGCCAGGCCCCGGCAGACAGGAAGCGTCATGACCCGGCAACCACCCGAAGTCGCCGCGCTGCTGGCGCGCAGCAACCGGCTCGGCTCCGACCCCCGCAACACCAACTACGCGGGCGGCAACGCCTCGGTGAAGGCGGAGGCGGACGACCCGGTGACCGGGCGGCCGGTGCCACTGCTGTGGGTGAAGGGATCCGGCGGGGATCTGGGCACCCTCACCGCCGACGGCCTGGCCGTGCTCAGGCTCGACCGGCTGCGGGCGCTGACCGGCGTGTACCGCGGGCCGGAGCACGAGGACGACATGGTCGCCGCGTTCGATTTCTGCCTGCACGGCAAGGGCGGCGCGGCCCCGTCCATCGACACCGCGATGCACGGGCTGGTCGAGGCCGCCCACGTGGACCACCTGCATCCCGACGCCGGGATCGCGCTGGCCGCCGCCGCCGACGGCGAGGAACTGACCCGGGCCTGCTTCGGCGACCGGGTGGCCTGGGTGCCCTGGCGGCGCCCCGGTTTCCAGCTCGGCCTGGACATCGCCGAGGTGAAGCGCACCACCCCGGACGCGATCGGCGTCATCCTCGGCGGCCACGGCATCACCGCCTGGGGCGCGACCAGCGATGAGTGCGAGGCGAACTCGCTGGAGGTCATCGCGACGGCGCAGCGGTATCTGGACACCCACGGCCGCCCCGACCCGTTCGGCCCCGTGATCCCCGGCTATGAGCCACTGCCGGAGGCCGAGCGCCGGGCCCGCGCCGCCGAGCTGGCGCCGGTCATCCGTGGGCTCGCCTCCACCGACCGGCCGCAGGTGGGGCGCTTCACCGACGCGCCCGTGGTGCTGGACTTCCTGGCCCGGGGCAAGCACCCGGTGCTGGCCGCGCTGGGCACCTCCTGCCCGGACCACTTCCTGCGGACCAAGGTCGCGCCGCTCGTGCTCGACCTGCCGCCTTCCGCCCCGCTGCCGGAGGTAACCGCCCGCCTCGGCGAGCTGCACGCGGACTACCGCACCGGCTACCGCGCCTACTACGAGCGCCACGCGGACGCGTCCTCGCCCGCCATGCGCGGCGCCGACCCCGCGATCGTGCTGGTGCCTGGCGTGGGCATGCTCAGCTTCGGCGCCGACGCCCAGACCGCGCGGGTGGCCGGGGAGTTCTACGTCAACGCGATCAACGTGATGGCCGGCGCCGAGTCGGTCTCCACCTACCGCCCGATCCCTGAAAGCGAGAAGTTCCGGATCGAGTACTGGGAACTCGAGGAGGCCAAGCTGCGCCGCCGGCCCCGGCCCAAGCCGCTGGCCACCCGGGTGGCGCTGGTGACCGGCGGCGGCTCGGGCATCGGCCGGGCCACCGCGCAGCGGCTGGCCGCCGAGGGCGCGTGCGTGGTCGTCGCCGACCGGGACGGGCAGGCGGCGGCGGCGGTGGCCGGTGACATCGGCTCGGCGGACGCCGCGATCGCGGCGGCCACCGACGTGACCGACGAGGCCAGCATCGCGCGGGCGTTCGCCGCCGCGGCGCTCGCATTCGGCGGGGTGGACCTGGTGGTGAACAACGCCGGCCTGTCGATCTCCAAGCCGCTCGACGAAACCACCACGGCCGACTGGGACCTCCAGCACGACGTGATGGCGAAGGGCTCCTTCCTGGTCTCCCGCGCGGCCGCGCGGATCATGCGGGCCCAGGCCACGGGCGGGGACATCGTCTATATCTGCAGCAAGAATGCGGTGTTCGCGGGGCCGAGCAACGTCGCCTATGGCGCGGCCAAGGCGGACCAGGCGCACCAGGTACGGCTGCTCGCCGCCGAGCTCGGCGAGTACGGCATCCGGGTGAACGGGATCAACCCGGACGGGGTCGTCCGCGGCTCCGGCATCTTTGCCGGCGGCTGGGGCGCGCAGCGGGCGGCGGTCTACGGCGTCCCCGAGTCCGAGCTCGGGGCCTTCTACGCCAAACGGACCCTGCTCGGGCGTGAGGTCCTGCCCGAACACGTGGCGGCGGCCGTGTTCGTGCTCACCGCCGGTGAGCTGTCCCTCACCACGGGGCTGCACATCCCGGTCGACGCGGGGGTGGCGGCCGCGTTCCTACGCTGACCCGGGGAAGGAGGCAGGTGTGATGGAAGCCGCTGGCCGGACCGGCCCAGCCGCCGGGCCGCTCAGCCACCAGGACGTCGAGCTGCTCCGCCTGCTCGCGCAGGGCCTGCCGCTGGGTTCGGTGGCGCGGCGGATGCGCACCTCCGAGCGCACCGTCCGGCGCCACACCCGGGCCATCTGCAACCGGCTCGGCGTCAGCGCGTCCATCCAGGCAGTCGTCTGGGCCGCCCACCAGGGGTTGCTGTGACCCCACGCACGGCGGTGGCCGCCGTCGACCTCGGCGCCTCCGGCGGCCGGGTCATGCTGGGCGTCATCCGCGGGCGTGACGGGCTGGAACTGCATGAACTGCACAGGTTCCCCAACGTTCCCGTCCGGGTACTCGGGACCCTCCACTGGGACATCCTGTCGCTGTTCCAGGGGGTCCTGGACGGTATCCGGGCCGCGGCCGGGGCCGCCGGGGTGGCCAGCCTGGGGATCGATACCTGGGGAGTCGACTACGGCCTGCTCGATGAGGAAGGGGCCCTGCTCGGGAACCCGGTGCACTACCGGGACGGCCGGACCGACGGGATGCCCGGCCGGCTGCTGGGCAGGGTCCCGGCGGACGAGCTCTACGCGATCACCGGCATCCAGCAGCTTCCCTTCAACACCATCTGCCAGCTCGCGTCGGCGGCGGCCACCCCCGAGCTGGCGGCCGCCCGGACCCTGCTGATGATCCCGGATCTGCTGTCCTACTGGCTGACCGGCGAGATCGGCGCCGAGGTGACGAACGCATCCACCACCCAGCTCTACGACGTGCGGGCCCAGGCCTGGGCCACGTCGCTGATGGCCCGGGTGGGCATCCCGCCCGGCATCTTCCCGCCGCTGCGCAGGCCCGGGGACACCATCGGGGACCTGCTGCCCGGGATCGCCGCCGAGGCCGGGCTGCCCGCGCCCGTGCCCGTGCTGGCGGTCGGCTCGCACGACACGGCATCGGCGGTCGCCGGCGTGCCCGCCGACGGGCCCGACTTCGCCTACATCTCCTGCGGCACCTGGTCCCTGGTGGGGATGGAGCTGCCCGGGCCGGTGCTGAGCGAGGCCAGCTGCCGGGCCAACTTCACCAACGAGACCGGGATCGACGGGACGATCCGTTACCTGCGTAACGTCATGGGCCTGTGGCTGGTGCAGGAATCGGTGCGGGCCTGGTCGTCCCGGGGTGCCGAGGCGGACCTCGGCACCCTGCTGGCGGCGGCCGCCGAGGCCCCGGCGCTGCGCGCCGTGGTTGACCCGGACGACCCGGAATTCCTCGCCCCCGGCGACATGCCCGCCCGCATCGCCGAGGCCTGCCGCCGCACCGGCCAGGATCCGCCCGCCGATCCGGGCGCGACGGTCCGGTGCATCCTGGACAGCCTCGCCCTGGCTCACCGGCACGCCCTGGCCGAGGTCCAGGAGCTGACCGGGCGGCACGTGGACACCGTCCACATCGTCGGCGGCGGCGCCAGGAACGCCCTGCTGTGCCAGCTCACCGCGGACGCGTGCGGTCTGCCGGTCGTGGCCGGGCCGGTCGAGGCCGCCGCCATGGGCAACGTGCTCGTGCAGGCGCGGGCGCTGGGGGCCGTGCCGGGCGATCTCGGCGGCATGCGTGAGCTGTTGCGCAGGACCCAGGATCTGCGCCGGTTCGAGCCGTCCCGCGCGGGCACCCGGGAGTGGGATGGGGCCGCGCGCCGGATCGGCCTGGATTCCGGCGCTCCCGGCTGAGCGTTCACCCGGTCCCGGCCGGGCGGGGACCCTACCTTCCGGGGGCGAGGTCGAAGGGGCGCAGATACGGGGCGGGCCGGTAGCGCAGGAACGCCGGGGGCGCTGACACCACGGTGCTGCCTGACTCGAAGATGTTGTACTGCGAACCGAGCGCGGCGGCCCGGGCGTTCAGGCTGGCCGGAGCCAGCGCCGACAAGTTCCACCGGCCGCTGTCGAGACGGCCGGCCAGGACCTGGACCGCGGTGATCGTCTCGGCCGGTGTGAACGCGCAGTGCCCGGCGCGGTTGACGAAGATCTGCTGCAGCAGCTGCCCGTCCCCGGCCCGCTCCACCGCGCTGCGGTATGCCTGCTCGTTCTCGGGCACCACCAAGCCGTCGCCGGTGGTGTGCATCGTGAGCACCGGCACCCGCAGGCGCCCGGTGAAGGCGATGTTGCGCGCCAGGTACGCCACGGCGGAGCGGCTGGCGCTTATCCGCGTGGCCTGGTCGAGCGTCTGCAGGTCGTGGCCCAGGCTGAGCCCGGCCGCGCGGTAGAGCGCTCCCACTTCGGGCAGGTCAGCCGACTTCGCCAGATCGCGCGCGTAGTTCACGCCCGTGTTCCAGGACGGGTTCCCGCCCGCGCGCGCCTCGAGCTCGGCGCGGAAGGCGAAGATGAACGGGAAGTTGACCTGGGTGTCCCAGCTGAACTGGTTGGCCTCCTGGGCCGCGTAGTCGGTGGGCGCCGGCTCGGGCGACAGCGGCGTGAACCAGCCCGGCGTGTCGCCGAGCGCCGCCGCCAGCGCCAGCCGGGCCCGGCCCTCCGGCGTCCGCTGCGCGGCGGCCGCGGCCGCGATGGCGCCGTTCAGGTTAGTGGAGGGGTCAGTGATGTTGACGACCTGAACCGAGGGGTCGATCAGCTGCTGGAAGGCGAACTCGGCGTCCAGCGCGGTGTTCCAGGTGGCCACCCCGCCGGACAGCACGCCGCACATCGGCAGCGCGGCGGTGAACCGGCCCGGGTAGCGCTGGATCAGGCCGGCCGTGATGATGCCGCCGAGCGAGTGGCCCCACGCCACGGTCCGGGCGGGAGTGCGGAAGGCCTGATCGAAGGCGTCCAGGGTGGCGATCTGGTCGGGCAGCGCCTGCTGGATCGCCCAGCCGGTCGTCGCGTAGGAGGAACCGGCCAGGGCGTACCGTGGCCGAGCATCCATCCGGCCGTGACCGGGTCGCCGGCGTCCTGGGGCGGGTTGGGGCTGCCGGGGACCACGTACCCGTGGCTGTAGAGGAACAGGGTGCCGTTCCAGGGACCGGCCGGGCACTGGATCTCGTAGGCCGCCCCGTCCGGCAGGGTCCCGGACAGCGTCGTCATCGTGCCCGAGCCGCCGCAGCTGGCGGGCGCGGCGAGCGCGGGCGCCGCTGGTGTAACCCAGCGAGCAGGGCACCGGCGAACATGATTCCGCCGCGTCTGATCGTCCTCGTCATGACCACGCTCCCTGCGGCTCTCACCAACGGCCATCGGAAGGACTGTAGCCCTGTTCCCAGGCCGGCAACAGACCGGAATTTGCCGGACCTTAGCGATCGTTTGCTGGCATCCGTAACATATGGGGACGGACGGGTCAGAACATACGGGGCGGGGACGGACGGGCCAGAACATATGGGACGGGGACGGAACGGCCAGCTTGCGGGCGCAGGCCACCGCACCACCGTGCTGGCACCTCTGCTGACCTCGCGTGCGCTGGATTGAGAGACCATGGGCGTTGCCGCCTTGATCAGCTGGTTCGTTACCGCGTTCGTCGGGCTCTACCTGGTGGCCGTCTGGCTCATCGAGAACGACGTCAGCCCGGGCGCCGTCCATAGCCGGCTGCCCGGGCCGGTCATCCTCGGCCACGTCCTGCTCGCCCTGACCGGGCTGGTGACCTGGGTGGTCCATCTGCTGTTCAGCTCCGCCTCGTGGGGCTGGGCGGCGGTCGGGATCCTGGCAGGCATCGCCACCCTGGGCCTGACCATGTTCACCCGGTGGATCCCGGTCCATGCGGCGTACATGGCGGCGGAATCCGCCCAGGGCATGTCGGCCGAGTTCGACTTCCCGGCCGAACGGGCCTTCCCGCTGACCGTCGTCATCATCCACGGGGTGCTCGCGGTCACCACGCTCACCCTGGTGCTGCTGGCCATGCTGGGGGTGGGCGGCTGACGGCTGGGACCACAGCCGGTGAACCATAGCCGCGACGCGTCCGTGACAGGGAAGACGGATGGGTCAGTTGACGGTGCACGCTGCCGCACTTGGACGGGGCTGGCCCGGCTCCCCGCGTGCGCCGAAAAGAGAAACCCATGGGCGTTGCCGCCTTGATCAGCTGGTTCGTTACCGCGTTCGTCGGCCTCTACCTGCTGGCCGTCTGGCTCATCGAGAACGACGTGACCCACCGGGGCGCCGTGGCCAGCCGGCTGCCCGCGCCGGTCATCGCCGGCCACGTCCTGCTCGCCCTGGGCGGGCTGGTGGTGTGGGTGATCCACCTGCTGTCCCACTCCACCGCGCTGGGCTGGACCGCGCTGGGGATGCTGGCCGCCATCGGCACGCTGGGCCTGACCATGTTCACCCGGTGGATCCCGGTCCACATCGCGTACGTGGCGGCGGAATCCGGCAAGCACGGCCGCCAGCTCGCGGACTACGACTTCCCGGCCGAACGGGCGTTTCCGCTGCCCGTCGTCCTCGGTCACGGCCTGCTCGCCTCCACGACGGTCACCCTGGTGCTGCTGGCCATGCTCGGGGTCGGGGGAGGCTGACGGGGCGAGCCTGCCGCCGGGTGAACCATCGCGGGCATGCGTCCGTGACAGGGGAATACGGATGGGTCAGTTTGCCGGCGCACGCCCGCCGCACCGGATGCGGCTGACCCCACTGGGGATCCCGCGTGCGCCGAAAGAGAGACCATGGGCGTTGCCGCCTTGATCAGCTGGCTTGTCACCGCGTTCGTCGGCCTCTACCTGCTGGCCGTCTGGCTCATCGAGAACGACGACAGCGACCAGGGCGCCACCCGTAGCCGCCTGCACGGGTCGGTCATCGCCGCCCATGTCCTGCTCGCCCTGAGCGGCCTGGTGATCTGGGTGCTCTACCTGGTGTCCGACGAGGACACCGTGGGCTGGGCCACGCTGGGGATCCTGGGCGGGATCGCTGTGCTGGGCGTGGCCATGCTGACGCGGTGGATCCCGGTGCACCGCGCGTTCGTGGCGGCGGAGTCGGCCCGGGGCGTGGCGGCGGAGTTCGAATTCCCGGCCGAACGGGCCTTCCCCGTGGCCATGGTCATGGGCCACGGCCTGCTCGCCTTCACCACGTTCACCCTGGTCCTGCTCACCGTGCTCGGGGTCGGGGGAAGCTAGGCTCGCCGTGGCAGGCTGCCCGACCAAGGAGCGAGCGCATGAACGCTGACCGGCCCGATGACCGCGCGATGATGGAGGTAGCGCTCGGCGAGGCGCGGGCGAGCCTGGAGGCGGGGGGAGTCCCGGTGGGCGCCGCGCTGGCCGACGGCGGCCGGCTGGTGGCCTCCGGGCACAACGAGCGGGTGCAGCGGGGCGACCCGATCGCGCACGGTGAGACCGCCTGCCTGCGCAACGCCGGAAGGCAGCCCTCCTACCGGGGAATGACGATGTACACCACGCTTTCCCCGTGCCAGATGTGCTCCGGCGCGATCCTGCTGTTCCAGATACCGCGGGTGGTGGTGGGCGAGGCCACGACGTTCGCCGGCGACCTGGACTTTCTGGCCAGCCACGGAGTAGATGTCCAGCTGCTCGACGATGAGCGCTGCAAGGCCGTTATGCGGGAATTCCAGGAACGCTATCCGGAGGTCTGGAGCGAGGACATCGGCGGGCGCTGACTCACTGCCGGAAGCTGACCGCGGTGGTGTTCGCCCCGCTGATCACAACCGCGATCCGCTCGCCCGGCGCCGGCGAGTACCCGCCGGACGTCAGCGCGGCCAGCGCCGCGCACCCTCCCGGCTCGGCCACCAGCCGGAGCCGGTCCCAGAGCAGTTCCTGGGCCTGGCGGATGGCGTCATCGCTGACCACCACCGCCTGGGCCGCATGCCTGGTGAGGATGGCGAAGTTCAGCTCGCCTATGCGCTTCGGGGCGAGCGAGTCGGCGGCCGGCCAGCCCGTGGCCACTCCCTCGCTCCTCGGGATGCTCATGGCTCAGCCAATCAGGGGCCCCCCGGTCCCGGCAAGGCACCGCCGGTGAACAGCTGGCGAGTGACCGCCTGCCGGGACCAGCGACCCCGGGCGGCCTGCGCCGGGCCCTGGCCGGCCTCCCGTGGCTGGCGCCCTGGCGTGTTCACCGTAGGCGGGCGGTAGCGTTCTGCTCATGCCCGCTGTTCCGCAACAAGCCGCTCCGCCACCAGCCGTGCCGCCACCGGACATGCAACAGCACGGCCCCAGGTCCCCCTCGCCCCGGCTGTGGCGGATGCGCTGCGCCGAGGTGATGGGGTGCGCCGTCGTCCTCGCCGCGGCGGCGGGGACGGGAGCGGGGCTGGCGGCTGGCCCGGCTGTGGCGGTGATCGCCGTCGCCGTCGTGGCGGTCGGCGCGGCGGCCGCGCTGTGGTTCGCGCGCAACCGCTTCCGGTCCTGGGCCTACCAGGAACGTGATGAGGACCTGATCGTCGAGCGCGGGGTGCTGATCCGCAGGCTGTCGGTGGTTCCCTACGGCCGCATGCAGTTCGTCGATGTGACCGCCGGGCCGGTAGACCGGATCTTCCGGCTCGCTACCGTGCGGCTGCACACGGCGGCGGCGGCCAGCGACGCCCGCATCCCGGGGCTGGAGCGGGAGGAGGCGGCGCGGCTGCGCGACCGCCTGGCCGCCCTGGGTGAGGCCAAGGCAGCGGGGCTGTGACCGGTCGGCAGGCGGTGACAGGCGGGCCCACGGCAACGGGTGGTGATCCGGCCGGGGCCTGGCACCGGCTGCATCCGCTGTCGCCGGTGGTCCGGTCGGGCCGCGGCCTGATCGCGGTGGCCGTCGCCGTCGCCATCACCCGCTCCGCGACGAGCGGGTCAGGCTGGCTGGAAGTGGCGTTCCTGCTGGCCGCCATCGTGGCGGCGGTGATCAGCTGGCTGGTTACCCGGTGGCGGCTGGACGGCGTGACGCTGCGCATCGAGTCCGGGCTGATCCGCCGCGACTCCCGTCAGCTGCCGATCGCCCGCATCCAGGCCGTCAACGTCGTCCGCCCATTCCTCGCCCGGGCGCTCGGGCTGGCCGAGCTGCGGGTCAGGCTGGCCGGTTCCAGCGACGCCGACGGGCGGCTCGCCTACCTCACCGAGCAGGCCGCGCTGGAGCTGAGGGCACACCTGCTGGCGACCCATCACGGCCTGGACCCGGCCACCCCGGAGCCGCCGGAGCATGTCGTGGTGACGGTCCCGGCCGGGCGGCTGATCGGCTCGGTGGCGCTGTCCACCGCCGGCCCGGCCGCGGTGATGGTGGTGCTCGCGGGCGCCGTGCTGGCGTTCGTGTCGGCCGCCGCCCTGGCCGCCCTGGCGATCTCGCTGGTGTGGTTGCTGATCGTCTGCCTGTCGCTGGTGTGGCGCCGGGTGTCCACCCAGTACGGCTTCACCGTGGCGCAGTCTCCGGATGGCATCCGGATCCGCCGTGGCCTGCTCGGGACGGTGGCCGAGACCATCCCGGCACAGCGGGTGCAGGCGGTGCGGGTGATCGAGCCGCTGCTGTGGCGGCCGCTCCAGTGGTGCCGGCTCGAGGTGGACGTGGCGGGCTCGCCCGGCCGGGACAGCGCCGACGGGACGGCCAGAATGCGCAAGACCCTGCTGCCGGTCGGCCGCCGCGACGAGACCGGGTTCCTGCTGACGATGGCCATCGGGGCCGCGGTGCCGGTCCTGACCCGCCCGCCGCGCCGGGCCCGGTGGAAGGCGCTGCTGAGCTACCACTACCTGGCCGCCGGCCACGACGACGGGCTGGCGGTGTCGGTGGTCGGCCGGGTCCGCAAGGTCACCACCATGGTGCCGCTGGAGAAGGCGCAGAGCGTCCGGTTCGTGCAGGGGCCGCTGCAGCGCCGCCTGGCCCTGGCCACCGTGCACGTCAACGCGGCGGGGCACGTCCGGGCCGAGTTCCGCGAGCGACCGCAGGAGCAGGCCCGGCTGCTCGTCGACGAGCTCGCCGCGCTGAGCCGCGCGGCGCGGCGGCATGCTCCCCCGGCCGGGATACCGGCAGCAGGCACGTCTCAGGCGGACGGTGCTCAGGCGGACGGTGCCCAGGCGGACGGCTCTCAGGCGGCCAGCGTGGCGTCGCCGGTGAACGCCGCCCAGAGCGAGGCGTAGCCCCCGCCCGCCGCGAGCAGCTCGTCGTGGGTCCCGGCCTCGGTGACCCGGCCGCCGTCGATCACCACTATCCGGTCGGCGCTGTGCCGCCGTAGTGAGCCGGTGGGCGACCACCAGGGTGGTGCGGCGGGCGGCGAGCTGCTCGGCGGCCCGGGTGACGGCCGCCTCGGTGGCCAGGTCGAGCGCGGCGGTCGCCTCGTCGAGCAGCAGGATGTCGGGATCGACCAGGTAGGCGCGGGCGAGCGCGATCAGCTGCCGCTGACCGGCGGACAGGTTGCGCCCGCGCTCGGCCACCTGGTGGTAGAAGCCGCCGGGCAGGCGGCCGATCATGTCCAGCGCGCCGACCGCCCGGGCGGCCGCCTCGACCTCGGCGTCGCTGGCGTCCGGGCGACCGTAGGCGATCGCGTCCCGGACGGTGCCCGCGAACAGGTGGGCCTCCTGGGGGACGACTCCCAGCCGGTGCCGGTAGGAGGCCAGGTCGTAGTCGCGCACGTCGACGCCGTCCACCACCACGCTGCCCGCCGTCACGTCGTAGAACCTGGCCACGAGCTTGACCAGGGTGGACTTGCCCGCGCCGGTCTCGCCGACCAGCGCCACCGTCTCGCCCGGCGCGACCGTCAGGTTCACCCCGGCCAGCGCCTCGGGCCCGCCCGTTGCGTAGCTGAAGTGCACGTCACGCAGCTCGATCCGGGCGCCGCCGCGGCGGGCCGGGGGCAGCTGGCGGGGATCGCGGGCCTGCGGGGTCGAGGTGGGCGTCCGCAGCAGCTCGGAGATCCGGCGGACCGCGACCGCGGCCTGCTGGTAGCCGTCGAACACCTGCGAGAGCATCTGCACGGGCGAGAAGAGCATGTCGATGTAGAGCAGGTAGGCGATGAGCGCGCCCGCGGTCAGCGCGCCGCTGCGCATCTGGCCCGCCGCCACCAGCAGGACCAGCGCCCCGGCGACGGTGGACAGCGACTGGATGAACGGGAAGTACAGCGCGATGTAGCGCTGGGCGCGGAGCCGGGAGCGCCGGTAGTCGTCGCTGCGCCCGGCGAAGCGCTCGCGCGTTGCGCTCCTCCCGGCGGAAGGCCTGGGACACCCGCAGGCCGGCCACGTTCTCCTGCAGGTCGGCGTTGACCACGCTGACCTTCTCCCGGGCGTCGGCGTAGGCGCGGGACGACCCGCGCTGGAACGACCACGGTGGCCACCGCGGCGAACGGGAGGATGGCCAGCACGGTGAGCCCCAGCGTGAGGTTGATGAAGAGCAGCGCGATCAGCACGCCGCCGAACGTGAGCAGCGAGTTGACGAAGCTGATCAGCCCGGTCTGCAGGAACGAGGACAGGGCCTCGACGTCGGTGGTCATCCGGGTCATGATCCGGCCGCCCAGCTCACGCTCGTAGAAGTCCAGCCCGAGCCGCTGCAGGTGGGCGAAGATCTTCACCCGGAGCGTGTAGAGCAGCCGCTCGCCGTTGCGGCCCACGACCAGGGTCTGCACCGCGGTGATGACCCAGTCCGCCAGGACGATCAGCAGCGCCGCCGCCGACACGGCGAGGACGACGCGGATCGCCTGCGCCTCGACGCCCTGGTCGATCCCGCCCCGGACCAGGGCGGGCATGGCCAGGTTGGCCAGCGCGTCGAGACCGTCGAGCACCAGGCCCACCATGAACGCGACCGCGAACGGCCGCAGCAGCCGCCGCAGCGTGAAATGCGGGTCCGCCGCCCGGGCCTGCCCGGCGTCGACGCCGGGTGTGTCGGTGGCGGGCGGCAGCGCGTCAACCTGGGCCAGCAGCTCGGGTGAGGCGGGTATCCCGGCCAGGAAGCCGCCGCCCGCGTCCGTACTGGCCGGCGTCCGGCCGGCCCGCGCCGGCGCGGCGTCCGCGGGCCACAGCCGGCTCCGGGCTGGCCCGGGTCTGCCGTCGCCGTTCACCCGGCCGTCGCCGTTCGCGCTGCCGTCGCCGTCGGCGTAGTAGGCGAGTTCGCCCGCGTCCACGCCCTCCGCGTCCTCACCGGGCCCGGCGAGCAGCAGCCGGTACAGCGGGCAGCGGGCCATCAGCTCCTCGTGGCTGCCCTCGTCGACCAGGCGCCCCTGGTCCAGTACGGCGATCCGGTCCGCCAGCTGCAGGGTCGAGCGACGGTGGGCGATGAGCAGCGTGGTCCGGCCGCGCATGACGCGCCGGAGCGTCTCGTGGATCTCCGCCTCCACCTGCGGGTCGACCGCCGACGTGGCGTCGTCGAGCACGAGGATCGCCGGGTCGGTGAGCAGGGCGCGGGCCAGCGCCACCCGCTGGCGCTGCCCGCCGGACAGGGTGAGCCCCTTCTCGCCGACCACCGTGTCGTAGCCCTGCGGCAGGGCGGCGATGAAGCCGTCGGCCTCGGCCGCCCGCGCCGCCGCCACGACCTGCTCCCGGGTGGCGTCCGGCCGGCCGAACGCGATGTTGGCCGCCGACCGTGTCGGAGAACAGGAAGCTGTCCTCCATCACCAGTCCGATGGCCGCAACGCAGCGAGTCCTGGGTGAGGTCGCGGACGTCGTGGCCGCCGACCCGCAGCGCGCCGCCGCTGACGTCGTAGAAACGCGGCAGCAGCAGCGAGATCGTCGACTTTCCCGATCCCGCCGGGCCGACCAGCGCCAGCGTCTCACCCGGCGTCACCCGCAGCGACAGGCCCTGCAGCACCGGCTGCGACGGCACGTAGCCGAACCTCACGTCGTCCAGCTCCACGTCCGGGATGCCGGGCGGCAGCGGGCGCGCATCGGGCCTGTCGGTGACGACCGGCTCGGCGTCGATGACCTCGAACACCCGGATCACGCTGGCCCGGGCCTGCTGGCCGATGGTGACCAGGCCGGCGAGCGACCGCACCGGCCAGACCAGCGCCACGAGGTAGGAGGAGAAGGCCAGGAACGTGCCCAGGCTGATCGTGCCGTGCAGGGCCAGCCAGCCGCCGAGCGCGAGCACCCCCACCTGGCCCAGCGCCGGGACGGCCTGCAGCGCCGGGTTGTAGCGGGCGATCAGCCGCACCGCACGCACCCGCGGCGGCGTACAGCCGGGTGCTGGCCTGCTCGATCCGCTCGACCTCCTGCTCCTCCTGCCCGAAGCCCTTCACCACCCGCACCCCGGTCACGGCCTCGTCGACCACCGCGGCGATGCCGGCCGCCCGCTGCTGCGCGTCCCAGCTGGCCGGGAACAGCTTGCGCCGGGAGGCGAGCCGCGATGAACCACGAGGGCAGGCCCGACGGCCAGCGCGACCAGGGTCAGCAGCGGGGAGAGGAAGGCCATCGCGATCATCGAGCCGACGAACAGCACCACGTTGCCCATCAGCATCGGCACCATCGACAGCAGGGACTGGATCATCGTGAGGTCGGAGATCGAGCGGCTGACGATCTGGCCGGTGTGCAGCTCGTCCTGGCGGGTGCCGTCCAGCCGGGACAGGGCGGAGAACAGCTGGGTGCGAAGGTCGTGCTGGACGTCCAGGGAGAGCTGCCCGCCGCGGTAGCGGCGCACGTACAGGCCGCCGAAGTTGGCCGCGGCCGCCACGAGCAGCGCGACCGCCAGCGGCCAGATCGCGGGTTGGGCGGCGGAGGTGAGGTTGTCGACGATGGCGCGCTGGATCAGCGGGATGGCGATCCCGACCAGGCTCACCACCAGCGTTCCGGCCAGCGCGAGCATCGACGTTGCGTGGATAGCGCCAGCAGGCCCGGCTCAGTCTCCCCAGCCAGCTGGCACGCGCATCAGTGCTCGTCGTCTGTCCCTTCCCGCATGGTGTCCTCAAGGGTTACAGCCCGCGCGGCGCCCGGATCATTCCGGGCCGGGTCAGCCCGCCTGCCCGGGCTCGATCAGGCCGTGCTCGTACCCGTACACCACGGCGTGGACCCGGTCGCGTAGCCCGAGCTTGTCCAGGACGTGGGTGACGTGGGTCTTGACGGTGCTGTGGGACACGACGAGGTCGCGCGCGATCTCGTCGTTGGACCGGCCGCGGATCACCAGGTCGAGCACCTCCCGCTCGCGCGGGGTGAGCCGGGCCAGCTCGGCGGGCTCGCGGGCCGGTGCCGGGCGGCGGGCGGCGAACTCGGCCAGCAGCCTGCTGGTCACCGCGGGGGACAGCAGCGCGCCGCCGTCGGCGGCCGCCCGCACGCCGAGCAGCAGTTCCTCCGGCGGCGCATGCTTGAGCAGGAAACCGCAGGCCCCCGCCCGCAGCGCCTCGTACACGTACTCGTCCAGGTCATAGGTGGTAAGAACGATCACCTTAACGATCGTGGCGCCGGGCTCGCCGTTGCCCGGTGCGACGATCTGCCGGGTGGCGGCGAGCCCGTCCAGCACCGGCATCCGGATGTCCATCAGCACCACGTCGGGGGTCAGCTCCCGGGCGAGCCGGATTGCCTCCCGCCCGTCGTCGGCCTGCCCGACCACCTCCAGGTCCGGCTGGCTGTCCAGCAGCGTCGCCAGGCCCGCCCGCACCAGGGCCTGGTCGTCGGCGACCAGCACCCGGACCGGGCCGCTGGCGGTCACTCGGCTCCGGGGCGGAGCCGCTGGCGGTCATGCCGGCTCCGGGACGGGGTCGCAGGGGATGGCCGCGGTCACCGCGAACCCGCCGCCGGGGCAGGGCCGCGCGTCCAGTCGGCCCCCGTAGAGCTCGGCCCGCTCGCGCATCCCCCGCACCCCCCGCCCGCCGGAGGCGGGCCGTGCCGCGGCCGGCTGGGCTCCCCCTGGGGGCGGCCCGTTGGCCACCTCGATGTCCAGCCCGCCGGGCCGGTAGCGCAGCACCACCCGGGTGGGTGCTCCCGGGGCGTGCCGGGCGACGTTGGTGAGCGCCTCGTCGATGATGCGGTAACAGGACAGCTCGACCCCGGGGGAGAGGGCCCGCGGGCCGCCCTCAATGGTGAGATCCGCCGGCACACCGGCGGCCCGGGCGGCACCGAGCAGGGGCTCCAGTTCCCCCAGCGTGGGGGAAGGGCCGGCGCGCCGGGTCGTCGGCCTGCTCGCGCCGCAGCGCGCCGAGCAGGTGGTTCAGCTCGGTGAGCGCCTCCCTGGCCAGCCGCTCCACCGTAGCCAGCACCCCGGCCTGGGCCTGGCCGCTCCCGGCGGCGATCCGGGCCGCGCCCGCCTGCACGGCGATGGCGGACAACTGGTGCGCGACCACGTCGTGCAGTTCCCGGGCGATGCGGGTGCGCTCGGCCTGGTGCGCCGCCTCGACCAGGGCGGCGGCCTCACGGCGCCGGGCGTCGGCCGCGTCGCCGAGCACGAACGCGGCGCCCAGCAGCGCCAGCGGCGCCCCCGCGAGGCGGCCTTCGAGCACCCCGCCGTAGGGCTTGCCCGCCGCGCCGTTGCTCGTGACAACGACGACCACCGCGGCGGCGAGGGAGAGCCAGCCGAGCCACCGGGCGTAGCGGCGGACCGGGCTGGCGTAGGCCCCCAGCCCGTACGCACCGACCAGCACCGCGGCGAACGCGGAGGTCAGGTCCCGGTGCAGCGCGTACCGCGCCGCCAGCACGCCGGCCGCCAGGCCGAGCACCGGCACCGGCGCCACCCGCCGCCAGCAGAACGGCACCGACATGGCCAGCGTCAGCGCCAGCGACCCGAGCACGTCCGGGGTCGAGCCCGCGTGGCCGGGGTACTCCCACCACCACGGCACGTCCGGCAGCCCCCACACGAGCAGGCCCGCCGCGATCAGCAGGTCCACCCGGCGCGGGGTGGCCAGGTCCTTCCAGGGCCGCATAACCGAACTGTAGAACGTCATCCGCTGATGTCCTGGCGGCGGAACACCACCGTCGCCGCCGCCCAGCAGGCCGCCAGCAGCCCGGCCAGCCCCAGCAGGCCGGCCAGCTGGCCGGGTGTGGCCCCGGCGCTGATGAAGCGGGACCAGAAGTTGGTGGGCAGCGACGTGATCGATGCCTGGCCGGCCGGGAAGCCCATCCATTCCTGCACCCAGGTCGCCGGGGTCCACCGGCCGGTGCCTGGCAGCGACGCGGCGATCAGCATCGCGATGACGGCCCCGGCCGTGGCCGCGGTGGCCCCAATGGTGCCGCGGGTCAGGACCGCGGCCAGCAGGCCGATGGCGGCGAACACCGCGAGCACCAGCAGGGCCCGCGCCACCTGGGAGCCGGCCAGGCCGAGGGCGTGGGCCGCGGATTCGTGCGCGGCCGGCAGATGGTCGGCGCGGACCAGAACCGGTCCGGCGGCCGCCACCGCCACCCAGCAGACGGCGATCAGGCCGACCCCGGCCAGCCACAGGCTGACCAGCTTCGCGGCCAGCACGCGCCATCGCTGGCCCCGTTGGGTAAGCAGGTTTTTCATGGTCCGGCCCGACCACTCACCGCCGATGTGGGCGCCGGCCAGCAGCGCCAGGGCCAGCGCCCCCGGCAGCGAGGCCATCAGACCGGCCGCCTCGGCGCCCGCCGCCAGCGGGTTCAGCTGCGCGGCGACGTGGGCGGGCTGGGCGTTGGCCTGGGCCACCCTGGCCCGCTCCACGGCCTTGGCGCGTGTGCACTGCGGGCCAGCCGGGACCCCAAGCTCGGCACACGAGGGGAGGTGGCCGGCCGGGGTGCTGCCTTCCAGCGCCGCGTTGTGCGCGCCACCGACGGCCAGCAGCACGCAGAACACCGCTGCCGCGCCGGCCACGCCCCAGGTCAGCGGCCTGACAAGCTTCCTCAGCTCAGCGCGGATCAGTCGCATGTCCGCCTCCAACCGGCTCGGTCAGCTCCAGGAAGGTCTCCTCAAGCCCAGGGCGCTTCAGCACGATCTGCTGCGCCCAGATCCCCTCCAGCCCGAGCACCTCGTTGACCATCCGCCCGTCGGCCGCTTCGACCATGACCCCGCCTGGGCCGTCCGGCCGGGCGGCCCACGGCGCGAGCAACGCCAGCGCGGTGTCCCGGTCGGCCGGATCCACATCGACCCGCACCTGGGTCCGCGCCGTCGCCAGCGCGGTGGCCGGCCCCTGATCGACCAGTCGGCCAGCCTGAAGCACGCCGACCTGATCGCACACCTGCTCGACCTCGGCCAGCAGGTGGCTCGACAGGAACACCGTGGTCCCGTCGTTGGCCAGAGAGCGGAGCAGCGTGCGGAACTCCCTGATGCCCGCCGGGTCCATGCCGTTGGCCGGCTCGTCGAGCAGCAGCAGCGTCGGCCGGCGCAGCAAAGCCGCCGCCAGCCCCAACCGCTGCCGCATCCCCTGCGAATACCCTTTGACCTTGCGATCGGCCACCCCGGTCAGGCCGACCCGGTCCAGCGCGGCCGCTACCTCCTCGCCCCGGGCCTGCAGCCGTGCGCCGGACAGTGCCAGCAGGTCCAGGTTGCGGCGGCCGGTCAGCCACGGGTAGAACGCGGGCTCTTCGATCATGGCCCCGACATCGGCGAGCCCGGTGGGGTCGGGGACCTGCTTACCGTTCAGCCAGGCCCGCCCCGAGGTCGCGGTGATCAGCCCGAGCAGGATCCGCAGCGTGGTGGTCTTGCCGGCCCCGTTCGGCCCGAGGAAACCGAACACCTGGCCCGCCTCGACGGTCATGTCCAGCCCGGCGAGCGCGGTGGCCCCGCGGTACCTCTTGGTCAGCCCCTGGCACTCGATGACTGCCGTCACGCCCGCCTCCGCCCTGCGGCTGGGAGCCCCGCGCCCGGGTGCCCTGCCCAGCCCGGATGCCAACGCTAGGCGGGAGTCATGCCGCTGTCGTCAGCGCCAGGACGACTTCGGTCTCGTCTTCTCGGCGAGGTCGGCCACCCTGCCCAGTCAGGCGCGGCCAGGGTGGGTCATCAGGTGGTGGCCCTCTCGATGGCGGACGGCTTGGTCAGGCCGCGGCGTACCGCGGAGAAGTAATACAGCGGCACCGTGACCACCAGGCCGACCAGCCACGACAGGTCGGTTCCGTTCAGCGCCTTGGCGACCGCGCCCTCGTAGAAGGTGGTGTTGATGAACGGGATCTCGACCGCGAACCCGATCAGGTAGATCGCGACGGTCTGCCACTGGAACCGTCCGTACTCGCCGCCGTCCTGGCGGAAGAACGAGGGAACGTCGTAGTGCCCGTGCCGGACCAGGTAGAAGTCGACCAGGTTGATCGAGGTCCACGGGACCAGCAGGTAGAGCAGGAACAGGATGAAGTTGTAGTAGCTGGTGAGGAACGTGGACTGGTAGGCGATGGCGCCGACCACGCAGATCGCGACGAACACCGTCGAGATCACGATGCGGGTCCTGGCCCGGGGCAGCCACCCTTCGTGGAACGTCTGGCCCACGGTGATCGAGCAGAGCATGCCACCGTAGGCGTTGATGGCGTTGGTGTCGATGATGCCGACCACGAACACGATCATGACCAGCCAGCCGAAATTCCCGGTGAGCCGGTCGATCTCGGCGACCAGGTTGGAGCTGGTGGACACCAGGCCAACGAGCGCGCCGATCATCATCGGCGCGGCGCTGCCCAGCACGACCCCCGAGTAGGAGTACCAGAACACCGCCCGTACGCCCTTGTCGGGCGACATGTACCTGGAGTAGTCGGAGACGTAGGGCGCGTAGGCGATCTGCCACAGCACGCCGGTGGTGACGGCGGCGCTGACAAAGGCGGTCCAGCTGAACTTGCCGGCCGTGAAGAAGTCGCCCGGGAGCCCGTGGGCCACGGTCAGGATCACGATCAGGATCATGACGACCCCGAACGCGATGGCCAGCCACCGGTTCAGGCCGTGGATCATGTTGTAGCCGAAGACGGTGATCAGCAGGCTGCCGACGCCGGAGATGATGATGCCCCAGTCGATGCTGACCCCGGACACCAACTGGTTGAGCGACTGGCCGCCGAGGATCAGGTTCGAGGAAAAGAACCCGATGTACATGAAGACCACGACCGCCACCACCAGCAGCGCCCCGTAGGTCCCGTACTGTGCCCGGCTCTGGATCATCTGCGGTACGCCGAGGCGCGGCCCCTGGGCCGAGTGCAGCGCCATGAACAAGCCGCCGACCAGGTTCCCGAGGGCGATAGCCAGAATGGCCGGCCAGAACGGCAGGCCGAACGTCACCGTGGCCAGCGCCCCCGTGACAATCGCCAGCGGGATCAGGTTGGAGGTGAACCAGATCGTAAAGAGGTCCTGCGGGCGGCCGTGCCGCTGGTCCTCGGGAATCTGGGCAATCGTGTACTGCTCGATCTCCAGCGCGCGGTCGTACACGTCGGTCCCGGCTGGGGCGGACTGGGGGGCACTTGGGCCTGTCTGCTGAGACATGGCTACTCCCGAGGTCACCATGGGGCGCTAGGCCGCCCGCGGCCAGATTATGGATGGTCATCGGTGGTCCAGACCATCAGACTCCGGCTTGAAACACCCGCCGCCGCCTATACCGGGGTATAAGAAGCCTCCGCATATCACGGCTCTTGGTCATGATCACGTCCGGTTCGTCCCGGTTTGCGAGACGAAAATCCGTGATAAGAGCTGACCGGCCCGGCGGTCAGCGGCGCGATGCCGTCTCGGGCGCTCCGTAGCCGGCCGCGAAGCTGAACACGATCAGCGCGAACAGCAGGAACGTGATCACGTGCACGATGGTGCAGAACAGGCAGATGGCGTTCAGGGTGAACAGCTCGGTGTAGATCAGGTAGAGCACGAAGACCATGCCGACGATCACCGAGCCAAAGCGGGCCCAGCGGACGGGCGGCCAGGTGACCCGCCACGCCCACGGCGAGGTGGCGGCGGCCATGAAGACGTAGAAGGCGAGCCCCAGTACGGCCACGGGGAAGATGCCGAACACCATCGACTCGGGGCTGGTCGTCACCGCCGCGCAGTTGACGAACCCCTTGTCGGAGCAGACGAGGATCTTCGGCGAGGTGAAGTGGGCGACGGTGAGGTAGATCGAGACGCCGAGCCCGCCCAGCGCCAGCACCCACGTGGTCAGCTGGAACCAGAGCGGGACGGCCCGCACCTCGGGCCTGGCGGGGGCGGCCTGGGCCGGCGGCCGGTCCGCCGTGCGCGATGCCTGGCCGCGCTGCTGCCCGTTGGCGCGCTGCCCGTTGCCCCGGCTGCCGGTCCCGGCCGGCACCGGCTCGGGCCGCCCGCCCCTGGTGCCCTTGTCCCGTGACTTGCCGCCGCCCTGCCGCGCCGCCGGCGTGCGCGACTGCTTGGGCGTGGCCATTACAGCCCTCCCGCCACCGCTGTGATCGACGGCGCCGTGCAGACCGAGGCCGGCTGGTCGTTGGTCATCTTGCAGATGGCGGCGGTCATGTAGTTCGCCCCGCCGAGCACGCCCTGGGCGACCGGCGAGGACGGGTTGTGGAGGTCGGCCGCGATCTGGCTCCAGGTCAGGCCCTTCAGCACGGCCGGGTCGTAGATGGGCGCCTTGAGCACGTACTTGTTCCCGAAGCTGATGAACGGATAGCCACGCTGGGTGGCGTCTGGCTCGTAACGGGCCCAGACCTGGTTCTGCTGCGCGGTGGTGGGCTGCAGCAGGGAACGGCTGACGTTTTCGTTCTCCACCGGCGTGAAGACCAGGTACTTGCTGTTGTAGCCGGTCTTGTAGAAGGTCAGCGTGGCCGTATTGGGGTAGACGTCGCTGCTGGACGAGTGGATGCCGCGCAGCGGCGTTGACAGCGTGCCGAACCGGCTCAGGGCCACCGCCATGGACCATCGCGTCGCGGCGCAGTAGGGGCAGTATTCCGCGCCGATGTACAGCATCTCGGGCTTGCCGTTGCTCGTCAGCGCCGGGCCGGTGACCTTGGTGATCGGTGCCGGGTGAACTGGAGGACCGAGCCCTTGCCCACGCTCGCCAGGGCGCTGGCGGGCACGCCGGTGATGTTCTTGGTCACGCTGGCGGGCAGGGGGGTACGGGCGGTGGCACCGTCGGCGTCGTGGTCGGCGAGTTCATCGACTTGACGACGATGAAGGCCACCACGATGACGATGACCGCGAGCACGCTGCCGCCGGTGATGAACAGGCGCCTGCGCTGTTCGGCCCGCTTCTCGGCAGCGCGCTGTGCGGCGATCTTCTCCCGCGCGTTCTGCTGCCTGATCCTCGTCGCCTTGCTCATCGTCAATCCTCAGAGATGATCTTCCAGTGGGGCCCGCCGCTGTCTATCGTAGGGCGCGGCCGGGGCTGGCCGCGCCGGGACCGGCCGTCGCGGGGTGCTGGGCTACCGGCGATCGGACGGTAGCCGGGGTGTTGATCTTGTCGGCGGCGATCTTCAGGATGACCCGGCCCTGCGGGCCGACCGGGTTGCGGTAGTCGCTGCCCACGTACTTGCGGGACAGCTCGTCGATGTGCTTGCGGGCCTGTTCCCCGGTCTCCGTGTCCGACGACCCGGCCGCGTACCTCGGCCCAGTCCCATGGGTCGTCGGTGGAGTGGATCAGCACGGTGATCCGGGGGTCCCGGCGGATGTTCCTGGCCCGCTGCCGCTGCGGCTCGGTGTTCACCAGGACGTGCTCGCCGTCGGTGTCCACCCAGGTCAGTAACGCCTGCGGCTGGCCGTCCGGCATCAGCGTCACCACGGTCGCCAGGTTCTTTCCCTTGGCCAGCCGCACTACGTCAGCGTCAAGTGGCATGAGGAGTCATATCCTCTCCGACCCCCCCACGGGTCAGTGGCCCGAAGACTGCGGGATCATGACCGCGCGGGCGAGCGTGTGGAAGCGGAGGTTGAAACCGGCCACCGCCGGAGAGATGTCGGAGTTCACGCCGAGGGAATCCACATCGACCGCGTGCACGGCGAACACGTAACGGTGCGGAGGGTCCCCGGCCGGCGGGGCGGCACCGCCGAAGTCCTTGGACCCGTAGTCGTTACGCACGCAGAAGGCGCCCGCCGGAAGCCCGGACTGATCCCCGCTCACCGCGCCGGTGGCCAGCTCGGTCACCGAGGCGGGCACATCGAGCAGCACCATGTGCCAGAACCCGCAGCCGGTCGGCGCGTCGGGGTCATAACAGGTCACCGCGAAGCTCTTGGTCTCCGCGGGGAAGCCGTGCCACCGCAGTTCAGGTGAGATGTTCTGGCCGCTCATCCCGAAACCGTTGTAGACCTGTGCATCGGTCATCATCTGGCCGTCGGCGACATCGCTGCTCTCCACCGTGAACGATGGCACCGCGGGCATGAAGTCGTAGGGCAAGGGGGCACGTTCGGTCATGACGATCTCCATAAGTCATCGGCAGCCAGCCCGGCCGCCCCTACGCTATCCAGCAGCGCCGTGACGGCGGCCGGCAAATCCGTCAAGAACTTCCGGCAGCAAACGAATGGCGGGCGGCTGCAGCAATCGCAGCTGCATGGCGGCTGGAGGTGGGCAGGTGGCACGCGGATCGCTGACCTGGATCCGCCGCCTGTCCTTCGCCGCCGTCCTGCTCGTGGTCGCCGTCGCGCCCGGCCCGGCCGCCGGGACACGGTCGGGGGCGTGTTCAATGGCCCGGGCGGGCCGGGCGGGTCCGGCTGCGGGAGCGGCGGGCACGGTGCGCTGGGCCCGGCTGCTGCCGGGATCCTGGGTCGCGCAGACCGGCCTGCTGGGCACCACGCCTGACCCGACGGGCAGGCCTACGCCGCCCTCGGTGATCGGGTCGCCGCCCTCGGCTCCGGGCTGGCCGTCTTTGCCTACGCGGCGGGCAGCGGCCAGCCGCTGTGGACCGCCGACCTCACCGGCTTTCCGGCCGGGTCGGCGATCGTGTCGGTCCGGGTCTGGCCGGGTGTGGTCACGGCCGGCGTGGGCCGGCCGGCCGCGGCCGGAACGGCCACCCGGGAAGAGGTGGTGCTGGCGGCGGCAACCGGCCGGCGGATCAGGGCCTACCCGGCGGCGCCGTTCGGCGGCGCGGTGGCCGCGGACGCCGTCACCACCGTGATCGTCGGCGCGCACGCGGTGACCCGGTACGCCAACCGCACCGGTGACGTCCTGTGGAGCCGGCCGACCGGCCAGGCGGCGCAGGCCTGGCAGGAGGACGGCGACTTCCTGGACGTCGCGGTCGCCGCCGAGGGCTACCTGGGCGCGGCGCCGGTGACGGCGCTGCGGCGGATCAACCTCCGCACCGGCGCCGAACGGCTGATCAGGCCGCGGGCGCATGCCTTCGCGGGCACGCTCAGCCTGGCCTTCGACGGGGTGGTCCTGTTCACCGGCGCCAGCGGCATCACCGCCTACCGCGCGGCCACCGGCACCCGCCTGTGGCACCGGCGGGCCGGGCTGCCGGAAAGCATTGACGTGCCGGAACAGCGGCTGTACCTGCTGGCCGGCAACGCCCTGGTGGGGGTCTACCCGGTGACGGGGGCCAAGCTGGCGAAGATCTCCGGGGCCAACGCCGAGTCCGCCGGGCTGTACGGGGTGCAGGGGGGCGCGGTGCTCGGGCTCGACCGCGGCGCGCTCGGCAAGGCCTGGGGCTACGACGTCGCCACCAAGCGGGTGCTGTGGACCAGTGGGCCGTTGCCGTGGCCGCACTACTTCGTGGACCCGTCCGGGATCGGGGGGAGCACGTCGCCGAGCTCGAACGGGCTGCTGCTGGCGATCTGTGCGGAGCTCGGGCCGCGCCCGGGGCCTGGGGTGGCTCAGTCGTGTCTTCGTCCTGAGCTGACTGCCATACACCGCTGACTGTTGCTGGCTGGGGCGCGGGCCGCCGTCACGGACGCTCGGGCACGGCAAACAGGCCGGGGGGCCGCCGTCACAGGCGCGCGGGCACGGCAAACAGAAACGCCGTGCCCGCGCGCCCGCGCCGTCGGCTCATTGCGCACCCGCGCCGGCGGCTCTTCTGCGTTGCGGGCCGTCTACGGCCCTCCGCCTGCGGGTGCTCCCTGTCTGTCGGTGCCTCTCGCCTGGCCACACTCATGCGGTCACCGTGGCATGTTCTGGGGGCGGGGGCGGTTGACCTTTATAGGAGCGGGAAGCGGTGCGGGGACTCTCGATGGAGGGAGAGGTGCTATGAGGCGGCATGGGCGCCGTCGGGTGGCGCGGAGTGATGCGCCGAGGGTGATCGTCGTGGGGGCGGGGTTTGCCGGGCTGGCGGCGGTGGCTGAGCTGGCGCGGGCGGGGATGCAGGTGATGCTCGTTGACCGCAATGGGTACAGCACGTTCCAGCCGTTGCTGTACCAGGTGGCGACGGCGGGGCTGAATCCGGGGGACGTTGTTTACTCGGCGCTGGCCTCTCCTGCACCTGGTCACGCTGCTCGGCGGCCGCAACCGGCTCTCCGCGCTGATCAACCTGTCCTGGCGCTACGTGAGCTGGGGCCACGGCGGGGGCGTCATCGTCGGCGATGACCCGCCAGCGGGCCTGGATCCAAGCCGTTCCGGGACGTGAGCCGGGCGGTGGCGGCCTCACCCGGCCACTGGCGTACAGCCGGCCCGGAGACTGCTTACTATGAACCGTGCCGACTGAAGATACCGGCGCCCCGCCGGAACGGGTGGACGCTGGCATGCTGGTGCTGCGCCGGCTCCGCGCGACCGACGCGGGCGAGATCGCTGCCGCCGTCAGCGCCAGCCTGGACCATCTGCGCCCCTGGATGCCGTGGGCGACCCCGGAGGCGGCCGATCCGAAGACCCAGCGGGTCCGGGTGGCCGAAGCCGACGAGATGTGGGCGGCAGGCACCGACTACATCTACTCAGTGTTCGCCGCCGAGGAGAGCGTGCTGGTCGGGGCCATCGGGCTGCACCGGCGGGTGGGCGACGGCGGCATCGAGATCGGCTACTGGATCGCCGAGAGCCAGACCCGCCGTGGCTTCGGGACCGCCGCGGCCGAGGCGCTGACCTCGGTCGCGCTCGGGCTGCCGGGGGTGAGGCGGGTCGAGATCCATTGCGACGAGGCCAACGTCGCCAGCGCCGCCATTCCCCGCAAGCTCGGCTACCAGCTGGACCGCGTGATCTCCCACGAGCCGGAGGCACCGGGGGAAAGCGGCCGCCGCATGATCTGGGTCCAGAACGCATCCGACCCCGGGGCCGGCCGGCGGCCATCGCTGGCCGGTGAGCGTGCCCCGGGCGCTCGCGCCCGTGCTGCTGGCGCCCGTGCTGCTGGCGCTCGCGCTGCTGGCCGGCTGTGCCACCGCCGCCAGCCAGCCCGGCTCCGGGCAGGCGACCGGGAGCCAGGGCCAGGCGGCGGCCGCCAACCCGGCCCTCGACCCCGGCAGCTCACTGGGCAAGCAGCCCGCGCCCGACATCACGCTGCGCAACCAGTTCGGCCAGCGGATGTCGCTGCAGCAGTTCCGCGGCAAGGTCGTCATCCTGGCGTTCGTCGACTCGGAGTGCACCACGGTGTGCCCGCTGACCACGGTGAGCATGGTGGAGGCGCGGCAGATGCTCGGCGCGGCCGGCGGCAAGGTCCAGCTGCTCGGGGTGGACGCCAACCCCAAGGCCACGTCGGTGTCCGACGTCATGGCCTATTCGCGGGTGCACGACATGGTGAACCAGTGGGATTTCCTCACCGGGACGCCGGCCCAGTTGACCGCGGTCTGGCGGGCCTATCACATCGCGGTGCAGATCCAGGCCGGGCAGATCGACCACACGCCCGCCCTGCTCGTCATCGATCCGCAGGGCCGGGAGCGCACGATCTACCTGACCCAGATGAACTACGCGAGCATCAGCCAGGCGGCGCAGATCCTGGCCGACGAGGCGGCCAGCCTGCTGCCCGGCCACCCCCACGTGGCCAGCCAGGGCTCGCTGGCGCACATCGCCGGCCTGGGGCCGTCGTCGCCGGTGACGCTGCCGGGGATCCCGTCCGGCTCGGTCCACCTCGGGCCAGGACACGCGCACCTGGTCATGTTCTTCGCGACCTGGCTCACGGAGACCTCGGATCTGCGGTCCCATCTGCTGGCGCTGAACGCCTACGCGCGGGCGGCGCGGGACGGCCGGCTGCCGGGACTGGTGGCGGTGGACGAGGCGTCAACCGAGCCTTCCCCAGCCGCCGTGGCCGGGTACCTGAAGAGCCTGGGCAGGCCCCTGGCCTACCCGGTGGCGGCCGATGCCACCGGCCGTCTCGCCGATGGTTTCGGCGTGCAGGACCAGCCGTGGTTCGCCCTGGTCTCCGCATCCGGCGCCATCGTGTGGAAGCACGACGGCTGGCTGCCGGTGGCGGCGCTGAAGGCCGCCGCCCACCGGGCCTGAGCCGTGGCCGGACGCGACTGGCGTGCCTGGCACGACGCGTATGACGATCCCGGCTCGTCGCTGGCGCAGCGGCTGGTGGTGGTGCAGGCCCAGATCGCCGCCGCGCTGGATGCCGCGCCGCCGGGCCCGTTGCGCGCCGTCAGCATGTGCGCCGGCCAGGGCCGCGACCTGATCCCGGTGCTCGCCAGCCACCCGCGCGGGCGCGACGTCACCGCCCGGCTGGTGGAACTGGACCCGGGGCTGGCCGCCACCGCCCGGCGGGCGGCCGCGGGCGCGAGCCTGCCCGGCGTCGAGGTGGTGACCGGAGATGCCTCGCTGACCGACGCCTACGCCGGCCTGGTCCCGGCCGACCTCGTCCTGGCCTGCGGGCTGTTCGGCAACATCTCCGAGCCCGACATCAGGCGCACCGTTGCCTGCTGCGCCCAGCTGTGCGCGACGGGCGGGACCACCCTGTGGACGCGGGGACGGGGGGCGCCGGATCTGGTGCCGCAGATCTGCGGCTGGTTCAGCGAGAACGGCTTCGAGCTGAGCTGGCTGTCCGAGCCGGGAGTGAAGTACGGGGTCGGCGCGCACCGGTTCACGGCGCAACCGCGGCCGCTGGCGGCCGGCCTGCGCATGTTCAGCTTTGCGGAAGACGGAAGACGCTAGGCCCGTCAGCAGGCCATGGCCGGGAAGCGGATCATGCCCAGGCGGCACACCCGGGTGGTCTTGAGAATCAGTTCCCGCGCGGCCGGAGGCTTCGCCGACACGCTGGGCCGGTGCGCGCCCGTGAGCCCGGCGGCGATCATGACCCCGCACACCAGGGCGCTCACCGCGGCGGGAATCAGCAGCAGTGCCCTGACCCGGACGGCGGGCCTGCGGACGATCCGCCGGGTCGTGGCACGGACCGCGGCCAGCGCATCGCGGACCGGCCGGACCGGCACTTCCTCGAACCAGGGCATCATCTCGCCCCGGGTCAGCCGGGTGAAGATCGCAAACAGGGAGCGCAGACGCGGATCGGAACCGGTGAGCCCGCCCTCGATCTCCTTTAGCTTGTTCAGCTGACGGGCGGGCAGGCTCATCTCGACCTCACAATGCGCTGGGGAGTCTTCCGTATTTGTGCGGCCAGGCTACCGCCCGTGCACGGCCCGTATATCGCCGGTCGCCGCATTGCCCGGGTCACTTTTTGCCGCCCGGGGCTAGTCCGCGTGGGCTAGTCACCGTCCGGCGGCGCCGGCAGCGCCGGACCGCTGAGCAGCATCCACGGCAGCGGGCCGGCCGCCGCGACCGGGCCGGGCGCCGCGACCGGGCCGGCCGGCCGCAGCACCGTGCCGGGCAGGATGCTGGCGGTGCCGGAGGCGATCACCCGGCCGTTGCCACTGACCAGCACCGCCGGCCGGTTGGCCCGGCCCAGCATGGACAGCCCGGGCAGCAGCATCCGCTCCACCTCGCCGGCCAGGATGTCCGCGCCCGCCACGCCCACGAACCGGCCATCGTCCACCACCGGGACCGACACCGTGAAGGTGTACTTGTGCGTGCAGATGTAGTCCACGTACGGCCCGGCTATGCAGGGCCGCCCGGTCCGGGCGGGCTCGCGGTACCACTCGGTGGTGGTGTAGTCGTAGAACTCGGCCGACGTGGGGTCGAGATCAACCTCCAGCTTCCCGATGCCCTGGTCCGCCCACCACCAGTCGATGCAGCGGGGCGCGTCCGCCAGCGCGTCCGGCGCCAGCACCACCCCGGCGCCGGCCGCGAAGCCGCGGTGGCGCGCCAGCACCTGCGCCACCAGCGGGCGGAGCGTGGCCAGGTCGGCCCGGCGCAGCGACCGCCGGCGGCCCGCGCCGCCGCCGCCATGGCGGTCATCGCCTCGGCCACCTCCGTCACCGACGCCAGCACGCGCTCGATCAGGGCGGTGATGTCGGCCAGCAGGTGCTCGCCGCCCTCGGCCGGCCCGCCGGCCGAGGGCGGCTGGGCTGTCGGCGGCGGCGTTATCGGCGGCGGGGTCATTGGCGGCTGATTATCCGGGGAGGCGTCATTGGCGGCTGGTCGTCCGTGGCGGGGTCATCGGCGGCGGGGTCATCGGCGGCGGGGTCATCGGCGGCGGGGTCATCGGCGGCGGGGTCATCGGCGGCGGGGCATCTGTGGCGGGGGTCATCCGTGGTGCAGGCTGAGCCGCAGGTCCAGCAGCCGGGCCGTCTCCGCCGCCACGTGCCGCTCGGCGATCTCCCGCGCCCGGCCGGGCGCGTGGGCCTCGATCGCGTCGATCAGCAGGTCGTGATCGCGGGCCGCCGGTGCCACGTCCGCGCCCTCCATCGGCAGCCAGACCAGGTCGCCGATCTCGGACCACAGGTCCATCTCCTCGCGGGTGAGCCGGGGCGACTGGGCGGTCGCGGCGATCTCGATGTGCAGCCGCGCATCGGCGCGCCGGCGGTCGGTCAGGGCGGCCGCCCCGCGGAGCCGTTCGGCATGCTCGCGGAGCGTGGTGACGTCGGCGGGCAGCGCGCGCTCGGCGGCCAGCCTGGCGGCGGTGCCGGCGATCGCCGCCCGGTGGTCGCCGATGTCGCGCAGTTCGTGCAGGGACAGGAGCCGGAGCGGGCGCTCGAGCCGGTCGGCGTCGTCCGGGGCCCGGACGAACGAGCCGCCGCCGCGCCCGCGCCGCGTCTCGACCAGGCCCATCGTCCGGAGCGTGGCGAGCGCCTCGCGGAGCGTCACGGTCGAGACCCCGAGCTGCCCGGCCAGCTGGCTTTCGGCCGGGAGGCGTTCCCCGTCGAGCAGCAGGCCCAGCCGGATCGCCTTGGCCAGCCGCCGGGTCACAGTATCGGCACGGCCACCGGTGTCGAGCGGCGTGAACAAGGTGCGTGCGCGTACGGTCGTAAGCGCAGGTGGTGCCACGAATGCCCCCTCCCGCGGACCAGGATGCGCGCGCCTTTGCATGTACTTGACACAAACATCTGATCCTGTAGGTTATCGGAATCGTCGATCCCCGGACCGCGGTTCGCGCACGGGGTCGTTCATGCATGACGAAGGGCACGGGTGGGCGAGACGGCGATGGGCAGGCAGGAAGCAGCGCCGGCCAGCCAGGGCGCTGTACCGGCCGGCACGGGGGCAGCCAGCACGGGGGCAGCCAGCACGGGGACGGCCGGCACACCGGCAGCGAGCGGGGAGGCCGGCTAGCGGCGTGCCCGCGGTCCGGCTGACCGGTGTGCGCCGCATGTACGGGCAGCTCGCCGCCGTCGCCGGGGTCGACCTGGAGGTCGCCGAGGGCGAGTTCTTCACCATGCTCGGCCCGTCCGGCTCGGGCAAGACCACCCTGCTGCGGCTGATCGCCGGATTCGAGCGCCCCGACGCGGGCACGGTCGAGCTGGCCGGGGTGGACGTGACGCGTGAGCCCCCATACGCCCGCAACGTGAACACCGTCTTCCAGGACTACGCGCTCTTCCCGCACATGAACGTGCTCGAGAACGTCGAGTACGGGCTGCGGGTCGCCCAGGTGCCCAAGGCGGAGCGGCGGCGCCGCGCGGAGGCGGCGCTGGACATGGTGCGCCTGGCCGGGCTCGGCGGCCGCAAGCCGGTCCAGCTTTCCGGCGGGCAGCGGCAGCGGGTCGCGCTCGCCCGCGCGATCGTCAACGAGCCGGAGGTGCTCCTGCTCGACGAGCCGCTCGGCGCGCTGGACCTGAAGCTGCGCCAGGAGATGCAGGTCGAGCTCAAGCGAATCCAGCGCGAGGTGGGGATCAGCTTCATCTACGTGACCCACGACCAGGAGGAAGCGCTCACCATGAGCGACCGCCTGGCCGTGTTCAACCAGGGCAGCATCGAGCAGCTCGGCACGCCGATCGAGGTATACGAGCGGCCCGCCAGCGATTTCGTCGCGGGCTTCATCGGCGTGTCCAACCTGCTGGAACGCGGCGGTCGCCATTTCACGATCCGCCCAGAGAAGATCCACCTGCTGGCCGACGGCGAGACAGCGCCGGAGGGCAGCCACGTCGAGCGCGGGCGGATCGAGGACGTCGTCTACCTCGGCATGCTCACCCGCTACCAGGTCGCGCTGGAAGCGGGCGGGACGCTCACCGCGGTGCGCCAGAACCTGGAGACCGCGGCCGCCGAAGCACTCGAAGCCCGGGGACGGACCGTGAACGTCGCCTGGCGCGAAAACCAAACCTACGACATACATAACGACAGCCGGGCCCCCTCGGCTCGCAGTGAAGGGGATAGCCAATGAAGGTATGGGCACGCGGGGGCGCGCTTCTCGTTGCAGCCTCCGCCGCGGTACTCGTCGCGGCATGCGGCTCGTCCGGAGGCGGCGGCACCGCCAGCAGCGGCAGTGGAAGCGGCAGCGGCACCAGCGGGCTTACCGCGCCGCAGGCGAACACCCCGGTGCCCACCTCGGTGGGCAAGGGCGAGGGCCAGCTGAACCTCATCGCCTGGGAGGGCTACGCCCAGCCCCAGTGGGTCAAGCCGTTCGAGCAGGCGACCGGCTGCCAGGTGAGCGCCAAGTACGCCGGCTCGTCGAGCGAGATGGTGTCGCTGATGGCCAACGGCGGCGGCGGCCAGTACGACATGGTCTCGGCGTCCGGCGACGCCGACCTGCGGCTCATCTACAGCGGCGACGTCAAGCCGATCAACATCAACCTGGTCCCACAGTGGAAGAACTTCCACCCGTTCCTGCAGAACCCGCCGTTCAACACCATCGGCGGCAAGCACTACGGCGTGTCCTATGAGTTCGGCCCGAACGTGCTCCTGTACTCCAAGAAGACGTTCCCGTCCGCGCCCACCTCGTGGTCGGTGCTGTACAACAAGAAGTACGCGGGCGAGGTCACGGTGCCGAACAACCCGATCCAGATCGCGGACGCGGCGCTGTACCTGTCGAAGACCCAGCCCGGCCTGGGCATCAGCGACCCCTACGAGCTGACCCAGCCCCAGTTCAACGCGACGGTCAACCTGCTCAAGCAGCAGAAGCCGCTGATCAAGAAGTACTGGGACCTGGCCTCGCAGGAGATCTCACTGTTCCAGAGCGGCACCACGGTGGTCGGCGCGGCCTGGCCGTACCAGACCAACACGCTGGTGGCGGCGGGCGCGAAGGTCGCCGACACCATCCCGGCCCAGGGCGCGACCGGCTGGGCCGACACCTGGATGCTCGCCACCAAGGCCCCGCACCCCAACTGCGCCTACAAGTGGATGCAGTGGGCGACCACCCCCAAGGTGCAGGCGCAGCAGGCGGTCTTCTTCGGCGAGACCCCGGCCAACAAGCTGGCCTGCCCGATCATGGACCAGCTCTCCAAGGGCTCCTGCGCCAACTACCACGCGAACGCGCCGGAGGCCTACTTCCAGACCCTCAAGTTCTGGAAGACCCCGCTGGCCCAGTGCGGCAACGGCAAGAACGACTGCGTGCCGTTCCAGCAGTGGGTCACCGCCTGGACCCAGATCACCGGGTAGCCCAGGACCGATGAGGCACCGACCTCGATGACAGCGACCGCGGTCCGCGAGGACCGGACAGTGAGTGGGGGGGCCCGCGTCTCGGCGGCGCTCTGGCGCCGGGCGTGGCTGCGGGCCACGCTCACCCTGTCCCCGCCGCTGGCCTGGTTCGTCGTGATCTACCTGGCGTCGCTGCTGGTGATGCTGGTCACCGCGTTCTGGACGGTCAACCCGTTCACCAACTCCCTGGTGCACAGCTGGACGCTCGCCAACTTCCAGCAGATCTTCACCTCCACCTATCTGACGATCATCGCCCGGACGGTGATCATGGCGGCGGTCGTCACGGTCACCGATGCCGTGCTCGCGCTGCCGTTCGCCTATTACATGGCCCGGGTGGCGACGCCGCGCGGGCGGCAGGCGCTGTTCATCGCCGTGCTGCTCCCGCTGTGGGCCAGCTACCTGGCCCGGGTCTACGCCTGGATCGTCATCCTGCAAAAGGGCGGCACGCTGAGCTGGACGCTGTCCAAGCTGGGCCTGGGGACGGTCAACATCGGCTACACCAACATCGCGATGTGGATCGTCTTCTCCTACATCTGGCTGCCGTTCATGATCGTGCCCATCTACGGCGCGCTGGAGCGGATACCGGACTCGCTGCTGGAGGCGTCCGGCGATCTCGGCGCCCGTAACTGGCGCACCCTGCGCAGCGTGGTCCTGCCGCTGGCGCTGCCGGGCGTGGTGGCCGGGTCGATCTTCACCTTCTCGCTCACGCTGGGCGACTTCATCACGCCGATCCTGGTCGGCGGGGCGAACTCGAGCTTCATCGGCAACGTCATCTACTCCAACATCGGCACGGCCGGCAACCTGCCGTTCGCGGCCGCGCTCGCCGTGGTCCCGATCGTGATCATGATCTTCTACCTGACCGGCGCGCGGGCCGTCGGCGCGTTCGAGGCCATGTAATGGAGGGGCGGCTGGCCCGGATCGGGCTGCGGATCTGGGTGACGGGCGTGCTGCTGTTCCTGTTCGTGCCGATCGCCACCATCTGCCTGTACGCCTTCAACTCATCGAACGTCCAGAGCTGGCCCATCCACGGGCTGAGCACCAAATGGTTCACGGTCGCCTGGCACGATCCGCAGGTGCGGGCCGCGTTCGTGCTGTCGCTCAAGGCGGGGCTGTTCGCCACGGCGGTGGCGCTGCTGCTCGGCTCGGCCGCGGCGTTCGGTGTGCACCGGTTCCGGTTCTTC
This sequence comes from uncultured Actinomycetes bacterium, assembly GCA_963835425.1. Taxonomy (GTDB): domain Bacteria; phylum Actinomycetota; class Actinomycetes; order Streptosporangiales; family Streptosporangiaceae; genus UBA9676. The sequence continues at coordinate 292,144 of CAWIGE010000001.1, read as the reverse complement.
GGCCGGGAGGCCGTGTCGCTGCTGCTGGTGCTGCCGCTCGCGCTGCCCGGCATTATCACCGGGATCGCGCTGAACTCGGCGTTCCACTTCGCCGGGATCGGGCTCTCGCTGTACACGATCATCATCGGGCACGCGACGTTCTGCATCGTGGTGGTCTACAACAACATGCTCGCCCGGCTCCGGCGGATCTCCGGGTCGGTCTACGAGGCCGCCGCCGATCTGGGCGCGAGCGGGCTGCTGGTGTTCCGCACCGTGACGCTGCCGGTCATGTCCACCGCGGTGATCTCCGGCGCGCTGCTCGCCTTCGCGCTCTCGTTCGACGAGGTGATCGTGACCACCTTCACCGCTGGCGCGGAGAACACGCTGCCGCTGTGGATCTTCGGCGCCATCCGGCTCGGGCAGCAGCTTCCCGAGGTCAACGTCGTGGTCACGTTCGTTTTGCTGCTCACCGTGATCCCGGTGGCGATCGCGGTCCGGCTGACCGGCGGCGGCGGCATGACCCGGGCCTCGGCCGGGACCACCGGGGGTGTGGCGGCCGCCGGGCCGGCCGGTGCGGGTGCGACCGACGGCCAGGCCGCTGTCGACGTCGCCCTGGGCGCCAACGAGCCCTGATCAGAGGAAGCGGCGGTGTGCCTGCGCCGCGAGGGGGTGTGCCACGTCGGCCAGGTCGCGCTGCGATCCCTGTTCGTCGTCGAGGTACTCATCGGCCCACAGCAGGCGCAGGGCCATCCGCACCCTGACCGGGTCATGCTCCTCACTGGCCAGGTCGAAGGCGCGGATCAGCTGGCGCCGCAGCTCCCCATGGTCGTGCTCGGCCAGCGGCAGCTGCTCATGCTCTCCGCTCAACACCGCGGCGAAGCCGTCGTACCAGGCGTCCGCGCGGTGGGCGGCACGCTGCACCTCCGCCTGGGCCACCGCCACGGCCGCGCTCGCGGGAGAAATGCTCGCCGCGTCCGGTTGCTGCCCCATCTGCAGCGAGTGAACTGGCAGGGTAGCCAGCGTGTGAGCGGCGAGCCGGAGCCAGGCGGCTGCGGTGAACAGGTGAGTCGCCGTGCTCAGCGGGATCACCTTGGCGCCTCGCTCGGCCAGGAACTGCCGGTACGCCTCCTCCAGCAGGTGATAGCTGGCCATCGACCGGCTGTCCGCCTGCTGCATCGGCACATCCAGGCCGGGGGAGACCAGCCGGTCCACCGCCGTCACCAGGGCGCGGGAACCGGTCCGGTAGGCGTCGCACAGCGCCTGGCCGAAGGCGGCCGTCGCGCCCCGGGGCCAGAACAGCAATCCCACCACCACGCTGACCACGCAGCCGAGCACCACGTCCTCCACCCGCACGAGCCCGACCTTCCAGCCGGCGGGCACCAGGATGTTGAAGAGGATGATCACAAAGACGGTGAACCCTGCCTGGCCGGCTGCGAACGAGAACACCGGAGCGGCGGCGCCGGCGACCAGGACGGCCAGCGGCAGCAGGAACCAGAGCGCCTCGGTGTGGGCGCCGACGCCCAGCATGATCGCGGTCCCGATGGCGAAGCCCACCACGGTCCCGGCCACCGCCCGCAGCGCGGTGGCGCCCGTTCCCAGGGCGTTGGACCGCAGCACCGACATGGTGCCGAGCGCGACCCAGAACGCATGCGAGACGCCGGTCATCCTGGCCACGGCCACCGCGAGCGCCAGGGCGGCTGCTCCCCGGAGCGAGTTACGCAGCCATACCGAGCGCAGTGTCAGGTGGATCGCGGCCCGCTGCCACAGCGCCCGGGCGCCGGTCATGAATCCCGCTGGCTGGACACCGACGGTGTCCTGCTCCGGCGGGACGTCGAAGCCGGCCGCTTCCAGCGCCAGTGCGCCTATCTCCTCGGTGGCCAGGCCGAGCCTTCGCGTCCGGAAGGTGGGATCGACGAACGCCAGCGCAGAGGCCGATGCCTTCTCCTGAAACTCAGACTCCTGAATCTCGGATCCGAGCGTGGCCTGATTGACGAGCCGGTCCACCGACCACCGGAGGGACTCACGCCGGTCCCGGTGCAGTTCCGCCAGCGCCGCGGTAAGTTCTGCGGCCACGGGCCGTCCGGGCGAGTGCCCTTCGGCGGTGGGACTGATCGCCGCGCTCACGCAGCGCAGCACCTGGGCCGTGGCGCCGTTGAGTTCCCGGGCGGTGGGCGAGTTCAGGATCAGGTCCACCTCGTCGGGTCCGACCACCGCCAGCTTTCCGGCCCATTCGATGCGGCTCAGCATCTTGGCCACCGCGACCTGGCTGGGGCCGAGCCCGGTGGGCGGGTAGGGCGTGGCCGCCCACTCCTTCCTCAGCGCATACAGCGCGCTCTCCGCGGCGGCGTGGGCCGGCGGGTCGCGATGGCCCTCCGCGTGTGCCTGCACGAGGCTGGCCAGCCGTTCCACCGCCGTGGCCAAGGCGGCGCGGCGGGTGTCGTACCAAGGACGGGTCCAGACCAGCAGAACGACCGGCAGGGTCACGGCCGCGGCCAGCCCCCACCCGGCGAGGCGGGCGGGAATCTCGCCGGGCGGTACCGGCACGTTCACCGGCAGCACGAACGCCAGCAGCAGGTAGGTGCTGCCGAGCGCGGCGGTCGGGCTCAGCACCCCGGCGAACAGGACCACGAATGCCGCCACCGCCATACCGGCGATCGCCAGCACGTCGCTGTTCGAGCAGAGGCTGCCGATGACTATCAGCAGGGCGCCGGCCATGACCAGGCCCAGGTAGTGGCGTAGCTTCTCTGACCTGGTGCCGGGGATGCTGACGAACAGCATCAGCGCGAACGCGCCGAACGAGGCGAACAGCGGCACCTGGGCGTTGCCGGTGATGGCCCTGGCGATCGCGAAGATCGAGGGCACCACCACGGCCGCCAGCACCGACCGCTTGACGCTGATCAGCTCCGGATCGTGGGCCCGCAGGAACGCCACCGGATGCCGGAGACCAGGCCGGGGCTCCTCGCGCTCATCCGCCCCCGGACTCCCGGGGACCGTGGTGGTCTCTTGCTGGCCTGACCCTAATGGCATGGTTGCAGTATTCCCGGGCAGTGGGCGCGGGGGACAGCGCGGGCGGCGGTCCCGGGCGGTCCCCGGCCGGTCCTAGACCGGAACCGATGCCCCCGAGACCAGGTCGGCTCCTGGTGAGGCGAGGAACAGGTAGGCCTGCGCGATATCGGGGACCTTGGGCCAGGAGGCGTGGTCGGCGTCCGGCATCGCGCTCCGGTTGGCCGGGGTGTCGATGATGCTGGGAACGACGCAGTTCACGGTGATCCCGCTGCCCCGGACCTCGTCGGCGGCCATGGCGACCAGGTGCAGCACGCCCAGCTTGCTGACCGAGTACGCGAATCCCTGGCCCCGGGTCACCATCGGCGGCCCGGCTCGCGGTCAGCACCAGGCGGCCCCGGCCGTCGGCCTTCATCCGGCGCAGCGCGTGCTTGGTGACGAGCGCGGCCGTCAGCAGGTTCAGCTCCAGCTGGCCGGTCAGCTCGGCCGGGTCCAGGTCGGTCAGCGGGGAATGCGGGGCGAAACCGCCCACGGTGCTGACCACCGCCCAGGGCGGCGGCCCGGCGTCGAACAGGGCACCGAGTGCGCGGTCGTCGAGCACGTCCACCGCGTGATAGCGGGCGCCCTCCAGGCGGCGGTCACCGCCGGGCTCGGCCCGGTCCACGCCGATCACGCCGGCGCCTTCCCCGGCGAACGCGGCGGCGAGGCCCGCCCCGAGAGCGCCCGCCGCGCCGAACACCATGACCGTCCTGTCCGTGAACCGCCCGCCTGGCATGCTCAGCGCCCTCCCTGTCCCGGCTCCGGGTAACAGATCATGGCAGACCGCGCACAGGCCGGAATGCCCGCCCCCGCGCGGGCATTCCGGCTCATCGGCCCGGTCATCAGGGCCGGTCGACGGCGCCTGGCGGCGTAGCGCCAGCAGACGAAGGCGACGAGCGCGATCAGGATCCACGGGACGGGCACGAACAGGCGTGCCCGAAGAACCCGAAGAGCCAGAAGAACGGCCACGTCAGGGCGCGCGCGACGAAGACGGCGACCACGGCGACGAGGATCAGGCCGAGGATGCGGTGGGCCGGGCGCCTGTTCCGCGGCCGCCGGTCGGGCTGGCTCACGGCCTTGACCGCCTTTCCTGGTCGTCGATGGCCGGCAGGTCGGCGAACAGCCCGTTCAGGTCGGCCTGGGTCTTGGCATTCATGGCCCGGTCGAGGCGCTCGTTGAACTCGGCCTGGTCGAGCCGCCCGTCGCTGTAGTGCTTGGACAGGCGATCGGCCACCTCGGCCCGTTCGGCGTCGGAGATCCTCATGTTGGGGTCGGCCGAGCTGGTGGATCCGCGTGTCCACCGGGAGCTGCGCGCTGACATATCGGCGGCCTCCTTTCAGCGCGACCGGGAGGACAGGGAGTCGATGAGGTCGCTCGCCATCGACTGCCCGGCGCCCTCTTCGGGGATCAGCAGCCAGCCGGCCAGGTAGATCGGGATGCCCGCGCCGCCCATGATGGCCAGGACGGCGAAGACGATCCGGACGACCGTCACGTCCACGCGGAGATAGCGGGCGATGCCGGCGGCGACGCCCGCCGAGCATCCGGTCCTCGACGGGCCGGCTCAGTGTCTGCGGCCTGGTCTGGTCCTGTGGTTCAACTGTGGTTGTTTCCATGCCCCCAGCGTGCTGCCGCCGTGCCCGGCCGCGGGTATCGGGAAGATCCCCGATCCGACCCTGATCAGCCGGGCCGCCTGATCAGGGTTCGCCCGGATGGCGGGGCACCCGCCCGCGGCGCGATGATGGAGGGGTGGAGGAACGCAGCGGCCCGGCGTCGCCGGGCCTGGCCGACGACCAGGGCGAGCCATGGCGGCCGCCGGGCCAGACCACGGCGGCCCCGCCCCAGAGGACGGCTGGCCGCACCGCCGGCGTCTGTGGCGCCGCTGCTGCCACCACCAGTGGGTGGGGAGGCCGCGCAGCACCGGCCCGCTGCGGCGCGGGCGGGAGGACCGCCTGGTCGCCGGGTGGCGGCCGGCATCGCGGCGCGGACGGCATCGACGTCATCGCTCGTCCGGCTCGCGTTCGTGGTGGCCGCCCTGCTGGGCGGCTTCGGCGTCGCGGCCTACGTGGTGGGCTGGCTGCTGCTGCCCGCCGAGGGCGCAGACGGCAACATCGCGACCGGGCGCTGAACGACCGGCGGGGCCTGGCGCTGGCCGCCGGCCTCGGGTCGCTGCTGGTCATCGTGCTCGATCATCGCCTCCGCGCTCGGCGCCCGCTGGCTCAGCTCGGTGGCGTGGGCGCTGGTGATCAGCGTCGTCGGCCTCACGCTGATCTGGCGGAACAGCCCACCGGACGAGCATGCGGTGCTCCGCCGCCTGGCCGATCCCGTGCTGGGCCTGGCCGGCAGCCGGCGGCCGGCGCCGCCCCTGGCTGCGCATCGTGACCGCGGTCCTGCTGCTGATCATCGGCCTGGCTGGCCTGCTGGCCGGGCGATCCGCCCACCCTGCTGCAGCCACTGGCCGGGCTCCTGCTCGTGATCACCGCGATCGTGATCATGATGGGCCCGTGGTGGTTGCGCATCGCCCGTGACCTGGTGCTCGAACGGCAGGCCCGCGACCCGGGCCGAGGAACGGGCGGACATGGCCGCCCACCTGCACGATTCGGTGCTGCAGACGCTCGCCCTTATCCAGCGCCGCGCCGACCAGCCGCAGCAGGTCGTCCAGCTGGCCCGGGCGCAGGAGCGGGAGCTGCGCTCCTGGCTGTTCGACGGGCTGCCGCCCGGCTCGGCCGCGACGGCAGGGCACGACCCTGGCCGGCGGCGTCCGGCTCATCCAGCAGGAGGTTGAGGCCCAGCACGGGATCACCGTCGAGGCCGTCACCGTCGGGGACTGCGAGCTGGACGACGACCTCAACGCGCTGCTGGCGGCGGCGCGCGAGGCGACCGTCAACGCGGCGAAATGGTCCGGCGCCCCGGCCGTCGCGCTCTTCGCCGAGGTCGAGCCGGCCGAGGTGGTGCTGTTCGTGCGGGACCGCGGGCGCGGTTTCGACCCGGCGGCGGTGCCCGGCGACCGGAAGGGCCTGGCCGAGTCCATCCGCGCCAGGATCGCCCGGCACGGGGGCTCGGCGACGGTCCGCAGTGCTCCCGGTGAGGGCACGGAGGTGTCGCTGACGATGCCCCGCGATGCCGGGAAGCGCCAGCCGAGCCGCCCGGCCCGGGCCTGACCATGCCCGGCTCCCAGCCCCCGGGCGGCGGCCGGCCGCGGGTCTTCATCGTTGACGATCACGGCCTGTTCCGCTCGGGGGTCCGCTCCGAACTCGGTGACCAGGTGGATGTGGTGGGCGAGGCGGATGACGTGGCGCCGGCGATCACCCTCATCGCCGAGTACCTGCCCGATGTCGTCCTGCTCGACGTGCACCTGCCCGGCGGGGGCGGCCAGGACGTGGTCACGGCGACGAAGGCCGCCCACCCGCAGGTGCGCTTCCTGGCCCTGTCCGCTTCGGACGCCCCCGAGGACGTGATCGCCGTGATCCGGGCCGGCGCCCGGGGCTACGTGACCAAGACGATCTCCGGCGCCGAGCTGGTGGATGCGGTGCGCCGGGTCGCGGCCGGGGACGCGGTCTTCTCGCCCCGGCTGGCCGGGTTCGTCCTCGACGCCTTCGCGGCCCTCGACCCCGGCGAGGGACGCCGGACGCTTCGACCCCGAGCTCGACCAGCTGACGCCGCGTGAGCGCGAGGTGCTGCGCCTGATCGCCCGGGGCTATACCTACAAGGAGATCGCGCGCGAGCTCTACATCTCCGGCAAGACGGTCGAGAGCCACGTCTCGTCCGTGCTGCGGAAGCTCCAGCTGTCCACCCGCCATCAGCTGACGCGCTGGGCGACCGAGCGGCGACTGACCTGACCGCAGGAGCCCCGGCCGCTCCCCAGGCCGGGGTCCTTCTCCTGCCGCTGGCGGGTCAGCTGTCCCAGGTTCCGTCGGTCTCCAGGTACTCGCCGCCTTCCTCGATCCGGTAGTCGCCGTACTCGAAGTAGAGGGCGTCCGGCCGGGTGCCCACGATGACGTACGAGGGCGTTGTCTCGGTGGCGAGGTCGAGGGCGTCCTCGATCTCCTCCTTGGTGAACCCTTCGGCGCCCAGGTAGCGCTCGACCTGGGCCTCCCCGTCGGCCAGGACCCTGCCCGGGCCGCTAGCCATGGCGGTGCTCCGCGATGCTCATAACGCCTCCCGATTCGGCTTGGGGGTTGCTCGCATTAGAGGGTTGTGGGCTTTTTGCTTCTGGGTGACTCGGCGGCATCCGCTCCGACGCCGCCTTCTCATGTGCGGATTTACCGTTGTCGGACTCCTTCATTACCTTGCAATGGTGTTTACCGGCCTATTAGTCCCCCTCCGCGGCCGGTCGTGGCCCTGGCTGGCCGCCAGGGCCGCCGCAGCAGTGCGGCAACTTTACTATCTCTTTACTCAGAGCAGGCTCGATCTAGAACATTTGAGTCCCGCCGGGGTAGCGGGGCGGTGAGGCGCCGCCTGCGCCTGGGCGAACCCGGCTCGCCGTGCATCCCGGCGTGCACGTGTCGCCCCTGTTCAGCTGCGCATCCGGCGGGCAAGACCGTCACGGCCGGCCGGAGCAGCGCGGGCGGATCGCACCGATCATGACGGAGGCCGGCATGGCCAGGCAGTGCCTCGGCGCGGGTGTGGCGCGGGTGTTGCACGACGAGGTCCCGTGCTCATCGCGCCCGTCCCGCCCGGCGACGGCGGCGGCCGGCCGGCCGCCCGGGCGGGCGAGCGCCGGGCTCGGGCGCCGCAGTCGCATCACGCGCCGCAGGCGACGAAATTCTGGCCGCGTCGTCAGCTAAGCCGTTCGGGATGACCGGGCATCGGCCGTAAAAGATACGTCTAACGCGGGTATGTCTCGGGAAACTAGGATCTTGCCGACCGAGCCGTTAGGGATTGGGCCAATCGGCCTGCGGCTTTGAAGGAAGAAACGAATGGCACGGCTTAAGATCCGCTTTCTGTTAGCTGCGACGTTAGCCATCAGTTCGGGCGGCCTGTTCCTCGCCCCGGCCGCCCCGGCCGCGGGAGCGGCGGCCGGGCCCGCGGCGGGGGGTACCGAGTGCATCGCCCACGTCGCGAACTACGCCAAGGACATCGAGTACGCGCCCGGCTGCACCGGCCATGACGAGCCAGAGCTCGACCCGGTGTCGTCGCTGCCGACTTCCGCCAAGGACCTTACCTGGACGGCCGTGCTTCCCAAGGACGGCCGGCTTCCCGTCTCCGACGTCGGCCCGACGTTCTGGTGGGGCGGCACCGTCACCGACCCCAACCCGGTGGCCCTTTTCAACCAGGCCTTCCTCGAGCTGCAGTTCTACCCGGACGCCATCGTCCAGAGCTGCACGCCTGACGGCGGCTTCAACGGGGTGCAGGCCACCAACAAGTACACGGTGTGCTCCCCGGTCTGGGCGGGCCATCGATCGTGCGTCACAGTGCTCTCATGAGGCGGTTACGGGCGCGGGCCTGGGCCCAGGTGCTCGCCGTCTCATGCGCTGCCTGCCTCTGTCAACGCCAACCCGGACGCCACCGCTGAACTCTGGCCCCGCCTGCTCCAGTTCCTGGCCGGTAGCGCAGCCGCCCGGTGATTGATCCTGCCGCGGGGGCCGCCGCGGGATCAGGCGGCGCCGTCTTGCGGGCCGGTGCCCTGCTGGCGGAGAAGGTCCCGGAGGCGGCCGACCTCCTCACCCACCCGGTGGAGCTCTTCGGCCAGGGAGGCCAGGTCCAGATGCTCCGACGCCCACGCCTGCTGGCGGGCGGTCTTGTCGGCGAGCAGCTGCCGTTCCCGGTCCCGCAGCGCCGCCGCGCCCTCATAGTCCTCGGCGCCGGCGGCGGCTTCCTTGTCCCGGCGGGCCTGTGCGATCCGCTGGTCGAGGTCGCTCACATCGGGCCCGGCACCCACGCGCTGCCCGATCGCCGACAGCTGCGAATCGATCGACTCGACCCGTCCCAGGATTTCCGGCAGCGGCCCGTGCTGCCGGCGGGCAGCCTTGTCGGCGCGCCGCGCGGCGCGCCCGCCCTTCGGCTCATCCTTATCCTGGTGGCCCGACAGGATACGGATCACCTGCTGACGAACCCGGTTCAAGTCCGCGCCCATGCGCACCAGCACCTGCGCGGCCACGCCATCACCCTCACGGAGCAGTCCCAGCAGGATGTGCTCGGTACCGACGTAGTTGTGGCCCATCGCCAGCGCCTCGCGCCGCGACAGTTCCAGCACCTTCTTGGCCCGTGGAGTGAACGGGATACGCCCCGACGAGGCCTGCTGGCCCCGTCCGATGATCTCCTCAACCTGCTGGCGCACCGCCGGCAGGCTGACGCCCAGCGACTCCAGCGCCTGGGCCGCCACGCCCTCACCCTCATGAATGAGGCCAAGCAGCAGGTGCTCGGTGCCGATGTGGTTGTGGTTCAGCAGCCTGGCTTCTTCTTGAGCCAGGACCATCACCCGCCGTGCCCGGTCGGTAAACCGCTCAAACATGCCCCGTCCCGCCCTTCGAGTATGGCGGCGCCACATGGCACATCAAGATACATCGCGTCTGCCCCGCAAGCAAGATATGTCGTGAGTGGCGCAACGGATGGTCGTTTTCGCGCCCCGCTGAGGTCCCATCACCAGCCCCGCGTGCCGCTCGGTCACCGATGAGTCTGCTGCCGGGTCCCGGTCACTACAGGCGGGTCTCCGTTCACCGGCGCCGGGCCACCGGCGCGGAAAGGATCAACCGTGGGACAGCCAGTTGTGCACTTCGAGGTCATCGGGAAGGATCCCGCCGGGCTCCGGGGCTACTACGGCGAGCTGTTCGGATGGGAGTTCGATACGAGCTCCCCGGTCTCAGAGGCGGTCTCCGAGCCGGCGAACTACGGGTTCGTGGGTGGCAACACCACCAGCGACGGGACCGGGATCCCGGGCGGCGTCGGCGGGGGAGCGGGCTACGACAGCCACGTGATCTTCTATGTCGGCGTCCCCGACGTCGAGGCCGCGCTCCGCAAGGCCGAGAGCCTGGGCGGGACGCGGACGATGGGCCCGGCCCGGGCGCCGACCGGCCTCGTGGTCGGTCACTTCACCGACCCCGAGGGCAACCTGATCGGCGTCGCCGGGACCGCGTAGCGCGCCCCGCCTGGACTACCTCCGGATGACGACCTTCAGCGCGTTGTGCTTTCCTGCTTCGGCGAACGTGTCGTAGGCGGCCATCATGTCGTGCAGGGCGAAGTCATGCGTGCCGAAGAGATCGGCCGCGATCTTCCCCGACCTGACCAGCTGCAGGAGCATCGGCACCGTGGTGCCGTCGACCAGGCCGGTGGTGATCGTGACGTTCTTGATCCACAGGTCTTCCAGGTGCAGCGTCGTCGGCGCCCCGTGCACCCCGATATTGGCGACCACGCCGCCGGGCCGCACCACCCGGGTGCAGATGTCGAACGTGGCCGGGATCCCGACCGCCTCGATCGCCACGTCGGCGCCCAGCCCATCGTCGGTCAGCGCCATGACCCGCTCCTCGGCGCCGGCGTCGGCGGTGTCGATCGCGACGTCGGCACCGAAGCGCAGCGAATGCTCACGCCGCGTGTCGGCGGGCTCCAGCGCTATGATCTTGGCCGCGCCGGCCAGCGACGCGGTCTGGATCGCGGCCAGGCCCACCGGTCCCGCGCCGACGACCACCACGACATCTCCCGGCTTGACCCGGCCGTTCTTGACCCCCACCTCGTAGCCGGTCGGCAGGATGTCGGCCAGGAAGATCACCCGCTCGTCGGTGACGCCCTCGGGCACCTTGTGCACGCTCGTCTCCGCGAACGGAACCCGCGCGAACTCAGCCTGGGTGCCGTCGATCAGGTGACCGAATATCCATCCGATGCCGCCGGTGGCCTGGCAGTGACTCGGCATCGCCCGCTTGCAGTAGGCGCAGCGCCCGCAGGATGTGATCGCCGGCACCAGCACCCGGTCGCCCTCGGCGAGGCTGTTCACCGCTGAGCCGACGGCCACGACCGTGCCGACCGCCTCGTGGCCTAAGATGCGGCCGTCCACGACAGCGGGCACATCTCCCTTGAGTATGTGCAGGTCGGTGCCGCAGATGGTGGTCGTATCGACCTGGACGACAATGTCGGTGGGCTCGGCCGGGCTGGGGTCCGGGACGGTGTCCCAGGACTTCTGGCCGGGGCCGTGGTAAACCAGTGCCTTCACAGCGACCTCCCGGACCATGACGGTCATCGCGTGCCTGTTCCCAGCCGACGCTAGGCCGGCCCGCAGGGCCGCCGGGGCTCACTATGAGACACCGCGGCCTTGCGCACCGCGGTTGCTGGTGCAGGTGGCTGCGCTGTTCTCCGCCGTCGTGGCGCAGGCCGGCCTGCGGGCTCCGGCGATTACGTAGATTGGCGGCGCCGGGGGTAAGCGTTTCGGTTCGCTGACGGGTTAACGGTTGTGAACCATGACGAGACGGGGTTCGCCGAGTTCTTCCAGGCGAGCTGGGATCCGTGCCTGAGGGCGGTTGCCGCCAGCACCGGCGACATGCTGCTCGCCGAGGATCAGGTCGCTGAGGCGTTCGCACGGGCCTGGGCGTCCTGGCGGAAGGTCAGCCGCCATCCGGCCCCGAGGGCGTGGGTGGTGCGCACCGCGCTCAATGCCGGGGCGTCGTGGTGGCGCCGCCGCGCCCGTGAGCTGCCGCTGGCCGATCATGACGTCGCGGCACCCGGGAGCCCCGGGACCGGCCTGGACACCGCCGTGCTGACCGCGCTCCGGCGGCTGCCCGCCCGGCAGCGCGAGGTGATCGTGCTGCGCGTCTTCCTCGACCTGGATATCGAGACAACCGCCAGGCAACTGGAGATCGCGCCGGGAACGGTCCGCGCCCACCTGTCCCGGGCCGTCACGGCCCTCCGCAACGAACTTGCCCGAGCCGACACCACGGAGGCCCATCCATGTCAGGCAACAATCAGATGACCGACCCCGCCGATCTGCGCGAACTGCGGGACTCACTGTCCGGCGTGGCGATGCCCGGGCGGCCGCAGCTGGAGACGATCACCACCAGGGGCCGCGCGCACCGGCGGCGCCGGCTCTCCGCCGTCGCGGGCCTGTCCGTGGCCGGCGCCGCCGCCGGGACCGCGCTGGCACTCGGCCTGACCGGCGTGCTCGGCCCGGCCCGGACGCCCGGCACGATCCGGACCGCGTCATTCACGCTCGTCAGCAACGCCAACGGCACGGCCACGCTGACCATCAACCCGAAGGAACTACTCGACCCTGCCGCCCTGCAAAGCGACCTGGCGCAAGACGGCATCCCGGCGAAGGTCACCTCCGGCAGCTTCTGCTCCTCCAGCCCAGTGCCGGCCGGATTTTCGCAGGTCGTGTCGTTCCATCCGGCCGGGCCGGGTACCTGGACGCCGCAATCGGGTGTGCAGCTCACCATCACGATCGACCCGTCGGCCATGCCCGCGGGCGCAGAGCTCAGCGTCGGCTACTTCCGGCTCCCTTCGGGCGAGCAGCAGGCCGACGTCGTGCTCATCGACTCGAATTCCAGCACCTGCACCAGCACCCCGCCCGACCCCAACGGCCCACCCGCCGGCTACGGGCAATCCGACAGCCTGGGGCTGCTGTACGGCGGCCCCGGCCCAACCGGATCGTAATCAGCCGCGGGATTGCCTAGGCCCGGTCCTTGATGCCGACCCCGCACAGGTGCCACCCGACGCCGCGATCGTCGGAGGGCGGCTCGGGGGAGACCAGCTTGAGCATGGGTTCGCCGTCGTCATCGGGGTCCTGGTGGTCCCGGAGCGGATCGTCCAGGTCGGGTCTCCACTGCACGGGGGGCACCAGGCCGGGCTCTACCAGCGTGAACCCGTCGAAGAACCGTGCGATGTCGGCCCGGTCCCGCGAGATGAGCGGCGTGTTCCAGTGCAGGTCCTGGGAGATGCGGAAGAGCCCCTCGGCCGCTTCGGGATGGGCCTCGCGGGTCATGTGGCTCAGGGCCAGGTAGCTGCCCGGCGCCACCGCATCCCGGAACTGCCCGACGACCCCCCACGGGTCTTCCTTGTCCCACAGGCAGTGCAGGACACACATGAACATGATCCCGACCGGCTGGCCGAAGTCGAACAGGTCGCGTACCTGTGTGTTGCCGAGCACCTGTTCCGGTTCGCGCAGATCCGCCCTGAGCGTGACGACGTTCGGGCCAGCCATCAGCGCGGCGGCATAGCTCGAAACCAGCGGATCAATGTCCACGTAGACGATCCGCGCATCGGCCGCCGCCCGGTGGGCGATCTGGTGGGTGTTGGCCATGCTCGGCAGGCCCGAGCCAAGGTCGAGGAACTGGCGGACGCCCTGGCCGAGCATGTAGTCGGCCATCCGCTGCAGCAGATGGCGGCTCTCAATGGCGGTGTCGGCACCGTCCGGAACGCCCAGCGCCCGCACCATTGTGTTGGCCGCCTCGGACGCCGCCCGGTTAACCGCGTAGTTGTCCTTGCCGCCGAGCTGGTAGTTCCAGATGCGCGCGGTGTTGGGATAACGGGCACCCGTCGGATCGTCGGAGTCCGGCCCGGAGGCCGCCGGCGGCTCGGCTGACATCAGGCATCATCCTCCATGCGTCAGAAGGTGCATCTCCCGGTGAAGATGCACCCCCGATGATAGGCAATCTGGGAGCGGCGGGCCGTGGCGGGACAACCCCGGAGCGGTCACCCGCGATCCGGGCTCCGGGCGCTGCGCCCGCACGAGGAAGGGACAACGGTACGGCCGGGCCGGGACGTTGGCCTCTGACGCCGGCGCGGCGCAGGCGCGAGGGTCTGGAACAGTTTGGGAAATAGTGCGCGATAGTGAGCGTACATATGTTCTAGTTAGTACGATGGCAGGGTGAATCTGACCGAATGGGCGCGCGGGCAGGGTATCCATCCGCAGACCGCGTACCGGTGGTTCCGCGAGGGAACGCTGCCGGTTCCGGCGGTGCGGGTGAACCAGCGCACGGTGCTGGTATCCCCGGATGCGCCCGCGTCGGAGGCGGCCTCGCATTTCGGGTTGTACGCGCGGGTGTCCTCCCATGACCAGAAGGCCGACCTGGACCGGCAGGTGGCACGGTTGACCGCGTGGGCAGCGGACGCTGGCGGTCAGGTGGTCCGGGTGGAGGCCGAGGTCGGGTCCGGGATGAGGGGCTCCCGCACCAAGGCGCGTCGCCTGCTGGCGGACCCGAAGGTGGGCGCCGTGGTCGTCGAGCATCGCGACCGGCTGGGCCGGGTGAACACCGAACTGGTCGAGTCCGCGCTCGCCGCCCACGGCAGGCGCCTGGTGGTGCTCGACGATGGTGAAGTCGATGACGACCTGGTGCGCGACATGGTGGAGGTGCTCACCTCGTTCTGCGCCCGCCTGTACGGGCGCCGGTCTGCGCGGAACCGGGCGTCGAAGGCGGTCGGGTGCGCCCAACGTGACATCGGCCCACAGGCGGTTGTCGGTGCCCAACGGCAGGATGCCCATGCGACCGGAGAGGCGGGTGCGTGATGGGCAGCGGGGCGAAGATGGGCGAGTTGAAGCGAGCTGCCCAGCAACTGGGCGTCACCAGTACAACGCTGCGCGAGCACGACTGGAAGACCGCCTCGGCCGGGCGTATCGAAGCGGTCAAGAACAACCCTCCGGGCTGGCTGATCGAGGCCCGTGAACGACGCCGCCAGAAGCGCACAGGCCAGTGTTACCTGCGCGACCGCAAGGCCACCGCCTCCCGTCTCGGAATCCAGGTCCGTGCCGTCAAGGCGCGCGACATCACGCCGGGTGAGGCCGGGGATCTGCTGGCGTCCCCGCCGGACTGGCTCGTCGCCGAACAGGGGCGGCGGCAGGCGCAGATCGAACGGGAGGCCAAGGACCGGCTTCGCCGGGAACTCGCCGGCGCTCTGGTCGGCTCGGTTCACGAGGTGTGGTTCCAGGAACTCAAGTGCGGCACCAGTGACGAGGAAGCGGCCGCCATCGACGCACGGTGGGCGCGCGAGGTTGAACAGGCCAAGCGTGAAGCACGACACGTTGTCGAGGAGTTGACCCCCGGCCAGGTGCGAGCCCGGATCGGCCGAGAACAGGCCGCCGCCCACGACGCTGCCGCGTATCGCGCCACCCCGCTCGCCCGACGAGCGTTCGGAGGCGAGCATGGCTAGGTTCGAGGTGCCAGAAGGCATAACCGTGCAGGCGTTCCAGTTCACGCTCGACCTGACACCGACGCAAGCGGCTTGTGTGCGGCGGAATTTCGGTGGTCGCCGGTACGCCTACAACTGGGCGGTGCGGACCATGAAGGCCGACATCACCGCCTACCACGCCGACGGGGCCGAGGCCCCGGCCCCGTCGATGATCGGGCTGCGGAAGCGGTGGAACCAGGCCAAGGACACCGGGTGCGTAGACACCGGCACCGGCCAAGTGTGGTGGCCACAGGTGTCCAAGGAGGCGTTCGCTGACGGCATCGCCGGAGCGGTGGACGCCTACTGGAACTGGCAGAAGTCCCGCGCCGGGAACCGCGAGGGCAGGCGCATGGGCTTCCCCCGGTTCAAGAGGAAGGGCCGCGACCGCGACCGGATCACCTTCACCACCGGCGCGATCCGGGTGGAACCCGACCGCAGGCACGTCACCCTCCCCAGGATCGGCACCGTCCGGGTCCACGAGAACACCCGCAGGCTTGAACGACTCATCACCGTGGGCCGTGCCCGCATCCTCGCTGCAACCGTGTCCCGCACGGGCACCCGGATCGTGGTCGCCTTCCACGTCCTCCTGGCCCGGCCGCAGCAGCCCCGCGTCACCGGCCCGGACTCGACCGTGGGTGTCGACGTGGGCGTACGGGTGCTGGCCACTGTCGGTACGGCTGATGGCACCATTCTCGAACGCATCCCCAACCCGCGCGCCCTGGAGGCCGCGTTGACGGAGATGCGGCACCTCGGGCGGGAACGCTCCCGCCGCACCATTGGGTCACGCGGCTACCAAGTGACCCAGGACAGGCTTACCCGGCTGCACCGCCGGGTCGCGGACATCCGCGCACACCACATCCATGTCTTAACCACGAGGCTCGCCAAGACCCACGGCACCATCGTGGTCGAAGGACTGGATGCGGCAGGGATGCTCCGCCAAAAAGGGCTCACCGGAGCCAAGGCCAGCCGCCGTGGCCTCTCCGATGCGGCCCTGGCAGGACCGCGGAGGCAACTGGGCTACAAGACCAGCTGGTACGGCTCCCGGCTCGTCGCGGCAGACCGCTGGTACCCATCGTCCAAACTGTGTCACTCGTGCGGACACGAGCAGGACATCGGCTGGGCCGGGCACTGGACCTGCGACGGCTGCGGAGCCGTCCACCAGCGCGACGACAACGCCTCCATCAACCTCGCACGCTACGAGGCAACCGCCGCCATGCTGGCAGCGGGTAGCGCCGTCGGCCCAGTCGGGGCCGCCGTCAAGCGTGGAGCCGACCGTAAGACGGGGCCTCGCCCCGCAGGTGGCCGTGAAGCGCGGAAGGGAAGCAGGCACAAGCCTGCCGAACAACCCCGAGACGGGGTGCCGGTGTGATGAGCACTATCGCTCACTCATCGGCAACGGTTACGGTCAGCGTCCAGCACATCCGCGATGCCAATCCGGCGGCTCTGGCCCAGGCGGACCTTTACGTCTTCAGCTCGCCGGGCCGCATGGGAAAGCCGAAGGGCAACGTCCGGAGATTTCTGCGCAAGGTCAGCCTGGAGCCGGGGACCAGGTACGCGATCCTGACCACCCCAGGGCGCCCCCAAGCCCGACAAGAAGACCGGCAAGATGCCGACCCAGGAAGAGCTGGACCGGTGGGAGCGGGTCATCCCGATCATGAATGAGCTCCTGGAGGCCAAGGGCCTGAAGGAGGTCGCCGGGGAAGCGGTCTGGGTGACCGGCATCAAGGGGCCACTGGAGGAAGGCTGGCAGCACAAGGTCGCGGCCTTCGCCGACCAGGTCATGCCCTGACTGCACGCCCCGAGCACGTGCTCACCGCCAAGACCGGGCGGGCGGCAGGCCCGCGCGCAGCTAGCCGCCGGGCGCGGTCATCACAGGCAGCCGTTCAGGCCGCTGGTTTCCGTGTGAGCAGCTGCTGCCGCTGATGGGATGGCAGCCTGTCCGCTGCCATCCGGAAGCAGTGACCCGCGGCGCAGCGCAGCACGATGTGATCGACAGCGCCGTCCGTGCTGGGGAGGGAAAAGCGTTCGGTGATCTCGGCCGGCACGTCGCAGTCCGGGCACGATATGGCAGTCTGCACTGTTCTGCCTCCGGGGTACATGTCGCGCAGGCCGCAGACGACGGCGCTGCCGGTGAAGGAAGTGCTGGCCGGGGTGGTCATGCCGATGCCGCCGGGAGCATCGACCGGGCCAGGCGCCGGGCGGGCCGGTGTGGCCGGCGGCGATACCGGCGTGCGCGCCGGCCGGCCGGCATTGATGGCGGCTACTGCGGCCACCGCCTGGTCAACCTCGTCGGGCGTGTTGTACAGGTAGAAGCTGAGGCGGCAGCTGGCGGGCGGAGTGAGCTTGAGCGCGTGATGGGCGAGGGTGGCGCAGTGGCAGCCAGCCCGCGACTCCACCCCGGCCCGGTTCAGGGCCTCGGCCACGCTGACCGGGTCACGGCCGACGAGATTGAACGCGACCAGTGAGGTGCGCCGGGCCGGATCGAGGGGCCCGTAGATTGTCAGTCCCGGAATGCTGCCCAGCCCGGCCACGGCCCGGCTGGTCAGCTGCTCATTCCAGCTGGATACGCGGTGCATGGCCGCGTGCACGGCGGCGCGCTCGATGGGCTTGGCCGTGCCGAAATAGGCCGCGCGCTCCGGGGTGAGGGCCAAGTCCAGGAGCAGGCGCAATGCCTGCGCGGAGACGATCGCGCCGAGGATGTTCGGGGTTCCGGCGGCGTACTTCCAGGGCAGGACGTTGTACTCGACCAGGTCGGGGAGCACGCGCCCTTCGGCGATCATGTCGCCGCCGTACAAGAACGGCAGCGAGGACTCGAGCAGATGCTGCCTGGCGTACAGCACCCCCACCCCGAACGGCGCCAGCAGCTTGTGGAAGGAGAAGGCCAGGAAGTCAGCGCCGAGGGCTTGCACATCCACGAACGAGCCGGGCACCAGCTGGGCGCCATCAACCAGCAGGTACGAGCGCCGCTCGCCATCCGGCTGAACGTAGCCGCTCGCGTCGGCCAGCGCCCGGACGACCGCCAGCGGGGTGCGGGTGCCGAGGAAGTTCGACGCACCGGTGCAGCACACGAGCTTGGTCCGCGCGTTGACCAGTGACGCCAGGTGATCGAGGTCGAGCTCGCCGGTGACTGGGTCGAACCGGGCCAGCCGGTAATGCACCTTCCGCCCCAGCCGGGGCAGGATCTCCCGGCACATCGCGTACCAGGGCACGTAGTTGGAGTTGTGCTCCATCAGCGTGGTGACGATGTTGTCGCCGTCCCGGAAGTCGGTCAGCAGCGAGTACATCACCGCGTTGATGGCCTCGGTCGTGTTCCGGTACAGCGCGAGGCAGGCCCGGTCCGGTGCGCCGATGAACCGGGCGATGGTGTCGTAGGAGTCCTCGAACCGCGCGGTCATCTCCTGCGACGCGGTGGATTGCCCCCGGTGAACATTTTCGTAGCCGGGGGCAAGGGACTGGTACAGCGCCAGCAGCTCCCGCGGCGGCTGAGTGCTCGCCGCGTTGTTGGTGACAACCCGGCCATGCCGGGGGAACACAAAGTGCCTGCGGACAGCGCGGATGTCGATCGCGCCGGCGGTCATGACGATCGCTCCCGGCCGCTGGCCTGGATGGGCCAGGCGTCCCCGGCCGCGAATCCGCGGAACTTGTCACCGCCCCGCAGCCCGGAATGCCCCAGCCCGAGATCGCGTGGACCGCTCATGCCCGTCTCCTCCCCCGGCGGCCCCAGCATAGTGAAATATAGAGTATTAGTCTAGAGAATTACTCTAGACTAATGTTCGCTACACTGGCCCGCGTCACACCATCGGAAGATCACGGAGCAGGCGCGTACCGCCCATGACTGAAGCCTCAGCACGAGTAGCCGCGCCAGCGTCGCGCCGTCGCGGGCCTGCCAGCACCGAGGACGGGCAGCGCAGCCGCGACCGTATCCTCAAGGCCGCCCTGGATCTGATCACCGAAGCAGGCATCGACCATGTTCGGCTGGCCGGGATAGCCCAGCGCGCCAACATGAGCACCGGTCAGGTGATGTACTACTTCACTTCGAAGGAACACATCCTGCTGGAGACGCTGGCCTGGCAGGAACACCAGGACACCGAAGGGCGCCGGGCCGCCCTGGCCAAGGCCACCGGGCCGTGGCGGCAGCTTGACCGGTTCATCGGCCACTATCTGCCCGATAGCCCGACGGACCCGGTCTGGATCCTCTGGATGGAGGCCTGGGCCCGTGCACCGCACAGTGCCGAGGTCAGCCAGTTCATGGAAGCGCTGCTGCGCCCGTGGCGCGATGACCTCGCCGCGATCGTCGCCCGCGGCGTCGAGGAGGGAGCATTCATCCCCCCCGACGCGGTCGACGACTTCACCCTGCGGTTCGTCGCCCTGCTCGACGGGCTCGCGTTGCAGCGCCTGCGCCAGTTGCATCAGCTGTCCCGAAAGCGCGTCATCGAACTGGCGATGAACGCAGCGCGCGCCGAACTGGCCCCGGGCTCCCAGAACACCGGGCCATAACTGGACCGCGCGGCCCGGTGGTGATGACGGCTCGCCGTATCCGCACTGGTCAGGCCCTGCGCCGGCGGCAGGCCACCCGCGAAGGTCAACCCAGGTTTAGATGATCTTGGGAGCGGGGACCCGGACCAGAAGCGATCGGCAGGACGCCCAGGCCGGACGTGGCGTCGCCGGGCGCTGGGAGGGGCCATGGCCCGGTGGCGGAGGAGCCGTCTGCGGTGGGCGGTCGCCGGGCTGCTGGTGGTGGCGCTGGTTGCTGCGGTCATCGTGGCCTGGCCCCTGGTGCAGCGCTACACCGGTGCGGCGCCCCCCGCCCAGTTCTATGAAAAGGTCGAGCTCGATCCCGCGCTCACCGGGGATTACCCGCAGGTTCTCGGGGTCGCGCACAACGCGGGGAACAACCTGGGGACGCTGGCGGCGGCGCTGCGCTATGGGGCCGACGTGGTCGAGATCGACGTGATCTCCGCGCGCGGCCAGCTGATGGCGGGCCGCGACCACTGGCCGTCCTGGCTGGCCGGGCAGGTGTTCCGGGGGCCCACGCTGGTGCAAGCGTGGGATCATGCAACAGCCGCCAGCATCGTCAAGCTCGATCTGCAGCGAACAGACCGCGGACTCCTCGATGACCTGGTCGACTTCCTGGAGCCGCGTGCCGGGTCGCGGCGGGTGATGATATCCAGCCGTGACCCGGGCGCCCTGCTCTACCTGCACCGCCGCCTGCCCGATGTCACGCTGCTGTTCAGCGTGTCCGGGCCCGATGCGGTCCACCAGCTGCAGTCGGACGCCGCGCTCCAGGAGGCCATCGGCGGTGTGTCGGTCTTCCAGGGCCTGGTCGATGCGAACCTGGTCACCTGGGTGCACCGGCACAAGCTGCAGATCCTGGCATGGACGGTCAACGACAGCCAGCGCCTCAACCAGCTGGTACGGCTGCACGTTGACGGCATCACCACCGCGAACCTGGCCATCCTCCGCGCCCTCGGCTGACCGGCAACGGCGGGTGCCGGGGTAAGCCACCGCCCAGTATCTGCTGGCGCTGCCTTGACGTCAGAGGGTCAGCGGGCCGTCGGCGAGATAGCGGGCGAGCGGGCCTGCGGCGGCGGCGCGGGAGGGTGGGTGGAAGGCCAGGGCGCGGGTGGCGCCCAGCAGGTAGGCGACCTCGGGCGACTCGATGAACGACATGCCGCCGAGGACCGCGGATGCCGACATGACGACGCGCTCAATGGCGCGCTCGGCCGCGAACCGCGCATAGAGCGCCCGTGCGAGCAGCACGTCGTTGTCCTCGATGGCCGTGGCGATGAAGGCCACCTGCTCGAGGGCCGCGGCCACGCTCTCCAGCTCGATCGCCATGCCGGCGCGGTCCTCGTCGGAGCCCCGCCCGCGCGCGATGGCGCGCTCGGCCAGGTTCGTGGCGGCGCCGAGGTAGGAAGCCGAGATGAGCAGCCCGATCAGGAACTCGGCCGCGGCGTCGAGCGAGACGAAGTCGATGCCGACGAGCAGGCCCTCGCCGCGCACCTCGGTGACCAGGTGCGGGCAGTGGGTCGTGACGGCGTCGGCGGCGAGGGCGCGAACCCACGGGCCAAGCTCGCGTGTGCGCTGGATCAGGCCTTCAGATTTGATGGCGCCGATGGTCGCGATGACCGCGGCGGCCGCGAGGGGGCTGCCCGCGAACGTCGAGGAGTGCAGCAGGGGGTCGGCGTTCAGCGGCGCGAACAGCTGCGCGGACGCGACGACGCCCCCGACCGGCATCACGCCGCCGCCGAGAATCTTGCCCGTCAGCAGCACATCCGGGGTGACGCCGGCGAGGTCAGCGCCCCACCAGGCGCCGAGCCGGCCCATGCCGGACTGGATCTCGTCGAGGATCATCACGGCGCCGGCCTCGGTGCACGCCTGCCGGA
This sequence comes from uncultured Actinomycetes bacterium, assembly GCA_963835425.1. Lineage (GTDB taxonomy): Bacteria > Actinomycetota > Actinomycetes > Streptosporangiales > Streptosporangiaceae > UBA9676. The sequence continues at coordinate 270,653 of CAWIGE010000001.1, read as the reverse complement.
CCTGCCGCAGGTAGCCGTCGGGCGGCAGCCGGACACCCCCCTCGGCCTGGACGGGCTCCAGCAGCACCACCGACTGGGCCGTCAGCGCGGCCCGCAGCGCGCCGGGATCGCCGAACGGCACGAAGTTGACCATCGGCAGCAGCGGGCCGAACGGGTCGCGGTATTGCGGCTGCCCGGTCACCGACAGCGCGCCAAGCGTCTTGCCGTGGAATCCGCCGTGCATGGCGACCACGTGACGCTTGCCGGCCAGGCGCGCCAGCTTCAGCCCGAGCTCGGTCGCCTCGGCTCCCGAGTTCGTCAGGAAGACGTAGTCCAGCCCGGGCGGTGTGATGCCGGCCAGGTCCGCGGCCGCCTGGGCCAGCTCGGGGTTGAGGAACAGCCTCGTGGCCAGGGGGTTGCGCTCCAGCTGCTCGCGGACTGCGGCGACGACGGCCGGGTGGCAGTGGCCGAGCAGGAAGACCCCGAAGCCCCCGCAGTCCAGGTAGGTGTGCCCGTCGCTGCCGAGCACCTTCGACCCGGCCGCGGCGACCTCGACGGGCGCCGCGACCAGCCGCGCCAGGCTGGCGAGCGACCTGTTCACGTGCTCGGTGTAGCGGTCGAGCACCTGATCCCGGCTGGCCGGCGCGGTCACCTCAGGCCGCCTGTTCGGTCTCGGGCTGGGCGTAGCCCTTCTGGGCGGCCCAGTACTTAACGGTGTTACGCAGCGACTCGCGCTGGTCGGGCAGCGGCCTCATGCCCAGCGATACGAGCTGGTCCAGGCTGCTGGGCTTGGTCTCGCCGGACTGCAGGTAGGTCGTGAAGAACTCCAGCATCCGCACGACGTTCGCGATGGATCCCGAGGCGGTGTCCGCCGAGCTGACGCATCAGGCACTGCGGGCGGTCCCCGCCAGTGGTGCTCCCCGCGTTCACCTGGTCGGCCACAGCCTCGGCGGGCTCATCGTCCGCTGCGCGCTCGCTGGGAGCGCGGCGCTCAGCGCACAGACCGGGTGCGCGGTGACGATCGCGAGCCCACACCGTGGCGCCCACCTGGCCCGCATCGCCCCCGGACGGTGCGCACGGATCATGCATGAGGGCCCCCGCTCGCTCCGGCCGGCGGTCGATGCGCCGTGCCCGATCCGCTGGCTGGCCTACTATTCCGACGGCGACCGTGTCGTCACTCCTGCGTCCGCGCGGCTCGATGACCCGCGCTACGGCGCCGCCAACCGGCTGATCCCCGGCTGCGGCCATCTCACGATCTGCCGTGACGTGCGGCTGATCCGGTCGCTGGTGCGGGAACTGATCCGCACCGATACGTTTGCCCATGCCGATGCGGCGGCGCCGGCCGCCGCCAGCCGCGAGCCGATGGCCGCCTGATGATGTCCGCCGCAACCACGACCCGGCCCGCTGAGGCGGCACATGCCGTGCCCGTCCCGACCGTCGATGTGTGCGCTTTCCGCCGGGCAATGGGCTCGTTCCCAACCGGGGTCACCGTTGTCACCGTGACCTCCGACGACGGCAGCATGCACGGGATAACTGTCAACTCCTTCTCGTCGGTGTCGCTCGACCCGATGCTCGTGCTGGTCTGCCTCAATGGGGCCAGCCGTGCCGTCGGCCTGATCGAGCGTGCCGGGGCGTTCGTCGTCAACGTGCTTTCCGCCGGGCAGCAGGACGTTTCACGCTGGTTCGCCAACCCGTACCGCCCGGCCGGCTCGACGATGTTCGACGGTGTGCCCTTCGAACCGGGTGTAACCGGATGCGCGGTCCTCGTCGATGCGGCGGCGTCGTTCGACTGCCGGCTCCGGCAATCCCATCGTGTCGGCGATTACCTGATCGTGCTCGGTGAGGTCGTCGCGCTGGTACACCGGCCCCAGCTAGAGCCATTGATCTTCCATGCCGGAAGCTACAAGTCGCTGGACCACGAGCCCCTGGCCGGGCGCAGCGCTGCACATCCGTCCCATACGGAAACACCACGCGCGGACGCTAAGCCGCTTGGACGGCGGCGCACACTGGGGTAGTGCTTATTACTGTGATCGGCAAGCAAGCTTTGCCTGGGGAACTGCCAACGGCACTAGCGGCAAGGCTCGGCGGGTGAGCGCGCTCGCGTCGCTGTTCAGCCCGCTCCGGATCGGCCCGGCGGAACTGCCCTGCCGGATCGTCTCCGCCTCGCACCAGACCACCCTGGTCGAAGATCACCTGCCCACGGAGGACTTCATCGCCTACCAGGAGGCACGAGCGCGTGGCGGGACCGGGCTGATCGTGATGGAGGCGGTGGCGGTCGCGCCGTCGGGCTTGCTGACCGCGCATACGCTCGGCGGCTACCTGGATGAGATCGCCGGCGGTTACCGGCGGATCGCCGCCGCCGTCCAGGGCCATGGCACCAAACTTTTCACCCAGCTCTTCCACGGCGGCCGCGAGCTGATCGCCTCCGCACCACGCCCTCCCGCCGTGTCCTCCTCGGCGCTGCCCAGCGCCCGCTTTCACACCGAGCCACGCGCGCTGTCAACCAGCGAGGTTGAGGAGCTCATCGCCGCGTACGGGCATTGCGCGGCGCTGGCGGTGGCGGGGGGACTCGACGGGATTGAGGTGACCGCGGCGCATGGCTATCTCGGCGCGCAGTTCTTCACCCCGGAATGGAACCTCCGCCAGGACCGCTACCACGACCCGGCGCGCTTCCTCACCGAGGTGCTCGAAACCGTCCGCGCCGCCGCCCCCGGCCTGGCCCTCGGCCTGCGGCTGAGCGCCGATTCCGCGGCCGCCCGTGCGGTCGCCCCCGCACTGGCGCCACTGGTGGACTACCTGCACGTCGCGGTCGGCAACTCGGCGACGTTCGACGGCTGCAGCGGGATCGTGCCGCCGCCGCCCGCGCCACGCAACCTGATCGCGCCGCTGACCGGGCCATTCAGGCTGGGGCCGCCGCTGATCGCCACCAGCCGTATCGTTGACCCGGCCGAGGCCGACGAGATGATCGGCCGTGGCGACGCCGACGCGGTCGGCATGACCCGCGCGCTGATCACCGACCCCGACATGCCGCGCAAGGCCCGCAGCGGCCAGACCCGCTCGATCGTGCGCTGTATCGGCTGCAATGCGTGCATCGCCCACTATCACGCCGGGACGCCGATCCGCTGCGCGCAGAACCCGCGCACCGGCCAGGAACGCACGCTTCCTCCTCTCGCCCCGGCCGCGCAGCACCTCCGCCTGGTTGTCGCCGGAGCCGGGCCCGCGGGTCTCGCGGCGGCCGCGGAGGCCGCCCAGGCAGGCCATGAGGTGATCATCTTCGAACGCGCGGCCCACATCGGCGGTCAGGTGCTGCTGGCCGCCGGCACACCGGGCCACCGCGAGCTGGCCGCCGCGCTGTGCGACAACTATCAGGTACTGCTCGACCGGGGCAACGTGGAGCTGCGGCTTGGTGCTCCCGCAGACGCCGACGCCATCGCGGCTTCCCAGCCAGACCTGGTGATCATCGCCACGGGCGCCCGGCCGGCGCCGCCGCACCAGAAGCTTGCCGGCGTCGAGCTCCTGCAGGTCTGGGACGTCCTGGCCGGTGCGCGGCCGGAGGGACGCGTGCTGATCGCCGACTGGGGCGGTGATGCCGCGGCCCTGGACTGCGCCGAGCTTCTCGCCGGAGAGGGATATGAGGTCACGCTCGCCGCCGGGTCGGTGATGCCCGGGGAGACTCTGCACCAATACGCGCGCAACCAGTACCTTGCGCGGCTTGCCCGCGCGAAAGTCCGCATCGAGCACCACCTCGACCTCCATTCCGCAGGCGGGGGCGTGGTCCACTTCCGCAACATCTTTGCGCCGGAGCTCGAGCACGCCATAGAAACCGACGCGCTGCTGCTGTCGCTGGGACGAGTGCCGGAAGACGGGCTGCTTGCGCAATTGCGCGAGCGCGGCAGCCTGACCGTGCGCGCGGCCGGGGACTGCCTCTCTCCACGCGGCCTTGAAGAGGCGATCCTCGAGGGCACGCTGGCCGCGCTTCACCCCAGCCATTGACAGAATTGGCGGCATGACCGGCGAAATCCAGGCGACTTTTGAGCAGGCTGGATGTTCGGGCACGCTCTACGTTCAGTCACTTGACGATGGTGCCGGTATCGGCCTGGCTGCCGATGAGCTAGTGATCCCGGCCTCGGTGGTCAAGGTGCAGATCGCCCTGGAAGCGGAGAGCTGGTTCGCTGACGGCCGGTTGGACCCAGCCGAGCCCGTCACCCTCTATGCCACCGGCCGGACCCCCGGTCCGACCGGAATCTCGCTGTTCGATGACGACACCGTGGTCTCGTGGCGGGATCTGGTCGTGCTGACGCTCACCATCAGCGACAACCACGCCACCGACACGCTCCTGCACCGGGTTGGCGTCGGCGCGGTCAACGCCACGGCGGAGCGGCTGGGGCTGACGAGCACAGTAGTCGAGTCCGACGTGCAGACCATGCTCGATTCCATCGGTCAGGACGTCGGCTGCGCGAGCTGGGCCGGCCTGCTGGCATGGGAAGCTGAGGCATCGGCGGAGGAGTCGGCGCGGGCTGACCAGCGGCTGCTTGCCGCCCGAGCTCTGGACCCGGCGCGAGGGACCCGCACCACCGCCAGGGACATGGTCCGCCTGCTCAGGCTGATCTGGACCAGCCAGGCCGGGCCGGGCAGCGCCTGCGACCGGGTCAAGGCCCTGATGGCCCACCAGTTGACCCGGCACCGGATCGCCAGCGCCTTCCGCCCTCCGGTGAAGGTTGCGGCGAAAAGCGGGAGCCTGTTCGGCATCGTCCGCAACGAGATCGGCGTCATCTCCTACCCCGACGGCCGCCAGTACAGCGCTGCCGTCTTCACCCGCTCCGAGCCCGGCGCCGACGACGCCGCGATCAGCCGCGCCATCGGCACCGCCACAAGTCAGGCCGTGACCGCACTGCGCCAAGAAGGCGCCTGACCGTCCTCCCGGCGGAAAGCGATGGCCCGGCAGTTCGGCCCGCCCTACGCTGACGCAGTGAGCAGGGCAGGCGTCCCGTTCCTGTGGCTGTGCGGGCCTAGCGGCGTGGGCAAGTCAGCGGTCGGTTATGAGATCTTCCAGCAGGTCTACCGGTCCGGCATCAAGGCCAGCTTCATGGACTTCGACCAATTCGGCTTGTGCTATCCCAGCCCGGCGGACGATCCCCACAATCATCACGTGAAAGCACAAAACCTCGCCGCCGTGTGGCCGACCTACCGGAGGGCAGGTGCCAGATGCCTCATCGCGGTTGGCGGAGTCACCTCCCGCCAGACCGTCTTGCTCTACGCGGGCAAAGTCCCCGATACGGACCTCACGCTGTGCAGGCTGCGCGCCACACCCGAGCGCCTCACCGAGCGGATATTCCGCCGCGGACTGGGCCGGGGCCCGGTGATACCCGGGCCTCCATCGACGACATCCAGGCAGCAGCTCGCCGCGGCGGCAGCCGAAGCCATCCGCGAGGCTGGCGCACTGGACGCTGCCGACTTCGCTGACCTGTGCATCGACACCGACAACCACAACGTCGCGCAGGTCGCCAGGCACATACGCACGCGAACGGGCGGATGGCCGCTGCTGACCCCGTGGTCCTCGCCGGGCACCTGACGAAATGAGCGTCAAGGCTTACGGCACCCGGCGATGACGTTGACCCGCTGTCGGGATTCACTGAAGATGCCGGTCCAGGCCCGGTGCAGCTGCCGGTCTGGCCCTCGTTTGTAATGCTGGCCTGGATGCGGGGAACAGGCGGTTTAGGTGGTAGTCGATGACGGCCTGGGCCTGCTCGGCAGAGGAGTGGCCAGCGAGGACGCTCGTGCCCAGGCCCGCGGACATGGCCAGCAGGCTGACGGCTTCCAGGTCCGGGTCCAGGTGGGCGGGAGAGTCGCCGGCGGCCTGGGCGGCTCGCAGCTGCGCGGCGACCACGTCGATCACAGCGCTGGAGTTCCGGACCAGGGGGTCGATCGCCAGTGCCGGCTCGGTCAGCGAGAGCGCGAAGTAGGCCGTGTACAGGACGGTGAAGGTGCGCCGTTCGTCGTCGGCGGGCAGCCCCTCGGTCAGGATGGCGGCGATGACGTCGCGCGGGTTGACCGGGTTTTCTGTCTCTTTGATCCGTTTGATCCGCGTCATGGCCCGTTCGCCGAACCGGGCCGCCAGGTGCTGCATGGCGGCCAGCATGAGCTCTTCCTTGGTGCCGAAGTAGTACTGGACCAGCCGCAGGGACACGCCCGCTTCGGCCGCGACCTCGCGCATCCCGGTGGCATGCAGCCCGCGCGTCGCGGCCGTCCGCAGCAGCGCGTCCGCGATCTCCCGCCGCCGCTCCTCGTGATCGACCCGCCTCGGCACCCGCTCACCGTACCCGCCGCTGGCCGCCCGGCCTGTTAATGATACGTTCGTATCATAAAGGTGGCAGGCTCTCAGCCGCGAGAAGGCGGGACATGCTCGGGATCAAGCGCATCACCGGCGCAGCAGGCTCGGCACCTGAGGGCGAGCCGGGATCGTGGGTGAGCGATGCGGCACGGGAGAGGTTCATGGCCGCCTACGAGCGGGTCTTCGCGCTGTGGCCGCAGCCCTGCGAGGAGTTCGATATCGAGACGGCAACCGCCACCACACACGTGCACGCCTACCGGCCGCATCCCAATGGTGCGCCGGTCGTGCTGCTCACCGGTGCTGGGGGCAACGCAGCGGTCTGGTTCCCGCACGTGGCGGCGCTCGGCAAGGACGGCCCGGTCTACGGGATCGATATGCCCGGCGACGCGAACCCCAGCGTCCCGCGCGCCCTGATAAGTCCCCCGGCGTCCTGCGCGGCCTGGCTTGACGAGCTCTTGGGCAAGCTCAGCGACCGCCCGGCGCACCTGGTGGGCTTCTCTTACGGCGGCTGGGTCGCCATGAACCAGGCGATCCGCGCACCCGGCCGGGTCGCCTCCATCACGCTGCTAGACCCCGCCGGGCTCACCAAGCTCGACGCCCGCTTCTGGTGGTGGCTGTCCATCAGCGGCCTGGCCAGCATGACCCCGATGCCGGTGCGCCGCCGCTTCGCCCGGTGGCTGGACAACCCGGCCATGCTGGAGCCGGAGCTCATGACGCTCATGTGGGCAGGCATCCGCGGCTACCGGGCGGAACCGAAGTTCCCCGGCGTTCTCACCGACGACGAACTCCGCGCGATCACCCTGCCGGTCCTGCTGATCACCGGCGCGCGCAGCGCCCTCATCACTCCGGCGCAGGCCCGCGCCCGGGGAAGCCTCATGCCGTCCGCGGAGGTCGCCATCGTCCCCGGCAGCCACGGCGGCTTCAACCGGATCAACGAACTGAACGACCGGATCGCCGCCTTCATCAAAGCCCAGGCCCACCGGCAAGCAAGATTCCGCTGCTACGGAACACCCTGACGCTGGTGCTCCGTGAACTGGCACAGGGGGAACCACGATGACCACGCAGATCGAGCGCCGCGCGATCGGCCGTGCGCTGCCGCGGCTCGACGGCCCCGCGAAGGTCACCGGCACCGCGCCGTACGCCTTCGAGCACCCGGTAGACGAGCCGCTGTATCTGTATCCGCTGCAGGCGACGATCGCCCGCGGCCGGGTCGCCGCGCTCGGCACCTCAGCGGTGGAGGCGATGGACGGGGTGGTTGCCATCCTCACGCACCGGAACGCGGCCCGGCTGGCGCCGACCAAGGACGTGATGGCCGTACTCTTCAACGCCCCCGAGCCCCCGCCGGCCGAGGACAGGGAGCTGGCCATCCTGCAGTCCGACCACGTCGGATTCCGCGGCCAGCTCGTCGGCGGGGTGATCGCCGAGAGCCTGGAGGTGGCCCGGCACGCGGCCGGCCTGATCCGGGTGCAGTACGAGGAGCAGCCGCACGACGCGCAGTTCCGGCCGGACCGGGATGACCTCTACGCACCCGAGGACGTCAACCCAGCCGCCGCGACGGACACCGAAGAGGGGGACGCCGCGGCAGGGCTGGCCACAGCAGCGGTGACGGTGGATGAGACCTACAGCACGCCGATGGAGCACAACAATCCGATGGAGCCGCACAGCACCATCGCGCTGTGGAACGACGACGGGCTCACCCTGTATGACTCGACGCAAGGCGCCCATGTCTTGCGGGCCATGCTGGCCCCGATGTTCGGCCTCGGCCCCGAGCAGGTCAGGGTGATTTCGCCCTACGTCGGCGGCGGATTCGGGGCCAAGGGCATGCCGCACGCGCACAACGTGCTGGCCGCGCTCGCCGCCCAGCTGGTTCCCGGACGGCCGGTGAAGCTGGCGCTGACCCGCCAGCAGCTGTTCCCGCTCGCCGGCCACCGCCCGCCGACCATCCAGCGGGTCCGGCTCGGAGCCGAGGCCGATGGGCAGCTGACCGCGATCGCGGTAGACGTGATCACGCAGACCTCGAGAATCAAGGAGTACGCGGAGCCGGCGGGAGCGGCGGCACGGATGATGTACGCCGCGCCGAATCGCCGCACCACCCACCGGCTGGCGGCGCTCGACGTGCCGGTTGGCTCGTGGATGAGGGCCCCCGGCAGGTGTCCCGCGATGTTCGGGCCCGAAGTCGCGATGGACGAGCTGGCCGTCGCGTGCGGCATAGATCCAATTGAGCTGCGCATCCGGAACGATCCTGAGCGGGACCCGGAGTCCGGGAAGCCGTGGTCGTCGCGCAATCTGGTCGCCTGCCTCCGGGAAGGTGCACGGCGGTTCGGTTGGGAACATCGCGACCCGGCGCCGGGGATCCGCCGCCAGGACGGCTGGCTGATCGGCACCGGCGTGGCGAGCGCCACCTACAGCGCGGGCACCATCCCCGGCTCCCGGACCAAGATCCGCTATGTCGCGGAGGGGCGCTACCTCGTTCAGATCGCCGCCGCCGACATCGGCACTGGCACCTGGACGGCCCTCACGCAGATCGCCGCCGACGCCCTCGAGTGTCCTGTCGAAGCGATCCAGCTCGAGATCGGCGACAGCGCGCTACCGCTGGCCAGCGTGGCCGGCGGATCCACCGGCATCAGCTCCTGGGGTTCGGCGATCCTCTCCGCGGCCGGGGCGTTTCGCGAACGGCACGGCACCGACCCGGCGCCCGGGGCCGAGGTCGAGGCCCAGATGGAGCCGAACCCGGACGCCCAGCGGTTCGCGCTGCACTCGTTCGGCGCTCAGTTCGCCGAGGTGCATGTGCACGCCGACACCGGCGAGATCCGCGTATCGCGGATGCTCGGAGTGTTCGACGTTGGCCGGATCGTCAATCCCCGCACCGCCCGCTCGCAGCTGATCGGCGGGATGACCATGGGCCTATCGATGGCTTTGCACGAGGAGAGCATTGTGGACCCGCGCTTCGGGCACGTCATCAACCAGGACTTCGCCGGATACCACATCGCGGCCAACGCCGATGTCAAGGAGATCGAGGCGATCTGGCTGGGCGAACCGGATCCCCACGCAAACCCCATGGGAACCAGAGGCGTCGGCGAGATCGGCATCGTCGGCGCGGCAGCAGCGATCGCCAACGCCGTCTACCACGCCACCGGCCGCCGCGTACGCGACCTGCCGATCACACTCGACCAGCTTCTCTGAGACAAGGTCGCTCCTGATCGTCTGCAGGCAGCCATGACACCGCGGTGGTCACGGCCGGCGCCCGCATCGCCCAGCATTTCCCAAGGCCGTCCACACCGAACGATCAGGACTGGATCGAGTCGTTCTTCGGGCACCTCAAGGGCGAGTTCCCGCACCTGAAGAAGACCAAAGACCGGCGAGCTCAAACTCGAAATGGACCGGCTGCGGACGCACAACAACACCGTCCGGCTCCACGAGAGCATCGGCTACGTCACCCCACGACGAGCACCACGGTCGCGGCAAGGGCAATCTATGCCGCACGCTTAGCCGGTTCCGAGCCGGCGCAGTGAGTCCTCGGCCTCGCGGATGATCCAGCGGCGGGAGCTGCCGCGGTGGTTGAGGTTGTCGCTCATCGGCATGAACGCCTTGGTCGCGAGCACGATGTCGTCGCGGCGTCCGGCCAGGGCCTTGCCGACGATGACCTCGGACTCGCCGGCGGAGTAGACGTCGGCGGTGTCGACGAAGGTGATGCCGGCGTCAAGCGCGCGGTGGATGATCCGGATGCTCTCGTCGTGGTCCTTGGCGCCCCACTCGCCGAACATCATGGTGCCCAGGCACAGCTCGCTGACCCAGACCCCGGTGCTGCCGAGGCGTCGCTGCTCCACCGTCACTTCGTCTCCGTTGCTGTCGGAGCCCTGCTTGCTGGCTATGCGTGCGGGAGGCCGACAGAGTCGCCGCTGGCAGGATCGAAGTAGTGCAGGTTGCTGGTGTCCACCCCGAGGTCCAGCCGCTGCCCTGGCTGGACCCGGCTGCGAGCCGCGACCCGTGCCGTCCACAGGGACTTGCCGCTGGCCAGGGCGATCGCGGAGTCATCCTCTGGGGCGGCGGCGGCCTCGCTGAGGGCGGCGTGGCGGACCGGCAGCGTATCCACAGCGAAGATGATATGGATCTCGCTGCCGAGTTCCTCGACCATGTCGGCGGTCACGCTGATCCGGGGCCACCCGGCCTCGGCGAGGGCGCCGTGCTCGAAATGCGATGGGCGGATGCCCAAGATCACCTCCCGGTCAAAGTACTGATCCAGCCCGGGCCGGGCCCGCAGGGCCGCTGCGGGGATCGGCAGCCGGTGGCCGGCGAAGACCACAGCGGGGCCGCCGTCGCGGGCCAGCCGGGCGGTGACAAAGTTCATCGCGGGTGAGCCGATGAAGCCCGCGACGAACAGGTTCACCGGGCGGGCGAACAGTGCCTGGGGCGTGTCCACCTGCTGCAGCTGCCCGTCACGCATGACACAGACCCGGTGGCCCAGGGTCATCGCCTCAACCTGGTCGTGGGTGACATAGACCGTGGTCACTCCCAGCCGGTCATGCAGCTGGGTCAGCGAGGCGCGCATCGACACCCGCAGCTTGGCGTCCAGGTTCGACAGCGGCTCATCCATCAGGAACGCCTGCGGCTCGCGCACGATCGCCCGTCCCATGGCCACCCGCTGGCGCTGCCCGCCGGACAGCACGGCCGCTTGCGCCCCAGGTATTCCCCGATCCCGAGCAGCCTGGCCACCTCGCTCACCCGCCGCGCGATCTCGTCCTTCGGTGTGTTGCGCTGCCGCAGCCCGAACGCCAGGTTCTGCCCGACCGTCATGTGGGGGTAGAGCGCATAGTTCTGGAACACCATCGCTATGTCGCGGTCCTTCGGAAGTATCTCGTTCACGACGAACCCGCCGATCCAGATCGTGCCGCTTGTGATCTCCTCCAGGCCGGCGATCGAGCGCAGCGCGGTTGACTTGCCGCAGCCGGACGGGCCGACGAGGACCATGAACTCGCCGTCGGCGATCTCCAGGCCCAGGCGGTCTACCCCATTGACCCCGCCGCGATAGGTCTTGGTCACCTGGTCAAGCACGATCTGCGCCATTGCCGCACCTCATCTGCTTGTCTTGTGTCAGCGACTACCCAGCAGGCAGACCCGCTGCGAATTCTCTGGATTCTTCTTTACTGCCGCGATGCTGCCAGCGAGTGCGACCGGAGCCGTTCAGCCGCCGCCGGGCCACCCAGGCGCGTGCCGGGACTAATCGTGACCGTGACTGTCAACGGCAGGTCCCGGCTTGACCTGCCGACACCGAGCTGGTATTCACCGGGCTCGACGGCCCACGTGCCGGCGGACGTGTCCCAATAGGCCAGGCAGCGGATCGGGATCGTGATGTCGGCCGCCACTTCGGCTCCGGCATCAGCTTCGGCCTTGGCGAACCCGGCGAGCCACCTCACCGGCCGTTCGACAGCGCTGTCCGGACGGGACGCGTAGACCTGGATCGTCTCGCAGCTGGCCCTGGCCCCGGCGTTCCTGAGCCGGACACGGATGACGGCATTACCTTGTCCCAGCGCGCTCCCGGCCCTAGCAGCGGCTCCGGTCTGCCGACGCCCCGGTGGGGGCGCCGCGACATCGGCGGAGAGAAACTCCCAGCGGGAGTAGCCCAGCCCGTGCCCGAACGGGTAGCGCGGTGCGCGTCCTATGTGGTCGAAGTGTCGGTAGCCGATGAGCAGTTCTTCGCTATAGGTCAGCACGCCGCCGCTGGGCCGCGTGGCTGGCAGGTCATCTGATGAGTTCGGCCAGGTGACGGGCAACCGCCCGCCGGGTTCTGAGCGGCCAAGCAGCACATCTGCCAGCGCGTTGCCGTATTCCTGTCCTGGAAAGAGGGTCAGCAGGACGGTGGGTACGGTTTCCGCCCATGGCAGCAGCACCGGCGCCCCGGTGTTGACGATCACGACGGTCCGCGGGTTCGCGCCGGCTACCCGGCGGACAAGTTCGTCTTGCCGGCCGGGCAGGTCGAGAGTGGCGCGGTCGAAGCCTTCGCTCTCCACCTCTTCGGTTGTCCCGACCACGACGACAGCCACATCGGCAGCCTCCGCCAGCCGGACTGCCCCTGCGATTTCCTCGTCGTCTGGCAGGTATGGCTCCTCGATGTTGAGCTGGAACGATACGCCTCCCAGGACGAACGAAGTCTGGTTGCCGAGGCCGCCGACGCGGTGCTCCAGGACCACGTTCAACGGACTGGCCAGCCTGCAAGCTGACGGTGGCGGAATGCTGCGGCGCCCGTATGTGCGCTTCGGTCGGATCGGTCCCGGCGGGCACGCTCAGATACGTGTCGAACGCGAGTTCGCCTCCGAGGGTCAGGCGGAACCGTCCGTGGCCGGAGCACCCAATGACGTGGGTACCCGGGGCCAGTGCCCGGACCGTGCTGGTGACCCGGACCGCGGCAAGCTGCTCCGGCCGGACAGCTGCCGGGAGGCTGCGCCAGCTGCAGAACCCGCTGGCCTGATGCTCCGTGCCCAGCACCGTGCCGTCCCCGGCGAGGAATTCCACCAAAGCGCCGGGCTCAGCTCTGCTGGGCAGGTGGAGCAGTGGGGGCCGGGCGACAGGAATCCGGGTGTGGCTGCGAACACCCGGCGAGTAGTTGACGGTCACGTCCGGTTCCAGCGCGGCCCGCAGGCCGTCCAGCGGAGAGACGCGGTAGGGCGGGAAGACGGTGGCACTGCCCCCGCCGAGAGTCCGGGGGACGGCAGCGTTCGAGCCGAGGACCGCTATCCGCCGCAGTGATCGCGGGTCCAGCGGAAGGAGGGAGTGCTTGTTGCGGGTGAGCACAAAGCCAGCGGCCGCAGTGGCGCGCAGCACCTCGCGGGCACGCTCGCCGGTCCACGGCTCCGCGGCCCGGGTGGGCACGTCGGGCCGGTCGGGCCCGTCTGCTTGGTCGGGTTCGGGGACCCGGTCTGGCTTGTGGGTTCTGCCACGTGTGCCAGGGCTAAGGGCTCCGACGCGTGCCGCCAGCCGGAGCAGCCGGAGGACTTTGTCATCGATCGCCGACTCGCTGACCGCCCCCTGCCGCACCGCATCGACGAGGGCAGGCCCCCAGGGCCCGGAAGGGCCCGGCATCACCAGGTCGAGGCCAGCGTTGGCGGCCGCTGTGGTCCGGGCGGCGCGCCAGTCTGAGACAACCAGGCCGTCGAATCCCCATTCGCCTTTGAGAATGCCGTTGAGCATCGGCGACTCGGTCATCGTGTGGCCGTTGACGCCGTTGTAGGCAGCCATCACCGCCCACGGCTGGGCCTCCTGGACGATGTCTTCAAAGGGCGCTAGGTAGAGTTCCCGCAGTGCCCGCTGGCCGATCCGGGTGTCGACGGTGAACCGTTCCGTCTCGGAATCGTTGGCGACGAAGTGCTTGACCGTCGCAGCTATGCCATGACTCTGAAGCCCGCGGACCAGCGCCCCGCCCATCGCAGCGGTGAGCAGCGGATCTTCGCCGAGGAACTCGAAGTTGCGGCCGCCGAACGGGCTGCGCTGGAGGTTGATGGTGGGCGCGAGGAGCACGTCGATGTTCTTCCGGCGGCATTCGGCCGCGAGCAGGCTGCCGATCATCTCGGCCCGGCGCGGATCCCAGGTGGCTGCGAGCGCGACAGGTGCGGGCACGTTCAGTGCGGTGTCGCGTTCATCCCAGCGCGGTCCACGGACCCCGGCCGGCCCGTCGGAGGTGCGGACGGGCCGGAGCCCGATCCCAGCGTGCCCGTGGAGTGACCAGAAGTCCGCGCCGGTCAGCAGCGAGACCTTTTCTTCGAGGCTGAGCTTGCCCAGCAGGTCCTCGTGGTCTTGCCGCCTATCGTGAGGGGACTGGGATGCCGGCTCAGGCATGTCGTTTCTCCTTAGCGGTCGTGGCGCACCGCGGGGCCTGCAGGCCTGTTTCGCGGCCCCTATGTCAGGTGGCGAATGTGCGTTTGCTCCCGTGGGGACCGCCGGTCAGCGTGAGGTGATGGCCGTCCGGCATCTCGATGAGCGCGGTGGTCTGGGGTGGTGCCGCCACCGTGAGCGAGAACCGGTGACCATTCCTGGTCCACCTGACAAGGATCCGTCCGTACGGTGTCGGGACCGCGCCTTCCGCCCACTGGAGGCTGCCGAGGTGCGGTGCGATGGTGAAGGTTTGGTAGCCGGGGTTCACCGGCTGCACACCGAGTACGTAGCTGGTCAGGATCGGCGTCGGGCCGGATGCCCAGCCGTGCGCCAGGCTGGTGCGGGATTCGGTCGCCGTGCCGTGGGGGCCGATGTTCTCCCACATGGTCCCGGTGAAGAACGGGTTCTGCGGGTCGATCATCTGGTCCCAGGTGAGGTGCATTAGGTGCTCGGCGTCGGCGGTGTCGCCTGCCAGGTAGTCCGCCTCCACCTCGTACGCGGTGATATACGGGCTGATGAGGTTGCTGTAAGTAGAGCCGGAGAATGGCTCTGACCCGTGCGGGCCCCGCAGCGTCTTGAGCGCGCTCAGGATGGCGGGCACCTTGCTGGCCGGGGCGACACCGAACAGGACAGCCAGGACGTTCGCGTCTTGTGCGAGCGTGGTGTGGTCGGATTCGCTCAGGTAATAGGTTCCGGTCGCGGAGTCGATCAGATTCGCGTTGATCTCGGCCCGCACATGATCGGCGGTCTGGTTGTATGCAGCCGCCTTTGCGGTGTTTCCGAGACTCGTTTCGATATAGGCGACGTCGCGCAGGGAAGCGTAGTAGAGGTCGTTGAACGCTGTCACTACGCCGGTCTTGGCGCCGTCGTAGAAGTCCCAGTCGTAACCGCCGTTGGTCGTTGATATCTGTGGGCCGGTGACGATCAGCCCGTCGCTGTCCGTCAGGGTCGCGTCGTAGGCAAGCTGCCCCTCCAGCCACGGCAGGATTTCCCGGGCGAAGGCGGTGTCTCCGGTGTTGCGGTAGTAAGTCGTCGCGGCGTCGAGCGTCCAGGATGAGTAGGAATTGCTGTAGGGACCCGTCCTGAACAGCGTGTCGGCGTTGAGGCCGCCGCCCTGCTGGCTGCTGGTGATGAGGGTGAGCAATGACTGTTTCACGTAGTCGTCGCCGTTGGTTCCCAGAGTGTCGGCGATGCCCTGGCCTTCGATCTTGAGGTCGCCCGACCAGATCGCCCGGTCGCGCTTCGCGCCGTCCAGGACCGAGGGCCCAGTGGCACCGTTCGTGCCGGCGGGCTGCATATCGGTCTGTTCGGTGTACGCGCCGTCGTAATACATCTGGTTGAAAGCGGCCGAGCTCGACAGGAAGAACCCCTGGTAGTCGGATGGCTTGGCGAGATAGCCGCCGCCGAACTGCACTCCCGCTCCGCGGAGCACCATGGTCCCCGGCGTGGTGAGCGTGACCGCCTCGAACCGGAATCCGCCCATGAACCCGCTGCTCACGGCGCCTGTGGTGGTTACTGTCAGCGAGACGGCGCGCGGCTGGAACGCGGAGTCACCGGTGATGGCGCCCGGCGTGCTGGTGACGCTCACCCCCGCCGCGTGAGCCTGGGTGAGCGGCACCTTCAAGGTGAGTGTTGTGCCGGACACCGACACAATCTGATCGGTTTCGGCTGGCGATGCGACGGTTACCGTGTCCCCTGCGGCGAAGGTAAGCGGGCTGCCCTGGGTTCCTGGCTGCACCGTGATCGTTGTCGCCCCGGCGGCGGCCACGGTCGCGAGCATGCTCGATCCAGGGGTGCGCAGGTACGTCTTGGCCTCGGTGAACGCCAGCGACACGACGGCAGAGGTGCTGGAGGACTGTACGTCCAGATATGGCGTACCTTCGACCTCGACGCCGTAGTCGAGGAGAACGGTGGCCGGCTGATCGCTCGACGTCACGGTCAGCGTAGTGTTCCCGCCGCCATGCGATGTGAGCCCGCCGGGGTTGGCGACGCTGCCCGACAGCACGGTTGCCGACACCGGCCTGACGTTGCCGGTCGCGGGCTGCTCCAGGTAGGCCTGCCAGGCCTGCGCATGCAGTCCGGCGTGAGCGGGGGTGACCGCCAGCCCGGCTGCGGACACGGCCGCGGTGACGGACAGTAATGCCCGGGTCATCCAGCACCTTCGATACCTCACGGCGCTAATCCTTCCGTTGGCCTATGAAACGTTTCAAAACCGTGCCGCCAGACCTGGGATCTGGCCGGCTTACCCGCCCTGGCGAACGGTTTCCGTGCCCGCAATGACCGTTTCATGGGGATCTCCTTCTCACTGCGAAGGGCCGGAACCGCTCATCACCAGGCCAGCAAACTCGTGGCTGCCTGACCCGACGTGGAAGATCGCTTCCCGCACGCCTTTGGCTCCGGGGAAATTGCCGACCGAAGCGGGCGGGTTGCCTGCGTCATCGCGCACCTCGGCGGGGTGGGCGCTGGGGACACAAACGCTGGCAGTGGCGTTGGGCGGGACCTCCACCCGGAGCCTGAACCAGTCGCCGGCCTGTTCCCAGCCGCTGTGGATCGCCCCGCGGACGGACCGGTAGGAACCGCGGGCCCAGCACAACTCGCCTTCAGGATGCGGCCGCAGCAGCAGCCGCCCGAATCCGGCGGTGCCTGGTTCCTGGTCGATTCCCAGCACGAACCGGTAGAGCCATTCGCCGATAGAGCCGAGCGCGTAGTGGTTGAACGAGTTCATCCAAGGGGATTGGAAGCCGCGCTCTTCAGTCCAGCCGTCCCATCGCTCCCAGACGGTGGTGGCGCCATGGTTGACCATGTACCGCCAGGACGGGGGCGACTGCTGCGCGAGCAGCCGGTAGGCGATGGCCGAGTGACCGGTGGAGCTGAGCACCGGCAGGAGGTACCCGACGCCGACGAATCCGGTGGTCAAGTGCCAGTCCGCGGCCTGGATCGCTGCCACAAGATGGTCTGCCGCGGTAGCGCGCAGTTCGTCGGGAATCAGGTGCATGTGCAGGCCGAGGACATAAGCGGTCTGGGTTCCGGAGACGACCCGCCCGTCACCGGCTACGAACGCGTCTGCGAACGCCGAGCGGATCTTGGACTGCAGCGCCCGGTATCCGGCGGCGTCGTCCGGCCGCCCCACAATCTCGGCGATCTCGGCCATCAGGGCGGCATCGTGTGCCCAGTACGCGGTCGCGAGCAGTTCGTGCGGGGTATCGTCGTCGCCGGGTGCAAGCCAGTCGTTGTAGCTGTTGCCTAGCTCCCGGGTTCGCAAGTAGTCGGGGTTGGCGCGCTCGACGAAGTCCATCCACGCGGTCATGGCACCGAAATGCCGCTGGAGGATGCTCTGGTCCCCGTACATCTTCCAGACCGTCCACGGGACGATCACCCCGGCGTCGCCCCAGGCCGGTGCCCCGGCCCCGCGGAGGTTGAGCCGCGGGGCGACGTCGGTGAAGGCCCCGGAGGACAGCTGGGCGTCGGCTACGTCGTCCAGCCACTTGCCGAAGAAGGCCGCGACGTCTCGGTAGTAGCAGGCGGTGCGGGCGAAGACCTGGGCGTCGCCGAGCCAGCCGAGCCGCTCATCGCGCTGCGGGCAGTCGGTCGGCACGCTGATGAAGTTGCCCCGCTGTCCCCAGTCGATGTTGCGGGATAGCCGGTCCAGCCACGGCTCGGAGCACTCGAACTTCCCGGCCGGTTCGATGTCGGAGTGCACCACCTTGGCAGCGATGTCGGCCTGGCAGATGTCGCCGGGGTAGCCGGTGATCTCGGCGTAGCGGAAGCCATGCAGAGTGAACCTCGGTTCGAGCACCTGCGGGCCGCCGCCGGTGGTGAACTCGTCCGTCTGCCGGGCGGTACGCAGGTTCTCGGTGTACAGGCTGCCGTCCGTGGCCAGCGTCTCGCCGTGCCGTATCCGGATGTGCGTCCCGGGTGGCCCGTTGACGCTGATCCGCAGCCAGCCAGTCAGATTCTGGCCGAAGTCGATGATATGCCGCCCCGCGTCATCCGAGGCGATGCTGTGCGGCGTGATCTCCTGGGTCACCCGGACCGGCGGGCCCGGGTCGGCGACCAGCGGCGTCGCATCGCGTTCCCGGCACCGCACCGGGCGCCAGCCGCCGGCGTCGAAGCCTGGTGTGTCCCAGCCGGATGGCTCGAGCCCGAGGTCGTGACGCTCGCCCATCAGCAGGTCCGCGTGCCGGATCGCGCCGGCCAAGGACTGCCACCGCTCGTCGGTGACGATCCACTCGCGGCTGCCGTCGGAATGGGTGATCAGGAGCTGGGCCAGCAGTTCCGGCGCAGTGCCGTAATGTGCGCCGGCCCGCTTGGCGTCGAAGCCATAGAAGCCGGCGTACCACCCGTGGGCGAGGATCGCGCCGAGGGCGTTGTCCCCCGCCCGGAGCAGACCAGCTACGTCATAGGCCTGGTAAGGAATGCGTTGCGTGTAATCGGTCCAGCCGGGGGTGAGGAACCCGTCGCCGACCCGGTGGCCGTTCAGCCGCGCCTCGTACAGGCCGAGCGCGGTCACGTACAGCCGGGCAGACGCCACCGGTTTGTCCACCGTGAAGGGCCGCCGCAAGTAGGGTGCCGGGGTCAGGGCGGCGGCTACCGCGTTGACCGGACCGGGCCGGTTGGGCGGCGTTACGCTCTCCCGCGCTTCGCCTTGGCCGACCCAGGAGGCGAGCCATCCGTTCGTTCGGTCCAATTCGATCTCGAAGGCGGCCGGGTCACTCCACCCGGACACCGCCCCGCCCTCGTCCCAGACCCGCACCTTCCAGCGGTACCGGCCGCCAGGCGCCAGCGGGGTACCCGCATAGGCGATGTCCGTCGGGCAGGAGGATTCGACCCGGCCGCTATCCCACGCGACGGCGCCGTCAGGCTCCCCCTGCGTGACCAGCACCTGGTACGCCCGCTGGACGCGGTCGCGGCCCGCGCCCTCGATCAGCCAGCTCAGCCGGATCCGGCCCGGGGCGACGCCGCGCGGATTGACCTGGTGCGCGCAGCGCAGCCCAGTCGGAGTCAGTGGTGGTGTCGTCACAGCTTGGTGGCTCCTTCGGTGAGGCCGGAGACGAAATAGCGCATGGTGAAGCCGACGAGGACGAACATGGGCAGGGTGGCGATCACCAGCGCCGCGAACACAGAGCCGCCGCCGGTCAAGTTGAGGCCGAAGCTGCTGACGAACTGCTGCACACCGGCCGAGATCGTGGTCCGGTGCGGGTCCTGGATGACGATTGTCACCCACAGGTAGTCGCCCCAGATATTGATCGTGACCAGGATTGCGCCGGTGAGCAGGACCGGCTTGGTCAGCGGGGCGACGATCCGCGCCAGCACCTGCAGTTCGGTGCAGCCGTCGGTACGGGCGCTTTCCAGCAGTTCCCGCGGGATCTGGTCGAAGAACCCGCGGAAGATCAGCACCAGCAGCGGCTGGGCAGTGGCCGCGTAGGGCAGGATCAGCGCCCACCAGGTGTTGAACAGGTGCAGCTTCTGGATGGTCAGGAACAGCGGGATCAGGGTGAGCGTCGACGGGATCAGCAGCAGGCCCAGGTAGGCCAGGTACAGCAACTCCTTGCCGCGGAAGCGGAGCTGGGAGAACGCGTACGCCCCGGCCGCCGCCGCGGTGACGCCGAGGACGACGGAGGCCGCGGCGACGATGACCGTGTTGACCAGCGGCCGGGACACGCCCGACCATGCCTGCGCGTAGTTCCCGTAGTCGAACTGGGTGAACAGCGAGAACACGCCGCTGCTGAAGATGTTCTTGCCGCTCTTCAGCGAGTTGGACACCACGAAGATGAGCGGGAAGTAGGTCATTATCACGATCACCGCGCCGCCGAGCAGGCTGATCCAGCGGTAACGACGCCGCATCCGCCCGGCCCAGGCGGGCCGCCGCCCGGCAGGTGCCGGAGGGCGGCCGGCCTGGTGAGCGATCTGAACGACCGAACGCACTGGGTTCCTCGTTCAGTACTTGTTCAGGTTGACGTGGTTCTGCGTCGCCCAGGCTTGCGCGGAGCTGGTCAGCAGGGACTGCCACTGGGAGGCGAACGCGGAGTAGGGCAGTGACCCATTGACGTACTGCTGGACCAGCCGCATGCCCGAGTTGGTGGCCGCGGCAGATAGCACGTCGTCCAGGACCACGTCAACGACGGTGGGCACCTTGCCGGTGGGGACCAGGCTGGATAGGCCGGGCAGGTTGACTGCCGGCGCGTCCTTCTCGGTGGGGATGTAGGCGCCGCTTCCGCTGATCTTGAGCCAGTAGCCGAGGTGCTGCGGGGTGAACAGCCAGGCCAGGAAGTTCATGACGGTCGCGGTCTTGGCCGCGGTCATCGTGCTGTCCGCGCGCTGGGAGGTGATGCTCCATTGGCCGTTGCCGTTCGGGCCGCCGATGACGCCGAGCGTGGAGGTGCCGAGCGCGAGCGGCGTCGTGGCGGTGGTGATGGGCGGCTCGGGAAACACGCCGTACTTCCCGGTGAAGCCCGCCGAATTGAGTTGGGGGATCCACCAGCTTCCGCCCCACAGCATGCCAACCTTGCCCTGGACCAGCAGCGGCTGCGGGCTCAGCGGGGGCGTGGTGACGTTCGGGTTCTGGCATGCGTCGTATCCGCTCTGCCCGCTAGCCGAGTACGGAACCAGCTGGCCGAGGATCTTCCAGGCCTCGGCGTAACGGGGGTTGCTCATGCCGATGATGCCCTTGTGGATGCCGACCGCGACGTCTAGGCCGTTGGTCACCTGGGAGTGGTTGACGTCGAACTGGCTGACCTGGCTGGCTAGCAGTGAAGAGGTGGCCAGCCGTTCGAACCAGGACGGGTTGCAGGGCTCGCCGGTGGCGAACATCAGCGGCGTGATGCCGGCCGACTTGAGCTTGCCGAGGTCGGTCATGAGGTCGGCCCAGGTGGTCGGCGGGGCCGAGATCCCCGCCTTGGCGAATGCCGCCTTGCTGTAGAAGAAGCCGGTCTCGACGTTCGACCCGAGGATGATGTCGATGTCCCCGTTTGGGGAGGTCATGTACGGGATGGTCACTGGTGTGAACAGCGACAGCCAGCTGGAGTTGCCCGGCACGTACGGGTTGGGCTTGGTCAGGTAGGGCTTGACGTTCTGCAGCAGCCCGGCCGGCAGGGCGCCGGAGGTCACGGGGCCGTACTGCTCCCAGACGACGTCCGGCGCACTGCCACCGGAGGCCTGGCTTTCCAGCTGGGCATTCGCCTGGGTGATACTCGACATGTTGTTCGGCAGCCACTGGACGGTGACGTTCTTGTGTGCGGCCTCGTACTGAGCGGTCAGCTTCTTCAGGCCAGCGTTGTCGGCCGCCGTAATCGGGCCGGTGTTTGGCGGCAGCACCGCCTTGATCGTGACCGGGGCGTTGCTGCCCGAGCCGCCCGAATTGGCCGAGCTGCATCCCGCGGCCAGGATCCCGGCGGCCAGCAGCGCCAGCCCGGTCGGCAGCGCCGTGCGCACATGAGTTCTTCGGAACATGAAACCCCACCTCCTGGTGAGAATTCGGGTCAACTTGTGCGGGGACGAAGAGCCCGCATGACGGCGAGTGTGAAGATGAGCATCGCGGCGAAGAGCAAGGTGCCAATGGCCATGCCGTAGCCGTACTGGTTGTTCTGGAAGGCGGACTGATACATGTCCAGGCCCGGCACCAAAGTGGCCGTGCCCGGGCCGCCGTTGGTGAGCAGCAGGATCGGCACGAAGTTCTGCACCGCGAAGATGCCGGACAAGATCACGACGATCCGGAACTGCGGCATCAGCAGCGGGATGTCGATCGCGAAGACGCGCCATAGCGTGCTGACGCCATCTATCCTGCTGGCGTCCAGGATCTCCCTCGGCAGGTTCTGCAGCCCGCCGAGGAAGATCAGGAAACCGAGGTTGGATATCCACGGGAACCCGATCAGCAGGATCCCGATGAGTGCCAGGTGCGGGTCGCTGTACCAGGTCGGCTGCGGCAGGCCGACCGCGCCCAGGATCCGATCGACCAGTCCGGACCCGGGCTGGAGAAGATAGGCCCAGACCTCGATCAGCACCAGCGGCGGCAGCACGATCGGCAAGACGAGGACGTATTTCGCGATGGCGGCTGCCCGCCTCGGCATGTGGATGACGATCTCCGCGGCGGTGAACTGGGACACCAGGCTGATGAGGATGCTGCCGCCGGTGAGGATCGCGATGTTCTTCGCCTCGGTTGCGAAGGTCGGCGCCTGGATGTACTGCTTGAACTGGGATATCCCGGCGTAGGTGGGCGCGGAAAAGCCATTCCACTGGTAGAAGCCGCCGATCAGGCTGCGAACGGCCGGGTAATAGCTGAAGACACCGATCAGCAGCAGGCTCGGCAGCAGCAACACCGCCAGCACCGATCGGTAGCGGTAGCGCCACCAGGGCATGCGCCCGACCAACTTGTGTCCCGCGCCCATGAACGTCACGTCCATGGCGTCGATTTTTGGCGTATCCGCTGGTCGTCGCTATGCCGTGATGAACCGTTACTTGTCAGAAATTCACTTGGGCCGATCGCGGGACTATGGTACGAACGTGGATGAGACGCCCCCGGTAGGAACCAGCCGGGGTTTGTTCCACTTCACCGAACCCATGCCGGCCTACGCGGGCTCCTACCTCCACAAGTGGGACAGCCCGGTGCACACGCACAGCTTTGTGGAGATCGCCTTCGCCGTCGGCGGCGCCGCCACCCACCATTTCCTGGCCGGCCGGCGCGAGATGCGGCCGGGTGATGTCGTCCTGCTCCGGCCCGGGGTCTGGCACGGGTACGAGAACTGCCAGCGGTTCGAGGTGTACAACTGCTGCTTCAGCAGTGAGCTGCTGCGCCGCGAACTGTCCTGGACGCGGGAGGATCCGCTGCTCGGATTCCTGCTGTGGGACGCCCCATACTCATCGCCCGGCCGCGGCGTGCTAACGATCAGCCTGCAGCCGGCAGCCCTCGGCGAGTGCCTCGTTCATCTCGACGCGCTTGCCGCGCTGCGCCATCGTCCTCTCGCGCTGCACCGCCCCGACATCGTCGGCCGCCTGTCACTCTTGTTCGGCCAGCTCGGCCAAGCCGTCGTGCAGGCCCGTGGAACGCTGCCCGGGGAGCCCGGGATCGCGAATCCCGCCGTCGTGCGAGCGATACGCCTGCTCGAGGCGGACCTTGCCCGCGGCTGGACACTGACCGGCCTGGCGGCTGAACTGCACCTCGCCCCCGGTTACCTGGTCCGGCTGGTCAAGGATGCCACCGGGCTACCCCCCATGGCCTACCTGGCCCAGCTGCGCGCCGAGCACGCTGCCCTTCTTCTCCTGCACTCCGACGAGCCGGTCACCAGCATCGGGCGCGCGGTCGGCTGGCCCGACCAGAGCGGCTTCGCCCGCCGCTTCAAGGCCCATTACGGCCTTAGCGCCACCGCCTACCGCAAGCGCTTCGCCACCAGGTCCGCCGATCTTCACCCCCCCGCCGCGGCAGCCTCCTGACCGCACGGTTGCCCACCTGGGGATGGCGCCGAGCGTCCACTGCAGGCTCGGCCGCGCGGTCAACTGCTTTGATGTGCGGCGCCAGGACCGCTCGATCCCGCTCGTTGCGTCCGCGGCTCGCGCGAGATCGAACAGGTACGCCTCCTCGGCGTCATCAAGACGAAGGTCCGGGCGATGGCGTCATGGACGCCCGCTGATTACTCCGGCGAACGCGCCCCTTTCCAGTTTCGCGTAGTGCGGGAGGAACGGCCGCTACAGCGGAAAGCTGTTCCGGTGGCTCCTCGTGGGGCTCCCGGCCCTATCCTTCAAGATCGGAACATGGCTCTGACCTGGTCGATTGGTGCGCCTGGCAGGATTCGAACCCGCGACCCGCTGCTTAGAAGGCAGCCGCTCTGTCCAGCTGAGCTACAGGCGCCGACTCCGGCCCTCCATTCTGCCGGTCGAAGGTCACGCGACGGACACAGAGAGCGCACAGCCCGGGCGTGAACGCGGGCTGAGCCGGCCAACGCATTCAGGCCACGACGCGGCCGGGCGTACCCTGGGCCTGTACCGGCCGCGGACCGTCCCGGCCGCGCGGCCGGGCGCGGAGGTCAATGTGATCGCGATGCTCGGCGGCGTCCTGTCGGCCCTCACCGGCCACGCTACCTGGCAAGCCTTCACGCTCGTGCCCGACGGGAAGCCGGCCGGGCTGATGGCGCTGGCTGCCGTCACGCTGACCTGCCTGCTCGTTGCCCTGCTCGCCCAGGGCGCCCAGCTTGCCGCCGCCGTCACCGCTGCTCCGCAGAGGTCCGGCGTGGCCGCCCTGCGCGAGAAATCATGGCGGGCCGGCTTCATCTCGCAACGTGACCCCGACGCGCCCGGGCGGGCGCGCCCGAGAGCGCCCACGGCGGGCCCGGCGGCCGCCTGACCCTGCCTTGAATCACCCGGCGCCAGCCGGGCCGCGACCGTTTCCGCTGCCTTAGTGCGCCCGGTGCTGCCGTGTCACGGCGGCCGTCTCCAGCTGTCATCCATTTCCTGATGCCCTGCTGGAGGGTGATCCGTCATGTTTGCTCTGCTCAGCCTGCCGATTGATGTCGCCTACCATCTGGTTTCCGCCCTCGCGGGCGCCTTCGCCCCGCTCCTGGGTGGGCTGGCGGTCGCGGCGGCGATCGTCCTGTTCACGATCATGGTGCGGCTGCTGGTCCTGCCGCTCAGCTACTACGCATTCCGGGGACAACGGGCGCAGGCCCGGATCGCGCCCCAGATCCAGGAGCTGTACAAGCGCCACTCCGGGCAGCCGGAACGCCTGCAGCGTGAGCTGTCCGCCCTGCGCGCGAGAGAGGGGGCCGGGATGTTCACCGGCTGCCTGCCGGCGCTGCTGCAGATCCCGTTCTTCACCGTGGTATACCGGCTGTTCCTGTCCGGCGCCGTAGGCGGCCGCCCCAACCTGCTGCTCCACCAGCACCTCTTCAGCGCCTCGCTTGGCAGCCACTGGCTCACCGGGGCAGGCCCGTGGAGCGGTCAGGGGCTGGTGTTCGCCGTCGTGTTCGCCCTCCTTGCCCTGGTCGCCTGGCTCTCCACCTGGGCGGCGCGGCGCTGGGGCGCGCCGGCATCCGCCCAGCAGCAGGGGGCGCCCGGCCCCCAGCAAGGGGCGGTCGCCCGGCAGCAAGGAGCATCTGCCCAGCAGCAGGGTGCCGTCGGGTTCCTGCTGCGGATCCTGCCGTTCGCGACGGTGGCCTTCGCCGCACTGGTGCCGCTCGCCGCCGGCCTCTACCTGCTGACCACGACCGCGTGGGCGGCGGCCGAACGGGCGGTATTCAACCGGCTGGCCCCGGCTCCGCCAGCGCCCGCCGCACCGGAGCCGCCACGATCACCGAAGCGCTCCGCCGGGCGGCCGAGCCCGGGTGTGTAGCCTCTTCCCGAGGAGGTCGCCATGCACCAGCCGCCCATTCCGCACGTCGAGCAGACCGACCCGGAGATCGCCGAGCTCATCAACTCCGAGGCGCGCCGCCAGTTCGAGAAGGCCCGCCTGATCCCGTCGGAGAACTACGTCTCCGAGGCGGTGCTCGAGGCGTCCGGGACGGTGCTGACCAACAAGTACTCCGAGGGCTACCCGGGCCGCCGCTACTACGAGGGCCAGCAGTTCATCGACCCGATCGAGACGCTGGCCAGGGAGCGGGCGCAGGCGCTGTTCGGCGTCGACCACGCCAACGTCCAGCCATATTCGGGCTCACCCGCCAACCTCGCCGTCTACCTGGCGTTCCTGCAGCCGGGCGACACCGTGATGGGGATGGCGTTGCCGATGGGCGGCCACCTGACCCATGGCTGGCCGGTGTCGGTGACCGGCAAGTGGTTCCGGTCCGTGCAGTACGGGGTGCGGGCCGACACCGGGCGGGTGGACTTCGACGAGGTGCGCGACCTGGCGCGCAAAGAACGGCCGAAGATCATCTACTGCGGCGGGACGGCGATCCCCCGGACGATCGACTTCCCGGCCTTCGCCGAGATCGCGGCCGAGGTGGACGCCGTCCTGGTGGCCGACGTCGCGCACATCGCCGGGCTCATCGCCGGCGGTGCCCATCCCTCGCCGGTGGGTTATGCCCCGGTGATCACCACCACCACGCACAAGACCCTGCGCGGCCCGCGTGGTGCCATGATCATGTCCACCGCCGAGCACGCATCCGCGCTGGACAAGGCGGTCTTCCCCGGCCTGCAGGGCGGCCCGCACAACCACACCACGGCGGCGATCGCGATCGCGCTGCGGGAGGCGGGGCAGCCGGAGTTCCGCACCTACGCGCACCAGGTCGTCGCCAACGCGAAAGCCCTGGCCGCCGCCCTGACCGAGCGGGGGTTCGCGCTCGTTTCCGGCGGCACGGACAACCACCTCATCCTGATGGACCTGACCCCCAAGGGGATCGCGGGCAAGCCCGCCGCCAAGGCGCTCGACCGGGCGGGGATCGAGACGAACTACAACACCGTGCCGTTCGACCCGCGCAAGCCGTTCGACCCGTCCGGGCTCAGGATCGGCACCCCGGCGATCACCACCCGGGGCCTGCGCGAGGAGCACATGCCGCAGATCGCCGCCTGGATGGACGAGGTGGTCACGGCCGCGCTCAAGGAGGACGAGCCGGCCATCGAGCGGATCGCGGGCGAGGTACGCGACCTGCTGGCCGGATTCCCGGTGCCAGGCTGGTCACCCGACAGCTGACCCGGCATTGGGCGCCGGAGCCCGGGATTGGGCAGGCACCTCAATAAGGAGATCGGCGCTCTCATCTCGTTGCGATGCTCTGCTAGACTGACGGGATGAACGCGAGTCGCACCGCGCGGGAGCGGGTCCGGGCCGAGCTCACCCGTGAGATCACCGAGACCGCCCGCAGGCACCTGGCCACCGAGGGCGCGGCCGGCCTGTCGCTGCGGGCGGTCGCGCGGGAGATGGGCATGGTCTCCTCGGCCGTCTACCGCTACTTTCCCAGCCGGGACGACCTGCTCACCGCCCTGATCATCGACGGCTACAACGCCATCGGCGCCGCCGTCGAACAGGCCGACGACGCCTGCCGCCGCGACGACCACCACGGCCGCTGGCTGGCGGCCTGCCGCGCCGTGCGCGACTGGGCGCTGGCTCACCCGCACGAATACTCGCTGGTATACGGCTCGCCCGTGCCCGGCTACCGGGCGCCGGAACAGACGATCGGGCCCGCGTCGCGGGTCGCCGCCGTGCTCGGGAAGATCGTCAGCGACGCGCACGCCAGCGGGGTGCTCGACCCGCCGGCGCTGTGCCCGGCCCCGCCGGGCTCGTTCGCCCCCGACGCGGCCCGCCTGCGCCAATCCGTTCTGCATGGGATTCCCGATGAGGTCGCCGCCCTGGCGCTGGCGACTTGGGCGAGCATCTTCGGGTTGGTCAGCTTCGAGCTGTTCGGCCAGTTCGAGAACGTCGTCACCGACCGCGGCGGGTACTTCGACCATGCCGTGACCTGCCTGGGCCGCGTGATCGGCATCCCGGCCTGACCCCGCCTGGCGGGGTGTTTCGGGGCGGAACGGGCGGGCAGGTGAGGTGGCGATGCCGGTAAGCATCTGCGGGTCCCGCAGCCGTGGCTATGCTCCGGGGAAGCTGAGAATCACGTCCTAAGCAGGCCGCATTGCATGCATGAGGCCCGTGTGCGCGATAACGTGGCCCAGGCATGGCCCGGGTGCCGCCCGTCTCCCGCATCCGGATGCTCCCGTACTGTAGACGTGACCGGATGGCCCCCAGGGTCTCCCGTGAAACTAGGAATCACATGACTTCTGTTTTGCCCAGGATCGGCGCGGCTGTCCAGAGCAAGCTCCGCACCACGATCGGCAAGCGGTTCAGCAGGTTCGTGCTGGTGGCGGTCGCGTCGCTGGGCTCGAGCCTCGTCACGCTCAGCCTGCTCCTTGGTGTGTTCCACCTGAGCGGCGGTCAGGCCGGGGTCCTGAGCGCGATCGTCGGGGCAGCGGTGAGTTACGTGCTGAGCCGCTGGGCATGGGAGCGCAAGGGCAGGCCGCACCTGCTGAAGGAGACCCTGCCGTTCTGGCTGGTGTCCCTGGGGTCCTGGACGGTGCTGGGCCTGACCAGTCACTACGCCAGCGTCTGGGCGCTGGAGATGGGGCACACCCACTGGGAGCGGGTCCTCATCGTGGACGGCGCCTACCTGGTGGCCAACTGCGTGACGTTCCTCACCCGCTTCGCGATCTTCCACTACCTCCTCTTCGCGGACCGCGGGTCCAAGGTTTCGGAGTCCGTGCTTTCCGCGGCCGAGGCGGCCGGGGTCCCGGAGGTCGAGGACGAGGCCCCGTCGGAGCCGTTGGCGGCCAGCGGCGTCGGGTGCCCGGCTGGGCCGGCTCGCCGTCCTGGGCCGAGGGCCGCCGCGGAGCGGTCGTCGGCCCG
The DNA here is from genome assembly GCA_963835425.1 of uncultured Actinomycetes bacterium. GTDB lineage: Bacteria > Actinomycetota > Actinomycetes > Streptosporangiales > Streptosporangiaceae > UBA9676. Next base: position 242,172 of record CAWIGE010000001.1, on the reverse strand, counting down.
GCGGCCGTCCGCCGGACAGCGGCGCCCTGCCGGAGCCGGGAACCCGGCGCTGACGCTCGCGCCACCAGGTGCCGAGCACCACCCCGGCGAACTTCAGGCCGTAGATGGCGTTGTGCCCCTTCTTGCTCTCGCCGACCTGGCGCTTGTGGATCGTGGCCGGCACCTCGGCCACCCGGAACCCGTGCGCGAGCACGGCGATCAGCAGCTCTGACGACTGGTACTGCGGCTGCTCCAGCCGGACCGCGCCGGTCACCTCCGCCCGCATCGCGCGCAGGCCGAACGAGGAGTCGGTGATGTGCTGGCGGGTCAGCGCGCTGATGGTCATCGCGAAGACCCAGGTCCCCAGGCGGCGCACCGGGTCGTTGGTCTCCTGGCTGCCGAGTTTGCGCGACCCGGTGACGAAGTCGGCCTCGCCGGCCACCACCGGCGCCAGCACCCGCTCCATCTCGGCCGGGTTGTACTGGCCATCGGCGTCGGTGGTCACGATGTAGCGCGCGCCGCCCTCGCGGGCCAGCCGGTACCCCAGCCGCAGCGCGGCGCCCTGCCCGCGGTTGACCGGCACGTCGGCCACCAGGGCGCCGTGGTCCTTGGCCACCCCGGCCGTCTTGTCCTTCGACCCGTCGGACACCACCAGGACCACCGTCTTGAGCCCGCAGATCTCCGGCGGCAGGGCGTCGATCACCGGGCCGATCACGTCCGCCTCGTTGTACGCGGCGATCACGATCGCCACCGGCGGGAGCTTGCGTGCCGCCTCGCCGAACTCGGCGAAGAACGCGCCAGCCGCGGTGTCATCCACCGTCAGGCACTCGTCACTGTGCAGCCCTTTCTTCTCCGTCGGCGGCGTGAGGCGCGAATTCCGGCCACACCGTAGCCAGCCCGGACTTCAGGTCGTGCGTGGGCCGGTAGCCCAGCGCGCGTGCGGCGGAGATGTCCACGATGACCGCGGGCATCTCACCTGGCTTGGCGGGGATGTACTCGACCGGGATCGGCGCCCCGGTGACGGCGCGTGCTGCCGCGATCGATGTCGTTCACGGTGACCGGCTCGCCAGCGCCCAGGATAAGCGGCCCGCGGCACGATGCCCGCCAGGCCAGCAGGATGCCCGCCACGATGTCGTCGACGTGGACGAGGTCACGGGCCTGCTTGCCGTCCCCGTACACCTGCGACGCCGTGGCCGTCGCGGGCGGCGCGCATGAGCCGCGGCACGAAGCTGTCCTTGGCCTTCATGCCGGGCCCGTAGACGTTGGCGAACCGCAGCGCGCATCCGGCCATCCCGTACGCCGCCGAGTAGCAGCTGAGCAGCATCTCCGCGGCCGCCTTCGTCGCGCCGTACGGGGTGAGCGGGCCGGAGCGGCGTGCTGCTCGGTGATGACGGCAGCGCCGACATCGCCGACGACCGCGTTGGTGGAGGCGAGCAGGAACGTGCCGACGCCCCGGGTGCGCGCCAGTTCCAGCAGGCCCGCGGTGGTGGCCACGTTCGTCTCGTACGTGCCGGCCGGGTCCTCGACCGAGCGGAGCACCGAGTCATCGCCGCCAGGTGAACGATGACGTCGGTTCCGGGGCTGACGGCCTGGGCGGCGACGGCGGGGTCGCGCAGGTCGCCGACCACGGACCGGACGCCCGGCGCGGACGGCTCATGCCGGTCCGCCACGGTGACCTCGGCGCCGCTGGCGAGCAGCGCCGCGACGAGCCGCCGCCCGATGAAGCCGGCCCCGCCGGTCACCAGCACCCGGGAACCCTGGTCAGGCCCCATACGATTCTCCATCCGCGATACGTCGAAGTTGTGTTCCACCTGGTTGTACCGGGTTCCGCCGGGCCGCGTGACCCGGTCGAGCCGAAACTACCAGGTGGCCGGACCTCCTGAGCCGCCCCTGGACAGGGCCGAGATCCGGCCACCCGTGCCGCGCGCGGTTACGGCGATGCTGTCGTAGCTCCGGGAACCGGTTGTCGCCGGGCCCGCGACCGCAGCGATGCCTGGACAGTGTAGTCGCGCTTTCCTGGGAAAGGGCCTCGGGCCACGCGTCCGGGACCACGCGTCCGGGGCCATGCGCCGGGGTTACGCCGTCCGGTGTCGCGGGTCTGGGGTCACGCGTCCGAAGGCGACGGGTCCGGGGCCATGGGCGAGCGGCGCGGCCTCTGTTACCCTCGATCGTCGCTGACTGCGCAGCGTACCTGCCGGGTCCCGGCGAGCCACATTTGCGGCCGCCTGTTTCGGGCATCGGGGCGGGTACCATGCCCAGGCGGTACATAATTGCCCACAGCAGAGAAGGCGCCTCGGGCGGGGTATGCTGTTACTCACGGTGACCCTGGGCTAATGGCAGCGTGCAGCGGGCCAGTGATGGCCAAGATACGTGGGGTCACTGCGGTGTGACCGGTGGGTCACGTGCCGCCGGACAGCGCTGAGGCGGGACAACGGAAGGGCGATGACCGAAGGTCAGGGCGTGACTGCCGCAGCGGCGCGCGGACAGGAGGCGGGGTCTGGTGCCCCGGCTGCCCCGGGCCTTGCGGCCCCGGCCGGCGCCGATCACCGGATCGCCCCGCCGCCACCCGCCCGGTCGCTCCGCTGCCACGCCCGCGTGTGCCCACCATCCCCCGGGGCGGCACCGGCTCCCGGGGCAGCACCGGTCCCGGGGACAGCCCCGGCTCGCCGTGGCAGCGCCGGGCCGTCCCGGGGCAGCACCGGGCCGCCTGGCCGAGCCGCCGGTCCGGGTGAACGCCAAGCTGATCGAGTCCGCCATCCTCGCGCTGCGCAAGCCGATCGTCGCCGCCCAGCTGCCGCTGGAGGCCCCCGGGGTCGAGGAGGCCCGCGCGGAGCGGCGCAAGCTGCTCGGCCAGATCGACGACTACCTGCTGCCGCGGCTGCGCGAATCGGGCTCCCCGATCCTGGTCGCCCTGGTCGGCTCGACCGGGGCGGGTAAATCGACCCTGGTCAACAGCATCGTCGGGGCACAGGTCAGCATGACCGGCATCCGCCGCCCGACGACGAACAGCCCGGTGCTCGCCTGCCACCCCGACGACGTCGGCTGGTTCGCGGAGAACGTCTTCCTCCCCACCGTGCCCCGGGTACGCCAGGAGGGGCTCGCCCGGTCGGGCCGCGACGGGCTGCTCGTGCTGGCGGCGAACGAGGGCATGCCCAAGGGCGTCGCCCTGCTCGACACGCCCGACATCGACTCGGTGGTGGCCGGAGCACCGGGAGTTCGCGCACCAGTTCCTCGACGCCTCCGACCTGTGGCTGTTCATGACCATCCGCGAGCCGGTACGCCGACGCCGCGGTGTGGGACCTGCTGAAGCACGCGCGCGACCGGGGCGCCGCGCTCGGGATCGTCCTGTCCCGGGTCAACGAGGCGTCGGCGGCCGAACTGGTTGATCATTTCGCGGCCATGCTCGAGGCCAACGGCCTGAGCCGCAACCAGCGCTTCCTCATCCTGGAGACGGTGCTCACGGAGGGGAAGCTGCCGCCCGAGGCGTCCGGGCCGATCAGGCAGTGGCTGGCCGAGGCGGCGCAGTCCGACCGCCGGGTCGCGGTGCTCACCCAGACCATGTCCGGCGTGCTGGACACCTTCCCCACCCGGGTGCCAGCGCTCGCCGCCCAGGTCGAGGCGCAGGCGGCGCTGCGGCGACGAGCTGATCACCGCGGTGGCGGCCGCCTACCGGGTGGCGCTCGCCGAGTTCGAGACCTCGACGGCCGACGGCTCGCTGATGCGCGGCGAGGTGCTCGCCCGGTGGCAGGACTTCGCCGGCAGCGGTGACCTGCTGCGCTCGCTCCAGGCCCGCCGGGCCATGGGCCGGCAGCGCCGCCGCCGCGGCCCGGCGCGGGCCCAGGCGCTGCGGGGGGCGGTGCGCACGGCGCTGGAGTCGCTGCTGATCTCCGTCGCCGACCGGGCGGCCGAGGATTCGGTTTCCCGCTGGCGGGACCTCACCCGCCGGGACCGCGCTCCTTGACGAGCTCGCGGCCGGCGAGGACGGCGACGGCTGGGCGGGCTCGCAGTTCGCCGCCGATGCCGGCCTGATCTTCGGCCTCGACCCGGCCGAGACCTGGTCGCCGCCGAAGGACACTCCCGAGCAGGCGGCCGCCGCGCTGGCCCGGGCGTCGGCCGACCTGGCCACGCGGGCGGCCCGGGCCGTCAGCTCCTGGCAGGACCAGGTGCTGCGCGTCGTCAAGGCCGAGAACGTGACCAAACGCTCGATCGCCCGGCTCATCAACTTCGATGACGAGTCGCTCGCCACGGTGCTCATGATCGGGCTGCTGGTGCGAAGGCACCGGGGGCCGACGACGAGGAGAGCACGACCGGGATCCCGCACCGGCTGCTCACCTCGCTGTTCGGGGCCAGCCCGCTGCGTGACGTCGCCAAGTGGGCCCGGGCCGACCTGCTGGAGCGGATCAGCCTCATCTTCGACGAGGAGATGCTCCGGTTCTCGGAGATCATCAGCGGGGCCGAGGTTCCCGATGCGGGTGCCGCCGTCCAGCTGTACCAGGCGACCTACGCCCTTGAGGTGACGCGGTGACCGATGTCGAGTCGCCCCGCGCCCGGCTGGCGGACACCGGGTCGGCGGACAACGGGCCGGCGGACTCCGGGCCAGCGGACTCCGGGCCTGAGCTGACCACGGCCGGTTTCGCCCGTGCCGGTTTCCCCGGTCCCGGGTTCGAGCCTGACGGGGCGGCCGCCGGGCCTGCGCTTTCCGACCGGCTGACCGCCCTCGCCCGCATCACCCAGATCGGGTCCGCCCGCAGCGGCCACGACGGGTTCGACCCCGAGTTGCTGCGCGAGGCGGAAGACCTGCTCGCCCGGGCGGGGGAGCGGCTGCGGCTGTCCGCCGACCACACGGTGGTGGTCCTGGCCGGTGGCACCGGCAGCGGGAAGTCGTCGCTGTTCAACCGGCTGGCCAGTGCCGACTTCTCGCCGGTCGGCGTGGTCCGGCCGATGACCAGGGAGGCCTACGCCTGCGTCTGGGGGATGGAGGGCGCGGGCCCGCTGCTGGACTGGCTCGGGGTGGCCGAGCGCAGCAGGTACGCGCGGTCCAGCGCGCTCGACGCCGGCGAGAGCTCGATGGGCGGGCTGCTGCTGCTCGACCTGCCCGACCATGACTCGGTGCTGGCGGGCGCGACCGGCTCGGTGAACCGGCTGGTATCCCTGGCCGACCTGATGGTGTGGGTGCTCGATCCGCAGAAATACGCCGACGCCGCCGTGCACCGCCGCTACCTCGTGCCGATGGCCGGCCACTCGTCGGTCATCTCGCTGGTGCTCAACCAGTCCGACCTGCTCAGTACGCAGGAGGCGCACGACTGCGTGGAGGACCTGCAGCGCCTGCTCGAAATCGAGGGCCTGCACGACAGCCAGGTGCTGGTCACCTCGGCCGTCACCGGCGCCGGGATCGCGGAGCTGCGGCAGGTACTGATCCGAGAGCGTGTCGGCGCGGCGGGCGAGCACGGCGCGGATCGCCGCGGACGTGGACGCGCTGGCGGCCCGGTTCGCGCCCTACGAGGGTGAGGCCGAGCGTCGAGGGCCCGGAACAGCACTCCGACGCGCTGGTGGCGGCGTTCGCGCAGGCCGCCGGGGTGGCCGGGGTCGGCCGCGCGCTGCAGAGCGCACGGGAGCTCAAGGCCGTTGACTACGTCGGCTGGCCGGTCTCCTGGCTGGCCGACCGGCTGCTCCGCCGGGACCCGGTGCGCAAGATCCGGCTGGGCACTCTGTGGGACGAGCTGCGCAGCATGTCCGCCGGCCCGGCCGGCGCGCACAAGGCGGAGATCGACAACGCGATCACGGCGCTCTCCGACGAGATCGCGCCGGGCCTGCCCGCACCCTGGCCCGCCACCGCGCGCAGCGCCGCCCGGTCCCAGGTGGACGCCATCCCCTCCGCGCTCGGCCGGGCCATCGCCGACGCGCTGCCGGCCGAGAACAGCGCCGCGCTGTGGTGGCGGCTCGTGGCCGTCTGGCAGGGCCTGCTGCTCGGCGGCGCGGTCGCCGGGCTGGCCTGGCTGCTGGTGCTCATCGTGGCGGGGATCCTCGAGCGCGCTGCAGCACACGACGTTCAGCAACGTGGCGCTGCTGCCCTGGATCGCGGTCATGGTCGCCGCGATCCTCCTGCTCGGCTGGCTCACCGCCAGCGGCTGCATGACGCTGGTCGCCCGGACCGCCGACCGGGAGCGGGAGCAGGCTGAGCAGAAGATGCGGGCCGAGATCGGCGACGTGGCGCGGCGGATGGTGCTGGTCCCCGTCGAGCAGGAACTGTCGGTCTACGGCCGGTTCCGGGACGAGCTGGCCGTCGCCCGCGGGGAGGGCTGAGCCCGGCAGCCGGCGCCGCCCTCGCCGGGAAGCTTTCCCGGTGACGTACGGTTCACTGTAATGTTGTAATTATTGCAGTAACCGGAGGCGACAGTGGCCGATCAATCTCCGCTTGACGCCTACTCCCAGGTGGTGGCTGGGGTGGCGGCGCACCTGACCGGGAAGGTCGCTAGCCTTCGCGTGCCGCAGTCGCGTTCCGGCGGCCCCGGCCCGCGTCGCGGCGGCGAGAGCCTCGGCTCCGGCGTCGTGTTCACCAGCGACGGATTCCTGCTGACCAACGCCCACGTGGTGGGCAGGGCCCAGTCCGGGACGGCCTCGTTCGGCGACGGGACCTCCACGCCGTTCACCGTCGTCGGCGCGGACCAGCTGTCCGATCTGGCCGTGCTCCGGGCCTCGGGCACCACCCCGCCGCCGGCCGAGCTCGGCGAGGCGGACCAGCTGGTGGTTGGCCAGCTGGTGGTGGCCGTGGGCAACCCGCTCGGCCTGGCCGGCTCGGTCACCGCTGGCGTGGTCAGCGCCCTGGGACGGTCGCTGCCGACGCGCAGCGGGGCCGCCGTCCGCCTGATCGAGGATGTGATCCAGACCGACGCCGCGCTCAACCCGGGAAACTCGGGCGGGGCGCTCGCCGACAGCCAGGCCCGCGTGGTGGGGATCAACACCGCTGTGGCCGGGGTGGGGGTGGGGATGGCCGTCCCGGTCAACGCGACGACGCGGCGGATCATCTCGACCCTGATGCGCGACGGCAAGGTCCGGCGCGCCTACCTCGGGCTGGTCAGCATGCCCGCCCCGCTGCCCGCACCGCTGCAGGAGCGGTTCGGCCGCGCCAGCGGCCTGCGGGTCGGGGAGGTCGTCCCCGGTGGCCCGGCCGACCGGGCCGGCCTGCGCGCGGGCGACCTGCTGCTGACGGCGGGCGGCAAGCCGGTCGAGAAGGCGCAGGACCTGCAGCGGCTCATGTTCGACGAGGCGATCGGCAAGCCGTTCGCCATCACGGTCATGCGTAACGGGGCCCTGGTGGATGTCATCGCCCAGCCCTCCGAGCTCGTCGCGGCCTGACCGGCCCCGCGTTCCGCCGCCGCGCCCTCCAGCAGGCGGGCCGGATTATCGCACCTAACGATGAGCCGGGGCCGGCCTCGTCCACAGCGGCGTCTGCCCTGCCCGGAATATCCACAGGACGGCGCCCGGCCTGGCCTGCCCCGCCCCGGTTCGCGACCGTGGGATGGCGGGCGGCAGGGTGCCGCCCGGCTGGCTGGAGGACAACGACATGAGCAATGAAGCGAACATCGACCTGGCCGGGTTCGTCGCGAGCGAGCCTTCCTTCAAGCGCCTTGCCACCGGCACGTCGCACGCGAAACTGCGGGTCGCCTACACCGAGCGCCGCCTCAACCGGGAGACGGGCGAATGGGGGGACGGGCCGACCTCGTTCGTGACCGTGCTGTGCTGGCGCAGCCTCGCCGACAACGTGGCCATGTGCCTGCGCAAGGGAGAACCGGTACTGGTCCGGGGACGGCTGCGGGTGCGGGAGTACGAGGGCAAGGACGGATCACGCGGGACCGAGACCGAGATCGACGCCAGCTCGGTCGGGCATGACCTGAATCGCGGGGTGGCACATTTCTCGCGCACCAAGCGCGCGCCGGGCGAGACGGCGGCGGAGAGCGCGGAGGCCCTGGCTGCCGCCCAGCCTCAGGACGGCGAGGAGCAGGACCCACCGGCCGGCCGGGACGGGGCCGGGCTGCCCGAAGACGCGGCGGGAGAGGACGCGGCCGCCAGCGGCGGCGCGGGCGGGAACGGCGCGGGCGAGAAGGCCGCGGGTGAGAAGGGTGCCGGCAGGAAGGGCGCGGGCAGGAGCGGCGCAGGCGACGGCGTGCTCGACGACGGTGCGGTGGCCGCGTTCGCCAGCGAGATGAGCAGGTCACTGGAGGGGACCCCGGCCTGACCGGCTGAGGCCGCCGGGACGCGGTTCCCGCCCGCAGGCGGGGCGGCGGCCGGGCCACCGGGGTGCCACACCCACGCCTGTGGCGCGGCGCCCGGCGGTGGCCCCGCCGTCGCGGGGACGCCCCGTCCGATCCGCCTGCCCGGTGCCCCTACGCTTGAGGGCATGCCCGAGTTCATCTACCAGATGCGTGCCGTGCGGAAGGCGCACGGCGACAAGGTCATCCTCGACAACGTCACCCTGGCGTTCCTGCCCGGCGCGAAGATCGGCGTCGTCGGGCCGAACGGCATGGGGAAGTCCACCCTGCTGCGGATGATGGCCGGGCTGGAACAGCCCTCCAACGGGGATGCCCGGCTGCTGCCGGGCTTCACGGTCGGGATGCTCGGCCAGGAGCCCGTGCTCGACGAGAGCAAGACCGTCCTCGGCAACGTCGAGGAGGGGGTGGCCGACGTCAAGGCGCTGCTGGATCAGTACAACCAGATCGCCGAGAAGATGGCCACCGACTACTCGGACGAGCTGCTGACCGAGATGGGCAAGCTGCAGGAGCAGCTTGATCACCGCGGTGGCTGGGATCTGGACAGCCGGGTCGAGCAGGCCATGGACGCGCTGCGCTGCCCCCCTCCGGACGGGGACGTGCGCGTGCTGTCGGGAGGTGAGCGGCGCCGGGTCGCGCTGTGCGCGCTGCTGCTGTCCCAGCCAGATCTGCTCCTGCTTGACGAGCCGACCAACCATCTGGACGCGGAGAGCGTGCAGTGGCTGGAGCAGCACCTGGAGAAGTACCCGGGCACCGTGGTGGCAGTCACCCACGACCGGTACTTCCTGGACAACGTGGCGCAATGGATCCTCGAGCTCGACCGTGGCCGCGCCTACCCGTACGAGGGCAACTACTCGACCTATCTGGAGACCAAGGCTGCCCGGATCAAGATCGAGGGCCAGAAGGACGCCAAGCGGCGCAAGCGGCTGGAGGATGAGCTCGAGTGGGTCCGGTCCAGCCCGCGGGCGCGCCAGTCCAAGAGCCGGGCACGGCTGGATCGCTACGAGGAGATGGCGGCGGAGGCCGACGCCAACCGGAAGCTTGACTTCGAGGAGATCCAGATCCCGCCGGGCCCGCGGCTGGGCCGGCAGGTGGTCGAGGCGGATGGCCTCACGAAGGGCTACGGCGACCGGGTGCTCATGGAGGACGTCAGCTTCTCCCTGCCGCAGGGCGGCATCGTCGGCGTGATCGGGCCCAACGGGGTCGGCAAGACCACCCTGATGAAGATGATCATCGGCGAGGAGCAGCCCGACGCGGGCACCATCAAGGTCGGCGATACCGTGCGGATCTCCTACGTGGACCAGAACCGGGCCCGGATCGCCCCCGACAAGAACGTCTGGGAGGTGATCTCGGACGGCGAGGCCCACATCAGGGCCGGCAAGACCGAGATCCCCAGCCGCGCATACGTGGCGGCCTTCGGCTTCAAGGGGTCTGACCAGCAGAAGCCAGCGGGCATCCTGTCCGGCGGGGAGCGCAACCGGGTCAACCTGGCGCTCACGCTCAAGCAGGGCGGCAACCTGCTCCTGCTGGACGAGCCGACCAACGACCTGGACGTGGAGACGCTCTCGTCGCTGGAGGACGCGCTGCTGGAGTTCCCCGGCTGCGCGGTGATCACCAGCCACGACCGCTGGTTCCTGGACCGGATCGCGACCCACATCCTGGCCTGGGAGGGCGGGGCGAACTGGTTCTGGTTCGAGGGCAACTTCGAGGCGTACGAGAAGAACAAGATCGACCGGCTCGGCGCGGAGGCGGCCCGGCCGCATCGCGTCACCTACCGGCGGCTCACCCGGGGCTGACAGGCGGCCGCTGCGCCCTGACGGCCGGGTCCTCGGTATGGCGCCCGGGCAGGCGCGTCCCGGCCAGGGTGCTGCCTCTGGACCCGGCCCCAGGTGCTGCCCCGGGCGGCGGGGTGATGCCCGGCCGGTGACGGCCGGCGCCCGGTCAGGCCGGGCTGAGGCCGAGGTCCGGCCGGACTGGGTCTGATGGCCGGTTGACCAGGCTGTGCGCGGCCATCACCAGGTACTCCCACAGCTGCGCGTCGTAGGGCTCGTCGAGGCCGATCTCGTCGAGGGCGGCCCGCATGTGACGCAGCCAGGCGTCCCGCTCGGCCTCCCCGATGGCGAAATGCGCGTGCCGCATGCGCAGCCGGGGATGCCCGCGCCGCTCGTCATAGGTACGCGGCCCGCCCCAGTACTGGATCAGGAACAGCCGCAGGTGCTCCTCGGCCGGGCCGAGGTCCTTGCTGGGGTAGACCGCGCGCAGCGCAGGGTCGCCCTCCACCCGGCGGTAGAAGGAATGCACCAGGCGGCGGAAGGTCTGCTCGCCCCCCACGGCCTGGTAGAAGCTGACGGGTTCGGTTGTCTCTTCCATGTCGGCGTCCAGGGTAGTTGGTCTGCCCGGGCCACCGGGCTCCCGTGCCCGTCAAGCTCCTGGCCCGCCCCCCTTGCTGGGCCGCCATAGCTGCATTACCCGCCGCGCGGATCCCCCGGGCGCACCATGGGGGGAGCCCGGCGCCAGGGCGCCGGTCCGCCGGGCGGCGGGATTTTCGCGGAGTCTGATTCTCGCTCAGCAACGTAAAAGTTACATTGGGTCAATCATCGCCCATCGGGGATGGCAGTGCCGCGCAAGGAGGGCCGGGATGCCAGGACGCCTCGAACCGCTCGGACGGCGCGAGCCGCGCCCGGGCGTGACGCCCGTCCAGGCAGCATCCCCGGCCCGGCCCGCAGGCCCGGCCGCCGCCCGGGTCAGCCCGCTCGCCCGGCCCGTCCGGGTGGGCCGGGCGGGATGTGATCCGCAGCAGGAGATCTTCCTGGCCCGGCAGATCCGCGCCCGCGGCCTGGTGGCCGGTCTCCAGCCCGGCCAGATCGCAGCGAAGATCCATGACGAGTGCGGCCCGGCCGCCGGGACAAGCTGGATCCGCGCCCACCGCCTGGCGCTGGGGATCTCGCTCGCCGACGTGGTCGCCCAGGTCCGTGCCTGGTACGTCAGCGAGGGCCGGACCGTGCCGAGGTTCAGCGAGACGCTGCTGTCCGCCTACGAGGGCGGCCAGAAGCGGCCGGGGCCGGAGTATCTCCACTACCTGTGCGCGGTGTACCGGGCCGACCCGCCCGACCTCGGCTATCCCGATCCCTGCTTCTGCGGCCGGGGGCACGGCGAGGAGCGGCCGGCCCAGGCAACGGTCGGCCCGGACGGGCCCGCCGGCACACCATCCGCCCCGCCCGGCTCTCCCGCGGCCGGCCCCGACCTGGGCGGCCCGGGCCCGGTAGCCGGGGTCAAGCTGGCACCTCAGCTGGCCAGCGGCCACATCGCCGGCGGCCGTATCACCGGTGGCCAACTGGCCGCCGTCGAGGCCATCGTCCTGGCCGACGCCGGCCCGGAGGACGATGACGACGTGGTCCGCCGGATGCTGCTGCGGCTGATCGCCGATCCCACGGCCGCCGTGGACGGGCAGTACTTCGGCGCGGTCGACCGCATCCGCCGGCGCATGGACGACGCCCTCGTGGGCGGCACCGTCTCGGCGATCATGCTGGACGAGTGGGAGGAGGCGACCGCCGGCCATGGCAGGCAGTACATGACGGTTCCGCCGTTACGCCTGCTGTGTGACGTCCTGCTGGACTTCGGCGACGTCCGTCGGATGTCGGAGCGGCGCCAGTCACTGGAGTTCAGCGAGCGGCTGTGCCGGCTGGCGGGCAGGCTGGCCGGGCTCATGGGCATGATCATGATCAACGTCGGCGACCAGCGGCTGGCCAGATCGTTCTTCCGCACCGCCCGGGCCGCCGCGGACGAGACCGGCGACCGGCACCTCCGGGCCTGGGTGGCGGTGCGGGAGGCGCTCGTCCCCCTCTACTACGGCGACCCGGGGGAGGCGAGCGAGCTGGCCCGGGCCGGGGCGGGCCTGGCCGGCCGCAACCCCTGCGTGGCCGGGGTGATGGCACCGGTGCTGGAGGCCAGGGCGCTGGCCTGGGCGGCGGCGCGACGCGAGGACGCCAGCACCGGCTCGGCGCTGCGCCGGGTGAGGACCCTGCTGGCGCCCGCGCGTGAGGCGCTCAGCCGGCTCCCGGCCACCGAGCTGGGTGATACCGCGTTCGGGTACACGCAGCGCCAGCTGCTGTTCCACGAAGGGGACACTCTGGTCATGCTCGGCGATCACGAGGGCGCGGAAAGGGCGTTTACCTGGTCGCTGGATCTGTACGCGCCCGACGAGATCCTCGACCGGTCGCTGATCAGTCTCGGCCTGGCCCGGTGCCGGCTGGAGGCGGACGAGCCGGAGGAGGCGCTGCGGCTGGGCCTGGACACCCTGCTCGCCGTGCCGCGCGAGCACCGCTCTGAGATCATGATGCGCGGCGCCCGGTTGCTGGCCGACGCGGTGGCCGTGCGCCACGGCGAGCAGCGCGCGGTCCGGGAGTACCGCGAGGCGCTCCTCAGCGCCTGACAGGGCGGGGCCTGCGGCGGGTCCCGGCGGCCGGGTCTTGACGGCGCCGGTCCTGAATGGCGACCGGTCCTGACGGCGGCCGGTCCTGACGGTGGCGGCTGCGGCGGCCGGGCTGCCGGGACCCGGCGGGCGTGATTCAGCTGCTGCCGATGGCGGTGAGCCCGGTGTGGAAGGCGAGGAACGCCAGCGTATCGGCCGATAGGCCGACGGACCTGCTGACGGCGCGCGCCCCGTGGCCGACCTCGGATTCGCGGCGCAGCAGGATCGGGCGGTCGGGGAGCCTGGCCGAGGTGGCGTGCTGGAGCGCCGCGCACATCTTGCGGGCGTGCATCGTGTCCACCCTGGTGTCGCCGTCGAAGACGGTGAACAGCACGGCCGGGTACCGGACTCCCTCCCGGACGTGATGGTAGGGCGAGTAGGACAGCAGCCAGCCCAGCTCCACCGGGTCGGCCGCGGTCCCGTACTCGTCGTTCCACAGCTGGCCCAGCCCGAACATCTCATAGCGGGCCATGTCGAGCAGCGGCGCCGAGCAGGCCACCGCGGCCCAGGAGTCCGGCCACTGGGTCAGCGCGGCCCCGACCAGCAGGCCGCCGTTCGAGCCGCCGGAGATCGCGAGCTGCCCGGGGGAGGTCCAGCCATCGCTGGTCAGCTTGGCCGCGGCCGCGTGGAAGTCGTCGAAGACGCGCTGCTTGTGCTCGCGCATCCCGGCCCGGTGCCACGCTTCGCCCTCCTCGGCCCCTCCCCGCAGCCCGGCGATCGCGTAGACGCCGCCGGCCTTCCACCCAGGCGAGCGCGGTGGGGGAGAAGGCGGGCGTGAGCAGGCTGATGGCGAAGCCCCCATACCCGGTGAGGATCGCCGGCCGTGGCACGGTCGGGCCGCCGCCCGCTTCCGGGCCGCCGCCCGCCTCTGGCGGGCTGAGCACGACCATCCTGACCTCGGTGCCATCCGCCGAGCGGTAGGTCACCTGGCGGGTACGGACCGGCGGGATCCGCACTGTGCCGGGCGCACGTGCCCACGGCGTGACCTGGCCGGTGCGGGCGTCATAGCGGTAGATCGTGACCGGTGTGCTGTGATCGGTGTAGGCGAACCACGCTTCGTGCCCGCCCTCCGGCCGCTCGGTGATCTGGCTGATGGTGCCGGGGCGGTCGGCCGCGGCCGGGTCCGGGCCGGGCACGGTGATGGCGCCGCGCCTCTCGCCGCTGGTCAGGTCGTGCACGGTGATCTCGCTGAAGGCGTGCCTGGTCCAGGTGGCCAGCAGTAGCGGCGGCCGGGCCTGGCCGCCGTCGAGGATCGCGTAGTCCTGCAGCACCGCCTCTGGGTCCTCACCGATCAGGTCCTGCCAATCGGCCCGGTCGGGGCGGCCGGGATCGGCCACCGCCAGCCGTCCCCGGGGCGCGTCGGCGTCGGTGAATACATACATCCGGCCGTCCCGGCCGATATGGACGCCAGTCCGCGCGTCCACGCCCTGCTGGACCACACCCAGCGCGGGCGCGCCCGGCGACGAGGCGGCCAGGTCGGCCAGGTAGACGTCGTTGCGGGGAGCCGTGCCCCGGGCGGCCGAGATCGCCAGCCAGCGGCCGTCCCAGCTGACCGACACCTGGTAGAAGTCCGTCTTGTCCCTTCCCTCCCCGAAGACGAGCGTGTCCTCCTCCGCCGGGGTGCCGACCGTGTGCAGGTAGACCCGCCGGTGATACTGGGCCTCATCCGCCGTGACGGCCTCCGGGGGGAGCCTGCGCACGTAGTAGAAGGACTTCCCGCCGGGCAGCCACGCCACCTCCGTGTAACGGCAGCGGTCGATGGGCCCTTCGGCATGCTCCCCGGTGGTCACGTCCATGACCTGCAGCACCGACTCCTCGTCGCCGCCGTGGGAGACCTGGTAGGCCAGCAGCCTGCCCTCCTTGTCCGGTGCCCACGCGTCGAGGGTGGTGGCGCCGGAAGGGTCGAGCGCCATCGGGTCGACGAGCACCCGGTCCGGCTCACCCGGCGCCGACGTGATCAGCGTTGCATGCTCCTCACCCGGCTCGCGCCGCAGGAAGAAGCGGCGCTCGCCCCGCCAGATGGGGCTGCTCACCAGGCCGGTGGCCGTCAGTTCCGCGATCCGCGCGGCCAGCACGGGCCGGGCCGGCAGGGCCGCCAGCTGCCCGGCGGCCAGCGCGTCCTGTGCCGCCAGCCAGGCGCGGCTCTCATCCGAATCGGGGTCCTCCAGCCAGCGGTAGGGGTCGGCCACGGAGTGGCCCGCCAGCTGCTCCACCAGGCCGGTGCGCCGGGCCGGGGGATAGGCGGGCCCGGCCGCGGGCTGTGCGCCGGGAGAAGGGCCGGGTGCGGTCATGAACGCACTCTACGGGCCCGGCCCGGGCGGCCCCGTGGGCCGTCTGACCGGGTCAACCCTCGCGGGGTGCTAGGTGCCGGGGCCGGGAGCCCATTAGGCTGTGCTTGGTGTGCACACCAGGCGGGAGGCGGGCGTGCGACGGGTACTGCTGCTCAACGTGACGTATGAGCCGCTGACCACGGTCGGCCTGCGCCGCGCGGTGTGCCTGGTGCTCGGCGACAAGGCCGAAGTGGTCCACAACGACACCGGCGGGATGCTGCTGCGGTCCACCTCTGTGGTGCTCGCCATGCCGTCGGTGATCCGGCTGCGCCGTTACGTGCGGGTGCCCTACCGCAGCCGCGTGCCGCTGACCAGGGGAGCGCTCATGCGCCGGGACAACTACCTGTGTGCGTACTGCGGCCGCAAGGCGGAGACCATCGACCATGTGGTGCCCCGCAGCCGCGGTGGCACCCACACCTGGGAGAACTGTGTCGCCTCCTGTATGCGCTGCAACCACAGCAAGGCGGACCGGTTGGTCGAGGAGCTGGGCTGGACGTTGCGCTGCGATCCGGCGGTGCCGAGGGGCGTGCACTGGCGGCTGATCGGTGCCGTCCACGACGGCGACCCGCAGTGGGCCGCCTACCTGACCGAGCCGAGCGCCGCCTAGGGCCGGTTCACCGCTGCGGCGCCGGCTCGACGGCGTCGAGCCGGCCGGACCGCCGCCCGCCAGCCGGATCCTTGGCCGGGCGCAGGCTTACTCGCGTGGCCCCTCCGCGGCGGCTTCCCATTTCTGCTCGATCCGGCCGAAGTGCCAGATGGCCAGGGCGACCAGCCAGGTCAGCACGAACATGCCCACGATGACGAAGCCGGCGGTGTTGATGTTGAAGTCCTGCATGAATCCCCAGAAGCCCCCGCTGAGGTGGGTCTGCTGGGCGATGAGGCCGAGAACTTCTACCGAGCCGACGAAGAAGGCGACGAACACCGACAGGCCGGTGATGGTCATGTTGTAGTACACCTTGCGGACCGGGCGCGCGAAGGCCCAGTCGTAGGCGAAGTTCATGAAGCAGCCGTCGGCGGTGTCGAACAGGCTCATGCCCGCGGCGAACAGGAGCGGCAGCGACAGCACGGCGTAGAACGGCAGCCCGCTGACGACCGCCGAGCCGGCCATCACCAGCAGCGCGATCTCCGTGGCGGTGTCGAAGCCCAGGCCGAACAGCAGGCCGACCGGGTACATCTTCCACGGGGTGTCCACCCGCCGGGCCAGCGGACCGAGGAACCGGTTCATCAGGCCCCGCTTGGCCAGCTGCTCCTCCAGTTCCTCATCGCTGTAGCTGCCGAGCCGCATCTGGCGGAAAACCTTCGCGATCGACACCAGGACGGCCACGTTGAGCGCGGCGATGAGAAACAGGAACGTTCCCGAGACCATGGTGCCGACGATCCCGGTGAGGTTATGCAAGGTAGAGCCGTCGTTGCGCACCTGGTTGTTCAGCGCCCGGATCCCGAAGTTCAGCAGCAGCGCCAGCACGAAGACCACGCTCGAGTGCCCGAGCGAGAAGAAGAAGCCGACTGAGAGTGGCCGCTTGCCCTCGCTGACGAGCTTGCGGGTCGTGTTGTCGATGGCCGCGATGTGGTCGGCGTCGAAGGCGTGCCGCATGCCGAGGGTGTAGGCCAGGATGCCGGTGCCCACGCCGAAGATCTCGGTCTTGGTGATGTGGTAGTGGCCGCCCAGGGCGGCGGCCAGCAGTCCCCAGCCCGTTACGTTCAGCGCGATCACTGTCGCGGCCATGCCGCCGGTCCGGGCCCACTCGGACGGGGTCAGTACGTCGGCGATCCGCCGTGCACGTGCGCGGACGTAGGCCATCGGCGCGCATCCTCCTGCGTCAGCTCGGGTTGGCCCCACTGTAGAGAAGATGCAAAAGACTTGCAATAACGGTACTTCGGCAGTTGCCTATCCTGCTCTCCAGACAGCCTTGCGCAGGACGGCGGGGATGAGGCTCCTGGTCCTGGGCCCGCGATGTTACGGTCGCTACTGACCGGTAAATAAGCCCGACCGAAGGGACGCGCCTCGCGGCTCCGGCCGCGCCGCCGCGTATGCCCACCGTGTACGCCCACCGCCCATGCCACCGCAGGAAGGCGCGCCGATGCAGCGTGACATCTTCACCCCCGAGCACGACGCATTCCGCGACATGGCGCGCACCTTCATCGCCCGGGAGATCACTCCCCATCACGAGCAGTGGGAGCGGGACGGGATGGTGTCCCGGGACGTCTGGCTCGCCGCCGGCCGGGCCGGGCTGCTCGGGATCGAGATCGATGAGAAGTACGGCGGTGGCGGCAACCCCGATTACCGCTACTACCTGATCCTCGACGAGGAACTGGCGGTGGCCGGCGCCACCGGGCCGGGGTTCGCCGTGCACAACGACATCAACGGGCACTACTTCGCCCAGCTGTCCACCCCCGAGCAGCGCGAGCGGTGGCTGCCGGGGTACTGCTCCGGCGAGCTCATCACCGCGATCGCGATGACCGAGCCCGGGGCGGGCAGCGACCTGCAGGGGATCCGCACCACCGCCATCCGCGACGGCGATCACTACCTGCTCAACGGCAGCAAGACCTTCATCTCCAACGGGCAGATGTGCGACCTGGTGATCGTCGCCGCCCGGACCGATCCGGCCGCCGGGCATCAGGGGATCAGCCTGCTGGTGGTGGAGCGGGGGATGCCTGGCTTCGAGCGCGGCCGCAACCTCGACAAGATCGGCATGCATGCGCAGGACACCTCCGAACTCTCGTTCAACGACGTGGCCGTCCCGGCCGCCAACCTGCTCGGTGAGGAGGGCGGCGGCTTCATCGCGCTGATGCAGAACCTGCCCAGGGAGCGGATCGCGATCGGCGCCACCGCGCTGGCCGGGGCGGAGAAGGTGTTCGCCGACACGCTGGCCTACTGCCAGCAGCGGCAGGCGTTCGGGCGGCCGATCGGCAGCTTCCAGCACAGCCGGTTCGTTCTCGCCGAGATGGCGACCGAACTCGCCGTGGCGCGGGCATTCACCGACCGGGCGGTGGTGGAGCACGTCGGCGGCCGGCGCACCAACGAGGAAGCCGCCATGGTCAAGTGGTGGGACACCGAGCTGTGCAACCGGGTAGTCGACCGTTGCCTGCAGCTGTACGGCGGCTACGGGTACATGCGTGAGTTCGGCGTGGCCAGGGCGTTCGCCGACAGCCGGGTCCAGACCATCTTCGGCGGGACGACCGAGATCATGAAAGAGATCATCGGCCGGGGCCTGGGGGTGTGAGCCTGGCGCGGTGATCGCTGCGCCCGGCACCCCTTGCTCAGGGGGCTCCTGGTACCGGCCGGGACGTCCGTCCGGCCATACGGTGCCTTACACCGGGCGCAGGTTGGCGGCGTGGACGGCGGGCAGGCGGCCGGCCCATGGCTGTGATGCTTCGAGTTGTGACGCCAGGCGGATGAGCGTGGCCTCGTCGCCGAAGCGGCCGAGGAAGTGCACGCCGATGGGCAGGCCGTCGTCGTTCCACCAGAGCGGGACGGACATCGCGGGGTTGCCCGTGAGGTTGGCGACCACGCCCGCGTAGCGGACCGTCTGGCCGCTGACCCTGAGCGAGCGCCATGGATCCTCCGGGGTCGAGTACATCGTGCCGATGGGCAGCGGCGGCGCCGACATCGTGGGTGTGAGGAACACGTCCGCGGTGGTGAAGAAGTCGGCGATCGCGCGGCTGAACCGCTGAATGTCCTCGATGGCGAGCAGCCACTCGGCCGCGGTGACCTTCTGGCCAGCCTCCCACAGCGCGCGGGTGAGGGGTTCGATCTCGTCGGCCCCGGGCTCCCGGCCGAGGCGGCGGATCCAGTAGCGGAGGATCCACGCGGTGGCGGCGTTGATCATGGTGCCGATGGCCGCGCCGGTCTCGGGGGTGAAGCCCGGCCAATCGGCTTCGGCGACATGGTGACCGAGCGACGCGCACAGCCGCGCCGCGTGCTCGGCGGCGGCGACGCAGTCGGGGTGGCCGAGGTCGCCGTCGGGGGTCCGGACCGTGTACGCGATGCGCAGCCGGCCGGGGTCGGCCCCGGCCTCCTGCGCGAACGGGCACGCGGGCGGCGGCGCCCAGTAGGGATCGCCGGGCGCGGGACCGGACGTGGCGTCCAGCAGCGCGGCGCTGTCCCGGACCGACCGGGCCAGCGCGTGCTCGACCGCGGTGCCGCCGGCCACATCCCCGTACTCCGGCCCGAGCGGGTTACGCGCCCGGGTCGGCTTGAGGGCGAACAGCCCACACGCGGAACCCGGGTACCGCAGCGAGCCGCCGAGGTCGTTGCCATGGGCGAACGGCACCATCCCGGACGCCACGGCGGCCGCCGATCCGCCGCTGGACCCGCTGGTGGAGCGCTGCGTGTCCCATGGGTTGCGCGCCGGGCCGAACAGCGCCGGCTCGCACGCCGGCGCCATGCCAAACTCCGGCGTGTTGGTCTTGCCTAGTATCACCAGGCCCGCCTTACGCAGGCGCACCACCAGCTCCTGGTCGAAGGTTGACACGTGGCCGGCCAGGAACGCCGAACCCTCGGTGAAGCGCACGCCCTCCATCTCGCAGGCCAGGTCCTTGAGGAGATACGGCACCCCGGCGAACGGGCCGGTCGGCCCGGCGCGCGCCGCGTCGAGCGCCCGGTCGAAGATCGGTGTAACGACCGCGTTCAGTCCGGGGTTCAACGCCTCGATCCGCACGATGGCCGCCTCCACCAGCTCTGTTGCGGTGACCTCGCCGGTGCGGACCAGCGCGGCCTGGGCGGTGGCGTCGAGCAACGAAAGCCCGTCATTCATGGGCGGACCTCCTCACTGAGATGGGCCGCCTGGACGTCGCCGAGACCCTCGATGCGCGGCGCGGGCAGCCCCGCCCCGGCGACCGCGTCGAGAAACGTGTCGCTCTTGCTGAACTGCTCATGGATCGCCTTCGTGGGGCAGGCGTCGAATATCGTGAGGCCGTTGTCGTGAGTGATGCAAAGGTGCACGTCGAGAGCGTCGATGGGGAACTGCTTCAGTAGCCGGTGATAGCCCGGCAGGAGCTCGCCGGGGTCGCCGTCGAAGTGGAATGCACCGAGATACAGCGGCCCGCTCATGGCCGGGCCTCCAGCACGATGTTGAACGGAGCCGTCATCAGGACCCCCTCGATGTTGCGGATCTGCCCTGATGGCGTGGGATCGCGCGCGGCGGCCAGGTGGCTCAGCCGGGTCCAGTCATGGCGGATGAACGCCAGGCCGATGAGCTGGCTGGCTTGCACGGCCCAGGCGTCAGGCTCGCCAATCCGCTCGCCGTAGGCGGCAGCGGATTCGATCAGCTCATCGGCCGCCTCCAGCGGGCCGGTGAGGGACGCGCTTGTGGCCTGCCGTGAGCGCGCCAGGTACAGATACCGCGGGATCGCCGCCTGCTCGGCCAGCCTGGTGAAGGTGGCGAGCTGCAGCGCGAAGGACGGATCGCCGAGCTCGAGCAGCGCGACGAGCCTGGACATGTGCGCTTCGAGGACCAGCCCGGTCTCCCCGGCGGCGGCCGCGGCCGCCGCCAGCTCCCCGGCGATCCCCAGCCTTTCGGCCGCGGTGCCCGGCGCCCAGCGGACGTCGCCCAGCGCGAACAGCGCGTAGGCCAGCGGGGCGGCATCCCCAGCCGCCCGGGCGCCGTCGACCGCGGCCCGGGCGAGCCGCACCGCACGGGACAGATCACGATCGGGACCGTCGGCGAGCTCGCGCGCCAGCGATGCGGGCAGCAGCCATTGCACCGCGTCGGCGTCAGCCCCGGCATCACCGTCGAGCGCGGCGAGCGCCTGCTCCAGCAGGGCGATCACCCCGGACCGCGACGACTCGGTGAGCGTGGCTACCCGATGGGCGCCGAAAGCCGCCCGGGCGAACAAGACGCTGTCGCCGATCGCCCGGGCACGCGCCGCCGCCGTGAAGAACGCCGCTTGCGCGTCCTCGCCGTGGCCGGCCCGGCGCAGCGCGTCCCCGTACTCGCACAGCGTCGCCAGGCCGGCCGACGTCGCGCCGCCGGCGACGTCGACGGCGCGGCGAAGGTGGGCGGCCGCCTCGTCGAAGGCCGTCCGGGCCGTCGCGTCCCGGCCCGCCTCGGCCAGTGCAGCGATCGCGCGGTCACGGTCACCCAGCGGCCACGCCATGCTGCGATGGTGGGCGATCTCCGCCGCGGCTGACGCCGTGCCGGCGCGCTGCTCCATCAGACCGGCCAGCGCCAGGTGAAGCTCCGACCGTCGTGCCGCTGGCAGCTCGTCGTAAAGGACCTCCCTGAACAAGTCGTGGCTGAACCGGGCGCAGCCGGGTTCGTCGTGTTCCAGAACCGCGGCGCGGACGGCGCGATCGGCCAGCCGCACCGCCGTCTCGGTGGACGTGCCGGCGATGGCGGCGACCATCGCGATCGGGAAGCGCTGGCCGGCCACCGAGGCGACGGCGAGCAGGTCTGCGACCTCACCGGGCAGCCGGGCCAGGCGGCGGGCCAGCACGTCACCCACCGCAGGCGGGACACCGGTCACGGGGGCCCGGTCCAGCGACGCACCCTGCGACGCGAGCAGCCGCGCGATCTGCTGGGCGAAGAACGGGTTCCCGGCGGTGCGGTCGTGCACGGCCCGGACCAGCGCCGCCGGCGGGCGCTCACCGCACACCTTTTCGACCAGCTGGCCAACCTCATCGGCCGTCAGGCCGGTGAGCTGCAGCAGCTCGGCCTGACCGGCCAGCTCGGCCAGCAGCCGGCGCGCGGGATGATCCCCCGCCGCCACCTCGACGTCGCGGTACGTCCCGACGACGAGGGCAGGGACGTCATGCAGCTGGCGGGCGAGGAAGACCAGCAGCCGCAGCGACGACATGTCCGCCCAGTGCAGATCGTCGACGACGACAACCAGCGGCCGCTGCGCCGCTCGCCCCCGCAGATACGTCGCCGTCGCGTCGTAGGTCCGGAAGCGGACCGCGGACTCGTCGCCCAGGACGCCGCCTCTGGCTGCGGTGTCGCCGGTGAGCTCGGCCAGCACGGCTTCGCCCGCATCGCTGCCGCCCCGGGCCAGCCCGCGCACCACCTGGATCCACGGCCAGAAGCCCGGGGCGCCGTCGCCCTCCCAGCACGTCCCCCACACGGCGGCCGCGCCCTGCGCCTTCGCGTAGGCCACCGCCTGGGAGGCGAGCGCTGTCTTGCCCATGCCGGCCTCGCCGGCAAGCAGCACAACCCCGCCCGCACCCGTGATGGCGGCATCGACAGCCGAACACAGGGCGCCGGTAACCAGCCGCCGCCCGACAAGCATGTCCGCAGGCACACCCCAATTCTGGCCCGGCAGGCCACGCAACACACCCCAGCCGGCCAGCCCGCCCGGCCAGCGTCAGGGCTGTGGCCGCGCGGCCGGGCGGCGGGACATGACGACCAGAGTGCCGTCCGCGGCCATGACGTGGATGCCGGGGCCGAACCGCGGGGTGAGCACGTCGTCACGCAGCACGCTGACCGGCGGCCCGGCAGCGGCGACCCGGCCCTCGTCCAGCAGCAGCAGCCGGTCGGCGAACTGGCCGGCCAGGGTGAGGTCGTGCACCGCGGACAGCACGGTGAGCGACCGTTCCCGGCGCAGCTCGTCGATGAGCTCCAGGGCGTCCACCCGGCGGCCGAGGTCCAGCGCGCTGGTCGGCTCGTCGAGCAGCAACACCGGAGCCTGCTGGGCCAGGGCGCGCGCCAGCACAACCCGCTGCAGCTCACCGCCGGACAGCGTAACCAGGGGTCGTCCGGCCATCGGGGACAGCCCGAGCCGGTCGAGGAGCCCGGCGCAGATCTGCCGGTCGGCGTCGGTCTCCATGCGCAGGTAGCCGATGTGCGGGGTCCGGCCGAGCAGCACGTAGTCGGCGACGGTCATCTCCGGCGGGAGCCCGGGGAGCTGGGGCACGTAGGCCACCAGCCGGGCGAGCCGGCGGCGGCGCAGGCCGGAGACACGCTGGCCGTCGATGGTGATCGTGCCGGCATACGGCACCAGACAGGCGATGGACCGCAGCAGGGTCGTCTTGCCCGCCCCGTTGGGCCCGATGATGCCCAGCCACTGCCCGGCCGGCACCTGCTCACTGACGCCGGCCAGCGCGGATGCGGCGCCGTAACGGACCCCGACGTCGTCAAGCGTGATCATGCGAGCTCCCGCCGCGCCCGGCTGGAGCGGAGCACGAAGAGGAAGAACGGCGCCCCGGCCAGCGCGGTGATCACGCCGATCGGCACCTCGGAAGGCGACTGGACGGTGCGGGCGGCGACGTCGGCAAGCACCAGAAAGGCCGCACCCGCGATCATGGAGACCGGCAGCACGATCCGGTAGCTCGCGCCGGCCGTCAGCCGGACCGTGTGCGGGATGATGATGCCGACGAAGCCGATAAGCCCGCTGACCGCGACCGCCGCCGCGGTGCCGAGCGTGGCCGCGATGACCACGGTGAGCCGCAGCCGCGCGATGTCCACGCCGAGGCTGGTGGCTTCCACCTCGCCGACCCGGAGCACATCGAGCAGTCGCCGGTGGGCGAGCAGCAGCGCGGCGGCGACGACGGCATAGGGCAGGATGATGGCCACGTCGGACCACGAGGCGGTGGCCAGGCTGCCCAGGATCCACGCGTAGATCTGCTGGATGACCTGCGTGTGCTCTTGCTGCAGGTAGGTCTGCACGGCGGTGAAGAGAGCGGCGATCGCGACGCCGGCCAGCACGATCGACGCGGTGGCCCCGCCGATGCCGCTGCGGTTCCGGCCGGTCGCCCCCAGCAGGTAGGTGACCGCGACCGCGAAGCCGGCGCCGACGAACGCGGCAGGCGGGAGCAGCGCCTGGCTGCCCCCGGTGATGATGATCATCGTGGCGCCCAGGCCGCCGCCCGCGGCCACCCCGAGCAGGTACGGGTCGGCGAGCGGGTTGCGGAAGACACCCTGATAGGCCGCCCCGCCCCCGGCCAGCATGGCGCCGACGAGGGCACCGAGGACCACCCGGGGCAGCCGGACCTGCCAGACGATGGTCACGGCGACCGCGGACACGGACAGGCCCGGATGCCAGGGCAGCCGGGCCAGCAGCGCCTCGCCGACCGCTGGCAGCGACAGGTCCGCGGGGCCGACCGAGACGCCGACGGCCACGGCGGCCACCAGGGCGGCGGTGGCCACGGCGAGCGCCCGGCCGGACCGCACCCGGGGGATCACCGCCGGCGCCGGTGCCGTCTTGCCGGCGGCTGGGTCAGAGGGCCCGGCGGACGCCTGGGCCGGGCCGGCCGTTTGGCCAGGATCGGTGGCCGCCTGGGCCGGACGGGCATTCGCCTGGGCCGGGCCGGACGGGGCAGCATCCGCTCGGGCCGGTCCAGCCTGCCCGCTCGGCCCGCCCTTGGCCGCCATCCGGCCTGGCCCGGCCCGGCTCACGTCGCGTTGCCCTTGGCTACGGCGTTCTCGACGGTCTGTAGCAGGTCGGTGATCCGCGGGCCCCAGCGGGAGGCGATGTCGTCGTTGAGCGCGATGACGTGCCCGTCCTTGATCGCGGTCAGGCCCGACCAGCCGGAGCGGCCGGCCACGGTCGCCGCGCTCTGATGGCAGCAGATGGTGTCGGCCAGGATGATGTAGTCGGGGTTGGCCTTGATGATGAATTCGGAGGACAGCTGCGGGTAGCCTCCGGCCGCCGCCGCCCCGGTCGCCGTGTCCGCGATGCTCTTCATCCCGAGCAGGTGCAGCAGCTGCCCGACGAAGGTGGCCGAGGTGACCGAGTAGTACGTCTGGTCAAGCTCGTAGTAATAGGTGAGCGGCGCCGAGTGATGAGGCGCGGCCGCGGCGATCTGCTTGAGCTGACCGCGTATCTTCGTGTTCTCCTGCTCGGCCTGGGCGAGGTGGCCGGTGGCCTTGCCGAGCTCGTCGAACTGCGCGTACACGTCGGAGAGCTTGGTGGCGGCCGGCAGCTCCAGGACCGGGATCTTGAACGCGGCCAGGCTCTTGATCAGCCCGCCGGTGTTGCCGTCCACCACCACAAGGTCCGGCTTGTAGCCGACGATTGCCTCGACGTTCGGCTGGAAGCCGGACAGCTTGGTCATGGGCGCCTGGGGCGGGTAGTCCGAATCGCTGTCCACCGCCTTGACCTGGCGGCCCGCGCCGATCGCGTACAGCATCTCGGTGCTGGTGGGGGACAGCGAGATGATCGCCGTCGGCCGCGAGCCGATGTGCACCGGCCCGTTGGCGGCCGGCACCGTGGCCGGGAAGCTGCTGGCAGCGGCCGGGCTGGCCGCGGGCGTGGTGGGCTGGGAGCCGCCGCATGCTGCGCAGGCGGCGGCGAGAACCGTGGCGGCCGCGAGGGCCGGCAGACGGCGGGAAAGAACCCGCATGGTCATCCTCCGTCGGGTCGTGGAGGACGAAGTGCGCCCGCTGCGACGCCCGACGGGGCATCGAAACGAACCGCCCTTCCTCCGAGGACAGCACGTCGGCACCGGCCAGGCGTCCGGGCTCATCCCCTCGCCGGGGGCATCACCGTTGCGGGACAGCGCCGGCATCTCACCGGCTTCGCTGGGTCAGCGCCATCCTGGGGTGGACCCAGGACACGGGTACTCTAGCGCGGCCGGCGGCCCGTGCGCCGTCGCGGCTGGTGGGAGCGGTGATGCCGCCCTGGACCCCGCGGGCAGGGCGGCACGCACGGTACCCGGGCCGCACCCCGGCCGTCCGGTGACCACGGGGCGCCGGCCCGGCCGTAACCTGTCATATAACTGGGCTACGTGGGAAGACAGGACCAGCCGGGCGACGCGGGGACGCAGGACGGAGAGCGGTGACGTGGCAGAGGCCGAGCGCGACCTGGTTATCCCGGAGGGCGGGTTCTGGCCGGCGCTGGCCATCCCGCAGCCGAACATCTACCCGATGGAATGGCGGGTCGAGACCCCCAAGCTGGCCGCGATCTACGAGAAGTCCAAGCTCACCCTCTGGAACCCGGCCGACCTGCCGTGGGACGGGCTGCGGGCGGAGGACTTCACCACCGAGCAGCGGCTCGGCATCATGTACTGGTTCTCGGTGCTGGCCAACTTCGACGCCTCCGGCCCGGCGGTCTTCGCCCGCGCCACGATCCACGCGTTCGAGCAGCACGAGGAGGACCCGGTCCGCAAGTGCTTCTTCTCGATCACCCGGGACGAGATGAACCACGAGGAGTGCTGCCAGCGCACGATCGCCAAACTGTGGCCGGGCGGCCCGCTGGACTGGACGCCCTCGACCCCGCTGGAGCAGGCGGCGCACAACAACATCGCCTGGCTGTACCACAACGGCGGCCGCTACTGGACCGGCTACAGCAAGGCGGTCGGCAAGTACTCGCTGCCGGTCCTGTTCACCAGCTTCATGATGGGCGAGATGGCCGCGTCCACCCTGTTCCGCGGCATGTCGTCGGGCACCACCCACCCGGTGTTCTCGGCGATGTTCCAGCGGATCGGCCGGGACGAGTCCCGCCACCTGCAGATCTGCATGACGATCCTGGAGAACGAGTGGCCGGGCCTGACCGAGGAGATCAAGGGCCTGATCACCCGCCAGCTCCGGGCCGGGTTCGTGTTCCTGTCGATGATCTTGTGGGAACCGCCGGAGGGATTCTGGGAACTGCCGCCGTATTTCCTGCCCAACCACCGGGTGCTCATGAGGCACGCCCGCGACGCCGGCCTCGGCGTGCTCTCCTACGAGCAGCAGGCCGAGAACTGGCGGGTGGCGATGGCCCGGGTCCGGGCGATCGTGACCCGCTGGGGCATCGCCTTCCCCGCCATCCCCGAGCTGGACATCGAAGGGGTGGACGTGGCCGACGACATCAACCCCGAGGACATCATCCCGGTGTTCTGAACCTGGCTGCGTGGCTGGTGCCCCGCCGCGCGGCCGCCGGAGTAGCGTTTCGCTCATGACAGGAACCCAGCAGCCATC
The DNA here is from genome assembly GCA_963835425.1 of uncultured Actinomycetes bacterium. Classification (GTDB taxonomy): domain Bacteria; phylum Actinomycetota; class Actinomycetes; order Streptosporangiales; family Streptosporangiaceae; genus UBA9676. The sequence goes on along the minus strand of CAWIGE010000001.1, from coordinate 215,291 downwards.
CGCGGGCCGGCCGGGCCGAGCGCCTTTCGGCCGGATGCTGACCGCGATGATCACGCCCATGACCGCCGACGGCGCGCTCGACGCCGACGGCGCGGCCCGCCTCGCCACCTACCTGGTCGACGGCATGCGCAACGACGGCCTGGTCATCAGCGGCACCACCGGCGAATCGCCCACCACCAGCGACGCCGAGAAAGACCAGTTGCTGCGCGCCGTCATCGAGGCGGTGGGCGACCGCGCGACGGTGGTGGCCGGGGTCGGCACCAACGACACCGCGCATACCATCGAGCTCGCCCAGCAGGCAGAACGAGCTGGCGCCGACGCGCTGCTCGTGGTGACGCCGTACTACAACAAGCCACCGCAGAACGGCCTCATCGCCCACTTCACCGCGGTCGCCGACGCGACCGGGCTGCCGAACATGCTCTATGACATCCCCGGCCGCACCGGTGTCCCGATCGCCACCGAGACCCTGATCCAGCTGGCCCAGCACCCGCGGATCGTCGCCGTCAAGGACGCCAAGGGCGACCTGGGCGCGAGCTCGCAGGTGATGCTCGCCACCGACCTCGTCTACTACAGCGGCGAGGACATGCTGAACCTGCCCATGCTGGCGATCGGGGCCGCGGGCTTCGTCAGCGTGGTCGGCCACGTGGTCGGGGACCGGCTGCACGAGATGATCGACGCCTACCTGGCCGGCCGGGTCGGTGAGGCGCTGGAGATCCACCGTGAGCTGCTGCCGGTCTACATCGGCATCATGACCCGGACCCAGGGCGCGATCGCCACCAAGGCGGCGCTGAGCCTGCTCGGGCTGCCCGGCGGCACGGTCCGCGGGCCGCTGATCGACGCGACCCCGCAGCAGGTGGAGCGGTTGCGGACCGATCTGGTGGCGGGCGGCGTGAAGCTGCCCGGGGGAGCAGCATGACGGCGCCTGCGTCGGCCGCCGCCGCAGGCGCCGGGCCACAGCGCTTGCTGGCGCGCCTCCGGCACGACCCAGCGTCAGCGGTGTCCCGGCGCCGAGGACCAGCCTGCCGCCCTGCTAGCCGGCGCGCCTCCGGCGCGACCAAGCGGAGCGCCCGCGAGGCAGGCAGAACTAGTGGAGTTGCCTGGTGAGCCACCCGCATCCGGGCCTCACCGCACCCCCTGCCCTGCCTAAGCGCGGACTGCGCATCATCGGGCTCGGCGGCCTCGGCGAGATCGGCCGGAACATGACCGTGTTCGAGTACGCCGGGCGGCTGCTCGTCGTGGACTGCGGGGTGCTGTTCCCCGAGCCCGACCAGCCGGGGGTGGACCTGATCCTGCCCGACTTCTCCTACCTGGACGGCCGCCTCAACCAGATCGAGGCGGTGGTGCTCACCCACGCCCACGAGGACCACATCGGCGCCATCCCGTACCTGCTGCGCGAGCGCCCCGACCTCACGCTGGTCGGCTCGAAGCTGACCCTCGGCCTGGTCAAGAGCAAGCTCGCCGAGCACAGGCAAGCGCCCGCCACGGTGGAAGCGGCGGCCGGCACCCGCCAATCGTTCGGTCCCTTCGGGCTTGAATTTTTCGCGGTGAACCACTCCATCCCGGACGCGCTCGCGGTCGCCATCCGCACGCCCGCCGGCGTGGTCCTGCACACCGGCGACTTCAAGATGGACCAGCTGCCGCTCGACCACCGGCTCACCGACCTCGGCGGGTTCGCGCGGCTCGGCGCGGACGTCGTGGACCTGCTGATGTCCGACTCGACCAACGCCGAGGTACCCGGCATCGTCACCAGCGAGCGGGACATCGCCCCGGTGCTGGCGGAGATCTTCGCCGGTGCCCAGCAGCGCATCATCGTCGCCTGTTTCTCCAGCCACGTGCACCGGGTGCAGCAGGTGCTGGAGGTGGCGGTCGCGTACGGGCGCAAGGTCGCCTTCGTCGGCCGCTCCATGGTGCGCAACATGGGGGTCGCCCGCGACCTCGGCTACCTGCACATCCCGTCGGTCCCCGGCGGCCTGATGGTGGACATGCGCGAGGCCGAGGAGCTGCCGCCGGAGAAGATCGTGCTCCTCTCCACCGGGTCCCAGGGCGAGCCGATGTCGGCGCTGTCCCGGATGGCCGGGCGCGACCACCCCATCCGGGTGGCCGAGGGAGACACGGTGATCCTCGCCTCCTCGCTGATCCCCGGCAATGAGACCGCCGTGTACCGGGTGATCAACGACCTGACGCGGCTGGGGGCACGGGTCGCGCACCGGGGCAACGCGCTGGTGCACGTCTCCGGGCACGCGCCCGCCGGTGAGCTGCTCTACGTGCTGAACCTGGTCAAGCCCCGCAACTTCATGCCGGTCCACGGCGAGTGGCGCCACCTGCGGGCCCACGCCCGGCTGGCCGCGCTGACCGGGGTGCCGGACCGCAGCATCGTGATCGCCGAGGACGGCGTGGTCGTCGACCTGGTGAACGGGCAGGCCACCATCGCCGGCGCGGTCCCGTGCGGCTACGTCTACGTGGACGGGTTGTCGGTGGGTGAGGTGACCGAGACCTCCCTGAAGGACCGGCGGATCCTCGGCGACGAGGGGTTCATCTCCATCGTGATCGTGGTCGACTCGACCACCGGCAAGCTGGCGGCCGGGCCGGAGTTCCAGGCGCGCGGCTCGGGCATCGACGAGGCCGCGTTCAGCGAGGTGAGGCCGCGGATCGACGAGGCGCTGGAGAGAGCCGCGGCCGACGGGATCAACGACGCCTACCAGCTGGGGCAGCTGGTGCGGCGTACGGTCGGGCGATGGGTCAATGAGAACTACCGCCGCCGGCCCATGATCATCCCCGTGGTGATGAAGGTCTGAGCGGCGCCGGGACCCCGCCCGGGATCGCTGCGCTGGAGCGCGCCGCGGCGGAGCACTGGCGGGCGGCCGACACAGCCCAGCTCGGCTCATGGCTGCTCCGCGCCGACGGTGGCTTCACCGGCCGGGCCAACTCGGCCCTGCCACTGGGAGATCCCGGCCTGCCGCTGGCCGGGGCGGTGGACGAGGTCGAGGCGTGGTACCGGGCCCGCGGGCTGCCGCCCATGATCGTCATCCCGAGGGTGCTGGGCGCCGCCACACCGGACGGCGGGCTGGCCGGTGACCCGCTGGACACCCTGCTGGCGGCGCGCGGCTGGCGGGTCCGGTCGGCGCCGGCGGTGGTGATGATGACGGCCGACGCCGGTCAGGTGGGCGGCACCAGGCGGTCCGTGGGCGGGCAGCCGGGCCCGGAGGTGTCCGGGGCGGCGCGAGCCGTGACGTTCGCGGCCCAGCCGGATAAGACCTGGCTCGCGCGCTACCACTACCGGGGGAGGAGCTGCCGGCCCGGCGCGGTCCGGCTGCTGCTGTCGGCGCCGTGGCAGGCATTCGCCAGCCTGGCCGTGGACGGGGAAACGGTCGCCGTCGGGCGGGTCTCGGTCGCGGCTGGCTGGGCGGGGATCACCGCGGTCGATGTGGATCCCCGGTACCGGCGGCGTGGGCTGGGCACCCTCATGACCAGGGCGCTGGCCGGGGAAGCGGCCCGGCAGGGGGTGCGCCGGGTCTTCCTGCAGGTGGAGGAGGACAACCTCGCCGCCCGCGCCCTCTACGCGCGCTGTGGTTTTGCCGAAGTGCACCGCTACCACTACCGGGTTGGCCCGGCGGCCGTCACGAGCTAAGCGTGCAGCAGCCGGCGCAGCAGCGGCTTGTAGTAGCCGAACGCGGGCGGGCTGGCGGCCGGGTCCTTGGCCTCGTCGTCCCACCGTCGTAGCCGGAGCGCCGCGCCGGCCTGAGGGTTCGCCTCGAACCCGGCCCGCTCGGCCGCGTTCATCGGGCCGCCCTGCACCCCCAGCGTGTAAACCGACGCCGGGGACAGGGTGGCCAGGTAGCCGGGCTCGACGGCGCACAGGTAGCGTTTGGCCGCCACGTGCAGCCGCACCGGCTCGGTGACCTCCTCGCCGAACCACTGGGCGAGCCACTTCGCGCCCGCGTCGCCGTGCCGGTTGTCGGTGCCGCGCATCAGGTCGTGGCCGCTGACCGCCGAGGTGAAATGGCCGACGTCGTGCAGGAGGGCGGCCGCGACCAGCGCGGGGGGCGGGCCGCATTGCTGCGCCAGTGCGGCCGCCTGCAGCATGTGCGAGGCCTGGGTCACCGGCTCGCCCAGGTACTCGCTGGGCGCCATCGGTGGCGAACAGGTCGGCGATCACCTGGATGGGGTCGGGGGCGGTCATCGAGGCCTGCCCGGCCTGCTCGTCCTGCCCCGCTTGGTCCGCTTGGCCCGTACGGGCCGCCTGTTCGCGGGCCAGGACGGCCACCGTCGATGCGAGCCCGTCCAGGTCGGCGTAACAGCCCTGAAGATGCCGGCGGCCGGTGCCGCCGCCGCGCCGGCTGCCCCCGCCGTCGGCGAAGGCGGTCCGGCCGTGCAGGATCCGGGTGTTGTCGAAGATGACGCAGTCGCCGGGGGCCAGCCGCGCCGTCGCCATCGCGTCCGGGCCGGCGACCAGCCCGGCGAAGGCGCGGTAGGCGGCGTAGAACGCCCAGGTCTGCGCGGCGGGCAGCCGTATCGGGGCGAGGGATCGGCCGTTGAAGCGGATCTGGCGTATCCGCCCGCGCGGGTCGAGGCCGATCATCGGGCCGGTGGCGCGGAGCGCGGCCGTCGCATCGGCGTAGGCGAAGGTCACCGGCGTGGTGGTGAGGCAGGCGAACGCCGCCGGGTCCTGCCTGCGCAGCTCCGCGGCGGCGCGGAAGCCGTCGGTGAAGGTCGAGTCGCCGCCGCCGGCGGCGGCGTCGTGCAGGCAGTGCAGCAGCTGGACCGTCGGGACCGGGTCGCGGTAGGGGTTGTCGGTGTGCGGGGCGATCGGCAGCCTCGTGAAGGCCAGGTTGGCCGCGGCCGGCTCGGCGCGCACGTCGAACAGCCGGCCGTAGTTGGTCTCCCGGACGTAACCCAGGCTCCTGGCCACGGCCAGCACGGCCCCCGGCTCGCAGGGCACCTCGTGCAGGACGACAACGCCATGGGTCAGCACGGCCGACAGGCACGCGCTGCGGTGCTCCGGGTCGGCCAGGTAGCGCGGCCACCAGCCCTGCGGGATCCCGCCGCCGAGGTCGGCTGCCGCCCACAGGCACTTGGCGTCCTCGGTCCGGTCGTCGTCCTGCCCGTCTGGCCCGTCTTGCCCCCGGTCGCCGTAGCGGGCGAGCCAGCCCGTGGCGAAAACCGCCCGGTGGCCGTCCGGGCCGAAGATCACTTCCACGGTGGTCTCCGACGCCACGACCCCCGCCACGGTCACGTCGGCCGGGAGGTCGGTGATGGCGGCGAGGCGCTGCCCGCTGCCCGGGTCCTGGCAGTCGGCGCACGGGCAGTTGGCGCGCAGCCAGACCGCGGACAGCCCCCGCAGCGCGGGATGGCCCGGGCCGTCCGGTTCCCGCGTCCCATCCGCGGGCCGGGCTCTCCCCGGCGGCTCGGCCCCTGCCGGTCCGCGGGCCAGGCTTGTCACACGGGCCTCCGTCGTTTCATGGCCATGGCAGCGCAACGGGCGGCGCCAGGATGTCCGTCTCGCCGGCCAGGCGGTCCCGTCACGCCCCAGCTACGGCTTCCTACCAGCGTGAATGCCCGGTACACCGAATGCCAACGCCGTTGGCGGAGTCTTCCTGACACTGCCACGCAACTGCCCATTGCCGTTCACCCCCGCGACCCGCCCTGACCCAGCCAGCCGAAGGGGACGGTACCCGCCAGCCGCCCGCTAAACCCGGGCGGTGTGCCGGGCTTCCGCAGGCGGATCGCGACACGCGCCCGGCGTTGTTTCGGCACCCAGGTGAATCTGGTTACCGTGGTCATCATGGCTACCCGTGTCCCCAAGGGCGCTGCCCGGTCCCAGGGCGGGACGACCGTGCGCAGCCGTTCGCCGGGCCGCGGATCAACGCACAAGGGCTCCGGCAAGGGCAAGAACACCCGGGGCGGATCCAAGGGCGGTAGGCGTACCAAGCGCCGGCCACCGCCACAGACCGACCCGATCATGATCTTCATCGGCTGGGTGGCCCGCGCGGTGTCGGGCGTGTGGATGCTGCTCGCCCACGCGGCCGGCGCCGGGGCCCGGGCACTGGGCCGCAGCGCTCGCGACCTCGACCCGCTGCACCGGCGGGACGGCGTGGGCCTGGCCTTCCTTGGCGCGGCGATCGTGCTCGCGGCCACCACCTGGTGGCACCTGGGCAACGCCAGCCGGATCATGACCGAGCTGGTCCATGGCGCGTTCGGCTCCCTGGCCTGGCTGGTGCCGGTGCTGCTGGCGCTGCTGGCCTGGCGGTTCCTGCGCCACCCGGACCGCAACGCGGAAACCGGCCGGCTGACGATCGGCGGCTCCGCGCTGCTCATCGGCGGCCTGGGCCTGGTGCACATCGCCCACGGGACCCCCACCCCCGCCGACGGGGCCGCCGCGATGCGGGCGGCGGGCGGCTTCATCGGGTACGCCGTCTCGGCCCCGCTGGTGGCCGTGGTGACCTCGTGGGTCGCCGTCCCGCTGCTGGGGCTGGTCTGCGTGTTCGGCCTGCTCGTCATCACCGGCACGCCGCTGCACCGGGTGCCGGACCGGCTGGCTGAGCTGCGCGGCGTGGCCGGGCGCGGGCACGCCGACGGGCAGAACGGCGAGGCCGGGACCGGCCAGCGTCCGGCCGCCCGGTTCGGGCGCAAGCGGCAGGCCGCGATCGAGGCGGGTGATCACAGCAAGCCGTACGACACGCCGCTGCTGCGCGGCGCGGGCGGGGGCGAGGGGGCAGCCGGGGGCGGGAACGCGGCGCTGGCCGCGTCGGCGGCGACGGCTCCCGGCCGGGAGGCACCGGCCGATGCCGATGGCCGCGTCACGCCGACGGCGCCGGACAACGAGGATGGCCTGCTGGATGTGCTGGGATTCGGCCCACCCACCGCCGGGCGCCAGCCCGTGACCGCGGCCGCCCCGTTGCACGGCCGCACCGAGCAGCTCACCCTGACCGGGTCGACCGACTCCAGCTACACCCTGCCGCCGCCCGCGCTGCTGCGGCCGGGCACGGCCCCCAAGGAGCGGACCCAGGCCAATGACACGGTCGTGCGGGCGCTGACGGCCGTGCTGGACCAGTTCGAGGTGGACGCCGCGGTCACCGGCTTCAGCCGCGGGCCGACCGTGACCAGGTATGAGATCAGGCTGGGCGACGCGGTCAAGGTGGAGCGGGTCACCCAGCTGTCGAAGAACATCGCGTACGCGGTGAAGAGCGCGGACGTGCGGATACTGTCGCCGATCCCGGGCAAGTCCGCGATCGGGGTGGAGATCCCCAACGCCGACCGCGAGATCGTCAGCCTGGGCGACGTGCTCCGCTCCCCGGTGGCCGTCGGCGACCATCACCCGCTGGTGGTCGGCCTGGGCAAGGACGTCGAGGGCCGGACCGTCATCGCGAACCTCGCGAAGATGCCTCATATGTTGATTGCCGGTGCCACTGGCGCGGGAAAATCCACATGCGTGAATGGGCTGATCACATCGATCCTGCTGCGGTCCACCCCGGATGACGTGCGGATGATCCTGATCGACCCGAAACGGGTGGAGCTGGTGATCTACCAGGGGATACCGCACCTGATCACGCCGATCATCACCAGCCCCAAACGGGCGGCGGAGGCGCTGCAGTGGGTGGTCGGGGAGATGGACCGCCGCTATGAGGACCTGGCCGCGTCGGGGTTCCGGCATATCGACGACTTCAACAAGGCGGCGCGGGCGGGCAAGCTCACCTCGCAGCCGGGCAGCGACCGGGTCTTCCTGCCCTACCCTTACCTGCTGGTGATCGTGGACGAGCTGTCCGACCTGATGATGATCGCCCCGCGCGACGTCGAGGACGCGATCGTGCGGATCACCCAGCTGGCCCGCGCCGCCGGGATCCACCTGGTGGTCGCCACCCAGCGTCCCAGCGTGGACGTGGTCACCGGGCTGATCAAGGCGAACATCCCGACCAGGCTGGCGTTCGCCACCTCCAGCCTGGCCGACAGCCGGGTCATCCTCGACCAGCCGGGCGCGGAGAAGCTGGTCGGGCAGGGCGACGCGCTCTTCCTGCCGATGGGGGCGAGCAAGCCGCTGCGGCTGCAGAACGCCTTCGTCTCGGAGAAGGAGATCCGCGAGATCGTCGCCCACTGCACCAAGCAGGCCCAGCCCACCTACCGGGAGGATGTGGGCGCGCCCGAGGGGCAACACCGCGACATCGACACCGACATCGGCGACGACCTGGAACTGCTCATCCAGGCGGCCGAGCTCATCATCAGCACCCAGTTCGGCTCCACCTCCATGCTCCAGCGGAAACTGCGGGTCGGGTTCGCCAAGGCGGGCAGGCTGATGGACCTGCTGGAGAGCCGGGGCATCGTGGGCCCAAGCGAAGGATCGAAGGCGAGGGACGTCCTGGTCACCCCCGACGATCTCGCCGGCGTGCTGGCCTCGCTGCGGGGCGGGCAGGACGGTTGAGCGGGGCCCCTGGGCGCTCACAGCGCGTCGGCCGCGGGTCTAAACTTGGTTACCGGTCCCGGGTCCGGGGCCGCTCTCATCCGGCCACTGCGGCCGCATTCCCGGGCGGCAGCAGCGCCACAAACGTAGTGGAGGCGCGGCGTGAGCATCGGTGACGCCCTGGCGCAGGCCCGCGGCCAGGCCGGTCTCACCCTTGCGCAGGTCAGCCAGCGGACCCGCATCCGGGAGACGATCGTCCGGGGCATCGAGCATGATGACTTCTCCGCCTGCGGCGGCGACTTCTATGCCCGTGGCCACATCCGCAGCATCGCGCGCGTGGTTGGAGTCGACTCCGAGCCACTGATCCACGAATACGACACCACGCATGGCGCGCCCGAGGCGATCAGGGCAGCGGACGTGTTCGAGCCGGCCACGCCGATCAAGCTGAAGGAGCGGCGCGGGCCCAACTGGACCCTGGTGATGATCATCGTGCTGGCCCTGGTGGTGGGCTATGGCGTGTACCGGGCGGTGGCGGCGGTGGCCTCACCGAGGGGCCACGTCCCGGTGGCGGCGCCGAGCCACCACCCGTCGGCCGCGGCCGCCGCACCCACCACGCCGACTCCCACGCCCACCCATGCCAGCCACACGGTGGTGATCCGGCTGACCGCGATCGAGGACTGCTGGGTCGGGTTCAGCACGCCATCCGGGACCCCCCTGTCCCAGTACCTCGTGGTCGGGGGGAGCTCCAAGACGTGGAGATTCCGCCACGCGGTGACGATGCAGATCGGTAACCCGGCCGGGATCATGCTGACCGTGAACGGCAAGAACCTGGGCAGCCCCGGGTCGGCCGGGCCGGTGACGCTGAGCTTGGGGCCGCACAAGAAGCTGTCCGTCCAGGCGTCGGGCTGACGCCCGGGCGCCGCGGCCTGCGCACGGCCGGTCTTACCGTAGTCTGCCGGTGTGTCGCCGAGCATGGAGAACCCGCCGCCGGAGGAGCGGACCGTCAGCCTGGTGACCCTGGGCTGCGCGCGCAACGAGGTCGACTCCGAGGAACTCGCCGGGCGGCTCGACGCGGCCGGCTGGACGCTGGCCAGCGACGAGGACGCGGGCGAGGCGAAGGTCGTCCTCGTCAACACGTGTGGCTTCATCGAGGCGGCGAAGCAGGAATCCATCGCCGAACTGCTCGGCGCCGCGTCCGGCAGCGCCCGGGTCGTCGCCGTGGGCTGCCTGGCCGAACGGTACGGATCGCAGCTGGCCGAGGCACTGCCCGAGGCGCAGATCCTGAGCTTCGACGACTACGGCGACATCGCCGCCCGGCTGGACGCGGTGCTGGCCGGCGAACGGCTGCCCGCCCACGAGCCGCGGGACCGGCGGCGGCTGCTCCCGCTCGCCCCGGCCGGACGGCCCGCTGCGCCTCACCCGCACGTCCCCGGCCACGGCATGCCCGGCGCGGGCAGCGCCATCCCCGACCTGCCACCGGGAACGGCGCCCGCATCGGGGCCGCGGACCATGCGGCGACGGCTGGGCGGCGGCCCGGTGGCGCCACTGAAGATCGCTTCCGGATGCGACCGCCGGTGCAGCTTCTGCGCGATCCCGGCGTTCCGCGGCGCCTTCCTGTCCCGCCCCCCCGGGGACGTGATAGCCGAAGCGGGCTGGCTGGCCGGCCACGGGGTGGCCGAGCTGCTGCTGGTCAGCGAGAACTCCACCTCCTACGGCAAGGACCTGGGCAAGATCGCCCTGCTTGATGAGCTGCTTCCGGCGCTGGCGGCGGTGCCGGGGATCGCCCGGGTCCGGGTGAGCTACCTGCAGCCCGCGGAGGTCCGGCCCGGCCTGGTCACGGTGATGACCTCCACCCCCGGTGTCGCGCCCTACTTCGACCTGTCCTTCCAGCACGCGAGCGGCAGCGTCCTGCGGGCGATGCGCCGGTTCGGCGACACCGAGCGGTTCTGCGCCCTGATCGACCAGATCAGGAACGCGTGCCCCGAGGCGGGCATCCGGTCCAACTTCATCGTGGGGTTCCCCGGTGAGACCGCCCGCGACCTGGCCGAGCTTGAGCGGTTCCTGTCGCTGGCCCGGCTGGACGCGATCGGCATCTTCGGCTACTCCGATGAGGAGGGGACCGGGGCCGCCTCACTGCCCGGGCACCTCGACCCGGCGGAGGTCGCCCGCCGCGCCGACGAGCTGTCCGATATCGCCGAGGAGGTCATGGCCCAGCGCGCCGCCGACCGCGTCGGCGAGACGGCGGAGGTGCTGATCGAGGAGGATCTCGGCGGCCACCGTTACGAGGGCCGGGCGGCCCATCAGGCACCCGAGGTGGACGGGGTGACGACCGTGGTCTCGCCGGTGCCGCTCGCCGCTGGCGAGATGGTCAGCGCCCGGGTCACCGGGTCCGAGGGGGTCGACCTGACGGCGGACGCCCTGGCCGCCGCGCCGCGGCCCGGCCAGACGCGCTGACCGGGCGGGCCGGTGCTGCCGGGAGGTGAGCCGCCCCACGGTGCGCCGCGGCCTGCCCGGCCCGCACCACCCGGTGAGCCTGTACCGCCCGGCCAGCCCGGACAGCCTGCCCAGCCCGCGCCGCCCCGGCCCGCCCTGCCCGGCCCGGGGCTGGTCAACGCCGCCAACGCGCTGACCGTGCTGCGCCTGGCGCTGGTGCCGGTCTTCGTCGCCTGCCTGCTGGCCGGCGGGACGGGCTGGCGGGTGGCGGCGTTTTTCGTGTTCGGCGTGGCATCGGTGACGGATCTGCTGGACGGCCGGCTCGCCCGGAGTCGCGGGCTGATCACCGATTTCGGCAAGATCGCCGACCCGATCGCGGACAAGGCCCTCACCGGCGCCGCGCTGGTGACCCTGTCCGCCCTGGGGGAGCTGGCCTGGTGGGTGACCGTGGTGATTCTGGCCCGGGAGATCTCCGTGACGCTGCTGCGGTTCTGGGTCATCCGGCGCGGCGTGATCGCGGCCAGCCGGGGCGGCAAGCTGAAGACGCTGCTGCAGGTGGTCGCGATCGCCCTGTACGTGCTGCCGGAGCCGCCGGCGCTGTTGCGGGAGGTCGTGATGGCGGCGGCGGTGGCCGTCACGGTGGTGACCGGCATCGACTATGGCGTCCGCGCGGTGCGCCTGCACCGCCGGCCGCCCGCCGGGGCGGGAGCGGCGCCGTGAGCGGCGCGGAGAGCCCGGCCGGGCCGGCCGCCGGGCCGGATGTGCCCGTCGGCGCTGAGCTGGCGTCCCGCATCGTGGGGCTGCTCACGCAGCGGCAGCAGACCGTCGCCGTCGCGGAGTCGCTCACCGGCGGGCTGCTCGGCGCCGCGATCACCACCGTCCCCGGTGCCTCGGTGGTCTTCCGCGGCGGGGTGATCGCCTATGCCACGGACCTGAAGGCGGCGCTGCTCGGCGTGCCAGCGGCGCTGCTGGCGGAACGGGGAGCGGTCGACCCCGACGTGGCGGGCGCGATGGCGGCCGGGGTGGCGCGGCGGCTGGGGGCCACGGTCGGCGTGGCGACCACGGGGGTGGCCGGGCCCGACCCGGCGGACGGCAAGCCGCCCGGCACGGTTCACATCGCGGTATGCGCGGGCGGCGGAGCGGTGGTCCAGACGCTGGCCCTGTCCGGCAGCAGGGACGAGATCCGGCGGAGCACGGTGGAGCGGTCGCTGCGGCTGCTGTGGAGCGTGCTCTGGGAAGAAAGCCCGTGATTACAGCGTTACGTCATCAGCGAACATGGCAGCATGCGCTCTCCCGCACTGTCGGTGAAGCCAGGTACCGTGGGTGCTGTGATACTGATTTTGGGAATACTGACCTCGGGAAGGGAGCGTGACCATGGTCCTGCTTCGTCACTTGCTTGGTGACGCACTGCGGCGGCTGCGTCAGCGGCAGGGTCGCACGCTCCGTGAGGTTTCCGCGGCGGCCCGGGTGTCGCTGGGGTACCTGTCCGAGGTCGAGCGCGGCCAGAAGGAAGCGTCCTCGGAGCTGCTGGCGGCGATCTGCTCAGCGCTCGGGGCGCCGTTGTCGCAGGTGTTCCGGGAAGTATCAGACAACTTCGCGCTCGCAGAGCTGCAGAGCGAGCCGGTGCTGGCCGGGGCCAGGGAGCCGGCCCTGGATGCGCCCGCCGCCGTCGGCATGGACACGCCGGAGACGCCGCAGGCGTTCACCGGCGCCGCGCAGCCGATCCGGCTGGCCTCGGGCCGCGACCTCGGTACCGGGACCGGCGCCGTCCTCGACGCGGTGCAGCTGCCGCCAGGCCAGACGGCGGCCTTCGACGACGAGGTGGCCCGCCGGATCCGCGACGTCACGGACATGGTCCCGGTCTAGAGAGCCGGACCAGCGCGCACCAGGGGCTCAGGTGGGTCCGCTCGCCCATGCCCGCGGGTCTTCGGCGAGCTCGCGGACCCGGAGCGGAAGATGACGCGTGACGATGTCCTCCAGCGTCACCTCCTCCAGGATCGCCCGCTCATTGGCCCGCAGGGCGATCCACACCGTCTGCAGCGGTTCCGCGGCGCCGCTGTAGCCGACCTTTTCCGGGCGCTCACCCCGCACACCGACCAGCGGCCCGTCGATGGCCCGGATGATGTCGGCGAGTGAGATCTCGGACGCGGGCCTGGCCAGCCAGAACCCGCCCTCCGGGCCGCGCTGGCTGCGCACCAGGCCGCCCCGGCGCAGTTGGGTCAAAATGGCCTCGAGAAACTTCCCCGGTATGTTCTGCGCCCGTGCCAGCTGCTCGGCGGTGATGTGATTGCGCTCGGTAGCGGCGAGTTCGATCGCAGCACGCAGCGCGTAATCGGCGCGGGCGGACAATCGCATGTCATGCATTATGCCGGGTCTGACGCGCAGACGAGCGCCACGACTGCCCGGGCGGCATGTCGCCGCCCGGCATTCACGTCATCCTGAGCGGCTGGTCCGGCCGGCCGCAGGTACCCGGACGGGGTCTTCGGCCGCCGGGCGGCAGGCGCAGCTGAACCGGTGGAGCCCAGGCCCGGTCACGGTCTCGGTGAAGCCCGGCGAGGGCAGGCTGACGATCGCTGACGTGCCGGGCGGGGCGGTGACCGACAGGTTCAGCGTGCCGCCGACCGCCATCTTCGCGTGGTCAACATCGCTGCGGTGGGAGTGCTGCGGGCCGCATACGAGCATGGGCTCCGGATCCCTGGGGATCTTTCCCCTTGTGGGCTACGACAACACCACCATCGCCTCCATCGCGCCGATCAACCTGACCAGCGTGGATCAGGCGGGCCATGATATGGAGGCGACGGCCGCCCGGCTGCTGCGCGAGCGCATGGACGGCCGCAGCCGCTCCGTGCTCACCTCCGCGGCGCCCCGGCTGATCATCCGCAACACCACCGGGCCGCCGGGCCCCTAGCCGAACCAGACGACCAGTTGAGGTACAGCGATGGCAGAGATCGTTTTTGATCAGGTGACCAAGACCTACCGTGGCGGGGTCAACGGCGTGGACGGCCTGAGCCTGCACATCGAAGATGGCGAGTTCATGGTGCTCGTCGGCCCCTCCGGGTGCGGGAAGTCAACCGCGCTGCGCTCCATCGCGGGTCTGGAGGAGATCACCGACGGCACGATCTCCATCGGCGGGAGGGTCGTCAACGACGTTCCTCCCAAGGACCGCGACGTGGCGATGGTGTTCCAGAACTATGCGCTCTACCCCCACATGACGGTGGAGCAGAACCTGGCGTTCGGGCTGCGGCAGCGCAAGACTCCCAGGGAGGAGATCGGGCGCCGGGTGAGCGAGGTAGCCAGGCTGCTCGGGATCGAGCAGTACCTGGGGCGCAAGCCGGCCGCACTGTCCGGCGGGCAGCGCCAGCGGGTGGCCATGGGACGGGCGATCGTGCGCGAGCCGCAGGCGTTCCTGATGGATGAGCCGCTGTCGAACCTGGACGCCAAGCTGCGGGTGTCGATGCGCGCCTCGCTGACCCAGCTGCATGACCGGCTGGGGGTGACCACGGTCTATGTCACCCACGACCAGGTTGAGGCGATGACCCTGGGCCACCGGGTCTGTGTCATGCGTGACGGGCAGCTGCAGCAGGTGGACACGCCCCAGGCACTGTTCGCCCGCCCGGTGAACCTGTTCGTCGCCGGCTTCATCGGCTCCCCGGCGATGAACTTCGCCACCGCCGCCCTGACCGGCGACGACGGGCACGCGGTCGCCTTCGCCGGGCACACCCTCTCCCTCCCGTCCGGCCTGGTGGACAGCCGTCCCGGCCTGGCCCGCTACCTCGGCCGCGAGATCATCCTCGGCGTGCGCCCATCCGACTTCGAGGACGCCGCCATCGCCGACCCGGCCTGGCCCAGGATCAGCATCACCGCCGACGTCACCGAGGAGCTCGGCAGCGAGATCCACGTCCTGTTCACCATCGACGCCGCGCCGGTCCGCCACCCCAGCATCAGCGACATCGCCGGCGGCGCCGACGCCGACGAGGCCGTCGTCCTGGCCGGCGGCAAGTCGCTGTGGACCGCCCGGGTCGCCGCCCGCAGCAAGGTCCGCTCGGGCCAGCCCGCGCAGCTCGCCATTGACACCACGAACCTGCAGTTCTTCGACCCGGACGACGGCCTGTCCATCGGGCGCCCGGCGGCCGCAGCCGGGTAGGCGGCCCCGGGCGGCCGCTTGGCGCCTAGCCGCGCAGGCGCAGGCCGCGGGGGGTGGGGCGGAACCCGGCGTCGGCCAGGGCCTGCGCCAGCGGCGACTCGTACACGCCCGAGCCGTCGGCCCGCTCGACGGTGAGGCGGCCGAGCGCGCCGCCGCGCACCGCCTCCGCCAGGCCGACCGCGGCCGGGGCCAGCACGGCCGGGTCGCTCGTCCACGACAGCAGCGTCTTGCCGCCGCGCTCCACGTACAGGACCAGCTGCCCGCCGGACAGTACCACCAGGGCCCCCGCCTTGCGTCCGGGCCGGTGCCCGCCGGGCACCTCACCGGGCCGGGCGGGCCAGGGCAGCGCCGCGCCGAACGGGTTGGCGGGGTCGGCCGCCGCCAGCACAGTCACGGCCGGGCCGGGTGGTTCCTTCGCCTCGGCATGCCAGGTCTCCCCGGGCGCCCCCGGCCAGCCGGGCTGGCTCTCAGGGAACTGCGGCGGCCGGCCCGGAGCCGGGGCGGTCGCGTCCGCGGCCATCGCCCGCATCCGGTCCACCGCGCCGGGCAGCGCGAACTGGGCGCCGCCCAGGCCCTCCACGAAGTAGCCCCGGCGGCAGTGCCCCGCCTCCTCCATCGCCCGCAGCACCGGGTAGAGCGCGCCGAACCCGCCGGCCGTCCGCTCGGCGGTGACCGCGCCCTTGGTCAGGATGCCGTGCCGTTCCAGCAGCGTGCGGGCGAGTGCGTGCAGCCGCCTGGTCGGGTCCGGGTCGGGCTCGGGCAGCAGCGACCACCGGCCGGTCACCGTGGGCGGACCGGTGCGGCTGGCCATCCCCATGCGCCCCGAGCCCGGCCTGCGCGTCCCGAACCGGCCGGTGCGGCCGGGCCTGCCGGGCAGCGGCACCCAGCCCGGATCGCCCGGCCCGCCGCCGGGCCTGCCCAGCCCATTGGACCTGCCCAGGCCGTTCGATCCCGGCGCGCCCGGGCCAGCCCGCCGCATCTGGGCCGCCCAGGCGAGCGGCCTGCCGGCCGGCGTCCGCCACCGGCCGGCCGGTGCCAAGGACCGTGCGCAGCGGCGCCAGGGTGTCGTTGGTGAGCCGTCCCGCCCACACCAGGTCCCAGATCGCCGCCGCCACCGCCCTGTCGGTGAGGCCGCGCCGCTCCGTCTCCGGCAGCAGCCCCGCCGCCCGGTCCGAGATCATCCGGAAGAACAGCCCGCCGCCGCCGTCCAGGATCGCGAGCACCGCCTCGTGCAGCGGCGTCATGGTGATCTCCGACGGCGGGGGCAGCAGCAGCGGGGCGGTGTGCGCGGGCGCCAGCACCAGCCAGCCGTCGCCGCCCGGCAGCCCGCCAGCGCCCGCCCAGACGATCTCACCGGCGGCGGTCAGCTCGTCCAGCAGCGCGCCCTGGTAGCCGGGCACCCGGCCGGGCAGCGTCAGCGTCTCCAGCGCGGAGGCCGGCACAGGCGCCCCGGCGAGCTGCTCGACCGCGTCGTACACCGCGTCCGGCCTGGCCGCCCGCCAGCTCCGGCCGGGCCTCGGCCCAGGCGCCGCCCCTGGCCCGCTGACCTGCGTTCTGCCAGGCGGGCAGGAACGCGCCAAGGACCTCCGGGGGCGACGGGCTCGGCCTCCTTGCGGAGCCTGGCCAGGCAGCGGCGCCGCAGCAGCCGCAGCACCTCGGCGTCGCACCATTCCGCGCCCTGCCCGCCGGGCAGGAACTCGCCCTCGCTCGACCCGGCCCTGCGCCGCCAGCCGCCGCAGCGCGCCGGTGACCACCGCCTGCCCGAGGCCGTAGCGGCGCGCCACGTCGGCAGTGGTGAACGGGCCGTGGCAGCGCGCGTACCTGGCCACCAGGTCTTCCAGCGGGTCCGGCACCGGCTCGGTGAACGCGGCCGGCACGCCGACCGGCAGCGGCACCCCGAGCGCGTCGCGCAGCCGCCCCGCGTCCTCGATCGCCGCCCAGCGCGCCTCGCCGCTGATCCGCACCTCGATCGCCCGGCGCTGCGCCGCCAGCTCGGCCAGCCAGCCCGGGCGCCGCGCCGGGCTCGGCGCATCGCTCGGCGACCTCGGCCGCCGACAGCGGCCCGATGGTGCGCAGCAGGTCCGCGACCGCCTCGAGGTCGCGGCAGGCGCGGCCGGGGGCCAGCCGCTGCAGTTCGTTCTGCGTCTGCTCGACCACCTCGGGATCGAGCAGTTCCCGCAGGTCCGCCTGGCCGAGCAGCTCGGCGAGCAGCGAGGAGTCCAGCGCCAGCGCCTGGGCGCGCCGCTCGGCCAGCGGCGAGTCGCCCTCGTACATGAACGCGCCGACGTACCGGAACAGCAGCGACTCGGCCGAACGGGGACGGGGCCGGCGTCTCCACCTCGACCAGCCGGACCTTGCGGCCGGCCAGGTCGCGCATGAGGCCGGTCAGCGCGGGCACGTCGAACACGTCCTGCACGCACTCCCGGACGGTCTCCAGCACGATCGGGAAGGTGCCGTACCTGGCCGCCACGGCCAGCAGGTGCGCGGACCGCTGCCGCTGCTGCCAGAGCGGGGAGCGCCGGCCGGGCTGGCGGCGCGGCAGCAGCAGCGCCCGGGCGGCGCACTCGCGGAACCGGGACGCGAACAGCGCCGAGCCGCCCAGCTCGGCGGTGATCAGCGGCTCCAGCTCGTCCGGTTCGAACTCGGCGATGCCGGCCGGCGGCGGCTCGTCGGTGTCGGGGACGCGCAGCACGATCCCGTCGTCGGTGTGCAGGGCCTGCACGTCCATGTCCTGCGTAGCGCTCGCGCAGCCGGGCCGCGATGGCCAGCGCCCACGGCGCGTGCACCCGCGCCCCGTACGGGCTGTGCAGGACCAGCCGCCAGTCCCCGAGCTCGTCCCGGAACCGCTCCATCACCAGCGTCCTGTCGTCGGGCAGGTAGCCGGTGGCCTCCCGCTGCGCCGTCCAGGTAGCGGATCAGGTTCGCGGCCGCCAGCTCGTCCAGGCCGGCGCCGCGCAGCGTCGCCGTGGCCGCCTCCTCGCCCGCCGCGCCGAGCTCGCGGCAGAACGCGCCGAGCGCGCGGCCCAGCTCGGCCGGGCGGCCGGGCGCGTCGCCGTGCCAGAACGGCAGCCTGCCCGGCTGGCCCGGGGCGGGGGAGACGAGCACCTGGTCGGCGGTGATGTCCTCGATCCGCCACGAGCTGGCGCCGAGCACGAACACGTCGCCGACCCGCGACTCGTACACCATCTCCTCGTCGAGCTCGCCGACCCGGTGGGAGTTGCGGCCCTGGCGCTGCGGCCCGGCCAGGAACACCCCGAACAGGCCGCGGTCGGGGATGGTGCCGCCGCTGGTGACGGCCAGCCGCTGGCGCGCCGGGCCGGCCGTGCAGGGTGTCGGTGGTCCGGTCCCAGACCAGCCGGGGCCGCAGCTCGGCGAACTCCTCGCTGGGGTACCGGCCGGCCAGCATGTCCAGCACGGCCTCCAGCACCGGCCTGGTCAGCCCGCTGAACGGCGCCGCCCGGCGGATCACCTGCTCCAGCGCGCCGACCTCCCAGTCGTCCATCGCGACCATGGCGACGATCTGCTGGGCGAGGACGTCGAGCGGGTTGCGCGGGATGCGCAGCTCCTCGATCGCCCCGTCCCGCATCCGCTGGGCGACCACCGCCGACTGCACCAGGTCGCCCTGGTACTTGGGGAAGAACACGCCGCGGGAGACGTCGCCGACGTTGTGCCCGGCCCGGCCGGTGCGCTGCAGGCCGCTGGCCACCGACGGCGGCGACTCGACCTGGATGACCAGGTCCACCGCGCCCATGTCGATGCCGAGCTCCAGGCTGGAGGTGGCGACCACGGCCGGCAGGCGGCCCGCCTTCAGCGCCTCCTCGATCTGCGCCCGCTCCTGCCGGGACACCGAGCCGTGATGGGCCCGGGCGACCTCGGCCGGCGGCGCCCGCCGAGGCGCCGGCCTGGGCCATGATCTGCGCCGGCATGGCGGGGGCCGCCGGCGCGGGCGGCGGCATGCCCTCCTCGGCCGCGGCCGCCTCCTCGGCGCGCTCGGCGGCGAGTTCGTTGAGCCGGCCGCACAGCCGTTCGGCAAGTCGGCGGGAGTTGGCGAAGACGATGGTGGACCGGTGCTGCCCGATGAGATCGAGCACCCGCTCCTCCACGTGCGGCCAGATCGAGCGCTGGGCGGCGGGCGGCGCGGTACGTCCGGGACGGTTCCGTCCGGTCCCACCGGGCCGGCCAGGACGCTCGGCACGCCGTCGCGGGCCGCCGCCGGCGTGATCGCCGGGGCGGCGTCGAGGTCGGACATGTCCTCGACCGGCACCACGATCTTGATCTCGATCTGCTTGCTGCTGCGGCGGGGCGGCGATCGTGACCGGCCGGGACCCGCCGAGGAACGTCGCCACCTCCTCCGGGGGCCGGACGGTCGCCGACAGCCCGATCCGCTGGGCGGCCCGGCGAGGCTGCCCTCCGGAGCCCGCTGCGTCCGCGGCCCTGGCCCGCAGCGCGTCGAGGCGTTCCAGCGAGAGCGCCAGGTGCGCGCCCCGCTTGTTGCCCGCCAGCGCGTGCACCTCGTCCACGATGACCGTGTCCACGCCGCGCAGGGCGTCGCGGGCCCGGGAGGTCAGGATGAGGAACAGCGACTCCGGGGTGGTGATGAGGATGTCCGGCGGCTTGCTGGCCAGGCGCCGGCGCTCGTCGGCCGCCGTGTCGCCGGTGCGGACCGCCACGCCGATGTCGGGCTCGGGCAGCCCGCGCCGCCGCGCCACCTGGCGGATCCCGGCCAGCGGGGCGCGCAGGTTCCGCTCGATGTCCACCGCCAGCGCCTTGAGCGGGGAGATGTAGAGCACCCGGCAGCGCAGCTTCGGGTCGGCCGGGGCCGGGCCGCTGGCCAGCCGGTCCAGCGCCCACAGGAACGCGGCCAGCGTCTTGCCCGATCCGGTCGGCGCGATGACCAGCGTGTTGTCGCCGGCGGCGATCGCCGCCCAGGCCTGGGCCTGGGCCTGGGTCGGCTCGCTGAACGCCCCGGTGAACCAGTCCCGGGTCAGCGCGCCGAACCCGCTCAGCGGGCTCCGCCGGCCGATGCCGTTGCTGGCCGCTGGCTCCCCGGCTGCGGGCACGCTGCCGCCCCCGGGCGCGGTGAGGCGCGTCCAGGGAGGCGGGGCGGCGGGCAGGCACGTATCCATCCTGCCTGCTGCCGCCGACAGTCTGGACCGTCAGCCCTGCAGCCGGACGGCGAGCAGGCACACGTCGTCGTCGCTGGCGTCCGTGCCGAGCAGGGCTTTCCGCACGGCGCCGCAGGTCTGCTCCGCGGTGAGGGCGGCCGACCGCCGCATGACGCCGGCCAGCTCGTCCAGCCCGTCGGTGAGATCGCGGTGGCCGTTCTCGATCAGCCCGTCGGTGTAGTTGAGCAGGACGCTCCCGACGGGCAGCCGCCGTTGCGCGGTGGTGAAGGCGGGCTCGGGGGAGGCGCCGAGCATGCGGCCGGCCGCCTCATCGAGGTACTCGACCTGACCGGCGCCGGTGGCGACGAGCGGGGGCAGGTGCCCGGCGTTGGCGTAGACCAGCTCGCCGGTGGCCGGGTCGAGCACCGCGTACACGGCGGTGGCGAGCGCTTCGGGCAGCAGCAGGGTCAGGGCGGTGTTCGTCCGCGCCAGCACCTCGGCCGGGTCGGGGTAGTCGATCGCGTAGGCGCGGAGCATGCTGCGCACCTGGCCCATGATCGACGCCGAGCCGATGCTGTGCCCGGTCACGTCGCCGATCACCAGCCCGACCCGGTCGCCGCCGAGCGGGAAGGCGTCGTACCAGTCGCCCCCCACGTCGGCGCCCTCGGTGGCGGGCAGGTAGCACACGGCCAGGTCCAGCTGCCTGATGCTGGGCAGGGTCCCGGGCAGGACGGAGCGCTGCAGGGTCTCCGCGATCGCGTGCTCGCGGGCGAACGTGTCCGCGGTGGCCAGCCCGTGGGACAGGCGGCGGGCGAACTCCTCGACCACCGCGATGTCGGTGTCGGTGAAGCCGGGCCGCTCGGCGTCGCGGGCGAGGGCGAGGACACCTATCGGGCGCTCGTCCGCCAGCAGCGGGATGGACAGGACGCTGTCGGCCCGCAGGCGGACCAGCAGCTCGGCCAGCCCGGGGGCGAGGTCGTGCCACCGCGGCAGCTGCTCCTTCGCGTCCCGCAGGAGCTGGCTGGTCCCGGTGGAGTAGGCGATCTGGATCGACATCGGGCCGACGGGGGGATCTTGTGCTCCCGGAACTCGGCGAGCACCGGGGCGCGGGCCGGGTCGCTGTGCGCGAGCGAGGTGGCGTGCAGGGTGCCGTCCGCGGCGGGCAGGTACACCACGCAGTGGTCGGCCAGGGTCGGCACGACCAGGTGGGCGGCGTGCTCAAGCATCTGCTGCCGGTCGTCGGTGGCGGCCACCATCTCCCCGGCGTGGAGCAGGAACGTGAGCCGTTCCCTGGCCCGGTCGGCCTCGGCCTTGGTGGCGCGTTCCCGGACGAGCAGCTCGGCGCGCTCCCGCTCGGCGCGCTGCCGGGCGGTGAGATCCACGATGAAGGTCACCCAGCGCAACGGGTCGGGGTCGATCACCGCGCCCCCGATCAGGACCGGTATCCGGTGCCCGTCGCGGTGGATGTATTCCTTCTCCAGCGACGGAACCACGCCCGTCCGGCGCAGCTGCGCCACCGCGGCGGCGTCGCCGCTGGCATATTCCGGTGGAGTGATCGACTGGTAGGACAGGCGCCCCGCCTCCAGGTCCTCGCGGCTGTAGCCGATGAGGTCGAGGAAGGCGTCGTTGGCGTCGTGGATCCGCTGCTCGCTGCTGACGATCACGCCGAGCGCGTTGGCCTCGCGCAGCCGGCCGAGCAGGGCGGTGCTTTTCCGCAGGGCCGCCTCCACCCGGCGCTGCTCGGTCAGGTCGGTGAACATCGCGTAGGCGCGCTGCGGCCGGCCCGCCTCGTCCCTGGCCTCAGGTACCGCGGTGACCCGCTGCCAGCGGATCTCGCCCGTCCGGCCGTGCGGCACGCCGATGATCATGTCGGGGACTATCTCTCCGGTGCGCAGCACCCTGCTCAGCGGCAGCTCCTCCGGCCGGAACGGGGAGCCATCCTCGTGGACCGCCCGCCGAACGTTGGCCAGCGGCCAGCTGGTCATCTCGGACTCCGACAGCCCGAGGATCCGCCGCGCCGCCGGATTCGCGCCGAGCACGGACCCGTCGGCGGCGTAGTGGATGACGCCCTGCGGCATGGTCTCGAACAGCCCGCGAAGCCGCTCCTCCGTCACCGCAAGCTGGGCCGCCGTCTCCTCCAGCTCAACCCGGCTCTGGACGTGGGCGGTCACATCGGTGGCGTACAGCAAGATCCCCGTGACTTCCCCGTCGGCGTCACGAACCGGCTGGCACACGTAGTCAAGGAATAGCTGCTCGGCGTGCTCCGTGCCGCTGAAACGGAGCCTCGCCTCGCTGCCGCGGACCGTCTCCCCGGATGTCATGATCTGATGGAGTATTTCCATCCGGTCGGCCAGTTCCGGCATGACCTTAGCCAGCGGCCTGCCGAGCAAATCCCGGTCGCCGATCAACCGGAAACAGGCCTCGTTGGCGAAATCGATGACCAGGTCGGGTCCGGACAGGTAGGCCAGAGCGGCGGGCAGGCTCGTGAGCAGCTCCTGCATGAGAGCAAACCCGTCTGGTGGGGCATCCCCGTGTGGGGCCGGAACAGAGATCTCCGCACTCCCCCCGGCAGCACTGAATACAGTCTTGCGCAGGATATCCCCCATGATCCGAATTTGTGCAGCTAAACAGCTATAACTAGCTAAGGCCGCGGACTGAGCCGGTGAGCTTCCCCGCTGTGCTACGGATTTCGCAGATAACCGCCCGCACGCCTGCGTTCCATGCACCCTGGTCAGGAAAAACGTACGATTCGGCCAGGACAGTGGTGGCCAACTGCGGGTTGAGATAGCTGCCGAGCCTGGCCGTGCAGCCCCGGCGGGCCAGGGCGCCGATGGCGGCGCTCCCCGGCCAGCGTGACCGGCCAGCGCGAACCTGGCATAGACCTCGGCGTCGTGGGCCTGGGCACAGGGCACGACGGTGGGTGAGGAGATTCCGTCCTGCCCGGAGTTGACGCACTGACCGACCCGCAGCCCGAAAACAGACGGCAGCGCGGGCGGCGGGGCGTGGTGCCGCCCGTGCAGCAGCAGGACGGTGGCGAAGGCGCCGAGGCCGATCAGGCAGACGGCGGCGAAACCGCCGACGAGGATGGCGGCCAGGGATCGCCGTCGCCGCGGCGGGCCCCGCCCGGTGCGCAGGCCCCATCCCTGGATCAGGCTCGGCCGGGCGTGGCCGCCGGGGGTCCCGGGCACGGCGGCCGGTTCCTGCGGCGGGGCCACCGCGGCCGGCGATGGGGGGGCTTCCCGCGGTGCAGGCACTTCCATCTGGGGGGGCGCTTCCCCCGGTGCGGACACTTCCTGTGGGGGCGCTTCCCGCGGTGCTGGCACTTCTAGCGGGGGAGAGGGCGCTTCCCGCGGCGCGGGCACCGACGGGGCTGCTTCCAGGGGATGAGCCGCCGGTTCCTGCGACCGGGCCGCCGGTTCCTGCGACTGGCCCGGTGGTTCCTGTTGCTGGACCGGGGACTCCTGCGGTTGCCCCCCGGTTTCCGAGCCGGTCGGCGGTGCGTTCCCGGACTCTTCCCGGAGGGTCATCCTTAGCTCCCGCGCGGTTCGCGACGTGCTTGTTGGAGATCTTCCCCGGAAACCTTGGGACATTCTTAACAAAAGTTCACAGTTGTTTCCTTTGCTGTTCCCCAGCCGCGTGCCGCCTGGCGGGCCGGTAGCCTGGCGCCGTGCGTCTGACGGTGTTCTGGGAGCGGATGCGGGCGCAGTTCGGCGACTCCTATGCGGACAGCGTGGCCAAGGATTTCGTGCTGGCCGGGCTGGGCGGCCGCACGGTGAACCAGGCCCTCGCCGATGGCGTGGACGCGAAGACGGTGTGGCGGGCCGTCTGCGAGGCGTTCGACGTGCCGGAACGGCTGCGCTAGATCGTGCCTGGGGGATCCGTGCTGCCGCGGGCGGCTCCCCCTGGGTTCCGCGGCGTGTCGCCTTCATGATCGAACAGTTGTTCGCCTAGAGTAGGCAGCTATGTGGCGGTCTGCGGCGCGGCACGTCATGATGTGGGCCCTTTCAGCAGACCAGTGCGCGGGGGGTTTTGTCAGCGGCGGCGCATAGCGTCGGGTGCCGACAGGAAGCCCATGATCCCGACGGGAGTATCCATGGCAGGCAGCGATAGGCCGGGCGGCAAGGCCGGCGACAGGGACAAGTCCCTCGAGACCGCGCTCGCCCAGATCGAGCGGCAGTTCGGCAGGGGTTCGATCATGCGGCTCGGTGACGAGGCCCGGGTACCGATGGAAGTGATCCCGACCGGGTCGATCGCGCTGGATGTCGCGCTCGGCATCGGCGGCCTTCCCCGCGGCCGGGTGGTCGAGATCTACGGACCCGAAGGAAGCGGGAAGACCACTGTGGCCCTGAGTGCGGTCGCCAGCGCGCAGAAGGCCGGCGGGATCGCCGCTTTCATCGACGCCGAGCACGCGCTCGACCCGGAGTACGCCAAGAAGCTTGGTGTAGACACCGACGCGTTGCTCGTCTCCCAGCCCGACACGGGCGAGCAGGCGCTGGAGATCGCCGACATGCTGGTCCGCTCCAGCGCGATCGATGTGGTCGTCATCGATTCGGTCGCCGCGCTGGTGCCCCGGGCCGAGATCGAAGGCGAGATGGGGGACAGTCATGTTGGCCTGCAGGCCAGGCTTATGTCCCAGGCCATGCGCAAGCTCGCCGGTGCGCTCAACCAGACCAAGACCACCGCGATCTTCATCAACCAGCTGCGGGAAAAGGTCGGGGTGATGTTCGGGTGCGCGTCCTGGTATACGTATGTCTCACTTGCTGATGGGAGTCGAGAGCGAATCGGAAAGATCGTCAACAAGAAAATTCCGGCCGAGGTTCTTTCATACGATCCAAAGCTTGGCAAGATCGTGCCAAAGCGGATAGTCAACTGGTTCAACAATGGACCTGCGACGGAGTTCCTCCACTTCACAGTCGAGCGCGCTGGGGGTGGGACGGGACACGGCCGCGCAATCATGGACCTCACGCCCAACCATCTTGTGCGTACTCCAGGAGGCTGGCGCGAGGCTGGAGAGATATCGATAGGCGATCGGGTCATGATCGCCCAGCCGAAGTTGCTCAGTATGACGCAGCACCAGCTCATCCTGGGCGCGCTCATGGGCGATGGGAGCCTCTCCAAACCAGTACGGAAGGAGGACGCTAGCGCGCGCTTCCGTATGGGGCACGGCGCGAAGCAGGCGGCCTACCTCGACTGGAAGGTCGAGATGCTCGGGAACATCCCGTGCAGCAGGTCCACCAATGCCAAGGGCGCCGTGTTCGCCGACGTCCACCCGCTCCCGGAGCTGGCGGAGCTGCACGAGGCTGTCTACTTTGGTGACGGCAGGAAGCATCTCACCTGGGAGTACCTCAAGGCACTCACGCCGCTGGCGCTCGCGGTGTGGTACATGGACGACGGCTGCTTCACCCTCCGGTCCAAGGGCGTGCAGGAACGGACTAGGGGACGTACCGGCCGGATCGAGATCTGCGTTGAGGCGATGAGCCCAGGGTCACGTGAGCGGCTCGTGCAGTACCTGCAAGACACTCATGACCTAGACGTGAAGCTCACCGAGCGCGGGGCGCGGCGGATGAGCTATTTGACGTTCACAACGGCAAGTACGGAAAAATTCCAGGAACTTATAGCTCCGTATGTCCATCCATCGATGGATTACAAGCTTCTTCCAAGGTTCTGCGGGAAGTTCGCAGTCGAACCAGAGTTCGCAGAGCCTGTTATATGCCCGTCTGCGGCCCGTGTTCTCGCGATCGAGAGCAAAACTAACTACCCGATCATGAGTCGGTACGACATCGAGATCGAAGACTCACATAACTATCTTGCGGGTGGAATCATAGTGCACAACAGTCCGGAGACTACCTCGGGCGGACGGGCGCTCAAGTTCTACGCCTCGGTCCGGCTGGATATACGGCGGATCGAGACCCTCAAGGACGGCACCGATCCGGTCGGCAGCCGCACCCGGATCAAGGTCGTCAAGAACAAGTGCGCCGCGCCTTTCCGCACTGCGGAATTTGATATCCTTTTCGGAATCGGGATCAGCCGGGAAGGCGGCCTGATCGACCTGGGGGTCGAGCAGGGGATCGTGCGCAAGTCCGGCGCCTGGTACACCTACGAGGGCGACCAGCTGGGACAGGGCAAGGAGAACGCCCGCACCTTCCTGCGCGACAACCCCGACCTGGCCAACGAGATCGAGAAGAAGATCAAGGAGAAGCTCGGCGTGGGCCCGCGTCTGGACGCGGACCCGGCAGCCAGTGGCGGCCCGGAGAAGGGCGGGAAGCTGAACGCGGTCCCCGATGCGGTGCCGCCCGGGCCATCGGGCACCGGCCTGGCCGACGATCCCGGCGTCCCCCTCCCCGGTGGTGTCGGGTAGCGGGGCGGCGGACCCGCCGGGCCCGCCGTGGGGTCCGGCGGGAACCGAGCGGGCGGGCAGGGCAAAGACCGCAGGCGCGGGCGATGGCGGCGTGGACCCGGAGGAGGCGGCCCGGCAGATCTGCCTGCGGCTGCTGGCCGCCGGGCCGCGCACCCGGGCCCAGCTCGCCAGCGCACTGAGCCGCCGCCGGGTCCCGGACGAGATCGCGGAGGCCGTCCTCGGCCGGTTCGCCGAGGTGCGGCTGATCGATGACGCCGCGTTCGCCCAGGCATGGGTCGAGACCCGGCACCACGGCCGCGGTCTGGCCCGCCGGGCGCTCTCCGCCGAGCTTCGCCAGCGGGGTGTCGCCACCGAAGAGATCCGCACGGCGGTCGGCTCGCTCGGCGACGCCGATGAGCTCGCGACGGCGCGGCGGCTCGTGGCGAAGCGGCTCGGGGGGTCCCGGGGGCGCCCGCTGCCCGCCAGGATGCGCCAGCTCGTCGGCATCCTGGCCCGCAAGGGATACCCGGCCGGACTGGCCTACCAGGTGGTACGCGAGGCACTGGAACAGGACGGCCTGCCCGGCGGGGAAGCTGGATTCGATCCGGATGCCGGTCTTGACCTGGACAACGTGTCCGGCCCGGACGTCGCGGCGGACCCCCTGGCCAACGACGAATGGACGGCCGACTGACGCAGGACAGACCGGGCCGGACGGGGCATGCTTGCCCAAATCGTTATCTAGGCTTAACCTCACGGCAGCGAGGTGTTGGTCCGCAAAGGCGGATGTAAATAGACGAAAAGGTCTGGCAGGCGGTCGCGCCCGGCTGCCGGGCCAGGGAGCTTGAGCACATCCGGGCCGTCGGCAACCGGCCCGGCACAGGACAGGCTGGAGGCAGGCAGGCTGGCCAGGGATAAGGCCCCCCTGGCCGGATCAGCCGGTTTTTCAGCAGCGTGCGTGGCGAGGCTGCCAGAAGCGACGGGCAGCCGCCGGAAGCCGTGACTCGCCGCGGACGATAGCCGCCACGGACGGCGCGCGTGACCCCTCGCCACAGGAAGATCCGGCACAAGCCGCCGGTATCCGGGCCAGCGAGCAGGATTGGGGTGAGCAATGAGCAGCGCTATCGGCATTGTGGCCGCGGTGATCGGGCTCGTCGCCGTGCTTGCCGCAGCCGGTTTGCTGATCATCGTCACCCGCCGGTCCTCTCCGCGCGCGGCGGCCGCCGCCCCCGCGGACACCCACGGCGAGTCGGCCCGCACGGCCGATTCCGCGCTCGCGCCGGGAGCGCGGCAGCCACGGGGCGACGCCGCCGGGACAGCCGAGGAGGCCAGGCAGCGGCTCGAGGAGGCCGGCCGGACGGCCGAACAAGTCAGGGCCGCGGCCGAATCCGACGCCGCGGGGATCGTCCGCCGCGCCGAGGAGGCGGCCGAGAAGATCGCGAATGCGTACGCCGAGGCCGAGGCCGATCTCCGGGCCGCCAAGGACGAGGCGGGCCAGCTGCGGGCGGACCTGCAGCGCCGGGAGGACCGGCTGGCCGAGCGGGAGCGCCGGCTGGATGCGGAGCTGCGGGCGCTGGGGGAGCGGTCCGCCGCCCTGGACCGGACCGGGCAGGAGCTGGAAACGCAGCGGGGCGAGCTGGCCCGGCTTGAGGACGAACGCCGGGAGGTGCTTGAACGGGCGGCCGGGCTCACCGCCGACCAGGCGAAGGCCGAACTGGTGGCGGGCATCGAGAACCAGGCCAAGCGTGAGGCCGCGCTCATCGTCAGGGAGACCGAGAGCCAGGCCCGGCGCGACGGAGAGACCCGGGCCCGGCGGATCGTGACCCTGGCCATCCAGCGGGTGGCGAGCGAGCAGACCAGCGAGTCCGTCGTATCGGTGCTGCACCTGCCCGGCGACGAGATGAAGGGCAGGATCATCGGCCGCGAGGGCCGCAACATCCGGGCCTTCGAGTCGGTGACCGGCGTCAACCTCATCATCGACGACACGCCCGAAGCCGTCCTGCTCTCCTGCTTCGACCCGGTCCGGCGCGAGGTGGGCAGGCTCACCCTGGAGCGCCTCGTGCTCGACGGGCGGATCCACCCGCAGCGGATCGAGGAGGCCTACGACCGCAGCAAGGCCGAGGTGGCGCAGCTGTGCGCCCGGGCGGGCGACGACGCCATGGTCGATCTGGGCATCACCGACTTGCACCCCGAGCTGGTGACGCTGCTCGGGCAGCTCCGCTACCGCACCTCCTACGGCCAGAACGTGCTGGGCCACCTGGTGGAGTCGGCTCACATCGCCGCCATGATGGCCAGCGAGCTGGGGCTGGATCCCGCCCTGCTCAAGCGCTGCACCGTGCTGCACGACATCGGCAAGGCGCTCACCCATGAGGTCGAGGGCAGCCACGCACTGATAGGCGCCGAGATCGCGCGCAAGTACGGTGAGCCGGCCGACGTGGTCCACGCGATCGAGGCGCACCACAACGAGGTCGAGGTGCGCACGGTCGAGGCCGTGCTCACCCAGGCCGCCGACGCCATCAGCGGCGGGCGTCCGGGGGCCCGGCGGGAGTCGCTCGAGGCGTACGTCAAGCGGCTGGAACGGCTGGAGGAGATCGCCACGGCCCACGAGGGCGTGGAGAAGGTCTTCGCGATGCAGGCCGGCCGGGAGATCAGGGTCATGGTCAAGCCGGACCGGATCGACGACATCCAGGCACAGGTGATCGCCCGGAACGTCGCGAAGCAGGTCGAGGACGAGCTGACCTACCCCGGGCAGATCCGGGTCACGGTGGTGCGGGAGTCGCGGGCTACCGAGTTCGCCCGGTGACGATGGCCAGGACGGGGATGCCGGGTGGGCTGAAGCCCAGGTTCTGGGCGTAGAAGGACAGCTCGGCCTCCAGGCACCTGATGATCGTCTCGGCTCGCCGGAAGCCGTGTGACTCGCCTTCGAAGGCCAGGTAGGCATAACGGATGCCGTGCGCGGCCAGCTGGGCGGCGATGGCCTCCGACTGGGCTGGCGGCACGACCGGGTCGTCGAGGCCCTGCAGCAGCAGGATCGGGCAGGTCGCCGGCCGTCACATGACCCACCGGGGACCGCTCGGCATAGATCGCCTCGTAACCCGGCAGCGGCCCGACCAGGCCATCCAGGTAGCGCGACTCGAAGTCGTGCGTCTGGGCCGCGAGCTGGCGCAGATCCGCGACTCCGTAGTACGACGTCGCGGCGCTGAACACCGATCGCCGGCCGGCCTGGGTGGTCACCGCCGCCAGCGCCGTCCAGCCGCCGGCCGAGCCGCCGCGGATCGCCAGCCGGGCGCCGTCGGCTTCACCGGCGTCGGCCAGCGCCCGCGCGGCCGCGATCGCGTCCTCCACGTCGACCACGCCCCACTGGCGGCGCAGCCGCTCCCGGTAGCGGCGGCCGTAGCCGGTCGAGCCCCCGTAGTTGACGTTGACGACGCCAATGCCCCGGCTGGTGAAATACGCCTTCTCGAGGTCGAGCAGCGGCATCGCGTGGGAGGTGGGCCCGCCGTGCACCCAGACCACGTACGGCGGCCGTTCGCCGGTGGGCGCCGTCACGTCCGGGTTGGCGGGCGGGTACACCAGGGCATGGACCGTGCGCCCGAACTGCCCTTCCAGCACCGCCTGCCGGGGCGCCGGCAGGTAACGGGTGTCAGGCGACGCCCGGTTCCTGGCCGAGCACCTCCACCGTGCCGGCGGCGGCATCGACCCGGACGACGGACAGCGGGGTCGGTCGGGCCGCCCGCGACGCCCAGGATGGACATCCCGTCCGCCGACAGGCCGGAGGTGAAGACCGGGTACCCGATGTCGAGGTCGCCCAGCTCCCCGGTTTCCGGGTCGAGCAGTCCCAGCCGCATCTCGCTCCGGCCGTGCAGCACCGCGAGCCTGCCGTCGCCCAGCATCGCGTACGGGCGACCACCGAGCTGCCACAGCGGGCCCGCGAACTCCTCCTCGGCCGGGTACAGGGCCTGCGACGGCTGGCCGACCAGGCCCACCTGGTAGAGGTTCCACCAGCCCGGCCAGTCGGTGACCACGTACAGGCTGGCGGCGTCGCGCCACAGCGGCGCCAGGACCGACTCCTGCATGCCGCCCTTGACCAGCCTGCCCCGCCCGGGCACGCCGTCCTCGATCGGTGCCACCCGCAGCTCGGTGCCGTCCCAGGGCATGCGCGGATGGTTCCAGCAGATCCAGGCCAGGCGCTTGCCGTCCGGGGAGGGCGTGGGGAACGCGTAGAAGTCCGAGCCGCTGGCGAGCTCGCGGACGGCCGCGGGATCCGAGGCCGCGGAGCCATCGAGCGGGACGCGCCACGATCGCCCGGACCACCTTGCCGTCGTAATGCCGCTCCTGAACGCACCACACCTCGGCGCCGTCGGGGGAGAGCGTGAAGTCGGCGTAACGGAGCGACGGCTGCTCCGGGCTCCCGCCCGGCTCAGGGGTCAGCGGCCGAGGATCGCCGCCGCCCCGGCCGTCAGGCCCGGACGGCTCCAGCAGGTAGAGCCGCTGGTCGGCAAAGTTCGCGAACATGACCGCGCGGCGGGCGGCCGCCGGCACCGTCCCGGGCGGTACCGGCAGGTAGGACAGCCCGCCGTACTCGTGCACCCGGGTCCGGGCGTTCCACGGCGCGGGCAGCAGCGAGCCGGCGCTTCCCTCCGCGCCGAGATGCACGACCGTCACCCGCCCGCCCTCGGCAGGCAGGCGTTCCTGCCACCACACGTCCTTGCCGATCCCGCGCGGGTAGGAGACCAGCCGCTGCCGCCCGGCCACGTCGGCGGCGGTGATGGGGGAGGGCCAGGTGCCGTAGGGGAGGGTCGGGGGCGGCGGGGGCGGTGGGGGCGTCGCGCTCTCAGTCATGGCAGTATCGTCTACCACTCCCCAGGCCCGCCACGGAAGATTCCGGGTATGCCACCGGGACCCGCGTACCCTCGTATAGTCGACATGAACGACGTGCGCACGTACCAGATCCGCACCTACGGGTGCCAGATGAACTTCCACGACTCCGAGCGGCTGGCCGGCCTGCTGGAGGAAGCCGGCTACCAGCGGGCCCGCAGCGGCGAGGACCCCGGATGTGGTCGTGTTCAACACCTGCGCCGTCCGGGAGAACGCCGACAACCGGCTGTACGGGAACCTCGGCCACCTGCTGCCGGTGAAGAACGTCGCGGCCGGGCATGCAGATCGCCGTCGGCGGCTGCCTGGCGCAGAAGGACCGGGCCGGCATCGCGCGGCGGGCGCCGTGGGTGGACGTGGTGTTCGGCACCCACAACATCGGCTCCCTGCCGGTGCTGCTGGAACGCGCCCGGGTGCAGGCGGAGGCGCAGGTCGAGATCGTCGAGTCGCTGGAGCGCTTCCCGTCCGTGCTGCCCGCCCGCCGCGAGTCCCCCTACGCGGCGTGGGTCGCCATCTCCGTGGGCTGCAACAACACGTGCACGTTCTGCATCGTGCCGAGCCTGCGCGGGCGGGAGGAGGACCGCCGCCCCGGCGACGTGCTCGCCGAGATCCGCGCCCTGGTCAGCGACGGGGTTCTCGAGGTCACGCTGCTGGGGCAGAACGTCAACTCCTACGGCGTGGGGTTCGGCGACCGCAAGGCGTTCGGCATGCTGCTGCGGGCGTGCGGGGAGATCGACGGGCTGGAGCGGGTCCGCTTCACCTCGCCGCACCCGGCCGATTTCACCGACGACGTGATCGAGGCGATGGCCGCCACCCCCAACGTCATGCCGCAGCTGCACATGCCGCTGCAGTCCGGATCCGACGCGGTGCTGCGGGCGATGCGGCGTGCCTACCGCCGGGAGAAGTACCTGCGGATCCTGGCGCGGGTGCGGGCGGCCATCCCCGACGCCGCCATCACCACCGACATCATCGTCGGCTTCCCGGGCGAGACCGAACGCGATTTCGCCGACACCCTCGACATGGTCCGGCAGGCCCGTTTCGCCGGGGCGTTCACGTTCCAGTACTCGCCGCGGCCCGGCACGCCCGCCGCCGGCCATGGACGGGCAGGTCCCGCCGGAGGTGGTGGCGGAGCGGTACGAGCGGCTGGCCGCGCTCGTCGCGGAGATCGCGCTGGCCGAGAACGAGGCGCTGACTGGCCGCGAGGTCGAGGTGCTGGTCGCGGAGGGGGAGGGGCGCAAGGACGGCGTCACGCACCGGATGTCCGGGCGGGCCAGGGATAACCGGCTGGTCCATTTCGCGCCCGCGGGCACGAGCCCGCGCCCCGGCGACGTGGTGACCACGGCGGTGACCAGCGCCGCCCCGCACTACCTGATCGCCGACGGGGCGCCGCTGGCGGTGCGGCGCACCCGCGGGCGGCGACGCGTGGCAGGCGCGGCAGGACGGCGCCGGAAACCGCCGGCCGGACACCGGCAGCACCGGCACCCAGGTGCTGCTCGGGCATGCCAGCCGTCGGCGCGCCTGCGTCATGATCGCGGCAGGTCAGGTGCGCCGGGCATGGTGCGGGCCGCCACGGCCGTGGATACCGGGCCATGCTGATCGCCGGCCGCCGTCTGCCCGCACCCGCCCCTGCTCATCCCGGCCGCCATCGGCGCGGCCGCCAGCGACCCGCCGCCCGCGCTGCGCGAGGTCCGGGACGCCTGCGACGCGGCCGTGCGCGCCCTGGCCGCGGCCGGGCCCGACCTGATCGCGGTGGTCGGCGGCGGCCCCGCTGACCGCGAGTACGGTGCCGGCGCGGCCGGCTCGCTGCAGCGAATTCGGGGTGCCGGTCACGGTGGGGGAGGGCGAGCCGGTGCTGCCGCTGTCGCTGACCGTCGGCCGGTGGCTGCTCGACCGTGCCGGGGCCGGTCCCGGTCCGCGGCGGGCACGGGCCGCGGGCGTCGGGGCGCGGGCCGCCGGTGCTGCTGCAGGCGGTTGACCAGCGGGCGTCCGCCGGTGACTGCCTCAAGCTGGGCGCGGCGCTCGCCGAGCGGGCGCCCAGGGTCGCGCTGCTGGCCATGGGCGACGCGTCGGCGCGCCGGGCCCGCGACACCGAGGGCGCCCCCGACCCGCAGGCGCAGGACTACGACGAGGAGGTAGCCGAGGCGCTCGCCGCCGCGGACGCCCGCTGGCTCGGCCGGCTGGACCCCGCGCTCGACGACGAGCTGATGGTGGCGGGCCGCGCCGCCTGGCAGGTCCTGGCGGGCGCGGCCGCTGGCGCGCGGATGTGCGGCCGGCTGCTGCTGCATGGCCCAGCCCCTACGGCGTCACGTACCTGGTCGCCTCCTGGGAGGAACCCCAGACGGACTGAGGCCATGCCAGAACGTGTGATCGCCGTCGTCGGGCCCGACCGCGGCCGGGAAGTCCGAGCTGGCGCTGCGGCCTGGCCCTGGCGCTCGGCGGCGAGGTGGTGAACGCCGACTCGATGCAGCTGTACGCGGGCATGGACATCGGCACGGCCAAGCTCGGCCCCGCGCAGCGGCGCGGCGTCCCGCACCACCTGCTCGACATCTGGGACGTCCGGCGAGGCGGCCAGCGTGGCCACCTACCAGCGGCTCGCCCGGGAGGCGATCGCCGGCATCCAGCGCCCGCGGCCGGGTGCCGGTGCTGGCCGGGGGATCGGGCCTCTACGTGCGGGCCGCGCTGGACAACCTGGAGTTCCCCGGCACCGACCCGGCGGTGCGGGACCGGCTGGAGGCCGAGCTGGCCACGGCCGGGCCCGGCGTCGCTGCACGCCCGGCTTGCCGCGCTCGACCCGGTGGCCGCGGCGGCGATCCTGCCCTCGAACGGGCGGCGGATCGTCCGGGCACTGGAGGTGATCGAGGTGGCGGGCCGCCCGTTCGCGGCCGTGCTGCCCCAGTACGAGTCGCGGTACCCGGTGGTCCAGCTCGGGCTCCGGGTGGACCGCGGCTGAGCTGGACCGGCGGATCGCCGAGCGGACCGCGCGGATGTGGCGCGAAGGGTCTGGTGGACGAGGTGGCAGCGCTGGAGCGGGCCGGGCTGCGGGAGGGCAGGACCGCCAGCCGTGCCCTCGGCTATGCGCAGGTGCTCCGCTTCCTCGCCGGGGAGTACGCGAGGACGAGGCCCGCGCGCAGACCATCCTGGCGACCAGGCGGTTCGCCCGGCGGCAGGAGGCGTGGTTCCGCCGCGACCCCCGGGTCATCTGGCTCGCCGCCGACGTGGGGGACGCCGATGCCCTGCTCGCCGCGGCGCTCGCCGCGTGCGGCGCGCCCGCCTGAGCGCAGCGGCGCCGCAGCAACAAGGTGGGAACCGGCAGCCTGGCTTAGGTGTCCCGCCTGGCTGCTGTAGGGCATAATCACGTAATTCAGGCTAATATTGTGGGATGAGCACACAAGTGTCGTGGGCGGCGCGGGTCACCCGGGCCATCGCGGGGGAGATCCGCCAGCGCCGGAAGGCCCGCGGGATGTCCGCGGAGGACCTGGCGGCCGCGTGCGCCGACCTCGGGATGCCCATCCCGCGGAGCACCCTGGCCGACCTGGAGAACGGCCGCCGGGCGTCGATCAGCGTGGCCGAGTGGCTGGCGATCGCCGCGGCGCTGGATGTGCCGCCCGTCCTGTTGCTGTGCCCGGTCGGCACGGCGGAGACGGCCGAGGTGCTCCCCGGCGCGGAGGCGCCCGCGTACCGCGCGGCACAGTGGGTCGCCGGTGAGGCGCCGCTCCGCCACCCGGGCCGGGCGGACGTGCTGACCGACTGGCTGCCCACCGCCGGTCCGGGGGCGCCACTGCTCGCCTACCGGCTCAACGACACCGCGGCCCGGGATCAGCTGGACGCCGCGGGCCGGGCGCGCCAGTATCAGGACCTGGCCGCCGGTGCCGCCACCGGGGACGAACGGGCCGCCTACCAGGCGGCGGCGCAGGCGCAGCTGGCGGCGGCCGACCGGGCGCTTGCCGAGGGGGAGCGGGTCCGCGGCTGGGCCTCGGGCGAGGGGTGGGTGGCGCCCCCGCCGATCCGGATGCGCTCGGTCACGACTGCGCCGGGCCGGCGCGCGGGCGCCGGGCGGGCCGCCTCCGGCCGTGGGCGGTACCAGGCCCGGCCCGGGCGGTCCGCGGTCGTGGCCCCCGACCTGGCCGATCTGCGGGGCCCCGTCACCGGCCCCGTCGAACTGCCGCTGTGGCTGTTCTGGAGCCAGCCCGACCACGCGTTCGACCTCGCCGATCCGGACATGCGGCAGTGGATGTACGAGACCGTGCTGCGGGAAGCGGGCAGCCTGGAGGACCTCACCACCTACCTGGACCGCGACACGCTGATCGCGCTCTGGCCGCGGCTGTACCTGCCCAGGGGCGTCCGGCAGGCCTGGGAGGACCGGCACCCGGCCCTGCGCTCCACCGTGGCGGTCGCCTGATGCCGGTCACCGCGCTGCACCGCCAGCTGGCCACCATCGCGCTGGGCGCGGCGGCACGGTACGGGTTCGCCCTGGCCGGCGGCAACGCCCTGATCGCGCACGGGGTCGTCAGCCGGTTCACCGCCGACGTCGATCTGTTCACCGACGAGGAGGCCAGCGTGGCGGCGGCCGCCGAGGCGGTGGAGGCCGCGCTGGCCGCGGCCGGCTTCCAGGCCGAGCGGCGGGACAAGACCGGCGGGCTGGCGGACATCTTCCCCGACATCGGCGAGGGGCTGGCCGAGTGGATCGTCACCGCGCCCACCGGAGAGCAGACGATGCTCCAGATGGCCTACTTCGAGCGGGACCACCGGCCGGTGACGATGGACGTCGGCCCCGTGCTGAGCCTGGAGGACGTGCTCGGGTCGAAGGTGTGCGCGCTGGCCAGCCGGGTCGAGCCCCGCGACTACGTGGACACCGCGGCCGCCCTGGAGCGCTACAGCCCGGCCCAGCTGATCGGCTTCGCCCGCCGGCTGGACCCGGGCCTGACCGACCAGGACTTCGCCGACGCGGGCCGGCGGCTGGACGAGCTGAACGACCGGCGGTTCACCGCCTTCGGGCTCAGCCCGCAGGGGATCGCCGGGCTGCGGCAGCGCTTCGCCACCTGGCCCCGGCAGGGGGACGCCGGGCGCGGCTAGCATCTGGCTATGCGGTTCGCGAAGGGGCACGGCACGGAGAATGACTTCGTCATTCTTGTTGATCCAGCGGGCGACCAGGGGCTTTCGCCGGGCCTGGCCGCGCGGCTGTGTGACCGCCGGGCCGGCATCGGCGCCGACGGGGTGCTGCGCGCGGTGCGGACCGGGGCGCTGGCCGCCGGGCCTGGCCCCGGGCCTGCCGGGGGCGGCAACGGGGGGGCGGGACCGAACGGCAGCGGCCCGGGCTCTCAGGCCGGCCCCGTACCCGAGTGGTTCATGGACTACCGCAACCACGACGGGAGCACCGCCGAGATGTGCGGCAACGGCATCCGGGTCTTCGCCCGGTACCTGGCCGACCGTGGGCTGGCCACCGGGCCCGCCTTCACCGTCGCGACGCGCAGCGGGTTCCGCCGGGTCAGGCTCGAGGAAGACGGGAACGTCACGGCCGAGATGGGCGCGGTCGCGGTGCTCGGGCCAGGCCGGGCGGTGCTCGGCGGCCCCGGCGGCCTGGCCTGCGAGGGCCTGCGGGTCTCGGTCGGGAACCCGCATCTGGCCTGCCTGGTGGACGCGCCGCTGGCCGGCTTCGACCTGACGGGGCAGCCGCTGCTGGACCCGGCGCAGTTCCCCGAGGGCGGCAACGTCGAGCTGGTCCGGGTGACCGGGCCCGGGACCGCGGAGATGCGCGTGCACGAGCGCGGCTCGGGCGAGACGAGATCCTGCGGGACGGGCGCAGTGGCGGCCGCCGCCGCAGCCGCCAGGGCTGCCGGGCAGGACCAGGGCAGCTGGCAGGTGTCGGTGCCGGGCGGGCAGCTCACCGTGCTGCTCGAGTCGGGCGCGGGCTGGCTGAGGGGGCCCGCAGTGATCGTCGCGGAGGGCGAACTGGACGACGCCTGGCTGACGGCGGCGACCGCCGTCGGCCGCTGACACGTCACGGCGGCAGTGAGCGGCCAGTGCCGATTTCCGGCCTGCGGGCGGCGGTCAGCTGCTGCCGGTCAGGGCGGTGACCGGCAGGCCGCGTATGGACGCGTCCAGCACCTGGACGGTGTGCGCCACGGCTGGGATCGCGCCATCGGTGGCGGCCAGCGAGGCGGCGATCTGGAGGCTGCAGCCTGGGTTGGCCGATACGACCAGGGCGGCCCCGGTCGCCCGGACCGCGGCCGCCTTCCGCACACCGAGCCCGCGCGCGGCCTCCGGCTGCAGCAGGTTGTACACGCCCGCCGAGCCGCAGCAGGTAGCGCCGTCGCCGACCTCGGCCAGCTCCAGGCCCGGGATGGCCTGGAGCAGGTCACGTGGCTGCTGGCGGATCCGCTGGGCATGGGCCAGGTGGCAGGCATCGTGGTAGGCGACCGTGACCGGCAGCTCGTGGCGTTCCGCCTGTGGCCCGCCGGACTGGCCGTACAGCTCGGCGAGGAACTCGCTCAGGTCACGTACCTTGCCGCTGAGCGCGGCCGCCCGCGCCGCCCAGCCGGCCCCCGTGCCGTCCTGCCCCGTGCCACCTCGCCCGGTGCCGTCCCGCCCGGTGCCATCCGGCGGGGCGGCGAGGAGGGCGCCGTACTCCTTCATCGCCGAGCCGCAGCCCGCCGAGTTGACCACGATCGCGTCCACCCCGGCCTGCTCGAAGGTGGTGATGGTGCGCCGGGCGAACCGGGCCGCCTCCGATGCCCGGCCGGAATGCAGCGACAGCGCACCGCAGCAGCCCTGGCCGGCGGGGATGATCGACGTCGCAGCCCTCGGCCGCGAGCACCCGGGCCGTGGCGGCGTTGACCTCGGGGAAGAAGACCTGCTGCACGCAGCCGGTGAGCATGCCCACCACCGCCCGGCGCTGGCCGCGGGCCGGCACCCGGCCGGGCAGCGCGGCGCGCCTGCCGGGTGACCGCCGGCCGGGTGTCCGGCCGCCGGGCGGATTCCCCGGCGCCAGCCGCAGGGCGGAGCCGAGCTCGGGGGCAAGGCGCTGCACGGCCCGGCTCCGCCCGGCCAGCCGGTCCAGGCGGGCCCGTTGCACGCCGCGCAGCGGGCCCGTCAGCACCCGCATCCGCCGGGGGTAGGGGAAGGTCGCGAAGATGGCCGCCCGTACCGCCCGGTCACGCAGCGACCGGGCCGGGGCGGGGCTGGGCCCGGGCGGGGGCTCCTCGGTCCAGGTGCGGGCCGCCTCGATGAGCAGGTCGTAGCGCACGCCGGACGGGCACGCGGTCACGCACGCCATGCAGCCCAGGCAGCGGTCGAAGTGGGCGGAGGCCTCCGCGGTGAGCTGGGCACCGTCCAGCGCCTGGGTGATGAGATGAATCCGGCCGCGGGGCGAGTCCATCTCCTCGCCCCATAGCTGGTAGGTCGGGCAGGCGGGCAGGCAGAAACCGCAGTGGACGCAGTCCGACGCGGCCGACCGCAGCTCGCCGGTGGGATCCAGCGCCGGGGCCACCGCCTCGCCGCCGCCTGCGCCGCTCCTGTCCGGAGGCTGCGTGGGGCCGTCCCCCCGGGCCACCGCTGTCATCAGATCCCTCCCGCGAAACGGCCGGGCGCCATCCGGTGCCCCGGATCGAACTGGTCCTTGACCGCCCGCATCAGCGGCAGTCCCGGTACCGGGCCCCACATGTCCGCCAGCTCCCGCACCGCGGGCGGGGCGTGGACCACGACGGCGCTGGCGAGCACCGGCGGGCTGTCCGGCACCGGCGCGGAGGCGGGCCTGGCGTCCGCCACCCCGCGGGCCAGGGCCTCCCGCAGGGAGGCGACGAACGCGGCGACCGCGGCCGGATGGGCGCCGGCGCCGAGCGCCACGTAGATCACCCCGGCCCCGGCGGAGCCCGCGACCAGCGGGTCGAGGCCGCCAGCCACCGCGGCGCCGTCGATCGCGGCCAGGACCGCGGGCAGCGCGGCCGCCCAGAACCCGACCCGGATCAGCGTGCCCGCCCCGCCACGCCCGTCCCGCGGGCCGGTGCTGCCCCACCAGCCGGGCGCGTCCGGCGACGACCGCGCCCCGGCACCGAGAAGCCCGCGCAGGTGCGTCGCCCGCTCGCCGACCCCGGCCGGATCCCCCTCGAGCAGGACCCCCACGTGCACCGGGTGGCCGCGGCCGGCCCGGCTGATCTCCACCGCCGTGGGCGCGAGCTGGCTGCCCGCCGCGGCGGCGGCCATCCGGCGCGCCTCGGCCGGCCCGGCCGCCTCCACGGTGGTGTAGGTGACGGCCGCGGGCAGCGGATGCAGCCGGAACACCGCCTCCACGATCAGCCCGAGCGTGCCGTAGGAACCGGCGAACAGCTTGCCGAGGTCATAGCCGGCCACGTTCTTGACCACCTTGCCGCCCGAGGAGGCCACGGTGCCGTCGGCGCGGACCACGGTGATCCCGATCACCAGGTCGCGCGGCGTCCCGTAGCGCAGGCGGCGCGGGCCGGCCGTGCCGGTCGCGAGCGTCCCGCCGACCGTGCCGGTGCCGGCCGGTTCCGCGCCCGCCGGCTCCTGGCCGGCCGGGCCCTCCCCGGGCGCCGGCGCCGGGTCCAGGGCGAGCTGCTGCCCGGCGGCCGCCAGCACCTCGCCGAGTTGCCGCATCCCGGCCCCGGCCTGGACCCGGGCCACCAGATCCCCGGCCGCGTGCTCGAGCACCTGGTCCAGCCGCAGCGTGTCCACCACCAGGTCGCAGCCCCGGGGCGGGGCGCCCCAGCCCAGCCGGCTCCCGCTGCCGCGGGGCACCACGGCCAGGTCCTGCTCGGCGGCCACCCGCATCACCGCGCTGGCCTCGGCCACGCTGGCCGGGGAGGCGGCGTAGCGGGGTGCCACCCCGGCGACGGCGTCGCTGGCGTCCGCGGCCCGGGCCGCCGGGCAGGCGGCGGCCAGCGCCCGCAGCACCGCGTCATCCGCCATGGCTCACCCGCCCCCCGGCCGCCCCGCCCGGCACCGGCACGGGCGGCTGGGCAGGAGATGCGGGCGCCGCTGGTCGTTAGGCATCAGAATTGCTCTGCCTGGCCGGAGGCGACCAGCGGATGCGGGCCGCGGCGCACCCCGGGCACCTCACCGCACAGCCGCGGGGTCGGGAACACCTTGCCCGGGTTGCACAGGCCGCGGGGGTCGAAGGCGCACCGCAGCAGCTGCATGGTGTCCAGGTCGTCGGCGCCGAACATCTTGGGCATGTAGCGGGACTTGTCCACCCCCACGCCGTGCTCGCCGGTGATGGACCCGCCGTGCGCTGATGCACAGGTCCAGGATCGCGCCGGACAGCTCCTCGGCGGCCTCGGTGGCCTCGGGCGAGCTGTCGTCGTAGAGGACGAGCGGGTGCAGGTTCCCGTCGCCGGCGTGGAACACGTTGGCGACCCGGATGCCGGACTCGGCCGACAGCTTCGCGATCTCGTCGAGCACCGGGCCGAGCGCGGTGCGCGGCACCACCCCGTCCTGGACGATGTAGGCCGCGCAGATCCGGCCGACCGCCGCGAACGCCGACTTGCGGCCGACCCAGATGACCGCCCGCTCGGCCGGGTCCACCGCCTCCCTGATCTCGGTCGAGCCCGCCTGCTCGCAGAGCGCGCGGACGGCGGCGGCGTCGCGGCGCACGTCGGATTCCGGGCCGTCCAGCTCCACGATGAGCACGGCCCCGGCGCCCTGCGGGTAGTGGCAGGCCACCGCGGCCTCGGCCGCCTCGATCGCGAGCGCGTCCATCATCTCGATCGCCGCGGGGACGATGCCCGCCCCGATGATCGCCGACACCGCCGTCCCGCCCGCGCCGGTCGTCTCGAACGCGGCCAGCAGGCAGGTGACCATCTGCGGGATCCTGGTCAGCTTCACGATGATCTTGGTGACGATGCCGAGCGTGCCCTCGGAGCCGATGAACGCGCCGAGCAGGTCGTAGCCGGGCGCCGCCCCGGTGCCGTCGCCCAGCCAGGTCAGCTCGCCCGCCGGGGTGACGATCTCCAGCCCGGTGACGTGGTGCACGGTGAAGCCGTGCTTGAGGCAGTGGGCGCCGCCGGAGTTCTCCGCCACGTTGCCGCCCACCGAGCAGACCTGCTGGCTGGACGGGTCGGGGGCGTAGAAGTAGCCGAACGGGCCGGCCGCCTTGCTCACCGCCAGGTTGGTGACCCCCGGCTCGACGATCGCGCGCTGGCTGGCCGGGTCGATCGCGATGATGCGGCGCATCCGGGAGGTGACGATCAGCACCCCGTCGGTGCGGCGAGCGCGCCGCCGGACAGGCCGGTGCCGGAGCCGCGGGCCACGAACGGCACGCCCGCCCCGGCGCACACCCGGACCACCGCCGCGACCTGCTCCGCGGTCTGCGGCAGGACGACCAGCCCGGGCACGGCGCGGTGCGAGGTGAGGCCGTCGCACTCGTAGGTGCGCAGGTCGGCCGGGTCGGTCACCACCCCGTCCCGGCCGCAGATCTCCACCATCGCCGGGACCAGCTGCTCGATCATCGTTTCCCCTCGGGGCGCGTCGCTACCTCCCAGGTTGCCCCCCATCCCGGCACATTGCCAGCGCGGCCATCTCCCCGCGGCGCCCGCCGCTCGTATGTCACGGTTGGCGCGGCGATGACACTAGAAGCGCGAGGTTGGCGCAACCATGACAAACCCATCGGGGTCAGGGCATGCGCTCGTAGGCGGGGATGGTGAGGAACTCGGCGTAGGTCGTCGGCCAGGCCGACCTCGGTGAACAGGGCGGCCGCCTGGTCGTAGCGGGGGGCGTCGAAGGCGGCGCCCGCGCTGGCGCGGATCTTGTCCAGCTCCTCACCCATGATCCGCTCGACCAGGTCGCGGGTGACCAGCGGGCCGTCGTCGAGGGTGACGCCGTTGTGCAGCCACTGCCAGACCTGGGACCGGGCGATCTCCGCGGTGGCGGCGTCCTCCATCAGGTTGAAGATCGCCACCGCGCCGTTGCCGCCGAGCCAGGTGGCCAGGTACTGCAGCGCCACGCTGACGTTGTTGCGCAGGCCCGCCTCGGTGATCCTGCCCGGGGTCTTCGCCACCGCCAGCAGGTCCTGGGCGGAGACGCTGACCTCCTCCCGCAGCCGGTCGAGCTGGTTGGGCCGGTCGCCGAGCGCGGCGTCGAACACCTCCTTGCACAGCGCCACCAGGTCCGGGTGGGCCACCCAGGAGCCGTCGAAGCCGTCGCCGGACTCGCGGGTCTTGTCGTCCCGCACCTTGGCCAGCGCGGTGGCGTTCACCTCCGGGTCGCGCGGCTCGGGATGAACGCGGCCATCCCGCCCATCGCGTGCGCGCCGCGGCGGTGGCAGGTCTTCACCAGCAGCTCGGTGTAGGCGCGCATGATCGGCGCGGTCATCGTGACCGAGTTGCGCTCGGGCAGGACGAACTCCCG
Source organism: uncultured Actinomycetes bacterium (assembly GCA_963835425.1). Classification (GTDB taxonomy): domain Bacteria; phylum Actinomycetota; class Actinomycetes; order Streptosporangiales; family Streptosporangiaceae; genus UBA9676. The sequence continues at coordinate 172,650 of CAWIGE010000001.1, read as the reverse complement.
GCCCCGGGAGCGGAACTTCTTGATGATGCTGAACAGGTAGTCCCAGCGGCCCGCGTTCAGGCCCGCGCTGTGCTCGCGCAGCTCGTAGAGGATCTCCTCCATCTCGAACGCGGCCGGGATGGTCTCGATCAGGACGGTGGCCCGGATCGTGCCGCGGGGGATGCCGAGGAAGTCCTGGGCCAGGTTGAAGGCGTCGTTCCAGAGCCTGGCCTCCCGGTGGCTCTCCATCTTGGGCAGGTAGAAGTACGGCCCCTTGCCCTTGTCGAGCTGGCGCCGCGCGCAGTGGAAGAAGTACAGCGCGAAGTCGAACAGGCTGCCCGACACCCGCTTGCCGTCCACCAGCACGTGCTTCTCGTCCAGATGCCAGCCGCGCGGCCGGACCACGATGGTCGCGAGCTCCTCGTCGGGCGCGCAGCCGGTAGGACTTGCCCTCCTCGCTGGTGAAGTCGATGGTGCGGTCGAGGGCGTCCTTCAGGTTGAGCTGGCCGGTGACCATGTTCTCCCAGAGCGGCGTGTTCGCGTCCTCGAAGTCGGCCAGCCACACGTTCGCGCCGGAGTTGAGCGCGTTGATGGTCATCTTCCGCTCGGTGGGGCCGGTGATCTCCACCCGGCGGTCCACCAGGCCCGGCGCGGGCGACGCCACCCGCCAGGCCGGGTCATCCCGGATCTCGCGGGTCCCGGGAAGGAAGTCGAAGCGTCCCGCCGGCCGAGATCTCCACCTGCCGGGTCTCCCGCGCCGCGAGCAGTTCCGCCCGCCGTGGGGCCGAGCTCGCGCTGGAGCGAGGCGATCAGGCGCAGCGCGTCGGGGGTGAGGATCTCGTCGTACCGGTCCCCGCGCGGGCCGATGATCTCGACACCCTCGACAGCCGCCATGTCGCGCTCCTCCCGGTGATGATCACATCCTGTGGCACGCGTGCGGATGGTGGCACCGACGCTAGCTCCCGGCCATCAGCCGGGTCAAAGGCGGCGACAGCCCGGCAGCGGGCACTACCGGCCAGCTGGGCACAACCGGAGGCCCCCGCGGCTGTTTATTGAAGTGAACGAGATCAGCACGGACATGGCAGCATTGAACCAACCGTCGGCGAAGGCCGCGCCCGGCGCCCACGAAGGGGCAGTGAACTGCCCGGACACCGAACCAAGGCAGCGATGACTTTCCACCGAAGACCACACCGGCGAGCTCGACCTGGCCGACCGGCATGCCCTGCGCCGGGTCGCGGGCCTGTTCACCGAACTCACCGACGTCACCGAAGTCGAGTACCGCGCGCTGCGGCTGGAGCGCGTGGTGCTGATCGGCGTGTGGACCGAGGGCACGCTGGCCGCGGCGGAGAACTCGCTGCGCGAGCTGTCCCGGCTCGCCGAGACAGCCGGGTCGGTCGTGCTGGACGGCCTGGTGCAGCGGCGCGGGCGGCCCGACCCGGCGACCTACGTCGGCGCGGGCAAGGCCGCCGAGCTGGCGGCCCTGGTGACGGCGACCGGCGCCGACACGGTCATCTGCGACAACGAGCTCACCCCGGGCCAGCTGCGCCGCCTGGAGGGCGTGGTCAAGGTGAAGGTCATCGACCGCACCGCCCTCATCCTGGACATCTTCGCGCAGCATGCCCGCAGCAAGGAGGGCAAGGCGCAGGTGGAACTGGCGCAGCTGCAGTACCTGCTGCCGCGGCTGCGCGGCTGGGGCGAGTCGCTGTCCCGGCAGGCGGGCGGCCGGGTCGCGGGCGGCGGCGGCATCGGCACCCGCGGGCCCGGCGAAACCAAGATCGAGACGGACCGGCGCCGGATCCGGGCGCGCACGGCCAAGCTGCGCCGCCAGATCGCGGAGATGTCGGTGGGCCGCGAGGTCCAGCGCGGGCAGCGGCGCCGCCGGGAGGTCCCGGCCGTGGCCATCGCCGGCTACACCAACGCCGGGAAGTCGAGCCTGCTCAACGCGGCTGACCGGGGCCGGCGTCCTGGTCGACGACTCGCTGTTCGCCACCCTGGACCCCGCCGTGCGCCGGGCCCGGACGCCGTCCGGCCGCTGGTTCACCCTGACCGACACGGTGGGCTTCGTCCGGCACCTGCCGCACCAGCTGGTGGAGGCGTTCCGCTCCACGCTGGAGGAGGTCGCCGAGGCCGACCTCATCCTGCACGTGGTGGACGGCAGCGACGCCGACCCGCCGGCGCAGATGTCGGCCGTCCGCGAGGTGCTCGCCGAGATCGGCGCCGCGGACGTGCCGGAGATCGTGGTCATCAACAAGGCCGACGCCGCCGACCCGGTCGAGGTCAAGGGGCTGGAGGCGAGCGAGCGGGGATGCGTGGTGGTCTCCGCCCGGACCGGGATGGGCATCGAGGACCTGCTCGCCGCTCGTGGACGCCAGGCTGCCCCGGCGCGACCAGGAGAGTCCGTGTGCTCGTGCCCTACGGGCGGGGCGACCTGGTGGCCCGGGCGCACCAGGAGGGTGAGGTGCTCGCCGTGCGGCACGCGGCGGAAGGCACCGAGCTGACCGCGCGTGTGCCGCCGGGCCTGGCGGCCGAGCTGACCGGCGTGGCGGGCACGCCGGTGGCGGCCGCAGGAAATGCAATCGATTAGCAGAAAATCGGCCTGTCTGCCGGGCGGCGGCGATCATCCGCCATGCTGCTACCTGCAGATGATCGCTGCCTGCGGGGCCGAGATGGCGGCTGAGCTGGGCCGGGACGCGCCGAGGACGCGGCAGGCGCGCGCCGGGGCGCCCCTGTGTGGCGGGTTTGCGAAAAGGCGGAGAATTCGGGCCAAGCTATCTTCCGATTCAGCCTGTACAAGCACCCTCTCGTGCAATACCGTAACTGAACCGATATGTTGGTTGCCGCATCTTCGGAGCACCCGCTCGCTCATGATCGTCCATGGAGGCGATCTCCGGGTGCCCGGTGGTGCTCTACCACAAGGCACGAGCCATGGCAGGTGACCGCTCATGACGCAGGAAACCCATTCCTGTGGGTTCCTGCGCGGGGAGAGCGTTTCTGCGGGGGAGGGCTCATCGGTGACGATCCGGCTGCTGACGAACATCGGGCGCCTCTGGACCGGGTCCGAGGTGTGGAACAACGCCGCCATCCTCACCCAGGGCGACCGGATCGCGTGGGTAGGGCCCGCGGCCGAACTGCCCCAGAGCCTGCCCGGGGTCGTCGACGACATCGTTGACGTGGACCAGGTGGAGAACCTCAACGGCGGCCTGGTCACGCCGGGCCTGATCGACGCGCACACCCACCCGGTCTACGCGGGCAACCGCTGGGCCGAGCTCGCCATGCGGTCCGGTGGCTCCTCGCCGAACGAGATCGCCGCCGCCGGCGGCGGGATGGCGTCGACCGTGACGGTCACCCGCGGGACCGACCCCTGGACCCTGTGCAACGGCGTGCGGGCCCGGCTGCGCGGAGTGGCTGCTGCGGCGGGACCACGACCATCGAGGCCAAGACCGGCTACCACCTCACCCGGGACGGTGAGCTCGCCGACGTCCGGCTGCTGCGGTCGCTGGAGGGCGAGCTCGGCATGCCCCGGGTGCACGTGACCTTCCTCGCCGCCCACGCGGTGCCGCCGGAGTTCTTCGGCCGCCGCCACGACTACGTGGACGCGGTCGGCACCTGGTGCGCGGATGCGGCCGCGGCCGGGGCCGACAGCGTGGACGTGTACTGCGAAGAGGGCCGGTTCACCGAGCGGGAGGCACGCTGGGTGCTCGGCGCGGGCCGCGCCTCCGGGCTCCTGCCCCGGCTGCACGCCTGCGGCCAGTCGCGCACCGGCGCGGCCCGCCTGGCCGCCGAGATGGGCTGCGCGTCGGCCGACCTGCTGCACGAGGCCGACGAGGAGGACGTCATCGCGCTGGCCACCGCCGGGCGTGGCGAGCGTGCTGTGCCCCGGCACCGCGCTGCAGGTCGGCAAGATGCCGCCGGTCCGGGCGCTGCTCGACAAGGGCGTCGCGGTCGCGCTCGGCTCCGACCACTCGCCCGGCGGGAACGGCATCACGTCCATGCCGCTGGTCATCTCGCTCGCCATCAGCCACTTCGGCATGAGCGTGAGCGAGGCGCTGCGCGCGGCGACGCTGGGCGGCGCCCAGGCGCTGCGCACGCCCGACCGGGGCGCGATGGCGCGCGGCCGGTACGCCGACATCGTGGCCTGGGACGCCGACCACGAGGGCGCCTTCGCCTGGTCTTACGGCCTCAAGCCGCTCCGGGTCTGGCGGGGCGGCGAGCCCGCGCTGAGCTGAGCCGTCACCAGGCGGGCCGGGCCAATGCGCCCGGGCGTTGCGGTTGCCTTTCGCGCGGGTATGGCCTGCCCGGCACCATCCCCGGCCTCCAGCGGTCACCTCCGTCATGGCATGCTTCAGGCATGGCTTCCCAGGCCGCCGCGGGCGCGACCGCCACCCAGGAGCCCGGCGGTCGCCGTGGTGGTGGGCGAGGAGGAACTGCTGGTCGAGCGGGCCGTCGCCCGGCTGGTCGCGGCGGCGTCCGCCGCCACCGGCCAGGTCGGCGCCGGGGAGGGCCCGTTCCCGGCCGCAGCGGCGTCCACGAGGTCAGCGGCGGCGCGCTGGCCACGGCGACCTGGCCACGCTCACCGCTCCCTCCCTGTTCGGCGGCGGCGTGCGTGGTGGTGGTCCGGGACGCGCACAACGCCGGCAAGGACGTCGCCGAGGAGCTGGCCCGGCTGGCCGCCGAGCCACCGCCGGACGTGCGCCTGGTGGTCACCCACGCGGGCGGGGCGAAGGGCAAGGCGCTGCTGGCCAGCCTGGCCGGGAATGGGGCACGGGTGTTCGAGTACCCCAAGATCACCAGGGTGGCCGACCGGATGGATTTCGTGCGGGAGGAGTTCCGCGCGGCCGGGCGCACCGTCGACGACGGCGGGGTGCGGGCCCTGATCGACGCGCTCGGGTCCGACCTGCGGGAGATCGCTTCCGCCTGCGCGCAGCTGGCGGCCGACACCACCGGCGTGATCGGGCAGCCCGTGGTCGCCAGGTACTACCGCGGGCGGGCCGAGGCGAGCGGGTTCTCGGTAGCCGACCGGGCGGTGGAGGGGCGCCTGCCCGACGCGCTCGAGCTGCTCCGCTGGGCGCTCGCGGTGGGGGTGGCACCGGTGCTGATCAGCAGCGGGCTCGCCCAGGGGGTCCGGCTGCTGGGCCGGGTCAGCGGCGCGCCACGGGGCCGGGGCAGCGCCGCGCTCGCTGCCGAGGTCGGCGCCCCGCCCTGGAAGATCGACCGGGTGCGGCAGCAGCTGCGCGGGTGGGAACCCGAGGGCATCGCGCGTGCGCTCGCCGCCGTGGCCGAGGCCGACGCGCAGGTCAAGGGGGAGGGAACTGAGCCCCGGCTACGCGCTGGAGGTGGCGATCCGCGCCATCGTCGCCTGCCGCTGGCCGGCTCAGCCAGCGCGACCGGGGCGTGGCACTAGACCGAGGGCTCAGGACTGGAGCTCGGCGGCGCGCTTGGCCATGGCCGACTTGCGGTTCGCGGCCTGGTTCTTGTGGATCACGCCCTTGCTGGCGGCCTTGTCCAGGCCGCGGCTGGCGTCGCGCATGGCCAGCACCGCCGCGTCGGTGTCACCGGCGTCGGCCGCCTCGCGGAACTTGCGCACGCTGGTCTTCAGCGACGACTTGACGGCCTTGTTGCGCTGCCTGGCCTTCTCGTTCTGCTTGTTGCGCTTGATCTGCGACTTGATGTTCGCCACGCGGAAGCCTCGCTTGGGGGTTACTGGTCTGGCTGGTCGGCGGACGCATCCCGCACCTGCGCGGCAGCGCCGCACCATCCAGCGGCGCGCATCCATCCCGACCAAGCAGGATAGCCCACCGGGGGGCGCGGGCTCAAACCGGCGCCACCGCCACCCCAGATGGCGCGGGCACCCCGCGTCATCTGCGACCATGGACGGCGCGACAACCGACTCGACCCTGGCGGATTCCTGTGTCACCACTGCCTGAGCAGCCCCCCGCGGACGGCGGGCGGGCCGCGTCCCCTGGCCGGGGGGCGGCGCCGCACGGGAATACCCCCATGGACATCATCAGGAACTTCTGCATCATCGCGCACATCGACCACGGCAAGTCCACGCTGGCCGACCGGATGCTCCAGCTCACCGGCGTGGTGGGCGAGCGGCAGATGCGGGCGCAGTACCTGGACCGGATGGACATCGAGCGCGAGCGCGGCATCACCATCAAGAGCCAGGCCGTGCGGCTGCCCTGGACCGGCGCCGACGGCCGCCGGTACGTGCTGAACCTGATCGACACCCCGGGCCATGTGGACTTCTCCTACGAGGTCTCCCGGTCCCTGGCCGCCTGCGAGGGGGCCATCCTGCTGGTCAACGCGGCGCAGGGGATCGAGGCGCAGACGCTCGCCAACCTGTATCTGGCGCTCGGGGCCGACCTGCACATCATCCCGGTGCTGAACAAGATCGACCTGCCCGCCGCCCAGCCGGCCAAGTACGCGGAGGAGCTGGGCAGCATCATCGGCTGCGACCCGGGCGACGTGATGCGGGTCTCGGCCAAGACCGGCGAGGGGGTAACCGACCTGCTGAACGCGGTCGTCGAGCAGGTCCCGCCGCCCGCCGGCGACCCCTCCGCCCCCGCCCGCGCGCTCATCTTCGACTCCGTCTACGACACCTACCGGGGGGTGGTCACCTACGTCCGGGTGATGGACGGCCGGCTGAACCGGCGGGAGAAGACCCTGATGATGTCGACCCGGGCCACCCACGACACGCTGGAGGTCGGCGTCATTTCCCCGGAGCCCATCCCCACCGACCGCCTGGGCGCCGGCGAGGTCGGCTACCTGATCACCGGCGTGAAGAACGTGCGGCAGGCCCGGGTCGGTGACACCGTGACCAGCGCCGCCCGCCCGGCCGCCGAGCCGCTCGCCGGGTACGACCACCCGCGCCCGATGGTGTTCTCCGGCCTGTACCCGGTCGAGGGCGACGACTACCCGCAGCTGCGGGACGCGCTCGACAAGCTGCGGCTGAACGACGCCGCGCTGGTCTACGAGCCGGAGACCTCGACCGCCCTGGGGTTCGGGTTCCGGTGCGGGTTCCTGGGCCTGCTGCATATGGAGATCGTCCGGGAGCGGCTGGAGCGGGAGTTCGACCTGACGCTGATCTCGACCGCGCCGAACGTCGTCTACCGGGTGGTCGGGGAGTCCGGCGAGGAAATCACGGTGACCAACCCGAGCGAGTTCCCGGACGGCAAGGTAGCCCAGGTCTTCGAGCCGGTGGTGCGGGCCACGGTGCTGGCCCCCGCCGAGTACATCGGCACGATCATGGAGCTGTGCCAGGGGAGGCGGGGCACGCTGCTGGGCATGGACTACCTGTCCACCGACCGGGTGGAGATCCGCTACACCATGCCGCTGGCCGAGATCATCTTCGACTTCTTCGACCAGCTCAAGTCCCGCACCCGTGGCTACGCCTCGCTTGACTACGAGCCCGCCGGCGAGGCCGAGGCCAGCCTGGTGAAGGTCGACATCCTGCTGCAGGGCGAGTCGGTGGACGCGTTCAGCCAGATCGTCCACGCCGACGAGGCACGCGACTACGGCATTGCCATGACGGCCAAGCTGCGGGAGCTGATCCCGCGCCAGCAGTTCGAGGTGCCGATCCAGGCCGCGATCGGGTCGCGGATCATCGCCAGGGAGAACATCCGGGCGCTGCGCAAGGACGTGCTCGCCAAGTGCTACGGCGGCGACATCACCCGCAAGCGCAAGCTGCTGGAGAAGCAGAAGGAAGGCAAGCGCCGGATGAAGACCATCGGGCGGGTGGAGGTGCCGCAGGAGGCCTTCATCGCGGCCCTGTCCACCCAGCCGGACCGGCGCTAGCCGGCGCGGCCGCTGACCTGCCGGCCGGATGAGAGGGCGGCTCAGCCGCAGGCCGGGCCGCCGCTCGACACGGCCACCACGGCCAGGACGGCGATGATCACCACCAGCACCGTGAAACCGACGCCGATCCAGCCCAGGATGAGCCCGGCCAGCGCCATGCCCGCCCCCTGTTCCCCGGTCCGGCGGATCTGGTTGCGGGCCACGTGGCCGCATACCACCGCCGGGATCGTGGCGAGCGGCCCGAACATGAACTGGGCGATCCCGCAGATCAGGGACGTGATGGCCAGCGAGTTGGTCTTAGCCAGCTGCGGCGGGGCCAGCGGCGCCGGGACGCCGGCCCCGCGCCGGGCAGGTCGATGACGACCGCGTCGAGTTCGGCGAACGTGGCCGCGGTCATGGCCCGCTCCACCCGGGCGTCATGCTCGTCCTTGTCCAGCCGGCCCTCGGTATACGCCCTGGTGAGCAGCTCCACCGCGCGGTCCCGGTCGGCCGTGGACGCACGCATCTGCGCCCGCGCGACGTTCGCTGCCCCGTACCCCGGTCCCACCGTCATAGCCGCCTCCCGCCGGACGAATGCTCCCAGGATAGACGGCGTGGCCGGGCCACATCACCGCCTCCGGTTGCCATATCGCGGCGTCACGTGGGCATAACGGTTCGCCAGCCGGCCGGCGGGCCGGATACCGTGCCAGGTGTGGCAACGGCACGGGTGATCTCAGTCAACACCGGGCGCGGACGGGACGCGGAATGGGCCGGGCGGCTCAAGCGGACCGCGATCGACAAGCGGCCCGTCCCGGGCCCGGTCGCGGTCGGGAGGCTCGGCCTGGCCGGGGACGAGCAGGTGGACCAGCCGGACCACGGCGGCTACGAGCAGGCGCTCTACGTCTACGCCCGGGAGGACCTGGACTGGTGGGTCGAGCGGCTGGGACGTGAGCTGCCCGGCGGGACGTTCGGCGAGAACATCACCACCGGTGGGCTCGAGGTCACCGGCGCCCTGGTCGGGGAGGTGTGGCGGCTCGGCTCGGCCGTGGTTCAGGTCACCTCGCCCCGGATCCCGTGCGTGGTCTTCGCCGGCTGGATGGACGAGGGCCAGTGGGTCAAGCGGTTCGCCGACGCCGGGCGGACCGGTGCCTACCTGCGCGTGCTGGAGGAGGGGCAGGTCAGCGCCGGCGACCCGGTCGAGGTGCTGGCGCGCCCGGCCCTCCGGGTGACGATCGCCGAGTCGGTGCGCGCCTACTACGGGGACACCGAGCTGATGCGGCGGCTGCTCCTGGTCGAGGGCCGCAGCAGCAAGTGGGATGAGATCGCGGTGTCGGTGCTCGGCCGGGCAGCCTCGGGCACGCCCGGTGGCTGAGCCGGTGCGCTGACGTGCCCGGCACGCTCCCGGCCGGCGAGCCGGTCCCCGCCGATGGCGCCCTGCCCGCGGGCGCGGCGGCGGGCCTGGGGCAGCGGCCGTTCGGCATCTACGTTCATGTGCCCTTCTGCCGGACCCGCTGCGGCTACTGCGACTTCAACACCTACACGGCCGCCGAGCTCGGCCCAGGGGCCAGCCGGGACTCCTATGCCGGGCTGGCGGTCGCGGAGGTGCGGCTGGCCCGGCGGGTGCTCGGCGCCGCCAGCCTGCCGGTGACGAGCGTGTTCTTCGGCGGGGGAACTCCCACCCTGCTGCCGCCCGGTGCGCTGGCCGGGATCCTGGGCGCCATCGATGGCGAGTTCGGGCTGGCCGCCGACGCCGAGGTGACGGTGGAAGCCAACCCGGAGACCGTGGACGAGCGGGTGCTCGCCGGGCTGCGGGCCGGCGGCATGACCCGCGTCTCGCTCGGCATGCAGAGCGCCGTTCCGCACGTGCTGGCCGTGCTGGACCGGGTGCACGAGCCCGGCCGGCCCGCCCGGTGTGTGCGGTGGGCGCACGAGGCCGGGTTCTCCCACGTCAGCCTGGACCTGATCTACGGCACCCCCGGCGAGACCGACGCCGACTGGCGGGAGTCGCTGGCGGCGGCGCTGGCGGCGGCTCCCGACCACGTCTCCGCCTACGCACTGATCGTGGAGGAGGGCACCGCCCTGGCCGCGCGGATCGGCCGGGGCCAGGTCACGGCCCCCGACGACGACGCGATGGCCGACCGGTATCTGATCGCCGACGAGGTGCTCGGCGCCCACGGCATGGCCTGGTATGAGATCTCCAACTGGGCGGCCGGCGACGCGGCCCGGTGCCGGCACAACCTGCTCTACTGGACCGGCGGGGACTGGTGGGGGATCGGCCCGGGCGCGCACAGCCACGTCGGCGGCACCCGGTGGTGGAACGTCAAGCACCCGGCCGCCTATGCAGCGCGGATCGCCGCCGGCAACAGCCCGGCCCAGGCCCGGGAGGTGCTGGCCGAACGGGAGCTGCGGCTGGAGCGGATCCTGCTGCTGACGCGGCTGGCCTCGGGCTGCCCGCTGGCAGAGCTGGAACCGGCCGGCCGGGCCGCCGTGGCGGACGCGGTCGCCGCCGGGCTGGCGTCCGGGCCCGCCTACGCGTCGGGCCGGGTCGTGCTCACCCGCCGGGGCCGCCTGCTGGCCGATGCAATCGTCCGCGACCTGACGCCGTAAGGACGCCTCCGGCGGGTTAACGCACGAGCGGCGTGCACAGCCAGCGGGGGAATGTGTACGCCTGGCCCCGGTACGCCGCCGCCGCGGCGCGCACCAGGAACACCAGCGCGGTCAGCAGCAGCGCGGTGACCAGCGGCCCCATGACGGTCAGCGCGACCCGGGGAGAATCGAGCACCAGCATCGCGCCGATGATCGCGGCGGACAGTTCGTACAGGGTCACGGTGAGCCAGACGTTGACCGCCTGGGCCGCGTGCCCCCGGAGCCAGGGCGACCGGCGCAGGGACGTCAGGTAGATGGCCAGCGGCACCAGGAAGCCGAAGAGCGGCACCGTGAGGTAGCCGAGCATGGCCCAGCGGGCGTCCGGGGAGACGGCCGCCCGGGCCGGGCCGGGTTCCACATCGGGCGCGGCGCCGGGTGTGGCCGGGCCGGCCGGTGCCGGGGGAGCCCGGCGCGCATCCGGGCCGCTCAGCACGTTGCCGGGGCCGCCGCCGGGCACGCTGCCGGGGTGGAGGTACTCCTCGTGGGTGACCGGGGCGGCCGCGAGCGCCCAGCCGCCGTCGGCCGACGGGAACTCCACCACCTGGGATCCGCCCGCCGGATAGCCGCCCGGCGGGCGGTCCGTCGCCACATACGCCTCGGGCGGGTAACCGTTGGCCGGGTAAGCGCCGGCCGGGTATCCGTTGGCTGGGTAGCCGGCGCTGATAGCCGGCCGCAGCCGGGTAGTCCGGCGTGGGCGGATAGTCGGGCGTCGACGGGTAGCCCGAGAAGTAGCCGTCCCGCGGGGAGTAGGTGTCATGCGGGTAGTCGGGCAGGTCCGGGTAATCCGGATAGCCGCCCGGCCCGGAACCGGCCCCGGGCGGATGGCCGGGCGCCTGCCGGTAACCGGCCTCCGGCGGGTAATCGGCCAGCGGTGAGGGCGCCCCGTTGGCCGGATAGGTGGCTGCCGCCCGGTGGCCGTTGCCCGGCTGGTCCCCCCGGTGCCGCTGGCGGGGGCTGGCCGGCCACTCCTCCGGCGTTCCGGGACGTTGCGCACGGCCGGGCCACTCCTCCGGGGGTCCGGGAGGCTGCGCACGGCCGGCGGCCACTCCTCCGGGGGTCCGGGAGGCTGCCCACGGCCCGCCGGCCTCTCCTCCGGGGAAGGCGGCGGCCAGTGCGCTGGCGGCTCGGGTGGGTGGCTGGTCATGGTTTCTCGGCGGGCCTTCGATCCTCAAACGCCCCGGTTGGATCGCCGGTTCCAGGCGCGGTGACGAAGTCGATCAGTTCCTCGACCCGGCCCAGCAGCGTCGGCTCCAGGTCGGCGTAGCTGGCCGCGGCGCTGAGCACCCGCCGCCATCCGGCGGCGGTATCTCCGCCCCAGCCCAGGGCCTGCATCACGCCTTCCTTCCAGGGCGTCCCCCGCGGGACGGCGGGCCAGGCGCCGATGCCGAGGCTGGCCGGCTTGACCGCCTGCCAGATGTCGACGAAAGGGTGGCCCACCACCAGCACGTGCGGCGAGCTGGCCTGGGCCGCGATCCGGCTTTCCTTGCTGCCGGTCACCAGGTGGTCGACGAGGACCCCGAGCCTGCGCGCGGGGCCGGGCGCGAACCCGGCCACGATCGAGGGCAGGTGGTCCACCCCGGCCAGGTACTCGACCACCACCCCGACCTCGCGCAGGTCGTCTCCCCAGATCTTCTCGACCAGGTCGGCGTCCTGGCGGCCCTCCACATAGATCCGGCTGGCCCTGGCCACCCGGGCCCGGACGGCTGTTCCCGCGGCCGCCCTCGGCGCCGCGACCGACCCCGACGCTGTCCGGGCGGGAGCCGCGGGCCCGGGCTGCCGCGGCCTGACCAGCGTGACCGGCCTGCCTTCCAGCAGGAACCCGCCCCGCGTGAGCGGGAACACCCGCTGCTTGCCGACGCGGTCCTCCAGCGTCACGACCTGCTTCTCGCAGTCCACCACGGCCCCGCAGAAGCCCCCGCCGGTCTCCTCCACCACGAGCCCGCGTTCGGCGGGCACCTGCGGGAACTCCGCGCGCCGGCGGCGTCCCGCGCCTTCCGCGAGCACGTCAGGGCCGTAGTCCCGCCTCATCCCGCTCCACCGTCGGTCGGCCCCAGCGGCAGCGCTCTGCCGGCCAGGGGACAGATCATGCGGCGGCCCCGCCAGTGCCGGGCCGCCCCGCACGAACCTACCGGATCGGCGGCAGCCCGCTGTGCCACCTCAGTCAGAGTGGCATCATGCGGCCCAGTTCAGCGCGGCCCGCCGTCCCGCCAGTGTGGGCGGAACGGTGCCAGGACGCCCTGGCCGCCATAGACTTGGCACTCGAGAGGATCGAGTGCCAGAGAGGGATACGTGCTCGACGACAGGAAGCTCGCCGTGCTGCGCGCCATCGTGCAGGACTACGTGTCCACCATGGAACCGGTGGGCTCGAAGTCGCTCGTCAACCGGCATCAGCTGGATGTGTCACCCGCCACCATCAGGAACGACATGGCCGTGCTCGAGGAGCAGGGATACATCGCGCAGCCGCACACGAGCGCGGGCCGGATCCCCACCGACAAGGGGTACCGCCTGTTCGTCGACCGCCTGTCCGGGGTCAAGCCGCTGTCGGCCGCCGAGCGGCGGGCGATCGAGACGTTCCTGGCCGGCGCCTACGACCTGGACGACGTGGTCACGCGCACGGTGCGCCTGCTTGCCCAGCTGACGCGGCAGGTGGCGGTGGTCCAGTATCCCTCCCTCACCAGGTCGTCGATCCGGCACGTGGAGCTGGTGCCGCTGGCGGCGAAGCGGCTGCTGCTGGTGCTGATCACCGGCACCGGCCGGGTGCAGCAGCGCATGGTGGATCTGCCCGCGCCGATCGAGGAGGACGCCGTCACCCAGCTGCGGGCGGTTCTCAACGCCTGCCTCGACGGGCGGATGCTGACCGAGGTAGCCTCGGTGGTCGCCGACCTGCCGGAGCGGGTCCAGCCCAGCGAACGGCCGAACGCCGCCGCTGTTTTCTCGGTGATCCTGGAAAGCCTGGTCGAGCGGAACGAGGAGAGGGTCGTGGTCGGCGGGGCGTCGAACCTCACCCCCGCCGATTTCTCCCAGGGCCTGCACGAGGTTCTCGAATCGCTTGAAGAGCAGGTGGTGCTCATGCGGCTGCTGGGTGAGTCGGCGGACCAGGCGTCGGTGACCGTCCGGATCGGTGCCGAGAACCCGGTGGAGGGCCTGCGCAGCACCTCCCTGGTGGTGGCCGGCTACGGGAGTGGCGACCAGGCGGTGGCCCGGCTCGGCGTGCTCGGGCCCACCCGGATGGACTACCCGACGGCGATGGGAGCGGTACGCGCGGTGGCACGGTACGTGGGCCAGATCCTGGCGGGGACCTGATCGTGAACGACTATTACGGGATACTCGGCATCCGCCGCGACGCGGGTCCCGACGAGATCAAGAAGGCTTACCGCCGGCTGGCCCGGGAGCTGCATCCGGACGTCAACCCGGACCCGCAGACCCAGGAGCGGTTCAAGGAGATCACGCAGGCCTACGAGGTGCTCTCCGACCCGGAGAAGCGCCAGATGTACGACCTGGGCGCCGACCCGTTCGCCCGCCCCGGGGCGGCCGGGCCGGGCGGGCCGGGCGGGTTTGGCGCCGGGTTCCCGTTCAGCGACATCATGGACGCGTTCTTCGGCACCGGCTCGGGCCCGCGGGGGCCGCGCAGCCGCGCCCGCCGGGGCCGCAACGCCACCATCCGGGTCGACCTCGACCTCGCCGAATGCGCGTTCGGGGCGACCAGGGAGCTGGTGGTGGACACCGCGGTGGTCTGCCCGACCTGCTCGGGCGAGGGCACCGCGCCCGGCACCCATCCCGAGACCTGCGATGTGTGCGCGGGCCGGGGCGAGGTGAGCCAGGTCGCCAGGTCCTTCCTCGGCCAGGTGATGACCTCCCGGCCGTGCCCCGCCTGCGGCGGCTACGGCACCATCATCCGGCGGCCATGCCCCGAATGCGACGCGGACGGCCGGGTGCGCACCCGCCGCACCATCAAGGTCCGGATCCCGGCGGGCGTCGAGGACGGGACGCACATCCAGCTCGCGGGCGAGGGGGAGATCGGCCCCGGCGGCGGGCCGCCCGGCGACCTGTTCCTCGAGATCGTCCAGCGGCCACACGCGATCTTCGAGCGCCAGGGCGACGACCTTCACTGCACGGTCACGATCCCGATGGTGTCCGGCGCCCTCGGCGCGACCCTGTCGGTGGAGACGCTGGACGGCCCCAGGGACCTGGACATCCGCCCGGGCACGCAGTCCGGCCAGGTCATCCCGCTGTATGGGCTGGGCGTGCGGCACCTGAACGATTCCGGCCGCGGTGACCTGGTCATTCACGTGACGGTGGAGACGCCGGCCAAGCTCGACGAGGAGCAGGAGGCGCTGCTCAAGCAGCTGGCCAAGCTCCGCGGCGAGGAGGCCCCGCCGGGCCGGTTCGCGCCCGGCCAGCATGGGTTCTTCTCCCGGCTGCGGGATGCGTTCAACGGCCGCTGACCGGGCAGCCACATCAGGCTGCGAAACACGGGGCCAGGAATCACCGGGCCAGGAATCATCAGGCCGGGAGGCGCCGACTCGGGGTGAGCAGGGCCCGGACGCACGGCCACCGGTCTTTCTCGCCCCGGCCGGCGACCTGGCCGGCGATGTGATCGTCCTGTCTGGCCCGGAGGGCCGTCACGGCGTCACGGTCCGTCGTCTCGGCCCGGGGGAGCGGGCGGACGTGACCGATGGGGCGGGCAATCTCGCCGAGTGTGTGGTCACGCAGGCCCGGGGCGGCGTGCTGCATCTCGCCGTCAGGTCGCGCCGGGTGGAGCCGCCCGCCGATCCCGCGGTGGTGGTGGTGCAGGCGCTGCCCAAGGGGGACCGGGGCCCGCTGGCGGTGGAGCTGATGACCGAGGCGGGGGTGGACGTGATCGTGCCCTGGGCGGCGCAGCGCTGTGTCACCCAGTGGCATGGCGAGCGGGGGGAGCGGGCGCTGGCCCGCTGGCGGGCGACCGCCCGTGAGGCCGCCAAGCAGGCCCGGCGGGCCAGGTTCCCGGAGGTAGCCGGGCTCGCGTCCACGCAAGACGTGATCCGTGCCGTGGGGCCGGCGGCCCTGGCCGTGCTGCTCGATCCGGGCGCCGCCAGCGCGCTGAGCACGGTGCCGCTGCCGTCGTCGGGCGATCTGGTGGTGATCGTCGGCCCGGAGGGCGGGCTGAGCCCGGCCGAGACAGCGGCGCTGGCCGGGGCCGGTGCCGTGGCGGCCCACCTGGGCCCCACCGTGCTGCGGACCTCCACCGCCGGGCTGGTCGCCGCGTCGGTCATGCTCAGCCGGGCCGGCCGGTGGTGACCTGGCCGGCGGTGACGCCGCAGGGGGGTCTAGCCGCGGCTACGAGCTCTGGGACGGGCTGGCCGACCTGCAGCCGGTGAGGGCGATGCTCGCCACCGTCCGGATGCCCGAGCTGCCCAGCGACACCGCGCTGGTCGACGGGGTGACCGTCGGCGAGTCGGTCGGCGACGGGGCGGTGCTGTCGGTCGGCGCCGCGCTCGGCGAGTCGGTGGGGGTGGGGACGTCGGTCGCCGGTGCGGTCGGCGTGGCCTGCGCCTTCGGGGTGCTCGAGCAGCTGGCCCCCGGCGACGGCCGGGCGGACCCGGTCTGGCTGCTGGTGGGCACGGCGCCAGACGGGGCGGACTGCCCGTTCAGGGTGGGCGCCTGGCCCCCACCGCCCGAGGTGCCGGGACCGTTGCTGGCCGGGGTGCCGCTGGGGAACAGCTCGAGCACGAGGTTGTCCCGCACCTGGGCGAGGCCGTAGACCCCGGCCACGACGATCACCACGGCGCCCGCCACCGCCAGGGCAGGCCGCAGCCAGCCCAGGTTGGAGCCTGAGCGGGGGCTCCGGTGATTCGGACTGCGCCCACGTGACGGCGGCTTGAACAGTGCGACAATGCTGGCCACCGTCGAGCTGAGCACGCAGACGAACGCCTTCCATGGCCCGCCGCGTTCGGCAATGGCGGTGCGCAGGCTGGTGAACGTCGGCTCGAGCCGGATCACGATCAGCCGGGCCAGGTCCGCGCACTCGGTCAGCATCAGTGATGTCTGCCGCACCAGCCACGGCGCATGCGTCCGCCGGTGGATCCGCTCGAGGCCGTCTCCGGGCTCGATGGAATCCACCTCCGCGTGCAGTGCACGCCGGAGGATCTGGTCGATGTCCCCATTAACTGGTGTCATGCGTGTCGCTCCAGGCCGTTTCCGGCCCCCCCGGCCCTTCTCATGTCTCCATCTCCAGCACGGCCCGCAAGGACGCGATGGCCCGGGCCGTGTGGCTTTTAACTGCCCCTCTGCTGATCCCCATGGCGGTGGCGATCTGTGCCTCGGAAAGATCCCCGTAGTAGCGGAGCACCAGCGCTTCGCGCTGGCGCGGCGGCAGCGAGCGCAGGGCCTTGACCACCTGCGTGCGCTCCAGCAAGGTCAGCGCCCCCTGTTCGGCGCTGGGCATATCCGGTGCGGGCTTGGGTGCGTTGCGGTCGACCACCACCCGGTGCCGCAGGACCGAACGTGACCGGTTCACCACCGACTGGCGCAGGTAGGACAGCGCCTTGTCGTTGTCCCGCAGCCGCCGCCAGGCGCCGTGCATGGCGATGAAGGAGTCCTGCACCACTTCCTCAGCGGTCGCGACGTCGCGCACCAGCAGGGCGGCCAGGCGCACCAGCGAGCGGTAGTGCGTGCTGTACATCGCGGTGACAGCCTGCTCCGCATCCCACTCGGCGGGCACCGCACCAAGCGCACTTTCTGCCACTAGGACCTCGGTCACGTGAATGGGACGCGCTGGACCCGCGTCAGGTTCACCTACAGCCATGTCAAACTTGGGCACCGCGCTCATGCCGGCAGCCTGATCTCACCGAACCCACCCCCAGAACTCACCCATCCAGGCATGGTGCCTGTGATGTATACCGATCCGGGCGACGCATCCGTTGCGCGGGGAACGGGAGCCTGTCAGCCTGGTCCATGCGCAGTGGGGGCGTGCGCCGAGGATTCGCAACCATGCCACCTTATATGTCGGCGGCCTGTTCGGGGGGTTACAAGCTAAGATCGCTCCGTGGCGGATTGCCTTTTCTGCGCGATCGTAGCGGGGGATGTCCAGGCCCAGCGGGTGGCCGAGACGGCCCGCGCCCTTGCCTTCCGGGATATCAACCCGCAGGCGCCCACCCACGTGCTTGTCATACCGAAGGATCACTATCCCGATCTGGCTGCGCTCGCCGCCACCGACGACGGCCTGCTGGACGAGGTGGCGGCCCTGGCGCACAAGGTCGCTGAGGATGACGGGGTGAGCGAGACCGGGTACCGGGTGGTCTTCAATACCGGGCCGCAGGCCGGGCAGACGGTGTTCCACGCCCACGCCCACGTCCTCGGCGGCCGGCCGCTCGGCTGGCCACCTGGCTGAGCCGCGTGGATAGCATGAAGACCAGGCGAGCGCGGGCACACGCCTATGCCCCTTCGGAGACAACGAATTGACAGACACGTCCGGCGATCCCCGGAACCGCACCCGCGGGGAAGCCCCGGCCGGCCCACCGGCCAGCGAGCCTACCCAGGTCAAAGTCGTCATCCCCGACGAGCACTCGATGGTCGCTCTGCTGGGATCCGGCGACGAGCTGCTGCGGGTGATCGAGGACTCATTCGACGCCGATATCCACGTCCGGGGCAACGAGATCACGATTTCCGGCGCGCCGGCCGAGACGGCGGTGGTGGCTGAGCTGTTCGAGGAGCTCACCGCCCTGCTGGCCGGGGGCGCGGAGCTCACGGCCGGCGCGGTGGAGCGGATCGTGCCCATGCTCCGCCGCAAATCGGGCGTGCGCCCGGCGGACGTGCTGACCCTCGACATCCTGTCCTCCCGTGGCCGGACGATCCGCCCCAAGACGCTCAACCAGAAGCGGTATGTGGACGCCATCGACCAGCACACCATCGTCTTCTGCATCGGCCCGGCCGGAACCGGGAAGACCTACCTGGCGATGGCCAAGGCGGTCAAGGCGCTGCAGGCCAAGGAGGTGACCCGGATCATCCTTACCCGGCCGGCGGTGGAGGCGGGGGAGCGCCTTGGCTTCCTGCCCGGCACCCTGTACGAGAAGATCGACCCCTACCTGCGGCCCCTGTACGACGCGCTGCACGACATGCTCGACCCGGAGTCGATTCCCCGGCTGATGGCCGCCGGCACGATCGAGGTCGCGCCGCTCGCCTACATGCGCGGGCGGACCCTCAACGACTCGTTCATCATCCTGGACGAGGCGCAGAACACCTCGCCCGAGCAGATGAAGATGTTCCTCACCCGGCTCGGCTTCGGCGCCAGGATGGTGGTGACCGGCGACATCACCCAGGTGGACCTGCCGGCCAATCAGGCCGGCGGCCTCCAGCTCGTCCAGGAGATCCTCGACGGCGTCGAAGACATCTACTTCGCCCGGCTGAACAGCCACGACGTGGTCCGGCACCGGCTGGTCAGCGACATCGTCAACGCCTACGAGGCCTACGACGCCCGCACCCGGGGGGTCTCGGGGCGGGCGCAGCGGGTGCCGGGCAACGGGCGCCGGGACGGCGTGCGCGACCGCGCGCAGCGCGAGGGCCGGGGCGCGCCGGGTGCCTCCCGTGGCGTCGGCCCCCGTGCCCAGTGAGCGGCGGCGCCCAGTGAGCGGCGGCGCCCCGTGACACGGCTGGGCCCGGCGAACGGGGCCAGCGGGTGAGCATCGAGGTCGCCAACGAGTCGGGGATCACGGTGGACGAGCCCGGCCTGGCCGCACTGGCCCGGTATGTGCTCGACACCATGCGCATACACCCGCTGGCGGAGCTGTCCGTTCTGCTGGTGGACAAGGGCACCATGGCCGACCTGCACCGGCGCTGGCTGGCTGAGCCCGGGCCGACCGACGTCCTGGCCTTTCCCATGGACGAGCTGAGGCCACCGCCGCCCGGGAGCGACCGCGCCGACCGCGCCGATGAGCAGGGCACGGCGCCGGGCCTGCTTGGTGACGTCGTGCTGTGCCCGGAGGTCGCCACCGAGCAGGCGCGGGAAGCGCAGCACCCGGTAACCGATGAGCTGGAGATGCTGTGCACCCACGGCATCTTGCACCTGCTCGGATTCGATCACGCCGACCCGGACGAGCATGCCACGATGTTCGGGCTGCAGGACCGGCTGCTGGGCGCCTGGCGGGCCGAGCACGCGGCGGGCCGGGAGCGCAGGGCGCAAGACGAATCCGGGTGATGCGATGGCATGGCTGGTTGCCGCCGCTCTGGTGCTCGTGCTGCTGGCCGGGCTGTGCGTTGCCACCGAGGTCGCCTTCATCCGCATCTCCCGCGCGGGCGCCAGGGAGCTGACCCGGGGGCGGAAGGGGCGCGGGACCGGGCGGCTCCCGGCCGTGCTGGCCGACGCGCCGGTCTACCTGAGCGTCCTGCTGCTGGTCCAGATCTGCTGCGAGACGGCCGCGACGGTCCTGGTGACGGCCGCGCTGCTGCACTGGCTGGGCTCGGACTGGCGGACCTTCCTCATCGCGGTGGCCGTGATGGCCGCGGTGCTGTACCTGGTGGCCGGGATCGCCCCGCGGGTGCTCGGCCGGCAGCACGAGGGGCGGCTGGCGGCGGCCGCCGCCGGCGTCCTCTACCCGGTCGTGCGGGTGCTCGGCCCGCTGCCGCGGGTGCTGCTCGCGGTCGGCAGCGCGCTCACGCCGGGCCGCGGCTCCCGGGACGGCGCCCAGGCCTCCGAGGAGGAACTGCGGGGCCTGGTGGACCTGCTGGAGCAGCGCCGGGTGATCGAGCCGGGCGAGAGCGCGATGATGCAGTCGGTTTTCGAGCTGGGCGAGACGATCGTGCGCGAGGTCATGGTCCCCCGCACCGACATGGTCTTCGTCGAGCGCGGCAAGACCGTCCGGCAGGCGCTGTCGCTGGCGCTGCGCAGCGGCTTCTCGCGGGTTCCGGTGGTCGGCGAGAACGAGGACGACGTGATCGGCATCGCCTACCTCAAGGACCTGGTGGAGCACACCGAGAAGAACCGGGACAGCGAGTCGGCGGAAAAGGTCGAGTCGGTGATGCGGCCCGCCACCTTCGTCCCCGAGAGCAAGCCGGTGGACGCGCTGCTGCGGGAGATGCAGGCGAAGCAGATCCACCTCGAGATCGTCATCGACGAGTACGGCGGGACGGCGGGCCTGGTCACCATCGAGGACATCCTGGAGGAGATCGTCGGCGAGATCACCGACGAGTACGACCAGGAGCAGCCGACCGTGGACTGGCTGGCCCCCGGGCGGGCCCGGGTGACGGCCCGGCTCCCGGTGACCGACCTGGAGGAGCTGTTCGGGGTCAGCATCGAGGCCGAGGACGTGGAGACGGTGGGCGGCCTGCTCGCCTACGCGCTCGGCCGGGTGCCGATCGCCGGGTCGGTCGCCACCGTGGCCGGGCTGACGCTGACCGCGGAGAGCCTGGAGGGCAGGCGGAACCGGATAGGGACGGTGACCGTGGAACGCAACCGGCCCGGCGCCAGGCCGGGCGGCCCGGACGCGCAGTCCCCGAACGGCCGCTAGGAGGCTGCTGAATGATGGCGTCCGATCAGGGAGCGGTCATCCGCGCCCGGATGGCAAGGCGGAGGAGGAGCCGATAGTGGAGCTATCGGCGACGACGACAACGCCGCCAGGCGGGATGCGGGGACCCGCGAGCCGGGCGGCCATCATTCAGGGGCCTCCTCGCCGGGCCCGCCGGGCGGCCGGATCCCTGGCGGTTTCCGCGGGGGGCTGGTGCCGCATTCCGCCGGTCAGAACCGGGCGCCAGAATGACCGGAATGTGTGAAAGGTCCTCGTCTAGAATCTGCGCCGTGACGGACCCCGGCCCGGAAGACGAGAAGATCATTACCCTGGCCCGTTCCGCGCGCGCCCGCGTCGCGGCGGCCGAGGGCGCGGCGGTGCGGGACGAGACCGGCCGCACGTACGCGGCGGCGGCCGTGAACCTGCCGTCACTGCGGCTGTCGGCGCTGCGGCTGGCCGTGGCGATGGCGATCTCCAGCGGGGCCGCTGTCCTGGAGGCGGCCGCCCTGGTCAGCGACGCCGAGGCGCCCGACCCGCGCGACCTGGCGGTGGTGCGCGAGGCCGGCCCCGGGGCGGTGGTCTTCCACGTCGGGACGAACGGCGCCGTCCGGGCCACGCTCACCCCCTGACGCGCCCCGGCGCGGCCCGGGACCGGCGCCGGCTGAGCCACCGCCCCCGCCCGGCGGGACGCCGGTTACCGTACAGGCATGTCGCTGGCGGGCCACGATCTGTCGCGCAGCATCAGCGAGAACTACCTGGCGTTCTCCCGGGAGGCGCGGGGGCGCTCACGGCGCTACGAGATCCTGGCGGCGCAGGTGGCCGGTGATCCGCGGGTGCTGGCCTTTCTCTCGGCGCTGCCGCCGGCCAAGCGGCAGCCCAACCTGCTCTTCGCGGCCGCGCGCTACCTGCTGGGACGGCCCGCCGACATCGCCGCGCTCCGGGCGCTGGTGGCCGGCCGCGGCCCGGAACTGGCGGCGGTCATCCGGGCCCGGCGCACCCAGACCAACGAGCCGGCCCGCTGCGCCGTCCTGCTGCCGGCGCTGATGCTGCTCCCGCAGCCGCTGGCGCTGCTGGAGGTCGGGGCCAGCGCCGGGCTCACGCTGCTGCCCGACCGCTACTCCTACGACTACGCCGGGCACCGGATCACCGGCACCGACCCGCGGGCGCCGGTGCTCAGCTGCGAGCCGCGCGGGCCGGTGCCGCTGCCGGACCGGGTGCCCGAGGTGTGCTGGCGGGCCGGCCTCGATCTCAACCCGCTCGACGTCACCAGCGACGCGGACATGCACTGGCTCGGCTGCCTGCTGTGGCCCGGCGAAACCGGCCGCGAGCAGCGCCTGGCGGGCGCGATAGCCGTGGCCCGGCGCGAACCCCCGGTCGTGCACCGCGGCGACCTGCTGACCGATCTGCCGGCGCTCGCCCGGCAGGCACCGTCCGGCGCCACGCTGGTGATCTACCATTCCGCGGTGCTCGGCTACCTCAGCGCCGCCGAGCGCGGGCGCTTCGCCGAGACCGTCCGCGGCCTGGACGCCGTCTGGCTGTCGAACGACGTGCCGCAGCTGCCGGATGCCGCGATGCCCGCCGCCGACGAGGCGCCGTTCCAGATCGTCCGGGACGGCCGCATCCTGCTGGCGGCCGCCGATGGCCACGGCACCTGGCTCCACTGGCTGGCCTGACGCCATGACCCGCACGACCCGGGCCCGGGCGTGGCAACGCGACGGCGCCGGTGCGGGAGAATCATGGGATGGCAGCGTCACAGGGTGAGCAGGGATTCAGGTCGGGCTTCGCCTGCTTTCGCGGGCCGGCCGAATGTCGGCAAGTCCACGCTGATGAACGCGCTCGTCGGCGCGAAGGTGGCGATCACGAGCAGCCGTCCGCAGACCACCCGGCGGGCGATCCGGGGGATCGTGCACCGGCCCGATGCCCAGCTGGTCATCGTGGACACGCCCGGACTCCATCGGCCCCGGACGCTGCTGGGCGAACGGCTGGACAGCCTCGCGCGGTCCACGCTGACCGAGGTGGACGTGATCGGGTTCTGCGTGCCGGCGCCGGACCGGATCGGGCCCGGTGACAAGTACCTGGCCGCCGAGCTCGGCGGCATCGGCAAGACCCCCGTGGTGGCCATCGTCACCAAGACCGACCTGGCCCCGCCCGAGCAGGTGGCGGCGCAGCTCGCCGCGGTGGCCGGGCTCGGCGACTGGGCCGACCTGGTGCCCGTCTCGGCGGTGACCGGCTTCCAGCTCGGCGAGCTGGCCGACGTGCTCGTCTCCCACCTGCCGCCGGGGCAGCCGCTCTACCCGGAGGGTGAGCTCACCGACGAGCCCGAGCAGGTGCTGGTCGCCGAGCTGATCAGGGAGGCGGCGCTGGAAGGGGTCCGGGACGAGCTGCCGCACTCCATCGCCGTGGTGGTGGAGGAGATGGGGCCGCGGGCGGGCCGCGACGACCTGATCGACGTGTACGCGCAGATGTATGTCGAGCGGCCCAGCCAGAAGTCCATCGTCATCGGCGCCAAGGGTGCCCGCCTGAAGGAGGTCGGCAGCCGGGCGCGGCACCAGATCGAGGCGCTGCTCGGCACCAAGGTCTACCTCGACCTGCGGATCAAGGTGGCCAAGGACTGGCAGCGCGACCCCAGGCAGCTTCGCCGGCTGGGCTTCTACGACTGAGGCGGCCCGGCCGGGCCGCCGTCAGCGGGCGGCCGCGGGCAGCGCCAGCACGTCCGCCACCGCCAGCTCCCAGGACAGCCAGTGGTCGAGGACCTGGTAGCCGAGCTCGGTGTTGATGGCGATCATGTGCTCGTTGACTGTCGGCGTTGCCGGTGATGATCCGCTCCAGGCCGGGCTCGCGGCCGGCCAGCAGCTCCAGCATCGCCACCTTGACCAGCAGCCCGAGCCGGTGGCCCCGGTGCGCCCTGGTCACCACCGTGAGTCCCTGGTAGCCCCAGTCCGGCACCTGCGGGTCCACCTCGAGCTCGGTGATCGCCACCAGCTCGCCGGTGCGGTTCATGACGGGCGGCCACGGCTGTAGTGGCGCACGCCCTGGTCGGCGGCGTGCCGTTCGACCGCGAGTACCCTCGCGGCGTCCCAGTGCTTGCGCCTCGTGCCCGTCGTCAAGCGGTGCGTCCTCCCCGTCCTGGTGGAGCGCGGCCGCCTGCTCGGTGTACTCGCTCCGGGGTCGGCCCCTGCCAGGACAGCAGCGAGTAGCCGTGCGCGGCCGCCTGGGCCCGGGCCCGCAGCCGGGCCAGGTGCCCGTCGGCGATCTCGCGGACGTGCAGCACCCGGCTCGCCTCCGGCATGCCCGCCCGGGCGCCGAGCGCCCGGCTGAAGCCCTCGCCCGGTGAGCCCAGCGTCCCGTCGGCCACCAGGGCCTTCCGGCCCCCCTCGTGAGCCCGTTCCGCGGCGTGCCTGACCAGGGCGGTGCCGATGCCGTGCCGCCGGTGCGGGAGGCCGACCAGCGGGTCGAAGTAGGCGAGGTGGGTGTTCTCGCGCTCGGGCATGTCGAGCGCATAAAAGCCGCACGGCGCGCCGGTGGTATCCCGGGCCAGCCAGGTCTCCGGGCGGTCCCCGGTCCAGCTCATCCGCAGCCAGCCGGCGAAGACGCGGTCCGACATCGGCGGCTCGCCCGGCACGTCCACCGGCGCCGCGGCCACGTGCATCTCGTGACAGGCCTTGACCACGTCCCGGTCGGTGCCGGCATCGAACCTTTCGATGTGCATGCGGCCAGCTAACCCGGGGCGGCCGGTCGGCGCCAGCGAATTTCCGCCGGGCCGCCGCGGGGCGGGGCGGGAGCGTCAGAGCCAGCCCTTGCGCTCGGCGATCTGGACCGCCTCGGCGCGGTTGCGGGCGCCGAGCTTCTGGATCGCGGCCGACAGGTGGTTGCGGACCGTCCCCTGGGACAGGTGCAGCCGCCCGGCCAGGTCGGCGATGGCCTCGTGCCCGCGCGCCGCGGCCAGCACCTCGGCCTCGCGCGCGGTCAGCGGGCTGGCGCCCTCGGCCAGGGCGGCCGCGGCCAGGGCCGGGTCGACGACCCGCTCCCCGGCGTTCACCCGCCGGATCGCGGTGGCCAGCTCGGCCGCGGGGGCGTCCTTCAGGAGGAACCCGCTGGCCCCGGCCGCCATCGCCGCGGCCAGGTAGCCCGGCCGCCCGAAGGTGGTGACGATCACGGTCTTCCCGCCGAACCCGTTGCCCTTGAGCCTGCGTGCCACCTCGATCCCGTCCAGCCCGGGCATCTCGATGTCGAGCAGCGCCACGTCCGGCTGGTAGCGCTGTGGCCATGGCCAGCGCCTCGTCCCCGCTGGCGGCCTGGGCCACCACGGTGATGTCGGGTTCGAGCTCGAGCAGGGCGACCAGCGCCTGCCGGACCATGGTCTGGTCCTCGGCGATCATGATGCGCACGCTCACCGGGGCACCTGGTCCGAGGCGGCCGGGCCACGGGGACGGTGTCCGGGGCAGCCGGGATCGGTCCGGGGCGCTGGTCTCCGCGGCGCGGGGCGGTCTCCACGGCGTCGGGACGGTCGTCCGGGGCGTCGCCGGAGGCCGGGCCCGGCTCCGTTGAGGTCGGCCGTGGGAGCGGGACGGTGACCCGCACCCGGAACCCGCCGTTCCTGCCCGCGCCCGCCAGCAGCGTCCCGCCGAGGCGGCCCGCCCGCTCGGCCAGCCCGGCCAGCCCGGACCCGGCCGGGCCCGGCAGCGGTCCGGACTGCTCTCGGCCGTCGGCGGTGGACGTGCCGCGCGCCGGTCGGCGGCCCGGCGCCGTCGTCGGTCAGCTCGGCGCTGGCGCTCGTACCGGTCACCGTGACGGTGATCCTTGCATGCCCGGGCGCCGGAGTGCCGCACGATGTTGGTGCTGGCCTCCCGGACCGTCCACGCCAGCAGGGCATCCACCTCCGGTGGCAGGTCGTACGACACGGGGGCGTCCACCCGGCAGTCGATGCCGGCCGAGGCCAGCATCCGGCGCGCGGCGGCGAGCTCGGCCGCCAGGCTCGGCTGCCGGTAGCCGGTCACCGCCTGCCGCACCTCGGCGAGCGAGCGGCGGGCGACCGCCTCCAGCTCGGAGATCTCGCTCGCCGCCCGCTGTGGGTCCGATTCGATCATCCGGCCGGCCAGCTCGCTCTTGAGCGCGATCAGCGACAGGCTGTGGCCGAGCAGGTCGTGCAGGTCGCGGGAGATCCGCAGCCGCTCCTCCGCGACCGCCGTCCTGGCCAGCTCGGCCCGGGCCTGGTTCAGCTTGACCATCAGGACGTTACGCCGCTCGGCGCTGTAGGCGAGGAGGCCGCCCAGCAGCGGCACCCCGAACGCCGCCAGCGTGGCGCCGTAGCCGAGGTCGTACCATACGCCGACCGCCACCCCCGCGGCCGCGCACGCCGCCACCCCGATGACCGCCCGTGGCAGGCTGGCCGCGAACCGGCCTGCGCCCGCCGCGGCAATGGCCAGCGCGGTCAGCCAGCTCATCTGCCCCACCACGAACAGGGCAACGCCGAGCACGACGATCACCCACAGCACGACCTCGTCCCGCAGCGGACGATGAGCGGGCACGGGGACTCTGACCAGCACCCACCGGTCGACCAGCACGATGAACACCGCGGTGCCGGGAACCAGGAAGGCAGCATCCCCGCTGAGACCCTGCTGGCGGAACACCGCCACCGCCGGCAGGGCCAGGAAGACCGTGGCCAGCACCCCGATCACCACGCGCCGGACCCGCAGCATGCCGTCCACCCTGCGGTCCAGGTCGTCGCCCGTCGGCGGATCGGTGTAGTCGGCGGTCATACAACCCATCATGCCTCCACGCATGCCGGTCTCAGGCGGTGGCGCTGGCCTCCCGCCGCCAGCGCAGGATGGCGATTGCGGCCAGCCCGATGGCCCAGGCCGCCAAGACGATGGCGTCGCTGGCGTGCAGCGCGAAGCCGCCCACGGAATCCCAGCCGAGCCGCGCCAGGTGGTAGCTGGGCAGCATCTTGCCGACGAACTGCGCACCGCTGGGCAGGCTGTTCCACGAGATGAAGATCCCGCCGAGGAACGCCAGCGCGATCAGGGTGATCATCTGGGCGATCTGGGCGGTCTGCCCGTCGAACATCAGCCCGATTACCATCCCCAGCAGGCAGAACGGAATGGCGCCCGCGAGCAGCACCCCCACCAGGAGCGCCAGGTGGGCGGCGGTCAGGTGCACGTGGCCGATGGCGAGCGCGACGATGACCAGGACGGCCAGCCCGGGGATGATCATGAGGATGCCCTGGGCGAGCTTGACGGTGAACCAGGCGGGGGTGGAGATGGGCGCCACCCGCAGCTGGCGCATCCAGCCGCTCTGCCGTTCCCGGGCCAGCTGGGGGCCGGTGGCGAACATCGCCGAGCCCATGCCCGAGTACACGGCCATGGCGACCAGGAACAGGGTGCCGATGGTGAGGTTCTGCGCGACGCCCTTCTGGGTCCCGTAGATCAGGTACAGGGCCACCGGGAACGCGATGAGCATCACCAGGAAGCGCGCCGTCCCGTGAGTGATTTGTGATCATGCTCCCACGCTAGGCGCGGTCCGCCGGCGCGGCCTGTCACGCGCATCCCGATCCCGGGATGACAGATGTCATGGCCAGCCCGGCGCTGGTGTCACGGGCGGTGCGGGGCGGGCACGTCGCGTTGCGCGCGGTGACGTCTGGTAGTGTCGGCAACGATGCTTCGCGGACTGCTCCTGCTTAGTGGCCGCGGCGGGGCCCCATAACGGCCGGCTCCCTCGCCGCGGCGTCTTGGTGCGACCGCTGGCCCCCGCCCGATCCGCGAGGGAGCGACTTCCCCGATGCCATCCGCGCACCAGCCCGTACATCAGCAGCCCAGCGGCATGCCCTGCCATCGCTACACCCCGTTCCCGCCCGTCGACCTGCCCGACCGGACCTGGCCCGGCAAGACCATCACCGCGGCGCCCCGCTGGCTGTCCACCGACCTGCGGGACGGCAACCAGGCGCTGATCGACCCGATGAGCCCGTCCCGCAAGCGCACCATGTTCGACCTGCTGGTGCGGATGGGCTACAAGGAGATCGAGGTCGGCTTCCCGTCCGCCAGCCAGGCCGACTTTGACTTCGTCCGCGGCCCTCATCGAGGGGGACCGCATCCCCGGCGACGTGCAGATCTCGGTGCTCACCCAGGCGCGGGACGAGCTGATCGAGCGGACCGTCCAGTCGCTGGCCGGGGCCCCGCGGGCCACCGTGCACCTGTACAACGCGACCGCGCCGCTGTTCCGGCGGGTGGTGTTCGGGGTCGACCGGGACGAGTGCAAGGCCATGGCCGTCGAGGGCACGCACGTCGGTCATGAAGTACGCCGAGGAGTACCTGGCCGGCTGCGACTTCGGCTACGAGTACTCGCCGGAGATCTTCATGGACACCGAGCTGGACTTCGCGGCCGAGATCTGCGGGGCGGTGATGGACGTCTGGCAGCCGGGCCCGGGCCGGGAGATCATCATCAACCTGCCATGCACCGTCGAGCGGTCCACGCCGAACGTCTACGCCGACCAGATCGAGTGGATGAGCCGGAGCCTGTCCCGGCGCGAGCACGTCTGCCTGTCGGTGCACACCCACAACGACCGCGGCACCGCGGTCGCCGACGCCGAGCTGGCCGTGCTGGCCGGCGCCGACCGGGTGGAGGGCTGCCTGTTCGGCAACGGCGAGCGGACCGGCAACGTGTGCCTGGTCACCCTGGGGATGAACCTGTTCAGCCAGGGCATCGATCCGATGATCGACTTCTCGGACATCGACGAGATCCGGCGCACCGTCGAGTACTGCAACCAGCTGCCGGTGCACCCACGCCACCCCTACGCGGGCGAGCTGGTCTACACCGCGTTCTCCGGGTCGCACCAGGACGCGATCAAGAAGGGCTTCGAGGCCTTCGAGGCCGCCGCGGCGGCCGCCGGCGCGGACGTCGCCGAGTTCGCGTGGGCCGTTCCCGTACCTGCCGATCGACCCGCGCGACGTCGGCCGCACCTACGAGGCCGTGATCCGGGTCAACTCCCAGTCCGGCAAGGGCGGCGTGGCCTACATCATGAAGGCCGAGCACCAGCTGGACCTGCCGCGGCGGCTGCAGATCGAGTTCTCCCGGGTGGTCCAGGCCCGTACCGACGCCGAGGGCGGGGAGGTCACCCCGGCGCAGATGTGGGAGGCGTTCGCGGCCGAGTACCTGTCCGCCGGGGCGGTCGCGCTGCAGGCTCACCGCACGTCGTCGGCCGTGGATGCCAAGGACGCGCTGACGCGCCGAGGTCAGCGTGGACGGCGCGGGCGCGCCAGATCGAGGGCGTGGGCAACGGGCCGATCTCCGCGTTCTGTGACGCGCTGGGCTCGCTCGGGATCGAGGTGCGGGTGCTCGACTACACCGAGCACGCGCTGTCCGCGGGCAGCGACGCCCAGGCGGCCGCGTACGTCGAGTGCGAGGTCGGCGGCCGCGCCCTGTGGGGCGTCGGCGTCGACACCAACACCGTGACCGCGTCGCTGCGGGCGGTGCTGTCGGCGGTCAACCGCGCCCGGGGACGGTAGGGCCAGCGCATCCGCCACGATAAGCGGCCAGCGCCACACCCACGAGAAGTGGTGCTGGCGTCGCGCGCCCCGGCGTGACCGTCGCCGGGGTGCGCGACAATAGCGGGGTGGGGCAGTACCGCGACGACGGGATCGTGCTGCGCACCCAGGACCTGGGTGAGGCCGACCACATCGTCACCATCCTTACCCGGCGCACCGGGCGCATCCGGGCCGTGGGCAAGGGCGTGCGCCGGACGAAGTCGCGGTTCGGCGCCCGGCTGGAGCCGTTCACCCACGTGGACCTCCAGCTCCACACCGGCCGCTCGCTGGACTACGTCACCCAGGCGGAGACGGTGCGGGCCTACGGCGAGCCGCTGGCGGCCGACTACCCCCGCTACACCAGCGGGACGGCGATGCTGGAGACCGCCGAGCGGTTCACCCCGCTCGAGAAGGAGCCCGCGCTGCGCCAGTTCCTGCTGCTGGTCGGCGGGCTGCGGGCGCTGGGGGAGGGGGCACACGACCCGCGGCTGGTGCTCGACGCCTTCCTGCTCCGCTCGCTCGCGGTGGCCGGCTACGCACCCGCCCTGGCCGAGTGCGCCCTGTGCGGGGCGGCCGACCCGGCCGCCGACGGCACGGGCGGGGCGGGCGGGAACGGCGGCGGGTCACGCGCCTTCGCGATCGCGGCAGGCGGCCTGACCTGCCGGTCCTGCCGGCCGCCCGGGGCGGCGACGCCGTCCGTCCACACGATCGCCCTGATGAGCGCGCTGCTGCGCGGGGACTGGGCGCACGCCGACGCGGCCGAGCGACGGCACCAAGTAGAGTGCAGCGGTCTGGTCGCCGCGTACCTGCAGTGGCACCTGGAGCATTCGATCCGCTCGCTGCGACACGTGGAACATGCCTGAGACGCGCCGAGGAGCCACCGTGAGCGGTCCCGTGCGCCCGCCCGAGCCCCACGCCGGCGGGGCGCGGCCCCCCGCCATCCCGCCCGAACTCCTGCCCCGCCACGTCGCCCTGGTCATGGACGGCAACGGCCGCTGGGCCAAGGAGCGCGGCCTGCCCAGGACCGAGGGCCACAAGCGGGGCGAGCACTCGCTCTTCGACGTGATCATGGGCGCGATCGAGCTGGGCATCCCGTACCTGTCCGCCTATGCCTTCTCCACCGAGAACTGGCGGCGGTCGCCGGAGGAGGTGCGGTTCCTCATGGGGTTCAACCGCGACGTGATCCGGCGCCGCCGCGACCAGCTGAACGAGATGGGGGTGCGGGTCCGCTGGGCCGGGCGCCGTCCCCGGCTGTGGCGCAGCGTGATCTCCGAGCTTGAGGACGCGGAACGGATGACGGCGGGCAACTCGGTGCTGACGCTCCAGTTCTGCGTGAACTACGGCGGGCGGGCCGAGATCGCCGACGCCGCGGCGGCGATCGCGGCGGACGTGGCGGCCGGGCGGCTCAAGCCCGGCGAGATCAACGAGAAGGTGTTCGCCCGGTACCTGGACGAGCCCGGAATCCCGGACGTGGACCTGTTCGTCCGGTCATCGGGGGAGCAGCGGACCTCCAACTTCCTGATCTGGCAGTCGGCCTACGCGGAGTTCGTCTTCCTCGACACGCTGTTTCCCGATTTCGACCGCCGTCACCTGTGGCACGCCTGCGAGATCTACGCCAGCCGGGACCGCCGGTACGGGGGCGCCAAGCCGAACCCGCTGCCCGCCTGAGGCGCACCGCCCGGCCTGGCCGTCACGAGCGGTCGGCCATCAGCGCCTGGCCTGCCAGACGACGATCACCACCATGCAGGCGAGCGCGACGATGCGCCCCGCCCGTCCCGAGGTGTTGATGCTGGGCCACGACAGGTAGGCGAGCCAGCCCAGCAGGATGCCCACCAGCAGCAGGCAAACCGCCCCGATCAGGCCCGGCACCGCGAACCCCGATACCAGCAGCCCCAGCACGACCAGCAGCAGGACCCACCGGGGCAGCTGGGTCAGGAAAACCAGCGGCCGGGCGCTGAAGCGCTCCACGGCCCGCCGCGTCTCAGAGGCGCCCGGTGTGCTGGGGCGGTCGGCCACAGCGGGGCGGCCGCCGGCTGGGCCCCCCGGGGCGGCGGCGCTGGTCCCGCGTGGGCGCTGCCCACCGGATCGTGGCCGCCCGTCGGCCCGTGTCTGGCGGCGCTTCGGCATTCGGGCTTCCTTCCCGTGGCCCGGAGGCTTTCCCGGGCCGTCACATTTTGTGAACCAAATATACGGCCGCTTCCACCCCGGCGATCACTGGCGCGCAGGGCATTCACCGGGCCCCGGCATACCCGGGCCGCGGCTAAGCTTGGCGCACGCGCCCTCATTCCTGAGGCTCACACACGCCCGCCGACCGCCAGCCGGATGGAGTTCTACGATGGCAAACAGCACCGACCGCCTCGATACGATCGTCAGCCTCTCCAAGCGCCGCGGCCTGGTCTACCCCTCCAGCGAGATCTACGGTGGGCTGCGCGCCTCCTGGGACTACGGCCCGCTCGGCGTTGAGATGAAGAACAACATCAAGCGGCAGTGGTGGAAGTCGATGGTGCAGGAGCGCGACGACGTCGTCGGGCTCGACTCCAGCGTCATCCTGGCCCGGGAGGTCTGGGAGGCCAGCGGCCACGTGACCGAGTTCGTGGACCCGCTGACCGAGTGCCAGTCCTGCCACAAGCGCTTCCGGGCCGACCATCTGATCGAGGCCTACGAGGAGAGGCACGGCCACCCGCCGGCCGAGGGTCTGGCCCAGATCACCTGCCCGCACTGCGGCACCCGGGGCGCGTTCACCGAGCCGCGGATGTTCAACGGGCTGCTGCGCACGTACCTCGGCGCCACCGAGGATGAAAACGGTCTGGCCTACCTACGCCCTGAGACCGCGCAGGGCATCTTCATCAACTACCGGAACGTGCTGCAGACCTCGCGGAAGAAGATCCCGTTCGGGATCGGGCAGATCGGCAAGTCGTTCCGCAACGAGATCACGCCGGGCAACTTCATCTTCCGCACCCGCGAGTTCGAGCAGATGGAGATGGAGTTCTTCGTCAAGCCCGGCACCGACGAGGAGTGGCACGAGTACTGGATCACCACCAGGTTCGGCTGGTACGCCGACCTGGGGGTGGGCAAGGACAACCTGCGCCTGTTTGAGCACCCGGCGGATAAGCGCTCCCATTACTCCAAGCGGACCGTGGACATCGAGTACCGGTACGGCTTCCCCGGCTCGGAATGGGGAGAGCTCGAGGGGATCGCCAACCGGACCGACTTCGATCTGAGCACCCACGCCCGCGCCTCCGGGCAGGACATGTCCTACCTGGAAGCCGACACCGGCGAGCGGTACGTCCCCTACGTGGTCGAGCCGGCGGCCGGGGTCGACCGGTCCATGCTGGTGTTCCTGATGGACGGCTACGCCGAGGATGAGGCGCCGGACGCCAAGGGCAAGCTGGAGAAGCGGACCGTGCTGCGGCTGGACCACCGGATCGCCCCGGTGAAGGCCGCGGTGCTGCCGCTGTCCCGCAACGCCGACCTGTCGCCCAAGGCCCGCGACCTGGCTGCCCAGCTGCGCAAGCGGTGGAACACCGACTTCGACGACGCGAGCGCGATCGGCCGCCGCTACCGCCGCCAGGACGAGATCGGAACCCCGTACTGCGTCACCGTGGACTTCGAGACGCTGAACGACCAGGCGGTGACCGTCCGCGAGCGCGACTCGATGCACCAGGACCGGGTGGGGATCGATGCGCTCGAGAGTCCTACCTGTCGGAGCGGCTGACGGGGTCGGCTGAAGCCGACACGGTCCGGTGCTGGGGCTAGCTTGCATCGCCTGTCGTGGAACGCTCGGCCAGGAGCGCGTTGATCACTGTGGTGAGCGAGGGCTCGCTGGTGGGTGCGGAGGCCGCCGCGTGCGGCACGCGGTCGTAGATGGCGGCGGCGGCTTCGTGGAAGCCGGGCGGGAGGCCGGCGGCGGACATGGTGGCGGCGATCTCCTCCATTTCGGCGACCCAGCGCCAGCCCTTCTGCAGCGCTGACCGCGCTGCCGCGTGGGGGCGGGCGGTCAGGGCGGGCTGGGAGAGCTGCCACTCGGCCACAAGGGTCTGCTCGACGCCCTCGGCGCGGGCCAGGGCACGGATGGCGAGGATCAGGGCGGCGGTGCCCTTGGTCCACGCGGCGTACGCCATCTTGACGGCCGATGCCTGGCCGATTTCGTCGCCGATCACCTGGGCATCGAGGGGCGTGCCGGCGAACAGCTTGCTGATCTCCTCGGCCCACAGGCCGGACAGGTACAGGCGGCTGTCCCCGGGGGAGCGCGGCGGGGCGCCGATGATCCCGCCGTCCACATAGCGGGCCCCGCCGGCCGTCACCACCTCGGCGACCTCGCGCGTGGTGGCCGGCGACACGGCGTTCGCGTCCACGTAGATCCCCCGGAAACCGGCCACGGAGCGGGCCACCTCCAGCGCCGCGTGCGGCGGGCAGACCGACAGGATGACATCAGCCTGCCCGGCTATCTCGCCGGCCGTAGCCCACGTCGCGCATCCCCGCGGCCGCCGCCCGGTCCGCGGTGGCCGGGCTGCGCCCGGCCGACGCCCACAGCACCGTGAGCCCACGCTGGCTCAGGCAGCCACCGACGGCGGCGCCCATCTCCCCGGGGTGCAGCACCCCGATCACGCTCTTGTCCACAGTTGCCTCCGGGACCAGTCTTGCCCATGTCCCGGGGCCTGGGTGGGCGTGCACGTCAGGCAAGGCGGTTAGCCGGCCGACCGCTGCACGCCGCCCGGGGCATCTACCACGCGGGCCAGGGGCTGAAGCCCCAGGGCGCGGCGCTTTCGGCAGCGGGGTGAACTGGTCCCCTCGCTGCACACCGAACTCGATGCTGTATGCCGCCGAGTTGGTGCTGCGCGGGTCCTTCGTCGGCGGTCCCGGCACGTGAGCCAGCACGATCAGCGTGCTGCCCGAGGAGTTCGTCCACAGCACGTCCTGGATCTGCCCTGGGTACAGCCCGGGGATCGGCCACCGGCCCAGGACCTTCACGACCTTCCCGGTAGTGGTGGAGAACTCGGTGAAGGCGAGTTCGCTGTTCAGCGGGTGCTTGGTCTCCGACACGGTGGCGGCGACGATCTTCGTGCCGTCGCCGGTGATGATGGCGCTGAAGCCTTCGATGATGTTGCTGGCCTTCCCGTGCACGAAGTGAAAGCTCCCCGCGTCGTCCTTCCACTGCACGGCCAGTCGGCTGTCGGCCTGGAGACTTCCACCCGGGGTGGTGGCGTCCAGCAGGCGGACGTCGATGCTGTTGCCCCCACCCACTGCTGGAACGCCAGCATGCGCCCGTCAGCGGTCCAGGAGAGCACCTGACCGTTGCCCCCGGCGTTGTTGGTGATCGGCCCGCCGCCCGGCCACGTCCAGACCCGCTTGGCGCCGGTGGCGAGGCTGAACACCTGGATCTCCGGGCCCGGCCCGCCATTGACGCCGCCACGCAGGGCCACGGCCAGCTTGGTGCCGTCCCGGGTGAGCGCGAATCCCGATATCTCCGCCCCCGGCGGCATGGCCGGGATGGGCAGCGGCGTCAGCTGCCCGGGGTGCCCGTCCGCGGCGAGGCGGAGCAGGAAAAACCTCGTCGCGGTGGCCTCGGCGAACGTTCCCCCGTTCGCCCGCACCACCTTCCACTTGTTCGCGGCGAGGACGAAGGTGCGGCCGTCGCCGGCGGCGACCGCGCTGAACGTGCCGTAGGGCTTGGGCGGGGTGACCACGGCCAGCACCGCGCCGGTCGCGGTCGCCCGGATCTGGGCAAATTGCCGTTGGGCGATGGACGGCTTGAGGTTCGGTTTCCTGACGGCCAGGGCGACGTAATACGGCGGGACGCCGGCGAACGGGCTGGCCGGGCCGCGGGCGGCCCGGTGCCCGCCATGGAAGCGCGGTGGAGATGGCCAGCGAGGCGGCGACCACGGCGGCCACCGAGGCCGCGGCGGCCAGCGGCGCCAGCCAGGCCGCCCAGCGGCGGCGGGCCGCGGGACCGGCCACGCCCCGGCGGCGGGCGCCGTGCAGGCGCAGCGGCGGCACGACTGCGGGCCGACCTCGCCGGCGGTCTCACGCAGGGCCGCCCGGAGCCTGTCTTCAACCGTGTTCATGAGTGCTCCTTGAGCATGCGGCCGAGGGACGAGAGCGCCCGGTGGCGTGGCCGACCTGACGCTGCTGGGGCCGATCCCCATGACGGTGGCGATCTCCTCCGGCGAGAGGTCGAGGTAGTACCGGAGCACCAGCGCCTCGCGCTGCCGGGCGGGCAGCCGCCGCAGCGCCCGCATCACCTCGCGGCGGTCCTCGCCGCTGATGACGGCGGCCTCCGCCGAGGCGGCGGGCCGGCCGTCGCCCGGCTGGGCCCGCTGCCCTGTCCGGCGGCGAAGCACCGAGCGGCAGCCGTTAAGCACGGAAGTCCGGAGGTATTGCAGCGCGCTCCCGGTGTCGGACAGGTGGGACCAGCGCCGGTACAGCCCGCAGAACGCCTCCTGGACCACGTCCTCGGCGCTGGGCCGGTCGCCGAGCATGATGTGGGCCAGCCGGATCAGCCCGAGCGCATGGGCCTGGTAGATCGCCGTCACCGCCGCCTCCGCGGCGGCCGGGTCCGGCTCGGGTGGCCGGGTCGCCCGCCCCGCCCGCACTAGGGCGGTGGGCCTCCGGGTGTCGGATTCCATGGTTCTTAGACGCGCGGCGCGTCCTCCCGCTGCTTTGCCTGGCGAATCCGGCCCGTGCGGGCGGGCATCCGGTTCAAGAATGGCCGCCCAGGGGCATACAGCCGCCCACTCTCGGTAGAGTCAATTATCGGGGCCGAGACGGCCCGTACTCATCGACATACCGCCCTCTCTTCCGCGGACGCGCGCGGGCGGGGCAGGCACAAGGAGAGCGTGCAGTGGCGAAGCTCGTCTACGACTTCACCGAGGGAAACAAGGACCTGAAGGACCTACTCGGTGGCAAGGGCGCGAATCTGGCGGAGATGACCAACCTGGGCCTGCCGGTGCCGCCCGGCTTCATCATCACCACCGAGGCCTGCCGCGAGTACCTGCGCGAGGGCGCCGTTCCCGGCGGGCTCGCCGACGAGGTCAGCGAGCACCTGCGGCAGCTGGAAGAGAAGATGGGCCGGCAGCTCGGCGACCCCGCGGACCCGCTGCTGGTCAGCGTCAGGTCGGGGGCCAAGTTCTCCATGCCCGGCATGATGGAGACGGTGCTGAACATCGGCCTGTCCGACGAGTCGGTGGGCGGCCTGGCCAAGCAGTCGGGCAGCGAGCGGTTCGCCTGGGACTCCTACCGCCGCCTGATCCAGATGTTCGGCAAGACCGTGCTCGGCATCGATGGCGAGGCGTTCGAGCACGCGATCGACGAGGCGAAGCGGGCCAAGGGCACGAAGAACGATCTCGACCTCGACGCGGGCGACCTGCACGGGATCGTGGAGACCTTCAAGGAACTCGTGCAGGTGCACGCGGGCCGTGAGTTCCCGCAGGACCCGCGGGAGCAGATGGACCTCGCGGTGCTCGCCGTGTTCCGCTCGTGGAACGCCGACCGGGCGATCCTGTACCGGCGCCAGGAGCGGATCCCGGCCGACCTCGGCACCGCGGTGAACATCGTGGCGATGGTCTTCGGCA
The DNA here is from genome assembly GCA_963835425.1 of uncultured Actinomycetes bacterium. Classification (GTDB taxonomy): domain Bacteria; phylum Actinomycetota; class Actinomycetes; order Streptosporangiales; family Streptosporangiaceae; genus UBA9676. The sequence goes on along the minus strand of CAWIGE010000001.1, from coordinate 135,684 downwards.
ACCTGGGCATGGACTCCGGCACCGGCGTCGCGTTCACCCGCGACCCCGGCTCCGGGCAGCAGGGCGTCTACGGCGACTACCTGCAGAACGCGCAGGGCGAGGACGTGGTCGCCGGCATCCGCAACACCGTCCCGCTGCAGGACCTGGAGCAGATCGACCCCGCCTCCTACGCGCAGCTGATGGACATCATGCAGACCCTGGAGAACCACTACCGGGACCTGTGCGACATCGAGTTCACCATCGAGCGCGGCAAGCTCTGGATGCTGCAGACCCGGGTGGGCAAGCGCACCGCCGGGGCCGCGTTCCGGATCGCCACCCAGCTCGTGGACCAGGGCCTCATCGACATGGACGAGGCGGTCACCCGGGTCACCGGCGACCAGCTCGCCCAGCTGATGTTCCCCCGGTTCGACCTCAGCCAGGAGCCGAAGAAGATCACCACCGCGGTCAGCGCCTCCCCGGGCGCCGCGGTCGGCAAGGCGGTGTTCGACTCCGCGAAGGCCGTCGAGCGGGCGGACGCGGGCGAGGCCGTCATCCTGGTCCGCCGCGAGACCAACCCGGACGACCTGCACGGCATGATCGCCGCCCGGGGCATCCTGACCAGCCGCGGCGGCAAGACCAGCCACGCCGCCGTGGTGGCCCGCGGCATGGGCAAGACCTGCGTCTGCGGCGCCGACGAACTCGAGGTGGACACCCGGGCCGGCCGGTTCACCGCGCCCGGCGGCGTGACCGTCAGCGAGGGCGACGTGATCTCCATCGACGGCACCAGCGGCGCCGTGTACCTCGGCGAGGTCCCGGTCGCCGACTCGCCCGTCGTGGAGTACTTCGAGAACGGGCTCACCGCGGACGCGGACGACCTGGTCAAGGCGGTTGACCGGATCATGAGGCACGCCGACGAGCGGCGCCGCCTCGGGGTGCACGCCAACGCGGACACCGGCGAGGACTGCGCGCGGGCCCGCCGGTTCGGCGCCGCCGGGGTCGGCCTGGTCCGCACCGAGCACATGTTCCTCGGCGAGCGCCGCCAGCTCGTCGAGCGGCTCATCCTGGCCGAGGACGAGGCGGGCCGGCAGGCTGCGCTGGACGCGCTCGAGCCGCTGCAGCGCGGCGACTTCGTGGAGATCCTCGACGCGATGGACGGCCTGCCGGTGACCATCCGGCTGATCGACCCGCCGCTGCACGAGTTCCTGCCCGACCTCACCGACCTGTCGGTCAAGCTGGCCCTGGAGGGCGACGAGGCCACCGACAAGGACCGCAAGCTGCTCGACGCGGTACGCCGCCTGCACGAGCAGAACCCCATGCTCGGCCTGCGCGGCGTCCGGCTCGTCCTGGTCATCCCCGGGCTGCTGGACATGCAGGTCCGCGCGATCGCGCACGCCGCGGCCGAGCTGAAGAAGGCGGGCAAGGACCCGAGGCCGGAGGTCATGATCCCGCTGACCGCGTCGGTGCAGGAGATGGAGATCGCCCGGGAGTGGACGGCGAAGGTGCTGGCCGAGGTCGAGGAGGAGACCGGCACCCACGTGCACACCATGATCGGGACGATGATCGAGGTGCCGCGGGCGGCGATGATCGCCGGCGAGATCGCCAAGTCGGCCGAGTTCTTCTCCTTCGGCACCAACGACCTGACCCAGATGGGCTGGGGCTTCTCCCGGGACGACGTCGAGGGCGCGTTCTTCAGCCGCTACATCGAGCTGGGCATCTTCGGCGTCTCCCCGTTCGAGACGATCGACACCGAGGGCGTCGGCCGGATGGTGCGCATCGCCAGCGAAGAGGGCCGGGCGACCCGCCCCGACCTGGAGCTCGGCGTGTGCGGCGAGCACGGCGGCGACCCCGACTCGGTCCACTTCTTCCACCAGGTGGGGCTGAACTACGTGTCCTGCTCGCCGTTCCGGGTGCCGGTCGCCCGGCTCGAGGCGGGCCGGGCCGTGGTGCTCGAGAACGCCGGGGGCAGCGACAGCAGGTGAGGGGGCACCCGGGCTACGACTCCCACGCGACCGCCCGCTGGGTGGCCGAGCCGCCGAAGCGGGCGCAGGCCTACCAGCGGGGGCCGTTCGTGCGGGACCGGGCCCGGGTACTGCACTCCTCCGCGCTGCGGCGCCTGGCCGCCAAGACGCAGGTTGTCGAAGTGGGGGCGGGCGACTTCCCGCGCACCAGGCTCACCCACTCGCTGGAGTGCGCGCAGATCGGGCGGGAGCTGGGCGAGACCCTCGGCTGTGATCCCGACCTGGTGGACGCCGCGTGCCTGGCCCACGACCTGGGGCACCCACCGTTCGGCCACAACGGGGAGATCGTCCTCGCCGACCTGGCGGCCGGATGCGGCGGGTTCGAGGGGAACGCGCAGAGCCTGCGGCTGCTGACCAGGCTGGAGGCCAAGGTCCCCGGGGCCGGCCTCAACCTGGCCCGCGCCACGCTGGACGCGACGATCAAGTACCCCTGGCCGGCCGGTCCCGGCACGGCGCCCCGGCCGGACGGCGCGGCGGCCACCCAGTTCCCCCCGCCCGGCCTGCCGGGGGAGGAGGCACCGCCCGCCCCGCAGAAGTTCGGCTACTACGCCGACGACGGCGAGGTGTTCGCCTGGATCCGGGACGGGGCGCCGCCGGGGCGCACCTGCCTGGAGGCACAGGTCATGGACTGGGCCGACGACGTCGCGTATTCAGTGCACGACCTGGAGGACGGCCTGTACGCCGGCCACATCACCCTGGCCGGGCTGCATGACCGGTCCCAGCAGGAGGCGGTGGCGGGCATGACCGCCACCTACTACTGCCCGCCGGGCTCGGCCGACGTGGCCGAGCTGAGCGAGGTGCTCGATGACCTGCTGGGCCTGCCCTGCTGGCCGGAGCGCTTCGACGGCGGCCCGGCCAGCCTGGCGGCGTTGAAGCACCTGACCAGCGAGCTGATCGGGCGGTTCTGCCGCGCGGCGCAGGAGGCGACGCTGGCGGCCAGCGCGGGCGCCGGGCGGGCCGGGCAGCTCACCCGCTACGACGCCGGCCTGGCCGTGCCCCGGCGGCAGCGGCTGGAGTGCGCGCTCCTCAAGGGCGTCGCCGCGCACTACGTGATGAGCCGTGAGGGCGCGGCGCAGGTGCAGGCCCGGGAGCGGGAGCTGATCGCCGAGCTGGCGGAGGCCATTCGCGCGGGCGCCCCGGAAACGCTGGACCCCGCGCTGCGCCCGGCCTATGACGTGGCAGGATCTGACCCGCGGCGCCTGCGCGTCGTGGTCGACCAGGTGGCGTCGCTCACCGATACTTCCGCTATCGCCTGGCACCGCCGCCTGTGCCGGGAACCGGCCGCAGCGATCAAGGGAGGACCATCCGATGCCCACTGACCCCACCTACCTGATCGTCGGCGCGAGCCTGTGCGGCGCGAAGGCGGCCGAAACCCTCCGCGAGGAAGGGTTCGGCGGCCGGGTGATCCTGCTCGGCAGCGAGACGGAGCGGCCCTATGAGCGGCCCCCGCTGTCCAAGGGCTACCTGCTCGGCAAGGAAGACAAGTCCGTGATCTACGTGCACGAGGAGGGCTGGTACGCCGGGCACGACGTGGACCTGCGGCTCGGCGTGACGGTCACCGCGGTGGATCCGGCCGGCCGGACGGTCACCACCGCGGACGGGGAGAGCATCGGATACGACCGGCTCCTGCTGGCCACCGGCGCGTCGCCGCGCCGGCTGACCATACCCGGCGCCGGCCGGGACGGCGTGCTGTACCTGCGGGCCGTCGGCGACTCCGAGCGGCTCGCGGCCGCCTTCCGCGGCGGCGGGCGGGTGGTCACCGTGGGCGCGGGCTGGATCGGCCTGGAGACGACGGCGGCGGCCCGCGAGGCCGGCTGCGAGGTGACGGTGATCGAGCCGGAGCCGACCGCGCTGAACCGCGCGATCGGCACCGAGCTGGGCGAGATGTTCGCCGAGCTGCACCGCGAGCACGGCGTGCAGTTCCGGTTCGGGGAGTCGGTGAGCGAACTGCGCGGCGCGGGCGGCCGCGTCGAGGAGGTGATCACCTCCTCGGGGGCGGCGGTGCCCGCGGACATCGTGGTGGTCGGGATCGGCGCCGTGCCCAACACCGGCCTGGCCGCCGACGCCGGCCTGGAGATCGACAACGGGGTGGTGGCCGACGCGGCGCTGCGCACCTCCGGCCCGGGCATCTACGCCGCCGGTGACCTGGCCAACTCCTACCATCCGCTGCTCGGCCGCCGGGTGCGGGTCGAGCACTGGGCCAACGCGCTCAACTCCGGCCCGGCCGCGGCCCGGTCGATGCTCGGCCAGGACGTGGCCTACGACCCGGTGCCGTACTTCTTCAGCGACCAGTACGACCTCGGCATGGAGACGGCGGGCCTGCCCGAGCCGGGCACCTACGACCAGGTGCTGTACCGGGGCGACCGGCCCGGCCGGGAGTTCATCGCGTTCTGGCTGGCCGGCGGCGCGGTGGTGGCCGGGATGAACGTCAACGTCTGGGACGTCAGCGACGACATCCAGGCGCTGATCCGGTCCGGGAAGAAGGTGGACCCGGCCCGCTCACCGACCCCGGCATCGCGATCGCCGAGGTGTGAGCCCCGGTCACCGGGAAGGCGCGGCCGCGCCGGTGATGGCCGCGACGGCGGCGGCGGTATCGGTGAGGTCGGGCAGCACCACGTCGGCCCCGGCGGCCGCCAGCTCGGCGGCGGCCGGGCCGCCGGTGGCGACGCCGACCGCCCGCGCCCCGGTGGCGAGCGCGGCCTCCACGTCCAGCGGGGTGTCGCCGACCAGCACCGTCGCCTGGCCGCCGAACTCCCTGCCGTAGGCGGCGCACGCCCGGGCGCGGGCCAGGTGGACCAGCTCCGCCCGGATCTCGTGATGGTCGCCGTACGCGCCGACGTCCAGGTCGAGGTGGGCGTCGAGCCCGACCGCCGCGAGTTTGGCCCGGGCCATGGCGGGCACGTTGCCGGTCAGCACCGACTGCACCACCGCCGGGCCCAGGGCGGCCACGGCCGCCAGCGCCGCCGCCGCGCCGGGCAGGGCGTGCCCGCGGGCCGCGATGGTGGCCTGCAGGTCCGGTGCCCGCCGGGTCAGTTCCGCGATGAACGCGTCCACGTGCCGGGCCGGGTCATTGATCCCGGCCATGGCCAGGGTGTCGGCGATGATCGCCCGTTCGGTGCGCCCGCCCATCGGCGCCACCTGATCCGGGTCGTGGCCGAACAGGTCACGGAAGACCGAGCGGTAGACCGCCCGGCCGCTTCCGCCCGCGTCGAGCAGCGTGTAATCCACGTCCCACAGCACCAGCAGGTCCCGCACGCCGCGACGGTATCAACACGCCGCGCCGAACCGGGCAAGACTGGCGGTGGCCAGGACTAGACTCGCCGGGACGGGGAGAGCTGGTTCAGGCGGCGGAGGCGCGAGTGGCAGGGCGGATCCGCGACGAGGACATTGCGGTGGTCCGCGAGCGCTCACCCATCGACGAGGTCGTCGGCGAGTACCTTCAGCTCCGCAACGCGGGCGGCGGCTCGCTCAAGGGCCTGTGCCCGTTCCACGACGAGAAGACGCCGTCCTTCAACGTCACCCCGGCCCGTGGCCTGTGGTACTGCTTCTCCTGCGCGGACGGCGGGGACGTCATCAAGTTCGTGGAGAAGATCGACAACCTCTCGTTCCCGGAGGCGGTCGAGCGGCTATCGGCCCGGGCCGGCATCGAGCTCCGCTACGAGCAGGGGGGTCACGTCCCGGGCCAGGAGCAGAGCCAGCGCCGCAGGCTGCTGGAGGCCCACAAGGCGGCGGCGGAATTTTATGCCGAACGGTTGCACACGCTGACCGCCCGCCCGGCGCGCGAGTTCCTGTCCGAGCGGGGGTTCGAGCTGGCCGACGCCGAGCGGTTCGGCGTCGGGTACTCGCCTCCCGAGTGGGAGGCCCTCACCCGCCACCTGCGCGGCCGCGGGTTCACCGACGCCGAGCTGATGGCCGGGGGGCTCGCCAGCCAGGGCAGGCGCGGGCCGGTGGACCGGTTCCGCGGCCGCCTGATGTGGCCGATCAGGGACCTGACGGGGGACGTGATCGCGTTCGGGGCGCGCAAGCTCGCAGTCGACGATGACGGCGCGAAATACCTGAACACGCCCGAGACCCCGCTGTTCAAGAAGAGCTCGGTGCTGTACGGGGCGGACCTGGCCAAGCGGGAGATCGCGCAGCGGCGCCAGGCGGTCGTCGTCGAGGGCTACACCGACGTCATGGCCTGCCACCTGGCCGGGGTGCCGACCGCGGTGGCGACCAGCGGCACCTCGTTCGGCGAGGGGCACATCAAGGTGCTGCGTCGGCTGCTGATGGATGCCGACTGGCTCCGGGGCGAGGTCATCTTCACCTTCGACGGGGACAGCGCCGGGCGGCGTGCTTCCCTGCGTGCGTTCGACATGGAAGAGCGGTTCGTCACCCAGACCTTCGTGGCGGTGCAGCCCGACGGCCTTGACCCCTGCGATCTCCGGCTCAAGCACGGCGATGCGGCGGTGCGCGACCTGGTCGCCAGCCGGGTGCCGCTCTACGAGTTCTCGATCCGCAATGCCTTGCGCGACTACGATCTCGGCACTGCTGAGGGCCGGGTGGGTGCGCTGGACGCCGCGGCCCGGTTCATCGCCCGGATCAAGGACGACGGCCTGCGCAAGGTCTATGCGTACAACCTCGACCGCTGGCTCGGCCTGAACGACCAGGAACTCGTCCTCGCCCGGGTCGGCCGGTACATCCGCGGCGGGCAGACGCGCCCGGCGCGAACGGCACCCCGGCAGCCCACTGACCGGGACGCCGGGCAGGCCGACCACGGTCCCGGCCCGGCCCACGGCACCGGTGCCCCCAGCGTCCCCGATGAGCCCCATTACGACCCGGGCGACCCGGTGATCCAGGTGGAACGGGAGGCGCTCAAGCTGGCCATCCAGCGGCCGGTGCTGTGCGGGCCCGCGTTCGACGCCATCGGCCCGGACGCCTTCACCGCGCCGCGGCACGCAACGGTCAAGGAGCTGGTGGCCGCCTGCGGCGGCACCGCGGGGGCGGGCAACGCCCAGCAGTGGGCGGCATTGCTGCGGGAGCGGGCACCGGAGGACAAGACCCGCGCCTTCGTGACCCAGCTGGCGGTGGAGCCGCTGCGGGTGCCGCGGGCCGACGGGGAACCCGACGCCCGGTACGCCGACGCCGTGCTGGCGCGGCTCGAGGAACTCGCCGTCAGCCGGAGCATCGCGACCGTCAAGTCGCGGCTGCAGCGACTCAATCCGGTGGAAGGACAGGCCACCTATAACCGGACTTTCGGCGATCTGGTGGCGCTGGAACAGCGCAGGAAAGCACTGCTGGAGAAGGCCGCAGGCGCGCTCTGACCACGGGGTATCGGTCCCCTATCGCGGTATGTGTCATCGGCGTTACAGGCGGCAGGGTGACAAAATTAATCCGCGCGTAACCTGCGCTCCCAGGGGCACACTGTCATCGTGACCCTCACGCTACTCCCCAGCGGACGGCAGTCCGGGGACCAGATGCCGGACCTGATCGCGCGTGCCAGGGAGCAAGGGGCCGTGGCACTGGCGGATATCGCCGCTGCCCTCGATGCCAGCGACCTCCCTGCCCACGCAATCGACGGCGTGGCCAGGATGCTCTCCGAAGAGGGAGTTGACATCCTCGACGCCACGCCGGAGGAGGCCGATGGCCGCCAGGGGGCCGGGGCCGCCGAGGAGGCCCGGCGCCCGGTCACCAGCGATCTCGTGCGGATCTACCTGCGCGAGATCGGCCGGGTGCCGCTGCTCACGGCCGAAGACGAGGTCGAGCTCGCGAAGGCGATCGAGGCCGGGCTGTTCGCGGACGAGAAGCTGGCGGGCGGCCTGCCCTGCCGTAACGCCGGGCGGGCCGAGCTGGCCCTGCTCGCCGCCGAGGGGCTGCGCGCGAAACAGCGGCTGATCGAGGCGAACCTGCGGCTGGTGGTGTCCATCGCCAAGCGCTACATCGGCCGTGGGCTGAGCTTCCTCGACCTGATCCAGGAGGGGAACCTCGGCCTGATCCGGGCGGTGGAGAAGTTCGACTACACCAAGGGCTACAAGTTCTCCACGTATGCGACCTGGTGGATCCGGCAGGCCATCACCCGGGCGATCGCGGACCAGGCGCGCACGATCCGGATCCCGGTGCACATGGTGGAGACGATCAACAAGATGGCGCGGGTGCAGCGCCAGCTCCATCAGGACCTCGGGCGGGAGGCGACCCCCGGCGAGATCGGCGCCGAGATGGGGCTGACCGCCGGCCGGGTGGCGGAGATCCAGCGGATCGCCCAGGAGCCGGTTTCGCTCCAGGCGCCGATCGGCGAGGAAGACTCCGATCTGGGCGACTTCATCGAGGACACCGACGCGGTGGTGCCGATGGAGGCCGCCGCGTTCATCATGCTGCAGGACCAGCTGGAGCAGATCCTGGACAGCCTCTCCGGGCGGGAGCAGAAGATCATCCAGCTGCGGTTCGGCCTGACCGACGGGCATCCGCGGACGCTGGAAGAGGTGGGCCGGGAGTTCGGCGTCACCCGGGAGCGGATCCGCCAGATCGAGTCGAAGACGCTGGCCAAGCTCCGTCACCCCAGCCGCGCCCAGGTCTTGCGCGGCTACCTCGGCTAGCCCGCCCGGCCCGATCCCCCCCGGTGCGCGCGCCCGGGCAGGCGGTTAGCGTGCGTCCGCCAGCCGGTCAAGCGCGGCATGGATCCTCTTATCCGACACCGGGCCGGACGTGCCCAGCACCTGGGCGAACAGGCTGACCCGCAGTTCCTCGATCATCCAGCGCACCGACTGGACGTCCGCGCCGGAGCGCCGGGCGGGCGGAAGGCCCTCGATGGCCCGCTGGTAGGCCTCCGTCACCTCGCGCACGACCGCCGTACGGCCGGCGTCACGGGCCGGATCCTGCGCCGCGGTGTCCAGCCTCCGGCCGATCGCCCGCAGGTAGCGGACCAGGTCGGGCAGCCGCCGCAGGCCCGTCTCGCTGACGAACCGGGGGTAGACCAGCCCGGCGAACTGGCCGCGCGCATCGGCGAGCGCCGCGGCCAGCGACGGCGTGGCGGCGCGCTGCAGCCTGACCTCGGCCTCGTGCGCCGCCTCGAGAACCTGGGCGGCGACGTCCACCGCCCGGGCCGTGGCCAGCGGCAGGGCGTCCCGCGCCGCCGCCACCAGGCGCGCGAAGCCGTCGGCGTCCCAGGCCGGCCCGCCAGCGTCGGCGATCACCTGGTCGGCCGCGCACGCGGCGCAGTCATCGAGCAGGGCGCCGATGCCCGGGTACGGGCTGCGGCTCATCGCCAGCTTCCGCTCGTTGGACAGCCGGTCGGCTATCGAGCGCACACCGGACGGCACCTGTAGCAGGAGCAGGCGGCGGGTGCCCCGCAGCATGGACGCGCTGGCCTCCGCCTCGGTCTCGAACAGCCGGACGGCGACCGCGTCCCCGGTATCGGCCAGCGCCGGGTAGGCGGTGACCCGGTCGCGGGTGAACACCCTGGGCAGCGCGCCAATGGTCCAGTCCCGGAGCCCGGTGCGGGTGAGGCCGGCGGCCGCATCGTTCAGCATCGTCTGCAGCCGGGGCCGCAGGCGCTGGCGCAGCTCGTCCAGATCCTTCCCGCTGGCCAGCTCGTGGCCGGCGTCCACCACCCGGAACGTGACCCGCAGATGGGCGGGCAGCCGGGACAGATCCCACGCGTCCCGCGGGATCTGTACGCCGGCGAGGCGGCCTAGCTCCGCGCCGAGCGCGTCCAGCAGGCTCCCGTGCGGCTCGCCCAGCCGGGCGGCCACGGCGCGGGCCGTGTCCGGCGCGGGCACGAACAGCCGGCGCAGGTCCTTGGGCAGCGACCTGATGAGCTCGGTGACCAGCTCCTCGCGCCGGCCCGGCACCTGCCAGCCGAGTTCCTCGCCGCTGACCTGGTTGAGCTCCGCGAGCGGAATGTCCACGGTCACCCCGTCGTCCCGCTCGCCGGGAGCGAACTCATACGACAGCGGAAGCTCGCCCCAGCGGCTGGGATAGTCGGCGGGCCGGATCTGGCTGGCGGCCGGGCCCTCCAGGTCGGCGGGGGTGAAGGTCAGCAGATCGGGGGACTCGGCGCGCGCCTTCTTCCACCAGGTGTCGAAGTGCCGCGCGGACGTCACGTCCTTGGGTATCCGCCGGTCGTAGAAGTCGAACAGGGCAGCGTCGTCGGCCACGAGCCCGCGCCGCCTGGCCTTGTCCTCCAGCTCCCTGGCCTCGTCGAGCAGCCGCTGGTTGCGGTGGAAGAACGTGTGGTGGGTCTGCCAGTCGCCCTCGACCAGGGCGCTGGTGATGAACAGGTCCCGCGCCGCCGCCGGGTCGACGCGCGCATAGTTGACCTTGCGCGCCGTCACGATCGGCAGGCCGTACAGGGTCACCTTCTCCAGCGCCATCGCCGCGCCGCCCCGCGCGTCCCAGTGCGGCTCGCTGTAGGTGCGCTTGACCAGGTGCTCGGCCAGCGGCTCGGCCCACCCGGGCTCGATGCGTGCCGCCACCCTGGCCCACAACCGGGACGTCTCGACCAGCTCGGCCGCCACCACCCACTGCGGCGGCTTCCTGGCCAGCACGGAATCGGGGAAGACCGCGAACCGCGCGCCACGCGCGCCGGCGAACTCGGCCGGCCCGCGCCGCTTCCCGCCGGGCTTCTGCTCGGCGTCCCTCATCCCGAGGTGCGAGAGCAGGCCGGCCAGCAGCGCTATGTGCACCCGATCGGCGACGTCCGCCGGGAACCGCGCTCCCGGCTCGGGATCATTGCCCGATGTTCCCCGGCCCGCTGTCGTGCGGGCCGGCGCCTTGCCGCCCGGCGCCTTGCGGGGCGCTGTCGTGCGGGCCGCGGCCTGGCGCCGCGGCTGGCCGCCGGGTTCCGGCGAGCCGCGGCCGGCGCCAGCGCCGATACCGATATCCCTGGCCGCCTGCCGCAGCTGGCCCTGCAGGTCCTGCCATTCCCGCACCCGCAGGTAGTGCAGGTACTCGCGGCGGCACATGCGGCGGAACGCGGAGCCCGACAGCTCGCGCTGCCGTTCGTGCAGGTAGTCCCACAGGGTGAGGAAGGTGAGGAAGTCCGACCCCGGCTCGGCGAAGCGCGCATGCATCGCGTCCGCGGCCTCGCGGGCGTCCGCGGGCCGTTCCCTCGGGTCCTGGATGGACAGCGCCGCCGTGATGATCAGGACCTCGTTGACGCATCCCTGGTGCCCGGCCTCGAGGATCATCCGGCCGAGGCGCGGGTCCACCGGCAGCCGGGCCAGCTTCCGGCCGACGCCGGTCAGCCGGCGCGCGCCCTTGCCCGGCGAGATCGCGCCCAGCTCCTCCAGCAGCCGGACGCCGTCCGCGATGTTGCGGGACTCGGGCGGGTCCACGAACGGGAAGTCCGCGACCTCGCCGAGGTCGAGCGCCGCCGCCTGCAGGATGACCGAGGCGAGGCTGGTGCGCAGGATCTCCGGGTCGGTGAACTCCGGCCGCGAGAGGAAATCCTCCTCGCTGTACAGCCGGATGCAGATGCCGTCGGACGTCCGTCCGCACCGGCCCTTGCGCTGGTTCGCCGAGGCCTGGGAGATCGGCTCGATGGGCAGCCGCTGCACCTTGGTCCGGTGGCTGTAGCGGGAGATCCGGGCGGTGCCCGGGTCGATCACGTACCGGATGCCGGGCACGGTCAGCGAGGTCTCCGCGACGTTGGTGGCCAGCACCACGCGCGGCCGCTGATGCGGCTCGAAGACGCGGTGCTGCTCGGCCGATGACAGCCGCGCGTACAGCGGCAGCACCTCCAGGCCCGCCAGGTCCGCCTGGTCGGCCAGCGCATCGGCGGTGTCCCTGATCTCCCGCTCGCCGCTGAGGAAGACCAGGATGTCCCCGGGTCCCTCGGCCCGCAGCTCCCCGATCGCGTCGCAGATGCCCTGCGCCTGGTCCTTCGGCTCCTCACCGGGGCGGTCCGGGTCGGCCAGCGGGCGGTAGCGGACCTCGACCGGGTACATGCGGCCCGACACCTCGATCACCGGCGCATCCCAGCCCTGCTTGTTTGATTCGCCTCTGGCGCCGTGCTTGCCTGATTCGGCTCCGCCGCTCTGCTTGCCTGATTCGCCTCCGGCAAAATGCTTGCTGAAGCGCTCCGGGTCGATCGTGGCCGAGGTGATGATGACCTTGAGGTCAGGCCGGCTGGGCAGCAGCCGCTTCAGGTAGCCGAGGATGAAGTCGATGTTCAGGCTGCGCTCGTGCGCCTCGTCGATGATGAGGGTGTCGTAGCGCAGCAGCTGCCGGTCGCGCTGCATCTCGGTCAGCAGGATCCCGTCGGTCATGACCTTGACGTTGGTGTCGTCGCTCGACCTGTCGGTGAACCGCACCTTGTAGCCGACCGCCGCACCGACCTCGGTGCCGAGCTCTTCGGCGATCCGCTCCGCCACGCGTGCGCGCCGCGATCCGCCGGGGCTGGGTGTGCCCGATCTGGCCGGTGACGCCGCGGCCGAGCTCGAGGCAGATCTTCGGCAGCTGCGTGGTCTTCCCCGAGCCGGTCTCGCCCGCCACGATGACCACCTGATTGTCGCGGATGGCCGCGGCGATCTCGTCCTTGCGCTGGCTGACCGGCAGCTCCGGCGGGTAGGAGACCGCCGGCACCGCGCGCCGCCGCGCCTCGACCCGGGCCGCGGCCGCGTCCAGCTCGGCGATGACCTGGCCCAACGCTCTCGCGCGCGGCCGCGCCGCGCAGCGCGGCGGCGTTCTCCAGGCGCCGGCCCAGCCGGCGCTGGTCGCGCGGCATCAGGTCGGGCAGGCGTGCTCGCAGCTCAGCAAGCGAGGGCGTCAAGGTTGCAGTCTCCATAGCGGCGCACGGGAAACACGCACCCAGGATGGCTACGGAGTCCCCAGGTGGCTAACACTTTTCCGGCCCGCGTCCTTCCACGGGACGCAGCCCGCCGCGTCGGCGGCGGGCACGCTCCCCGGGACCACCCACGGCGAGACTGGGGCGGCGCCTTCTGATAATGCCTTGCGTGGCCCGTTAGGCTCGTAACGTGCGATGTTGACCTGACACTCGCTACCGTGCACGTGGACCTCCAGGCGGCCCAGTCAGCGACACAGACCGGAGCCGCTTTTGGAGGATTCATGACCCACGTCGTCCGCCTTGCGGGCCCCAAAGATGCTGCCGTGGCCGGGCGGTTGCTCTACGACTTCAACCGGGAATTTGATGAGCCGACGCCCGCGCCGTCGGCGCTGGCAGAGCGGATACGACAGCTCCTAAAGGGCGGCGACACGCTGGTCCTGCTGGCCGGGGACGGGCCAGACGGGCTGGCCGTGCTCCGCTTCCGCGCCGCCATCTGGAACACTGGCCTGGAGAGTTACCTGGCAGAGCTGTATGTCGCTCCTGCCCGCCGGGGGCAGGGCCTGGGGCGGGCGCTCATGGAGGCGGCCATGCGCGAAGCCCGCAGCCGGGGCGCCGACACCATGGACATCGGTGTCGACGAGCCGGACCTGGCCGCCCGCCACCTGTATGAGAGCCTCGGCTTCAGCAACCGGGCGGGAGAAGACGGTCCCGTGATGTATGTCTACGAACGCGACTTGTGAGCGGCGCCAGCGGGCCCGGCCGTATCCCTGACTCATCACGGATTTTGGCGCGCCAAATTTATCCAAACCGGACGTGATCATGACCAAGATCCGTGAAGAGTCGGCCGGGCCGGGCCGTTAAGGGCTGCTTGGCGGTGGTGGAGGCGGCTCCGGCGGGGTGGCCGGGCCGGACTCCGTGGGGTCCGGTGGCGGGGGTTCCTGTGGCGTGGGGTACGGCATTGTGGCGTCCCTCGGGCCGGGGGCCGTGGGACCGGAGGGCCCCGGGGGCGCTTGGGATGGAGCGGGGGTGGCTCCTGTGGTGGGGGGTCGAGTGCGGGCGGCCGTGGAGTCAGCCGAGGTGGTGGGGTAGGGGGGCTCCCAGTCCGTGGTGGGTGAGGGGCCGGTGGTGGTGTACGGCTGGCTGGCGTGGGCGGCGCTCAGGCGGTAGTAGATGAGCGTGATCACCAGCGCCAGGAACGGCGCGACCAGCGTGCCGACCACGACGCTGCTCACGAAGCTGCGCAGGAAGGCCGGCAGGAACAGCAGGATCAGGGCGAGCACGATGGTGAACGCGATATAGATCAGGAACACCAGGATCAGGGTGCCGAACACGTTCCAGGCGTGGCCGCGTACGGTCCGCCAGCTCTTGCCGAACGCGTCGATCGGCCCCGACTCCCCGATCACGATGAAGGGCACGATGAGGCACCAGAACGTCAGCAGGATGAGGCCGGGCACGATGATCAGGAAAAAGCCGATCGTAATGCCGATGGCGGCCAGGATCCCGGCCGCAGCGACCGGCAGGAGATAGGGCAGGGCGGCCTGGACGGTCTGGGAAAAATTGAGATCGACCCGGCCGTCGCGGACGTCCTGTACCGCCTTGACCAGCGCCGCCTGCAGGAGGAACACGGCGGTGAGCTCGATGATCTCGCCAAGGAAATAGCCGACGATCCCGGCGAGCGAGAGCAGTGCGACCAGGACCGCCGCGACCAGGTAGATCACGAAAGCGATCAGCAGGAAGTGGGCAGCGTACCTCCGGTACAGGGCCCAGGTTTCGGTCAGTACTCCGGATAGCGGGCTCATGAAGTGATCTTATGACGGCACCGGCTGGCGGGACCAGGCCGGCCAGATACGGGCGGGCCGGTCGTTGAGCCGAGACGGCCCGTGGCAGGTCAGCCCGGCGAGCCGCCCGGCGCGTCCGGTGTCGAGGTGTAATGCCCGTCGGATGCCGTCCGGTCGTGGCTGTTCCTGGCGCCGGCACCACGGTCATGAAGGGTTGACTCCACCTTGCTGCGGGCGGCCCCGGCCTTGCTGCGCGCGCTCTCCGTCAGCTTGGGCACCCGCTCGGCCACTTTTCCCTTGGTCGTCTTGACGATCCCGGCCGCCTGCGCCTGGACGGCGCCCGCGGCCTGCTGTACGGCCGGGCTGTCCTTGGCCTTGCGCGTGAGCTTGACCAGCTGCTCGTAGCGCTCCCGGCCCGCCCTGGCTCCCAGCACGAAGCCAACGCCAAGGCCAACGATGAACACGAATCGGTACCGCATCTGGCACCCCACTTCCGTGAGTGATCTTTGCGGGGTCGACTTCCCCCGGTTAGGTGGGTGTACTCCTAGGCCATGCCCCTGTCGTCTGCGCGTCACACCCGAGGCACACCGGTTGCTGGGAAGCGGGCGCCGCGTTCGCGCTACCCCTTGTCCCGTGAACGCGGCTGATTACCGGTACTGCCCGGTCCCCGGTGTTCCTGTGTCGGCTGATCCCGCGTAGCTCAAATACAGAGCGTCCGGCCGTTGATCGGCAGATTTGCATTGTAACGACGTATGCGCAGTTCAGAGCGGGATACTCGTGAGGACTCGGCAAGATCATCCCAGGCTTGCCCACTCTTTGGGCTCTGGGGGAGAGACTCGAACTCTCAACCACCCGGTTAACAGCCGGATGCTCTGCCGATTGAGCTACCCCAGATTGGACCAGGACTGAGGGTACCGTCTGGTCTTCCGGCGCGCGACTCTGGACGGGTTTTCGTGCGCGCAGCGGTCAGTCCGGGCTCTGGTCCAGTCGGGGCCGAGGGAGAACCTCTTCGTGACCGGGCGCGCCCGGACGGCGCCCGGGCCTCTGCCCACTTGGCACGGAAGATCTGGAAAGCATTGACACGCGGGCGCGTGGTGCGCTGAGGTTCGTGATGTGAACTGTTGTGCGGTGCTTGGCTCCCGGCGGCATCGCTTCCGGCCCGCGCGCCACGGCTGGCCCTCCGGGCCGAACGGGGCGCTCATACGAGGAGAGGGACCACAATGAGCGCGTGGAACGCGATGACCTATGAGGGGAAGGACACCATCCTCCGGGTCGTCCGCGAAGAGGCGGAACGCATGTTCGCGATGGCCGAGGCACCCGGCGCCTGGGAGGCCCCCACGGCGTGCTCGGAATGGCAGGTCCGCGACATCATCGGCCACATCGTCGACACCACCGAGGGTTACTTCAAGTCATTCGAGACCGCCCGGGCGGGCGGCTCAGCCGATGCGCACGGGCTGCCCGTCATGCACGAGCTGGCCGGCGACGGCGGACGGGCGTTCCGCAGCGTCCCGCAGGCCGAGATGATGGGCCGCATCCGCGCCGATCTCGACAAGATGATGGGCATCCTCGAGCCGCTCACCGCCGAGGAGTGGGGCGGCCTCATGGTCCCGCACGCCTACATGGGCCCGGTGCCGGCCGTTCATCTACGCCGGCGGCCAGCTGATGGACTACGGCGTGCACTCGTGGGACATCCGGGAGGGCATCGGGACCGGCGCACGCCCTGTCCGCCGACGCGGCCGACCTGCTGGTGCCGTTCATGTTCATCATCTGGCAGTACACCATCCGGGCCAGCGCCGACCTCAGCCCGTTCACCATTGGCGTCACGGTCAGCGGGCGCAACGCGGACAGCTACCGGGTCAGCATCTCCGACCAGGGAATGTCCTACGAGCCGGGCGAGGTAGACGACCTGCCCACCGTGATCGACTTCGACGCCGGCTGGCATGGTGCTCACCGCCTTCGGCCGGATCAACGGCGGCAACGCCCGCGGCGACCAGGCGCTGGCCGAGCGCTTCCTGAACCTCTTCTACCGGATCTGAGCCAGCCACCCTTTCCTGGCGGCTATTCGCAGACCAGCGAGACGGCCCCGGTGCCCGCGTCCACTCGCTGCACCAGGGCGGCGAAAACACCCTGGGGCACCGCCAGCCGTTGCGATCCCGCGACCCATGACAGGTCCATGGTGGTGGTGCCGTGATTGTGGAAGAGGATCCCCACGGTCGCCGATCCCATCGGCCCGAAAACACCCACCGGAGCTGGTTTTATGATCCAGTTGTTAGCGACCGCTCCCGGGCTGGGTCAGGAAGCCGCCTCGGCGTCATACTCGCCCGGCGGATGGCCGGCCGGGAGCCGGTGCTTGGCCACCCGGGAGGTCGGGGTGCGGGGCAGGTCGTCGATCGCCTGCCAGTAGCGGGGGACCTTGTAGGCGGCCAGCAGCGCCGCCGCGTGCGCGCGCAGCTGCGGCGAAGTCGAGCTGCGCGCCGGGCGCGGGCACCACGAACGCCTTCACGTCCTCCTCGGACAGCTCCGAGGGAACCCCGACCACGGCGGCTTCCAGCACCGACGGATGGCTGACGAGCGCCTCCTCCACCTCGGCGGGGGAGAGGTTCTCGCCCCGGCGCCGCAGCACCTCCTTCTTCCGGGCCACGAACGTGTACGTGCCGGCCTCGTCCACGGTGACGAGGTCGCCGGTGTGCAGCCAGCCGTCGCCGGTGATCGCCTCGGCGGTCTCGCTCCGGCATGCCCCAGTAGCCCGGCGTGATCACCGGGTTGCGCAGCAGCAGCTCGCCGGTCTCGCCCGCGGGCAGGTCCTCGCCGTCGTCGCCGACCACCCGCCCCTCGTTGACCACGCCGAGCCGCGGATGCTGGCGCAGGCGTGCCGAGCGTCTCGTAGGGCCGGGAACCGTGCGGCCAGATCAGCCCGTACGGGCTCTCGGACATCGCGTAGCCCACCACGATGCGCAGGCCGAACCGCCGCTCCATCTCCTCCTGCCGCTCCCGGGCCGGGGCCGGCCCGGTGTAGCACAGCCGCAGCGGCGTGTCCGCGTCGTCCGGCCCGGGCGGGCTGGCGCATGAGGATCTCCAGCATCGCCCCGATCGCGTTGAACTCGGTGGCGCCGTGCCTGCGGGCGGAGTCGAGGAACGTGCTGGCCGAGAAGCGCGGCAGCAGGATCAGCCCGGCCCCGCAGGTCAGTGAGCCCATGACCGAGTAGGCGGGCGCGTTGATGTGGAACAGCGGCAGCGAGGTCATGAGCCGGTCGGCGGCGGTCAGCTCCATCCAGTACGGGAAGCCCTCACCGGCCATGGCGTAGGCGCGGTGGGTCTGCATGACCAGCTTCGACCGCCCGGTGGTGCCCGAGGTCGGGATCAGGACCGCGACGTCGCCATGGCTGACGCCGGCGCCCAGGGAGGGCGCCGCGCCGGCCGGGTCCGTGCGGCCGGGCTCCCGCCCAGCCCGTGGTCAGCTCACTCGGCGTCCAGGACGCCGAGCCCGGGCAGGCCGGCGATGCCCGCCTCGGTGATCAGCGGGGACAGGCCGGCATCGGTGATGACGGCGCGGGGGCCGGTCTGCTGCGCGAGCCCGGCCAGTTCGGCCGGGGAACTGCGCGGGTTGGCGGAGACGGTGACCGCGCCGATCGAGGCGAGGGCCAGCCAGCACAGCAGGTAGGAGCGGGGTGGTCCGGAGCGTGACCATGACCAGGTCGCCGTGACGCACCCCCGCCTCGCGCAGCGCCTGCGCGGTGGCCGCCGTCTGGGCCAGCGCGCCGCCGAAGCTCGACGGACCCTTCGTCGCTGCGGATCCAGATGCCGTCGCGGTCACGGCGGGCCGCGCTCGGCGAGAACCTCGGGGATCGTCCGGTAGGGCGCGGTCCCATCAGTCATGGGGCTGACGATACGTCCCCGCCCGCGCGGCCCGGGACCAGCCCACGGCGCAGCACCTCAAGGACGTCATCGAGAACGTCCTCGGGAACGTGGCCGCCCGCGGTCCAGTCGGCCCAGCGCATGCCGATGAAGTTGCCGATCCCGGTGTAGATGTAGGCGATCACCTCCGGGTCGTACCTGGCGTCCACCTCGCGGGCGAGCTGGGCCCGGCGCACCCCGCGGGCATAGCCGCGGGCCAGGTGCTCGTAGTACTCGCGGAAGAGCCCGGGGTCGACGAACTCCGACTCCCGCACGATCCGGTCCATCCACGGCCGCTGCGACAGCATGTCGAAGAAGGCACGGAAGGCGGCCCGCTCCCGGTCCCGCTGGCCGTCACCTGCCTGCTCGATCGCCTTCCTCATCGCCAGCCGCAGGTCGGCGTTGATCTGCCGGACCACGGCGGCGAAGATCTCCGCCTTGGAGCCGAAGTGGGCGTAGAAACTGCCGGTGGCGATGCCGGCCCGGGCGCAGATGCCCGCCACGGTCGCCTGCCGGTAGCTGCTCTCGCCGAACAGCTCCTCGGCCGCCCGCAGCAGCCGCTGCGCGGGCGGCAGATCATGGCCGGGGGCGGCCCGGCGGCTCGCTGCCACAGTCACAGCGGTCCCCCCCGTTCGTGACGCCTGCCGGGCGGCCGGTGCCGGGGAACGGGCTGGTGCGGCGGCCGCCTGCCGGCTGGCCTGGCTGGTGCCGGGCACCGGCCCGCCACCGGCCGGGGATCCGGCCGGCGGCGGGTCAGCACCTGTGCGCATGTTAGTTGCCGCTGACGAGGGCGCTTGCTTACGGCATCCCGGTGGCGGGCGCCGCCTGCTCCGATCCGGAGTACGCGGTGACCGCCCCCGTCGGGCTGGTGTTGGTGGTGTAGACCGGGCCCTGCTGGACGAGCGCGCCGTTCTTGATCACGCCGATGTAGGCCCCGGTGATCCCGGCGTGATCACTGGCGGAGTAGGCGTAGGGCGCCACCGCCGGGCCCTGCGGCAGCCCGTGGTTGAGCGCGTTGACCAGGTCGGCCCGGGTCGGGTTCTTGCCGGCCTTCATCATGGCCTGCACGAACGCGTACCCGACCGCCTCGCCGTAGAGGACGTTGCCGTCGAACGGCGCCTTGGCGTCGTAGGTGTCGTGGACCTTCTTGAACAGCGCGATCCAGCTGTTGCCGGTGTCGCCGAGGGTGGGCAGGTAGCCGTCGGTGATGATCCCCTGGGTGAGCTGGTTGCCGTTGACCTTCGCGCCGCCCTGCTTGGCGTACGCCTCCAGCAGGCCGCCGAGGGTGATCGGGTCCGTGCCCACGTTGCTGGCCACCAGCGTGGGGCTGAAGCCGAGCTTGAGGCCGGTCAGCTTGAACAGCGCGTTGAACGCCGGGATGGCGAACGACACCACGACCTGGGCGCCGGAGGCCTTGAGCGCGGCGACCGCCGGGCCGACGTTGACGTTGGTCGGCACGTAGGTCTGCCTGCTCACGACCTGCGAAGCCGGGATCTCGTCGTCCAGGCCCTTGACGCCGTCCTGGCCGAACTCGTCGTTCTGGTAGAAGTAGCCGATCTTCTTGCCGGCGAAGTGCTGCTTGATGTAGGCGCCGAGGATCTTGCCCTCGCGGATGTAGTCGATCTGCCAGCCGAACGTCTCCGGGTACTTGGACGGGTCGTTCCAGCAGTCGCAGCCGGAGGCGACGAACACGTCGGGCACCTTGCTGGAGTTGATGAAGCTGACCGCCGCCAGGTGGGTGGGGGTGCCCAGGCCGTCGAAGATCGCGTACACGTTGTCCTGGAGGATCAGCTGGTGGACGTCGCTCACGGTCTTGGACGGGTCGTAGCCGTCATCGAGATAGGTGTACTTGATCTTGCGGCCGTAGATGCCGCCGTGGGCGTTGACGTACTGGAAGTAGGCGTTGGCGCCGGGCGCGATCTCGCTGTAGCCGGGTGCGGCCGGGCCGGTGAGCGGCTGGTGGCTGCCGATGAGGATCTGATGCGCGGTGATGCCCGGCGCGGACGCGGTCGCCGCGCCGGAGGACGACGAGGACGAGCCCGAACTGCCGCCGCAACCGGCGGCGATCATCGCCACGGCTGCCGCCGCGGCGACGATGGCGGGTGTGCGTACCCGGTGTGATCTGTTCATGTGGTGCCTTCCTCCTGGTGTTCGCTGGCCGGCTGACGCCGGCGCAAGGAGTTGAAGCGGATGTGCGGGCCTGTGGCGGGCTGGTGGGTTGAGCCCGAAGAACCGGCGCAGCCCCCCTGGATGCCGTCGGGGAAAAGGAGCATCACGGCGATGAGGACCACCCCGTACGCCGCGACCGGGATGTTGGCGGCGACCGTGCTGGACAGGCCGTGGCTGGTGGCCACGTCCGTGACGTAGGTCGGCACCAGGACGATGACGAGGCTGCCCCACAGCGCCCCGGCCAGGCTGCCGAGGCCGCCGATCACCGCGCCGGTGACCAGCGCGATCGACAGGGTCACGGTGAACGAGCCGGGGGATACCTGGGAAGAGTAGACGGCGAGCATGGAGCCGGCCAGGCCCGGCGCAGGCCGCGCTCACGATGAAGGCGAGGATCCGCAGCCTGGCCACGTTGAGGCCGGCCAGGGCGGCGGCCGCCTCGTCATCCCGGACGGCCCGCCACGAGCGGCCGACCCGGCTGCGGGCGAGGTTGGCCAGCAGCACCAGGACGATCAGTGCGGTACCGGCGTTGACCCAGGCCAGCCACCGGGTCGGCGGGAAAGTCCACGCCGAGCGCGGCGGGGGCGGTGACGGAGACGGTCAGCCCCTGGTCACCGCCGAACACGCCGGGGAACTGGGTGGCTAGCGAGGGCAGCGCGACCGCCAGCAGGAGCGTGGCGCCCGCCAGGTAAGGCCCGTGCAGCCGGGCGGCGGCCGCGCCGACCGCCACCCCGGCCACCGCCGCGATCGCCGCGCTGGCCGGGAACAGCGCCCACAGCGGCCAGCCCAGGTGCATCTGCAGCAGCGCCGTGGCGTAGGCGCCGATCGCCATGAACGCGCCGTTGCCGAGCGAGATCTGGCCGCTCAGCCCGATCAGCACGGTGAGCCCGGCGATGGCGACCACGTAGACGGCGATGTCGGCGATCTGGTAGTCGCGGAACGAGCTGAGCGAGACCGACAGCACCCAGATCACCACCGCCGCGACGATCGCGGCGCCGACATGGCGCGCCAGGGTCATCGTCACACCTGCCTGCTGGTGCTGACGGAGAACAGGCCCGAGGGGCGGATCATGAGGATCACGATCAGCGCGGCGAGCCCGAAGATCGGCACCAGGTTGGAGCCCAGATACCCGCCGACGTAGTTGAGCGCCACGCCGAGGATGAGGCCGCCGACGACCGCGCCGACCGGGCTGTCCAGCCCGCCGATCACCGCCGCGGTGAAGCCGAGCACGAAGATCGAGTCCATGCTGGCCGGGTAGAGGAACGTGGCGGGCGAGACCAGCACCCCGGCCAGCGCGCCGATCAGCCCGGCGAGCGCCCAGCCCAGGGTCAGCACCCGGCCGACCC
The DNA here is from genome assembly GCA_963835425.1 of uncultured Actinomycetes bacterium. Taxonomy (GTDB): domain Bacteria; phylum Actinomycetota; class Actinomycetes; order Streptosporangiales; family Streptosporangiaceae; genus UBA9676. The sequence goes on along the minus strand of CAWIGE010000001.1, from coordinate 113,741 downwards.
GGACCCCGAGCAGCCGCGCCGCGTAGGCGTTGAAGGCGGCCGCCCGCAGCCGCAGCCCGGCCGAGGTGTAGCGGAACAGCAGGGCCAGGCCGAGCGCGGCGGCAAGCACGGCGGCGGCCACGAAGACGTCGTTACGGGAAATGCCCAGTGCGACCGATCCCGCCCGCAGGCCGGTGATCGAGAAGGCGGGCGGGAAGGAGCGGTACTGGCCGCCGTAGATGATGCCGGCCAGCCCCTCCAGGAACACGAGCAGGCCGATGGTCACCACCACCGCGTTGAGCGGCGGCTTGTTCTCCACCGGGCGGATGACCGTCCGCTCGATCACCGCGCCGAGCACCAGCCCGGCGGCCAGCGCGGCCACGAACCCGGCCCAGTAGTTGCCGGTGTGGCCGATGACGGTGAACGCGATGTAGGTGGTGAGCATGGCCATGGCGCCCTGGGAGTAGTTGAGGATGCGGGTGCCGCGCCAGATCAGCACCAGGGAGAGCGCGATCGCGGCATAGACCATGCCGAAGCTGATGCCGCCGAGGGTGAACTGGATGAATTCCCGCACCGTTGGCAACCTCCCGGAAAATGCCTAGAACCCGAGGTAGTGCTTGCGGAGACCGACGTCGGCGGCGAGGACCGCCGCGTCCTCGGCGGCGACCACCCTGCCGAGGTTGAGCACGACCCCCCGGTCGGCGATGCCGAGCGCGCTGCGGGCGTTCTGCTCGACCAGCAGCACGGTCAGCCCGGTCTCGTCGCGCAGCCGGCGGATCAGGCCCATGACCTGGGCGACGATCCTCGGCGCCAGGCCCAGCGACGGCTCGTCCAGCAGCAGCACCCGGGGCCGGGCCATCAGCGCCCGGGCGATCACCAGGATCTGCCGCTCCCCGCCGGACAGCGTGCCCGCGCTGCGGCCCCGCGCCGCGGCCAGCAGCGGGAAGCGCCGGTAGGCATCGGCCAGCGCCTCGGCCCGGCCGGTGTGGCCATGCCGCCACAGGGCGCCGAGCCGCAGGTTCTCCTCCACCGTCAGCTCGGTGATCACGCCCTGTCCCTCCGGGACGTGCGCCAGCCCGGCGCGGGCGATCTCCTCCGGCCGGCGGCGGGTCAGGTCGGCGCCCTCCAGGGTGATCCGGCCCTGCCGCGGGCGGACGAAACCGGAGATCGTGGTGAGCAGGGTGGTCTTGCCCGCGCCGTTCGCGCCCAGCACCGCCGTGATCGTGCCCGGCCGCACCGACAGGGAGACGCCCTGCAGGGCGAGGACCCCGCCGTACCCGGCCACGACGTCCTCGACCGCGAGCGCAGGCCGGTCAGCCATCGGACGGCTCACCGGTATCGTCGCCGCCGGGATCTTCGGCGCCCGAGGTAGGCGGCGGTGACCGCCGGGTCGGCCTGCACCGCCTCCGGCGTCCCGTGCGCGATGAGCTTGCCGAAGTCGAGCACGGCGATGGCATGGCAGACCGACATCATCAGGTCCATCCGGTGCTCGACCACGACCACCGTGGCATCCTCCGCGAGCTGGGTGATCAGGTCGCCCAGCTCGGGAAGCTCGGCCTCGGACAGCCCGCTGGCCGGCTCGTCGAGCAGCAGCACCCGCGGCCCGGCGACGAGGGCGCGGGCGAGCGCGACCCGCTTGCGCAGGCCGTAGGCGAGCTGATCGGGCAGCTGGCCGGCCTGGGCCGCGATGCCCATCCGGTCGAGCGCGGCCAGCGAACGCTGCCGCAGCGCCCGCTCGTCGCGATCGGAGCGGGCCAGGCCGAGCAGTGCCGGCCAGAACCCGGCCCGGGCGTGGCAGGTGGCGCCGGCCATCACGTTCTCCAGCACGGTGAGCCGCCGGAACAGGCCAACGCCCTGCAGCGTGCGGGCGACCCCCAGCGAGGCGAGCCGGTGCGGCGCCAGCCCGGTCAGCGATGTCCCGCCGAGGCTCACGCCCCCCGAGCTGGGCCGGACGAAGCCGCACAGCACGTTCAGCAGGGTGGTCTTGCCGGCCCCGTTCGGGCCGATGATCCCGGTGACCTGGCGCGGGGCGGCGCTGAGCGAGACCGCGTCCAGCGCGGTCAGCCCGCCGAACCGTACCGTGACGTCGCGGACCTCCAGCACGTCCGCGCGCTGGCCGGGCGGAGGGAGCACCGCCCCAGTCGATGAACCACCATTCATCGCGCTTGCCCTGCTCACGATGCCGATATAGCCACTTTGTGAACACCAATTCAAGGCCAGGTCGGCGTGCCAGGCAAGACCCCTCTTGATTCGTGGCCGAACCGATACCGGCCCGCGACGGATGCCATCGCTGGTCGCGGCACTCGCGGGCGCGGCCTGCCTGGCCAGGACCGTCGGCGCGGGCCGGAACCCGCCAGCGGAACGTGACACCGCGGGGTTAAGCCGGGCCGGGTCGCTTCACCGGGGGCCCATGCGGCGGACCAGCTCAGTCAGGGCGGCGAGTTCGGCGGTGAGGGCGGCGCGCCCGCTGGCGGTGATCCGCACCCAGGTGCGCGGGCGGCGTCCCTCGTAGCCCTTCTCGACCTGGACCAGGCCGGCCTCCTCCAGCACGGTCAGGTGCCGCGACAGGTTGCCTGGAGTGAGGCCGAGCGCGTCGCGCAGATAGCCGAACTCGGCCCGCGCCTCCGCGGTGATGGTGAGGATGCCGAGCCGGTGCCGCTGGTGGACCGTGTCGTCCAGTCCATTGGTCGGGTGCGCGCCGGGGTCGGCCGCCTGCGAAGCCGGCGCGGCCGCGGCGGGCGGCCGGGGCCCGGGCCTGGCTCCCCTCACGCCGCGCTCCGCCTGGTGCGCTGCGCGAGGAAGGCGCCGCACCCGGCGGCGAGCAGGATGGCGGCGGGAAGCAGTACGTTCGGCAGGGCGGTCAGCTGCCAGGCGAAGGTCCCCCGGGGGTTCCAGCCCAGCCGGAACACGATGTTCTCCACGTTGTACAGGCTCGCCAGCAGGGCCGCGCCGGTATAGACGAGCGCGATGGCGGCCAGCGCACGGCTGCGCTCGGCCCGGGCGAGCACCCACAGGCCGATCGCGATGATCAGGAACGCCAGCGTGCCCCTGATCCACACGTCGCCCAGCGGCAGCCACAGCAGGCCGAGCGGGTGCAGCCACATGGTCAGCGGCGGGACGGCCAGCGCCAGCACCGTCAGGACCACACCGGTGATCAGGTAGCCCCGGGCCGGAGTCCACACGCCGGCCCGGCGGGCGTGCCGCCGGTACCACAGCAGCGTGAGCAGATAGCCGCCGACCAGTGCGACCGCCCAGTACCAGCCGATGTAGAAGCTGAGCCCGCCGATGGGCATGCCGCCCAGCAGGATGGGTCCCGGCCCGGAGGTGAGGACGGCGGATGCGGGGGGCGGGGCCGCGGCCACCACGTACAGCGGAGCGGCCCCGCAGGTGAGCAGGCCGAACAGGAGCAGCGGAAACCAGTAGGCATGCCGGGCGGTCCGGGCCTGGCGGCGCATCCGGTTCAGGTCGGCGAGCAGCTGGCCTGTGCGGGCCTCCGCCGTGGCCGGTGGGCCGCTGCCCGGCCCGGTCCCGGCCGTGGCCGGGAGATCGTTGCCCCGGCCGGTCCCAGGCGTGGCCGGTGAGGCGTCGTCCTGGCCGCCCGTGGGCCGCGGATGGTCGCTCTGGCTGCCCGTGGCTGGCGGGCGCCGTTGCGGCGATTCCGGCGGGCCCGCATCATCGGCTTCGGCCACGGCACGGCCTCCTGTCCAGCATCGCCGCGCGGCACGCGGCCCGGCGCAGCTCGTTTAGTATCTCAATAGATTTGCATAACAAACTAGATTGCGCAAGGGAGCCCGCGTGGGTTTGCGTGATGACCGTCGGCTGGCCGAGGATCGCAGGATGAGCGCGGCCGAGCATGCCGACGGAGCCGCCGCGGCCGCCGGGGTGCCGCCGTGGGCGCGCGGCGCCCGGGCGGTCACGGTGCTGACCGGGGCGGGGATCTCCACCGACTCCGGCATCCCGGATTTCCGCGGGCCGCAGGGCCTGTGGACGCAGAACCCGGGCGCCGAGAAGCTGTCCACCTACCAGGCCTACGTCAGCGATCCCGCGGTGCGCCGCCGGTCCTGGCAGGCGCGGCGTGACCACCCGGCCTGGCGCGCCCAGCCCAACCGCGCTCACGCGGCGCTGGCCGACCTGGCCCGGTCCGGGCTGGTCACCTCGGTGATCACGCAGAACATCGATGGCCTGCACCAGAAGGCGGGCACGCCCGCGGACCGGGTGATCGAGCTGCACGGAACCATGTTCAGCGTCGTGTGCGTGTCGTGCGGCGACCGGTCCCCGATGGCCGGTGCCGTGGCCCGGGTCGAGGCCGGGGAGGATGACCCGCCGTGCCCGCGCTGCGGGGGGATCCTGAAATCGGCGACCGTCATGTTCGGCCAGCCGCTGGACCCGGGCGTGCTCGCGCGGGCCGGGCAGGCCGCCGCCGCGTGCGACGTGTTCCTGGCCGTCGGCAGCACGCTGACGGTGGAGCCGGCCGCCTCGCTGTGCGGGGTCGCCGTTGCCGCTGGCGCCGCCCTGGTCATCGTCAACCGCGACCCCACCCCCTACGACCCGCTGGCGGCCGAGGTCGTCCGCGACCCGATCGGGGAAGCCATCCCGCGGATCGCCCGCCAGCTGCGCGGCGGCGCCGCGCCCGGCTGATCCCGGGTCCCGGCTCAGGGGTAAGCGCGCACCCCGCGCGGCACCTGGCCGCCCAGCGGGGGCGCCGTCAGCGCGCTCGGATGCACCAGCGGCCGGTAGCCGGCCGCGATCGCGGCCACGGTGGACGGCGGCGTCAGCACCTCCACCGTGCCCGGCACGCTGCCCACCTCCGGGGCCCCGTAGCCGCCAAAGGACCACGGCCACACCCGGCCGGCCAGCCACAGCCCGGCCCCCCCGCCGGCCCGGATCATGACGCCATCGGGCAGCTCGCCGGCGGGTGCGCGGTGGGTGAGCTGACGCCGCGTGTGGCCGACCCGCTCGCGGTGCAGCACCGCGTCCATCTCCCGCGCGGCCGGCCGGCGGTCCAGGCGCCGCGCCTGGCGCCATGCCTCGGCGAAATCCAGGAAATCCGGGCGGCGGCAGAACCCGCACGGCCGGTGCCCGGCCGCCAGCGCGGTCGCCTCGTCGAGGAAGAACAGCGCCGTCCACCGGCCGGGCGGCATCGGGTCGCGCCGCCTGCCCCGCCACTCCAGCACGCAGCAGATCCACGCCTGCGACCGCCAGCGGGACACGCCAAGCTGGCGGCCCGGCCCGTGCAGGCAGCCGCGATTGCCCATCATCAGGCCACGGCCCGGATCAGCGACGATCTGACCGGTCGGCATCACCCGGTTCTGCAGCGGCATGACCCCATCCTCTGTCACCGCCCCGACACTCCGGCCGCCTCGCCGTGGCGCCGGGCGGCCGCACCCAGCGCGGCCGTCGCTCCGCTAAGGTCGCCCCGTGGAGCCCCACCCCATGCCGGCGGCCGAGGTGAGCGTGCCACCGGACCTGGTGCGGCGGCTGCTGGCCGCCCAGCAGCCCGACCTGGCTCATCTGCCCGTCCGGGTGATGGCATACGGATGGGACAACCTCATGTACCGGCTCGGCGACGAGCTGGCCGTCCGGCTGCCGAGGCGGGCCGCGGCGGCCGGGCTCATCATGCACGAGCAGCGGTGGCTCCCCGTGGTTGCGCCCCGGCTGCCGCTGCCGGTTCCGGTGCCGGTACGGCGGCCGGGCGGCGCTGGGTTACCCGTGGACGTGGAGCGTCGTCCCGTTCCTGCCGGGGGGGCTGGCCGCCCGCGAGCCGCCGGCCGACCCGGCGGACGCCGCGGGGAGCCTGGGCGGGTTCCTGGCGGCGCTGCACACGCCGGCCCCGCCGGACGCTCCCGCCAACCCCCTTCGGGGCATCCCGCTGGCGGAACGCGCCGCGGTGGTCACCGAGAACCTCAGCGTCCTGGGCGGCCTGGTCGACCGCGGGGCGGTGACGCGGGCGTGGCGGGCGGCCCTGGCCGCGCCGGTGTGGGGCGGCGCGCCGGTGTGGTTGCACGGCGACCTCCACCCCGCCAACATCCTGGTGCACCGCGGCCGCATCAGCGGAGTGATCGATTTCGGCGACATCACCGCGGGTGACCCGGCCACCGATCTGTCCGTGGCGTGGATGCTCCTGCCCGCCGGATGCCACCGGGCCTTCCGGGACGCATATCACGCGGCGGGCGGGCCCCCGGACGGCGACGGTATCTGGGCACGGGCGCGGGGCTGGGCGCTCGCGCTGTCGCTGGCGTGCCTGGCCAACTCGGCCGACAACCCGCTGATAGCAGCGATGGGCCGCCGCACCATGGACGCCGTGCTCGGCTGAGGAACACGCCATGTTCGGCTGAGGAACACGCCGTGCCCAGCGGACGGGACGCCGCGCCGGCTAGGGGGGCGCTGGCGGCGCCGCGGGGGGAGCGGGCGGCGGCTCATGCAGCGCGCTGATCACCTCGCGGGCGAGCCGCAGGGCGTGGTAGCCGACCACGGCGGCGATGACCAGGGCGATGGCCGGATCCAGCCAGGACAGCCCCGGGTCGGCCAGGATGATCGCCCCGGTGACGGCCACCCCGGCGGCGGCGGCGCTGTCGGCGAGGGTGTCGAGCAGCACGGCCCGCACGTTGGCCCGGTCACCCGCGCTGTCGCCCGGCGCATCGTCGTCGCCACGCAAGATCAGGCCGCCGCCCAGCATCACCAGGGCGGCGGTCCCGCTGGCCACCAGGACCGGCAGGCCGTGCACGTGGCCGGCCCCGGTGACCAGCCGGCGGGCCGCGCCGGCCGCCACGATGGCCACCACGGCCAGCAGCACCGCCAGGTTGATCAGCGCGGCGTAGGCGGTGGCGCGGGGGTGGCCGCCCGGCCGGCGGCGGGTCGGCGCCCGGCGCGCGAGCCCGATGGCCAGCAGGCTGACCCCGATCGCGGCGGCATCCGCGAGACAGTCGCCGCCCGCGGCCAGCACCCCGACCGAGTGCGCGCCGATCCCGGCCACTACCAGGCCCGCGACCAGGGCGAGGTTCAGCAGCAGCACGACCGCGAGCCGGGTGGTGCGGGTCACACGCCGAGCGTATGCAGAGCGGGCGCCGGGCCGGCGCCGGGCGCGGCCCCGCTGAGCCGCCCGTGATCACCCGGTCGGCGGGCCCTCCGTGCGGAGCGCGCGGCGGAACAGGAACGCCCCGATGATCTCGAAGATGCCCATGACGATGAACCAGATCCCGAACAGGACCGCCAGGAAGCTGAGCGAGGAGAGCGGGCTGACGGTGACCACGATGCCGGCGATGACGCTGATCACGCCGAACGCGATCCACCAGCCGCGGCCCTCATGGGACCCACCCCCGATGCCGGCGATCAGCGCCGCCACGCCCTGGACGATCCAGGTGATCCCGATGAACAGGCCGATGATCGCCCTGGTCAGGTCCAGGTGCCGGATCAAGATCACGCCCGCCACGATGAACAGCAGGCCGGCGAAGCCGAGCCAGATCCGGTGCGGCTCGGCGGGGTCGAACACCCGGATCAGGTGGAAGAGACCGGAGATGACCAGAAGGATGCCGAGCAGGACGGCGATGACGTTGAGCGAGCCCGTCGGGTGGGCGGCGACGATGATCCCGAGTATCAGCGTCACGATCCCCATGAACAGGCTGATCTGCCACGACCTGGCCATGAAGGCAGCAGACGGTGACTGAGCCGAAGGATCCCGAGTTTGCATAGAGACAGCATGCTCGAGTGGCCGGTGTGACGAAAGAGTCTTAGGCGGCTTTTTCCGGGCATACCCGGCCGGGGTCAGCGTGCCAGCTGCTCGATGATCCGGCGGGCGTAATAGGGCTCCCAGGGCTCACCGGGAGCCTCCGCCGTGTGCTGCCGGTCGAGCCCCACGAGCAGGTAGGTCAGCTCGCTGCGGGCCGGCTTGGCGCCCAGCAGCGCCGGCAGCTCGGACAGGTTGACAAGCCAGTCCGCATACCAGGTCGCCCAGTCGTCATCCGCCCCGTCCACGATCCGGAAGACCCGGTGGTGGGTTTCCGCGGCCTCGTGCAGGAGCTCGCTGACCTGCTGCTGCTTCGACGCGCTCATCCCGGCATCTCCTCCCCGTGCTGGCCGCCGGCGGGATGAGTCGTGGCCGTCGGCGGGATGAACAGCCCCGTCCGCCGCATCCGGCCGCACCTCATAGACTGCCCGCATCGGGGAGCTTACATGGGGCTAACACCGGGGAACCGGGCGGCAGCGGGTGATCACACTGCGCGCCGGTGCCTGGTCTGCGTCCAAGCCGGGAGGAACGGCGATGCGGCGATGGGGAGCTAGGGGGGCCCGGCTGCCGAGACTGGTGCGCCGGTGGCGCCCGGACGGCAACCCGTTGCGGCGCACGTCGGACCGCATCGAGGCCATCCTGCTGGCCATCCTCATCGCCGCCTTCCTCTGTGGCGCCCCGCTCGCCGGGATCGCGGCCGGCCGCGCGGCGGCCGCGGGCAGCGTGCGCGCCGAACATGCCCAGGCGGACGCGCACCGGGTGGCCGCGGTCCTGCTCCAGCAGGCGCCGGGCAAACCCCATCCCATGCTCCAGGCGCCGCTGGACCCCTTGGTGACGGCGCAGTGGAAGGCGCCGGACGGGACGCTGCGCACCGGTGAGATCTACGCCCCGGCGGGTGCCGCCGCGGGCAGCACGGTGCTGGTGTGGATCGACCGCTCGGGACAGCTGACCGCTTCCCCGCTGCAGCGGGGGGATGTGGTCGAGGAGGTGTCCCTGGCGGCGTCGCTGGCCGCCATGGCCGTTGCCGGCGCGCTCGCCGCGGTCGGGCTCATCACGCGGTGGGTGCTGGACCGCAGGCGCCTAGCCGCGTGGGATGCCCGCTGGCGGGCGACCGGGCCGCAGTGGACCGGCCGCCAGTAGCGGCGGCCGGCGCGGGGCCCGGATTTCTGTCCCCGCGGGTGGATCAATAGCCCGATCTTCATCCGCCGGGGGGGAGCCGGGAGTCCGGTTTACGACGTATCATCCGGCTATCGCGTTCACGAGGCGGTGCGGGCGGATGACCGGAGCGGTACCCAGCGGAATCGACGAGATCAGCCTGCTGCCGGGCAGTCATGTGTGCGCGTTCTACCGGGGCGACGGCGACCGGGACCGGCTCCTCACCGCCTACCTCGGCACGGGCCTGACCGCCGGGGACAAATGCATCTGCGTCGTCGACTCGCCCAGCACGGCGAAGCGGCTCGAGTCGCTGCCCGGCGGCCCCGGCGGGCCCGGTTCACCGGACGGGCAGCTGGATATCCATCTTCCCGAGTCAACCTACCTGGCCGGCGGCGAGTTCACCACCAGCGACATGCTCGCGTTCTGGACCGAGAACATCGCCAAGGCGGAGATCGAGGGGTACTCGTTCTGCCGCCTGGTGGGCGAGATGACCTGGGCGCTGCGGGACGCGCCCGGGGTGGAGCACCTGGTGGGCTACGAGTCCGAGCTGAACCGGGTCACCTCGACCAGCCCGGTCATCGTGCTGTGCCTGTACGACCTGGACCTGTTCAGCGGAGAGGTCGTGGTCAACATTGTCAAGACGCATCCGCAGGTGCTGGTGCAGGGCATCCTGGTCGAGAATCCGTACTACGTCGGGCCGGATGAGTTCCTCAGGTCGGCACGCGCCTGATCCCGCCCCGCGATGACGGCCGAGCACATGGCGCCGGGCGGCACCGCGGTCACGGCCACGCTTCCCGCCCGGACCATGGAAGAAGCGAACCTCCGGGAGCGGCTGGGCGAGTTCCGGGCGCTGCTGGTGATCTCGCTCCTGATGACCGAGTCGGTCAACGAGGACCAGATCCTCGAGCTCGCCGCCTCGTCGGCGCCCGCGCTCGGCCCGTGGCGCGTCGAGGGTTACGGCTTCACCGGCGGCCGGTGGCGTCCCGGCCAGGGCCCCGGGCACGCGGCCGCCGGGATCGGCGACCTGACCGGGCAGCTGGCCGCGCTCGGCAGCGGCGGGGGCAAGGTGAGCCTGCCCGGCCGCGGGTGGGCGTGGGCCTATCCGCTGCGGGGCGTCGGCGGCCTGCTGGGCCACCTGGTCGCGTCCTGCGACCGGGAGCCGTCCGCCGAGGAACGGTTCCTGATCCAGGTCGTCGCCCAGCAGACCGGGGTGGCCGTGTCCAACGCCCGGCTGCACGCCAGGGAGCGCGCCACCGCGGCGGAGCTCGCCGTCACGAACGCGGCGCTCGCCGAGACCGTCACCAGCCTGCAGCGCAGCATGGACATCCATGAGCGGTTCACCCGGGTGGCGGTCTCCGGCGAGGGCCAGCCGGGGATCGCCAAGGCGCTGCACGAGCTCACCGGGATGCCGGTCGCGATCGAGGACAGGTACGGCAACCTGTCCGCGTGGGCGGGCCCGGGGAAGCCGAGCCCGTACCCGAAGGAGTCCTTCGCCAAGCGTGAGCACCTGCTCCGGCGGCTGATGCGGGACAGCAAGCCGGTCCGGGACGGGGAACGGCTCATCCTGCTCGCGTCCCCGCGCAGCGACGTGATCGGCGTCCTCGCACTGGTGGATCCCGGGCGGAGGGCCGATCACGCCGATCTGGTGGCCCTCGAGCACGGTGCGACCGTGCTCTCCATGGAGCTGGCCCGGCTGCGCGGCATCGCCGACACCGAGCTGCGCCTGCGCCGCGATCTCGTCCACGACCTGCTGGACGGGACCGACGACGCGAGCGCGCTGAGCCGGGCGGAGGCCCTGGACTATGATCTGCGGCGCCCGCACCGGGTGGTGATGGTCGAGGGCAAGGGCCGGGCCCGGGCGCACGACGCGCTGCTGAGCGCGGTGCGGCGGGCGATGCGCAAGACCCGGCAGGCGGGGCTGGTCGAGGCATGGTCCGGCGACGTGGCCATCGTCACCGCCGGGGAGGCCGACTGGGAGCAGCTGCGCCGCGCGATCGTGTCCGATCTCGGCGGCCAGTGCCACATCGGGGTGGGCGGCACCTGCGCCCGTCCGTCGGAACTGCCCCGGTCGCTGCGGGAGGCGGGCCTGGCGCTCCGGCTGCAGAAGACGCTGCTGCCGGGCAGCGGCGCCTGTGAGTACCCCAGACTCGGCATCTTCCGCATGCTCGCGGCCATCCCCGACCTCACCGATGTCGAGGAGTTCATCCGGGAATGGCTCGGCAGCCTGCTCGACTACGACGCCCGCCGGAAGGCCGAACTGGTGCGCACGCTGACCCAGTACCTCGAGCACGGCGGCAACTACGACGCCACCGCCGCCGAGCTGTCGGTGCACAAGAGCACGCTCAAGTACCGGCTGCAGCGGATCCGTGAGCTGACCGGGGTGGAGCTGAACGACCCCGACGTCCATTTCAACCTCCAGCTCGCCACCCGGGCCTGGGGGACGCTGCAGGCCCTGCGGGACGGGCGCCGGCCCCCTGATCTGCCGGGGTGATGTCCGGGTTGTACTTCGTCCTGGCGTGACCTGCCCGCGGCCGCGGGCCGCTGGCGATGCTGAACACGCCAGCAACGTCAGGCGACGAAGGGCAAGCGATGATCGACGTACGGAACCCGGGCGATGGATTCAGGGCACTGCGCGCCCGCGTCAACACCCTGGGCCCACCGGCGGCCACCGACCGCGGCCGCGACGGCGCCCCGCTGACCGTGGGGGAGTGGGCGCTGCTCATCGACGACATCATCGCGCACCCGCAGGACAACACCGAGGGCCTGTGGAACGTGGCCACCCCGGACGAAGACGGCCGCGAGTACGACGCCATCTTCGTGGGCGGGGAGCGGCCTGCCGGTTCGGCTCGGCGTTCCTGCGGGCCCGGGGCGGCCGCCAGCTCACCATTGATGCCTGGCCCTTCCTCGGCGGGTCATGCCCGCATCAGGCCTGCGTCCCGCATCACCTGTTCTCCGAATGCGCCCGCGAGCTCGACCTGGCCCGGCACATGCAGGGGCGCCTGTGGTACCCGCCGTTCGACGACAAGCGGGCCAGCATCCGCGAGATCGTCGAGCTGTTCAAGGCGGGCCGCGGCTACCCCCACGCGATCATGAACTGGCAGTCCAAGGAACAGCTCGACATGGAGTTCATCCTGAACGCGCCGGCGACGATCATCGACGAGCACACGGTCGAGGTCGGGGGCGAGCGGTTCCAGGCCAGGAACCTGGTGCTGTGCACGGGGGCACAGACGATCTACCCGCAGGTGCCGGGCATCGGCACCAAGGGCGTGTACGACTTCGCCACACTGATCGAGGACCTCGACTACGAGCCGAACCGCTGCGTCATCGTCGGCGGTTCCAAGGTGGCCCTGGAGTACGGGTCGTTCTTCCAGGCCACCGGGTGCCAGACCACGATCTTGACCCGCAGCCCGCTGATGGAGACGGCCAGCCTGCACCATGTGGACGCCGGCCTGCGGGAGTACGTGATCGCGATGATGGCCGACCGGGGCATCGAGATCGTCCAGGGCGTGGAACTGGCCGAGGTGCTCGGCAACGGCAAGGTCACCGGGGTCCGTTACCGGACGCCCGGCGGCGAGGCCAGGCAGATCGACACCGACTTCGTGTTCATCGGCACCGGGGAGCGCCCCGACCTGAGCATGTATGCGCCGCTCGGGCTGGCGACCGACGAGCGCGGCTTCGTGATCGCGGACACGCACATGCGGACCTCGGTGCCGGGCGTCTACGCGGCCGGCGACCTGGTCGGCCCGCCGATGGAGATGTTCAAGGCGCGCAAGTGCGGGGTCGGGGCGGCCCGCAACGTCATGGGCGAGGACTACGAGTTCGACTACACCGAGTACCCGGACTTCCTGCACACCACGTACGAGGTGACCTGGTGCGGCCTGTCCGAGGCCGAGGCCAGGGCGACGTACAGCAACGTCATCAAGATCCAGATGCCGCCGGACGATGCCGACCCGGAAACCTTCGCCCTCCCGGCCGCCGAGGGATTGATGCTGTACGCCTTCACCCGGCCGGTCCTGTCCGGCTGGCTGAAGCTGATCATCGACGCGGACTCGCGCAAGATCCTCGGCGCGCACCACGTGGGCTACGGCGCCAAGGACGCGTTCCAGTACATCGACTACCTCATCCGGCGGCCCGAGGGCTTCACCATGGACCAGATAGCCGAGCTGAACGAGCTGTTCCTCAACCCGGAGCACTTCATCCAGCTCAGCCGGCTGCGCGCGGGCCAGGCCAGCCCGGTGAACCTGTGACGGCAGGGCCGGCGCCGGCGGCCGCGCAGCGCGGCCGGGTCGCGGTGGTCACCGGCGGCGGGTCCGGCATCGGCCTCGCCACCTGCGCCCGGCTGGCCGAGGACGGCTTCCGCGTCGCCGCGCTCGACCTGCAGCCCGCCGCCGCGGCCGGCGCCGCCGCGCTGACCGTCAGCTGCGACGTCACCGACGAATCAGACGTAACGATGGCCATGGCGGCCGTCGCGAGCCAGCTCGGGGGCATCGATGTGCTGGTCAACAACGCCGGGATCACCGGGTCCCGGCAGGCAGCCCGGTGCCACGAAACCCCGGTGGAGGAGTGGGACCGGGTGCAGGCGGTGAACGTGCGCGGGCCGTTCCTGTGCAGCCGCGCCGTGCTGCCGTCGATGATCGCCCGGGGATCGGGCCACATCATCACGATCGCGTCGGTCGCCGGGCTGGTCGCCTTCCCGGGCCGGTGCGCCTACACCGCGTCCAAGGGCGCGGCGCTGATGCTCACCCGGTCGATCGCCGTGGACTACGCGGCCGCGGGCATCCGGGCCAACGCCGTGTGCCCCGGGATGGTCTACACGCCGATGACCAGCTGGCGGCTCGACCAGCCGGAGCTGCGCGCCGAGGTGGAGGAGCGGATCCCGGCCGGGCGGGTCGCCGAGCCCGGCGAGATCGCGGACGCGGTCGCGCTGCTGGCCTCCGGCCGGCTGGCCTACATGACCGGCCACCCGCTCGTGGTCGACGGCGGCATGTCCGCACTGTGAGGGAGGAACCCGATGACAGGCACGCTGGCCGGCAAGGTGGCGGTGGTGACCGGGGCCGGGTCCGGGATCGGCCGGGCCGCCGCCACGCTGTTCGCCCGGGAGGGGGCAGCGGTCGCGGCCGTGGACCTGGCCGAGGCGGCGGCCAAGGAGACGGCGGCACAGATCGCCGGGACCGGCGGCCGTGCGCTGGTGGCAATCGCCGACGTTTCCGATCCGGACCAGGTCAGCCGCGCCTTCGATCAGATCCTCCGCGATCTCGGCCGGGTGGATGTCCTGTACAACAACGCGGGCGTGAACAGCAGCGGCTCGGTCATGGACGCGACCGACGAGGACTGGGACCGGTGCTTCGCCGTCAACGCGAAGGGGACGTTCCTGTGCTCCCGGGCTGCAACGCGGCCGATGGTGGCGGCGGGCGGCGGGTCGATCATCAACCAGGGCTCGGTCGCGGCGGTGGTCGGGGTGGCGAACTTCGCCTCCTACTGCGCGTCCAAGGGCGCGGTGGTGGCACTCACCCGGTCCATGTCGGTTGACCTCGCCCCCCATGGCGTCCGCGTCAACGTCATCTGCCCCGGCACGGTGTACACGCCGCTGATGGAGCCGATGCTGCGGGCGCGCGGCGGCGGTGACCTGGAGGCCGGGCTGGCGCTGACGGTCGCGAAGTACCCGATCGGCCGGCTCGGCACGCCGGAGGAAATCGCGGCGGTGGCGCTGTTCCTGGCCGGCGACGCCTCCTCCTTCCTCACCGGCTCCGTGATCACCGCCGACGGTGGCATGACCTCGCAGTGACCCGGGAACGGTGGGAGGGTGGCCCCGATCGCGTTGACGCAGCGTGCTCACGGCGACGAGCTCGGCCTGCTCCGGGGCCAGCTGACCAATCTGCGGGCGCTGCTGGTGCTGTCGATCCTGATGACCGAGAGCGCCGACGATGAGCAGATCCTGCGGCTCGCGGCCTCCTCGGCCATGTCGCTCGGGGGCTGGCGGATCGCCGGGTTCGCGGTCGGGGGAGCGTGGCGGACCGGCGGCAACGGAAACGGCCCCCTCCCGCCCGCGCTGGACGGCCAGCTGCGCAGCCTGCCCGATGCCGGCGGCCAGCTGACCACCCTGGATGCCCCCTGGGCCTGGGCGTACCCGATGCGCAGCATCGTCGGCCCGATCGGCCACATGGTCTTCTGCGCCGAGCGCGAGCCCACGGTCGAGGAGCAGTTCCTCGCCCAGGTGGTGGCGCAGCATACCGGCGTGGCGGTGTCCAACGCGCGGCTGCACGCCCGGGAGCGCGCCTCGGCGCTGGAGCTGGCCAGAACCAACGCGGCGCTGCAGCAGACGGTGGCCACCCTCCGGCGCGGCATGCAGATCCACGAGCGCCTCACCCGGGTCGCCGCGGCCGGGGAGGGGGCGGCGGGCATCGCCGAGGCGCTGCACGACCTGACCGGGCTGGCGGTCGCGGTGGAGGACCGGTACGGCAACCTGTCCGCGTGGGCGGGCCCCGGCCGCCCGCCCCGTACCCGAAGCTCCCGGCCTACGACCGGGAGCGGCTGCTCCGCCGCCTGATGACGGAGGGCCGGTCGGTGCGGGACGGCGGCCGGGTGGTCGCGCTGGCCTCGCCGCGCCCGGGGGTGCTCGGCCTGCTCGCCCTGATGGATCCGGACGGCGACGCGGCCACCACCGACGTGATGGCGCTCGAGCACGGCGCCACCGTCCTCGCCGTCGAACTGGCCCGGCTGCGCGGCCTGGCCGACACCGAGCTCCGGGTGCGCCGCGAGCTCGTGCACGACCTGCTCACCGGCACCGACGACGAGAGCGCCTACCTGCGGGCCGAGGCCCTCGGCTACGACCTGGGGATGCCGCACCAGGTGGCGGTGGTGGAGGTCCGGGAAGGCTCCCCCGCGCACGAGGATGTGCTGCACGCCGCGCGCCGCGCGCTGCGTCACCAGCAGCTGCCGTGCCTGCTCGGCACGATGACCGGCAGCGTGGTGATCGTCGCCCCGGACGGCGGCACGGACTGGGAGGCGCTGCGCCTGGCCATCGTGGCCGAGCTGGGCGGCGGCCGGTGCCGGGTCGGCGTGGGCGATCCCTACCCGCGGCCGTCCCAGCTTCCCCGGTCGCTGCGGGAGGCGCGGCTGGCGCTGCGCCTGCAGAAGGCGTCATCGGCGGCGGAGCGCACCTCGGTCTTCGCCGACCTCGACGTGCTCCGGATGCTGGCATCGGTTGACGACCTGGCCGACGTGGACACCTTCGTGCAGAAGTGGCTCGGCGCGCTGGCCGGCTACGACGAGCGCAAGCACACCGAGCTGGTCAAGACGCTGACCCAGTACCTCCAGCATGGCGGCGGGTACGAGGCAACCTCCCGGGCCCTGTCCGTGCACCGCAGCACGCTGAAGTACCGGCTCCAGCGGATCCGGGAGCTGACCGGCTTCGAGCTGGGCGATCCCGAGACGCTCTTCAACCTGCAGCTGGCGACCCGGGCCTGGCTGACCCTGCAGGCCCTCCGCGGCGAGGGGGCCCCGGAATGATGGCCGCCCGGCCGGCGCGCGCGGGGTGACCGCGGGCCCCCGGTTGGGCCCACCAGGACGGTGGCACCGGCCACACAGTGGACCGTGAGCCCGGACCGTGCACTCGCCGGTGCCGAGGCTGGACCGGCGAGCAAGAGGGCCACGCCGGCGGCGCCGAGCGGCCCAGGCCTGTGCGCTCTGGCTGCGCCACACAGGTATGGAACCGTCGGCAGGAAAGGTGACATCAATGGAGATTCGCGGCGAAGAAGTCCTGCTTCCCGTCTCGGCCGTGTCGGCGTTCCCGCGGCCGCACTGGCTGCAGGGGCGCGTCCTCGGCTCGCTGAGCGAGCCGGTCTACCGCAGCCACAACCTGCGCATCGCCTACGAGGATGCGTGCAAGATCTGCGCGCGCGAGCAGGAGCTGGCCGGGCTGGACATCCTGTGCGACGGCGCCCAGTACTACGAATGGGAGGCCCCGGGCTTCCAGCTCGAACCGATCTTCCACTTCATCCCGGAGAACCTGGGCGGCTTCAAGCCCTACGGGCCGCCCGGGGAGGGCGCGAAGTACCGGCCGTTCTACCAGGCGGTGGTGGCTGACAAGATCACCTGGGAGCGGCCGATCTTCGAGAGCGTCGTCATGACGATGCAGAACGCCACCAGCAAACCGTTCAAGGTCGCCTTCCTCGGTCCCGCCCAGCAGAGCATCATCGTCAAGGACGAGCACTACGGCGACCAGGTAGCGGTGGCCAGGGACCTGGCGATCGCGCTGAACAAGGAGCTCAAGTACCTGGTCAGCCTCGGCCTGGAGGCGGTGCAGCTGATCGACGTGCTGCCGCCGTACACCACCGACATGTGGCAGATCGAGATGCAGAACATCCTGTTCGACGGCGTCGACGCGATCAAGTTCTGGCACGTCTGCTACGGCAGCGTGGACGGCCAGCGCGACATCTTCGACAACCACGCGGCCTCGATGATGCCGCTGTTCAAGGAGTCGCCCGCCAACGTGATCCACCTGGAGTTCACCAACAAGAACTTCGACGAGCTGGAGGCGTTCCGCGACTTCCCCACCGACAAGGTGCTCGGCGTGGGCGTGGTGGACGCCAAGAACCTGCAGGTGGAAACGGCCGAGCAGATCGAGGCCCGGATCCGCCGCGGCCTCGAGGTGGTGCCCGCCGACCGGCTGCTGGTCGCGCCCGACTGCGGCCTGGGCTACTTCAGCCGCACCGCGGCCTACGCCAAGCTGCGCAACATGGGCCAGGCGGCCGCGTCGGTCCGGAGCACGCTTTAATGACGCCGCGCGGGCCGGGGCACCGGGAGCGCGCCGGCCCGCGCGGTACCACCCCTGCGCCGTGGCAGCCGGCGCCTGATGCGAAGGCGGGACGATGACCGCGGAACCACGGCACGAGGTGCTGGGCCTGCAGCTGGGCGACGGCGACCACATCTGCGGCTTCTACCGCAAGCCCGCCGAGCGCGACGACATCCTCATCCCGTTCCTGGTCGAGGGCCTCAAGGCCGGCGACAAGTGCACCTGCGTGGTTCGACAGCTGCACCCCCGGCGACGTGCTGGCCAGCATGTCCGAGCACATCGAGGTGGAGCCGTACGTGTCGGTCAGCCAGCTCGAGGTGCTCGACTCCGACGGCACCTACCTGGCCGGCGGCGGCTTCCTGCCGGAACGCATGCTGCGCTTCTGGGAGGCCAAGGCGCGGCAGAGCCCATGCGCGGCCGGGCCCGGGTTCGCCCGGAACATCGGCGACATGAGCTGGGCGCACCGGAGCCAGGGGGCGGTGGCCGACCTGATCGGCTACGAATCCGAGCTGAACCGCATCATGTCGAACTTCCCGCAGGTCAACCTGTGCCTGTACGACCTGACCCGGTGCTCCGGTGACCTGATCATGGACGTGCTGAAGACCCACCCCAAGGCGCTGCTCGGGGGCATGGTCATCGACAACCCGTACTACCTCGAACCGGACGAGTTCCTGGCCAGCCGGGCCTGAGCGTTAGCGGCCGTAGGCCTGCCAGTGCCCGGCGAAGAGGGCCTCCTCGCTGATCACCTTCGGCTCGATCGGCCTGGACACCCAGGTCAGGTTCACGAAGTGCCGCGCGTTGACGTTCTCGGTCGTGATGTTGCCGCCCCACGTCCCGCAGCTGAGGCTGAGCGTGAACGGGAGCCCGTTGCGGGGGCTGCCCGCACCCTCGTTGAGGTTCTGGTTCACCAGCACCCGCGCCGTCTTGGTCGTCATCGCCAGCCGTTCGACGTTGGCGTCCGAGCTGGTGTGGATCCCGCAGGTGTGGCCGAGCCCCTGGTAGCCGGTGATCGCGTTGACGAGATCCGCGGCCGCCGCGATGTCCCCCTGGTAGCGGTAGACCGCCAGCACCACCGACAGCTTCTCGCCGCTGAACGGGTGATCCGGGCCGGTGCCCTGCTCCTCGACCAGGAGCATCGGGCAGCCGGGGTTGACGCCGAACCCGGCCAGGCCCGCGATGTGGGCCGCCGACTTGGCCACCACGGCGATCGCCGGCACCGCGCCGCCCTCCGGCCACATCACCGCCCGCAGCGCGTCCTGCTGCTGCTGATCGCACAGGTGCGCGCCCGCCTCGCTGAGCCGCCGCAGCAGCTCGCCGTAGACGTCCGCGTGCACGATCACCGCGTTGTCCGCCAGGCAGCTGGTCGCGTAGTCGAACGTCTTCGCGGTCATGATGGCCGCCGCCGCGTCGGCCACGTCAGCGGTCTCGTCCACCACATGCACGGCGTTGCCGACGCCCACCCCGTAGGCCGGGGTTCCCGAGCTGTACGCGGCGTGCACCATGCCCGCGCCGCCGGTCGCCACCACCAGGTCGGCCTGGCGCATCAGCTCCTGGGTCTTCGGCAGGGACGGCGCGGGCAGCGACTGCACCAGGTCCGCGGGCGCACCCACCTGCTCGCAGGCGGCCCGCATGAAGCCGACCACCGCCTCGGTCGCGCCCTGGGTTCGCGGGTGCGGGGCGCAGATGATGGCGTTGCGCCCCTTCAGCGCGAACAGGGTCTTGACCGGCGGCGTGGCGTCCGGGCCGGTGGTCGGGATCAGCGCGGCGACCACCCCGACCGGCTTGGCGATCTTCACCAGCCCGGCGTCCGGCAGCTCCTCGACCACCCCGACGGTGCGCTGGCCGGACATGTCGGCCAGCACGCCGATGACCCGCTTGTTGATCTTGGCGACCTTGTCTGCGTAGTTCCCGAACCCGCCTTCGTCCACCGCCTGCCTGGCCAGCGCCTCGGCGTGGTCCTTGCGCACCACCGCCCAGGCCACCGCGGTGACCAGCTCGTCCACCTGCTCCTGGGAGTAGTGCTCGATGGCGCGCGCCGCCTGGCGCGCCCGCCGCACGACGGCCGCGATCTCGTCCCGCACCTCGCTGCCCGGCTGGTCCCCCTGCTTGCCCGTACTGCGCTCACTCATGCAGCCAGCGTGACCGGTCACGCCGCCGATGCCACTGGTCTGGCGGGTCGAGCCTGGGCCGGTTCTTTGTCCCGGCAAGACCTGACCGCCACCGGGGCGCTGCCGCATGCTCGTTCATGACCGGCATTGATGGCCTGGCCGGGGGTATGCCCGCTGGCGGGCCAGGGGAAGTCGAGGGCAGCAGGTGGCACGGGTCGTCGTGATCGGCGGTGGCGCCGCGGGAATGTCGGCCGCCTCGGCCGCGCGCCGGGTGGCGCCCGACCTCGACGCGATCGTCTGCGAGGCGGGCGGAATCGCCGCCTACGGCATGTGCGGGATCCCGTACTTCCTGGGCGGCACCGTCGCGGACGCGGAGAGCCTGCTCGCCTACCCGCCGGCGGAGTTCCGTGAGAAACGCGGCATCGACCTGCGGCTCCGCACCCGGGTCAGCCGGATCGACCCGGAGGCGCACCGGGTCCACCTCAGCGGGGCCGGCGGGAGCGAGACGGTCGGCTACGACGCACTGGTCGTCGCCAGCGGCGCTGACCCGGTACGGCCGCCGGTGCCGGGCCTGGATCACCCCCGGGTCTTCACCATCCGTTCCCTGGACGAGGCGATCGAGCTGCGCCGCCTCCTCGACACCGGGACGGTGCGTCGCGCCACCGTGGTGGGCGCCGGGTACATCGGCCTGGAGACGGCGGAGGCACTGGTCTGCGCGGGCATCGAGGTGGAGGTCATCGAGGCGCTGCCCCGCGTGCTGGGCAACGTGGACGAGCCCATCGCCGGGCTGGCCCAGGCGGAGCTGGAACGGCATGCCGGGCTCCGGCTCGGCACCAGGCTGGACGCCGTGCGGGACGGCGACGGCAGCGGCGGCGGCGTCACCGCGGTGGTGGACGGCGCCGAATCCCGCACCGACCTGGTGGTCATCGCGACCGGGGTGCGGCCCGCTGCCGACCTGCTGATCCGGGCCGGCGCGGAGCACCTGCCGGACCGGTCGGTGGTCGTTGACGCGAGCATGCGCACCTCGCTCCCGGACGTGTTCGCGGCCGGCGACTGCGTCGCCCTGCCCCATCTGGTGCTGGGCCGGCCGGCCTGGGTGCCCCTGGGCCCCGCGGCCAACAAGACCGGCCGGGTGGCGGGCACCGTCGCGGCCGGCGGCGCCGCGTCGTTCCCGGGCGTGGTCGGCACGGCGGTGGTGAAGGTGTTCGACCTGGAGGTGGCGCGCACCGGCCTGACGCTGGCCGAGGCCGAGGCAGCCGGGCTGGCCGCGAGCGCCACCGACGTGGTCTCCCGGTCCCGGGCGAAGTACTACCCGGGTGCCTCACCGGTGCACGTCCGGCTGGTGCACGCGCCCGATGGCCGACTGCTCGGCGGCCAGATGGCGGGCAGGGAAGGCGCCGCGAAGCGCATCGACGTGCTGGCCACGGCGCTGCACGCCGGACTGTCCGTGGCGGACCTGGCCACGCTTGATCTCAGCTACGCCCCGCCGTTCGCCCCGGTCTACGACCCCGTGTTGGCCGCCGCGATCAAAGCCGCCAGCGGGGCCGGGCGTCCGGCCGGCAGCGGCGCCGGGCGGCCGGCCGCCAGCACTCTGGGAGGATCATCATGAGCCTGCAGCCACCGGGCGACAAACGAGCCAGCCTGGGCGACGCGGTATCCCTGGTCAGCGACGGCGCGACGGTCGCGCTCGGCGGCGGCCTGTCCGCCCGGCTGCCCATGGCGATGGTGCGCGACCTGGTCCGCCAGGGCAGGCGCGGCCTCCACCTGGTCGGATCGGCCCACAGCATCGACGTGGACATGCTGGTGGCCACCGGCGCGGTCCGCCGCCTGGAGGAAAGCTACGTGGGCTTCGAGCAGGATCTCGGCCTGGCCCCCGCCTACCGGCGGGCCGCCGAGGAGGGCTCGATCGAGGTGGCGGAGAGCTGCTGTGCCACCATTCTCGCCCAGCTGCGCGCCGCGGAGATGGGGCTGCCGTTCCTGCCGGTCCGCGGGGTCCGCGGGTCGGACATCGCCCGGCTGCACCCCGAGTACGCGGAAGTCACCTGCCCGTTCACGGGGGAGACCCTGGTCGCGGTGCCCGCGCTGCGCCCGGACGTGGCGCTGCTGCACGCCCCGGCCGGCGACCGGTACGGCAACCTGCACCTGGAGCAGCCGTACGTGCTGGACGAGCGGTTCGCCGCGGCGTCGGGGATGGTGGTCGCGACCGTGGACGAGCTGGTGTCCACCGATTACATGGTCGCGTCCGGCGTCACCATCCCGGCGCATCTGGTGGCCGCGGTGGCGGAGGCGCCGTTTGGAGCGCACCCGTCCTCGTGCTACCCGCGTTACGCGTATGACCGTGACCACCTGCGTGAGTACGTGTCGGCCGCCCAGGCGGGCGGGGCGGACCTGGACAAGTACCTGGCCACCTACGTCAACGGCAGCGAGGAGGGCTACCGCGCGGCGGTCGGGGCCGGCCGGCTCGCCGCGCTGACCACCTGGTCGCAGTCGGCCGCTGCGTGGCAGGAGCTGTTCACATGAGCTGGACGATTGATGAGTGGTTCGTGATCGCGCTGGCCCGGACGATCCGGCCACGGGAGACCGTGTTCCACGGCTTCGGCAGCCCGTGCGCACAGGTCGCGATGCACGTCGCGCGGCGCACCCACGCGCCGGACATGACGCTGGTCGAGGGGGCCATGTACGCGGTCAACCCCGATCCGCCCTTCATCCCGCCGACCAGCAACGATGCCAGCCTCAGCCGGGGCGCGGCGTACAGCATGCGGTTCGAGGAGTTCTTCGACGCCGCCATCCGCGGCGACGTGGACCGGATGTTCCTGTCCGGCGGGCAGATCGACGGCTTCGGCAACACCAACGTCACCGCGATCGGGCCGGCCTGCTGGCCGAAGGTGAAGCTCGGCGGTGGTGGCGGCGGCTGCAACCTGTCCGCGACGATCGGCGCCCTGACCCTGTGGACCACCCGGCACCGGTCCGGCCGCACGCTGGTGGAGTCCTGTGACTTCATCACCGATATCGGGCACCGGACCCCGCTGGGCGGCCGGGCGGAGCTCGGCTTCACCGGCGGCGGGCCGCAGTGGCTGGTCACCGAGCTCGGCGTGTTCGACTTCCGCGACGGGCGTGCGCGGCTGGTGCAGGTCTTCCCGGACGTCAGCGTGGCCGACGTCCGCACCGCCACCGGCTTCCCGCTCGAGGTGGCCGGTGACCTGCGCACCGTCCCGCCGCCGTCAACGGCCGAACTGGCCACCGTCCGCTCGGTGGACCCGCTCAAGGTCCGCACATCGGAGTTCTCCCGCCGTGAGCTCGACCGGGCCTTCGAGCGGGGTGGTGGTCAGGACTGCGCATGCTGAGCGCGGGCGGCCCCGCCCACGGGGCCGGCGACCACGGGGCCGGCGACCACGGGGCCGGTGACCACGAGGCGGGCGGCCACGGTGCCACCGGCCACGGGAGCGGGCTGGCCGCCGTGTTCGAGCCGCGCCGGGTCGCCCTGGTCGGCGCCTCGGACCGGCCGGGCTCGGTGGGCCGGCTGCTGTGGGACAACCTGGCCGACTTCCCGGGCGAGGTGCTGCCGGTCTGCCCGGCGGCCACGGTCGGCGGCCGGGCGGCCTACGCCGACCTGCGGGACGTCCCCGGCCAGGTGGACCTCGCCGTCATCGCGACACCCGCCGCCACCGTCCCCGCCATCATCGGCGCGGCCGCCGACAAGGGGGTCCGGGCGGCGGTCGTGCTCAGCGCGGGATTCGCGGAGACCGGTAACGAGGGGGCGAAGCTGCAGGCGGACGCGGTGGCCGCGGCCCGGGCCGGTGGGGTGCGCCTGGTCGGGCCCAACTGCTTCGGCGTGCAGAACGCGGACCTTCCACTGAACGCCTCCATCGCGGCCGGCACCCCGCGGGGCGGCGGCGGGGTGACCATCGTCACCCAGTCCGGGTCCTACGGGATGGCCGTGCACGCGCTCGGCCGGGACGAGGGGCTGCGCGTGGCCAAGGTGTTCGCGGCCGGCAACAAGGCCGACATCACCGACGCGGAACTGCTCAGCTACCTGCGCCAGGACCCGGACACGCGGGTGATCTGCCTGCTGCTGGAGTCGGTCACCGACGCCCGCCGGTTCTTCACCGAGGCCCGCCAGACCACCCCGCACAAGCCGGTCATCGCGGTCGTCGGCGGGCGCAGTGGGGCGGGGCAGCGGGCCGCGATCTCCCACACCGCCGCGCTCGGCACCGACGACGCGATCCTGGACGCCGCGTTCCGCCAGGCCGGGGTGGTCCGGGTGCGCACCGGGCTGCAGGCCCTGGACGGGGCCCGGGCGCTGGCCAGCCAGCCTGTACCGCGCGGGCCGCGGGTCGCGGTCGTGACCAATTCCGGCGGCACCGGCGTGGAGCTGACCGACCTGCTGACCGACGAGGGGCTGGCGGTCCCGGAGCTGAGCGGGCAACTGCAGGACAAGATGCGGGCGCTGCTGCCCGAGTACGGCAGCGCCCGCAACCCGGTGGACATGACCCCGGCCTGGCGGCTGTTCACCGCCGTGTACCCGGCAGCGATCGAGATGCTGGCCCGGTCCGGCGAGGTCGACGCGGTGGTGCCGGTGCTGCTGCAGCGCTCCGCGTCGCCGGAGGTGGCGGCGGCGGTCAGGGACGCGGTGGGCAGGCTGCGGGCGGATGGGGTGCCGGTGCCGGTGTACGTCTGCTGGGTGGCGCCGCGCGATGCGGACCAGCACGCGGAGGTGCTGCAAGAGGCGGGGGTGCCCTGCTTCGCGTGGCCGGAGCGGACGGCCAGGGCGGTCGGGACCGCCGTCAGGTGCGGGGAACGGATGCGGCAGCGCGTGCCGGCCGCCGGGACCGCGGGGAGGGGCGCCGGGACGGCGGGGAGGGCAGCCGCGCCGGGCGCCAGGGAACCGGTGCGGGATGGCGTGCCGGGGGCCGCGGCGCGGGCGGAGCACCGGCCGCCTGAGCGGTTCGCGGTGATCCGCCGCTCGCCCCGGCCAGCGCCGCGGGGAGAGCTCCCCGCGCACGGGCTGGTGGATGCGCAAGTGGCGCGGGAGTTGCTGGTGAGCGCCGGGATTCCGGTGATCGGGACCGTGCGGTGCAGGAGCGCCGAGACCGCCGTGGCCGCGGCGGGCCGGGTTGGGTACCCCGTGGTGGCCAAGGTCGATCACCCGGAGCTGACCCACAAGAGCGATGTGGGCGGGGTGCGGCTGGGGCTGGCCGACGAGGCGGCGGTCCGCGAGGCCGTGGCCGACCTGCTCGGGCTGGCGGAGGGGGCGGGCGTGCTGCTGCAGCGGCAGCACGAGGGGGTTGAGCTGCTGGTGGGGGGCCTGCGGGACCCGGAGTTCGGGCCGGTGGTGATGGCCGGGCTTGGCGGTATCCTGGTGGAGACGTGGCGGGATGTCCAGCTGGCGGTGGCGCCGGTGGGTGAGGCGGAGGCGGTTGACCTGCTGCGGTCGCTGCGGGGGGCGGCCATCTTCGGCGGCCTGCGCGGCCATCCCGCCATCGACCTCGGGCCGGTCGCCAGCGTGATCGTCAGGGTCGGCGAGCTGCTGGCGGGCAACCCGCAGATATCCGAGCTCGACCTGAACCCGGTGCTGGCCACCGAAACCGGCTGTGTCGCCGTGGACTGGCGGATCCAGATCGGCTGAGAAACTGCCCCGTCATGGGCACCCGCCGTCCAAGATCGGTCCCCCCGGAGGGAAGAAAGACGCTGGCCGCGCGGCCTACGCTCGGGCGCACCTGCAGTCATCGCGTCACGGGAAGGATCAACGAAGATGCTCGTCGGCGGTCAGGACGTCTTGCTCCCCATCACGATGGTCGGCAACTATCCCAATCCACGGTGGTATGACGGGCACGCATTCGCCACGCTGCCCAAGGGTGAGTTCATCCACGACTCGATCAGCAAGGAGGCGTTCGAGGACACCGTCGGCGCGATCGTGCACGACCAGGAGGCGGCGGGCCTGGACGTGATCTGTGACGGCAAGGTGTATGGGGGCGACTCCCCATACGGCACGATCTTGTACTACTACCTGGAGCGTGTCTCCGGTTACAGGCTCTCCGGCCCGCCGATCGGCCTGCCGATCTACTCCACCCTCTACTCGCCCACCTGCGTGGGGGAGGTCCGGCGGGAGGTCCCGTTCCACCTGAACCACCTGCGCGCGGTGCGGAAGGCCACCAAGAAGCCGGTCAAGGTGTCGTACACCGGCCTGGGCGTGATCGCCGCCGCCACCACGAACCTGTACTACAAGGACACCAGGGAGCTGGCGCTGGCGCTGGCCCAGGCGTTCAACGAGGACTTCAAGGAGCTCGCGGACAACGGCTGCGACATCATCCAGCTCGATGAGTTCGTCTGGCCCTACGGCATGGGCGACTGGGAGATCGAGGCGCTGAACGCCTCGGTCGAGGGCGTGAACTGCGAGTTCTGGGTGCACACCTGCTGGGGCAACTACTCCGGCACGCCCGCCTACTTCCCCGACGAGACCGAGACCGAGTTCGGCGCGTTCGTGCTCGACAAGCGGGCCTCCGACGCCCCGGCGCCGGAGCGGGCCTACGCGATCTTCCCGCACGTGCTGAACGCCAACATCACCGCGCTGAACTACGAGGTCGGCCGCACCGGGCCGGACGATCTCAAGCCGCTGGCCGACAACAACTGGTCGAAGCCGTTCGTGGCGGGCGTGATCGACGTCAAGTCCACCGTCACCGAGAGCGCGGACGAGGTCGCCGACCGGATCCGGCAGGTGCTCGAGTACGTCCCGGCGGACCGGCTCGGGCTGTCCACCGACTGCGGGCTGATCAACCTGCCGCGGATGATCGCCCTGGGCAAGCTGCGCGCGCTCGGCGACGGCGCCGCCATCGTCCGCGCGGAGCTGCAGGCCTAGCCGGGAGGCGCCGCCGCGACCGGCCTGCCCGCCGCGGCGGCGCCACCAGGGTCGAAGAAATCCCCGAACCTCGCCCTGCCAGGACAGCGAAACTTCCCCGGCGGCGTGCCTATGGTGCGACCACACCACCAGAGGCGGAGGCGCGCCGTGCCGGAGTGTCCCACGTTCCTGAAGCTGCCAGCCCGGTCGGCCAAGCCGCGGTCCCGCGGGATCACCCACGTGCTCGACTCCGGGCTGACGCCGGACGCCACCCGGGCCTTCCTCGGGCAGGCCGCGCACCTGGTGGACATCGTGAAGGTCGGCTGGGGCATCGGTTACGTGGACCCGGCGCTGGGTACGCGGGTGGACATGTGCCGGCAGCATGGGTGCGCGGTGTCGCTCGGCGGGACCCTGCTCGAGGTGGCCGCGGTGCAGGACCGGGTGGGCGAGCTGCGCGACTGGGCCGGCGGCATCGGCATCACCCACATCGAGGTGTCGAACGGGCTGCGCGCGCTGCCGGAGAGCCGCAAGCACGCCCTGGTCGCGGAGCTGGCGGCCGACTTCGTGGTGCTCGCGGAGACCGGGGCCAAGGAGGGCAACTACCCGCCCACGCCGGCCGAGTGGGCAAAGGAGATGAGCCGCGATCTCGACGCGGGCGCCTCCTGGGTGATCGCCGAGGGCCGGGAGAGCGGCACCACCGGGCTCTACCGGGCCGACCACGGGGTACGGGAGGACCTGGTCTCGGCCATCCTCGGCCTGATCCCGCAGGACAAAGTGATCTTCGAGGCACCGGCCAAGAGCCAGCAGGCCTGGTTCGTGCGGCAGCTCGGCCCGGAGGTCAACATCGGCAACGTGACGCCGGCCTGCGTACTGTCGCTGGAAACGCTCCGGCTCGGGCTGCGCGCGGACACCGCCGCGGCGGGTGCGCTGCCATGACCACCGGACCGCGGCTCGAGGAGCCACCGCCCAACACGATCACCCGCCCGTACCGGGGCCTGTCGGTGCAGGAAGTGGACATCCCGCTCACCCCCGGCCACGTCGAGGACCTGCTGCGCCGCCGCGAGATCTACCGGCGGACCGCCTACCTCGTGCTGCGCAACGAGCAGCGCACCGCGCTGGTGGCCGTCCGGCCCGAGCGGCCCGACCTGCTGTTCTCGCCGGTGGCGGAGCTGCGCTATCTGTCGGGCCCGGACGCCACCGTGTGGATCGATGACCCCGCCACGGACGTCGGCAACGCATCGTCGCTCGCCGCCACCGCGCTCGCGCACCGCCGGGACGGCGTGCTCGCCTACGTGGTCCAGGGCCGCTTCGAGCACGTGAACTTCATCTGGCGGCCCGCGCCGCTCGCCATCGGCGTCACCGAGGTCATCCCGCCGCACCCGCCCAAGCTGCTGGCCATGGCCGAGCAGGTGATCGCCTTCGACGAGGATCTCCCGCCGGTCAGGCTCACGCTCGACGCCGTCGACGTGCGCCAGCTCATGGCGGCCAACCCCGCGCCGCGCTACCTGCTGCCCTGCCGTGGCAGCGGCGTGGCGACCGGCCAGGAGATCAGCTTCCTGGACCGCCATCCGCCGTACCACCCCGACTGGCTGCTGATCGGCTGTGAGCGGTCCCGTCAATTCCACCAGCATTTCTACGGCGCGGAGCCCCGGCGGGTGGAGCTGTGCCCGAAGGCGCGGGCGGCGGGGCCTCCCGGCGCGCTCATGCTCGCCAAGTGCTGCCTGCTGGAACGGGGCGTCCAGGTGGACGGCGCGACGGCGGTGGTGCCGTGGGGCGCGAACCTGGACGAGGTGCGCACCGCGATCCGCGCGCTCTGCGGCCTGCCGGCGGCCGAGCCGCCGGTGCCCGGCCCGCCACCGGCCGCCGCGCTCCCGGGTGCCGGGACGTGAGCACCGCGCATCCGGCCGATTCGCGCGTCTACGGCCACCTGTGGACGACTCCCGAGGTGTCCGCGCTGTTCACCGACGAGGGCCGGACCCAGGCCTGGCTGGACATCCTGGCCGCGCTGGCGCAGGCCCAGGCCGACGTCGGGCTGGTCCCACGCGCCGCCGCGGACGCGATCGGGGCCCATGCCGACGCCTCCCGGCTTGACGTCGCCCTGGTCGCCGAGCAGACCAGGGCGACCGGGCACTCGACCCTCGGGCTGATCCGAGCGCTGCGCGAGGTCCTGCCCCCGGACGCGCGCGAGTGGGTCTACTACGGCGCGACCGTGCAGGATCTGTCCGACACCTGGTTCGCCCTGGTTTTCCGGGCCCTCGGCGCCATCGCCGAGCGCGACGTGGGCCGGATGCGGGACCGCGCGCTCGGCCTGGCCGCCGAGCACCGCGGCACACCCATGTGCGGCCGCACCCACGGGCAGCCCGGCCTGCCCATCACGTTCGGCTTCAAGGCGGCCGTGTGGGGCGCGGAACTCGACCGGCACCTGGCCCGCCTCCGGCAGGGGCGCAGCCGCTGGGAGCTTGCCCAGCTCGGCGGCGCCCTGGGCACGATGGAATTCTGGGGCGACCGCGCCCTGGACCTGCTCGACGCGTTCGCGGGCAGGCTCGGGCTGCGCGCCCCCGACGCGCCGTGGCTCACCGCGCGGGACGGCATCGCGGAGTTCATCTGGCTGCTCGCGGCGATCTCGGCCACCACCGGCAAGATCGGCAACGAGGTCTACCAGCTGCAGCGGCCGGAGATCGGCGAGCTGAGCGAGACCTTCACCCCCGGCACGGTCGGCTCGATCACCATGCCGCACAAGCGCAATCCCGAGATCTCCGAGCACCTCGTCACCTTGTCCCGGGCCGTCCGGGCCCAGGCCGGGCTCGCCCTGGAAGGGATGGTGGTCGAGCACGAGCGGGACGGGCGCGCGTGGAAGACCGAGTGGCTGGCTGTGCCGGAGGCCGCCATGTACTTCGCGGCCTGCGTGAGCCAGGGCGCCAGGATGCTCGAGGGCCTGCGCGTGGACGCGGCACGGATGCTCGGCAACATCCACGCCCACCGCGGGTACCTGCTGTCCGAGCCGGTGATGCGCGCCCTCGCCGGGCGGGTCGGCAAGCACACCGCGCACGAGACCGTGTATGCGGCCGCGATGACCGGCATCGACCAGCGGCGGGACTTCCGCGCCGCCCTGCGGGCCGACTCCCGGCTGGACGCCATATCCGACGCCGAGCTGGACGAGCTGCTGGATGTCCGGGCGTCGCTCGGCGCGTGCGCCGCGTTCGTGGACCGGGTCCGCGACGCCTGCGCGGCGGCGCCGGGATGACGGCCGAGCGGGCGGGCGCGGCGGTGGCCCGGCCCATGAACGAGATG
Organism: uncultured Actinomycetes bacterium; assembly: GCA_963835425.1. Taxonomy (GTDB): domain Bacteria; phylum Actinomycetota; class Actinomycetes; order Streptosporangiales; family Streptosporangiaceae; genus UBA9676. Next base: position 83,856 of record CAWIGE010000001.1, on the reverse strand, counting down.
CCCGTCAGGCATCCCCGGGTCCCCCTCGTGCTGGAGCCGACGCCGCTGCACGCGGCCGATCGGCTGTCCGGGGAGCTGGGCGTGCCGGTGCTGCTGAAGCGCGACGACCTGACGGGCACCGGCCTCGGCGGCAACAAGCTGCGCGGGCTGGAGTACCTCATCGCGGACGCCCTCGGGCAGGGCTGTGACTGCCTGGTGACGGGCGCGGGCCCGCAGTCGAACTGGACGATGCTCGCCGCGCTGGCCTGCGTGCGCTACCAGCTCGAGCCGCACGTCGTCTGCTACGGCAGCTCCGCCGCCGACGAGGGCAACATGCGGCTGCACCGGTGGCTCGGGGTGGATGTGCGGTTCACCGGCGACCCCGACCGGTCCTCGGTGGATGCGGGCATCGAGGCGGTCACGGCCGAGCTGCGCGCAGCGGGCCGGCGGCCCTACCCGGTCCCGCGCGGCGGCGCCACGCCGCTGGGCGCGCTCGGGTACGTCCGCGCGAGCGTGGAGCTGGCCGCGCAGCTGGAGGCGCTGGGTGAGCGGCCGTCGGGCCTGTGGCTCGCGACCGGGTCGTGCGGCACGCAGGCCGGCCTGGTGGCGGGAGCCGCGCTGACCGGTGCGCCGTACGAGGTCGTGGGCGTCACCGTGAGCAGGCCGGTGGCCGAATGCAACGAGCGGGTGCGGGCGCTGGCCGCGGGGGGCGCCACGCTCGCCGGCATCGCCGCCGGCCTCGCCGAACCTGCGGTGCTCGGAGGCTGGATCGGGCCGGGCTATGGCGCCGCGTCGGCGGAGGGCGGCCGCGCGGCGCTGATGGCCGCGGCCGCCGAAGGCATCTTCCTCGACCCGGTGTTCGGGGCGAAGGCGATGGCCGCGCTGATCGCGGAATGCCGGGCCGGCCGCGTCCGCGGCACCCAGGTGTTCCTGGTCAGCGGCGGGGCGCCGACGCTGTTCACCGGGTCCCGGGACGCGGCGCCATGACGGGCAGGCGGTCCCCGGGCGGCCCACGGCGGCCGCCGCCCGAGGGCTACCTGGGTGCCGCGGCGCGGATCACCAGCGGGCCCGCGCCCGAACTGGTGGCGGCGGGGTACGCGCTGGAGATCGCCGACGCGCCGCTGCTCCACCGCGGACTGACCCTCGCCGATCTGGCTCACCTCGTCGAGCTGGTCGAATGCGGTGCGCTGCGGCGCGAGCAGGCGGCACCGGTCTGCGCCGCCCTGCTCGACCTGCTGGATTCCCCGGCGGAGGGGTTCCCCTACGACCCGGTGTACGGCGACGCGTACAACAGCAGGGAGCGGGAGCTGGAGCGGGCCCTCGGCCAGGCGGCCGGCCGGCTGCATCTCGGCCGCACGCGGCGGGAAGCCGGCCGCATCGCGTTCCGGCTCGCGCTGCGGGACAGGCTCCTCGGCCTGCACGCCGACGTCGCGGCCTTCGCGGGGACGGCGGCCCGCCTGTCCGGCGAGCACGCGGCAACCATGTGGGCCGACAGCACGTACCTCCAGCCAGCGCAGCCGTCGACCTTCGGCCACTATCTGGGCGGGTTCGCCGAGCAGGCGGTGCGGAACGCCGGCCGGATCAAGGCCGCATACGGCCAGGCGGACGTCTCGCCCGCGGGCGCGGGCGGGTCGGGCGGCACCCGGCTGCCGCTGGACCGCGCGCGCCTCGCCGGCCTGCTCGGGTTCGGCTCCGTCGGCCCGCACACCCGCGACGCGATGTGGTCGGTCGATGCCCTGGCCGACGCGGTCACCGCGGCGGCGGTCACCGTGGCGAGCATCGGGCAGCTCGCCGGGGACCTCGAGATCTTCGCCAGCCCCGCGTTCGGCTACGTGACGCTCGACGCCTCGCTGTGCCGGGCGAGCGTGCTGATGCCGCAGAAGCGCAACCCGTACGCGCTGGCGGTGCTGCGGGGCGGGGCCGGAACGCTGATCGGGCGCCTCACCGGGCTGCTCGCCACCGGCATGACCCCCTCCGCCCGCACCGACAACTGGCTCTACGCCTACGGCGAGGTGGCCGGCGCGGTCGACCTGGCCGGGCGGCTCGTCCGGCTGGGGTCCGCCGTGCTGGCCGGCCTCCACCCGGACCCGGACGTGCTGGGCGAGCAGGCGGCCAGGCATTTCACCACCGCCGCCGACCTGGCCGAGGAGCTGTCACTGCGCTTCGGGCTCGACTACCGCACGGCCTACCGCGTCGTCGGCCGGGCCGTCGCCGCCGCGGTGGAACGCGGCGAGACCGAGCTGACGGCGGACCTGCTCGGCGCCGCGGCCGAAGAGATCACCGGCGGCCCGGCGCCGGGCATGGCGGACGCGCTCGCGGCCACGAACGACCCCGTCTCGGCCGTGGCCGCCCGGGACGCGCCGGGCGGCGCGAGTCCCCGGCGGGTGCGGGAGCACGCACGGCATGTGCTCCGGCGGGTCGCGGCGGCGCAGCGGTGGAACGCCGACCGCCGGGCCCGTATCGCGGAAGCCGAGTCGGCCCTGCTCAATGCGGCACGCAACCTGCTGGATCAGGGCATGACTCCCGCCGCCGCACATCGGGTGCGATGATCAGATCGCCGCTGTGCCGGCGGCGTCCAGGCATGTGGGGAGGCTGCAGATGCCCACCGTCCAGGCGAACGGGATCGACATCTACTACGAGGTGGAGGGTGAGGGCGAGCCGCTCGTGCTCATCCCGTACCTCGCGATCGACCAGGCGTGCTACGCGTTCCAGGTGGCGGAGTACGCCAAGCACTTCACCTGTTTCACCGTTGACCTGCGCGGCGCCGGCCTGAGCGACAAGCCGGAGGGCACCTACACCACCGAGCTTTTCGCCGACGACATCGCGGCGTTCATGCACGCGGCCAACGTGGAACGCGCTCACGTGGCCGGCCTGTCCCTCGGCGCGGCGACCGGCATGTGGCTGGCCGCCAAGCACCCGGACCGGGTGAAGTCGCTGTCCCTGCACAGCGCCTGGGACCGCAGCGACCCGTTCCTGCGGGCGGTCGTCGAGTCCTGGCGGGTCATGGCGGAGGGGCTGGGCAGCGTCACCGACATGGTCATCAAGGGGATCTTCCCGTGGTGCTTCACCCCCGGGCTGTACGCGGAGCGGCCCGAATACATCGACTCGCTCGCCGAATTCGTGCGCAGCCGCCCGATGGCACCGGTGGACGTCTTCATGCGCCAGTCGGGGGCGGTGCTGGCCCACGACGCGCACGACGCGCTCCCGATGATCCAGGCGCCGACCCTCATCACGTTCGGCCGCCACGATGCCGTGTGCTCGACCCGCTTCGCCGGACCGCTGTCCAAGGGGATCCCAGGAGGCGCGGAGGTGACCATCTTCGAGGACTGCTCCCACGCTCCGCTCTACGAGAACATCGAGGAGTTCAACAGCCGGACGCTGGCGTTCCTGAAGCACCACAGCGGATAGCGGCCGGGCCGGGGCGGCTTGCTGGGCCGGCTGGCCGGTGCGGGCCGGGACCGGTGGCGCGGCGGAACAGCCGGGCTGAGGCGCCCCGGGACGCGGCATGGAGCGCAGCCGTTGGGGTAGTCGTTCCGGTACGGGCCGCACATCCTGCGCCCGCACCCGCCCGGACGGGGGAGTGATGCAGATGAGCGAGCGCCTGGACGGGGGAGTGACCCAGATGGGCGGCCAGGGCGGAGGAGCGGCCCCGGCGGGCGGCCGCGGTGGGGGTCCCCGGGTGCTGCGCTGGGTGGCGGTGCTGGCCGTGGCGGTGGCCGCGGTCATTGCTGCGGTCCTCGTGTTCTCCGCGGTCCACCTGCTGCCGCAGCTCCGGAACCCGTTCGCGGAATCAACCACCGTCCGCAACGAGCCGGCCCTGCTCCAGTCGATCACCTCGCTGAGCCGGTACGAGGCCGCCAGCGGATCGTTCCAGGTGGTGGTCGACCTGTCCCGGAGGACGAGGTTCCTGCCCCCCTTCATCGAGGGCACGGACACGCTGTTCGTCGGCCAGGGCAGCGTTATCGCCTTCGTCGACTTCTCGCACCTGGCCGGCCGGGACCTCCGGGTATCGCCGGGCCGGACCGCGGTGACGGTCCGGCTGCCCGAGCCCCAGCTCGAGCCGGCCACGCTCAACGTCCGCCGGTCCTATGTCTTCGCGCAGCAGCAGGGGCTCCTGAACCGGATCGGCAACTTCTTCTCCAGCAACCCGAACAGCCAGCAGCAGGTCTACGTCCTGGCCCAGCAGAGGATCCAGGCCGCGGCCAGCCACAGCCCGCTACTGGCCCAGGCGCGGACCAACACGCGCAACATGCTCACCGGCATGCTGCACGCGCTGGGGTTCAAGCAAGTGACGGTGGTTTTTCACTGATCACGGCCCAGACCACCTTGCCGCTGGACGCTTCCGGGGTGTAGGAGCCCCACTCGTCGGAGAGGGACTCGACCAGCATCAGGCCGCGCCCGGTCTCCGCGTCGAGCGGGACGGTCTCGCGGACGGGGTGCTGGTCGCTGGCGTCCCAGACCTGGACCACGGCGTGCTGGCCATCCGAGGCGAGCCACAGGCGCACCGGCGGCAGCCCGGGGGACCAGCGCCCGGCGAACTGGCTGGCCGTCAGGCCCGCCGATGCCTGCATCGCGTTGGTGACCAGCTCGGCGACGACCAGCTCCACCGGGTCGGCCAGCTGCGACATCTGCCATTCCCGCAGCACATGCTTGACGTGCAGCCGCGCACAGGGGACGGCGGTCGGCAGCGCCCCGAGTTCCAGATAGGTATGCGGCGTCTGCTCCGGGTCGAGGGCATACGCGGCGGAGGTGCCGAGTCCTTCTCCCGTCGCCATCAGTGGCGCGTCCTCCTCGTCCAATGCCGCGGGGGTGGTCCGCAACTGGCCGGCCGACTGGATCCGGCACCTCCGGGAAGGGCCTTGTGCAACGGTGTCTCAGCCAACAGTGCCCTGATTAGGGCGAACATGCAATGATGCATTCGCATCTGGAACTAATTTGGGAAGCAGGGCGATGCCGGGCGAGCGCCAGACACCGACCGTCCGGCTCCGCCGCTTAGCGGCCGAGCTCCGATTCCTGCGCACGTCATCCGGGTTAACACGGGACGAGATCGTCGAGCGAACCGGGATCAACGTGGCCACCCTTTACCGCATAGAACACGCCCGGGTTAGGCCCCAGACCAGGACGCTCCGTACCTTACTCGCCCTGTACGGGGTCGAGGGGGCGCATCAGGACGAACTGATCGCTTTGCTTCGTGACGCCCGTCAGCGTGGCTGGCTTCACGCCTACCAGTCGGTGCTCCCCGAGCAGTACACCACCTATATCGGCTTCGAGGGGGAGGCGCGCGGCGTCTGGAACTACGAGTCGCTGTACGTGCCCGGCCTGGTGCAGACCGAGGACTACGCCCGGGCCGTGATCCGCGGCGGGTTCCCGTCCGCCAGCCGTGATGAGATCGAGCGGCGGGTCCAGGTCCGGGTGGAACGGCAGGATGTCCTGCGTGGCGACCGCCCGCTCGAGCTCTGGGGGATCGTCGACGAGGCCGCGCTGCGCCGGCAGGTCGGCGGCCGGGAAGTGATGCGCGGGCAGCTCCGGCACCTGCTGGAGGCGGCCGAGCTTCCCCACGTCACGTTGCAGGTCATACCGTTCAGCGCCGGGGCGCACGCGGGCATGCCCGGCTCGTTCGTTTTCATGCAGTTCGCCGAGGCGGCCATTCCGGATGTGGTCTATATCGACAGCATGGCCGGCGAGCTCTTTCTGGAAGAGGAGAGCGATGTCCGCCGGTATAAACTTGTGTTCGAGCATCTCCGCGCAGTAGCGGAAAGCCCCGATGCTGCGAGATCGCTGATAGCCGGTCTCGTGGCGCAGATGTAGGCCCGAGGAGGTGCGGCGTGCGTGAGACGGACGCGCCACAAGTGCGGTGGCACAAGAGCAGCCACAGCAGCGCCAACGGCCAGTGCGTCGAGGTGGCACCCGTGGCCGGGACCATCGCGGTCCGCGATTCCAAGAACCCGGCCGGCCCGGAACTGGTCTTCACCCGCCAGGCCTGGGTGGCCTTCGTCGAAGGCATGAAGGCGGCCCCAGCGGCGCGATGAGGGGCCGCCCGGGCGGCGTGATGAGCGGCGGGCCCGGCGGCGCCGCGTCCTGGGTCGGCAGGCCGCCCAGGCAGCCAGGGCAGGCGAGGGCTGCCCGGCCCGGGAATTGGGTCTTGACGCCTTGCTCCCGGCCTCTCAATATGGTCTGAAGATCAGTCCTTTAGACCAGGAGCGCGGCGATGGGGAGCGTGCCGTCCGGCTTCGAGGCGGTCAACGATGCGATCCGGGCGGGGGCCGACGGCGCCTTCTCGTTCCTGGAGCGGCTGATCGGCGCGCGGAGCACGGTGGGCGAGGAGGCCCCGGCCCAGCGCATCGTCGCCGACGAGCTGGCCAGGCTCGGGTTCGATGTCGCCGCGGTGCCGATACCGCCGGGGACGGCGGCGCAGCCCGGCGCGGGCGTGGCGCAGGCCCCCTACCCGGGACGCGCCAACGTCTGGGGCCGCCTGGGCGCGGGCGGGTCGCCGTCGCTCCTGCTCAACGGCCACGTGGACGTGGTGCCGGCCGAGGCCGGCGGTGTGGCGGGATGACCCCTTCGCCGCGGTCACCTCCGGCGGCTGGATGACGGGCCGCGGCGCGGGCGACATGAAGGGCGGCTTCGCGATGGGCGTGCTCGCCGTGGCGGCGCTGCGCCGGGCCATGCCGGGTGCCCTCTCGGGCGAGCTCAGCTTCCTGTCCGTCATCGAGGAGGAGTGCACCGGCAACGGGACGCTGGCCGCGTGCCATGCGGGCGTGCTCGGCGACGCTGCCGTCCTGCTCGAGCCGACCGGTCTCGGCCTGCTGCTCGGCGGCGTGGGCGTGCTGTGGGCCGAGATCGAGATCGCGGGGGTCCCCGCGCACGCCGAGGCGGCCGACCGGGCCGTCAATCCGGTGCGGTTCCTGCCGCTGATCCTCCAGGCGCTGGCCGCGCCTCGAGGAGGAGTTCAACGCCGGTGCCGTCGACCCGGCCTTCCGCGAGATCGCCCGGCCCTACAACATCAACGTCGGCGTGGTCACCGCCGGGGACTGGGCGTCGAGCGTGCCTGCCCGGGCCCGCCTGCGGGTACGCGTCGGCTTCCCGCGCGGCTGGACGGCGGACGAGGCCTTCGGCCGGGTCGAGGCCGCGGTGCGGCGGGCCGCGTCCGGCGACGCCTGGCTGGCCGATCACCCCCCGCGGCTGCGCCAGACCGGCTTCCGCGCCGAGGGCTACCTGCTCGCCAGCGACCACCCGCTGGCGAACGCGATGGCGGACGCGCACGCCAGCGCCCACGGCGCCCCGCCCGAGCGGGCGGTGATAGGCGCCACCACCGACGCCAGGTATTACCTCAACCAGTTCGGCGTGCCCGCCCTGGCCTACGGCCCGCGCGGCGCGCAACATCCACGCCACCGACGAGGCGGTCGAGCTGGCCAGCATCGTGCGCGGGGCCCAGACCCTGGCCAGGTTCATCGCCGGCTTCTTCGCCGCCGGCGGCCTGCCGGGCGAGCTGCTGGGCCAGGAGGCGCGCAGATGACCGCCGCCGGTGAGCCCTTCGGCGCGCTGCTGGCGCCGATCACGCTGCGGACGGCGGGCGAGCGGATCGCCGAGCGCCTCGTCACCGCGATCGCGCTCGGCGAGTTCGTGCCCGGCCAGCGGCTGCCCGCCGAGCGCGAGCTGGCCGCCATGCTGGAGGTCAGCCGGACGCACCGTGCGCGAGGCGCTGCAGCGGCTGCAGGCGGCCGGTGTACGTCACCACCCGGCGCGGGCGCGGCGGCGGCACGTTCGTCCAGACCGGCGCAGGGCGCCGACTCCGACGAGATGATCCGCCGCACGCTGCTGCCCGCCTGGGAGGAACTCACCGAGATGCTCGACTTCCGGCAGCTCGTCGAGCAGCTGATCGCGCGGACCGCGGCCGCGCGGCGCGACGACGGCGACATCGCCGCGATCCGCGCGGCCGTGGCGGCCTACGCCAGCGCCGCCGACCGGGACGCGTCCCGGCTGGCCGACGCCGCGCTGCACCAGGCGATCGCGCGGGCGGCGCACAACGCCCGGCTGGCCGAGCTGAGCGCGCGCATCCGCCGCGAGGTCAGCCTCGGCTTCGACGCCGAGCCGTACAGCCCCGAGGTCCGGCGGCGGGCGCTGCACCAGCATCCCGAGCTGGCCCAGGCGGTCATCGCCGGCGACCCGCAGCTGGCCGCCAGCCTCGCCGCCAGGCACTTCTCGCTGACCGAGGACCATGCTCAGGGAGCTGCACGCCCGAATCCGGGTCCGATCCGGAGGGGAATGCCGATGCCGGTAGCCAGGGTCAATGACATCGACGTGAACTACAAGCTGGAGGGCGACGGCGCCGAGACGATCGTCCTCATCAACGGCCTGGCCGACGACCTGGAGACCTGGGTCGTTCCAGGTGGACGACTTCCTGGCCGCCGGCTACCGGGTGCTGCGGTTCGACAACCGGGGCATCGGCGCGAGCTCCAAGCCGGCCGGGCCGTACTCCAGCCGGATGCTCGCCGACGACGCGAAGGCGCTGGTCGACTCGCTCGGCATCACCGACTTCCACCTGATGGGCGTCTCCATGGGCGGCATGATCGCCCAGGAGTACGCGCTGGCCTACGGCGCCGACCTGCGGTCGGCCACGTTCGGCTGCACCTACGCGGCGCCGGGGCCGTTCTGCTCCCGGATGTTCGCCATGTGGGCGGACATGGCGCCGGTCCTCGGCGTCCCGTTCGTCATGCGGGACGTCACGCTGTGGGCGTTCACCGTCCCGTTCTTCGAGCAGCGCGGCGAGGAGCTGGCCGAGTTCGAGACCGCGATGCGCGTACATGGACCAGCCGGTGCACGCCTACCTCGCCCAGCTCGCCGTGATCCAGCAGCACGACACCACCGCGCGGCTGGGCCAGATCGCCGTCCCCACCCTGGTGCTGGCCGGCGAGCAGGACATCCTCATCCCGGTCTCGCTGTCGCGGCGGCTGCACGAGGCAGGTCCCCGGCATCGCAGTGGGCCACCACCAAGGGCGGCCACGCCTGCCTGTGGGAGTACCCAGCCGAGTTCAACCAGGCCTTCCTCGACTTCGTCCAAGCAGCACGGAAAGGGCTAGCGATGGCCGTCACCGAACAATCCACAGACAACCTGCAGCGCGGCCAGCTCGGGCTGTTCGGCGTGATCATGCCGGGCCTGGCCCAGGTGGCGCCGGCGTTCAACCTGTTCTTCACCACCGGCGTCATGGTCGCCCTGGCCGGCGCATCCGCGCCGCTGATCTTCCTGATCAGCATGGTCGGGATGGGCGCGACCGCCAGCAGCCTGGCCCAGTTCGCCGGCGTCTACCCGAGCGCCGGGTCGTTCATCACCTACATCACCCGGGCGATCGGCACCAAGGTCGCGGTCGCGGTCGGCGTGATCACGGTGCTGGGCTACATCATCGCGTTCGGCGGCATCTACATCTTCGTCGGCAGCTACATCGTGCAGAACGTGCTCGGCAACCCGCACATCTGGGGCATCACCCAGATCGTCACGATCCTCTACGGCGCGCTGGTGGTCGCGCCGGTGATCGTCGGGCTGAAGTTCGGCGTCCGGGTCACCGTCGTCGCTGTACGTGTTCGAGGTCGTGCTGCTGCTCGCGCTCAGCCTGACCATCCTGGTCCGGGGCGGGAACAGCGGCCTGTCATCGGCACCCCGTTCACCTGGCCGGGCGGCTCCAAGGACGTGCTGCTGGCGTTCAGCCTGGCCGTGCTGGCCTTCGGCGGGTTCGAGGCGGCGGCGCCGCTGGCCGAGGAGACCCGCAACCCGCGGCGCAACGTGCCGCTCGCGGTGCTCGGCGCGGTCGTGGTCAGCGGCATCATCTACGTGATCGGCTCCTACGCCCTGGTGACCGCGTTCGGCGTCGGTCACGCCGGCGCGCTGGCCGCCGACGCCAACCCGTTCCACACCGCGGCCAAGGCGTTCGCTGCCGTTCGTCGCGCCGCTGATCACCTGGGTCTTCCTGTCCAGCGTGACCAGCTCCTACGTGGCGGCCAACACCCAGACCTCGCGGGTGATCTTCGCGGGCGCCCGCGGCGGGCTGTGGACCCACGCGCTGGCCGGGGTGAGCCGCGGTTCCAGCACGCCCGCCGCGGCCGCGGTGGCGTTCGTCGCGCCGAGCATCCTGATCGGCGTCGTCTCGACCGCGTTCACCGATCCCGGCACGGCCGTCCGGGTTCCTCGGCACCTTCGGCATCCTCGGGCTGATCATCATGTACCTGGTCGCGAACGTCGCGCTGGTCGTGGAGTGGGTGAAGTTCCGCCGCCGCGGCATTCACAAGAACGTCTGGCTGTGGGTCGTCACCCCGGTCATCGGCGTCATCGTGCTGGCCATCCCGATCTGGGGTGACCTGCGGCCGGGCCAGCCCAGCCCGTACAACGCGCTGCCGTGGCTCACGATCGGCCTGATCGCCGTCGGCGTCGATCTACGCCCTGGTGCTGGGCGCGCTGCCGGCCGCAGGTGCTCGAGCGGGCGCCGGCCCTGCTCGAGGGCGAGGAAAGCCTCGCCACCGACCCGCTGCTCACCGGCGGCTGAGCGGGCACCGGAGCAGGGCGAGCACCGGGCAGCCTCCCGCCTCACCCCCGCTACCAGCGGGGGGCTGCCCGGCCCGCCGGGATAGGCTGCAGGAATGCCTCCGGCCGGTCACCTGCTCGCCTTTGCGCTGATCTCTTTCGTGCTGATCGTCGTGCCCGGGCCCAACGTCCTTTTCGTGATCAGCCGGTCCCTGATGCTGGGCCGGGCGGCCGGGGTGAGCTCCGCCGTCGGCGGTCAGATCGGGGTCTACGCGCAGGTTGCGGCGGTGGCGCTGGGCGTCGGCGCCGTGGTCGAGCGCTCGGTGGCGCTGTTCACCGCCATCAAGCTGGCCGGCGCCGCCTACCTGGTCTTCCTCGGCGTGCAGGCGGTGCGGCACCGCCGCTCACTGGGGGCCGCCCTGCACGCGGAGGTGGAGCGCAAGACCACCGGCGTGCTGCTGCGGGACGGCTTTGTGGTCGGCGTGAGCAACCCGAAGGCGATCGTCTTCTTCGCTGCCGTGCTGCCGCAGTTCGTGGACGCCTCAGCGGGTCATGTCCCGCTGCAGATGCTCCTGCTCGGGACGGTGTTCACCGCCATCGCGGTGGTGTGCGACAGCACATGGGCGGTGGCGGCCGGGACGGCCCGGGCGTGGATCGCCCGCTCGCCGCGGCGGCTGGAACTGGTCGGCGGGGCAGGCGGCCTGGTCATGATCGGCATCGGCGCCAGCCTGGCCCTCACCGGCGGCAGGGACTGACGCCGCGCTCAGACCACCGGCGGCGGCTTCCCCTCGGCGCTCGCGGCCAGGGCCGGGTCCCACGCGCACACGGCGCACGAGTGGCGGAACGCCGAGCGGGCGAACTCCAGTGCCGCCGCATGTGGGTCCGGGGACGCGATGACGTCGTCCCAGTCCAGCACGAACAGCCCCTGCGAGCCGTCCCACCGGGCGGCCGGGGGTGAGAGGGCCGCGTTCCCGTAGCCCTCCGGCGCCGGGTGCGCGTAGGCGTAGAACGCGGCCTTGCCCACGCGCGCGTCGCCCGGCCACCAGCCGACGGCGACCTCCTGCGCGTCCATCGAGTTGCGCATGATGAAGTCGTTCGAGGGCGGGTCGGCCGACTCGCCGGAGAACAGGCTCACCGCCAGGTCGAAGGAGCCCCACCACGCGTTGACCGGGGTCTTGCGGCCGCGGTACGACGCGCGGAACTCCGCGAGCACCAGCGCGGCCTGGGTCGCCGCCGTGAAGTAATCGGCGACCGCGCCGGGGTCGTAGCGCGCGTGCTCGTCGTCGGTGTCGAGCGGGGTGTGCCACGGCACCTCCTGCGGCGTGGGGTCGATCGTCACCTCGCCGCCGGCGTCACGCACCGCCGCCAGCACCTCGCGGGTCACCTCGCCGACCGCCCGGTCGGGGGTGAGCGGGATGCGCTGAGCCCGCCCGCCGCTGTGCTCCACGGCTGCCTCGTGGCGGTGCAGATCGAGGGCGACGACCAGTGCCCCGCTGCCATCGGGGGCCGGCAGCGGGGCGGTTTCCCACCCGCGCGCGGTCAGCCGCAGCGCCGCATGCTGAAGCTGCGGCTCGGGCGGGGCCAGCTTGGCCGCCAGCTTGCCGAGCACCTGGGTGTGGGCGTGCAGCGTGTCGCAGGTCGCTCGCCAGTCCTCGTACGAGCGCCCCGGCCAGACGGAGGGCATGACCGCACATTATTGGGTCTCCGGCGCGGCACTCAACGCCGCCCCGGCTTCCGGGCGAACCTGGACCCGGCCGGGGCGGATCTGCCCAGGGCGCCGCCCCGGTCACGTCACCGCGTAGACGAGTTCGGTCGTCCCTCGGGCGTGGCGACGAATCCGCCGGCGCTGACGCCCATGCGGGACGGGATAAGCATTGTCGGTGCTCCTTCTCGGGTGCTGCTTCCGCCGCAGACGTCGGAGCCGGTCCCCGGCTCTCGACGCGCATGGCATGGGGGAGGGGACGCCGGGTGCTCGGGGTAACGTTGGGCCACCCTTATGTCAGCTTCTTCGCCGTTCCCGTCAGGTCATGACCGGGCGGCCACCGTCACCAGGCTCCGCGCCGCGGGTTGTGTCTTCGCCGAGGACGAGGCGCGGCTGCTCATCTCCGCGGCGCGGACACCGGCCGCCCTGGCCGCCATGGTGGACCGGCGGGCCGCTGGCCAGCCGCTCGAGCACGTCCTCGGCTGGGCGGAGTTCTGCGGCCTGCGGATAGCGGTGGACCCCGGCGTCTTCGTACCGCGCCGCCGCACCGAATTCCTGGTCCGCCGGGCCGCCGCCCTCGCCCGCCGGGCCGCCGCCGCGCCCGCCCGGCAGGACCCCGCCCGGCAGGACACCGCCCGGCAGGACCGCCGCCCGGCCGCGCGCGGTGGTCGTCGTCGACCTGTGCTGCGGCTCGGGCGCGGTGGGCGCGGCGCTGGCCGCGGCGCTGGGCCAGGTCGAGCTGCATGCCGCCGATATCGACCCCGCCGCGGTGCGGTGCGCCCGCAGGAACGTCGCCGCCGCCGGCGGCCGGGTGTACCGGGGTGACCTCTACGGGCCGCTGCCCGCGCGGCTGCGGGGGCGGGTCGACATCCTGGCCGCGAACGTCCCGTACGTGCCCAGCGGGGACGTCGGGCTGCTGCCCCCCGAGGCGCGCGCCCACGAGCCGCGGGTGGCGCTGGACGGCGGCGCCGACGGGCTTGACGTCCTGCGGCGCGTTGCCGCCGGGGCGCCGCCCTGGCTGGCGCCCGGCGGTCACCTGCTGGTCGAGACGAGCGAGCGCCAGGCGCCGCTGGCCGCCGAGGCCGTCGGCGGCGGCGGGCTGATCCCGCGGGTGGCCCACTCAAGCAGGCTGAACGCAACCATCATTATCGGTACCAGGCCGCGCGGCCAGGGCGAATAGCGGCGGCTAACTGGCCTGCGACGCCTCGGCGAGCCGGGCGTGCAGCCGCTCCCGGATCTCGTCCGGGGTATAGGCGCGGCGGCGCCGTTCGGCGCGGGCGATCACCACGCCGGTGGCGGCGACACCGGCCAAGCCTGCCAGTCCCAGCATTTTCCACCAGCGCATCTGCTTAGGCTAGACCATGCCCGCCGCGAGCATTGATCTCAAGCAGGCCCTGGACCTCGCCCGCACCGGTGACGTGTGGCTGTTCCGCGGCCACTCGGTGGCCGACCGGGCGATCCGGGTGGCGACCAACAGCCCGGTCAACCATGTCGGCATGTCGGTGGTCATCGATGACCTGCCGCCGCTGATGTGGCACGCCGAACTCGGCCGGTCCCTGCCGGACCTGTGGTCCGGCTCCCGCCACCGCGGGGTGCAGCTGCACGACCTGCGCGACGCGGTCACCGTCTGGGCCACCAGGTACGGCCAGCGGGCGTGGCTGCGCCAGCTCGACCCGGCCGTGACCCGCGAGATGGAGGACGCCGTCCTGCGCACGATCGCGCGGCTCGACGGCACCCCCTTCCCCTCCACCACCCGGCTCGCGTCGCGGTGGCTGGTCGGCCGGGCGCCGGCCATCCGGCGCCAGACCCGCGACACCGAGCTGGAGACCGCCTACTGCGCGGAGGTGCTGGCGATCACGTACCAGGCCATGGGGCTGCTGCCGGGCAGGCGCGATCCGAACTGGTTCGACGCCGGCCGGTTCTGGAGCGGCGACAACCTGGGCCTGACCGGCGGCTACCGGCTCGGCGGCGAGATCTCCGTGCGCATCCCCGGACGAGCTGAAGAAACGGCGGTGTGAGCATGCGGGCAGCCTGCGCGGCGGTCGGCGGTCGCGCTCGCCGGGCTGCTGGCCGCCGGGTGCGCTCAGCGGGCCGCGGGACCGCCGCGGCCGTCGGTGGAGTCCTGCGCCGGATTCGGCATCCGTGCCATCCAGCATCACGTCACCGTCACCTCGCTGCCGGCCGCCTGCCGGGGCCTGACCAGGGCCCAGGTCAACCTGGCGGTCGGCCAGGCGCTCTACGCGATGACCGGCAACGTGCACGGCAAGGCGGAGCGGCGGGCCCGGGTGCGGGAGCTGAGCCCGCTGCTGGGCCGGCTGGTCACCACGGTCCCGGCGCAGCGCAGCCCGCTGCCGGCGCCCGCCCCGGTGGGCGGCCGGGCCAGCGGCCCGGCACTCGGCTTCGCCGCCCTCATCTCATGGCTGATCACGGTGGGTCTCGGATCCTGGATGATGGCCAGGTGGATCACCCGCGGCGGGTTCCGCCGTGCCCGCCTGCAGCAAGGCCGGCGTCCCGCCGTCCCTGATCTTCACGCATTTCGGGCTGGCCGTCGCCGGGCTGCTGGTGTGGGGTGCCTACCTGGCGACCGGCCTGGCCGCCGCGGCCTGGGCCGCCTGCGTGCTCCTGCTGCCGGTGGCCGGGCTCGGGATGGCGCTGGTGAGCCTCTGGCTGCCCGAGCGTTCCCTCGCCGCCGCCACGGCCCCGGCCACGACGGTCCCGGCCGGTCAGGCAGTTCCCGCGGGCGCGGCGGCGGGAACGGCGATGGTAGCTGGCGCGAACGCGGCGGCTGGCGCGGCGGGCCCCGGCCCGCCGGCCGCCCGCCACCCGCCCGCCCTGATCGTGGCGGCGCATGGCGTGTTCGCGGTGGCGACCATCCTGTTCGCGCTGCTGGCCGCGGTCGGCGCCCGCTAGGCGACGGTGGCAGGGCCGCCGGGGCTAACGGTCGCCCTCGTACTTGAAGGAGATCTGCAGCTTCGACCGGTAGGTGATCCCGCCGTCCTCTTCGAGGTGTATGTCCTGCCTGATCACCTCGGCGACGCGGACGTCGCGGATGGTCTGGCGCACGGTCCGAACCGCCTCCGCCGCGGCCTCTTCCCACGAGTTGCTGCTCGTCCCGATGATGTCGATGACCTTGTACACACTCATGACGGCCTCCTTCACGGCTGGATGGTCGCGCGTTGCGCCGAACAGCCCCGCCCCCTTGTTGTATCAGGCGGGCCCCGGCGCCCCTCCTCCTGACTAAGGTGCTGCAGCGCCCGCGATTTGGGCAGGAGTGTACGTATGCGCGACGATCCATCAGTCATCAGGCTGGTCGAGCGGGCCCGCGACGGCGACCAGCACGCCTGGAACGAGCTCGTCGTGCGCTACGCCCCGCTGGTGTGGTCCGTCTGCCACCGCTACCAGCTGAACCGCACCGACATCGACGACGTCGGCCAGACCGTGTGGCTGCTCCTGGTAGAGCAGCTCGGGAACCTGCGCGTGTCCGCCGCGCTGCCCGGGTGGCTGGCCACCACCACCCAGCGGGAATGCCTCCGCGTCCTGCGGTCGGCACGCCGATACGACCTGACCAGCTCGCCAGAGGATAGCCCGGTGTCCCCAGACCAAGCCGACGTCATGATCGAGGAAGAGATCCTCGCCGCGGAACTCAATGCCGCGCTGCGCGCGGCCTTCGCCGACCTGCCGGTCCGGTGCCGGCAGCTGCTGTCGATGCTGCTCAGCGACCCGCCGATCTCATACACCGAGATAAGCGCCACCCTGTCCGTCCCCATCGGAAGCATTGGCCCCCAGCGCGGACGCTGCCTGGAACGGCTGCGCCGCTCGCCTTACCTCGCTACGTTCAGCGACCACGAGATCGCCGGCGGCGGGGTCCACGACACGAGTACCAGCGATGCCGGAGGTGGGCAGCGTGCCTGAGAGCTGGGCTGACGACGATCAGCTATTCGCGGCGCTGAAGGAAGCGATGCGGGCCGCACGGGCGGTCCCGCCGGAGTTCGTCGAGGCGGGCAAGAGTGCCTTCGCGTGGCGCAACATCGACGCCGAGCTCGCGAGCCTGACCTACGACTCCACCCGCGACCTCGTGTCCAGCGTGCGGGCCGAGACGGCGTCGATCCGCGCCCTCACCTTCACGTCCGCGCATCTGATCATCGAGCTGGAGGTCGGCGGGGAATCGCTGCACGGCCAGGTCGTCCCGGCGGGCGAGGGGACGATCGAGATCCAGACGCGGGGCGGGGTGGCCGCCACCGCCGGCGTGGACTCGCTCGGCTGGTTCGCCATCCATCCCATCCCGGCCAGCCCGTTCCGCCTGCGGTACCACACCGCTGACGGCACCGACGTGCTGACCGGATGGATCACCCTGTGACGCCGCGGGCGGCCACCGCCTGGAACTCGATCTTCGCGCCGAACGGGAGCGCCCCCGCCTGGTAGGTCAGCCGCGCCGGTGCCCTGGCCGGATCGGGAAACCGCCTGCACCACCAGTCATTGATGTCGCTGTAGTTCCCGATGTCGCCCAGCACCACCTGCACATACAGAAGGTCGTCGGCGGTGTAGCCGCCCGCCGCGGCGATGGCGGCGACGTTGGCCCAGGCGCGGTCGGCCTCCTCTTCGAAGGTTCCGGGCGCGAACTTCCCGGCCGCGTCCAGCGCCGGCATCCCGCTGATGAACAAGATGCCGTTCGCCTCGCTGGCCAGGCTGAACGGGAAACCTGGCGGGAGCCCGGGACCGGAGCTGACTCGCTTGATCGTCACGGTGAGCCTCGCAGGAGCGTGCTGGTGTGCGTCAGGCGACGGACGTCGCCATCCGTGTCGTCGCCTGGTCAAGGATGTCACTACTGGTGGCGAAGTTGAGGCGCGCATAACCGCTGCCGGCGGCGCCGAACCGCAGGCCGGGCTCGAGTGCGACGCGGCCGCGCTCGAGGAACAGGTCGCGGGCCTCGTCGCCGGGGCCAAGGGCCGTGCAGTTGAGCCAGGCCAGGAAGGTCGCCTCGGGCGGGTCCCAGGTCAGCATGGGCAGGCGCTGGCGCAGCAGCTCGGCGAGCCGGGCCCGGCGGTGGCCGAGGGTGGCGAGGAGCTGGTCGAGCCAGGGCTCCCCGGCGGTGAACGCGGCGACCGCGGCGATGACGCCGAGGTGGCCGACGCGCCACCGGGTGTCGGCCGGGAACCGGCCGGGCAGCGCAGCCATGCGTGGCGCGGCGGTGACCACGGCCGCACATTTCAGCCCGGCCAGGTTCCAGGCCTTGCTGGCCGACAGCACGCTGACGGCGACCTCGGCGGCGCCGGGCACGGTCAGCAGCGGGGTGAACGTGGCGCCGGGCAGCACCAGCGGGCCGTGGATCTCGTCGCTGACGATGGTGACCCCGTGGGCCTGCGCGAGCCGGACCAGCGCGGCCAGCTCGCCGGCGGTGTGCACCCGCCCGACCGGGTTGTGCGGGTTGCACAGGACGTAGGCCGCCGGGCGGGCGGCGAAGGCCGTCTCCAGCGCGGCGAGGTCCAGGCGCCACCCGGCGTCGTCGTGGGCCAGCGGGACCTCCACCAGCCGGGCCCCGGCTTCGGCCACCCAGTCGAAGAACGGCGGGTACACCGGCGGGCTGATCACCACCGCATCGCCCGGACGGGCCAGCAGCCGGAGCAGCTCGACGACCCCCACCCCGACATCGATCACCGCCGTCACCGACGCCGGGTCAAGGTCCCAGTTCCACCGGCTGGCGGCGAAGCCGGCCAGCGCCCGGCCCAGCCCCGGTGTGGCCATCGCGTACCCGGTGTCGGACCGCTCGACCGCCTCGCGCAGCGCGTCCGCCACCGGCGCGGCGAGGGCGAAGTCCATTTCGGCCACCGTCAGCGGCAGCACGTCCGCCGGATAGGTCTGCCACTTCGCGCTGCGCCGTTTCCTCAGCACGCCGAGCGTGTCCACCGGCAGTTCGGGTGCGGCAGTGTTCATGGGCACAGCCTTCCCCACGGCCGGCCGCGTTCCCTCACCGGCCGGCCACGGCCCCGGGTCAGCCGGTGTCCTTGGCGTCGGCGGGCTCCGGCGTGGCCGCCCGGGGCAACAGCCGCTGGGCCACCGCGGGGAACAGGATCGCGGACAGCAGCCCCGCGGTGAGCAGCGAGGCGGCGGCGGTCGGGGTGAGCTTCCCGTCGGCGAGCCCGATCTGCGCGGCGACGATGATGAACGTGAGCGTCGTCGCCTGCAGCAGGCCAGCGGCCACCGCCCGGCGCCGGCCGGCGAAACGCGCGTACAGCAGCGCGGGCAGTCCCCGCACCAGCAGCAGGGCGGCGAGGAACAGCGGCACCTCGGCGAGCGCGGCGGGGTTGGCGAACAGGGCCTTCAGCGGGAAGGCGACGCCGGTGGAGATGAAGAAGATCGGGACCAGGAAGCCGAAGCCGATTCCCTCCAGCTTGACCCGGAACTGCGGATGCGGTGAGCCCCGGGCGAGGTCGACGATCCGCACCAGCAGCCCGGCGGCGAACGCGCCGAGGATCGACGCGAAACCGAACCGGTAGGCGAGCACCCCGAACGCGAGCGCCAGGGCGAGCGAGGCACGCACGCGCAGCTGGGCGCTGGTGTCGGACAGGCGGTTGAGCAGCCGCCCCGTGGGCTCCAGCCGGCGTACCCAGATGAGCGCGGTCCCGGACAGCACGACCAGGACGATGAAGATCGCGAGCGAGACCGCCTGCGCCCCCGGCGTCGCGGCCGTCGCCGAGAAGAACAGCGACAGGAGCATGATCGGCACGATCTCGGCCAGGGCCGCCGCGGTCATGACCAGCTGGCCGAAGCCGGTGGACTCCTCTCCCGCGTCCTTGAGCAGCGGCAGCAGGAGCCCGGCCGACGTTGACATGAGGATGATCGCCAGCAGCAGCGGCTGCCTGGCCTGGCCGGCCAGCCGGAATGCGTAGGCGCAGAGCAGGGCGAGCACGGCCGACACGGCGAACGCCGAGACCGCCAGCCGCGCCAGCGGCCCGCGCAGCTGATCGATGTCGATCTCCAGCCCGGCCAGGAACAGTAGCATGCCCAGGCCAAGATCGCTCAGGACCAGTACCGGCGCATCGATGCGCACCCAGCCGAGCACCGCCGGGCCGATCAGGATGCCACCGATCACCTCGAGCGCCGCGCCCGGCACCGGCAGCCGCGGCAGCAGGCCGCTGATCAGCGGGACCAGCACCGCCATCGCTGCGATGATCAGGACGCTGTTGAACGAGATGGTGGGCATCTCTTCGCCCTAGACCGGCGCGATCAAGGTCACGCGGCTCACCATACCCGCGGGGCCCTCGGGCCAGGCACCCGGACATGCGGGAGTGACCCGGCAAAGCCGGAGAGGCCCCGGTGCCGCCGCGGCCGTCCGGTTGACTCCGTACCGCGGTACGGCTGTTAGCTTGCAGGACATGACCGGGTTGACGATCGGGAAGCTGGCCGCCGGGGAGGGGGCCGGGGTCGAGACCGTCCGGTTCTACCAGCGCCGCGGCCTGCTCACACTGCCCGAACGCGCCGGCTCGGGGTTCCGTGAGTACACCGAGGATGACGCCCGGCGGCTGGCCTTCATCCGCCGGGCCCGGCGGCTGGGCTTCACGCTGGGCGAGATCGGCGACCTGCTCGGGTCCACGGAGGGCCATTCCGCCGACGGCGTGGTCCGGGCGGCTGAGGCCAAGCTCACCGCGATTGGCGAGCAGATCCAGGAACTCACCCTGCTCCAGTGCCGGCTGCGCGGGCTGGTCGCCGTCTGCGAGCACGGTGACAGCAGCGACTGCGTGGCCCTGCGGGTGGGCGAGGCGCGCCCGGACGCCGGGGCCGGCGGTCCGGGAACCATCAGGGAAGGAGCGGCACCGTGGGCACAGCCAGGGTCGTGACCGATGAGACCTTCGAGGCCGATGTCCTCAGCCGGCCTCGGCCGGTGATCGTGGAGTTCTGGGCTGAGTGGTGCGGCCCGTGCCGCCAGGTCGGCCCGGTGCTCGAGGCGATCGCGGCCGAGCAGGCCGGCCGGATCGAGGTGGTGAAGCTCAACGTCGACGAGAACCCGCGGACCGCGCAGAAATACGGGGTCATGCTCGTCCCGACGATGAACGTCTTCTCCGGCGGTGAGGTCGTCAAGCAGGTGATCGGGGCCAAGTCCCGGTCCGCGCTGCTGCGCGAGTTCTCCGACTTCACCTAGCACCCCGGCATGCGCCCCGGCGCTACCTGGTGCATCCTCCGGTGTAGAACCCCGGGCCGGCCAGGCCAGGGCCGGTGATGTCGGGCCGGTTGGCGCCGCCGCCGGACTTGTAGGCGGTGTCGAACCACTGCCGGAAGAACTCGCCGAGCCTGCTGCCGCATGCAACGCTGCGGATCGGCAGCCATTGGCGGAAACCCGCCTCCAGCTGGGCCTCGGTGATGGCGCCGTCGCCGTAGCGGCGCTGGATGCCCATCAGCGCCCGGGTGAAGTTCGCATGACCCAGGATCTGGCGCAGGGCGATGTAGGCGATGCCCGGGCGGTCATAGGTCGCCGAGCCGCTGAACAGGCCGAACGGCGTCGGGTTCGACGGGGCGGCGGTCCAGAACGTGCCCTTGCTGGCGTAGGTGGTGTTGAACTGCTTGACCAGGCTGCGCTGGAACGCGCGCCGCCCGGCCTTCGTGCCCGGCCCGCCCGCCTGCGCCTGGGCGGTCCTGGCGGCGAACAGGAACTCGCCGAGCGTCGCCATGCCCTCCTTGAAGAAGGTCAGGTTGTAGCTGGCCTCGCTCACGTGGTCGCCCCACCACTGGTGCATGTTCTCGTGATACAGGGTGTCGGTGTCGATCTCCCCGCCGGCGAAGGTGATCATCGTCTGCATCTCCTCCTCGAAGGAGGCCGATGGCCTGCCGACGACGACGCCGTCCGAGGTGAACGGGTAGCGGCCGTTGAACCTGCTCTCGAACCGGGTGATGTCCGGCTGCTTGTTCATGATCGCGCGGTTCTTCGCCTTCCGCGCCGCGCTCAGCGAGCTGGCCTGGGCCTGGTAGAACCTGATCCCGCCGACGGTTCGCTCGGTCAGGTCGTAGTTGCCCACGCTGTCCTCGACCAGGTAGCTGGCGACCGGTGCGGGCGAATGCCAGTGCCAGGTCACCGAGCCGCCCGGGAACTGGCTGTCCGGCCCGTGGTGCGTCCGGGACACCAGCACGCCGTTGGCGAGCACCGTCTTGCCCGCGGCGACGGTGTCGTAGAAGTCGTAGGTCGGCTTGGCGGCCGGGTAGTCGTTGAGCGGCATCCAGTCCTCGGTGCCGACGGGCTCGGTGGTGACGAAGCCGCCGTCGCCCTTGGGCTGGTCCGACCGGAACCAGCCCTCGGTCGTCCCGTCCCCGTCGTTATGCACGCCGGGCCGGCCCGTGTAGGCGACGGTGACCGAGAAGACCGCCCCATCCCCGACCGGCGCGGCCGGCATGATGACGAGCTTGTTGGCGGGGCACTGGGTGCCGTTCTTGGAATTCTGGTCCGCCGCGCTGGTGGAGGTCAGCTCGGGGGTGCAGGCGGGCGGCAGCGGATTATGGGCCGGCCCGCCCACCGGGTTGAGCTGCGACGCCTCGTGGGCCCGCGGGTCGGGGTCGTTCTGGCCGTGCGGGTCGCCGGGGTAGGTCGGCTGCACGAACCGGAACGCGGCCCGCCGCCCGTTCACGGTCACCGACGTCACGGTCATGTCCGGCCCGGCCGAGGCGTTGACCGACCGGCGCTCGAAATCGAGGCTGAAGCTGGTCAGGCACTGCGTGGCCCGGTCGGTGAGCGTGACGTGGTTGCCCGGCAGGAACCGGTTGCTGGCGGCGTCGTAGACCAGGTGGACGCCGGTGTGCAGGCTCTTGTACCCGCCGTTACCGGTCTCCGGGTACACGTGGGAGCCGGGCGCCGAGAGCGTGTGCGCTCCCGCCGAGCACCGCCCGCGATGGTGCGTGGCGCCGGTTCCGGCCGACTCCTGCAGGCCGCATCCGGCGCTCGCCATGACCAGGACTAAACCGATCGCTCCGGCGAACCCGCCACGGTGACTGGCCATTGCGGGCGCTCCTTCATAGCGGCATGCCGGGCAGCAGGCTAAAGCCCCCGTATCAGCGGAGGAAGTATATCTGGAATGTGAAGTAACCACCGGTGCCCGTCCAGAAACTTTGGCCGCCCGCCGCGGCGAATATGTGGCTGCGCTGCTGCAGGCTTTCCAGCACCAAACGCGCTGCGCCTTCCGATCGGGCAATCCCGGTAATGGCCCCGGAGGCGAAGATCTGCACCAGTCCAACCCTCCGGCCCAGCAGGTGGCGGGCGGCCAGTTGCTGGTCGAGGCCGCCGATGATGTGGCCGATCGCCCGGGATCTGGTGGCGGGGTCCAGGACGGCCGCCGGGGTGACATCCACGGTAAAGGAGACGGGCTCACTCAGCGATGCCTGGCCGAAGCTGATGGCCGAAGCCGGCCGCGGGTCTGCCTGTTGCACGTGCCCGGCCTGGCGCTGCGCGACCGCGGCCAGGAACATGCTCATGCCGAGCACGGCCGCGGCGGCCAGGGCGGTCAGCCGGCGCCGCCCCCGCGCCGCCTGCGGCGCGTGGTGGCCCGCGTCCGGGCCCGCATCCTGGTGCTGGCGGTGATATGCCGGATTCCGGGCCAGGGCGAGCTGGGCGGCGGCCCCGGTTCCGGATTGCTGGGGGCGCGGCAGGCCGCGGCTGGCCAGCGCGTACAGCAACTGGCCATAAATGGTGCCGAGCGTGAGAAGCTCGGGGCCGCCCGGTATCCCGTTGCGCATGATGGCGATGAGCGCGCCGGTGAACGCCGTGTACGTCTCCTTCGGCCGGGAGAAGTAGACCGGGCTGGGTGGGGCCGAGACGAGCACATCCGCGCCCTCGGTGGCGGCCTGCCCGAGCAGCGCCCAGGTGACGCCGGTCACCGGAACCGCGCGTCCGCTGAAGCAGCAGTCCAGGATGAGGATCCGGTGCGCGGCGGGGCTGCGCAGCATGGCCTCGCGGACGAGCCCGACCGCCAGGGCGCCGGGGGGGAGCCCATCCGCCCCGCCGGTCACGCCGAGATGAAACTCGTCGCCGGGCCCCGGCCAGCCATGGCCGGCCCAGTAGACCAGGAGGGTGTCCTCCGCCCGGGCGGCATACTCACGGAGCGTGCGGCCGGCCGCCCCGGCGCTGGCCGGGTCGGGTACCACGATGCACCGGTCGCGCGGGAAGCCGCCCAGTGCCGGGTCGGTAAGCACGCCGGCCAGCCCGGCCAGATTGCCAGCCACCGCGGGCAGGTCGCTCAGCCCGGCCGAACCGTACCTGCTGCCGATCAGTACCGCGTACGAGCGCAGCGGGTCGGGCAGGCGCACCGCCGCTGCTGCGCCGGATGAGGGTGCCACGGCCACCACCGCCTCGACGGCGCACCCGTCGGCCATCCGGCCCGGGCGCGCCTTTCATCTAAAGCTAACCCGGCAGCCGCGGTCCGTTCCGCGGCCGCGGGATTCACGCCGGCCCCGGTTCCGGAGGAGGCCCTCCACATCGCTACGATGTGTGGGCGGGGGGGATCCGTGACGCGAGGCAAGGAGATCCCCGTGGGAAACTGGCAGCTCGACCCGTACCACACCCAGGTCGAATTCTCCGCGAAGCACTTGGGGATGATGACGGTGCGGGGCTACTTCGACGAGGTCAGCACGACCGCCGACATCGACCCGGAACATCCGGAGACGGCCACGGTCGAGGCGACCATCTCGACCGCGAGCATCCGCACCAACAACGGGATCAGGGACAACGACATCCGCTCGTCGAACTTCCTCGAGGTGGAAAAGTTCCCGGTGATCACGTTCAAGAGCACCAGCGTCAAGCCGGCCGGGCAGGATCACTACACGGTGACCGGTGACCTGACCATCAAGGGCACCACCCATCCGGTGACGCTCGACCTGGTGAAGTACGGCGAGTTCAACGACCCGGGGATGATGGGGCACCGGATCGCCTACAGCGCCACCACCAAGATCAACAGGAGGGAATTCGGCCTGAGCTTCAACGCGGTCCTGGACGGCAGGCTCGTGGTCAGCGAGGAGATCCAGATCCAGATCGAGGGCGAGATCGTCGAGCAGAAGGAGGCCGCGGAGACCGCGGGCGGCTGACGCCGCCGGCGCGGCGACCTCGCCGGACGGGCGGCCCGCCCATCGTGATCACGATGAGGCCGCCTGGCCGGCCAGGTCGTAGACGGTGACGCCGCCGACGGTTTCCGCGGTGTAGTGAGCCTCGACCCACGAGGCGATATCCGGGGCGGCGCCGGACCCGCCGCCGAAGCTGGACCGGTTCTGGCCCACGAAGTAGTGGATCTTGTGCTCGGAGACGAGCCGCTCGAACTGGGCCAGGGTGGGCGTGGGGTCGGTGCCGTTGAAGCCGCCGATCGCCAGCACCGGCTTGCCCGTGGCGAGCTGGATCGGGGCGGCGCTCTCCGAGCCGACCGTGGCCGCGGCCCACGTGTAGCCCGCGGAGCGGGCCGTGAGAAGCCTGGTGAGCGCGCTGCTGACCTGGGTGTTGCCGCCCAGGCCGCCGCCGAAGCCACCGCGACCGAAGCCGCCCGGGAACCGGCCGCCGCCCTGCCCGCCGCCAAAGCCGCCGGGGAACTGGCCGGTGCCGCCCTGGCCGCCGGAGGAACCACCCGGGAACTGGCCGATCCCGGCCTGCCCGCCGGAGGAGCCGCCCGGGAACTGGCCGCCGGGGAACTGGCCGCCGCCCTGGCCGCCCGCGCCGGATCCGCCCAGCCCTGCCGCGCCGCCGCCGGTGGCGCCGGGGAATCGGCTGCCGGCCGCCCCGCGGAACCTGTTGCCGAACCCGCCGGGCCCGAATCGGCCTGGCCCGAACCCGGCGGCGACCGCCGGGCCCGCCGAGGGCAGCGCGCCGGTGTGCGCCGTGGCCGCCGTGTTGATGCTGTAGGCCAGGGGGCCTCCCAGTCCGGCGGCCATGGCGAGCGACACCGGAACCGCGGCCAGGAACATCCGGCCCCGCCCGGCACCACCCAGCGCCGCGAGCTGGCGGCGGGGGACCAGGATCACCGCCGCCGCACCCACGGCGGCGGCCACGATGGCCACCCGCAGCCACGGGTACCAGCCCGGGCTGCGGCCGAGCAGCACCCAGGCCCAGCCGGCCGTCACGGCCAGCATGGCAATCATGGCCACGCGGGCGAACAAGGTATGCCGGTCCCGCCACAGCGCGGCGGCGCCGATGCCGGTCAGCGCCCCGACCGCGGGCGCCAGCGCGACGGTGTAGTAGGGGTGGATGATGCCGGACATGTAGCTGAACACCAGGCCGGTGACCACCAGCCAGCCGCCCCACAGGATCGCGGCCGAGCGGGTCCGGTCCGTGCGGGGCGAGCGCCGCGACAGCCACAGCAGCGCGGCCAGCGCGACCAGCGCGGCCGGTATCAGCCAGCTGATCTGGCCGCCCATCTCGGCGGCGAACAGCCGGGTGATGCTGGCCGAGCCGCCGAACTGCGGCCCGGCGCCGTTCCCGAACCCGACCGAGCCGACCTCGTTCCCGTCGAGCCGGCCGAACCCGTTGTAGCCGAACGTCAGCTGCAGAATGCTGTTGCCGGCGGAGCCGCCGATGTAGGGGCGGTCGGCGGCCGGGGTCAGCATGACGAGCGCCACCCACCAGCCCGCGGCGGCCAGCAGGGCGGCGCCGCCGGCCAGCAGCTGCCAGATCCGCTTGCCGAGCCGGGGCGGCCCCGCCACCAGGTAGACGAGTGCGAAGACCGGCAGCACCAGGAACGCCTGGAGCATCTTGGTCAGGAAGCCCAGCCCGAGCAGCGCTCCGGTCAGGGCGAGCCACCGGGTCTTGCCCGACTCGAGGGCGCGGGTGGTGGTGTAGGCGGCGACCACCATGACCAGCACCAGCAGCGAGTCGGGGTTGTTGTACCGGAACATCAGCGTGGCGACCGGAGTGAAGGCCATGACGGCGCCGGCGATGATGGCGGCCGGTGCCCCGAACCAGCGGCGCACGGTGGTGTAGAGCACGCCGACCGTGGCCACGCCCTCCAGGGCCTGCGGCACCAGCAGGCTCCAGTAATTGAGGCCGAAGGCGCGGACCGACAGCTCCATCACCCAGAGCGAGGCGGGGGTCTTGTTGACGGTGATGAAGTTGGCGGAGTCGAACGAGCCGAACAGGAACGCCTTCCAGCTCGTGGCGCCGGCCTGGACCGCGGCCGCGTAGAAGTCGTTGGCCCAGCCATTGCGGCTCAGGCCGGCCAGGTACAGCAGCGCGGTCGCCGCCAGCAGGGCGAGCAGCGCGGGCCGGGCCCAGGCCGGGTCGGTGGCCCGTCCCCGCAGCAGCCGGGCCGCCCAGCCGCTCTCCGGCCCGCGGCCCTCGTCGCGGACGGGCTGGGCCCCGGTTGAGATGGCAGTCACTGGGCGCTCCCGTTCGGCTGGATCTGGGCTGGCTGGGCCGGGGCGGTCTTCGCGCTGCGGAAGACCCAGCCCCGGTAGAGCAGGAACCTGACCACGGTGGCGGCCAGGTTGGCCGCGACGAGCACGGCGACCTCGGCGGCCCGGCCTGGCTGGGCGGTGACCGCGTGCAGCGCGGCCAGGGCGCCGGAGGTGACGGCGAGGCCGACCCCGAACGCGATCAGGCCGCAGAGCTGGTGGCGTGTGGCGTGGGCGCGGCCCCGGATGCCGAAGGTGAACCTCCGGTTGGCCGCCGTGTTGGCGATCGCGGTGACGAGGAGGCTGGCCGCGTTCGCGGCCTGCGCGGTCATCACCCCCCGGAACAGCAGATACAGCAGAACGAAGGCCGCGGTGCTGGCCGCCCCCACCGCGATGAAGCGCGCCGCCTGGCTGGCCACCTCCGCGGGCCCGCTGGGCCGGCCGCCGGTCCCTGCCCGTTCCCCGCCGCGCTGCAGCCCCGGCGGGGAGGAGCTGCCCAGCACGGGGACGCTGACCGTACCCCGGGCCAGCCCGGTGCCGAGGCTGATGATGCCGCGGACGTCGGCCAGGGCGGTGCTGATCACGCTGACCCGGGAATCGGCGTCGTCGATCCAGTCCACCGGCACCTCGTGGATCCGCAGCCCGGCCCGCTCGGCCAGTACCAGGAGCTCGGTGTCGAAGAACCAGCCCCGGTCGGCGGTCAGCGGCAGCAGCTGCCGGGCGGCGTCGGCCCGGATCGCCTTGAAGCCGCACTGGGCGTCCGAGAACCCGGTGCCCAGCGTGGCGTGCAGGAGCAGGTTGTAGCAGCGCGAGATCGCCTCGCGGCGCGGGCCGCGGATCACCCGCGCGCCGCGTGCCAGCCGGGTGCCGATCGCCACATCGCTGTGGCCCGACAGCAGCGGGGCCAGCAGCGGGAGAAGGGCGTTCAGGTCGGTCGAGAGGTCCACGTCCATGTAGGCGCAGATGTCGGCGTCGCTGGCCGACCAGATGGAATGCAGCGCGCCGCCCCGTCCCGGCCGCTCCACCCGCACGGCGCGGACCGAGCTGAGGTCTTCTGCCAGCGCCAGCGCCTGTGCCCAGGTGCCATCGGTGCTGCCGTTGTCCGCGATGGTGATACGGGTGTCGAAGGGGAACGTCTTATCCAGGTAGGCGTGGAGACGCCGGACGCTCGGAGCCAGGTCCCGGTCCTCGTTACGGACCGGAATCGCGATCTCTACCTGGGCCCGGTGCTGTGCCTGTGGCGGCGGTGGGAGGCCAGGCTCGGCTGCGTGGAGCAGGGAGTCGGTCGATCTCATGCGGCCCAGGATTGGCGATCAAGCTGCAGGCGTTCTGGGCCTTGGCTGTGAGTCGCTTCTCAACGGGATCACTCCGGGCCCGTCCGTTGCCCGGCTTGGTGCTCGATGGTCTCGCTGAACGCGGCCAGTGCTTCGGCGTCGCTGGCGCTGGCGCGGACGTTCCCGGTGATGAACTCGATGCCCGGCAGGTCGCTGGGCCGGCCGACATGGCCGCGACGGCGGCGCCGGTGTCATAAGCCGTGCGCCGCAACACCACATCCGGCCCCAGCAGGGCCCAGGCCACGCCGGGATGCCCGTAGGGCAGGCCGACCGAGCCGGGGTTGACGATACGCCGGGTGTCGGCGAGCCGGTCGAAGGGCATGTGGGTGTGCCCGACGACCACGGTCCGCGCGGTCACGCCGGCGAACGCTGCCTGGTAGTGGGGCACCGGGCTATCCACGGTGATGAACTCGTTGTCGTCGCGCGCGGTGGCGTGGCAGAACGTCACCGGCCCCAGGCCGTCGATATCGAGGGTGACGCTCAGCGGCAGGCTGGCGAGCCGGTCCCGGTGGAGCCGCCCGATCCTGGCCGCGCACCAGTCGAAGTAGGCGGCGGGCGGATTCGTGGGCAGGCCGCTGGGCTGGAAGGTGCCGTCAAACGCGTCGGCGAGCCAGCGGTCGCTGTTGCCCCGCACCCAGACCGCCCGCTCGCCGAGCTCCTCCAGGCGGTCAAGGGTCTGGGCGGGCATGGGGCCGTCGGCGAGATCACCGCCGAGCACGACCGTGTCCACTCCCGCGGCTTCCACGTCGCGCAGGACCGCATCCAGCGCTGGGAGGTTGCCGTGGATGTCGGCCAGCACCGCGACCCGCATGACCGCCTCCCTGTTCCGGTACCGCCGAGTCTGCCCGAGCCAGACGGCTGACCCGGCCGGGTTCGCCCGCAGCTGAGTGCGCGCTGGGCGGCGTCGGCCGGCGTCGGCCGGCGGCGGCATGGCATAGCTCAGAGGAGCTCATTGATGGGCGAGCCGGGGATGGCGATCCAGCCCTCGGTCATGGCCGCGGCCAGGTCGCCGTCGCCAGGCGGGCACGTCTGGCCCCGGCTGGCCGCACGGGCGGTCAGCGCGGCGATGACGGCATCGAAGGCGTCGTGTGAGCGCCTGATGGTCTCCCCGTGCGGGCCGCAGTCGAGCCATGGCGCCGCGGCCAGGAGATCATCGGCGGTGGCGGCCAGCACGTCAGGCGTGCTGGGCTGCTTGTAGCCGCGGTGCCGCAGGCCCCAGCCGCGCAGCGAGGCGGCCGGATAGACCTCGACCACCGCGCCCGCCCCGGAGCGGTCCACCAGCCGGCCCGAGGCATCGAGCTTTGCCAGCAGGACCGCGCAGCGCAGCGCGACGTGCGCGATCCGGTCCGCCGAGACGCTCAGCGGCACCAGGTGCAACTGGTCCCGCACGAAGACGTCGGTGCGGCGCATGGTCAGTTCCCGGCGCCACCCCGTCCCGCCGTCGTCCCGGGGGAGTGCTACGTGACCGGAGCGGTGCGCGGCGACGAAATCGACGAAGGCGCCGGGCCAGCCGAGCGGGCAGTCGATCCCGGTCTTGCCGGCCAGCCCGATCAGCTCGAGGATGGCGTCGTCGTCGGCCCGGCAGGCGACGTCCCGGACGACCGCCCGGGCCGGTGCCCATTCGATGCTGGCCACCGCCGTCCGTTCCGGCATGGCGGCCAGGTCAACCCCGGCGGTAATCACCGGCCAAGGTTATGCTGGCCGCTGCCCCGGCTCCTCCCGGTAGACCGCATCAGGGCGCGTCCGGTCCTGCCTTCGCCTGGCCGACCTCGATCAGGTGGCCGTCCGGGTCGCGGATGTAGGCGCGGAACTCGTGGGCATGCTCCTTGGGCTCGGTCAGGAACCCGGCGCCCCTGGCCGACCACTCGGCGTAGGCCGCGGCGATGTCCGCGACCCTGATGTTGAGGAACGCGCTGGCCCGGTCGGGGTCGGCGGGCGGCGCGAGCGTCACGGTGGGCTTGTCATCGGTCGGGCCGCCGCCCACATTGAGGATGAGCCAGCTGTTGGCGATCTTCAGGATGACCGGGTCGCGTTCCATCACCACCTTCGCCCCGAACACCTCGCGGTAGAACTCCCGGGACCTGTCCTGGTCGGAGACCACCAGGAAGTGGGTGAGCACGAACCCCTCCCGGGGTCCGGGGAACTCGCTGTCCGTCATGCGACCTCCCTCACGGCGCAGTTCGAAGGCCACCTCCTGGTGGGAGACACGCTCATCCCACCGGCTGAGCGCCTGCCGGGCGGCTTCCTCGACACGGCCTGCTCGTAATCGTCTCCGGCGAAACCCCGCCCGGCGTCCACGCTGGTGAGCCACGTAATGGAGGCGAACATGACCTCCTGGCCGTCGTCCCGGCGCCGCGGCCGGGCGCAGGCGGTCGGCGTCACCGGAGGACCAGGCAGAACGGGTGTCCGGCCGGGTCCTGGTAGACGCGCCAGCTGACCGGTTCCCCGGCCGGACCCGGCCGCGGGGAGACGTGCTCGCGGACGAAGACCGCACCGGCCGCGATGACACGGTCGTGGGCCGCGGCCAGGTCGCCGACCAGGACATCGAAATGAACCTTCGCGGCCCCGGCACGGGAGGGCGCGGTGCTGGCCTGGAACGACAGCCGTTGCCCGTGCGGGGGCGGCTCGAGGGTCACCCAGCCCGGGTACCACTGCACCGGGGTGCCGCCGAGCAGCCCCGCCCAGAACCGCGCCAGCGCCCACGGCTCGGCGCAGTCCATCACCACTTCCCGGATCCAGCCGATCACGCCATCGCTGCTCACCCGATCATGATGATCCATCGCCGGGCCCCGGCGCGATCCGGACGCCTGGCCCGGGGGATGATTTCGGCATGGAGGACCAGGTGGCGCTGCGGCCGGTCGGCGAGGATGACCTGGCGATGCTGGAGGGGCTGACGCAAGACCCGGAACAGGCGGGTGAGTTCGACTGGTTCGGCTGGTTCGATCGCCGGCGGTGGCGGCGGGGCTGGGATGAGAACTGCCTGCTCGGCCCGGATGGCGGGACGCTGATCGTCGTCAGCGGCGGCGACCCGCTGGGCCTGGTGATCTGGCGGAAGCATCAGACCACCCCGGCCGGATACTCCTGGGAGATCGGCATCGCGCTGCGGCAGCGGGCCCGCGGCCGCGGGTACGGGACCCAGGCGCACCGGCTGCTCGCCCGCTACCTGTTCGCGCACACCACGGCGCACCGCATCTGGGCCGGGACCGAGGTGGACAACATCGCCGAGCAGAAGGCCCTGGAGAAGGCCGGATTCACCCGCGAGGGCGTGACGCGTGGTGCCGGATGGCGCGACGGCACCTGGCGAGACGGTGTGATCTACAGCCTCCTCCGCACCGATCCGCAGGTGTGACCGGGAACCTGGGAGGCGCCGCATATGGGTGCCGCGTTCGCCGGGCAGATACTTGAGCGATGGGCCAAGCCGAGCTGCTGATCGCCGGGCTGCTGGTGGCCGTAGCGGGCCTGAGCGTGCTCGCCCGCCGCCTGTCGGTGCCCTATCCGATCATGCTCGTGGTCGGCGGGGCCCTGTTCGGCTTCATTCCCGGGCTGCCTGAGGTGAAGCTCGACCCGCAGGTCGTGCTGGTGGTCTTCCTGCCGCCCCTCGTCTACGGCGCGTCGATCTCCGCGAACTTCAACGACTTCCGGGCCAACCTGCGCACGCTCACTCTCAGTACGGTCGCGCTGGTGCTCGTGACGATGTGCGCTGTCGCCTGGGCGGCGCATGCGCTCATTCCGGGCCTGCCATGGGCAGCCGCCTTCGTCCTGGGCGCGATCGTCTCGCCAACCGACCCGCTCGCGGCGGCGGCGATCATGCGGCGCCTCGACGCCCCGCGGCGCATGGTCAGCACCATCGAGGGCGAGGGCCTGTTCAACGACGTGACGGCGCTGGTGGCCTACCGCGTCGCGGTGGCCGCCGTGGTGGCCGGGAGCTTCTCGCTCGCCGACGCTGGCCTGAGGTTTCTGCTTGGGGCCGCCGGGGGCGTGGCCGTGGGCCTCGCCGTGGGCGCGATCGTCGCCGAGATCCGCAAGCGCATCACCGACCCACAGGTGAGCGTGACGATCTCGCTGCTCACCGCCTACGCGGCCTTCGTGCCCGCGAACGCCATCGGCGCCTCCGGGATCCTGGCCACGGTCACGACGGGCATCTACATGGGGATCCGCGCGCCGCAGGTCCTCCCGAGCCGCGCCCGGCTGGAGGGCTACTTCGTCTGGGACATTCTCGACTTCATCATCAACGCGATCCTGTTCGTGCTGATCGGGCTGCAGCTTCGCGCGGTCGTCGAGGGGCTGTCGGGATACTCGGCGATCGCGCTCGGCGGGTACGCGCTGGCGGTGACCGCGGTGGTGGTCGGCACCCGGCTCGTGTGGTTCTTCACCGTCCCGTACCTGATCCGGGCGATCGACCGGCGCCCGGCCCAGCGGGTCCGGCGGGTGGGGGCGCGATGGCGCCTCGTGGGGGCCTGGAGCGGGATGCGGGGCGCCGTCTCGCTCGCGGTGGCGCTCGCGCTGCCGTTCACCACCGAGGGAGGCAGCGCCTTCCCGAAACGCAACCTCATCGTCTTCCTCACCTTCGCCGTGATCTTCTTCACCCTCGTGGGGCAGGGGCTCTCGCTGCCGGCGCTGATCCGCCGCCTCGGGCTGAGCGACGGCGGCGCGGACGCGGAGGAGGAGACACGGGCACGGCTGGTCGCGACCAAGGCCGCGCTGGCCGAGATCGACGCGCTGGCCGGCGAGGACTGGACGCGCGAGGAGACGGTGCAGCGGATGCGCGGCATGTACGAATACCGCAAGCGCCGCCTGGCGGCCCGGGCCGGCAAGATCGAGGACGACGGGTACGAGGACCAGTCGCTCGCCTACCAGCAGATGGTGCAGCTTGTGCTGCAGGCGCAGCGTGAGGCGCTGTTGCGGCTGCGAAGCGACAGAAAGCTCTCCAACGAGGTGATGAACCGGATTCTGCATGAGCTCGACCTCGAGGAATCGCGGCTGGAGATCTGAGGCGCCCGCACCGCGGGCGGGCAGACGGTGGGCGCGCCCTCAGCGGCCGTGCTGGCGCGTGCGTTCCGGTTCCCGCAGCCGGTACACCCGGCGGGCGGTGCGCTCGAAGATCGCGTCCTGTTCCGCGGCGCTCAGCTCCGCGGTGAGTTCCCTGTACACGCCGCATACCTGGCGGTAGGCCGCGGCGAGCGTGGACACTGGCCAGTCGGACCCGAACATGAGCCGGCCGGAGCCGAAGGCGGCCAGCACCGTCTCGTAGTAGGGGCGCAGGTCGCCCGCGCGGGCCGGGCTGGTGTGCGCGCCGGACAGCTTGCATGTCACGTTGGGCAGCGCGGCCAGGCGGCGGATCGCCGAAGCCCACGGGCCGGCCGTGGCCTCCTGGCCCGAGTCGGCCGGTGGCCCGCCCATATGGTCGAGCACGAACGTCAGTTCCGGCACCGATCCCGCCGCGGTGACCGCGGCCGGCAGCTGGTGCGGCAGCGTCACCAGGTCAAAGGCCAGGCCCTCCGCGGCCAGCGCATGCAGGCCGCGGAGCACCGCCGGGCGGGCCAGCCAGCCGGGGTCCGGCTCGGCCAGCACCGGATGCCGGATGCCGCACAGGAACTCACCGCCCGGCTGCGCCCGCAGGCCGGCCACCGCATCCGCGACGGACGGGGCGGCCAGGTCGATCCAGCCGACCACCCCGGCCAGCAGGCCGCCCGTCGCGGCGGGCCCGTCCCCGTCGCCCGCGTACGGGTCACGGCCGGCCGCCAGCGCGAGCAGGTCAGGGGTCTCCCACGGCTCGGCCGCCGTCTGAATCACCACGGTGCCGGTCACCCCGGCCTCCGCCGCCAGCGGGGCCAGGTCGGCGAGGGTGAAAGACCGGCGCAGCCGGGCCAGCTCGTCATCGGTGGCCCACGCCTGCCCGCCCATCAGCCAGCGGTGCTCCCGGGCGGCCAGATCCCACAGGTGGTGGTGCGCGTCGATCACCCGGCGCACGCTACCGGCACCGCGCTCCGCCGGGAAGCTCCCGGCCGGCGCACCGTGGGCGGCGGCGAGGACTCAGCGGCGGCGCTGGCCGAGCTGCCGTTCGGCCTCGGCCAGCAGGGAGACGACGTCCTGGCCGAACCCCACATCACAACGGTGGCGGGTCAACCCGGATCTGATGTTGCCCACCAGTTCGGCGAGGGCCTCCCGCAACGGCACCACCGGGTCGGCGGTCAGGCCGGGGGCGGCCGACCGCCCGGCTGCACCCCACACGTAGCAGCCGAAGCTCTCCGCGGCCGGTGAGACGCTCTGGCTGACCGTGACCGTGCTCGTCGCCCCGCGCCATGGCCGCCTGCACGCCGGGCGGCACCGCGAACGCCACCCCATCCACCCCGGCGAGGAACTCGTCGAAGTCCGCGTAGGCGGCGGCGCCGTGCTCGGCCGCCAGCGCGCGGGCCGCGCCGGGATCGCGGCCCCAGACCGCGGCGAACTCGATCCCCTCACCCGACGCCAGGGCGGGCGCATGCGTGATGCGAGCCCAGTAGCCGGTGCCAACCAGGCCGAACCTCAGCGGCTTGCCCGACGCCCTCACCCTTGCCGGCCTCCTCACCTGCTGGGCCGCCGGAGCTGCCGCCCGGCACCCGCGGGCTCACATCATGCCTGATCGGTGTGCCCCGGCGGTGGCCGCCCCAGCTCAGGGCCTTGACACAAACGCACAATTGGCCGAATTTGGGACTCACCCGGCAAGGGCGCGGCAGGCTGCTCCGCTTCCCCGAGGTCACGTGCGTGATTGGGAGGACGGCCATGCAGGAACCAGATCCCGCCCGCACGCCTGCCGAACCAGGCGGCGGGCCATCGGAGCCCGTGGCCGGGCCGGACCAGGCACCGGTGCTCCGGACCGAACTGCGGCAGAACTCCCTCGGCCTGGTCGGCGTCACCATGCAGGCGATCACCCACATCGCACCGGCCATCGCCGCCCTGTTCTTCACCCAGTTCATCGTGTCGCTGGCCGGGATCACGGCGCCGCTGGCGTACGTGGTCGGCATCCTCGTGGTGCTGATGCTCGGCAACACCCTGGTCCAGTTCGCCAAGCACCTGCCCTCGGCGGGGGGCTACTACACCTACGTCAGCCGCGCGCTGAGCCCCCGGGCCGGCTTCATCACCTCGTGGATGTACGTGCTGTACTCGCCGCTGTCCGGCGGGCCGATCTACGGCTTCTTCGGCTTCATCCTGGCCGGGCAGCTCAAGGAGCACTACGGCATCGACGCGCCGTGGCTGTGGTGGGCCTGCATCGTGGTGGGCGCGCCCATCGTCGCGTTCCTCCAGTACCGCGGGATCAGGATCTCGGCCCGGACGGTGGTGGTGCTCGGCGCCGCCGAGATGCTCATCGTGCTGGCCCTGGCGATCACCGGGTTCGCCAACCCCGGGCCCGGCGGTGTCTCGCTGGGCGTCTTCAATTTCGGCAACAAGATCGCCCTGTCCGGCTTCGCGCTCGCCGTCGTCCTTTCCGTCCAGGGGCTGACCGGCTGGGAGGCGGCCGCGCCGCTGGCCGAGGAGACGCGCGATCCCAAGCGGAACGTCCCCAGGTCGGTGATCATCTCGATCATCCTGCTGGGCTGCTTCCTGGTGTTCACGTTCTGGGGGGTGATCACCGGGTTCGGCGTGGACACCGTGAACAGGCTGATCAACTCGCCGGTGCTGCCGGGCCTGGCGCTCGCCGACAGGTACTGGGCGGGGGTGTGGTGGTTCGTCATGGCCGCCTTCCTGTCGTCCACCGTCGCGGTGTGCATCGCGACCGCGAACGTGGGCACCCGGATGTGGTACGGCATGGGCCGCAGCGGCTCGTTCCCCAAGGCCTTCGCGCGCGTCCACCCGGTCCACAAGACGCCGGTGACGGCCATCTTGGCCCAGCTCTGCCTGGCGCTGGGCAGCGGCCTGCTCTTCGGGGCCTGGTTCGGCGCGGACGTCTCGTTCTTCTTCGTGGACGGGCTGATCCTGGTGCTGGGGGTCGGCTTCGTCTACGTGATCGCCAACATCGGCGTCATCCGGTATTACCTCACCGAGCGCCGGGCCGAGTTCAACGTCTTCAAGCACATCGTGTTCCCGGTCGTGTCCGCCGGAGTGCTGATCTACGCGGTGCTGATCTCGTTCCAGCCGGTCTGCACGACGGTCTGCCCGGCGTCGCCGTACAAGTGGGCGCCGCTGGTCAACGGCGCCTGGCTCGTGCTCGGCCTGCTGGTGCTCGTCTTCTACCGGGCGCAGGGGCGGGAGCAGTGGATCCACAACGCGGGCGCGGCGCTCGGCGAGAGCGAGGAGGAGTACGAGAAGGTGGTGGGCGGCCCGACATGATCCTGGCCGCGGTCCATGCCTGAGCTGTTCGGCGCCCGCTACACGCGGGCGGAGCTGCACCGGCGCGTCGGCCGCCTCGAACAGGTCGCGGGCGTGCGCCTGGTCACGATCGGCGACGGCCTGGGGCGGGGCGTCCGCGTCCTCGAATTCCGCACCGGCACCGGGTTCGCGTTCGACGTGCTGGTTGACCGGAGCTTCGACGTCGGGCGGTGCGAGCTCGGCGGGCGGCCGCTCAGCTGGCTGTCGGGCGCCGGCGTGGTCGCGCCCTGGTACTACGAGCCCGACGACTGGGGCTGGTTCCGCGCCTGGGGCGGGGGGATGGTCGTCTCCTGCGGGCTGGATCACACCCTGGCGCCGGACGAGGACACGGCCGGGCACTTCAACCAGCCGCACATCCGCACGACGGTCCGGTACGGCCTGCACGGCCGCGTGAGCGGCCTGCCCGCCCGCCTGGCCGGGTACGGGGAGCGCTGGGACGGCGACGAGTGCGTGCTGTGGGCGGAGGGCGAGGTGCTGCAGTCGGCGGTCTTCGGCGAGCAGCTCGTGCTCCGCCGGCGCATCGAGGCGAGGGTCGGCGAGTCCCGTTTCGTGCTCCGCGACCAGGTCGAGAACACCGGGCACACCCGGGCTTCGCACATGTTCCTCTATCACTGCAACGCCGGGTTCCCGGTCGTCGACGAGTCGTCGGAGCTCCTCGTCCCGAGCCGGTCCACTACTACCGATTACGGCGTGCCGGTGGAGGGGTACGACACGATGTCGGCCCCGGTCCGCGACGCCACCGAGGCGTGCTTCGAGCACGAGCTCATCGCCGAGCCGGAGGGAACCGTCCCGGTCGCCCTTATCAACCGGGGCCTGGCGCTGGGGGTGTACCAGGTGTTCCGCATCTCCCAGCTGCCCTACCACACCGTGTGGCGGATGATGGGCGAGGGCACGTACGCGCTCGCCATGGAGCCGAGCACGAACCGGGACGCGGGCCGGCCGGACGCGCGGGAGCGCGGCGAGCTGCAATGGCTCGGGCCCGGCGAGCAGCGTCGCTACGACCTGGAGATCGGCGCGCTGGCCGGGGCGGCCGCCATCGGCGAGTTCGAGACCAGGGTGAGGGCCATCCGGTGACGGGCCAGCCCGGCCGGCTGCGGGAGGTGGTCAGGCGGCCGCTGCCGCTCGCCTATCACCCGCTGTACCGCTTCTACGAGGGCGGCTCGATGACCAGGGCCTTCCGCGGCCTTCCCGGGCACCCCGACGACTGGTGGTCGGAGGACTGGGTGGGCTCCTGCACCCGGGCCACTGCTCTCCCCGGCCGGGCAGGTGCCGTTGCACGCCCATCCGGCTCGGGCGTGGGCACGGCAGCACCTCGGCTCCCCGTTTGGCAAAACCGAGGCCTGGATTCTGCTGGACACGCCGGGCGACGGCGCCGAGCCGGCCTATGCGGGGGTGGGTTTCGTCCCGGGCATCGACCGCGGCTGGTTCGCCGACCGGGTCAACCGCCACGACAACGCCGCCATCCGGGCCACGCTCCACCGGACCGGCGTCCGCCCGGGCGAGGTGTACGTCGCGCATGCCGGCGTGCCGCACTACCTCGGGCCGCGGATCTCGTTCATCGAGGTGCAGGAGCCCAGCGACCACATCGTGATCCCCGAGACGTCCGGAGACGACGACGCCGGCGCGACGATGGGCCTGGGCTGGGAGCTGGCCCTCGACATGATCGACTACGTGGCCGCCGACGCGGAGCAGACCTTCGCCCGGGCGCGCCAGCGGCCGCGCGTCATGCGCACCAGCCACGGCTCCCGCGAGGTGCGCCTGTTGCACGACGACGTGCTGCCGTACTTCGACGCCACCGCGCTGGAGGTGCCGGATGAGATCGAGGTCAGCGACGGCCGTTTCTCGATCGCGATCGTGGCGTCCGGCGCGGGGTCGATCGGGGGCGAGTTCGGCAGCAAGCCGATCCGCCGGGGGGAGACGTTCGCGCTGCCGGCGAGCCTGCAGTTCCGGGTCCGGGCGGGAACCGAACCGGTCCGGGTCATCCGCTGCCTGGGACCGGCCGCGGAATGACCCCGCCCGCGTCTCGCGCCGAGGCGATCAGCAGGGAGGTATCCGGTGCTGGATTCCGCGCCGATCCTGGCCCAGGCCCGTGACCGCGCCAGGCGGCAGAACGGCGGTGCCGTCGGCCGGTCACGCGAGGAGCTGATCACCCCCGCCCTGGTGCTCGACATCGACGCCGCGCAGCGCAACATCGACCGGATGGCGACCGGGCTGCGGCAGATGGGCTCCGCCACCATCCGCCCGCACTACAAGGCGCACAAGAGCCCCGACCTCGCGCGGCGCCAGGTCCAGGCGGGCGCGGGCGGGCTGTCGATGGCGACGGTGTGGGAGGCGGTCGTGCTGGCCGACGCCGGCCTGGACGACCTGTTCCTGGTCAACACCGTGTCACACCCGGCCAAGATCGCCGTCGTGGCCCGGCTGGCCGCCGATCACCGGATCCTGGTCGCGGTGGACGAGGCGCCGAACGCAACCGCCTTGTCCGCGGCGGCCACGGCGGTCGGGTCAACCCTCGGGGTCCTGGTCGAGGTGGACACCGGGATGGACCGGTGCGGCACCGACACCGCGGAGCAGACCCTGGCGCTGGCCCGGCGGGTGATGGACCTGCCCGGGCTGAGTTTTGAGGGGATCACCGGCTACGAGGGCCATTGCTCCCTCACGGTCGACAACGCGCTCCGGCGCGAGCGGCAGCACGCGGCGATGACGTTCTTCACCGGCGTCGCCGGCCTGCTGGAGGCGGACGGGATCCGCTGCGGGATCCGGTCAGCCGGCGGGATAGCCACCTGGCGGTGGACGGCGGGCTGGCCCGGCGTGACCGAGATCCAGGCCGGCACCTATGTGGTCATGGACAACTACCACGACCACATGGCGCCGGGCTTTGAGCACTCCCTCACGGTCCAGGCCAGCGTCATCAGCCGGCAGAGCGGCCGGGTCATCTTGGACGCCGGGAGCAAGTCCGTCGCTGACCCGGCTTACGTCACGGTCGTGGGCCACGACTGGCTCACGGTCGTCCGGTTCGATGAGGAGCACGGCGTCTTCGCCGCGCGAGGCGGCTCGGCGCTGGCGGTGGGTGACTCGGTGGCGCTGGTGCCCGGGTACTCGCCGAGCACCGTGAACTGCTATGACGTCTACCACGTTGTCCGCGACGGGACCGTCATCGACGTCTGGCCCGTCATCCCGCGCGGTCCCGGGCATCACGGGCTCGCCGGGCTCCCCGGGGAACGGTACTGACGCCGGCGGGAGCGGGAACGGGTCACGGGTAGTAGTAGGTGGGCTCAAGATCGATCGCGTGGCCGCTGCCCGACTCCAGGACGAACTTGAGCATCGGCGGGGTGTCCAGGTAGTAGAACTCGATGGACTCCCCGATCCGGCCGCCCATCAAGATCTCCGCGCCCCGCTCGCGCCAGTGGTCCTTGATTGCCTGGCTGTCGGCCGCCGAGTGCTTCATGCAGGCGATGTGCTGGACGCCCTCGCCATGGGCGTCGAGGAACTCCTGGTAGATGCTGGGGCCGCTGACCGGCTGGATGAGCTCGAACCCGAGCCCGTCGACCGAGGTCTCGGCGCCGATCATGCGGTACTCGACCTTCTCGCCGCGGACCACGGTGTCGTGCAGCAGCGGCGGCTTGTAGTCGAATACACTCCACGGGCCCCAGCCGAGGTTCTCGGTGTAGGAGCGCAGCGCCGACTCCATGTCGGCGACGACCACGGCGATCTGCGTGATCGTCATGGGGACCGGTGGCGGCACGATCCGGCCGCCGCTGCCGCTTGCCATCTGTGCCTCCAACCGCTCGCCCCCGAAGCATGCGCCGGAAGGACAGGGGTGGCAAGGCCCGAGCGTCAGCGGGCGCCGGGCCCACGGCCGGGCGGTCACGCCGGGCCGATCCGGGCCCGGTGATCTGACGGCCGGCCGTTCGTCTATCTGGCCGGTGGCCGTTCGTCTAGATGATGAGAGTGCTTGTGTGCGGTCAGGAGGAGGACTGTGGTGGGGATGAACCGGGTGCGGACGCTGCTGAGCGGCCGTGGTTTGGTCGAGTCGCCGCGCTGGCATGGCGACCGGCTGTATTTCTCAGACTGGTCGGCGGGCGAGGTCGTCGCCGTCGATCTCGCCGGTCGCAGTGAGGTGATCGCGCGGGTGGAGTCGCTGCCGCTGTGCACCGCCTGGCTCCCTGACGGGCGGCTGGTGATCGTCTCGTCCCCCGACGGGCGGCTGCTGCGCCGGGAGCCCGACGGGTCGCTGGTCACGCACGCCAACCTCGGCCAGCCGGGCTGGAACGACATCGTGGCCGACGGCCGCGGCAGCATCTACGTCAACCGGGCCGGCTTCAACCCGGTAGCGGGGGAGGAGGTCCAGCCGGGTTTCGTCTTCCTGGTGGCGGCCGACGGCTCGGTGCGCCAGGTGGCCGACGACATCGAGTTCCCCAACGGGATGGCGGTGACCGCCGACAACTCCACCTTGATCGTGGCGGACTCCTACCGGCACAGCCTGGTGGCCTTTGACATCGGCTCCGGCGGCGACCTGTCCGGCCGGCGTGTCTGGGCCCACCTCGGCGAAGGTACCCCGGACGGCATCTGCGCCGACGCCGAGAACGCCGTCTGGTATGCCGACGTGCCCAACCGGCGGTGCGTGCGCGTCGCCGCGGGCGGGGCGGTCCTGCAGACCGTGGACCTGGACCGCGGCGGCTTCGCCTGTGCGCTCGGCGGGCCCGGGGGGACGACGCTGTTCATCGTGGCCGCGGAGTGGCAGGGCATGACCGGGCAGCAGATGGTGGCGCCCGGCAGTGGCCAGGTCCTCGCCACCGAGGTCGCCGTGCCCGGGGCTGGCTGGCCGTGACGGCTGGGCGGGTAGCCCGCTAAGGGCAGCGCTACCGCGCGGCTGGTCCCCTGCCCTGATCCTGGCTCAGCCAGTGCTCGGGCCGCATCCGGAAGGCCACGTTCTCACGTCCAGGATCCGGGTTGTCTGTGATGTAACGGCCGCCGCCCGCGTTACCGAGGTACCGGCGGGCCATCGCGAGCCGGTCGCCGGGATCGAGTTCCTCCTCGCCGACGACCGGCCCCTCGACGCTGACATAGCGGTAGGGCGGGCTGTCGTCGTGGACGCAAAGGCCGAACCGGCCGGCGGCGCGGATCGCCGCGGCCTTGCGCGACCGGCGGGCGGTCAGCACGGTCAGCAGGCCGCCCGGCTGGTAGCTGTACCAGACCGGGACGGCCAGCGTCCGGCCCGGCTCGCTCACCGCCGCACTCAGCACACCGATACGAACGGCGGCCAGGAACTCCTCGCGCTCGGCAGCGCTCATCACAACCCACATGACGACCTCATACGAGTGGCGGTTGCCCGCGCTCGAGGGCGGCCAGCCGGAGTTCGAGCTGGTCGACCCGGTACCGGAGGATCTCGAGCTGGGCCTGGTCGGCCAGCCGCCGTTCTGCGGTGCGGCGCAGCCGGGGCGAGGCCTCGGCGCGGGCGGCGACCAGCGTGAGGGGTACCAGCCGCTGCGGCCCGTGTGGGCCGTCGGCGAGCCGGGACGGGATCTGCCCGGTTCGGTACCAGCTGCGCAGCGCGGCGCGGGAAACGCCGGTTTCGGCGGCCGCGCGCTCGAGCGTGACCCAGTCCGAGCCCTCGAGCTGGGCGTTCAGCTCGAGTTCGAGTTCCCAGTCGTCGAGCCGGTCTTCCCATTCCATGACGCGTGATCCTCCATCCCGGCGATCCTGCTCAACCCTATTAATAGCATGGTATTGACATACTCAGGCGATTTGCCGACCCTGATTGTCATGTTTGAGCGATTCACCAACCGCGCCCGGCACGCCGTCGTCCTGGCCCAGGAAGAGGCCCGCCGGATGCAGCACAACTACATCGGCACCGAGCATGTCCTGCTCGGGCTGCTCGGCGAGCCCGACGGGGTCGCCTGCCGCGCGCTTGCGGGCGTGGGGATGTCGCTCGAGGCCGCCAGGAACGAGGTCACGGCCATCGTCGGCACCGGCACCGCGTCCCTCAGCGGGCACATCCCGTTCACTCCCCGGGCGAAGAAGACCCTCGAGCTCGCGCTGCGTGAGGCGCTGCAGCTGCACCACAACTACATCGGCACCGAGCACATCCTGCTCGGCCTGATCAGGGAGGGCGAGGGCGTTGCCGCCCAGGTCCTCAAGCAGCACGCCGACCTCACCGCCGTCCGGGCGGCAGTGCTCGACCTGCTGCCCGCGGCCGCCGCCGAGGCCGCCCGCGCCAGGCGCTGGCTGCGGCGTCCCACTGCCGCCGCCCCCGGCGAGGCCGGTGCCCAGGCCGAGCAGACGGTCATGAGCACCACCCCGGCCGCGGATACCACCCTGAGCGAGGCCGCCCGCCTGGCTGGCTCACGGCCGGTCGGCTCCCACCACCTGCTGCTCGCCGCCCTCGCCGACCCCGACACGGCCGCCGCCCGGGCCCTGGTGGCCCTCGGCGTCGACCTGGACCAGGCCAGGCAGACGCTCCGCAGCGCGGACATCACCGGCACCAGCGACGAGCCGCCCGAAGAGGCGGGCCGCCGCCAGCTGATCATCCAGGTGACCGACGAGCGGCTCACCATCGAGGCAACCGACCCGGTGATCACCGAGGCCGGCCGGGCCGCACTCCACGCGCTGGGCGACCAGGCCAGCCCGCCCGGGACGATCCGTGGTGACCTGCCGGTCTGCGCCAGCCTCAGCACCACCTGGCAGGCCCTCCACGACAGCCTCCTTTCCATCCAGCGGCGAGCAGCGCTGCCCGTCGATGCCCCGCGCACCCCCGACGAGCCAGACGAGCCACTGGCCGGGACGGCTTAGGATCCGCGGCCACGTGCCGGCCGGAGCCCGCCACCGATCAGGTCCAGGCCAGGCCGAATAGTCTGGCCGCATGGCGGAGATCAGCACCGAACGACTGATCATGCGCGGCTGGCGCGAGTCCGATCTCGCGCCGTGGGCGGCGATGAACGCCGACCCGGAGGTCCGGCGGTACGTCGGCCCGCTGCTGACCTTCGAGCAGGCCTCGGCCTGGATCCTGAACTTCCAGGACGACCTGGACCGCTACGGCTTTGGCTTCTGGGCGCTGGAGGTGCGCGCGTCCGGCGAGTTCATCGGCTTCACGGGTCTGGGCACCGTAGACGAGGAGATGCCGTTCACCGGCGTCGAGATCGGCTGGCGGCTGGCGCGGCCGGCGTGGGGCCACGGTTACGCCACCGAGGCGGCGCGGGCCGCGCTGGCGTACGGCTTTGACATCCTGGGGCTGCCGGAGGTCCTCGCCGTCACCATGGCCGGGAACCTGCGCTCGCGGGCGGTGATGCAGCGGATCGGGATGACCACCGATCCCGCCGAGGACTTCGACGACCCGGACGTTCGACGAGGCGCCGCTACGCCGGCATGTGGTGTACCGGAAACTACGGGACCCGCGAAGCTGACGGGCGCCGCTCAGCACGTGGTCTCCGGCTGGCCCAGGCGCGCCGC
Organism: uncultured Actinomycetes bacterium; assembly: GCA_963835425.1. GTDB lineage: Bacteria > Actinomycetota > Actinomycetes > Streptosporangiales > Streptosporangiaceae > UBA9676. The sequence goes on along the minus strand of CAWIGE010000001.1, from coordinate 40,193 downwards.
GGTGACCGTCACCGTGGTGTAGCGCATCGTGAAGCTGCCGCCCACGGCGTCGATGGCGGCGCCGATGCCCGCCAGCAGCTCTTCCAGCCTGGCCGGCGCGAGTTGGTGGTGGCCGCCGAAGGTGGGCACCTGTTCCAGCCACTCGCCGCGGGTGTAGCGGCGGTCCCAGCCGAACCGCCACTGCTCCGGGCCGCCGAACGTGCCCGCCTGCCGTATCCCGTCGGCCGCCCCGGCGCACATCTTCAGGTAGGCGTCGAGAATGGCCCCCGTCCACAGATTGGGCGAGTCGGGCAAGACCCGGCGGTAGACCCTGGCGAAGGCCTCCCCCAGGCCGGGCGGGGGCTGGAAGGCGTTCCAGAACACCGCCAGCCGCCCGCCCGGGTGCAGCACCTGCGCCGCCTTGGCCGCTCCCGCGGCCGGGTTCACCCAGTGCCAGGCCTGCCCGGCGACGACCGCATCGAATGCCCGGCCTGCGGGGTCCCAGGTTTCGAACGCCGCCACCTCGACCTCGACCCCGCTCTGCCGGGCCAGGTCAGCCATCCGGGCGTCGGGGTCGACCCCGAGCACCCGGCACCCGGCCGCCTGGAATTGCCGGGCGGCGATGCCGGTCCCGCAGCCGACGTCCAGTACGCCGGGTCCCGGGCTGGCGGCGACGATCTGCTCCACCAGTGCCGCGGGATAGCTGGGGCGGGCCCGGTCGTAGCGTTCGGCGTCCGCGCCGAACCCCTCCGCTACCTGCCGGTGCTGATGCGGCTCGCTCGCTGATGAATCTCGCCCTGGCTGGCCCTCGGGTTGCGCTGGCATACCTCAACGATCGCTCGCCGAATGGCCTGGTAACCGCCGGTTTCGCGCCCGGCGAAGAGGAAATAGGGGTGCACTGCCGAGCGGCAGGACGGTTTCAGCCGGACCGTGGCGGCGGGACCTATCTGGTTCGGCGTCCTGGCCGCCGCCGGTCCTACGCTAGAACGCATGACGCCCCCATCCGGTATCCCCATCGGCGAGCTCGATCCCGGCATCCGCCCGCAAGACGACCTGTTCCGGCACGTCAACGGCCGGTGGCTTGCGCGGACCGAGATCCCCGCCGACCGGGCGCGCGACAGCGCCTTCCGGATTCTGGCTGACGAGGCTGAGAAGGCGGTGCGCGAGATCGTGGAAGAGGCCGCGTCGGCACCAGAAGGCAGCGAGGAGCGGAAGTTCGGCGACCTGTATGCCAGTTTCATGGACGCGGACCGGGCAGAGCTGCTCGGCTCGCAGCCCATTAGCCAGACGCTCGCGGCGGCTCGAGCCGTCAGCTCCATTCCGGAGCTGCTGGACACGCTCGGGCGGCTGGAGCGACTGGGAATCGGGGGTCTGTACCGGCTCTTTGTTGACACCGACCCTGGCAAACCAGAGCGTTACCTGGTGTTTTTCGAGCAGGCTGCTATCTCACTGCCGGACGAGAGCTACTACCGCGAGGAGCAGTTCATTGGCGTCCGCGACGCGTTCGTTGGTCATGTGCAGCGCATGTTCGAGCTGGCCGGGTTGCCGGACGCCGACCGGGCGGCCAGCCGAGTATTCGCGCTGGAGACGGCGGTGGCCGAGCACCACTGGGACAAGGTCGCGAGCCGCGACCGCGAGAAGACTTACAACCTGTTCACCTGGGCCGGTGTGCTGTCTGACGGGCCGGATCTGCGCGGGTGGCTGGCGGCCCTGGACCCGCCCGCCGGCGCCTTCGACGAGATCGTTCTCCGCCAGCCGAGCTTCAGCGCCGGGCTGGCCTCGTTGCTCACCGACGAACACGTTCCGGCGTGGCGGGACTGGCTGTGCTGGCAGGTGATCCACAGCGCTGCCGGGTATCTGTCCGAGGCGTTCGTCCGGGAGAATTTCGACTTTTACGGCCGCACCTTGAGCGGCACCCCCCAGCTGCGTGAGCGTTGGAAGCGAGGTGTCTCGCTGGTAGAGCGGGCGATGGGGGAGGCGGTCGGCCAAGCCTACGTCGGCCGGCACTTCCCACCTGGGGCCCGGGAGCGGATGGATGTGTTGGTGGCCAACCTCCTCGAGGCCTACCGCCGGAGCATCGAGAATCTCGAGTGGATGGGGGCAGACACCCGCCGGCGGGCCCTGGACAAGCTGGGGAAGTTCACGCCGAAGATCGGCTACCCGGTCAGATGGCGGGACTACTCCAGCCTGAGGATCGACCCGGCCGATCTCATGGCCAACGTGCGGGCCGCTCAGGCTTTCGAGTTCCGCCGCCAGTTGAACAAGATCGGCAAACCGATCGACCGCGACGAATGGCACATGACCCCCCAGACCGTCAACGCCTACTACAACGCGGGCATGAACGAGATCGTGTTCCCGGCTGCGATCTTGCAGGATCCGTTCTTCAATCCCGGCCGCGACGATGCGGCCAACTACGGAGCGATCGGCGCGGTCATCGGCCACGAGATCGGCCACGGCTTCGACGACCAGGGTTCCAAGTACGACGGTGACGGCAGGCTCACCGACTGGTGGAGCGCAACGGACCGGCAAGCGTTCGAAACCCGGACCCGGTCGCTGATCGAGCAGTACAACGCCCTGGCGCCGAAGCAGACTCCTGACCAGCATGTGAACGGAGCGCTGACGATCGGGGAGAACATCGGGGACCTCGGAGGCCTCGGCATCGCATGGAAGGCCTATCTGGTGTCGTTGCACGGCGAACAGGCACCGGTGATCGACGGTTTGACGGGCGCGCAGCGCTTCTTCCTGTCGTGGGCTCGTATCTGGCAGCAAAAGGCCCGGGACGAGGAAGTCATCCGGCTGCTCGCCATCGACCCGCATTCCCCCGGCGAGTTCCGTTGCAACCAGATCGTGCGGAACCTCGACGAGTTCTACGGCGCGTTTGGTGTCGGCGCCACTGACGAGCTGTGGCTCGAGCCCGCAGCTCGGGTCCGTATCTGGTAGCCAGGGCCGCACTGCCACAGCCCGTCGGCGGTCGCAGCGCCGCCAAAGGCTCCGGCCGGGTCATCACTCGATGCCCTCGCCAAGATGCGTAATCGACGAAGCGCAGGATAAGCACGCTGCGGCCGTGTGACTCCGGAGACGCCGTCTGGCCCGGGTCCAGGTACGGCGTCAGTGGCTGGGGTGGTCGTCGGAGATCCAGGGCGCCTGCAGCTCGACCACACGCCGGGTGGCGTAGTTCATCTCCGCCACGGTCAGCCGGAGCCGGTACCACAGGTACCGGAGCCGTTCGCGGCCGGACCAGGAGACCGACTTCTCCAGCTGCCGCCGGTGGACCAGATCAGCCTGGCCAGGGGCGGGGCCCGCCATGGCTGCCATACCTGATGCGGGCAGGCCGCCTGGGTGTTCGTTATCTGGTGTCGCATGCTTACGGGGCATTGTGGTCTCCTTGGTGACTTGGCCGGGCTGTCTGCCTGGTATCGGAAGCTGATGAGCTCAGCGGGCTGGGGATCGCGGCTGGCTTTCACTGTCGCGGGGCGGCGGATGTGTTCACCACGCATGACCGCCCACAAGACAGCCCACAAAACAGCCCACAAGAATCCGCACGCCTGATTCCGGTGATGACTGCCTGGAGTCGGCGCGCCTGACGGGCCATTCCTTGCGGCTTTTCGGTCGCCGGCTCCGGTGGGGCCTGGTCGCGATGCCCGGATAGCGCAGGATGAAGGCTGACTTGTGGTGGCGGGGACATAGCGGGAGCGGCTGGGCCTGCGTACTGTTGGGGGGCAGACTGGTTCCGCCCGGCGCCGGTAGCCGTGGCGGACAGGTTGTGTGGGGGCACTGCGATGGTGACCGAGCAGCCTGCGCTTTCATTCGCCGGGCTGCTGCGGCGGCTGCGGGCCGGGGCGAAGCTGACCCAGGAGGAGCTGGCGGCGGCGGCGGGGGTGTCCCCGCGGTCGGTCAGCAACTTGGAGCGTGGCGTCAACCGCACCGCGCACAAGGACACCGCGGTGCTGCTGGCCAGGGCGCTGGGCCTGACCGGGCCGGTGGCAGAGCTGTTCGTGGCGGCGGCCCGCGGCAACGTCCCGGCCGCGCAGGTCCTGGCGGCCGCCGACGGCGCGGCGCCGCGGCCAGAAGCGGTTACCGGTTCTCCCTATCGCGGGCTGGCGGCGTTCGAGGAGCAGGATGCGGCGTTCTTCTTCGGCCGCGAAGCGGCCACCGCCCAGGTGCTGGAGCGGATGTCGCGGCACCTGGCGGGCGCGGGGCTGCTGGTGGTGTCGGGGGTGTCGGGGGCGGGCAAGTCGTCGTTGCTGCGGGCAGGGGTGCTGCCGCGGATCCGCGAGGACGGGCTGACGGCCGCGCCGGGGGCGGCGTCGTGGCCCTGCCTGGTATTCACCCCGACCCACGCGCCGCTGGACGAGTTGGCGCTGCGGGTAGCGCTGCTGGCGGGAACCGATGCGTCCTCGGTGCGGCGGGGGCTGGACACCTCGCCGGAAGGGTTCGCCCTTCCGGCGCGGCAGGCCGCGCTGGCGCGGCCACCCGGGCTGGCCGGGGATGGGGACGGCGCAGCGGCTGAGGGCGGCCAGCCCTCGCCGCAGTGCCGGTTGCTACTAGTGGTTGACCAGTTCGAGGAGCTGTTCACCCAGTGTCCCGATGAGGGGCAGCGGCGGGCGTTCATCACCGCCCTGCACGCGGCCGCCACCGCCCGGCACGGGCTGGATCAGGCACCGGCGGCGCTGGTCGTGCTGGGCGTGCGCGCTGACTTCGAGGCCCGGTGCGCAGACTACCCGGAGCTGGCCGACGCGGTCCAGGACCGTTACCTGGTCACCGCGATGACCGGGCGGCAGCTGCGGATGGCCATCACCGAACCAGCCAAGAAAGCAGACTCCATCGTCGATGACGACCTGGTCGGGGCCTTGCTGGCCGAGGTGCGCACCGGCCAGCCCGGGACCTTCGGCGCGGGAGTGCTGCCGCTGCTGTCGCATGCCCTGGACCAAGCCTGGCGCAGCCGGACCGGAGAAACTCTCACCCTCGCCGACTACGAACGCACCGGCGGCATCGAAGGTGCCGTCGCCTGCAGCGCGCAGCACGCCTATGACCGTCTTACGCCCACTCAGCAAGTCGCCGCCCGGCAGGTGTTCACCCGGCTGACCGCCACCAGCGCCGAGGGCGTGGACTCCGCCGACCGCGCCACCAAGGCGGAACTGACCGAAGGCAAGGGCCCGGCCGAGGCCCAGGACGTCGAGACAGTTCTGGAAGCCTTCGCCGCCGAACGGCTGCTCACCCTGGCCGCCGGGACCGTGGAGATCAGCCATGAGGCGCTGCTGACCGCCTGGCCGCTGCTGCGCGACACCTGGCTGGCCGACACCCACGCCGACCGGATCGCCCGCACCCGGCTGCACACCACCGCCGCCGAGTGGGCACGCCACGCCCGCGACCGGTCCTACCTTTACAGCGGCAGCCTGCTGGCCGCAGCGACCGGTGCCGCCACCCAGATCGGCGCCGACCCCGCCCGCCACCCGCCGCTCGGCCAGACCGAGCGTGACTTCCTCGACGCCAGCGGCCAGGCTCACCGCCGGACCGTCCGTCGGCGTCAGGCAGTGATTGCTGGCCTGCTCGCCCTCACCCTGGTCGCCGTCACCGCCGCCGGGATCGCCGTCCACAACGCCGCCACCGCCGCGCGCAACGCCGCCAGCGCCCGCCACCAGCACGCCATCGCCCTGTCCCGCCAGCTCGCCGCCGAAAGCCTCAACATTGATAGCACCAATCGCGTGACCGCGCGCCGGCTCGCCGTCGCCGCCTGGGCCGTCTTCCCCACCAGCCAGGCCGCGTCCGCGATCACGACCCTGCTGGCCGAACAACAGCAACAGGGCATGCTGCCCGCCGACCCTTACAGGGTGTGGGCGGTGGCGTTCAGCCCCAGCGGCAAGCTGCTGGCCACCGCCGACTCCGAAGGCACGGTGCGGCTGTGGGACCCGGACACCGGCCGCGCCGTCGGCGCGCCCCTGCACGCCACCGCCCGGCACGGCGTGTACGGGGTGGCGTTCAGCCCCGATGGCAAGCTGCTGGCCAGCGCCGGCGGCGATGGCACGGTGCGGCTGTGGAACCCGGCCACCGCCCGCGCCGTCGGCAAGCCCCTGCACGCCAGCGGCCGGACCACCGCCCGGTACGGCGTGCGCGCGGTGGCGTTCAGTCACAACGGCAAGCTGCTGGCCAGCGCCGGAGCCGACGGCACGGTGCGGTTGTGGAACCCGGCTACCGGCCGCCGCGTGGGCAAGATCCTCCACGCCAGCGCCCGGTGGGGCGTGTACGGAGTGGCGTTCAGCCCCGACGGCACGCTGCTGGCCAGCTCCGACGGCGACAACACGGTGCGGCTTTGGAACCCGGCCACCGGCCGCCCCGTCGGCGCGCCCATTCCGTCCCGCACCGGCCCCTATGGCGGCCATGGCGCGGTGGCGTTCAGCCCCAACGGCAAGCTGCTGGCCGTCAGCAGCGGCGACGGCACGGTGCGGCTGTGGAACCCGGCCGCCGGCCGCCCCGTCGGCCCGTCCCACCAGACCGGCGCCATCTTCGGCGTATACGGGGTGGCGTTCAGCACCGACGGCAAGCTGCTGGCCAGCGCCGAAGCCGACGGCACGGTGCGGCTGTGGAACCCGGCCACCGGCCAGCCCGCCGGCGCGCCGCTCCTGGGCGGCGACTTCTACCACAGCGTTTACGGTGTCGCGTTCAGCCCCGACGGCAAGCTGCTGGCCAGCGTCGGCTCCGACGGCATGGTACGGCTGTGGAACCCAGCCACCGGCCGCCCCGTCGGCGCGCCGCTCCCAACCGGCTCCGGCCCTGCTGGCGGCGTGGGATGGATGGCGTTCAGCCCCAACGGCAGGCTGCTGGCCAGCGCCGACGGCGACAGCACGGTGCAGCTGTGGGACCCGGCCACCGGCCGCCTCGGCAAGACCCTGCACGCCAGCGCCCGGTACGGCGTGTTCGGGGTGGCGTTCAGCCCCGACGGTAAGCTGCTGGCCAGCGCCGGCGGCGACGACACGCTGCGGCTGTGGAACCCGGCCACCGGCCGCCCCGTCGCGACCATTCACGCCACCAACAACAAGTACGGCCTGGCCGCAGTCGCGTTCAGCCCCAGCGGCAAGCTGCTGGCCAGCGCCGTCGGCGGCACGGTGCGGCTGTGGAACCCCGCCACACGCCGCCCCGTCGGCGCGCCCCTCCACGCCAGCGCCCAGTACGGCGGCGTTGCCATGGTGGCGTTCAGCCCCGACGGCAAGCTGCTGGCCGGCGCCGACGGCGACGGCACGGTGCGGCTGTGGGACCCGGCCACCGGCCGCCGCGTCGGCGTGCTCCAGACCGGCACCGGCCCTTATGGCGGCGTTCACGTGGTGGCGTTCAGCCCCGACGGCAAGCTGCTGGCCGCCGGCTGCGGCGATGGCACGGTGCGGCTGTGGAACCCGGCCACCGGCCGCCCCGTCGCGACCATTCACGCCACCGCCAACAACGTGTACGGCGTGCACGCGGTGGCGTTCAGCCCCGACGGTAAGCTGCTGGCCACCGGCGAAGGCGACGGCACCGTGCGGGCATGGAACCCGGCCACCCGCCACCCCGTCGGCGCGCCCATCCAGACCGGCTCCGGCCCTGCCGACGCCCTGAGCGTGATGGCGTTCAGCCCCGACGGCAAGCAGCTGGCCGGCGGCAGCCCCGACGGCTTCGTGCGGCTGTGGCGAGCATCGCTATTCACGCACACCTATGCGCAGCTTTGCGCCGACGTGGGACCACCGACACCGCAAGAATGGAACCACTACGCCTCCGGCGAACCGCTACCGAAGGTCTGCGGCTGAACGCCCAGACACCCGGTGCCACGGCCGCTCAGGCCGGAGTGTCCAGCCCGTCTTGATATCAGGTCCGGGACCATCGCCAGGGCACGGACCCTAGTCAAACCTGACCGGCGGCACACCGGGCCTGCCCTGCAGGACGATCGATACGGGGCGCTCGCGGCGTCGGATAGCGGGTGGGCCAGTCGGCGGTTCAGGCCGCAGGCGCGATGCTTACGTCGAGGGTGATGGTCTCCGCGTCGGCGTCGTAGTCGCGGGGGTCGCCCTGGAGCGCGAAGTTGATGGCCGCGAGGCAGTCCTGCTCGGCTTCTTCGCGGGTTGCGGTGCCGCCGCCGTTGATGTGTAGGGCGGGCACGCGATAGTGCCAGTTCCCGGCCTCATCGTCGTGGAACAACTCCATCCGGAGCGTACTCATGGAGAGATCATCCTAGCGTTTCCGCAGTTCATCAAGGGTGTATCCGTAGTCGCGGGCGATCCTGGCCATGGCCGGGCCGCCAAGGTCCGCACCGTCATGGTAGGCCCAGATCCGCTGCTCGCTTCCCTTGACGAGCACTCGGTGGGAGCCGGAGCGCCTGGTCTCGACCCACCCAGCCCGCTTCAGCGCCGCGAGGACGCCAGCAGTGCCGCCGAGGGCCGCCGCGACACGCCGGGGATCGCCTGATGCCGGAAATTTCTCACGGTTAACCACGGGTCGGGTAGCCGGGAGGAGTCTCACCTCCCGGCTCCCACAGATCCGTACGTGAACCTCTCGCGGGCAAGGAGATCACAGAAGCCGTTGCAGCTCCTCGATGGTCATGCCCCGCGTCGGCGAGGATGCCGCGCAGCGTTCCCTTGGCGACGTCGCGGCCGGGATGGACCGGCACGGTGGTACCGCGACCGTCGGGATGGCGCATGATGTGGTGGCTGCCTGCGACCCGGGCCATCTTGAATCCCGCCCTTCCTAACGCGCGGACCACCCGTTCACCGCGCACCGAGGGAACGGGCGGCATCAGGCAACCTCGAGCGTCAGGGTCAGCTCGTCGGGAGCATCGAACTCAGCGATGAGCCCGATGAGGACCTCACGCAGATCCTCGATTGCGGCCTCGGGAGTATCACCTTCGCCGTTGGCCCCAACCCCGGGGCGAAGCTGCGCGTGAGCGCACCACACGCCGTCTTCGTCCTGCTCGACGGTGTAGGGGACGTGCACCGCCCTGGTCATCGTGGCTGACCTCCCGGGAAGGTGATCCCTGCCATCGTACGGCCGGCGTGGCATTTCTCCCGTGGGCGTGCATGGGCTCCGCCATCGCCGCGCCGGCGCCCGCCTGAGTGCCGCCAACGCCTGATCTCTGCCACACACTCCCGTCAGATCCTGATGACAAACGGGTGACAAACGATCAAGAAGGCCAGGTCCCTTGGGTGGGAACCTGGCCTGTGACCTGCACAAACGTGGTGGGCGATACTGAGATTGAACCAGTGACCTCTACCGTGTCAACGTGGAAATCGCTTCCTGGCCGGTGGCGTGCCGATGGCCGCTCGGGGTATAAATACGCAGGTAGATAGGCTATCTGGTACCGTCGGAGATCACCTGATGTTCGATAGTGCCGCCCCATCCCACGGTCAAACCACGGTCAAACGATCTGTGTGAGGGGTCATGGGGTACTCACGGAACCGGCCCGGCCAGGACGGAAGGCCGCGGTACACGGCGTACTACTGGGACCTGCGCGGCCGCGAATGCTCGGCCGGGACGTTCCGGCGGAAGAAGGACGCCGATCGTGCGTGGCAGGCCGCCGAGGCCCGGGTAGCAGAAGGGCGCGCCACCGACCTGCGGCGCGGGCGGCGGCGGTTCGGGGAGTACGTGACCGAGACATGGCTGCCCAGCCACGTGATGGAACTGAGCACGCGGCAGAGCTATACCTACGTGATCAACAAGTACCTCCTGCCGGAGTTCCGGTCGCTCCGGATGATCGAGATCATGCCCGGGACGGTCCGGGACTTCGTCCGCAAGATGCAAAACGACGGTGCCTCGCCGGACGCGATTGACAAGGCCCGCACCATCCTGAGCGCGATCTTCACGACCGCGCTCAACGACCAGGTCATCTTCCTGCACCCCTGCAAGGGCGTGAAGGTGCCCCCAGCACCGAGAAAGCCACTGGTCATCGTGACGCCGGAGCAGTTCGACGCCATCCACCGGGCTCTGCCCGACGCGATCTCGCGGCTGCTGGTGGAGACTGCCATCGAGAGCGGGCTGCGCTGGGGAGAGCTCGCGGAGCTGCGCGCCGGAGATCTCGACTTCGCGACAGGCATCCTGACTGTGAGCCGCACAGTCGTGGAGCTTGATCCGAAGTTCCACCCGGACGGCAGGCGGTTCCTCGTCAAGCCCTACCCGAAGACCACGAAGTACCGGCGGTTTAAGCTCAGCCGCCAGGTCGTCGCCCGGATCTCTGCCCATGTCGGCGAGAGGCATCTGGGGGCCGACGACCTGCTGTTCACCGTGCCCGCTGAACCGCCGCCGCCGCGGCTGCTGGTATTGCCCGATCCTGAAACGGTCGGCCGGACCGAGCCGAACGGCGCCGGTCGGCGATACCGGCACGGGACGCTGAGCGGCTACTCGCTCGGCAAGTGTCACTGCGAGCATTGCAAGGCCGCGTATGCCCACTACAGATCGGCGCGCCGTCTCGAGGGGAAGGACGACCCGCGCCGGGGAAGGCCGCTTGACACCGATGGCCACATTCCGCGCGGCTGGTTCCGTGAGCGTGTGTGGAAACCGGCGCTCTCGGCCGCCGGGATCGATCGGCGAGTCAGGATTCACGACCTCAGGCATGCTCATGCGTCGTGGTTGCTATCCGGCGGTGCAGACCTCCAGGTGGTCAAGGAGCGCCTCGGCCACGGCAGCCTCCGCACGACCGAGAGGTACCTCCACACCCTGCCGGACGCTGACGAGACCGCACTCGATGCCCTCGCCAAGGTGCGTAATCGACGAAACGCAGGATGAGCAGGCTAGTGGTTGTGTGACTGCGGAGACGTCGTCCGCCACTTACCGCACAAGTAGCCGATGTCAGTGTGGTCTCAGAGTGCATGCTCATGCCCGGCTGCGCATACTCATGCACGATGATCATGATCAACGGAGCCTGGCTTCTTGAGCCGTATCCCCTCCTAGCGCCCGCTCCCTGCCGATTCGGAACGAAAGGCGGCCCTGCTGATCTGGGGGGAGCGGCCAGATCAGGCGGTTATGGGTGTCCCGTTGCGGGCGCGGTCGTCGGCAAGGATGGTTCGGTTGCGGGACGAGCCGATGCCGCCGACTGGCTGGGGCCGGCCGGGCTGAACTTCGGGGGTTGTATCCTGGCGGTGTTGCTCCAGACCCCGGCAGCTACATCCGCGGAGTGCGTGGTGTACCGCAGGGTCTGGGGCTCGTTTCCTCCTCACCTGCCGTATTGCGGTGCGGGCGGTGCGTGGCCAGGCCCGGACGCGCGTGGAGGTGAGATGGCTGCCACCGCGGCCTCCAATGGCCGGTTCCGTCATCTGGCGTTGTTTTACCACGGCCGCGGCGAGTACCTGGCGGCGCTGTGCGCCTTCATCCAGGCCAGCCGGGCGCGCGGTGAGGCGGTTTTTGTTGCGGTTCCTGAGCGCAAGGCCCAGCTGATACGCCAGGAACTGGGTGAGGATTCAGCGCAGGTGATGCTGGTTGATATGGCGGAGCTGGGCCGTAACCCGGCGCGGATCATCCCGGCGGTCCTGGCCTATGCCGGTAAGCATCGTGGCCAGCCCGTGTGCTGCATCGGCGAGCCGATCTGGCCCGGCCGCACCGAAGCAGAGCTGCAAGAGGCAACTAGGCATGAGGCGCTGATCAACCTGGCTTTCCGCGGCAGCCCGGTTACTTTCCTGTGTGCCTACGACAGCACCGGGCTTCCGGGATCTGTCATTGCCGATGCGGCGAGCACGCACCCGGCCGTCATCAAGGACCGGCAGGAGATCGCCAGCGCCAAGTACCTGGGCCCGGCGGCCCTCCCGCCGCGGTGTAACCGGGCGCTGCCCCGGCCGCCCGCGCACGCCGAGGCGCTGGGCTACCGTGACGACCTGCGCCAGGTTCGCCGCTTTGTCGCCAGCAGGGCCAGGTGTGCCGGGCTCACGCCGCCGCGCATCCCCGACTTGGTGATCGCCGCCAGCGAGCTCGCCGCCAACACCTTGCGCCACACCAGCGGCGGCGGAACGGTGCAGGTGTGGCGAACCAGCGAAGAGATCATCTGCCAGGTAGCTGACACCGGCCAGATCACCGATCCGCTCGCCAGGTATCAGGCCCGCTCCGATGAGCTGCAGGGCGGTAACGGCCTGTGGGTGGTCAACCAAGTCTGTGATCTTGTCCAGGCCAGAACCGGCCAGGCGGGCACCACCACCCGCCTGCACATGCGGCTCCACCAGCTTTAAGACCACGCGCGTGGCCGCAGGCATCGCCTGAGCACCGGCGGCCGCGCCCAGGCAGCCGCGGCACCGCGCGCACGCTCGGGTTAGCCTCGCTCGATCAGCTCACAGCCCCGGCAGGCTCTTGGTACCTCCACCAGTTCGCCTCGAGGGGCACGGCCTTAGCCGCCACGGTGCTACCAGCCGACCGCTGAGCGAAATCCGGCTCGCCCCGAACAGGGTCATGCAGTGGAGCCTGGCCTGTCTCGACCGTCCGCCGGTTCTCCTCCACCCCGCGCCCGGGCGCCAGTCCTGCGGTCAATACCCGCGCGGTCAAGCGTCCGGCCCAGCACCGGGCGTAGCCGGGTCCCGGCCGCCAGGGGTAAGATCGTCGGCACACGCGGTCTGGACCTCGCCGGTCACCCCCTCATGAAAGCGGGGAGGGGTGCCACAGCCATGACCGCCGTTTCGGATCCATCCTCAGCTACCGTCGTCCTCGACGGGGAGATCGACATCGCCACCGCCCCAGCCGTCCGGCGCTTCCTCATGGCGGCAATCAGCGGCGGGGACGTCCATCTGGCCGTCGACATGTCCGGCGTCACCTTCATCGACGCCGCCGGGATCGGCGTCCTGGTCGCCGCGGCCAACCGGGCACGGCAAGTGGGAGGTGGCCTGTCGCTGCTGGCGCCGTCCCGGCAGGTGCGGCGGCTGCTGGACGTCTTGCACCTGGACGCGATCCTGCCGGCAGCCCAACGCTCAGCCGGCCCCTTCGTTGCGGGCAGCGTGACCTGACGCCCCCCGGGCCTGCCGCAAGGGCGAGGGACGCTGTGGTTTCCAGGCGCGGCTCGCGCTCGCGTTCCTGCTCCGTTCACGGCCTGCTCTGGTCGCCAGCCGTGGCGCGGGCGTACCTTTTCGGCGAGGGCCGATTTCACCGCTAAGGGTGGTCAAAGTGGGTTTCTTTCTCCAGGCTGCTCGTTCCGCGCTGCCGTCTCCGGACAGGCCGATGGCCGCAACTCCCCGGCGAGTTGTGTCAGATTCCGGGAGTGAAACGGGAGAGGCTACTGGTCCGGTAGGGCGTAGCCGCGGACCAGAGGGGACTTTGGTCCCTGGCGCGCTGTTCACCGTGCCTGATGCGATTGGCGGGATGTTCGTCGCTGACGAGGTGCTGCTGAATCTGAGCTTCGGTGCCGCCGTGGCCCGGCTGGCGGCCCTCCTCACGGGCACGTGGCGGGCATGGCCGGGCTCTCGTGGCTGCATGGCCCTGACCGTCTGGGTCCGTAGATACCCGCGTGGCATTCAGCGTCGTCCGGATCGGTTCGCGAACTGGCGCGATCGCCAATCGCTGGTCCGGATTCGTTCGCATGGCACGCAGGGCCGTCAGCCAGGCTGGCTCCCCAGCGTGGCCCTTTGAGGGTCACTTCTTAGAAAGCGAGGGTGGTCAGGAGGGGACGGCGCGGCCTGACGGGGCCCATGCCCGTGGGTCGAGGGTGCCGTCGATGGCGGCCTGGGCAACGCCGGTGAGGCGGAGGTTGTGGTTGCGGGCGTGGGCCCGCAACCGGGAGAAGGCCTCGGCCAGGTTGACACCGGCGCGTTCGGAGATCACGCCTTTGGCCTGCTCGATCACCACGCGGCTGGCCAGGGCACCAGACAGCTGCTCGTTCAGGCGCTGGGCGTCGGCGGCGGCACGATGCTGCACGATGCTGAGAGTGGCCAGGTCGGCGAAGGCGCGGGCGACGATGACATCCGCCTCGTCCATCGGGGTCTGCGTAACGCTGAGCAGGTTCATGGCGCCCAGGGTCACCTCCCGCAGCCGCAGCGGCAGGGCGGACGCCGACTGGAAGCGGGCCTGGAGGGCGGCGGCGGAAAACGAGGGCCACCGGCCGGACCCGGCCTGCAGGTTCACCTGTTCGACGGGCTCGCCGGTGCGGAAGGCATCCACACAGGGGCCTTCCTGGGCCTGCAGCTCGAACAGCTCCAGCAGGCGCATCGCCTCACTGGAGGAGGCCACCAGCCCCAAGGTGCCCTCGGGATGGGACGGCAGCACTGGAGAAGAGGCCAGCATTACCCCGGCGGCGGAGACGCCGAGCAGGTCCACGCACCGGTCCGTCAGACCGGTCAGCAGATCCACGACGTCGTAGTCGTTGACCAGGGTGTCGGCCATCTCGACCAGCGACCGGACCACATCAGCTTCCCGGGTCATCTCAACTCACCTCCAGAGCGCGAGCACCCCGGCGCCCCTCACGGTCGGCCAGCGCGGCTCCCGCCCGGGCCCTGGTATCCATCGTAGTAGCGGCGCGTCCCCGCGCCAGCGCGCCAGCGAGAGGGGTTCATCCCAGCCGGAGCCGGTGGGCGATGACATCCTCGGCCACGTCGGCGAGCAGGCGATCGCCGCTGAACGCGTACGCCCGCAGCCGGATGAACGCCTCGGTCACGCTGATGCCCTGCTGGACCGAGACGATACCGGCCGCATTGTGCACCGCGAAGTGGAAGTCGGCGCTGGTCTCCAGCTCGTGGGCTACCGCGTCGGGGGCCGCCCCGGCCTGGGTCTCCAGCACCCAGCGGGCGGCCACATCCGCCAGCACCAGCGCGTCGGCGTGCTGGCCGTCGGTCAAGGCACCGGACCAGTCCCGGTAGAGGTTGAGCGCCCCCAGCCGCACCATGCCAGACCGCATCGGGAACCCGAACACCGCCCGCACGCCCGCCGCCAGCGCCGGCGGGGTGAAGGCGACCCACCGGGAGGTCACCGGATCGGCCAGGTCGGGCTCGGCCACCACCTTGTCCTGCCGGTAGGCATCGACGCACGGGCCCTCACCCAGCGTGTACTGCAGCTCCTCGATCAGGTGGCTCACCGCGTTGGTGGTGCACAACGACCCGCGCGGTACGTCACCCGACATGAGCATGATCCCGGCGCCGTCCACCCCGACGATCTTCACGCACCCCCGGCACAGCCGGGCTGAGGACCACGCGTCTGCTTCCCCGGCGGACAACTCGGTCAGGATCCGGTGAAGCCTGTCACCTGCCATGTCAGCAGCACGATCCCAGGCACAAACCCCGCGCACGGCGCACAGCGCGGCGAAAATCAGCCACCTGCCGCCTCCTTCGCCTAACAAGAAGCGTCAGCAGGGACCGGACTCAACGCCCTTCAGGCCCAAGACACCGGGCCTCTCATAGCCAACGCTACGTCAGGAAGTGGCCTTAAAGGGCGGCCCGGACCAGGTCAATGGAAAATCCCCGATCTGCCACCGATCCGCCTGTGGCGGCCTTGAGGTAACCAGCTTGGAAGGTCGGTAGCCCTG
Source organism: uncultured Actinomycetes bacterium (assembly GCA_963835425.1). Lineage (GTDB taxonomy): Bacteria > Actinomycetota > Actinomycetes > Streptosporangiales > Streptosporangiaceae > UBA9676. Next base: position 24,775 of record CAWIGE010000001.1, on the reverse strand, counting down.
AACGAGCATGAGCAGGGCCGACCTATGCGCTGGCAGGCCGGGCGCTTCGTCCGTGAGTTACCGCCACTGACCGTAGAAGCCCTCGGTGTGTGGCACGCATGTGGCACGGACGAGCCGCTGCTTAGAAGGTCGCTGAAGATAGCGGGTCAACTGCACGTTCGCAGGTCACCGGCCATCGGGATGTGACCGTGAGTGACCCTGAGTACCGGCTCGTTACTGGTCGATCGGGCACGTATCGGGCACGGCCGGCCTGTCCTGACTATTGGGCCGCGCCATCCGGCTGACGCCCGGGCAGTCACGCGCGCCGTCCGGGTGCAAGCGCGAGTATCCCATCCGCCTGGTGTTTCAGCCGTCCATCATGTGATCTCTTGACAAGCTATCTAGCGATGCAGCTACAGTGCTAGGTACCTAGATAAATGGAGGCCTGGTGATCGAGTTCCACCTGGACGGCCGGTCCGGCGTCGCGCCGTACCTGCAGCTGATCCACCAGGTCCGGCACGCGCTGCGGCTGGGCCTGCTGCACAAGGGCGACCAGCTGCCCAAGGTCAAGGACGTGGCCGCCGGGCTGGCGATCAACCCGAACACGGTGCTCAAGGCCTACCGGGAGCTGGAATACGAGGGGCTGGTGGCGGCCCGGCCCGGGATCGGGACGTTCGTGACCGGGACGCTGGACGGCGGCTCGCTGGCCGCGCACGGGCCGCTGCGCCGCGAGCTGCAGCGGTGGCTGGCCAAGGCACGCCGCGCCGGGCTGGACGACGAGTCGATCGAGGCCCTGTTCGCCAGCACTTTTCGGTCCGCGAGTGAGGAGGACATAGCGTGACCGCTGTCATCGAAACCGCGGGGCTGGGCAAGCGGTACCGCACGAGGTGGGCGCTGGCCGGATTGCACGCTGTCCATCCCGGCCGGGCACGTCGTGGGCCTGGTGGGCCCGAACGGGGCCGGGAAGACGACGCTGATCAACCTGGCCACCGGGATGCTGGCGCCGAGCGCGGGCACGATCGAGGTGCTTGGCGGGCGGCCCGTTGCCGGCCCGGCCCAGCTGGCCCGGGTCGGGTACCTGGCCCAGGACGCGCCGCTGTATGCCGGGCTGCCGGTCGCCGACCACCTGCGGCTGGGCGCGCACCTCAACCCGGGCTGGGACGCGGAACTGGCGCGCCGCCGGGTCGAGCGGCTGGGCCTGGACCCGGGGCAGAAGGCCGGGACGCTGTCCGGCGGGCAGCGCGCCCAGCTCGCGCTCACCCTGGCCGTGGCGAAGCGGCCGGAGCTGCTGATCCTGGACGAGCCGGTGGCCAGCCTCGATCCGCTGGCCCGCCGCGAGTTCCTCCAGGACCTGATGGAAGCCGTCGCCGAGCAGCAGGTCAGCGTCGTGCTGTCCTCGCACCTGATCAGCGACCTGGAACGCGCCTGCGACTACGTGATCGTGCTGGTTGACTCGCGGGTGCGGGTCGCCGGGCCGGTCGACGAGCTGCTGGCCGCCCATCACCTGCTGTCCGGCCCGCGCCGCGACCCGGCCTCGCTGCCGGGCGGGCTGGAGGTCATCTCGGCCAGCCACACCGACGTGCAGACCACGCTGCTGGTCCGCACCAGCGGCCCGGTCTTCGACCCGGCCTGGGCGGTGTCCGAGGTGGGCCTGGAAGACCTCGTGCTCGCCTACATGAAGCAGGCCGCCAGGCCCGCTCCCCGCAACAACCACCGCCACCTGGAGGTGCAGAAATGATCTGGCTGACCTGGCGCCAGTTCCGCGCCCAGGCCATCACCGCGGCCGCGGCGCTGGCGGCGTTCGCGATCCTGCTGGCGGTCACCGAATCGCACCTGTCCAGCATGTACAACAGCAGCGGGCTCCTCACCTGCCACGGCGGCACCTGCGCGGGGCTGGCCAGCACGTTCCTTTCGAACCTGGCCTCCGGGGGAGGTTTCGCCGTGGTGCCCGGCAGTGGCTACGCGATCCTGTATTTCCTCAGCATCCTGGTCATCCTCATCGCGCCCGCGATCATCGGCACCTTCTGGGGCGCCCCGCTGATCGCCCGCGAGCTGGAGGCCGGGACCTTCCGGCTGACCTGGAACCAGAGCATCACCCGGACCCGGTGGCTGGCGGTCAAGCTCGCGCTGCATCGGGGTGGCCGCCATGGCCGTGACCGAGGCGTTCAGCCTTATCCAGGCCTGGTGGGCGGCCCCCATCGGCAAGGCCGTCGGGCTCGGCGGCGGCGCCTCGATCTTCAGCGAGACCCGGTTCGGCGTGTTCGTCTTCCCCACGCACGGCATCACCCCGCTCGGCTACGCCGCGTTCACCTTCGCGCTCGGCGTCACCGCCGGCCTGCTCATCCGGCGCGCGATCCCCGCCATGGCCATCACCCTGGCCATCTTCGCCGCCGCCCAGCTCATCACCCCGCTGTGGATCCGCCCGAACCTGTTCCCCACCAGCCAGACGACCGCCACGATCGCGGCCGCGGGAGCCAACGTCAGCCTCAAAGCCAACCCCAGGCTGGCGCTCACCGCCACCGCCGTCCCCGGCCAGCCCGGCGCCTGGATCATCTCCAGCGACGGCGTCAACGCCGCCGGGCAGCCGGTCAGCACCATTCCCGCGGCCTGCGAGCCGGCGGTATCGCGGACATTCCGCGGGGTCAAGGTACCAGCCGGGACTGGGCCTGGCGCACTGCTCGCCCCGGTGAACAACTGCGTAGCCAGCCACGGGATCCGGGTCGCCGAAAACTACCAGCCCGCCAGCCACTACTGGCCCCTCCAGTGGTCCGAGACCGGCATGTTCCTAGCCCTTGCCCTGGCCCTGGCCGGGTACTGCTTCTGGCGGCTCAACCGCCGCCGCACCTGACAAACAGCACCAGCCCCATGTACCGCTCACCCAGATGTCGCCTCCGGGACGCAGCAGCACCCGATGGTGGCACCCGTGCCAGATACTGCCTCCTCACCGCGGACGGAATCCTGGCCGCCTCAGGATCATCGCGGCGACCTTCCCGGTGGTCATGCCTTCCTCCTGGAACTCGGCAGCACCGAGGCGGTTGGGTGCCTTCACCCGATAGTTGCCAAACCCCCCGGAGGGTGGCGGGACTGTCAACCGAACCGCGCAGCGGCGGCATGATGCTTTGTGCTGGTAGAGGCTCCGCGCGGGCCGAACTTGCCCGTGTGGAGGGGCCGGGGCAAAGGATCACGCCGGGTTGACCGGCCCGTCACCCGCAGGCACGATCCGAAGCGGGTGAGGCACTCGCACAAGTACCAGGCAGACCGTCGCGCCCCGGTCGTCGACGACATGGTGGCGGCCCTGCGCGGCCGAGCGCACTTCGGGACGGATGAGCCGTGCTGATCGGTGTTGGTGCTGGAGAGTATGGCCCGGCGTGCGCCGGGCGGGCCGCGCCACGGCAGAGCCCGGCGCTGGAGCCGGGCCCGGCGGCGCACAGCGCCGCCGCTTGATCTAGATATGGCGGAATTCGGCAACGCGCACGGGCGACAGCACGGGCGACAGCACGGGCGACACAGCACGGGCGACACAGGGCGGGCGACACAGGGCGGGCGACAGCGCGGATCACGTGCGTGGCAGGCCGTTGTGCTACCGCTTTGGTCGTATCCTCTCCCGCGCTCGCGCCGAACGATTGACAGCGGCAGCGGCTGGGCCAACCGAGAGCGGGCCGTTCTGTGAAGTCCACGCGCTGTCCGCCGTGCAGAAGACTCTCTGTGACATCTGCCGTATGGGAAAGGAGCGGCCGTGCCCGCGATCACAGTGTCTTCGGCCAGGCCAGAGCACCTCAGCGCGATTGCGGGGTTACTGGAGGAGATGGGGCGCTTCTACGGCACCGCTGGTGCCGGGGTGATAGAGGAGCGGCACCGGCAGGTTCGTGAGGCGCTGTTCGCCACGCCTCCTGCTGCCTCCGCCCTGCTCGCGTGGGATTACTCCCGGCTCGCTGGGATCGCCACGTATTCATTCCTCTGGCCGGCCGCTGGCCTGACTCGGTCCCTGTACCTGAAGGAGCTCTATGTCGCCACCGCATGCCGGCGCCAGGGCATCGGCAAGCTGCTCATGCTCTCGCTCCTCAAGGTGGCCAGCGACCACGGCTGCAGCCGGGTCGAGTGGACCGCCGATTCTGGCAGCGCCGGAGCGCAGGTCTTCTATCGCACGCTCGGGATACTGCCCTTGCCCTCGAAGATCTTCTACCGGATCGGTGACGGCGGCGAGCTGCAGCTGCCCACCTGATCTGGCGCCGACGCGCGGACTAGTAGTGTGATCTACGTCACATTTCTTGGCACTCGCGGTCACCAGCGGACGGTCACGGTCTGTCATGGACACTTACAGGCGATCGCCACCTGCGCCACGCTCACGCTACGGGTTTGCGACCGGGCGAAAAGGGTTAGACAGTAGACGCAACGCGAGTGCGGACTCTGCCAACGGTGGCGGGCTGGCAGCCCAGGTCACCGGCAGCACTTTTGGCGCCCATAGGCGCGACCACATCGTTCCGGCCTGGCCGGTGGGGTTATGAGCCCCCTGGGTGACCCGCCCAGCCAACTGACATCTCACGCTAGGGCACCTTTCATCTGCGGGCACCCCTTCCTTTGCCCTGAAGCTGCCTGAGCGGCGGAAGGCCTGCTGGCTGCGTGGACTGGACCGCAGCAGCCCTGCGCAGGCCACAGACGCCTATGCGCAGATCAGGCTGGCTCGGCTGGCCGCTGCGCCCAGCTAGTCCCCGGGGGTGGTGTGAAGGAAGGAGTCGTTCATCCATGTCCGGCCGCCAGACCCGCGCTGAGCGGGCCGCCTATCCGCTGGCTCGTGATTCGATCCGGAAGATCGCTGAGGCGTCCGGTGGGTGCCTGCGGCCGGTGCAGCTGCGCCGTACCGACACCGTGACTGGTGAGACCGTGTCGGTGATGGTGCCGTGCGGTGCGACGCTGACCAGCATCTGCCCGTCGTGCGCGGAGCGGGCGAAGGCGCTGCGGGCGGTGCAGTGCCGGGAGGGCTGGCACCTGGAGGACGAGCCGGTCCTGAGCCCGGCCGCGCCCGATGAGATGCAGGAGCTCTGGCTGACCCTGCGCGCCGAAGCCCAGCTGCGCCGCGACACCGCCGCGGCCGCCGGGCAGGACACCACCGGCTATGACGTGCTGATCGGCGGGCTCGATGCTGAGATCACCCGGGCCGGGATCCGTGGCACAGTCACCACCAGTCACAGCGGCAGCGGCGGGAGGAAGCGCGCCCGCCGGTCCCGGTCCACCCGGCGCCGCCTGGACGCCGCCCCGCTGCCCGCCCGCAAGATCGCCGCCCGTACCACCGGCCGGGTGTACACCGCGCCGGACGGGAAACGCTACCGGCCCTCGATGTTCCTCACCTTGACCTGCGACAGTTACGGCAAAGTCACCCCCGACGGCACCCCGGCCGACCCGGCTGCCTATGACTACACCCGGGCGGCCCGGGACGCCATCCACTTCTCCGCCCTGGTTCAACCGGTTCATCCAGAACCTGCGCCGGGTGCTCGGCTATGAAGCGCAGTACTTCGGCGGCGTGGAACCGCAACAGCGGCTCGCGCCGCACATCCACCTGGCCGTGCGGGGGAGCGTGCCGCGGCCGCTGCTGCGCCAGGTTCTGGCCGCCACCTACCACCAGGTCTGGTGGCCCGCCACCGAGGAAGTGCGGTTCGCCGGGGATCAGCTGCCAGTGTGGGATGAAGATTCCGGCAACTACACCGACCCGCCACCGGCCATGCCCTGCAGACCTGGGATGACGCGCTCGACGCAATCGGCCCAGCCGATCGGCCACGGCATGTGGCCCGGTTCGGCCCAGGTTCGACGCCCAGGGTGTGCTCGCCGGATCCAAGGACGCCAACCGTTGCATCGGGTACCTGACCAAATACCTGACCAAGCAGGTCGCCGACTGCCACGTCCCCGAGAGGGCCGCGCAGCGGGCGCACGCGGACCGGCTCGCCGAGGCGCTTCGCTATGAGCCGTGCTCGCCGGCCTGCGCGAACTGGCTGCGGTATGGCATCCAGCCCAAGAACGCCCGGGCCGGCCTGGTCCCCGGCGCGTGCAAGGGGAAGGCGCACCGGCCCGAGCACTGCGGCTACGCCGGGCGGCGGGTCCTGGTCTCCCGCAAATGGTCCGGCAAGACCCTGGCCGACCACCGCGCCGACCACAAAGCCTGGCTGGTCTCCACCCTCGGCCTGGAACTGCCCGACCCAGCCCGCTACCGCTGAGCGCAGGTCACCCCAGCCGACCCCGACTACCTCCCTCCCGAGCGGCGGCTGCTGCATGTCGTCGCCGACCGGGCCCGGTGGAAGGCCGCCCTGACCGCAGCCCGGCGAAGAGCCGGGCCACCCACCGGAGAACTGTCGGCAACCGGGAGGGCGGCATGATGGCGGGTGTGCCGCATGGGCAGGGTGTGCGCATGCTGACGCTGGACGAGCTGTGCGAGTGGCTGAATATCACCGAGCGGCACGCCAGGAAGCTGATCGAGCGCGACGCCATCCCCTACCGGAAGGTGGGCCGCTTGCTGCGCTTCGTTGAGTCTGAGATCGAGGAATGGTCGAGGCCGCGGCCCGCGTCGAGGTCTACTGAGCAGGGGGCGGTGAAAGTCTCGGCAACGCCGTCCCGCCCTCGTCGTCGAGTGGTTCTGCCCAAGTCCCTGATCGAAGGGCCGCTAGAGGAGGAGAGCAGGCATGCCGAAAGATGGTCGGCGTGATCTCCCCAGGGGAATAGCTCCGAGGTTGCGCACTCACGGCGGGCGCAGGGTCCCGGATGTCGCTCCGGATGGAACGCCAGTCTATCGAGTGCGTCTCTGGGATCCGGTTCTCAAGAGGCGGGTCGAGCGCACGGCCATGGGCTTGGACGCCGCCAAGAAGCTCCTCGAAGAGTTCCACGAGGCCAGGCTCCGCCCCGGCCGCGTTCAGGCCGAGCATCTGCGGTTCGCCGATGTCGCGGCCCGGTACCTGATCGCCTACCGCGTCAAGCGAGATGGCACCGCGCGCCCCAAGTCGTCACTCGCAAAAGAGCGGACCTGCCTGAACGTCTACATACTGCCGGCGCTGGGCAACGCATGGATCGGCGACCTGGATCTGCCCGACCTCAACGCGACCGTCCGGCATCTGACCTTGCAAGACGGCAGCTCTGCTGCTGGCAGCACCAAGAGCATGGTCGCCTCGGTGCTGCGGCGGGTGTTCGCCTGGGCCCGCGAGGAGCGGATCATCCCCACAAACCCCGCGCTTGAGCTGCGCACCGGCTGGGGCGGATCGGTCCGGCGCCGCGTCGTCATTCCGAGCATCCCGCAGGTGCTGCGCCTGGCCGCCGCGCTCGATCACTTCAAGCCGGGCCTCGGGGACGTGGCGATCGTCTTGGTCTTCACCGGCCTGCGCTGGGAAGAAGCCGCCGCGGTGCCCGTCAGCACCGTCCGGCTCGAAGGCCAGTCCATGATCATCGACCGGACTGCCAGTGAATCCGGCGGCCGCCGCGACGTGCGCGAGGACATGAAGACCCGCGCCGCTGTGCGCACCGTCATGATCCCCGACATTGCCATGCCCGCCGTGCGCCCCCTAATGGAAGCCGGAGCATCAGGCCGCGAACGCAGCCAAGGCGCCCTCTACAGTCGCCTGATCAACGGCGACCGGGGCGGGTACCTCGGCTACGCCACCTGGCGCAAGTACCTGAGGTTCGCCCAGGGCTACACCGCTGCCCAGCCCGATGGGATCGTCCGCTACACCGCGCACGAGCTGCGCCACGTGTGCGCCTCGCTGCTGATCGCCTCCGGAGCGTCCGACATGCAGGTGGCCCATCAGATGGGGCACAGCAAGATCGAGACGACCAAGAACATCTACGGCCATCTGTTCGCCCAGGACCGGGCGGCGATCTTGGCCGCGATGAACCAGGCAGTCAGCCGCCTGCACGCCTACGAGAGCCAGGAGCCGAACGCGGCCGGGGACGGCCATGCAGCTGCCTGAGATCCGGCCTCGCGAGGGGGTTGTCCCCACTGATTGTGGGGTCAACTGCTTGCACATTGTGGGGACAGACCCCTTCTGACCTGGGTGGGCGATACTGGGATTGAACCAGTGACCTCTACCGTGTCAAGGTAGCGCTCTCCCACTGAGCTAACCGCCCTCGAGGCGGAGGCGGGAATCGAACCCGCGTACAGGGCTTTGCAGGCCCTTGCCTAAGCCACTCGGCCACTCCGCCGCTTCCGGCCCCGTCGCCAGGAGAGAAACGGTTCCCGGGAGCCGTGTAGACCTTCGGCCGCGTACACGGCGTCCGGCGCCTCCGAGCGGACGACGGGATTCGAACCCGCGACCCTCACCTTGGCAAGGTGATGCTCTACCAACTGAGCCACGTCCGCGTGACCGCCCGCCGGGCGGGCTGAACGTCGCCGGCCGAGACCGGCGCGTTCCAGAACTTTAGCCGATCCTGCCCGGCGAGCAAACTTGCCCCGGCGGCGCACCGCGTCGGGCCGCCCGCATCCACCGGGGCGCCCGTCTGGTACCGGCCGGGCGGTGCCGTGGCGGACAGCGGTGTGATCGCCGGGCATGCTTCGGCCCCGGCCGAAAGATGCCCGGGTTACGGTCGGAACATGTCTGCCATCCCAGCCGACCTCACACCCGGCCCCCGCCCCATGCCTGATGCCGGCATCGCGCCGGCCGCGGCACTGATGGGGGACCCGGCCCGCGCCGCCATGCTGACCGCCCTGCTTGATGACCGGGCTCTCGCCGCGGGGGAACTGGCGGAGCTGGCCGGGGTGAGCCCGGCGACCGCCAGCGAGCACCTCACCAGGCTCCTCGGGGGCGGCCTGGTGACCGTGACGAGCCAGGGCCGCCACCGGTACTACCGCCTGGCCGGGCAGGAGGTCGCCGCCGCGATCGAGGCCCTGTCCCGCCTCAGCCCGCCCGCCCCGGTGCGCAGCCTGCGCCAGTCGCGGCAGGCGGCCGCGCTCGCGCAGGCCCGCACCTGCTACGACCATCTGGCCGGCCAGGCGGGGGTGGCGCTGTTCGATGCCCTGCTGGCCGGCGGCGTGCTGGCGCGGCATAGCCCGGCAGTGCTCGAGGTCACGGCGGCTGGAGAGGCCACGCTGGCTGCGTTTGGCGTGAATGCCGCTTCGCTGCGCCACTCGCGGCGCAGGTTCGCCGGCGCCTGCCTGGACTGGACCGAACACCGCCCGCACCTGAACGGCGCGCTGGGCGCCGCCATCACCGCCCGGCTGCTGGAGCTGGACTGGATCGAGCGGGGCGCCCGCCGCCGGGCCGTCCGGGTCACTCAGGCCGGCCAGGAAGGGCTCGCCGCCACCTTCGGCTGGGCCTGGCCGGTCAGCCCGGCTCCCGCACCCCGGTGAGCTTGTCCGGGTTGCGGACCACGTCGATGGCGGCGATCCGGCCGCCGTCAACGGTGAACGAGACGACCGATAGCACGCCATCGGCGTCGCGCAGCACCAGGCCGGGGGCGCCGTTGGCGGTGGCCATGAGGTTCCGGCGCGGGGGCCGCCGGGTCAGCGCGAGCAGGGCCGCCGCCACCTGTTCCGCACCCTGCGCGCCGGGCCGGGACGCGACCTTGCCGCCGCCATCGCGGCGCCACACAACATCCGGGTCGAGCATGGTGACCAGCCGCTCCAGGTCGTCTTCGGCGCACGCGGCCGCGAACGCGGCGACCAGTTCCCGCTGCTCGGCGTGGGTGGGCGGGAACCGTGGACGCCCGTCCGCCACGTGCTGGCGGGCGCGCGCGGCAAGCTGGCGTACCGCGGCGGGCGACCGGCCGACCACGCCGGCGATCTCGGCGAACGGCAGGCCGAACACATCGTGCAGCAGGAACGATGTCCGTTCCGCCGGTGTCAGCCGTTCCAGGACCACCAGCAGCGCCATGCTGACCGATTCATCCAGCGTGACCCGGTCGGCGGATCCCCGGCGGCGATGCCCTCGACCAGCGGCTCAGGGAGCCAGGGACCGACATAACGCTCCCGGCGCGCCTGGGCCCGGCCCAGCGCGTCGAGGGCCAGGCGGCTGACCGTCGTGGTCAGCCACGCACCGAGGTCGCGGACTCGGCCGGTCCGCGACGCGGCGCAGCCGCAGCCACGCCTCCTGCACGCAGTCCTCCGCCTCGGCCACGGAGCCGACCGTGGCGTAGGCCACCCGCACCAGCCGCGACCGCTGCGCCGCGAACGCCTGGGCGAGCGCGTCTCCGCCGTCCGGGCCCGCGCCGGCCGTCATCCGGGCACCGACCTCAGCCAGTCCGCGAAGCCCGTCGTACCGCGCACATCCGGCCGCGGCGCGGCGAGGCTCACCTGGTCGCAGCCCACGATGGATACGCACACATGATGCGTAACGCCGGCGGGCGCCTCGGCCTCCAGCAGGCGTCGCGAGCCGTCCACCAGGATCCCGGCCGGCTTCCTCGCCGAGCTGTTGCTGGCGTTGACCACCACGTCGCATCCGGCCAGCGCGGGCCCCAGCCCCTCCCCGGTGGCCAGGTCGATGCGGTACTCCGGTGCGTGGCGGCTGAGCGGCCTGACCTTGTGCCCGCGCGTCTCCAGTTCGGCGGTGACCTTCCGCCCAAGCGTGCCCGTCCCCCCGACGATGGCGACTGTCATTGCTTCCATATTGCACAGACGACGCAGCCAGCCATCGTGTGACATCGCCCGGGCGGGGCTTGCCGAGCCCGGCTGCAGCACCGGGCGCCGGGGGATGGCAGGCTGTCGCCATGCGAACAGTGGTCGTCAGCGGCGACGGCCTCACGGTCGAGGACGTCGTGGACGTCGCCCGCGGTGAGGCGAACGCCGAACTAGCCGCCAGCGTCACCGCCACCATGGAGCCGAGCCTGGCCATTGTCACCACCGCGATCCGCGGCGACGCCCCCGTCTACGGCGTCAACACCGGGTTCGGCGCGCTCGCCGACACCCGAGTGGCGGAGCGGGACATGGCCCAGCTGCAGGCCGCGATCATCGTCTCCCACGCGGCGGCCGCCGGCGATCCCCTGGACGACCAGACCGTCCGCGCGATCCTGCTGCTGCGTGCCCGGACGCTGGCCGCGGGATACTCCGGCGTCCGGCGCGACCTGCCCGCCCGGCTGATCGAACTGCTCAACCTCAATCTGCTGCCGGTCGTGCCCGGCAAGGGCTCCGTCGGGGCGTCGGGGGACCTGGCCCAGCTCGCGCACCTGGCCCAGCCGCTGATCGGGGAGGGGCGGCTGCGCACGCCAGGCGACCCGCCCCAGGGCCGGCCCGCGGGGGAGGTGCTAGCCGAGCACGGGATCGAGCCGCTGGAGTTCGCGCCGAAGGAGGGCCTGTCGCTGGTCAACGGCACCGAGCCTATGCAGGCCCTGCTCGCCTTCTCCATCCACGACGCGCGGATGCTCGTCACCGCCGCCGACGTGGCCTGCGCGCTGTCGGTGGAGGCGCTGCTCGGCACCGACCGGCCCTACGACGAGCGGGTCCAGGTGCTCCGCCCGCACCCCGGCCAGCTCGACAGCGCCGCCAACCTGCGGGCCCTGCTGGCCGGGTCGCCGCTGCTGGCCAGCCACCGGCACAGCCGGCACGCGGTGCAGGACGCCTACAGCCTGCGCTGCGCGCCGCAGGTGCACGGCGCGGTCAGGGACGTCCTGGCGTACGCCCGCCGGGTGATCGACATCGAGCTCGACTCGGTGGTGGACAACCCGGTGATCGTGCCCGACGGCGAGGTCATGACGACCGGGAACTTCCACGGTGAGCCGCTGGCGTTCGCCGCCGACATGCTGGCGATGGCGCTGGCCGAGCTGGCCAGCATCAGCGAGCGGCGGGTGGACCGGCTGCTCGACCCGGCGTTCTCCCGCGGCCTGCCGCCGTTCCTCGCCCCGGAGGCGGGCACCAACTCGGGCTTCATGCTCGCCCAGTACACCGCCGCCTCCCTGGTCAGCGAGAACAAGGTGCTCGCCCACCCGGCCAGCGTGGACAGCATCCCGACCTCGGGCAAGCAGGAGGACCACGTTTCCATGGGCTGGACCGCGGTGCGCAAGCTCCGTGAGGTGGTCGCGAACGTGCGTACCTGCCTGGCGGTAGAGGTGTGCTGCGCGGCGCAGGGCATCGACCTGCGGGCCGAGGTCGCCGCCCCGAGCGACGCGCTGGGGGCCGTGCACGCGGCGGTGCGCGAGGCGGTGCCGATGATGAACGTGGACCGGGAGGTCGCGGAGCAGATAGCGATCGTCGAAGGGCTGCTGCCCGCGCTGGCGGAGGTGGCGGGCGCCCGCTGCGGCGGCCTGCGGTAACGGTGGCGGCGGACCGGCGCCGGCCGGCGCCGGTCAGGCCCAGCGGTGCAGGTCCCGCAGCTCGCCTTCGATGTCGATGAAGTCGCCCTCCCGGCCCAGGGGCACAACCTCGAATGTCCTCATCAGGAACTCGGAGAGCGCCCCCAACGGGGCCTCGAAGTGCGCCTGCCCGAACGGGGACGACAGGGAGATGTTGAGCACGTCCTGGTCGTCCCTCGGGGCGGGCCACACCCGCACGTCGCCCTCGCCGACCGGCGTTTGCAGGCCGACCGCGAGCAGGTCCCGCGCGAACAGCCACTCGACCGGGTCGTCCATGCCGACGTGGAAGGACATCTGGATGGCGTAGGGGTCGTCATCCCGGTAGCACACACTGGCAGTCAACGGGACCCCGCCATGCTGGGGGACGACGAGCCTAAGCCCGAGTTCTGCTGCCACGGTTGCGCTACGGCTCATCTTGTGCCCAAACCTCTGCGTCCTGTGCCCAAACGTCTGCGTTGTGGTGCTGGTCCCGGGGTCCGGGGCAGACTCAATCCAGCACTGCAGCCTGGGGCCCACCCGCCCCTATCACCCGCTCTGCCGGGGAAGATCCGTGGGATGTGCCCGCTCAATTTCCCCGGGCCACCTGTCAGCAATCTGGTGCCCAACGAGCGGGAAGCATACCGGCCCGGCTACCGGAATCCCACCAAGACGCGGGCTTTGAGCAGGGGTTTTCCAGCTGTGAATCAGGACATTTCCGGATTTGCAGGAAGGATTTTTGATTCATCACACACAGTGACGGCATTGACCGGGCTGACGACCGCCGCGCGCGGCGCGGGACGCCATCCCTGCGGCCCGGTTGATCGGCACGGTGATCGCCCGGATGAGTTAGTCTGTGGTGGCCAGCGGGCGGCGGACCCGGCCCTGGCGCCGGGCGATTGGCTCAGCGGGAGAGCGCCTCGTTCACACCGAGGAGGTCACTGGTTCGATCCCAGTATCGCCCACCAGGTATAAGCCCAGGTCAGAAGCTCCAATGCAGGCCTCATCCTCCGTCTAGGGATGGGGCCTTGAGACTGCTTGGGAGGAATTTGGGAGATCAACTGCTCCTTGTCTCCCAGGGATGGTCCGGGTTGCCAGGTGCCGGAGGGTGCCGTTGACGGAGCCGGTGTCCGCGCGTGGGCGGCGGCGGGATGTCAGCAGCTCGTTGAGCAGGGGGGACAGGGGAGTGGGGGCGGATTGACGCCCGGGCCCGCAGCGAGTCCTCCCAGCGGGCCTGCAGGGCCTTGACCAGTGCCTCGCGCATCCGGTCCGAGACGTGGGTGTAGAGGCCGCGCATGCCCGGCACCTCGTGGCCGAGGCGCTGCTCGGCGAGGATGTCCGGGATGCCGTCTTCGGCCATCCAGGTGCGGTGGCCGTGCCTGAGCCCATGGGCGGTCAGGCCAGGAACCAGCGGCAGCCAGGAGGCCACCGGAACGCCATCCGGAATGATCCGGATCCCGCGCCCGCGCGGCGGAACGTAGCCCTCCGGACTGCTCCGGGCCTCGTTGCCCGGTGTGGCGGCTGGCCAGGTGGCGAGGGTGGTCCCGGGCCAGGTGGTGGCGTCGACGGTGACGATCCGCGGCGGTCGGCCGTTGACCGGCTCGTACCGTCCGTCGCAGGCGGGGCGGAACACCCGGCGGCCGTAGTTGCTCCGCCGATGGTGGCTGCCGTCCGGGGAGGGGAACACGTACCGGCCGCTGCCGCCATGCTCCGGGGCGCAGGCGCACCGGTGGCGGGGGGAGCCGGCTTGCCGGGTGAGCAGGGCGGCCAGGAACGGCGGGAGGTCAACCGGCAGACAAGGTTCCCAGGCGGGACTGCGGTAGGAGTCGTCCTTGGCGGGAGCCGGTAGAACTTACCGCCGACCTCCCGGATCTGCCATTCGACCCGGATCTCGCCGTGGCGCAGGAAGCTGTCCTCCAGGCCGATGATCTCGCCCCATCGCAGTCCGGTGTAGGCGAGTGTGAGCATCAGCGTGAAGTCGTCCTCCCGGCCGGTCAGCAGCGCGGCCCGTTCGGCGAGGAGTAACGCCTGGAGCGGCGTTGCCCAGGCTCGTTGCGGAGTGCGTGCCAGCCTGCGGCCGGCCTTGCGGCCGCGGTTGCGGGGCCGCAGCGCCGGGTTGTACGGGAGGAGCGGCGGCTTGTGCGCGGCGGCGTCGCCCAGGATCGTGCCGAGCAGGCTGCGGGCGTCACCGGCGGTCCGCCGGGAGATGCCTTCCCGCGCGGGCAGGCCGTTCTCCCATCTGGTGATCGCCTCGGTGGTCACCCCCGACGGAGGCTGGTTCCGGCCGCTGTGTGGCGGGGGATGTGCCCGTACGGGATCCGGGCGGCGCGGGCGTAGGAATCAGCGGCCCGGCGAACCTCCCGGCTTCCCAGCGCCGACGCGGCAGCGTGCAATGTGTCGGCGGCGGCCCAAGCGGCGTCGGCGGCGGCGCCCGGATCTCTGCCGGCGAGGTGCCGGATCTCGGCGGTCGCGCGGCTGGCGGCCTGGGCGGCGTGTTCCCAGATCGCGTTTCGTTCGGCGGCGGTGAACTGATCGCGGGCGGTGGTGCCGCTGGGCGCCCAGCGGTGACGCAGTTTGGGCAAGGTGAGGTCCGGTGCCAGCTTCCCGCCGCTGTACCACACCGGTGCGCCGGTCCGCGTGGTGTCGGCTGGGAGCGCGACTGCATAGCCGGTGACCTCGCCAGGGTTGCGGGTGCTGTACCGCCTGCGGACGCTGATGCCTGCGGCGTCGAGCCGGGCGAAGAACTCGTGCTCGCTGGCCGCAGCGGCGGCCGCGGTACTGACAGCACAGCGGAGCGTGATCCGGGGCGGCTCGGAACGGCCGTGACGCTGGGCTTTCTCCGACTCGGCCCGGGTGGGCCGTGGTGCGCCGGTCCGGTCCCGGGGGGCGGTCCGGCGCAGGCCGAACCGCTCCTCGGCGGCCCGGCAGGCCTCGCCGACGCGATAGTAGTCGTTCCAGGAGCTGGGCCGTGTTCCGTCCTGGCGTGCCAGCATCGCCACGATGTGCATGTGATCCGGAGCGTGGCGGACCGCGATCCAGCGGACCGCGTCGTCGTCCTGGCCGCGCGGGGCCAGTCCGGTCCGGTGCACGATGTCGCGGGCGACCTGCGCCCACTCGTCATCGGAGAGCATCCGGTCACCGGGGGCCGCGCGGACCGAGCAGTGCCACACCGGGCGGTTGAAACCGCGCGGGCCCAGCGCCGCGTGCGGTTGCTGGAGCAGCCCGTTCAGGTAGCGGAAGTCGCGGCGGCCATCGTCGCGAAGCGGTGGCTCCAGCTCGCTGGGTGCCGCCAGCCAGCGACGAGGTGCGGATCGGTGTGCGCCTCGTTGCGGCCTGGGCCGTAGAGGTAGTACATCAGTCCAGCTACCCGCGCCCCGCGTGCGCTGATCTTGCCGATCATTGCCGCAGTCCCTTCCGCAGCTCTTCGGCGGCCTGGTCGAGAAGCCGGATGCGGCGCACGCTCTCAGTTGCATAGGGGAGCAGGTCACCCGAGCGCTGGCCGGTGGCGTTCAGCTTGGCTACGGCCTGGTTCAGGTTGACGCCGATCCGGCGTACCAGCCCGACGGCGCGGATGAACTCGCTGAGGGCCTGGCGGTGGGGACAGTCAGGTGGCAGGCCTCCACTGCGCGCCACGGCAAGTGCCGCCTGCGCCACGAAGGCGCCTTTGGCGAGCCCGGCCTGCTCGGCGGCGGCCTTTATCTCACCGAACTCCCTCTCGCTGAGATCAAACCGGATCGTGCGGGACCGCTTCGCCCCTGGCGGGCCCGCCGCCGGGGAGCTGTCTGGCCATCCTGCATGGTGTTCGTGGCTTCCGTCCTGTGCCAACCAGTGATGCGCGCCTACGGGGCGTGCCATTTCCCCAAGGCGAGTATGCGTTGCCGCGAATTGCTGTGGGCAGCCGTTCTGTATAACCATCATGCCCGGCTGGACCGCGCCCGGTCCAGCCGCAAGTGAACGTTATTCAATAACTTGCTTCGTTCCACGTTGCGGTCGCTTTGCAGTTCGCCGATCCCATGCGCTACCTGCTCGCACCTCACTGAGACCAGCTTGCGGATATGGATGATCGTGGCTCAGTGATATTGGCTGGAGAATGAGTTATTTCAAAACTGTTCATCTATGTTGAGGAAAGCTCAGCGTCTCTTCATTCCCCTGCGAGCCCGCCGACGTGGAGCGTTATACGCTGAGGTTCAACCACCTTGTCGCCCGCGCACTCGGGCCCGACGAGTCACACACCATGATCGCTGGTCTAGCCAAACGAATGACATGATCAGCATCACGATTCCCAGCAGGGAGGTCCGCGATGGCCGCTCGCCACCCAGACCTATCCCACGCCATCTGGCGCAAGAGCACCTACAGCTCCTCCACAGGCCAGAACTGCGTCGAAGTAGCCACCAATCTCCCCGGCGTCGTCGCGATCCGAGACTCCAAGAACCATGACGGCCCCAAGCTGCTCTTGTCAGCTGCCGGGAGGCGGGCCTTCGTGTGTGGCCTCAAGTCGGCTAACACGCCGCGTGGCTTCCAGCTACAACGTCGGTGCACTGGGGGAGGATAGAGCTGTGACGGCACAGTCAGCGTCGGAGCGCGACCCGGACGACCCGGTCGAGATCCTGCGGATCCTGCCCAGCCACTTCCATGAGCAGTTCCTAGCCGAGTACGACGCCGCCGTGACAGGTGCCCGGCGGCCAGAGCACTACCACGAGCTTCACCACTTGCTGCGGCTGTGGCGACTGCGCGCGGCCGCGTACTCCGATCCGGGGTATGAGTCCAGATTGCAGGCTATGCAGGACGCGGTACGCACTGGGCGGCGCGACGGAACATCCATCGAGGAGGTCGTCCCGGACTGGGCTGAGCGCGTTGCGGCCGCCCGGCGACGCGCGGGCGGATGATCTACCGGGTCGAGTTCGAGGGCGCCGCGCTGGTGCAGCTCAACGGCTTACCGTCGGCTGTGTTCGATGCCCTGGCGCAGCGTGTGGTGGCCTTGGTCCAAGAACCGTGGGACGCAGATCTAATGGCACCGGGGAATGACCCTACCTACCGCCAGGTCACCTTTGGCGGGGGCTACGGCTTGCTGTCGTTCCACGTTGACGATGTAGCCGAACTGATCAGCATCTTCGACATCGCCTGGATCGGCTGATCAGCGATGACTCTGTTCGCGCCCGCCGATAACCTAAGTCACCCACTGTGATGGGGGCGTTCAGCAGAACACGCGCAGTGCCGCCGTTCGGCGTGCGCGCTGGCCAGATTGCGATCAAGACTGGGACGGTGCCGATCTGGGCGTTCTGCGCGTGGGCTGTAGGAGGATCGCTGGTTCCGGATCCGGGGATCCGCGCAGGCGCCGACCGCATGGTGGCTGCTGGTTACTGATCGGGCCTGGTGCCGAGGCTTGTTTGTGCCGGGGCTGATTCGCCGGGTGTGACGAGCCCGGTTTCGTAGGCGAGGACGACGGCCTGGGCGCGGTCGCGCAGGTCGAGTTTGGCCAGGATGCGGCCGACGTGGGTCTTGGTGGTCTGCCCGGCGATGACCAGGGTGGTGCTGATCTCGGTGTTGGACAGGCCGTGGGCGATCAGCCGCAGCACCTCGGTCTCCCGGGGGGTGAGCGCGCCGAGGGTGGGCGGGAACGGTGGGTGCGGGCGTGGCTGGCGGGCGAAGTCGGCGATGAGCCGCCGGGTCACCAAGGGAGAGAGCAGGGCGTCGCCGGCGGCCACCACGCGGACAGCGTGGACGAGTTCGGCGGCGGTGGCGTCCTTGAGCAGGAAGCCGCTCGCGCCGGCGCGCAGCGCGGCATACACGTAGTCGTCGAGGTCGAAGGTCGTGAGCATCAGAACTCTAGGCCGGGCCGGGCTGGCGGCGGCGCTGAGGATCTGGCGGGTCGCCTGCAGCCCGTCCATGACCGGCATCCGCACGTCCATCAACACGACATCGGGCTCGAGGTTGCGCGCCTGGCGGACCGCGTCGGCGCCGTCGGCGGCCTGGCCCACCACCTGCGGGCCTGGCTGGGCGGCGAGCACCGCGGCGAAGCCCTCCCGCACCATGGCCTGGTCGTCGGCGATCAGGCACCGCGTGGCCGCGTTGCCGTCTGCCTCGCCGCTGGCTGTCATGTCTTGTCGCCGAGGGGAAGCACCGCTGAGACCACAAAGCCGCCATCGGGCGACAGCCCGGCGGACAGCGAGCCGCCGAGCAGTGCCACCCGCTCGCGCATCCCGGTCAGCCCATGACCAGCCCCGTGGTCATTCACCGGCGGGTCAGCCGACTCGCCGGGCCCGTTGGCCACCTGCAGGAGGACCGCGCCGGAGTCCCGGTTCACCGACACAGTGACAGGGGCTCCGGGGGCGTGCTGACTGGCATTGGACAGCGATTCCTGCACGATCCGGTAGGCGCACACGCCAACACCGGACGGTACCTGGCCCAGCGCGAGGGGCACGGACAGCTCGACCGGCACCCCGGCTCGCCGGACGGTGTCGACGAGCGCGGGCAGGTCCGCCAACTGCGGCTGCGGCGCCAGAACGGCAGGCTGGTCTTGGCGTAGCACGCCGAGCAGCCGCCGCATCTCCACCAGCGCCTCACGCGCCACCTCGCTCGAGCGAGCCGAACTCGGCGCGGGCGGACTCGGGCAGGCCGGTGAGGCGGTACGGCGCGGTCTCGGCCCGGACCGCGATCAGCGACATGTGATGCGCGACGACATCGTGCATTTCCCGCGCGATCCGGGTGCGCTCCTCCAGCACGGCCCGCCGCGCCCGCTCAGTCCTCGGCGCGCTCGGTCTGGGCGGCCAAGGCCTGCTGGGCGCGCAGCCGGGACCCGGTGCTGTCCACCGCGATTACGGCGGCGGTGAAGACGATGGTGGCGCTGGCCGGGCCGTCAGGTCCGGCATGCCGACAAGCCACAGCCACCACGGGATGAGGGTCAGCGCCCACATCCACCACAGTTCCGGCCGCTGCTGGCGGATGCCGGCGAGGCAGAACGCCCCCAGCAGGGCGAGGACCTGCCCCGCGGCCCCACGGCCAGCCTCCCCACCAGGTGGCAGGTACCAGCGGGGCCAGCAGCAGCGCGAGCCACCCGATCCGCCAGGCCAGCATCGGATAGCGGGCGGCCAGCGGCAGCGGCGCCACCACCGGCAGGGCCAGCAGTAGCTGCCCCGGCTCCGCGACACCGGGGACCAGGTTGATGACGCACAACGCGAGCGTCGCCACCCCGAGTGCGGCGTATGCGACCTGGCGCTGCTGCGGTGAACGCCATCGCCACACCGGCGGCGGGTCGGGGCCGATCAGCACCTGGATCAGCCCGCGCCACGCCCGCCCGGCCGCGGCGGGTGCCGCCGCTCGGGCGCTGCGGGCTGCCCGTGGGATGCCGGGCCTCCGTTTCACGATCCCAAGGGTAGGTCGCCAGGGCCCGCCAGGCTCATCACGCCAGCGTTGTCATACCCAGGTATCAGTTCGCCCTCGGACCGTCCCTGGCTACCTGCGTGGTATGACCACCGATCCGGCTCCCTGGTGCGACGATCTGCAGCCCGGTCCCGCCGGGACAGCCTTGAGCCGTGTGCTTTCATCACGTGCCGCGCCGTATCCCACCTGTTTCCCGGGAGGCGATCATGAACGTCGAGATCACCGGCCTGACCCGCCGGTTTGGCCGGACTATGGCGGTGGCTGGGGTGGACCTGCGAGCTGGCCCAGGGGTGTTCGGGCTGCTGGGGCCCAACGGCGCGGGCAAGACCTCGCTGCTGCGGATGATGGCCACGGCGATCCCGCCGACCTCGGGCCGCTGCGGCTGCTCGGCCGCGACCCCGGCTCCTACGGCCCGCGGCGGGAGATCCGGCGCCGGCTCGGCTACCTGCCCCAGAGCCTCGGCTACTACCCGGGCTTCACGGTCGCCGAGTCCGTGGAGTATTTCGCGCTGCTCAAGGAGGTCCCGGCGGCGCGGATCCCGGCCGCGGTCGCGGTGGCGATCGAGCGGGTGGAACTGGGCGGCAAAGCGAAGGCGAGGCTGCGCACCCTGTCCGGGGGGATGCTGCGCCGGGTGGGGATCGCGCAGGCGATCGTCAACGAGCCCGAGCTGCTGCTGCTGGACGAGCCGACGGCCGGGCTGGACCCCGAGCAGCGGATGGCGTTCCGCGCCCTGCTGCGCGAGCTGGGCCAGCGCGCCACCGTCGTGGTCAGCACACACCTGGTCGAGGACGTCGGCGCCGCCTGCACGCAGGTCGCGCTGATGGACGCCGGGAAGATCGTCTTCCACGGCGCCCCCGCGCGACCTGACCGCCCGCGGCGAGGGACACGGCACCGGCGACGCGCCGCTGGAGCGCGGGTACAGCGCCGTCCTCGCGGGGGCACGGTCATGACCGCCGTGCGCGCACCGGCCGCCTCCCGGCCGGCGCCAGCCACACGCGGGCACCTGCGGGCAGCGGCGCGGCTGCTGCGGCTGGAACTGCGCCGCAACGCGATGGCTGTGGATGCTGCCGGTGGCCGCCGGCCTGTTCTGGCTGACCGCCTACCACAAGGCCATGGCCATGCCGCCGCTGTGGAACCTGCGCGCCACCAGCATGCAAAAAGGCGCCCTGGTGGCCTTCGCCTGCCCGGTCGCGGGCGCGGCCGCGTGGATGGGGTCGCGGGAAGCCCGCCGCCGCACCACCGACCTGGTGACAATCACCGCGAGGCCGCGGTGGGCACGCCTGCTCACCACCTGGGCCGCCACCACCTGCTGGGCCATGATGGGATATCTGGGCTGTGTGGCCGTCCTGTATGGGGTCACCGCGCGGCAGGCCACGTGGGGCGGTCCGCTGTGGTGGCCGGTCGCGGTCGCCGCCGCGGGCCTGCCAGCCCTGTCCGCGCTCGGGTTCGCCGCCGGCACGCTGATCCCCAGCCGGTTCACCGCGCCGGGGGCCGCGATCGCCGCGTTCTTCGCGCTCGCGCTCAGCACCGTGCTGATCCACGGCAGCCAGTCGTACTGGCAGATCTCGCCACTGGTCACCGGCCCCTGGGACATCGGGCCCGACGCTGGCATGGCGACCTTCTACCCCTACCTTCCTGACCTGTCCATCGCTCAGGTGATGTTCTTTACCGGGCTCACCATCGCGGTGCTGGGAGCCCTGCTGCTACCCAACGGCCCGGGCGGGGGATGGCTGCGCGCAGCCGCTGCGACCGTGACCGCAGCCGGTCTGCTGGCGGCCGGGACCGCCGTCGCGCTGGCCGGCACCGGCAAGCTGGACGCCCACGGCATGATCGCCATCCCGGCCCTGCACGATGCCGCCAGCGACCGGCCAGTGCACTACACCCCGGTCTGCAGCCGCACCGCGATCCCGGTCTGCCTCAACCCCGCCTACACCAGTTACCTGCCGGCCGCAACGGCAGCCCTCGCACCGGTGCTCAACGAGATAGCGGGCCTGCCTGGCGCGCCAGCCCGGATCAGCCAAGCAGCCGCGACCTACCAGCAGGGCATAGGCAACTCCGTCAGGGCCAGCCTGGCTGGCCCACCCATCAGCGGCACGCCGCCGGTGCTCCGCCTGCTCCTGCCCGACCAGCTACTTGGGCCCGGCATGACCACCAGCGCCCTGGCCACCGCGCTGCGAGCAAGCGCCGGCCCCGCCATCGTCGCCGGCGTCACCGGCGACAGCCCCGGCGCCTCGCCCGCGCAGCACGCGGCCGCAGCGGCGCTGAGGATGTCGGCCGGCCTGCCCCAGTCATCCCCATCTGCTCCCGGCATGCAACCGCCGACCGCGACAGGGCCGCTGCCGGTACCCGTGCGATCCGCGGCCCAGCGGTTCGCCGCGCTCCCGGCGTCGGCCCGCCACGCCTGGCTGGTGCACCACCTGGCCGCACTGCGGGCCGGGCGGATCACCCTGGCGCAGCTGCCATGACCGCCGGCACGGCACCCACGGTGCCGACAACAGCAGCGCCGGGCCGCAAGGCGCAGCTAGCCTGGCCACCGCGGGCGGGCATCCGGCTGCTGCGGCTGCACGCCGCGAGCCGGCGGGTTCCGGCGGCCATGGCGGCAATGGCGGCCTGCGCGATCGGGCTGAGAATCGCGCTGCTCGGGCACTGGAACACCTACGGCGCGCTGCAGCTGCCGCTGGTGTTCGAGGCCGGGGCCGCGGCGGCCATCACCGTCACCACCGCAAGCCCGCCCGGCGAACCCGAACGCCTCACCGGCCGGTGGCTGCCATTCCTGCGGGTGGCCACCACGCTCGCGCTGACCGCCGCCTCAGCAGGCGCACTGACCACCGCCGGGACCGGAGCGCACCTGGCCGGCGGCACCCTGGACGTGCTGCGCAACCTGGCCGGAATGACCGGCATCGGCCTGCTATGCGCCGCCGCGCTGGGAGGCCGTCTGGCCTGGGCCGGCCCCACGGCCTACCTGGTGGCCGGCGTCTACGGGCTACAGACCCAGTGGCACCCTCCAGCACTGACCACACCCTGGATCTGGCCGGCCCGGCCACCACACGACCTCGGCGCCGCGATCTGCGCCGCCCTCGTGTTCACCATCGGGATGGCGGTCATCACGGCGCGCGGAGCCCGCGACCCCGCCGGCGAATGAGCCCGACCTCTCCAGTGAGTCACTAATGCCATTCCGCGCTTTGCGGCAGGAAGTTGACCAACGACCATCGCTCTTGACGGTGCCGAACCGGATGTGCTGGGCGGATTCTCGAACAGGCCCCTACGCTTGGGCTTGCGCGCCGAGTCGGCAGGGAGGATGTGGATAGTGCTCCGGCCCTGCTTCCGGCGCTTTGAGCTGGTGTGGGCGTAGGGTCGGGGGCCTGGGTCCCGGCCTGACCTGCGGATCGGCTGACGCCCTCTCGGGCTGTCCTGCTAACGATTCGTCGGCCGGGTCCCAGGTTTTTCTGGCACCCACCGGCGGTGCCGTCCCGATCTGCCCGTCCTGTGCAAGAGGCCGGGGTTCACAGGCCCGGCGGCCAGCGGGTGCGTGCCATCCCTCAACCACAGAAAAGGGATGGCCATGACCATCGTAAAGACACGCGCCATCACCGGCGGCGTCGACACCCACGCCGACATGCATGTCGCGGCCGCGCTGGACCCTATCGGCGGGCTGCTGGGCGTGCAGGAGTTCCCGGCTACCGCGGGCGGCTACGCGGGCCTGCTGGGCTGGGCGGGTTCGGGACCGTCGCCCTGGTCGGCATCGAGGGCACGGGCAGCTACGGCGCGGGCCTGGCCCGCCACGTCACCGCAGCCGGCGTCCGGGTCGTCGAGGTCGACCGTTCCGACCGCCAGGACCGTCGCCGGCAGGGCAAGTCAGATCCGCTGGATGCCGTCAGCGCCGCCCGGGCCGCCCAGTCCGGCCGGGCCCGGGGCGCGTCGAAAGGCCGCGACGGCGCGGTCGAGGCGATCCGGGCGCTGATGGTCGCCAAGCGCAGCGCCCGCTCCGAGCGGGTCCAGACGATCAACCAGGCCAGGGCGCTGGTCGTGACCGGGCCCGATGACCTGCGGGTCCGGTTCGCCAGGCACACGGCCGCCGGCCTGGTCAGCGGCCTAGCGTCGCTGCGGCCCCGGCCCGGCGACGTCGTCGGCTATGCCACCCGCATCGCGCTGCGCGAGCTGGGCCGGCGCGCCGAGTTCCCCGGCGCCCAGCTCGAGCGCCCCGACGAGCTCATCGCCCCGCTCGTCGCCGCTCGTGCCCCCAGCCTGCTCGCCCTGCACGGTGTCGGCCCCGACACCGCCGCCCTGCTCCTGGTCGCCGCCGGGGATCACCCGGAGCGGCTGCGCTCCGAGGCGGCCTGGGCGCACCTGTGCGCGGTCGTCCCCATCCCGGCATCGTCGGGGAAAGTCACTCGTCACCGCCTCAATCCCGGCGGCGACCGCCAGGCCAACCACGCCCTATGGCGGATCGTGCTCACACGGATGAGCGCCCATCCGCCGACTCTCATCTATGTCGAGCGGCGCACCAGGGAAGGCTTGTCTAAGAAAGAGATCATCCCCTGCCTGAAGCGTTACGTCGCCCGCGAGGTCTACCGCCACCTCCGCGCCGCCGGCTAACGCTAATTCTCCGGGGACGGCCTGACCCGCTAATCGGCTGCCGCACCCGTGCTGGCCTGCTAACGATTCGTCGGCCGTCCCCGGATCCTGTCCTGCCTTGCTGGGCGTGACCTAATAAGAGCTTTCCCTCACCCGAGTGGACCTTCCCTGTCTTGTCCGCAACCCAGCAAAATACTTCGTTCACCATCCTTCAGAACCCCGAAATCAAACCAGAAAATGTCACACGAATCCCTTGACAAGCATAGGAGCATCGTTAGGAGCGCCTGCGAACGCTCGAGAGAGATCCCGGCCGCGCTCACGTTCCGTAGCCTGGCCGCCCAGCCCTCGGCTGGCTGCAACGACAGGGAGCCGGTCCGCCAAACCAGAAGCCCGGGGGCCAGCGGATCTCGAGGCACGTGTCACAACGCCCGGCCCTATATATAGGTGACAGCAGCTGCCCCGCTGGCTGTTTTCCGTTGGCGCCAAGCGAGCGGGCCCCTCCAGGAAGCTGAGCTTGATCGTTGTGCCTAAAGTGTCAGGTACGACAAGTCGTGACCGCTGGGAACGGTGAGCGTGCACTGAACAGCTCGACATCCGGGCCATCGGCGTGATC